>CAXXLB010000001.1:0-2880 GCA_963664675.2 Petrotogaceae bacterium
GACTCTGCAATGGATGCCTCAAATATTTTGAAACCATTTTTAGCACGAGGCGAGATCACAATGATCGGTGCCACCACCACTGAAGAATATCATCGTTATATTGCAAAAGACAAAGCCCTTGATCGCCGCTTTGAAATGTTGCCACTCGAAGTTCCCTCAGGTGCTCTCCTGCAAAACTTAGTGCGGGGCATGGCGAATGTTTTTCAAGCTCAATCAAACATCATCATTTCTGACAAAACAGTTGAAGCATCCATTCAACTAACCAATAAATATCTGCCGCATCGTAGTCAACCAGACAAAGCGATCAACCTCTTAGACCTTGCCGTTGCAAAAACACAAATGATCTCAGAAAAAAATGTCACTGAAAAAATGTTGATGAACTTGTTGGCTGATCAGACAGGGCAACCTATTGCTGAAATTGACGATCTAACACAATCTTCTCTGCTGAATATGGAAGAGAAGATCAAAAAACAGATCATTGGACAAGACCACGCCATCGAAAAAGTGATGCAATCCATCCTCTATCGCCGACAATTCACTTTTTCAGATGATGAAAGAAACCTCGGCACCTTCCTGTTTGCAGGGCCAACAGGGGTTGGAAAAACAGAGTTGGGACGTATCCTCGCCAAAGAATTTTATGGTCACGCTGATCGACTCTTACACATTGATCTCGCAGAATATACCTATCAAGCAACGCTTTCTCGTTTGCTTGGTGCTGCACCTGGATTTGTTGGTCATGAAAATCCTGGTTTGATCGCAAACTTTCTCCATGAACAAGGTAGTGGTGTAATCATTTTTGATGAGATTGAAAAAGGTCATCCAGATATCCGCGATTTTATTCTGGGCATTTTGGATAATGGACGCGTTCGCACTGCCAATGGTGAGTTGATGTCCACCAAAGGTTGCATCATCATTGTCACCACCAATGTGCTTACTCAAGATGATCTTGTTTCAACAGGCTTTGGATTTGTTGGCATGCAAACGAAAAAATGTGTCACAACTCTTTTGAAAAATCATTTCCCACCAGAATTTTTAGGTAGATTTGATGAATTGATTTTGTTCAATCATCTCACACAAAGACAACATTGAAAAGATCATAGATCTTCGATTAGATGAATTGTTCCAGCAATTCATCCAACAAGGATATGAAGTTGATTTTGAAAGAGAAAGCCTAATATCATTATTGATTTCTCAACTAAAAGGGCATGGAGCAAGAGGGGTCAAGAGAGTGATAGAACAATACTTTTTGCAACCCCTTGCCGTGCAAATGCTCTCTGGTAAAAAACTACATTGGCATTCCGAAGGATAGTTTTTAGAAAAGGTGTCACAAATGAACGAAAATGAAAAATTTGAACTTATCAGAAAACAAGCCGAAGCCGGTTTGCTCAACCCCGCGGAGCAATTCGAAGCAGAGGCGAGGCTTGCCTGTGCACCTGAGCGAGAGATCAGTCCTGTTGTTACTGCAAAAGATAAAGTTTGTGAGCCGATCCTTTCTTTTTCAAAAAATGGAAAGTATTTATTTGAAAAATACTCAACAGCTGTTTTTGTCTATTCCATGATTGATAAAAAATACATACAAGTGATCAATCCCCCCAAAGTTTACTATAATTCAGCAAATATTTCAGCTAATGGAAAATATGTTGTTAATGGTGAGATTGTTGGAAGAATAATTGTATGGGACACGTTTTTGGGTGAAGAAAAACTTATTATTGAAAACGAAAAAAATAAGGGAATTAAAAAGGTTACAATCAGTTTAGATAATCAATATGTTCTGATGAATCGTTTGAAGAGAGATATAAATTACTTATTTGTTTATGACTTTAAAACTGGGAAATTATTATATAAAACAGGAATGCATGTAAATGAATTTTATGCTTTTCTTCAAACGGCAAAACAGTCTTTATTTCCGAGAAAATGAAGATCTCACAAGTTGATTTGAGATCTGGGCAAATCATTAGCGTTTATCAATTTGAAGAAGAAATAGAGAATTTCAAAATAAATAATCAGAATGAAATAATTTATTTAGCTGAATCATCAAAATCTCTCTATAGAAAAGAAATCATTGGGATTCTAGATTTATATACTCGTAACTTTCAAAAATTTAAAACAGGTAAAATGATTTATAAATTTAATCTTCATCCGACAAAGAACTATATGCTCATATCCGAAGGCGAAATGGGAAATAGTTATGCAAATGATCAAACAACGCAAACTTGGGATTTTAATAAGAATCAAAGAATTGATAACCCAATCGAAAGAATTAATCACCCACTTGCTTTTAGTCCTGACGGCAAATTATTGGCCACTTATTTAAATAGATCAATCGATATTTGGGACTTAAATCAAAATAAACTTGTTGATAAATGTGAGAATGCATTACCTTCTATGTTTGCGATGGAAGGAAGAATTAAATCATCATCTGATGGAAAAAAACTTGCCTTTTATGAATTCAAAAAGAAAATTTTCATTTGGAATTTAGAAAATGGACAAATAGAAAATGAAATTAATACTGAATTATATTTACATTATTTTACTCTCAATCATGATGGTAGTTTACTTGCATTTTTGAATGACGATAAAAATATTGAATTATGGGATTTGATAAATCATTCAAGACTATTTTTATGGAATTTAGAAAACCCAAATTATTTTGGTTCATTTATTTTTCTTAGGAAAAATGATCAAGAACTACTTGTATATACTAATTATAAAAAATTATTTCTCAGAGATTTAATGTCAGGCAACAATAGTTCAAGCAATAGATACATATAGTGGAGTGCATAAAAATCTGTCATATAATGAAAAAATAAAAATATTATTTTCTAACCTTAAAGGTTATAACTATTGGTGGGATTTAAACTGGGGTAGGCCCATTCAAAA
>CAXXLB010000002.1:0-520000 GCA_963664675.2 Petrotogaceae bacterium
TCAAAATGAGTTACAGATTGGGAATTGATGTAGGTGGAACCAATACCGATGCGGTAATAATAGATAATGATCTGAAAGTTATAAATAGTGTAAAAACTCCCACCACGGAAGATGTGTCCACAGGAATTAAAAATGCAATCCATCTTGTTTTAGAGAATACTAACATAGACAAAAGATATGTAAAATATTCTATGCTAGGAACAACTCACTGTACTAATGCGATTGTAGAAAGAAAAAACTTATGTAAAGTGGGAGTTATAAGACTGGGAAAACCAGCAACTATGGCTATAGAACCTATGATTGACTGGCCGGAAGACCTCTCGAAAGCCGTCAGTGAGAAGTTTGCAATTGTACACGGTGGGTTTGAATTCGATGGAAGGGAAATAGTATCTTTAGATGAAGAAGAAATTAAAATTTTTTTGAATGAAGTGAAGGACAAAGTGGAAGCCATTGCTATAACCGGTGTATTTTCACCTATATCAAATGCTCAGGAGTTGAGGGTTAAAGAATTGGCTGAAGAAGTTATGGGGGATATTCCCGTTTCACTTTCCAGTGAGATAGGGTCTCTCGGTCTTCTTGAGAGAGAGAATGCAGCAATTTTAAATGCATCTTTGTCTAAGGTTGCAAAAAACATCGCATTATCTTTTAAAAAGGCGCTGGAAGAAGAGGGAATTGTGTGCTCGGAAATTTATCTCTGCCAGAATGACGGTACATTGATGTCTCTGGAACACAGTTTGAAATATCCAATATTGACTATAGCCTGCGGACCTACGAATAGTATAAGGGGTGCAGGATATCTAAGCAGTCTTTCAAATGCTTTGGTTTTGGATGTTGGAGGTACTACAAGCGATATAGGGGTAATTATAAATTCTTTTCCAAGGGAGTCAGCTGTGGCCGTTGAAATCGGCGGGGCCAGAACTAATTTCCGAATGCCTGATCTTATTTCGATTGCGCTTGGCGGTGGAACCGTTGTGAAGGAAGAGGATGGCAGGGTCGTTTTAGGTCCCGAAAGTGTTGGATATAAAATTACCGAAGAAGCACTGGTATTCGGAGGGAAAACACTTACTACAACTGACATTGCTGTCAGATTAGGGATGGCAGACATTGGAGATAAAAACAAGGTTTCACATATAGATTTAGGTTTTGCCAACAAAGTGAAAGATGAGATGTATAATCTTATTTTGAAATATATTGATAATATAAAATTGAGCAATGATAAGGCCCCTTTAATTTTGGTCGGGGGAGGATCGATATTGATTCCAGAAAAGATTGAGGGTATTTCGGAAGTAATTTGTCCGGAAAATCATTCTGTGGCAAATGCTATAGGAGCTGCTATCGCGCAGGTCAGTGGACAATGTGAAAAAGTCTACTCTCTGGTAAAGATTTCCAGAGATGATGCCATATCCGAGGCCAGGGAAAAGGCGATAAAGGAAGCTATAGATGCCGGGGCAGATGAAAAAAGTGTTGAAATAGTCGAAGTCGAGGATATTCCTCTGGCATATCTTCCGGGAAATGCAACGAGGATAAAGGTAAAAGCAGCAGGAAATTTAAAAAGTATTTAACTTATATTATTTGTGATCATTTTATCTAATGTGAAGGGAGAACTTTTATGAAGAAAATCCTTGTTATCTTTTTATTTGTACTATGTGGTTTAGTAGTTTTGGGTAAAAGTGTTATAAGAACAACACAAGATTGGCCCACTTATTTTGATCCGGCCGTAGGTAGTGATCTTTCAGACACAATCGCTATGGTTAATTTCTATGATACGCTTGTATTCCCGCAAATTGATGGCGCGATTAAACCATTTGTGGCGGAAGATTGGGAAGTGTCCGAAGATGGGCTCACTTATACATTTTCATTGAGAGATGATGTGGCTTTTCATAGTGGGAACAAGTTAACGGCTGAGGATGTTGCTTACTCAATGAACAGACTTCTCGATATCGGGGAAGGGTTTGCATATCTTTTTGCACCATATGTTGAAAATGCTCAGGCAGTCGATGAATCGACGGTGAAGTTCAATTTAAAACAGCCATTCGGTCCTTTTATTCTCGCACTGGCAAGGTTGTATATAGTTGATAAAGCGACTGTTCAGGAGAATGCGAAAGAAGGTTCCTATGGAGAAAATGGTGATTATGGAAGAAACTGGCTTCTGACAAATGATGCCGGATCGGGACCGTATATGGTCGAAGATGTGAAGATGGAAGAGTATGTAAAGGGTGTTAAGTTCGATGAATACTGGGGAGGCTGGGAAGAAGGCGCTCCGGAACATTTCATTGAAATGGGAACCGTTGAACCCATAACCGTGAGAACTCTGATGGGAAAGAAAGAACTTGAAATTACAGACAACACACAGCCGATTGAAAATTATGAGGCGATGGATGAGCTTCCCGGAGTAGATATTGCACTGGTTCCAAATGGTATGGCATTCGTTATTTCTCTGCATACACAAAAAGCCCCTACTGACGATATTCATTTCAGAAAAGCTCTTGCGTATTTACTCGATTATGACGTATGTACAGAATATATTTATCCCGGTTCTTTACAGTCTGTGGGTCCTGTAACAGCGAGTGTACCAGGACATTCCGAAGTTTTTCAGTATTCGTTTGATTTAGCGAAAGCTGAAGAAGAATTGAAGCAATCTAAGTATTATGGACAGCTTGATGATTATCCTATTGACTTAAGCTGGGCTGCAGAGGCTCCTGAAGAAGAAAAAATCGCCCTGCTGTTTCAGGCAGGTTGTGCACAACTGGGAATAACCGTGAAAATAAATAAAAAACCTTTCGGATCTATGATAGCCGATGCTGCGAGTAAGGAAACAACTCCAAATGCTGCTATAATTCTCGTTGCTCCGCATTATGCGGAAGCAGGAAGCATGCTTCATTCAAGATATCACTCCAGTTCATGCGGAACATGGGAACAGAATGAATGGCTGCAAAGTGATGAAATAGACGTTTTGATCAACGATGCCCTTTCTACAGCGGATACCAAAGAGAGATTTGCAAAGTACGCTGTAATTCAGGAAAAGCTGGTTGAACTCTGTCCGACAATATGGATGTTCGATTTTGCTGAGAGAAGAGCATATCAGGATTATGTTGATTGGCCAACTGTTGACTATTTAAATGAAGGGAAGATCCCAAAAAATATTTCCGGTTATGAATTGTATTTCCACGATATGAAAATTAAATAATATGGATAAAATTCAGGGGAGACTATTACTCTCCCCTGCTATTTATAGTGCTTGGAGGAATTCTTATGAAAATGAGTAAATATATAATTAAGAGATTTCTCTATTCCATTCTTGTACTTTTAGGATTATCTATAATCATATTCGTAATAAGTAGAATTGTTCCTGGAGATCCAGCAAGAATGGCATTGGGACCGAGAGCACCCGAATATGCCGTTGAAAATTTAAGAAATGAGATGCATCTCGACGAACCGCTATACATGCAATATGTACTTTGGTTGGGAGATGCATTAAAGGGTGATTTTGGACAATCTCTGGTAACTCGAAGAGCGGTTGCGGAAGACATAATTGAATTTCTTCCCGCTACCATGGAAATAGTAATTGTTTCAGCTTTGATAGTTGTGTTTGTTGGAATCAATCTTGGAATATTATCTGCAAGATTTTCAAATAGATGGTTTGATGGGGTTATACGTGTCTTTTCCTATTTAGGGATAGTTACCCCTGCATTTGTATGGGCGATAATATTTATTTTAATCTTTGGATATACCTTGCCTATTTTTCCCACAATCGGACGGCTATCGTCGGAAATTGTACCACCACAGAGTATAACAGGAATGTATATGATCGATGGTTTGATCACAGGCAATTTTGCCGCCGCCGGCGATGCCTTCATGCATATTTTTCTTCCGGCACTTGCTCTATCAATGGGGCCTGCAGCACAGGCTGCAAGAATCACCAGGTCAAGTATGACAGAAAATGAAAAAAAAGATTATATTACTTCTGCCAGAGCATTCGGTATACCACAAAAAATCATTATGAAACACCAGCTTCTAAAACCTTCACTGATACCTACCGTATCGGTTATGGCACTTGATATAGCATCATTGATTGGGAATGCTTTTCTGGTAGAATTGCTGTTCAATTTTCCCGGTCTGTCAAGATATGGAGTCACAGCGATGCTGAACAAAGATTTACCTGCAATTTCTGCCGTAGTACTGGTTCTGGGAATATTTTACATACTGGCAAATATCGTGATAGATATAATAGTTTCATTTTTGGATCCGAGAATAAGGTCATTTGGAGGTGTACAAAATGCATGACAATTCTATAACACTCACAAAGACTAAAAAAAGAAAAAATAATCTGAATAAACTCTGGTATAAATTTTCCAGAAATAAGCTATCCGTAGTGGGTTTAATAATTGTATTCGCAGTGATTTTTCTTGCGGTTTTTGCACCCTTTGTCACACCTTATCCAAAACAGGCGGGAAGTTTCGTAGACTTTAGAAACTCCGGTAAAGGTCCGAGTCTACAGCATTGGTTCGGCACGGATGTTGTAGGAAGGGATATTTTGACCAGGATAATTTTCGCCCTGAGAGGTGCACTCACAATGGGAATAATTTCACTGGCAATTGTTGTTCCTGTTGGCGTCACTGCAGGATTATTGGCCGGGTATTATGCCGGAACGTGGGCTGATACTTTGATAATGAGAATTACAGATGTATTTTTGGCTATTCCTCCTCTTATACTGGCTTTAGCTATTGCGGCCATGCTTGAACCCACCCTCACGAATTCACTTCTCGCTATAAGTCTGGCCTGGTGGCCGTGGTACGCAAGATTAGTTTATGGGATGGCCTCTTCCATAAGAAACGAGCCTTTTATTAAAGCTGCGGATTTTATAGGGGCAGGAAAAACACACATAATGTTCAGGGAAATGCTTCCCAATTTTTTAGCTCCTATTCTGACGAAGATTACGCTGGACATGGGATGGATAATTTTAATGGGGGCAACTTTGAGTTTTGTCGGTTTAGGAGAACAACCTCCCACCCCCGCACTTGGGAATATGGTTTCCGATGGTGCAAAATACCTTCCTGAGAAGTGGTGGATATCGGTTTTTCCCGCTTTGGCAATCATGATAATAATTTTAGGATTTAACTTACTCGGTGATGGAGTAAGAGATATGCTGTCTACCGAGGAGTGATGGGTATGGTCGAAAAGCTTTTGGAAATAAAAGATTTATATATAAATTACAAAACATATAATGGAACGTTGAAGGTTCTGAATGGCATTAATCTTTATGTGAGAAAGGGCGAAAAAATAGGATTGGTTGGCGAAACCGGGTGCGGAAAGACAACTGTTTTAAAATCCGTACTGAGAGTATTGGACGAAAACTCAAGAATTGAAAGAGGAAAAATATCTTATAGAAGCAGTGATCTTTTAAAGTTGAAGCAAAACGCTTTGAGCAAAATCAGAACCAAAGAAATAAGTATGATATTTCAGGATCCGAGTTCGGCTTTAAATCCTGTATATACAATCGGACAGCAGATGGATTATATTTTGAAATATTCCGGTGTTAAGAAAAGAAGGGAAAAAATGATCGAGGCCCTTAAATTCGTCAAGTTACCTGATCCCGAAAGAATGTGTGAAAGTTATCCATTTCAATTGAGTGGTGGTATGAGACAGAGAGTTTGTATTGCAATGGCTTTAGCGGTTGAAAAAAATCTTTTGATGGCCGATGAACCCACGACTAATCTTGATGTTACCATTCAGGATCAGATATTGAAACTGATAAAAAATTTATCGGAAAAAAGAGAGCTCTCATTAGTTCTTGTAACGCATTCATTGGGTGTTGCGAGGGAGATAACCGACCGTGTTTATGTAATGTACGCCGGAAACATTGTTGAAACAGGTAATTCCAAAACATTTTTTGAATCGCCGAAACATCCGTATACAGTCGGGTTGTTGGAATCACTTCCAAAGTTAACCGGTGAAAAAATGGCTGAGGGGATAAAGGGAAGATTGCCGAATTATCTGAAGCCGCCCGAAGGGTGCAGGTTCAATCAGCGATGTGAAAATGCGATGGATGTATGTTTTAAAAAGAAGCCCGGAGTTTATAAGATCGGAGACAATCATCTGGTTTCATGTTTCTTATATGAGAAGGGGAAAAATTTATGAGTGACACAATTCTAAAAGTAAACGGACTGAAAAAGTATTTTAAAACTAAAAAAAAGAATAAATTTGTCAAAGCCATAGATGGCATTGATTTTGAATTGAAAAGGGGAGAATTACTGGGTCTCGTCGGGGAATCGGGTTCGGGTAAAAGTACGACGGCATATGTGATCATGGGTATGTATTCTCCTACCGATGGAAAAGTGTTTTTTAACGATAAAGATATTTCTGTTATAACTCAGAAGCGCCCCTTGAGTCTTAAAAAAGAAATACAGATAGTGTTTCAGGATCCGGGTACTTCTCTCAATCCCCAGAGTTCCATTGGAAACATCCTGTCTTTACCTATAAAAATTCACCAGAAGAAATCGGGAAAAGAGCTAAGGGACAAAGTGATAGAAAACCTTGAAAAGGTGGAACTGCCGCCCGAATATTATAATATGCATCCAAGGGAAATAGGCGGAGGAGAAAAACAACTTGTGGCCCTTGCAAGAGCTCTTGGATCCAATCCTTCTTTCATCGTTTTGGATGAACCCACATCCGCACTGGATGTTTCGGTTCAGGCGAAGATAATAGGAACTCTGAAAAAAATTCAGGAAGAGATGAATCTATCTTATCTTTTTATAACCCATGATTTGAGTTTAATGAGGAATATAGCCGATAGAGTGGCGATTATGTATTTGGGGAAAATCGTTGAAATTGGCCCTGTGGAAACATTGTTTGAGAATCCGGATCATCCTTATACCCAGATGCTCATCTCATCCATTCCAGTTGTCACTCTGGAAGAAGACAAAATAAAACCTAAACAGATAGAATCGAAAGGGGAAATACCCAGTCCCGTTGATATACCTCCCGGATGTGGTTTCCAAACGAGATGTCCTTTCGTGATGGATAGATGCAAAAAAGAAGAACCAAAGATGATCGATGTTTCAAATGAACATAAAGTTAAATGTTTTTTGCTTGAAAAATAGGAATCGCCCGGTGCGATTCCCTTTTTTATAGGGATAATTGACATATTTTTTGTATAATTTAAAAAATATTCGTTGATTTCATTGAGCAAGAAAAGGAGAAAAAATGAATAATATCCATTTGAGAGATTTTTTATCCGATCATGTTTCGGTTGAAAGAGTTGTGAAAATAGACTTTGAGCCTGAAGTGGTATATATAGAAGAGGGACGGGAAAATAATTATCTGAATTTTGATTTTACTATTGAAAATTTAATCGAAGACCCTCTCATTCTCAGGTTCATTAAAGTTGCCGTATATGATAAAAAAGGTGTTTTACTGACTTACAGGTATTTGAATCATAACGGTGTGGGTGTTCCCGGAATTTATTCTCTTGGAAATTATACCTTTTCCCCGGGAAAAAAGATCGATCTGTTCAATCCTTTTTATATTTTTTCAAAGAATCTTTCAATAGATTATCTGAGGTACATGTTCACTTTTTATGATGAGAAGAATAAAAAAGAATATTATTATGGAAATATCTTTTTAAATCCGGTTTTTTACAAACAGAAGACAAAACTCTCCGTCCCGTTAAAAGGTTTGATGACCATTCTGGACGGGCACGACTATTATTCTCACCACAGAAGATTCGCCATGAATTTAGTCCGGGAAGTAACAGACAATCAGTTTTTTTCGAATTTCAGCCGGTATGGACTTGATTTTGTCCTCGTAGGTGATGACGGTAATTTGAGAAAAATGAATGAGGAAGAGAAAGAGAAAAATTATGATTTTCACTTCACGGATATAAAAAAATTTTATACGCATGAGACTGATGTATATTCACCGGCCGACGGCACAGTTGTTGAAATTGTGAACGAATTGGAAGATCTGTATTTCGAGGAGTTTAATCTGGAATCGGCCGTGAAGAGAAATGCAATGAAAGAGATTGCCGGAAATCATGTAATCATAAAACATAATGAAAATGAGTACAGTCACCTTTTTCATCTGTTGAGGAAGAGTGTTTGTGTGAATAAAGGAGAAAGAGTAAAAAGAGGACAAAAAATTGGAAAGGTCGGTTTTTCAGGTGCTTCTACCGTTTATTCACATCTTCATTATGGATTAATGGACGGCGCGGATTTTTTAAAGAGCAGTCCCATGCCATGTAAATTTTCGAATGTTACTCTGTTGATAAATGGGAAAAAAGAGTTTTTTTCTTCGATATCCCTCGATACAGCGGATTTCATTCTTAATGAATGATAATTTTTTATCGGACAGTCACTCTGTTTCCGCCGTTGCTTTTTGATTTATAGAGGTTTTGGTCTGCTCTTTTTAATAAAAGTTCTGCCGATTTACATTCTTTCCTGCATTCGGCTATTCCCGCACTTAGAGTTATAATCTTATTTTTTGTTTTCGCATTGGGAATATTCAGTTCGTTTATCTTTTTTATTATTCTCTCGGTTATAATTTTTGAATTTTCCAGGTCCGTATTATTGAAAATAATCGCGAATTCATCTCCCCCGAACCTGTAGGCCCTGTCCGAATCACGTATCATATCATTCAAAACGGCTGCAACTTTTATAAGAACCTTGTCTCCTTCGGCATGGCCGTAAGTGTCGTTATAAATTTTAAAGCCATCGATATCGGACATAAGAAGAGAAAATTTTCCCACACCTTCTTTGGAATCTTTAAAAACGTTTTTTAAATCCCTGTCAAAGGATCTTCTGTTGTGTATACCTGTAAGTCCATCTAATAAACTCAATTTTCTCAATGATGAGTTCGCTTCTTCAAGTTCTCTGGTTCTTTCTTCCACCAAACGCTCGAGATTTTTATTTGTTTCCTGAATATTCCTCGCCATTGAAACAAAACTGTTTGCAAATAAACCTATTTCATTTTTTGTTTTTGTTGGAAGGAGAACCTCTTCATCTGCGATCTTTTTGAATTCTCCTCTGCTGACAAGATTGACCGCAAATCTCAATTGTTTAAGTGGTTTTGAGGCTGTAATATGTATTGTGAGATAAACAATCAGGAGAACGACAAACAGAAAAACCGCTCCGAATAAAATCACATAAAGTGAGACCATGTTGGCAAAATCATTTATAATTTTCCTGGGGTAAACTTCTACAAGCCACCAACCGGGTTCTTCTATTTCATCGACTGCGAGATAAGTGTTGTCTTCCTTATTTTCAAATATCTGCACCGATCCGGAATCATTTATATTTTTGCTTATTATTTCATAAGCCTGAACGACCGAAGGCATTTCAATTTTATCAAGCGATAGCATGCCTACCCATTTCTGCTCTTCTTTGGGATCGGCAGGATGGGCGACAAGGTAGCCATCTTTTCGAATTATGAAGTTGTATACACCGGTAGGTTCTCTGTCTATCAATCTTTCCATCAAATCCGTGAGATAGACATCATGACTTGGATTCAAAAGATGTTTCCCTTCGTAATCGACAGGAACTTCGTAAGTTATCATCCAATCATTGGCAGTTTCATCATAATAAAGGCCGGTCCAAACCGGCTTTCTCTCAGGGTTGAATTCTTTAAGAGTGGACTCGATTACTGAAAGCTCATTCATCTTTAAATCCGCTTTTGCTTCCAAACCCCAGGGTTCTCCCGGCCAGAAAACGCTAATGCCATTTTCAGGGAATGAAGCATGAACATTTGCAAAACGATCTATCCATGCCGGCCCTAACTGTGAGAGGAGTTTATATGCCAGAACGAGCCTTCTTCTGAAATCAGGATCGTCAACAGGTTGATTATTCCCTATAAAACTTGACATTCCGTATCTGTAAATTCCATCTTCAGAAAAAAGTCCGTCGAAGTATTCCTTTTTCATTCTTGTAGCTCCTTCATCATCGACAAAATAATATTTCCAGAACTCTTCTTCCGAAACTTCGATATCGGATGTGTATAATTTTAAATATTCATTTTTGAATATTTCCAGATTGTCTCTTGCAAGATTAAAGATCTCGCTTTCCATCAGAACCTTTTCCGATAAAGAACTTTTCATATCCTTTACAGCCTCATTTTCAAACAGCTTATGAGAGATGAAATAAGTCAGGAATGCTGCGATAGCCATTATAATTAAATAAACTATTATTATTCTTATAAGAATTTCTTTTATAAGAGAATTATTTTTTTTAGATTTATCTTCCATTTTTTGTTTCCTCCGGGCTTAATAATTCAGGAAATATTCTATAATAAAAATAGCTATGAAGTGTTATGAGAATATATCATAATAATTGTTAATTCCAATCTAATATAAACAGTCTGGACCGTTTTCATCTTTTATTAATGAGTCTTTAAATAATTTTTTAAGATATACCAGTTTTTGTGTTAATGATATATGTGTTTTTATTTCAAAACAACATTTTATACATCAAAAATAAATTATTGACTGATCGATCTTCTCACCAATGAAAGGGACTTTTTGTATGGAGTGCAACCGCTCACTTGAAAGTTTATTTGAAAATTTTTAATATTTTAATAAAAGAAAAGCCCCATTTTTCCGGGGCCTTAATGATGAAATTTAATTGACAGTCACATTTATAGTTTCTGTTTTAGTTTTTACCTTCGTATTGTCGCCCGAACCAATCGTCGCTGTTGCGGACACCGTTATTACACCATTTCCCGCACTTTGAGGAACTATGCTGTAATTGTATTCGTATAAGGGAAGGATGGGAGGCACAATCTTTACACAGCTTGAAGAACAGGTCAAAACAGGATTGGAGAAACTTATATTTGATGTGAAGGGAAAATTAACAGTTATACTACCATCCTGTCCGCCGGCTTCTAAAACCATAGGATCCGGTGAATAGGTAATTGAAATTTCATAATCTGTAACATTGACTGTTATTACTTTTTCCACGCTCTCGTATCCCGCGGCGGAAGCTCTGACTTTTATATCTGTTGTTCCAGAAGCAATGGCGGTTATCTCTCCTGAGTTTGCATCCACGGTCGCAACATCTTCATTATCACTTGAAAATTCAACTGTAGCGCTTTCGGGTACTGTACCAAATCCAATAGTTTGAGTATTGCCTTCGGTTAAATTGACCGGTGACTCTGTTGTTATTAATAATTGAACCTTTTGTGGACCGGGACACCCGACTAAGAATAAAATAGTTATTAAACCAACAAATATCAGGATAATTCCTTTTTTCATAATACACCTCCGTTTTATCTTTTACTGTTTTTATTATATTACATAATTAGATAAATGCAAAAAATGTTTTTTGCCAGGTTCAAAAATAATTTTTAAAGATCTCTATTTTCTTTTATAAAGAATTTTATAATTATCGTCATTCGCTTATTTTTTTGTGTTTGATGACAAAACTTTCAGTTGAGAAATTTTGTTGTAACTTTTTCGCTATTTCCTGAGAAAATTCTTTTAATTTGTAAAACAATTTATTAAATTATGATTTTAATATTTCCTATTTCAGTTAATGTTATAGGGTAGAACGAACAGAAACATTATCAATAAAAAGAAAATATTTCCCAATAATACCATCAAATGCCAGATTTCATGGCTTGCGAATTTTCCGGGAAAGGGATTGGGTTTCTGTCTTAAAAAAATAAAAGCACCGACAGAATACATTATTCCTCCTAAAAGCATGAAAAGAATTGAAATAAAGCCCAGTTCTTTATATATATTGAAAATCAAGGAAACGGAGATCCAACCCATGGCCAGATATCCTGCGATTGAAAACCATTTCGGTATTTTTGTGAAGAAAATGGCTTTGATAACTATATTGATCAGTGCCAAGCCCCAGATGACCCCGAAAATGCTCCACCCGAGGGGTCCCCTCACTACAACCAGGCAGAAGGGAGTATAAGTTCCTGCTATGAGTATATAAATCGCACTGTGATCCAGTATTCCAAAGACCTTATAATATTTTTTTTTCCAGAGAAAAAAATGTAAAATACTGCTTAAGGACATTGAAATAAAAACCGAGGCCCCGTAAAGGCTGAAACTTATAACGTGAACAGTTTTTCCCTGTAGTGCAGAAAAAACTATCAACAACACAAGACCCGCAACAGCTATAGCGGAAGCTACAATATGACTGATAGTGTTGAAGCCTTCATTCGAGTTCTCTGAGGAAATCATTTCTCTGGTTATCCTTTCTTTACTGTACTTGTTGTTTATAATAATTTCTCCCTTCTTTTTTGCCTCTAAGGTAAGTTTAACACGTAAAACTTTTAAGTGAAACAATAATGAATTTATTTGTAAAAAACATCATATAAAATTACAATTGAATTTAAAATTTTATAAAAGAAAACAAACAGTGATATAATTGGATTAAACTTTTTCGCTGGAGATTAAAATGAGAAAGTCAAAAAGGTTATTTTCGGTAATTTTTATAAGGTTAATATTTTCTCTGGTAGTAGTATATCTGGTGGTTTTTATAATCTTCGTCATTTCATATAACTATTATTATAATAATTTTGTTATACCCAATGAGACTGACTCTGTTGTCGAATCGGTAGATAACACCATAGAGCTCGGTTATGATATCTTGATTAAATACAGCGAAAAAAATCAAAATATCGCCAAGGAATTGCTTTATGAACTGTCTTCTTCTTTCATTGAAAGCGGGGATGAAGGCCTTGGAAAGATGTTTCAGAGTTTTGATTTTGATGGAACGGATATAGACAAGATTGATTATTACTTAATAAAAGATGGGATCATTTCGGAAACGAGTTACGAAAAGGACCTGGGACTCAATTTTAAGGAAATTAATGGTGATTTCTGGACTTTTTTACAGAACGAATTAGAAGAAAATGAATATTTTATTTCCAACATGGGATTTGAGTCTAAAACTAATATTCCAAGACTTTATGGATACAGGAAATTAGATGAAGATACTATTTTTGAGATTGGATTAATATTGAATTCCGATTACACACAAAATTTTATAGGATATTTTCAAAATCTTCTGATTAAAAGAAGGGTGGAAAGAATAGAACTTTACAATGTTATTTTTATTCCATATGATGATTCTTTTGAATCGTTGAGCGATGGAGATAAAGAAATATTCACAAAAATTCAAGGGGATTCCGGAGTAAAATTGATAAAAATTTCAAATATGAAAAGTATTCTCTACATAAAATGGCAATCCAACACAGAAGAGTTTCAAGCTACGATATATTTTAAAACTTATCTGGACTTCAGTGGAATTCTGACATTGGAAAGACATTTTATATTATTGGTTTTGATTTTGATTATAGTTGGTTTTGTTCTATTAGTCATTAATTACTTGAATCTGAAAAAATATCTGAATCCTCTTTCTAAAAGAATTAAAAAAATAAATATTGATAATGAAGATTATGAAAAATCCGGAATATATGAGTTCGATGTACTTGAACATATTCATAAAAGGGAAGTAGAAAAACAGAGATATCTTAAAGAAGCTTTCAAGAAAGAAAAAAACACTTATCAGGAACTCGCGAAGAGGGATCCCCTGACTGGATTGAGAAATCTTTTTGGCTGCAAAGAAATACTAGTGCACCTTTTAAAGGAAGAGTATGAATCTTCTGTAGTCTACATTGATCTCGATGGTTTGAAGGAAGTAAATGATAAATATGGCCATGATATCGGAGATAAGATAATTAGAGAATTTTCTGAAATACTTGAGAAAGAAATCAGAGAAACGGATTGTGCCTGTAGATTGGGAGGAGACGAGTTTCTCCTGGTGATGCCACATGCGGGAAAAAGAGCTGCAAAAAATATTGTGAACAGAATAAAAAAGAATCTGTTCAATAGGAACAAAGAGGAACAGATAAAAATTAGTTTTTCCCATGGTTTTGATGATACAAAGGACAAAAGTACCGTAGAAGATTTGATCAAGGCGGCCGATAAAAGGATGTATGAAAATAAGAGGAGAAAAAAATATTAAATAAATTCAATTTTTTATCCGCATTTTATTCACAACTTCAAATATTTAAATATATTTTTTATGGCAAAATGACAAAGTGTATATGAAGAAGTATTTATCTGGAGCGGGATTGTTTTGGATTTGCGCATCAAAAGCATATCCAATGAAGCTGTACTGAAAAAGGCTGCTTTAAGGTTTGGAAACGGAGCATAAAATCTGAATGAACTGAAGGCCTTTGAAAATTTTGTATATAAATATAAAAAAGATAACGAAAAATATATTTTGAGAATAACGTATTCGTATCACAGATCCCCTGAAGAAGTTATCGGAGAAATTCAATGGATTAATTATTTGTATGTTGTGGAACGAGTATTTCGAAGGCTGGAAAATCTCTCTATCGAAGATTATGTGGAAATAATTGAAATGAAAAATGGAACGAATTTCATAATCGTTTCATTCCGGAAAGCGAAGGGAAAACCTGCTCATGAGATCGATCTGACGAATAATCATATAAAAAATTGGGAAAAACTCATTGGAAAGCTACATAGATTAACCAAGAATTACTCGCCTGAAAATACTATGTATAAACGAAGAGAGTGGTACGATGAAAATTGTTTTAAATTCGATGATGAAATGATGAAAAAGATCGATTCTAGTGTTGTGAAAAAATCCAAAAAAATAATTAACATGGTCAAAGAAATGTCTATCGATAAAGATTCTTATGGACTCATACATACAGACGCTCATACGGGAAATTTTTTCATCGATGATGGAGAATTAACTTTGTTTGATTTCGATGATTCTGCTTATAAACATTTTATAAGTGATATAGCTGTTGTTCTTTTTTATTATATTGAGTCGTCGGTAAAAAAGAGGATAAGAGAGAAATAGCCAAAAAATTTTTAGGAGCTTTTCTTGAAGGATATTACTCTTAATATAATCCGGACAGGAAATGGTTCAAAGAATTCGACACATTTTTGAAATTGAGAGAGGTGAGTTTTTTCAGTTCTGTATGTACCAGCGAACAGTTAAGTGATCCAGAATCACCGGCATATAAATTTGCAAAGAAACTTAAACCGAGAATACTGAATTATATTACTCTTGTGAACATAAATTATGAAAGAATTTAAGAATCGGCTATTCATATTGAATTATGAAAACTGAATTTTTTTTACTTGCTTCAATAAAGAATATGTATCCTGATCATAACTTTTTAAAAATGAGTTTTTGACTAGTGAATAAGATTTTATAAATTATTCTTCTATTGAATTTCGATCTTAAGGTCTTATCTGCAATTTAAATAAATAAAAAACCGAAATGAAACATTTGGTTTTATTAATATTTCAGATCGGTTTTTCAGTATACTCTATAAATTACGATTTATTCAAACTGAATAAAAAATAAAATTATAATTTATTTTGCAAGGCCTAATTCCGCCATATCCTGCATGACTTTTTTGACCAGAACGGGATCTATGTCTATGTATGGACTTCTTGGATATCCTGCATCTATTCCTCTTTCTCTCAAGATCGCATGCATTATCGGCACCGTAGGTCCTGCCTTTGTTGTCTGTCTTACCTTCAATACCTTCCTCTGCAGCTCTATCGCTTCTTCTCTTTTTCCTTCGTTGTATTTTGCATACAGTTCTGCCATCAGTTCGGGATATATATTCGCCATTCCACATACGCACCCTGTTGCTCCTGCATCGAATGCTCCCATGAATATCGCTTCCGTTCCTATTATTACGTTGAAATCTTCGTATTCCTTCACCGCTTCCTGGAAGAAGTAGAAGTTCACAAGATCAAATGAACTGTCTTTCAATCCTCTCAATCCATGTTCCGCAAGTCTTTTCAATAATTTAGGTGTTATTGTATTCTGTGATAGGTGTGGATTGTTGTATATGAATACAGGGAATTCTTCTTCATTTACGGCATCGATCATAGCTGCGAAATGTGCAAACAGATTATCTTCGGGTATGTTTGGTGAATAATATGGTGATATCGCTCCTACTCCCTTGGCTCCTGCCGCTTTCGCGTGTTTTGCCAGCTCTACCGTTGTCTTCGTGTCCGCTGTTCCGACGTGTGCAACCACGGGAACTTTTCCATTCACCTCATCCAGTATTATTTCCAGCGCCTTTTTTCTTTCATCTAAAGACATCAATGGACCGCATCCGTATGTTCCTATCGGATAATATCCGTTTACGTATGGCAGTGTGAACTTTATTATTTCTCTTATTCCCTTTTCATATATTTCACCGTCTTTTGTGAATGATGATAATACCGGTGGTATTATCCCCTTGAACTCCTTTGCTTTCATTTCCTTACCTCCTTTTTTTGTTTGATTCTATAAAAACCTCATAACTATAAATTTATTTAATTTTACCAGATATTTTCAAAAATTGGAAAAAATTTTTTTTATTTTAAATTTCTGATTAATTGTAATTTTATTAAATAATCGCATTTAATTCGAATTATTTGCCTTAAATAGAAAAATATAACAGATAATCATATTTGTTTAATTAATTTTTTTTGTATATAATCACATTAATAAATGGAAATTTTTTCCAGAAAGAGGGGGTTAGAAATAATATGTCCTTTCCGAATTTACCTGTTATAAGGAGAATCAAAGATAATTATTCTAAACTCACGGCGACGAGTAAAAAAATAGCGGATTTTGTAACGGAGAATCCTCAGAAAGTCCTTAAAATGTCTATCACTGACCTTGCTGAAGCGGCAGGAGTGAAGAGTGAATCTTCCGTAGTTAGATTTTATAGAAAACTGGATTTCAACGGATATCACGAATTCAAAGTTTCCCTTGCGGGGGAAATTTCCGGAGCTTCAATTTTACATACATATGAAGATGTTCTTATAAACGATACTATATCCGAAGTTAAGAGAAAAATTATTTCCAGTAGTATAAGTGCCTTTCAGAATGCCATAACCACTCTGGACGAGGATTCATTGAGCAAAACGCTGGATATACTTGACAACAGCAGGAATATTATATGCCTTGGTCATGGAGCGTCGGCGTCGGTGGCAAATTATGCGGCATTCAGATTGTCCCTGCTTGGGAAGAATGCCTTTTTCATTCCCGATTCTCATACCTATGCGGTAATGCTTTCTAAACTGAAAAAGGAAGACTGTGTCTTTACGGTTTCGTATTCCGGTGAAACTAGAGATTTTGTGATTCCGTTTCAGAAAAGAAATGAAAAATACAAGATCATAACGATTACCGGATCAAAAGGGAGTTTTCTTGCACGAATATCCGATCAGGTGATTTTATCGAATGTTGAGGAAACGGCGATGAGAACTGATGCAATGATAAGCAGGCATGTGCAACTGGCAATAGTGGATATTTTATTTGCTGCCCTGGCAATAAAAGATGGGAAAGATTCTTTGAACACATTATCGGATTCAAGAAATTCATTAGCACATTTAAAATTTTAGATAAATCAGGAGGAGCTTTATGCCAAAGGAATTAAAGGGAATAATACCGCCCCTAATAACAATTTTTGATTCGGAGGGAAAAGTAGACGAAAAAAAATACAGAGAATTGATAGAATTTCAATGCAATCATGTTCATGGTCTTTTCGTATGTGGAACATATGGATCCGGACCTTTAATGACGAATGAAGAGAGGAAAAATGTTCTTGAAATTGCAGTGGATCAGGTCAAAGGAAGAATTCCCGTCATTGTTCATGTGGGGAGTTCAAAACCGGATGAGATTTTGGAATTAGTCTTACATGCGGAAAAAACGGGAGTAGATGCAATAGCAACTGTTCCTCCATTTTATTATGGATATTCACAGGCCGACATAGTGAGGTTTTTCAAGTGGTTGTTGAAAGAGGTCAATCTTCCCCTTTATCTTTACGATAATCCAAAAACCACGGGATTGGAAATAGAAATTGAAACACTTAAAGAATTGAAAAAAGCAGGATTAACAGGGATAAAAGACAGCACATTCGATCTGCTTTATTTCTATGAAATTAAAAACAACCTCGGATTCGATGAATTCAATTACATTTCCGGTACGGAAGCTTATATCATTCCTTCGATAACTATTGGTGCATCTGCAGCAATTTGTGGTTTAGCAAACGCTTTTCCGGAGATAGTGGTGGAGCTCTATGACAAAACAATCAATAAAGAATATGATGAAGCATTTATTTTACAGGAAAAAGTGAATCATTTGAGAGAAATTCAACATTATGCCGAAAGCATACCAGCGATTCATGCGATGCTCAAATTGAGGGGCATAGACGGCGGATTTCCAAAGTTACCCTTTGTGAACGCTTCGGAAGAAGTGTATCAGAAGATAAGGAATGCTGTTATTGAAACAGGATATGTAGATATAAAATAAGAGGTGTTTTTATGAAAAAAGTTCTTGGTATGGGCGAAATTATGATTCAGATGAATCCGACCGAGAAGGGGTCGCTTGTTTACCAAAATTTGTTTGAAAGGCATGTAGCGGGTTCCGAAGCCAACACTATTATTCAAATGCAAAAATTGGATATAGATACAAATTTTATTACGGCCGTTGGAAGTAAAGAATTCGGCGAGATAATTCTATCTACTTTAAGAGCCGAAGGTGTTGGTGTTAAGGACATAAAAATTGATGATGAACATCCGACGGGTCTTTATGTTGTCCAGAGAAGTTATCCTTTTCCAGAAAAGACCTCCGTGATCTATTATCGGAAAGGTGCTGCGGCGAGTTTTTTTTCCGAAGAGGATTTAAAAGAAGATTCTTTCAAAGATATAGACATGTTTCTTGTGAGTGGTATCACGCCTGCCCTGAGTGAAATTTCAAGAAAGACTGCTCTAAAGGCTATCAAGATTGCAAAAAAGAACGGAGTGAAGGTGGTATTCGATACCAATATAAGAATAAATCTTTTAAAAACCAGCGAAAAGGCCTATGATTGTCTTCTGCCTTTTATAGAGACGGCAGATATTCTTTTCACAGGGAAAGGTGATTTGAATCTTCTTTTTGGAAAATCCTTTGAGGAGAATTTTGAAGAAATAAAGAAGATTGGAAAAAGAAAAGAAATGTATATTTTGAAATTGGGTGGAAAGGGAGCAATGGTAATTCAGGATGACAAAGTATACAGGAGTGCCCCCTTCAAGGTTCCTGTAATAGATGAACTGGGAGCGGGAGATTCTTTTGATGGAACATTTCTTGCGGCACTTTTAAAAGGAAAGTCTATAGAAGAATCATTGAAATATGCATCGGCTGCCGGAGCTATTACTGTCAGTTTAAAAGGCGATATTGAACCGCTTCCACACTGGAAGGATCTTGAGTTATTTTTAGAATTATATGAGAGTGGAGAAGGGAAATTGTTAAGGTGAGCGAGAAAAAAGTTGAAGCATATTGTTTTGGTGAGGCTTTAGGTGGTTTTTATTCAAACGGTCAGGGTAATTTGGATGAAATAGGAGATTTTCATCTTACCTGGGGAGGAGACGCATCGAATGTTGCTCTTGCAATACAGAAACTCGGTCATCAATCAGGTTTTGTAGGTAAAGTAGGAAACGATTTTTTTGGCAAAGGTTTTTTGAAATACTGGAATGAAATCGGTGTGAACACGGAAAATGTATCGATCGATAGAGAGAGATTTACCGGACTGTATTTTATAAAGAGCAATGATACAAATCATCAGTTTGAATACAGAAGAAAAAATTCGGCCGCGGCTAATATCAACAATGAGGACATAGTAAAAGAAAAACTTCTCGATACCGAAATTTTTCATTTGAGCGGTATCACGCAGGCCATAAGTGAAAATTCATGTGAAATAGGTTTTGATCTTATGAATTATTTCAAAAATAAAGGGAAAATAATTTCGTATGATTTGAATTACCGCGAAAAATTGTGGAGTAAAGAGTACGCGAGATCAATCTACATAGAGGTTTTAAATAAATATGCTAATATTTTTTCTCTGAGCAAAGAGGAAGCTGAAATCCTTGATCTTCCAAAGGATCCAGAGAATGCGATTTATAAATTGTTGAGTTATAACCCTGATTTAGTTGTACTCAGATTGGGAGAAGAGGGTGCATTGATTGGGAACAAAGATGGCGTTGTAAAATCCTCGATTTTTAAAACCGAAGTAGAAGATACCGTTGGAGCGGGCGATACATTTACCGCAGCCATAATAGCGGGCTATCTGGAAAAAATGAGTCTGGAAAAGATGTTGAAGTTTGCGCTCAAAGCCGCGGCATTCACATGCAGAAAAACAGGTTCTGTTGAAGGTCAACCATTGAGAAAAGAATTGAATTTATAGAAAATATTCCACAAAAATTAATCTGGAGGTGTTAGTATGAAAAAATTGTTATTAGTTGCACTTATTGCGATATTTGCAATAACTTTATTTGCAGTTAACTACCCAACAAAGACCATCACGTTGGTGTGTCCCTGGGGTGCTGGAGGAGGAACAGACAGATTAGCAAGATTTATGGCTGATGAACTTTCAAAGGAACTTGGACAACCAGTTGTAGTAGTAAACAAAACTGGTGGTGGCGGAGCAGTTGGTCATGGTGCAGGAGCATACGCGAGAAACGATGGTTATACAATAACATTAGTAACTCTGGAAATCGCTACAATGCACTGGCTTGGTTTAACACCATTAACATATGAAAATCTTGACTATATAGCACAGGTAAATCAAGACCCTGCTGGTTTAATAGTTAAGGGAGATAATGAATGGTACAGCGCAACTGACATGTTGGTAGATATCGCACAGAATCAGGGTCAGTATCTCTTTTCAGGTTCAGGTGCAGGAACAATATGGGATCTTTCAAGAATAGGTATGTTGAATGCAGTTGATATTGCACCGGATGCAGTAACATGGGTTCCAACAACGGGTGCAGCACCTTCAATAGTCGAGTTGCTCGGAGGACACGTCGATGCTATAACATGTTCAATTCCGGAAGCTTACTCTCAAATTGTATCAGGTGATCTCAAAGCTCTGGCAATAATGGCTGATGAAAGAGATCCAAGATTTGAAGGCGTACCAACATTGAAAGAACTGGGTGTTGATTGGGCTTCAGGTACATGGAGAGGTATTGCCGTTCCCAACAGTACGTCACCGGAAATAAAGAAAATACTTGAAGATGCAGTATTAAAAATTGCTTCTTCAGATGCATTTGTAGATTTCATGAATAAAAACGGATTCGGTATAAAAATAAGAAATGCAGAAGAATTTACGGCATTTGTAGGAGAGCAGGATAGTGTCTGGAAAGAAGTTTTGAAGATAGGCGGATATTTAGTAGAATAATCAATTTTCTATAATCCCGGTGCTTTTTCGCGCCGGGGTATTTTATTAAATTTGTACAAATGTTGTGAGGTGTGGTATGAGCAAATATAAAAATCTCATCTACGGTGTATTGTTGATTGCGCTGTCTATTTTTGTGATTATGTACAGCACAGGATTTCCCAAATATGTTGTGAGAGGGCATGAATTACCCGGCCCAAGTTTCTTCCCAACTGTTTTGAGTATCTTTTTAATTGCAATAGGCCTTTATGAGATATTGAAAGATATTGTTGATAATATAAGGAAAAAAGAGAGAAAAGTTAAAGATGATTCACATATTACTAAAAGAGGAATTATTAATATTCTGGTCACGGTAGCCGGCATTATTCTATTCGTTCCTTTAATAGACATTATAGGTTTTAAACTCGGCGCATTTATTTTTGCGGCCTTTTTGATGTCCCTTTTAGGTATAAAATTTATAAGATCTCTTATATATTCCGCTGTCTTAACGGCGGTAATAATAGTAATATTTGAATTATTATTTAGAATACCCTTTCCGCAAGGGTACATTCTTCCGTTTTAGCAGGGGTGATTGAATGGAAAATATACTGGCAGTATTTAGTCCTGACGTTTTTTTACCATTATTAATGTCTATGTTCTTTGGAATATTTGTGGGAGGGATCCCAGGATTGACGGCGACGATGGCTGTGGCACTAATAATACCAATCAGTTATTATTTAAGTCCACTCGCAGGTCTGGCTATGGTATTGGGAGCATCGTTCACGGCAATTTTTTCCGGAGATATTCCCGCAACATTTCTGAGAATACCGGGAACCCCCGCATCGGGTGCCGCAACTCTTGACGGATTTGAAATGACAAAGAAGGGAAAAGGAAGCCTGGCACTCACACTGGACCTTTTCTGCTCCGCAATAGGCGGGACAATAGGGATAGTTCTTTTAATAGTTGTAGCTCCTCCTCTCGCCAATCTGGCCCTCCAGTTCACCAATTATGAATATTTCTGGCTTGGACTTTTCGGCTTGAGTATGAGTGTTGTTCTGAGTAAAGGAAATGTTATTAAGGGATTATCGGCCGCGATCATCGGACTCCTCATTTCTACGATCGGAATGGATATAACCACGGGATATCCGAGATTCACATTTCAGAATATCGAATTGATGAGTGGAATTGAATTCATTCCGGCCATGATAGGATTGTTCGGGTTGTCTGAAGTTCTGAAAAGAATTCAGGGTGGAAATAAAAGTTTATCCAGTCCGACGATAAATGAAAAAATAAAGGTTTCGCCATTGAAAGCATTGAGAATAATCGGGAAAAGATTCTTCGTCGTTGTAAAATCGGCAGTCATTGGTACACTTATAGGAGCATTACCAGGTGCAGGCGCGGACATTGCGGCGTGGGTTTCTTATGGAGTCGAAAAGAAAACTTCCAAACATCCCGAAGAGTTCGGAACGGGTACGGTAGACGGAATCATTGCTCCAACGAGTGCAAACAATGCCGCTCTTGGGGGAACATGGATACCTGCCCTGGTTTTTGGTATTCCCGGTGATACGATAACCGCTATCGTTCTCGGTGCTATGCTGATGTTTGGCATCCAGCCAGGTCCGTTGATATTCGAAAAATCCGGAGATCTGGTGACAGGGATTTTCACAGTTGCGCTCGTTGCACAGGTTTTACTTATATTTGTCGGATTTATCGGAATAAAAGCTTATTCGCAGGTTTTAAAGTTGAAAACTTCAACAGTTATGGCGGGTGTCGTTATTTTCTCAATGATAGGATCCTATGCTATCAGAAACAGTTTCTTTGATATATATGTTATGCTGATTTTTGGAATCATAGGATTTTTACTTGAAAAGATAGATGTTCCTCTCGCTCCTATGATACTGGGAATAATACTTGGACCCATGATAGAAGATAATTTACGTGTTGGTTTAACGAAAACGGGAGGAGATATGTCGTTATTTTTTCAAAGACCCATTTCCATCGTTTTCATCTGTCTTATAGTTTTCACTTTTACAAGTGGCTATCTGTTCAAATTTTTGAAATATATATTCAAAGGAAAGGGAAAAAATGAAGTTAAAAATAATTGAAAATTACGAAGAAGAAATCAAAAAAAATCCTCTGGAGTTTGAGATAACCGGAAACAGTTTTTCTAAAATTGTGGATATGGGACCTGTCGATGCCGCGCCTGAGGCACATAGAGACTGGACCGATGTTTATATAGTGCTGGAAGGTGAGGCTGTATTGATCACCGGTGATGAATTACAAAATTTCAGAGAAATCGAAGACGGTGAATATCGTGGAGGAGAAATAGTCAATCCTGAAGTAACACATCTGAAGAAGGGATCCATAGCCGTTATTCCGAATGGAACACCACACAAATTGAAAGTAAATAATAATCTCAGGCAAATTGTAATGAAAATAAAGAACTGATTTTTTTATCACACCTTAAAATTTTGCTCCCCTTCATCGGGAGCATTTTTTATATATATATCCTTTTACATTTCCGGAGAAATTGAAACCGGGAAAAATATGAAAACCACATGAGGGTGTTATAATTTTTTTGGAATGAAAAGTTCCGAGTAAAAAAATATTTTAATTGGATTATCAATCCGTTTTGAATTTTTGAAGAGCATATTTACAGATGCGGAATGAATTTCATATTTGAAGTAAAAACCTGAAGGAGACCTGTTGTGAGTTTGATTGATGAAACCATTGAAAATATAAAACATCTGGATGAAAGTACTTTCAAAGAAGCCAGAGCTAAAATTGACAATCTTGTAAAGCCAATAGGAAGTCTTGGGAGACTCGAAGAGATAGCGGCCAGGATATCCGGAATCACGGGACGACTCAATAACGTGATAAGTAAAAAGAATATTGTCGTGATGTGTGCGGATAACGGGGTGATAAAGGAAGGAGTGAGCTCGTCTCCTCAAAATCTAACCGCAATTTTAACCGATAATGCCACGAAGGGAATCATGGGTGTGAATGTTCTTTCGGATTATGCGAGATCCGATGTGACGATCGTGGATGTTGGAGTTAACGCAGATTTCGATAATCCGGATATTATAAATAAAAAGATTGCATACGGAACGAAAAATATCGCCGAAGGAGCCGCAATGACCAGAGATGAAGCACTGAGAGCTATTGATACCGGTATTGAAATTATAGAAGAGCTGGTGAAAGATGGTTATGATCTCTTGGGCGTTGGGGAACTTGGAATGGGTAACACTACGACCAGCGCAGCCGTATTCAGTGTTCTGTCGGGTATGGATTCAGATATGGTTGTGGGTAGAGGTGCCGGCTTGACGGATGAGCAGTATCAAAATAAAAAGAGAATTGTGAAAAAATCGATTGAAATCAATGGAACTGATAAAAACGATGTCATCGATATCCTGTCAAAGATCGGAGGGCTCGATATCGCGGCCATGTGCGGATGCTTCCTCGGTGCAGCCAGACGAAGAGTTCCGATTGTTATAGATGGATTTATTTCATCCACCGCGGCATTATGTGCTTACAGATTGAATTCTTTTTCAAGGGATTATATGTTTGCATCACACCTTTCCGCCGAACCCGGATCAAAAAATATATTGGATGAACTTGGATTAAGTCCCATCTTAGATTTGAAGATGAGACTTGGGGAGGGTTCGGGATGCCCACTGGCTTTTCTGATTATTGAAGCTGCCCTTCACACCATGAATAATATGGGAAGTTTTAAGGATGTCGAAATCAACGATGACTTTCTCATAGATATAAGGTGATGATATGTCGAGAATAATTCTTGTGACGGGAGGGGCGAGAAGCGGGAAAAGTTCCTTCGCCCAATCTGTATTTGAAAAGGAATCCGATGTTGTATATATTGCAACGTGCAGGATGTATGACGATGATTTGGAAATGAAGGAAAGAATAACGCTGCATAAAAAATCGAGACCTTCAAAATGGAAGACCTTTGAAGGGAGTTACGGTTTAGATGAAGCCGTAAACGGTTATAAGAACTATATTCTGGATTGCTTAACAGTTATGACTTCGAATATTATGTTTGATATATCAAAAGATGTGGAAGTTATCTCGCAGGATATGCAGAATCAAATTGAGCGGAAAGTTCTTAATGAAATAAAAAAACTCATAGATGAAGTGGTAAATATAGACGGTAATCTCGTTATGGTAACAAATGAAGTGGGATGTTCCATAGTTCCCGAAAATCATGTTGCAAGGGTATACAGAGATATAATGGGAAGGATAAATCAAAGGACCGCAAAAATGTGTGATGAAGCTTTTATAGTTAGTTGCGGGATTCCTTTGAAAATCAAATAGTATGTTAAAGGCATTCGTTCTTATGCTGCAATTCATGACAAGAATTCCGATCAACATAAAAATAGGTATAGATAAAGAAATACTGAGCAGGGGAACTTTCTTTTTTCCCTTTATTGGCATGATGATCGGAGGAATCTCATCGGCAATGTATTATGTGTTGAGTTTTATAAATAATGATCTCGCTTCTTTGGGTGCTGTTTTTACAATAGTTGCAGTGACCGGGGGACTTCATCTGGACGGTCTTTCGGATACCGCTGATGGATTTTTTTCTTCAAGAAAGAGAGAAGAGATACTCGAAATAATGAAGGACAGCAGAGTGGGGGTCTTTGGCGTCGTATTCATAATATTTGACATAATGTTTAAATATATAATGATAAAAGAGATGAGTGTTCATACGGCTGTCATCGCCATTGTATTATCCTGCGGGATCGGAAGGGTCTCGGCTTCAATGCTTTTCACTTTTGGTAAAAGTGCCAGAAAAGATGGCCTTGGTGATATATTCAGCGGCAACAATTCAAAAAAATATTTTTTTTCAGCGTTAATCGTATTTTTGGCACTTGGTATTTATATTTCAAATATTGTATTCATAATAGCGGTTTTTTCTTCAATGGTGTTCAGTTTACTTTTTATGAAATATTCATATAAAATAATCGGTGGTTTGACGGGGGATGTTTATGGAGCCGCCTGTGAGCTTAGTGAAATAATATCGTTATTTGTTTTTTTGGGGTTTTCAATGTGGATATAATATTTGTAAGACATGGTAAAACAGAAATGAACGAGCAGGGACGTTATTGTGGTGTTATCGATTCTGCACTCCTGAAAGAAGGAATCGAAGAGATCGGGAGGTTGAAAAAAGCGCTTGAAAACATTGAATTCGATTGCGTTTTTTCGAGCCCTATGAAAAGAACCATGAAGAGTGCATCGATAATAACGAAGGAGTTTCTGCTTGACGACAGACTGAATGAAATGAATTTTGGAATATTTGAAGGACTCAATTATGAGGAGGTCAGCTCAAAGTATCCGCAGGAGAACAAAAAATGGGCGGAGAATTTTTTGGGCTACAGGATACCGAAAGGCGAGAACTTATTCGATGTGTATAAAAGAACGGCTGGATTCATCGAAGATGTGAGTAAGATGTATAAATCCGTACTAGTTTTCACACACGGTGGAGTGATAAGGTGTGCACTTTCCAGAGTGTTCGACAGACCGGATTATTTTTACAGATTTAAAGTTGATTCCGGAACGATGACGACCGTATCAATTGAAGATAAATATATGTATATAAAGAGTATGAATAAAAGAGAGTAAACTGACCGGAATAACTTTTCAGAGGGTACCTCCGGAGGCGCGGCGTATCCGTTATGGGTATTGACTGATGAGCAGGATTATTTAAAAAGCTTCAGCAAACACATATAAACTGATGATTGTTTTGAGTTTAAAAAATGTAAAAACAGTTCGAAATCATTTATAAAAAATTTGATTCACCATCCCTTTTGATTCACTCGTTTTCAAATCCGTTTTTCAGAGTTTCTATGAAGTAAAGACAGTACCGCAGAAGTTCATCTTTATCATGATGTGGCCCGAATGCTTCCAGCAAACTGTTCAGGTTCATGAAATAATATTTGAACGACTTCACGAGGAAGTCTTCCGGTAAATCCTCTCTCAGTTCTCCTTTTTCGTTTGCTGAGAATATCATCTCTTCAACCCGTGCGTTTATGTTATTTGTATGTGACGATAATACTCTTTCATATATTTCATTTCCTTTTTCTCCGGAGAAACTTCTCGAGAAATCGTACATAATCTTGTTCGAGAAAGCGTATTCGATGAGTGCCTCGGCCTGAAGGGTAAGTTTATCGAAAATATTCCCTGATTCCCCTTTTCTTGAGATGACTTCCTTAAGAATTTCCTCCTTTTTTTCCAGTGCCCTTTTGACAAGAAAGAGATAAAAATCTTCCTTTCCGTTGAAGCGGTAATAAAAAGAACCTTTACTTATTCCAGCCTTTTCAATTATTGAATTCAGGGATGCATTTTTATAACCTGAACGGGAAAACTCTTCATAGCCAAACCGATACAGTAATTCGTTTTTTGGGGGGGTTTTCGAATTCATTTAACACCTTTTCCATTCTGGATTTTTTTGATTCTTTCAACGTACTGCTCCGTCACTTTCATCAGCTTTGAGATATTTTTTTGGTCCGTACTGTAGGAATTTGATTTTACAATTCTGTTTCTTTCATCAAAGAGTTTTCCGGTGGTGTTTCTCACTTCATTGGAAGTTGCGAGATATTCATACGTGGCGGCCATATCTTCGGGAGTGATTGAAAGTTTACTTTTGATCGAGTATAGCTTTTTTTGAAATTTCGAAATATCAGGATATCTGTTTGTATCTATTCTCACATTAGTAACCCTGATACAGTTTGCAGTCATATCAGTGCCGGAAAATTCTCCCGCAAGCCAGTAAGTGTACATTATCTGTGATAGCTTCGACTGATAGTATGCTCTTTCCACACTGAAATTACCATTTCTGAATTCGGGATCATCGAAGCTGACCTTGAGGAAGGGATGCATTATAAGTCCTTTCGAGGCAACGGTGATTATTCTTCCCTGTTTTGAAGCTTTTAACATGCCGGTCATATATTCGGTGAGTAAAACCGGTCCTATATGGTTGGTCATCCATATGTTCTCGATACCTTCTTCTGAATATACAGGGCTTTTTCTGCTTACATCGAAATCAGCCGCATTGTGAATCAATACATCCAGTCTCTGATTTTTTATTTTGAACTCATCAGCAGCTTTTTTTATGAGTTTGCCCGAGGACATATCGATGAGCAATAAATGAATGTCTGTGTTTAGACTCGTCTTTTTTATTTCATCAAGCGCCGATTTACCTCTGGCTTCATTTCTGCAGCCTATGATAACTTTATGCCCGGTAGAGGCTATTCTTATCGCCGCAGCCTTCCCGATTCCGGAATTTCCGCCTGTAATAAGACAGATTTTTCTATCCATAATATATCCTCTCATGATCAAATTAGACTGATTGGTCTAGACCATATAGTCTATTGTATCATGGAATATTCAAAATTTTCTGAAAATATACAATTCTTTCTCGATAATTTTGGAAAAAAGATTTACCGAAGTTCATTTTGTTTATGAAAATATATTATCCTGCACAATAAATATGCTCTGTTTGCTGTATTTATTAAGATACGGGGGGTTGACGATTTTTATTGAGCATTTTTTTATTTATGTCTACATTTATTTTGCTTCTGTTGACAGATGTAAAAAAAATGTATAAAATAAATCTGAATATAATTCAAAATATAATTCAAAATACAATTCAAAAATGGAGGTTACAGTATGAAAAACTTGTTAATTCTTATTGCTGAAATAGGCATCGCAGGAATTCTGGTTGCTCTGGGACTGTCAGGAAAAAAAATTTTATTTATTGAAGGGGCAAGAGCGGCCACTATAACTCTCGGTGTTGTTGGTATGGCGTTCTGCAAAATCGGTATCGAAAACTTTATAAAACGGGCATCTTCACATCCTCTTTCGATTTTGGGGTGCATATTGGGAGGTGTGGCTTTTATGATATTATTGACACAGATTTTCAAATGGAATATTATTTTTATAGGAAATCCAAATACAGCACTAATAGTTCTGGCTGTTGTTATAGTACTCAAATCGGTTATTGGACGGTTTTCGTATATTTTGCCAAAATAAAAAAGAAAAGGGGTCGTATGAGAAAAAACATTAAAAATGAAATTATTGAGGCCACGATCAAATTGATCGAGGAAAAGGGTAGCAATCCCGCCAATATCACAATCGGAGAGATTTGTGACCGCGTTGGTGTGGGTGTAGGTCTTGTGAATTATCACTTTCAGACTAAGGATAATCTGATTCGGCAATGTGTGCGCAGGATAATAGAGGATACCATTCAAAATACGGACGGTAAAACACTAGTGTTGAATGAACCCACACATAAAACCAAACTGCGTGCGTTACTCAAGATAAATTGCGAATATCTGGTAAAAAACAAAAATATTTCCCGTATATCAATTCAGACTGATTTCATCAACGACGATTTGAGAGATAATACACAGCAGACCGTGGATGCATATTTACCGCTTGTTATAAAGTCATATATCAACGATTTTTCTGATGGAGAAATAAAACAGCGGTTGTATATGCTGATATTAACAATACAGAGTCTTTTTTTGAGAACTTCTCTGTTTAAAGATCAGACGGGAATTGACTTTCAGAATCCCGCACAGCGTGATGAACTTGTAGATGAACTTGTAGATTTATATTTCGGAAAATAGTATATGCAGTGAAAAAACGTGAATTTCAGCGTTAAATTTTTTCCCATTTGAAAAAAGTACATATTTACGTTTATAATTACACCATGGAAATAAGGAATTTTTTTGAGAAAGATTGGGAAGAAATAAAGTATATTTATAAATCGGGTATGGAAACAGAAATAGCAACATTCGAGAACGAACTGCCCGACTGGGGGAAATTTAATTCGGAACATCTTGAATATTGCAGATTTGTGACCGTTGAATCTGGAAAAATCATCGGATGGATAGCTTTATCTTTGATGAACAACAAAAAATATTATTCTGGTGTTGCGGAAGTTAGTGTTTATATCCATGAAGGGTTCAGAAGCAGGGGTGTCGGACGGTACCTGCTTAAAAATGTGATCATAGAATCCGGGAAATTCGGTTTATGGACTCTTCAGGCCAAGATCATAGAAGACAATGTTCCCAGCATAAAGCTGCACAAAAAATGCGGATTCAGACTTGTTGGAATAAGAGAGAATCTTGGCAGAGACAAAAAAGGAATATTTAAAAACGTTTGGCTTATGGAGAGAAAAGTGAATGATGATGGGGGTGAATGAATGTCTACCGGTTTAAAGATTTTTATCACGATAATGACTCTCGCGGGTGTGGCAATAATGTTATTTTTTATATTTGGTGTAATTCTTTCGGGGAATAAGCTGTCTGTTGAGGGAGATACAATAATCATAGGCGGGATATACTCTAAGAATATAAAAATGAATTCGATCGAAAACCTATCGATCACGGAAACTGCGCCTGATTTCTCTGAGCGTGTGAACGGAGGTTCCATGGGAGATCTGAGAGTGGGATATTTCCTTCTTGAGGATAAAGAAAAAGTATACGTATATATTGAGAATTACGGCACGCCACCCTTTATAAATTTCAGTTATGATGGTGAATCTATATTCATTAATTTAAAAACTTCCGGAGAAACCAAAGATCTTTATGATGAAATTTCTAAGAATCTGAGTAATTGAATATTTAAACTTTAAAAAATAAATAAATGCCTTTCAAAGGGGAAACCTTTCAATTTTTTAAAAATCCGGAACCATGAGTTTAACAGTGTTTGCCTCATGTTATAAATTTTTGGATACAAGATGTAATTTACAGTAATTCGGTTCTACAGAAATAACATACTCATCGCTGAATCCGTTTTTTAAAAACCATTCCAGGTCTCCGTTTGGAAAATTTCCTCTATCGTCGCTTATTGCTATCAATTTATCGAATTTTCCCTTCAAAAAATTTTCAAGTATCTTCAGAGGAGCGGTTTTATAATCATATTTTTTTGAAGAAAGATATGCACAAGTGAGAAAGGCAACTTTATCGGATTTAGGGAACATCATATGGAACCAGGACCGAAGGAACATATTCCACGCCTCCCAAAAGCTTGCCATTATCCACGTTTATGAACCCAAAAACATCAGAACGACAGTCTTCCAAGAATTTTAATTTTTTATGGCAGTTTTCAGAACTTTTTTTAGATGTACAGGCACATGCTATTTCTATATTCTGTTTGGTCAAAGAAAGTATTTCTCCAGTGAATACCTTTCTTCCCTGCCGGATTAAGTAGGGTTTTTCTTCCACTTCTTTTCCCTGCAACAGGTGATTTAGAAAATTCTCATTTAACGGATTAAAATACCGTTTCACATTGTTCACAACAGTCAAAGTTGGGAAAAACATGCGCTGCTCCTTTGCTAGAGTGAGATCTCCCTTTACATTGTGAGTATAGATTTCGCAACGACTGTCGTATTTCCCTAGTAATTTCAACATCTCATTATTTAAAGGACACTGCATATCCCAATAATAAAAATCTATTTTCATTCGATTTTTCCTCCAATAATATGCGGCCCGTAATTACTTTATACAACTTTATCACTTTTTATCAAATCTCTCTTCAATAACGTTAAAAAGAGTATTTATAAACATTTCGCTGTATAACCCAGGCTTTTCAGATTGAGATAGAGTGTATATCTTTAAAAAAGAGTTAATGTTCTTTGCTTTTTTAATGTCGATTGCAATGGCACGTAATAAATCGTAATCTATACAATTTGTAAATCCATCCCAAAGGATCTGGGATGGACTTCGATACCTATTGCTTTTCCAAAGGCAAATGCTCATTTTATAAAATTGTAAGACACCGAAGTTATAATGTTTCCGTCTCTGAGGAAACCTTCGGGCACAGGATTTTTCAGGTTATCATTCCAGCCAGCCATAAATATTTTTCCCCTGAGCGGGAGTGCGCAGCAGCAAAACCGGTGCGATTGAAATGGCCCCGATAATAATCTCCTTTTTATCGAATTCTTTGACGAATTTTATTATCTTTTCATCCCCAACGGCTTCTCTGATATCCACCAAACCGGTTAGAAGCGACGCATCATATTCTTCGATTTCCAGCTCGCCTAATGTTTTATCCGCAATCAATGGCGGACCCTCTTCACTTTTTACAGGTTCTGACATTTTAGCGGACACGGTAATCGGTTTCACCGTCATTGAAAGCATTTCAAGCGCCACAGGAAATTCAAAATTGCAGAAATGATCTTAAATCAACACCGCGACTTTTTTCATAAAATACACCTCCAACAAATGTGAATTTCATTCTACAACCTAACCGGAATGGATATCTTGACTTACTCGCCTGAAACGTTAAGACCTTCTACCAGTAAAGAACTTGGGCCAAAATAATAACTTTCAAGATCAGTTTCCTTTGAAAGATAAAGTGATTTCAGATCTTTGAGATTTCCTGTTACGGAACCTCCGTGGACGGGAATCCTTTTTGAACCATCGAAGTACCATCCGAGTCTGATCTCACCACCGAAATCTCCTGTTGTTTCGTCAACACCAACCGCCGAAAAATGGGTTACCTCAAGATGTCTGTTTTCGCGCATTTCATTTGCGGAAAGACTTCCCGGGGAAACTTTGAAATTCACAGTTCTTCCTGTAGGATTCACACCCAGATAATAGGAGTATCTAAGATTACCCCAGTAATTTTTCAAAACACTGTTATCTAAAATCTTTTTTGATATTATTTTGAAACCATCGTTATCGACTGGTCTACCTTGAAATGAATTTTCGATTTCGGGCAGAATATAGAGAGTGATTTTATCTCCGACCTCTTTTCCCTGAACCGGTTGTCCAATAGTGGCCTCAGATATTTTATTGTATTTTTGATCAACGTTTGTCTGCATTAAATAATATCTCATAACCTCTTTAACAGGTTCACCGGTAAGGATAACAGGAATGGTTTTGACCGAAGGTGTGGGAGTTGCATTAGATCTTTCTTCGACCAGATTGAGCATTTTCGAAATTCTTTTCTTTATCATTTCATTTTTGGGAACAGACATAAGAAACTGGTCGTAAAGCTCAACTTCTTCTTTCCCCGAGCCACTGACTATGGTCTCTATATAAGTCTTATATCTTGAAAACGAAACATCGAGCCCTTCGGAATTCATAATTCTGGATGTATTCCTGGAAATAAACGCTTCAGCAGAGTTGATCCATGCAGATGAGTGAACCTTTTGCCTCATAATTGCATCGACCACACCGTAAGAAAGGTCTTCGAGTTCGTATTCCGGTGACAAGAAGTTTTCGGAGTACGGAGGTACAATCGGATACCAGGGGTTCTTTACAAATCCCGCTGCCATAACGGCACCTTTTATCGAATCCTTGAGTTCGTCAAGATTCATCATAGGTGAGAGGCTGACTGTGGAACTGCCTCTGTATTTTTCCCCGTTTTCTTCAAAATCTTTGTATACGGTCAGCTCGAACTTCTTCACCTTTTTCGCCCTTCCGATATCAGTCTTAGTCTTTATGAAAAAGAATTCCTCGCTTTCAACAAGATCATCTTTTAATTTCCAGCATGTAATACCGGCCGTTTTAAGTAATTTAATTATTTTTTCAATCATTATCCCAACCTCGCTTTTGCCTTTATGTAAGGTCCCCCTGCGGAAACTTTTACAGCCTCTTTATGGCCCTTGCCACAGGCACCCGACCCCGATAACTCGAAGTCATCTGAAACCATTGAAATAGATTTTAAAAGTGTCGGAACATAACCTGTCATCATAACCGGGGAAACGACTTTCCCGGTGAATTTTCCGTTTTTTATCTCTTTTCCATATGCTATAACACATTGTATTCCCCAGTTCTTCGGATCTTCCATTCCACTGTAATAATCTTCGAGGAGGAAACCGTAGTCTATCGACGCGATCATATCTTCCAGTTTATCTTTTCCCGGAGAAAAATAGGTATTCGTCATCCTCGCATATGCTTTTCTTTCGAAGGATTCTCTCTTTCCGTTTCCCGTTGATTGCGAATCGAGAACTGAAGCGGAGATGATGTCTGAAATGCCTCGCTTTAAAATTCCTTTATCGATAATAATCGTATCTTTGGCCGGGGTTCCCTCATCATCGAAAGCGTATGAAGAAACTTCCCTCACTCCCGCAGCACCATCATGCATGGTCACGAGTTCCGAAGCGACTTCCTTTCCAAGGTATTCAACCGCCTTTGCACGTTCCTTTACGAACATGTCCATCTCCACACCATGACCGAACGCTTCGTGAGCGATCAGACCAGCTACACTTGGTGAACAGACCACATCATATACACCCGGTTCAATTCTTTCGGCTGATAACAGCATGTGTGCGTTTTCAACTACTCCGTCAACACATGATTCCATTTCATCCAGAAGTTCAAGCCCTTTCAAACCCGAAAAACTCTTTATCCCGTATTTTGTTTTCTTATCGCGTCTTGCTACTACATATAAATAGCCCTGGGACCAGATATAGGATTGAGAGAGTTCTTTTTTGCCCGATAGAAATAATTTTTGTACATTGACATTTTCTATTACCGTCATGACGTTGATCACTTCATTCGACAGAGCGTGGGCTCTGTCTTTCATTTTTGAAAGACGATCGATTATCTCACCGGGGGAACATGAATCCGGGAGTGCTTCTACGCTGTCTTCGAAATCAATTTTCTCTTCGGCTTCCTTTAAAAGGGGAGCATGAACCGCTTCAATTCCCAGAGAGTTCATTTTCTCTCTGAAAAATCGTGCCCTGCTTTTTATTGTTTCTGAAATCGTCTGAAGGGAGTCTTCATCGATTTCATTGAATGAATATTCAAAATAACCCGTCCCATCATGAACCCTGACCACGAATCCTCTTTCCATCCACCGTGAATCACCAACAGAGATACCGGTTGTTGTGACTCTGTATTGTTTTCCATTCACATCCGTCCCAAGAACCGATACGTAGGGGAAATCATTTTTTAATGAGCCGATAAGTTTTTTCAACAGATCCCGTTTATTTTCCAGAAACATAGATTTATATACTTTCACAAGAAACCTCCTTTTTTGTTTTTATACGTTCATTATTTCTGTAAAAACATTATTGATCATTTTAAAATAAACACAATATATAAAAATATTTTTGCCGAAACGTTTACTTTATTTTATAATTCAGTCAGAAATAATATAAGTGTTAGGAGTCATAATCATCGCTCCTTTTTTTATCATACCACCATAATCTCTCTATTTCACGATCTTATTTTTAATCATTTCAAGTTTTTCAGATGTAATTTGTTGATTTTACCCCCATTTGAAGTATAATGAACTTGATTTGTATTATCAATTTATCAATAATGCTGTCCGAGGGGTTGATACTATGAAGGATGAACTTGAAACATCGAACATCAAAGAGAAATTTCATAAATTTGGATATAAATACACCGATCAACGCCGATTGATACTGGATGTTTTATTAGAAAATCCGGATTTGCATTTAAGCAGCGAAGACATATGCGAATATTTAAAGAAGAAGAAAATTGATATCGGCCAGTCCACTGTTTATAGAACATTAATCGTGCTGGAAAAGATGAAATTTGTCCGAAAGGTGAATCTGGACGACGGTTTTACCAGATACGAACTTTTTAGCCCCGATGAAAACCATGCACATCATCATCTGATATGTACTAAATGTGGTTCCGTAACGGATATAAAAAATGATCTGCTGAAGGATCTGGAGCGACAGATTTTACACGATTATGATTTTGAGATAAAAGATCATTGTCTGAAATTTTTTGGACTGTGTAAAAAGTGCAGGAATCAGAAATGACTATTGTTGAAGCAGATTCTCAAGTTTTTGTTTGTTCAGAATAGAGATATTATTTTTGTTTATTTCGATTGCCTGATCATCGTCAAGTTTTTTCAATTCTCTATACAACGATGGTCGGGATACATTCAAATATTCTGCCCAAGTTTTTTTTGAAAAGGGTAAGTGGATTACGTTATCACCAGTTGTTTTCATATTGTCGAGTAAGAAGAAAGCGATTTTCCTCTGGATGGATGAGTACGAAAAGAGTTCTAACCGTTTTTCAAAATAAAAAACACTGTTAGCAAAGGATTTCAGTAAATTTTCAGCAATTAAAGAATTTTTGCACATTTCAAAAATACTGTTCTTATTAAGAAACAGAATTTTACTTTTATCCCTTGAAAATACATCGCAGGGATATAAAGTTTCGCTGGAAAAAACGACCGCGCCTCCAAACATATTACCTTTATCTCTATAAAAAAAACATACATTATTCCCTGATGGAAAAACTTTTTGTATTTCAACACTGCCAAAAATTATTATACCTATATAATCCGAAAATTGATCTTCGATGCATATGAATTCATTTTTATCATATTGTTTGATGTGATATTCGGCATCCAAAATACTGTTTTGTATTATTTTCCTATCTACCCCTTTAAATATTGCACAGCGAGATAATGCCTCAATAATTTCATTCATTTGTTTCCCCCATAAATTTCATTGGTGTATCTGTAGATACAGTAGCTCCGATAAATATATATTATCATTAATATAACGTAATTGAAAATGCATGTCAATATCAATTGGAGGAAGAAGATGAAAAAGAAAGTACTTGAATTAATATTCATATTTTGTATCGGTTTTTTTACAGTCTTTGCCCAAAGTAGTTTAAACGCAAAAACAATTATGACCGTTGTAGCACCTAAATCACCAGCGGCAATTCCAATTTTAAAAATGGTTGAAAGTAATTGTATGGGTAAAAATATTGAAATTGATCTTCAGTTCTATAGCACTATGGAAGCTATGGTAACACTGGCTTCAGGCAAAAATTATGCTGTTTTGATTGTTCCGACACATACTGCGGTTAATCTTTATAATAAAGGTATTGATGTTAAATTGCTCAACGTATTTAACTGGGGAGGAACGTATCTGAGTACGACGGATCCCGATTGTTTTGATTGGGAAGATCTTGAAGGTAAAGAACTTTATGTACCGGCCAGAGGTTCAATTCCGGATATTTTAACGCAGTATTTTTTAAGTCAAAATGGGTTGGAAATCGGGAAAAATATTGAAGTTGTTTACTCGTCACATATTGAAATTGCGCAGTTAATCGCATTGGGAAGAATTAAATATGCTATAGATGCACAACCATATGTTTCATTGAACCTGAAAAAGGTGAAAGATTACAGAGTTATCTCGGAATTTTCCAGAGACTGGGAATTAACCCAGGGGGAAAAGTATTCTATGCCCGGCAATTGCAGTGTTGCCAATTCCACGTATTTGAGTAAAAACAAAGATATCGTGTTGAATTTCGATGAAAAATTATCCGGTGCCATTGAATGGGTAATTGAAAATCCTGAAGAAGCGGGGAAACTTGCGAATGCCTATCTTAATGCAAACGCTGAGCTGATCGCAGATGCTATGCCTGGTTTTTGCTTTGAGTATGAATCTGCGGCCGATGTTAAGAATGATGTTGAGAGATACTGTAGTGTTTTATATGAATTGAAACCGGAAAGCATCGGAAATAAAATGCCTGATAACGACTTCTTTTATATACCTGAATAGCAAAAGGGGCTTTCGCCCCTCTCCTTTTTTAATATTTGAAAAATCGATATAAAACGAAAGGAATACTTTGAGTGAAAATATTGCCCGATAAAAATAATAAAAATGAAAATAGATTGAGGAGTATTACGGGTTTGCATGAAAAGAAGAAACTTAACTTGGGGTTATTGTGGTCCCTGGGTTTTCTTTTACTGGTCTGGCAGACATTATCATTGATTTATCCACCGTTAATCCTCCCCGGCCCTATCCTGACTTTTCAATCGTTGCTTGCCATAATCCAGAGTGGTAAACTCTGGCCGGAAGTGATTGTAACTCTTCAAAGACTAGTAATAGCGTTACTGTTATCAATACTGGTCGGTACTATATTTGGAATCTTGATGGGAAATAATAAAAGATTAAAAAACTTATTTGAGCCTATCGTATATATTATTCAGGCGATTCCGCCCATTCTATATATGACGGTCGCAATGATCTGGTTCGGATTGAACGGGAAAACAACTATATTTATAGTTTTTATAGGTAGTTCACCGGTTATGGCGGTAACCATAAAGGAAGGATTTGAAAACATCGATCCCAAACTGATCGAAATGGGAAAGGCGTTTAAGTTCACACATAAAGAAATGATCACTGAAATTGTGTTGCCATCATTGGGGGCCTACTTTAAGGCAGGCTTGATAACAGTCTTTAGTTTTGGCTGGAAAATGGTTGTTATGGGCGAAGTGTTGAGTGCCAGTACAGGACTTGGAGCACAAATTACTGATGCCAGAGTGAATCTTGAAACAAATATGGTGTTCGCATGGGGAATTGTTGTCGTCTTGCTTTGTTTTATTTTTCAAAAAATCACTTCCAGGTTATTCGAATTGAAACCAAGGCGAAGAAATTATGACAGATAAAATAATACTTAAGATTCTGAACGTTGAAAAACATTTTGGAGATATAAATGTTCTGCGCAATTTGAATCTGAAAGTGGCCGAAAAAGAAATTGTGTGTATAATAGGGCCCTCGGGGTGCGGAAAATCTACAATACTGAATATCATTTCAGGGCTCACAGATCCTTCGAGTGGTGAAATAGTAAATAACAGTAAAAATACAAGCTATGTATTTCAGGAAGACAGGCTTTTACCATGGAGAGATGTATACCAGAACATACGCGTGGTTAATAAAAGAAGTTCTCATGCGTATTGCATGGAATTGATTGAAAAAGTTGGATTGAAAGGATTTGAAAAATTTTATCCCTCTGAGTTAAGTGGCGGAATGAGGCAGAGATGCTCTCTTGCGAGGGCCTTTAATTATGAAGCCGATCTGCTGTTGATGGATGAGCCATTTAAATCTCTTGATTATAACTTAAGAATAAGTATGATATGCTATCTGCTTACACTCTGGAACAGTACGAAAAAAACGATTATTTTTGTAACTCATGAAATCGATGAAGCACTTTTACTCGGTGATAGGGTTATACTACTGTCCGACAGGCCAACAAAGGTAAACAGAGAATCCCATTTGAAAAAACCAAAGGATGAAAGAAGTCTCACAGATTACGATCTGGTTGAAGAAAGAAACGCAATCATCCGGGCTATGCAGGGTTACGGTGATCAGGGTTCGAGATAAGAAAATTCATGAGTGGCCCGGTTGTAAATTTTAAAATTATAATTCTTTATATCGAAACGGCTGCATTGGAAAATTCATTTTTGTCTATTCGAAAGCCCATTATATAATAAAAGAGAAAAATCCGACTTTCAGGATTCTGTTTATTTGTCATACCAATAAAAGATGATAAGGAACGTCAAGTATTTCTCACTTCGATAATTTAATATTTATCCAGAAAGCAAAAAGGAGAGGTCGTTTTGAGTTATTACATCAATCTTCAGAAGGCAATCGATTACATTGAAGACAATCTGGAAAAGGATATTGAGCTGGAGCAAATTGCAAAAATAGCTGGTTATTCTATCCCTCATTTTTACAGGATATTCGGTCCCATCGTCGGTTGTTCTGTGAGGGAGTATATACGAAGGAGAAAATTGAGCAAGGCTATGTTTGATGTGATAACTACGGAGACAAGTATAACAGAAATAGCTTTTAAAAATGGTTTTGAATCACATGAGGTATTCACCAGAACTTTTAAGTCGGTATATGGCGCGCCGCCGAGTAGTTTTCGTAAAATTCATGTGGAACCACACCTGTTTGAAAAAATCAATTTGCTTTCAAAAAGTAAAGAAAATGGGGTGATAACATTGAAACCGGAAATTATTTGCAAAGATGAAAAACTGTTTTTAGGTATCGCTAGAAAGATCAACCAGAGTGAAAGTATAAAGTACGGACTTTTGCAGAAGGTGAGAAAAGAGTTCAAAGAAATGTCAAAATTTATTGAAAACAGGATAAATCCTGAGTTGTATTACGCAGCATACGATTATAATCCGGAAGATATTCAGAAAGAAGACAACGAGATCAATTACACTTATTATTTTTGCGCTGAAGTACCCGGATATGGAAAGGTACCAAAAGGTATGATTAAGAAAATTATCCCCAAGGCGAAGTATGTAGTTTTCAGTTATGATGGAAAAAGTGGGACATTGAACGGAGAAACATTAAATATGCAAGTATATGATTATATTGACGGTATCTGGCTTCCGAAATCCGGATTAGAGCTCGCCGATACATCCGACTACGAAGCGATTAATGAAAAAGAAAATCGTGTCGATTACTACATTTCCATAAAATAAGTTATAATTGATGTGCGTAAACGTGAATTTGTAAGAATTTGCGTTTATTTTTGAAAACAGGAGATGATCTCATGAATTCCAAAGAAGTGAAAGAACGTTTGTTTAGTTTGGGAGCCGACTTGTGCGGAATTGCCGACGCCGATAGTTTAGATGATTCTCCGGAGGGATTTTGCCCGAAAGATGTGCTGCCGACATGTAAATCCGTCATTGTTTTCGCGAATAGATTTCTTGTGGGGACACTCCTGTGCAATACGACCGTACCATATACTGTCGTAAGAAATATATTATCCGACAGAATGGACAAAATGGCCGTGCAATTTTGTACCGATCTTGAAAGGAAAGGAATCGTAGCAGTTCCCACAGGCACGATTGGACCGACTGAATATGATGAAAATACCGACAGATACAGGAATATCGTGTCTGCCAAACATTGTGCGCAGGCTGCAGGGCTGGGAACCATAGGAAAAAACACCCTGCTGATAACTCCGGAATTCGGAAATATGGTCTGGTTGAGTGTTGTTTTAACAGAAATTGAACTGGAGGCCGATAAACCGATTCGGAATAATATCTGTGACAATTGCAATCTGTGTGTCGAAGCATGTCCCGTTGGAGCGGTCGGCGAACCGGAAATGAACCAGCTTGCCTGCTCGAAATACGCTTTTGGAAGCGAGGGAAAAGGAAACTGGAAAATCAAGTGTCATAAATGCAGAGATGCCTGCCCATATTCTCTCGGTACTATGAATTCATTTTGAAGATGATACCTTCTATCGACTTGTTGACCATTTTCGATTGATATCGGGATGGTTTTCTACTTCAAAAATCCATGACCCGTGCATGTTTTAGAAACAGATGCGATCAAAAGATAAAACCTGAAAAGAATTATTTTCCGTTATCCTGAGATATTCTGAACTTTCCGTACATCAAATGATCTTCAACCTTCACAACGTGCTGTGCAGGTTTATAAACGTCTTCTGCGGGGTACCCAATGGGGAGAAAACACGCTATTTCGTAATTCTGAGGTATCTGAAGGATCTTTTTCAGTTCTCCTGTATTGCGTGGGACGCAGGTAACGCCAAAAATTCCGAAGCTTGCAGCGGCCAGCAGAAGATTTTCTATAGCCATCCAGATAGACACCGTATAATTCATCTCAAATTCATTTTTCATCGAACCGACTTTCTTTTTGCTGTAGTAAACGGGAATAAGAAGCACGGGGGCTTCCAGAAGCATCTTCATCTGCTTGGGGATAGCATCTCTGTACATTTCTGCCTGAAGTTTGTCGGTGAGTCCCATTCTTTTTATGATTCCATCTATTTTCTTCCTGGCCCCGGAATCGAATTCTCCTGATGCATCAACCAGAGTCTCCCTTTCCCGGGCATCGGAAACACTTATGAAATACCATTTTCTCATGTGATCGTTAGATGGCGCTTTCAAAGCGGCACAAATCAATTTTTTCAATGTTTCTCCATCCACAGGCTTTTCTGAAAAATCCCTTATACTCCTGCGTGTATTTATGGCATCGAAAATATCCATTTTTTCTCCTCCCTTAAACCATTATCGCAAAAAAATTATACAATGAATAGTTTGCAATAATAAGTGGCCAGAAAAATCTGACTGAAATCATTATTTTACGATAAGTATGATCCATACAAGATGAATTGGAATAATAATTTGGGAAGAAAGAGAGAAAAATTTTATTCATACTTGAGATAGAGCCTGTTATTCTCCTCTCTTCTCCTCTTTTTTAAGTACTATACACTAAAAAATTATGCACTATTTCTTTATTTTCTGTTTGTCCATAAATTCCGTTTTCAATATCGCATATTCATAGGTATCTTTCCAGATTGGTTCGTTATTTTCATCAACAAAGAAGTAAACATTTTGCAGTAGTGTTCCCTCTCTGCGCATACCTACTCTCTCAAGCAAACGCCAGGATTTTGTATTCCTGGGATCACACATCGCCACAATTCGATGCGCAGACAGATTTTCAAAAGCGTATTTCATGATTTCCTTCAAACCTTCCGTTGCATAGCCCCTTCCCCAGTAATTTCTGTTGAATACATAACCAGCTTTCCACGTATCGAACGCACCTTTTGCAAAATACAGGTTTCCTATCAGTTTTCCGTTATGAAGGCAGACAGCGAGAAAAGTTTCATCTTTCGCCCGTCTTCCGGCTTCTCTGTGAGCGTCTTCTCTTGAAAATGGTTTATAAGGTTCGAATCTGACGACTTCTTCATCGGATAAATATTCATATAAATCCTTAGCGTCGGCCTCTTCAAATTTTCTTATCACAAGACGTTCGGTTTTTAAATCGTTCAATCTTTTCACTCCTTCAAAATTTCCACAGTCGGTGGAAAATAAAAATAATATAACAATTATTGACTCGTGATAACTCCATTGAATGTAGGTTTTCAGAAAATTAATAGTGCTCCCATTCCGTAATAAAAATCAGATCACGTATTTTATCAGGCATCATCCAGGAAATTTTTTACAACCGTTTTGTATATTTCGGCTGTTCTATCTGATGCATGTGAGCCGAATTTGTGATGACAGCAAGAAAGGCCTCTGGAAAAGCCATCTGATAATCTTTGGTCGTTTTTACACCTGCTTAATCTATGTCGCCACAGATAAGCAAAACGGGTATATTTATTTGCTCCAACCGGTTATAGATGTCGTAATTTTTAAGTTTTCCCGTTATTTTGAATTCACTCGGCTCCCACATAGTGTGATAAACATTTTTGTTCATTTTTGAGAGAGCCACGTTCAATCGGGCCGCGGGTCCATTCTGCAGACATCTTTTTTGTAATACTCCATCATCGCTTCCTGATATTTCTCATCATATTCGGAGTTCCTTTCGCCCTCATAAATAGCTTATCTTATATTTCGAGGCATTTTTTTGATATTCTCCTTCTGGGCCCTTTTCCACATCGAAGAACTTAACATGCGACAGGGGGAGTATCAGTTTTTTCACTCCGACAGGCTTTTTTTGCAAAAGGTATGAGTAGATAAGAGATGTTCCCCATGAAAAAGGCATCATAATGACTTCATCGAGTTTCAGTTTTTCCCGAACAACATCCAGTTCATCGATGAAATTTTCAAGGGAATAATAATTTTTATCTTTTACTCTGTCGGATTTCCCGCTTCCCTGTTGATCGTAGAAACAAACGAGTCTATCACTCGAAAAGTCTTCGATGGTATTCATCATTGTTAAAAATCCCGGACTCCAGCGAACGACCAGAAGAGGCGTTTTTTCTTTCTCTTTTCCATAAACACAGCTCCATATTCTCCCGCCGGTTGTCTGTATGTAGTGTTCTTCCGCAAAAACCACTGCCTTGTGTTCTTAATTATATTTAAATTATATAACATGAATACCCTGAAAAATAATTAGCGACAGGCTAACAATAACGACGGCTGAATATTAAAGGAAGAGGATGAACAACCTGAAACGGATAATAAAAAGAAAAAAATATTTATTTCCGGCTTTTGTTTTCGCTATTTTTTCTTATCTGTTCTCAATTTTATATTTCTCAATTCTCCATTCACAGCTTCTCTTTTAACTTGTCAGAATTACATCAGTGAATCTGACTTTCTTTAAAGTTATTGTTTCAATTCGATTTTTCTTATAAAGACCAGTGAAATAAGCAATCCGGAGACACTCAAAACGGACAGTAAAATATGTGGTTGAACTTTATCCAGTAAAAATCCGAACAATGCCATTCCAACGGGAACCGTGATGTTCTTGAACAATGCCAGAAGTGCAAAGAATCTTGACAGCATGGATTCCTTCACGGTGGTCTGAAGGTGGCTCATCAGAGGAATGGACACGATGCTGTTGAAGAATCTGTACAGGAAAATGCAGGCGGAGATGAGTATGAATATTACCAGTGGCGATAAGAGGGATGAATTTCTGACAGTGGGGAAAACGACGATCGAATAGGATATGAGTGCAACACTCTGGGCAACCATTCCAACTGAAAACAGTGTTTTGTTCTTTATATTTTTTGAAAGGAATGCGATCAGAACGGATGAAGAAAGAACCCCGATACTAGCAATCGATTCGAGCAATCCGAACTGAGTGGATGAGAAATTCAGAACCTGACGCGATACGTATGGAACTATAACACCTATAAACGGCGCGATGAGAAAATTCAGGATAACTCCGCCGAAGAGAAGCAACAGAACCAGTTGTCTGTCATTTTTTATGTATACAAGGCCTTCCCGGGTCTGCATGAGAAACATTTTTATGATGTTGCCTTTGAACGGTTCCGGTTTCGTGTGTTTGTAAGAAATGAAAATTTCACTTATTGCGGAAATGATATATGAAAAGGCATTCAGAATGAAGACGGTTTCGATACCCGCAAAACCGAAGAGCAATCCGGCAATGGAAGGACCGGCAATCGAGGCTACGTTATCCAGGGCACTTTTGATGGAATTCGCTCTCAGAATGTTCTTTCGTTCGATTATCTGAGGCAGAAACGAAGAAGTGGCAACTCCAAAGAATGAGGAAATAACGGCCATTGGAATTTGCAGAATCAATAGTATTTCGAAAGTGATCACCTGTATATGTGTGAGATAGGCCATGATCAGAATTATACTTCCATTGAGAAAATCACAGATGATCATAGCGTTCTTCTTGTTCACCCTGTCTCCAATCACTCCGGCAAAGGGAAGAAAAACGAGTGACGGAATAGTTGAGAACATCAGAAACAATCCCATCATTGTCCCCGACCCGGTGAGCTGAAGGATGAAAAGAGGGATAGCGATTCTCTGGATTTCAGAACCCATCAATGAGACAAATCTCCCCGAGAGGAAGAGTACAAAGTTTCTTTTCATAGTTCCGTTATACAATTCATTCCCTCGCTTTACAAATTCTGTTTTGTTTCGATTCACACTTTAAATCAATACTCATAAATTTATTTTTTCCAGGTTCATACCCGGTGAAATGATATTCAAAAAATAGAAAATCACACTGTTTCAAGTCTCTTTCCAAACCTTTTATTCTCTCCGGTTATCACTCTATTGTATTTACTATACGGAAGAAAACAGTTGTTTAAAGGTTTCCGAATCACGCACATTTTCAAAAGAATAGCCCATCGAAAATTTTTCATCCTGAAGAATAAAAATCTGATCCATATATTTAAAAATGGAATCCCTGTGTGAAATAACGACAAAGGTGGAATCAGGAAAATGGTTTCTGAGATTCTTAATGATTCTGGCTTCTGTAGAAGGGTCCAGTGTACTCAAAGCTTCATCGATCAAAAAGATCGAAGGATTCTTGATCACCGCCCTGGCTATCGCCAGTCTGACCCTCTGGCCATCGGATATTGCCTTCCCTTCACTACCCACAAGTGATTCCGGTTTGAAAGTATCGTCCAGACAGGCTATTCTGAGTGCCTCAGTTATCTTTGGTTCAGAAATCTCTTTTCCGAGTGTGATATTTTCCCGAACACTGTCATTGAAGATATACGTATTCCTGTTGACATATGCGATCTTTTTTCTCAATTCTTTCGTTGAAACGGATTTTGAATCTTTTCCGTCTATATAAAAATTTCCGCTGTCTATATCGTAAAATTTCGAAATCAGCTTGTATAAAGTGCTTTTCCCGCTTCCCGTTTTACCAGCTATTCCGATCATTTTTCCCGAATCTACAGATAGGTTCATATTTTTGAAGATGTTGTCTTTGCCATTGTAGGCGAAACTGATATCTACCAGTTTCAAATCATAACCATTCATGTCCGTTCCAGACAGATCTTCTTCTCTTTCATTGAGCAGAGAATTTATCTTTTCCCACATGGCCCTTGGTCTCTGCATCTTTATCTTCGCCATGGCGATTTCCTGAAGCGGGCTGAACAGATAAATTATCAGGGAACTTATTGCGACCAGATTTCCAATACTCGTTTGATTGTTTATTACCCTGAAGGTTCCGAAAATAAAGACGATTACCGGTGCGAATGAAACGATTCCGGTCATGAATCCTCCTGCAAATGCGCCGTATTTGTTTATGTTGACGTTTATTTTCAGATAATTGTCGATCGCTCTTTTGAAATTTTTTCCCACTCTTGTATAGAGATTATCCACTTTAACCGTCTCAACTGCGTCCAGGCTCTCTTTAAGTTCTTTAGAACATTCTGCAAAAACGGAAGACATCTTCTGACTTTCCTTTGCCATTGACGAGATAATAATCCCTGAAAAGACCAGAACTGTTGGCAGAGTCGTTCAGAACCCTTGACATCAATGAACCGCTATCATTGTTCACGAAAAAAGACATCGGCAACTTCATGATTTTTTTAAAGATAGTCAGTTTTAAATCTCTTTCAAAATTCCCTTCAACTTTCGCCAGCGTGTAATTCTGAAAGAAATTGGCGATGATTCTGATGATAATAATCCCCAGCATTACACCGGACCACATCAGGATTTCATTCATATCTTTATTTGGGATGACGGTGTCGATAAACATTTTCATAACAAAGGGATAGGGAATGATAGACAGAGATACCAGTGTTGCCATGATGAATGAAAAGACAATCTTTTTCTTATAATTCCTATAGATACTTTTTATCATTTTCCACCTCTTCAGTGAACATCACAATTGGAGCATCATTCGATTTCATAATCCTCCTCAGTAAAAGACTATTCAATTTTTTGTCAAATTAAGATAATAAAGAGATAGTAAATGAGCAATTCGCAAAAACTCTATATATAAAATATAGCACATTTTTGAATGAGTGATTAGAGGGAAAAATTGAATCTCTATAAAATGACAATAAAAATCGGTTTATATAATGCGTTATATAAATCGATATATGATTTTCTATTCTCTTCTTGTTACTGCATAACAAATTTTTTTGAAACGCTTGACTTTCATATACATATTATGATATACATATACATATATAAATATACAGAGAGGTGTGTATAGTGATAATTAACAATTATTTTGACAATTTTAAAGAGGAATTAATAAAAATATCCGAAAACGGAACCCTGGTTATAGGGGATCTCGATATAGATTTTTTCAAAAATTTAAACGATCAATACGGAAGGGACTGTGGAGACAGGATTCTCGAATTCGTCGAAGATATATTGAAAAAAAATCTCCCCGAAAATGTTAAGTTCAAAAGATTCAGCGATGAATATTTTGTTTATACCACGGATTGTTCTTTAGAAAGTTTATTTATGGAACTACAGGAAATAAAGAAAACCATAGCCGCCAGTCATATAACCTACTCCGATAAATGGGTGACCTTTACCATAAGCGGTACTGTCGGGGAACTGAACAGGAACGCCACCAGTATCGAGAAAATGATGAACATTTTATCGGAAGGATTGAGGAACAGCAAGCAGGCAGGCAGGAACACCATAACCTTTGCCCCAATTGAAAGAGAACAGAAAATGGTTTTGAAATCGAGTTACTATCTGAAATCCGAATTGGAAGGTCTTACAAAATTATCAAAAATACTTGAAAGAACTGAGTCATCTTTACTCAGAGAGGCTTTGGACGATTTGCTACGAAAATATGAATTGTAGATATTTTTCCCAGAGTGTACAGGATGGCTTCGGCCATCCTTTTTTTTGGAGGTATAAAGAATGAGTTCACTGGAAAGAAATCTGAAAATATACGGATATTTTAAATTCTGTCAGAACATGTTGATTATCGGACCAATACTGGTACCGTTCATGCTTTATAAGGGGTTGAATTATTCCGAAATTTTACTCCTTCAATCCATATCCGCGCTTTCTGTTTTTATTTTTGAAGTACCGACGGGAGTAATTGCGGATAAAGTATCAAGAAAATTCTCTCTCGTCTTGAGCAGTATTTTTATGGTTGTTGGATTGCTGTTTTATATAACTCAATGGGATTTTATATATTTTGCTCTCGCAGAAACACTTTTTGGAATCGGTCTCACATTCAGCTCCGGATCGGATTCGGCAATTCTGTACGAATCTCTGATGTCTATAAACAGAAAAGATGAATATCAGAGGATAGAAACAAAGGTGTTTTTTAATATCTACATTGGGCAGGCTGTTGGTTCGATAAGCAGCAGTTTGCTTTACACCGTTTCGCCGAATCTCCCATTTTATGTTTCCTTTTTGTTTATGCTCGCGGCGGGTGTTATTTCAATTGCCTTTATAGAACCTGTAAAGATAGAAAAAAACGACAATTCCTATTTCAGACATATGATCGAAGGATTTAAAATATCTCTGAAGAATCCAAGAATCAGGTGGGCGCTGTATGCAGCTGCGATAGTGGGATTTTCCATCAGAATAAGTTATTGGCTTTATGAGCCCTATTTCAAGGGAATTGGAATAGATATCGCCTGGTATGGGATGATTTTTTTCGCTTACAACGTTGTCTGTGCGGTTTCATCCAGAATACTGATAAAAAAGTTTGAAAATAAAAGACAGAGAAAGATAATAGTGTTTCTGGGAATGATCTTGGGACTTTCATTTTTGTTGCCTTTGCTCTTCTTCGGATTTTTTGGAATGGGTCTGATCGCTCTGGGGCAAATTTCAAGAGGTTTATACAGGCCTGTTATGAATTTCTATATAAACAATCAGGTTTCGGACAGGTACCGTGCAACTGTTATTTCGATCGTCAGTCTCAGTGGCAATCTATTCTTTGCAATTTTTTCGCCGTTTATTGGAGTGGGTCTGGATGAATTAGGTGCGAAAGCCATGTATCTTATCGTTGGAATAGGAACATTATCCGGAACAGCAATTTTATGGAAAGCGAGAAACCTTCAAAAACTTCGTGCAAGGAGGAGAAAAGTGGATTGAATATGTGTAAAATTTATCAAAAAAAGAGGGTTCGATAATATGAAATTTCGAACCCCTTTTATTCAGTATTCAATTTTCCGTTTTTCAATTTAGCACATCCAATCTTCGTTGTATTTTAGACCCCTTCTAAATCCCGGTTTTCTGCTAATTAAATGTATCTTCACATCTTTCTTCACCATGATCACATCTATATTCAGATATTGATTATTTCGGGATTTTTCATTATAACTTTTCTTTTTATGGCACTTATCTTTTTTTCTATGGACGAAGGATCACTTTTCCTTCTTTTATACATAATACTCTCCCCTCCTCTTGATGCTGAAACCCCTGTAATCATTATTTTCCTTCTGTTTAATCAACAAATCCATCAATTCTCTTTTGTTCCTGAAATTCATCTTAAGCTGACCTCCCACATTATCTCCACTTTTAATAAGCTGGTTTTATAAATTCTTACGACTTGCCGTTCATTTTTCTTCCTTATAATTGATCAAATGAAGTTCGAACTCAATTTCGTTCTTTTCAATAAAACTTTCCCTTTTATCTCTTTGATACTTTTCTCTATTTCTGAAGCAGCCTTGTAATACTTCTTACTCATAGAGATTTTCCCCCTTTAAATTAAACTAACCTGAAATAATTCTTCATGATTTGAATACTCTTAACATTTTCAATATTTCTTTGAATTTCTGCTGCAGATCTCTCTTTGTTTTTCATAAATACTCACCTCCTTGTTTAAATTTTCCTTGCTTGGTAATAATATATCATATTAAACTCATATTTGTCAAGTAAAAAATAAAGATTTTTTAGTTATTATAAAAAAATTCTTTAAATACAAAAAAATTATCGTATTAATATACAAAAATATCGCTATTTGAGGGTGATAAGATGAAAAAATGTTTTATATTATGAAAAAAAATAAAGGTATTAATAAATATAGAATAGCTGGAACTAGCTTAAATGCTAAAAAAATATTCTTTGAAGTTAATTCGTATAATTTTCTAAAAGCTGTATCCTTCTATTTTTGGGAGGGATAAATATATATGCTGTAATAAAAATTTGAAATTTTCCTGGAGATTGCCGAAGTTTAGCTATTTTTATTTTGATAAAAAATTCAATATGCATTGAAAAAGTTTTAATTTCATTGATTAATTTTTTCTGACCGCACGTACTTTGTCATGAAAATACTATAAATTGTTTTTAGTTTTAGGAAAATATTATCGTATAAGGGAAAATAAAAATATCCATAATCTTTTAAAAAGCTTTATATGGAGAAAGATGAAGTTTCATTTTGATTTGTAAAATTTGAAAAAATTCAAATTCAAAGTGTGAATACTCATCCGAATAAAACGTTATTCGAAATTTGAAAGTGACTTGACGGAAATATTCTGAAGCTAAGTTCTATTTATTGTTGTCATGGATGGATTGGTCAATTATTATAACCAGTGCTATTATGAAATCCTGATTGTCATCATAGAAAATGTCTATTCCGTAGGTATCTGTCCAGGAGAACCATTTTTTTGAGACAGCGGCAACAGGCATGTCGTCTTTTTCTATGGAAAATTCGTGAGCCCATATATTTCCCTTTAATTTGTACTCGCCGAACTTACTGCAGATATCGAATTTAGGTTTAAGTGAAAATTTTCTTTTTATTTTTGCGATCGGCTCACCGTTTTGATATACATTGTATTCTGATAATAACGTGAACAGTTTTTGCTCTATGTAGAATATTTCTTTTCCATTTTTGTCTTCAAAGTGTAATTTATTTCCTATGCTCAGGATTTTTCCCCAAACGAAGTAGCAATCTTCACCAGATTCGTTTTTTATTGTGAATTTGTCTGAAATCGCAAATATCTTTTCTCTGATTATGAATTTAATGTCGGTTACCTCCCTGAAAATTTTATTTCAATTGTTCAATGTCCATTCGGTATTTCTTTTCATATGATTCTATTTAAGTTATCATATCTCCACTCTACATGATGTATATTACGTATTTCAGCCTGTCAGTTTTTTTCTGTTTTCTGAAAGTTTTATTTTCCAATAACTCATTTCATCCACTATTTCATAAAGCCATTCCGAAATAGAGGAAGGGAGAAAATTGTTGTTGTACATTACAGGTTTAGAGTTCGGAATATAAAATATATAATAATATCTCCCCTTTTATCAATTTTTATGTCCACAAATATCCGTTTTCACATATGAATTCTACAATATCGTTTTCAACAACCATGATATCATTGATCTCTTTGTTACCACGCCACATACCTGAAATATTGGGAAATTCTCCGGGGTTTTCTTCGAAATTTATATTTTCGATTCCATCCAGATAGAATTTCAATATTTCTCTATCTTAAAAGTCTATTACCAAGAACTTTCCAAGAGTTATTGCAGAGACAAATAAAAAAAATAATGCGAAAAATTTCTTCATAACAATCCTCCAGAGATATTATTAAAAAATAGCTTTGAAAAGATTTATATTTCAATTATATTATAAATACAACTTAATAAAAAACTAATTAATCTTCTTTTTAGCTCTGTAAATAATTTTCAGGTAATACCAGTTTTGAAGCGAATTCATGAGGTTTTTTACAGCAAAGAGTTTGTTTGTATTAGTGTTCAAATCCTTTTCAGTTTGCGGCTCCAGTTGAACACTTTTTATCAAATCGAACATGTAGTATAAATTTTTATTTATAATAAATCTTTCTTTTGTAGATGCGCCGGATATAATCTCTTCCACTTGTTTTTTGAGTGCGGCGAAATCCGAATTAATTGTCTCAATAAAATTTTTCATTTTTTCCGATTATTATTCAGTCTTTTTTCAGATAGGAATCTATCATCATGCATTCGGAATCGCCCATTCTCATGCTTATAGCTGTAAAACACTCTCTGGCCTTTTCAAGGGTCGGAAAAACGATCTTTGGATTAGCCTTACTCGAAGATGCATTTATGAATTCTAAGGTATTTTTTTCATCATTCAGCTTTATTTCTTCGAATCTTTCAAGGTTTAACATTATGCCTTTATCCTTTGATGCTATGAACACTTGAAATCCCTCCCGATATTGTAAAAACTAAATAAAAAACTTTTCGTCCCCACTATTATACTATATTCCAGTGGAAGGCCGAATTGAAATCGATGTATAGCTATTCTGTTTGAAATTATGAATTGTTCAGAATTCTCTTTGAGAGAATAATGTACCAGTTCTCGAGAGCATTTGTCATATTTTGAATCACGTAATATTTTCCAAAATTACAAAATTCTCCATCAGAGCCCGTTGAATTGTCAAGAAGCGCTCTTATTTCCATTTTTAAGTAATTTAAATTGTCAAATATTACTTTATATTTTGTGTCAAATCTGTCTAAATAAAGATCGCTGAAATTTCTTTCAAGTTTTTCAAATTTGCTTTTTATTACCGGAGTGGCTTTGTTCACAATCATAAAATATTTCCGTCCCTACTTTTTTTTTCTGCAACTTTTCTATAAGGTTTTCGAGGTAAATCCTCTCGGCCTTTTCCTGCCTTATTAAATATAAAAGTTTCTCTTTTTGTTCCCTCAACATTTTGTTTTCATGTTTCAGCTCTTCTAAAAATTTATCTTCCCTTGAATTTTTCATCTGCCTTCTTGTCAATACAAAATATACTCAAATTATAATATAAGTATACAAAATATGGTGTTTTTTTATACACACTGACCCTTAAGTATCGGATAACTTTTTCATGTTTTTTTTCTTTTGTTGTTTTTTTCTTTGCGTATTTCGCTTGCCATGTAATTTTTCCAGTTGTCCAGGGTATTTATCAGATTCTTACATATGAAAATAGTCTCGTTATTTTTTTGCCTTTCTTCGTCCGAACCGGGAAATTCATTCAACGACTTAAGACTGTCCCTGATATAGTTCAGATTTTCAATAAAAAGCATCACGTCTCTTCTTTCAATACTTAGATTAAGAGATAAAAAGGCATTTTCCAGGTCTTCATACTCATTTTTTAATAAAGCTACAATAGGATCTCTACTCATAAAATCTTTCCTGATTAACAAAAATAATCACTAATGACTAACATTATTCAAAATATTTTAACACGTAGGATAAAATAGTATGTTAACAAGTGAGGGTCTTTCGACAAATTTATCTCAAGATGCAATATATTTCAGACGTCCTATCAATTCTCAAACTGACTATGTAAAAAGAATTTTCTTTAAACCAGTTTGTCTTCTTTCTCAATTCTTCTTTTATGTTTTCCGTTGCTTCCAGATCTGAAATAATTTCGAGAAATTTTCTTTTAAATTCATTGTCTATTTCGTCTTCCATTACCTTTCTTGCAGCCATCACAAACTCTATAACCACATTTTTTACATAATCTTTATTTTCCATATTTTTTCTTTCGTTTTCACCCGGAACACTATTCATCAAGAATCCTCCAGGAATATAATATATTTGATCTTCAAATTTTTCGCGCTCAGATAATTTTACTTTTATTAGATTATATAATATAAGTATTTATTTATCATAATCTGTTTTTAAAAATTTTTAAATATAATGGATTTGATGAAAAAGAAATCAGATAATACAGGGAGGGACTATGAATTTAAAAGAATATCAACAAAAGGCTTCAATAACAATAAACCCTGATCTTGACAAGAGATCGATGAAGGTTAACATGTCGATGGGAATTTCCGGAGAATCCGGGGAAACCATAGATATGATAAAAAAAGAAATATTTCATGGACACGATATAGATCTGGAAGAACTGAAGAAAGAAATCGGAGATATTTTGTGGTATGTTGCCGGACTTGCGACGGCATATGATCTGGATCTTGATGAAATAGCCACTTTAAATATAGAGAAACTCAAAAGAAGGTATCCTGGAGGATTTTCGCAGGAACTGAGTAGAAACAGAGAGGAGTGATCTCATAACTCGTTTTTCTGAATAGTTATTTCAAAATTTATCCATACTTTGAGACAACTGAGCAAATTTGTGATGATGAGAAATTTTTTTCCGTTGAAGGAGATTTCTTTTTTATCAAAAGGATGTCTGTTGAGTTCAATTATAATTCTGGTGACATATGAAAGGTTTTTTTTTATCATTTCTATGTCTCTTTTATTTGAATATTTGAATGTACCCAACTTTGCTTTTATTTCTTCTATTTCTCTATTTGCCTCTAAAAGTACTGAATCATCAGAATACAAAGAATCCCTCCAAAATAATAAACTGTTAATATGATACTATTAAAAAAACATAAAACTCTGAATTTATTATTATAACTGTATTAAAGAAATTTATGTTTTGTAAATTAAAGTTTATAAATAAAAATACATTCTTGATTGTAATGTATCATTGATCCAAATGAATTTGTGAACAAAGATGGTAATTCATATACTTCCTTTGATTATGCGGATTTATCTTGGGTCCTGATGGCGAAGAAGTGGGTATCAATTTCTTATTCAAAAAAGGATACGAATATCACTATTCCGAAATCAATGAGAATAATTCCGAAAATCTCTCCTGCATTTCGATCTTCAAACTTTACGTTGAAAGTGATTTGACAAGACCCTTAAATGGCAGGGTCAACAGGATGAACCTGTTCCTTCTCGAAGCAGGCGATGTCTGCATGCATGCTATGAGTGATGATCATGAACGAAGGTTGGAATTCTATTCTAAAAATTACGGTTTGAATAACAACTGGTTCTTCTTCAATAAATATTAATTAGTATAATTAAAAGAGTAAGGAGGCAATCCATATGGATTACCTCCTTTTCATTTTTATATAAAGAACCAATTGAGTTTAAACTTCTTCAAAATTGGCGTTCACTTTGTTCATTATATTGTAGAAATCGGGGAACGAAACATCGCAGCATTCCGCATCCTTCACTATAGTTTCGCCATCGGCGGCGAGTCCCGCTACTGCGAGCGCCATGGCAACCCTGTGATCATCGTGGCTGTCGACTTCCGCACCTTTCAATTTTGAGCCACCGAAAATAGTCATAGTGGAATCATCGTCTTCGATTTTTACACCCATCTTACCAAGTTCTTCCTGCATAACGGCAACCCTGTCCGTTTCCTTAACTCTTACCATCTCGATACCGGTTAATTTTGTCTCACCTTCTGCAAAAGCTGCCGCAACAGAAAGTGCTGGAACAGCATCCGGGATATCCATACAATCGATGGTTATTCCTCTGAGTTTGTTACCTCCCTGAGCAATGAGGGAATTATTCTCCTTATCTACGGTTATATCCCCCCCCATTTCTTTCAAAATATCAACGATGACTGCGTCTCCCTGGCTCCCTGAGAGATCCAGATCCTCTATAACCAGCCTGGAATCGGTTATCAATGCTGCAACGAGAGGAAATGCAACGCCTTCCCAATCACTCGGGATCCTTTCATTTACGGCTTTGTATTCCTGCGGACCTTTTATTTTGAAATATTTGTAATTTTCACCATCGTAATCCACCGTTATTCCCTGCTTTTCAAGCCAGTCCACCGTCATTTGAAGATAGGGTTTTTCGTAAGGCTTTTCAAGTAGTATATTCATTTCTCCATTCAATAATGGTGATACCAGCATCATCGCCGACACGTACTGTGACATTCTGCCGTTGAAAGTAACCGTTCCGGGTTTTATAGGACCCTTTATAACTGCGGGACATGCGAGTGAATTATTTCTGGTTGTGAAAGAATCTCCTCCAAGTGCGTTTATCGCATCCAGCAAAATCTTTATGGGTCTCTTTCTTATTTGATGATCACCCGTTAAAACTGTTGCGCCGCCATCAATTATGCTTGCCATTGCCGCAGTAAAATAAAGAGTAGTTCCGGAATTGCCGCAGTCTATAACATCATCGGGAATCTTCAAATCTTTTCCGACGCCTCCTACAACCCACTCGTTTTCCAGTTTTTTTACATCGGCACCGAATGCCTTGCTGACAATCAGAGAAGATAAGCAGTCTCTGCTGGAAAGCGGATTATAAATGTGGGAAATACCCTTTGCCATTGTGGCTATCAATACAGCTCTTATCGTGTGACTTTTTGATCCCGGGACAGATAAAATTCCATCTAAATTATTTTTTGTCGCTTTTATTTTCATTATTTTCCTCCGTTTCTTTTACCCCTGAACAACTTTTTAAAAGCGGGGAGATTGGAAAGAAGAGAAAGAACAACGAGACAGACGAGAACGATGCTTATAGGGCTGGAGAACATAGCCATCACCGGATTATCTTCATATTGAGCGAGTGAAACGGCTCTTCTGAAGTTCTCATCCATCATCTTTCCAAGTACCAGTCCGAGTACCATAGGTGCCACGGAATATCCTCTCTTCTTCATTATGAATCCTGCAAATCCGAATAATATCATCAGTAATACATCGTATACTTTTCCGCTTATCGCATATGCTCCTATCACACACAGTATCGCCACGAGTGGCAGTAATATCTTCTTGGGTATCAGAACTATCTTTGCAAGTTGTGGTGCTATTGTGAATCCAAGAACCAGTATCATGATACATCCTATGAATCCTCCGATCAGTAATGTGTAGAAAAGATCAGGTGTCTGTGTGAATAGAAGTGGGCCGGGTTGGAGATTATGCACATAGAGAGCGGATATTATTACTGCGGTTACCGCATCTCCGGGTATTCCAAGTGTGAGCATCGGTATCAACGCTCCACCTATACATGCATTGTTCGCCGATTCACTGGCGACTATTCCTTCAACCGCTCCTTCACCAAAGGGTACGGGTGGATTCTTGGTTGTTTTCTTCGCCTGGTCATATGCTATCAGCGAGGCAACCGGTCCTCCGGCTCCGGGTAATGCTCCTATCACCGTTCCTATGAGTGCAGAGAACAGTCCCAGCGGAAAATATTTCAGGAGTTTCTTCGTGCTTATCTTTCCTTTCTCTATGTTATGAGATATCGGTTTCATGCTTTTGTCTGAGACCTGAATGAGTATTTCTGAGAATCCGAACAATCCAATAAGTGCTGCTATAAGTGGTATTCCCGAAAGGAGATTCATCGATCCGTATGTGAATCTTCCCATTCCCATTATAGGGTCCATTCCAATCATTCCCAGGAATACTCCGAGTGCCGCACTTATGAGTCCCTTTATGAAGTTCTTTGATGTGAGTGATCCGACCGTCGTCAGTCCGAACAAAGCGAGCAGAAAGTAATCCATAGGTGAGAACATGAGCGCTATTTTCGTCACGGGGTGTGCCACGAGGGCGAGTATCACCATTCCAACAACCGATCCCATGAATGAGTATATCGTCGCTGTCTTGAGTGCTTTTTTTGCTTCTCCCTTTTTGGTCATTGGAAATCCGTCCAGTGTTGTCGCAACGGAAGCGGGTGCTCCGGGTATGTTCACAAGTATCGCCGTGACAGCTCCTGAGAATACTCCTACAACGTACACTCCCATTATCATTCCTATCGCATTGTTGACCGTCCAGGTGAATGTTACGGATACCAACAGGGCGGTTGCCATCGTTACCGATAATCCCGGCATCGCTCCGACTATCAGTCCTGTGAATGATCCCAATGCCACCAGTAATATGAAACTTATGTCTATTGATGATAAGAATTCAAGCATTTCCTCATCTCCTTATGGAAGTATTACTTTGAGAAGTATCCCAAAGAAGTAGTACAGTCCGAATGTTGTTGCTGCTGTTATTATTCCTACCAGCCACCATCTCTTCTCCTTGAGGAAAAACATCATAACCGCAAGGTATATCAGTGATGTGGGTATGAAATGTATGATAGGTAATGCGAAGCAGTAGAGTAAGCTGAATCCGAATACGAACAGTACTCCTATCCAGTTTATTTTGTCTTCTTCAGTCTTTTCTTTCTTTTTTTCTCCTGTTCCTTCAGTCTCTTTTTTGTTTTTCTTTACTCCCTGCAAAAATAGCGATAGAGAGAGGAAAAGAAGTAATATGGAGATTATCAGTGGAAACAGTCCCGGTGCAAGTGCCCATGAACCATATGTATTCATGTTCAATGCAGAAATCATTATGAACAATCCCAGTATGATGAATATTATGCTTTCTATGATTTCTCCATTTAACCTGAACCTGCTGCCTTTTTTCATTTTTTATCCCCCCGATTTGTAATGAAATGCGAGGGTGTTATACCCTCGCTTTTGTTTTATTCTTCTCCCAGTCTTTTTATTCCAAAGTCTGCCGGACTTTTCTGTGTTGCTCCTGCATCATCCAGTAACCATGCAGAGAGTGATGTCCAGTCTTTCCAGTATTTCGCAACGTCTTCTCCCTGTAAGTAACTCAGTATTTCGTAGTTGTTGGATTCACAGAAGTTTTTCCATGTTTCTGTTTCCATAGCTGCAAGTGCTGCTTCGAGTATCTTTTCTTTTACTTCGTCGGATGTTCCTTTCTTTACGAGCAGACAGTTCGGGAATCTGAGTAACAGATATGGTTCCAGTTCCGGTAATGCATCTACCATCGATGGTACTTCGGGTAGTATTTCCACAGGTTCAGGTGAGAATACTGCCAGTGCTTTCAGGTCTCCGTTGAGTATGTATTGCAATGTTGTTCCAACGTTACCGAATGTGAAGTCAACCTGTCCTCCTATTGTGGCTGTCATTGCAGGTGCTCCTCCACCGAATGGTATGGCATTCACTTTCAATCCTACCTGGTTGAACAGTAAGCCCTGTATGTGTCCGCTGGCGCCCGGTCCTGAGTATGATAATTTTATTTTACCCGGGTTTTCTTCTATTGCTGCCACGAGTTCTTCGAATGTGTTGTATGGTGAGTTCTTGGGAACGACTACTATTTTTGTGTCCTGTGATATCATGACTACCGGATCGAAATCCTCAAAGCTGGCATCACTTATTCCCATTACCTGGAATATCCCGGGTGTTTCTGCTGAGAATAGTATTGTATAACCGTCCGCAGGCTTTTTGAGTACGTAATCCGTTCCTATCGCTCCGGATGCTCCCGGCTGGTTGAAAACGGTTATCGCCTCTCCGATCTCTTTTTCCATGAGTGGTGCAAGTACTCTGGATACTCTGTCCGTTATCCCTCCTGCACTCCATGGTACTACCAGTGTTATGGGCTTGTCTGGGTACGCTCCCATCACTATTGTTCCCATTATTAATACTGCCAATAGTAACATTATTATGTTTCTTTTCACTTTTTCCACCTCCTGAAAACGTTTTCCGACCTATGAGATTTTATTAATTCTACTATATTTTGAGCAATCATGTCAAGTGACTTGATTTATTTATTTTTTTTTATTATAATACTTCATAAGTTTCCAAATACTTTTATTTAAGAGGAATAATGATGAATGATTTGAAAAAAGACTTTAAAAATTTTGAAAATGAAAACACTGAAAACATTAAAAACAAATCCGGCAAACGTTTGCCCGAAACATTTATTTTTCTGTATGTTTTGCTGGTCGCAGCCTATTTTTTCTCCTACTTTTTCAGAGTTTCATCATCGGTAGTAATGCCGGTTTTGGCTTCGGAATGGGGAATGAACGCATCGCTTGTAGGTTTTATCTCCAGTTTGTACTTTTATATGTATGCCTTCATGCAACCTATCAGCGGTGCCCTTAACGATAAATTTGGTCCTACTTACGTTGTTTCTGCAGGAATATTCGTTACAGGGATCGGAGCACTGTTATTCGGGTTTGCACCGAATCCCCTCGTCTTATCTATAGGAAGACTTCTTACGGGATTGGGACTGGCCCCGATGCTCTCCGGTGTTCTCGTATATCAGGCGAATAGATTTCCTAAGAATAAATATGCGTTCTTTTCGGGAATAACTTACACCGTGGGAAATTTTGGTGCTGTCATATCCGTCGCACCTCTCGCTTTTGCCATTTCATCCTTTGGCAGAAATATGGTCTTTGTATTTTTGGCGGTGATAAATGTTATTCTGGCGGTTCTGATTTTCTCGAGAAGAAAGGATGATCCAATACTGTCTCACAGAAAGAAAAAAGTGAACGTTGATTCAACCCCGTTGATAAAACAGATGGGATTTGCGATCAAGAAAATATTTAAAACAAAACAGTTGATTTTCATGCTTGTGCTCTGGGGGATTTCTTTTGGATCTTTGATGTCTTTACAGGGTTTGTGGGCGGTTTCTTGGTATCAGACATCTTACGGAATTTCTTCCAATGAGGCCAGTTCGTGGGCAACGCTGATAGGAATAGGCGTAATGTTGGGAAACTTTTTCGGAGCACATATCGCCAGGGATTCCAAAAGCAGAAAAAAGGTTATCGCCATTGCCTGCTCTGTATACAGTATTTCCTGGCTTGTCCTTCTTCTTGGAATTTACTCACATGTTTCTGTAATAGTGGTCGGGATATTGGGATGTATTTTAGGATTAGCTGCCGGTGTGAGCTATGTTCATCTGACTGCCGGAGTCAACGATATTTCGCCGGTGGGTAAAAATGGAGCTCTTTTTGGAATGATGAATTTTTTTGTTTTTGTCTGTGTTATAGTATTTCAATGGGGAACAGGCGTGATTTTACAGAATTTCCCGGGTATGACTGAAGGGATTTATACTCATGAGGGATACATGGTCACATTTACCGTTGTGACTGTTTTGGCACTGGTGAGTTTATTTGCGCTTCTGTTTATCAGATCCTTCAGTGATTTCAAAGGAGATGAATAAAGATCGGGAAGGAAGATAAAAAGAGCACTATCAAGGATATTGCCAAACGTACGGGACTTTCAATATCGACGGTTTCGAGAGTTCTGAACGATTCACGTAATGTGAAGCAGGAGTACAAAGAAAAGGTATATATAGCATCGAAGGAACTTAATTATAAACCCAATATCGCTGCCAAATATATAAAGGGGGCCAAAACGAATAATATAGCCGTTCTGGTTCCCGATATTGCTCATCCGTTTTTCAGTGCAATTTTGAAAGGAATGCTGGACCAGAGCAGAAAAATAGGTAAAAATTTACTCATATATTCTTCCGACGGAAAGAGAGAGTATGAAGAACTATCGTTGAATCAGATTTCAAGAGCGTTCATAGATGGATTCCTTTTTTCCCCGATTTCAAGAACCAAATTCATAGAACCGGAAGAGAGCGGTATAAAACTCCCGACGGCGATATTCGGAAGAAGAAATATGAACAAAAGTATTCCTCACATTTATTCCGATAATATAAAGGGAGGGTATTTAGCCACAAAATATCTTTTAAGACTTGGAAGAAAAGGGATAGGATTTCTTGCGGGCTTCTGGGAACCCCCCTGTACTAACAGCGATATAAAGAGAATAATAAATGAAGACTGGGTGGGTTCTTACTCGACTCTGGATAGATTCAAGGGTTATTTAAGGGCCCTGAAAGAACACGATATTGATTACTCTCCTGAAAGGGTCGTCATCTGTGGTTATGGAAGATACGATGGATACAAAGCGATGCAGGAATTGTTCAGCAGAATGGTTAAGGTCGACTCTATAATCACTCCGAACGATATAGTTGCATCAGGCGTTATAAATTTTTTGGAAGAACAGAATATGGAAATACCGAATGATATTTCTGTAATTGGTTATGATGACAATCTCATCGCTCCGGTTACAAAACCCCGCTTAACTTCGGTAAAGCAGGATCCGCAAATGATGGGTGAAGCTTCAATTGAAGTGATAGATAAAATGATAAGGGGTGAAAAAATAGTTAATAAAGATATCTCGATCGATGTTTCTCTTTCTATAAGAGGTTCTACTGGAATGGTCAAAAAACCTTCCGAGTAAAGAAAATTGATGCATCCTCCTGGTGCGCACTGACATCACACTGGTTTCAACTTGAAGTTTTAAGTATTAATTTTAAAAAATCAACCTTGAAGAAAAATTATTCTATTATGCCCATTCTCTTCAGGACTTTTTCGTTGGCTTCTTCTTCACTGACCTTAGGATTTTCATGGTCTTTACCAATTTCATCCTCTTTTTCCTCAGAATTTTTTACATGTTTAATTCTGCTTGCAACAAAAGTGTTTACGAGCCTGTTACCGTATAAAACGGTCGAATGACTTTTCACTTCCCATCCTTCTTTCACTTCCCGTTCAAAACGTTCTGCAAATTCTTCCATGTTGCATATTTTACCTTCGTCATCAAGTTCCGCCGATACAACGAATATTTTTTGGCTACTCATCATTTTCCTCCGTATTATCATTAAATTTTTCTAATTCCAAATTCAAACTATCGATCTGTATCTGATCGATTATACTTCTGGGATTTTTCAGATTCACCTGATAAAGCTGCAAATCTTTTCTTGTTTTTAAGTCCTTTTTGTAATTCAGAAGACTTAAAGCAACTGAAGAACCTACCGAGGCCAGATTGCCCCACAATTTCCCCATGGTTGTCCAGGGCTTCTGGGACAGTTTAGTGTAAAGGGAAGATTCAACGGGTGGTTCTTTGGGTAAAACTATGACTTTAAATTTTTCTTTGTAATTGTTCTGTTCCTCGGTTATTTTTTTGAAAGTTTTTTTGCTTTCCAAAATTGAAAAGTTTTTTTCCGTTCCATATTCTCCGGATATCTTTTTTATATTTCTGTTGGTTACTATTTTTTTGCCCGGCAGATTCATGGGGGTGCTGTAAAGTTTTATGAATCTTCCGTGATCTTTGAACCCGATCTGAAGTTTTTTGGGATCGTATGGGGTTATCGAACCTTCACTTTGAGTTTTCGGTTCCTGATTATCGATCTTGGCGAGTCTGGTTTCTTTATCGTCCATCGTCAGATTATGTCCTTTTCTGTATCGTTCATTATCTTAGTGATTATGTACTTGGAATCGTCGTCAACATTTTCGAAAATATAGCCATAAACGAAATTCATGTATGTCAACGTTTCCGGATTCAAATAGTTGGTATTTATATTTCCGATATATTTTTTCAGAATCATTGGAAATTCGCTCTCTTTGTCCGAATATTTTTTCTCATTTTCACTGAAGATATCCAGCAATTTTTTCAGAGAATTTATGGTTTTTTCATTGTAGTCCTTATATTTTTTCAGTCGTATTATCTGACCTTTTTTATTCGCCAGTTCTTCAAAATTATTTTTGAGTTCATTGTATTTCTCCTTCTGATGTTTATCAAGGAGCTCTATGCTCAATTTATTCTCATTATCAGATGCATTGTCCATCAAAGAAGAGATGACATTTTCGTCTTCACTACTCTCAATCTTTTTTTGAATCTGAGCGAGTTTAAGCAAAGCATCTTCGTTTATATTTTTCAATTCCTTTAATTTTCCTTCCTTTGAACTCTCTTCGAACAACTTCACTTTGTATTCCAGTTTTTTTATCTTTTCGATATATGGAGTGATGATGTCAAAATCTTTAGCTTTAAGATTGACAGAATAGTTTTTGATGGCTTCGTAGCAGCTGTTGACGGTCTCTTTCCTTTTAACAATGTCTTCGCTGCTATTCGTCTGTTTGACGAGACAGTCTATGTAATTTTCAAACAGAATGTATTTATCCGGGAACTTTTTAAAACCACTCTCTGCCACTAATAAAGCCTCGTCACTGTTTTGAAGTCCGATATATTCTTCGTATTTTTTTACATAATCATCGGCCGTTTCAGAATTTTCGTCTTCTCCCTCTGATTTGCTTTTGTCAACTTTCTTCCCGAAAAGAAGGTCGTTGATTTTCTTATAAACTTCCGTTCCTTCAAGTGCTCTATATAATAAATACAGGTTGATGGCAATGATAACTAATAAAAATATATAAACCATGCTATTCCCTCCTCGATAAATTTATTTTAGCATAAGAGAGTCATTTTTTAATTTGATAAAATTCATCTGAACGCTGGCCAGTATCCCGGAAAAGAACGGGGGTGCAGATTTACATCTATTCTGTTGAGATGTTCTGTTTGAATTCCCGGCCTGTTTTTCAAAGCTATGATGTCAACACCGGCCTTCTTTGCCTTTATTAACATTTCTGAAAAAAGAGGATCCATTTCTTCAAAGGGAGAAAATCCGAGGGCATCTTCGCGATTTATCATAAAAACAATGGAAGTTTTGTATCCCGTTTTTTTTAATCTGATCAGTTCTTTGAGGTGTTTGCTCCCCCTTTTTGTAGGGGCATCGGGAAATCTCGCAACACCATCTGTGTCGAGAAGGTTTATGGATTTCACTTCCACGTAATGTGGCGGGTCTTCATAGAGTAAAAAATCCAGCCTGCCGTTTTCCACCGGGGGCTCAGTTCTGTATGCAACTTTTTTGAATGGTTCGAACATGTTTCTGTCCAGTCCGAATCCGAAAAATTTATTTGACAACCTGGAATCGCAGGAGACGAAGATTTCTTCCCTATCCGGAAATCTTAACGATTTAATGAGGAGCAAATCGTAATTTGTTTTACCGCTGTTTCTTCTTTTTTCGACTATTACCTCAGCGCCTGGAATCATAAGTTCTTTCAGTCTTCCGGGATCGGGTAGATAAACAAGGTGTTTTTCCGAATTTATTCTGACCAGTGCGGTGAAACGATTGGGTCTCTCTAAAAATATTCCGCTTTCGGGATTTTCGATCCAGTTGAAAATGTGCATACACTCTCCAAAAAAATGGCTCCCGATTAAGGGAGCCTCTGGCTCCAGCTGAGGGACTCGAACCCCCAACCATCCGGTTAACAGCCGGATGCTCTGCCGATTGAGCCAAGCTGGAACACTGGAAATATTGTACTTCATTTTTTTTTGTTTTGCAAGTGGTTTTTTAACTATCTATGAATTTTTTTCACTTTTCTTGTCGCGAGTAAATCCACACCGTTCCCATCTATATTCTTAATAATGATTTCACCTATTTTTACGGGAGCCTCAACGGTCTTTTTTTTGATTTCTTTCATTTTATCCATGATTATTTTCTTTTCGATCGGACCGGATGTCTTCACAGAGACCAGCGGCAAATTGCCATCTTTAACTTTTACACTCGTTGTGAGAACCCTTTTAGGTTTTATCAATTCATCGATAACGTATTGTTTTCCTCTCGTGCACCTGTTTCCCGATATCACAGGTTCATCTCCGTTCATTTCCACGGTGATTCTGCAACCGACGGGGCACATGACACATGTTATTTTCCTATTCATCTTCTAAAACCTCCACAGATAAACTGCCCTTTTCCCGGATCAATTCCATTTTTTTCTTATTCAAAACCATCTGAATCATTTCACTCGGGACACCGTCCACAAATTTCTTTTCAATATCCAATTCTTTTAAAATAACGCGACCGCGTTCTATCGGTTTCGAGATCCTCAGATATAACCTAAGACTTTCATTGAAATCTATATAAGACGGAACGAGTATGCTCACATTCTTTCCGCGGATCACGGGATACTTTTCAGTATTGTTCTCTCCGCCCTTGCTTTTCAGAGCCGCGTGTCTTCCGGCAACCCAGCCTTCTGCCGCTACATAATCCACGAGATCAAAGACGGCCACATTATTACCCGCCGCATATATTCCATCTATATTTGTTTCACAACTGTTGGAAACTGCGTAGCCTTTATTCACTTTATCAAGTTGAAGCGAATCGCTTATATCCTCGACCTGCGGTATCAATCCTGCCGACAGGATGAGAGTGTCCACATCGTAAATCTTTTCCGTTCCGGGAATCGGATTGTAATTTTTATCGACTTCCGAAACTTCAACTTTTTCCAGTCTTCCCCTTCCAACAGTTTTTGTTACCGTGTGAGAAAGGTATAGAGGTATGTTGTAATCCTCGAGGCACTGGACGATATTTCTCAGCAAACCACCTGGAAACGGCATTCTTTCAACTACCGCTTCAACTTTCATACCCTCCAGGACCAGCCTTCTCGCCATTATCAACCCAATATCACCCGAACCCAGAATCAGAGCCTTTTTTCCTGGAAGCCGGTTTTCAAGGTTTACAAATCTCTGCGCCAGTCCTGCCGTGTAAATCCCGGATGGCCTGTCACCCGGAATCATCAGAGCGCCAAAGGGTCTTTCTCTCGCTCCGGTTGCGATTACTATTGCTTTCGCATATATTTCATAGGCACCATCCGGAGACAGTACTCTGACTGTTTTATTTTCAACATCGACTTCTCTGACATAACTCTCCGAAATTATGTTTACTCTGTCGAGTGTCATTTCATTGAATAATTTATCTGCAAATTCCGGACCGGTCAATTCTTCCTTGTAAAAATGCAAACCAAATCCATTGTGAATGCACTGATTCAAAACTCCGCCCGTGCTGCTTTCTCTTTCGAGCAAAATGACATCAGATTTTTCCCTTGCGGCGGAAAGTGCAGCGGCCATCCCCCCGGCTCCGCCACCAATAACCAGTACGTCGGTTCTTATCCCCCTCATCATCTCACCTTGCCTTTTAGAAGATAACTGTTTTCATTGTTCATTATTAATTCCTCTAACTCAATTCCGGTTTCTCTCGAGATAATTTTTGCAACTTTCCAGGTGCAAAATCCTCCCTGACATCTTCCAAATCCTGCTCTCGTTCGTAATTTAACGCTTTCTATCGTCCGGGCCCCAGAATGAATTGCATCCACTATTTCCCTTTCCGATACCTGATTACACTGGCAGATAATTCTCCCGTACAGTTCGTCTTTTTCTATGAGCTCCGAAATTCTTTCAAAGGACTCTTCCTTCACCCTTATTTTTGCGGGAATGCGTTCCACGATTTTTTCCTTTTTAATCAATTTTATGTTCATCTGACCGTTCAAAATCTCATTTATAATGTATTCTGAAATTGCCGGAGCCGCCGTTAATCCGGGTGATCTTATTCCACCAACGGTTACGAAATTTGAAATTTCTTCGTCTCTTTTTATTATGAAATCCTTTCCTTCGGTTTCGGGTCTCAACCCTGCGAAACTTTTGATTATCCAGTTGAATTTTGAAATTCCCGGGACGAGTTCATCGGAACTTTTCAGTATTTCTTCCAATCCATTTCGTGTAGTTGCAAGGTCTTCCGGGTCGAAACTTTTCAAATCATCCGATGTCGGGCCAAGAAAAACGCCGCCGTCTATGGTTGGAAGAACCAGTTTACCCTTTCCCATCTTTGTGGGCAATGGAAAGATGATCCCGTTTACGAATTGTTTTGCAGCTTTATCGAGTAATAAATATTCACCCTTTCTCAGAAGAACTTTTTCAACTTCTGCATCGAAATATTTGGCTATTTCTTCGTAATATAGACCCGCACAGTTTATGAATATATCCGCCTGAATTTTTTTCCCGGAGTTTAGCTTTGCAGATACGGCCTTTTTATTCCGGACAAGCCCTCCCACAACTTTATCGCCAAGTACGATCTCCGCACCGTTCAATTCGGCAAGCTTCCCGGAATTTATGGCTACAATCCACGGTTCCGTTATTCCCGCGGATGCACAGTACAATCCATATTTAAAAACCGGTGAGAGATAAGGTTCTATTTTTATGAGTTCTTCCCCTTCGACGATTTTCATACCGCTGACGCCGTTTGCTATGCCTCTTTTATATAATTCGATTATCTTTTTTTTATCCTCGTCGCTTCCCCTGGAGACGACCAAAGACCCGGTTCTCTGAACCGGAACTCCCAGTTCATCCACCAGATTATCGTACATTTTATTTCCCCTCGCACAGAGTTTCGCTCTCAGAGTGCCAGGCTCATCATCATATCCCCCGTGTAAAATAGCTGAATTGGCCTTTGTAACACCTGCCCCGAGATCGTAATTCGCTTCAACCAGAGTCACATCGATGTTTTCATATTTACTCAATTCTTTGGTTAAAATCGATCCAACTATCCCACCACCAATAATAAGTATTTTCATTTTTACCTCCAAAAATAGCAAAAAACCATGCAAAAAATGCATGGTTTTCTCCTCTTCTCTACCATTAACTTTATGTTATCATATTTCTGATAAAATAACAATAAAGAGGTATAAATTATGTTTAAAGGTATTATTGCGGCATTATGGGATAAGAATTACGACCCTTCAAAAATAAAACCGGACACGGTCTTTTTTCTGAATGGAAGTATTTCGAGTGTAAATAAAAGAATCGAATTCTATAAATATTACGGTAAAAAGGTATTCGTAGATATAGATTTTATTTCCGGGTTGAGTCCCAATGAAGATAGTATTAAATTTTTATCCGCTGCGGGCGCGGATGGTATTATCACGACTAAGATAAGAATATATAAACAATGTCAATCGATGAATACGGACTGCGTTCTCAGATTTTTTGCCCTCGATTCCAGAGCGGTTGACAGGGGTATTCAGCAGATCATAAGTAACAAAATCAGAAATATCGAAATTTTACCCGGTCTCGTTGCTCCGAAGATAGTCATGAAGATCAAGCCCCTGGTTCATAAATGTGACTTTATAGCCGCAGGATTGATCAGTGACATCGATGATCTCGCCACTATTAAAGAGTATGTGGATGCCGTTTCCACAAGCAGTGAAAAATTGTGGGAAGTTGTCTGGTAGGAGTGAAATGAGAATAATTCCGATTTTTTTTCCTCATTCCGGGTGTAAATCCCGATGTTCCTTTTGCAATGAGTATTCCGCTACGGGATTCTCCAGGAGACCCGATGAATCTCAAATAAGAAAAATCGTTCTGGAATACAGAAGTTATTTTAAGAATAAAGATCATATCCAACTCGGATTTTATGGCGGTACGTTCACAGGAAACATTCCATCTGTTATGGAAGAATATTTGAATATCGCATTGAATCTTTACGAGGAAAAACTGATTCATGGGATAAGATTTTCCACTTCTCCGGATGAAATAGATGGAGAAAAGATAAAAATTCTTCGAAGATATCCCGTAGAGATGATTGAACTGGGTGTTGAATCATTTGATGATGAGGTTTTAAAGAGATCAGGAAGACCGCATGGTGTGGAAGAAATTTATGAATCGGTAGAATTGATGAAGGGGAATGATATACCCTTTGGAATACATCTGATGACCGATTTGCCATTTTCAAGTGAAGATAAGGATTTTGACTCGGCTTTGAAAACCATAGAATTGAAACCCGATCTCGTCAGAATTCATCCGACCGTTGTGCTCAGAGGATCTGCTCTGGAAAAAAAATATTTGGACGGTGAATATATTCCAAAATCTCTGGATGAGACTATCGAACAGCTCTGGAAAATATATGTGCTTTTCAGATCCAGAGGTATAACCGTTTCAAGAATAGGAATTTGCCTTTATGGAGAACAGAAGAAATCGGTGGTTGCCGGACCATTTCACGAAGCCCTGGGAGATATAGTCAAGAGCAGAGTGTATTACGAAGTTCTGATGGAGATATTTAAAAGAAAAGGAAGAATCGAAATTCCGATTTCGCAGAAAAATATTTTTACCGGTTACAAAAAGGGCATACTGAAAAAATTGAATGAGAACAGTATCGATTACACTTTATGCGAAATGGAGGAAATTAATATAGAATACTATATAAAGATGCTTTCATCGGAGTTACTGGGGGGAGTCAAATGAAGCTTTCTTCAATTTATTTAAAAGGTTTTAAAAGTTTTGCAAAGCCTACGAAAATTGAAATATCCAAGAGTACCACGGGGATTGTCGGACCTAATGGAAGCGGAAAATCGAATATAGTTGACGCTATAAAATGGATATTCGGTACCCAATCTATGAAAAATATAAGAGCGGATTCGAGCGAAGATGTTATTTTCAACGGATCCGAAAATTTTGCTCCTACAAATTCCGCTATCGTAGAAGTCTCATTCTATACAGATGAGGGTATCCTGAAAATATCCAGGTTTCAATCGAGGGAAAGTGGTTCGAAATATTTCATAAACAACAAGTTATGCCGCAGAATGGATATAAAGGAAATATTCAAGGGAACCGGTGTCGGGGTTGATATATATTCCATCGTCGGTCAGGGTCAGGTCGATAAAGTGGTATCTTCTTCGCCCTATGAATTGAGAGTTCTGCTCGAAGAAGCTGCCGGTACGGCTGTATACAGAGAGAAGAAGAGGGAAGCCCTCGGAAAGCTCACCGAAACAGAAACAAATCTGAACAGGCTTGACGATATTATTTTTGAGTTGAATAAAAGAAAGAAGTCGCTGTATTTGAAGGCGAAAAGAGCCGAAAAATATCTGGAATATTCGGAAAAGCAAAAATCACTCAATCTTCTGTATTACGGTAATTTGAGAATAAATTTGAATAAGAAATCCGAGGAACTCACGGACAGCAGAAATTCGTTGAGCGAGGAGATAAAGGCACTACAGAAGCAATTGATTGAAAATGAAACTAATCTGAATATCCTTCAGAAGGAATATTCGGAAGCGGATAAAGAAATCGAGAGTATGACGTATCAGCTCGAAAGTTATAAAAAAAGACAGAACGACCTGCTCGATTTGAAGGAAATGTACACCAGAAGATTGAATGAGAAAGAAAATCTGCTCATAGAGGCTTCCACCAAATACGATAATTTATTGAGAGAAAACGAAAATCACGAAAACAGAAAAAATGAAATAAATATGATTCTCGACAGTGTGAAAAAAGACTCCGAAAAGCTGGAGGTTGAAATTTCCGAACTCGAAGAGGAAAGAGATGCTGTGATAAAAAAATATTCCTCGGAAGAACAGAATTTTTTCCAGATTCAGGAAGAACTGGATACAACACTCAAGAGACTTTCGAAGGTCGAAAATAATCTCGAAAGAAATTCCAACACGATTGAAGATACAAAGAAAAGACTGGAACTCATTCAGAATCAGTTCAGCATTAAAAGCGAGAGGTTGAGCGAACTGGATGAAGAAATAGGGGAACTCACTTCCATGGGAAAGGAAAGATCCGAAAAACAGAAGGAACTTGAAGAGAGCCTGAAAAAAGCAAAGGGTGATTTGAACGAGCTGGAAGAAAAGCTCGATAATTACAAGGAGAAGGTCTCATCTCTGACGAATGAAAAAAGAAAGACCGATGTCGAGATAAACACACTCGAAAGACATCTTCTCGAATACACGGGTTTTTCAAGAACCATTCAGGAAGTTTTCAAAAGGAAAGAAGATTTCGAAGGACTGATCGATGTGGTCGCGAATATCATAGAGGTCCCGGAAAAACTGGAAACAGCCATATCGGTTTTGCTGGGAGGAAGAATGCAGGATATCGTAGTTTCGAATACCATAACCGCGAGAAGGGTTATCGATTTTTTGAAAAAGCATCGCATCGGCAGGGTCACAATGCTCCCACTCGATACTATAAACAGCGATTTCAAAAGATACAGAAAGGCGGAAAACCATCCGGGTTTCGTTGGATACGCTTCGAAACTGCTGATCGCCGAAGAGAAATATGAGACCGTACTGGATTTTCTGTTTGGAAATTCAATAATAGTGGAAAGTTTTGACGATGCTGTTCAGATAAGGCAGAATTTCAAATTTATGGGGAGGCAGGTTTCGCTGGATGGGCAGTTGTTTTCCGCGAGAGGTTCCATAACAGGTGGATTTGTAGGCAAAGAGGCGAGAACCGATTTAATCGGAAGAACGAGAAAAGTGGATGAATTAAAAGAACTGTCTAAAAATCTTACGTCCGAACTCAAGAGTCTGGAGAAAATCATCTACGATACACGCAACGATATAATGGAGGCCAGGAGCCTGATAAGACTGTTGAATGAAGAGCTCAACGAGGTCATCTCCAAGAACGCTTCATTGAACAGAACACTTCAGGAACTGGTGAAAACCAGAGGAGAGCTTCAGAAAGAAGTGGAAGAGCTGGACAAACTGAACAGAAATTATAACGAGACCCTCAATAAGGCCTTCACTTCGAAAGAAGAACTGGAAAAAGAACGGGAAGAACTGTTGGTTAAGAAAAATGAACTGGGAGCTGTCGTTAAAGAATACAACACGAAAATGAAAGAAGAAAAGGAAAAACTCGACAAACTTCAAACAGATCTCATAGATTTAAAGTTCAGACAGAGTACGAATTCCGAAAGAAAAGAACAGTACGAAAATGAAATAAGGTCCATAAACGGGAAGAAAGAAAACAACGTTCACAATATTATGGAATATTCGGCCAACATGAAAAAATACGAAGAAGAAACGGCCAGATTCAAAGAGCAGATATCCACTCAGGAGACCGAGCTGAATTCTATAAAGGCGGACATAGAGAATTTATTCGGATCGATGAAATTCCAGAGAGAAGGTAAGGACGAACATTACAAAAAGCTGCAGAGCCTTGAGGATATAATTAAGGAGATAAAAAACAAGAGAGAGGATAAAAGAGAAGAAGTCCATAATCTGGATCTGAAAATTCAGGAAATTTCCATAAATTTGAACAATGTTAATCAGAAACTGGAAAATGAAAATGAAGAATTTGAAATAATTGATGAAGAGAGATTCCAGGAAGTAAAATCTGAACTGGATGATATAGAGAACAAGATGAAATTTTTAGGTTCGGTCGATCTGGAAGTGATTAACGAGTATAAAGAGGTTGAAAAAGAATACGAAGAACTCGATTCACAGAAACAGGATCTTGAAAATGCCAAGTCCAAGCTCGTGGATCTGATAGAGAAAACCGATACTGAAGCAAAAAACCTTTTCGCCAAAACTTTCGAAGAGGTGGATAAATATTTCAACCGGTATTTTTCCGAACTTTTCAACGGTGGCGAAGGACATTTGAAGATTCTTCCTGGTGAAGATCTTCTCGAAAGCGGCCTTGAGATTTCGGTCAGACGGCCCGGCAGAAAGATACAGAAACTTCAGTTACTATCCGGTGGTGAGAAGGCACTGGTGGGAATAGCATTCGTTTTTTCACTTCTGAATATAAAGCCCAGTCCTTTCTATATATTGGACGAAGTCGATGCTCCTCTCGATGATTTCAATGCAGAGAGATTCAGTAAAATGTTGAAAGCGCATACGGAGGACACACAGTTCCTGATAATCACCCATAATAAAATTATAATGAACGTCACGCAGATGCTTCACGGTGTAACCATGACCGATGGGGTTTCCCAGATAATACCTGCGGAATTGGAGTTGCTGGAATGAGAGAGAAAGAAGAAAGAACGGAATTCGGCATCATAAACGTTCGTCCCGGATCAGTTGTTATAGAAGTTGCAGAAGGTGTAGTGAAGAAAATAGAATTGAAAGATGAATTTTATGAGGAGAAAGATCTGGGGATTTACACCGGAGAACTCAGAGAATACTTCGAAGGAAAGAGGAAAATTTTCGATTTTAAGATCGCTCCTTCGTTGACTCCGTTCTCAGAGAAGGTTTATAGAGAGTTGAGTAAAATTAAATATGGAGAGTACAGAACTTACGGTGATCTGTCATATGAAATGGATTCTTCGTATCGATTTGCACGGGCGGTGGGAAATGTATTGAGTAAAAACGAATTACTCATCGTGGTCCCATGCCACAGAATCATTTCGAAAAGCGGATTCTCGGGTTACAGGGCGGGAACAGAATGGAAGAAGTATCTATGGGAGATCGAAGGGATGGATTATTCCAGATTCATTTGATCTTTTCAGATCCGTAAGACTTCACTCCGCCAATGAAGAAACTTCTGAATTTTAATTTTTTTGTACTCGTATGATAATTTGAAAGAAACGTGATGAAAAGTTTGGCAAAATTTTTTTCTCCCAGAATCTCGAGGCTTCTGTTCATGTCTTTGTAGAAAATTTTTCTGAATGCTTCGGCTATCTGAAGGTGTGACGCCATTTTATACAACCGATCCAGAAAATTTTGGTTTATTCTCTCGGGGTAACTATAGTATTTTAAAATGGCTCTCGCCGCAAAATCCCCGGAATCCATCGCATACGATATTCCTTCGCCGGTCCAGTTGTTGACGAATCCTCCACTGTCACCCACGAATAAACATCCGGGAATTGATTTGTTGATTTCATTGGAATATATCAGATTGAAAACAGGAATGGGTGCGGCCTTTATTTCTTCCGAAGAATAATTGTTCAATATTTTTTTTGCATTTTCATAACTCAAATATGGCGGATACTTTCCGATCCCGATTTTACTGTAACTTTCCGCATCGAATTTCCAGAAGAATCCTTCATCGAAGAACGATATCGCATTTCCCCTCGACACGTTGCCGGCTGAAGTTTGATAGATTATCGAATAGTTTGGACTGACGAGATCTTTTTCCCTGAAAAGTTTTGTTCCGAAGGTACCACATGCAACTATTAAATAATCGGAAGTGTAGATTCTGTCCTTAGAAGTCAATTCGAATTCTTCGTCCCTGTTAATTTTTATTTCTATGATTCTGTCCTTTTCGAATTTTGCTCCCGCGTTCAGTGCTTCTTTGAGAAGAACGTTATCAAAATTGAATCTGTCGACAACTTCTACAATGGGTCTTTTCCAGGAGTATGTTACGTATGGAGAAAACCTGTCATTGGAATGATTCAATATGTGAAGTTCTTTCTCTTCACGGGAAATGTATTCGATGTTTTTGAAGATTTTCTTTATAGCTCTTTTTGTGTTGGCAGTCAATCCGCCACCGCAGAGTTTTTCTCTTGGGAAATTATCTTTATCTATAATGAGTACCCTTATCTGAGCTTCCGCCAGGGTTTTTGCAGCCGATGCACCGGAAGGACCACCTCCGACTACAATAACATCATACTTCTCTGACATATTTTCTTTCATCCTTTTTCAGTAATAAAGATAATCCCAGTAAGCCGGCGATAAACATAAAAATGAATGCTATTCCATATTGAAGTCCGAATTTCTCTCCTATGAAGCCCACCAGATAATTGGTGATTATTGATCCCAGAGAAGCTGCGAATGTGAAGGTTCCAATCGCAAAACTCACGCCCTTTCTGACTCTCCGAATCAAAAGAGCCTGTAAAGTCGGGAATATCGTGGCAAATCCGAGCCCCACTAAAAATACTCCTATCGATATGAAAACGAGATTATTCAAGATGAGCACCAGGAGAAAAGATAAAAAGGACAGCAGATTCATGAATATCAGGATATTCACATAACCGACTTTCTCCACCAAAAATCCGGACAACAATCTTCCGACGTACAATCCTCCCCAGAGCAGCGCCGGGAATATGGCCGAAAGACTTATTGATGCCTTTTTAACTTCGAATATATATGTGGCTGCCCAGGAACTGAATCCTATTTCACTGCCTACGTATAAGACGACACTTATTATTATTATCCAGAACGACGATTCGGAAAGAGCATAGAATTTATCTTTGTCCTTTTTCCCTTTTTTTCCATCTTCGTAAGTGATTCTGTATATGGGGATTGATATGAAGAGAAAAAGAGCAAAACTCACCAGAGAAATGACGTAGGCGTACCACCAAGTGTTAATATCCGCTATGAATATACTGATTATGAAGGGTGAAATTATAGCTCCCAGGGCATAAAACGAATGCATTAAATTGAGAACCGAACCGGTATTTTTAAAATTGATGTAGGATACCGAAATACCCGTGGCGGTTTCAAACATCGCAAGACCGAATCCCATTACGGAAAGTGAAACATAGAGGAGAATGAGACCGTTTGAAAGTACTATTCCCAGGACTCCCAGCGTTGCTATACCCATCGAAACGGTCGAAATTTTAAACGGCCCCTTTATGGAAGCGATCACGGTACAGACGATCGTTCCTATCATGAAACCGATGGGATTGGCAGTCAACAGTATCCCCGCCTGACTGTGACTTATATTGAATATCATTTCGATAGCCGGTAGAACACTGCCAAGTATCAATGCGTTGAAACCAAAAATGAAAAAGCCATAAGAATAGATGGATGCGTACTTCTTTTTATTTTCCATAAAGAAATTTTATCATGATAAATTGATTAATAATAGGTACTAATTTTTAAAAATTTTATTGTAAAATCGGAAGAGGTGATTCATTTGAAGACTATTCTCCTGGCAGTGCAGACAGTTAACGGGATCTTCTCCGTCGATCGGAATTCCATAACGAACTGGTCGTCGAAAGAAGACAAGGAATACTATAAAAGGATAACGAAAGAATCCGGTGCGGTGATAATGGGTCGAATAACCTTTGAAACTCTGAAGGAACCGCTAAGGGACAGACTGAACATCGTTATGACGAGAAATCCCGAAAAATATGATTCGGAGGGAAACGTTCTGTTCACCGATATGTCTCCGGAAGACCTGATTTCATATCTGAAGGATAAAGGCTTCAGCGAGGTTGTTATCAGCGGGGGCCAAACCGTGAACACTCTTTTTTTAAATTCAAATCTGGTCGATGAGATTCATCTGTCGGTCGAACCGAAGATATTTCACGGGAAGATTAATATGTTTTCCGAAAACGTCCGGCAAAAGAGCCTGACATTCGAAAGATGTGAGAAGAGCGGAAACAATATCTTCCTGATTTATGATGTCAAAAAATAATCAAGGGTAGTTTCTTCTCCCGAAGAGCACCGTGCCCAGTCTTATCATGTTAGCCCCCTCTTCTATGGCGACTTTATAGGATGCGGACATTCCCATGGAAAGATATTCCATCTTTACCCGGGGTATGTTTTTATTCTTTATGTGATTGAATATTTCCTTCGCCTTCTTGAAGTATGGCCGCAACAGTTCTCCGTCTTTGACGAAGGGGCCCATCGTCATCAATCCAAGAATCTGAACATTTTTAAATTCTGATATCTCCCGAATCAGTTTTTCAGCATTTTCGGGAAGAACACCACTCTTGTTCTCCTCGGAAGCTATATTGATCTCTATCAATATTTTCATAACTTTTCCCAGGGCTCCTGCCCTTTTATCTATTTCTTCACACAGTTTGTATGAATCGACCGTCTGAATCATATCAAATAAACTCACGACCTTTTTCACCTTATTTTTTTGAAGGTGTCCTATGAAGTGCCAGGTTACATTCTTTTTGAAGGTCAATATTATATTTTCGCTTTCCTGCAGATAATTTTCTCCGATATCCGTTATACCCGCATTCACCGCTTCATCTATTTCCTGATAATTCCTCGTTTTTGCCGCCGCAACTATTTTCACGTTCTCAGGGATTTCACTGATTATAACTCTTGCCTTTTCTGAAATACTCATTAATTTCACCTCAAAAATATTATAAAGCCGAAACAACTTTTTTTCAAAATACATGTAAAATCCCTTTGGAGGTTGATAAAATTGCTGAGTTCACCAGAATGTCTTACTTGTAATCTGAATTCTATGTTGAAAACAATGAGAGAACACAGTCTTTCTGAAAAAGAAACTGAGAGAATTTTTCTTGAAATTTTCAGACAGACCGCTAAAATGGATTTTTCTCTTACACCGGTTGAAATAGGAAGAATATTGGGGAAAATTGTGACCGGGGAGATGGGAATAGAGGATCTTTTCAGAGAGGAAAAGGTCAGGTCGAACGACGAATTGCTTTCAATTTATGATGACCTGAAAAAAATAATTGAAAAATCCGATAACAAACTCCTTACGGCCCTCAAACTCTCAGTTGCCGGAAATACGATAGATGTTGGGCCGGGGCACAAGATAAATATAAATGAGACGATGGAACGTGTGTTGAAACACGATTTTGCGATTGACAAATTCGCTCTTCTGCTCGAAGAACTGAAGAATGCGAAAACCCTGTTATATATCGGGGATAACTGTGGAGAAACGGTTCTGGATAAGTTATGTATGGAATATATAAACGTCCCGGAGATAGTTTATGTTGTACGAAGCGAGCCGACTTTGAACGACGTTACCATGAAAGAAGCAAGAGAGATCGGTATGCACGAGGTCGCGAAGGTGATAGAGGGAACGGATGGTCCGGGAGCGATTTTGAATGAATCCACGGAGGAGTTCAAACATTATTTCAAAAACGCCGATGTCATCATTTCCAAGGGTCAGGGAAATTTTGAAGGTCTGAGTGATTTGAAAAGAAAGATTTATTTTTTATTGATTGCCAAATGTGACGTTATCGCAAAATATATAGGTGTTGATAAGGGATCGTTCATAGTAACGACGAATTCTCAGTAATATTGATTCGAAATTCACCGTCGAGGTATTTACAGAGAACTTTTTCAATTATTTGTGAGAATAGTTTTTGTTATAAGAGATTATAATAAAGACTTTTTTTGCTTCGGACCGGCGGGTCATAATTTATCGTTTCATTATGAATCCCAAGTGATTGAATGTTCCCCGGAACGTTAAAAAAATGATACTTCTGATCTTTCTGTGCCCTGTGATAGATCAATTGATATAAAACCGGAATGTGCCTATAATAGTATCGGTAGTGTTGAGGCACAGTACGTTTTTCATTGGGATTGAAATAATTATGATTATAAAAATATTTTGCAATTCACACATATCGGCGGATTGAAATTCAGATGAGAATGAGTGAATGTGCCGCGAAAACGAAGACAGAGTTTCGTCTTAAGATTATCTTAAGAATTCGATAAGAAAAAAGCTGCAAAATGAAAAGAATTTTTTTGATAGTATGAATGTAGATTTTTTCTTTGCGGACAGGGAGCTGAATCGGATTATGAAGGAAAGAATTCTCGTAGTGGATGATGAAAAATCTATCACGGATCTGATAGAAGTGTATTTAAAGAATGAAAATTACGATGTTATTAAATTCTATAACGGGCACGATGCACTGGAATGTATCGAAAACGAAAATTTGGATTTAGCGATACTGGATGTTATGCTCCCCGATATAAACGGTTTTTCAATCTGTCGAAAAATAAGGGAAAAACATAACTTCCCGGTTATAATGCTCACCGCAAAGGACGAAGAGATAGACAAGATAACCGGTCTCACTCTCGGCGCGGACGATTATATAACGAAACCGTTCAGACCCCTCGAGATGGTTGCAAGAGTGAAGGCACAGTTGCGAAGGTTTAAAAAATACAACACCGTTTTATCTGAAAAAGAGGAGAATGTTATCGTATTTTCGGGTCTGGTTCTGGACAAGGATAAACACGAATGTATTCTCGACGAAAAGTCGCTGGTACTCACTCCAACCGAATTCTCCATTCTGTGGGTTCTGGCTTCCAACCGCGGGAGGGTTGTGAGTTCGGAAGAGTTGTTCAGCATGGTGTGGGGCGAAAAATATTTCACGAACAGCAACAACACGGTCATGGTTCATATAAGGCATCTGAGGGAAAAGATGCACGATAACGCGGAGCATCCGAAATATATAAAAACGGTGTGGGGAATTGGGTACAAAATTGAGGAAAAATAAAAATTTTCAAACGGGATTCATGAAACAGACTATCTTTCGCTGTATAGGAACGGTAGCCATCGCAACGGTTATTTATGCTGCTGTTATAGTGGGCGGTTATTTCATCAGTTATAACATCACCTGGCAGCCTTCGGATTTATACTGGTTCCTGATCGAATTGAAATCGTATATGGCTTTTTTAATACCGGTTGTATGGATAGTGATGGTATTCGTCATTATCTATCACTACTGGAAAAAAACCGCGGGCTATATAGAGGAAATCGTTGAGGCAAGTAAATCGCTGATCAATCCCGATGATGAGAATATAAAGCTCTCCTCTCCATTGCGTGTGATAGAAGACAGTATGAACCAGATAAAAAGGACCGCTCTGAAGAATGAACGTGAAGCGAGAGAAGCGGAGCAACGAAAAAACGATCTCGTCGTCAATCTCGCCCATGATATTCGAACGCCTCTCGCATCGATCATAGGATATCTGAATCTTCTGAACGAAGCCTCCGATATGCCTGTGGAACAGAGGGTTAAATATATCGGGACCATACTTGAAAAATCGTACAGGCTGGAACGGCTCATAAATGAATTTTTTGAAATCACACGTTTCAATCTGAGTTCTATTGCACTGAACTGCGGAAAAATCAAGCTTTCCTTCATGCTTCAGCAGATTGCCGATGAATTTTATCCGATGCTCGAACCTCAGGGTAAACGCGCGGTAGTCAACGCTCCGGATGATCTGATCCTGTGGGGCGATGCTGATAAATTATCACGGGTGTTCAACAATATTCTGAAAAATGCGATCGCCTACAGTTATGAAAACAGTATCATAACGATCACAGCGTTTGAAAGGGATAAAGATGTAGTAATTCGTTTTGAAAACCAGGGAGATCCCATTCCCGAACGAAAACTGGATACGATATTCGAAAGATTCTTCAGGCTGGATGCCGCTCGATCTTCCGATAACGGAGGGGCCGGTCTTGGACTGGCGATAGCAAAGGAAATCGTCTCTGCTCACGGGGGAACAATTACGGCGGACAGCGATAAGATCCGTACCGTATTCACCGTAACACTTCCAAACTCTAATACTTAAATTAAGAAATAATTAAGAGCCCTATAAGAGAAAATTCCAACATAGCTTCCTGTCATGTGATTGAATAAATCAGTGAATGATGAGGAGCTGTTTTACTATGTTAGGGATGAAAAGAGAAAAGATAAAAGGGAATTTTCCGGAATCCGGATTCGGGCACACGGTGATTCCCGATGAAGGTTTTTTATGTGAAGAAACCGGCATAAAAGAATCGGGTTCATTTTTCCGCCCCGCGGTCGCCGATGAAGCTTTTACGGTTCTGCAACCACGCGATCTTTATAGCTTCAGCGCCATTCTGTTACGAATGAGTGATCACAGGATCTTAATGGAGAAACGAATCGGTGAGAAGGTATATCCCGCATCTTTAACGAAAATGATGACGGTGATCATCGCGATTGAGAATCTGTGTGATTTACAGGAAAAGGTTGAACTTCCGGTTTCAATATTCCATAAATTGTACGGTGAAAATGCTTCGATAGCGGGGTTCAGACCATACGAACGGGTAAAAGTGATAGATCTGCTTCATGGTGCCATGTTACCCAGCGGTGCCGAATGCTGCATGGGTCTCGTTGAAAGAATCGCTGATTCCGAAGAGAATTTCGTAAAATTGATGAACGAAAAGGCCGTTGAACTCGGCATGAACGACACACATTTCGAGAATGTGACGGGGCTTCATGATCGGAATCATTACTCGACCGTTGAAGATTTATCTTTTCTTCTCCGTTATGCCCTGAAGAATGTTCTGTTTCGCAAAATTTTCACCGCACCACGGTATACGATCCGGGGGACCAACAAACACCCTTCCGGGATGATTCTTCACAGTACGTTGTTCAAAAACCTGCAGAGTCCCGACATTGAGAACGGGAGAATACTGGGTGGCAAAACCGGATATACGGATGAAGCCGGGCTCTGTCTTGCCAGTCTTGCTGGAAAAGATGAAGATGAATATATCATGATCAGTGTGGGTGCGAATGGAAATCATAAAACCGAACAATACAATATTTCCGATGCGTTGATGGTTTATAACAGCATAGGAAAAAATAAAATTCATATAAGAAATATTTAAGATTTTTATGGGCCCGGATTCAAATATTTCCCGTTCTGGTCAGTTGAAATTTAATGAGGGTTCCGAAAGAGATTTCTGTATTTCGAAGGGCCGCGCGGAAATAAAAGCATCGCAAATTTTGTTGAGAAAATATACGGTGAATATAAATTGAGGAGTAAATTTTTTTAAATGAGAAAAAAAGTGATAGCGGTTTTATTCGGAGGTTGCTCAGATGAATATGATGTGTCCTTACAATCGGCCTCTTCAATTATAAAAAATATTGATTCTGAAAAGTACGGAATAATCATGATAGGTATTACCCGCCAGGGAGAGTGGAAAAGATATAATGGGGGAATTCAGGATATTCAAAACGGCTCGTGGATGAAACACGCCTCCTGTGTTCCTGCGATCATTTCACCGGATCGAAAAACAGGAGGCATTCTCATTTTTGAAGGAGACAGAATCGAGACCGTTCGTATCGATCTGGCATTTCCCGTTTTGCACGGAAGAAATGGAGAAGACGGAAGAATGCAGGGATTACTCGAAATGGCGGGTATATCTTACGTTGGAAGTGGAATGCTTAGTTCCACTATGTGCATGGACAAAGATATCGCTCACCGGCTGGTGAGTCATGCGGGAATAAAGACCCCATCTTCGATGGTTATCGATGCTGAACTGTCCGATGAGAAATTAGAAAAAAGAGTTCTCACATTCAAATATCCGCTGTACGTAAAACCTGCTAACGGCGGATCGTCCATTGGAATCACAAGAGTATCCGGCCGGTGCGAATTAAAAGACGCGGTGCATGATGCTCTTTTGCATGATCGAAAAGTGATTATCGAAGAAGGTGTTGATGGGTTTGAAGTCGGTTGTGCGATTCTCGGAAATGAATCACCGGTGATTGGAGAAGTTGATGAAATAGAACTATCCCGTGGATTTTTTGACAATACCGAGAAATATACGCTGAAAACCTCCAGAATTCATGTGCCGGCGCGAATCGATACGGATACTGCCGACCGCATTAAGGAAACGGCGGTAAAGATTTATAGAATCCTCGGATGTGAAGGATTTGCGCGGGTTGATATGTTCCTGACGGAAGGGGGAGAAATCGTCTTCAATGAAGTCAACACCATTCCTGGGTTCACATCCCACAGCCGCTATCCGAATATGCTGAAGGAAATTGGAATGACCTTCTCGCAGATTGTGGATGAGCTTATAAGGTCGGCGATACAGGAATGAGGACGATCCGGTTTGGAACATCAGACATTTCAAAAGGTTTTTTGATTCTCGTCAATTCATCTCATCCCATTAAGAGGGATATACCGAAGAAGCATCTCGCTCCCATGCGTTCCGATACTGGAGATATTCTTTTGGAGAGGCAGACTGTCAAAATGCTGTCGAAAATAACGACCCTTCTGAGATGTGCGAATGAAATTATTCCGGTCAGCGGCTATCGTGATATGCTGGAACAGCGGACAATATATATGAATTCTCTACGTGAAAATGGGTATGATTTTACCCGGAAATATGTCGCATTGCCGGGATGCAGTGAACATCAAACCGGACTCGCCATAGATCTCGCGAAAAACGGTGATTCCATCGATTTTATTCGTCCAGGTTTTCCATACACCGGAATATGTATGCGTTTCCGTGAACTTTCCGTTCGTTACGGTTTTATCGAACGTTATCCCGCCGGGCGTGAGCGAATTACACACATAGCCCACGAACCCTGGCATTTCCGTTATGTTGGATATCCGCACTCGGAAATAATGAAGAACGGATTTTTAACATTGGAAGAATATATCACTTATCTTAAGCAGTTTCCCTATCGGGGCAGCCATATGCGCTTCAAAGATTATCGGTGTGATTTTGAGATTTTTTATTTTTCTTTACATGATGACAGAGAAATCGCCATAGAAATACCCAATAATACTTTTTACAGGATATCGGGGAACAACGAAGATGGGGTAGTGGTAACATTATGGAAAAAACGACTATAGCGGATCTGCAAAGAGAATATGTCGGTATAGACTATTTCAGGCCTATTGCGGCATCTCCCGTAATAACGATTCACACTTCTCCCCTTGCAGGGATCAGCGAAAAAGCCGATTTCATTTTGACGAGAATAATTGCACGTGTTGCGGTTCCCTTCTTTTTTATGACCTCTGGATTTTTCCTTTTTGGGAAAAGGAAAGACGGGCGACAAAGCTTTTATAAATTTACGGTCTTTATAAAAAAAATTACCGTCATTTATGGAATAGCCACTCTGATTTACCTGCCGTTGAATATCTATACCGGGAGAGTGAAGGAGTGGATATATTTACCATGTTTTCTGAAGGACGTTGCTTTTGATGGTACGTTTTATCATTTGTGGTATCTGCCTGCGGCCATCATCGGAGCCGGTATAGTGTATTTACTGCTCAAAAAACTGAAAACAGAACAGGCATTCATCATCAGCTTATTTTTATACATCGTCGGTCTGTTTGGTGACAGTTATTACGGGATTTCCGAAAAAATTCCCTTCCTGAAAGCCGTTTATAAGAATTTGTTCACTGTTTTCAATTATACGAGAAACGGTATATTTTTCGCGCCAATTTTTTTTATGATGAGAGCGATGATTTCAAAAAGAACGAAGAGAATATCCCTGATAACAAGTCTTGCAGGGTTTATGCTGTCCTTTTCGCTTATGCTGGCGGAGGGACTTTTACTTCACAATTTTAACCTTCAGCGTCATGACAGTATGTATTTCATGCTTTTGCCCTGTTTGTTTTTTCTGTTCCGGAGTTTGATTTTTCGGGAAGGAAAAAGCCTCAAATATTTACGAAATCTTTCCATGTTCGTTTATCTGATTCACCCCGCAATTATCGTGTCGGTTCGTGGTTTTGCAAAGATTACGGCGACGCAGGGATTATTGATCGAAAACAGTGTCATTCATTTTATGGCTGTTGCAATCGTATCTTTTGCCATAGTCACTGCATTGAGCATGTTTTTTGACGTGAAATGTAAACGCGGGGACAGTTATTGTGGGTAGAGACCGGGCGTGGGCGGAAATAAATATGACAAATCTGCAGCACAATGTTCGGGCTTTGCAGCGAATTCTACCGAAGAGATGCAAAATTATGGCCGTTGTGAAGGCGAATGCCTATGGACATGGAGCGGTTCGGATTTCCTCACGATTGAACGGAATGGGTATTGATCACTTTGCGGTTGCCACAGTTGATGAGGGAATTCAATTACGTAAAAGTGGAATCAGGGGAGAAATTCTTGTCCTCGGATATACTTCTCCGTTGAGGGCACCCGAACTCTCTCACTATGATCTGACTCAGACTGCTGTCGATATTTCTCACGCGAGGGCTCTGAATGCCAGCGGAAAATCAATAAAGACGCATATAAAAGTGAATACCGGCATGAACAGATTGGGTGAAAATTTCAATCGTGTATCCGGGATCACCGATTTGTTCAAATTTAAAAATCTTGAGGTCACGGGAATTTTCACGCATCTGTGTGTATCCGACAGTTGCAAGATGGGCGATGTCGCTTTTACGAATGAACAGATTCGGAATTTTTATAAACTTTTAAATGAATTGAAATTAAAGAATATTCGAATTCCCAAAATTCATATACAGAGCAGTTACGGTGTTTTGAACTATCCCGGGTTGATGTGCGATTATGCGAGAATCGGAATAGCACTTTATGGCGTTTTGAGCACACCGAATTCACTGACTCAATTATCCCCCGATTTGAAGCCAGTTCTGTCCCTGAAATCGAGGATCATTCTCATCAGAACCGTTGAATCCGGGAAATATGCCGGTTATAGTAGAAATTTCATAGCGAAAAGAAAAACTAAGTTAGCTGTTGTTTCCATTGGATACGGAGACGGATTACCACGTTGCCTTTCCGAAGGGAATGGCCATGTGCTGATTAGGGGGCATCGTGTGCCCATAGTGGGTAAGATCTGCATGGATCAGCTCATGACAGATGTTACCGAGATTCCCGGAGTTACCGAAGGTGATATAGTTACACTGATAGGTGAAGACGGTTGTGAAGGGATCACCGCCGAACAGACGGCTGAAAACGCAGATACGATAACTAACGAGTTGCTCAGCGGGTTGGGGAATCGTGTGGAAAGGATATTTCTTTGAGTTGTTCGTTAATCTGTATATGAATGATGGAAGAAAAAGTGAAGGATACGGATATACTGCCAAAATAATGAGCGGGCAAGGATTTTTGTCATGAAAAATTTTTGGAGATGAATTGGGTTAGTGTGCTCTGGTACTGTTTTGCCACATCACAACGCCCGAAAGTGCTCTGGAGATGGAATTGACCGGTTTACAAGTGTAATGGCCTCTGAAAAACGAATACAGAAGAATCGCCGACTGAAAGTCTGTGGCACTTTATTCATGAGCAAAACATCCGTTGACATGAGTGGTGAATTTTGCCCTGCGTTGATTGTGAATAATTAAAAATCTCATGAGTTTTAAGAGTTATGGTTGGACTGAGAGTCATATCCTGTAAGCGGGTATAAAGAACAGTGAATCATATTAGCCGGGAATTTTAAACCGGATAAAGAGTGAATCAGGTATGTTTTTCATAAGAATTTTTCGAACTTCATAAATAATCTCCATTTTGAGCTCTTTTGGATCCTTTTTGAACCGGAATATGGACATTCCTTCGAATTTTCAATAATCATCTATTTTTTTCAGTGATAATGTTTTAACACAGGTTGATCAATCACCGGATATTATTTATAATCAGAAGGTGAGATGAAATCAACGAATAAGTTCAATATTATTTATATCTGAAGGAGGGATAAGTTTGCTTTATACCGAAGGAAAAAAAATCAAGAGAGGAATTTGTGTTTTGTTTTTCATCTGTGCAGTGTTTCTGGGGTTCGCAGGTTCCGGCATAATGGGTAACGTTGATTATGAGAATCCGAAAAACTGGATTTCACTGCCTGCGGGAGAAGAGCTGAATAAAGCGGTTGATGTTTTTTATGTTTATCCAACTGTAAGCAGTGATCCCAGCGGTAATATGGACATTGTGGTTGAATCGGAACGGGCTCTCGCACAGGGAATTTTCCAGGCACAGGCGAGTGTGTATGAAAAGAGCGCGAATATATTCGCGCCTTATTATCGTCAAATGACGACACAGGTTTCATTACCCGACGATCCTAACGCGAAGGCAACGGATACCGATGAATTCAAACTGGGGGCATCTGATGTACAGGATGCATTCGATTATTATATAGAGAATCTGAATCAGGGAAGACCTTTTATTATCGCAGGACACAGTCAGGGATCCATGGCTCTTATAGAACTCATTAAGAACGAATTTGGCGAAAATGAAGAGTTGAGAAATAATCTCGTTGCCGCGTATATAATCGGTTATACTGTTACCGATGAAGATCTGGAAAAAGCAAAACTGGAATGTGCGCAGGGAGAAAGCGATACGGGAATAGTTGTAACTTACAATACCCAGTCACCTACATCTCTGGGAGGACCTATGTTGTTCCCGGGAGCACATTGTATTAATCCTTTGAACTGGAAAACCGACGATACTTATGTTCCCGCTTCGGCGAACCTCGGAGCGAGATTTTATAACGATGAGACAGGAGAATTTCTGAGAGAGGTTCCAGAGTATTCGGATGCTCAGATAAATCTGGAAACCGGTGCATTGATGACAAACATACCCGAAGGTGAAGAACTGGATATCGGACCGTATACCGAGGGTGTCTATCACAGATTTGATTACGCGTTCTGGTATAGAAATCTTGAAAAAAATGTTGAAGTGAGAATCGATTTATTTTTGAATAAATAAAAAATAATTGATAGTTCCGTTCAAAAATTTTTTAAAAACCACATTGCTTTTTAAACAGTGTGGTTTTTTTTGTATTTTCAATCCGTATGATGGTAAAATTAGAATTGTTTTGTAAAATAATGGGTGTTTGTTTTTAATTTTTTATTGTTATTTTTAAAATATTTTTTCTTCTTGTTTGAGTGTGTATTGAAAAATTATGGATTATTTAAAAGACAGTTGTATTTGTATGATCGTTTTAACCGCAATGATACTCTCTGTTTTTTAATTGCAAAGAAGAGAGTGCGTGTTATGAAATTAGTCATGCTTTTATAATTTAATCATATTATTTTGTTTTTTAACATAAAAAAAAATGATATAATTTTGTAGTAATGAAGTTGAGGGGTAAGTGTATGCATGAATCGTTTAACAAAGGGGTTGTCAATTCTATAAAGATAGTCGGTATTGGAGCATCTGCAGGCAGTTTGGATGCATTGAGAGGATTTTTCAGTACTATTAGAAACGACACAAACCTGGTTTATATTGTTTTAGTGTGGCTTTCTCCAAAATTCAAGAACTACGCGGAAAAATTTCTTTCAAAGCACACCGATATGAGTATAGTCAGTGTGAATGACAAAACAGTGATTGAACCGAATACTGTTTACATCGTTTCTATGGATAATAAAGTCATCATGAATGATAATTTATCAATAGAAGTCTCTGAATTTGATAATGAAAAAACCGCACGGTTTCCCATAGATGTATTTTTTTCTTCCCTGGCAGAGCATTTATGTCAGGATGCGACGGGAATAATTTTCTCCGGAACCGGATCCGATGGAAGTATCGGGATCAAAAGGATTCTAGACAAAGGAGGACACATTTTTGTTCAGGACAAAGAAACGATAGTTTTCGATTGTATGCCGAAAAGTGTCACCGAAACCGATAAAATCAATTCTGTTCTGAATCCCGAAGAAATCGCCGGGGTTATAAATGATTATATCAGTACGGGGGAAAAAATGCCCGAATTTGAACCCAATGCGAAGGAACTCGTTGAGAAGGACGAATTCGGTAAGATTATCAGTTTTTTATATAAAAAATTTTCAATAGATTTCAACCTGTATAAAACGACAACTGTTTGCAGAAGAATTTGCAGAAGAATAAGATTTAAAAATATACGAAGTATTAAAGAATATATGAATCTTCTCAAGGATAGTGATGAAGAGGCGGAAGCGCTTTATAAAGATTTGCTTATCGGCGTGACATGTTTTTTCAGAGACAGGAAAGTTTTCGATGAATTGCAGAGAAAAATCATTCCTGAGATAGTGAACAGGATTTCCTCCAAAGAATTGAGAATCTGGGTTCCCGCATGTTCGACAGGAGAAGAGGCGTATTCCATTGCCATGATAATAGATGATTATCTGATGAAACACGACGATGTGAACATCGGTTATAAAATTTTTGCCACTGATATAAACAAAACTTTAATTTATAAAGCTTCGACAGGAATCTTCGACATTGAGAGCATGGAACAGATGGACGAATATTTTCAGAGTAAATATTTTACCAGAACGGAGAACGGAACTTTCAGAATTAATAAAAACATAAGAAACAAAATCGTTTTTGCCAATCAGAATATTTTGAATGATCCTCCCTTCATAAAAGTTGATCTTATAAGCTGTAGAAATCTGTTGATTTATCTGAACAACAACACTAAAAGAAAACTTCTAAGTGATCTGCACTTTGCGTTGAATCCTGATGGTTACTTACTTCTCGGGTCAAGTGAAGCGCTTGAAGAGAATTCGGATACCTTCAAAATAGTCGATAGCGGGATGAAGCTTTACAGGAAGATCGATAAGAAATTACCTCTCGAGAGGTATTTGAATATTTATCCAACAAAAATTTTTTCAAAATCGCGTTTAAATAATAATTTTAATGAATTGAGAGCATCCGAGGAGCTTCAATATCTAAAAATTTATTCTTCTCTTCTGGAGACGTATATGCCTTCGGGAATTTTAATAAATGAAGGAATGGAAGGACTTTATTTTTTCGGGGATGTTCAAAAATACCTTATTCCCCTTTCGGGAAGGGCCACACTTGATGTTATGAAAATGATGCCGGAGAATTTGAGAATGATCGTTTCTTCTGCGGTTCAAAAAACCGTTAAAACGGGAAAAAGAGTTTCATATAAAAGAATAGGTTATAAGATTAACGACAAAAATTATTTGATTGAGATTCAGGTTGAACCACTTAAAATAAAGGGTTATTCGGATAAGTTATATTTTATCAGGATAATGGAAACTATTCCCGATGTTAATGATGAGGAAGGTGTTTCGGCGGGTATAGTTGATATAGACAAAGAGACCCGTGGGAAAATAAATTTTCTCGAAAGCGAACTTCAATATACTAAAGAGGTTCTGCAAACAACGGTCGAAGAACTGGAAACCAGTAACGAAGAATTACAGGCCAGCAATGAAGAACTCCTCGCGAGTAATGAAGAGCTGCAGAGTTCGAATGAAGAATTGAATTCCGTGAATGAAGAATTATACACAGTTAACTGTGAGCATGAAAAAAGAATCAAAGAATTGACAAAAACAACGAACGATTTGAATAATTTAATGGAAGCTACGGATATAAGTGTAATTTTTCTGGATAACGAGGTAAGAATCAGAAAATTCACCGATAAAGCTGCTGAATTGTTCAATCTTATAGATGCGGATCTGGGAGGCTCGGTCGGTTGCATAACCGGTAGTTTCATTGGAAATTTTGATATCATAGCGGTCTGTAAAAAAGTTTTAAGTGCTAAAGAATCCATGAGTGATGAGTTAACTTTAACGAATGGAAAAAATTATGTGCTGAAAATTATTCCGTATATCGATGAGAGAGAAAGGGTCGATGGAATAACCGTAACGTTCATCGATGTAACGGACAAAAAAAATATAGAGAACAATCTTTTTGCGCAGAAAAAAAGTTTTTTCAATTTTTTCTATAATTTTTCCGAAGGAATAGCCATATGTAAAGTTTTGAAAAATAAAGCTGGAAGCTCCGTTGATATAAGATTTTTAGATGTTAATCCTTCGTTTGAAAAGCTTATGGGAAAGAAAAGAAATGAGATTGTGGGAGAGTTGGCTTCGGATTTGTTGCCAACGATGAAGAAAAAATGGTTAAAAAGACTCGGGAAAATTAGTAAGACTGCGGGAGATATCGAATACGAAGAATCAACAGAAGCTCCTGGAGGTAAAAAGCGATGGTTTAGAATTCGCGTTTGTTCCAACAGGCAGGATCAATTTGTCCTTTCTTTGAAAGAGATCACCGAAGAGGTCAATGAAAGAAAAAGACTCACAGATATTTCCGTCTTTTATGAAGAAATCTTAGATGATGTTCCCTTTGGAATATTCAGATGTGATGTCAAGGGAAATATTCTCTTTGCCAACAAATATATGCTCCAGAAGACCGGCTGTAAAAGTATCAGAGATTTTGACATAGGTATTTTCAATTTTATACACGAAGACAACATACAAAAACTGAAAAACCTTTTGAGTAAATTTCCACTTATAAATGTTAAAACTAGTTATGTCAAAGATGGAGAGGAATATTTTGGAAAAGTGAATCTTGTAAGAAAAACGGTAAATGGAGAAAGTGTTATCGACTGTTCATTCATCGAAAACACCGAAATGACTAAAATGCTTGATCACACTCAATATCTGGCGGAACATGATGAACTGACAGGACTGTTCAATAGAAGATATATGGAAAATGTTCTGTACAGAAAAAGTCTGACATATCCCCTTGGATTAATATTAGTTGATATGAACACTTTGAAGCTCACAAACGATGCGTTCGGTCACAGCGAAGGTGATAAAGCGATAAAAAAAGTTGCTGATTCACTCAGAATGCAATTTGCAAACAACGTTGTCGGAAGAATGGGTGGCGATGAGTTCTTAGTTGTCGCTCAAAAAACCAACGAAATTGAGATGAACATGAAAATGGAAAGGGTACTGAACGATCTTAAAATCAACAGGGATAAATTTCCGGTCAGTATAGCCTATGGAATCTCCTTTCAGACTAAAAAGAATTTACTCATAGATGATATTTACAGAGATGCGGAAAACAAAATGTATGAGTCGAAATTCTCCATGAAAGCGTATGGAAGAGGCGAGATTCTGGAATATCTGAGGGAAATTTTTAACAGTTCAACTCATGAAACTTACGAACATTGTGAATTCGCTCAGAAGATAGCAATGAGAATTGCAGATAAACTGAATCTTGGAAGAGCCGACGACCTGGATAGATTGAAAACCATGGCGTTTTTCCATGATATAGGAAAAATAACCATTCCGGAAAATATCCTGAACAAGAAGGGAAAATTAACTTCCGAAGAATATGAAATACTGAAAAACCACACCATTAACGGTTACAGAATCGCTTCCAGTGTACCTGCCCTTTATCCCATATCCAGTGGAATTCTTAACCATCATGAAAGATGGGATGGAAAAGGATATAAGAATGGAATCGAAGCCAATAATCTGTCAATATTGATAAGAATAGTCACGCTTGCTGATGCCTATTCCGCAATGCGATCGGACAGGCCTTATAGAAAAGCTCTTTCAAAGAAAAAAGCTGTGGAAGAAGTTAAAAAAGAGAATGGAAAACAGTTTGATCCGAGCGTGGTCAAAGCTTTCCTGAATTGTGTAGACGAAGTTGATAATTACAAATATCAGTCAATCTGATGTCATGAAAGCAGTGTCTGGTGCGTAGTGTCTGGTGTCTAGTGTTTTGTATTTGGTGCCTATATACTAGATACCGGACGCGGACGGACCGGACGGACCCCAAAATATTGGACAAAAATAACTCGTATCAACGTTTTACTAAAACTTCCTTGCCAAAGCTCTGAATTGCATTAAATTGTTTAGGAGTTTTATAACCCAAAGATGAATGTGGTCTTAAGTTGTGATAATAATCCATATATACTAGATACTTTAAATACAAGTCTTTTACACTCTTAAATTTATTTAAAGCAACAAATTCTCTCTCAAGATTTGCATGTTGAGACTCAATAAATGCCTGGGAATCAGGATTATGTTTGTATCCAAATTCATGTATAATTCCAAGCTCTTTCATTTTTTCTCTTGTTTTATTTGCTTTGAATTGTGATCCGTTATCTGTTCTTATCACCTCTGGTTTTTCTCCTCTTGCTTTTATCGCTATTTCTATTAGTTCCAGGAAATCCTCATGTGTACATCTCTTTCCTATGTGTGTTGCTACTATGTTCCTGTCATAGACGTCTATTATATCTAACAGTGGTACTATTCCATCTCTACCTGCATTAAAGAACTTTATATCTACTTCCCATAATTGATTCTGCTTTGTTATTGTTCTATTCTGTGCCCTTTTGACTGGGTGTTTTGTCCTGTTTTCATATTTTCTTACCAGCCCTAATTCCTTTCTAAATCCATGTAACCTGTTGTGTCCAATATATATTCCATATTTGTAATACAGATAGCTTTTCATCTTCTTTGAGCCCATTGTTTTTATATAGTACTCTGGGTTCATTGCATCTTCATTCTTACACTTTTCTAGTATTAGTTCCTTTAACTCTTCATTCCTTATCTTCCCATTCATTGTATTCACAAATTCGCTTTTCTTTCTGCCTCTTTTCTTATATTCCTTCGCTTGATTCTTTTCTTTGAAATGATAATAATATGTGCTTTTCTTTATTTCCAACATCTCTATTATTCTTTTGAATGGATATCCTTTTTCTTTCAATTCTTTTGCTAATAGGTATTTGCCTCTTTTATTCATTCTTCCTTTTCTGTTTTTTTTAATATCTCTTTCAATATTTGATTTTCCATCATTAATGTTCCTAATTCATCTATTAGTTCTTCTTTTTCCATTTCCTTTTTCTTTTCTAATCCATATTCTTTGTATAATACCGGTGGTATCTTTTCTTTCTTTGTCCTTTTGTCTCCTAATACCCTTATTATTTCATCTTCTCCATTTATCCTGTATCTTCCTACCCACCCTGATATTGTTGTTGAGGGTACTGCATATTTATTTGAGAGTCCTTCTAATGTCATTTCTGTCTCTCTGTACTCTTTTATTACTTTTATTTTTAATTCCTTAGAGTATTCTTTTTTCTTTCTCTTCATTCTTTCACCCCTTATCCTTTATTTTATTTTACTATTACTAGTTTCTTTGTCCTATTCTTTTTTGGGGTGAAATAGGGACCCCAAAATATTAGACAAAAACAACTCGTATCAACGTTTTACTAAAACTTCCTTGCCAAAGCTCTGAATTGCATTAAATTGTTTGGGAGTTTTATAACCCAAAGATGAATGTGGTCTTAAGTTGTGATAATAATCCATATATACTAGATACTTTAAATACAAGTCTTTTACACTCTTAAATTTATTCAAAGCAACAAATTCTCTTTCCAGATTCGCATGCTGAGATTCAATAAATGCCTGGGAATCAGGATTATGTTTGTATCCAAATTCATGTATAATTCCAAGCTCTTTCATTTTTTCCCTTGTTTTATTTGCTTTGAATTGTGATCCGTTATCTGTTCTTATCACCTCTGGTTTTTCTCCTCTTGCTTTTATCGCTATTTCTATTAGTTCCAGGAAATCTTCATGTGTACATCTCTTTCCTATGTGTGTTGCTACTATGTTCCTGTCATAGACGTCTATTATATCTAACAATGGTACTATTCCATCTCCACCTGCATTAAAGAACTTTATATCTGCTTCCCATAATTGATTCTGCTTTGTTATTGTTCTATTCTGTGCCCTTTTGACTGGGTGTTTTGTCCTGTTTTCATATTTTCTTACCAGCCCTAATTCCTTTCTAAATCCATGTAACCTGTTGTGTCCAATATATATTCCATATTTGTAATACAGATAGCTTTTCATCTTCTTTGAGCCCATTGTTTTTATATAGTACTCTGGGTTCATTGCATCTTCATTCTTACACTTTTCCAGTATTAGTTCCTTTAACTCTTCATTCCTTATCTTCCCATTCATTGTATTCACAAATTCGCTTTTCTTTCTGCCTCTTTTCTTATATTCCTTTGCTTGATTCTTTTCTTTGAAATGATAATAATATGTGCTTTTCTTTATTTCCAACATCTCTATTATTCTTTTGAATGGATATCCTTTTTCTTTCAATTCTTTTGTTAATAGGTATTTGCCTCTTTTATTCATTCTTCCTTTTCTGTTTTTTTTAATATCTCTTTCAATATTTGATTTTCCATCATTAATGTTCCTAATTCATCTATTAGTTCTTCTTTTTCCATTTCCCTTTTCTTTTCTAATCCATATTCTTTGTATAATACCGGTGGTATCTTTTCTTTCTTTGTCCTTTTGTCTCCTAATACCCTTATTATTTCATCTTCTCCATTTATCCTGTATCTTCCTACCCAGCCTGATATTGTTGTTGAGGGTACTGCATACTTATTTGAGAGTCCTTCTAATGTCATTTCTGTCTCTCTGTACTCTTTTATTACTTTTATTTTTAATTCCTTAGAGTATTCTTTTTTCTTTCTCTTCATTCTTTCACCCCTTATCCTTTATTTTACTATTACTAGTTTCTTTGTCCTATTCTTTTTTGGGGTGAAATAGGATACTTTAAATACAAGTCTTTTACACTCTTAAATTTATTTAAAGCAACAAATTCTCTCTCAAGATTTGCATGTTGAGACTCAATAAATGCCTGGGAATCAGGATTATGTTTGTATCCAAATTCATGGATTATTCCTAATTCTTCCATTTTTTCTCTTGTTTTATTTGCTTTGAATTGTGATCCGTTATCTGTTCTTATCACCTCTGGTTTTTCTCCTCTTGCTTTTATCGCTATTTCTATTAGTTCCAGGAAATCTTCATGTGTACATCTCTTTCCTATGTGTGTTGCTACTATGTTCCTGTCATAGACGTCTATTATATCTAACAGTGGTACTATTCCATCTCTACCTGCATTAAAGAACTTTATATCTACTTCCCATAATTGATTCTGCTTTGTTATTGTTCTATTCTGTGCCCTTTTGACTGGGTGTTTTGTCCTGTTTTCATATTTTCTTACCAGCCCTAATTCCTTTCTAAATCCATGTAACCTGTTGTGTCCAATATATATTCCATATTTGTAATACAGATAGCTTTTCATCTTCTTTGAGCCCATTGTTTTTATATAGTACTCTGGGTTCATTGCATCTTCATTCTTACACTTTTCTAGTATTAGTTCCTTTAACTCTTCATTCCTTATCTTCCCATTCATTGTATTCACAAATTCGCTTTTCTTTCTGCCTCTTTTCTTATATTCCTTCGCTTGATTCTTTTCTTTGAAATGATAATAATATGTGCTTTTCTTTATTTCCAACATCTCTATTATTCTTTTGAATGGATATCCTTTTTCTTTCAATTCTTTTGCTAATAGGTATTTGCCTCTTTTATTCATTCTTCCTTTTCTGTTTTTTTTAATATCTCTTTCAATATTTGATTTTCCATCATTAATGTTCCTAATTCATCTATTAGTTCTTCTTTTTCCATTTCCTTTTTCTTTTCTAATCCATATTCTTTGTATAATACCGGTGGTATCTTTTCTTTCTTTGTCCTTTTGTCTCCTAATACCCTTATTATTTCATCTTCTCCATTTATCCTGTATCTTCCTACCCACCCTGATATTGTTGTTGAGGGTACTGCATATTTATTTGAGAGTCCTTCTAATGTCATTTCTGTCTCTCTGTACTCTTTTATTACTTTTATTTTTAATTCCTTAGAGTATTCTTTTTTCTTTCTCTTCATTCTTTCACCCCTTATCCTTTATTTTATTTTACTATTACTAGTTTCTTTGTCCTATTCTTTTTTGGGGTGAAATAGTAGAGAATAGCAAACGGATAACAGGTAAAATGAGTAAAAATCATAAAAATTGAATTTTTAAAAATGGCAATTACAAACTCGAGTGTGTATAATAAACGGTGTAAACCTCAAATAAAAAGAGGAGGAAGCACCAAAGATGGAGAAAAAGAAAATAATAAACAAAGAAGTAGTGAATGAATTATTCAAAGAAGGGAAATTGAGAGATGTAAAAGATGTACAAAATCTATTAAAAGAACAGTTCAAAGATATAATCAATGAAATGTTACAGGCAGAAATGGATGAACATCTGGGATATACAAAATACGATTACAAAAACAAGAATACAGACAATTCCAGAAATGGAAACAGAACAAAAAAAGTGAAATCAGATTATGGAGAATTAGAAGTAGAAATACCGAGAGACAGATTCAGTGAACATGACCCCATTGTAGTCAGAAAAAACCAGAGAGATGTTTCCGGCATAGAAGACCAGGTATTAGGAATGTATTCAATGGGAATGAGCACAAGAGATATACAGAGCCATCTGAATAACATATATGGAATAGAAGTATCACCAAGCTTAATATCACAGATAACAGACAGAATAATGCCAATAATAAAAGAATGGCAGGTAAGACCCCTTAAAAAGATGTATGTCCATCTTGTAATGGATGCGATGCATTACAAAGTAAGACAAGATGGAAAAATAGTGAATAAAGCAGTTTATATAATAATAGGAACAGATATAGATGGAATGAAAGAAATACTGGGAATGTGGATAGGAGAACAGGAAAGCAGCAAATTCTGGTTAAAAGTATTGACAGATATACAGAGCAGAGGAGTAGAAGAAATACTAATAGCATCAATAGATGGACTAAATGGATTCAAAGAAGCCATAAAAACGGTCTTTAAAGAAGCAAAGGTACAGAGATGTATTGTGCACATGATAAGGAACTCGACAAAATACTTATCATATAAAGACAGAAAGAAATTCATAAATGATTTAAAACCTGTATATAAAGCGATAAACGAAGAAACAGCCCTGGAAGCTCTGGATTTATTAGAAGAAAAATGGGGAGAAAAATATTACATAGCAATAAAATCCTGGAGGGACAATTGGGAAGAAATAGCTGTCATGTTCGAATATCCTGAAGAGATAAGAAGGCTTATATATACTACAAATTCAATAGAGAGCTTCAATAGGCAACTTAGGAAAGTGACCAAGACAAAAAGCGTATTTCCAAATGATGATTCATTAATGAAAATTCTTTATTTGTCCATGATAAACATAACAAAAAAATGGACACAGAGAATAAGAAACTGGGCAGGTATTCTTGGTCAATTAACTATTATTTTTGAAGATAGAATTTCTAAATATTTATGAGTATTTTTTCAGTTTACACCGTTTTCTTGACAGACCCGAATTTTTAAAAATGGATATACCCCATATTTATTTACATAAAGATAAATTACGAATTGCTCAATAAAATTTGTTCATATTTATAAGGAGTCATTCCTAATGAAGTATGAATTCTCTTCTTTGGATAATAATCTTCTAAATAATTACGAAGAAGAACTTTCATCTCAGCCTTTGTTTTATTTTTGTTGGGATTAATAAGTTCTACTTTCACTGTTTTGTAAAATGATTCTATAACTGCATTATCCAAAGGTGTTCCAGGTTTACTCATAGAATGGTTTATTTGATTTTTTTCGAGTAATTCTTTGTATTCATAACTTCTATATTGTGATCCCCTGTCTGTATGTATAATACACCCTAACATGTTTTTCTTCTTTAAAATATTTATTAATGGTTCAATAACCACACTTTTGTTTTTGTCAATCGAAAAATGAGCCAAATGTTCATCGAAAAGTGAGCCACTTGAGTAAAAAAAATTAAGTTTTAAAAGAACTAATCCAATCACGAGTTTCTTTCAATCTATAACTGTTGCCATTCATATTAATCATAAAAGCTTTGTGAGTTAATCTGTCAACCATAGCGGCTGTTAAAACTGGGTCCGAAAATATTTCTTCCCATCTGTCAAAGGAAAGATTCGTAGTTATTATTGTGGACTTTCTGGCTGTTCTTAAAGACAGATTAGTGAAAAGTAATTCTGCTCCTTCTTTGTCAAAAGAGATATAACCCAGTTCATCACAAATAACCAAATCATATTTTTCAAATCTGCTTTGAAAATTTCTTAAAGTTCTGTTCGACTTCGTTTCTTTGAGTTGTACTATGAGTGATGGGACACTGGTAAAGAACACTTTATATCCATTCATACATGCTTTAATTCCAAGTCCAATTGCAATGTGTGTCTTTCCCGTTCCTGCATTTCCTGAAAGAATGATATTCTGTCCTCTTTCAATGAATTCCAGACTTTTCAATTTACCCAGTTTTCCTTTAGCATCCTGTGGTAAATATTCTACTTTTAAATCTTCTAAATATTTTTTCTCTGAAAAATGAGCCAGTCTCAGTCTTCTCTTTTTCGCATCTTCTTCTCTGTTTTGAACTTCAATCTCCAGAAGTTCTTTGAGATAATCCAGATAATTGTATTGTTCCTCATGTGCAATTTTTGTTATGTTTATGAAATTTCTTCTTATATGAGGTAATCTGAGCTTTTTAGTCATTTCCAATATTTCATTTTCTATATTCACAGGACCATCTCACTCAACTGCTTCAGATGTTTTCTGGATATTTCTTCAATTGTACTTTCCTTTATCTTTGTATATTGCTTTCTCTGACAAATCATTAATATTTTATCCTTGGTTATTTCTGTATGACCTTTGTTTTCCAATTCGTTAATAATGCTTTCCACTTTATCCACAGAGATGTTTTCCCTGTACATGAATTGAAGTAAGTCAATGAATTCTTTTTCTTTTTTGGTGAAATAATTTATATAGATGTTTTTAAGAAGTGTGTTTAACTGGTCCAATGCCATTGATCCTGCAATAGCACCAGGTTTTTTCCTCAATGTCAGGAGATAATGATCTATGTTCATTTTCCATTCTGAAAATCCATAGCATCTTTCGTGCCTTGCAATTATTTTGTTTGTTTTTATATCATATACTATTATTCTTTTCGGATATAATTTAACAGAAACAGCTTTCTGTGAATATTTTTCCGGAACGGAGTAATGGTTGGTATCTATGGTGATTGTGGAATATTTATCCACTTTAGAGTATCTCATATCTCCAACTTCGAGTTCAGGTGGTTTCTTTGCAAACTTTTCCTTTTCTTCTCCGTATCTGATTTCTTTTTTCATATTCAATTCATTGAGTCTGTTGTTCAAATAGTTCTGAGCTTCTTCTAAGGTTGCGAATTCTATTCTGTGTGAGAATACTTTTCTTTTTATTATTTCAACTCCCCTTTCTACATGACCCTTCTCATTAGGTTTTCTGATATTGCAGAATCTCGGTTGGAAAAGATAATAGGCGGAAAGTTTTAAAAGAGCTTCGGTTGGTTCCTTTTCTTCTCCTGCAACTCTTTTTACAGCTACTTTCATGTTGTCATATACTATTTCCTTTGTTACCCCTTCTATGTGTTCAAAAAAGTCAACGTGAGACTGTATGAAGCTCTCTGTATTTTGTTTGTAGTATAGCTGTGAATAATAATGACCACTGTAAGCCAGAACAAAAACAGCACCCTGTATCTTTTTCATTTTTCCACCAATGATTAATTTAATATCTCCCCAGTCGAACTCAACTGTGTTTCCTGGCTCATATATCTGTTTTACAAATGCTTCCTTTTTTATATCCTGAAGTTCTCTTATATATTTTCTGACAGTGGAATAGCTGATATCATAATTTCTTTCTCTGAGTTCTTCGTAAATATCTATTATTTTCATCTTTTGTTTTCTCAGTCCCATTTTTTCTCTTTCTTTGTTTATCTTGAGTTTTTCTTTTATGAATTCTTCAATTTCATTTTTCATCTTTGGTTTGTATACATTTTCTCTTACATACTTTGGTTTGTTTATTATTTCATCTATTAATTCCTGTTTCTCAAATTCTTTTATGTTTTTCTTTTCAATTTCTTTCTTTGCTTTATAATATTCATCTATATATTTTTTAACTGTATTTCTACTTATTCCCAATTCTCTGGATATTTTTCTTTGTGATTTCCCTTCTTGTATTATCCCAATTATTATCTTTTGCTTTTCCACCATATTTATCATCCTTTCTTTTACCTCCATATATTTATATATGAAGGTTTCTTATTTTACTGGCTCACTTTTCGATAAACATTGTGGCTCTCTTTTACTTTAACATTTACACACTTTTTCTCATATGGGTACTTATTTTATAACTCCTGAGCATTCTACAGGATAAATCTATATAACTTGTTAGGTAAAGTGTTCCATCTCTACACGGTACATATGTTATATCACTTACGAGTACTTTGTCCGTTTTCTCTTGTTTGAATTGCCTTTCAAGTATATTCTCTCTTATATAATCTCTCAATTCTTTTTCAACTTTTTTATACTTCCTTTTTTTATAATATATAGAGACAAGTCCTTCTTTCTGCATTAGCTTTGCAATGGTCTTTTTATTAGTTTCTATCCCTTCCATATACATTTGTAAAGCAATACGTGGCGATCCATATCTTCCTTTGTGTTCTTTGTAAATTCGTTTAATCTCTTTTATGAGATATTCGTGATGCAATTCCCTTTTTGATGGTTTCCTATGTAAAAATTCATAGTATCCTTGCCTGGATATTTTTAGCAGTCTGCAAATGATGCTAATTGTATATTTTTTGGAATTCCTTTTCACAAAAGCAAACCTCAGGACTTTTGGCTCTTCACAAACTGCTTGAATTTTTTTAGGATTTCATTCTCTTTCTCAAGTATTTCTATTTTCCTTTTTAATGCATATATCTCTGCTTTGTCTGGTAGTCTTTTTCCTTTTCCTTTAAATGCTCTGTTTCCATATTTCTTGTATTCTGCTATCCATCTTGACACTATTGGTCTTGATATTTCATATTCCTTTGATATTTCTGTGACTGTCTTTTTTCCTTCTCTTATCTTTTTGCATATTTCCAATTTAAATTCTTTTTCGTATGTTTTTCTCATCCTTTTTGTTCCCCCTTGTATCTTTTCTCTCTGTCTATTTTACAGGGGAATATCCAAAATGGCAATTACAAACTCCCTTTTGTGCTATCTACACTATTATTTTGTTTCCTTCTCCCTGTTCTCTTTTTACAGCATTATGCACATGTGTGTTTTTTCCAGGCACTATACACCAATTCCTGAACACTGCTTTTCGTTGTTATCTGATTCTCTACTCTCCGTTACCTTCGCTCTGTCTTGCTTTATTCTCCGTTCTCTATTTCTCTATTCTCCTGTTTTTTCTGCACCCTTTACCCTATTTCTACTGCTTCTCTATCGCTTTCCAATTGATGGGCTATTGTTGGACTATTGTTCGTCCATCGTTTCCCAACTGCTTTGCCATCGCTTCTCAATCGCTCAGCCATTGTTCGACCATCATTTTGCAACCGCTGGGCCATTGTTAAACTACTGCTAGACTATTGTTCAGCCATTGTCCAAAAATCGTTCAAACATCGTTTAAAAACAGTTTAGATAATAGAGAGCAACAGAGCAGATAATAGAGAACTGGAGAATTGATAATAGGTGAAATGGAATAAAAAATCTAATCCTTATACAATCGTTTCCCTACTGCTAGACTACTGCTCAGCTATCGTTAAACTATCGTTTAAAAGCAGCATAGAGAACAGGAAAACAATGGTGTATAGTGTCTGGTGCCTGAAAAGCAGTGTTTGGAATTTGGCGCATGGAACCCACTAAAAACCAAAGGGCTTAAAAATGCAATATATAAAGATTATACAGTGCCGTACTTGGTTATAATTTCCCAGAAGAATGTCGTCTCCTAAATAAATTCAAACCCTTCTTCAAAGAGTTCGAGACAGACTTTTACAATTTCTTCATCGTATAAAATTCCGGAATTTTTCTTTATTTCGTCAAAAGCCTCTTCGATTCCAAGGGCAGGACGGTAAGGCCTGTGTGAACTTATGGCTTCAACTACATCAGCTAAGGCTATTATTCTCGCTTCTTTATAAATTTCATTTTTAACGCATCCGTATGGATAACCACTTCCATCATTTCTTTCGTGATGCTGGAGGATGTACTCCGCAATGGGCAGATCAAACTGAAGCCCCTTCAGAAGGTCATAACCGTTTTTGGAATGTTCCTTTATCATCTTGAATTCCAGATCGGTTAATTTAGTTGCTTTATTCAATATTTCGGATGGAATATATATTTTACCTATATCATGCAGTAATGAGGCAACCCTTATCGCTTCTACCTTTTCCCGGGAAAAATTCATTTTTTTCGCTATTGCAACACTGAGCTGAGCCACTCTCTCCTGATGCCCCGAAGTGTAGGGATCCCTGAGTTCAACCATCTTAACCAGCGTATTTATAAAAAGTTCAAAATTTTTTTTCGTTTTTATAAAAATCTCTTCCCGTTCTTCAATGATTTTGGCCTTTTCAGTTATGTCCCTTACAATACATATCAATCCACCATCTTTGAGTTTGGAAATTGAAATCTCCTGCGGGAAAAGACTCCCATTCTTCCTCTTTCCCAGCGATTCTCCTTTCCAGAAACCCTTTCGGTTGAATTCCGGTATTATACGTTTATTAAAATCCCTAATTTCCTCTTCTCTGTAAAGGGTTCTCCACGATTTTCCCAGAAGTTCTTCGACCGTTTCATATCCATAAATATTTGCATGAGCTTTATTTAAATATACGAGTTTATACTCATTGCTGTACACGCCTATTCCATCTATCGATCGCTCCGTCGCCATTTTCAGATTTATCAAATTTCGCTCATTTTCCATTTCTTTTGTAATGTCTATTACAAACCCCAGTAATTTGTCTTCATCGATCTTTAAAGCTTTTATATTGACATATTTTTCGTTTCCGTTCATGTTTCTGAACCTGAATACACCGGCAATGTTTCCTTCATCGATCAAAGTTGAGAACACTTTTTTATTTTCTTTATCCATTTCCAGTCTCAGATTTCTGAGTTTCGTTCCCTTCAGTTTTTCTAACGGGTACCCGATTATATCGGAAAAGGCCCTATTTGACTCCAGACACTTACCGTTTATATCGGAGAGGATGACCCCTATAGGTGCTTTTTCAATGTAATCCCTGAACCTTTTTTCGGCATTATATCTATCGGTGACATCCGTGAAAGTGACGGCGAACTCTTTGTATTTCGGAGAATATGCTGAAACTAAGAAATACTTCCCTAATTCTCCCGAAAAGCTTTCAAATTGAGCGGGATTACCGGTCATCGCAACCTTTCCATATTCCTCCAGCCAGTATTTTTCCGTTCCTGGAAAAATCTCCAGAACAGATTTTCCAACAACTTCCTCTTTTTTCAGTCCTGTATATTCTTCAAATTTTTCATTAACATCCAGAAAAATATAGTCAATGACTTCATTATTATCATTCAAAACCACTTTGTGCAATGCAAATCCCTGATTCATCTGTGAAATGAGAGATTTATAATTTTGTTCACTTTTTTTAATACTTTCCAGGGATTTTTTGTTGTTTTTATACAATCTGATTTTTTCAATTGCCAGTTCGAAATCTATAATCATTTTTTCTATACACTTTATTTTATCATCATCAAAATGGTCTGTGTTTTCAGAATATAAATGAATAACTCCAAATACTTCCCTGTCGATAAATACAGGTAATACAATAACCGATTCAATGTTAAATTTCAACGCTACTTTTCTCATGAAATCTATTTTAGAATCGGAAATGTTTCTATAAATAAATTCTTTCTTCCTCCTGATATTCCTTTTGCGACTTTTTATTAAATCTACGTTTTCTATCCAGGAAAAATCATTTCCATCCAGTATCTTAATATCGAATCCCCTGGCTACCACGGGAATTAAGTTTTTTTTGTTACCGCTATCTATTGTTTTTCCCACCCAAATATATTTCGCAAACTCATATTCGTATAAGATGTCACAGAATTTTTGAAGCAGTCTCTCCTCATTTTCTCCTCTCAACAAATAATGAGAAAATTTCTCTGACATATCATTTAATTTTGTTATTTTTTCATATCTTTTCAGAAGATTCGTCAGTTCGGTGATATTAACACCCACACAAATTATTTTTCCCTCTCCGGAAGCGGTTTCGTTTTTGTCGATAAACAGAATATTCCATCTGATCAATTTCTTCCGATTGAACTTTGCCGGAATGATAAGCGCCATATTTTTATGTTCATCCGAATCTTCATCTTTAACCTGCGATAAGGCCTTAAAACATGCGGATTCAAATCCTGAGGGTATGAATATATCCATCCATTTCTTTCCAAGAAGTTCTTCCCTGGTGTGTTCCAAAGTTTTTAAAACTTTTTCATTCACAAAATAAATGGTTCCGTCAAGATTCAGGCGTAAGACCAAAGCATCCGATAAATTCAATACCTCATCAGTAACTTCTTTTTTCATATATATCCCACCAATACGTCTTCAGACAATCACTTCTTAATAACCTTTTATTTACGGGTGCATTAATATGATAGCACAAAAAAATTTTTTATATAATGAATAGTTGTTCTTTACCACTAAAAATTTATAGCAATCTATTTTAATTAACATTATTTTATGCATCGGAAATTTCATACAAATCACTGTTTTCAAACCCTTTTATTGAAGAGTAAAATTAAAAAGAGAGAGAAACAATAAAATCAAAACGGTATAACAATCCATTATATGAACATTCTGCAATTTATCTGTGATACTCCGATCAAAAAATATATCAATTGAATACATGAAAAAAGGTGCTGCGGCTGTAACATATATTTTTTAAAATTATTACCCGCATAGATTTTTAATCGGATACACCCGCACCTCGTGTTTTCAAAAATCTCGCTCTCAATTTTCTGTAAAATGTCGGAATAATAAAAAGTGTAATGACCGCACCTATTATCTCAGATACAGGCTGCGCACTTATTGCATATATAAAACCGTAATTTTTCAGTATGAACAGGAGTGGTATGAAAAACACACATTGTTGCAATGCAAAAATCCATGTGGCGGTTTTCGCCATTCCCATAGGTTCCATAGCATATAGATATACGTTGGTAACAAATATAAATGGCGCCGTAATACCATACACAAGTGCCGGTATTTTCATCAGGTTTATGACATCTATTGAATCAGTAAAAATTTTTGACACCATCCCGCTGTTCAATATCATAGGCAGGTTCAAGAGGGTGCACGACGTAAATACGAATACAAGGGTCAGATTCAGCGTTTTTTTGAATCTTTTAATATCCTTTGCACCGGTACTATAGGATAACAATACAAGTGCAGCGGCAAGTATGCCGGTGGCGACGGAACTGGTAGCCGAAAATATATATCCCGTGATAGTTTGAACTGACAGTGCGTCAGGGCCAAAATCCGCTATGACATTGCTCTCTAAGCCGAGTGTAACTGACATCAATATTGATGAGAAGAAAGCCGGAAGGCCAAGCTGAAGAATTTCTTTAAAATATTCCAAATTTATCTTTATGTCTCTGGGTCTGATCTTTAAAACCATTTTTTCCGAATTCACAACCATAAACATTGCAATTATCTGAACTACAATGGAAAGCAAAGTACCGATCACGATTCCACTCACTCCAGATTTGAAAATTACTACAGCAATATAATTGAAAAGCACATTCAAAACCAATTGCAGAAGAGTGGACAAAAAAGAAGCCTTTGCATGTCCTTGGGTGTATATGAGTTCATTCAAAAACATTGAAATCATCATTATCGGAAGACCCAAACAGACTAACCTTAAATATTGATTAGCAAAATTATAAGTTTTTTCCGTAAGTTGATATAAACTCAGAAAATGTGGAGTAATAAAATATCCGATAACACCCATAATAAAACCAGTTATAACAATTGCTGCGAAAGTGTTCGCCGCAACCCAGGAGGCTTTACTTGTTTCCCTGGCACCCAAATACCTGCCAATGGCAATCTTTGCTCCACTGGAAAACAATAAAGCAAGCGATATCAGCAAAATCATTACAGGAAGTATGACAGACATAGATGCCACCGCTTCACTGCCAAAAAAATGTCCCATAAAAATCGCATCAATTATTCCATTTAATTCATCTAAAAGCTGGATAAGTATAGATGGAATTCCCATGATTATTAAAGCTTTTAATGGTGGTGCATTCATTATTTTTTCATTTCTTGTCATGCTATAATGCCACGTTGTTCTTTCATAGTGTATCCGATTTAATCTCAAGAACAATCAAAACAAAGATTGAGTGCACAGGCTAACTATTCTGAAAACAAGACCGCGGCTGCCTCCTTATAAACCCCATTCATGCTCAGTAAAACTCTTGATTCCAGAGCATCTTACATTTGTCAATTTATAGGTTACACCTTAGAGCAACTCTAATGTCAAGCGGTATTCTATGTTTACAGAAAATTATCTTATCTGGATGTAAAACCTGAAAGATTTTAATTGTCAACAAAAAAGCACTTTGAAAAATTTACGATACAAATAATTTACGAGAACAGGACGGGAAAAGCAAACTGTTAATGTGTGGTTGTGATTCTTGAAAAAAAAGTGGCCACATAACCCTTTTCAACTACCAGAAGAGCGTCCGGGGCAATTTTCATGTATAGCTCCTCATCCAGCTCTATTTTGTTTCTCTTCGCATACTCCATGAATTTATCTATCTTGGTCTCAAAAAATTTCTCGTCTTCAATCCAGCATACATACTGGAGATAAATTCCGCTTTTCAATAAAATATCTGATTTAGTATCATTTTCAACACAATAAGCGATCTCATCTTCTCTCAGCTCGCAATACATTCTTTCATATGTGAGTCCTTTTATATCCTTCTTTTTCATATCACAGTAAAATTCCTGAGGTGGGTAATCATTAAAATAAGATTTAATACCGATTATTTTTAATTTCCTTTCGGGGATTTCGGCCACTATAAACCTATCTTCTTCAAAACTTAACGAATCAATATTGTTCTTTATTTTTATTCTCTGCATTTTTAACTCTTCAATTTTTTTGTTTACATTATCCAGAGAAGTTCGAAGATATTCATCATACAAATCTGTGCTGTAATTTGAAACAAGATTTTTTATTTCCTTTATGGATATACCACTGTCCCTGAGAAGAATGATATTAGACAGGTGATAGATGTGTTCGTAATTAAAAAGCCTGTAACCGCTTTCTTCATCGATCTCTGAATAAACCAGCCCCTCCCTTGCGTAATATCTGATTGTATGTGAACTTACACCCAGCAACTCCGCTACTTCACTCACTTTTAATTTCTTTTTTGCTTTCATTTATTCCGCTCCAAACAAATATTCATGATCAATTTTACAATAAAAACAGAAAGGGAAGAACCGGTGTACAAACACATGTTGAATTAAGAAACCGATCATTCAAACAAGTATGAAAAATTACACTCTTATGATATCGTTGTATATGACACTAAAAACTCCCGTAACCGCTTTTACAGTTACGGAAGCCTCTCTACCAATTTTCCCGTATTTCAGTTCTACAATCTTTTCTTCTTTTTTTATCAAACTTAATAACGTTACTCGTTCCAGAGTCTCATTGCATTGAAGTTACCAGCTAATAATATTTCTTAAGAGCTGTTCGTTATCAGCTACATCAATAAAATCCTGAAATGCTGGATATCCGTATAAATCATTGCCAAATAATGATGCATCTCCTATCGCAACTATTTTGCCACTCAAGACGCTTTCGGCGGCCATGGCGATTATCGATGGAATAATACCATCCGGTTCAAAATCTACAGAATTAGTGTTACATGATGAATCACCACAAACAAAAGATGGGGCCGTTACAATGGCGGATGAACTCGCGTATGCCAAAGCTATCGCATTTCCTGTGATGTTTATTGAATCTCCGGCAAAAAGAACTATCGAATTCAGACCTGTGGTTACAGGATGTGTTATAAAATTATTTATTATGGGCCATATACTTGAATTATCATACTTATTGACAGCATCGGAAATCTCGTTGTTATTAAAAGAAATTCCCGACCCAAGATTAGCGAGTATGCTGTTTAATGGAGAATTATCGTAGTAACCGTACCATTCGCCAAGCAATATCAGTTTTCTATTACATTTTGAAAGAAAAGCCGATACCATCTGCAACTCCGCACTTGAATATACCGTCGTCGGAGCGGCTACGATAAAAGAACCATAGTTTTGAGGAACAAAACCTGCGCTCGAAGTGAAATCCACACTGTAACCCATAGATTGCAATACAGTGGACAACTTTGCATAAAATGCCGTTACACCATAACCGTCAAAGTTGTAAGAATTGTCATGCGTATCGTCTATTAAAACTGTTTTTGGAACAACGCACTGCGGACTTAAACATGAAGTCATGAAAATTACCAAAACAACGGCCATAAGCACGAAAACGGTTACCTTTCTTTTCATTGTATCCCCCCCTTTTTTTGTATAAAAATTTTTCTTGTTGAAAAAATCGTATATAACATAAACAGAACATTTACACAATTGATTATAATCATTTCAAAATGAAACTCCAACTATGTTTTAATCTCCTCCTATATTTTTTCCTGAAAAATCTAAAATGTATCATTTTATCATTTTTTATATTATTAATATAGATAACAAGAGAGAATAGAAAACTGGTGATAGACGATCGAAAACAGAGAACTACCGGTTATCATAATATTCTCAAAATCCGGTATCCCGTCGTCAGTGGCGGAACAAAAAAACACAATTCTGCATGAAAGATCTTCAACGAACCGATGTGTATATTTCACTGCATATATATTAATGGCTTGTGTTATTATTGAGTTGATAAACATAATTACTAACTTAAAAAAGGAGTTGGACAAAATGGCTAAAAAAGAATTTTGTGTGGATACTCAACCCCAGCCGGATGGATATTACGAAGTACATGTTCTTGATGAAACCTGCACCCATTTGCCCGATGAAAAAAACAGAAAACACCTCGGATTTTTCGAAGAGTGTGAGGACGCAATAAAAAAAGCGAAAAAATATTATGAAAAGGTGGACGGGTGCTTTTATTGTTGTTACGAATGTTATACAAGATAAGCGGTTTCCAAAAACATTCTCATATATACGAAAAGAAAACGGTGAAAACAGGCTTTTCAGTATCGAATAAAATATCAAGAAGTACCTCTGATATCGTGCTTCTGAAAGATGTCTGACCATTCTTCCCGCATGGGAAAAATGGTTTTGCAGAATCTGATATACAGTCTCAAATATATACGAAATATCAAAACACCAGTCTCTGAAAACGTGATTACCATGAATCTTCTGGTAAGGTCACAAATCTGACGGTTCCCCTTTCCCGGATCGGAGTGAAAAATTATCGTTTGAATCTCTGTTTTTGTATAAAAAATGATTTTTTATTGAATCAAATCGGCAAAAGCAAATTTTTGGACAATTGTACAACTGAAATGACGTTTCTTTTCTATATTAAAAAGCATAGTATTTGAATGCTCGTTAGGCAATCAGCTCGGCATAGGAAATGAAATGAGTTCCATTGATTTTACTCACTTTGTTTCCCTTCTCATCGATAAAAAATTCCTGTTCCAGATTTTCAGTCGTTTTTATTTCAATGAGTCTGAAGTTAAATTTTTTTAAGAAGCTCTGTATTTCATCCGGTTCAAGCCCAAAAGTCCATTCTTCCATTGCTTAAAAAAAATGATTGTTACCAACTCTTTTTTATATCTAAGTGTCAGATACAAATATAATAGATGAATTTCTATTCCTTATGAATTGGTTTATACGCCCGAAAATATTGATAAAAATCTATTCGGGGTAAGAGATGTGAATGATCATCCAATTTTATACTGCTTCTAAAATGTTGCAAATTGATTGAAAATATCAACCACTTTTTTCCTATTAATAATGATAAACCCACTGCATTAATTGACTTAAATCATTTTCAAATTGAATAAATTCAAAACCATACTTTTCATAGAGTTCGACCAATTTTTCTTCGTTGTTTACCTCGACTAAAATAGTTCGTCCTCCTATATATTCTCTGATTTTATTAATTACACCAAATATGAATTCCAATATTTTTTTAAGATTAATATCACTACTTTTGTAAGTGTCGGATCTGCCAATTTGACCTATCAAATAAGCTAAAATGATTTCAATTTCGTCCTCATTTTCTTCATTTTTATGAGTGAAAAAGCCCATCCTTTTCTTTTTAGTCTTACTTATTTTATTATTTTTCTTCAATATTACCGGTTTCAATGAAATGGCAAAATATGCGGCAATACTATTATCATTTTCATTATCAATGATTAAATATGTTCTAGTCAAAGATTGTTTCTGCATCCTTATGACCTTTTCTTCACTGTGTAAAAAATCTTGAACATCATCATTTTTAGAACATTTAAAAGTATTTAAATATTTCAGAACTCTATTCTCGGCATTACAAAATATTTGGTTTTTAGATATATTTCCCACTGGTAAAAGACTATCTAAAGGCTTACTATCAATGAAAATTTGCTGATTGTTAATATATCTAATATCATTTTTATCAATTTTGAGAGCATTCCCTATTTCCGAAATATAAAAATCCCTGAGAAGATCTTGCAATGCATAAATACCAAATTGTTCCATATATATATTTTTTTAAATTAAAACTTTTTTGTCAAACTTTCTGAAGCTTTCTTTCTTGTGGTAACCAATATTTCTTCTATATTATTAATAGGAGTTTTATAGCGATCAATAGAATTCGCTTTTATTGCATCATTTATTTTTTTGACAGCTGCCGAATCAGAAATAACAATATCTCTTGTAAATGATTTTGTAGCCATAAAACACACCTCCTATTCATATTAATTATATCATTTTCTTCTATCTTGTCAATTTTATGTAACTGTTTTATTTCCGGCTGTATTTTCCGCCAAATTTATTTTATTTTCAAAATATATTCCACTTTCTTCGTGGGTGAAATAGATACGACTGTTCAACTATCGCTTTCCAATTGCTGGGCTATTTGTTCAACAATCCGTTCAACTGCCGTTCCTAGACCTTGCACCCTTTACCCTATTTCTACTGCTTCTCTATCGCTTTCCAATTGCTGTACTATTGTTGGGCTATTGTTGAACTACCGTTCGTCCATCGTTTTTCAACTGTTAGACTACCGTGAATCCCTCTTTTTCCGGAAGGCGTACGGCACCGGTGTCGTACAATCTCCATTTTATAGCTTCTTTCGATGTTTTAAACCTGTGCACCAGAAGCGAGCTGAAAATGTTCCAGTCTCTGTAGTTACACGGTTGGCTGTCTATGAAAAATGCTCCGTATTTGTATCTGTCAGTCAGCTTCAAACCCGTTTTTATGTAAGGAGTTATCATCTCTTTCGGCAACAGAAAATCTGCCGCAAAGACGTTCGCTTCCTGCTCTATTTTCATTTCCTTCTTTGTGGAAAATTTACGAAACCCTGTTTTTTCCGATATTCTACAGCCCTTATATTTGTTTGAAAACGTGTGTTTGAGAAAATAATGCCCCAGTTCATGTGCTATCGTGAAGTTCTTCCTCTCCGGTGGAGTGACCGTTTTCTTAACTACAATGACCTTTCTGTTTCCCTTAACCATATAAAAACCGGGCGAATCCTCTGAAAATTCGTCGGTTTCCTCAAATCTTATATTTTCACTTTCGATTATTTCCATCATGTGGTCCGCGGGGCAGTCGGTAATGTTGAATCTTTCCAGAACTTCCGTCGTTTTCTCTTCTATCTCCTCAAATGAAACCGGCTTAAAACCACTTTCATTCAATTTTCCATCATCTCCTGTTTAAAATATGCTACTCATTTTCAAAAATTCTTTCAATCGGAACCGTTCCGATTTCCAATTTTTTAGCACCTTTTACAAAGGATTATTCATTTTTTTGTCGAATAAGATAACAGATAAAGAACAAAAAACAATTCACAAAAACTCTATATATTAATATAACATATTTTGGTTAAGCATCTGTATAATATTGTTTATGATTGATTGAATTTCCCGCAATTCATGGGGCTTTTCCGAAGTTCTTGATACCGGGTTGAAAAATATAACAACACCCCCGATAGTTACTATCACCGGTGACGTATAATGCGCAAAAAATTTTATGAGAATAATCAGTTGATTCTCTATTCAACTAGATAAATTTTCTGACAAACTCAATTAATGCCATAGTTGCAGTACCAAATTCGACAGTTCCTTTTATCGTTTTTAATCCATCAATGGCGGTTTTGAGGAAATTTTTGCGAGGTTTGCGAGTTTTCAATTCCTGTTCAATAAAATTTAAATTACCTGAAAGTGTTTCTTTGTAAACATCAGATAAATTTATTCCTTTTTTTCTTACTTCATTAATCAGTCTGGAAAGTTCTGTTATATCTATTCCATTGTTGTTTGTAGCATTAATGGTAGCATTATCATTAGCAATGTTAACTTGTCCATTTGTAACAGTTATAGAGTATCCTGCATTTTCATCTATTCCCATGTCAAATCCTATTTTCGTTAAGTATGTCTCAATGTGTCTGATTAAAACAAAAACAAAACGTTCATTAAATTTCTTTATTTTATCTTGGTATTTTCTTGAGTTTGAATAACCATCTAAAATCCCATAGTCAATTTTTCCCTTGTTATCAGCAATATAACTTAAAATGGCATAAACATTTCTAATTTCCTCAGTGTCACTTTCTCCAGTTGAAAAAACCATACGACCAAAGGATTTAGCCACTTTTTGATATTCACTTTCTAAATCAAAATCGATTTTCCCACAACTGGTAATATAATCAAAAATTAATTCTTCTTCTCGGATAAATGAAATAAATTTACTAAGAACATCGACATAATCTTCAAAATCCGCTTGCATTAGTCTGTTTGATTTACTGTTGAAATCATATATGATCTTTTTGAGTTCTTTCTTACTCAACTTCATATTCTTTTACTCCACAAAACGGGCAATAACACCCGGTTAATCTCAACAACGGTTTTATTTTAGCATTTCTATTACAACAACGAAAATGTGTGATTGTTAAAGCTTCTATGCCAGATCTAATGGGATTTTCTGATTCAATTTCTGATTTTTTACCTGCCTTAAATGTCATTACGCCCTTACTGAACTGCTTTTCCCATTTCTTCATTTCATCATAAATTAAGTTGTTTGCAGCATTTTTAACCATAGTCATCGCTAATTCTAAAACATCTTCCGTAATATAATTATAACTATATAAGCCACAACTTGGGCAATAAATTAACAATATTCCTTCATCTTTATAGTCTGCTGGAGTAATTTTGAAATAATTTCCACATATAGGACATTTTAATAGAACGTATCCATCATTGTCTGTAGGAATAGAAATTTCCATTATAATTTCATTCAAATCTATCCTCCATTTTAATTTTACTTATTAAATTTACCGATGTTTATAAAACTATTATTCTACATAATTATCTTAACTTAATCTTGTTTTATTTATATACTAAAGTTTTATATTAACCCTTACAACAAGCTTCTATATAGTTGAATTTCAGGATTTTATTAAGAAAATGCATATAAATTCTAATTCATCAATAATTATATCGCATTTTACATTATGTTTTAATAAGACGAGTTTTGATAGGCCTTTTTTCCATAGTTTCTAAAAAAGAAATGGTATTTTTTATTTTAACTTTTACTCTATCATCATTAATTTCCTTGCCAAAAGCAGAAAATTTCTCATTTACTCTTTTTTTGAATTCGTCTGGTGTTAAATCAGGCATTTTTCCATGAAAAAAATATTTGATATAATCTCCCCAACATATGGCTATTTCTTTTTTATAACCTTCTTTAAATGGCACATTACATTCTAAAGTTACATTGTTAGAAAAAGGTGAAAATAATTCAATTGGATTTAGAACTAAACCATGAAAATTAGTTGGCTTAGCTTTTTCAATTTTAATTTTCAAATCATTATATACTACTTTTGCAGATGGACACAGAATGGCTCCAGACCATTCTTGGTTTTTTTCATAATTATATGCTTCAATAATTGGTCTTCCGAGAAAACAGTTGTTTTCAATATAATAATCTCCGAAACTGATTGCTCCCCTAAGAGGAATACCCTCCTCAAATGCATAACGTAATAAAAATGCACTTTTAAATATTAAGGTACTATAATATGTTGAAGGAATATTTTCTTTTTCATAAAGAACTATTGTATCAGAGAACATGAAACTTTCAACTTTTCCTATCGATAATTCCTGTTTTTTATCTAAACCATCAAAGGTGATTGCAGTTTTATCTATTTCTCGGAGTATATTTTTATAAATATTTATCATTTCATCCAGTGAATTATTATTCATTAATGATTTATAACCTAAAACATCAAAAAAACCAAAAAAACCTTTTATTTTTTTTCCATTAATTATATTTTGTTTATCAAAATTCAACGATTTCTTTTTCTTGATTTTTTTCATTTAATTAATTATCATCCTTGTATTTTTCTCTAACTTTATTTAATAATTCTTCGTTTCCTTTAGACAAATTGAATCTTTCATCAGCTAAATGAATGATTTCATAAAAATCATCATTATCAGGCATTCCGGTTTCGGGTAATGAAAGGATCATTTTATTATTTACTACATTTCTTCCCCAATTATCAGTGCGAAAAATGATATTGATTCGTTCATCATGATTATCATTATAAATTTTTACTCTTCCCAGAATGAAGTTCTTATTTTCTTTAAATTTTGATTCAAACCCCTTGTGATTAATAATAAAAGTTATCATCATTTACCCCCAAAAATTGAATAACACAAAACCCTACAATTCTGTAGAATAATAATTATTCATAATTTTTGTCGATAAGATAATAAAGAAGTAATTCACTAAAACTCTGTATGTTAATATAACATATTAATTATCTTTTATACAATATTTTTGTGTTATTGAACTTAAATTATTCGTTATTTTCTAATTGAATTTTCAGATATTGTGAATTTTTTTGATTCTTTCAAAAAGCAGATCAATTTTATGATGAAAATGAAAAATTAGAAATCGTATTTCTAAGTTAACATCGCTTTTTTTCGAGTAAATAATAAAGTCAACAAAAGTTATAGTTAATTTCTAAAAAGTTTGAAGAAAAAATAAATAGTATACCCCTTTGTTTTTTGAGTTTATATTTTCATTTATTTATCTATTTTTTTGCATAAACAAATGTTAATTGCTTTTGATAAGATGAAAACTATAATTTGTTACCAAGATTATAGTTTGTTTTATAGGCTCCGAGGCATTTTTAAATTTCAATTTTTTAAGAACAGAACCATTTGTTTTTCTTATAAGCACACCTAAAAATTCATCACAAAAACTTTGGGTTATAGTTTCAACATTTTCAAAATCAATGCTAATACTATCAAAATTTTTAAGTTTTTCTTCAACTAAAACTCTCAATTCTTTTCCTTTTTTCCTTGATGAAAGAAAATTATTTTTAGGTATTTTCTTATATGATTTAAAAAAATACTCTGTTATAAAAATTGAATTTTGCATAATATCACCTTCATTCAAATTGTACCTCATCCGTGTGATTTTTCAAATGGGGATCATTCATGTTACTAAAAAATTCCTTATAAGGAATGGTAAAATTTTTATTAATTTCAATGGCAATAACCGATCCATGAATTATTTTATTACTTAGATCTTCCAAGTGATCTTCAATTATAGAACACCCAGGTTCATATGTTACATCTCCATTATGAGAAATGATTCTTATTTTTCCATTATTATGTTCGCAAATTTGCTTTAAAAAATATAATCCCAAACCAACATTATTATAACAATCTCCAGAAGAAGCCCTTTCATTATCAAATATTTCTCCTCCTCCTGTAACCCCTTTTTCCATGGATTTAAAAATTGCATAGGAATGCTTATCCTCTGTATTTTTTAATTCTTTTTCTAAAACTCTTTCTAAACTTTTTAGAAAACCTCTCCCTGTATCTCCGACAGCAAAAACTGTTTTATTTGTATGATTGTAATATTGAGCAAAAGCATAGCCGCCTCCCAGTCCCCTTGAATGATGAAATACATTGTTTAGTAGTTCTCCAAGAATATAACTTGAATATCCTCTTTTTATACAATTATCAGGAGATAATACATTAATAATATCAGATGTAGCATGTTCTATCATATCTTCATTTGTAATATTTACCATTTCTTTAAATCTGCAATTACTAGGCCTCCTTGCATAAGGATAATCAATCTCTAACCCAACAAGTTCAAAGAAATTCATTCTGTTTAAATAGGTTATACATTTACTGTTTTTATTACAACAAATATATACTTCATTGTTATTGTCCGTTAAATTGATTATAAAAATAGTTAACATAACTGCACCAAAAGGATCAATCCATCTTAAATTTAGAAAATCAATTATTATCTTTTCATTTTTTATATCTATAAATTTAGAAAAAAAATACTTTGAAATATATTCTTCTATTGATATCTTTTCTGGTAAATGTATTTCCACTTTTATTACCTCTCAATCTCATTCTCTTCAAATGGTTTTTCTGGAAACTCAATTTTCCTTGCCATTGTTTTAAGTTTTAACTATATTACAAAGATAAAAAAATCGCCATTATTAAACCTTACACACCAATTTCAATTGCGAATAAATCACTTTAACTCAAATAAAGAAATAATAAAATAAAACGTTATTTTTTTCATTATAGCACTTTGTAAATAATTATCGAAATTGACTAACAACTCGATTACTATAGAATAATTTTATATTCTCAATTATTGAATGTTTTTATTTAAAATAGCTTAATTTACTTAAAATTCGTAGGAGATTTTTATCTTTTTCATTTAATATCTAATGGTTTTTTATAAAATGAAAAAAATCAGTTAAAATGGCAACTAACTTTTTAAAAAAATCCCAGAAAATATATCACCAATAATTAGATCACATGAAGAAATTGGAAATAATAGAGATGTGATATTGTATTAATCTAAAATATATTTTTTATACAAATAATTATCCAATTAATAAAATCTTCTAGAATATTAATTAATGTGGGATTTGCTATTATTACTGCAACAAAAGAGATAATCACCGATATAACCGAAACAGATAAAACAAATTTTTGCATTTTATTTATTTCTTTTGTATTTTTATAATCAATGTTAGATTGAAATAAATTTACGATAGATTCATATAGCTTTTTTAATTCATACAATTGATTTTTTGCAAAATTATTATTGGTTCCTAATTTTAAACCTTCAAAATTGTTTTCAAAAAAGCTATTTTCATCAGGTGCCTCATCAAATTTTAAAATATATTCATCAATAGATCTTATAAAATAGAATAATGATGAGTCCATATCAACTTTTAATGATAACCAGTGATTTATATTCTTTTTCCTAAATAAAGCTATTTTTCTACAATATTCAGAAAGTTTTTTTCTTAGTGTTTTATTTATAATACTAAAAATTAAGTCAAAATATAAGACACCTTCATTAAAATATGCTAAAAGTGGACTATCTTCATCGTGTTTATTTTTCTCATTGCTTAAAAGATAAACACAAAAAGGATTTTTTTCATCTTCTCTCATCGAAAGAAAAACCGAACGATCTTTTTTAAAATATGAAGAATATAAATCAACATCCACACTCTTCCAAAACAAATTATTCGAATTTTCTTTAATATTAGTGTAAATGGAACATATACATGGTTGCTGTATTTTTTGAGATTGAAATATCATAAAAGGTATGAAGGAATATAATTCTTTACTGATATTCCATTTAATATCATCTATTACACTATTTATTATATTATTTTTACAGACCTCTCCCGGTAAATAACTATTATTAAGTTTTGTAAATTGATACCATTTTTTTCTATTGTATCCCGTCATTTCATGTTGCGTTTCTACATTACCAATTGCATACGTTTCAATAAGATTTGATAATTTTTCATTAAGTGTTAGTTGAATACCTAAAGTTAAAAAAGAATTAGTGAGATTAATTGCTTTAAAACTTATACATTCAATAAAATCACGTAACGGACTTTTATCATTAATATAAAATGTTCCAAGTTCGGAATATGCATCCCCACTAGAAAAAAATTTAAAAAAATCTACTTTAGGTTCATTACCTAGTGAAGTTCTTTTACCTTGTTTTTTCTCAAATTTTCTTATGCCTTTTACAACATTTTTAATTTGCTCTTTTGGTATTAACTCTATAATAGTAATATATTTTAATTTAAATACTATTTTTTCAGAATCATTGAGTATAGTGCTTGGAGAATTAGTGTCTTTTTTATTTGAATAATACAAATTATAATTCCAAAAACGTTTTTGAATTTCATTCAATGGAATCCATTTAGATAGAAATATTCTTACTTTTTTATATGTAAGAAAAGCACAAAGCATAAATTTCTCTTTAAATGGTTTTTTTTGAATGAATGGATTATTTAGTAAATAATTATCTAGCTCTTTAATTCGCTTTTTCATATAATACCCTCTTATAAAGATTCAATTATTTTTTATAGTTATCCCAGTTGATCTTGGCAAACCCTCTAGTACCGAATGCAGGATTATATCCCGGATAAATTTCTTTATATTTAATTTCGGCATCTTCAAAATTCATAGAGGAAAATACGCCTTTTTGTGCTAAAAATAAAAATCCAATTATTGCAGAACGTGAATTACCCTGATTACAATGCACAAGAACTTTTTTATTTTCTCCAAGTTTCTGCTCAATAAAACTCAAGGCTTTATCTATAATTTTTTTGGGTATATAACTTGGATTTGGAGCATCGACTAGATTTAAATAAAGCCTGTCACCTCTATCTGCAAAAAAATATTCAGAATTATCTTTTGGTGCTCCAAGCCCTTTATAACCTAATAAATTCCGATGATAAGGCTCTTTACATGCATGAACAACCGCCCAGCCGCTTTGATATTTTATATCAGTTTCATAATCCTTTTCGTTTCCAATATAAAGATTATCGAATATGCGCTTCATAATTCTCCCCCTTAGAAATAATATAAATATCTTTATTTTCCATATTTCTAGAAAAACATAAAATTTTTCATTTATGAAATCGTCAATAAAACGGCTTAATTTTTTGTCGATAAGATAATAAGAAAGCAATTCGCTAAAACTCTATATGTTAATATAGCATATTTTGTTATGTATTCAGATAATTTTCAACTTTTTTGGTCTGTTGATAATACTTAATTTTAAAAGGGTTCGATTGTTTTTCACAATATTTTTAAATCACATTAAACCAGGCCTGCGGTTTTGCGGGGCAGATGGGAGAGGTTTTCAGGATGTGTGATTTGAAGGGCGCTTTTTTGCAAGGGATTCCACTTTTTAAGAATGGTGATTTTTTATGTTTTGTTTGTGATACCTGAAAAAGGCCATTCTCTATCCTCGTTTTTTATTATTGCCGTGACTTTTCCCTTTATGCAATCATCTCCTATTAATTCATCGATGGTATCTTCCAAAAACTCGTCATTTTCAGAATCATTATCAATATATATTACGACTCCGCCTTCGATTTCCGCAACTTTTCTGAATCCAAGGGGATCTTCAAACAAGAATATATCGTTATCATCGATTTCGCGCCATTCTCTTTTAACCACGGCGATGTCATTTTTATTCATGGTGTGACCCCAATCTCTATCTTCTATGAGCACTCCATAGTCACCGTCCATTCCTCTGGGCAAGACCACAACATCTATGATATCTTTTTCTTTGTATGGTTTCAAATAATGAACAGAAAGGATATCGAAAATTATGTCTTTCAGTCTCAATACGGGAATTATTTTTTTGTTGAAAACCTTCAAAAAGTTTTCATATTTTATTTTTTTGCCAATCTTTTCGTTGCCCACGATCACATCTATTGGCGTGTTGTAATATTCAGAAAGTTTAATAAGTGTTTTCAGCTCAGGCACACGGAAATCTCTTTCATAGTTGCTGAGCGTGGAGTAATTGACCATTATGTCCTGCGATAATTTTTTCAGCGATATTCCCGCCGTTTCTCTCAATGCCTTGAGCCGTTCTCCGATAGTCATAATATCATCCTCCCTTTATATATTCTACAGCATATACATTATGTGACATAAACATTTAAAATACGATAAAATAAACACTGTTTTACATTATTATATTTCATACGCCATATTTTTTCACACGAGAATAAATTTTTTATATTCATTCATATATAAAAGGTGTTATAATGAATATGTTTTTACACGTTACGAAACAAAAGAGGTGTTTTTTAATGATTTTTCTATTACTTATCAAATTCGAACATCTTGGCACTGACTTTTATTGATTTCTCCGCTTTATTCTGTTTTCTCTCAAAAAGCAAATTTTTTCAACCGCTGAATAATCAGGATTTTTCCTGAATTTTTCTACGTTACGAAATATTTTGATGTTTGGTGCAGAACGGCACTGGACCGGACGAAGGCTTAGCTCTGTTTTGAGCTTTTTAAAGCCTTTATGAGTTTTTGCCGCTGAAAAAACAAGAGGAAAAAAAGACGGATTTTCAAGTATCAACCTATTCAAACACAAGTGAAGGAGGACTTTTATTGAACAGCAAAATGGCAACAAAATTTTTAAATGTTTTGAAGGGACTTTCAGGGGATGAAAAGATCGTTCTCTGCTATTTCAGTCCGGACAACAGGAAGAGGTTTTTCAGGGAATTCGACGGAACTGTCGATTTAAACGAGGATTTCAACATCTATTACACTCTGAATCCCAGAGACGCTATGAAGAGCTTTTCAAAGGGACAGGGAACGAAGGACGATATAAAAAAGGTCGTGGGTTTTTTCTGCGATCTCGACTGCGGGGCCGAGGGGCATACGACGGAATCTTTTTATAAGACTAAGGATGATGCTCTGAAGGCCGTCAGGAATTTTTTCGTATCACCGACTCACGTGATAGATTCCGGCCACGGTTTACAGGTCCTGTGGCTTTTTGAGAGGGTTCTGAATCTCGGAAAAGATATTTCCATCGAGGAATACGAGGAGATGAACGGAAAAATACAGAACTTTCTAAAGGCGGATTACACTAAGGATGCATCGAGGATACTGAGGCTTCCGGGATCGCTGAATGTTAAAAACCCCGGAAAACCGGTTGCGGTTAAGTTGATTGCCGCAGGAAGGCCCCGCTGCACATTCATGGAATTCGTTCAGCTATTTCATGTACTCGAGTCGACACCGCCCGATCTGGGAGATGAGAACGTGAGCACCGGATTGGTTCCGGATAGCAGGAAAAAGGAGATATATGAATCGATAAAAAGGGTCGAGTACAACTGGAGACTGCCGAAAATAAACGAAAGAATAAAGAAGATAATCAAATACGGGAAAGACATCCAAAATCCCGGTAAAACCGACAGGTCGTGCCTGATTCAGAGTGCGGTAGACTCACTCGTGCTGAACAAATACTCCCCCGGTGAGATATATTCTATCCTCACAAATCCGAAGTACAGGATAAGCGAGAAGATACTGGAGCAGGGGGATGATGTTGGACAGAAGAGGTACGTGGCACTTTCGATCTTTAAGTCCGAAAAAATGATCGCCCACGGAAGAATCGGCAAAGCCGTCGAGGATGTGGATGAAATCGAGAAGGTCTACAAAAAGAAAATAGACCGGTATTTCAAGAATTTCATCGTGCTGGGAAAATCGTCGAAAAACGAGGCGCTGATCTGGAGCGACGGAGTAATTCAGCATTTTGAGATAAACAGAATTTCGAAGGACGATATCTCGCTTCTGAGCAGAAACGCCGACCTGAGCAACAGTGAATACAAGCTGATAAAGAAGAGAATAATCGAAGAGATGATCGACAAGGGTTTCCTGAACGAGACCAGAGTCATCAGAAACGGCATATGGTATGAAGACGGGGGATTCGGAATCATTTCTGGAAAGAAGGTGCTTTCGATCGACGACGGGACGGTTCAGACGGTGAAGTCCCCCGTTTTTAACAAAAGGGTTCTGATAAAAGAGGACCCGTGGCTCGACTCGGAACTTTTTGTTGAAGAGTTTAAGGATGCGGATTTAACCGAAACCTACCTCTCGGTGTACGATCTCGTGGGCAAATGGAACTGGACGGAATCCGAAATGACAGGAATAATGACATGTTTCGTGATGTTGGCTCCCTTTCAACAGGCGATGACGGTCAGACCGTGGATCTACATACTCGCCTCTCCCGGAGCGGGAAAGACAAAATTTTTCGAGGAAGTGATGCAACTGATACACGGGAAACTCACCATGAGACTGGACAACTCCACCGCCAACGGAGTGAATCAGACTCTCACATTCTCGGGTTATATTCCACTGTTTGACAATTTTGAACCCGCGGGAAAAACAGAGAACATTCTGAGTGCCTTCGAATCTACGACATCCAAATATGGTTCTGCCATATGGAGAGGAGGAAGGGATCTCAGGGCCAGAAAATTGCATACGAACCACATGTTGTGGCTCAACAGCGTCAGTTCCGTTTCCAACACACAGGCCAGGGATTCCAGAACGGTTCAGTTCAAGATAAAGAAATTCAAAGACACCGTCAGATTTTTACCGGCCAAAGAAGCGAAATATTTACAGTGCAGGATAATCGCCTCGGTCATCAAGAACTGGGAAAAAATTCGGACTTGTGCGGATAAATATATAGAAAAATATCATGACAGAATCGTCGAACTCATTTCCTATCCCCTCGCAATTCAGGAGATAATTCAGGGTTCGGAGATTCCGGAAAGCGAATTTCCCTCTTTCGTTATGGAAAGACCGAAAATTGACGACGCTATGCAGCTACTGACAACCATTCTGTTTTCAACAACGAACGCGGATTACGAAAGTTATGGTTCTCCGAAGAGATCGGTGTGTGAAATCCTTCTGGATGAATCCGTGAAAAGATTTCCCCTTAAGAACAAGGGACTCAGAAGGGTGAAGCCAAAGGACGGAGGAGAATATCTCGCAGTCTATCCTGAACTGGTGAGAAGGGAGATACTCAGATTCGATAACAGATACAAAGACAACCACTCTCTCGATGCGATTCTCGAAGAAATAGAAGGGGCATTCAGAAAAAAACAAAGAGTGTCTTTTGGGAAAGAGAGCGAATCGATTTTGTGGAATATCTTAATACCCTTCGATTATGTTACGGGGTTTCATAAGCAGCAGAAGGGAGAAACCGATTAGCTGTTGACCATTGTAATGGCCTTTGAAAAACGAATACAGAAGAATTGTCAACAAAATCAACAAGCTGTCAACAGCTATAATATAGTATATAAGCCACTCATAATAACGTTGTTGACATGTTGACGTAAAATCTGGAGAGCAAAATGTTTTTTTTAGGATGATGATGAGTCATCATCATCCTCTTTCTCCGTTTTTTATAAAACCGGTCAACATGGTCAACATGTCAACAGAGAGGCTGTATCTCTTTGTTCATGAACCATACGTCTGTTGACACTCTGTTGACAAATTTCCGTTTTGTTGACAATTGCAAAGAAGCGTGTGGAAAAAGAGAACAGAGAATGAAAGTAAGATACAAAACAAAAATTACCTTCTTCTTTTTAATACTTTGAATCGCGTACGAGGGGTGCCTGCCCCTCTTTTTTAAGCGTAAAAATAGCCTTTCAGCATTTTAACTTTTAAGCCTGTTCTCTATTCTCTGCTTTGTTACTCTTTTCACTATACACCAAATCCAAACACACTAGACACTGTCTTTCAGGCACCAAGCACCAGACACTATGCACTGTTTTTATGCGATAAATTAACAATAGTTGAGCAATTAGAAGAAGCTAATAGAGGACAAATCTCTACAAGGCATGTTTAAGTTATTGAATATAAGAAACCCGGCGGGTATAATCCTGATGTAAAATCAATATAAGGGGGAGAGAACGAACATGAAAGATGAAGACATCAATATATATATGGGATATTCGGAGGGAGATATTACTCCTTCAGGACCGGTTGAATTAATCGGATTTGAGCGTCCGGACAATACGTCAAGAGGCGTGCTTCACAAGTTGCTCGCACAGGTTTCTGTGTGGAAAACACCAGAGGGCAAATGCTGCATTGTTTCTGTCGATAGTCTTGGATTCACAGTTGAACTCACCAATTCACTGCGTGAAAATGTTGCAACAATTCTGGGAACCGATCACAGCGAAGTGATGGTATGTTTTTCACACACTCATGCCGCACCAAACGCCGGAACAGATGAAGAATATTATAACTACGTCTGTGAGCAGGTAATTAAAGCGGTCAAACGTGCCGATGAAGATTTATCCCCAGTCAAGTTGGCATGGGGTGTTACAACCGCCGACATCGGTATCAATCGTCGCGAATGTGCTGCTCAGCTTGATGACAGACTCGGGATACTCAAGATCACGAAAGCCGCCGGGAACGATTTGAAAGCGCTGATTCTCCGTGTGACGGCTCATGGAAATGTGTTGACAAGTGACAATTATCTTATTTCATCTGATTACTTCGGGGTAACGAGAGATTTGCTCGAAAAGAAGTATGGTTGCAAAGTTATCCTGATACAGGGGCCGGCGGGCGATATAAGGCCAAGATACCAGCAGGAGAATGCGGAATATCTTGAATTGCATTCCTTTGAAGCCGCAAAACGAGAAATGAGCGAATCGGACAAAAAGCGTTATTTTTCACAGAGCATTCAGGCCTTGAACAAAATGGCAGACACAATATATAAAGCCCTTGATGGAGTTATTGACAGTTTAGAACCTCAACAGGTAACCGCTCTTTCCATGTTTTCCGTAGAGCGCCGTTTTTATGCAGATGTACCCGGCATAGAAAAAGCACGTACTATCGCGAATGAAGCAAAAAGAGAAGCGGGCATCGACAGCACGGAGTGGCTGAATGAAGTACAGAGGCTTCATGGCAAAGGAATCGAGCAGCAGTTTTCCGATATTGAAATTCAGTATTTCGTAGTCAACGACGGCTGTATTTGTGGAATTCCAAATGAGGTGATGTCGGCTATTGCACTGGATATTTTGAAAAAAAGTGATAATATACTTTTATTCTTTAACGGGTATACGAACGGGTGCAACAGCTATTTACCGACCGCTGAAGAATACGATAAAGGCGGATATGAAGTTCTCTGGTCAAATCTGATTTATTATAAGTATCACGGCAGAGTGATGCCGTTCAATCGCGATACCGGAGAACTGCTGGCTGATGAAGTGGTACGGCACTGGAAAGAGTACAGAAATAATTAAGCAGTTATTCGATATCGGATCACCCTTTTATGGATGCACGGATCCAGATACACTTTTCAATTCATTTCAGGCGATCTGCAGAAAAGAGCGCTCTTACAGGGGAAATTCCCTCACTCCCCGGGACCGCTCTTTTCCGATTCACTTTTTTGCGGCTATGAATATGTTCAGAAACTCATCATGCAAATTACATGATTCCAGAATATGAAATTTATTTTTTTGAACGGCCGATTCGAGTTCACTGATACTGAAATCTTTCCTATAAGGAATTCTTTTGAATTTACGAACTAAACTCTGAATAAAACTATTACCGGATTCCCCCTCCTCACTGCAATCTGTAGCGGATAAAAAAATTCCGCCAGGTTTGAGTAATTCATGGACCCGCGAAAGGAAAGAATTCGTATTTTTTATATAGCACAAAATGTTGAACGCCATAATGACATCATAAAAATCCTTTTCCCAGCGCGAATCGAATATATCCGTGACGGAAAAACGAACGTTGTTAACCAAAGAATTTTCAGTTTTTTTCCGGGCGATATTTATCATTTCTTGCGATGTATCGAGAGCATGAATTTCTTTAACATCTTTCGCGATTTCAACTGTGGTTATGCCGCTGCCGCAAGCGATATCCATCACAATATAATCGGGAGCCAAATATTTTTTCGATTTACCGATTGTGTCATCATAAGTTTTTTTATAAGTCTTCAGTACTCGTTCATCATAGGTTCCGGCCATTTTACTCCAAAATTTTTCGCTTTTCATTTTTATCCTCCTTTTTTATATTTTATTCCCACTCCTTTGCTTGGTGCGTGAAAGACAGGGTCCAGTGTCTGGGATTTGGTGCCTAAAAGACAGTGCCTTGTGTATAGTGTTTAGTGCCTAGTGAAAAAAAATCATCAAAAATCTTGTTAATTTTCTTTCTTTTTTCGCGTGTTTTCTCCAGGCACTATACACCAATTCCTGAACACTGCTTTTTCGCTGTTATTTTGTTCCCTGCTCCCTGTTCTCTTTTTACAGCATTATACACATGTGTGTTTTCTCCAAGCACTATACACCATTTTTCTGCTTTCAGAAATTCGCATGATAAACCGGTTTTTCACACGAAGAAAGGTATTTTGAACACTTTCTCATCAGTTCCATATCAGAACATTTTATCAGATCGTATCCATACAACTTTTCGAGTGACACCGCTCCGAAGATCATAGGAGAAAAATCTTCCATGGATATGTCGATCTCCAAATCTTCTTCAGCATTGGTCGTTTTAAATCCGTTTTCACTCACTTCAAGAGTCAGACGGTATTTCTTCTTCGCCAGAAACGGTTCTTCCACGTTGAATGTACAGACAATGGAATCGCCTTCATTTTTTTGATCCTCTGAAACCTCCCCAAAGAATTTTTCCATGTCCAGAATTCTGAACATCATGCCCGTTCTACCTTCCGAAAAGCTGTGATTGGCGTTTGGGAGGAGTATTCTGTTCACATCCGCGGGATTGTCAAAATTGTAGTAGAAGTCCTCGTCCTGGGTGTGAATCTCCACATTTTCGAACTGATCCAGCTGATTTCTGAAGAATCCCATGATCGCGGAACTTCCCTCGGGTGAATCAGAAACGAATTCTTTGACGGAAAGATCGTATCTCATGAAGTTATCCTCCCCGATATTCGAAGCCCTGAAGATGGCATATGACACGAGCTTTCCTTCTTTTCTATAGCCCACTATCATGTTTTTTTCATCCTTAAATACTTTTTCAGACCACTGTTTTCGCCTGTCCGTCTCACCGTTGGTTTTTCTGAAGCGTTCATCGTACAATACGGCCATGTCATTCGAATCGGCTTCTCCCAGGTATTTCACTTCCGGAGATCTTTCACTTTTCCTGAGCCTGTCCGTCGGAAGCCGGTATTTATAAAAGGGTGTCAGCAAACCGTAACCCATTTTTTTATAAAAATCAGGTCTGAAGGGATAAAGCGCAGAACAATTGATTCCCCTTTCCAGCAGGAAGTTGAGGCTGAATCTTATCATGTCTCTGCAAACGTGCTGTTTCTTATTTGGCAGGTCCACCCCGACTCCGCCTATTCCGCCCATTTTCACTATTTTTCCCCTGAAATTCATCAGGTAGTTTATCAAAAGAAGCCTTCCAACTATTTTTTCATCTTCATCCAGTGCAACTATCGCAGCCATTCTTCCCTCATCTATCATCTCTTTATAACGCTTTGCTGCTTTTTCTCTTTCATCCGGCGACATCGCAAATCTCGGGTAAACTCTGTCTCCAAGCTTTAAAAACTCTATCAGTTCGTCATGCTTCAATTCACGAAAATGATATTTCATCAGTTCATTTCCCCCCTATAGATAAATTATTTTCAAATTAAAAAACTATAATGCAGTACTTCTCACCAATTTTACTGTAAACGATATACCTTATATTATAAACAACACACACATCCCCCAAACCGGAAGAAATCGATATTTTATTTTATAATTATTTTTCCACAAATTGAAGTTACCACATTCATAAAATAAAAATGAGAGAGAACAGATCGTCAGTTGAACGATTGTTTGGCAATGGTTAAGCAATAGTTTAACGATGGCTTAACAATAGTCTAGCAGTAGCTTAGCAATGGCCCAGCGGTTGCAAAATGATGGTCGAACAATGGCTGAGCGATTGAGAAGCAGTAGAAATAGGGTAAAGGGTGCAGGGTCTAGGGTGCAGAAAAAACAGGAGAATAGAGAAATAGAGAACGGAGAATAAAGCAAGACAGAGCGAAGGTAACGGATAGTAGAGAATCAGATAACAGCGAAAAAGCAGTGTTCAGGAAGTGCCTGGGGAGAAAACACCCGAAAAAAGAAAGAAAATTAACAAGATTTTTGATGATTTTTTTCACTAAGCACCAAATCCAAAACACTGGACACCGCTTTTCTGTTCTCTAAGCTGTTTTTAAGCGGTGGCTGAACGATTGCTGAACAATAGTCTAGCAGTAGCTTAGCAATGGACGAACGATAGCTGAACAATGGCCCAGCGGTTGCAAAATGATGGTCGAACAATGGCTGAGCGATTGAGAAGCAGTAGAAATAGGGTAAAGGGTGCAGGGTCTAGGGTGCAGAAAAAACAGGAGAATAGAGAAATAGAGAACGGAGAATAAAGCAAGACAGAGCGAAGGTAACGGATAGTAGAGAATCAGATAACAGCGAAAAAGCAGTGTTCAGGAAGTGCCTGGGGAGAAAACACCCGAAAAAAGAAAGAAAATTAACAAGATTTTTGATGATTTTTTTCACTAAGCACCAAATCCAAAACACTGGACACCGCTTTTCTGTTCTCTAAGCTGCTTTTAAACGATAGTTTAACGATGGCTTAACAATAGTCTAGCAGTAGCTTAGCAATGGACGAACGATAGCTGAACAATAGTCTAGCAGTAGGGAAGCGATAGGAAGAAGATAATAGATAAGTAGAGAACAGATAATAAGATAAGGACACAGTTTCAGCAATTCAGCTTTTTTGCTCTTGAGCTTTTTAAGCCTGTTCTCTATTCACCAATTCTCTATTATCTAAGCTGTTTTTCACTATGCACCGGACCCTGTCTTTCAGGCACCAAGCACCAGACACTATACACTGTCTTTTAGGCACCAAGCACCAGACACTATACACCATTGTTTTCCTGTTCTCTATTTATCAGTTCTCTATCTATTTCACCCCAAAAAAGAATAGGACAAAGAAACTAGTAATAGTAAAATAAAATAAAGGATAAGAGGTGAAAGAATGAAGAGAAAGAAAAAAGAATACTCTAAGGAATTAAAAATAAAAGTAATAAAAGAGTACAGAGAGACAGAAATGACATTAGAAGGACTCTCAAATAAATATGCAGTACCCTCAACAACAATATCAGGGTGGGTAGGAAGATACAGGATAAATGGAGAAGATGAAATAATAAGGGTATTAGGAGACAAAAGGACAAAGAAAGAAAAGATACCACCGGTATTATACAAAGAATATGGATTAGAAAAGAAAAAGGAAATGGAAAAAGAAGAACTAATAGATGAATTAGGAACATTAATGATGGAAAATCAAATATTGAAAGAGATATTAAAAAAAACAGAAAAGGAAGAATGAATAAAAGAGGCAAATACCTATTAGCAAAAGAATTGAAAGAAAAAGGATATCCATTCAAAAGAATAATAGAGATGTTGGAAATAAAGAAAAGCACATATTATTATCATTTCAAAGAAAAGAATCAAGCAAAGGAATATAAGAAAAGAGGCAGAAAGAAAAGCGAATTTGTGAATACAATGAATGGGAAGATAAGGAATGAAGAGTTAAAGGAACTAATACTGGAAAAGTGTAAGAATGAAGATGCAATGAACCCAGAGTACTATATAAAAACAATGGGCTCAAAGAAGATGAAAAGCTATCTGTATTACAAATATGGAATATATATTGGACACAACAGGTTACATGGATTTAGAAAGGAATTAGGGTTGGTAAGAAAATATGAAAACAGGACAAAACACCCAGTCAAAAGGGCACAGAATAGAACAATAACAAAGCAGAATCAATTATGGGAAGTAGATATAAAGTTCTTTAATGCAGGTAGAGATGGAATAGTACCACTGTTAGATATAATAGACGTCTATGACAGGAACATAGTAGCAACACACATAGGAAAGAGATGTACACATGAAGATTTCCTGGAACTAATAGAAATAGCGATAAAAGCAAGAGGAGAAAAACCAGAGGTGATAAGAACAGATAACGGATCACAATTCAAAGCAAATAAAACAAGGGAAAAAATGAAAGAGCTTGAAATTATACATGAATTTGGATACAAACATAATCCTGATTCCCAGGCATTTATTGAGTCTCAGCATGCGAATCTTGAGAGAGAATTTGTTGCTTTAAATAAATTTAAGAGTGTAAAAGACTTGTATTTAAAGTATCTAGTATATATGGATTATTATCACAACTTAAGACCACATTCATCTTTGGGTTATAAAACTCCTAAACAATTTAATGCAATTCAGAGCTTTGGCAAGGAAGTTTTAGTAAAACGTTGATACGAGTTATTTTTGTCCAATATTTTGGGGTCCGTCCGCCCTATTCTCTGCTCTGTTACTCTCTTTTCACTAGGCACTAAACACTATACACAAGGCACTGTCTTTTATGCACCAAATCCTAGACACTGGAAACTGTTTTTCTGTTATCTAAGCTGCTTTTAAACGATGATTGAACGATAGCTGAACAATAGTTTAGCAGTAGGAAAACGATAGGAAGAAGATAATAGATAAGTAGAGAACAGATAATAAGATAAGGACACAGTTTCAGCAATTCAGCTTTTTTGCTCTTGAGCTTTTTCAGACTGTTGCCAATTATCCGTTTTCTGTTCTCAATCCGGATTAGTTCTATTATTTGGAGGTCCGTCCGCTGTTTGTAATTTTGTATTCCCCGTGATATAAATTATCGTGTGGACATTGCGAACCAACGTTCATTGCGTTAAAACGGAGGAATTAATGAAAGATTTATTTCTGGCAGAACCGAGCGAAAAATATCAGAAGAGTTTTGAAGATTACGCCCTGGCGTACAGGAGAATAAACGATGAGCACTATTTCATCAAATACGGGAAAGCACTGGAGAACTTCCGGGAATATTTAAACGAGCTGTACGCTTACTACACGGGAAAGAATCTGGCCGAAGGGGAAGTTGCCACTTCAACTTTCTGGCTGATCCATGAAAAAACAGTTGTGGGAGTATTGAGAATAAGGCATCAGGAGATAGAATGTGCCGGACATATCGGGTATGACATATCACCGGATCATAGAAACAGAGGTTACGGCTCTCAAATCTTAAAACTGGCACTGGAAAAAGCAACGGAAATGGGAATGAATGAAGTGATTTTAACCTGCGGGATAAACAATATTGCATCAAAAAAGATCATAGAAAAGAACAATGGAAAATTACTGGGAACTTTCTTCGAAGAAGAAGAAAACGAACATATGTACAGATACAGCATTGAATTAACCGAAAAATGATTACTTCTTTCCACTTCAACGGGAGGGTTTTTCACTGAACCTTTCACCGGTTTGTTTTTTTTTCAATGTTTTCTCCATGAAGTACCTTTCATTTATCACCGGATAATTTTTCTGAATATACACAGTCTTATATCCATTTTTCAGATAAAATGGCCTCGCCTGAAAATTCATGGTTGTAAGAAATGCTTTCGTACAATTTTTTTCGACCCCGGTTTTTTCCGCCTCGAATAATAACTTTTTGCCCAGACCTTCGCCACGTAGGTCTTCCCTGATCCATAAAAACTCAATCTCCAGCCATTGTCCACTGATCGTGCATACGATTCCACCGATTAACCCATCATTTTCATCGGTTTCCGAAATGGTGAAGCGGGGTTCGTCTTTTATTTCAAAAAAATGAGCGTTGTATTCCTGTAGTTTCCTTCTGATTTTCAATATATCATCATCCGATGGGTATAAATTCAAGATATGGCCCATAATTTCTCCCTCTGTTTTCAGATATTGTTCATTAAAAATATAAAGACGGGTGAAAGATAATAAAAAACCGACGCTTCAAACGTCGGATGGATATATTATATCATAAAAAAGCCCCTCTGTCAAGACTTTGCAAAGTAATCCGTTAGTAACAATAATAGCCTCCTGGAAACGCATAAAAATTTTTGGAAACGGATAAATCCATTCAGCTATTTAATTGAATTATGAAAAGATTCTCACTCGATATAAAACCGGCCGTTCGTTTTTTCAAATAGTTCCGGAAAGGGTATATAATTTTACTCAGGAACATCCACGGATTCGGGAGGTTAAAAATGGATAGAGAAAAGGGAATCGCTTATTGCGGGCTGGCCTGCTGCGTATGTGGCTCGAACAACACCTGTGCAGGTTGCAGGAACGAAGGATGTACGGGTAAAGAATGGTGTAAATCATTCAACTGCTGTAAAGAAAAGGGCTTGAACGGCTGCTGGGAATGTGACGAATTTCCCTGCGATAATCCCATGTTCAAAAAACTGAGGATTCTGACCTTTGCGAGATTCATAGCGGAATATGGTGAAGAGATGTTGATGAAAGCATTGGAAAAAAATGAAAAAAACGGCATGGTTTATCACTACGAGGAACAGCTCGTGGGCGATTACGACCAGGCACAGACGGAGGAAGAAATCAGAAAACTGATTCTCCGCGGATTGCAATAATAATTGAAAATGAAACTTTGAATCTTTATTTTTATAACTTCACGATAAAAGCAAAAAAGATTTCCCTATACCGTTGAATTTTTTCTTCTGCGGTAATTCAAAATTATATCCGACATTCATTACTCCTTTCACATGTGCCCTTTTATTGCTCATCTTCGTTATGATATACTCTGGTTACTGCGGATTTATGAATATGGACAGGAGGGAAAATCAATGAGTGAAAAATATATAAACTTATCTTCCGACAATCTGGAAAGAGAACACCTGTGTTGTGCCATTTCGGACAAAAAACATCAAAAGGGTGTGGCTGCGAAAAAGGACTGGTTAAAAGGGAGGATACCCGAAGGACACGTTTTCAGAAAACTGGACGAGAAGGGAAAAGTCTTCATAGAATACACTCCTCTGGAAAAAGCCTGGGTTCCGGTTGTAGGTGATAATTACACATATATTCACTGCCTGTGGGTTTCGGGGAAATTCAAGAAAAGCGGCCACGGGAAAGCCCTCCTCGAATACTGTATAGAAGATGCCAGAAAACAGGGAAAATCAGGTGTCTGTATCATAAGCTCAAAAAAGAAGAAACCCTTTCTCTCAGACAGAAAGTTCATGGAAAAATTCGGTTTCGAAACTGTGGATTCCATAGGTGATGATTATCTTCTGCTGGCGCTTTCGTTCGATGGAACAAAACCAAGATTTACGGATAATGCAAAGTTACAGAATATAGATGATGATACCCTGACGATTTACTACGGCATGCAGTGTCCGTACATTCCCAACTGTATCGAGCAGATCGAAAAATACTGTGAAGCCAGCGATATACCACTCAATCTTATACCGGTCGACACACTGGAAAAAGCTAAATCCCTCCCGTGTGTTTTCAACAACTGGGCAGTATTCTACAATGGTAAATTTGAAACGGTACACCTGCTGAATGAGGGCTATCTGAAAAAGATGCTAAAATTGTAGGAATTCTTTGGACTTTTTAAATTGATGCTTTTTTCTTCGCAGTTATATAATAATTTGCTGAATTCTTTATCATATACATTATGGTTTCACCCTAACACTCAAATACTACCATATACATATTGTTCGGTTATACACCTCTTTTCCCCTTTTAAGAGTCTTTGTTTTTTCTATAAATGTTTAGTCTTCTATATTTGATTAATATATTAAATACATCGGTATAAATATTTATTCTTTGGTATTCCTGTAATTACTTTTTTTTATTATTTTTTTGTATATTTTATTTAAATTTTCTCAAAACACTCTATGTACTTCTTTTTTTGAAAAAAATTTAATTTAAAGAATATTTATATTATAATGAAAAATATATTTGAGAAAATAATTTATTGAAGGGACTAAATAATGACATATAAAGTAGCTATAATCGGTAGTTTTCAAAAATATTATAATGATGTTCTAAAAGTGATCAAATTATTTCATGAAAATGGCTTATGGGTTTTATCTCCAAAAGTCTCAAAAATAGCTGGGAAAATAGACGATTCTGTAATTTTTGAATCAGATAATACTTTATATAGTCCAGAAGAAATAGAAATGGTGACATTGGAAAAAATTCTGGATTCTAAGGCTGTATATGTATACAATCCCAAGGGTTATGTTGATAAAACAACTTGTTATGAAATCGGATTTTGTATTAGTCGTTCAATACCACTTTATTTTTACACTAAACCTGATGATCTTCCCATTCCTATACAGACTCAACAAATTTTGATTCCTGAGGCCTTCGTAAAAACTTTTGTATCTGGCAAATGTAAATTTATTGAACATTATGATTTATGTGATTCAGCAAAAAAAGCATTTAATAATATAATGGGTATTTCTTTTAATGCCATTTCACCGGCTACGAAAAATAAAAATGTTGTAATTTGCGGTAGTATGAGTTTTTACAAGCAAATGCTTGAATGTAAAATTGAGTTACAAAAATTTGGAATTAATTGCATTGTTCCCAAAAACGAAAATGAGCTTATAAATATTTTGAATGAAAAAGAATTTTGTTCTTTTAAACAACGCGTTTCAAATGCTTATTTACGAAAAATCAGGGATAAAAATACAACAGCAGTTCTTATTTACAATGGAACCAAAAATGGTGTGAAAAATTATATTGGTACTAGCACTTTGATAGAATTGGCAACAGCTCTTTCCTGGAATAAAAAGATATATCTATTTGATGAATTTTATGAGCCTATTTCAGAGGAACTTTTAGCTTGGAATTGTATACCTTTACATAGAAATTTGAATAAATTGACAAATTCTCTAAATTTATATGAAGAATCTGGTTCAAAAAGCGTTTCAAAATAATTATCAGCTTTACTTATTTTATGATTAAAAGTACAATTATTAAAATACATACAGGCTGATATGATAATTAAAAACATTTTCTTATATCACATAGGTTATGAATTGCAAAAATTGTTTAAAGTTAGTAAAACATGCTCTCCTACTGATATTTATACCAGTTTCAACTTTATTACACCGCCTGGGATATCGTTTTAGAAAGCGTTATTGTTTCTGCTTCAAACTATTTTAAGTCGGATATCGTTTATAATATAATTAATACTTTGGTTCCTGGGAAAGTTCTTATTACACAAGGACATAAATTTGAAAAACTAACATTAAGCACTTATTTAAACAAAGATTATTGAAAATTCTTTTATACCGATATATTTTATAATTATCGTCCAAAATTTGTAAATTAAATTCCTCTTTTGAGATAATAATTTTTCAAATTCCCGGTTTGTTCTTTTCATCAAAGAAGCATATACTATATAAACAGAATATAACGGGAGGTAAAAAATCAGAATGGAACAGGAATTCACATATACCGATTATCGGACATATCTTGATTATTTAAAATCCTTTTCAGAAGGATCTCTCGTGGAGTTCCAGCACAGGTTGATTCCGGAAGAACAAATTCTCGGAGTCAGAACACCCCATCTGCGCTCCATAGCGAAACAAATTGCGAAGGGCGACTGGCGGAAATTTCTCGCTGCCGCCAGAGACGACACGATGGAAGAGATCATGATGCAGGGGCTGGTGATCGGATATGCAAAAATGGATTACGAAGAGGCTCTGGAACGCGCCGCATCATTCGCACCGAAAATCAACAGCTGGGCGACGTGTGATATCTGCTGTTCTTCCTTCAGATTTTTTAAAAAGAACCGGGAATCGTCCCTTGAATTCTTAAAACCCTATCTCCAGAGGGAAGATGAATTTTTAGTGAGATTCGGCGTTATTCTTCTGATGGATTTCTTCATCTGCGATGAGTATATAGACAGACTTTTTCCACTCTTCGACAGCATAAAACATGAAGGATATTATGTCAAAATGGGTATTGCGTGGGCCGTTTCAGTCTGTTTCGTCAAATTTCCCCAGAATACCGCAGTTTATCTGAATTCTAACAAACTGGATGACTGGACGTACAATAAAGCGTTGCAGAAGATCATCGAATCCCGCCGCGTGGACGATGAAGCAAAAAAGAAAATCCGCACTATGAAACGAAAAACAAAAAAACAGTAACTTTTTCGATGATTGATTATGTTAAACATAAGATCTTATTCTTCTTAACGACTCTCATCATCTATATTAGGCGCAAAGGAATTGTATACGTAAAAACGGGTTTTTTATGTTATAAAGTACGGAGCAAAAAAATATAAAACATCTTTTAACAAAACAAACTTGAATTCCGCCTCGATCACCTTCATAATTCTTTCCTCATTGTCTTTAATCCTTATTTTTGTTTCAATGCTTCATACCGTTTTTTATATTTTATAAAGTTCTTTGTACTTTTTATAATCCCTTTCCACCGAATTCACATAATTTCTGGTCTCAGGATATGGGATCTGCGTCAGGTTTTTTCCATCCGGAGAAAGACCGGGATCGCTCAACCAGCCGTCAACAGTTCCGGGTCCAGCGTTGTAAGCGCACAGTGCCGTCCGCAATATTCCGTATCTTCGAAACATCATGGAGAGATACCTGCATCCGTAACGGATGTTGATCTCGGGCTGAAAAAGATCTTCGGAAGAATAATTCTTCTCTTCACTTCCCTGAAGCCATTCGAACGTGTCGGGCATGATCTGCATCAATCCAAGGGCACCCGAAGAGGATCTCGCAGCTTCGTTGAAGCTGCTTTCCGAACGAATCACCGCATAAATCAGTGCGGGTTCCAGATCGTATTCCTCCGCACTCCATTCAACATATTCGGTATAACGGAGGGGATAAATAAATTTTTGTCGCTGAATATAGCGCATCCAGAAAAGAAGGACAACGATCACCAGTGCTGTTAATAATAAGATTCGCTTCCAAATTTTTTTAGAAAAACTCACTTCCCACCTCCGGAATCTCTCGATAACCTTTTATCTACATTGTCTTTCACCCGATTTTACCGCCCTCTTCTATATAAAATAACGCTTCACGAAACTTTTTTATATTTAACATATCATAAAAAAGATTCTTACTCTCTTCAGACCGATTTTTTTCGTGTTACTTTCAATTTTAAAATACATTTTTTTAAAAACATGATCATGATTCTCACTCCATTATTTCGATGATCCCATAATTACAGAAAATTTTTTACTTCTCACAGAACTAAGATCAATAAAATACCTTTCCTCTGCCGGAAATAACGCCCGCAGATCTGTATTCCAGTTTTTTATTTGAATTTATATATCATTGAGACATCAATACAATACGAATAAATTAAGCCGGATGTTTTTTTGAATAATCTGATTAATTTTCCGGAATATATATTCCCCGATATAAAAAATTATTCTGATTTCTTCATAAAAAAACAGCGAATTTTCATTCGCCATTTTTCAGGTAAAAAGGTATTTTTATTATATCTGAACGGGGCTATAATTTCTTTCTGATCAATTCTTTCGCTTCTTCGACCTTCGGAATCTTTCCGGTTAACACCACTTCATCGTCTATGGCTACTCCCGGAGTTGATACTATTCCGGAATTCATTATTTCCATCATGTCTGTTATTTTTTCAACATCAGCTTCGATTTGAAGTTCTTCAACCGCTTTTTTAAATACCTTTTCCGTTTGTTTGCATCTCGGGCAGCCAGAACCATAAATTTTTATTTTCATCATTCTTTTTCCTCCTGTTTACAATATATTTCCATATATGAAGCCCCAGGTTGTAGAAAAAACTATCACAAGCGCGAAGTATGTGAAGGCTTTTTTCTTTCCCAGAAGCTTCGTTAACACTATCATATTCGGCAAACTCAGGGTGTATCCGGCCATGAACAGAGAGAGCGCGGGCCCTTTACCCATTCCAAGTTCCATGAATGACTGAATGATCGGCACCTCAGTCAGCGTTGCGAAATACATCAGTGCCCCGAATATCGAAGCAAAAAAGTTCGAAAACAGTCTTTCGCCTCCCAGAAGCGTCTGTACCACGCTTTCGGGAAGAATCGCGGTGATAACCCCCGCGGAAAAAACCCCTATGAACAGATACGGAAGTATTTTTTTTGTGAAATCCCATGTTTCTCCAAGCCAGGATTTTGTGTAGTCCCTTTTGAACGACAGTGCCATTATTACAACAGTTATCGCAGATGCCGTCATCAGAATGGCTTTCAGGGTTCCATTTATGGACAATCCTCCCACTATAAGAAAGATGAACTGAAACCCTATGAAAAGAATTGTCTGAAGGGGCGTTATCGAATCGTCATTTTCTCCGGTGGTCGATACGAATCCTCCCCGACCTTCTTCTTCCCTGAAGATCATTTGCATTATCATTCCGATTATTATCGCCGAGATCACCGTTGCGATAAGCCTCATTATGGACAGTTCCCATCCGAGCACACTACCGGTCAGAAATATCGCCGCCACATTTATCGCGGGACCGGTAAAAAGAAATGCCATCGCGGGACCAAGTCCGGCTCCCCTTTTATAGATTCCTCCAAAGAGGGGGAGTATCGTACAGGAACACACCGCCAAAATTCCTCCTGAAACCGCAGCAATCGGATAAGCGATGATTTTTTTCGACTTCGGGCCGAGTAATTTCAGAATGAAATCCTTTTTAACGAATACCGTTATCGTTCCGGCTATAAAAAAAGCAGGAACCAGGCACAGCAGAACATGTTCTTTCGCATACGAGCCCAACATCGCGAATCCATTCAATATAGCCGTTTGAACCGCATCGTTCGAGAAGGGAACGAAATAAAAGAACAGAAATCCCGCTACGAGGAGTAATATTTTATACAGCTCTTTTTTCGAACTTTTTTCCACTTATTTTTCTCCCTTTCAGTCCTTTGAAATTTTTTCAACCAGATTTATGATCTCCAGAACCCTGTTATCCTTCAACTTCAGATTCTTTCTGACGCCATCCCTTTCTATGATGATGAGCCCCGCGTCCTTCAAAGCTTTTATATGACGGGAGATAGTCGTTTTATCAATATCGAACTCCTTGTCCAGCTCACACATACAGATACATTTTTCATTCACTCTCTTCAGTATTTTTATTCTCCATTCACACGACAACGCTTTGAAAATTTTTATCATTTTTTCCATGGGGTTCCTCCTCTTTCAACATCACTATGCTATCATATATTGCATAGTTGTGCAATAATACTATTATTTTAATCTGATCTCAATGATTTATTCTCACGTGTGATGCTATTATATGAGTAATTGTACAACATAACAATTATGGGGGCGGATTTGAAAAACAAAAAATTCATAACTTTACTGATAGTTACTCTCCTGGTTTCGGTAACATTTATTTTAAAAATAACTGTAAAGGACGATATCACACAGGTGCCAACGGGCCCTGAAATAGAAAATCTTGAAAAACTGTATACGGAAATAAATGAATCTTCAAAACCTTCTATTATAGTTTTCTCATATGACGTGTGGTGTTGTGACGAAACCCATGAATTATTCGAGGATTATAATCAAAGGGCACTGAGACTTCTCAGAGACTACGATGACGATTATGAAACCCTTTTTGTGAATACAAAGACGCTGAATGCCGTGAGCAAAGACTTTCTGGAGGATATTTCAATAGAATATATAATGTTTCAGTTTCCATCGATATTAATCATGGACCCCGCAGGAGAATTGATTTATCTGGAGGAAGAAATGGATTTTGATGAAGATAACCTGAGAGAAAGACTGGATGGTATTGAAAATGATTGATTTCACGACAGGTTCCAATTTACTAATCACCGTAATACTGATATTTTCAACGGGTATTATCGCAGGACTCAGTCCGTGTACATTGCCTACGGCTGCCTTTGTCGTCGCTTATGTGAGCGGAAAAAAGGATTATTCTAAAAAAAGCGGATTCATGATTTCGTTGTTTTTCATCCTGGGAATAATCACGACCCTGACCGTTCTGGGTGTATTTTCCGGTATATTTGGAAAACTGCTGAATGATACCGCAACACTGAACTATATCATTTCCGTGATTCTTTTAGTGATGGGACTCTGGTTGTTGAAGATCTTTGATTTCAATATCAATCTTCCCTTTTCAAATAAACTTCCGAATAAAAGGAATGGCTTTTTAGCCGCATATTTGATCGGAATCCCCTTCGGGATCTCTTCATCACCATGCACAATGCCTATAACACTTTCTATTCTGGCCTTTTCGGCTTCAAAGGGCAGTGTGTTCTATGGCGTATTGCTGATGTTTTTCTACGCCCTGGGAAGGAGCCTGCCTCTTTTATTGATCGGAACATTCACGGGGTTTTTAAAAAATATAAAGGCGATTACAAAATATCAGGGTAAAATTGAACTGGTAAGCGGATGGGTAGTGATCGGTCTGGCGTTATATTTCATCTGGATAGCCTGATGATCCCGGCAACATTTCAGAAAGGTAATTCAGACCATGTAAAATATTATAGAAAAATATCGGTTATCCCCCTTCCGGAAGAAACCGATATTTTTATTTTATACACTTCATTCAATTCATATTTTATTTTTTGAAAAGAGATTAATCGGATGTTTCCTCGATTACCTGTTCATTTTTTTTTGAAGTCTGACTGACTTTATATCCGCTTATTTTCAGGAAAAACTGTATAAGAGGACCCGCGGAAAAGGCGAATATTATAGTTCCGAATCCTATCGGCCCTTTCAAAACGAACGCCGATACTAAAACACTTATATCGATTATTATCCTCGCCACTCTGAGACTTATTTTCAGCTTATTCGACAGAGCGAGCATAAAGCCTTCCCTGGGACCGGGGCCGTCGTTTTTTGCATTTTTCATATACATGCTTATTCCGAAAGAGTATATCAGGATACCGATCACAAAGAACAGTATATTGAAAAACAGTCCGTTACTGACCGGGATAATTAACAAAAACATATCCAGGAACTGTCCTATAAAAACCATGTTCAGGATAGTCGTCAGAGATGGTTTTATACCCATAAGCCATGCGACTACTATCAGACAGAGGCTTATTATCTGGGCCAACCGTCCAACAGAAAGACCGGTTATAGATGAAAGGGCAACCTCCAGAGCCCCCCATGGACCCATTCCCAACTGGCTTCTCAATATGAATGCCAATCCGGAAGATACGAATAGAAATCCTATGAATATTAAAATATATTTTATTAGAAATTTTTTCAATTCAATCCTAAACCACCATCAGATAAAATTACTTGACCGGTTATCCAGTTCGACTCATCCGAGGCGAGAAATACCATCAAACCCTTATGATCGCTGACATTTCCGATTCTGTTCATTGGAGTTTTGTTTTCTATCTCCCTCAGTGCCTGGGGATTTTTCTCGTAATAATCAGAACTGAAAGGAATCGTTTCCGTAGGGCCCGGCGCAACGACATTAACCTGTATATTATTCTCCGCAAGTTCGAGCGCCATCACTCTTGACATAGCTATAACCGCTGCCTTGACAGCACAATGGCTCACATGGTATTTCTGGGGTTTCGTTCCTCCGACAGAAGCTATGTTGATTATCTTGCCACCATTATTTGCGATCATATCCTTTGCTACGAACTGACTGACAAGGAAAACTATTCTTACATTGATGTTCCAGGAATCATCCAATTCAACAACGGGGTGGTTTATAAACTCCTTCCTATAAATATATGCGGGACAGTTCACTAAAATATCTATTTTTTTGAAGCTTTTTAATACGGTCTCGGTTATTTCCTCGGCATCACCGATGAAGTTGACGCTTTTACAATAATAAAAGAAATTATTTCTGTACTCAGGTGGGATTTCACTAATGAGTTCTTCTATTCTTTTTTCGTTGTTATCGATAATGAATACATTAGCCCCATTTTCAAGATAAGCGAGTGTGGTCATCTTTCCTATCCTTCCCGCTCCTCCAAATATTACTGCGTTTTTATTCGACAATCTTTTTTTCATTGATTCACCTCATTTTATTCCTAATAAGGATGGTTTAAATCCCACTTTGTATCTTTCTGCCAGCAAATCCCACTGATTAATGTGCAGAGCAGCATTTAAAGCCGCGAGAATCGCCTTTTCATTCGATATTTCTTTTTTCTCATATTTTTTGTACAGATTTCCTCCTATCGTACATATGGAACCCACTTTCACATTCAATATGCTCCCAAGAGTGAACAGAGGAGCGGATTCCATATCCAGAAGAAGAACGTTCAGCTGTCTGAAAACCGACAGTTTTTCGTACAGGGGTGTTGTTTTTAATTTGCTGTCAAGCAAAGAAATTTTCGATCCGTAGAAACTGTCCACAGTGGCCCCGATTCCAACGTGATGTCTGGCTTTTACCGTTTCACATCCTTCTATCAGAGCCATGATCATTTCATAATCAGAAACTGCGGGGAAATTAACCGGAACCAGTGCGTCACAGGCTCCCGAATATTTGGCACACGCCGAAAGTATGACAAGGTCACCCGGCATCATATCATCCTGGATGCCTCCCGATGTCCCTATTCTGATCGCCTTTTTAATTCCTCTCTTTTTCAGTTCCACGAGAGCTATCTCCGCCGAGGTCCCACCGATTCCCGTGGAACACACGGTTAATTCAACATCCTTATATTTTCCCACCGCTGTGGTGAATTCTCTGTTCTTTCCCACGATTTCCGATTTTTCCAGATAACTGCAAATTTCATAAACCCTTTCCGGTGCTCCTGGAAGCAACGCCAATTCCGGAAGCTTATCTCTTTCTATTTTCAAATGATCCTTCGTTATTTTAGATTCAGATAAATCCGACATTCTTATCTCCTTATGATTTCAGTCCTGTACCGCTGATACCTCTTACAAAATACTTCTGCAAAAAGAAAAATAATACCATCGGAGGTATGCTTCCTGCAACAGCGGAGCTGAAAAGATTTGCCCAGTGTGTTGCTTCACTCATTCTGTTGGCCGAAATAGCAACCTGAACGACTTCGAGCCTCGTTGAATGTGTCGCAACGAGTGGCCAGAACAGGGAATTCCACTGAAACATAAATACCATTACAACAACCGTTATGACTGCAGGAATACTCAGGGGAACGACTATTTTTCTGTAAATTCTGAACCATGAAGCCCCGTCTATTCTGGCGGCTTCAAGTATTTCTGTCGGAATCTCAGAAAAGAACTGTTTGAACAGGAATATAGCCAGCCCATTGGCAACACCTGGCAGAATAAGAGCAGCATACGTGTTGATAAAACCCAGCGCGCTGACGGTTAAATACAATGGTATTACTATGGATTCAAAAGGAACCATAAATGTTATCAGAACTATGACAAAAACTATCTTTTTGCCGGGAAAATCGAATTTTGCCAGAGCGAACCCCGCCATGGAACTCACCAGTAAAGTCAGAAGAACCGTGCTGCAGGCAACTATTAAACTGTTCATCAGCGCTCTTCCAAAATGTTGCTGCGTAAAAATACTTACATAATTTTCGAAGGTTATATTTAATGGAAAGAAAGTCTCCAGATTGAGGGGCTCTGTATATTCATACAAAGATCCCGAAGGTCTCAGGGATGATGCCGTTACCCATTCAAGAGGAATGAAATATACCAGTCCGATTATAGCCAGTACAATGAAAATTATTATGGTTTTTTTATTTATTTTTTTCTTCTTCATAATCATAACCTTCTAATATTCAAAATTCGCTCTTGTGATTCTCAACTCAACTATGGTGAAGATGAAAATCATCAGAAGCAATATGGACGAAATTGCCGTAGCTCTACCCATGTCTAAATTCACAAAGGCACTTTTATAAGACTCAAACATCAAAAGATTGGTGGATCCGTTTGGCCCTCCCTGTGTCAGGATATAAACGGGAGCAAAGGTCAGAAAATTAAACGCGGTATTTGCAACCAAGACAAAGGACATCGTTCTGCTCAACAAGGGTATAGTGATCTTCATAGTTTTTTGAAAATTATTGGCGCCATCTATTGTAGCCGCTTCGTAAAGAGATTCGGGTATGTTCTGCAGACCGGCCAAAAAGTACATCATCCAGTATCCCGAACTTCTCCAGATGCTGATGAAGATTATGCAGAGCAACGCCTGACTTGTAGAATTCATAAAGGGTTGAGCCCCCACACCGATCATTTTTAAAAAACTATTCGCGAGTCCGTAATACGGGTCCATAACTACTCCCCAGATTACGGCTACCACAACAAAGGATATTGCAGTGGGCAGAAAAAATAAAGTCCTGAAAAATTTGACGAACTTCTGGCTTCCATTAAGCAAAATAGCCAGAACGAGCGCGATGAAAACGATCAACGGATTCAAAATAATCGAATAGATGAGAGTCGTTTTGAACGAGTTCCAGAAAACCGGATCATGTTTGAAAAGATAAATATAATTCTCAAATCCCACAAAACTTTTTGCACCGCTATAACTGGTCATCATAAAACTTTCCACGAACGACACACAGATTGGACCGATTTTAAATAATAATAAAAACGCTAACGCAGGGGCTACAAAAAGCCAGGCTGCTCTTTTATCTCTAAACACTACTTCACCTCTAAAGAATGGAGCATAGAAACATTCACTTCTATGCTCCGATAAAAATATTATTTAAATTTTCTAAGTTCTCTATCGATTCTGGTTTCCGCGTCCTTGAGTGCCTGTTCCGGATCGGAACCATAATGTATTGAATTGAATGTTTCTCTTAAAATCAACTCGTATTGCAAATATCCAGGAGTTATAGGTCTTGCTGTCGCTGTATTATCCATTTCATAAAACAATATCTGCCATTCCGGCTTACTGAATTCTTTTTCCAGAAGATCATATGAATCCATTCTTGCCGGTAAATGACCGAATAACTGGTTCCATTCTGCCAGAGCTTCTTTGGAAGTCAGGAATTTTACAAATTTAACAGAAGCATCGACATTTTTCGTGTTTGCATTTATACCAACGTGCCAGCTTCCGGTAGGAGTAACAGCTTCTCCACCTTCAAAATAAGGATGTGGTGATAATCCGAATTCAAGCTCTTCGAATTGTCCCAATCTGTTGATATTCCAGTCTGCTCCAAGCATCATAGCCGCTTTACCGTTACCAAAATATTCTCTGGAAATTGAAGAATCGTTCAAACCCTGTGGACTTACTTTCAAGCCGTTGAACAGATTCCAGTAAAAATCTGCCGCTTCCAAAAATTCTTCTGAAGTCAGGTAGCCTGCTGTCGACAAGCCGTCCGGTGAAATAAGCTCGCCACCAAGTGACTGAACGAGTGGAAATAACTGGTATGGTCTGTCAACCTGCTCAATAATTAATCCCCATATCTCAGGTGTGCCGTCGCCATCTTCATCGATAGTCAATTTTTTAGCAATTTCCGCAACTTCTTCCCAGGTCAGTCTTTCGCCAGGAGTTTCCGGAGGATATGGAATACCATATTCATCAAAAATTTCCTTGTTGAAATATAACCCAGCAGAAGAAGTGGTGTACGGAATGGAATAGAGTTTTCCATCAAAGGTCGCCGTTTCTATTGAAGCATCAAAAAACGGAGCGAGCTCTTCTTCGCTGAAATATTCATCAAGAGCCAACAGGTTTCCTCTGATGGCATATGAAGGGTTCAACGGACCGTCAACTATAAAAATATCTGGCGTGGAACTGTTTCCGGACAATCTTACTTCTATGGTCTGAAACAACTGACCATATGGAACGAGCTGAACATCTACACTTATGTCAGGATTCGCCGCCTGGAATTCATTTACTAAAGTCATAACTTTGTCGGTTGGCCATCCCATCCACAACACTTCAAGATTGGTCTTGGCAAAACCGATAACTGCAAAAAAAACTACCAAAAGAAATAAAGCAATTTTTTTCATTTGGAACCTCCTCCCTGTTTTTCAAGAATTTAATACCTTTTTCTTATTAATTTAAAAACCATCTTTTCCGGAAAATAACTTTTTGAAAAAATAACCTTTCTGTTTTCATAATCATAATGAATTTGATTCAGTTTAATCAAAGGGGAATTTATGTTCAAATTCAGCAATCCCGATGTTTCTTCATTAGATAAAACAGGTATCAAATTACATTCTGCGAACTTTATATTTATATTGTAATGCTCCTGAAGTCCGGAAAAAACCGATTTATACAATAATTTAGGATCTATGGTCTTTCCCAAAAAAACTTTGGGAATATAATCTATACAAATTGCAATAGGCTCATTTGAAGCCTTTTTCAAAGTTTTCAGAAATACAGTCTCAGACCCCTCTTCAATCTCAAGAGTGTTGGAAATGAATTCGCTGGCCTTTATAATTTCAAATTCAACTATTTCACTATCCGCTATAAAACCCTGATCGGAAATCACCTGAGTTACCCCGGTGAGTCTTTCAATACCACCGGTTATGAGTGGTTGAGCTTTTGTGACGAAAGTTCCGATTCCCCTCTTTTTTATGACCAACCCGATCTTTTCAAGGGAAACTATAGCTTCTCTGACGGTGTTCCTGCTCACGGAAAACTGCTTTGCGAGATCGGATTCCGAAGGAAGTTTCTCTCCCGGTTTTATATCACCTTTTATAATCGCATTCTGAATTTCCAGTTTTATCCTTTGAATTAAAGATAACGTATTTTCATTCTTAAAAGAAATATCCATTTTTCTCTCCTGTTGGATGTTGGACATCATATACCTAATAATACTAAAAGTATCAGGATTTGTCAAGAGTTTTGAAATGAAAAATTTATTGACACCATATGATATTCGTTTTTTTCGAAATACTACACAAAAATCCTTTTTTCATGGGGAAAACCCATCTTTTCTTTTTAAAACTAAAGATTAATTTCCGTATAACTATCTCTTTACAAAATTAATGAATAAAAAAAATATATAATATTCAATTCACTATTTAACTGTAGCTTAATCTATGTCATTTATAATTTAAATATATCATAAAATTCGTTGTCTTTTAAATAGCATTATTTCAAATATTTCAGAATATTTCAGGAGGTGTGGTTGGGATGAAACGTTTTGTAATCATTTTTATCGTTTTAAGCTTTGCTCTGTTACTCTTCGGAGCTGACAACATCGAATTACTTTTCTGGACACATGAGGATCCTAACAGAACAGAAATTGAGAACAAGTACATCGAGGAATTCGAAACTATGTATCCGGAGGTCACCATCAAGAGGGTAACTTATCCTTCCGGCAAGATTCAGGAAACTATACTCACGGCCTTCGCTGCACACAAAGGACCGGATATTTTCAATATGGAAATCAATGACGAATATCCATACATAATCAACGGAAGAGTGGCCCCGATAGATCCCGAAGCGGTGGGTTACAATACACTCGACGAAATCAAGGAGGCTTATCTGGCCGGCGTTCTGAATCCGGTTACCTACAACGGAAAAATTTACGGATTGCCGCTCGAACTGACCAACTGGTGTATATTCATAAACAAAAAATACTTTGAAGAAGTCGGCCTGGATCCCGAAACAGATTATCCGAAAACATGGGAAGATATGGTAGATATATCGGAAAAACTCGTGCTGAGGGATGGAGAAATCCTTCTAAGAAGGGGTTATGATTTCCGTTATCCATATTATCTGACTTTTCTCGTTCCTATGGTAGAACAACTGGGCGGAAAGCTTCTGAGTGAAGACGGAAAGACGGCTATAATAAACGATGAAGCGTGGTTGGAGGTTCTTGAATATTTCAGGGATTGGGGACCCAATGGAATAAATCTGGGATCACCGACATATACAAACGCGAGAAAGTTATTCAACATGGACAACAACGCTGTTTCCATGTGTCTGACGGGATTGTATCAGGAAGGGAGAATCAGATCGGACAACCAGGAATTCTACGACAGCGGCAAATGGGCGGTCGTACCATTCCCAAGATTTGAAAATGCTGTCAACGATCTTGGTAGTGCATACTACGGGCATTATTACATGGTTAACGCGGAAAGCTCAAACGAAAATCAAAAATGGGCCTGGAAATTTATAGCTTTCATGCTCAGCCATCCGGAAGAATATCTGTTGACAGTCGGATTGATACAACCTCAGAACGAATTACTGGAATCCGAAGTTTTCAAGGGAATACCATACGCCGACGTATTCCTGGACGACATGTCCAAGTCAAATATAATAACGATACACGAAAAGTCTCCAATGATACAGGATCTTCTCAAGGAGGCTATAGAATCGGTAATGCTCACAAACATTGATCCTGAGGTTGCACTTGAAACCCTGAAAATAAAGATGCAGGAACTTCTGGAAGAGTGGTAAATTAAAGGGGCTCTCAAAGAGCCCTTTTTAGAATTATTGGGGGAAACATAACAGTGATATTTTCAAAAAGGACTTCTCATAAAGGAATAGAAAGAAAAAAAGCAATATGGGGGTGGATATTCGTCGTCCCATCTCTGATATTCTTTTCGATTTTCAGTTTTTATCCGATACTCAACGCTTTTTATACGAGTTTGTTCAAAAAGGATTTATTATCACTTAATCCACCGGATTTTGTGGGTCTTGAACAGTACATAAGATTGTTCAAATCTCCCGTTTTCTGGAATTCTTTGAAATCAACGGTGATCTTCACAGTGGGGACATTCGTCCCTATGGTAATTTTCAGCTTGATTTTCGCAGCGTTTATAATGTCCAGAAAAAGATTTCAAAAGTTCATGCAGATGGCATTCTACTCACCCGCCGTTCTATCATCAGTCGTGGCAGCGGCCATCTGGCTTCTGATACTGGATCCCAGAGGACTGGCAAATCAGTTTGTGAACTTCATCATGAACACACCTGGTATCGATCACAAGTGGCTTGCGAGTACCGCTATGGTTAGATTTTCAACTATTCTGGTATATTTCTGGAAATATGTGGGTTATTTCACCATAATATTCATTGCCGGTATGGCAAGTATTCCGAAGACTCTTCATGAAGCGGCGAGAATAGATGGAGCCAGTCCATGGCAATCTTTCTGGCGGATCACCTTTCCGCTGATCAAACCCACAACATTGCTGGTCTCGATCGTTGCCATGATACAGTGCTTAAAAACCTTCAGCACACAATACCTTTTCGTTCAGTCCGGTGCTCCAAGAAGCCCGATAGATGTCATAACACTCAATATTTATTACACGGCCATAAGAGATCACAGGATAGGCAGGGCCAGTGCCATGAGTGTAATACTATTTGCAATTATGCTGTTTTTTACATGGTTGCAGCTCAGAGTTTCAAAAACTGAAGATGTCAGTTATATGTGAGGTGTGAATGATGACTTTTTCCAGCAGAAAAAAAATCAGGCCACAATCGATCGTTGTTGATATATTCATATGGACATTTTTGATTGGTTTCACGATAATAATTCTCGCTCCGCTTGCTTTTATGATAACCGCCTCATTCATGCCTTCGAGCGATGTTATGAAACTTCCATATCCATGGATTCCCAAAGAACCCTATCTGGATAATTTCTGGCAGGCGCTAAGGGGAAACGACGGATCGTTCGTTTATATAAGGAATATTATAAATTCCGTGATTGTAGCGGTGGCCGTAACTTTCACGACGGTCATACTGGCCGCACTGACTGGTTACAGTCTCGCGAAATTCCCTTTCAAAGGCAGAAATGTAGTGTTCATATTAATAATGACGACTATGATGATTCCCTTTGAAGCGATCATGATACCGCTGTACCTGATCGTGACTAATTTCAATCTACAGGATTCGTATACGGGATTAATACTTCCATTTCTGACCAACGCCTTCGGTGTTTTTCTGATGAGACAGTATTTACTCACTTTTCCGGACGAACTCATAGATGCAGCAAGAATAGATGGTGCAAGCGAATTCAAAATTTTCTGGAGGGTGATAATGCCGAACAGCATGCCCGCCGTTGCAACACTCGCCATACTGACCTTCAGATCTCAGTGGGATAACCTTTTATGGCCCCTGTTGATTGTTCAGAGCGAAGAAATGAAGACCATTCCGCTCTATATCATCAAGTTCTCTTCGGAAAAATATACGAACGAGGGGGCGATGATGGCGGTTGCGGCCATTGCCAGTTTACCGATGTTCATCCTGTTTTTCGCACTGTCAAAATATTTTCTGAGTGGTTCCGCTCTGTTTTCATCGAGAAAAGGATAGCAATATCAAAATCAGAAACTGTATATTTGCATTTGGCAGATTTCTTTTTGAAAACTTTTTCCGAATATTTATAAGTTCACAATAAATGTTATCTGAACACTATTTGCAGGCAGGGTAACTTCAATATCAGGCTATGCCAATGAACAGTACTGATAATATACAGGATATAATAATGGAACTCCCTTTCAGAAGTTCCGTTATTTCACACTTATAAGAAAATTTTGTATCGCTTAAAAGATATACTAAGTGCCCGGATTATATTACTCATTAAAAATATTTTCTTTGCACAGATTAACTTGTTCTAACATATGTCCAATATTACCTTCGCCTGCATACAAAGACATATCAAAAAAATTATGGTCCAAATCTGACCAGTACAGTTCATTTTCATCACCAAATACTAAAATATCATGTTTTAACTTTCCAACATATACTTCAACGTAGTAATTTTGACAGTAGTATGTAAAATCCATCAAGTGATGCAGTTTAATATCTTCTTTAGAAATATTTGTTTCTTCAAATAACTCTCTATAAGCGCTATCGAGACTACTTTCCCCTGTCTCAATCTTACCTCCGACCAAATTACTCAATCCTTTATATGGATCCTTCAACCTTCTGCACATAAGTATTTTTTCCGAATCATAATTGTATACGATAATAACGTTATATCCTTGCATGTATACCCGCCATTCTTTTTTCACAGTTTATAGTATCCATTTCCAATATTTTAATCAGTGCGGCAGATTATAAATATTTTTGCAATCGCCGCGCCATAAATTACAAAATAATTTCAACTATCTTTGAACATTTTCGTATTGAACAACCATTTATAATGCATCCGGTCCACTTTTTTATATCTTTTAATGTGACAAATGATCGCCCGTTCAAAGTATCACAAAGGAAGACCGGTCCATTCTTAAAGTTCTCATTTCTCCGCAATTATAAAACTTCTGTTCCCTTCTTCCGGAAAATCTTCTTTCCAGTTAAAATCCGGTAAAGAAGAAAAATATACTTCCGAAAAGCCTTCAGCGAGAAGCGCTTCTTTAACCGAATTCAAATCGAATACCGTATTTTTAATAGTCTCATCAAACCTTTCATACAGTCCCGTTTCATTTTTTACAAAGCCCGTTATTTTCGTCAGAGCCATGTTTTCATCTTCAAGAAAAAAACCTCTGTTTAAAACAGTTATTTCTTCGTTATTAAAGAAATGCACGGAATTCCAGTTGTCTCTGAGTCCCTTTTTTGTATTCAGATCAAAAATGAAAAATCCTCCGGGTCTGAGCGCCCTGTTAACCGATTCGAAACAGCCCTTCAGTTTTTCAAAGCTCTCCAGGTGATTCAGAGAATCATACATCGATACCGCCAGGTCGACTTCCGTATCGATACTGAAGGCCGAGGCATCACCCAATATGAACTTTGCTCTGGAATTTTCAACATATTCCCTGCAATTTTCTACAGCGTATTTCAGCATATTCTCCGATAAGTCCACTCCGATTAGCTCGTATCCCCTATTGAGAACATATTTTGCGAAATGTCCGGTTCCACAGCAAACATCGAGAATAACGCCTTTACGGTCACCGGATCCGGATTCATAAAAATCAATCACCGCCGGAGCTACCCGTTCCGAAAACTCTCCCCACATTTTACTGTAAACTTTTGCAAAAACCTCTCCGTATGTCGCCGTCATATGATCATCTCCCGGATTTATCCTTATTATTATTCTACCCCGGATTTTTTACTTTTTGTGAAATTTCAGAATCTTTCTGCCGGACATTCGGGACAAAAACCGCCTGTTAATTTTTATTGTTCAAATTTCCGGATGGCTTCTTTCACGAATTCGGTTCCCATGTATAAAACTCTGCCTATTTCCTCTTCCTTCATGCCCTCTTTCCAGAGTCTGTATGCCGTGAATTCAAGAGATTCTCCTATCTCAATGATGTTTTTACTGGGATCATAAATTCTCAGAACCCTCTGTTTCCAGGGCTGTTCCCTGATTTCATGAACGAATTCTGCACCCCTTGCTTTAAGTTCATTCTGCAGTTTCTCAAGATCATCCTCTTCAAAATATAGTTCGGAATTGTTGGCAGAACTCTTTATATCAAGATTTCCAATCAATCCCCTGTAATGTTTCTTCAAATGCAGAGCGAAGGGACCCTCGAAGGTCACGTTTTCTCCAAAGTCACTCAGAATTTTCAATCCAAGCACCCCGGTGTAAAAAGCTTTAGATTTTTCCATATCGTCGACAACCAATAAAGCACATATGAATTTCATAGCTCACCTCTTTTAAAATCGTAAACTTCACAAACCAACTTGTTATTATTTTACTCCTCATATGCCCGGTGATTGAGTTTTTGTTATAAATTTTTTCCTTTCAAACCCTTTGAGTATCCTACTCATATAGCTGCGGTCAATTTTCAGCTTATTTCCCAACTCATTTGCCGTACGCTGGCTGGTTCTGCCTATTTCCAAAAGAACACGGGCCTCCGTCAGAGAAAAATCTGAGTCTGAAATATGTAGATTCAATAAACCTGAAATATTTGTGCAGAACCTATTAAAACTACGGATCTTAGCACTGGCTTTAGAACTTCTTTCCACAATTCTTTACTTCCGGACGTAGTGATGGACTTTATCCATTGTTTTATTATATTATTATTGTTGGACTAAGTTAACTATTTATATAGAATATCCTTTGAAAATCTTAAATATTACCTGAACATGCTTTATATTTTCTATGTGTTAAAATGAATTTATAGCTCCATAAAAAATTTGAAAAGGGGGAATTTCTACGGAAAGAAAATTGTGGAAATCGATATTTATCTTGGTAATCATCACTCTGTTTTTTTCGGTAAGCAGTCTTTTTGCCAGCTCAGAAGAACGGGTGATCACAATTTTACAAACATCGGATCTGCATGGCAGAATTTATGCTTATGATTACGCAACCGATTTGGTGGATAACGATGCCGGTCTTGCAAAAATTGCAACTCTTATAGCAGAAGAAAGGGAAAAATACCCTGATGCGATACTGATTGACGGCGGGGACATTATACAGGATAACAGCGCTTCTCTTTTTCATAATCTTCCTGTACATCCGATGATTGAGGCATTGAATGATCTGGATTACGATGTCTGGGTACTGGGAAATCACGAATTCAATTTTGGTCTTGATATCCTTGAAAAAAATATCAAAGGTTTCAACGGTGTGGTTTTATCGGCAAACATTTACAAAGAGGGTACAGAAGAAAGGTATGTAGATGGGTATACAATATTTGATATCGATGGAATTAAAGTTGCTATCATAGGAATGATTCCTCCTCTCATTCCAATATGGGAAGCGAGTAATCCTTCAAATTTCGAAAATCTCGAATTCAGATCTGTCGTCGAAGAAACAAAAAAAGCCCTGGCTGAACTGGAAGGAAAATACGATGTTCTCATTGGCGCTTATCATATAGGGGCAAATGGAGAAACAGGCTACGAAGGTGTCAGGAAAATTGCGAATGTTTTTCCTCAATTCGACGCTATCTTCGCAGGACATGAACATTCAACTACTAACGAAGTGGTTAACGGTGTGAAAATAATTGAACCGGGAAAATACGGTTGGGCACTCGCCGAAGTTCAGGTAAAACTGGATAAAGAAGATGAAAAATGGGTGGTAAAGGAAGTAACCTCAGAAAATATTGAAACAAGCTCAGTCGAAGAAGATCCAGATATTCTGGAAAAATATAAATTTGTACACGAAACATCTCTGGAAGAGGCTAACAAAGTCGTTGGGAAAATAACGGCAAATTTCATAGAATCACCTGACTACATAACGGGCAAAGATGAGATCACCACTATGCCAACAGCTCAAATAGAAGACAATGCGGTTATAGATCTCATAAATGAAGTTCAGAAATATTATGCAGATGCGGATGTCAGTTCGGCTGCGCTCTTCAACTTCGGATCCAATTTAAAAGAAGGTGATTTCAAGAAAAAGGATGTCGCATTTATATACAAATACGATAACACATTGATGGGAGTAAATATAACAGGTGAAAATTTGCTCAAATATATGGAATGGTCGGCAAATTACTACAACACCTGTAAAGATGGAGATATAACGATAAGCTTCAATCCAGATATAAGGGGTTACAATTACGACATGTTCTCAGGAATGACATACGAAATAGACCTGAGCGAACCTTCGGGAAGCAGGATAAAAAATGTGTTCATAGACGGAAAGCCACTCGACAAAGACGCAACTTACAAACTCTCCCTCAACAATTACCGCTTCGGCACTTTGAAGAGCCTTGGACTGATCAACGATGAAGACAAATATTATGATTCATACGAGGAATTCCAGGACGGAGGAAGAGTGAGGGATTTGATAATAAAATACACGCAGGAAGTTAAAGACGGCGTTCTGGAACCTTCCGTTGACAACAACTGGAAGATAGTGGGAATCGATCTCGACAGCCCATATAAGGAAGAAGTTTTCGAACTGGTAAGAGAAGGGGTGATCACAATTCCAACATCCGAAGATGGAAGAACATTGAATGTTGAATCTCTGAATATATACGAATTAATCGATGAGGGAATAATAGATGCCAAAGAAACTTCAAAAGTCTTTGAAGATTGCCTTCTCAAAGCGGCATAATTTTTTTAAATTCAGGAAAAGCCGACTCGTAAAGGACCGGCTTTTTTATTCATGTAAAAGTATTTTTCTGAAACTCCACATAAATACACAACCAAAAAATTATCTTTATAAATGCCTTTAAAATATTTTTCTCAACAACTTCATCATGATCACAAATAGTTTTTTCAAAATTTCCTTTATGAATGATTTTATAAGCAATATTTTTTTAAACATCATTATAAAACATATCCGGAAGTTTTTAATAATAAAGTAATACTTTCTTTCCCTTTATAATAAATTTAATATATAAATAATATGTGTGGTAAAATTAATTCTAAGAAAATTTTTAATTCACATACGGGAGGTGTATTATGAAAAAACTTTTGTTGATTTTTGTTGTTTTTTCTATTGTGGTTAGCTTTGGATTTGCCGCGGAGTTTGTTAAAGCCTATACAACGCTCGAAGAACCCCTTGCAAAAGAACTGTTTGAAAAATTCGAAGCGGAAACAGGTATCAAAGTTGAATGGGTGAGACTCTCTACAGGAGAATGTACTGCCAGATTAGAAGCCGAAAAGGAAAATCCTCAGGCATCCATCTGGCTAGGCGGAGTTGGTCTGGGCCATATCGAAGCCAAGCAGAAGGATTTAACAACCCCTTATAAATCCCCCATGAGCGCGAACACCCCGGAAGAATACAGGGATCCTGAATATTACTGGATAGGTCTGTATATAGGACCCCTTGCTTTCGCAACGAACAACGACAGGGCGGCGGAACTTGGGATTGAACCTCCCAAGGGTTGGTTTGAGATTATCGATTCCGAATATAGAGATATGATAAGGGTTGCGAACCCCAATACTTCCGGGACGGCCTACAACGTTATTACAACGATTCTGCATCTTTTCCACGAAGACGAGGAACTCACATTCATGTATCTGGAAGAACTGGATAAGAATGTAAATATGTACACAAAATCTGGTTCGGCCGGCGGGAAAGATTGTGCTATCGGAGAAACACCCCTTGCCATAGGTTATGCACATGACCTGGTAAGGTTGAAGGAAAATGGTGCCCCCATAACAATAACAGTTCCAAGAGAGGGTACGGGTTTTGAAATCGCTTCCATGTCTCTTGTAAAAGGCGGCGGAGAACCTGTGAACGCCAAGAAACTTTACAACTGGATGCTCGGAGAAGACGCACAGAAAATTCTGGCTTCATGGTACGTGGTACCCGTTTCAGAGATCGCTCCTCAGGACGCGATTGCCATCGATATTAACGAACTTGAGACTGTAGATCAATTACTCGAATGGGACGCGGCAAATAAAACAAGACTCTGTGAAAGATGGACTGAAGAAATAGGCTCAAATTAAATATTACTATTTTGCGGCCGTTCGGCCGCTTTTTTAAATTAAGGGGGAAACATGTTCAGTAAGAAAAAAATTGTTATTTTCATTATTCTTGCTTTTTTCGTTCTGATCCTGGATTTCTGGATATTCAACACTCTGAAAACAGACTTTATAGGAACTGTCGAAGCGATGTACGAAACAAACGCACAATCGATCGCAGATGGAGCTCCAAGAAATCCTGAAGATGTACAAAACTGGATAAACAATCTTCAGATACAGGGGGGTAATTCAGTTTTATATATCGTGGGTAGCCCTTTCTCCGTGAATGATCTTTACAGTATTTCTGAAAACGAAAGGCTAACAGAGTACTTTAACAAAAATAAAGAATCTCCGGAATTTCTGGATGCGCTGGAATCCAGTGCCTATGGTGAAAAATATATTCTGAGCGACTCCGTTAAAATCGATAACGGTGAAAAAATGATCATATTCGTTCCGGTTACCGATCCGGAATGGTGGGAAACCGTCGGAACGCTTTTGATATCTTTCGACCAAAAACCCATCAACGATTTCACAGGCCTTTTGAATGTTTTCGCCATCGCAATATTCTCTCTTTTTGTTATAGTTTATTTCTTTGGAAAATTTACCAGAGACCCTGTTACCAATTATTTGATAATAATCATTTTCGTAATTATTGGAATATTCATAGCATTCCCTCTATACCAGGCGGTTAAACTGACTTTCCTTGAAAACGGCTCCTTTTCGCTTGATCTATGGGTAAAAATACTGACCAAAGGACAATATCTGGAAGCTTTATGGGGATCCGTAAAATTAGGTCTCATAACTGCAACCTGTTCTACGCTTATAGGTTACCTTTTCGCATTTTCAGTCACCAGAATGCGTCTGAAGGGAAAAAAATTCTTTTCAATTATGGCAACACTTCCAATAATTTCTCCGCCATTTTCCCTGACTCTCTCAATCATATTATTATTCGGAAACAATGGACTGATAACCAAACAGCTCCTCAACATTTCAGATTCGATCAGTATATACGGACTTGGCGGTCTGGTGGTGGTTCAAACCATGGGAATGTTCCCCATAGCTTTTCTCACTCTCTCAGGCGTTTTAGAATCGATTGATTCCACGCTGGAGGACGCCGCATTGAATTTGAGAGCGAGCAAATGGCAGACTTTCAGAACGGTTACATTACCTCTGTCTATACCGGGAATAGCCTCCTCGTGGCTGCTCGTTTTCACCACATCCCTTGCAGATTTCGCAAATCCCCTGATGCTGGCAGGAAAATACAAAGTTCTGTCGGTGGAGGCATATATGGAAGTCACCGGTTTGAACCGTTTAAATTATGGCGCCGCTCTGTCCTTATTATTACTCGTTCCAACGGCCACGGCTTTTCTGCTGCAGCGCTACTGGGTGAATAAAAAAACGTATGTGACGATAACGGGTAAACCTTCGGCGAGATTGACCGAACTGACTAACAGACCAACCAAAGCGTTTCTCATAACCGCCATGGTGTTTGTAACGGTATTTCTGATCAGTCTGTATGGGACCATCATAGCCGGTTGCTTCGTTAAAAACTGGGGAATCGATTATTCATTCACACTCGAAAACTGGCCGGAAGCTCTGTCAAGGGGTAAAGATGCCATCTTCGATACATTGACACTTGCCGCATTAGCAACACCGATCGCGGGAATACTTTCTATGCTGGTGGCTTTTATAGTGGTAAGAAAAAAATTCATAGGAAAAAGACTTCTGGAAATCGGTGTTATGATTCCTTTCGCAGTACCGGGAACTATGATAGGTATAAGTTATATACTGGCTTTTAACACACCTCCCATACTGCTCGTTGGTACCGCATCGATAATCATAATAAATTATATCGTCAGAGAATTGCCCGTGGGAGTAGAGGGGGGCATAGCAGTGCTAAAACAGATGGATCCGGCTATTGAAGAGGCTGCTCAGGATCTGGGAGCAGGCCCGGGAAGAATTTTCAGAACCATCCTTCTGCCACTTATAAGACCTGCGTTCATTTCGAGTCTTTCATATACATTCGTTAGATCGATGACCGCTGTGAGTGCTGTTATTTTCCTTATTTCCGCAAACTGGTATCACATGACTGTTTTAATATACAATTTCTCGGAAAATTTGAGATTCGGACTCGCAAGTGTTCTATCGACCACATTGATCATCATAGTTCTTGCGGTATTCGGATTGATGAGATTGCTTTTACCGAAAAATGATTTACTGACAAAGACAATTACTAAATGAGGTGACCTTTATGGCTGTGAATTCACTACCCGTTACTTTAAAAAATATCACAAAAATTTTTATAGATCCACACTCAAAAAGCAGAGTTGTGGCGGTGGATGATATTTCCATCAAAATGAATGCAGGTGAACTGGTGACCCTGCTCGGTCCCAGCGGATGTGGTAAAACGACAACTTTGAGGATGGTTGCCGGATTCGAACTACCGACGAAGGGGAAAATTTTCGTTGGGGATAATGAAATCACAATGCTCTTACCCAATCAAAGAGATACCGCCATGGTCTTCCAGAGTTATGGGTTGTTTCCCCATATGACTGTTGCTCAAAACGTAGGATATGGATTGAGAATAAGAAAAATACCAAAAAGTCAGATAAATAAAAGGGTCAATGAAATTCTCGATCTGGTTGGTTTGTCGGATCTGGGTGACAGACCCCCGGCAAGACTTTCCGGGGGCCAGCAGCAAAGGGTCGCTCTGGCCAGAGCATTGATTGTTGAACCCTCAGTTCTTCTTTTGGATGAACCACTTTCAAATCTGGATGCTCTATTGAGAGAACAGATGAGAATAGAGATAAGGAGAATTCAAAAAAGTCTCGGCATTACTGCGATATATGTTACACACGACAGGATAGAAGCGATGAGCCTGTCGGACAGAATAATTGTAATGAATAAGGGGAAAATAGCTCAGGTGGGTTCCCCTTCGGAGATATATATAAATCCGGCTTCGGAATTCGTTGCCGGATTCATAGGAAAAGCCACGTTCTTCCCTGTTAAAATCGATTCCGTAGAATCGGGAGTTGCGAGAGTATTTCTGGATGATAAAGAAATAAGAATAAAAAGAGGTGCCGAAGAAACGGAAGGTTCCAAAACGGGAAGAATCCTGACTAGACCTGAATCCTTAAAGCTTGTTGAAAAGGGAACCGGGCAGATAACGGGGACAGTTAAATACAATGTCTATCTGGGAAATACAGTGGAATCTTATATTCAAACCAAATTTGGAGAACTGATGGCTCAAATAGATAATCCCGCCATAAATAAAATTTATGACGAAGGCAAACAGGTGGATATTGAAATAAAACCGGAGATATCCAAACTGTTTGCAAGTGAATGATCATATAAAAACCCATACACATTTTTCTTCTTACAATCAAAAAACGGGTAAGACACTTGAAGCTGATGTCCCCCGTTTTTTATTAAAAACAGACCTTTCTCCCGGGAAAGTTCAGAACTTTTTTATTTTACACACTGCACTCTGGGCAGATATATCTCACTGAGATTTTCTATCGCTTTATCCAGATGTTTCTGCGAATTTTTCAGACAGAATGTCATATGCCCGGGAAATAGACAATCGATATTGAGGTTCTCAAATTTATGGATATTTTCCCTGTAATCCTTCAATGAGGAATCTCCACAGTTCAAAACACTTATTACTCCACCCGAAAATACAACATCTCCAGAAAACATGCATAATCCACTCTGCAAATCGAATAAATAACATATGGATTGCCGACTGTGCCCTTTAAAAGGAATACATTTTATTTCAAACTCTTCCGTTACAATTTTATCTCCGGCAATTTTTGAATTCAAAAATGGAACGAACCGATAATTTTCATCGTAAAGTCCACTTCTTTTAGCAATTTTCAATCCCGATAAATCTTCATCATCGACTTCCAGGAGAGCTTTTTCCTCCTCGCTTATGTAAATGTCACATCCGAGTTCATGATAAAAAAATTTACTCCCACAGGCGTGATCAGCGTGGCTGTGTGTCAATAGGACGGTGGAAATTTTAGAAATATCCAATCCATCCCTCTTCATAACCTCTAAAATTTTTGAGGTATTTCTTCCTGCTCCACTATCTATCAAAATAATTTCTTCTTTTCCTTTCACAGCATAAACATTACAATCATAATCATCGCTTATCCCATATTCCCCACTTCCGACAAGATAAACATCATCAGTAACTTTCACAGTTTTTCACCTCCTAATCGTTTAACCCTCTATAAGAATCCGGAATCTCCATGTTCACTATGTTCTTTACAACCTTCTCCCAAGTGGCTTTTGTCCAGCTTATACTCGCATTTAACAGTGATTCCAGCGCATCATTTCTACTTGAATTTTTCAATAAATCTAAAGTTTCGCTGAGATTTTCAATACATCTATTCAGATAATTCTCGACAATTTCATTGTTGTCGTCGAGTTCCAACATCTTTTCAGGGAGAGATTTCTTTATTTCAAATCTTCCGTCCGTCAAATTTGCCAGATAATGACTGAAAGGATCCCAGACAGAATTCATATAATGCAGCCATTTGCTTTTTTCATCGAACTTCTCTCTTGCTTCTGAGGAATCTTCTTGGGCCGCTTTAAATAATTTTTTTCCAAGAAGCCTTGCTCTTTTTTTCTCCTCATTCAAGAGAGACGCGTGACAATCTATACCGTCTATATATTTCAAATTTAATGCGAAAGATATTTTGCATAATTCTACCAGTGATTCAGTCTGAAATCCCTGATTACTCGCACACGTTATGCATACTGTGGGTATCCCATTAACGAATTTTTTCCAGTGGGTGGGATAAAGCCTTTCAATGAATGTGTGCGTTATGGAATTGTAAGTCCAGTGATAAACCGGAGTAGCTATTATCAAACCGTTAGATTCTCTTATTTTTTTATAAAGACTTCCATTTTCTCCCATACTGTCTTTTTGAATACAGGAACCATTTTTCATACATTTAAAACAACCCAGACACGGTTTTATATTCTGGCTATACAGATTTACAACATCAACATCGCATTCACCCGATAATTCACGGATTGTTTCATTCAGCAGACTGTGAGTGAATCCGTTTTTTCTGACGCTTCCAATAATCCCTAAAATTTTTGGTTTATGCATTTTTATTCCTCCTGAACATCAGGTACACATAAGCGATTCCAACTATCACAACGCCTTGCATTATGTATTTTCCCGGTTGCCCCACATTCAGAATAGTGAGTAAATTGAACAGGAATGTAAGCAATAATGCCCCAACGACGGTATTTTCAAGTTTAAGAATACCTCCTGCAAAGGCCGCTCCTCCAAGAATAGTTGCCGCAATGGAATTCATAACATAATCGCTTCCCAGTCCCAAGCTGGCAACTCCAACGAATCCCGAAAGAAAAAGTCCGCTCAAAGCAGTTAAAAATCCACACATCGTATACGCAAGGGTTCTCACCAGCTTAACATTTATTCCCGATATCATGCTTGCTTTCATATTTCCACCTGTTGAATACAATTTTTTCCCAAAGGTGGTTTTGTAAAGTATAAAAATCAGAAATAGAATTACACCGAGACCAACGATAACGGAATAGGGAATTATCCAGATTTTATCATTCGTTAATTGACACAAAAACCCTTTAATACTACCGATGGGAGAACCCTTTGAGTACGTGTAAACTATCCCCTGAACTATGACAGAAACACCAAGAGTCATTACAAAATCCGGGATTCCGGCATAATTTATACCCAAACCGTTAGCAAGACCTATAAGGGTTCCCAAACCCAGGCAGACCACTATTGCTATTAAATTGTTCTCAGGTTTTCCAGCGATCATACTGCACGATAATACATTCGTCAACATTATAACCGAATATATGGAAAGATCGATTCCTCCGACGAGAATGACTATCGACTGTCCTGCTGCTGCAAGAATAAGGGGAATTGCCTGGGCAACGACAATCAAAAGTTGATTTGGTGATACTGACAAAGGTGAAATGATTCCTATGACAACTATTATTGCTAACAACAGGAGATACAACGTAAAGTTCTTAAAAATTTTCATCTAAATCACCTTCCTTTTCTTTTTCGAAAATAATTTAAATGAAATGAAAATCGAGAGTATCAAAATTACACCCTTTATGATGTACTGATAATAACTGAAAATATTGAGCATATTGAGAATATTTCCAAGTACTGAGATTATGAAAGCGCCAAATAGTGTACCAAACAGGCCTCCTTCTCCACCTGCAAATGTGGTTCCTCCGACCAGAACAGCGGTAACCGAATCCATGGTGTATCCATCCCCGATCAAAGGATCACCCGACCAGATCTGTCCCACTACAAGCAATCCACCGACGACTGCGGAAACACTTGATATTACATAGGCCGCAATAGTTATCTTTTTAACATTTATTCCGGCTCTTTTAGACGCTTCGGGATTGGACCCCGTTGCATAAATATGTTTTCCGAATTTTGACCAGTGGAGAATAAACGCAAAAAAGATAATATATAAAAAACTTATTATCATCGGAACAGATAGAATCCCCCAAAACTCCAGACCCAGAAATTCTGCCATTTCGAAGGAAACGTTTCCTCCGGGTATAGGAAGTATTATCAATGCCAGGCCTTTTATGATTACACTGGTTCCTATGGTCATAATAATCGGAGCGATTCCCTTGAACACCAGATATCCATTCAAAAACCCAAATCCTATCCCAAAGGCAAAGGCCACAATTATCAAAAGTATAGGACTCTTTATTCCCCCTATACTTCCCATTGCAATGACGGTAGTGGTAAGACTCACCACGGATCCCACGGACATATCTATACCCGAAAGAAGTATGACAAAGGTTTGACCACAAGCTATGACGAGAAGTGGGGAAAGCTGTACGAGTATATTTGTAATATTTTCCATTTTCAAAAAGGTTTTGGAAAAAATTCCCGTAAAGATGAACATTCCAACCAAAATTATCAATAAAGGGATCGAACGTTTTATATATTTATACGATGAATTAAGCCTCATACTACCACCTCTTGATTATTTGCCAGAGCCATTAGATTGTCTTCCGTGATTTTTTCTCCCTCCATTATTCCCTGCAGATTTCCTTCATACATGACGGCTATCCTATCGCAAAGACCCAAAAGCTCTGTTGCTTCCGAAGATATGACTATGATGGTTTTTCCTTCTTTCGTCAGCCTTCTGAGAACTTTGTAAATTTCAAAACGGGTTTGAATATCGACTCCCCTTGTCGGTTCATGAAGAATGAGAATCTCCGGATCGAGTGCGAGGCTCTTGCTAAGAGATACCTTTTGCTGATTACCTCCACTTAAACTATTCACGGGCATTTTTTTGTTCGCTGTTTTTATACTGAACAAACCAATCATTTCTTCCGATATTTTTTCTACTTTTTTATTTATTATTACTCCATTCTTTGAAACTTTATCCAAGATGGACACTATTATGTTTTCAAAAATCGGTCTGCACAAAATTAAACTCTCTTTCTGCCTGTCAGCCGATACATAAGCGATATTATTTTTGAAGGCATCTTTTATATTTTTAATCTTTAAGATCCTGTCTCCTTTTTTAATTTCACCATCGTGGCTCAGTAATCCGACAAGGCCTTTTATTAAATCTTCCTGACCCTGTCCCACCAGGCCACCTATGCCAAAAATTTCTCTGGTTCTGATATTCAAAGTAATATTTTTTGAAATCCCGCTTGAAAAGTTTTTCAACTTAAGCAGGTCGTTTCCAGCAACAGTTGCCTTTTCTGGATATAGTTTCGAAATCTCCCTTCCGCTCATAAGTTCTACGAGTTTATTTGGAGATACCTTAGAGCTTTCAAGTGTTTTGATTAATTTTCCATCCTTCAATATCGTCACCGAATCAGTTATCATAAAAATTTCTTCCAATCTATGCGATATGAACACTATTGAGCTACCCTGACTTTTCAAATTTCGCATGATTTCGAATAATTTGTCTCTTTCAACTTCGTTCAAAACAGCTGTCGGTTCATCCAAAATTAAAATTTTACACCCAGAAAAAACGGCTCTCGCTATGGCAATTATCTGTTTATGAATAATATCAAGATCGGAAACTCTTGTTTCAAGATCCGGTAATTCTATACCTCTTAAATCAGCCTGTTTATTTATTTCCTTCACCATCTTTGAATAATTCAATCTGCCGAATTTATTTGAAATCTCCTTCGCCAACATCAAATTATCGATAACGGTCATATCGTCGATCAAATCCATTTCCTGATATACCGTTCTTATTCCATATTCGAAGGATTTCTGAACATCCAGAAATTTGTGTTCATTTCCATTGATTTTAATAATTCCACTATCCGGTCTTATTACGCCCGATAAAATCTTAACCAGAGTTGATTTTCCGGCGCCGTTTTCTCCTAGCAACGCATGAATCGTACCGGAATTTAAAGATAAATCGACCCCTCTTAAAGCCTTCGTTGCACCAAAAGTTTTGTATATGTCATTCACTTCTAAAATTGTATTAATCTGATTCACCCCCAAAAAAGAATGCTTTGCAGGAAACCCCGCAAAGCATTTTTTAAAACTATCTCTGGAACATTTCCTTTATCAGGTCTTCGTCAAGTCTGCTATTACACCAATAGCTGTCCGGTAAATCCTCACGCACATATTCTGTCAGGTCTTCCGTTACAATTACGGGAACAGGAATCATGATGTCAACCGGTGTTTCAATTCCCTGCATTACGTCTAATCCAGCTTCCAGTGCCTCGGAACTTATCCATGTTGGTTTTGAACAGGCTATTGAATCGAACCCTTCTTCCGAAAATTTATTCCAAAGTTTCAAGAATCCGTTGCTGTCTTCCCCTGTCATCGGAACCAGAGGCAAACCATTTGCTATCATAACTTCTGCAAAAGCTTGAGTCATAGCTCCACCTCCCGACCATATACCATCTATATCAGGATTAGATGGAATCAGATTCTGTGCGGCTATTTTTGCTTTGTCGTATGCCCATTCTGCGAAAACATGAGAAACAACTTCAATCTCCGGATACTGATCAAAAACGGACTTCGCACCCGCCCATCTCTCTTCGGTTGTTGAGAGTCCTGCTATTCCAGATAGAGCTACTATTTTTCCCTTTCCATCCAGCTGCTCTGCCAGCCATTCTGCCCCGACTTTTCCAAATTCAAACGCATCGGAATCCACATAAACTGTGTAATCATCAGTAGCAGCCTTTGCACCACATAATACTACAACGATTCCCTTGTCAATTGCCTTTTTTAGAACAGGAACAATCGCACTGGGCGAAACGGGAGTAACGATAAGGATGTCGACATCCTTCGCTATTAAATCTTTAATGTTGGAATTTTGTTTTGCAGAATTGCCTTCAGATTCTGTATAATATACTTCTGCAATCAAATCCTCATTATTTATAACCGCCTGTTTAAATTCCCAGTACATCTGCATCGACCAGGTATTTCCCACAAAGTAGATATCGTATCCCACAGTATAGGGCCCCTCCTTAGCGTACTTCCCTACATCTACCATTCCTTCAGTTGCAAAAAATGTTGCGCTCAACATAACAACAAAAACCAAGATTATCAAAATTCTTTTCATCCAAAAACCTCCCCTTTACAGAATAAATTTATGAATTACTTTCCCTAAGTAATTCCATGCATAAATTTTTATACAAACCCACAGAACTAACGACCTCATTGATCGATACACGCTCATTCGACGCATGTGCTAATGTTGGATCACCCGGACCAATTACGATACTTGGAGTTGATTTCGAATATAAAGAAGCGGCTTCAGTCCAAAATGGCAAATACGATTCTTTATAATCGAGAGATAAATTTTTTAAACATCTTTTCGTTTTTTCAAGTAAAATGCTGTCCTTTTCCAAGTTGAAAGGAATATGTTCAAGAACAGCCGTTTGATTCATTTCAAAAACATTATATTTCGATCCGTTTTTTGAAGCTTCTTCCGCAATTCTTTCAAGTTCTGAAATAACCACTTTTCTATCCTCATTTGGTAAAAATCTTCTATCCAGGGTTATTTCACAGTAATCCGCAACCATATTAGTCCCGGTACCTCCTTTGATAGTTCCGGTCGTAATAGTTGACTCACCTAACAATGAGTGTATTCTGCGCTTAAGCTCCGGTTTCAAATCTTTATTGATGATATTCAAAAATTCAACAGCAGAATCTATGGCATTGATTCCTTTGTGAGGAACACTTCCGTGAGCCGACCTACCTTCAAAAATCACTTTTATCCATTTAATTCCCTTGTGTGCGATCACTGCTTTCAAATTGGTTGGTTCGCCCACAACAGCATAATCGAAATTTCTTCCATATTTCTGAAGAAATTTAATTATCCCAATATCTCCGTTTTCTTCACCTGCCACTCCAACAAAAGAGATTTCACCATCGAAATCTATTCCCTTCAATAAAGTCATTGTGTAAGCCATTGCGGCTATCCCGGCCTTCATGTCAGAAGTTCCTCTCCCATAAAGATAACCATCTTTTTCTTCTCCGAAAGGCTTAACTGTCATTCCCTCCAATTGAACGGTATCCAAGTGCCCGTTTAAAACTATTTTCCTTTTTTTGATCTTTCCTTTTCTTATTGTCGCAACGATATTACACTGATTTTCCCCTAAATCATCCATATATGCTTCGATATCGTTATTATCAAAATATTTAAGCAAAAGATCCACAACTTCCCTATCCCCATTTTTATAACCCGTATATGATGGGGTTGCAACTAGTTTCTTCAATAAATCTACAACACCCTCTTCGCTCATCATCAAAACTCCCCATTATTCAAAAAAATTTATTTGTTTCCTCAATTCATTCTTCCTGGGTCCAATTACAGGTATATTTTCAATTTTCCCCTTGAATGAATTCAACGCTTTCAGTCCCGTTCCTGTTATTACACACACTACGTCGGCATCTTCAGAGATCACCCCGTGTTTTTTTGCTTTCATAAGTCCTCCGATTGAAGCTGCTGCTGTTGGTTCTGCAAGGACACCCTCTGTTTTAGCGAGCAATCTCGCGGCTTCGACAAATTCTTTGTCTTCTAAACTCAAAGCATATCCATTTGAACTATATATAGCTTCAAGCGCCCACTCTCCATCAAGAGGATAAGGAACTCCTATTGCAGTGGCTATAGTTGAAGGATTCCTCCACCATTCCACTTCTTTATCACCGTTTTCAAAAGCCTTCACCACCGGTGCACAACCAGCAGCCTGAACTCCCAGAATTCTGGGTAATCTATCCACAATATTTGCATTCTTCAATTCAACAAAACTTTTCCAGATGGATGCAAGCAATCCTGCACCACCGACGGGGGAGATCACCCAATCAGGAGTTTTCCAGTTCATATTTTCAGCAATTTCAAGTCCTACCGTCTTGGTTCCCTCAACATGATAAGGATTTACCGCCGCCGCCGTTGTCAGATGAAGTGAATTCGTATTATCATTAATCTCTTCAATCATATCTATGCATTCACTCACCGTTGCATTTTCAACCAGTATCAATTTTGCCCCGTAGGCTAGTGTTTGAATATTTCTTTCATCGGGTGTATCTCTTGGCATGACAACAAAGCAGGGAATCTTTGCTCTGGCGGCATAAGCAGCAACTGCAGGTCCTGCATTTCCATCGGACGCTATTATAACCGATTTGTAACCACACTCTACAGCTTTAGAAACACCTATTGAAGCAGGTCTGTCTTTGTAGGTGCCGGTTGAATTTTGAGTTTCATCTTTTAAATATATGTTTCCAGAAAAGTCGAATAACTCTCTGAGATTATTTGCCGAATGAAAGGGTGTGTTTCCTTCTCCAAGAGAAATAATATTATTCAAATCTTGTACAGGAAGCAACCTGTTGAATTTCCATATGTTGTGAAATCTTTTATCTACAATATTTTCCTGATTCAGTTTGTCCTCATTTTCATAAAAATATTTCAGGACATTTCCGCAAGCGGGACATTTTGCCTGTCCTTTTATATCTTTCAAAAGATAACCGCACTTTTCACATTTCATATAAAAACTTCTCTTCATTCTAAACTCCTTAATAAAAATAAATTAAAAAATTTTCAATGCACTATCAAGATCATGATCGATTTTTCTTTCGATCAAAAAATCTGAAATCCCCTTCAATAATAATTTGACATTTTCAGGGTCAATTTGAGCATCACTCATATGACCAATTCTGAAAATCTTTTCACCGATCTCTCCCAGAGAAGATGCAACTTTTATTCTACAGTTTTCATAAAGAAAATCCTTCAAATCCTTACAATTGAATCTTCCAGAAGAAGAAACAGCCGATAATCCATGGGCAGAAAACTCTTTTGGTATATAAAGTTCCAAACTCAAAAATTCCAGAGCTTCTCTCAATTTGTCACTGAATCGCCTGTATTTTTGATTGATTTCTCCTATTCCTGATGACTTAATTATTTCAACACTTTTATTAAGCGCTTTTATTGTGTTTGTAGGTAATGTTACCGGAAATGGATGCCATGAAAACCAGTTGTGGTAATATTCTTCCCAGACTTTCAAATTTATGCACCAGGATTTATTTTCACTATACTTTATTTCTTCCAGTGCTTTTTTATTAACCGTTACCATAGCCAATCCGGGAGGACACGAAAATCCTTTCTGTGAAGCACTGACAACCACATCTACTCCAAATTCTTCCATATCGAGCTCTTCTGTTATTGCTCCGGATATCGCATCAAGAATGAAAAAAATATTATTTTCTCTGGCAATTTTTCCAATTTCTTTTACAGGGTTTAAAATACCGGTACTCGTTTCTACCTGCGTCATAATAACGACCTGCGTTTTTTCTTTCTTGAGATATTCTATAAATTTACCGGGATCAACAGGCCGCTTTGTATCGTTTTTTACATAATCAAGTTCTGAAGCATAATTAGTAGCAATTGCTTTCAGTCTTTCACCGAAAAAACCATTCCCCAGGATGATGCATTTTTTATTCGATACATAAGTACTTATAGCTGTTTCCAACCCAAATGAACCTGAACCGGGTATTAAATAACTTTTTCCATCTCCGTTAAAAATATTTGTTATATCCCCTATTAAATTCAAATACAATTTTGTCCATTCGTCCCCGTAATGTGCCGGACTCTGTCCGTTAAATTCTTCCAATATGGCCTGCGGTATTTCAACAGGTCCGGGGATCATTAACAGTTCCTTCATATCCTTTTCCTCCATTTTGTCTTATCTGGAAATTCTCCCAGATCCAGAACCATTTTTAAGAGCCAGAACTTCCTCAGCTGTTGAAACATTGAAATCTCCGGGGATCGTGTGCTTTAAACAGGAAGAAGCCACTGCGAAATTAACAATATCCTTGGGGTTCATTTCATTCAGTGTTCCGTATATGAAACCCGATGCAAATGAATCTCCCCCTCCAACTCTGTCTATTATGTGAATATCGTATTTATCTGAAACAAAAAATTCCTCACCGTACAGACAAACCGCGGACCATCTGTTTATGTTGGCCAGTATACTTTCTCTCATCGTTATGGCAACGGACTCAAAATTAAATTTTCTCTTAAGCTCCTTGCATATAAATTCGTAATCTTTGATTTCCAGAGTTCCCTTTTCAACATCGGAATTCTCCGATTTGATTCCAAAAACCCTTTCCGAATCTTCCTCATTTGCAAATAAAATATCAACATATTCCATTAACTCCGTCATCACTTCGTTCGCTCTTTTTTCGCTCCAGAGATTTTTCCTGAAATTCAGATCACACGATACTTTTACATTATTTTTCTTTGCTTCTTTCAACGCCTCCAAAGTTATTTCGACTATATTTTCCCCTAAGGCCGGCGTTATTCCCGTAAAATGGAACCACGCTGCGTCTTTGAAAATTTCCTTCCAGTTATAATCGCCGATATTCGAATTTGAAAAAGCTGAATTTGCTCTGTCATAAATAACTTTTGATGGTCTCTGAGAAAAGCCTGGCTGTAGATAATAGGTTCCCATTCTTTCGCCCGGTTTTTTATTAATCTTTGAGGTATCTACCCCATATTTATTCAAATTCATAATAGCCATCACACCAAGTTCATTATCCGGAACGCTGCTCACAAACTCTGTATCGATCCCATTAAAAGCTAAAAATACGCTCACATTCGATTCCGCTCCGCCATTGCAAACAGAAAACATGGTTGAATTGAAAAGTTTTTCGTGGTTGACGGGTGTGAATCTAGCCATTATCTCTCCAAAGGTCACTACTTTTTTCAAATCTCATCACCTCCAAATATCGTATAGAGTTTTTTGTTTATTAATATCGCCTTTTCTTCGACTTCCTTCAAGGAACCTTTCGTTAGACTTCCTCCTATTCCAACGGCAACCGCACCTGCTTTAAACCATATATCAAAATTGTCGACAGTTATTCCTCCTGTTGGAATAAATTTATAATCCGGAAACGGCCCTTTCATTGAAGAAATGAACTTTGGCCCCGCGACTATTGCAGGGAATAGTTTTAAAATTTCATTTCCCTGTTTTCTGGCAAAGACCGCTTCTGTTGGTGTCATTATCCCTGGAATATAAGGAATATTCCTTTCTTCACATAAGTTATTAACATCCATTGAAAAATGTGGTGAAACAACGTACTTCGCTCCATTATCGATGGCTTTGTTTGCAGAAAAACTATCGTTCACAGTTCCTGCTCCCAGCACGATTTTTTCTCCGTATTTTACCGCTAAAGAATCTATTATTTTATCTGCTTTTGGAACGGTGAACGTTATCTCTAAATTCACAATGTTGTTCTTCACCAGTATGTCACATAAATCAAGAACTTTTTCAAAATCATCCCCTCTGATAACAGGTATTATTTTGTTGTTCACAATTTTTTCCAGAACGCTATTCATTTTTCATTCCCTCCCATTTTTCCCAATCTCGAAGAGATTTCTTCCGCTGTTTTAATAACTTTCTTTGCCGTTCTATCAATATTTTCCTGATTGAACCATTTCAGAGGAATTATGACACTCAAAGCCCCTACAACCTTGTTCGTATAATCAAATACTGCGGAACCTATACATTTGATTCCCAATTCATTTTCTTCGTCATCAAGTGCGTAATTTCTTTTTTTAATATTCCCCAGTTCTTTTAATAACTCTTCTTTGTCGATTATTGTATTTCTTGTAATAGGCTTCAATTCAATTTTATTGAAATATTCTCCCAATTCGTCTTCTGAAAAATTTGAAAGAATGGCTTTTCCAAACGCGGTACAGTACAAATCTCTTTTCATTCCTATTCTTGACATCGTGGGAATTGTGTCCACTCCCTCTATTTTGTCTATATAAATACCGTAATATTCTTTAAGTATCACAAAATGACAAGTCATTCTGGTTTCCTCCATCAACTTTGTCACCAGCGGATGTTCGACTTCATGAATTTCGTTATTCCTCAGAATCATACTAGACATATCCACGATCTTGTATGAGGGAAAATATTTTGAAGAACTCTCTTCCTTATATAAATATCCACAATCCACAAGAGTCATAACATGCTTATAAGCAGCCGGAGAAGTCATTGAAAGAGCTTTGGCAATGTTCATCAATTTCACTCCTCCCTTTGATGCTATTACAAACTCAAGAATTTTTAACGATTTTTCCAGTGATAAAAGTTTCATTTTTTCTCCTTAATTAACTATTAGTTAATTGCATTTACTTATGGTTAATATGTTTTTATAATAGCTCAATTTTTTTCTTGAAACAAATAGCATATTTCACAATAATAAATATCTACAGGTGATTAGAGACAGTTAAAAAGAATTTCATTAATATTGCTCATCATTATAAACACAACTTCCAATTCCGGTTTTGTTTTTTTATAAAAAAGCATAATACTTCTTTGAAATCATTTTTTTGCCCTTTATTATTACTGGATCTTTTGAGAATTTTTAATTTCCTCTTTTTACTTTCGTGAGAAATTATTAAAAGATATTTAAAAAAAAATTTTTAATAAGAGGATTAAATATAAACCGTATAATATCGTTGAAGTTTTTTTATTTTCTAATTTTGTTTAATACCAAAGAAGTAATTCATATTAAAATCAACAAGATTAATTTTTAATTGATACATTTTTTCTCTCTCTGATTTATATATGGTTCAACATGTATAGAAATATTAGTCTTTTCACCAAATTTTTTTCTCAATTTCATTTCCAGTTTCTCTGTTAATTTATGTGATTTATACACACTTAACTCAGGTAGAACATTTATGTGAAATTCCATGGATATCGAATCCCCTATTTTTCTTGTTTTCAGATCATGGAGATTCATAATGCCTTCCACTTCCTTAGTAATTGATATAATTTCATTTCTCGTTTCAACATCCACAGCACAATCCAAAAACTGATTTATGGAATCTTTGAGAATATTTATACCTGTTTTTATTATTAAAATGCTCACCAGTAATGATGCGATAGGATCGAGGACCCTCCAATTTTCTCCAAGAAGTATCGCTCCCCCTATACCAATAGAAGTAGCTATTGAAGAAAAAGCATCTGATCTGTGATGCCATGCATTCGCTATGATTGCCTGACTGTTTATTTTTCTACCGACTGTGATAGTGTATCTATACAGCAATTCTTTTACCCCGATAGATATAAATGCGGCAATTAAAGCTATTATACCCGGCGCTTCAAGGACTTTTCCTGACAAGAATAAAATAAGATTTGAAAACCCTCTGTATGTTATACTAATACCTGCAATTATTAACAGAACACTTATAACTGCAGACGAAAGCGTTTCAAATCGTCCATGTCCATAGTTATGATTTGTATCGGCAGGTTTGCTAGAAATTTTAAAACCAAATATGACCACAATATCTGAAACAAAATCGGAAAAAGAGTGTATTCCGTCTGCAATCATCGCATTCGAATTTCCAAAAATACCTGCCAGGAGTTTACCTGCAGTCAAAATAACGTTGGCTAAAAAACCGATTAAAGTTATTTTTATCCCCTGATTGTATCTTTTTGCACTCATTATGAACCTCCTTCTATTAATTAGTTAATACTAACTAATTTTATTCAAAAAAAATTTTCTACACTTTTCGCAATAACTTTGAAAAAATTTTGATTAACTGTTGTGTTTCTGAATCGTCAAGATTCTGAATTATTTTACATGCAAAATCTTTATGAGCATTCTCGTGTATTTCGACGAGTTTTTTTCCTTCCTCTGTTAATTCAATAAAAAAAACTCTTCTATCTGATTTCGATTGTATTCTTCTCAAATATCCTCTTTTTATAAACTTCTTCAGTGCGACGGTAACTGTTGGTTTTGAAACATCCAATTTTTCAGCAAGCTGGCTCACCGTAGGTTTATCTGTTCTGGAAATTATATCCAGATAGTAAATTTGTTTAACAGTAAAAGCCGATAACTCTCCCTTACTGAACGCTTCGTCTTCTATTTCTCCAAGAATATTTGATATCTTCTCAACAATCTTAGTTAACTCTTTCTTTTCATCCATTTTCTCTCCAATAAAATTAGTTTTTACTAACTAATTAAATCAGTTTAAATCATTTTTTTGAAATTGTCAAGGCTTGAAAGAATAAAGCTGAAATTTCTTTACATCAATTTATATTCATTTTATTTGTTCATATGTTCATAACTATGTAGATAACTTCTTAAATGCTCTTTAAACCATTGTTTTTTATTTTATGTTTTTCTACAGAATTTTCTTTTTTATCTACATTTTTTATAGACTTTTGAACTTAATGAACACTGATTTTCCTTATTAATTTCAATATGCAAATCAATTTTTTCTAAGTACCTATAAAACAGTATTTTTTTTAAACATCTTTTATGTAAAGCTACTCAAAAACACCACAAGCGTTTTATACTTTGTATGTTCATAACTATGTTTTTTTGAACACGCTTAAAAATAACCTCTATTAATACTTTTAAAGGTTTTCTTTGTAGTTATGAACACTATATTATTATTATTATTAAGTTCTCTATATAATAATAATAATAACAAATACTGAAGAAATGTCAGAACATTTTGTTATAATTTATGTGAAAGATTTTTATATATAATATTCCAAAGGGGGGGATTTATATGATTTCCAGTTTTATAAAAGAAAAATTTGTAAATAAAGAAATAGCAATAATTGCTGTAGTATTAGGTATTATAGGTATTTTCACTATGTTTATCGGAATAGGCTTTATATTCCAAATCATAAGTTCTATCTTGTCTTTTATAGTTCTTTACCAATGGTCACAGGCCGTAAAAACAAATATACAGAATACTCAGATAATATTGGATCACATAAGGGAAAATATACAGGACGATTCAAAAAAGAATGCTATTGTGGCTCTGGAAGCCAGATTAAAAACTATAGAAATTTACGACTGGGCTTTCTGGGTATATTTGATATGTGCCATCATTGGCTATATAAACTGGTATGTATTTTTTATAAATCTCATAGGATTTGTCTTTCTAGCGATTTATCTTCAAAACCTTTTTCAGGCATGTAAAAAGGTGCAGGAAGCTAAAAACAAAGTGTATCAGTATGTGAGTTCAAAGTTAATTTTAAATGGTGAAATAATCAAAGACAGAAATATAGGAATGTTTATTCTCCTTTCTATAGTTACTATTGGAATATACTGGTATTATATCTTAATAAAGATGAGTGACGAAATAAATGAATTTCTACAATGGGATATAGAAGCAAGGGAGAGAGTTATAAGTGAATTTAAACAGTAATTTTCAATGGATGAATCCACCGAAAAAATTTATCATAACAAATGACGAACTGGAAATACACACAAGAGAAAATACAGATTTCTGGCAGAGGACACATTACGGTTTTCAAAATGATAATGGGCATTTTCTGTACACATTCATAAATGGTGATTTTGATTTGAGTGCAAAGATAACCTCTTTTTTCAAGGATCAGTATGATCAGGCGGGTTTAATGGTTAGATATTCAAATTTTACCTGGATAAAGACCTCTGTTGAATATGAAAAACCAGGCATTGCCTTTTTAGGATCTGTGGTGACAAGATTCGGATACTCAGACTGGGGAACACAATTTTATGATCCGAAAAATAAAGAAATAACCTTAAGGCTATGCAGAAAAGCGGATGATTTTTCTATCTATTTTTTGAAAGAAAAAGAATGGATACAATTGAGGATCTGTCATCTGGAAAGAGAACAAAACGAATTGATGGTTGGTTTTTACAGCTGTTCTCCTAAAAATGGAGGATTCAGATCTGTTTTCAGTGATATGATTTTAAAGAAGGTTGAAAACATACACTAGCAGGACAATGTGAATTATAAGAAAACCTGGAACGAGCACTTTAAATGAAAGTTTTTTAGTTTTATGTCTGAATAATTTCATACCAAGAATAGAGCCTAACGGTCCTATTAAACTTATAAAAAGTAGTGTTTTTTCACTTATTCGCCATCTGTTTGTGATGGCTTTTCTTTTATCTACACCGAAAAAAATAAAAGACAGAATATTCGTTACCGCTTCTAAAACAAAAAGAACTATCAAACAAAAACACCCCTGAAGTATATTATAATATCTTTTATAACATATTTTAAAAACAGGAGGGATAATTTATGGATTGGATAGGTTTATTGATCGATGTGGCCACGGCGGTTATAATTTTTGTTGTAGGATGGTTTTTAATTAAACTTGTAAAAAAGATATTAAATAAGGTTCTGGAAAAATCGAACTTTGAAAGATCTCTGATCAGCTTTTTGCTTTCCGTTCTGGATTTTGTACTCAAACTCGTAGTGATAATAATCGCTTTGGGTACCGCGGGAATAGACATGAGTTCATTTACAGCAATTCTATTTGGATTAACAACGGCTTTAGGTCTGGCGTTGAAAGATAATTTGAGTAATTTTGCAAGTGGTGCAATGATATTATTTTTCAAACAATTCAAATCCGGTGACTTCATTTCTTTTTCAGGGGGAATGGGTACTGTTCAAACCATTGAAATACTCAATACAACGCTGCTTTCTCCGGACAATAAAACTTTAATAGTTCCGAATAACCAGCTCACAACAAATGTTATTACCAATTTTTCAAAGAAAAATTTCAGAAGAATGGACATGACTTTTGGAGTTGGTTATAATGACAATATTGATGAGGTGAAAAAAATCCTTAAGGAACTCATTGCCGGAGATGAAAGAATTTTAAATGAGCCCGCTCCTCCCATAGTTGTTCTGGATGAATTGGCTGACAGTTCTTTGAATTTCAAGGTAAGATTCTGGTTGAAATCATCTGACTATTTCAATGTTCAATGGGAATTGAATGAGAAAGTGAAAAAGGCATTCGACTCTAAAAATGTCAACATTCCATACCCTCAAATGGATGTTCATCTTTATAAAGAAGATAAGGAAACGAAGTGACGAAGAAAAGTGGGGAATTGATTTATCCCCACTTATTTTTTATAAACTAATTCTCCATTTACTAACGTATAAACAGCTTCAGCTTCTGAAAGTGTTTCTTCTGTTGAATTTAAAATATCTGTTTCAGACACGAAAAGATCGGCATTATTTCCCGGAATCAATTCGACGGAAGAATCTTGAGTTTCAAATTTTCTTCCAGCCTCCGAATAATAATAAAGTGATTCTATTCTGCTGAAAAAGTGATCTGCTGAGGCTATATTTTTAAATGGACTGGCGCTTTCAATTGGTGAATCAGTCGAAAATGAAATATTTATTTTTAAATCTCTCATTTTATTGAATGGATAGCCCAGTTCGAAAAATCTTTCTTTCCCCAATCTTTTTTCTGCGATAAGAAGGTCCGAAGAATAAAAAGCTGGTTGAATCGACAACCTTAAATTCAGTTTCTTTATCCTTTGTAACTGTTTTTTTGAGGCAATTTGGACATGTATAAGACGATGTTCGGTTTCAAGTGTATAAAAAGATTCGAACGCACTTATAGCTTCTTCAAGAGAACGGTCTCCTATTATATGAATACAGAGTTCAATTCTATTTTTTTCAGCTTCTCTTATAAATTCTACAAGTTCGGAGCGGTTTATCAGTAAAACACCCCTGTTCCCTGGATCGTCGCTGTAATCATCCGTTAAGGCAGCTGTTCTGCCTCCTAAAGAACCATCCATAAATAATTTTGATGACCGTACCTTAAAAAATGAATTTTCCAGATTTTTGTATTCTTTTATTTCTTCAATTTGGGAGGGAGAAGAAATTTTGTATTTTTCGTATATCATGATTTTATTCTGTTTTGAGAGAAGGTTCAGGATATAAGAATTGTTGATGTCATTGAGATCGTCCGTATGGACGGAAGTTACACCATATTTTAAAAATTCTTTAATTCCCGATTCGAGATAATTTTTAATTCTTTCTTCATTTTTCCATAATTCTTTGTTTATTCTTCCGAGTCCTCTCTCTTTAAAAATTCCTTTTTTTATATCCGTTTCATCCAACCCATCAAGATCAGATAATTCGTATTCTTCAATAGCAAATGAATTCAAAACAGCTATGTGACCACAACGTCTCGTTAGTATAACAGGTTTTTCGTTCACCAGGGAATCCAGAATATCTCTGGTTGGAAGAAAACCCAATTTATTTTCATCCCAGCCTCTTCCAACGACTATCTCTTCTTTACAGTTTTTTATCAGTTTGTCGAATTCACTCCTGTCATTTACATCGTCAAGATTTATTATCGAGTTTTTGAATCCTGTTCCGAGCAGATGACAGTGGCTGTCTACGAATCCGGGATATACGAAGGCTCCCTTTATATCTATTTCTTCACCAAAACATTTTTCAACAATTTTTCCGTTTTTTATATATATATCTTCCTTATTGAAATTTCCGATATCGAAAGAAAATTTTCTGGCATTTTTCAGTATGTAATTCATTTATTTTCTGAGCCCCGCTATTTTTCCGGCCAATTTTGCATTGTTTAAAAGTAGTGAAATGTTGGTTTCAAGGGTTTTCCCATCTGAAATTTCCGAAAGATACGATAACAAAAAAGGAGTCAACGCCTTTCCATTTATATTTTTTTCCTTTGCTTTTTCAACAGCTTTTTGAATGTAGAAATCCAGTTCTTTGTATGGAATTTCATCTTCCTCAGGGACAGGATTGAATACCAGAACCGCACCACTTATTCCCAATTTTTTCTTTTCTTCGAAAACAGAAATTATCTCTTCGGGAGAATTCACCCTGAAGGGTATTTTATATTTGCTCTTTCTGCTATGAAAAAGTGGATAAGAATCGGTTTTATATCCCAAAACAGTTATTTGAAATGTTTCAAGAAATTCAATAGTTTTTTGAACATCGAGTATACTTTTGAATCCTGAAGAAACGACTATCATATTTGTTTTTGAAAGTTCAGATATATCCTGAGACACATCCCATGAAACGTCCCTGTGAACTCCTCCTATTCCGCCTGTTGCAAAAATATCTATGTTATTTTTACTGGCTATTGCCATCGTTCCACTCACCGTTGTTGCACCATTGAGTTTCAAAGCGGTTGCCACGGGCACTTCAGCGGTTCCAAGCTTATATATGTTTTTTCCCGTTGCGAGGAATTTAATATTTTTATCGTCTAGACCGATGATAATTTGTCCGTCTATTATTCCGATTGTTTTTGGAATGCCTCCATTTTCTAAAACGGCCCTTTCCATTTTCTTTGCAGTTTCATAGTTCTTTGGGTATGGAAGACCGTGTGCTATAACGGTGGATTCCAATGCTACTGTATTTGACATTTTATTCACCTCCGATTTATTATACAAGAAGAAAGTGGTAGTATATTAAATTGTATAAAATAATTCTGGAGAATGTTTTAATAATGAAAAAAATTTATCCGAAAACAATTTTAAATCCGATGAAAGTTTACAATAAAGATCTTTACAGAAGATACAACATGAATATTTTCAGAGGGTGTCAGCATGGTTGTATCTACTGCAATTCCAGAAGTAACTGTTACGGCATAGAAGAGTTCGATGATGTACAGGTTAAGATGAACGCTTTAGATCTTTTTAAAAAGGAAATATCCATGAAGAGAAGAAAGGGAATCATATGTTGTGGATTGATGAGTGATCCATATATTCCTCTTGAGATGGAATTGAGATTGTTCAGAAGTATTTTAGAGGAGATAGTGAAGAGTGATTATGGAATTTTTATAATCACTAAGAGCAGTAATATTGTTAGAGATATCGATCTTTTCAGGAAGATGAAGTTCGTTTATATTTTGATGACCCTCACTACAGTTTTCGATGAATTGGCGGAAAAGATTGAACCATTCGCTTCAAAACCTTCTGAGAGATTGAAAGCCATAAAAAAACTGACAGAAAATGGAATAAATGTTGGAGTAGCCATGATACCGATTTTGCCTTTCATAGAAGATAGTGACGAAAATATAAGAAATATCGTGAACAGTTCCCATATTTGTGGAGCGAAGGATATCTTTCCGGTGTTTGGAGTAAAGTTGAGAGATAGGCAGAGGCAATATTACCTTTCAAAACTCGAGAAATTGTTTCCAGGATTGGAGAATGTATATACCGAAACATATGGAGATCAGCACATATGTTATTCGAAAAACAAGCTTTCTCTCTGGAATGTATTGAAATACGAAACAAAGAAAAGGGATATGAGAATAATGCAACATCCTTACGATGTGGAATTTCCACGTTATGAAAAAGAAGCAGAACAGCTTAAACTTTTTTAAATTATTATGAGAATATTAATTGTATTTTTCTTCTAAAAAATTTTTTGTTATATGATTTTGTAAATTAATTTCTTTCCTCATAAAATCGAAAAAAAGTGAGAAAAAACAGTTTGAAGACACTGAAAAAAATAAAAAAGCATTCCGTTCTATATGATTTTTCACGAAAATTTATTATTTATAAACGCTTTGAAGAAACGATCTTGGATGTTTGTTTATGTAATATTAATTTCAAATTATTCTATAAGTGAGTGCAAAAGGCAAATATTTTCTACTTTTAATATTTCAAATTATTTTAATAATACTGGATTAAACAATAAACATTATATTCTACATGGAAGTGATAAAAATTTTAGGAGGTAGAAAAATGAAAAAAATTATTGCATTAGCACTTATTTCTTTAGTATTAGTTGGTTCATTGGTAGCATCAACGGTTGTAATTAAAGGTTCAAACACAGTATACCCTATTGCACAGTTATGGGCGGAAGATTTTAAAGCGATGAATCCGGATGTTGAAATCAGCATTGAAGGTGCAGGATCCTCAACAGGATATAAAGCTTTGCTAGAAGGACAGGCTGATATAGCAGATGCATCCAGATGGATTAAATCCAAAGAAGTAGTTGCAATGAACGAAGCCGGTAAATTGTTCGTTCCTTTCATAGTTGCTTATGATGGAATCGCAGTTATCGTTAATCCTGAGTTAGGTATAGAGAACATTACTATCGAACAATTGGGAGAAATTTATTCCGGTAAATTAAGCTCATGGAAAAATCTCGATGATTCGCTGGAAAATAAAAGAATAGTTATATATTCCAGAGATAATGCAAGTGGAACTTATGAATACTTCACAGAAACAGTTTTAGGTGATGAAAGATTAGCGCCTCAGGTACAGATGCTTCCTTCCACAAATGCTATTGTTGAACAGGTTTCCCAGAATAAATATGCTATAGGCTATATTGGAATGGGTTATTTGACAGATACAGTTACGGGTTTGTCAGTTGAAGGTGTTTTACCTACAGTTGCAAATGTTAATTCAGGCACTTATCCAATTTCAAGACCTCTGTTTATGTGGGTTGATGGTACAAACGGTTTACCGGAAGGAAAAGTTATGGATTTCATTAAGTATGCTTTGACTCCTGAGGGACAGGCAAGAACATTGGAAGCTGGTTACGTTAACGCTTACGGAATCGAATAATAGTAGTTTATAGAGTGAAGTGATAGGTAGTGATTGGTAGGAAAAAGGGAGACTTAGTAGCTGAAGGATTCATATATTTAGCGGCAATATTGACAACGGTTATAGTAGCAGGTATATTCTTCTTTTTGCTAAAGGATGGATTGCCTCTCTTCGGCGAAGTGAGTTTCAAGGAGTTTTTTACCAGTCCCTATTGGTATCCGACATACGAAGATGCTGAGTACGGCATCTTCGCTTTATTGATCGGAACCCTTTCGGTGACTGGCTTAACGATATTATTTTCTATACCGCTTGCTTTTGCAAGTTCAATATTTTTAGCGATTTTCAGTGATAAATCAAGAAATTTTATTAAATCTATAGTTGAATTGATGGCAGGCTTGCCATCTGTTGTTTTGGGAGCCTTCGCACTGAAATATATCTCGAAGTGGATAATCGAGAATATTCCTTATGCATGGACGGGCTTAAACATATTCAACGCTTCGTTAGTATTGTCATTATTATCTTTACCATATTTTATAACTCTGATGGAAGACGCCATAAGAGCTGTTCCGAAAACTCAGATTGAAGGTTCGTTATCGCTTGGAGTAAGTTGGACTTCAACAATATTCAGAGTCGTTATTCCCCAAGCAAAAAGTGGTATATTCAATGCAATGATTCTAGGAATAAACAGAATAATCGGAGAAACCATGATAGTTTTGATGGTAGCAGGTGGGGCAGCGATGATTCCATCCGGAATTTTTGATCCGGTTAGGCCTCTCACAGCAACCATAGCGGGCGAAATGGGAGAAACAGAACTTGGAAGCACACATTATTTTGCATTGTTTATGATAGGTGTCATACTTCTTCTATTTTCAACGTGTTTTACTTTAATAGCAAGCAAGTTGAAGGGTAGTGGTAAAATTGATAAAAGATAAAATACTGAAAATAACTTTTGGAATAATAACCTTCGCAATAATTGCCGTTGTTATAGGATTACTGGGTTTTTTGATCATTAGTGGATTAGACAGTATAAATTGGGAGTTTCTCACTACTTTTCCAAAAAATTCTATGGTTGATGGAGGAATTTTTCCGGCGATAGTTGGAAGTATTTATTTTCTGGGTGTTGCTATGGCGTTTGCTATACCTGTGGGAATTTTGGGAGCAGTTTATTTGAGCGAATATAGTAAAGATAATTTCTTCAAGCGAACACTGGTAATTGCCAACAATATTCTTTCTGGTATACCATCTGTCGTATTCGGTCTGTTTGGTCTCACACTTTTCTGTGTTACATTCGGTTTTGGTACATCTGTAATAGCCGGAGGTTTAACATTGGGATTGATGTCGCTTCCATATGTTTTATCCAATACATATGAAAGTTTGATAGCAGTACCGAACACTTATAGGGAAGCATCGTATGCTTTAGGGGCATCGAAAGTTTCAACTACTTTCAAAGTCATTATTCCGTCGGCAGGAGCCAGAATTTTGACAGGGGTAGTTATAGCTATAGGAAGAATCATAGGAGAAACAGCCCCTATTCTATTCACCGGAGCTGCCTTTTACATAACCAGAAATCCAACGAGTATATTTGAACCGGCTATGTCACTGCCAACACATATTTATGTTCTTGCAACCATTTATCCTTCTAATGTCCAGCCAAAACTTGAAGGAACCGTTTCAGTATTGTTGTTGATAGTCATAATTCTTTTTGGGTTCATTGGAATTCTCAGAGCAAGAGATATAAGAAAGAGGGAGAGATAATATTGGAAAATATTATATTTGAAATAAAAAAGTTGAATTTCTATTATGGATCGAATCATATTTTGAAAGATGTGGAATGCGGTATTCAAAAAAATAAAGTTACCGCTATCGTCGGTCCGTCGGGTTGTGGGAAAACAACATTTTTAAGAACATTGAACAGAATGAGCGATTTAGCTCCTACAGCCAATTACACCGGAAAAATTTTTCTTGATGGAGAAAATATTTTAGATCAGGACCCCATAAAAGTCAGAGAAAAGGTCGGTATGGTTTTTCAGCAACCGAATCCATTTCCAAAATCGATAAGAAATAATTTAACATATGGACCTAAACTCCATGGGGAAAAAAACAAGAAAGCTCTTGATGAAATAGTGGAAAGTTCACTTAAGCAAGCGGCTTTATGGAATGAAGTTAAAGATAACCTGAAGAAAAGTGGAATGGCTCTGTCTGGTGGTCAGCAACAGAGATTATGTATTGCAAGGGCTCTTTCAGTTAAACCGGAAGTTCTTCTCTTAGATGAGCCCACAAGTGCGCTTGATCCAATAGCTACATCAAAAATAGAAGAGTTGGTAGAAGAGCTCTCAAAAAATTATACGATAATTATCGTAACACATAATTTACAACAAGCGCTTAGAATATCAGATTATATGATGTTCTTTTATCTCGGTGAACTGGTAGAATTCGATAGAACGGAAAAAATGGCTACAAATCCTTCAGATAAAAGAACGAATGATTACCTCAGAGGTATATTCAGCTAAAGAGAGGGTGATGAATTTATGAGACAAAGACATTTAGAAAAAGATTTTGAGCATATTAAAACGTATCTTTCCGAAATGATGGAAGATGTCAGAAAGCAAATACTTGACTCCATCAATGCTCTTGAACATATAAATTATGAAAAAGCCGTTAAGATCATAAAAGATGACGATCTTATAGATGACTTTCAGAGAAAAATTGAAAACGAAACTTTTGCCTATATTGGAAGATACCATCCACTTGCGGAAGATTTGAGATATGTAATAATGGTTATTAAGATTGCAACGGATCTTGAAAGAATAGCGGATTTAGCGGTCAACATATCAAAAGTTGTGAAAAAACATAAAGGCGAACAACTTCCAAAACCGCTTGTTCATATAAAGAAAATGTCCGGATATGTTATTAAGATGCTTGATGATGTTCTTAATGCCTATTATGCAACAGATTTAAGTGTTACAAAAAAAATATGTTATGATGATGAAGAAATAGATAAGATATACAAATTTATTAAAGAAGAAATATCTGTGAAAATTATTGAATGCGATGACATTTCTGACGTTAAGTTTTTTATAGATCTTTTACTCGTTGCCAGATTCCTCGAGAGGGTTGGAGACCATATAGTTAATATAGCCGAAGAGCTTTATTATATGGAAATGGGAGAAAATTTGCACGAGGTCATCGAAATAGAAAAAAAATTAAGTAAAGAGTGATGCTCTAAATTTAAAATAATATGGGGGTTTGCATTTTGCAGATCCTTTTTTTATTTTTGATAGGTTAATGTTAGAATAATAGTTAGCATGAAAGTGTGGTAATTGAAAAAACAATAATTGTGAAAAGAGGAAGAAATGAGAATTTTAGTTACAAACGATGATGGAGTTTATGCTCCGGGAATAAAAATTTTAGCAGAAGAGCTGTGTAAAGAACACGAAGTGCATATCTATGCACCACAGGAGGAACAAAGCGCATCAGGACATTCACTGACTATGAGAAGGCCTTTATGGAAGAAAAAGGTCAGGCTTTCTGAGGATTTTGAAACATATGCGATTACGGGAACACCGGTTGATTGCATTAAATTGGGTCTTCATATATTAGAAACTGAAAATAAACCTGTGGATATAGTTATAAGTGGAATTAACAGAGGACCGAATCTTGGTCTTGATCTGGTTTATTCAGGAACTGTTTCAGGAGCTCTTGAAGGTGCAATTCTGGGAAAACCGGCAATAGCGGTTTCTTCAGCAATATTCAATGATGGATTTTATCCAAGTGGCGCGAAGTTTATTTTGAAATTTTTGAAAAATATTGATTTGAGTAAATTCACTAAATTTTCCGCTTTGAATATAAATGTACCACCACTTCCATCAGAAGAAATAAAGGGATGGATGGTAACGAACCAGAGTATAAAAAGATTCAAAGATAGATATGAGGAAAGATTAGATCCATACAACAACAAATATTACTGGATATTCGGAGAAATGCTTGAGGATGATGAAGATCCCAGCGCCGATTATAAAGCAATAGAAAAGGGTTTGATATCTGTAACACCAATAAGTCCCTTTATGAATCACAGTGAGAAAACGGAGAATTTGTACAAATATTTGAAAGAGGTTGAAAAGATAAAGTGAAGGTTATTTATTTAGGAAATTCTATTTTAAGAAAAAAAGCGAAGAAAATAGAAAAATTCGATGAAAAATTAAAAAATTTTGCCGAAGAACTGGCTAAGGTTATGTACAGAGATGATGGAGTTGGCCTTGCCGCACCGCAAGTCAGTGAATCTATAAGAATGTTCGTATTTGATGCCGGAGAAGGATTAAATACTGTGATAAATCCCGAAATACTGAAACGAAGCGAAAAAAAAGTGAAGATGGAGGAAGGATGTTTGAGCATTCCCGGAATTTATGCCGATGTTTTCAGACCGGAAGAAGTGGAAGTGAAATATTTTGATGTTGCGGGAAAAGAATGCCACAAAGTTTTGACCGGCTATGCAGCGAGAATATTTCAGCATGAATTTGATCACCTTGAGGGAATATTATTTATAGATTATCTGTCAACAGCTAAAAAAGCGGTTTTAAGATCGAAACTCAACAAGATCAAAAAGGGAGAAATATTGTAGATTTTATGAGAATAGTATTCATGGGAACTCCAGATTTTGCAGCGTATCACCTCGATGAAATAATAAAGAAAGGATTCAACGTAGTTGGGGTTTTTTCGCAACCCGATAAACCCAGGGGAAGAGGAAAGAAAATTGTACCAACGCCTGTAAAAATAGTGGGAGAAAGATATAAAATACCTGTATTTCAACCGAAGAGTGTCAATAAAAAATCCGGTTTTGAAATATTGCAATCCCTTAAGTGCGATTTGATAATCACAGTGGCGTATGGAAAGATTTTAAAAAAAAGAGTGATAGATCTTCCCACTTTTGGTTGTTTTAATGTTCATGCTTCAATTCTTCCGAAATACAGAGGTGCGGCACCGATACAGAGAGTCTTATTAAACGGAGAAAAAGAAACAGGAATCACTATTTTTAAAATAGACGAAGGAATGGATTCTGGTCCCGTCGTATTGGAAAAAAATATCAAAATATTACCGGAAGATAATTTTGGTTCCTTATCTGGAAAACTTTTGGAAACAGGGAAAAAATTGACTATAGATTTTTTGGAAAAAATATGTGTCGATGATATTACTTATAAAGAACAAGATCATACAAAAGCATCCTACGCAAAAAAAATATGCGAGGAAGATCTCTTTATTCATAATTATTTTTCGTGGAGCGAGGTTTACAATAAAATAAGAGCATTTGATCCTGATCCGGGTGTAAAAACTTTTTTTGAAGGAAAAAAGATAAAGCTCTATGGAGCATTGCCCGGAATGGATAGTATCTGTGGCAAAAAAGGAGAAATTGTGAATATCACTAAAAAATTTATGGAAGTTCAATGTTATGACGGCACGGTTAAAGTAGAGAAAGTACAATTCCCCGGAAAAAATATAATCACTCCCTGGCAGGCAAAATCAGGAAGACTTTTGAAGACAGGAGATGTTTTAGGGGGCTAAACATGGCAAGGGTTATTAGAATATTCCCACTTACGAATATTGAGAGTCAGGAAGATTGTACAAAAATCAAAAAAATTTTATCTGATCAGGAAGGAATAGTGAGTCTTTTTTGTGATATGGAAACCGGAGTGATTGAAGTAGAATATGAAAATGCAATAATCAACAGATATATCATAAGAAATATATTGCATTCAAATGGATATAATTTGCTTTTGTAGTTGACAAAGGCTCTATAAGATTATATAATTTTTTTTCGTTAGCCGAGGTGGTGGAATTGGCAGACACGCATGGTTGAGGGCCATGTGAGCGCTTAGCTTGTGCGGGTTCAAGTCCCGCCCTCGGCACCATAAAGACATATTCATAAGGGCATCGAATATTTGTACCTGTATCATTGAAAAGACCGTCGGCTTTATATTGGCGGTCTTTTGATTTAATTATATTCACAATGTTTGAGAAATTCAAAATTACTCAAAGTCCTATAATTATATATGAAAGTAAAATTGAGTGTAGAGCTTAATATAACAGAAGATAGTAATTTGATTTTTCTATATTTGTGTTATATTTGTTTTGAGGTGGTGTTATGGATACTATTCGACTTATTAACAATGATTTTTCTGGAATACTTGGTGTACTAATAGCTTTTATTACTGCAATGATTACGTTAGTTTATGTCCGGTTAGTTTATAAGCAGATGAAAATATCACAAAAAGCTCTAGAAATTGCTGATAAACAATTACAATTAGACAAGCAACCATGTGTTGTTTTTGAGATACTTAAAACCTATGGAACACCCTGTTTTACAGAAACCAGACGTCAGTTGCATATTAAGTTGGAGCTAGAGAATGTAGGAGATTCACCAGCTATATCAATTTATACTTTTGCACATCTCGAGTTACAACATACCAGAAACGTAAAGGATGGTTCATGTATTGTAAACATGGACTATATTCCGGATTTTGAGATAAGCATTAAATCCGAAGGTAAAGCTACCGCGAATATTTGTTTTGAAACTGAACAAATAAATATGTTAGTTGAGGATCTTAGATGTAACCACGAACAAAACATTTTAAGGATAAAAACCAATCCATATCAGCATAGTTATCGCGGAACTATTTTAGTTATAGAAGTGTATTATAAAAACATTCTTGACCAATGGTTTAGGAACACAATGCAACGAGAAATTCTCTGGTTGATTGATAAACATGCAGCTCCGAGAAAAACTAATAACCTTAATGAGAACACAATTCCTCCTTGTTTATTGGAACATAATACCGAATTTGAATTGCAACTCATTTCTCCAAAAATGGCGGCATCCAATATTGATTTAGTAGATGCAAAAATTATACAAAAAAAGCTAGAACAATATAAAGAAGATATCAGGCTTCTCAGCACTACAAATAGCGAGGAAAAGTAGAAATAGTCAGTTATCTGTAAATTAATTAATATTTCTACATTTCCTCAAGTCGTATGATTTATACTTCATACATTTTATGATAATCAGAATCGCATTTTTGTAGAGAAAGGGTTTTGAAATATACTATAAAAAGCATATATGACGAGTATCACATATTTAAGTTCGCGGCAGATAGTGATTAATTATAATAATCATAGCTTTGAATAAAATGATTTTATATATAAGGGAGTGTTTTAACATGGAACCAATTACAAAGAATTCAGCGTGTTTTTTTACACAGCAGCTATTTTTAATAGGAACATATAATGAAGATGAAAATGCGAATTTTGCACCCATCTCATGGATCGGCTTTACATGTGGGCACCAAACTGCCTTTTTATAAGTATTAACGGAAATACCCAAAAAAACAAACCACTGCGAACATTGAGCGAACCGGTATGCTATCTGCAACAATTGCCACACTGACAAATTGAATTATGAATTTTGATTACGCTGAAAACCAATGCTTGTTATAATTCAAGGCGTATAGTGCTTCACTTTCCTTTTATTAAATGGTTTAAAGTAATTTAAAGCAATTTTTATGGTAATCTATCAACCCTTCTTTTTTCATATTTGATAACTCTCTTGAAAGTGCACTGCGCTCAACATTGAGATATTCCGCCATTTCATTTCTGTTAAGAGGAATCGTGAACATCCAAGCTTGCTGTTCATTGGATATTCGTGTTAAGTACGCAAAAATTTTTTTCCGAACTGTAGATTTTAGCAGACAATCAATCCGCTCATGTAGTATAAGTCCCTTTTCCGCAACGATACCAACGTAATTCCGCAGCAATTTATCGTGCCACGGACAACTTTTACTACATCGGGCGAAAACGCTATCAAATGGGATTAACAAAATCGAGACATCATCTTTCGCCTGCAACGTCACAGGACTTTTGTGGTCTAAACTCGCAGCTAAAATAACACCTGTTTCGCTCCCTTTTTTGAGCAGGGTAATGATAATCAACCTGTTCGATATATCCCATTTTACGGCTTGGGCATGTCCAGATAGTATGATGCCAAAATCATATACTGTACTGCCCTCTTCAATAATAAACGTATCTTTTTTGTATTCAACGCGTCTTGCTTGAATGCAGTCCAGCAAACTGATTATTTTATCAGGCTCAATGCCAGAAAACAAATTTGTTTTTGCTAAATCCCGGATATATTCTTTCATATTACTTCCATTTCGCTTCATTTTGTTGCGTGTGCAACAAGAATTTTGTTTGAATTATAATATAATGAATCCATAATGACAAGGAGATGTATGATAATTTATGAACAATAAAGACAAAATGCCTTGGATTAGGCGAATAGCAATTTTTATTGTCTTAGTGATTGTGTTACAACTGGCAACTTTGTCAGGAGGAAGCGTAGCTATCACCGGATTTGTTGTCAATATTGTCATTTCTGCAATGGCCTGCGGTCTTGTGTCAGAGTTTTTTTTCTTTCAGTTTATCACCGCTCTGATTGTAGGCATCTTTTTCATCATTCTGTTTCCAAAGCTGAGAAAAGTTATAGGAGAAAGATGGGAATAAAGTGAACGTTGTTTTTACGTACATTTTTTACGGTATAACGTTTGTCCTGCTTATCATGTCCTTTTTAAAAGATAAGTCAAAAACGCTTTTATCTCTTAAAAAGGCCTGGAAGATGTTTATCAATATCCTGCCGCAATTTATTGCAATTCTTATGCTTGTAGCACTGTTGCTTGAGGTAATAAATCCTGAAACTATACGACATATCATAGGATCGGAATCAGGTATTTTGGGTATACTTATATCCTCACTGCTTGGGGTGTTTACTTTGGTACCTGTTTTGATCGCGTTTCCGATTGCTGCAGAACTGTTGAATAATGGTGCGGGAATTGCACAAACAGCTATTTTTATTTCCACACTCACAATGGTCGGATTTATTACCCTTCCAATGGAAATGAAATATCTTGGAAAAAAGACTGCCCTTCTTCGAAACGGTTTTGCATATTTGTTCACACTTATTTCAACCTATATTATTAGAGTGATATTAGTATGAAAAAGATAGTTAAAAAGTATTGGTTCCTTTTAGCTGTTGTTATTGTTAATTTATTTGTTTTGATGTTTTATCCACAGAAAGGAATAAACGCTCTGCATTTTACAGGTAAAAACTGTCTTAATTTCTTATTCATGTTAACGCCGATTTTTATCTGTGTTAATTTAATGGATGTATGGATTGAACGAGATATTATGATAAAAGTAATTGGTAGGAAATCCGGTTTCAAAGGTGTGCTGGTTGCACTGCTGTCAGGGGTAGTCACTGCCATTCCGTTGTATGCATTGTTACCGATTGCAGTGGTGTTGCTTAAAAAGGGAGGACGGATTTCAAATATTCTGATTTTTTTAGGCGCTAGCACAAGCTTCCGTATCCCACTGCTGTTATTTGAAATCTCTTCTCTGGGATGGAAATTTACATTTGTAAGGTTCGGTGTAAATATTATTGTGATTTTTGCCATTGCTTTTGTTATTGAAAAAATGTTGTCCGAAAAAGATAAAAAAGCTATCTACGAAAATGCTGATAAATTGTAAAGAGAGCTGGAATATAACCACTTCAAAAATAAAGGTCTATTTTGAGCCATTTATATCATCTTCGACACTTGCTGGAGAAGGAGAACCAAATTGTAATATCAAATGCTTGACATGAAGTTAACTCCAGGTATAATTTTAAATGGGTTTGAAGTAAAATTATACGAAAACTCAGGAAGGATGGAAAAACAATAATATGTTAAAGCCACTGGTTATAAATATGAGCGGATATCTCTGTATGAGGTCTGATGAATGGACGATCCTTGTGCAGAGTAAGGTGAAAATGTAAAATAATCTCGTCCACATTGGGCTTTGTACTTATCAGAAAAATATCGAATAAGGAGAAGTATGAAGTACAATGAATGAAAAAACAAAATTGAATTTTTTAATATTTTGGATTGGCCAGGCCATATCTCAGTTGGGTAGCTCCATAACGAGATTCGCTCTGGTGATTTGGGTGTTTAATCAAACGGGATCCGCTATGTCGGTATCACTTGTAACCTTGAGTTCCTACTTACCATATATTCTGGCAAGTATTTTGTCGGGAGATATTGTTGACAAACTATCGAAAAAAACCGTTCTCATTGTTTCGGACACAATAGCCGCTTTTTGTACGATCAGTATCGTTTTTTGCATTTATGCAGATGTACTGTCTGTCTGGCAGGTTTATGTAGTCAGTGCGATTATAGGTTTAACTAATGCATTTCAATCTCCGGCATCTGCCGTAGTAACCGGCATGTTGGTTCCTGGTGGTCGATACGATAAAGCCAGCGGATTAAATTCATTTTCCAATAATCTGGTAATGATAGTTGCGCCAATGCTTGCCGGAATACTCGTTGCTTTTGCCGGTTTAAAAATAGTGTTATTGATCGATTTCTCAACTTTTTTATTTGCCGCATTTTCTCTATTGTTTTTTGTCAATATTAAAGAATCATTAGAACCAGATATAAAGAAACCCTCAAGGTGGTTGGAGGGCTTTCGGGAAGGCTTTTTTTTCTTAAGAAAGCAAAAGGGAATCCTGCATATAATGCTCAGTATGGCGTTGATAAATTTCTTTTCCAGATTGACTTATGAAAATATTCTGGCTCCAATGATTTTATCCAGGAGCGGAGGTGACAGCGCGGTTTATGGAATTGTAAGTGGCGTGCTGGGAATAGGTGGGGTAATCGGTGGTTTTTTAGTTTTGGCCAGGAAAAAGAAAGCGAATCCTCTGAAATTGATTTATTTTTCAGCAGCATTCTCATTTCTTTTCGGTGATTTGCTGATAGGAGTCGGAAGAGATCTTTGGATTTGGTGTATCGGGGGATTAGCAGCGAGTATTCCTATTCCCTTTGTTCTGGCAGGACAGAGTATGATTTTATATCGTGCAGTTCCTCAGCAAATGCAGGGAAGAATGTTTGCAGTAAGAAACGTTATCCAATCTTCAACTATTCCAATCGGTATCTTTCTGGGTGGATTTCTTGCAGAGTATGTTTTTGAACCTTTTATGGCATCTTCACATATATTCGCTATTGCGCTCAGAAAAATTGTCGGTTCCGGCGCAGGAAGCGGCATGGCAGTTATGTTCCTGTGTACTGGCGTTTTGGGAGCAATGTTCAGTTGGTTAGGATACAGAGATAAAGATATTCGGAATTTGGAAAACAAAACATGACTTATACCCGGGGTCAATTAACTTTATTTCCATTTAAGAGACTCTGTTGGAGAAGATGAACCAAATTAAAATATCAAATACTTGACATAAAGTTAACTCCAGGTATTATAATCTTCAATGGATAGCTGGAGTGAAATTACATAAAAATTGAAAAATTTTCAAAAAGCATCCAGATATTGGATTTTAATACATTATCAATGAATGAAAAAATGCATGGAGATAGGAAAGGAGAAAAAATATGAATAGTTTTGTTTACGACATACCTACGAAAGTTTATTTTGGAAAAAATCAGTTGAAAAACCTGGGTACCGAATTGAGTAAATATGGTAAAAAAGTGCTTCTTACCTACGGTGGAGGTTCAATTAAAAAGACAGGTCTTTATAATAAGATTGTTGCGGAGATTGAAAAAGCCGGATTAGAACTTTTTGAGTTATCGGGAATTGCACCGAATCCAAGGGTATCTTCTGTGAATGCAGGAGCAGATATCTGCAAAAAGGAAAAGATCGATGTTCTCCTCGCGGTGGGTGGAGGATCTGTGCTGGACTGCACTAAATTCATAGGGGCGGCAACATATTATGATGGAGATGCATGGGATATTTTGCTTAGGAAAGTTCCTGTGAAGAAATGTCTCCCTATTATTACGGTGCTTACGCTTTCAGCAACAGGTTCTGAAATGGATTCCGGGGGAGTTATAAGTAACCCGGAAACAAAAGATAAAATAGGTATGGGTTTTCCGGTGATGCAGCCCAAGGTTTCGTTTCTGGATCCAACGGTCACTTATACTGTAAATAAGTTTCAAACCGCCTGTGGTGCTGCGGATATGTTGAGTCATATAATGGAAGTATATTTTAATATGGATAATGATTTATATATGTTGGATTGTGTCATGGAAGGACTTATGAAAACCATAATAAAATATGCTCCGATAGCCATGGAAAAACCTGATGATTATGAAGCGCGTGCGAATTTAATGTGGACTTCTTCATGGGCAATCAATGGATTCATATTCGGGGGAAAACAGCATGCATGGAGCTGTCATCCGATGGAACATGAACTCTCAGCTATCTATGATATTACCCATGGCCTTGGCCTGGCAATCCTTACACCGAGATGGATGGAGTACACTTTAAATAAAAATACTGTGAGTAAATTCTATCAATTTGGTGTGAATGTATTCGGAGTTGATCAGAAACTTCCACAGATGGAAGTGGCAAAGAAAAGTATCGAAATGTTAAAGGAGTTTTTATTTGACACCTTAAAACTTCAAAGCACCCTTACGGAAATAGATATTGATGATACTGATTTTAAAGTTATGGCAAAGAAAGCGGCAAAAGGCGGAACGATGTACGGATTCCAGCCGTTGGATGCCGAAGATATTGAAAAGATATTCAGAATGTGTTTGTGATATCAGATCTCAATCAAAATATGCTTGATACATAACAAATAAACTGAACTTTTATAACAGTGTTTTTCAGATGCAGCGTCGCATTTCATAGGAGTATAAGAAGTGTTAAAATAGTATCAGCACATGGAAAGTCATTTTAAGAAACATAAATTTGTAGAAGAAAAAATAACAGGACGTGTTAAAAAAATTTGAAGCACTCCTCGTTAAATTTAAAAAAAAGAGCGGGATTCATTATGTCCTTGAATATTGCTGAAAAGCAATAGTAAAAAGTGTTAATATAGGTTAATGGCCCCGTTTGCAGTAATAAAGGGCCGGGTTTTCCGGTCTTTTTTATTTTGGAGAATGTGATGAGTGATTTTTCGTTAGTTTATATAAAGAAGTTGAGAGAAAATTTCAGAGTAAGAGAAAATGGGAAAAAAAGAGATTTGAACAGAGAAAAAGTGAAAAATTATATGAAGCTTGAGAACAAATTCTTTTTCTTTGAAAATTTTTCTGATTCTGAAGATCTTTCTGTTGATAGCGATAAATACGTTCAGGAAAAAGTTTTAAAAGAAATTCTGGATTATTCTCCCAGGGGAAATATAGAAGAAAGAATTGATAAATATATTTTAAAATTGAAAAAATATCCTGTATCTCTTCAAAGTGTTGTTCAATTATTTCTTGGAAAAAACAGTACATCTGACTTCATAATTGAGGCTTTAAAAGACGGAGAAAATATAATCCCGTGGGAAGAATATATTTGTGCAAATCTGAATCAAATAAGCGATGAAAAATTGGATCCAATCAGAATAATAGATTTAAATAAAACAGTTCAACTGGTATTTAAAGAAGATGGATTGTTAAAAGATATTATAAAAGATTATGAATACAGACACGAACAGTTTATGACTACTCTCGAGATAGTAGAATCTATAAAAGAAGAAAATGGGATGATAGTAGAAGCGGGGACGGGAACGGGAAAATCGTTGGCATATCTTGTTCCTCTGGCCTATTACACCATGTCGAGTGATAAAAAAGCAGTTATTTCAACTAAAACCAAAATATTACAGGATCAGTTATTGGACAAAGATGTAAAAATTTTAAGAAAACTTCCAAGTCTTACTCAATTGCGAGTATCGGTTATAAAGGGCCGTGAAAGTTATTTTTGTCTGGAAAATTTTTTTGATTTTCTGGATATGGTCGTAGATGAAAATCCGGAATTACTTCAAAGTACAGATTTTTTAAAAATTCTGTTATGGTCTATGAGAACAACCACGGGTGATCTGGATGAGATAAATACGAGTTTAAAAAAATTTTTCAAAAGTAACAGATATGAATGTAAAGGTATGTTTTGTATTTATAATAAGAAATGTCCTTATTTTGTGGCCAGAGAAAATGCGAAAAAATCTCATGTGGTTATCACCAATCATGCTCTTTTATTCAGTGAAGCAGAAATAAGAATGACCGATGAAATGGCAGAGGGAAAGGATGAGGATAATACAAATGATGGAATACTTATTCCTAAATTTGATGTTTTAGTTCTGGATGAAGCACATGAAGTGGAGAATTCACTGACTGATGCGATGAGCTTTTCTTTTATTCCCTCTGAGAATATGAAAACAATCCGGGAACTCATAAACAAAAGTTTTGAAATAATAAATAAAATAAAGATAAAATATCATGAGGATTTTATAAAGAATCTGAAAAAGACAATTTCAGATGATTATAAAAATCTTTTCAAAGCACTTAAAGAAATCACAGAAAAGTTCAATGGGGTAAATTTTAAAGAAAAAAATTTAAATGAATCCGAAATCGAAACACTTATGAGTGAACTTCAGTCCGTAGAAAGTTATTTAAGAAATTTTAAAGGTATATCTATACAGATATCAGGTATGCTGGATGATTTTATGCAGGAAGAAACTGAAAAATATAATCAGATTTTTCAGGATCACAGAAAAGTTATCAATATGCTCGATGAGCAGTTAAAGAATGTTTGTGGTATAACGGCCTTCAGTGATGTTCATATAACGTATTTTGATAGAATTCAACGTGATGGAAAGAGATATCTCATAATACTCTCTTCTCCCGTTGCCCATGAAAAAATAATGAAAAAAATATTTCCGGATGTAAAAACAAAAATTTTCATTTCTGCCACAATGTGGGTTTTCAGTAAAGGAAGCGACGGGTTCAACTATTCAAGGAGAATTTTAGGTCTCGGAGAAGATTTCAGGGCAATAAAGCTCGGATCGTCATTTGATTATAGAAATCAGCTAAAATTTTATGTGGTTGAAGATATGATCGAATATTCGCATAATAATCTGGAATATTTAAAAGAAGGTGCGGAGGTAATACAAAATATCATCAAGATAGGTAAGGGAGGCATTCTAACTTTATTCACCTCTTATAGAGACATGGAATATGTTAAAAATGTCGTTCATTCTGAGAACATAAATTTGAAAGTACAGGAGAAACTCCTGAGTCAGACAAAATTAATAGAAGAACACATCAAACAGAAAGACTCGATCCTGTTTGGGAATAGGACCTTCTGGGAAGGTATAGATCTTCCTGGAGAGCATCTGAAAATACTTGTAATATTCAAACTTCCGTTTGAAAGACCGGATGACCCTATAATAGAATCCAGAATTAATCATTTTGGGGAGAAAAGTTTTCATGAAGGACTGTACAAATATTATTATCCTAAGATGATAACGAATTTAAGACAGGGAATAGGAAGATTAATTAGAACAAAAAGTGATAGAGGAATAGTCATAATTTTAGATAACAGAGTGGTTGATCGGAACAGAAATTATTCGAATAAAATTCTCAGATCAATGCCTCCCGGAATAGAAGCGGTAAGTATTTTGAAGAAGAATTTATTGAGGACAATGAAAGCTTTGAAGAAAGAGGGCTTTATTTGATTGAAAAGTTTTTTCCGAATTATTGTGTCGGGTGTGGATGTAATATTGGATATAAAGGATTTTTATGTGAAAATTGTTTGAAAAAAATGAAGGGACCGATTATCAATGGCGAAAAAATTCCTTTCATCTCGGGGGTGTCTTTTTTCTGGAAATATGAAACTCCCATGAAAGAACTTATAAAAGAATATAAGTTCAATAAGCGGTATAGAATATCAAATTTTTTTGTAAAATGTTTAAATGATATTTTTGGTGTTTTAAAACTTAATGAAAAAGTTGTTGTTCCGGTTCCGACTAACGTTAAAACTTATAGAATCAGAGGAATTGATACGAATCTTTTTATTCTGAAAAAGTTAAAAAAAATCAGGGATTTTCAGCTGAGAAGTGATATTATTTATAGTAGGAATAAAAGGCCACAATCTACTTTGAAGGGTAAAGAGAGGGAAGAAAATATAAAGAATATTTTTTATATAAATGAAAAAAAATTACCCGATGAAATAATATTATTCGATGACGTTATAACGACAGGGTCAACTTTGAAAGAATGTGCAAAATTATTGAGAAAAAACGGAGTCAAGGAGATATATTCGATTAGCTTAGCAAGAGTAGTGTAACAATGGCTGGGAGAGGAGGACTCGAACCTCCACTGGCGGATCCAGAGTCCGCAGTCCTACCATTAGACGATCTCCCAAAAACGATAAAATTATAAAGCAAATCTATCAAGGTGTCAAGGGAAAGGAAGGAAATATAAATGAATATAGCAATGTTTAGTGATACATATGAACCGCAAATAAATGGAGTTGTTACAATGATAAAGATGCTGGAAAGAGAGTTAACCTCTATGGGACACAATGTATATGTTGTCACAGTAGATCATCCAAAGGCAGACCCAAAGGATAATGTTTATAGAACATATTCGTTGAGATTTCCTCAGGAAAAACAGCATAGAATAGGATTGCCCTTCGATTATAAAGAAATAATTTCACATATGAACAAATGGAAAATTGATATAATCCATACGCATTCCCTGGTGGTATTGGGTTATACAGGTAATATAATAGCGAAACATTTTAAAATTCCAAACGTTACGACGTATCATACTTTAATGGTTGATTATGCACATTATATACCGGTTATTACGGGTATAGTCAGGAAGTTTTTAAAATCAGAATCAAAGAATTTTTGCAATAGAAACAGGGCGGTAATTGCCCCATCTATAAAGACAAAGAATATATTGAGATCTTATGGAGTAACTGTTCCGATAGAGGTAATTCCTAATGGAATTGATATAGAAAAGATTCAACATAAATTTACCGTGGAAGAAAAGAAAAATTTCAAATTGCGATTTGGAATAAAAGAAAAAGATAAAGTCTTAATTTTTGTCGGAAGACTTGGAGAAGAAAAGAGCATAGATATTTTGCTTGAAAATGTTTCTAAACTCGTTAGAAATACCGATGAAAATGTGAAATTTCTTCTCGTTGGTGATGGTCCAAGCAAAGAAAAATTGATAAAGTTGACAAAGAAGTTTAAAATTGAAAACAACGTTATTTTTACCGGGTATTTGAATTGGCCTGGAGAAATTTCTCTTGCATATCAATGCAGTGATTTATTCATAATGGCATCTAAGACGGAAACCTTCGGACTTGTTGTTTTAGAAGCTATTTGTAACGGATTGCCTGTGGTTTCTTTTGATGATCCATGTATTTATGGAATGGTAAAACATGGAGTGAATGGGTATTTAAATCCTGACGATAGATTACTTCATGAAAATATAAAAGAACTCATTGAAAATCCTGATAAATGTAAAAAAATGTCAGAAAATTCTCTTGAAATGTGTAAATTTTTTACCGGAGAACAAAACGCCGAAAAAACTATTGATCTTTATGGACGGGTTTTGAGGAATGAGATTTAGCTAGGTTTTTACTTTCGAGAAAGGATACAATCCCTCCGACAATAATATTTAGATAATAGCTGAAGAGTCTCCAGAGAAGTAATCCTGCACCGACATCACTTCCAAAAAATGGTGAAAAAAACAGGGTGTATCCGCCTTCGGAAGCTCCGCTTGCACCGGGTGTAGGAACCATAGCCACTATTAAATAAAGAACTGATTGTGCAGCAATCATTTCAAGAAAATTATTTTCCAGTCCCAAAGATAATGCCACAAAAAAGGGAAGTGTCATCACTAAAAACATCTGTATAAATGTAGAAATAAAGGCCAGAGAATATTTAAAAGGATTTTTTATCGCTTCCTTTAAAATAAAGTGAAATTTTTCGAGTTCACTTATTGTTTTCGTCTCAACTTTTTCTATGTTTTTAACAATTTTAATTTTGTGAAGAATTTTAATAAAGAATAGTATCAATTTGGATGTGAGGGCTTTATTCAGAGAAAAAAGAAAAAGAAAGAATAATACCGCACTGTTTATTAAAAACCCAAAAATAGCTAAAATGGCCAAATTTGAAACCTTATTTTTCATAAGAGGATATGCAAAGATAATCGCTACAACGCCTATTATTGTAATAACTATTTGATAGGTGATGAATCTTGAAATAATAATTGCCGAGGCCTTTGAAGTTTTTATTCCTTTTTTTTGCATGTATATTATCTGAACGGGTTGACCACCTGCTGCAAAAGGGGTTATAGCTGAAAAAAATGTTCCTAATACAGTAATTCTGAAAAGATAAAAAAATGAAAGTTTTTCCTTTTGCATATTGCTGATTATCTTTAACGTTAAAGCTTCAAAAAACCATATACCGATTGATATAAGCAGACACACAAGCAAATATTTTATTTTCGCATTTTCTAAACTTTTTATCGCTTGATCGATATCTGTCAAGCTCAAAAAAATAAGTAAAAAAATAACACTAATTAAAACCGCTATAAGAACGTTTCTTATCGTTTTGTTCATTTGTTATAAGCTCCTGTTAATGTTAAAAAAGGGATCTGTTTTTTCAGATCCCCCATTTGGAGGCAACGAAGGGATTTGAACCCTTGAATAGAGATTTTGCAGACCTCCGCCTTAGACCCCTTGGCCACGTTGCCCTCTTTTGCTATGGTATTCTAACACGATAATATAGTATTTTTCAACCGTCAATTGTTTTTAAAAAAGTCAATTCCGGCGGAAAATTTTTGGTATTTTTCAGTTTCATTTTCTTCAAAAGATGACTTTTCAGATAAATAATTGAAAAAGTTGACAATATCCCTGAGAGTCATACCATTTATCGTATTGCCTTCATTATATTTTTGTTCTGTTTTAGATATTTTGCTTATTTCATTGACAATTTTTTCTCCATTATAAAGATTTAAGGGATTGACGGATAAAGAACAAGCAATATCGTCAAAAATGAAGTTCCATAGATTCACGGGATCGTCCATAGAATATTTTTCCAGTAATGATTCCTCCATATGATCGAACGTTCTGTAAAATTGTAAAGGTCCAGCCATCTTTAACGCTTCGGATTTTTCAGAATCTGAAAGAGAATCGTACATACTTTTTATTATATTTTTATCCTCCATTATATAAGTGTAATCACCTGAAACATATTTATTAACGTGAAGAGTGTCCAAATAGCCTTCTATTAACATCTTCAATGAATTTTCCGGGCTGAAATCAAGTACGGAACCATAGATTGTTCGCGGTGCTATGTATATGTATTCGTCAAGTTTAAACATTTGCAGGGCATTTATTACCAACCCGATACGTTCGCCACCTATTTGAACGGCTATAACTTTTTTAAATCCTTTGTTAACCGCCATTTTTATAGGCATATTATAGTAAACGCCTCCATCCATATATTTTTGTCCGTTTATTTTTTCCCTTACAAACAAAGGGAAATTTCCGCTTGCAATTACAAAATCGATTAGCTGTCCCTGGGGAATTTCATCGACATACAACATTTTGGGTTTTAATTCTGTCACATCAAAAGTTACCAGTCCCATGTTGACTGGCGAATTTCTTATTTTTTCCTCTGAAAGAGCAGCATCCAAAGTTTTTTTGAGCGGATCGGTATTGATTATTCCCTGTTCGACGATAGTTTTACCAAGATTCTCAATTTCTTTAAAGGGAAGTTTGATAATATCGGTTAAAACCTTTATTTCGCTTTGATCAAGAAGTTTTTTTACTTCCGGAGTCATAACCATAACATCAGAATTTTTGAGATTTTTCCACAAATTAACGGCTTTTGTTAGATCTCCCTGAGCAACGGCCGCAGAATTGATAGCGCCTACGGATGTTCCATATACTCCGCCTAATTCAAAGTCGAGATCTAAAAGAGCTTTCCATACACCTATTTCGTAAGCACCCTTAGCACCACCGCCTGAGAGAACTAATCCCCAGGTTTCTTCATTTGCGAACGAGATTACCGATAAAAAAACGAATAAAAAAATCAAAATATACTTCATCTTTTAACCCTCCTATTATCTATTGGCCAGCGAACAGATTTTTTCAAGATATTTTTTATCTATTTCATCAAATGCATTGATTGAGTGACTGTCAATATCAAGTTGTTCTAAAAAACTTCCGTCTGGAGATTTTATGGGAATGACTATCTCGGATTTAACATTACTGCCACACGATAAATAATTATCGCGAGTAGTCACATCATCAATTAAAAAAGTCAAATTTGTTTTTGCGGATTGTCCACATATGCCTTTGCCATAAGGTATATTAACATGCTCCGTGGGTTCTCCAATATAATAATCGAGTGTCAATACCTCATCGTCGCTTCCCCTGTAAATACCTGTCCAGTTGCAGTAGTCTATGTATCTGGATATGTTATTAACTATAGATCTGTTCATGATATCCATATCATTTGTGCTCTTTATCTCGTTTGAAATTTTTTCATACAAATGATCATAACGTTTTATTTTTTCTTCCGGAGGAGTGTTTTTTTCTATGTTATGTTTTGAGAAAACCCGGAAATCTTTCATCGCGTTGACTATATCATCCGGCAAATTGTTAAACTCGTCTTTCTCGTAATAAAAAAGCATGTCCAGTGCCAGAACATGTCCTTTGGAAGTGGGAATAAAAAGATATTTTTTCAGTTTTAAAAAGGGCATAAAATACACTACGAAATCCTCTTTTTTCAATTCGAAATCATAATCACAGTGCCTTATACCATAAATAATTTTATTCTTTAATTCTCTGTTTTTTTCCAGCCATTTTATATAGACTTTGTCATATCTTCTTCTTGCAATTTTTTTTAAAAGCTCTGTGGCCATATTGTTTGAAAGGGAATTCTGGCATCTGTATTCTTCTATTATTCTGGGATGTTTTCCTTCATATTCGGACCATCCCTGGTCCCAATCTTCTAAAGGGTATTTTAATATGTCAAAAAAGTCGGCTGAAAAATCTCTAAAAATACTTCTCAAGTATATTCCTCCATCAATAGTTTTTCATTTATTGAAAATACTTTATCACAAAATTCGAAGGTAGTTTGATCGTGACTTGAAATAATAACGGGAATTCCGACCTTTTTTATATGCAGGAATAATTCTAAAATATTTTTTTTATTGGAAGGATCAACGCTACCAGTAGGTTCGTCGGCCAAAATAACGGAAGGGTTACCACACAGAGCCCTTGCTATGGCGACTCTCTGCCTCTGCCCGATTGAAAGTTGATCGGGATATCTGTTTTTAAGATCCGAAATGTCCATTTTTTCAAGAATTTCTTCTATTTTAAATCTGTTATTTCTGACTAAATCTTCAACTATTTGAATGTTTTGAAAAACAGAGAGTTCTTTTATAAGATTATAATTTTGGAACACGAGACCAATTTTTTTCCTTGCCAGAATTTTATTTTTATAATTTTTATAAATATCAATTTCATTCAAATAAACTCTTCCCTCATCAGGGCTCAAAAGTCCTGATAAAATACCAAAAAGAGTGGTTTTTCCAGAGCCCGAGGGACCTTTTATTCCTGTTATAGAAGGGGTGCTTACAGAAAAATTCAAGTTGCTCAATACTTCAATTTTTCCATACGAAAATTTAATGTTTTCGCATTTCAATATACTATTCACTTTTCAACACATCCATAGGATCGATCTTACCGGCTTTTCTCGCGGGAATGATAGAAAATATCATTGAAATTCCTATTTCAATTGAGACAGTCAGTAGAATATCCGCTAAGTGAGATTTAACCGGAAGATATTTTATATAAAAAACATCGGATGGAAGGGGAATCTGAATATTTTGAATAATCGCGAGAACCAGAAATCCGATAAGCAGTCCAAAAATAATTCCGGATATGGATATCAGAAAAGATTGTATTACAAATATCAGAGATGTTTGTCTATAGGTGAATCCCAGAGAAGAAAGGATGGAAATCTCTCTTTTTCTTGTTAAAACTGAAAAAAGTGTGGAGTTCATTATTCCAAAACCTGCTATTACTAAAACAAAGAGAGAAATAATGACGGCAAAAAATTCATTGACAGCAATTGCAGATGTGAATGTAGTGTTCATTTCGGTCCATGTGACGGCATTACCCTCAATATTTTTTATGTAATCATCGGCTTTTAAAGGGTTTTTGAGATAAATTGCCGTCCAGTGTAAATCATCGCCTTTATTCAGTATGAAACTGGAATCATACTGATACATTCCGCTTTCAAATATACCGGAAATTTTGTAATTTTGAGTTTCCGGTTGAAGGTTATTTTTTATGGAAAATATTTGGACCATATCACCCTTTTCAACATTTAATTCATCAGAGAGTACTTTTCCTATGGCAATTTCATCGTAGTTCTGAGGTGTTTCCCCTTCTATTATGAATTCATTGAAGGTATTCAGTCCGGAATTATCTGAAGAAAGTTGCATAATTCCGGAGAATTCCCCATTTTTTAGAATTACCCCCTCTTTGAATGATATTGAGATAATTTTTTCTGCTTCTTTTATAGAATTGTCTGGAGATCCTTCTATCAGTATATGAGGAAAAAATGAAGTTATACTTTCAACAAAATAATCGTTGAATCCTCTTATAACACTTAAAATAACCAGTAACCCCATTGTTCCTATTAATATTGAGATGAATGGGATTATAAAATGCTTTTTATTTTTTTTTGTAAAAGCTAAAGAAATGGATAAAATAAGGTTTTTCTTTTTCAACTTTTAACAGTCCCCAATAAAATAATTGCGTCGCAATTCACAGGATAGTAGCCATTTTTAGAAATTGTATCTATTAAATTATAGTATTTCTGAAGATCTTCGAATTTGTAAATTTCACTTATATGGGGTTTATGATACGGTTGTGAGAGATAAAACAGATCTAATATTTCGCTCTTTTTTTCCTCATTATTCAAGAATATATAAGTTTCTTTCGAGTCTATTTCTTCAAGAGGGTAATAATTATCTATTGTATAAATATTGGTATATTCAGCATGATTATCCCACTGACCCTGAATAATTGAAGAAAAATTACCTATCTTATAATAATCGGGAATATTGTTAACAATGTAGATGACGGTTTTTTCCACAGGTTCTTCAGGAATATCATCGGTTAAGTATAAAGAACCATCCTCTTCATCTATAAAGTACGGAACACTACCGAAAGATATAGTGTTGTTTCCGATTAAATAATTCATTCCCAGTTGAAGAATTTCTTCAAAGGAAATATTCACCTCTGCATTTCCCATAAAAAAATTAACAGCTTCTAGAATTTTTTTGTACCCACCATGTATAATGCTGTTGAATAACTGATTAAGAACATCTTTTTGTCTCTGAATTCTTCCAATATCTCCGAGTCCATCCTGTCTGAATCTCACGTATTTCAGCAAATCTTCTCCTTGTAAATAATTCATACCCATAGGAAAATAAATGTGTAAGTCCTGTTGAAAATCATCATAAATCATCGGTTCATCGAGAAAAACTTTCACGGGCCCTGTTATTTCTGTTATTTTTGAAACGAGGCTGAAATCGGCAATTATATATCCTCTTATTTTTTCGTCGTAATAATTTTCAATAAAATCTATCAGGGCCGCAGTTCCATAAAGATTATTTATAGAATTTATTTTATGGTATTCTCCTTCATATTTTATGATCGAATCCCTTGGAATATTATTAACCGAGATGTTTCCATCATCACCTATGCTCACTTTAAGTATAAAATCCGTCCTGCCACCGGAGGATTCCTTTCCTCCTGTATCTATACCTAAAATGAGATACGAACCACTTACAGGTTCGCTGATAAAATTATTTACCAGGTCATTGACGGATATATAAAAAATATAAAATAAACCTGAAATTGAAAATATCGATAATAAAACAAAAATAAAAATTAAAAGAGATTTAAAACTCTTATTCCTGTAATTCTTCTTTGGCTTTTTCAATTGAATCTTCTTGTATGAAATATACTAATTTTGGATCTCCATTTTTTTCTGCATATATTTCAACGGGATATTCCGTCAGGCCTTCTAGCGTAATTTCGCTAATTCTGGAATTTGACATTCTGTTAATAAAATTAGCCAGAGAACCGCCATCTACATTAGTATAATTTGACGCATTGAATGAATCGAGATAATTGTTTACTTTAAAGTAATCGAAAAAACCGAACCCTCTTCCGGCCAGAGAATCGATAAATTCTGAGAATGTATCGACTTCATTTCCCAGTTTAGAAGAAAGATTTTTCAGCGTGTCTTCATCAAGTTCAAGAAAATAAATATCATCCGTGTTCATATTGAACCACGAAGCTAAAGTAGCAAGAGTTTTATCCGTATCTTCAAGGGAAATAATATCATCTTCCCCATTAACAGAACCATTTAAGGGAATAGAGATTTCGGTGATTTTGCCATTATTTCTCGTCCTGAGTAATATGAATTCAGTTTTATCCGAATCGTTCACTTTTATTAAATAATCAACACTTTCAGCTTTCATTGCCGCGCTGTTATCGATATTTCCTTTAACGCTGAAAATCCATATCGCTCCGACAATTATTACGGCCACTACAACCAAGATTATAATAATCCATTTTTTGCTTTTTTTCCTTACTTCGTCAGTTTTCCCATGGTGATCTGCAGGTTTTAAAGGCATAACTTAATCCTCCCAAAAATTTGAATTCCATACCTCAATAGATTCAGGTATTATCGGTCTGTTCTTTTTTAAAGCCCATTCTATTTTTGATTTTATCACTTTTAAATAAACTTTTTCCAGATTTTGAAAAGCTTCATCTCTAAAAATTGTTGCCTCTTCATGAGTTCTCCCTATTTCACAGAAATCTGAAACAACTATTATTTTTCCCATCAAATCCAGATTTATATGACCCGAAACATGCCAATATATTGCATTATAGCAAGATGGCGAGATATCAAATTTGCTGTTCAAATACATTGCCGAGATTTTCCCATGAAGCAATATCGGACGGTTTATTTCTATTTTACTGGGTTGATAGTTGTACAGTCTACAGTACTCCATATATTCACAGTCTTTTAAACCCCTCATCAAGTCATGCCCGTATGCCGCAATGGAAACTTCTTCGGGAGAAACACCGAATCTCCTGGCCAACTCAATGGCCAAAGATTCGACGTTTTTTATATGAGTGTATCTCTTGATCGAATTGAGTTTTTTTGTCAGTTCCTTTATCTGAAAAAGTACATCATTTGATTCTATATTGTATTTCAACCTTCCTACTAACTCCCTCACCTAAACCCAATGAAATGGAAAAAACATTTGGATTACTCAATTCAAAGTTATTTATAATTCTATCATCAATTTCAACCTTCAGATCATATACGTTTCCAATTTGATCCTCAATAGAAACAACAGTGAGTTCATCGGAAAAATTTGAAACATAATATATATTGGTATAAACCTTATCCTGAACATAGGACTCCTTTTTTCCCTTTATTTCAAGAGAAGTCGCGATTTTTTTCAAAACCGTTTCTTTTTGTCCCTGTGGAATTGTCTGAATGTGGGTATTTCCCATTAAAAATCCATCTTCATAGATTTCGATCGAGCCTGCTGGTAAATCAAAGGGTAGTGTACCAATTCTTAAGTCGATGTCCACACCCTGAAAATAATCTGTTGAGGACCATCCGGGTCTGAATACATATTGTTTGCCGCTGGGAATGTCCTTTGAAAGGAAAGAAACTGAATTATATTTTTCTGTGAGAGGAACCTCTATTTCGTAACTCCACAGATTCGATGTCTGATAACTCTGATCCGAAGCATAACTTTCTGAATAATCCATCATAACGTTTTTTTGATAAACCTGAAAATCATTTCCCAGATCAGCATTGACTATTTGAATTTTTTTGTTTGAAAGATCGTAATCGGAGAATATTAAAAAAGATCCGTCCATGTGGGATGTTTTATCTTTAAAATTTATAACGTATTTTGCCGACCATCCTGTGGAATTCAATCTGTATGAATAGATTATTTCTCTGTTCAAACGTTCAAAAAAATTGACTTTAAGTTTATCTTTTGGGGAGTAATTTGAATTTAAAAATATGATTTTTCCATTTGTTTTAAAATGAATATTCCCCTTTGAATCCTTTAAAACAGGCCCGTCAGCATCGATAAGAGTAAAATATTCTTCCATTCCATTTTCATATCTTACCAAAACCTGCTTTCCCTCGTATTTTTCCAGGAAGGTGGAGTATGAATCACCTTTTAAAAGTGAAACAACGGTTTTTTCCGGTAAATTGCTGAAAGAGAATCCGGATAGATCAGACGAAACGCCATCAGGCAATTCCAGAGTGAATTCGGAACCATTCGCAATTTCGGAATTCACAAAATAACCAAAATTAGGATAAATATAAACTGTTCCTGAAATTGCCAGAGTGGAAACGATCAAAACAATCAATATAAAAATTTTTTTCATAAATAACCTCCTCACCATTTTTCTGAAATAATGTCATTTATATCAAGATTAAAAAACAAAAACCTTTTTTCAACAGAAGAAAGTATAGAATCTATTTCTGAAGAAGAATTTGCAATGAGGGCAACGGAAATTTCCAACCAGTATTTTGAATCTTGTTTGCCTGTTTCAACAACAGAAGCGTTGAATTTGCCTTTCAGATCACTGAGAACTTTTCGCAGGATCATTCTTTTTTCCTTTAAAGAATTAATGGCCGTTAATTTTATCAAATAAGTGTTTATGGCACAATGCATATGTTATACCCCCATCTGTTCTTTTATATATGACATTTTTTTTGTATTTTCGGTTCTCAGCCTTTTTTGAGCGGTGTGTGTCAGAATGTTTTTTATGAAGTGTGAAAAATTCTAAATATCTGTAAAAAATTTTGTTAGAATATTAATACATTTTATTTGGAGGGTGATTTTATGGAGAGAAAGACGATATTTTTTACATTTAAAATTCCTGAAGAAGCAGAATTTATATTAAAGGATCACCATTTAATTGTAAACGAAGAGGACCGTTTTTTGACTAAAGAGGAAATAATAGCCGGTGCTAAAAATGCAGATGCGCTTGTTTGCCTTTTATCAGATAAAATTGATTCTGAAATTATCGATAGTTTGCCAAATTTAAAGGTCATAGCCAATTATGCTGTCGGGTACAACAATATAGATCTATCGGCTGCAAAAGAAAAGAATATTTATGTTACAAACACTCCGGATGCTTTGACTGACGCTACGGCGGATATCACTATCGCGTTACTTTTGGCGGTTTCAAGGAGAATAGTGGAGGGTGATAAATTTGTCAGAAAAGGAAAATTCACAGGCTGGAAACCTCAATTGCTGGTAGGTCGCTCAATTAAAGATAAAACTCTGGGAATAATAGGTCTTGGAAGAATAGGAAAAGCCGTTGCAAAAAGAGCTCAGGCATTTGGAATGAATGTTATATATTTTAATAGAATGCCTCTTGATAAAGAGACAGAGAAAAAATTGAATGTGGAGTATTCGAGTTTGGAAAAATTGCTCAAGGAATCCGATGTGATAAGTTTACATTGTCCATTGAATAAAAGTTCAGAACATTTATTGAATGAAAGAAGATTAAAGATGTTGAAAAAAGACTGTATATTGATAAATACCGCCCGGGGAGCGATCATAGAAGAAGATGCGCTGATAAAATTGTTAAAAAGCAATGTTATATTCGGAGCGGGGTTCGATGTTTATGAAAATGAACCTGAAGTTCCTGAAGAATTGAAGAAATTGGAAAATGTGGTTTTGTTGCCTCATTTGGGTTCGGCCGATGATGAAACACGAAAACAAATGGCTTTTATGGTGGGACGAAACGTTAAAATTGCCCTGGAAAGCAAAAAACCACCGAATAACGTTTATTAAAGTTCTCTATATTTGTTTTTAAAATCCTCAGAAAATTCCGACGGTAATATTTCGCAATCGCAATTTTCTGTAATAAAATCAAAAAAGTGTATCAGTTCGCTGTAGGAGATTCTTTTATTCATTATGATAAAGGAATCTTCTTTATTTTTCCAGTTTCCTGAAGAAATCTCTTTGACCAAATCGAGTCTGGTATAAGGCAAAAGATCATCCAGCTTTAAATAACCGGCCAGTTTTTCCAGTATTTCATTGAGTACGTCCGAAGGAGAACTCTTTAGAGTTATTTTCTCAAAATAGGGTAGAAGCACCCTGTAATAATTGTATTCGGGGGATGTGTTATCAATATATTCCAGACTTAAAATTGAAAATGCGGTTTTTAATTTTTCTTCAGATATGTTCAAAAGAATTTCTTTCAGATATTCGTAGGGTTCATCGATAATAAAATAATCTTCACCGGCCAGATTTCCAAGAATTCTTTGAGTATCAAGATATCCCAATTTTATGTACTTATAATAACTATCCGGATCGAAATCGAGAAAGCCTCCCAATTCTTTTGAAGGGGAAACTTGTATATGATTGATGTCTTTATCAAAGGATAACCTGATGTCCGTTATTATATCTCTGGGCGTTTTAAGACTTATCCTGACAGAGAGAATATTTTTCCTGCCCCTTTCCACGGCCATCGAAACAGGTACATTTGAATAAAATCCTCCATCTATATATTTTTCTTCTTCGATAACGTATCTTTGAAAACCGGGAAAATTAGAACTCGCCAGTATATAATCCTTCAATTCTCCTTCGGGAATATCTTCGATGAACAGTTCCTGCCCCTCGAAATTCGTATAATTCACCGTTACCAACCCGTAATCGATCTTTGAATTTCTTATTTTTTCTTCATCTATTGAATTATAGATAAAATCTATCATGGGTTGAATTTTTATACCGTTGCTGGTGATCAGTTCCCAGATAACCGAGAAATAATCGTTCATGGTTTCGAAGGTCATATCCGTTTTCAGGATATCGATTATTTTTGGCTCAACTTCCATGAGTCTTTTGTAATCTATGGACATCCAGAGATTTTTGGCGGATTCATAATCGCCCATAGTTATCGCCGCTCCATTTATTGCTCCTACCGATGTTCCATAGACACCATCTATATTATAACCGTTATCGGTTAAAGCTTTCCAGACACCAAGCTGATAAACTCCCTTTGCTCCACCACCGGAAAGGACAAGGGATATATCCTTTGAAAAAAACAAAGATGAGGATAACGCGATAAATAATAGTATGAGTATAAAAATTTTCTTCATTCGATCACCCACTTCTTTAAGAGTATAATAGTATGTTTAATTTTATCTTTAAAATAGAGGATAACAATATTAAAAGTGAGTGTGAATAAATTTATTTTGCGTTAATTTTAGTTCATTCATCAATACAAATTGGGAATTTAAAATGCATAACTAAAATTGTATATAAGTTTTCAAGTATATGAAGAATCGGTTTGCAGATGGGAACAGATAATCAATGCGAAATTTATATGTGATAAAATTGAGTGAAAAGTCTGTTTAGGGGTGATATTTTGAGAAATGATTTGATAAAGTGGCATTATGAAAAGACTGCCGAAAAATTGATAAAAAATCTGAAAAAAAGAAACATTAATGGTTATTTTGTTAATTCCCCGGAAGAAGTGAATTCTTTGGTGAAAAAAATAATTCCGGAAGAATGTGTTGTTGGATGGGGTGGTTCGTTGACCATGAATGCGTGCGATACAATATCTTTTCTTAAAAAAAACGGTTATAGGTGCTTGGACCGGGCGGAGGCTAAAACAACCGAAGAAAGAGAAGAAATACTTAGGAAACATTTTTCTGTAGATGCATATTTTTGTGGAATAAATGCAATCACTATGGATGGTGAAATAGTACAGTTGGATGGAAATGGAAATAGGGTGGCGGCGATGATTTTCGGTCCCAAAAAAGTTATTTTGCTGGCGGGGATGAATAAGGTAGTCGAAGATTTCGAAGCTGCACTTAAAAGAATAAAAAGAATTTCTCCGATGAATGCAAAGCGTTTGAAACTTGATACTCCATGCACTGAGACAGGCTATTGTGTTGATTGTAAAGTGAAAAACAGAATATGTGAATCATATGGTGTGATAACTGATTCGACCAGAAAAAAAGACAGGTTCCATGTTATTTTAATTGGGGAAGAACTCGGTTTGTGAAAACGTTTGAAATTATTATTTCCGGAAGAGTTCAAAGAGTAGGCTATAGATACTTCTGTTTTAAAGTTGCTGAGCGTCTCGGAATTAAAGGTTATGTTGAAAATTTATTGGATGGAAAAGTCAGAATAATCATTACCAATGAAGAAGAAGAAAAAAATTTGTTTATAGAAGAATTGAAAAAAGGCCCTGTATTTGCCAGAGTTGATTATATGAATGTAGATGAAATAAAATTGAGAGAATTCTCAAGTTTTTCAATTAAGTAGAATTAGGATTTAATAATGAATATGAAATCTTTTAAACTGTTTTTTTATGTGATATAATTCAACTCGACGGGGAGAGGTGTAAACCGCTCCCCTCTTGGGTCGAATATAATAATGATGCGCAAGGTGGAGGAATAAAAAATGTTTAACCATGAAACAATGAAAAAAATAACAAAACCAGTAATATGGATAATTGCGATTTTATTTATTGCAGGGGTAGTATGGTGGTCGGTTGCTTCCTTTATTTTTCAGGATCAGGAAGTGAAACAAGAAGAGGAATTACAGAAATCAATTACTGAAACAGTAGCGTATTTGACAAAAGACGGGACTCCGGTTGATAACCCGACATACTGGGTATACAATTCCAATTATGAAAGCGCCGTGAGAAATAATATTGCTTATTATGAAAATCAAGGAGTGACTCCGGACCCATATTTCAGTTCATCGAATGTACCGAGTGAAATAGAAATAAGATATAACATAGTTAGTACCGATCTAAATGATAAAGTTATGCTTTATTATGCATCTGAAAATGATCTTTTGCCTGATTTAAATGCAGTGGAAACCGAAGCGGCCTCAACATTGAATTCGTATGTTGGAGGCGAAAACGGAGATTATGTCAAGCAACAAATCATTTATCTTTATGGTTCTTTAGATAATTTTAAAAATCAGATAGCTTCGAGTATAACGATGCAAAAAGTTGTGAAAAACATAGAAAACAACGTTATTAAAGATCTGGAAGGAAAAGTTGAAAATTACTACAATGAGAATTTAGATCAACTTAAATCCAAATATGAAAAAGTAACAGCGAGCCACATTCTTGTAGATAATGAAGCTTCTGCCACTGAAATAAAAGAGAAAATTGATAAAGGTGAATTGACCTTTACTGAAGCGGCAAGTGAATTTTCTATAGATGGGGGTAGCGCCGCAGCCGGAGGAAGTGTGGGATCTTTTGGAAAAGGTCAGATGGTTGAACCCTTTGAAAATGCCGCATTCACTCAGGAAATAGGGGTTTTATCAGATCCTGTAAAAACTGATTACGGATATCATCTTATATTAGTTGAAGACAGAACAACTTTCGATTCTTTCGACGAATTTAAAAAAACGGACGCTTATACGGAAATTAAGAATCAATTGATGAATGAAGAGCTCGATGCCTGGTTAAAAGAATACAAGAAGGCGGAAGGATTCGGATACGATTTAAACGACGTGGATTTGGTTGTTTACGATAAATACAACAAGGCTGTTGAAAGTAACGATACGGAAGAATTCAGATTGGATATTCAGGCGGAACTTTTCCCTGAGGCAACGGACTTGGTTATAAGTGACAGTTATTTGCCACCGATACTTTATACTCAATTGACAGATACATATATTAAAGGTCAGGAAAGTACCATATCTGAATATGAAGATATAAAGGATATTTATGAAACAGTTCCTTCGACAGTGATTTCTTTGTCAACGGAAGAAGCGGATGAGGTATATGATTATTATACAAATTTGAACACTGAAAATACAGCAGATAATCAGGAAACCGTTGATGCGAGCGTAACTGCCGATTCAACATCACAAATCGAAGTAAAACCTGAGATAATTGGAGAAATTATAAAAATAACACCTGACGCAACCCAGATAGATGGTATTAAAAAAGTGATGCTGAAAGTTAAAAGATTGAGAGGATATGAGAAAGATTATGGAGAGCTTTCCCTCGCAACCGCAGATAAAAAACTGGAAGAATTGAATGATGATCTGAATAAAACGAAAACCTATTTTGATTTAGTAGTAGAAAAACTTTATCAGGATATGCCCAATTCAGCCGAAGTTGTTCAGTATATGTACAATATAGAGCCCGATAATCCACAGGTTGTATACGATTACTATTCTGATAGCTATGACAGTATAAAAGCCATTATTTCGAATCCATCCACTTATGATTACTATTTAAAGTATTATCAGCAGTATCTTGGAGCACAGGCCAGGAGTTATTTGATCGATTATCCTATCCAAAATATGGAATTAGAATTAAACAACAAGATTATCGAGCCCACGGATACTTCAACGGATTTGAAAGTAGCGGCAATATACATAATGGTAGATGCTTATCAGAGTTTGTCAAATCTTCCTGTGAATCCGGAGATGCAGCAGTTATATCTTCACGGCGAGAAAAGATACCTTGAAGAACTAGAAAAGTTAATGCCCGGAGATGAAAATATTTTAGATGAGATAAATGCGGTGGATTATTTATTGACCGATCTGGCGAGTCAACTGACGGTTCAGAATGATACAAATGAGGCCTCGCCGGCTGTTTTAGATACAACTCTTGATGCATCTTCAGATGGCTCAGAAACATTTAATACAGGTGATGCAACGGACAATAATTGACAGATAAAATACAAAAGGGTGGCTTAAAAGCCACCCTTTTGTTGTTTTTGGCTGGGGCGGCAGGGATCGAACCTACGAATGTCGGTACCAAAAACCGATGCCTTACCGCTTGGCTACGCCCCAGCAACAGAAAGAATTTTACCATTACATTTCTTTGATGTCAATATACAAAGAGGTGATATTTGTGAGAGAAATTAAGATTATATTAAAGCAGTTTGATAAAATAATCTATAGACCTGAAGGGATATCGATAAATTCTATAGCGAAAGATTATAAATCGTTTTTTAAATCCCCCATAATGGCAGGAAGGTCTGAAAATGAGATTCTGGAATTATGTTCGGATATATATGAGAATTGTGAGCTGGAATTCATAGATATATCCAACATAGACGGATTGAGAATTTATACGAGAGGAATGCTCTTCGTTTTGTTTATTGCGGCAAGGCAGATTTATGGCCCGGTGGATATTCTTGTGCATCATTCTATTTCAACGGGGTTGCTTTGCGAAATTTCCGAAAGGAAATTGAATAAAAAAGAACTTTTTGAACTTAAAGAAAGAATGAAAAGTATAGTGAAATCAGATTATCCTTTCATTAAAGGTACAATGAGAAAATTTAAAGCCATAAAAAACTTCGGGGAGGATAATCAAACAGATAAAGCAAACCTGTTTAAATATAGAAGGAAATCAACGGTTAATGTTTATTGGTGTAATGGATATCTGAATTATTTTTATGGTTATCTTCCCATTTCCACCGGGAGTCTTCAAAATTTTGATTTGATTATGAGAGAAAACGGATTGTTTGTATTGAATCTTCCTTCAATAGATAGTCCGGAAAAAACAGCAACTTTTCAGGAACGAAAAAAGCTTGAGAAAAATTTTTTGAATTATGAGAAATGGGGAGATCTTGTAGGTGTTAATAATATAGGAGATCTGAACGATATAATTGTCAAAGGGCATAAAGCCGTTGGAGATTTGATAAGAGTAAATGAAGCATTACATGAAAAAAGGATTGCGTCAATTGCGAACAAAATAAAAGAAAGAAAAGACATAAAGATAATTTTTATAGCGGGACCATCGAGTTCCGGAAAGACAACCTTTGCCCAAAGATTGATAATTCAACTGAAAGTTCTTGGTATAAGACCTAAAAAAATCTCCCTGGATGATTATTTTGTAGACAGAGATAAAAATCCAAGAGACGAAAATGGCAATTATGATTTTGAAACGACAGAAGCTTTACAAACAGAACTTTTCAATGATCACATGAGAAAATTATTGATGGGAAAAGTTGTTAGACTTCCAAATTTCGATTTCATTGAGGGGAAATCTTTCCTGAGTTCCGAACCTACTAAGCTGGAAAAAGATCAAATGGTTGTAATAGAAGGTATTCATGCATTAAATCCTTTTTTAACCAGATCAATTGAAAGAGAAAAAATATTTAAAATTTATGCCAGTGCTTTGACTCAGATGAATATTGATAATATGAACAGAATACCCACGACAGATGTTAGACTATTAAGAAGGATAGTACGAGATAATCAATACAGAGGCCACTCGGTATTGAAAACATTGAAAATGTGGAAAACTGTTAGAAAAGGGGAAGAAAAATATATTTTTCCGTTTCAGGAAGAAGCAGATGCTATGTTCAATTCCGCGTTGATATATGAATTGGCAGTTTTAAAACTTTTTGCAGAGCCCCTGTTAATTGGTATTGATAACAGTGACCCGGAATATATTGAGGCAAAAAGATTGGTAAGATTTTTGAATTATTTTCTTCCTGTTCCTTTTTTGGAAGATATACCGTTAACGTCAATAATTAGAGAATTTATAGGGGGAAGTTCTCTTAGATGAAAGGAGAAAAAATGCCTGAAGCCGAAAAAAAAGACAATAAAAAGTCTATAATTACAAGGTTAAAGAGAATTGAAGGTCAGGTTAGAGGATTGCAGAAAATGGTGGAAGAGGAAAGGGAGTGCAGAGATATATTGATGCAATTATCCGCCGCATCCTCAGCTTTGAAAAAGGTCACGGAATTAATTGCAAAAAATTACGCTCAAAAGTGCATAGTTGAGTTGAGTGTTGAAGATGGAAAGGAAAGTTTTGAAAGTTTAATAGAATTGCTTTTAAAATTCGGTAAAAAATAGCATGAATTTTGTTGAAGAAAATGATGTTGTTTTGATAAAACTCAATAATGGAGAAGATTTTGTCATAAAAATTGTCAAAGATGGTTTTTTATCTGTTCCCTTTGGGACAGTTTTTTTTAACGATCTTATAGGTAAAGAATATGGAGAGGTTATAAATTTTCGTGGTAAAAACAGAAGGGGATACATACTGAAAAACTCCATAGTTGATTATATATTCAACTTAAAAAGAAAAACGCAAGTGGTATATCCCAAAGACATCGGTTATTCGATTTTGTATCTGGATTTAAAACCGGGAGATTCTGTTTTGGAATGTGGAACGGGCAGTGGTGCTGCAACGGCTGTATTGTCCAGAGCGGTCGGAAAAGAAGGCAGAGTTATTACTTATGATCTTGATCCTGGAAATTCTAAAATAGCGGAAGAGAATCTGACTTTTATATCGTTTTATAACAATGTTCTATTCAAAACGGGTGATGTAAAGGCTGGATTGAAAGAAAGGGATATGGACGCATTTTTTCTAGATGTTCCCGATCCTGAAAATTCGGTAGAAAATGCAATAAATACTCTAAAACACTCTGGTAAAATATGTATTATAGCACCGACATTCAATCAGGTTCAAAAAGTTCTTGAAAAAATGGAAAAAATGAAAAACACAATTGATATTCAGGTATGGGAAACGATGATAAGAAATTATAAAATCAATCCGGAAAGGTTGCGGCCCGAGGATAAAATGGTGGGGCATACAACGTTTATGATTTTTGGAACAAAAGTGGTTTGGAGGTGAAGGAATGAACAAAAAAATTTTTAAGGGAATTGTAGCTGTACTTATAATAGGATCGGTTGTCTTTTTTACCGGATTTCAAATGAAGACAAAGGAAGAAATGATCGATGAATATGAACCGTTATTCGAAATACTCAATTATATTCAATCGAATTATTATGATCAGGAAAATATAGATTTTGATGAAATTCTCAATGCGACCCTTGAAGGAGCCATGGAGGGTTTAGGTGATCAATTTGCATGGTATTTTGATAGTGATGAATCAATAGAAAATGAAATTGATACTAAATCTATATATGGTGGAATTGGAAGTGTTGTTACCTATAATCCCGAATATGAAAGCCTTGAAGTTGTTGCGCCTATGGTAGGTAGCCCTTCAATAAAAGTGGGATTGAAACCCGGTGATATTATCACAGAAATTGACTCCGTTCCGGTTTCGGAAGTTGGGTATTATGACGCGGTTAATATGTTGAGAGGGGATCCACAAACGGAAGTTGTTCTTAAAGTCTATAGAGAAGGTGTTCAAGAGCCCATGATGATAACGATTCTGAGAGAGAGAATCGAGGTAAAAACGGTAAAATACACTACATTTGAGGAAGATGATACAAAAATCGGATACATCCAAATAACTCAATTTGCCGAACCGACCGCTCAGGAATTTATGAATGCTCTTCTGGAAGAACTTGGAATGGATGGTTATATTATTGATTTAAGAAATAACCCGGGTGGATTATTGATGAGTGTTCTTAACATAGCCGATTTCATGGTTCCCGAAGGAAATACTGTAATAACTATAAGAGATAAAGATGGAAATGAAGAAACCGTAAAGTCATATGGAAGTCCTTTGAGCAGATATCTCGAAGATAAAGAGATAGTTGTTTTAGTCAATGGCGGGAGCGCTTCGGCCTCCGAAATATTATCCGGGGCTTTAAAGGATCATAAAATTGCAACGATAGTAGGAACAACGACCTTTGGAAAAGCAGCGGTACAGACTCCGTATACATTGAGTAATGGTGGAGAAATATGGCTGCCGACCGCACATTATTTTACTCCAAACGGTTCAGATATACACATTGTCGGCATCACTCCTGATATCACCGTTGAGGCTACGGATTCAGTTGTGGACAAAGATGAGAATATGACAGTATCTGAAGCGGATTTGAATTTTGAAAATGATTTACAGTTACAGGAAGCTATAAAAATTATAATCGATAATGTAAAGGGAGAAATATAAAAAGTTGGATTTATTTTTTGATATAATTTTTAATCCTAAAAAGGCGTTGTCAAATGCGAACGAGTTATCTTTGATAACGCTCTTTATTTTAGCGGTTGAGGGAATAATATTTATTAATGGCACGGATGTTATTTTAAATTTTTATAATTTGACATTATCGCAAGTAAGAATTCCGATAATTACGGCTATGATTGCTATTTTTTATCCTCTCGGGATATCGGCTGTTAATTTTTTACTTTATTTGGGGGATAGGAAATATATTCATGGAATGATACTGACATTTTTTCCTTATATATTCTTTCCGCTCTTCTCTTTTATGGGAGACTGGGTATATTTTATTTTTATTGCGACAGCGATTTGGTCAACAGCGTTAGAAATAATGTTGAATGCGGGATATATAAATAAGAATATAAAGTTTCAAATGATTTTGGCTATACTTTTGAAGATACTTAGGGTGATTTTCTTTTTAATCCTGATTTATGTTTGGTGATTTATGGAAAAATTATCAGAAATTGTTTATCGTTATAGGTATCCATTAATAGTTTTCTTTGTTTTTTTAGGGATTTTGGGTTTCTATTTGGCTACAAATTTGAGCGTGGATTCAAATTTTCTGGAAGTTTTGCCTCCCGATGACCCTGTAGTTGAAGAGTACCTTAAATTCAGTTCCGGGGAGGAAAGTGAATATAGCTATATTGTATTAAAAAGTTACGAGAAAACCCCTGAAGGCGAAAAAAAGCTCTTAGATGTCGCAAAGACTATTTTTGAAAATCGAAACGAAAACAAATACATTACAGGTTTTTCAAAATTTGATTATTTAACGGATCTTGGCCCATTAGGCTTGATAATGGTCGATTCTAACGATTTGAATGATCTGAGTATGAATAAGATGGATCTGGAGAGCAATTATATGACATTAACGAATTATGATTTTAATGCCATAAGATATATCGTTAGTGATTTTTCCAGACTCAAAAATTTTGAAGACATTTTTACCAAAGAAGAAAATGTAGACAGCTATAAAAATTATATTCAAATGCCCGGTGAAACATCAGATGACATACCTCTGATTTTGGTAATGGGATTCAGTTTAACGGGGAAAAACACGGATATAGGATATACAGATGTGGCTATTCCTGCGATAAGGCAGTGGCTGAATGTGCTGCTTAATGGTACAGGGATAGAGTATGGATTGGTGGGAGATCATGTCGCTTCTAACGAATCTCATATGCAGGCTAATAAAGATTTTCTTCTCACAACGTTCATATCTCTTTTGGGAATAGCAGCGATAGTATTTTTAGCTTATTCCAGTTTTAAGATCACTCTTTATCTTTTTTTAAGCCTTTCAATTTCGATGTTTATCACGCTGGGAATTTCTTATTTGATCTTTGGTTCTCTTAACATAGTTACCACTTTTTTAAACGCTATTACACTTGGACTTGGCATAGATTACGGAATTCATATAATGACCAGGATGATGGATGAAGCAAAGAATATGGAAGACGAAAAGAAAATAATTTTTAGAACATATAAGAAAGTAACAAAGCCATTAATTGTAAGTATGTCAACTACGGTGATCGTATTCATTATACTGTTAATAGTAAAATCGCCCGCTTTGAAAGAAATGGGTATTTTGACTTCCATAGGTATTAGTGTATTTTTTTCCGTAATGTATCTTTTTTTACCAGCGGTATCTATAAAAACAATTTCAAAACAAGGTGGAAAAGCCAGAATTCATAAACTTGACAATGGCATATATACGGTGGTCAAAGGATTAAAAAAGATTGGGATAATATCGGGGACTATTATTTTAAGCGGTTTATTATTTCTCAGTTTTTTTGGATTTCTGAATATTTCTGATTTTTCTTACACACCTCCTGGCTTGATCTCAGATGATTCAGAAATCATCCGAACGGCAAGGCTCATTGAAAAGGCCTTTAATGGAAACATAACGGATGTTGTAAAATATCTCGCGAGTGATTACGATGAGCTTCTGGAGATGACCGATTATTTGAAAAATAATAAAAATATCAAAAAAATCCAATCGGCTCTGAATTTTGTAGAAGACGGCGAAGAGGGATTTGTTCAGAATTTTAGAGAAGTAATAAACAGCGTTGAAAAGGTAAAGGGATCGATTCTTCTTGAAGGCATTTTGAAGAAAGAAGAATATTATGATTTTATAATTGAAATGTTGGATGAAGCTGAAAATATAAAAGACACCGAATCCCTTATAAATCTTATTTTATCAAGGCTTCCAAGTAGCATAAAAGATAGTTTGTATTACACCGATGAGAATGGAAAATCTTACTATGTTATATCTGTGGAACCTACTTCAGATTTATTTTCAAATAATTTTAATAAAATATTTTTTGAAAGCACAGAAGATCTTTATGGGAAAGCCATAGGTTATCCAAAAATATTTTATTATTTAATGAATATGATAAGAAAACAAGCTTTACCTATATCTCTAATAGCCTTGATAACAATATTTTTCATAGTCTGGCTTGAGAGAAAAGCAATTTTTGACAGTTTGAAAGTTTTAGTGATGATGATCTTAATATTGATCTCTATGTTTGGTTTTATGTATCTTACAGGAATAGACGTTACATTTATTACCGTATTGACGGCGCCACTGATCATAGGAATAGGTGTGGATGGAATAATACATATGGTACACGCTTCTTCAAAAGGAAATACACTGGAATTATCGAAGACTATCAAATCGGTTACAATGTCATCTCTTACTTCCATCGTTGCGTTTATAAGTTTCGGATTTGCAGAGGGAAAACTATTGAAGAGCTTTGGTCTTAGCTTAGCTTTTGGGGTATTTCTCGCCTGGATTGTTGCAATATTTATAGTTCCCGTGTTACCATGGAGAAAAGAAAAATAGGAGGGAAAAAATGACTTTGCATTTTTTATTGGGATATTTTGTGAGTGATCACACGTTTGTGAACAATTATAAATTAGATAAAATGAAAAAGAACAAAATGATACGCCATTTTATATGGGTTTTTATATCTTATCTTCTTTTTACCTTTGATGTGGTTTTTAAAAGTGGATTGGGAATCTTTCTTTTCGTACTCGCGGTAGGATTCAATATCGCGATTGATTTATTGAGGAAAAAATATAAAAATCCGGTTTTGGAAATTTCGGCGCTGGCTTTTTACATAGTTTTATCACTCGTTTCAACCAGTATGTTTCTGACTTCTTTTATTTCGCCTGAATTTTCATGGTACTTAGTTGGAATAATACTTGCCACTGTGGGAGTTACTTATTTTATAAGAAGATTTAAAATAATAGATCCTGTTAAAAGTGATTCGGTAGGTATTTCTGAAAGATTGGCATTATTCATTTTTGTTTTTGCTCAGAAGATCGAATTTGTAATTATAACCGTTGTAATAGCACTTCTTTACAGGTTGATTTTCTCTTTGATTTTCTCCAAAAATAACAAAGAAGAGTGGGTTGCCAATAATAAAAAAGAATGGGTTATCAGTCCTGTTGCTGGTTTGATAGTTTCTTATTTGTGGTTCTTTATAATGAGGATGATATTTTAACTTGACCTATGCGATAGGTGATATTCATGGGTGTTTGGAAGAATTAATCATATTAATTCAGAAACTCCGGTTGGAAAAAAAAGATGAATTGATATTTATAGGCGATTATATAGATAGAGGACCCGATCCAAAGGGAGTTGTCGATTTTCTTATAAAAATTAGAAGTTATTATAAATGTATTTTTATCCGTGGAAATCACGAGCAGATGCTTCTTAATTATATAATGAATGACTATAAAGGTTCTGATTGGCTTTTAAATGGTTATGAATCCACGATGGAGAGTTATGGAAACGCGATTGAAAATGTTCCGGCCGGTCATATTGATTTCTTCAATGAAACTAAAATGTATTATAAAAAAAATGATTTCGTTTTTGTTCATGCGGGAGTTAGACCGAATATCAGTTTAGAAAAACAAAAAATGGAAGATCTGTTATGGATAAGATCAGAATTTTTGAATTCCGAAAATCCTCTTTTCAACAAAAAGGTTGTTTTTGGACATACTCCTTTTTTAAACCCGTTTATAACTGAATATAAAATAGGAATAGACACCGGATGTGTTTTCAGAGGAAAATTAACTGCATTTAGAACGGATGATTATGAAATATTTCAATCATAAAAAAAGGGGCCTTTAAGGCCCCTTTTTCATTATGGATAAATTCCTCTCAATTTTGTAGCAGATGCAACCTTTTCAATTGCATCCACATAAGCTGCAGTTCTCATATCTGTCTCATATTTATTCTTGGTTTTAGCAACAGATGAAAAAGCATCTTTCATTATTCTGTGAAGAGCGCTTCTGACATCTTCAAGTCTCCAGAAATAATGCTGTAAACCCTGAACCCATTCAAAATATGAAACCGTTACTCCACCTGCGTTTGCCAGAAAATCAGGAACCAGGAAGCAAGATTTTCCAAGGAGAATTTCTTCGGCTTCTGGAGTTACAGGTCCATTTGCACCTTCAACGATGATCTTTGCCTTAACATCATTTGCGTTTTCTACAGTGATTGCGTTTTCTAATGCTGCCGGGATAAGTATATCAACATCCAGGGAAATAAGATCTTCGTTGGATATCTTTTCTGCTTTTGGATAACCTTCAATTAATCCATTGTTTTCATCTTTGTATTTAATAACGTCGTCTATGCAAAGCCCTTCAGGGTTGTATAGTGCACCCGAAACATCGCTTACAGCAATTATTTTTCCGCCGACTTCATCATTTATTATTTTGGCAGCATACGAACCGACATTACCAAATCCCTGAACGGCGTAAGTAGCTTTGGAAGGATCCATTCCAATATAGTTGGCCGCTTCTTCAGCGACTACCCTGACGCCTCTTCCTGTTGCCTCTGGTCTTCCCAGAGAACCTCCGATTTCCAAAGGTTTACCGGTAACAATACCTAATACGGAATGGCCTATATTCATTGAATATGTATCCATAAACCAGGCCATTATTTGGGCATTTGTGTTAACATCGGGCGCGGGAATATCTTTATCTTCGCCGATAATTATCTGAATCTCGGAAAAAAATCTTCTGGATAATCTTTCGAGTTCTCCCATAGAAAGTTTAGAAGGATCGACAGTCACTCCTCCTTTACCTCCGCCGTATGGAATACCTACAACTGCACATTTCCAGGTCATCCAAAAAGCAAGAGCCTTCACTTCATCAAGAGTAACATTCTGGTGATATCTTATACCACCCTTTGCAGGACCCCTTGCGAAACTATGCTGTACTCTATATCCTGTAAACACTTCTGTTGAGCCATCATCCATTCTTACAGGAAAATTAACGGTCAATTCTCTCTGAGGATGGGAAAGAATTTTTCTCAAACCTGTATCAAGATTCATAACACCAGCAGCTTTATTAAACTGTTTCAGTGCATTTTCAAAAAGATTAATAGCCAATACGAACCCTCCTTAGGTATATTTCTTAAAGCTACACATTGATTGTAAAACATAGTGAAATATAGTACAAGTACATTTATTTGCTTTTATAATCATTAAGATGCCAAATTAAGTATTTAAAACTGATTAGATATATTAAAGTCTTTTTTTGAGAAAAATAAAAAAAGGATGGGTTCTTTCCCATCCTCTGGTATCCCCAGAAGGAATCGAACCTTCATCTGCGGATTAGGAATCCGCTGTTCTATCCGTTGAACTATGGGGACAAAAAACTAGAAAATTATATCATCATAATATGATAAAATCAAGTATAAATGTTAATTCCAGAACTGTCTTGTGCGCATAAATGATTATGAAAAAAACATATATTTTATCAGCATTTTTAATGATTCTCTTGTTGTTAACCGGATGTATTCAAAAAAATTACGATTTAAACACGGGTTATAAATATTTAAAAGAAGGAAATCTGGATTTATCCGGAAAAATATTTGAATTTATCATCAATAATTCAAGTAATACGATGGATGTATCTCTTTCTCACAGAGGATTGGGGTGGGTTTATTTTTTACAGGAGAATTTCACCGCCTCATTGATGCATTTCAGAAACTGTGATGATTCTTCCGAGACATACATAGGAATAGTTCTCAACTATATTAAGATGGAGAATACCGAAGAAGCGATAAATATATCAAAGGAAATTGAAATGGAAGTTTTTCCGATAGAATATTTACCGGATCCTTTAACAAAAGAAGAGTTTTGTAAGTTAATATCGATTCTTTGTATATATGAAAACAATATGGATGACTTTGACTATTTTATAAAATATATAACTGATACAGAGTTTCTGCAGGAGCTAGCTGATTTTTTGAGGTGAAGGCAAAAATTATTTTGAAAATATACTTTATTATAAATTTATTCAAAGCAATAGATAATGCATAATTATAATTTACGATAACAGAGGGAGTATTAATCAGAACTTCCTCTTTATAAAGGATAAGGATATTTGATAAGTGAAAAAACTCTTTTTTTGTATTTTTATATTTTTAATTAGCATAAAAATTTATTCCGTTCCATCCTATGAAGGACTTTCGGAGTTTGTACAGCCAGATGGAACAAAAATTTTTTTAACACAAATGGGTGATGAATTTAACCATATGGTTTTTTATAATGATTATCCGGTATATTTGAATAATGGTACCGGATATTGGGAGTACTACAATTTTATTGATGAAACTCTTATTGAATCGGAAAAGAGAGTGGGTATTGATGAATTTAATGAGAAATGGAAACATGAATATCATTTTTATGATTCGATACAAAGAGAAAAAAGCACAGAGGGAAACTTTATGGGCAAGTTTTATTATCCGGTTATTCTGATAAATTTTAAAGGAACAGAATCTACTTTTGAACCTGAAGAAATAAATGAAAACCTTATCGGTGCGGTTGATTATTTTTATGAAAATTCTTATGGTGAGTTTGAAATAATTTTTCATATTTATGGTTGGTACAATTCGGATTTTGATAAATATCAGGCGAAAAATGATATTTCAGATTTCATCAGAAATATTTTAATGCAGAATGACAGTGAAATTTCCTATGATATTTATGATAATGATGGAGATTCAAAGGTTGATAACGTGATTGTTATTCATCAGGGGCAGGGACAGGAATATTCGAAAAATCCGGAAGATATATGGTCTCATAGTTCTTACTTTCAGACGTTTATTTCGGACGAAGGGATTTTACTTGATAAGTATACAATTCAACCTGAACTCATGATAGTTAATGAATCCATAAAAATGGCTTCAATAGGTGTTCTGACACATGAAATGGGACATGTAATAGGACTTCCGGATCTTTATGATATCGATTATTCATCATCCGGGATAGGAAAATGGGATAATATGGCTTTTGGGTGCTGGAATGGTACGGAAATACCCGGAGATTCTCCGGCACACTTTTCTTCATGGAGCAAAGAAAGATTGAAATGGGTGAATCCCATTGTCATAAATGATTCCGATTCATCGATAAACCTCAGTCTTTCTGAGTATGAAACTGATGGTGTTGTTTATAAGTATTTGAATGATAAAAATGTTGATGAATATTTTTTGATGGAAAACAGGCAGTTGATAGGCTTTGATAAAGCTTTGCCGGGAAGCGGAATGATTATATACCATGTAGATAACGATGGAAATCAAATGGATGAATTTCACAGAATTGTTGATGTGGAAGAGGCGGATGGTGATAATGCACTTGATACGGATGAAGGAGACAGAGGTTCACCGGGAGATCCCTTCCCCGGAATTACAGATAATAAAGAATTTTTAACTTGGACAACACCGGATTCAAATTTTTATGATGATACACAGGGGCCGCAATTATCGGGGATAAATATGATAGGTGATATAGTAAATTTTTTTATTGAAGAAAAATCTGTTGTGGATGTTTCAACCAATTATTTACAATATGACAAAGAACAAAGTTTTAGTATTTTAATGTACAACAATATCGAGAGAGCCGAGGTAGTTCTTCCAAAAAGTGTGGAATATAGTATAGAAATTATTGAAAATGAAATTATTATAATTTTCGAAAAAATTCCCGATTACACTTTTACACTGGACGTTACCATTTATTTGAAAACTGGCGAAAAAGTTTGTATACAGAAAAAAATTTATCCCTTTTCTTATATTAAAATATTGGATGGAGTGAGTGAAAATTACCTGCTTCTTTTGAAAGAATATGGTTGGAATGAGAAACCCGGGGAAAAATGGAACGAAAAAAACGGATATTTCAGTATCTGGTCAACGATTCCGACAGATTTTTTCAACAGAGAATTGTATTGAGGAGAAAAAAATGAGTGAAAATATACTTGAACTTGAAGGAATAACTAAAAGATTTGACAACAGAGATATTTTAAAAGATATGAATTTGGATATAAAGAAGGGAGAAATTCTCGGAGTGGCCGGAAGAAAAAAATCCGGAAAAAGCACTCTCTTAAGTATAATAGGTGGCTTGTATGATTATGACGAGGGGAAAATAAAATTAAATGGAGAACTGCTTGACCATGAGAAAAATATCCAGTTGGAAAGAAAGGGAATAAACATATTAAAAGATAATCTTGGATTAATAGGGTCTTTGACGGTATTTGAAAATATTTTTTTTGGAAGGGAGAAAACCAGAGCCGGATTTCTGAATAGAAAATCTATGGTTGATGAAGCTGTGAAAATATTGAAGGAACTGAATTCAAATATCGATCCGAAAATATTTGCAAGAGATTTGAATCCCGAAGACAGATTTGTCGTTGCTCTGGCCAGAGAACTATCAAAAAATCCTGAGGTGTTCGTGGTTGACTGTCCTAAGATTTTTGATTTTTCACATGAAGATTCAATATATCTGAAAATTTTGAAAAGAATGAATAAATTAGGTTGTTCAATAATTATTTCTATGAACGACATAGAGAAAACTGTAAATCTCTGTGACAGAGTAGTTATTATTAAGGATAAAAAGATACAGCAAGTTGAGAAAAAGGAAACGCATAGCATTGTAGATCAAATAATAGAAAACGATGAGAGATTTGAAAACAGAAAAAAAGTCAGGGAAAGTCAGGAAATTTTCTCGGTGGATATCACTTCAGGAAATTTGAAGGGAGTATCATTGAAATTTTTTAACAGTGAAATAGTGGGTTTTTATTCTTTATCTCTTATGGGGGAAGAAGAATTTAAAAATTTGCTTTATGAAAAAAGAAGTAAAGATGAGATTTTAAATTATCTGAATAAAGATTTGAAGCTGAAAAGATCTAATGCAAAAAAGAGAAACACTATATTACCGGAGAACTGGGTAAGATCATCGTTTAACAGAAGTAAATCGGAATATCCGGAAGAAGATTACAAGAAACCCGCGCCTTCAAGATTGGCATTACTTGAGTTAGAAAAGAAAGATGCAAAGAAACTCAAGGGAAAGTTTTTTCTCTCCGAGATAAAAAATTTATTTGATATGGAATCGCAATTGCTGAGTTTTGAAGGAAATTATGAAAGTCTGGGTGATTGGTTGAATAAAAGAAGTAAATTATTGATTCTGGATAATGCAATGAAAGATCTTTACGATGATCAAACAGACAGATTAAAGAAATGCATTTTTGATGCCAAGGCGAGAGGATCTTCAATTATAGTTTTTTCGGATGATTTAAGAGAATTGTTTGAATTTTGTGATTATATTTATATCTTCAGATACGGAAAGATAAAAGCGTTTCTGAAAAGGGAAGATTTCAGCGAAGATAAAGTGTTAAAAATAGCGTATGGAATTTGAAATGTGAAATAACATGTCGGAAAATTTTTATATCAACTATCTTGATAAAAAATGATTACTTTATGTTATTTTGAATTTTTTTGATACTGTACAGTGATAAATGTAAAAAATCGATTTTGAAAAAAGGAGTTGTTTGTTTACAAAAATGATAGAGATTTTAAATCTTATAAGTAGAATAGTACCTATTTTTTTCCTTCTTGGTATAGGTGGTTTAATAAAAAAGAAAGGAATAATGAGCGATGATTCCATTGAAAACTTAAAAAAACTTGTTGTAAACTTCGCACTTCCATCGGTATTATTTTTAACTTTTTTAAAACTGGAACTCAAACTGTCACATATTGTAATAGTATTAGTGATGATCGTGTTCAATATTTTTCTTCTTTTTTATGGAAAAATATTGCAAAGGCGAATTTTTAAAAAACACGAATATTTCACTTTTTTAATCCCGGGTTTTGAATACGGTATGTTGGGCTGGAGTCTATTCAGCGGCGCGTATGGAATACAGAACGCAGGATCGATAGCCATAATAGATCTGGGACATGAACTATTTATCTGGTTGTTGTTTGTTCCTTTAATGATAAGAAAGAGAGACGGAATCTCCGATATGAAATCAACATTTTCGATGTTTGTCAGGTCGCCGGTATTAATAGGGATTTTTTTGGGGTTGATATTTAATCTTTTGAATTTAAAGGAATTTTTTTTCGATTACTGGTTGGGGATTTCGATTACTACCACCCTTGATTATCTTGGAGCATTGACTATTCCTATTATGTTAATAATTATCGGTTATGGAGTGAAAGTGAAAAAGGAATCTCTTAAAGATCTTATGACGCTTATTTTAGCGAGGATGGCCGTCATAATCCCGGTTTTTTTGGTTCTTGGGTATTGGCTGTTTTTAAATGTATTAAAGCTCAGCCCAATTTATATACATGCGTTGTTCACTCTCTTAATACTTCCACCTCCTTTTATTGTTCCAATTTTTATGAAAAGGAAAGATGTAGAGAGTACCTACGTTAATAATATGCTCACAAGCTATACATTGGTTTCAATAATAATTTTTGCCGTATATTTTGTACTTACCGGAAGCAATTATGTTTAAAATGAGAATCGGTGATTTAAATTAATTTATAAAATTATCGCTGCAGAGAAGTTGTTTTTTTAATTTTTCAATATGTGAAGTATAATTGCATGTAGTTTGTTGAAAGGGGGTAATGTTTTGAAAAAATTATTTGTATTGTTTATTGTTTTATCAATAAGCTTAATGGTATTTTCGGAGGAAACGGGTTTGGAAAAGGCAAAAGAATATTTCAACCATTTTTTTAACGAAGAGTATGAACTGGCTTTAAAAATGGAAAGCGATTCAATAAAATCTCAGTTTGGAGAAACACAGATGAAAGCGGCATACGATAATTTCATGAATAATTATGGAAATATAAAAAAAATTCTGAATATTTCGCAAAGTGAAGAAGGCGGAATGAAAGTATTCACGTTTTATACGGAATATGAAAAAGGTTATTTGAATATCTTTGTCGTTTTGGATAATAAAAATGAAGTTGTGCAATTTGTCGCACAACCTGCTTCGGCACCGGTTGAAAATGATATGGAAATCAATTTTGAAAATATCAGCGATGAATATTTCAACGCATTTTTCACCGAAAATTATGAAAAAGCCCTGAGTTTTCAAGATGAAATCATGGATAAAAATTTTGGCAAATCAGTTATGAAACAATCATTTGATTCTTTAATGAACCAATTCGGGAAAGTTATGAAGGTTTTGAGCAGGGAAAAAACCGAACAGAGTGAATATATAATATTTAAATATTATACTGAGTTTGAAAAAGGTTATCTGTATATAGATGTAGTACTTAACGGCGGGGGAAAGATTTCGGGATTCAGGTATACCGTTGCACCAGCTTCCGATAACGAAGAAAAACTGCCCGATTATGTTGACAGATCAGCATTTAAGGAAAGTGATATTACATTGGAAGCGTCTCCTTTTAAAGTGAATGGGAAATTAACAATTCCAAATAATAAGGAAAGTTTTCCGCTCGTAATAATGATAGCCGGTTCAGGTCCAAATGATATGAATGAAACTATAGGACCCAATGCTCCGTTTAGAGATATTGCACTGGGACTGGCCTCGAAAGGAATAGCCTCGATACGATTCAACAAGACAACATATCAGGAGCCTCAATTGTATTTGAAAGAAGGAAATAATCTTAAGAATGAATATTTTCTGACGGCGGAGGCGGCTTATAAGTTTGCAAAAAATGTAGAGAATGTCGACAAAATTATTCTTCTCGGTCACAGTGAGGGAGGATACTTGATTCCTGAAATATACGGATTGACAGGTGATGTAGATGGTTTGATTTTATTGGCAGCAAACGCGAGAAAATTAGCCGAGGTTGTACTCACTCAAAATGAGTATATTTATAAAAATACCAACTCAATAACCGAAGATCAGATGAATGGTATAAAGGAATTTTATGATAAATTGATAAATCATGAATTACCCGCAACTACATCTCTTGGAAATAATATAACGGCAGAATATTTTTACGAACTGGATGAGTATCTCCCAATACCCTTACTTGAAAATGTAGATATCCCTGTATCCATTTCACAGGGAACTGAAGATTTTCAAGTATCAATTGAATTGGACTATGGATTGTTCAGAAAAGAGTTGGATGAAAAAAAGAATTTTTCGTTCAAAGAATATGAAAATTTGAGTCACATTTTTAATTATGCCGAACCCGGGAAATACCACTCCATAAATGATTATTATAAACAGGAATTTGTTTCAGAAAAGGTTATTAACTATTTATCCGCCTGGATAAAAGATATTTAAAAAATAAAACCGGGTCTAGCCCGGTTTTATTCTTATCCCAATAATAACGCTTAAATTGAATTTCCGCCATTTTTATTTATTTGCATAATTTTTTTAAATTCAACTATAATGATATTTTTTCATTTTATTCTGTGATCTTTATCGTATTTTCGTCTATAGTAATTGAGTGAAAAGGGGCCATTTTATTTAATTTTGTACTATCTATCATCAAATATTTTTTCTTCGATCTTTTGAAAACGATCTGTTTTATATTTGCTACAAAAGGATTCAATTCAAAAGTATTTTTTTCATTTATTAATGCACTGCACGAAAAGAAAAATTTATTAATATACATATTTTCAATCATTGCTTCGGCTTTTGGACCCACCATTGAATTAAAATCGTGTAGAAGTGTTCCTCCAATCGTTTCTACGTTGAATTCTGAAGCTTTCGCGAGAACATTTAAAGCGTATAAACCATTTGTTACTATATTAAGTTTTCTGAAGTTTTTTACAAGTAATTTAGCAAACAGATAACACGTTGTTCCCTCTCCGATGAAAATAACATCATTTTCCTTGACATAATTTATAGATTGTCCGGCAATACTCAATTTTTCCTCATAGTTTTGAGAGAGTCTGTTTAAAAATGAATTATTGAAGTTTGTGCTCTGGTCTTTTGAACTTCTTTGTATGAATCCATAACCGGAAATTACAAGACCTGAGTTCTGAAGATCTTTTATATCTCTTCTTAGAGTAACAAGGGAGATATCAAACTTGCTCAACAAAGTATCGATTTTAATTTTTTCATTTATTGATAGTAATTCCAGAATTTTCATTTTTCTTTGCTCTTTAGTCAAAGATACCACCAATCCCATACAAAATTATTCTATCATACGTGTATGATGTTATCATAATTTCATAAAGTTTTTAAATTATGATTATATGTAATCGCAGAAAAATATTTCTGTTTAAATCAAAAATACCATGTTTTTTAGCTGTTTTTAATATAATACATATCTTGATCATGTTTTTTATAAATGATAAGATATTATCATAATGTTTGCAAATAACTTATCGTTATTTTGGAAATGAGAAGTATTTATAAATCATATGTGTGTATGGTACAGAGGCAGGAAATTTCGTGAAATGATGTATGTAGTTCTGTATAAATAATGTATGCAAAGGTTGATTGACGGCGAAAATATGATAAATATTCAAGTATCGCAATCTTTGCCGGCACGGGAAATGGGGATTTGAGAATCCTGTAGCCTATGAATAATTTCTGATGATACATGGGAAAAATTCTTGTCATTTTGATATATTATAAATGATGGAGGTAATAGAATGAATTGTTATTTTTCAATAGATTTGGGTACGACGGGGTTAAAGTCCAGTTTGATGAATGAAAATGGAGATTTAATTATATCAAAGGGACAGGAGTATGAAATAGTATCCAAAAAATCCGGATGGGCAGAGCAGGACCCCAAAGTATGGTGGAGGGCCTTAAAAGGAACTGTTTCGGCAATAAATTCAGAAAAGCCTGATCTATTGGAAAATATCAAGGCAATTTCAATATGTGGACAGATGCACACTCACGTTTATTTAGATAAATATGAAAAGCCACTTAGAAATGCATTGACCTGGATGGATCAAAGAGCATCGGTTATTATAGAAAAATGGAAGAATGAGGGTTTGGATAAAGAAATAGAAAAGTTAACCTTGAATTTTCCTTCTACAACTTATACAGCTCCACAGATTATCTGGATTAAGGAAAATGAAAAAGAAACTTTTGAAAAAACAGATAAAATATTATTGGCAAAAGATTATATAAAATTTCTCTTGACCGGTGAAATGACCACAGATCCATCCGATGCGTCGGGTACGATGCTTTATGATGTGAAAAATAATGTTTGGTGTGATAAGCTATTTGATATTTTCAATATTTCCAGAAATCTATTTCCAGAAGTAAAAAAATCTACTGAAATAATTGGATATATTAACAAACAAGCATCAGTAGAATTAGGAATTCCAGAAGGCACTCCTGTTGTAAATGGGGGTTCCGATCATTCTGTCTCAGAAGTGGGATCAGGACTTTTAAGTGAAGGTAATGCTTCGGTAATTATTGGGACTGCGGGTGTTTTAGCTTCTGTTTCAAATGTACCGAGAAGAGATTACAAAAATAGAATAATATGTTGGTCCTATCCAATAGATGGAATGTGGGATTTTCTTGCTATAACTCAGACGGCTGCTTCAAGTTTAACTTGGTTTAAAAATACTTTTGATAAAGATGCAGAAGATAACATTTATGAGGAATATTCTAAATTAGCAGGATCAATTATACCTGGGTCTGAAGGTCTTATATTTTTGCCTTATTTAATGGGGGAAAGGACCCCTCATTGGGACCCGTATGCCAGAGGAGTTTTCTTTGGTATGGGAATGAATCATACTAAAGGACATTTTATTAGAGCTATTATGGAGGGAGTAGTTTTTTCTATTAAAGAATGTCTGGATATTTTAAAGGAATTAGGGCTTTCTATTGGTAGGGTTATTTCAATGGGCGGCGGAAGTAAAAGTGATGTTTGGTGCCAGATTCAAGCAGATAATTTTAAAAAAGAGATTAATACTTTGAAATGCAATGAATCAGGAGCAATGGGAAATTTAATTCTTTCACTTTTTGCACTTGGAAAAATCTCTTCTATTGAAGAAGCTAAAAAAATTATAAAAACAGAGAAAGAATACAAGCCAAAATTAGATAACAGTGATATTTATAGAAAAGGATTTAATAAGTATAAAGGTTTATATAGATCAATAAAAAAAATTTATGAAGAATAGTTGGGAGTGAATTTAAATGTATGAAATGGAAAAAAAGAAGCTAATAGAATTTGCAGTAAGAGCATTTAGAGAACAGATGGTTCAAGGAACAGGAGGTAATTTAAGTATTGTAACTTCAAAAGAAAAGGGACATTTTATAATTACACCTAGCGGGATGCCTTATGAGAGTCTTAAAGTTTCAGATATAGTTGTAATGGATTTTGATGGAAATATAGTTGAAGGCAACCGAAAGCCATCGATTGAAAAGGATATGCACAGATTGATTTTTGTAAACAGACCGGATATCGATGCCCTTATGCACACTCACGCAGTATATTCCACTGCCATTGCCATTACCCATAAACCTTTGCCGCAAGTGGAATCTACAATAGTTTTTCTGGGGGGAGACATCGAATGTGCTGAATACGCAAGACATGGATCGATGGATTTGGCAAGAAATGCAGTTAAAGCTCTCGGCAAAAAGGGAGCAGTTTTGTTGGCTAATCATGGCTTAATAGTTGTGGATAAATCCCTTGACAGATGTTACGACCAAACAGTTGCTATCGAGCAATGTGCAAAAATGTATATTATGGCCTGTGCTGTAGGTAACCCTATTCCTATTCCTGAAGAAAACTGTCAGGAACTTAGGAACTTCACCGCAACATCATATGGTCAGGGAGATAATTCGGAAACAACCTCCGTTTAGAAAATGAAAAAAGTTTATATATTATTTAGTGATAGAAGACCTCTTCTATCACTTTTTAATCGATATATTTTTTTGCGGATTTAAATTGTAAAAACAATCCGGTAACTATGAATGCAATAAAAAGTATGAGAATTAAAACCAGAACATTTCCTATGGAAGGATCCGCCTGTATTCCTTCGACATACTGAGTAAAAATATCTTTTAATCCTTCCCACACATCCTTCCAGAGAGAAGTAAAATCGTTTAAATTATTTACGCTGACATTATCGATACCGGAAAAAACCTTTGGATAAGAAAGATTAGTTATCAGGCTATTTTTTACTGAAAAACCAACAATGCCAAACATAATGGAAGTAGAACCGATGAGAACGGTCGATATAATTACTATTATCTTCTTAAAGATTACAGCCAATATTCCGCCTATCACGAAAAAAGCGATGGCTATTATTAAATTATCCGCAGCAATACCAACCAGCAACCCAATTGTCAGACCTCCGAAAGCTCCTAACAGAAATACAATCAAATAAGTTAAAGGTTTAGCCAGAAACAATCCTGCCACACCTGCCACCAAGGCTCCGATTATAGGAATATATCCGCCTGTGAATGAAGAAAAAATGAAAAAACCAATAAAACCAAATAAGAAAAAACCGGCAACCGCCACCAATCCTGTTAAGACTCTATTTCCAAAATAGCAAAAAAACAGGCCTGCAATAATTGTAATTATAAAAAGAATGTCTGTGGTTATATACATATCTGATCACTCCCTTTTATCTCCAAAATTTTCATTCTGATATTTTGGTTCCGATATATTGTTATAATATCTGGTATTTTCAGAATTATCGAAAGGGTTTTTTGATGAAAAATCCCCAGAAGCTTTATTTTTTCTGTTTTTATTCTTACTCTTAACTATTGATCTTATTTGTATTGCCAATCCAGTTATAAAGATTGCTAAAAGAACGATTAATATTATCCAGTATGTTTGTTCTCCCAGAAAATTGAAATTTTTTGTTTCTTCGGTAATTTTATCAAAATAATCTGAAAAGGAATTTCTGAGATTCGTAGCGTTTTGCGTTAGATTTTGAAAATCCATTTTGAAGTTATTGAGCTTTAAAGAATTATCGATTCCCGAATAAGGAAAATTTCCGGTGAAAATTGTTATAACTGATCCAACAACCAAAACACTTCCTAATGCAGCGGTTCCGATCAGAATGATAATTTTTTGAAGTAATAGTGCAATTATTCCACCAATTATTGCGAAAACAAAGGATAACCAGGGATTGTCAGAATAAAATCCAAAGTATAGCAGCGTATAAATAACGGTTACAGATCCGAGTAGGAATATTATCACATTGAAAAGCGGTTCGGCAAAAAGCGCTCCGACAATTCCACCAATGGCAAAAGCTATTAAAACTGGAATTTGTCCCATGCTGAAAAAGAAAAAGGAAACAAAATATCCGAAGATAACGAAAGCCGCTAATGGTAAGATTTTATTAAAAATTTTGGTTCCAAAGTAAGAAAAAAGGATTCCCAGGAAAAGTGAGATAGCGATTCCGATATATAAAATTATACTGTAGCTCATGATTTACACCTCGTTTTCTCTAATATAATCAATGGTTTTTTCAATAGATTCAGTCAGAAAATCTTTGCTTGCAGATGCTATATTTGGATTATCAGTAACTTGTTCTGTTAAAAAAGGTAAATGGATGAAAATTACTTTAATAGACTGATTATATGACATTATATAATTCAAAACGCAATAATACAAATAATTACATACATACGTACCCGCAGAATAGGAAATATAACAGGGAATCTGTATTTTTTTTAAATGATGAGTCATTTTCTCTAAATCTACATTGGAAAAATATCCTTCCGGGGTATCACTGAATATTTTTTCATTTGTTGGTTTAGAGCCATTATTATCAGGAATTCTGGCACTGATAAGATTAAGCGCGACTTTTTCAAAGGATATGGAGGTTCTCCCGCCTGCCTGTCCCATCATTATTATTGCGGATGGATTGATCTTTTCTATTTTCTTTTTTATAATGTTGAAGGATTCAATGAATTTTGTTGGTAAAATCAATGTAGTGATTTGTCGGGTGTTCAATTTTTTAAGAACTTCCATAGATGAATTAATCGTATTTTTTCCAAAAACATCGAATGCAGTTAATAGAATCATATTTTAACCTCGCAAAATATTGTCGTTATATCTTATTGATTGATTTTGAGGCGAATTGGTTTGAAATTAAAATAATAAGCCCAAATAATAAGATATCTCATTGTATAGATTTTATCATAACAAGTTTCCAATATACTGAAGTTAATTTTGGCTGATTAAGAATTGATTTGCTGGTTTGCTGGCAAAAAGCAAAACTATTTTTTAGACTTTACGTCTAATTTTATTGCTTATTGAAAAATTTGGACTGATGAAATACTTATGTTTTATAAAAGGTTTTTGATATTATTTATCATAGAATGAAAGAACTAAATATATTTAGGAGGGAGTGTTATGAAAAAATTTATTTTTTTTATCTTGTTTTTGGTTATTTCATTTATTGGTGTTGGAAATAACATTTACGATTATGTTCCTGGTGGAACGGAGTTTGTTTTAAGTGTGGGTAATGTTGATCCTCTTTTGGAAGCGGTTGAAGGTCTTTCGACCTATATGGGAGAAAGTACAATGGATGAAAATTTGCAAAATGCTTTAAATACGGCGCAGGGAGCGGAGATATTGCTGTTTGGTAATACTTCTCTGGCTCTGTCTTCAGGCTTATTAAATTCTGATTTTGATTTTAAAGATGAGGAAGCGATAATACCGTTTATTTTAACTCAAGATCTAGTTTTAATAAATAATGTTTTCAATTCAGAATTTATTGATAATTTTGTTCAAAGTACTTTTAAACCATTTATTGAAAGTAAGGGAACATTTGAAAGAGAAGAAATAAACATGCAGGATTATCCAATTTTGATTTATAGAATTACTATAAACGGAAAAACCGAAAACCTTTACCTTATGCAGGATAATGATTATGCGATTCTATCGACAGATGAACACCTTCTTAGAAAGTCAATGGATGCAAAAGAGTTTGAAGACAAAAGATTGAAAACGAATTATCCTTTTTTCAAAAATATAATAGAAAAAGATGGATTGATAACTTTTATGAACAGAGGATTTCAAATTAATGGGATTTTTCTGAAAGCGGCCGATATCATATATGGTTTTCCTGTGGCGGAATCTTTTGTGATATCTGTTGATAAAGAGATGAACTTTTATTTTGATTTTCTTGCCGATTTGGAATACGATACAGATGTTGATAGAATTTATACAATAAACAGTGCAAGAGATACAGATACGTATGGAAATCTACCCGTTCCGGAAGGATTCAATCTGTTAATTTCAACGGGTAAAATTAATTTTTCACCTGAAAATATTTCAGATGTGCTGGGTAATTTTGATCCGCTGGACGATGTTCTTGATGCTGTAGAAAGTATAGAATCATTGGATATACTTTCGGAAATAATTCCTGTTTTTTTAAAATTTGCTAATTATCCTGAAATATGGTTTGACACCACAGGAGAAAAAGATTTAGAGATTTTCTTTAAAACTGATAACGCCTCTGAAGCAATTGAATTATTATCGGAAGAATTGGGTTCGGAAATAGAATTGAATGATGGGTTATACTTCATGTCTGATGGAAACGCATATATTATGGGACGTGACTCCGGAAATTGGCTTGAGATAGGGGCACCCGTTCCGGATGAGAGACCGTTGTATGAAAACTCTCCAAAATTATCGGAAGTTCATCCTGCGTTTTTTGAAAAGCTGGAGGAATCGTACGCTTCAATAAACTCTTTAATATTTGCAGAAGAATATGGAGAAGGAGCGTTAGGCTTCAACGGTGAAGGTGATTTAAAAATAAATCTGCATTTGAATTTGAAAAAATTTATAGAAATGTATCTTACGTTAGCTAACGATTTCAGCATTACAGATTACAGTAATTCAAATGCTTCTGGAAATGAAGAAATTCTGAATATGATAATCGATGGAGAATTAGAATCATTTAAAAATAAAGTGAATGAAGGCTTTAACCCAGAATCGATAATAGATGATTGGGACATGGAAACTGCGCTTCATATAGCTGTTATATATGATCAACTTGAAATAGTTAAATATTTGCTTGAAGAACTTCATGTATATCCTGATCCTCTTGATTACTATAATCAAACCCCTTTATATCTGGCCGTTTTATATGAAAATTATAATTTTTCAGAATTATTGCTCGAAAATGGAGCGGATCCAAACATCGAAAATGATTATGGAGAAACCCCTCTATATATAGCCATTTCTTATGGGTATGATGATATTGCAGGGTTATTGAAGGAATATGGAGCTGAAGAAGTGGAAATTCCTGAAACAGAAAAAGTTTTTAATATGGTAATGAATGGGGAATTGGAATCTTTCAGGAATAAAATAAACGAAGGATTCGATCCCGAAACGGTGATTGATGACTGGAATATGGAAACCGCCCTTCATGTTGCCGCTGCATATGATCAGCTTGAAATAGTTACATATTTACTTGAAGAACTTGATGTCTATCCGGATGTATTGAATTATTATGGGCAAACGGCATTAATTTTAGCGGCTTCATACGGGGACTATGATCTTTGTGAACTCTTGCTGAAAAATGATGCCGATCCCAACATTAAAGATGCTTTCGGTGAAAGTGCCCTTTATAATGCTGCAATGTATGGTTATGATGAAGTGGCTGAATTGTTGAAGGAATACGGGGCAGAAGAAGTGGATATAAATGTGACAGAAGGCAGCGACGAGATTTATAACATAATAATTTCCGGTGATATTGAAGCTTTTAAAACAAAAATTGATGAAGGATTTGATCCCGAAGCGATAGTTGATAGCTGGTTAGATGAAAATTCTCTTCATGTTGCAGCAGCCAATTCGCAATACGATATTGCTGAATATCTTCTTGAGGATTTATGGGTTAATCCTGATCCTCTGAATGTTGATGAACAAACACCTCTTTATTTGGCCGTTATGAACGGTGATTATAATATGGTGGAACTACTTCTAGATAATTGGGCAAATCCTAACAGTGTTGATTCCTATGGTGACTCGGTGTTGTATATTGCAAAAATCTATGAACTCAGTGATATCGCTGATCTTTTGATTGAATATGGGGCGAATGATGATATAGATACAAGTGATATTTCATCTGTTATAAGTTCCGGAGATTTTGAAAAATTCAAAGAGGCCGTGGTAGATAAAGATCCGGATTATATAGTTGATAGTTGGATAGGTGATACTTTATTGATTACAGTGGCTAGATACGGAACACTGGAAATGGCCGAATATCTTTTGGATATGGGTGCAAATATCGAAATAACAAATCAGGATTTAGAAACCCCTATACTTGCAGCTTCGTATAATGGCAATTATGAAATGGTTGAATTCTTATTGGAAAACGGTGCAAATCCTGATGTTATTGATTCATATGGATATACGCCGCTTTCAAATGCTTATTATGCTGATCCTGATATGATCGAATTGCTTCTCAAAAATGGTGCAGATCCGGATATTGAAGACGAAAATTACGATAGATTTCTATTTGATGCTATATACAACGAAGACAAAGAACTGGTTGATTTATTATTATATTATGGAGCCGACGCTAATAAAGCAAACTCATATGGAGAAACACCGATAATGCTTGCAGAATACTACGGGTATGATGATATTGAGAGAACTTTAATGAATTATGGGGCAGAAAGCCAAGCCTATATAGTGGAGTCATTTGAATTAGGGGATCTTGGATTTGTGAAAAAACTCGTTGAAGAGGGAAAGATCGATGAGAAAATTAATAATCGAACCCCCATTTATTTGGCAACTTACTACTATCAACCAGAACTGGTAGAGTATCTGGTTGAAAACGGTGCTGATTTGAATATCCTTTCAGGAGAAAACGACGACCCTCCTATTTTCAATGTTATAGACGCCGGAGATACTGAAATGCTTGGTTATTTAATTACGAACGGCGCAGAGGTGAATATTTACAACATGAATGGAATAACTCCGCTTTTGCTTGCCGCATCTTATAGCGATAAGGATGTGTACGATTTATTAGTTGAGTATGGGGCCGATGAAGATGTTAGTGATTATAGCGGTAATATACCACTTTCTTACGTTATATATTTTGGCGAAGAAGGATATTTGGATTTTGCAAAATATTTAATTGAAAAGGGAGCGGTTTCGGATATAAATAAACTTTCAGACTACGGAGAGGCACCACTTTATTGGGCTTTGAGTGCAGCGAATTACGAGGGAGCCGATTTATTGATTGAATATGGAGCAAATATAGATCTGAAAAATATTTCTGGTAACACTCTATTACACGCCGCTGTAGAAAACAATGATTTGCAGTCTGTAAAGTACCTCGTTGAAAAAGGAGCTAATCTTGATCCGGAAAATGAGTGGGGAGAAACTCCTTTACAATTATCTCAAGCGTATGAATTCACTGAAATTTCCGAATATTTGAAGGAAATGGGTGCAAAATAAAAAAATACAAAATTTAATTTTTAAAAATGCTGCCTTACTCGGCAGTATTTTTTTTGATAGTAAAATTAAAAAAAAAATTTTAAAAAGAAAGAAAAATACGATTCAAATCATTGATTCATTCGTATTTTTTTGGTTTTAACATACAGTTCACAGTTTTTTTCTTTTAGGTTGTTTAAATCATGTTAACATAAAATATATAAGTGTTATTTTTGGTTTACTGAGGAGTTTTTAATGGAATGTAGGGGTAACATTCGAAAAATATTTGAAGGACTTCCCTTTTCGGCTTTTGATGGAAAAAGTTATTGCTATACGGATATAAGCTTGAATTTTGAAAATTATAAGCTTTTATTCGATATGAACATACCATTGAAACAATTTTCCTTTTTTAAAAAGTTACAGAATAGTTCTTTGAAATCATTTTTTAATGGGATTAAAAGAGTAACTGTTATGTCTTATAACTTTTATAAAGTGGGTTTGGTAAATGTTGTCATTGAAAACCAACAGAGTGACATTCAAATTTTTGATCTGAATGATTTTGTATTGATCTGCAAATTTTTCTTTTACATAATAATTGCTTTGGAATACGATTTAGATTTTAGTCAGGAATCGGAGATAATAACAGAGCTTGTAAATATTTGGGAATCAAGAAATTTTTTCGAATTTTCCCATAGTAGAAGAGTTGCATTTTATTCTAAAACTTTTGCTGAAAAACTAAAAATGTCAAAAAGAGAAGTAAATGAGATTTATTGGGCGGCATTGGCACACGATTTAGGTAAAATCTTAGTGCCGGTAAAAATCTTGAATAAGCCCGGACCTCTTTCCGATTCTGAATACAGGATTATAAAAAAACACAGTGAGAATGCGGATGTAATATTTTTTTATTTTAATACTTTCTCTAAATTTATGCCAATAATAAAGCACCATCATGAGAAGTGGGATGGAACAGGTTATCCCGATCATTTGCTTGAAAATAATATTCCATTTTATTCGAGAATAATAAGTCTGGCAGATTCATACGACGCTATGACAAACTTTAGAGTGTACAAATTTGCAAAAACCACGCTTGAAGCTCTTAAAGAAATACATGAGGGTAGTGGAACCCATTTCGATCCGGATTTATCGAGAGAATTTCTAAAATATGAAAAATTTTTGTAGGTGTAAAAAATGTGTAGAATAGTGGCTTTTAAAAGTGATATAAAAATGAATACAGAACCGTTTTTGAATTATTTAACTTTTATTTCAAAATATGGTTATAATTATCCTCACAGAGATGGATATGGATATGTTGTTTTTGATGAATTGAATTCATGGACTTTCAGATCTATGAATTGTATTTATGAGGAAGAAAAAACAGACAGCAAGATGGCTAATGCAGGAATATTTCATTCAAGAAAGGCATCGACTTCGAATGGTTATAAACCGAGATTCAATCATGTTCATCCCTTCACAGGAATTGCAAATGGTATAAATTATGCTTTTATCCACAATGGAACAATAAATGATTTTTCTAACTGCCCAGGTGAAATCGATACTCAAAAATATTTCAGGATATTGTTATCGAATTTAATTAATCAGAGCCCCGAGGAAGCTTTGAGGAGTACTTCAGATTTTATTTCGGAAAGATATAAGTATACATCTTTAATTTCTGTTCTTACGGACTACAAAAACATATGGTGTATCAAAAAGGTATACGATGAACATGATTATAAACACGATCTTTTTTTGATAGAATTCAACAATTTTAGGATGATAGCCAGTGAAAAAGTCGAAGAAAAATTTTGCTATTTTGATATTAACCCATTAGGGTGCAGAAGAATACCAAATGGTAAAGTTATAAAATTATGAATTACAGTATACTATTTTGCTTTTTTCTACAAGAGTAATTTCTTCCAAAAAATTGAAAACACGTTTTCTTTCGGTTTTGCTTTTAAAACAAAACAATGAAATAATACCAGGTTGAATTTTCAAGCCTAAGATTTTGAAGATTTCTTTGTAATCTTCATTGTCAATTTTTATTCCCCATTTTCTGGAATATCTGACATAGTTTCTGATGAAATTATCTATGGATTCCCTGATATCTTCTTCGAGAAAAAAATATCTGTTAATAAACTTTTCTTTGTATTTCTTGTTTAAATCGGCGAAAAAATTGTCTATCAGGGAAAATCTGGCTTTTTCAAATGTGTTCAGGTTACTTATTAAATAAAGAAATTTGATCCATTCACTTCTATTTTCCAGATAATCAATATTTTTAGTTCCAGAGATGATAATTTTTACAAAGAAATCAATGGATCCTTTCCTACATAGTTTTTTTATGAAGTGTTTTCTTTTGTATAAACAACTGTAAGTTTTAAAGATTAGAAATAATCTGTCTGTTTTTGGTAATGAGTTCAGATATTTCAGGTTCATTTTTGCACTGAACAGCTCTCTGGACTTAAATGATTCTCGTGCTACCGCAAAGGGTAAATGAAGAATATCCTTTTCAATATTAATGTTACTCAATAACCCATTTAAAGTAGCGGAATTAATTGTTTTCTTTTTTCCGTTTATTATTTCAGAGATAGTTTTTCTTTGAATACCCGTTTTTCTACTGAATTCAGATATATTATCAATTTTGCTTAAAAGGAATTTCTGAAGTTTTTTAGTATTTTTATAAGTATTGCTCTCACTACATGTTATTTGATCTAATTCGATGGATTTATTTATAACATTTTTTGTCATTTCTTTTTCCTGTTTGGATATTTCTTTAGAAAAGGAGATGATTAAACGGGATATCTTGATCAATTCATCGCAATTATTGATAAGAAGAACACTGAAGTATGTATGAATTATATAGAAATGTCTTTGGCTATCAAAAAATCTCCCAAATATTGTAACGGCTTTTTCAATTATTATGCGGGAAAGAAGAGGATGACTCTGATAAATATACCATGCAATTGCATTCAGGGATAAAAGCATACCCGAAACGTGGAAACATTTATTTGAAACTTTATAAGCGGTTATAAAATCTTGGATTCCACTTCTGCTATTTCCTTTTTTCATTTTTTCTCTTCCAAGATTGATCTTTACAAAAGCCAGAGCGCTGTCCTTAACACTTTTTAATTTAAGCTTACCGAGACAATTTTCATAAGAATCGTTGAGAGAACAATATCCCAAAGTTGTTACGACAACCGAATCATATCTTATATTTGGAGGAACATTGTGTAGATTTTTTCTTAAATAGTTGTATAGCCTGTCTCCATTTTTAAAATCTTTCATTTTCAAATACATATTTAATTTTCTGGAATTAATTAAAAACTCTAATGATTTCGATTTTTCGAAATGTTCTGCTGTCTCAATGTACTTGAAGCTTTTCTCATAATTACGCGTGTGTTCCACGTTTAAAGCCTTTATGAAAAATTTCCATGATTTTTCCTCGTCCGAAGAACAATTCTTTAACTCAACTTCAAGTAAATATATTATAAACGGATTCGAAAAAGAACCGTTATCAAAAAGTAATTTTGCGAAATTGAAAAGTCTGTTATTCAAAAAACACCTCTATAAGCTAATTACAGATTATGCCTGAGTAATTATACTACAATTTTACAAAAAAAATCAAACGTATAAATTTGCTGCTTTTGCATCGCCCATGAACAAAGAGTTATGAAAGGCTATAAAATTGACAATCAAAATAAGAGTTGTATCCTTAGAATAAGGGAGGTGTCGATGTGAGAAGGTTTTTCTTAAAATCGACGAAAATATTTTTATTTTTGTTTGTATTTTTGTCTTTTCAATTTTTGTTTTTTTCTGATGCTGTTAGTTTAGATTTGTTTTCGAGTAATTATGATTATCTTAATAGGGTTTATGATCCACCTGACATAGATAACCTTGAGTCCGGAAGAGGATTGCTTGCCTACGATCCACCTGATATAGATAACCTTGAGTCCGGAAGAGGATTGCTTGCCTACGATCCACCTGATATAGATAACCTTGAGTCCGGAAGAGGATTGCTCGCCTACGATCCACCTGACATAGATAACCTTGAGTCCGGAAGAGGATTGCTCGCCTACGATCCGCCTGATATAGATAACCTTGAGTCCGGAAGAGGATTGCTTGCCTATGATCCTGATGATATAGACAATATCGGGGCGAAAATGTTCTCGGAAAGATTTGAGGGAGCACTTGCCTATGATCCTGATGATATAGACAATATCGGTGCGAAAATGTTCTCGGAAAGATTTGAAGGAGCGCTTGCCTATGATCCTGATGATATAGACAATATCGGAGCGAAAATGTTCTCGGAAAGATTTGAGGGAGCGCTTGCCTATGATCCTGATGATATAGACAATATCGGGGCGAAAATGTTCTCGGAAAGATTTGAAGGAGCGCTTGCCTATGATCCTGATGATATAGATAATATCGGGGCGAAAATGTTCTCGGAAAGATTTGAGGGAGCGCTTGCCTATGATCCTGATGATATAGACAATATCGGGGCGAAAATGTTCTCGGAAAGATTTGAAGGAGCGCTTGCCTATGATCCTGATGATATAGACAATATCGGAGCGAAAATGTTCTCGGAAAGATTTGAGGGAGCGCTTGCCTATGATCCTGATGATATAGACAATATCGGGGCGAAAATGTTCTCGGAAAGATTTGAAGGAGCGCTTGCCTATGATCCTGATGATATAGATAATATCGGGGCGAAAATGTTCTCGGAAAGATTTGAGGGAGCGCTTGCCTATGATCCTGATGATATAGACAATATCGGGGCGAAAATGTTCTCGGAAAGATTTGAAGGAGCACTTGCCTATGATCCTGATGATATAGATAATCTTGAATCTGTGAGAGATCTTGCTTGTTTGAAATTTGAAGGGAGAGAATATTTATGGAGAATATAGATTTAAAAAATACGGAAGAATCGATTGTAAAAGAAACAAAGAAAATAATGGAAAATGTATACAGTTCAGAAGAGTTAATTTTAGAGTGGTAGAAGGGGGAAATAATTAATGGAAAATATAGATTTAAAAAATACTGAGGAACAGATCATCAATGAAACAAAAAATGTTATGGAAAATATTTATAATTCAGAAGAATTAATCATTGAATGGTGATTGTTAATTATTTAAGTTGATTCAGAAATCAAAAAATTATAAGAAATGTGAAAATAGAAAAAAACGGAATAGGGTGAAGTATTACTTAGAAGGAGTTTGATATGAATAAAGTGCTGAAAACGTATGAGATTTTTGAAAATTTACCATTTCAAAGTTTTTACAAAGATTCTGTATTATTAAATGACCAGACACAGATAGGGGAATTAGATCTTATTTTTAGAATTAATATACCTCTCAGGAAATTTGATTTTATAGATGATTTTTATACCTGTAATTTAAGTTGTTATGGTTTGAACAATTCGAGTCAGGTTGTAATACGTTTTGAATGTGATAATATGTCTGCAGTGGACATAAAAATTCTTAAACTGAAAAGAGATCTTGAATTGTATGATCTTAATGATTTCATCCTTCTCAGCAAATTCTTTTTCTATTCTGTATTGGTATCTAATCAACAATTTACATTCGAAGAAGAATGTCATTTGGTATCGGAACTGGTTAATATCTGGGAATCCAGAAATGTTTTTGAATATGCACATAGCAGCAGAGTAGCCTTTTATTCAAAAAGATTTGCGGGAACAATAGGTATGTCTCCAAGTGATCAGAATGAAATATATTGGGCTGCCTTTGCTCATGATTTGGGGAAGATTTTTGTCCCCAAAAAAATTCTGAACAAATCGGGAGAATTATCTCAAGAAGAGAGAGAACAGTTAAAGAATCATACTTATTTGATAGATTGTATATTTGACGCTTTTGATAATTTTAATGCTTTACTTCCTTCCATAAAGCATCACCACGAAAGGTGGGATGGATACGGATATCCTGATCACCTTTCAAGAGAAGAGATACCATTGTATTCAAGAATAATAAATATTGCTGATTCATATGATGCAATGATAAATTTTAGAGTTTATAAAAACGCTTTATCTTCCTCTCTGGCCACAAAAGAAATAGAAAAAGGAGCTGGATATCAGTTTGATCCGGATCTTGCAAAAGAATTTATTAAATTTCAAAGAAGGTTATAAATTATTTTTTTCTAAAAAATTGTAGATAGTTTTTTCATATTCTTTTCTGTTTGTTGCAAAAGATTCGACGTGCCTTGCATCATCAACCAGATATAATACTTTTTTCCCAATATTTTTTGCGTTGTATAATTCTATACTCATAGAAGTGGGTACAAAATCATCTTTCTTTCCGTGTATTAAAAGAGTAGGAATGGTGCTATTTTTAATATCTTTTATAGGTGAAACTTCTCCAAAAAAAAATTTAAATTTTATTTTTGAAATTAAACTGGTAATTGGTATTATAAGAAAATAAGGAAGTTTGTAGTCTTTCTTTAATCTATATCCTAATTGTTTTTTTAAATCTGAATAAGGACAATCGGCTATAATGAAAGATGCTCTATTATCTATGGCAGAATATTGAATGACCGTTCCTCCACCAAGGGATTCACCCATAGCACCTATTTTTGCATTTTCGCCCAATTTTTCAAAAAGCCAATTAATGCACGTTTTCAAATCATATTTTTCAAAAAAGCCAAAACTTGTAAACTTTCCACCACTAAATCCATGATACCTGTTGTCGAACAGAAGAACATTGTATTCTTTTTTTCTGAACATATCAAGATATTTTATAGTTCCTGCATGGGTCCATGTGTAGCCGTGAACAAGAACGATTGCTTTTTTTGATCCTGGTTTTTCAAAGAATTTGCCATATAGCTTATAACCAAATTCAGAAGATATATTGACCTCTTCATATTTAAGATTGTCGATATATTCCCGTGTATAATCCCCGTTTTCAACGCCAAAATTAATTGTATAGTCATAATCCTTTGTTTTTGGCTTATTTGCCAAATTTGAAAATATTATGCCAATAGAAATAAATGCTCCCAGAAAAATGATTGATACAATAAAAAAAATCATTTATTATTTAACACCTCAGGAAATGTTATAAATTTCGTAATATTTTATATTTAAGTAATTCATAAATGATTCGGAAGATAAAGTGTGGCCTGTAACCTTTTTAATGAGTTCTTCCGTATCATATAAAGCCCCATGTTTATAAACATTATTTTTGAGCCAGTCTATTACTTCTTCAAAGTTTCCGGTACTTACAGTTTCGAAAGCATTTTTCTTTTCCGATAACAATTTTTGAAAAAATTGTGAAGAGATCAGGTTCCCAAGCATATACGATGGAAAATATCCAAATTTTCCACCTGCCCAATGAATATCTTGTAAAATACCTTCCGAATAATTTTCGGGAACGATATTTAAGTATTTATTCATTTTTTCGTTCCATATTTTGGGCAAATCATCCAAATTTATATTATTTTTCAAAAGGGCACTTTCGAGTTCGAATCTTATAAATATATGTAAATTATAGGTGACTTCATCAGCCTCGATTCTTATTGGTTGTTTTTTAACGGCGTTGATGGCTTTATAAAAGTCCATTAATTTTATCTGTTGCATATTTTCAAAATAAAATTTTATTTTGTCAAATAGATATTTGATGAAGGGAAAGCTTTTTCCTATGAGATTTTCCAAGAGTCTTGATTGAGATTCATGAACAGAAAAAGATGCGCCCTGGGAAATCGGAGTCCATTTATAACTTTTATCGATATTCATTTCATATAAAGCATGTCCGCATTCGTGAATCGTTCCATAAAGAGATGAAGTAAAGTTATTGGGATTGAATTTTGTTGTTATTCTCACATCATCTCTTGTTATTGAAATTGTAAAAGGGTGTTCTGATTCATCATATCTGCCGTTATTAAAATCGAACAGAAATTTTTTTAAAATATGTTTGCAGAGTTTTTTCTGAGTCTCGATTGAATAATTATTATACAGAAAAGAATCATCAACTTGCCTGGAAGCAAAAATTCTTTTTGTTAAATCGATGAGATCATCTTTAAAGGTAGAAATAAGATTTTCTATTTTGCTTTCTGTTATTCCATAATCATAAATATCCAGAAAATAATCATATGGATTTTCAACGTATCCATTCGCGGCAGCAATTTCTTTAGATAGTTCAATGTTGTCCTTTAAATAGGGTTTAAAAATTTCGTAATTTTCTTCTTTTTTTGCCTTTAACCAATAAAACTGAGCTCTGGAAATTGCTTTTGTATATTTTAAGTAAAGTTCAGGAGGAATATTTTTGAGTTTTTTGTAATTTCTGAAAATCAAGCTATAAATTCTTTTATTCACTTGATTCAATTCATCCGGATTGATTTTATCCATTATTTCTTCTGTTTCATTAGAAGTGCTTTTTCTCTGATATTCAGAAGAAAGATATCCTATGACTTCCGACCTGTCACTTCCCGAATCCGGAGGAAGATAAGTTCTTTGATCCCATTGAAGAAGTGATAGAGCGGAATTCAAATAAGAAATTTCATTAAATTTTTTCAACAGCTTTTCGATATTTTCCATAAAATTTGATCACCTCATTCGATTATAATATATATCTTAAAGCGAAAAATAAAATTTACAGCGATTTTTGGATGAGAAATATTTGTATTACTATTTTTAAATATCTACGATTAAAGATAGTTATAGCCTATTATTGATAATATTCGTTGTTTTTGAAATAAAAGTGAAAGAATACGCATGTTATTTTAACAAAACGTAAAATTACGGTAATCGAAAATAATCAATTGTAGATTACAATAATCATGAAATAGGAGAAATAGTTGAACCCCAATGTCACGATTAATGTATAAATGCTAACCCCACCCCTGTTCGAAAAGATATTTCCCCGTTGTGGAAAATTGATTTTACGACCAAAGCGATCCCTTCCCCAGGATCGCTTTTTTAATTATTAATTTTTTTCTTCAATTATTATGATTTAATATAATTGGAGGTGTCAGTTTGAGTAATTATAATTATAAAATACTTGGAATCGATCCGGGATTTGGAAGAATGGGCTATGGAATAATAGGAATAACCGGCTCCAGGGTTTCCTGTTTGAATTACGGAGTAATAGAAACCGATCCTAGCTGGGAACTGCCGGAAAGGATAGTATATATATATAACGATATAAAAAAAATAATCAGAGAGTTTGAACCCGAAGAATCGGCGATCGAAAAACTTTTTTTCTTCAGGAATGTTACCACTGCGATTCATGTCAGCCAGGCTACGGGAGTTGCTATTTTGGCTTTGCAACAGGCCAAAATTCCTATTTATGAATATACTCCTTACCAGATAAAACAATCTGTTACAGGATATGGAAAAGCCGAAAAAGGACAGATTCAAAGAACACTGAAGCTTTTTTTCAATTTAGAAAAAACACCGAAACCTGATGATGCTTCCGATGCTTTAGCGGCAGCGTGGTGCAGATACACATCTAGATCTACATTGGGGGGTGAAAAAGTTGGTAATAAGTTTAGAATTAAAAAACAGGGAACTGAGTGATTTATATGAAAAAATTACAGGATATTTACCTGATGAAAATTATAACGAACTTAAAGTTGAGAAAATTAATATAAATACCAATAGAAGAGAAATAGTTTTTTATGTTCAAAAGAGGAATAAAGAGTTGAATTTAGAGAAACTGAATGATGAATTTAAAGGTTTTTTTAAAAAAAATTTCAATTCCTTCGTGAAAGTGATCGATCTGGAAAACAGAAATGAAAATATGGAATTTAACATAGAGAGTTTTTATGAAATGTTACCCAGAATTTTAGTTGACAATCTCATGGTATCTAAAGTTGAGTTGAAAGAAGATAAATTTTTTATAGGATGCCCCAATGAATTTATAAAGGATTTTATAATCAAACACGAAAAAGAACTTGAGGAAAATCTTCAGAAATACTTTTCCAGGAGCATAAGTTACAAAATATATTTGGAAGAAAACAAATTAAAAGAAGAAGATATAATTCCCCCCGAAATTGCAAAGGAAATCAGAACGGTTAAAAAAGAGAAATCCAAGAAAATTATATTGGGAAGAAGGATAAATGAGATTCCCAGACCATTGAACAGGATAAATGAAAACGACCAGAAAGTAACCGTTTCCGGAGAAATTGTTGAAATAGATTCAAGAACGGGGAGGTTCAATGTTATAACATTTGTTTTAACGGATTATACGAGTTCGATTACTTGTAAAGCTGTGGGTGAAGATGCGAAAATTCTTATTGACAATCTTTCAGAAGGGGATGAAGTTATCATTAGAGGTTTTCTGGATAATAATGATAAATATATAAAGGAAAGATACATAAGTGTTAAAGATTTGAGCAAATCATCTCTTAAAAAAAGAAAGGATCTGAGTGAAGAGAAAAGAGTAGAACTACATTTACATACGAAAATGAGTATGGTCGATGCTACTACGGATATAAAAAAGTTGTTTAAAACCTTAAAGGACTGGGGACATGATTCGGTAGCACTGACTGATCACGGTGTGGTTCAATCAATACCTGAATTTTATTTTACGGCGAAGGAATTTGATATAAAGCCTATTTTTGGAATGGAAGGGTATTTAGTGAACGATTCTGAACCGATTTATAAATATTTCACAGATGAAAGAATGAGAATGGATGAGGCGGTTTATACCGTTTTCGATTTGGAAACAACGGGGTTTGAATCAATAGATAACGAAATAATTGAGGTTGGAGCGGTGAAAATGCAGGGTGAAAAAATAATTGAAACCTTTTCCGCTTTCGTAAAGCCCAAACAGGAAATACCTCAAAAAGTAACGGAAATAACGGGAATAAATTATGAAATGGTAAAAGATGCTGAGTCCGATGAAAAAGTATTGAGAGATTTTCTGGACTTTTCTAAAAATACCATTCTTGTCGCTCACAATGCGAATTTTGATTATTCATTCATAAAGAATGTAATAAGAAGTAAAATAAATGATGAATGGGATATGCCTATAATAGATACATTAATTCTTTCACGATCACTTGTGAATTTAAAAAGTCATTCGTTGGATAGACTGATAAATTATTTTAAATTGGGAGATTTCGAACATCACAGGGCAAGTGAAGATGCGCGAGTGACCGCACAAATGTTTTTAAAATTACAGGAAATTGCTAAAAAAAAGGGAATTGAAAAAATTTGGGACTTTGATTCTCTGAGAAACAAAGAAGCTTATAAGAAAGCTCCAAGATACCATATCACAATGTTGGCAGCAAATGAGACCGGTCTCAAAAATCTTTACAAATTAGTCAGTATATCTCATACGGAGGATTTCTATTTCACTCCGAGAGTTTTTAAGAGTATTCTTGATAAATACAGAAATGGTCTTCTGATTGGATCGGCTTGTGTAAGTGGATTGCTTTCTCAGACGTATCTTTCATCGGTGTCCGAAAAGGAATTGGAAGAAACGGCAAAATATTTTGATTACATAGAAATTATGCCTCTTGATATTTATGGAGGTGTCAAGAAAGAAACTATGAAAGATATGTACATAGAATTTTATCGTATTGGGAAAAAATTTAATATTCCCGTTGTAATGACTGGGGATGTTCATTATATAGAACCTCATGAGGAATTATTCAGATCTGTTATACAAGCCGCAGAAAAAGGAAGAGAGAAAACTTTTGACAAGCAACCTCCTTTATATTTAAGGACAACGGAAGAGATGCTTGAAAAAGCATATGAAATCTTCGAAGATGAAAAAATTGCAAAAGAGATAGTAATTGATAACACCAGAAAAATAGTTTCAAGAATAAAAGAATTAGTTCCAGTGAAAGGTGTTTTGAATCCCCCGAAAATAGATGGTGCCGAAGAAAAAGTAAGAAATATAACGTATGAAACTGCCAGGAAAATATACGGGGAGCCTCTTCCGGAAATTATTCAGGAAAGAATAGAAGTTGAACTTCATGCGATTATAGATAATGGTTATGCCGTACTGTATTTGATAGCAGCCGATATGGTAAAAAAATCTAATGAGGATGGATATATAGTCGGTTCCAGAGGTTCAGTAGGGAGTTCGTTGGTGGCCAATTTAATGGGAATCACCGAGGTTAATCCTTTGTTACCCCATTACGTTTGTCCAAATTGCAAATATTCAGAGTTCATAGAAGAACCATATTATGAATCCGGTTATGATCTACCCAGAAAGGAATGCCCGCATTGCGGGATGGATTTGCAGAAAAACGGTCAGAGAATCCCGTTCGAAACTTTTTTGGGTTTTGGAGGGGGAAAAGTACCGGATATCGATTTGAATTTTTCGGGAGAATATCAGGAAAGAGCACATAGATTTTTAGAAGAAATGTTCGGCAGAGATCACGTTTTTAGAGCCGGAACGATAGGAACTCTGGCGGAAAAAACGGCGTATGGATTCATCAATGCCTATACAGAATTGAAAGGAACATACTTTACCAACGCGGAAAAAAGGACGATTGTAAAAAATCTTGTTGGTGTAAAAAGAACGACCGGACAACATCCCGGTGGATTGGTTATCGTTCCAAAAGACAGAGAAATTTATGAATTTTCTCCATATCAATTTCCCGCCAATGATAAAAATTCAAGAACATACACGACCCATTTTGCATATGAGTATATACACAACGATTTAATAAAAATGGATGCACTGGGACATGACGACCCAACGTTTATTAAGATGCTGGGTGATCTAACAGGGGTAGATCCCACGAAGATACCCATGGACGACAGCGATACGCTTTCTATATTCAATTCTCTGGACAAATTGAATCTCCAGGCAAAAAATATAAATACCACTGTTGGAACACTGGGCGTACCGGAATTTGGTACATATTTTGTTAGAAGTATGTTGGAAGATACGAGGCCTAAATCTTTTGGTGAACTGGTTAGAATATCAGGATTATCTCACGGAACGAATGTTTGGGTTAGTAATTCAAAAGATCTTATTGCATCAAAGAGGGTAACACTATCTCAAGTAATAGCTTGTAGAGACGATATAATGAACTACTTGATAAGTAAAAAGATAGATCCCGAAAAATCCTTTAAAATAATGGAAAAAGTGAGAAAAGGCAAAGGTTTGAATGATGAGGAAATAAAATTAATGCAAAAGTACAATGTGCCCGAGTGGTTTATCGATTCCTGTCATAAGATCAAATATCTTTTTCCAAAAGCACACGCGGCAGCTTATGTAAGTATGGGTTATAGAGTTGCATATTTTAAAGTTCATTATCCTATAGCATATTACGCTTCTTATTTTTCGATAAGGGGTTCGGAGTTCGATGTAAAGCTTGCAATAAACGGGGTTAGTGCTATTAATAATGAATTATCAAGGTTGAGGGCCCTTTCGGATAAAAATGTTAAGGACTTTTCAAGAGAATCGTGTTTGGAGGTAACGAGGGAAATGCTTCTCAGGGGGTACAATTTTTTACCGGTTGATCTTTATAAATCGGAAGCGAATAATTTTGTTATAGAAGATGAAAAATATCTGCGTATTCCTTTTAACAGATTACCAAATTTGGGAACCAAGGCCGCTTTTTCAATAATTGATGAGAGAGACAAAAGACCTTTCAGTTCTGTTGAGGATCTTTTGAAAAGAACACTTGTCAATAAAACAGCCCTTGAGGTTTTGCGTGAATTCGATTCATTGAAAGGGATGCCAGAACTTGATCAATTGAATCTTTTTGGGTAATATTTATTATATGGAATTCAGTATAAAAAATGTTGATTTGATAAGAATTATTGAGATATGTGAAAATTTTTCGGGTACGATAGAGCCTGGGTACAGGTTCATGAGTCTGTATTACAATAAAGGACTGAAAATCTTTTCATCTGAAGGATGTGCAAAGATCGAAATAAACTTTCCAACGGTTAATATAGTCCCTTTTAGCGGGACATACATAATTTCGATAGATTACATAAAATCCCTGGTAGACAAAAAAGGTTCCGATGATGAGTACATTTCTTTTCAGGGAGATAAAAGGGATCTCAGAATTAAGACCTCTGAGGACCAATTGATTTTAAAAAATTGCTGTTTGGAAGGATTTCCCGAAATGGAAAGAAAATTCGAAAAATTGTTTAAAATAAGTCGAAGAGATTTTATTGATAAATTAAATTTTGTTTCTTCTATTAATTATGATGAAGTACCTGCTGATATTGAAAGAATAGGGGACAAAGTATTATTTTCGAGTAATAGTGGAAATATAACTCTTCTATCTTTTTATGAGTATTCTTTTGAAAAAGATGATAATTTCAATTTTGTTTTACCATACACCACTTCCAGGCATTTAGTGAAATCAATGGAAAAGATAAAAACCGAAGAGCTTTTTTTTGGAGAAGGAATTTCTGAGGGTGGTATAAAAACAGGTAAAATTCTCATTTCTTTTTGTACTGATAAAAATCTTCATGAATCTAGTTTTAAAGATCTGGAAATTTTTAATGATAGACAATCAAGAGTAATTAAGAAAAAGGTTTTTTCGGATTGTTTAAAAAAGGTGGGTAATTTTATCAGAAGAGGATATAAAGCTATCTTGATATCGGATAAAGATGGCTTAAGAGTTTATTTGAAATTGGGTGAAACGGAATTTCAAACGTTTATCTCAAGAGATAGATTCGAAGATTTTGTAACCATAATTCAACCACATTTATTGCGTTCTGCCATAAGCAGATTAAAAACACAAAATCTTTATCTCTTTAAAAGAGGAGATTTTCTGTATATTTCTAACAAAAACAGAGAAAAAGTGATAATAATACCTATAATGAAAAATTAAGTATATATAAAATCAACATCGTAATCAATTTTTGCGACAGAAGATATTGTGCTGAATACGGAACAATATTTGGCCGCTAAATCAACGGCCTGAATCAACCCCTTTTCTTTTTCGGCATTTGTGATGATTATATTTATTTTGACTTCTTTAAGCGTTGTCGGAATTTCTTCTCTTTTTTCTCCCGATATTTTTATTTCTACGGATTTAAAATCTATTCTTTTTTTATTGGCGATTCCTAAGAAAGTTGCATAAAGGCAGGAGCCCAATGATCCCAGGAGCATATCATAAGGTACGACTTCTCCCTTTTCGATTCCTATTTTTATTTCTCCATTTTTTGCATACAATATGCCTTTAAATTTGTTTGAAAATTCCAGTTTTACATTTGTTTTTGCACCCATTAAAAATCTCCTCTATACATATTCTTCAAAAATAAATTTAAGAAGATCCATTGTATTTTCCTTTCCGGTGTTTCCTATTAAGATCAGATAGAATCTTTGAAAATCTAAAAGCATAGGAATTACGGTTACAGGAATATTGTTAACATTTGTTGTGCTTCTTGAATTTGTTCCTCTGGCCAGAGAGATGGACATTGGAGGAATTTTTACCGGGGGTAAATCCAGGATGGGAATTTCATTTTCATCGAGCACATAAACATCTAAACCTGTACTTATTTTCAATTTAGAAATTAATTCAATAATTCTATCTGTAATATTCAAGGGATCATCTCCTAATTTCTACTCGGCAACTGTAACCAGGACATTTTAACCATTTAGAATATAATTCAAGTTTTCTTGAATTATATTCATCTATAATGAGTTTACCAGGTTTTACTATTCCTAACAATTGTTTTAAGTTCGTCAGATGAGGAGGTAAATAATCGGAATAAACGAGGGATTTACCTCTGAATTTCCATAAATTTTTAAAAGAAAAAAAATGCTCGTATAAATTTTTAAAGTCCTTTTTATCTCTTTCTATACTTTTTAAATTTTGATTTATGAGTCCGTATAAACAACCGCAATAATTCTGTATATAAATTTTCTCCTTCATTTGATTTCTGGCAAGTGATTGAGGAAATATTTTTTTGTAATTTTCAGAAAAGAACTTTATTTTATATTTTTTCGAGATCTCATTACCTATGGAAGAAATTTTTTCATAGATCTTTTTGGGACTTGCCATTAAAGTGGTAGAAAAGGAATAATAATTATTTTCCAGGGCCTTTTTCGCAGTATTTTCCAACCTGAGTTGAATACACTTCTCGCATCTTGATGAATTTTCTTCCTGCCTGTAAAATTCTTTTGTCTTTTCTATAAAAAAATTTTTATCGTATGTACTTTCAATTTTTTTTAAATTAAATTCATTATTCAAAAAATCCACATCACGATATCTTTTGATATATTCTTCGTATGGAAATATATTTGGATTATAAAAATATGTTTTTATTTCCAGTTTTTTGTTTTCAATAGCTTTTAATGTTACATATTCATCAATCGCACAGCATATATGTAAAAATAATTTCATACTTTTCAGAATGTTATATAATCGTGTATTTTTTGTATGGTTGCATTGTCGATTCCATTTATATTTTTTAATTCTTCCTCATCATGTATTTTTCCGAAAATTTCTCTGTATTTAACTATTCTATTAGAAAGTATACCATCAATACCGGGGATTTCTCTAAGTTCTTCAACGTTGCATTTATTTATATTTATCTTCGGTATATAATCTTTTTTTATAGTACCTGAAGAGTTGTAAGTACGTGATATACATATTTTGTTTTTTAAATTTTCCAGGGTTTTTTCTCCTATCCCGTTTACTTCAAGTAATTCCTCCGGTTTTGTAAATTTGTGATTTTTTCTGTAATTTAGAATATTTTTTGCCTTTACTTCGCCTATACCCGGAAGTGATTGCAATTCCTTATTTGATGCAGTGTTTATGTTTATCAGATTTTCATTTTTGAATGTACTTTGACCGGTTTCTTCTATACAAATAAGATCTTTCATTTTTGAGAGGGTGGATTCTCCAATTCCCTTCACGAGGAGTAAATCATTAAGATTTGAAAATTTACCGAGTTCTTCTCTTTTTTCTAATATTAAATTTGCTTTGCTCTCTCCAATACCGGGAAGTTTTATTAAAGTTTTCAGGTCGGCTTCATTTATATCTATGGGGAAAATTTGTTCGTTATCCTCAGAATTATTTTCTAAAACCTTTTCAGGTTTTTGATTTAAGTTATCTAAAGAATTCACCAGAACGAGGGCAATTATAAGGGAAAAAAGAATTACCCCGATAAAACGGGCTTCCCTTAAAGTGATTTTTTTCATTCTTTTATTTGAGATCTTTCAAATTCAGTGGAAAGAATATCCATATATATGATATCGTGATATTTTCCAGCGTAGAAATAAGCCTTTCTCCTTTTTCCTATGCTTTTAAAACCACATTTTTGATAACAATTGATAGCCCTTACATTGTAAGAAAAAACTCTCAGCATAATATTTTTCAAATTTAATATATTGAAACTGTAATCAAGCAGAAGGCCTATAGCTTCTGTACCATATCCTTTGCTAAGAAAATCTTTGTTGCCTATAAATATTCCAAGTTCTGCCGATCTGTTTATATTGCTTATATCCATAAGCCCAATATTTCCTATCAGTTTATCTGTTTCGCAATCTATAATTGCGTAATTGTGACCCTTGGATAAGGTTTCCAGCGCTTTTTTCTCAGATTCCAGGGTAATATTAACTGAAGAAAGTGATAAGTATTTAGTTATATTTAGATCGTTTAACCACTCAGTATATTGGTCAAAATCATTTTCGTTTATTGGTGAAAGATAACATTTTTTCCCGGAAATTTTTTTGAAATATTTCATTATGTGTCCCTCTTTCTTAGGCTCATATAAACGAGTTATATTAAACTCACCTGTTCTACTATAAACCTTTCTTTCCGATTTTCATAAAAATCGTATATATTTATTATATTAAGTAAAATCTTTTCTTGCAACCTTTACAATTCGTGATATTGCAAATAAATATCTTATGTTTTCAAGAAATGCGTATTATTTTAGAGGGAATAGTGAAGTGACAGAAATGATTTGCCAATAACATATTCATATTTCCCGCTTTCCGGTCCTATAATATGATTTTGAAGAATAAAAAAGCACCATTACCGGGAGGTAATGGCGATACATGAAAAAGATAGTAAAGTTAGTATTTTTTATTATACCAAACATGCCATTTAAAAATTGACACAAAAAAATTAAAGAAGATATTTCTTCTTTTCATAAAAATATTTGAAATTTAGGAAGTATGATTATAAAACGTTGTTATCAACTTCTAAATCGGCAATATTTCTATTAATTTTTGGTTGCTTTGTTTTCTTTTCATCTTTGCATTGATTTTCTGAAAAAACCATAAATCCACCTCAATATATATGATTTATTTTAGTTTTTTCCATATTATGACCTGCAAAAAACAATTTTGTAAATGATAGTTTTTTTATTGAACTAGTAATTGGGCTGAAAATAGACAATTATATTTGTTCCACCCCTTAAAAGGGAAATTTTAACAGTAAAATTTTTATATATTATTTTGAATTTTATGAGAGTTCAAAAACAATCTGAGGAATTTGAAAAAACTCTTTGGTATGGGAAAAATTGCATTTTAATTTTTAGGTGAAAAATTTATAATCGGAAATTTTATTTTTAAAGATTTGAACCAAAATAAAAAACGCCCTTTGAGAGGACGTTTTTTATACGAGATAATATTATTTAATTGGAGCGAAAGACGGGATTCGAACCCGCGACCCCCTGCTTGGCAAGCAGGTGCTCTACCACTGAGCTACATTCGCATACCCTTTCACGAGTGGCAAAACTGGTGCGAGAGGAGGGACTTGAACCCTCACGAGGTTTCCTCTCACTGGATCCTAAATCCAGCGCGTCTGCCAATTCCGCCACTCTCGCTGGTGACTCGCCCGGGGCTCGAACCCGGGACCCCTTGATTAAAAATCAAGTGCTCTGCCTTCTGAGCTAGCGAATCAAACGAGTGTTATAACTCATTAGCGAAAACATTATATCATCTAAAAAAAGATAATGCAACAATAATTCCGAACATAAAAAAATATATTATCTCATTTTATAATTGTCTAAAACAAAAGGATATAAACATCCCAAAATTATCTTTAATTTTCTATTATGATATAATATTTCTGAATTTTGTATATTTTTCTGGAGGGATAATTGAAAAATAAAATTTCCGATTTTAGGATTTTGCTTTTGTTTTTTTTAACAACCTTTATCCTTTCATGGTTGCTATGGATTCCTTCTGCTCTGAATTCAAATAGAATGAATACAGACGGTACTTTTCTTTTTTTGGGAATATTTGCGAATTTCATGCCATTTTTTTCCGCTTTCGTTATTACAGGGATATTTTATGGAAAATCCGGTATTAGAAAATTATTGAAAAAGGGATTCAGAATGGAATTCAATAATCAAATTCTCTTTTTTATTTTTGGATTGCCTCTAACAATAGCATTCGTTGGTTATATTTTTTCTCTTTTTTTTAATCAAAATCTTTATTCGGATTTTTTGACGAATCCTTTATCCGTATTTCCAACCTTCTTCATATTGTTTTTCACAGGAGGAGCAATAGGCGAAGAATTCGGGTGGAGAGGTTTTGCGTTGGAAAAACTTCAAAAGAAGTTTAATGCCTTCAATTCAAGTTTGATTTTAGGAATACTCACCAGTCTCTGGTGTTTGCCACTTTTTTTCGTTATGGGAACTGTTCAATACTATGTTCCAATATGGGAATTTATCATTTTAACTATGACCATCTCATTGATTTACACGTGGATATATAATAATTCTAAAGGAAGTGTTCTGGCTACCATTCTATATCATAATATGATCAGTCTTACGGCGTGGATGTTCCCCTTCTGGAAAATTGCCATAGGAAGATATATAGTGTTTTTACTCAATTTGGTGATTGTTTTGTATTTAGTAAAAGTTTATGGGTATAAAAAATTGGTTAAAAATGAGTCATAAAGATAAATATAGTTTCTACATTTATTTTTTCAGATGTTTTTTTGTGATTGTTCTCCTGTACAGTATTTTTAATGACAATTTGTATACGGTTGTCCCTTCCTTTTTTTCTCTGTTCATTGGTTTTTTATCCAGAGAAAATCTAAGTTTTCTGGATAGAATAAAAATTCTTCAGATAATAGTAGTTTCCTTTTTCATATCCTTTTTTTTATTGATAATAACGGATTTTTTCCCCATCAGTTTATGGTGGTGGGATTTAATGCTCCATACTCTATTCGGATTCATGCTGGGATTTCTTGGATATCTTCTTCTTTTTTTGCTGGATAAGGATAGCAAATCATATATTTTGATTGCTCTTTTTGTGATCATGTTTTCTACATTTTCCGGATTCGTTTGGGAATCCTATGCTTATATAAGTGATTTGATTGTTAAGAGTGAAGCTATAAGAACCCTGGATGACACGATCACCGACATGATGGCCGATGCTGTGGGAGGATCTATAGCGTGTTTATACGTTATTTTCAGATTAAAAAAGAATATTTAGCTTTAGAAACTATTTCGACAGAAAAATCATTTTTGATATAATTGAATACGAAGAATCGATAAAGGAGAGTGTAACCTATGAAATACAGAACGTTGGGAAAAACAGGTGAAGTTGTTTCGGTACTTGGGTTCGGATGTATGAGACTTCCTACGGGGAAAGATGGGGAAATCGAAAGAAGAGAAGCAAAAAAAATGATTCAATATGCCATCGAAAATGGAATAAATTATTATGATACCGCCTATCCTTATCACAAAGGTGAAAGTGAGCCTTTTGTTGGAGAAGTTCTTGAAAATGGCCTGAGAGAAAAAGTTCTGTTGGCAACCAAGTATCCAAGCTGGTTGACCAAAAAATACGATGATTTTAACTATTTTCTTGAAGAACAGTTGAAAAGGTTGAAAACGGATTATTTTGATTTTTATCTCATTCATTCGATAAACAGAAATTTTTGGGAAACCATGAAAGAAAATGGATTGTTCAAATTTCTCGAAAATTTGAAAAGAGATGGAAGAGTGAAACATATAGGTTTTTCCTTTCATGATGATTTAGATCTTTATAAGGAGATAGTTGACAGCTTTGATTGGGAATTTTCACAAATTATGTATAACTATTATGATACAGATTTTCAGGCGGGGCAGGAAGGGCTAAAATACGCTTATGATAAAGGAATGGGTATAGTCATAATGGAACCTCTCAGAGGGGGAAAATTGGTGAATAACATTCCCAAAGATATCAATGGTGAATGGGACAAAGCAAAAATCAAAAGAACGCCGGTTGAATGGGCTTTAAAATGGCTCTGGAACGATCCCAGAATATCCATCGTGCTCAGTGGGATGTCTTCAATGGAACAACTGAGGGAAAATGTTGAAATTGCTAATAGAGCTGAAAAAAGCGAATTAACGGTGGAAGAGTTAAAGTTAATAAATAAAGTCAGAGAGCTTTATAAATCTAAAATTCAAGTTCCGTGCACCGACTGCAAATACTGCATGCCCTGTCCGTCAGGAGTAAATATTCCGGAGTGTTTCACGCAATACAACAATGCGTTCATTTTTAATGATGAAGAAGGTTCCAGAAAGTCATATTTGCAATTCATCAAAGATGAAAATAAAGCTTCCAATTGTATACAATGCAAATTATGCGAAACGAAATGTCCCCAACAAATTATTATTTCCGAAGAGTTGAAAAAAGGTAGTGAATTTGTTTGAAAACAGAGGAGGAAAACATGAATAAATTTAGTGATATGGAATATATCAGACCGGACATGAATGTCCTTGGCTCATATATGCAAAATTTATTAGAAGATTTTGAAGAAGCGGAGACTACAGTTGAACAGATAAAAATAATAGATAAGATGAATGAAGCGAGAGGACACATAGAAACCATGATGACGCTTTCTTCTGTAAGACATTCGATAGATACGATGGACAAGTTTTATGATGAAGAGAATAAGTTCTTTGATGAAAATTCTCCTAAGTTTCAGGATCTGGAGCATAAATTCTATTTTGCGTTGAATAATTCCAAATTTAAAAAAGAACTGAAAGGTCACTATGGTGATCATCTGTTCAATTTAATTGAAGTAAAACTGAAAACATTTGACCCAGCCGTCATGGAGGATTTGAAAGAAGAAAATCTCCTTGTGAGTGAATATGTTAAATTAACTTCTTCGGCTCAAATTGAGTATAAGGGAGAGAAGTACAATTTATCTCAGATGACGCCTTTTTTGGAATCTAAGAACAGAGCGGAAAGGAAAGAGGCATATGAAATTTATATGAATTTCTTCAAAGAAAATGAGGGGAAATTTGATGAAATATATGATAAATTGGTTAAAATCAGAGATAAAATTGCGAAAAAATTAGGATTTAAAAATTTTATTCAGTTAGCTTATTACAGATTGGAAAGAACCGATTATAATGCTGATGATGTGAAAAATTTCAGAGAACAGGTATTAAAGGATCTTGTTCCACTTGCGACAGGACTCAGAGAAAAACAGAGAAAAAGATTGGAACTTTCTGAATTAAAATATTATGATGAAAAAATAAATTTCAAAACGGGAAAATGCTACCCCAAAAGGAACATCCGAATGGATAATGGATAATGGTAAAAAAATGTATCACGAGTTATCCACAGAGACCGACGAATTTTTTAAATTCATGAACGATAATGAACTCCTTGATCTTCTGGCAAAAAAAGGGAAAGCTCCGGGAGGATACTGCACGTTTATATATGATTTCAAAGCTCCTTTCATATTTTCAAATTTTAATGGAACTGCCGGTGATATAGGGGTTTTAACACATGAAGCCGGACATGCTTTTCAAATATTTTCCAGTAGAGACAAGAATGTTCCTGAATATTTGGCTCCAACTCTTGAAGCGTGTGAAATCCATTCGATGAGCATGGAATTTTTTACCTGGCCCTGGATGAAACTTTTTTTCAAAGATGAGGAACTTAAATACAAATATGCCCATTTAGCAGATGCGGTACTGTTCATTCCCTATGGCGTCACTGTAGACGAATTTCAGCATTATGTCTATGAGAATCCGGAGGTTACGCCAGAGAAAAGAAAGGAAAAATGGAGGGAAATTGAAAAAAAATATTTGCCTCATAGAGATTACGAAGATAATGATTTTCTCAACAGGGGAGGAATGTGGTTCAGACAGGGGCATATTTTTCAGGTTCCATTTTATTACATAGACTATACCCTTGCGCAGATCTGTGCTTTGCAGTTCTGGGTTAAGAATAATAAAAATCATGAAAACGCGTGGAAAGACTATTTAAAATTATGTAAAGAAGGAGGAGCGAAATCGTTCACGAAATTACTTCAAGTTGCCGGTTTAAAGAATCCTTTCAATGAAGGTTCCATAGTTGAAGTTTCAGATGAAGTCAGAAAGTGGTTGGAAAATGTGAATGATTTGGAATTATAATTGTGAATACCGATAAGATAATGGAACTCGCCTTACAGATGGCGGGTTTGAATTACATACCTGAAGATACGGAAATATATGTGAAAGGCAGTGAGATAAAGAAAATTCTTTTTGGAATTGATATAGATAATGCCACCCTGTTTTATGCGAAAAATAAAGGTTATGATCTCGTGATAGGACATCATCCAACGGGGAGCAGAATAGGATTATCTGAAGTTTATAAGAGAAATATTGAAATGATGATCAATAATGGTGTATCCATTGAAGATGCCGAATCAGCGGTAAAAGAAAAGGCTTTGGCAATCGAATTTGGTAATCACAGCTCTAATTATGCCATTATTCCGGATTTTGCAAAGGCGGTAGAAATGCCGTATATGAATATACACATGCCGTGTGATGAAATTGGAAGAAAAATTATTCAAGACAAAATAGACGATGCATGTCTTATTGATAAAGAAATAAATCTGGAAAGATTGAATAATATGCTGAATGATATTTCCGAAATAAAAAATGCCAAAACTGATTCTGTGATCAGAATAGGAAATCCATTGTCCAAAGCCGGAAGAGTTATTTTTTCACATGGAAGAGGAACCAATGGTGGTGTTGAGATAGCGAAAGCCTATTATAAAGCAGGATTTGATACTGTTATTTATATACATATTTCCTATGTAGATTATTTGAAGCTTAAAAAAATAAACGAGGGAAACCTCATTATAACCGGTCACATCGCTTCGGATTCTGTGGGGATAAATCCTTTTATACAGGAACTTGAAAAAAGAGGTATTGTTGTGGATACGATCAGCGGGATAATTAAAAACAAACGGTGATTTCACCGTTTGTTTTTTGTTCTTAATAAAAAATTTTGAAATTTCTGAAATATAAACTGTTCGATTTTTTTATTTGCTGTCATAATCTTTTTTATTCAATATGATATCCTGAATATCTGATATAGACTCATATGTAAATCTTCCAAAATTTCCTTCATTTAATTCCTTGAAAAAGTTTATAACTCCTCTTGAAATATCGTAAGTTCCGCTTTTTCCTAAAAAACGTTTTATGGAGCAATAATTTTCTACCAGCTTTTCATAGTCATTATCAAATATATTCTCTTCGCCAAAAATATGTTTTATTTTATCGAAAGAATACATGTTTATCAAAAGATCAATGACCAGTTTAAAACTTTCCATTAGATCCGTTTTGTCAACGGGAATAGAACCAACAGCCAGTAATTTAGCCAGAATACTTTTGTTGTAAACATTTTTATAAAGTATACCTGGGGTGTCAAGAATCATCAGTTCTTTATTGAGAGACAACCACTGGACTCCCCGCGTAACTCCGGGTCTGTTACCAACGGAAAGAGCCTTTTTTCCCTTCAGTCTGTTGATGAAAGTTGATTTTCCAACGTTAGGCATTCCAACGACCATTATTCTTTTTTCAATAAATTTACTTTTTATCAGAGGAGACACTTTTTTTATAAGAAACGATTTTGCATCGGATTTTTTCAAATTAGCTTTTATTATTTTATCGGTTTTTTTGAAATATTTTACCCATTCCGATGTGAGTTTTTCGTCTGAAAGATCAATTTTGTTCAGAATAATAATTTTTTGTTTGTCGCCGAATATTTTTTCGTACTCATAAGCTCTGCTTGTATAAGGAATTCGTGAATCCAAAATCTCTATTATCGCATCTACACCTTTTAAATTTTTCCTTATTTGATTTTTCGCCTTTTCAATATGACCGGGGTACCACATAAAAATCACCATTCCCTGTTATTAGGATAATATTCTATCATATAAAAGAGATAACTTTTTCGAATATGATATCAAAAAAGTTCGGATGACTTCTTAAAAAGATTTAAAACAAAGAAAATATTATTTAATTACCATTATTTTGGGTAGATTAAATTTCTTGAGATCATAGGGGTCCTCTTGCGGGTTGATTTCTTGTGAAAAGAAAAGTATTTGTGAAAATTTTTGAAAATTATTCGTATTTTTTGGGATTGTCTTTAAAAAATATAATTAACCTGTTTTCCCCGGATTACATTTTAATAGGAGGAGAAGCCATGGAATTTAAAGAATACTTTCTGGAAAGATCAATTGAGATAGCTAAAAAGAATTCATTTGGCAGACTCTCACTGAAAATAGTTTTTGATCAGGATAAATTAGGGGAAGATTCCTGGGTACTTGGAGGAATATACAGGGTTATAGAATCTAATCTTTTTTAGAGCAGGAGTTGATAGTTGTGATAGAAATTAATCATTTCCCATTTGGAATGAATGATCCTTATATAAAAATTAATGGATGCGAAAGAACTCCTAATGACCCGCTGGAAGGGGAAAATGTTTTAATAGAATTTTCTGTCAGTACAGGTGGTGCAGGAGAGCGTGCCTGGATCGAATTTCCGGATTCCGTAAAAAAAGATATCAGGGCACAGTTCCAGTATTCCAGAGATGGGAAAGCATATTGGCTGGCCACATTTGTTAATGGGCAAGCGGGTGAGAAAATAAAATACAGGATATGCACCGGACAGGGAAAAAAGAGTGCAACTAAATCAGCAATATTTGAATACACCGTTAAAAAGTGGAAGGATATCGATATAAATTCTCTGGATAATTTGTTCAATTTCAACGGAGATTTTAAAAAGGAGTTGTTGAAACTTCAAGCGTTGACGGATGGTAAGAATATATTTTCTGTTAAATTGTCGCTTAAAAAAACTGAAGACGAATCATTTTATGGTTTTGGAGAACACTACGAATCATTGAAAGCAAGGGAAAATGACAAACGTTACCTTTGGGTTTTCGATCAGTACAAAGTTCAAAGGAAAAGAGGATATGCACCCGTTCCATTTTTCTTTTCCAAAAAAGGAAGGGGTATATTCATAGATACAGGTTATATGTTGGAAATAGAAATTGTGAATGACAGAGTGGATATACATATAAATACGCAGGGAGATATCTGGAAAAAAACGAACTTGCATTACTGGAATGAAAAGAATCCTGTCGATATTATTAAACGTATTCAGAGTATTTCGAACCCCTGTATTCCTCCGAGTTGGGCTTTCGGACCCTGGCTTTCAGCTAATGAGTGGAACTCTCAGGAAAAAATTGAAAGAGTTCTTAAAATCATCAAGGATTTGGATTTACCTTCTTCGGTTATTGTGATAGAAGCGTGGACAGATGAACAGACATATTATATCTTCAATGGTGCCGAATATGAGCCGGGAAATGGCGACAAGTTTTTCAAACTTGAAGATTTTAAATTTGAACATCCCTGGCCCGATCCGAAGGGAATGGTGGAAAAATTATCTTCAGAAGGAATCAAACTTGTTTTATGGAATATCCCTATTTTAAAAAAGGAAAAATTCGAAGAATGTGAACAGTTGAAAAATGATAAAAAATACGTTTCCGAAAAAAACTTTTCGGTAAAAAATGGTGAGAAAGATTTCGAGATTCCTGAAGGGCGCTGGTTTGAAGGAAGTTATGTGGTCGATTTTTTTAACGAAAAGGCTCGCGAATGGTGGATTGAAAAAAGAAAATATTTGGATGATTTAGGTATATCCGGATTTAAAACTGACGGGGGAGAACATTTATATTTAAGAGGCACCAGAGGTAAGAATTTATCACAGGCAAAGATGAAAAATCTCTATCCGGAAAAATATTTTGAAAGTGCGAAGAAAATTTTAAATGAAGACTCTCTCCTGTTCAGCAGATCCGGCTATACAAGATCGCCATCAAATTCTCTTTTCTGGGTTGGAGATGAAGATTCTAATTTTGATGCGCTAAGAGCGAATATAACAGCAGGACTGAATGTATCAATTTCCGGAAATCCTTTCTGGGGATGGGATATTGCGGGATTCAGTGGGGAACTTCCAAGTGTTGATCTATATATAAGATCCCTTCAGATTGCGCTTTTCACGCCGATTTTTCAGTGGCACTCCGAGACCTCCGGCGATCCGGAACCATCTGCGGAAAGATCCCCCTGGAACATAGAAAAGTATTGGAACAAAAGAGGGATTGTAGATTATTACAGAAAAATAGTTTCAATAAGAATGGCCATGATGCCTTATATTGAAAAAGAAGTTAAATATGCCCTGGATAATAAGATTCCGTTGACCGTTCCCATAGAAATTATCACCGAAGAAAATGATGAAAATCTCGCGTATTTGTTTGGCAGAGACATATTGGTTGTTCCATTTGTAAGTGAAGAGATAAAGAGTGTGGAAATTCAATTTCCGGAAGGTGAATGGATAGATTTCAGGACGGGTGATATTTTTAGAGAAGGCGGGATAACGAAAGCCAGTTTAGAAAAATTCATACCGGTTTATCTGAGAAAAGGAGCATATATACCGATCAGTCTGCCAAAAAGTAAAAATATACTTGATACTCAATGGCATCCTTATCACAATGCATGGTTACATTGTCGGATGCATGAAGGAAATATGGATGAGGGATTTGAAACCGGACATTTAACGAATGATTTAAATGAATTAGGACTTTTAAAAGTGAAATGGAGAAATTAAATTGAATTATTTAGACAAATCAGTGCAGATAATAAAAGAATTTCAAGATGAATCTGGGGCCTATATGGCTTCGCCCAATTTCAGTCAGTATAAATATTGTTGGTTCAGAGATGGAGCGTTTATAGCGGATGCTATGAACTCAGTGGGTGAAAAAGAATCGGCATTCAGGTTCTTTGAATGGGGCTTGAAAGTTATACTCAATAATAAAGAAAAAATAGAAAAAATAATTTCAAAGAAATTGGAAGACATCGTTCTGGAAGATTTTCTTCCCACGAGATATCGAAAAGACGGGTCTTCCGATACGGGAAAGTGGACTGATGAACAGACGGATGGCTACGGAATATTTTTGTGGGCGTTTGAGAGATTTTTGAACAGGGAAATGAACGAAAATGAAAAAAGTGGTATTGAATACATAACCGGATATCTTCAAAAAATATGGAAGTTGCCCTGCTATGATGTGTGGGAAGAGTCTTCTGACGATATTCATACTTCAACATTACTGTCGATAGCCGCAGGTTTGAAAGCTGCGGAAAAATTACTTGAAAGAAAAACAGGATGGGAAAGTGTTGTAAAATTTATAAAAGAAAATCACACCGAAAATAATAGATTAATAAAATCCTCCAGCAACTATGGTGTTGATGGTAGTCTTATCTGGTGTATTTCTCCCTTTGAACTTTTTACTTCTGAAAGCGATTTGACAAGAAACACATGTGAGAAAATATATAAAGATTTATGTATAGGAGGAGGAGTAAAAAGATATCTGGAAGACAGTTATTTTGGAGGGGGAAGCTGGATACTTCTTTCCTGTTATCTGGGAAAATATTATAAAGATATTGGAGATTACGAAAAATCAGAGTTTATTATGAATTGGGTCGAAAAAAACTTCGATGAAAATGGATATTTAGCTGAACAAATACCTCAGAATTTACTGAGGCCCGAATCTTATAAACCCTGGGTGGAAAAATGGGGAAAAATCGCCTCTCCTCTTTTATGGTCACACGCCGCATATATTTATTTTAAGAAATCATGAAGTTTTCTTTCCCGGAGCTTTGTGCTTGAGAAAAAAAGCGATTAGAATATTTTTTTCACTGCTTTTATTACGTCTGATATGAATAAAAATGTTTTGTCGTATTTTTTCTATTTTACTTCTGAATTTTTGATAACTTTTCTTTGAAAGTCACGGGTATTTTCAATATCCTTCACTTTGAAAAATTCTCTTTGATGGAAAAAAATGAAATAAAGATAGTTTATAGAATAGTGATAAGTGTATAAATCCACCTGAATTTTCAGTTATAATTGTGGAAGAAATGATTCACAGGCAGTCAATCGTTATAAAGAAAATATGAAAAATCTGTTGTTTCGGTTTTTCGGATAATCGATCAGGATATAAAATATTATAGAGAATAATCCCATAAAAAAAGAAGACCAGGATTCATATTAGAATAAATCCTAGTTTAAACTTACATAAGGGGGGTGTAAGGTTTAAGACGAACAAATATATTTGTTCTGAAAGGTTAAAAATAATTTTTTATAGACCTGATAGTTATACTTAACTATTTTTATCTGATATTATGACTGATATATGATAAAAAAGGTTCAAATTAAATGACGATATTTAAAATTATTTTAAAAATATGGTTAAAAGCTTATTGGAGGCGATATTATTAAAGAAAACAAAAATATTCTTATCCCCATTTTCCTGATATTGTTGATTATTATCACAGGAACGGTCGGATATTTATTAACCGAAGAATGGAATTTTTTTGATTCTTTCTTTATGACTATAATAACGATTTCCACTGTTGGGTACGGAACCCCCGATAATCTTTCCAATACCGGAAAAGTTTTTACAAGTGTTTTGATTCTTTTGAGTCTCACAGTAGTAGTATATGCATTTTCCAAGATTACGGCCTTTTTTGTTGAGGGTAATATGAATAGATATTTAAGGAGGAGAAAGCTTTTGAAAGAAATCGATAAGTTGAGAAATCATTATATTATTGTCGGTGGTGGAAACCTCGGCTTGAATGTATTGAGAGAACTGATAAAATACGGCAAGAAAGTGGTTATTATTGAAAATAATGATTCAAAAATAAACGAAATAAAGATTTTGTACAGTGAATATGATAATTTAACGATACTTGCAGGAAATGCAAAAAATGAGGAGATACTTGAAGAGGCGAATATAAAAAATGCTGAAGGCTTGGTGGCAACTTTAAACAGCGATTCCGAAAATGTTTTTGTTGTTCTTACCGCAAGGAATTTGAACAGGGATTTGAAAATAATATCCCTTGTGAATGATCACGTGAATTCGAAAAAACTTGAATTTGCAGGTGCGAACCGGACGATTCCTCTGGATGAAATCGGTGCAAATAGAATCAGGAATTTAATGCTTAACCCGGAAATAGTAGGATTTTTGGATTCTATTAATAAAACCGGTGATGTAGAAATAATGTTTGAACAGATAGATATTCCGGATTACTTTCCGGATAATTTAACACTTTCAGATTTAAAAATACCTCAGAAAGCAGGATTGATAGTCATAGCCATGTACAGAGAAGGAAAGAGTTTTTTTAATCCTTCTGCGAGTACCCGAGTTGATAACAAGTGTTCTCTTATGGTTTTGGGAAGCAGAGAGAAAATATCGAAGCTGAGAGATTTGATGAGTTCAAAGAAGATATTGGAAAACTAGAAAACCGCCGGATAGATAATGATTTAAATTTTGTTATAGATTGAAAAAATTGTATCATTGAATGAAAAGTGAGGAAAGACCAGGAGATGATGCAATGAATTTTTATGATGGTTTTATGAAGGGATTTGAAGAAAGCTCTCTCAAAAGAGAAAGAAAGGAATTGATACAGAGGGCTCATGGAAATGTGCTTGAAATAGGTGCCGGAACGGGAGCTAATCTGAAATATTACGATTTTAAAAAAATAAAAACACTTGAATTAACCGATAGAGTGATAAAGAATTCCCTAGTTCAAAATCTGAAAAATTTGGAAGATAAAGAAAAAATAAGAACGAGAAATGTGGATGTGATCTCTCTTCCCTATCCGGATAAAGTTTTTGATACGGTTGTATTCACTCTTGTTTTTTGTTCAGTTGTCGATGTTTCAATGGGTATTCAGGAAGTAAAAAGGGTTTTAAAGGATGATGGAGAAGTTGTTTTTATTGAGCACGTTTTACCTGATAATATACCCCTGAAGTATATGTTTAATTTTATAAATCCCGCCTGGAAAATTATGGCAAACGGATGTAATTTGAATAGGAACTTCATACATTCCTTTGAGGAGGAGGAATTTAAAATAAAATGTTTAAACAAATTTGGAATAACAGTATTTATTTCAGGATGTGCAGTCAAAGCAAAAGTTTAGAGAATTAATTTTTTCCCGAGGGAATAAACCTCCTCAAGCGACTCCGCCTTTTCAGCAGGTCCTATTTCGGAACTTGTACCATAATGTTGAACAAAATCCATTTTCAAAAAATCCGCAAAATATTTGAATATATTTATCACATTAACAGCTCCCGAAAGTTTTTCATCTTTATCTCCGAATGTCATGAGTAAAACGAGTTTCTTATTCACAGGGAATTTTTTGAAATTCAACGCGTACAATCTGTCGATAAAAATCTTCGTTTGTGCAGACATATTGAACCAGTAAATAGGGGTGGCAAAAATCAGAAGATCGGCATTCTCCACCTTTCCGTAATATTTTTGCATATCATCATTTATTTTACATTCTGCATCGTCACCTTTTTTACAGACATTACAGGCTTTACATGGCTGTATTTTTTCCCCCTGTAAAAAAATCTTATCTACAGAAACATCTTTGTGATTTTCTTTTATTCCTTCCAAATATTTTTTCAAAAGTTCGGAAGTGTTTCCTTTTTTTCTCGGACTTCCGAGAATAGTCAATATATTCATTTACTCGCCTCCAAAATATATGTATATATATCAATTATAATCCATATTGAGATATTTATAGATTTTCATAGAGAATTCGATAAAAATCTTCTCTGGCATATTTTTCATTCCAGGGAGAATGGCCGCATTTTTTTAAAAGATAAAACGAAAAATTTTCCAACACATTTGATAATGGTTTTTCCACTCCCTCGTAGGGATGTGGGTCATCTTCCCCGTGAATTGCTATAACCGGGCATTTAATATCGCGTCCGATGTTTAACAAATCTCCGCTGGTTCTCAACAGATTTATTTCTTCCATGCAATTTTTAAAAACCTCCGGTTGAAAATCGATAGCGTAACTCTTATTTTCGATCGGGCAAAACGAATCGGCTTTACCCATCAATTTACCGAATTCATTTAGGATTTCCCCTCTGTTTTCAGAGGAGGCGTTCAGAAGTTTTTTGTAAATGATCGATGCCTTTTTGTTTTCTTCAGGCGTGAGATTATTCTTTCTTTTTTTATGCATTAATGAAAGATATTTGTCCTCGAAAGAACCACAGTTTATCAATATTAACTTTCTGACAACATCCGGATAAGATGCTGAAAAAATAAAACTCAGCCAGGCTCCCCATGAATGACCAACGAGCGTTACCGGAACATTTGCATTGACAGCGATTTGTTCCTTCAATTCAGAAAGCTGTCCCTTTATAGAATTTTTTGACTGAAAAGGTTCCAGTATTCCATATTTTCCGGATAGTTCAAGTGCAACTGGAGCCATACTACCTGGAGCTCCGGGACCTCCATGTACTAAAACAATGGAAAATGGAGATGTTCCATATTTTCTCAAATTCATCTGATCTTTTCACTCCTCAAGTAATTTTATAATATGATTATACGTCAAAAGTGGATGTGGTTTTGATATTTTTTTATGAATAATAGTACCCGGGTATCTATGATTTGAGGGAAATTTTTGTATTTATACTTTTTTATCCGATTTTGAATCCCGGATCAATTTAAATATAGTTTGTATTTGTATATGAATAAAAATAATTTTGAAGTTACGAGTATAGACATGGAAAAAAATGAATGTTGCAGATAAAAATAAGATAATTTGAAATAAAAAGATAATTTAATGTAATAAATATTAATCGAATTAGAATGACTCTGATGCCGTATAAAATCCAAATTTTGTCGTTGATTTGAAAAGTTATATATGATAAGTTTGTTATAACAATATAAACTTATAAACATATAAATATATAATATATGTTTTTAAGGAGGGAAAAATGGATTTTACAAAAGAAAATATATATATAGATCAGAATTCCGCAATGCCCCTGTTTCAACAGATATTTGAGTGGTTTAAAAATGCTATCAATAACAACTTAATAAATGAGGGGGAAAAACTACCTTCCGAAGTGGAGTTATGCAATAAATTTAATGTGAGCAGAATTACGATAAGGCAGGCCTTGACGAAATTAAAAAATGAAGGGTTTATTGAAAGAAAACAAGGAAAAGGAACGATTGTCGTTAACAACAGCAAGCTGGAATTTTCTTATATAAATCAATTTTTCGGTGTTGGGGAAGAGCTTAAGAGAAAAGGTGTTCAGTTGTCGGATAAAGTTCTTTTGTGCAAAGTTCTGAAGGCGAATGAAGAGTTGGCAACAAAACTTTTTATCAACCCTAAAGAAAAGGTTTTTGTTCTGAAAAGGGTGAGAATAATTAATAAAATTCCTTCAATCCTCTCTTATAATTACGTTCCCTATAAATTTGTGCCCGATATAGAGAAAATAGATTTTACCAAGAATTTTTTGTACACGGTCCTGGAAAAAAATTACAATATGCATATCGATAATTATATCAGAACGTTCAAACCGGTGATAATAAACAAAGAAGAAGCAAAATTACTGGATTATAAATCCGATGAACCGGTTATGAAGATGTTGAGTACATCATATGATTCTAAAAATAATATAGTTGAATATTATTATGGAATTCAAAGGGGAGATATAGGTAATTTAACTATCAAAATGAAAAGAGTCAGGTATTAGTTTTTTTTGGAATAAAAATTGGGAGTTCGGTGGGGAGTTTGAAATGAATGATTTTATTTTAGCGATTGACCAGGGAAGTACTGGGACTAAGGTTTTGTGTGTTGATAAAAATGGGAAAATAATAGAGTCCACTTATCAAAAAATAAAATCTTATTACCCAAAAGAAGGGTGGGTCGAACATGACGCAGAAGACATCTGGGATTCTGTTGAAACATGTTTGAGAAATTTATCCAAAAAAATCGATTTTTCAAAAATAGCTGCGTTGGGTATAACTAATCAAAGAGAAAGTACTTTGCTATGGAACAGGAAAACCGGAGAATCCATTGGTCCGGTTGTCAGCTGGCAGTGTCACAGATCGGAAGACATCTGTTCAGAATGGAAAAGAGCGGGTTTGGAATCGGTGGTAAGAGAAAAAACGGGTCTGAACATCGATGGATATTATTCCGCTTCAAAAATAAAATGGCTGCTTAACAGATTTCCTGATACGAAAGAATTAATTTACAAAGATGAACTGTGTTTTGGAAATATAAATACATGGATAATATGGAAACTGACATCGAAAAAGGAATTCAAAACGGATTACTCGAATGCCGCGCGAACTCTTTTGTTTAATATAAAGGATTTGAAGTGGGACGGGTATCTGGGAAAACTTTTCGATATTCCTTTGGAAATATTTCCGGAACCTGTCGAATGTGATGGTTATTTTGGTGAAGCGGTGTATCCAGAAGAAGTCTTTAAGAAAAAAATCCCAATACTGGCTTCGTTGGGGGATCAACAGTCTTCACTTTTTGGCCAGAATTGTTTTGATAATAAAACGGTTAAGTGTTCATTTGGTACTTGTTTGAATCTGGGCTTTTTCACCGGAGGCGAGATTCAGTTCGATTTGAAGGGTATTATTCCGACCATAGCCTGGAGTTATAAAGGGAAAATCAATTATGCTGTAGAAGGAGGTGTATATGTAGCCGGGTCTATGTTCGACTGGCTTATGGAAAAATTAAATTTATCCGACAATATCGGTGAACTCACCGAATTTGCAAAAGAAGTGAAAATAGAAAATTTGTACCTGGTTCCGGCCTTTGTCGGGCTGGCAGCACCTTATTGGGATCCGAAAGCACGTGCGCTTCTGATAGGGCTTACATTTAATCACGATAAAAGACATATTGTAAGAGCGGCCTTTGAATCAATAGCTTTTCAGACCAACGATGTTCTTGAAGAAGAGAAGAGAATGATAAATTCTGATCTGGTTATCAGGGTTGACGGTGGTATGACAAAAAATGATTTTTTGATGCAGATTTTATCGGATTATACGAATTGTAAGATTGAAAGACCTGTAAACCAGGAATGTACTTCTCTGGGAGTTGCTTATCTGGCGGGTTTGTCTCATGGCCTTTGGAAAGATTTAAATGAAATAAAGAAACTCTGGGTGGTAGATAAAACTTTTTACCCAAAACTCAATAAAGAAGCGAGAATCAAAACAATAAACAAATGGAAAAAGGCGGTATTGAAATCTTTAAGCTGGATTGAATAAAAAGTGGGGTTTTTAAATGAATAAAAATGTTATCTTATCTTTAAAAGGTATAAATAAGATATTTAGTTCTGTTCAGGCCTTGAATGATATAAATTTAGATATTTTAAGTGGAGAAACTCATTCGCTGGTTGGTGCGAATGGTGCTGGAAAATCCACTCTTATTAAAATTCTTGCAAGGGTATATAAAGAGAGTTCAGGAGAAATATTTTTAAACGGTAACAACATAAATCAAGTTACTTCTGAGTATATCAGAAATTATGGTATAGATTTCATATTTCAGGAACTGGAATTGATTGAGAATTTTTCGGTGGCCCAAAACATATTACTCGGAATAGAACCGACAAAAAATGGATTTATTAATTGGAATAATATGGAAAAACAGGCTCAAAAATATCTTGATATGCTTATTCCCGGCTTTATTAAAGCCAGAGAAAAAGTGAGGAATCTCACTATAGCTCAGAAACAACTGGTCTGTATAGCGAGGGCACTGTATAGAAATCCAAGAGTACTGGTTTTGGATGAACCGACATCAAGGTTGAGTAAAACAGAAACAGAGGCGTTATTCGAAGTGATAAACAAATTGAAAAGAGAACAGAATATCACGGTCATTTTCGTTTCTCACAGAATGGAAGAAATATTTGAAATTTCCGATCGAATTACTATTTTAAAGGATGGGAAAAAAGTGGGAACCTTTGAAAAAAGCGATATCACACATGATCAAGTTGTAGAACACATGGTTGGTAAAGATATATTTTATAATAAAGAAGAAATAGATTTTTCAACTGTAAAGTCCGATTCAACACCTTTACTTGAAATAAATAATCTTGATATTGACAATATGTACGGTCCGGTTTCTTTTAAAGTATTCCCCGGCGAAATATTCGGGATAACGGGTGCGGTTGGTAGTAAAAAAACCGAAATCATCGAGACTATCTTTGGCCTGAGAAAAAAAGACGGTGGAAAAATTATAATAAATGGAAAAGATGTTAAAAGTATTAATCCCAGAAAAGCCATATCTATGAATATTTCATTGGTTCCCGAAGACAGAAGGAATTCAGGGATTATATATGATTTTTCTGTGAAAAATAATTCGACTTTATCTTATTTAAAAAATTACACAAAATTACGCTTGTTTTTAGATTTTAATAAAGAGAAGAAAGATTCCATGAAGATGATAGACCGTTTATCAATTAAAACTACTTCTGAAAAAAAATTGTTGAGATATTTGAGTGGAGGTAATCAGCAAAAAGTTGTTATTGCAAAATGGTTGCTTGGGAAAGCGAAGATATATTTTTTTGATGAACCTACTATTGGAATAGATGTGAAGGGAAAGGAAGAAATATATAAAATAATAAGAGAACTGTCCAGAGAAGGAAATGCTGTTGTGGTTGCTTCCAGTGATATAGATGAAATTCTTCCGCTTGTTCACAGAACTATAGTCTTATTCAAGGGAAAACAGATGAAGGAGTTTTCAACGAATGATGTTGATAAAAAAACTTTACTTTATTTAACAATGGGGGGAAACAATAATGAATAAACAATTTTCAAAATTTTTGGATAAATTTGGAACTATTTTTTCCTTTGCCGTTGTATGGATAATTTTCTGCATTTTATCTCCCCATTTTCGTACCGGTAATAATTTTGTGAATATATTAATTCAAATTTCTCCTCTGCTGGTGTCGGCACTGGGAATGACATTTGTGAATATGGCAGGTGAAAGTGATTTATCTATCGGGGGAACATTCGGATTATGTACAACTCTGTTCTGTCTTTTACTGCAAAAAAATATAAATCCTTTTTTGAGTGTACTTATAACTATAGCTGCTTCACTTGTAATAGGTCTGCTCAATGGGTACCTTATAGCGTATAGAAAAATGTCATCGTTCATTGTGACGGTCGGGACCATGTTTATTGCTATGGGTATTGAAAGAACGTTGAATGGTGGATTCAGTATATGGATAAGAAATAACGATGTTCTGGAATTTTCCGGGGGAAGCACACTGGGAATACCGAATCTCATTATAGTTTCTGTTGTATTTTTCATCTCCGTATATTTTGTATTGCATCAGACGAAGTATGGGTCACACATTCAGTCTGTGGGAGAGAATTTGGAAACGGCAAATCTTGCCGGAATAGCGGTTAAAAAATTGAAATTCGGAACATTTTTAATCGCCAGTTCATTTTATGCGGTAGGAGGGATATTGTACGCTCTCAGAGGATCAGGTGCAATATGTTACGCAGGTCAAAAGGTTCTTCTGCCGGTTATGGCGATAACATTTATTGGTAAAACTTTCCTGGGGTATAAAAGACCTAATGTGATTGGGATATATATCGGAACTTTAATTTTGGGAGCAATAAGCAATGCTTTTACTCTTATTGGAATAGAATTTTATTTTACACCGATTGCTCAGGGAATAGTGCTCGCTTTAGCAGCCGCGGTATCTTCCGCTAACAAAGACTACATTCTCCAGGAAAAACTAGATTAGGTGAAGGAGCAAATTATGTCTGAAAATATACTTAAAAACGAAAAGAATCGTTTTAACAACTTTTTATCAATAATGATCAGAAGATATTTGATATTTATAATATTTATCGCGATGGTGGTCGTATTCAGTGTGATTAACCCTATATTTTTATCTCCGAGAAATTTCAAGATGATACTAACCCAGGCGAGCTTTCTTGGGATAGTATCCTTCGGTATGACCATAGTTATGATAACCGGTGGTGTAGATCTTTCCGTAGGAGCTGTGGCAGGACTGGCGACTATTTTTGGTGTGGATTTAATGCTGTATTCTGGTTTTAGCGGTTTGGAAGGAATATTATTTGGAATCTTTTGCGGTGCATTTATAGGTGCTATAAGTGGATTGTTTGTTGGAAGGTTGGGCGTAGCACCATTTGTGGCAACATTGAGTACTATGTTCATTGCTCAGGGATTACAGTATGCTGTGAATGGCGGAGAAAGTATGGGCTATGGTTTCCCGAGTTCATATTTATTTATAGGTTCAGGTGAATTGTTGAATATTCCTTTTCCGATAATTATTTTTGTTGTGATATTCTTAGTATTTCTGGTGTTAACTGAATTTACAAAATGGGGAAGATATATACGTGCTGTTGGTTTAAATCAATTCACTTCAAAGCTTTCCGGATTGAGAATAAGAGCTTTGACTTTCTCAACGTATGTTATAGCAGGAGGTCTTGCTGCCGTTTCAGGATTGATGCTCGGCGCAAGCCAATCTTACATTCAACCGAATCTTGGTGACAGTTTTTTATTAGATGCTTTAGTTGTGACATTATTGGGAAAAGCTACATTTGGAGGAAAACCCTCTATATTGGGAACCGCCTTTGGGGTAATATTCATAAAGACATTTGAGACAGGTATGTCAATGCTGGGAACCCCCATCATGATGATGAATATTTTAAAAGGGTTCCTGCTCTTGGGTGTTCTTCTGTTGGGCTCTTTTCAGAGAAAGATGGATTGATTATGAGTTGTAAAGATTACATAATCAATATCGATTGTGGATCCAGCAGTTTCAGGAGTATTGTTTTCGATGTAAAAACGGGTAAAAAAGTTAACGTCTCTCAGGAACAATGGTATAGAGAATCCGGAGAAAAGCAGTATTTCGACACGGAGAAGAATTGGAAATTGATATGTAAATGTATAAGAAACTCCATAAGAAATATAGATAAAAACCGAATAATCGGAATAACCGCAACGAGTTTCAGACATGGATTCGTATGCATAGACAAGCAGGGAGAAGTTATTTTTGCGTGTACCAATACGAGTAAAAGTTCCGAAGAAGAGATCAGATTTCTTAACGAAAGTGGGTTATCAGAAAAAATTTATAAAATTGGAGGAGATTGGCCGAGTGTACATGCGCTACCCGTTTTGTTGTGGCTCAAAAAAGAGAAATCGGAGATATATGAAAATATATGGAAAATATTGATGATTTCGGACTGGATTATTTTCAAATTATCCGGAAAGACTTTTACAGAGCCGGCCAATGCTTCAAGTACTCTGTTGTTCAATGTGAAAAACAGGAATTGGTCAGAAGAAATAATCGAAGAGGTGGGTTTAAATCGCGACATTCTTCCGGAATGTGTAGATGGCGGAACGGTGATCGGTAATGTTACCCCTGAGGTTTCCGGTTATACAGATTTAAATAAAAGTACCCCTGTTTTAGTGGGATTGGCCGATACACAAGCGGGATTAATAGGTATCGGAGCGATTGAAGATGGAAAATCATCTATTATTGCCGGAACTTTCTGGTTGTGCAATCAGCTTAGAAATGAGCATTTAATAGATAAAATGGAAAAGATAAGAACTCAAAATCATTGTTTGAAAGATATTTGGATGTACGAAACATGTATCTTTTTGCCTGGCGCTTCAGTAAGATGGTTTAAAGATTCGTTCTGCAAGATCGAGAATTTTTTGGAAAAAGAATTCGGTTACAACGCCTATGATTTATTAAATATGAAGGCGAAACAGGTACCGGTTGGATCTAATGGAATTCAAGTAACCTTTTCAGACGTAACGAACGTTAAAAATTGGAAACACGCTTCGCCATCTTTTTTGAACTGGGATGTTTTAGCTTCGGAAAATTCAGGTCCGGAAGTATTCTACAGGGCGATTTTAGAAAATATAGCTTATGTATCCTACGGAGATTTTTTAAATATAAATGATGTCTGTGGGAATAAATCGGAAAGGGTTTATTTTTCGGGAGGTGGTTCTTACAGTATTTTATGGGCGAAAATACTGGCGGATGTACTGAATACTGAAATAGTGCTGATGACAGAAAATGAATGTACTTCACTTGGAGCTTTTATAATGTCTTCTTATGGTTTACAGGTATACAAAAATATAGAAGATGCCGTGGCAGACTATACTTCGGAAAGGATGATAATAAAACCTAACAGAGAGAACAATCTGATTTATATGGATTTATACAAAAAATGGAGAGAGATATACAAAAATTCACTAGAAGCCGCAGATAGGAATCTTACTAAATATATGTGGAAAGCTGCAGGAATTTAAATTCTTTAAAAGGAGAGGTTCATTTTGGAAAAAATCACCATTGGAAAATTACCAATTTATCGTGCTGCACCGCCTAATGTAAGAGACAATCTTATAGTTATCGATAAGGAAATAGGTGCAAAAAATCTTTCGGTTGGAATAGGTATTTACTCTAAAGGGCAAACATCCGAGTTTCATGTTCATTCCGAAGAAGAAGAAGTAATGATTTATACCAAGGGAAAGGGAATCATGAAGACAATTGATGGAAAGGAGGTTGAGTTAAAAGAAGGGGATGTTACATATGTACCAGCTGGGGAGAAACACCAACTCATAAATACGGGCGATGAGGATTTCGTGTTTCTATTTATTTACACACCAGCTGGCCCTGAAAAGAATATCAGGAAATGGAACATTGTCGAAGATGGAAATTATTCTATCAAAGAATTGTTTTAAAAATGTTAAAAAGGGGGCAAAATCATGAAAAAAAATTTAATGTTAATTAGTTTGTTACTTTTGTTCGTTTCAACATTTATGTTTGGAGAATTCGTAATAGGGGTTGCGAGCCAACATTTGGGAAACGACTGGAACAGGGGAGTTGTAAAAGGAATTAAGGATGAAATGGAAGCGCTGAATTTGGAGTATATTCATACCAATGCCAGAGGAGATACAAATCAGCAGGTGAATGATGTGGAAAACTTTTTGCTCAGAGGAGTAGATGCGGTTATCATTGCCGGAGGAGAAGGTCCGGCATTTGCGCCTGTAATGAAAAAGCTCAATGATGCTGGCATTCCTGTTGTAACAATAGATATCGCTTCTGAGTACGCTTTGACAAATATAACTTCCGATAACTTTAATGCCGGTGAAAAATTATCACTTTATACCGTTAACAAATTAAGAGCAAGCGGACAGATAGTCGTTTTTGATACACCGGGATGGCAGAGTCTCCTGATAAGAGGAAGAATGCTTGATGCAGTTTTAGTTGATTATCCAAATGTAGAAGTCGTCGCAAGGTTTGAATGCTCAGTTATTGATTCAGTCAACAACAGTTATCAGCAGATGAAAAGTTATTTGTTATCGAATCCCAATGTTGGAGCAGTATACTGCACATGGGGATTACCTGCAATAGGCGCTTCAAAAGCCATAAAAGAATTGGGAATGGAGGATGAAATATTTGTCGTTTGTGTTGACGCCGACCAGGCAATACTTCAAGAAATGATGTCGGAAAATTCTCCACTCACAGGTGTAATAGGACAGTATCCGGAACTGCTGGGAAAATTATCGGTAGATATGTCAAAACTTGCTCTGGAAGGTAAGGGCGATCAGATTCCAGTTGAGGTTTATGCTCCAATTATTTGTATTGAGCAGACGGATCCCGATGCATGGTTCGCCGGTACCGAAAATAAAACTCCTGGAGATGCCTGGGAAACATTGTACTAATTTTAATTGGTTCCGGAGGTTTCTCCGGAATCATCTTTATATAATTTTTAGGAGTATTTTTTATGAATAAGACAGCGATAATAACCGGTGGAGCGGACGGAATAGGGAAAAGTATTTTCGAATTATTTTTATCGCAGGATTATAACTCTGTTGTCATAGACAAAGATAGTGAAAGAATTGAAGATTTAAGAAGTAAATACAAAGAAAAAACGTTGTTTTTTAATGCGGATGTATCAGATTACACGATGATGGAAAGGGTATTTGAAGAGATTTATGACACTTTCAACAACATTTTTGTTTTAGTTAATAATGCCGGGATACATACGCATGATTTGTTGGAGAACATGTCTGAAGAGAAGTGGAAAAATACTATAAACATTAATTTAAACAGTGTATTTAATTGTAGTAAATTTGCGGTCAGATACATGAAAAGAGAAAAGTGTGGAAGAATAATAAATATTTCTTCGATGTCGGCGGAGAGAGGATCGTACAAACACACACATTATTGTGCATCTAAGGCCGGCATTGTAGGCTTTACAAGGGCTTTAGCGAAAGAAGTGGGAGTTTATAATATAACTGTTAATTCAGTTTGCCCGGGAATAGTTGTAACCAAAATGCAGACTGATAATTTGTTTTATGAAAAGAAAGATCAATGGATGAAAGAAATGACGATAAAAAGATTTGGAAAACCATCTGATATAGCTAACGCAGTTTATTTCCTATCATCCGAAGATGCAGGGTGGATTACCGGACAATCACTACATGTAAATGGTGGAATAGTAATGCATTAATGAAAGGAGAAAATATGGATAAAAGAGAATTAGCAAAGTATATTGATTCATCATTGTTAAATGTCGATTCGACCTATGATGATCTGGTTAAGATTTGTGAACTGGCAAAAAAATATGAATTTGCAACGGTGGCTATAGCGAATTCATGGATTCCTTACGCGAAAAAACTACTTGAGGGCAGTCCTGTCGGAATTGATTCTCCGGTTGGTTTTCCAAATGGATATTCAACCACAGAAGCCAAAAAATATGAAATTATTGACATTCTGGAAAAGGGAGCCACGGAAGTGGATGTGGTTATGAATATCACGTGGCTGAAGAGCAGAATGTATAATAAGATCGAAAACGAACTGGAAATACTGAGAAACGCATGTAAAAAAAATGTATTCAAAGTGATAATAGAAGCTTATTATTTAACAGATGAAGAAAAAGCTATTGCAGCCGAACTGGTAGTAAAAGCGAAGGCAGATTTTGTAAAAACATCGACTGGATTTGCTCAGGGCGGAGCGACCGTAGAAGATGTAAAGCTTCTTTACGATAAAGTTGGCAGTAAAATAAAGGTGAAAGCTTCCGGAGGAATAAAAACCTATGATGAAGCAATGAAATTCATAGAAATCGGAGCATCCAGATTGGGAGCGAGTAACGCACATCTATTAATGGAAGATTGAAGTAAAAGCGTGAAAAAACACCGATGTTTCTTTATTAAACTCAAAAATATTGAAATGCATTGTGCTATGTGAGATAAATGTTTGGAAAATATTGTTTTGACCGGAAGAAACTCAATTCTATGAAGAATAAAGAAATCCGTAGATAAGGATTTCTTTATTTTTATAATAATACTTTGATTTTGTACTTGATTCATGTTTTGGAATTTTTTAAGAATTATTGTTACTTTAAGGTTATTGAGAAAATATGTGTGTTTATACTATCAGAAAAAATTATTCCTTTTATTTTTCCTTCGGGAATTTTTACTTTCTGGATGTAAAGATAGCAGTTGATGTTCTGTTTATTACCGTTGGATTCGTACCTGAATGAGAATTCCTTCGCTATTTTTTCTCCGAATGAAGGTCCCGAACACCAATCGGAAAACGATAAAATTTTCGATTCAAATGAATCGTCCTCATAAATGATTTTTATTTCAGAACTGTAGTTACCGTGATTTGCAGAACCCAAAAAGTATATTTCATTTACCGGTAAAGGTTCGAATTCAATTGCCTGATTCTGCAATCTGAAATTGTTTAATTCATCTGTTTGAACGATAAAGGGAACAGTATCGCGGAAAAGAAGAGAAATTGAAGAATATTGATTTTCATCTCCACTCTTCATGAATTCGTTTATTTTTAAATCACTTTTCAGTTCTTCCAGCGGGTATCCTGCTCCGAGTGTGCCCTGAATGTTGTCGAAATTACCCCTCGTTCTTTGAATATCTGATGCGAATCCATCGTTGTTAAATATCCCATTTAATTGAATGAGAGTATAATCGTCATATTTTTTATAGAGGACTCTTTCTGGAGTATCCATTTGAATTTTATTCTGATTCATTTCAAAAATCTTCCCGTTAACTTCTTTCAGAAAATTTTCGTCGGGAGAAATATAAATTGTTTTATCCAGATTTTCCGAATATATAACGGGATTTTCAGGGATAATTATGACCTGGTCCAGAACGATCGATTCATCGGAATTGTATGAGAAGCCGATTGAAAATTTTTCTTCTTTGCCATTTCCGGATATGTTTCCCAGAAATACAATTTTTTCATTCTGTATATTTATTGTGTTTTTATTTTTGTTTTCTCCACATCTTATGGAAACCGATAACTCTCCAGAATAATTTCCTTTTCCAAACACACCATAAATTTCATAAGAGAGAGGAGACAATTCCATCTCTTCTTTTATTCCGGAACTTCCGTTAAACGATAATGCCGCATTCCCCGAATAAGAAGTGTTCTGCAATATTTCAACCGGAGACAATCCCCAGTCGAATTTTTCTGCTTCCACGGTTAATGAGGGATTCAAAACTTTGTTGTCCTTCGATAAATATATTTTATACTCTTTCGGTAAGGTTTCGATAGCTGAAAGTGACAACAGATAACTTATCGTAGATTCAGCACCGGAGTTTTTATTCACGTGTGTTATCTCCATTCCATCATATCCCTGATTTGATGGACCAATCATCGCTTCCTGAAGGCCGTTCATCCCGATGAACCAGCTCATAAAGAGTTCCATAACTGTTGAGGTTTCTTCAGCCTTTTTTACATCTTTGAAATGAACGGAGGCTTTATTTAAAGAAAGAGCCGAATTGATGAATACTTCCATTCCATAAGCCAGTTGGGGATATGAATCCACCCTGTCCCAGAATCTGTAAACGGGTCCGAACGAAATGATAAAAGCCGTTAATTTTTCAAAAATCCTGTATGTTTTTTCAAATAAAGTTTCATCGTTTAAAATAATGGAGGATTCCGCAAGGCCCTCAAGTTGTCTGGACCCCCAGCTGTGCCAGTTGAAATCTTCATTTCCCTCGTCTATCAGTCCAAAGTTTTTGTATGGGTTTTCACTTTTATCCATCAAAGCGTCTGAAATCTGTTTTATGGTTTCCAGAATTTCATCATTTTTACTCGTTTTATACAGATCGCAACAGGCGAGCAGGAAAACTGATGAAATATCACTGTAATTATTCAGAAGACCGTTTTGAATCTGTTTTTTCAGATGACTATATGTTCTCAGGGATTTTTCCAGAAGAATATTCGAATAGTCAAGATCTATGCTTTTAAAAACTTCAGAACCTAGCGATGTTGCCCACACAGCCCTGACTGCCCACCAGTTGGAATCCGGTCTGGAAGTTATTCCGTTTTTATTTATACTTCCGTTTTCATAGATAAAATTATAATAATCACCATTTGAAAGTCCCATAGACAATACAAAATCCAGTGCTTCCCTTGCCCTCAATACAAAAAAATCTTCGCTGTTACCCCTTTGAATCTCCCTCAAATATAAAATTGCCGCCCTTGCAACGTCGTCTACACAGGTAATACCCTCTTCGGAAGCTTCAACATGACTGTAAGTTCCATCAGGTTTGAGGTCTGCGTAAATCCAATAACCAGTCTGGGGAATTCCTTCAACGCTGAATTCATCTCTTAAGAATTCCAGGTGTTGAAATGATGAAATCGGGATTGCCGAAAAAACAGCAATCCCAATTAAAACAAATAATATCAGAAAAAAATTCTTCATTATTCCCCTATTGAATAAGATTGAATCTCATGAGTTAATTCCTCAATAGTATTTATAGCTTCCGCAATTCCTTCCGAATGGAAAAGTTTGAAACATCTGTAAAATTCCACTTCATCTCCAGCCTTGAAATGCATTACATAATCTTCCCAACCACCTGCTGCAATGCCTTCTGTTGAAGGATAGGCCTGAAATTCTCCTGGGATCCACATGAAATATCCATCTCTGAATTCTCTGCTTTCGTATACCCATTGAGGTCCACGAATCCACTTTTCATAATCGGCATAAACGAGGGGTTTTTCAGGAAGAATTTCTGCAACACCTATTTTCATAGATGGAGAGTAATTGGATCTCCAGTTTTCCTCCGAAGCATAAATATACGTTGCGCCCCACCATAACGGTCTCATCGCATCGGTGGCGGGGAAAACGGTGAATAATTTGTCATTGAGTTTCAGAGAAGCGCCTCTGTCTGACCAGTATTCCCAGGGAGTCGAATTGAGTTGATCGGCCCATAACAATCTTCTGAATGTGGGTAAGATATGAACGGAATCATCGGAAATATCCGTGATTGGTCTTGTAACCATGGGCTGTAGCTTCATGAGATCCTGGTAATTTTCAAATTCGAATGTAGTATCGACAATGATGTAACCGTTTTTGAAAATTGTGGTTTTGATTATCTGATTGAGACCCACAAACTGTGGCGATCTCAATTTCGCGTATACCGTAACACCTACGTTACCGGCGGGATTTACATCCATATTTTCAACAATAAACTCTCCCGAAGTTTTTTCCTGATGACTGTTCCCATAACTTCCGTCGATATAATATGTTGAACCTACCCAACCTGCAACACGCGCCGTTCCGATTTCGTCAACTATCGTTCCTTCGTTTCCCATGAACTCAACTATTCTTACCAGACCGGATCTATTGACCAGCGCTTTGAAATTGTCAAAAGTGATCAGTATTCCGTCTTCGGTATCTTCGATTGTGGCGCATGGGGTGATTTCCTGTGCGAAATCATCTTCGGATAGTACGATTTTCGCTGGGCCTTCCAGTAAGGTCATCAGAATGTCATCCGAGGATAGTTTTTCGTTTTTGTCCAGATCGTCGATTTGAAATTGTATAACATTTTCTTCTCCGTCAACGATTTTTAAAGAATTCCAGTTTACATCCACATCGAATCCGACGATATCTAATAGATCCTCCAGATTTATCGTTACAGGTACCGGATCGTCTGTAACTTTTGTAATGTTTAAGGGAATTTCCACTACTTCAGCCGTGAGTACTATACCAATAAGTAAAATAAAAAGAATTAACAGTCTTTTCATAAAGTGATACCTCCTAATATTTATATGGAAACGCTTTCATACTTATATTAATTGAATAGGCAATTGTTGTCACGCGCTGTTATGAGCGTATATCAGTAATTATGAGCGGTTAAGATAAAATATCAGAGCAATTCATCATATTCTGCAATGTTTTTTATTTAAATATTCCACATTGCTTTGGAAATTATTGTAATGAAGAGTTTTTGGCGTTTATTTGTATATAATCCCGTTTAATCAGCTATCACTGGAATTGTTTGCGTATGTAAAACATAAATATAATGTCAGTATATATGAAAGCGCTTCCATATTTTAGGAGAGATAAATGTGAGTAAAAAAATTGCCGATGTTGCAAAGATAGCCGGAGTATCAATTGCCACAGTATCGAGAATAATAAACAAATCGGGTTACGTTTCCGAAAAAACCAGAAAAAAGGTCCTGAAAGCGATAGAAGAAGTGGGTTATAAACCGAGTCAGGTGGCCTCATATCTTGCGAGTAAAAGAAATTCTTTCAATTGTGTGGTTATTGGAGGAAATTTAACGTATAAATCAATTACTCAGGAACCGGACGAATTTTATACCGTTATTCTCAAAGGAATTCAGGATTATTGTAATAACAACAATATGAATCTGGATATAAAAAAAATCGGAGATGATATAGAGGAATATGACGGGTATATCCTGATCGGGGGAGAGATCACAGAAAAGGATGTTCAGAATATACGATTTTTCAACAAACCCATAGTTGTTGTGGATCAATATTTACCGTCTTTAAAGGTGGATTTCATTCTGACGGACGGGTTCGATGCAGGTGTATATGCGGTGAGATACCTTTACGAAAGAGGAATAAGAAGAATATATCACATAAGGGGACCGTTGGCTCACACGGGTTTCAAAGATAGATATGAAGGATATTCCTCTGCTATGGAGGAACTTGGATATTTTCCGAAGTGCTACGAATTCAATGAACAGAGTGATAACACCGATGAAATTTTAGATAAAGCATTTGCAGAAATAAGGAAACCTCAGGCTTTCTTCTGCTGTAACGATACCGCCGCAAGAAGAGTGATCTTATCTTTGAAAAAGAGAAAGATAAAAGTTCCCGAAGAGATTTCCGTTATTGGTTTTGATGACATTTTAAGTGCTTCAATTGAAGAACCTGAATTGACCACATTTAAAATTTTTAAATATGAAATGGGCGATATAGCCGCAAAAAGGTTATTCAATTTGCTTATAAAGGAGGATACTCATCCCGTTAAAACTTATATATTCACCGAATTCATAAAGAGGGGGAGCAGTATCTGAAACTCAAAAGGGAGGTATATATATGAAAAAACTTTTAGTTGTTCTGGTTATTTTATTAACTATCAGTTTTGCTTTTGGAACGATTAATTTCTGGACGGCTCCAAATCCTCAACAGGAGGAATTTTGGAAAGAAATGGTTGGAGAATGGAATGCAAACAATCCTGATGCACAGATCAAATGGAAAGTAATTCCTGCAACGGGAAGCTCCGAAGAATCTATACTGACAGCAATAGCTTCGGGAGAAGGTCCTGATCTCTGTACGAATATTTTCAGTGGATTCGCAGCACAATTGATAGAAGCTGGTGTTCTGGTACCGTGGAATGATTTCGATGGATATGAGGAATTATTGGAAAAAAGAGGAATGGTTGAGGCCATTAAAGGATGGGAATTCGGTGGAAATTCATACGTAATTCCTATTTATTCGAATCCTATGCTCGTCTGGTGGAGAAGTGATATTTTAGAAGAAGCCGGGTTCGATAATCCACCGAGAACTTACAGTGAAGTTCTGGCCCTTGGAGAAAAAGTAGCAATCCCAAAGGAAAGATACGCTTATGCATTCATAAAGGGTAAAAACTGGTGGGACAGATGGTACGATTTCATCACTCATTATTACGCAGCAGGCGATGGAGCACCGTATTTTGATGTTCAGAATAACAAATGTCTTTTTAACAAAGAAGAAGGTTCCAGTGGAGAAGCGATAGGTTATGAGGTTGCAAATTTTATAGAAGAATTGTTTGATAAAGATTACGATGCCATATCTATGATTGACAACGCTTTGTATCTTGGGGCTGTTGTAGGTCAGATAAACGGTCCCTGGGATATGCCGACAGCTGCCAGTGTTTTTCCGGACGTTTACCCGGAACACATAGTTTTCAGCGCTCCACCTGTGCCGGATAGTTATCCCGCCGATAAGCCGGTTAAAACTTTTGCCGATACGAAGGGAATGGTTTTATTCAATTTTGCCAAAGATAAGGATAAGATATGGGAATTTGTAAAGTGGGTATACTCTAATCCGGAACATGACAAAAAATGGTTGGAATTGACTAATCTTCCTCCGGTAAGAGATGATTTGACAACGAATGAATTATTTGCGTCGATCTTTGAAAATAACGTAGGATTGAAAGCATATGCCGAGTATGTTCCTTATGCGGTTCCGCCGGCACTGACAACTTTTACAACCGAAATACAGGATTTGATGACTCAATTCTTAATTGAACCATTATCACTTCAAAAAGAAACCGCCAAAGATGCTGTAGATAGAACTGTCAATGAAATAAACAAAGAATTGTTCTAAAAAATATTTGAGGAAAGAGTTTTAATGCTCTTTCCTCCTTATTTATTGAGGAGTGTTTATGAAATTTTTTAATCGGAAGCGAGAAGAAGCTAGTAATCTTAATTACTCATTGGGAAAACTCCATAGAAAACAAGCGAGTAAAGGATGGTTATTGATCTCGCCTTATATTATACATCAGGGGATATTTTTTGGAATACCACTTGGGTGGCTTATTTACCTCATGTTCGTTAAATGGAATTACCTGTCTCCCGCTAAATTTTATGGATTGAAGAACTTTGTAAATTTATTCACAGACGACACTTTTTGGCTGGTGTTGGGAAATACATTCAACATGATGGCATATTTTATACCGATTTCAATGATCGGGGCAATTTTTCTTGCTCTGGCATTGAATAAACTGAAATACTTCAGAACGATGGTCGCTTTGTCCTTTCTTGTAGCGAATGTATCTTCGGGGGTCGGCTATTCAATAGTATTTCAAAAAATACTCGCAGAAAACGGTCCGATAAATAAAGTTTTGTATAATTTATTTGGAATAACGATACCTTGGTTCAAAGAACCCCAACTCGCGATTTTGAGTATTGCTTTGATGATTTCATGGAAATTCATAGGTTATTACGGTTTGATATTGCTGGCAGGAATAGGTGCCGTTCCAAAGAATCTTTACGAGGCGGCAAAGCTGGACGGTGCAACTAAGAGGACACAGTTTTTCAAAATAACTCTTCCCCTTATAAATCCTGCTCTCGTCATGGTTTTGGTAATGCAGATAACGCTGACCTTCGGTATATTCACCGAACCATATATGATAACCGGCGGTGGTCCTATGAAGAGAACATACACTTTCATGATGTTCATATATGATAATGCCTTCAGGACATTTACAAGGACCGGTCCGGGTTATGCAGCAACTATAAGTGTTATAACCGCCGCGGTCAGTTTCAGCTGTATTTTCTTTGTCAGAAAGATCATTGAAAGAAAGGTGGATTTAACATGAAGAAAGGTAAAGTTGGAATCTGGATATTTGAAATATTAATGCTGGGAATTGCGTTGATCTGGCTTTATCCTTATATATGGCTTTTACTTTCGAGTTTCAAGCCACAGAATGAAATATATACGACTATTATTCCCTCATCGCTGACGCTGGAACATTATGAATTCATATTCAGCTCCGCCGAGAAAATGGAGAGACCTTTTCTGAGAGCGTTGGGAAATAGTTTATTCATATCTGTCGTGGTGACTTTCAGCGTAATAATAACTTCGGCGTTTGTCGGTTATGCCATAGCAAAAATTAAGTTCAGAGGCGGCAGGTTTTTAAACCATTTCACCATTTTTCAGATGTTGTTTCCGGGATTCATGTTTATTTTGCCCTTATACATAGTTATTAAGAATCTTGGAATGTACAACAGCCTTGCCGGATTGATTGTTCCGAGTCTTTTTGGTGCATGGGGTGCCTTCATGTTTGCCCAGAGTTTAAGGGCCCTGCCGGATGCCTATATCGAGTCGGCAAGAATAGAAGGGGCCAGCGAGTGGAAAATAATAATGAAAATAATGTTTCCCCTCGTAAGATCCACTGCCAGTATTGTGGGATTGTTCACATTTATCGGGATCTGGGATAATTTTCTATGGCCTTTGATTGTCATACAGGACTATGATAAAATGCCCCTTTCTGTTTTACTGGCAAGTTTCAACCATGAGTATGCCAGTTATATAGGGCCACTACTGGCCGGATCGGTTATACAGACTATACCTATGGTATTATTGTTTTTGGTTTTCAGAAAGTATTTCCTTAAAGGAATATCAGTTTCATTAAAATAAAATAATTTAGGAGGAAAATTATGGAACTCAAACTTAAAAGACATCCTTTAAACCCTTTATTATCACCAGTATTTAATCACAGCTGGGAAAATAAGTATGTGTTTAATCCCGCTGTGATAAAAGATAACGGTTTGTTCCATATGTTGTACAGAGCGCAGGGAGAGGATATGGTATCGAGATTTGGTTATGCGGTCAGTTCAGATGGAATTCACTTTAACAGACTCGAAAAACCCGTTTTTTCACCGGCGAATAGAGACGAGTTGTACGGTGTTGAAGATCCGAGAATAACGAAAATAAATGATGAGTATTATATTCAATATACCGCATATGCTCCGGGAAGTATAAGAATCGCTCAGGCCCACACCAGGAATTTTATCATTTGGGAGAGGGACGGAATAATAATACCCGAATCGCCGAATAAAGATGCAGCGCTTTTTCCTGAAAAAACAAACGGAAAATATGTGATGTTTCATAGATTGGAACCCGACTTATGGCTGGCTTTTTCAGATGATTTAATTCACTGGGGCGATTACAGAAAGGTCGCTTCGCCACGCGAAGGCTATTGGGATAATGAGAAAATAGGAATAGCCGGATCTCCGATAAAGAAGGAATACGGATGGCTGGTTCTTTATCATGGAGTGGAAAAAGGACCAAGGCTGACGTATAGATTGGGATTCATGGTACTGGATAAAGAAGATCCGTGCAAAGTATTGAAAAGAACGGAAGGGCCGATTCTGGAACCTAAGGAAGAATGGGAAGTTTTTGGAGGAGTTCCGACGGTTGTCTTTTCCGATGCAATCGTTGAGCATGATGAACAATTTTATGTATATTATGGTGCTGCAGATAATCATATCGCTCTGGCGACGATAGAAACTCAAGAGGTAAAAAAATGGGCAGAAAGTTAATAATTTTATTTTTGATAGTTTTTTTAAGTTCTTTAGCCTTTGGAATTTCAATAGATTTCGATAAAATGGAAAAATTTATCAGAGTTTCAAATGAGCCTATTTTGATGCCTGAGGGTATAGGGTTTGAGTGCAAAGCGGTTTTCAATCCGACGATTGTTGAAGAGAACGGAAAATTCTATCTTTTTTACAGAGCGGAGAATTGGGAAGGCGAAAATAAATGGAACGGAACGTCTTCAATAGGTCTGGCGGTGAGCAACGACGGGATCAATTTCGAGAAGAGGTCCGATCCGGTAATTTTTCCAACTGAAGACTATGAGATCCCCGGTGGATGCGAAGATCCGAGAATAGTGAAGATCGAAGACAAATTCGTCCTGACCTACACGGGATATAACGGAAAGGTAGCCAGACTTTGTCTGGCTATTTCCGATGATTTAATAAACTGGGAAAAACTTGGACCGGTTTTCAAGGGAGAATCCTGGACCAAATCCGGAGCAATTGTTCCGGAGAAAATAAATGGAAAATACTACATGTACTACGGTGATACCAATATATACTTGGCCACTTCGGAGAATTTAACGGATTGGAAAATTTCATTATCCCCCGTTCTGGAAAAAAGGATAATCAATTTTGATTCCGCGCTAGTTGAACCAGGTCCAACACCGTTGATCACTGATGAAGGAATTTTGTTGATATACAACAGTGCGGATTATTCAAAAATTTATAGAGCCGGTGCCGCACTCTTCGACATAAAAGATCCGGGAAAACTCGTAAAGAGAACGGAAGATTTCCTGATTGAACCGGAATTCAGTTGGGAAAAATATGGACAGGTACCGAACGTCGTTTTCATTGAAGGTGCAGTGATAATAAATAACAGATTGTATGTTTACTACGGAGCTGCGGACACTTATATCGGAGCTGCCTATATCGAATTGAATTAAAATACAGAAAGAAGAGGATCAGTCACTCAAACTGTTTTCTATAACTATCTTTTCCTGTTTGAGATTTTCTATTTCTTCCAGCTGGAAGATCACCTTTTCTTCCTTTTCTTTTTTCGTTTTATTAAACTGCTCTATTTTTTCGTAGTCGGAGCCGAAAGTAAACATCTTCTTATTCAGTATTTCGAGTTCCCTCTCCAATTCAGTTGAAGATTCTGTTAGTTCTTCTATTTTTCTTATTATCGATTTATACCTGTTCTGCATCTTTTTTCTTTCTTTATATGAGATTTTGGATCCGCTTTTTTCTTTTTTCGTTTCGTTGTTGTCGAAGATGTGTTTCAGATAGTAATCCAGCGAACCGATCTTTTTCAGTTTTTGATTTTCTATAAGAACGTATTTATCACAGATGTTCTCGACGAAATCCCTGTCGTGTGAAACCAGAATAATGGCACCTTTGAATTCTTTCAAAACTTTTTCAAGACTTTCGATAGTCCAGATATCAAGGTTATTTGTGGGCTCGTCCATTATCAGGACATTGGGAGCCTGAAGTATTACTTTGCTCAGTGCCAGTCTCGTTTTCTCTCCTCCGCTCAAATCACTCACATTTTTGAAAACATCGTCTCCGGTAAATCCGAATCTTCCTATATATTTTCTGATTTCAAAATCCGGCCAGTAGGGTTTAATTTTCCAGATTTCTTTGAGAACATCATTATCTCTGTTCAAATCTTCCTTCATCTGGGATAGATACTTCCATTTGACATTGTATCCCCATTCTATTTCCCCGGTTTTTTTTGGAATGTTATCGGTGATCAGGTTTAAAAGGGTAGTTTTACCACTTCCGTTTATTCCCAGAATCGAAAGTTTTTCTCTTCTGTTGAGTTCGAGATGGACTTTTTTAAATATTTTTTTATCCCCGTAATTGTACGATAAATCCTCGATGCTGAGAACCACATAACCCGTTCTGCTGGGTTCGGGTATGGAGATTTTTTGCTCTTTTATTTCTTCATCCGGCAGATTTATTTCATTCATCTGTGCTTTTAATTTTTCTGCCTGCCTTTCCTTGCTCTTCGCCTGCTTGATGAATTTATCTTCGCCCCATATTCTGTATCTTTTTGCGATGGCGGTCAATCTGTCTATTTCCTTTTCCATATTCGCTCTCTGTCTCAAACCGCTTTTAAGGAGCACTTCTCTTTCTTTTCTGTAAAGTTCGAAATCACCTTTAAAATCCCAGAGAGATCCTGAATTCAATTCCCAGAAACGATTTCCTACTTTTCTCAGCAGATATCTGTCATGAGTAACCAGAATTACTGCCCCGTTGTAACTTTTTATGAAGTTCAACAACCATTGAACCGATTCTATATCGAGATGGTTGGTGGGCTCGTCCAGTATTAAAAGGTCGTAGTCCACGAGGAGTAATTTTCCGAGCGAAATCCTCGTTATCTCGCCTCCCGAGAAGCTGGAGATCTTTCTTTCCCATGTTTTTTCGGGGAATTCCAGACCTGTGAGAATTGATCTGACCCTTCTCTCAAAACTGTAAAACTCTTCGGTATCCTTTAAAACCAGATTTATACTTTCCATATAATAATCGAAAAGTTTTTGATCCATATTTTTAATTCTTTCCTGCGTCTGATAGCCTATCTTTAAGTTGGATGAAATATAAAGTGATCCTTCCGACTGCTCGAGTTTTCCGGATAAAATTTTCAGAAGAGTTGTTTTACCACTTCCATTTTTTCCTATCAGTACTATTTTGTCCTTTTTATATAATGAGGAAGAAACATTTTCAAAAAGAAAACCGTTTCCGTAATCGTGCCCAATTTTTTCCATAGTAAGTAACATTTCTTCACCTCTTATTTATAATATCAAAAAAAGAAGCGGTTATTAACCACTTCTTTTTAAGACACCCTTTCTTTTTGCCCATTTTTCCATTATAGAAAAGATTTTCAGACCTGTGGGCAACAAAACCACTCCCATTAAAATGAGAGGCCATATATTACTCCACTGGCTGGAAAAATCCTGTCCTTCTAAAATTGAAGCCCGCATTCCTCTGAGAGCATACGTTGCGGGTGATAGTTTTGCAACGTTCTGCATCCATGCAGGCAGTACGTCAATTTCATAATAAACACCCGAAAACATTAGCAGCAGCGCCTGAAATATATGGACGACCTGAACACCCTTTTCCGGAGAAATGAGCGGCAGTATGGCTGCCACCACCCCAAGCCCTATAAAAGAGAAACTGGCTACGAAAAGGATACCTATGGCCGAAATGAAATTTGCTCCAACCAGATTCAGATCGAAGAAGAAGGACACTATTACAAGTATAACCACGCTTCTTAAAAGTCCGTATAAAATGGCGTATCCACAGGTGCTCAGAAGGTGAGTTGATCTTCTAACCGGGGCCATGAATGTATATTCGATGGTTTCTTCCCATCTTTCCCATGCGACGGTTTCGGCAACTATTTCGAAAAGTATAGAAAGATACCCCCACAAAATAGAACCAATAAGCATGTAAAGTATCAGATAATTTGTATCAACAGCCGTTCCAGAAAAGGCTTCTACTCCCTTTCCGATGAACCCCATGGTTATAGAATTGGCTATTGTATATAAGAAAAAAACCACTTCCCATTTCCAATACCTCTTCGTGAGATTGAAATTTCTTTCTATAAAAGCCAGAGAAGCTCTCAACTCTCTGACCAAAGGTTTTACACTCATGCGGATACAACCTCCCCGGAACTTTTCCCGTATTCGGCATCTTCAAAAGACAAACCAGTGAATTCAATGAATACATCTTCAAATGTCGGATTGGATATTTTACTCACCAGCTTTCTTTTTAGTTCCTGAGGGTTACCGGTTATCATTATTCTTCCGTTATGAATTATTGAAACCCTGTCACACAGTTTTTCTGCTTCACTCATATCGTGAGTCGTCAGTAAAATAGTTGCCTTCGTTCTGGCTCTCAGGTCGAGAATTAATTTCTGAACATCCTTTTTCGCTCTGGGATCCAATCCTGTTGTCGGTTCGTCAAGCAATAATATTTTTGGATCGGTTATGAATGCCCTCGCTATGGCAACTTTTTGTTGCATTCCCCTCGAAAAGTCTTCAAGGGGATCTTTGAGTCTTTTTCTGTCCAGACCGACTTTATCTATCAAATTTTCTATCTTATTTAAAGCTTCTTTTTTACTTATTCCGTGAATACCTGCAGAATAAAACAGATTTTCATAAGCGGATAGTTTTCTGAAGAAACTGGCCTCCACCGAAACTCTGTTCATTATTTCCTGTACATATTTCTGGTGTTTCTTCACATCATGATCGAAGATCTCGATCTCGCCTTCATCCGGAAAAAGTAATGTAGAAGCAATTCTTATGAATGTTGATTTACCTGAACCGTTGGGCCCCAGTAATCCGTATATTTCACCTTCGTAAATATCGATGTCTATACCTTTTAAGGCCGTGACGATTTTTTTGTTCTTCTTAAACCTTTTAACTATATTTTTCGCGTGAATGGCAATTGCCATGAAATTCACCTCCCAGATAAATTGGAAAAACTATTCGAACTTTACTCTCTGTTCCCGGTAAAGGGCAAAATCTGAGATAATTATCGATTCCGCATTACATAATCCTGAACATTCTCCGCGTTTTTCGTTGATAGTGTTTCTTAAACCTATTTTTCCTGCATATAACATTTCTTCACCCCCTGAACATGTTTCAGACTTTCTCGCTCATATCTTGAATCTCTGATTGTTGTAAGAGAGAAAATCTGAGACAGCATCCGCTTTTGCTTTACTCAAATCCAAATACCTTAAATCTCTTCTTCTTTTTTTATTTTTTAAAGACATAAAAATCCCTCCTGTATTTAATCGATTTTTATAAATCTATTTTTTGAATGTTATAGGGTAGAAAATCACTCACTATTTCAGCCCTTGTCCCTTTTATAATTTTGTTTACACCCGTCTTTCCTTTGTAGATTTTTTTATTTATATTGAACATAAACTTACCTCCCCGGATCTGTGATAATAAATCTTAATGATCTGATGCTCCCGGCCCGCTTTGGAACAGAGCGCCTGCCGTCATAAACATCAACACTGAGAATTCCTTGTATACAACTCCGACGTTCACATTTTCAGAATACCCGTTCTCTTTTCTGTCATTTTTTACCTCCTTAGCCATGGATTCTTACAGTATTATCTTTTTCACATGATACTTAAAAGAATCTGGTTTAGTGACATTTTTCGACTTCTCTGAACTCTCCTTCTCCTGCTTCGACTCGTTGATGATTTTTTCTTCAAATAACATAATTCTTACCTCCAAAAAAAAACGACCGTGGTCTACGCCACGGTCGCTATGTATGTAAAAGAGATCACTCTCAAATTATCACCATACGTTCATACAAGATGCGACGTGGCACACTCATCCCTGCAACAGTATCAACTTTTACTACGGTTCTAAATCTCAAAATCATCCACTCGCACCTCCTTTTCTCAAAAATTCAAAAGTATTATACCACCATTTGAAAAAAAATCAATAGTGACCCAAGTCATAAATGTGTTTTTTCAGTTACAATCAATTTTTCATTATGGTGTAATAAACTTTTTTTACAGAAAACGAAGGATATATGAGTTGCTTTCAATCAAGTTTACATGAACAGAGAAAAAACATAATAATTGATAATAAACGGAAATAATTATTTAATGTGACCAAATTTGGTGTTTGAAATTTAGTAAGGATTAGTAATAAAATCCATATATACTATATAGGAGGGGTTTTATGAAATCTTTAAAAGTTTTATTTCTTTTTGTTGCTATTTTGATGGTATTCAATACCTTTGTACTGGCTGCGGTCACGGGTGATGAACCTATAAAGGGTGAAACACCATTTTTATTGACCAATGCGGGACAGGGTCCAGGCGGTAAAATGGCCAGATTGCTCATGTTTCAATCCAAAGCATTGTTGCCCACAGATTTCGATTACAATGCAGAGCCATTGAAGGAGGACTCAACGGATCTTACGAAGAAGGATTACGAAATACTCTTTGTAATAATAGGTTCTTCTGCAAAGGGGTTGGGGGCCTCCGGAATCACAATCGACGATGAAATAAATAGATTGAATCTTATGATTAAAGAAGCCAAGAAATTGGGAATGACAATAGTTGCGGCTCAGATCGAAGGGGATGCCAGAAGGGGAAAACCCGGAAGTGCGGACGAAAGATCAATCGATGCCATAATTCCATTTGCGGACTATATAATAGTCAAAAAAGATGGAGACAGTGATGGAAAGTTCACAAATATGGCGCAGGAACTCGGTGTTCCCATAACTTACATCGATGAAACCCTTGATTTTATGCAACTTATGCAACAAATGTTTCCAACTGAATAAAAGTAAAAAATAATACGGGGGGTAGAAAAATATGTATTTACAGGCGACCATTGTATTAATCGCAATGATTGCAACCTTCGCAATTAGCAGTTGGAAACTCAAATCCACCGAATTATCGATGGTAGTAACTGCAATTGTTGGAGCACTGGTAGGGGGATTTGGATTCCCGGCTAGATTGCTTGTAGAGGGTATGTTTACATTTTTCGATGTGGGGATGACTTTTATCACTGCGGCGATATTTATAAACATATATTCTGCAACCGGTGCTATGGATGCTATAGTAAGAGCGATTGTACAGAATTTTCATTCGAAGAAATGGGTAGTTTTCATATTGCTTGGAGGCATTATGTTGATCCCGGGTGCTTTGACGGGCGCGGGAAGTGTATCGATTTTTGTAGTTGGTGGAATGGTTTCAACAGTACTGGGATATATGGGATTAAACAAGAAAAAAGTCGTGGGTTTTGTATTCATGTTTGCCGTGTTATCGGCCGTATGTCCTCCTATAAATCTTTGGGCCATGTTAATGTGTGCTCAGGCGAATATGCCATATGTAGGTTTTGATATTCCGTTGCTTGCACCTCTTTTAGTGATAGGGACTTTCTCAATAATTTTCTTTGGTTGGGGTACAAAACCTAAGGATAAACAGGAAATATTGGATCAATTACCGGAACCGGTTGAGGGGATGAACTGGATAAGAATTTCATTGCCTCTGATTTCCCTTGTAGTTCTTTTCCTCATGCAGAAGTATCTGGCGTTTTACTTGCCCGTACTGGGATTGCCTTTGACATTTATTATCTGTGCTCTCATATCAATACTCTGCAGTCCGAAAAGAAAAGGAATAAAGAGCTGGTTCTCAACGATCAATGTAACCATGGAACAGGTATTTCCGCTTCTTGCTACCGTAATAAGCGTTGGAACACTTGTAAATATAATGACTGCAACAGGAGTCAGGGGATTGATCGCGATAACGTTTGTAACCTTGCCGGTAGTTTTGATATATATAGCGGCATTGTTTTTCTTACCGTTTGCCCAGGGATCGCTCAGTTACGGAAGTGCTGTCATATTAGGAACGCCGATAATATTCCTCTTCAATTCAATAGGTGTGAATGTAACAATAGTGGCCGCCGCATTGAGTTTCATGTTCCCTCTTGGTGATGCGTTACCACCATCCAGGATAGTGGGAAGAGTAACAATCTCGACGGTAGAATACGAAGGAAGCTATATGTCGTTTTTGAAGGCAATAATGATCCCCGCAGCGTTTATGGGTGGAGTGGCATTGCTGATGTTGATATTTGCGAATAAATTCAGCTTCCTGGTAGTTTATTAAGGGGGTGAATGAGTATGCTTATAGCTTTAAATGATATTGTTCACATATTGTATTTTGTAATGGTTGGATTTTTTGCGATATTTCTGATAAAGCAATTTTTCAAGAGAGAAAAGAAACGTGGAATGGTTTACGACATTGTTTATGCATATGTAATCATGGTATTCCTGTTGAGATTATTCTATATTAAATGAGAGGATGGTGAATATTTTGAAAATGGGAAAAATTAAGATATCAAAAATAGTAATCATTGTCCTCGTAGCAATATTAGGAATTATGGCTAGTTATGAGTTTCTGGAGCTGAGATTTTACAGAGAAGACATTGTAGTATCGGATTCATTCACTGAAGAAAAAATGCTCAGTGATTGGTTACCTTCCATAAAGAATACCGCCGTGGATGCACCCGTTTATGTATTTGATTCCGGTGTGCCCGGAGGAAGCGTGCTGATATGTGGTGGAATACATCCGTATGAACCCGCAACAACACTCGCGGCTTACGTGATTATGAACAATATAAATGTAGAAAAGGGAAAAGTTTTTATAATTCCAAGAACTAATATGAGTGCTGCAACCCTTGGGATGCTGGGAAATGCCTATCCGAAGTTTTTCACCATAGAAACCGAATGGGGCGAGAAAAAAATAAGGATAGGAGACAGGGCAACGAATCCTCTTCATCAGTGGCCCGATCCTTTCGTCTATGTTAATTATCCATCCGGGCAGAATCTGGCCTACACGGATATCAGAAACATGAACAGAACATTCCCTGGAAAAGAAGATGGATCATTGACTGAGAGAGGTTCTTACGCGCTCATGGAGTTGACGAGAAAAGAAAATATAGATCTGTATATCGATTTGCACGAAGCATCTCTTATGTACCCTGTTGTTTCCACATATGTGGCGCATCAGGACGCACAGGATATCGCCATGATGGCTTCCATGGTATTGAGTGCAAGTGAATTTCCTATGAAATGTGAAGTTTCACCATCTAATCTCCACGGCCTGACACACAGGGAAGTGGGAGATTATTCCGATGCGTACGCGGTTCTTATGGAAACACCGGAACCCTTTATAGACAGGGTAGCTGGAAGAATGACTGAAGAATTGATGACCGATGGAATCGACGAATTCATTCAGACCGCGGCAGAAAATGACCTTATTTATTGTAATTACGATATAAATGAAGGAATAACCATGCCGGGTGGTTATGTAGTTAAGGGTGCTCCGATGGATTACAGGGTAGGCAGACATCTTTCTGCTACGAGAGAAGTAATCACATGGATGGGACAGTTTGATCCTGCTAAAGAAGTTATCGTAACATTCCCGGGGTTTATAGATGTAATGGATAACGGTAGTGGATTTTATTTGTCTGATCCGAAGGAAGCAGATGAATTTAAGGTATTTAAAAATTAATACTATTTCAAACAAGGAGGGGTTTTAATGAAGAAACTAGTAGTTTTGCTTTTTGTTACATTGGTAGCGTTATCCGCGTTCGCATGTACGATTGTTGCGGTGGGTAAAGACGCAATGGAAGACGGATCAACGGTTATTACACATAATGATGATTCGACGAGTGCTGATTTCAGGTTATGGACTATTCCTGCGAAAGATTGGGAAGAGGGAGCCACAAGAGATATAGTTATCGATTCACACAATTACAATGACTTTGGAAATTTCCCTGAGTCTGTAGTTTATGGAAAGGGTACTGTAATGGCTCAGATTCCTCAGGTTCCTCACACATATTCCTATTTCCATTCAAGATATTCTTTCATGAATGAGATGGGTGTGGCAATGGGAGAATCAACTTTCAGTGTTGATACGAGCACCGATTACGGTAAAAAAGTAAACGAAGTAATGGTCAGAAACAGTTGGGGTATCGTAGATTGCTGGGCAGCGCAGGATATCGCGCTGGAAAGAGCATCAACAGCTAAAGAAGCCGTACAGATCATGGGCGATTTGATCGAAGAATACGGATGGTATGGTTCAGGTGAAACAATAAATGTCTGTGATGGAAACGAAGTATGGATTGTTGAATTCTATGGAAACGATGTCTGGGTTGCTGTAAAGATTCCTGATGATCATTTCTTTGTAGCTGCAAACAGAGCAAGAATTCTTGATTATGATCCCGAAGATACTGAAAATTACATGGCTTCACCAAATATTATAAGTTTCGCTGTTGATCAGGGCTGGTATGATCCTGAGAGTGGAGAACCATTCGAAGTTGCAAAGATCTATGCTCCAAATGATAACATCTATGCAACGAGAAGAGAATGGAGAGCTTTCGATTTAGTCGCTCCATCACTGGAATTATCACCACAAGCATTGAGATTCCCATTATCAGTTAAACCTGAACAGAAATTAACTGTTAAGGATGTCTGGGATATAAAAGCGGACTATTATCAGGGAACAGATTACGATTTGACAGTAGGACCAGCTGCCGGACCATGGGGAGATCCTATAAGATATGCCAACAGAGGAGCCGGTACTTGGGAAAGAAGTATAAACATGCACAGAACATGTTATGTACATATTGCAAACGTAAAAGCATGGCTTCCTGAAGGAGTAAAGGCATTGAGCTGGTTTGGATACGGCGCACCTGACACTTCTTATATAGTTCCATTATGGCCAATAGTTCATGAAAGTGGACAGACATTACCTGATTTCTATGAAACCGGTTCAAGGTTCGAAGAATTCAGAACAGATTCAGGCTGGTGGGTAAATACTTACGTACAGCAGATGACAGAATTAAGATATGTTGAAGCTATCGAAGATTTAAGAGCTTTCAGAGATCCAAAAGAAGAAATGCTCTTCACAGTAACACCTTTGGTTCAGGAAGAAGCTGCAAAAATTTACGAGACTGATCCTCAAGCTGCAATTAACCTGATCAACGAATATTCTTATCAGAATGCTCTCGCATTCCATGAAGAATGGATAGAATTGGGTAATTGGTTGCTTGGAAATTACGCAATGGGTTACAGAAACTTCAGCACAACCGGATTCCCAGAATGGTGGAATGAATTCATCGGGTACGGTTACCCGGAAAGATAAATTTACAGGGCCGCGACCGCGGCCCTTTTTTATTTTCCTGCATGCCTTTGATATGAGCAGATTAAAAGAAGAAAAACCTTTCAAGTAGTTTCTTTCAGTATATATAGACAATATTCAAGTTTTAATACGAATTCAAAAAATAATATAGTTAAGTCAGGTACAGTTCGTTTTTATAAACGTACAGAATTTTTCCTTTGAGGTGAATAAAAATGGCAACTATATCGAAATTTCCCTGGTGTAATATCAACACCGAAAATAAAGTTTTTTCCAAATTCAGAGCGATAATCGAAACGCCCTTTTACAGAAACAACGTTTTGAAAGTTACTTCATTGAAGGAAGCTTATAAACTGGCGAAAAAATCACCCGGGACGATTGTGACGGATTTACCGGTATACAAACCCGAGAAGATAGGACTGGATGAGGAATCGAAAGTTCTTCTTTTTAACGACGGCTCTGTAACAGGCAGATGTGCCGCCGCCAGAAGAATTTTCGGAGAGCCGAACGTGACCGAAAAGGAATATTCAAAAAAAATTCAGGATGCCGTGTTCAACACCAGATATGAAACAATGTATCATGCGGAAGCTTATATTGGACTTGATGAAGATTTTATGGTGAAGGCACATCTCGTAGTGCCCGAAAATTATGAAAATCTTCTCTACAACTGGTTGCTCAATTTTCAATGCTGTTCAGAAGAATATGTAAATCTTTATTCCGAATCCAAAAGATTGGAGCGTGAGGGAGATATATTCATATTTTCCGATCCGGACTGGAAAGATCCTGATCACCCACTGGGTTTGACCTTTTTTGATACCGAACATAATTGTGCGGCTATTCTGGGAATGAAATATTTTGGAGAATTTAAAAAGGGAACACTCACATTGGCCTGGGGTATAGCCAACAGAAAAAATTATGTTGCCTGCCACGGAGGAATGAAGAAGTATTCTCTCGAGAAAGAGAAGTACATAATTTCATTTTTCGGATTGTCGGGGTCCGGAAAATCCACCCTGACACATAACGATCATAAAAAGAAATTTGATGTGACGATTCTACATGACGATGCCTTCATAATATCAACAAAAGACGGTTCTTCGATTGCCATGGAACCCTCTTATTTTGATAAAATAGCCGATTATCCTTTGAATTCCAAAGACAACAAATATTTTTTATCGGTTCAGAATGCGGGGGCGACTCTCGATGAAGAGGGGAAAGTGGTACTTCTGACCGAGGATATAAGGAATGGAAACGGAAGAGCTATAAAATCTAAACTGTGGTCCCCCAACAGAGTCAACAGTTTTAAAGATCCGGTTAACGCCGTGGTCTGGCTGATGAAAGATCCGGTACTTCCACCGATAATCAAAATAAAGAATGCTTATCTTGCAGCCACTATGGGAGCCACGCTCGCTACGAAAAGAACCAGCGCAGAAAGACTTGCTCCGGGGGTGGACCCTGAGTCTCTCGTTATAGAACCTTATGCGAATCCTTTCAGGACGTACCCTTTGAAAAATGATTTTGATGCCTTCGTTTCGCTGTTCAATCTGAAAGATGTCTGCTGTTATATATTCAACACTGGATATTTTATGGACAAAAAAGTGTCGAAGGATCTAACTCTGGAGTTGCTGGAAAAGCTCGTGAGGGACGAAATAATCTTTGAAAAATGGAATTCATTCAGCGATTTAGAAATATATCCGGTTGAAGGTTTTCTTCCTGATTTCAGTGATGAAGACTACAGAAAAAGATTTATAAAGAGTTTCAAGAACAGAATCGAATACTTGCACGATTTGGATTATTTGAAGGGAGGATTCGATAAACTTCCCGAAGAGGCTCTCGATTCATTGAACAGAGTGTTGTTTGAGATAGATAAGATTCAATAAAATCGTTTGTCGGGTATTTTTAAGGCCGGTGGTTTTGAATAATCGCCGGTCTTTTTTGTTATAATTTAACAGGGTGATGCGCGTGAAAAATTCTTACATGTTCATAGATTTTCAAAATCAGTCTGTAGATCTGAGATTAATCATCGATAAATTGTCTGAAAACAGAAGGATCGTGGGAATAAAGGCCTACGGCCACTGGAACAAGCATCCCATTCTGTCGCTGAGTTATGCCAAAGAAGGGGCGGAGCTTATAGAAATACCCGAGGATACCTTTTCTTCGAATAAGAAAAACGATGTGAAGTTGATAGTGGATGTTATAGAGGCACTTTTTATAAAGAAAAATATAGATGAATTCGTTATAGTTTCCGGGGATCTCGATTTTCTTCCTCTGCTTTTCAAGTTGAGGGAATACGGAAAGTATATAACCGTCATAAGCAGAAAGAATTCGACTTCAATTCATCTGATCAATAATGCCGACGAATACATCGCTTACGATGAACTCGTTAAAAGCGAATCGTTACAGACACCTCTGCCGGGGACTCTGGATAAACTGATAGTTGAAATAAGGGAGATTCTGAGCAGCAGGAATATAAATCCCGATTTTTTCAACGTATCGAGACTTCTGGAAGGATTATCGATAAAGCCTCAAAAATACAGTCAAAAATCGATTGAATCTCTGACGAACAAAATAGTTCTGGAGATAAAGGGCGAAAAATATTTTGAAACATACAAAACTTTTCTTCTGAGAACTATTGCCAGATATGGTAAAGACGGAGTAAAGACGGCTGAATTGAAAGAATGCCTGATCGATAAGGATAAATGGTCTCCTCCGGATAAAATATCCTTCGCTTCCTTTATAAAAAAATTGACGGATGAGCGGAAGATCGTTTCTTATAAAAACGGAGTTTATGTTAAAGCTCCTTATAGATGGGAACTTCTTTTGAAAGATAAATTGCCTTATCCTGAATATATAGATGTCTTTTCCAGAGAGTTTGTGAGAAGATGTAAAGGGGAGAAAACGATAAGGGAGATACTCGATGACCTGATCGATGAAAAGATAATTCCCGTTAAAATAGCCAATTCCTTCGGACACCTTTCCAAATTCACCGGATTGATAAAGGGTGTGGATGGAAGCGATTACGTCAGCTACAACATTCCCGTTATTTCAGACGTTGATCCGGATACTTTCATCAGAAATCTCCGGAAGGTTATAATAAAAGAGATCATGAAAAATGAGAATATATATTTTGAAGAAATTCCGGTTCTTTCGAAGTTCATCCTTGGAAAAGAAGAAAAAAAATACATAAATTCACTCCTAGATGAACTCGTTGCCGAGGGAGAGATTTCAAAAGATGAAACCAAGTACGTATATAATATAAAATCCGGGCATTACTGCCCGGATTAACACATATAAGGGGGGTAATTGATCACTCACTTTCTAATAACTATGACCTGCGGTTAGTGTAAAAGGTTCACAGTTAAACACCGTTATATCATTAAAAATTTTGAGTTTATTTATCGATGGCTTGGCATCGGCAAGTGCGACGGCACATTTTCTTGTAAAAGTTAAACGTCTTTATGTTTAAATATATATTAAGTAAAATCTTCTCTGAAGAAACCCACAGTCCTTTTTAAAATATATCTTTTCAGGAGAATGGACGAGAGGTGTCCGGTCGGTATTTTCTTCAGCTTCGGGTTTTTTATTCTCTGAAATAAATCCATTGTGGACTTCGATGGAACGAACACATCGAAAAGTGCCCGGAACATTATCGTGGGTTGATGTATGAACTTTGCATAAGTTGCCGGATCATATTCCATACAGCATATCGGAGCGGAATCAATGGGTATATGGGGAGTTTTTAGATTTTTCAGATATTCTTTGTAGATATTTCCGTGATATCTTTCACAGGTTTTTATGTCACAACCGCCTTCTTTCTCATATCTGACCCTCAGAACCTTCGTGACGAAACTCTTCCAGGTGATGTGATAAAAATTTCCTCCGGTCACTGTCAACGATAATTTGTTTATTCTGTCGTCCAGGGCGGCGGCAATTGAGGCTATGAATCCTCCAAAACTGTATCCCATTATGTAGATCTCATCGGTGAAATCCTGAAGATAATCTATCACCGTTAAACAATCCACAACCGCATTTTCAAATCTGTCTCTCAATATCGATCTGTCGGGATCCAGAAATAACTCTCCGGATTTATATCCTTCGGGGGTTCTTTCAAAATGATACGGGAGAATCATCATCGCTCCAAGATAACCGTATTTTGAGAAGTTTTCGGGAAACCATTTCAGATATTTTAAATTTTTGTTGCCGGTTCCGTGTAAAAAGATTATTGCTTTTTTTCCTCTTCCGTAGATGTAGAGCGGTAATCTGTTATTCGTGGCATATTTTGAGGGGTAATTCGATTCGAGAGTGATGATTCTGCTTTCTTTTGACTCATCTTCATTCAACACTTTTATTTTTCTTTCAAATCGCAATGCGAAAATATTTTTGTCATTTGCCATAGATTTATTGCCCTCTGTATGTTAAATTTAATTTGAAAAATAATAAGGATGTGAAACTATGTATACTTTAGCCGTAATCATTGGACTGGTAGTTTTAGTAATTTCCATAAGAATCCTGAAAAACCTTTACATTCCCTTCCTTCTCGCTATAACCGTCATGGGTATTATACTCCTTATTCCGATAAATGTTTATGTGGATTCTCTGTTCAACGAAATTACAGAATGGGATTTCTGGAAAACCATAATCACTATATCTTCGATTTATCTGCTGAGTGGTACTATGAATAAAAGTGGAGATTCAAAAATATTCGTTTCGGCTATGAAAAAAATATTTCCGTCGTCCAGAGTTGCTTCGGCTTTGATTCCCGCCTTTATGGGTTTGTTGCCAATGCCGGGAGGGGCCATGTTCTCGGCACCTATGGTCAAAGGTATTTCCGAAGGCGGAAACGTTGATGCCGAAGATGCACTGGTTATGAATTACTGGTTCCGGCATTCCATGGAGTTTTTCTGGCCGCTGTATCCTGCCATGATAATAATTTCTTCCATGGCGGGTCTTCCGATACCCAGTTTCATTCTGGTCATGCTGCCCGTAGGAATTACGGCCATAGTGGTCGGATATTTGAAGTTTGTTAAGGAAAGACCCAGCCTGAGATTCGACAAAAGCGCATTTATAGATGTTCTGAAATGTGCCTGGCCGATAATAGCCGTTATTGTTTTTGTTATAATAGGTGTGGACGGCTGGCTGGTGGCACTTATAGCCTCGCTTGCCTATCTGTTTTCGAAGAAGAAACCATTCGGGATTTTGCTGAGCAGTATAAAATGGAAAACATACCTCATCATTTTTGCCATTTTTTATTTCAAGTACTTCATAGACACGACCGGTATAGCCAATGGAATGGCTACGGAATTAATAAACATGTCCATAAGTCCCCTTCTCATTATTATACTTCTTCCTTACCTGATGGGATTTATGACCGGATTAACCGTCGCAGGAGTCGGATTATCCTTTTCGTTGATACTCGGTTTTTCGGGCAATTTTTCCATTATTTCCATAACCCTGCTCGGATATATGTTTGCAGTTTCGGGGGTTCTGACGTCGCCTATGCATCTGTGTATTGTGCTCACAACGGAATACTTTAAGAGTACCTATATAAAGCTCCTAAAAAAGATATCTGTTCCCCTTCTTCTGGCGATTGCGGCAGGATTATCAGTTTTTCTATTTATTAAATAAAAATGTAACACTTTATCACTGAATAAAGGTTATATTTTTTTGTATTAGTTAATGGGGGGGTGACAATTGAGTTGAAAAAATTTTCTGTACAATTGAATAGTGTAACAAAAATATTTGACGAAGACTTCGTTGCTGTTGATAATGTGTCATTGAACATCGAACAGGGCGAGTTTTTTTCATTATTAGGGCCCTCTGGCTGTGGTAAGACTACTATATTAAGAATGATAGGCGGATTTGAGGACCCAACGAGTGGAAGTATTTTTCTGAACGGAAAGGATATACTGGGAATTCCACCGAACAAAAGAGAAGTTAACACTATCTTTCAGAACTACGCTCTTTTCCCCAACATGACTGTCTATGAAAACATAGCTTTCAGTTTGAGATTGAAGAAAATATCCGAAAAAGAGATCAAAACCAAGGTCATGGAAATGGTGAACCTCACAAGATTGAACGGACATGAAAATAAAAAAACAAATCAATTGTCAGGCGGACAGAAACAGAGGGTTGCTATCGCGAGGGCCCTTATAAACAAGCCAACGGTTTTACTCCTAGATGAGCCCCTGGCGGCCCTGGATGCAAAATTGAGGCAGCATATGCTTGTAGAACTCGACAATATACATGAAGAAGTAGGAATTACCTTTATTTATGTTACACACGATCAGAGCGAGGCGATGTCCATTTCGGATCACCTGGCTGTTATGAATGAAGGTAATGTCATTCAGATGGGAACCCCGGTTGAGGTTTATGAAAGTCCCGTGAATCCCTTCGTAGCTAATTTTATCGGAGAAACGAATTTCTTTTCCGGAGTCGTTGAAGAAATAAAAATCAGAGATGGCAAAGATAAATACATAATTCTTCAGACGGACAGGTTTGGAGAAATTACGTGTTTTATGGATAGAGAGGTAAAGATTGGCACACAAATACAGGTTTCACTGAGACCTGAAAAAATAAAGATCAGCAGATCAAAACCAAAAATTCCGGAGAATGCGATGATAAACTGCCTGAACGGAAAGGTAGAAGAAGCTATATACCTTGGAAATCAGACTAAATTCACCGTGGTTATAAACGGAAAATATATGAAAACCTTCAAACAACACATAAGATATTTGCTGGATGAGAAGGTGATTGAATGGAAAGATGATGTGTATATCTGGTGGTTTGCCGATGATAGTTATTTGCTCGATGAGACGGGGGAATAAAAGATGAAGACCGTGTTGAAAAAGGGATTCAATGTTTTTTATTCACTGCCCGGCTTTTTGTGGCTGGTGGCATTTTTTGTAGTTCCGACATTCATCATAGTAATTTACAGCTTTTTCACCCCGGGTCTGTACGGTGGAGCGGAACTGCCTTTTACAATGGGCTCATATATACGGATATTCACGAGCGCAGGATTCTGGAATATTCTGTGGAGAACGATTTATATATCCGCAATATCGACGCTTCTCTGTCTGGGACTGGCACTACCCGTTTCATATTTTATAGCCACTTCAAAAAACAAAAATTTTCTTCTTAATTTAGTTATAATTCCCTTCTGGACGAATTTTCTTTTAAGAATATTTGGCTGGATGGTTATCCTGGGTTCCAATGGTCTGATTAATTCTTTATTTTTGAATCTGGGAATAATAGAGAATCCGATTAATTTACTGTACAGGCCGTGGTCGGTCGTACTCGTAATCATCTACATGTATCTTCCATACATGATATTTCCAATTTACAGCTCGATCGAAAAGTTCAATTTCAACCTTCTCGAAGCCGCTATGGATCTTGGGGCAACGAGGGTGACGGCATTCTGGAAAATACTTATACCTTCGATAAAGGGAGGTATAGCAGCGGGAGTTCTTCTGGTTTTCATTCCCGCGCTTGGCTCGTACGCAATACCGCAACTGGTAGGTGGGACCGAAGGATCGATGCTGGGTAATCTGATCGCAAGGGAGCTGATGGTTTCAAGAAACTGGCCGTCATCTTCTGCAATATCCATGGTCTTTTTGATAATAACTACATTCGGTCTCTTCGTTTATATGAGAATCAATAACAGAAAGAATAAATTACAGAGAAATACTTCCGGAGAAATTGTGGCGTTGGGGGAAAAAGGCAATGGATAGCAGGAAAATTGTGGGCAGGAGAAGATTTTCTAAATCAATGACTATCTTTGGCTTCATCTTCCTTTATCTGCCAATTTTTATTCTGGTCGTGATGTCATTCAACAACGCCAGGCAGGGAGTTGCATGGAACGGGTTCACCCTGAAATGGTATGCAGAATTATTTAAGAATAACGATATCTGGAGGGCCTTCTGGAGCACGGCGTGGATTGCATTCACTTCAGCTGCCGTGGCCACGGTGATAGGTACATTCACCGCTATAGGATTTTTCTGGAGAAAGGGTAGATTTAAAAAAGTCGGAATGCTGACAATACTGTCGCCCCTCATATTTCCCGATATTTTGATGGGCATATCCCTGCTGATATTCTTCATTGCGATTAAGTTTCCTCTGGGATATCCTACGATACTGATAGCCCACATAACCTTTTGTATATCGTATGTGGCGATTGTTGTGAACAGCAGACTCGAAGATTTTGATTATTCGATCATCGAAGCGGCAAGAGATCTGGGAGCAAAAAACATTCAGGTGGTTCTGAAGGTCATAATTCCTTCCATACTGCCCGCCATTATTGCGGCTTTTCTCCTGAGTGTGACTCTTTCGGTCGATGATTTCGTCATAACCTTCTTCGTCACGGGACCGGGGGCTACCACGCTTCCGCTTCAGATCTATTCGATGATCAAAATGGGAGTTTCTCCCGTTATAAACGCATTGTCAACGATACTTCTGGTTTTGACTCTTTTAGTTTCTTTTCTCGGAGTCAAATTTCAGAAATTTATATTTTAGGAGGTTCAAAAGTGAAAAAAATTCTTTTTGTTTTACTGGTCTGTCTTTTTGTAATTCTTTCATTTGGAAAGGACAAACTGCACATCTTTATCTGGTCGGTTTACATGCCGGATGAAGTCATAGAGAATTTTGAACAGGAGTACGATTGCGATGTAATAATAGATTTATACGACTCCAATGAAGCTATGTATACAAAGCTGAGAGCCGGTGCAACGGGGTACGATATAGCGTTTCCCTCCGGCGATTACGTGAGCATAATGAGTAAACAGGGCATGCTGGCGGAGCTGGATCATGAAAAGATACCTAACTTGAAAAATCTGGACCCGGAGATACTTGCAAAGGCCGAATACGACGCCGGTCAGAAGTATTCCGTTCCATTTCAAATGGGAACGACCGGAATAGCCGTTAACGAAAAATATTTGAAAGATTATCCTGAATCCTGGAGCATTTTCCTCGATGAAAATCTAAAGGGAAAGATGACCCTTTTGGACGATATGAGAGAAGTGTTCGGTGGGGCGTTGAGATATTTAGGCTATTCCGTGAACACTACGGATCTTGATGAACTGAACGAAGCGAAGGATCTTATCATGAAGTGGAAATCGAACATCGCAAAATTTGACAATGAATTCTTCGGCAAGGGTATAATTTCGGGTGAATTCTACGCGGTACACGGATATTCCGAAAACATCTTCTTTGAAGGTTCCGAGGGTGAAACGGAAGATATAAATTACTTCATACCCGAAGAAGGGGCGGTACTCTGGATAGACAGCATGGTTATTCTGGAAAATGCTCCAAACAAAGATCTGGCACACGAATTCATCAATTTTGTACTCAGACCGGAATCTGCAAAGATAGTATCGGAGTACCTCGAACTTCCAACTCCTAATATGGAAGGAAGAAAATTGGTCGATGAAACGGATTATATTTATACATATGAAGACTTAAAGAATTGTGAAGCCATGCTCGATGTCGGTGAAGCTTTGAGAACTTATAACAATTTGTGGAATGAAATTCGATTTGGCTTTTAATTGATACAATGGGCCGCTTCAGTGCGGCTCTTCTTTTTTTATACTACACGGGCCTGAACACTATGCGCTATTTCTGCACTCTCTGAAAGATAGTGCCTGGTGTCTGGAATTTGGTGCATAGCGAAAAAACAACCATAAAAATTAATACTTATACAACTGTTTTCTACTGCTCAACAATCGTTCGTCCATTGCTAAACTATCGTTAAGCTACCGTTTATGCTGTTCCTTCTGCACCCTTGATCCTGGTTTTCTTCTATTGTTTTCAAAACCTGTTGAATAATATAAATTGAAATATAACAAAACATATGTTATATTATAAATAATTGTGTTATATTATGAGGTGATCACTTTGAAAGATGTTTTAAAAAGATATTTGAGAGAGAATTTCGACGATGAAGTAAAAATACGGAAATGGGAAAATCAAAGAAAACTTCCTCTCATTTTTCATCAAAAATATAATTTTTATAAAACGGAATTACTTGATAAGGATTTTCTTTTAATCGAAGTATCGGGAGATTCATCGAATATAGATGAGTTGAAAAAGCACATGAAAATTTTAGCGAAATATACGAATGAAAATTCAGCTTTTCTTTTCAAGAACACATCACAGTACAAGAGAAAACTTCTTTTAAAGGAAAGGATTCCTTTTATCATAGAAAACGGACAGATGTTTTTGCCCTTCCTGGGGCTGGATTTGAATAAGATGACAAAAACAAGGTTGAAGACCGTAGAAAAGTTTTCGCCGGTAACGCAGTTGATATATCTCTTTTTCCTTTACAATAAAAACCTGGAAAAGAGTTCCACGGAACTGGCTAAAATATTTGATTTTTCGCAGATGCATTTATTGAGAGCTCTGAACGATCTTTATGATCTGGATTTAATACATTATAAAATTGGAGGCAAAACGAACAGAAGCAAAATTTACAGAAGAATAGGAGACCCGGATTATTATCTTAAAGGAAGAGAGTTTTTAAGGAATCCGATAAATAGAATTGCTCACGTAGACAAAGTTCCGGATGAATATTCCTTTGCCGGATTGGATGCGCTCTCAAGATTTTCAATGATTAACCCCCCGGATTATCCTGTTCTGGCGGTTTCGAAAGAAGAAGCAAAAAGACTCAGTCCTCATTTCATAAAAGATATGGACAGAGTATCGAATGAAAAACCGGCCGAAATACAAATATGGAATTACGATCCGGAATATCTGAAAAAAGATGGAATCGTTGATATATTATCCCTTTCATTAACATTAGAAGATTTAAATGATGAAAGAGTGAAACAATCGATTGTCGAAAGTTTAAGGAAAGAATCATGGTACAAGGAATAGAAAAATTCAGGGAATATTTCAAGGAGTTTACAGACCAGTATGTACTCATTGGCGGTAGCGCATGCTCGGTTTTGATAGATGGTTTTGGCGGTAATTTCAGAGCAACGAAGGATTTTGATGTTGTTCTGCTGGTCGAGTATTTAGATGAATATTTTGGAGTAACTTTTTGGAAATTTATTGAAGACGGAAAATATACGCGCAAGCAAAAAAGTAACGGCGATGAACAATTTTATAGATTTTCAGACCCAGAAGCTGACGATTTCCCAAAAATGATAGAACTATTCAGCCGTAAACCCGATGGAATAAATCTAAAAATGGGTTCTCATTTATCTCCCATTCCCTTTGAAGAGAGCGTGTCGAGTTTATCGGCAATATTGTTGAATGATGATTATTATGAGATGCTATTAAATGGGAGAAGAGTTGTAGATGGATTTTCTGTTCTGGATTTAGAATATATAATCCTTTTCAAAATCAGGGCGTGGATAGATCTGTCAAAAAGAAAAGAAGAAGGGGAATCTATAGATTCAAGGAACATAAAAAAACACAAGAATGATATTTTCAGGCTTATTAAATATAGTGATCCTGAGAAAAAAATCGAAATTACAGGAGAAGTAAAAGATGATTTTGATTTTTTTATGGAGAAAATACCATCGGAACAGATCGATTTGAAAAATTTGGAAATTAGAAATATAACTTTCGAGCAAATTATGGACACACTCAATTCAATTTTTGTAAGAAAATAAATTCATATGTGAAATTGCCTTTTTTCCATTGCTAATCTATCGCTTAAAGGCCCAAGAGCAGAAATGCATAAAGGTTAGATTTTTTATTCCATTTTACCTATTCTCTATTTATCAATTTTCTGTTCTCAAAGCAGCTTTTCACTAGACACCAAATCCAAAACACTGGACACTGTCTTTCAGGCACCAAGCACTATACACCAGACACTCTGTCCTTCAAGTACTACGCACCAGACACTATACACTGTCCTTGTGAAGCGATAGTAGAACGATAGCCTAACAATGGCTAAACAATGGTTGAACAGTTGCATAAGGATTAATTTTTTATGTGCGTTTTTCACTAGGCACCGGACACTACGCACCTATTTCACCCCAAAAAAGAATAGGACAAAGAAACTAGTAATAGTAAAATAAAATAAAGGATAAGAGGTGAAAGAATGAAGAGAAAGAAAAAAGAATACTCTAAGGAATTAAAAATAAAAGTAATAAAAGAGTACAGAGAGACAGAAATGACATTAGAAGGACTCTCAAATAAATATGCAGTACCCTCAACAACAATATCAGGCTGGGTAGGAAGATACAGGATAAATGGAGAAGATGAAATAATAAGGGTATTAGGAGACAAAAGGACAAAGAAAGAAAAGATACCACCGGTATTATACAAAGAATATGGATTAGAAAAGAAAAAGGAAATGGAAAAAGAAGAACTAATAGATGAATTAGGAACATTAATGATGGAAAATCAAATATTGAAAGAGATATTAAAAAAAACAGAAAAGGAAGAATGAATAAAAGAGGCAAATACCTATTAGCAAAAGAATTGAAAGAAAAAGGATATCCATTCAAAAGAATAATAGAGATGTTGGGAATAAAGAAAAGCACATATTATTATCATTTCAAAGAAAAGAATCAAGCAAAGGAATATAAGAAAAGAGGCAGAAAGAAAAGCGAATTTGTGAATACAATGAATGGGAAGATAAGGAATGAAGAGTTAAAGGAACTAATACTGGAAAAGTGTAAGAATGAAGATGCAATGAACCCAGAGTACTATATAAAAACAATGGGCTCAAAGAAGATGAAAAGCTATCTGTATTACAAATATGGAATATATATTGGACACAACAGGTTACATGGATTTAGAAAGGAATTAGGGTTGGTAAGAAAATATGAAAACAGGACAAAACACCCAGTCAAAAGGGCACAGAATAGAACAATAACAAAGCAGAATCAATTATGGGAAGTAGATATAAAGTTCTTTAATGCAGGTAGAGATGGAATAGTACCACTGTTAGATATAATAGACGTCTATGACAGGAACATAGTAGCAACACACATAGGAAAGAGATGTACACATGAAGATTTCCTGGAACTAATAGAAATAGCGATAAAAGCAAGAGGAGAAAAACCAGAGGTGATAAGAACAGATAACGGATCACAATTCAAAGCAAATAAAACAAGGGAAAAAATGAAAGAGCTTGGAATAATCCATGAATTTGGATACAAACATAATCCTGATTCCCAGGCATTTATTGAATCTCAGCATGCGAATCTTGAGAGAGAATTTGTTGCTTTGAATAAATTTAAGAGTGTAAAAGACCTGTATTTAAAGTATCTAGTATATATGGATTATTATCACAACTTAAGACCACATTCATCTTTGGGTTATAAAACTCCTAAACAATTTAATGCAATTCAGAGCTTTGGCAAGGAAGTTTTAGTAAAACGTTGATACGAGTTATTTTTGTCCAATATTTTGGGGTCCGTCCGCGCACTAGGCACTGTCTTTCAAGCACTATACACTAATCACCGTTTTTCCGTTATCCGTTCTCTTCCGTTTTGTCGTCGGTTTTCCACGATGGTTTTTTCATTTTCATTATGAAAAATGGAATTGAACAGGCCGCGAGAATCCCTATTATCAGGAAGGATTCGTAAAACAATGTGCTTCCGGTTTTTATAGTTGGAGGAACGAAACCAAGTACCCATGTCAGCGCCGAGGCGGTTATTCCGACGGACCCGATGATGAACATACCTACGACTTTTCCGCCGGGCACTTTATAGGCTCTCTTGACATCCGGCTCCTTTATTCTCAATCTTATTGCCGAGGCGAACATCAGGATGTACATTATCAGGTAAAGTTGTGCACTGAGGGCTGTCAACAGCCAGAAGAAACTCTGTACCGTGGGCATTAAAAGTATGATCAGGGCTATGATAGTCACGATTATCCCCTGCATTATCAGAATAGAAACCTGAACGTCGTTCTTGTTGGTTTTTTGAAGTTTTTTCGGCAGGTAGCCCATCTTAGCGACCGTTAAAAGTCCTTTGCTCGGTCCCGCTATCCAGGTACTCGCTTCTCCGAATGCTCCAAAGGCTATCATAACCGCGATGACGGGAGTGAGCCACTCCACATCGAATTTTTGAAAGAAAGCACGGTACGCTTCCATCAATCCGGCGGTGAGATTGATGTCCTTTGAAGGCAGGACGAAAGATATCGCCAATGATCCGAGAATGAAAATTATGACGATTATGATGCTTCCTATCAGAATTGCCTTCGGATAATTCTTCTGCGGGTTGTCAACATCCTTTGTGTGAACGGCGGACATTTCCATTCCCGCGAATGCCATGAATACCCCAGTCAGGAAGACCAGAGTGTGAATGTTTTTGAATTGGGGAAAGAAGGATTTTCCGGCACCGCTTATCGCGATCGGATTTCCATTAGCAACCCACACTATGCCTAAAATGATTATTATTGCACCGGGAATCAGGGTACCCGCGATGACACATAAACTGCTTATGAAACTCGATGATTTCATTCCCCTGAAGTTTATGAAAGTCGCCGCCCAGTAGGTGACGAGTATGATCGCAACGACGAACCACTTGTTGGAGGCCAGGTTCGGATTGAACAAAAATGCGATGGTCGAAGCTGCGAATGTGAGCAGTATCGGAAACCATATTGCACTCTGGAACCACTGCAACCAGATCGCTAAAAATCCCCATTTCGGCCCGTAAGCCTCTTTGACCCAGGCGAAAACTCCACCTTTTTTCGGCCAGCCTGTGGCCAGCTCTGCCGATATGAGCGCCAGAGGAATCAAAAATACGAGAGCTGCAAAGACATAATAAAAAACCAATGCATATCCCTCAGTAGCCATCGAGGGCAACCCTCTCAGACTCGTTATCGCCGCAACGTTTATTAGAACAAGTTTAGTAATCCCTATTTTCCCGGATTTATTTTTCATATTTCCTCCCCTTCTAGGTCATATATGTAGTTTTTCTGTTTGATGTGGGTATTTTCATACTGTCTTTTTTTGATAATCTGTCTATCGCGTTTTTTATGTCCTGTGTCAGTATATCCGCCATTTCCCTGGAGAAATTCGGCTTAACCACCACTCTGAAGAGGCTTATATCCTCGGCGTTTGGCGGTAGCCTGTAAGCGGGGATCACCCAGCCTCTCTTTCTCAGTTCATCGGCCAGATCGTATTCGTTGAAATTCAAACCCTGCTTGAATTTAAGGGCGACTATGGGCAGGAGATCCGCAACGGACAGTATCGAAAAGTATCCCGTTCCCTCCAGCTTTGAAGAAAGATATCTGGCCGTTTCGAGAGTATTTTTCATTATTGAGGTGTAACCTTTTCTTCCGAATCTAAGAAAATTGTAATATTGTCCATATATCTGAGCGCTGGATCTTGAAAAATTCAGAGTGTAGGTGGATTGGGTTTTTCCAAGATAATCCACGTTGAAAATCAGTTCGGGCGGCAGGGAATCACTATTCCTGAATATGAGCCAGCCGAGTCCCGCGTAAACCAATCCGTATTTGTGCCCGGAGACGTTTATCGATTTAACCTGTTCCAGCCTGAAATCCCATTTGTAGTCGGGATCTGTGAAGGGCAGAACGAAACCGCCACTAGCTGCATCCACGTGAATGGGAATGTCGAGCCCTCTTTCCTCTTTTACTCTTACCAGAAGATCGTTTATCTCTTTTACGGGATCGGATTGTCCGGTGAAAGTTGTTCCGAGGACGCATCCTACGCAGATGGTGTTTTCATCTATGACCTTTTCGACGCTGCTCGCATCGATCACGAATCTGTCACTCGTGAGGGGAATTATTCTCGACTCAACATCGAAATACTTGGCGAACTTATCCCAGCACACATGAACGTCGGCTCCAAAGACTATGTTTGGCTTGTCGTAAGGTTTTCCTTCTCTGATTTTTCTGTTTTTCCAGTTCCATTTGTGAGCGAGAAGCCCCAGCATAATGGCCTCGGAGGACCCCACGGTTGCAGTACCAATGGCATCTTCTCCATGCGGTGCGTTGAATAATCTTGATATTATGTTGACACATCTTTCATGGACGACTTCTGTTTGAGGATATTCCGGATGATCTATAAAATTCTTGTTCAGGTTCTCCTTAAGCAATTTTTCTGCCAGAGGCTCCATATAAGTGGTCACAAAGGTTGCGAGATTTTTCGAAGGGTTGTTGTCCATATTCATTTCTTCTTTGACCAGAGTGTAGGCAACATCCGCGGGCATCATTTCCTCGGGCAGTTCATACTTGGGAATTTCCTCCTCGATGTATTTCGTCGCAAAAACAGTGTTAAGGCATTTTTCGTGACCCTTAAGTTCTTCCAGATTCTTCTTTTTACTGAGCACTTCTACACCTCCCACTTAAAAAAATTTTTTACAAACGATTCTGCATATCACGTTAATTCAAAATATATAAACCAAATATACCACTATACCACAAAAAATACTGTTCCTGTTTTTTCTTATCGTTCTTTTTGAAAATAAAATAACAATGGAGATAGTTAACTGGTAAGCAACATAGAAGTTATATAGAAAAAATATAATTAGATTGTGCATTCATAAATTTCTTTGAGCCTCGTGTTCTATTTTTACTCAAATCTGTTTTTTCATAAAAGGTTTTTCTCGTATTTTAAAAAACACTTATCATAATGTTTGTTAACCAAACATTAATGTTTATGCCATCTTAATGCAAAATAGATCAAATTTATATATTAATTTAATTGATTGAAAAAATTTTTACAAAATAGGAAATAACTTCACTATAACTAATAAATATGTTATATTAATAAATAATATTTAAAATTTTTTTATAGATATAGGAGAGTGATTTTATGGAAAACACACTGAATATTATTTTTTCTGGAATGGTTGCTATATCTACTGTAGTTTACGCTATTTTAACTTGGAAATTGACTTCAGAAACTAGAAAGAGCAGAGAAGGTCAAACTGAACCGTGCATAGTTATGTATCCTATATATAATATTAATTACTTTTATAATAATCAAATTGATATTATTATAGAAAATGTTGGCATGGGCCCAAGCCGTAATATAAGCTTCGAAATAGTTGACTATAAAGAGAAAAAAAATACATCAAGCGATTTAATTGAGAAAATAAAAGAATTATCTTTTATGAGAAATGGAATAAAAATTTTGTCTCCAAAAAATCAGGAAAGATATAAATTAATTGGAAATTACAATGAAATATTAGAATATGTGAAGATAAAAATAACATATGAAAATTATAATGGAAAAAAATTGACATACAATTATGAAATTAACTTTAATTCAATTAAAGATTCTATCCCTGAGATAAACCCGTTAAATGCTATAGTAAATGAACTGAGAAAAATTAGTTCTAAAAAGTAAAAATTATATATATTTTTGATGAATTAAATCTCAAATAAATATAGGGAATCCACTAAAAATAGAGAAAAAGTGACTAACAAACTATAAAAGAAATGAATTTTAGAAGTACGGAGTATATACAGAATTTACTTAAGTTTTCATTAATAGTTCAAAATTATAATTTAACAATAGAAGTTTTTGAAATAATCAGAAGAAAATTTCTTAATTCTGAAAATCTTTTTCTAATTTTTCCAGTCCTATTTCTTATTTTTACTAAATATTATAGAAAGTGATCTATTATCTCTAAAGCTTCTAGAGAAGCATAATATATAGATTTAAATTGTTTTTCTTTTAATTTTATCTCACTATTATCAATCAATTCTATTTCATTTAACCAGATTGCTGACTCATATTTTGCTCCATTAGAGTCTTTTTCACCTGCATTTTTTGAATTTTCAAAACATTTTTTTGCTTTTTCAAAATGTTTATTTATGCAATAAAGGCACCCCATATTATAATAAATTAGCATTTTTGTGTATATCTCTGATTTATCATCCTTCAATCCTGATTCAAATTTTTCAGTGGCCTTATCACAATAAATTAGGTAATTATTAGAATCTATTTTTAAATAATATTTCATCATATATAAATAACCCAAAGTATTTAAATTATTTGCTGATGAATTCAAATTAACAGCTAATTCAGCGTTTTCTATGGCTTTTTCTATATTTTTTTTATAATAACTAAACGAATTTTCAAAGTGATAATCGCTAATTTTTTTCTTAAAATCTAATTTTTCTATTGAAAACAATTTTTGACAAAAAATTTCTCGTGAAGGAATTTTTCCATCATATCTATCTATGTCAATATTTAAATTATTCTCTTTTGCTATTCTCTTTAACTCATCATTCAATTTTTTTTCAATCAATTTTTTATCACTTTTATTTTCTATATATATTTTAGCTATAAAAAATACCATAATTATATATTCATAACTTGGATTACTATTACAAATTTTTATTTCAACATCATAAATAATAGCTTCTTCACGATCGAATAAATTGTTTTCGTACAACAACTTGTATAATGTAAAAACACCAATAAAAGAATTATCATATTCTAATAATTCGGATTTTTCTTCAAAATTGCTTAAAAAAGAGGTCAAATTAAATCTTTTTTTTGAACTATAACAATAAATATTACCAAGTATATGATCTCTACTTAACTTTTTTTTCAAAAAATTCTCACAAATTAAAGCTATGTGTTCATCTAGATGAATTTTTTTGTTACTCAATTCTTTAAATTCAATTAACGTTGGATTGTATTTGAGATATAAAAATGTATTATTATTACCTGAAAAAATAATTTGATCTTTATTTTTATCTTTAATAATAATTTTTTTATTACAAAGAACATTTAAACATTTATCGAAATTTATTCTGGATTCTTCGTCTAGTTGTACTAAATCTTTAAGTAAACAACTGCTCACCGGTTCCCTTAAGTTAATAATTAAATTTAACAAATATTTTTCATCATGATTTAATTCTCTAATTTGGTCAATAATCTCTTTATCTTTCTTTGCTTCAAAAAATCTATTAATTGATCTCAAAATGGTAACATTTAATTTAATCGATGATAAATCGTTGTTTTCAAGATAATATTTAAACATATGATTTGCCACGAGTTTTATTTGATAAGGATTGCCTTGTGTTAATTCAAATAATTCTTCTTTTTCTTTATCTGAAAATTTTAATAGTTTACTAGGATTTTTTTCCATTTTTTCAAAGGGTCTGTACAAACATTCCATCATCTCTTCTTTAGAAAAATTATCTAACTCAATTTCCGTTAATTTTTTTCGTATTTTTTCAAATGGTTCAAGATTTCTTTCGGTATTTTCATCAATATTTTCACTATTAATAGAAAATATACATACAAACTCTTTAAGATCTAAAAAACTATACAATATAAAATTCAAAATTTCTTTATTGTTACGTATTAACTCACAATTATCAAAAAAAAGAATTATAGGTTTCCTTACTTCATTTTTTAAAGTGATTAAATCTCTTATATATACAGAATACAAAATTTTATAATCAGATTCTTTATTAATTATATTTGGATATAGAACGGGAAATATATAAGGAAATTCTTCATAACTTCCTTCCTTTAAGTCATTATAAAGAACATTTGAAGTAATGGACAAAAGATATTGATACATTTTTTTGTCGTCTTTATATATTGTTTTGCCATCATCTGATTTTTTATAAATACCATATACGCTATTAAAGATCTCATCAAAAATATAATATTGAAATACTGTTAAATTTTCTGATACTTGAGGATTTAAAGGAATAATAACTGGGTGAAAAGAGCCTTTTTCTTCAATGTTCCCTTTTAGTGCATTTAAAAAACTTGTTTTACCTGCTTTTTCTCTTCCCATTATTAAAAAATTACAATTAACATTACATAATTCGATTGCATCGTTTATTTTTTTCATTACTCGATCCAATTCTTTTGTTCTTCCTGCAAACAACACTCTATCAATCACGGGAGTTTCGTAAAGATACGGATTGCATAATTCGGAACACATCATATTTTCACCCCTAATTATAATATTAATTTTATGATTTTATTTAAACTTAATATTTATGGTAATATATCATAAAACAACATAATTTACAAGCTAATATTAAATAATATATAAAATCAATTATTTTTTTAATAATTATCATAACTATGTAATTAGTTATAGACAAATAAAAAATTGGTAGCAAAACATAAATAATGATAAAGAGCTATGAAAGTCCAATGTGCAAAAGCGAAAAATGGAGAACTGATAATAGGCGTGCCCAGAAAAGGTAAAAAGTGTTCAATGAGGGAGTAAATCCACTAGAGTAAAAATCAGAACTCTGTAACCTAGACAGCAACGGGGAAGGAAATGAACTGTTAGAGTATATAGAATGGTCATCATAAAGAGAGAAAGCTAGTATTCAATTTATAACGTAAGTACAGGTTAGTTTCAAAAAGCGCTTAACCTTTGTGTATTGAATCTTTCTGTTATGGATAAAGACGGCAAATGTTTCTCAAAAATAGGTTGAAACGGGAAATATCTCCGGTGAAGCATTAGCAATGGCATGGATATAAAGGCATTCCTAAGTAATTGGTAAAGCCTTTCTTGTCAAAATCACCTGTGAAAAAGGTAGACTGTATAGCAGAAATGAGAAATTGTCGAATATGGAATTCACCAGCTTTTTCGGTGTTTTTATTAATCGATTGCTCTTTGTGGAATTTTCCAGATATATATACCGGACGCTTTTTTGTATCCCGGTTCTTTCACATTGCCTTTAGTTTGTCAACATCCGTGGATTTATCCAATTTAAAGCTGAAGTATTCATCCGGGTTGTCATCTGAATGATTTACTCACTCTCGTTCTTATTGAAAGATGCAGATTGGCTGAGAGAGATGTTTTCTGATTTGTGAGAGTTATGTATGTTCGCCGGCTCATTTTAAAAATAATCGTTTTGCTTTTGCAGAAAGGGTAAAGGCCTCTCTTATTCGCTGGCAAAAATTCGTCTCAATCAGAACTTTTTTTCATAATCGTAATTTATCTTGCAACTTATCGGCCCGACCTTTTTATATGTGCTCTTCGCTTCCTCCGTGTAGCCGGTTATATATGCTTTTTTGATTCCTATTTCTTTCAATTTCATCAGTGTCCTCTGAATGAGCCCCGATGAAAGTCCCCTTCTCCTGTAATCTTTGTGTGTGCAGACCTTCTCCACTTCGGCACAACAGTTTTCAAAATCTATAAAACAGACACATCCCGAAACATGTTTTCCTTTTTCATCTATAACGGAAAAATCGAACTCCGGATTGTAAGCCGGGCTTTCCCTATTGTACCTGAATGTGACCAGATCCCAGGATTCAAATGTATCTTTGTTCTCAAAACCGCTTTTATAAAGCAGAAGTTTACTTTCAAGATCACCGTTCTCTTCCATATTCACAACACTGAACCCTTTGGGTAAATCCAGGGTGACTTTAAAATTCTGCAAGTCGTATTCGGTTGTGTGTGAAGCGGGTCTTTTAATGTATCCTCTTTTCTCAAGAATATTGCAGAGAATAACGCTGTCTTCGGGTATTTCCGTATGAAGTCTGTTTTCTCTTTCCTTCCAGTTTTCTTCGACGAAGTCAAGCATTTTATCGTAAAGATAAAGCTGGTAATTCGGTTTTACAAAAAGGTGAAAGAGGCTATCACCCTCCTCCGAAATGGCTATTCCAACAAAATCATCGAACGCGTCTGTCCACGCCTGACAGTTTTTGCACATAAACGAGGGATCCAGTTTTTTACTGTGCCATAACCCGTGTTTCCAGTCACTCAACCTTCCTATTGTCCATGTTGTGTCTTCATTGTTGAGCCTGTAGTTTTCAATGATAAAATTCCACAGTTTTTGATAATCACACTTTTTGGAGTATATTTTTCTGTTCAGGATTTTCATGTTGCGGATTTCTCCTTCCGTTTTACTTTATAGTATAGAAAAAATAAATTTTTGAAACAAAATTATTATACATCACTGTGGCATATTCAACCTATCGATTTTCATCTATGGTCCGGAAGAAGATGGTAGAGAAGCAGAAAATAGTGTTTAGTATATTGTGTGTAGTGTTTGAAAAAAGTAACACAAACAGGTGCTGGAAAGAGGAGTGTAGGATCAAGGGTCTAGGGTAAAGGGTGCAGAGAGAACAACATAAGATAATAGAGAAGTAGAGAACTGAGAATAAGATCAGGATATACGCAGAGAGAATGAAGAGTAGAGAAGTAGATAATAGCATAAAATAGAAAACAGTTGAGAAGCGATTGGAAAACGAATTTTATAAGGATTAATTCCCTGCACTCTCTTTCAGTCCGATGGGCTTTTTCTTTATCTTTACAAATTCAAAAATATCGTTCAGCTCGCTCTCATTCATGACTCTGTAATGAATCCATCCACCCCATTTTCCGCAGGGATAACGATTTTCCCACAATTTCCCCGCCTTTTGTGACAGGTCGGGCAAAATTTTCTCAATCCCTGAAACGCAGTCATCTCCGAGTTGCAATGTTATGGTGAACGCTCCGGATTCAAAGAACAGGTAGCAGAGATGCTTGGATTTGTGGCTGTATTTATAACCCCAACCGTATTTGTTCCCGAATGGGAATTTCATCAGTCTGACTAAATCATAATTATCATTCAGGAAACCTTCGAACTGAGACAAAAGGCCGTAACTTTCCGCGCCCAAATATTTTTCAATAAAATCGGCTGTGGGGGGGTTTTTCTTATCAAGCAAACGTTCGTACATACACTTCACCTCAAACAATAATCTCTTATCTTTCTCTATGATTATTTTAACATCAAATGGCGGGGATCAAGAACGGATAATAATTAAAAGAGGATGGGTGACGGAGAATAATTAAGGAACGATCGTAGAACAATAGTCTAACAGTTGAAAAACGATAGTTGAACGGTCGCTTAGCGTTTTTTTAACAATAGGAAAGCGATAGAAAAATAGGGTAAGGGTGCAGGGTGTATAAGGGACCCCATAAGATAATAGATAAGTAGAGAACAGATAATAAGATAAGGACACAGTTTCAGCAATTCCGCTTTTTTTGCTCTTAGTTTTTTATTCTGTTCCCCCTGTTATCTATTACCCTATTTCACCCCAAAAAAGAATAGGACAAAGAAACTAGTAATAGTAAAATAAAGGATAAGGGGTGAAAGAATGAAGAGAAAGAAAAAAGAATACTCTAAGGAATTAAAAATAAAAGTAATAAAAGAGTACAGAGAGACAGAAATGACATTAGAAGGACTCTCAAATAAGTATGCAGTACCCTCAACAACAATATCAGGCTGGGTAGGAAGATACAGGATAAATGGAGAAGATGAAATAATAAGGGTATTAGGAGACAAAAGGACAAAGAAAGAAAAGATACCACCGGTATTATACAAAGAATATGGATTAGAAAAGAAAAGGGAAATGGAAAAAGAAGAACTAATAGATGAATTAGGAACATTAATGATGGAAAATCAAATATTGAAAGAGATATTAAAAAAAACAGAAAAGGAAGAATGAATAAAAGAGGCAAATACCTATTAGCAAAAGAATTGAAAGAAAAAGGATATCCATTCAAAAGAATAATAGAGATGTTGGAAATAAAGAAAAGCACATATTATTATCATTTCAAAGAAAAGAATCAAGCAAAGGAATATAAGAAAAGAGGCAGAAAGAAAAGCGAATTTGTGAATACAATGAATGGGAAGATAAGGAATGAAGAGTTAAAGGAACTAATACTGGAAAAGTGTAAGAATGAAGATGCAATGAACCCAGAGTACTATATAAAAACAATGGGCTCAAAGAAGATGAAAAGCTATCTGTATTACAAATATGGAATATATATTGGACACAACAGGTTACATGGATTTAGAAAGGAATTAGGGCTGGTAAGAAAATATGAAAACAGGACAAAACACCCAGTCAAAAGGGCACAGAATAGAACAATAACAAAGCAGAATCAATTATGGGAAGCAGATATAAAGTTCTTTAATGCAGGTGGAGATGGAATAGTACCATTGTTAGATATAATAGACGTCTATGACAGGAACATAGTAGCAACACACATAGGAAAGAGATGTACACATGAAGATTTCCTGGAACTAATAGAAATAGCGATAAAAGCAAGAGGAGAAAAACCAGAGGTGATAAGAACAGATAACGGATCACAATTCAAAGCAAATAAAACAAGAGAAAAAATGAAAGAGCTTGGAATTATACATGAATTTGGATACAAACATAATCCTGATTCCCAGGCATTTATTGAATCTCAGCATGCGAATCTGGAAAGAGAATTTGTTGCTTTGAATAAATTTAAGAGTGTAAAAGACTTGTATTTAAAGTATCTAGTATATATGGATTATTATCACAACTTAAGACCACATTCATCTTTGGGTTATAAAACTCCCAAACAATTTAATGCAATTCAGAGCTTTGGCAAGGAAGTTTTAGTAAAACGTTGATACGAGTTGTTTTTGTCTAATATTTTGGGGTCCGTCCGTTACCCTGTTCTCAATTCTCTTTTCTAGGCACCAAGCACCAGACACTATACACTGTCTTTCAGCCTTTAAGCGATAGATTAACGATTGTTGAACAATTGAGAAGCGATAGCAAAACAGTTGTAAAAGGCTCTGTTTTTTAACAGTTATTTTCACTGAGCACTAAACACTATATACAAGGCACTGTCTTTTCCTGTTCTCTATTTACCTGTTCGCCGTTCACTATTGGTCCATTTGGACGGGATTGTTCGACCGGTTAGGTTTTTGTATGAAAGAACTCATTTCTCAAGGGGTTCCCGCCTGTAAAAGATAAATCGTTTCCGGAAAAAATGTGAATAACGGTCAACTTAATCCGGGAGAAACCGGTTGACGAAGATGCTATACTTTTTATGTTGGAGGTAATCGTATGCATGAGAAAACGGTGAAGGGCATCCTGTCTCCCAAAAATGGAATGAATATCTATCGCGGCTGCACCCACGGCTGCATTTACTGCGATTCGAGGAGCACATGCTATCAGATAAATCATCCGTTTGAAGATGTGGAGGTGAAGATCAATGCCGCCGAACTTCTGGAAAAGGCGCTCAGGAGAAAACGAAAAAAGTGCATGATCGGAACGGGTGCCATGAGCGATCCATATCTTCCCGAGGAAAAGAAAAGGGGTCTGACCAGAAGATGTCTAGAACTCATCGATGAGTACGGTTTTGGGCTGTCTATTCTGACGAAATCCGATCTGATTCTGAGGGATCTGGATTTGCTGAAGAGCATAAACAGGAAGACGAAGTGCGTTGTCCAGATTACCCTCACCACACATGACGAGGCGCTTTGCTCCATTCTGGAACCGAACGTGTGTACGACGAAAAGACGTGTGGAAGTACTGAAAATCATGCATGAGGAAGGAATTCCGACTGTCGTCTGGATGACACCCATATTACCTTTCATCAACGATACGGAAGAGAACGTGAGAGGACTGCTGGATGATTGTGTTAAGACAAATGTCCACGGTATCCTCTGCTTCAACATGGGCCTGACGCTGCGTGACGGTGATCGGCAATATTATTACAGGCAGCTCGACAAGCATTTTCCCGGACTCAAGTATCAATATATGAAACGTTATGGCAATGCCTATATGATTTCCTCTCCGAATAGTCCGGAGCTTCTTAAAATTGCTCAGGCCACCTGTGAAGAACGCGGAATGCTCTGCGATCCAAACGCCATCTTTACCTATATGAACACCTTTGAGGAAAAAGAAACGGCAAAACAGTTGAAATTGTTCTGATTGTTCTCGCTTTTCACAGCACTTTTCAACCGGGGGCTTGTATTCCGATCTTGCAGATCGGCGGTCCGTTATATACGGTTTTTTTGTCAAATGGAATGAGATTATTTTATGATAGAATGTTTATATATATGATGAATAATGATATAAATCCCGAAAAAATTGACTGCAGATAATACTGCTGTGAAAGATTGATGGTGAGAGCTGATAATGAAAAAAATGTTAATGGAAATCGATTTATCGGAGATCGGAAGAATTGAAACAGAAATTGATGATGATCTTAAACCAATCACTCCGGAGATGGTGAAAGGTCTGGCAGAGGCGATGCTCGACGCATATAAAAACACCGTTGATTACGAAGGCGAAGAATACGAAGATGCTCTTTTTGAGATAAAAAATGTGATCGCGGATGGTTATGGTGAGTTTTTGAAAAGTGTGTCTTTTGCTTTCGTGAAAGAGAACGAAGTCGTTTCCGCAATAATGGTCAGTTTGTATGAAAACGTTCCTTACATACTCTATGTGTTCACAAAGAAGAGTAATATTGGAAGGGGCCTGGCTACACGCCTGATCAGAAAAAGCCTGTCCGAACTTGACAAGAAAGGGTACAGAAGGGTTCAGCTGAGTGTTTCCGAAGCCAATCATGGAGCCCGATTTTTGTACGAAAAACTGGGATTCAAGTATAAAAGTATTTCGTGATTGAACCATATTTTCCCAAAAATACCTGAATAAAAAAATTTCTCCTAGCCGAAAAACAATTGAGAAGCGGTGAAAAATAGGGTAAAGGGTCGAGGGTGAAGGGTGCAGAAAAAACAAGAGAATAGAGAATCAGATAATAGCAAAAAAGGGTGAAGGGTCGAGGGTATAGGGTACAGGTTGAACAATGGTCTAGCAATAGCTGAGCAATTGGATAACAATAGGAAAACAATTGAGAAGCGGTGAAAAATAGGGTAAAGGGTCGAGGGTGAAGGGTGCAGAAAAAACAAGAGAATAGAGAATCAGATAATAGCAAAAAAGGGTGAAGGGTCGAGGGTATAGGGTACAGGTTGAACAATGGTCTAGCAATAGCTGAGCAATTGGATAACAATAGGAAAACAATTGAGAAGCGGTGAAAAATAGGGTAAAGGGTCGAGGGTGTAGGGTGTATAAGGGACCCCATAAGATAATAGATAAGTAGAGAACAGAGAATAAAAGCAGAACAAAGTTGTTTTTCATCTTTTGGCATTTCTGCCCTTGAGCTTTTAAGCCTGTTATCCGGTTGCTATTCTCTATTATCTAAGATGCTTTTAAGCGATAGTTTAACACGATTGTTGAACAATGGCCTAGCAATAGCTGAGCAATTGGATAACAATAGGAAAACAATTGAGAAGCGGTGAAAAATAGGGTAAAGAGTTAAGGGTGCAGGGTGTATAAGGGACCCCATAAGATAATAGAGAAGCAGAGAACAGAGAATAAAAGCAGAACAAAGTTGTTTTTCATCTTTTGGCATTTCTGCTCTTTGGCGATTTGCCTTTTCCCCTGTACATTTGTATACTATGTGATTGATGTTGGATTTCTGTGAATGAGTTTTGAAGAATTCGAGATATAAAAGGATACCTGAAAACAGAAAACTGCTCAATAATTAAATAAAAAGTCAAAATAGATTTTTGATATTGGATAAAAAGCTCATACTTAATTAAAAAATTATAATATTTTTTGATAAAATAATCGGTTGAATTTTAAAAAACTAGTTTAAAAAACTTGAAAAATAATGTTTTAAGTAATAAAATATTATAAATGGGTTTAAAAGAAAGGAAGTAATTTTATGGCTTATAAAAATCCAATTTTAAATGAAATTTATTATGAATTCTTTTTTGAAAAGGGAATCTCATTAAACGAGCAATTTGACATAGCTAATTTTTTAAAAAATGATGGTTTTGAAAAAATGGAACATTCTCCGGTCATTGAGAATTATGATTCTGACGGATCCATTCCGATAAGAATAAGATTATGGAGAAATAATAAAAGGGAATTGTTTCAAATATTCAGTAATAGAATAGCTTTCAATTATATACCATTCAATGTAGATGGGGGAAAATATGAAGGCTGGCAAAGTTTTCTTTCTAAGTGTTTAGACATTCAGAATAAATTCAAATCCATATGCAATATCAGTGGAAAACAAATCAGTTTATGCTACATCGATAAAAGAGAAATATCAGACGATTCATTTAAATTAGGAAAATATATAAATTGTAATAGTAGATATGTTCCAGAATTTTTCGAAGACGCTTGTCTGGACAGTGATTTGATAATTGGTAATGGCAGACTTGATAAGGATAATAATATGCAATTAAGAATTGGATTTAATAATATTTCTTCTAATAAATATATTCTTCATATAAATACTTTATTTAATTCTTTGGATTCTTTCAAAAGTGACATCGAATCAGCCTTAAATGGTTTACATGGAAAATGTGTTGGGCTTTTCGAAGAAATAATCACTGACCATATGAGAAATATTGTTATGGGAGGTACATTATGAATACAACTACATCGAAAGTAACATGTAATGATAATATTAATTCTTTGGATAATTATTTTTTCCCCAGATTTACAAATAAGGTTCGCAAAGAGAATTTCCCAAAATATAAGGAAGATTATTGTGAAATTAGTAGCTCGTTTTCCATAAATTTTGGCAATTTATCACTAATAGAAGAAATACCAAATTATGAAAATACAATACGATGTATTTCCTCCACAATTACCCATGATAATATTAGAAACATTTTGAATAAAAAATATCGTGAAAATAGAAATCAACTTGATTTAATTTCAAAATTAGATAATAACTGGGATAAATACGGAGCGGAAAAATTTAACGAAAAAATATTAGAAAAAGCGTATAGAATAATTAGAAATGTTGATATTCAACCTGAATTATTTGCATCCAGCAGGTCCACAATTCAACTAGAGTATGACAATAATGATGATTACCTGGAATTTGAAATTTTCAAAGATGAAATAGTAATGTATCGTGAGAAAGGTTTAAGTTCAACTGAAGAAGAAATAGAAGAAGAAAATATTTCCGATATTGTTGATCATTTTTTTGAATAAATATGGATGATAATTTCCCAAAAGAAGAAGAATTATGTAGAGTTATTTTCAGACCTACAGGTATTAACTGGAAAAAAGAGGACGGTTCTATTACTTCGTCCGTATTTAAATCAAAGGATAAAGGCTTGTCGGTTGATCGTGGTAATTTTAGAGAAAGAGAAGAAATAAAAAAATGTTTTTTTTCAAGAAAAAGTAAGAATGATTTTAGTGCATTTGTTTTTATCGATGTAAAAATGTGTAATTTTGAAGATACTGATATGAATCCTGCAGTAATTGTTTATAACCCGACAACTGATAATGAATTTCATTCTGAAATATACAAAGAATATGATCCTCAGAATAACAGATCTAAGGGATTGACAGGGGGCCAATCAAGATATTTAGCAAGACATGCTGATGTCGATATTTTATAATTCAAGAAAATTATTATTCTCTATTCAATTAATCGTGAGATACTTTAATTTAAGTTCCGGAACCTTTGGAAGAAAGATTGAATAATATATCTATAGTACGAAAGAACGACAGTTGAACAATTGGAAGAATAGAGCGGATAGTAGAGAATCAGATAATAGGGAAAAACAGAAAAGCAATTGGGAAACGATGGGAAAGCAGTGGAGAAGCAAGCGAAAGAAGATAATAGATAAGTAGAGAACAGATAATAAGATAAGGACACAGTTTCAGCAATTCCGCTTTTTTTGCTCTTAGTTTTTTATTCTGTTCCCCCTGTTATCTATTACCCTGTTCTCAATTCTCTTTTCTAGGCACCGGACACTGGTCTTTTAGGTACCAAATACTAATCCCTGCTTTCCCGTTGTCTATTTCCCAATTCTCTTCTCTCTACTCCAAAGCGATGAGTGGTGAAAAGTGGTGGTTATACATTCTCCCCTTCGTAATCAACACGTTACAAAAGCAGAGGTATATGTCAGCAATATATAGTTATGAGTGATTTTATATGCTTTCGATGAACCGATCAGCTGTACGGTATTATAGATAAGGCTTATAGAGGTTTTTGTGTTTTGAATACCTATATTTTTCCTTGAAAATGAGCGAGAAAATTATCATGTCATTGAAAAACTATCATCTCGGTTCAATTCCTATGTTTGGCTTATATTATATATCACAGGCGTTATATACCTCAGACATGATAAGATGATAGCTTTTTTGTATGTGTCATAGTTTATCGAAGTATGAGTGTGAATTTTAAGGGATTTTTTTCACTCATATATCAACGAAATTTTTTTATACATTTTTTCTATCATGTTATCATAAATATATATAAAAATATCTATAATACCTATATATAAAGAATTACAGAGATCATATAGAGATGATAGTTCGTCTAAAAAAGATGATAGGATATGTCAATTTTACATTTCCGTAATAAAAAAACTCTCCTTTCTAAAAAAGAGAGTTCTCTTTTAAAATCATTTTCTGTCTGCATTCTCATTCGTCCGGGAACATCTTCATGACCTCTTCCCAGGGAAAATAAATGGCATTTATTCCCAGTTTAGTATGTCTTCTGGTGAAGGAACCCGGAAGATTCCTCAGATATTCTCTTATATCCTGAAATCTGTATTCCGTATCCCCGAGGAAGTTTCTCTTCACACGGGAAGCGCTTATGGCCAGATACTCTTTTTCAGTCTCCCTTATGGTGGTGCGGTCGAGTCCTTTATCGACGAGGCCGTGCGGATGGTCTTTGAGTATTTCCACCGCCGGAAACTTGTCGTAACTGAATCTGTCGGAGGTTCCGGAGTCCAGAACTGTAAGCGTTTCAAGGATGGTTCTCAGCAACTTTATCTCATCCTCAGATTCCTCGGAACTGTACACGAATTCCGGAAATTCTTCTATCTGTTTTTCGGAAACTATCTCAAGCAGGGCGACGCAGTAGGCTATGTTGTGAATATTTCTGTTGTCGGAAGCGCTTCTTATCCCGGCTGCTCTTTTTTCGATCGCTTCCCAGTTCTTTATTATTGTGGCAACGGATCGTGCCAGCAGTCTTCCGAATTCCTCATCGCCCCTGTATTTGAACTTATTTCCGGATGAGTTTTTCAATCTGAATATCAGACTTCTGGATCTGGCGGCCGCATCGGTCAGTGAATTCAGGATGCTGTTGAAATAAAACATGTGCTTTATATCGAAGGTCAGATTCGAGGAATTGTACCTTCCGAGGTTCTTCTTTCCCCCCTGATTCGCAATTTTCATGGAATTGATGACTTCGGCGTTTCTCCTGTCCTTCTCGAAATCATCGAGCAGAGGGATCTTCCCCGAACCGTTTATAGCGTTTCCGAGTGCGTAGGCGGAGGTTTTGTCGAGCCTCACCGCCAGACCGCCGAAAAATTTCTCGAGGGCGTATTTAAAGAAGAACGATTTTCCGTAACCCCTTTTAGCCATGATGTACACCCACGGCCTCCGGACGGACCCCAAAATATTGGACAAAAATAACTCGTATCAACGTTTTACTAAAACTTCCTTGCCAAAGCTCTGAATTGCATTAAATTGTTTGGGAGTTTTATAACCCAAAGATGAATGTGGTCTTAAGTTGTGATAATAATCCATATATACTAGATACTTTAAATACAAGTCTTTTACACTCTTAAATTTATTCAAAGCAACAAATTCTCTTTCCAGATTCGCATGCTGAGATTCAATAAATGCCTGGGAATCAGGATTATGTTTGTATCCAAATTCATGTATAATTCCAAGCTCTTTCATTTTTTCCCTTGTTTTATTTGCTTTGAATTGTGATCCGTTATCTGTTCTTATCACCTCTGGTTTTTCTCCTCTTGCTTTTATCGCTATTTCTATTAGTTCCAGGAAATCTTCATGTGTACATCTCTTTCCTATGTGTGTTGCTACTATGTTCCTGTCATAGACGTCTATTATATCTAACAATGGTACTATTCCATCTCCACCTGCATTAAAGAACTTTATATCTGCTTCCCATAATTGATTCTGCTTTGTTATTGTTCTATTCTGTGCCCTTTTGACTGGGTGTTTTGTCCTGTTTTCATATTTTCTTACCAGCCCTAATTCCTTTCTAAATCCATGTAACCTGTTGTGTCCAATATATATTCCATATTTGTAATACAGATAGCTTTTCATCTTCTTTGAGCCCATTGTTTTTATATAGTACTCTGGGTTCATTGCATCTTCATTCTTACACTTTTCCAGTATTAGTTCCTTTAACTCTTCATTCCTTATCTTCCCATTCATTGTATTCACAAATTCGCTTTTCTTTCTGCCTCTTTTCTTATATTCCTTTGCTTGATTCTTTTCTTTGAAATGATAATAATATGTGCTTTTCTTTATTTCCAACATCTCTATTATTCTTTTGAATGGATATCCTTTTTCTTTCAATTCTTTTGTTAATAGGTATTTGCCTCTTTTATTCATTCTTCCTTTTCTGTTTTTTTTAATATCTCTTTCAATATTTGATTTTCCATCATTAATGTTCCTAATTCATCTATTAGTTCTTCTTTTTCCATTTCCTTTTTCTTTTCTAATCCATATTCTTTGTATAATACCGGTGGTATCTTTTCTTTCTTTGTCCTTTTGTCTCCTAATACCCTTATTATTTCATCTTCTCCATTTATCCTGTATCTTCCTACCCACCCTGATATTGTTGTTGAGGGTACTGCATATTTATTTGAGAGTCCTTCTAATGTCATTTCTGTCTCTCTGTACTCTTTTATTACTTTTATTTTTAATTCCTTAGAGTATTCTTTTTTCTTTCTCTTCATTCTTTCACCCCTTATCCTTTATTTTATTTTACTATTACTAGTTTCTTTGTCCTATTCTTTTTTGGGGTGAAATAGACTTTGGACCATTTGAACTTTTCAGAAATAGTTAAATGGGAAGAATTTATTCTGTATAAATTTATAAAAAAATCCGAAAAAAAGGGCGCTACGCCACACGACTGGGAACCCCCAATCCAAAATCAAACATAAAAATTAGTAATATCATATATATTATAACGCAAATAACATTTATTTCATTGATTAATTAATAGCATTCTAATAGCTTAAAAATAGTTGCCCTTTATAAAGATTAAAAAATTGAAAACTTGGAAATACATTTATATTTGGATTTTTCGCTTTTCGACTTTTCAATAGTAAAAGAAAAACCCCCGATTAGTCAAGGGACCTTTTAATTGTTATTGTATATAATTTTTTAACAAGGCCACATCTTTTCCATTGTCTCGTGGTTTAATACTGGATAGCACTTTATTTTCAACCTCAGGTGTCCAGTAAATCTTCAATTTTTCCCGTGCACGGGTTATAGCTGTATAAAAGATATTGTGTGTTATCCACTCATCGATTTCGTCTGTTATGACTATTTTGACAGAGTTGTATTCCAAACCTTGTGCTTTATGAATCGAAACAGCGTAGGCAACCTGAAATGGAACAACTGTCTTAGAAGAGTCGTCGTCATCTTCATCGTAGCTTTTTAGTTTGTTAACGCAAAAACGTATAACAGAGTTTCCGTTCTTAGCATTGTCCAACAAATCAAAATCCTGTCTTAGAGCATCTATTCCATTGATTACCTTGTCGAGTTCTATATCAAATTGTATACGCTCGGTGGGTTTTTTGTTGTCAAGAATTTCTATCCTTATTATTCGTCCTTTCATATTATTGTAAATCACCGGCGCAAATCGATTGGATTCATTGAATAATATCGGGTCATTAGCTTTATAGCACTGAATTCCCCATTTTACAGCCGGATTCGGATTACTCTCTTGTAAGAAACGGTTAATGTTGTTAATTCCATATAGTCCATCGTAGTTAAGACAGAGAATGATTTCATCAGTTTCTACAGGCGCGAAAATGGAATCATCTAATTTAGTGGAATATCCTTGCTTCGCAATGAATTCGAGAATGTCCTCATCCATCTTTCGCACTTTGTTCCATAATGCAAGTAAATCCTCATTTTTACTCCGATAAGGTTTTGTTAATTCGAATACAGAGGTTTTGGGAACAAATGTACGAGCCACACTGAACCAATTGCCAAAGCGAATGGAGGCTATTTGATATGAATCGCCTACCAAAATCAATAAATCGTATGTAGCCTTAATGAGAATCTCTCTCATATCACTATTATTCACTGTACTGCACTCGTCTATTATCAACAAATCATAATCAGTAGGGTTTTTCTTTTTTTTTAGAAATTTTGTAATAGTTGAAAATATGCAATTAGAAGCCGTCACACGTCGCCTCAGATTATCGATAGCAGGATTGGTCTGCGCTAAAAACAGTTTTCCCTTATCAGCGAAGAAATGAGATATGTGGTTTATTAGCGTAGACTTTCCTGTGCCCGCTGGTCCGTACACTAAAGCCACCTGTGAGTTCTCAAACATCTGAGTTAAAGCATCTTTTTTATCGGCACAGTCAACACCATTGTTAGGTGCGCTCAACCATGTCTTTACTGAGCTTGAATAGTTCTGAATACCGCTTTTTGCCATATTTTTAAGTTTATCAATGATGAAGCAGGTATCATTTTTATAACCATTAATGAAGATATGGTCATTTTCAATTACCAATTTACTACTTTCACGGTGTCCATGCCACAGAGTGTTGTTATAGGTTTTTACGAGTGCCACTATATCATCAAACTCAACAATATCCTTCGTGGGTGTAAAAAGCTGTCCTTTAATTTCGGTGTTGTTCTTAACACTGCGTGCAAGTATTTCGTATTGTCGTTTGGTTGCATCAATACAAGCGAACAAATCTCCCACTTTGGGGTTATGTCCTTTCAGCGAGAAATTAAAGGGCATATGGTCAAACGGGATACTGCCGTTTCCTACATAAAGCCAGGATAACATATTATTTGAATTATTTTGTCTCTGGTCCTTGATTATTTTGTTATTCATGTGGTAGAGCAAATACCGTAGGAGATTACTGCCTTTATCATTGTTTTTCATTATGGCACGGCAACGCTCTAAATCATCGAAGAACACAATTTTTTTAGATCGTTGTGTTGCTTGTAATTTAACCTTTTGAAATTCATTATCGGGGAAATCAACGAGTTCTGTCAGATTAAATCCTCTTGACGTTAAAAATTGCAAAATACCCTTTTGTTCGGCATAGCCGGTTTCAGAGGCCATTCCTCTAACCAAACTTGTGAAATTCTTAAACTCACAATTTCGGATTGCAACTTCCCAACCAATAATAACGATGACTGGCATTATCCTGCCAAAGATTTCAATGTCATCGTTGACTAAGGAAAACCTCACCGCGTAGTTGCTGGTTACTTCCAAACTTGTAAAGGCGATAACCCGGTTAAACTTACTTGCATGATCATTTGCCGGCGTAAAAGTCACTTCGTAGTAAATCTCTTGATCGACAAAGAACGGCTTGATTTTTCGAATATAGTATTTATCGGATTTTTCAACTCCCCGTATATTATGCCGCTTTATCTTAGCAGCAATCTTTTCATAATATTCCTGCAAGTTTGAATCTGTATTTAGCGGAAACTTATTGAGATTGCCAAGAACGTCAAGAGAAAATTTCTTGTGCAGGAGATTTTTAATTTTTAAAAGGTATTCATAATACTTCAACATTAATCGCTCGGAGTTTTCTTCATCAAGCGTATAGTGCGAGACCACGATTTTCAAATAATCATGAAACCGTCGTAGTACTTTCAAATCATTATGAGTTTTTGCGAATTTTATGGCTTTGCGGATGTTATCATAACTGTTCTCGATGTCTTGTCCGTTGGCATAGAATTTCAGCATTATATGCTCAACAAAGTTACGCAATTGAGATAAGATGTCTTGCGAAATTACACCCCGCGGCAATGCGGCGATGTTTTCTATGTGACGACAGATAACTTTATCGATATTCAAAATTTCTTTGTCTATTTCTAATACTGCCTTCTTAGCGATGTTTGCCATTTATCTTTCTCCCTCCCCCTATTGATCAGATATTAACTACAAAATAAGTTGGCATTTTCGAACGATTGACAAGGATACTTGAATTAGGTGTTCCGATGTGTTGTCATGCTTTCAATCAATCACCAAATCTATCATCCTTTGATACTGGATGTAATATAGTATTTTGCGTCATTGATACTGCTATTTTCTAGTACGGTTGACCAAAAAGCATTATGCAACTATTATTCAAGCATATGAGGAAGAATTTCTCGCTATTATTGAGCCTGTTTGAAACCGCAAAGAATGAAAATATCTATTCAAAAACAATTGCAAAAATCATATTACTTTAATATATAATAATTTAATATCATATCAAAAAATATTTGGGAAATTTTCCGATAAATATGTTTTCATACAAGTCTATTAATCTAAGAATTGTCCATATTAAAGATAATTACTGAATAAAAGATAAAGTCAACAATTCAGATAAAATTTGGTTTATTCCTACATTTAACATTATAACATGTAACATAATTGATTCATAATATCAAGTTACAGATTTTAACAAATTATTTTTCATTGAAATTTGGACATTATATTCGGCTAATCACATTGGAAACATTCGCTTGTTTTGGCTGCTTTGTTCTTTAGGTAATTTTATCAACTTCCTTCACAAATACGAGAAATGATTCCTCATACGTAAAAAGAATGTACTATAGACGATATTAATGTTGGTCTTTTGGCAATCATGCTTTCTAACATTTTCGATTTTTAGCTCTTTAGCTTTTTCAGCCTGTTCTCTATTATCATTTTGCTGTTCTCTATACCGCTTTTCAGTCAAAATATTGCCGATATTTTTCCGATAATTTATATGAACGGTTTTTATTCGATTCGTTTTCCACTTCTAGGAAGCTGTCCTCAACCCATTTTTTCACCAAATTTCTCGTCATTCTTTCGGACAAACCCAGTTCGGCGGCCATTTCCTTCGCTTTTACACTTTCTTTCGCTGAGAACAATTCCAATACTATTCTCTGCCTGTGATCCAATCTTATTGGTGCGGTATTTTTATTTTTTTTATTTTTTATTTTCTTCAGTTCTTCCTCGGTATTTATGAATACTCTGGCAAGCGTCTCAATGAAATATTCTACCCAACCCGTGAGGTCGGCGGTATTTCTTCCTTCATAGTAGTTGTGATGCGGATGTGTCATGAGTTTTTCATAATATTTATTCAGATCAATCGCGTGGTATTCCTCCATTGAAAACAGCCCGTCCAGTCCGTAACCGTCTCTCTGAAGTATGAAAGTGGTCAATAATCTGGCCGTTCTTCCGTTTCCATCAAGATACGGATGAATGGTTACGAATTGATAATGTATGAGCGAAGCGATTATCGGCACCGGTAACTTACCGCTGTTTTCATTGACCCATGATACATAACTCTTCATCAACACGGGGACATCTCCGGCTTCGGGAGGCAGATATACAATTGAACCGCTGACTGAATCCTTTATCATGTTCTGAGCCGTTCTGTACTCGGTCGGTTTTGCCCTCTTCCCATAATGAACCAGAGCATGAATCTTTTTTATCAGGGTTTCCGAAAAGCGAGCTCTCTCCTCTGCTTTTTTTTCAACCTCCAGAAGTGCGTCCCAGTAATTCCTCACCTCTTTGACGTCCCTTTTTCTGCCATAGTAAGTTTTATGGCTTTTTATTACATCTCTTGCTTCTTCGATCGTCAGCCTGTTTCCCTCTATTCTGGTGGAATAATGGGTCGCATTGACCCTCATCGTGTTTCTCATTTTCGAGATTATCGAAGGAGGTATGGAAAAGTTTTCCGCCTTTGTTTTTATCTCCTGGATTTTCTGCAAATTCATAACGATCGAAGGAGTTATCCTGTATTTTGGAACCCAGATTTTTTTCATCGAATCACCCTATTATATTTTACACCAAAATTCTAAAATTGCCGATATTTTTCCGATAAATTGCCGTTAAATTTCCGACAAACTGCCGATATTTTCAGAAAACGATAGATGAACAGTGGCTAAACAATGGACCAACAATTGGGAAGCGATCGTAGAGCAATGGCTGAGCGATGGCAAAGCAATTGGGAAGCGGTAGAAAATAGGGTCAAGGGTATAGAGTACAGGATTTAAAGCATAAGATAATAGAGCAGTTCACACAAGAACAAAATGAGAGAAATGTGGCCCCATGCTTAACGTTATTTTGTTATAGAATAGATATAAAGATAAATGAGTAAAATAAAGATTATAATAGATTATTGAAGAATATATGCGTGTTTTGCTAATGATTATCTGGAGGACATCAGATGCTTGATGAAAAGATGATATATAAAATAATAAAAAATGGAGAAACGGAAATATACGAATGGAAAAGCGAGGAAACTGAGGGCCTGTATGAGAGTATTGCTGCTTTTGCGAATGCAAATGGAGGAGTATTTTTTCTCGGTATTGACAAAAATGGAAATATTACTGGAGTGGATTCATCTGAAAAATATCTTGAAAAGCTTACCAACAGAATTGTGAACAAGCTGGGTTTTAATCCAATTATTGAAACTATCACAATAGATTCTAAAAGAGTAATTGTAATATCTGTTGATAAAAGCAGCAGACCAATATCTTATAATAAAAAATATTATATAAGAGTAGGAAATACAAAAAGAGGGATGCTTCCCGAAGAGTTACAGACAAAGTTATTGAGTAAATCGTTCTGGGAAGCCCAAACGGGAGAATACAGTTTTGATGAAATAGATATGAAAACCGTACAGCGTTTTTCAAAACTTGCAAGAAATTGTGGTCGTTTGAAATACATTGATGGAGATAATTCACCGGAAGACGTTCTATCTAAATTGAAGCTTATTAAGAACGGAAGATTAACTCACGCAGCTATATTGCTTTTTGGGAAAGATCCTCAACAGTATTTTGTGAATTCCCTACTGAGAATACTCAGATTAAAAGACGACACACATTCTATTGGCGATAAACCAATTGGAGGAAATCTTTTTAATCAAATGGAAGACGGAATGACAGCTATACAGGGTTATATAGATGTCAGTTATGAAATCATTCCAGGTAAAATTCAGCGTGAAGAAATCTGGGATTATCCTCTTGAAGCGCTGAGAGAGTTATTATTAAATGCGATAATACATCGTGATTATCAACAATGGAATATTCAAACACAAATAAAAGTTTATGATGATAAGATAAGATTTTCCAATATTGGAGGGTTATATGGAGGTCTGGATGTGAATAAAATTAAAGTATCTCACGATTCAAGACCCAGAAATCCATTGATCGCAAAAGTTTTTTATCTTGCCGGTTATGTTGAGCAATATGGTTCCGGGATAGGAAGAGTTCTCGAAGCATTCAGAAAAATGAATCTTTCAGAACCGGAATTTATTGAGGAACAGGGAGGATTAACTGTAATTGCAAGGAAAACAAAAAGTGATCTGTATGTTGAAAAATCAAAGTTTGATTTGTCCGAATTGAATGAAAGACAAAAAAAGGCATTCGAGTATGTTATTAAAAACGGGAAAATTACTAATAGTGATTATCAAGAGATTACGAGGGTATCTAAAAAAACCTCTTCAAGAGATTTGAAAAAATTGGTAGATTTGGGATTGTTTAAAAAACAAGGTGAAACTGGTAAAGGAACTCATTATATTTTGGAGGATAATAAATAAAAGGGACATAAAAGGGACATAAAGGGGTCAAAGGGGACATAAAGGGGTCAAAGGGGACATAAAGGGGTCAAAGGGGACATAAAGGGGTCAAAGGGGACATAAAGGGGTCAATGGGATCAGGACGGATTAAAGAATCAGGACTGGATTAAAGAGATCGGAACGGATTAAAGGGATTAAAAAATTGGCAAGTGATAAGAGGAACACTATTTTTTCCCTTTTTGAATGGCTCTTTAACCCTTTTCAGCCTGTTATCTGTTTATCAATTCTCTGTTATCTATAGTGCTCTTCAGCCTTTAAGCAATAGATTAACGATGGTCAAACAATTGAGAAGCGATTGTTGAACAATTGGCTAACGATAGTCAAGCAATTGTATAAGGATTAGATTTTTTTACCTCCGTTTTTTCTTTTTCCTATTATCTGCTCTGTTGCTCTTTTCACTAGGCACCGGACACTACGCACCAGACACTGTTTTTTATGCACCATACACTGCCCTTCTAATAAGTAACTGTCACTCCTCTCGCCTGGAGAATGCCGATGTTTATCATGTCCTGTGAGCCGGGGGTCAGATCGAGATCATTGTTACTTATATCAAGGGTATCTCCCGAACCTAGTCCGGCGTTGTCTACGAGAGGCTGAATGTCGGAAATGTTATTGTAGCTCAGATTGAGATCGTTCAAAGAAGTTATGTATTCAAGATCCGAAATGTCAGTAAGATTGCAGCTCCTGAGATTTAAACTCAATATATTCACGAGAGACAAAAGTGGAGAAAGATCGGAAATGTTGTTATTCATGAGTCTCAGGGAAGTCAGATTAATCAGGTTTGAAATCGGCGTAATATCCGTTATATAATTCGTCATCAAATCCAGTGTCCTCAACTCGGTCAGGCTTCCAAGGGCCGTGATATCCACTATATCGTTCTGAAAAATGAACAGTTTCCTGAGATTCGATAAATATTGCAGAGGAGAAATATCCGAAATTACGTTTCCGTTCAAAGACAATTCTTCAAGATTTGTCAGATTCTGTATGCCGTCGACACTGCTTATAGCATTATATGAAAGTCCCAGAATCCTTAAATTAACCAGATTCGAGACGAAATCCAGATCTTCCAGATCGTTATTAGTGGCGATAATTATCTCCAGTTTTGACAGTTGGGAAAGGGGGGCCAGCGAATCTACAGAATTGTCGAAAATATCGAAATAATTCAAATCCAGCATTTTTTCAACGCCCGTAATGTCCGATAAATTGCCACTTCTCAAATGCAAATAGGTAAAATCCTTCAGTTCATTCGAATATATCGGCCCCGTTGTCTTGCCCAGAATGTTCAGCAGATAATTGTTGAGCGCAGAATCCGAAACGTTTACAACGGTTCCCATATCCCCGCAGCTCGATATCACAATATCATCCAGCCACGCCTTGCTTTCATAATCGGAATTTCGTGTTCCTCTCGAATATTCCCACTCGAAGGTGTGTGTCCCGGGTGCGGTGATCTCCCTGATGACCTGTGCCCAGTCTCCTTCGGCGGTCCAGGCTCCACTTTCTTCATCATCTATCTTGAAATAAAACCTGTCCTGAAAATACTCGGCATCTATCTTTCTGTAAAACTTTATATAAGCTTTCTGAGGAATATTCACCGAGATTTTTAAAGTCCCCTTCTGATTGTCGGCATAATCACCGAATTCAACGGCATAACTTCCATCGTAAACCACCGAATTCTGAACAACGGGTAAGACGTTGCCGCCCAAAATCCAGTTATGCGAACTGAAATCACCCGACTCGAACTTTTCTGTAAAAAAGGTGAGGCACTCGGGTACATTGTTCGTGCATGTGGTCAACAGGATCAAAAAAGACAGAAAAATGAGAATCTTAAGAACTGAAAATAACCTTTTCATAAAAATTCCTCCCAAAGAGAATTATTAAATTCGCGAAAATGGTTAACACGTAAACATTCTAACAGAATCCTCCCTGCAAACAATGAATATACAGGAAACGTCTCCGCGAAAGAACCCGAGGCGAAATCTTTCGTCCGGTATTATCTGTTATAATTTTTTCTGTAAGAGTTGAAGAAAGGAGAAATATGACTGTCCGGTCGAACGCAGTCATACGGAGAAAAAATGTACAGTTTTAGCAGCAGAGTAAGATACAGTGAGTGTGACGAAAAATCAAAAATGACATTATCATCGCTCGTAAATTATTTTCAGGATTGCAGCACCTTTCATTCTGAGTCTCTGAACCTTGGGGCGAGTTACTGGGAAGAAAATCACAGCGCCTGGGTCCTTTCATACTGGCATATAATGATAGATCATCTTCCGGCATTGGGCGAAGAAATATGCATCGGTACGTGGGTTTACGATTTCAGCAGATTCACGGCGTCCAGAAATTTTATTCTGAAGGATAAAGATGAAAATGTGGCCGCATGCGCGAATACATTCTGGGTATATATCGACAGAGAAACCGAAAAATTCAAAAGGATAACCGAAGACCAGCAAAGACTTTTCAAAAGGGAACCCGCATATCCCATGGAAGAAACATCGAGAAAAGTCAAAATTCCATCCGAAACCGAAGAAATGGAATCCTACAGAGTGCAGCACTTCTGTATTGACACGAACAATCATGTGAACAATGAGAAATACATTTTGATGGCCATGGAATACCTTCCGAAGAATGTGGCTATCAGGAGTTTGCGTGTGGAGTACAAAAGAGCCGCAGTGCTTGGAGACATGATTTACCCGTATGTGGGAAAAAATGAAAATAAAATAACGGTTATGCTGGGCAACAAAGAAAAAAAGCCGTATGCCGTTGTGGAGTTTTTAATATAAGATCTTCGAATAATTCGACAGCCCTGATGAAAGACGGCTTAGATAATAGATAACTGATAACAGGAAAACAGCTTAGATAACAGAGAACAGGCAAATAGATAACAGGTGAAATGGAATCATAAAAACAAAGATCAAAAAGCTCAAGAGCCAAAAAGCTTAACCGCTTAAAAGATGAAAGCAACTTAGCGAATAGAGAATTGGCAAATAGAGACGCACGGATGGATAAAAATCTAAAGACAAAAAGCAGAACCGCCAAAAAGTTTTCATTACATGATGTTTTATGGAAAATAAAAATTTTTCAGTTTCTTTTTCCAGACACTGGACACTAATCACAAAACACTATATCAAAACTGTTAGATAATAAGGAAAATTGTTGAGATTTTTATAAAAAAACTAGCAAGTTCAAATATTTAGTGCATCATCATTTATAATCAATATTGTATTTTTTCATGAGTGCTTTGAATTCTTCTTTATCTTTGTATTTATCGTATAATTCTTTTAAATCAGGTTCATCTTTTATAGCTTTCATCAGAGGGTAATCTTTACTCAAAGCAATATCTAGATTTTTATAGAACTTCTCATCGTTTTCCATCGAAGCGTATATTTCGGCAAGAGTTCCATAAGCATAAGAAAAATCAGGATCTATTTCGATCGCTTTTTTCCCATCAGCCAAGGCTTTTTCATAAAGCTTTTTATCATCTTTCCCCATTTTTCTGTATAAATCGGCTCTGGAATTAAAATTAATCGAACTGGGACCCAATTCAATTGCCTTTGTATAATCTTCTATTGCTTTTTCGTAGTCTCCTTTGCTATTATAAATAATCCCACGATTATAATAATAAGCTGCATTTTCAGGATCTAATTCAATTGCTTTTGTATAATCTTTTATGGCATCTTCATAGTTTTTCTTTTTTGCATAAACAATTCCTCGGTTATAATACGCTTCTTTACATTTAGAATTTAGTTCAATTGCTTTGCTATAGTCTTCTATTGCATTTTTACATTCCCCTTTTCCATAATAAGTAAGTCCACGACCTACATAAACATCAGCATATTTAGGATTGAGTTCAATCGCTTTATTATAATTTTCCAAAGCCTTATCATAGTATTTTATGTTATTTTCATGCATCCCCTTTTTAGAAAAGCTATTTCCACAATTGTAATAATAACCTGAATTTTCGTGATCCAGTTCAATTGCTTTTGTATAATCATCAATGGCTTTTTCGTATTCTTTCATATAACTATAAGTATTCCCACGATTATTATAAGAATCTACGTTTTCAGGTTCCAGTTCAATTGCCTTTGTATAATCATCAATAGCTTTTTCGTATTTTTTCATATTTCTATAAGCATTTCCACGATTATAATAATAAGCTGCATTTTCGTGATCCAGCTCAATCGCTTTTGTATGATCATCAATGGCTTTTTTGTATTCTTTCATATAACTATAAGTATTCCCACGGTTGTTGTAATAAGCCGCGTTTTCAGGATCTAATTCAATTGCTTTTGTATAATCATCAATGGCTTTTTTGTATTCTTTCATATAACTATAAGTATTCCCACGGTTGTTGTAATAAGCCGCGTTTTCAGGATCTAATTCAATTGCTTTTGTATAATCATCAATGGCTTTTTCGTATTTTTTCATATTTCTATAAACATTTCCACGATTATAATAATAAAAAGTATTCTCTGATTTCAGCTCAATCGCTTTTGTATGATCATCAATGGCTTTTTTGTATTCTTTCATATAACTATAAGTATTCCCACGATTATTATAAGAATCTACGTTTTCAGGTTCCAGTTCAATTGCCTTTGTATAATCATCAATAGCTTTTTCGTATTTTTTCATATTTCTATAAGCATTTCCACGATTATAATAATAAGCAGCATTTTCGTGATCCAGCTCAATCGCTTTTGTATGATCATCAATGGCTTTTTTGTATTCTTTCATATAACTATAAGTATTCCCACGATTATTATAAGAATCTACGTTTTCAGGATCTAATTCAATTGCTTTTGTATAATCATCAATGGCTTTTTCGTATTTTTTCATATTTCTATAAGCATTTCCACGATTATAATAATAAAAAGTATTCTCTGATTTCAGCTCAATCGCTTTTGTATGATCATCAATGGCTTTTTTGTATTCTTTCATATAACTATAAGTATTCCCACGATTATTATAAGAATCTACGTTTTCAGGATCTAATTCAATTGCTTTTGTATAATCATCAATGGCTTTTTCGTATTTTTTCATATTTCTATAAGCATTTCCACGATTATAATAATAAAAAGTATTCTCTGATTTCAGCTCAATCGCTTTTGTATGATCATCAATGGCTTTTTTGTATTCTTTCATATAACTATAAGTATTCCCACGATTATTATAAGAATCTACGTTTTCAGGATCTAATTCAATTGCTTTTGTATAATCATCAATGGCTTTTTCGTATTTTTTCATATTTCTATAAGCATTTCCACGATTATAATAATAAAAAGTATTCTCTGATTCCAGTTCAATCGCTTTTGTATAATCATCAATGGCTTTTTCATATTGGTTACTGGCACTATAAGCGTTTGCTCTGTTTATTATCGGGGAGGAAAATTCATAAGTTTCGCTTTGGTTGCCGGCACTATAAGCATTTGCCCTGTTTATTAGCGGTGAAGAAAATTCATAAGTTTCATTGAGATCCTTGAAAATTAATTCATATTCTACATCATTATCTTTCTTTCTTGTAAAACGATTATAAAATTTTTCGCTTTTTTCATCTAACAAAGACAAATTTATTGGCTCAAAAATAGCATCGCTCTTTTTCGATTCTTTATCAGAATCTTCATTCTTAGATTTAATAGCTTCAGTGAAACAATCTATTGCTTTATCAAATGACTTTTTTAAAAAATATGTAAATCCGAGAACATTGTATGAAAATTTACCCGTATCCAATTCTGTTGCTTTTTTTAAATCGATTATTGCTCTATCGTAATCTTTCAATCTTATATATACTTTTCCCCTGTTTATATAGGGATTTGCTAATTCAGGATTATTATTTATTACCATACTGTAATCCGCTATTGCTCCACTGTAATCTTTATCATCAAACTTAACTCTCGCTCTCTCACAAATAAGAGTCTTAGTAGGATTACGATTAATCAATAAATTATAATCCTCGATGGCATTTTTGTAATTCTTATTTAGATAGTATGCATGTGCCCTGTTATAACGTTCGCTGTACATCTTATCAATGTCTTCTTTATCGTCTTTTTTATTTATTTCGATTGCTCTGGTATAATCATTGACAGCATTACTGTATTCTTTGTTCTCAAGATAAACATTTCCTCGGTTATTGTAAGCTGATTGGTTATTTTCATCTATTGAAATTATTTTTGAAAGGATTTTAATTTTCTCCGATAATTCTTTCTCAGCATTTGCTTCAGTGAAAAGAGAGAAAATTTGAGAATATTTTTTGGCGTCACTCGCTAGTTTTTTGTATTCACCCATTTGATTTTGTAAATTATTTAACAAGTCTTTATTAAACACATAATTGAATATTGAAAGGAGTAAAGGTACTATTGCGATGATAATACTAACAAAAATAAGAAGATTCGAAAGGCCGCTTGTGAAATTGTCATACTGAGCCTGCATTTTATCAAGTACATTGTTAAAGACTGAATTTTTGTCATATTCATTGATTGTATTTTCTAAAGCTAATTTTTCATTCAGTAAATTCGTATAGTTTTCCAAAGTAACGGTTGATTCAAATGATAATTGATTTCCAAATTCATCTTTTATCCCATCTAATAAAAGTAAAATATTATCATGTTCGATATTTTTTAGTGAAGCATTATAGGAAAAAATAGTCATTGAAAAGAAAAACAAAACAACAATAGCTACAGCAAATAATCCCCAAAAGTATTTTGCAGTTGCTGATAAATCTTTAAATCCTGAAATAATATTCTTAAGCTTACATTTTTTATTTGTATCATTATTTTGATTTTCACCCATTTCCAAACCCCAACAATATAAGCAAACCCTGCTCCGGTTTGTTCGATAGATTTCTAAATATTGTCGATTAAGATAAGAAAGAAAAAATTCACTGAACTCCTGATAATAATATATCACAAGTGCATCGAAATACAAATTGTTTCAGAAATTTTCTATTTATCGTCAAAACTTTTATGCTTATTTTTATATTTTTGTATTAATCAGACGAATAATCAAAAAACATATGTTTAAATCTTTTTATTTTACTAATATTTGCATAATTTATTCAAATATTGACTTTTTTAAAACAGAAGTATATACTTTTTATGAGGTGAGGTGTATGCTGGTCAATTTTTCTTTTTCAAACTATAAATCTTTTTTTGAACTTAATTCCCTTTCTCTTCAGGCGAACAAAATTTCCGAATATAAAGAAGAGAATGTTTTCAACATAGGTGATCAGGAATTATTGAAAAGTGCTGTTGTATACGGGGCAAACGCAAGCGGAAAATCGAACATTATAAAAGCGCTCAGAGTTTTCAGAAGAAAACTTATAATGCCTTTGAGATCAAGGGAAAATGATTATTATAAGTTAAACACCGAAGGGGCCAACAAACCCATGACCTTTGAAATGGAATTCATTATAAACGGTATATTTCATCAGTACGGCTTTTCAATCAAGAACAATATTTTTCAGGAAGAATGGCTTTTCATGAGGCAAAAAAAGAATTTAACCAGAAAATTCCACAGAAAAATCAAGAACAACTCAAAGGATTACGAATATATCACCTCAAAAGAATTCAGCGATACAGAGGGTATTCAGGAAAAAACCAGGGAGGATGTCCCGTTTTTATACGCATTATCACAGTGGAACAACGACATCGCAAGAGATATCGTGTCCTGGATTGAAGATTTCTTTATAATCGATTCCTATCGAGAAAATTCAGGTATCACGGAGCAGCTTCTAGAGGAACCGGAATTCAAAAAAGAGATAATGTATTTAATGAAGATTGCGGACCTGGGTATAATCGACATAAAAAACAACTGGAAGAACCTGGCGGAAAATGAGCTCCCTGAGGAGTTAAAAGCAATAATAAATCTACTTGACAAGGAACATAATTTATCTAGTGATGTCCTTAAAGAAGAGGAAGAAAAATTTTCAACGTATGAAAAAAATGACACCTCAACTGTTCACAAAATATTCGATATGAATAAAATGGATAAGGGTTACACCGAATTCTCTTTAAAAAGGGATGAATCGCTGGGAACAAACACATATTTTAATTTAATAGGGATAATGTTGCTCGCTCTGAAGCAGGGACGAGTATTAATAATCGACGAAATAGGCACGAATTTACATCCTCTGATCGTGAATTTCATTCTAAATATATTCAACTCGAAAAAATACAATCCAAACAACTCTCAACTGCTGTTCACAACTCACAACATTCAAATATTATCCAACAGCAACTTCAGAAGAGATCAAATTTATTTTGTGGAAAAAGACAGATTCGGCGAATCATCGTTATACTCATTGAATGATATCAACGGGGTGAGAAAGAATACGAACTTCATGCAAGAATATCTGAAGGGTAAATACGGGTCGGTTCCCGTGATAATGGATCAATATCTGGATAAGATAAATTTCAGAGGAGATGACAAAAATAAAGGGGAAACCTTCATACAGAAAACATTATAAAAAATATCAAAAAAGAGAATTAATCTTAATTGTATGTGAAGGAGAGGCCACGGAACCTAATTATTTTAAATCATTCAGACTGGCCACTTTAAGGGTTGAAGCGGTGGGAACGGGAAGGGGTTCCTGCGAGGTTGTAAAAGAGGCGGAAAAATATTATAAAAAATATCTGAAAAGTGATAACTTGAAGAGGAAAAACGTCTGGTGTGTTTTCGATAAAGATGTTGAAAAAATAAATAGAATTAACGATGCTTTCCGACTCGCAGAAAAAAAATGTTTTAACGTCGCCTTCTCGAATGAATGTTTTGAATTGTGGTATGTTTTGCACTTCAATTTTCATCAGGCAAGATCTCACAGAGATGATTACTGCAAAATATTATCCGACAAATTAAAAATGGAATATAAGAAAAACGATCCGGATATTCACGATCTATTAAAAGATAAAGTTCTAGCAATAAAAAATGCAAAAAAACTGGAAAAGATCCACGGAAATGAAGATTATAGTAATAAAAATCCCTATACAAGCGTATATAACCTCGTTGAATTCTTGAGCAAAAACGAAATCTGAATATCACATGAAAAAACGACATAGAAAACAGCAAACTGATAATAGATAACAGGAAAAAGCTGAAAAGCTAAAGCGCCAAAAAGCTTAAGGGCCAAAGGCAGAAACCCAAAAAATCTAATCCTTATACAACTGCTTGGCTATCGTTCAGCGATCGCTCAACCATTGTTCTACGATCGCTTATCTATCGCTCAACCATTGTTCTACGATTGCTTCCCAATTGTTGGTTCATTCTTCATCAAAAAATCAATCAAGTTGTGGTGTTCTATTCCTCTTCTGCTGAAATTAAAATCATCGAGCGAGAGAACGATTTTTTGATAATTGTCATTTATTTTATCGAACACCGAGAATTCTCTTTCGACTGTTTTTTGATTTGGAAGGAGATAAGCGACCTGTATATAGATCTTTTCTCTGTTTTTTGTGCAGATAAAATCTATTTCTTTATCTTCTCGTTTACCGATCAATATTTGATATCCTCTGCTCAACATCTCCATGTACACTATGTTTTTCAGTACTTTCTGAATTTCTCCGCTGTTATTGGCTATTAAGGCTTCTCTGAATCCATGATCCTCTACATAATATTTTTCATTTACCTTTAAAATTTTCTTGCCTTTCAAATCGTACCTCGAAACTTTTCTGATCAAATAAGCCTTTTCGCAGGCAGAAAGATAATTCAATACCGTATCAACGTAAACTTTTCTTCCTTCGTTCTTAAAATATTTTGAAATACTTGTAGCTGAAAATGTGTTGCCGATGTTTTCCAGTGTATACCGGATAATTCTTTCCAGTAAATCGACCTCTCTGATGCTGTTATATGTCACTATATCTTTTATAACTACAGAATTGAAAACGTCGTTCAGATATTGCATCGACGATTGATATTCAAGATCCATGTATTTTAAAAAAGGCATTCCACCATATACGATATATTTTTGAAACAGTTCTTTTCTCGATAAATCCTTTTTTTCGAAAAGCGAAACGAATTCGGAGAATGAAAAAGGGTGAACTTGAAAAGTAACGTATCTTCCGGCCAGAAAGGTTGACAAATCACTCGAGAGAAGGGTTGCATTTGATCCGGTTAAATAAATATCCGCATCGTAATCAATTTGAATGGAATTGACGATCTTTTCCCAGCCTTTTCCCTGCTGTATTTCGTCCAAAAAGATATATTGCTTGTTTTTCTTTCCTTTCAAAAACTTGTAAAGGTGATCAAAAAGCATATTTTTATCCAGATATTTCATCCCCTGTGCTGTTTCAAAGTTTATGGATAAAACGTCAGAATCCTTTATTCCTCTCTCATACAACTCATCCTTTATCATTTCAAGCATTACAGACTTGCCGCACCTTCTGATACCGGTTAATATCTTTATCACCGGTTTCCCTATGAAAGGATAGATTCTGGATAAATATCTTTTTCGCTTCACCATGAAATATCACCTTCTTTGTTTTATAGATTATATCCTATAATGATATACAAATCAATAATTTTACAGTTTGTATCATATAAAATTACTGAAAACAGATGAAATATATTTTATATTCTGCAAAATATTTGTGTTGGTTTAAATAACCTGGATTGAAATGAATTGAAGCGCTGAAAAGCAGCTTAGAGAACAGGAAAACATTAGTGCCTTGTGTATAGTGTTTAGTGCATAGAATAGCATAGAAAATTACATAAAAAAAGCTAAAAACGGCTTAGATAACAGAGAACGGGCAAATAGAGAACAGGTGAAACGAAATAAAAAACCATAAAATCTAATCCTTATACGACTGCTCAGCTATCGCTCAACTGTTTTTACGCTATTATCTACTTCTCTATTCTCTTGTTTTTTTTACACCCTTTACCCTATTTTCTATCGTTCCCCATCGTTATGCTTTCAGTTTTTAACCAATTTAAATTTACATTTCTTGATTCTACTCATATTTCAATATATAATTAGTTAAGATTTTTTGAAATAAGTAGATAAAATTAATATTATATGCAGTTTATAAAATGTATATGAAAATAAAAGGAGGTAAAAATATGTACAATGATCCATTTAAAGATTTCCCGAGTTCGATTATGTACCCACGATATTCAATCGGATATTATAATTCGGAAACCGGTACTCTCAGTCCAACATCGAGCGTAGGATATAATCCTCTTGAGACCTCGGTACTGATTGATTATAATAATTACACAAATGAGACTTTTATCTCCAGAGACAACGGTTATAGTTGGGAAAAAGTGGATGTTTCTATTTCACGCTAGTTTTCTCATGATTTTTTGCCAGTATTTCACCCTATAGGAGCAGTAAAAACCATTGAAAACGAGATTCATCTATCGTTCTACAACCGCTTCACTATTGTTTCGCCACTCGAGGGGACGGTCCACACGAACCAAATAACGGTTCTTGGTACAGTCCCCCGCTCGTTAATCCTTATACGATTGCTTGGCTATCGTTCAGCTATTGTTAATTTATTGCTTCACTATTGTTTTTCTGTTTTTTCTGTACCATCGACCCTATTTCTTATCGCTTCTCGATTGTTGGTCCATCGCTCAGCCACTGTTAAACCATTGTTCAACTATCGTTCCTCTATTTATTTTTTCATTCCTGTTCGTTTAAAATCCCATCACTGAGTTGAAAAATTTTTTCGGTTCTTTTCGAGATATCCGTGTCATGGGTCACGATGCAGACGGAAGTTCCGGAATCACGCACGCTGCAGATCAAATCCATGATCTGTTTCCCCGTTTTTGAATCCAGATTGCCTGTGGGTTCGTCGGCCACGAGCAATCTCGGCTTCGTTATGAGTGCTCTTGCTATTGCCACTCTCTGCTGTTCCCCACCGGACAATTCAACGGGATAATTCTTCAGTTTGTCTTTCAGTCCCACGTCATCCAGGACCTTTTTGACGAGTTTTCTCCTGTCTTTCTTTGAAACGTTCTTATATCCCAGCGGCATTTCAACGTTTTCAAAAACAGTGTATTCGTTAATGAGATTGGAGGATTGGAACACATATCCGATGTTCGATACTCTGAATCCGAATCGTTTTTTTTCATTCATTTTCTTTATGTTCAGATCATCGAAAAAATACTCGCCTTCATATTGATTATCCAGCATGGAAATAATGTTGAGTAACGTACTCTTACCGGCGCCGGATTTTCCAACGACAGAAATCAGGTCCCCACTGTCGATCTCAAGATTTATTCCATCAAGAACCTGCAATTTTTGTTGCTTACCCGATACAAATTTCCTTCTTATATTGACCAGTTTTAGCATAAATTCACCCCGTCTATTCGATTCTTTTCAACCATTTAACGACATCCAGATTTCTCAACCACGCTGAAGACATAAGTGTTACTATGAAAGCCGAAACGAACGGCAAAACGATAAAAATAATAACGGTTAAAAGATGCGTTTCGATGGCATAATAAACTGTACTTACCCTCTGTTGAATAAAAAGCACCAATAACATACTTATAATCGATGGAACCGCTACGATAAATAATACTTCAAGGAAAATCTGCATGAAAGCCAGTTTCTTTGTTAATCCGTTTATATAACTTATACAGATCTGCTTGTATCTCTTTTGAATTATGAGTATAAAAATCCCATTAATCCCGACTATCACGATTATGAATGCGACGTTACCCGCCCAGCCAAAAACCCTGACAAAGGCGTTCAGATCGTCCGAGCCCTTATCGAAATCTTCTGCTATATATAATTCGCTGAACAGAAATTCACCGCCCGCGAAGCCATTTAATTCTTCCAGTAGTTTTTCCTGAGTTTCAAAATCGAGATTTTTCTCAGAAGTTTTATACTTAATACACACTCTTAAAATTTCGAGTTCCGAACTTAAATTTTCATTTGCGTCATCTTTCAGGAAAAAAACCGCTGATTTTGGATTTATATCTAACCGGTAATCATAACTCAGAACTATTGGTGGCAGGTTCTCCGGAATCTGACGACAATCGAATTTCTCCCCGTTCACGGAAAAATACGTATATGACGATCCGAGTTCCGAAATTAAACCGGGTTCCATGTAACAACAACTGCTCGTGGCATCGTTTGTTTTGAGATAATGCTCGAAAAAATTTTTATTCGAGATGACCACGGATATACTTCTGATATCTCCGGAATTCGTAAAATAATCCATATGGGAAACTTCGGCATAATAAAAATCTTCGATGTCAGGATTGGTCTCGAGTTTTTTCAGTTCTTCGGAATTGAGTATCGGAGAATGTGCAACCAGCGGGCCATAATTAGTCAAGAATTTTTTCAGATCCTCGGAACTGAGTGATGTAGAATGCGGAAGCTGTGACATAATAGAGGAACTCTTTTTCTCCTTCTCCCGATAACTTACGGTGTGAATATTGGCATCCCGGTCATTCGATATCAATTCGACCCTTTTTCCGTGAGAAAGGGTTTCGTTGATTCCTAAATAAATCAGGGAGTAACATAGGCACAGTTCGATAACCAGAACCAGGTATATCTTCCGGTTTACACTTATATTCTTAAATATATTTTTCAAATGATAAATATGCATAAAATTCGCCCTATTCCTTTAAAAGTTTGATGGTGGAAATGGAATTTATTTTTTTAAATATAATCAGTGAATAGATAACCGTGACTATCAAAACAACGATCATCGCCGAAAAGTACACGGCCAAATTTACTTCCGTATAGAAAAAAACGGGAATGTTATATCTGAACACATGAACCAGCAAACAGGAAATATGCAGAGCCAGAAGACTGAAAATGCAATTTTCCAGAAAGACATCTATAAAACACAGCGAGGAACTCGCTCCATAGGTCTTCTTTATCCCGTACATTTTTCTTTTGTAGTTTATATTCGAGAAAAAAACCAGATAACAGTTTAAAATGGAGATCACAATGAATATGACGGCAAAGGCGACGATGAATATCTTGTACATGTTGAGACTCTTCAGATTTGTTTCCTGACGGCGTTGAAGTGGGGTAACACCTTCGCCTTTCAGTATCTGCGGATCGCTTTTCAGATAATTTTCATTGAATTGTATGATGGAACTACGGGAATGCATATCATTGTTTTCCAGAGCGTTTGAATTAATCGGGAAGACAATCGATTTGTTCAGATACTCATTTTCGTATACAGAACAAATGTTCCAGACCGAACCGTTAACGATGATCTCGTCATTGACCTTCATATTGTACTTGTTAGCCAGATATTTGGAAACCATGACCTGTTTTTCCGGGTTATTTTCATCGAAGAGATCGTATGAAAAATTATCAAATGTGTAAAAATAAGGGAGCTCTTCATCGATTTCTGTACCGTACGCCATGAATGTATCATTTTTGAAAGTAACATAAATAGAGGCGGACCCGTAGTCACTCCGGTGTTCTATCCCATTTTCAAAATCGGGATCATCCTGCACATCCGTCAGGCGGGAATTACTTAAAATATACGCGTTTTCGGTGTTTTTTATTTTCGCGAACTCCATCCTTCGATTGATCTCAAATATTTTGGAACTGAAAATCAAAATGAAAGCATAACCCAGGACCAGGCAAATAACAATTATCACTGCCATTTTTTTTGTTCTTTGCTATTTCTTTCAGTTTAGATAGAATAATGTAGCAAAAATTCATCGCATCACTCTCCCCGCGGTTTCAGATTCAGTTGATGTCAATTTTATAAATTGCCTTCTCGGATGGATATGATAACAAAATGCTGTTATCGAACGATTCAAGCTGAACAAATATATCAAAATCATCTTCTTTCAACAATGTTTCGATGTAATGTCCATCCGTCGTATATTTATCCAGACTCGTAAGTGCAGCGGAAAAAACATAAATATGATCATCATGAAACAAAAAATCGAGTGGCATATATCCGCTCACATAATCAAATTCCTTCTTCAGTTGCTCGTTGATGACTTTAAACAGACTGTTTTTACCAGCTTTTCCACCCTGGCCCTCGGAGCTTTTATAAAACTCCAAGGAATTTTCGGCCATCAGTTCGTCGTTCAAATTGGAAAGATATCCTATAAATTTTTCACCTATTTTATGAACGGTGCCATTTTTTTCCAATCTGTAAATTACCGCATCCCCTCCGTAAGCTGTAAAAGATGATAAATAAATATTTTCATTTATTATTTCAAGATCCCAGTATTTACTGTTTTTGTCCAGTACCGGTAAATCGATACTGTTTATCAGGTCGAAATTTTTGGACAATATCTTCAATTGGTTATTTCCGGAATCAATAACATAAAGGGATTCGCCGTCGGTTTTTATTATTGTCGGATTTATTAAATTGAGCCCGTCGTCCGAATTTTTTCTCATATAGTTGCCTTCTCTGTCCAGAATTACAATAGTGTTCGATGCTTTATCTGTTACGAATAAGTGGTCATCCAAAAAAACTATTCCACCCGGCTCCGTAACACCGGTTTTTTCGAATGTCCATTTTTCTACTTCGATATCTTCGTTGAGAATCGTCTTGAAGTCAAATATCTCATTCACGGCTTCTTCCGGATTTTCCTTATTTTCATTCCATCTGAAAATAAAGAAAGAAAGAACCGCGATCAGAATAAGCACTGTTAAAAAGAAAACCATTTTCTTCAAATTTTTTTTCAAAATGCCCTCCGAAAAACGTAAACAGTAAATATAATCATCAAATAGATATATACGATCTTAACACAACGTTATCAACTTGTCAAAAAAATTATCATTATAAATTGAATACTGATTAAAATAAATATGTCTGTAACCTTTGAGGTGAAATTCATCACAAACTCCTGTTTGCGTCCGACAAAAACGTATAGAGATGATTATTTCAAAGTATTATTCTGCGAATCAAAAAACAAAATATAAAAAAACGATAAAAATATTCATGATTTAATAAAAAAAGATCAAAGAAAATGAAAATTGTAATAATAAAATGTTTCACACAGACTCATACAACCTTACGGAGTTTTAAATTAAAGATGAAAGTCCGGATATCACATAAAAAAAGGATCTGAGGTGCAGGGCAAAGGGTATAGAGAGAATGACAGTACCTTATGAAAACCAGCAGAGCAGATAATAGAGAACTGGTAAATAGATAACAGGAAAACAGTGTCTGGTGTATAGCATATGGTGCCTGAAAGACAGTGCTTAGTGCGTAGTGCCTAGCGAAAGGCAGCAGAGCAGAGAATAGAGAACAGGAGAATTGATAATAGGTGAAATGGAATAAAAAATCTAATCTTTATACTGCTTCAATTGTTCAACAATCGTTCGTCCATCGTTAATCTATAACTTAAAGGTTCAAAAGCTGAAAAGCGCTATAGAAAACAGATAACTGATAATCGATAATAGGTAAAAATGTAAAAAACTAAAAACCAAAATATACTTTACCAACTCCTAAAAAACCATAAAAATTGAATTTTCAAAAATTACAATTACAAAATCCCTTTTGTGCTATCTGCACTATTATTTTGTTCCCTGCTCCCTGTTCTCTTTTTACAGCATTATACACATGTGTGTTTTTTCCAGGCACTATACACCAATTCCTGAACACTGCTTTTCGTTGTTATCTGATTCTCTACTCTCCGTTCTCTTCTTTCAACCGCTTTGCCATTTCTTTCCTATTTGCTTCACTATAGTTAAGTTAATTGTTCATCTCTCGCTTAAACTTTGAAAAGCAGAGCAGAGAATAGAGAACAGGAGAATTGATAATAGGTGAAATGGAATAAAAAATCTAATCCTTATACAACTGTTCAACCATTGTTTAACTATTGCTTAACCATTGTTCAGCAATCGTTCAACTGCCGTTCCTTCTGCACCCTGAAACCTTTACCCTACTTCTCTGTTCTTTTATGATGACGTTTTTTGTTCTCTGTTTTCCGCTATCTGCTCTCTTTTTTCATCCACAATATTCTTTGTTTTTTTTATTTTGCACTCTTAGAACTCATTTTTTTCAAGTAATCGGAAATATTTCTTTTTTATTATCTTTAACCGGGAATTTTGAGATTTTACAAATCACAAGCATTCATATATAATCATAAATAGTCAATAAATATGACTAAATACGATTAAATAAGAATGAAAAGGTGATTTATGCTATCAGGAGAAAGGCAATTCGAGATTTTAGACTTTTTGAAAAAGAATAAAAGCGCGACCACTAAGGAGCTGTCCCTGCTGTTCGGTGTTTCCGAAAGTACTATAAGAAGGGACCTCACTGAAATGTCAAACAAGAAACTCGTTGAGAGGACACACAAGGGAGCAATTCTGAAAACTTCCAAGATCGATGAGAGTTTCATAGTCAAATACAATTACATGACCGATGAGAAAAAGAGCATAGCGAAGAAGGCCCTGGATTTTGTTCATGAGGGAGATATGATAGCCATAAGCGGAGGAACCACTGCTTATTTCTTTGCAGAGGAACTGATCAACTCGCAGTTTCACAATCTCACAATCATAACCTACTCGATCAACATCGCGGATATGCTCATAGGGAGCAAGAAGGAGTTCAAGCTGATTATTGCCGGTGGCGTTCCCGTCAAGGGATCCTACGAATGTACCGGTCTCATAACCATTGAGATCCTGAGGCAGTTCAATGTCGACAAATATTTTCTCGGGGTAAACGGAATCGATCAATCAGGTGTCACGTTTTTGAATTTCAACGAGGCGGAAGTGGCCAGAGAGCTGGTTAAGCTCTCCGATAAAACTTACATTCTATGTGACCATACAAAATTTGGAATCAAAAAAAGGGTGAACGTCTGTTCCCTCGGAGTTCCGGAGAGAATTATCACGGATTACATTTCCGAAGAGGATATGGATGAATACAAAAATAAAGGCGCAAGAATAATATCTTTGGCATAAGCCATATACTGGAGGTGGAGTATGAAAAGGAATTTTGTCATCTTATTGATGGTTTTTTTAGTTTTAAGTGCCTCAATGTTCGCTATGGAAGATAAACTGGTTATCTATACCTGTCACGGGGAAGAAATGCCGGGTGATTTCAAGGCGTATTTTGAAGAGGCCTATCCTGGAGTTACGGTAGAATATCTCGCTATGGGTTCACAGGATATGTACGACAGAATAAAAGCGGAAAAGAGCAACCCACAAGCGGATATAGTGTGGGGCGGACCAACGAACATTTTCATCGGTGAAAAACTGGATGGATTACTGGAACCTTATTTCCCTTCATTCGATAAGAGTATTCCTGAAGAATTTAAAGATCCCGAAGGATACTTCTACGGACAATTCTTAACACCCGCTGCGATAGTCTACAACGAGGATCTCATCGCCGAGAAAGACGCACCAAAGGATTGGGATGACCTTCTGGATCCGAAGTATGAAAACAAAATAAGCATGAGGTACCCTCTCGCGTCCGGAACGATGAGAACGATCTATACTGCGATGATATGGAAAGATTATGCAAAAACCGGTTCAACCGAAAAGGGGTACGATTGGTTGCTGAAACTCGATGCGAACACGAAGGATTACACATCACATTCATCCGTTATGTTCACAAATCTGATCAGGGGACTCGCACAGGTGAGTGTATGGAATTATCCCGATGCAATGTGGCAAAAAATTACAAACGGATATCCCTTTGGCATCGTTCTTCCTGAAAGCGGAACTCCTGTTATCACAGATAATATAGGAATTGTAAAGAATGCAAAGCATCCGGAAGCAGCCAAGGCCTTCATCGAACTGGTCGGCGCGAAGGAAGCGGCGGTCCTCATGGCATTCCAGTATTACAGAATTCCTGTAAGGACTGACATAATAAAAACTTCTCTGCCAGCATGGATGGACATCGAGATCACACCGATGGATATTGACTGGACTGTTTTTGCAGAAAAATCCCCGGAGTGGATGCAATACTGGGACGAAAATATAAAGAACAGGGGAAAATAAGTAATCTTTCAACCAATGCCGGGTGATTTCCCCACCCGGTTTTTTAGTATAAGAATATGGAGGAAATGTGAATGGCTTCGGTAAGTTTTAAGAATGTGACTAAAAAATTTGATAAAGTAGTGGCTGTTGACAGTATTGAATTTACTATTTCGGAGGGAGAGTTCTTTACGCTGCTTGGGCCGAGCGGATGTGGCAAAACCACAACGCTGAGAATGGTCGCTGGATTTTATTATCCTACAAAGGGAGACATTTATTTCGGCGATAAAAAAGTAACCCATTTACTTCCGGAAAAACGAAACACGGGAATGGTATTTCAAAACTACGCATTATTTCCACACATGACGGCATACGAAAATATAGCGTACGGTTTGCAGGTCAGAAAAAACAAAAAAGATGAGATAAAGAAAAAAGTGGAAGAGGTTTTGAAACTGGTGGAGATGGAAGGTTACGGTCCCAGAAAGATTTCACAGCTTTCGGGAGGCCAACAGCAGAGAATCGCCGTTGCCAGGGCCCTCGTAATCAGACCGGATATTCTGCTTCTGGATGAACCACTGTCGAATCTTGATGCAAAGCTCAGGAAGAGAACCTCCGAAGAGCTGAGAAAGATACAGCAAAAGCTGGGAATAACGGCCATATACGTAACCCACGATCAGGAAGAAGCCTTTTCTGTCTCAGATAAGATAGCCATAATGGAAAAGGGAAAAGTTCATCAAATAGACACGCCCGACAAAATCTTCAACTATCCCAGAGATAAATTCGTCGCCGAATTCCTGGGTAAAACCAATATATTATCCGGAAAGATAAAGGGAATGGATTCCGGGAATATCACGCTGTCTTCAGTCGGATTCGACAAAGAACTGGTCGCTTCGAGAAAGAGACAGAATGAGAATCTGCAATTCGAGAGAGATGAAGAAGTGAATCTCGGAATACACACAAACGATCTGAACGTACACGACAAAAAGGTAAACGAAAGATGCTTCAAGGGAAACGTCATATTCAAATTGTTCAGTGGTCTCACCTGGGACGTTGATGTAAGGATAAACGATAAAATTTTCAGAGTTACAAAATTCAACAATATCAGCAACAATCTGAGCAACATCAAAATGAACGAAGAGGTCTGGCTTGAAATTCCATCCGAAGCGATCTATCTGATGAAAAAAAGAGTTGATGACAATGAGATCGCTTAAAGAGAAATTTCGTTACTGGGGTACTCTTCCCATATATTTTATTCTCATCGGGTACATACTATATCCATTGTTCAAAGTTTTTGTCGAAGGATTCACCGATGAGGCTGGACACTTTTCACTGCAATACTACGCGAAATTTTTTGACATAAATCACCCTTCAAACATCGAAGCACTGCTGACAAGTTTGGGGTTGGCTTTGGGATCCGTTTTACTCGCGGCAGCGATAGGAATTCCTCTTGCCTTTTTATTGACTAAATATAAATTTCCAGGGAGCGGCTTTATATCAAAATTGATTATTCTACCTATGGTTTTCCCGCCTTTAATAAGTGTTTTAGCGTACGACTTTCTGTACGGGGAGGCCGGTTTTATCCCGAGAGGATTACAGGACTTATTTCATTTGAGTCAGCCCCCGTTCTATCTGAACGGAATAGGTGGGATACTGGTGATTCATGCTTATACGATGTTCATCTATTTTTATCTCATGACTTCTTCGTCGTTGAATAAAATAGATACCTCTGTTGAAGACGCCGCAAGGAATCTCGGAGGCACTTTCTGGTTCAGATTCAGAAAAGTGACTTTTCCGTTGATCATGCCGGGACTCGTAGGTGCTTCATTACTCGTATTCATGAATGCTATGTCTTCTTTCAGTGCTCCCTTTTTACTAGGTGGTTCACATAGATTTCTGAGTCTGCAGATATACATTTCCAAATTGAACGGAAATATGAAAATGGCATCAACTCAATCTTCAATTCTGGCATTCATATGTATCATATTTTTGCTTGCCATAAGGGCATTTTCACAAAAAAGAGAGTATAAAATGGTTGGAAAAGGTGTGAGCAGCGCAACACGGGAAATAAAAAGCAGGTTGGGTAAGTGGGGAGCGATGATCATTTCGATATTCGTTCTGATAGTTCTGAGTCTCCCACAAATCACTCTTTTTATAATCTCGCTCGTTCCCGAAGGAACATGGACCTATCAAACCTTCCCGCCGGAATACTCCATTGGGAACTACTTTAAAATTTTCGAAAATCCAAGAATACTGAATGCCATAAAAAACAGTCTGTTGATGGCTTCAATTGCAACGATAGGCGTTATTATAATAGGAAGCCTTGTGGCTTACTTTCTTTCAAAGAAAAATTTCAAAACGAAATGGCTGATGGAAATTCTGGCGATGTTGCCCTGGGCTTTACCGGGAACGATAATCGCCATAAACCTGATAATTTCGTTTAACAGGCCTACCATTTTTTCCTTTGGGAGTATCCTTGTCGGAACCTACATGATCTTGCCAATCGCATATACGATAAGGAATATTCCCCTTTTAACCCGTTCTGTTTATGCCATGTTTGAGCAACTTGACAATTCGATGGAAGAGGCCGGCAGAAATCTCGGTGGAAACTGGCTTTACGTATTTCGAAGAGTAATCTTTCCGAACATATTGCCGGGAATAATATCTGGTGGCCTGCTGACATTGGTGGGAACCCTCGGAGAGTTCACCTCTTCCATAATGCTCTATACGTATCACAACAAACCAATGTCCATAGAGATACTGGATCAGATGCAGAATTTCGATTTCGGTACCGCTGCCGCACTGGGGATGCTGCAGATAGCTCTCATGGCTGTCGTACTGATCATCACCGGAAAATTCACAGGTTCTAAAGGTAGAGCCGCTCTATACTTATAAAGGAGGAAATCGTGTCTTTTAACAATTACAAAATATTTGATTTTCACGTACATTTTCCGACACTGAATAAAAAATCGCTGACATCTAATATAGATGAAGAATACATCGGGAAATTCGGAAGAGATAAATTCGAAAACTCGCAATCACTGGCGAATGAAGCTGTTATGAAAAGATGGAAGGTGTGGGACATGAAGCCTCCGTCGAAGGAATATAAATCGGATGAAGAAATAATGGAGTTGTGGAAAAAAGAAAAGGCGGAGAAAGGAATTGAAAAAATTGTTTTTGTAACGGGCGGCGGCAACAGGCACCTTTCGGAACTGATAGGAAATTCCGAAGACATAATTGGATTTGCCCACAACGATCCCGAAGAACCGGATAGCCCTGTAAAAGTAAAAAGGGCGGTTGAAGAATACGGATTAAAGGGATACAAACTCCTGGCGCCGAATGTAAAGAGACCCCTCAACGATGAATCTTTATTTCCTCTTTGGGAAGAGATCGAAAAGCTGGAAATCCCCGTTTTAATTCATTTCGGAATCCTCGGAGGAGGCGCAGGTGTAGTGGGCAAAAAAAATTGTAACCCACTCATGCTTGAAGATATCGCCAAGGGATTTCCGAATATAAATTTCGTTATTCCTCATTTCGGTGCTGGATATATGAGAGAATTATTACTCCTGGGCTGGGCCTGTCCAAACGTTTACGTGGATATGTCGGGTTCAAATCAATGGATAAAGTGGATGCCCGATGAACTGAGCAAAAAAACCGTTCTGGCTAAATTTATTCAATGTTTTGGAACAGAAAAAATCATTTATGGAACCGATTCTTCTTATCTTCCAAGGGGATATATAGTCGATTATCTGAAGGAATGGATGAGGATATTCGATGAAATATCGCTGAGTGAGGCGGAGATAAGTTCAATAATGTACGATAACGCATACAAGCTGATCTACAGATGATGCAAACTGGAGGAATATTATGAAAATATCGATAATCGGAGCCGGTAGTATTGTTTTCACAAGAAAATTACTCGTCGATCTGTTCTCGTTTGAAGAATTCAAAGAAGCAGAAATCGCTTTAGTTGACATAGATCCCGAGAGGCTGGAGATTTCATACAGGATGGCGATCGAAATACTGACCGAACTCAATTTAAAACCGAAAATAAAAAAATTCATAAGAATGGAAGATGCCCTGGAAGATTCCGATTATGTAATCAACACGGTTCAGATAGGTGGAGACGAGGCGACGAAAATCGACTTCGATATACCCGAGAAATACGGTTTGAAACAGACCATTGCCGACACTCACGGGATCGGGGGAATATTCCGTTTTCTGAGAACGGTGCCTTTTTTAAAACAAATGGTGACGATGATGGAAAAGGTATGTCCTGATGCCTACCTGGTAAACTTCACAAATCCTATGTCCCTATGTATGTGGTATTTGAAATCCATATCTGATATAAAATCTTTCGGTCTGTGTCATTCCGTTCCTTCGACGATGAAAAAACTCTCAAAAATTGTAAACGTTCCGTATGAGGATGTGGATTATCTGATCGCGGGAATAAATCATATGGCGTGGATACTGGAATTTAAATATAAGGGCAGAGATCTGTATCCTTCACTGAAAAATGCGATGATGGATAAAGCAATTTTTGACGACGATCCCGTCAGATTTGAAATCATGGATAAATTTGATTACTTCGTGACCGAATCCTCGGAACATATGTCGGAATACGTTCCGTATTTTCTGAAAGATCCCGGAATAATCGAAAAGTTCAATATCCCTATACGGGAATATTTGAGAAGACTGGAGATTCATAACGAAGTTTTTGAACTATACAAATCTTACTATTTGACCGGAAATAAAAACGCAAGAGAGATCGGAGAAAGGGATCACGGAAAATATTTCGGAGTTTCGGACGGAGAAGAGATTCCCGAGGAACTCACCAGAGAATATATCGTCGATATCATCCATTCCCTGGAATTCGGAACTTCAAAAACGGTATATGCGATAGTCAGAAATGACGGTGCTGTTGAGAACCTGCCCCCGGAAAGCATGGTGGAAATCCCCTGTCTGGTCGATGGCAATGGAATGCATTCTATTATCGTGGGGAAAATTCCCCCGCAGCTTGCAGCACTCAACATGTCTCAGATACAGGTTCAAAATCTTGTTGTAGATGGTGCAATAAAAGGTGATCGAAAGAAAATAATTCAGGCGATTCTTCTTGACCCCCTTGCCGGTGCAATATTAAATACTGATGAAATTAAAAATCTCACTGACGAAATGTTTGAAGCCCACTCGAAATATCTTTTAAATTTATTTCATTGAGTGTTTTATTTTTTGGAGGAGGAATATTAGATGATAACTTTAAATGAGATTTTTGAACAGAGTGAAAAGTTGAATTTGATAGGAAAAAATTATTATGAAATATCGAAAAAAATATACGATTACATTCTCAGAAAGAAACCTGGACAGATAAATTTTCATGGATGCGGAACGTCTTATTATCTGGCTATGGCCATATCCCTTCATATGAACAGAATTGCGGGTGAACATATTTCCAACTATTACAGCGGTTCCGAGGTTATGTTCGGACTCGTCGAACTTCCTCAGGATTCCCTTCTGGTAGGATTGTCGAGATCCGGAGAGTCTTCCGAAACCGTGGGCGCTCTCGAGGCTGCCGGGAAAAAGGGAATAGCAACCGCTTCGATCACGTGTGAGCCGGGAAGCAGCATGACGAAGAAGTCGGATGTCTCGGCGGAAATGGATTTTATAAACGAGAAATCCATAGTCATGACGAAATCATTCACCTCGATGGGTTTCCTGGCTTCCTGTTTGATGAGACAGCTCTTCGAGGAGGAAAAACTGAATGACTACATCGGTGAAATAACGAGGTGTTCAGCGAATATTCTGGACAAAACTAAAAGGGTACTTTCGGAAATCGATTTTGGAAAATACGATCATTTCGTTTTTCTGGGATACGAAGAATATTTCGCCACGGGAATGGAGGGGGTCATAAAGGCGACCGAAACTTCCCTCTCGGATGTGGATTGCTACCAGACTCTGGAATACAGACACGGCCCCAAATCCAAGGTGAATGAAAAATCCCTCATAACGGTCATTCCAAACGAGAAAACCCTCAAAGAGGAACTGAGGGTCATGAACGAAATGAGAAAACTTGGCGGAACCGTCCTAGCAGTCTACAAGGAGAAAATAGAAAACTTTCCGACCATAGTCACGGATTATAAAGGCGATGATTTCGGTGACTGGTTCTTAAGGGTGATTCCACTCCAGATGATCGGAGTGAAACGTGCCGTCGAAAGGGGGTTGAATCCCGATCAGCCAACTAACCTGACAAAAGTGGTAAAATTCTAAGTATGAAGAAAAAATATTTTTTAGGTGTAGATGGCGGCGGAACGAAAACCTTAAGTGTAATTTACGATAGCGATGGAAATCTGTTGGGTTCGTCGAGAACCGGATCTCTGGATACTCTGAACTACTCCATGCAGACCGTGGAGGAGAATTTATTCGAGGGAATAAATGAGTCGTGTAACGAAGCGGGGATAGATATTTCCCGGATAGACTACGCATGTTTTGGATTCCCGGTTGTCGGAGACGTTCCCGGCTACGAGAAAAAAGTTGAAAAGATAGTGAATAAAGTGTTCGACAAAAAGAATATCATCGTTAACGATGTAAGGCTGGCCCTGGAGGGAGCATTCCCCCTGGAAGCCGGTATAATCTCCCTGTGTGGAACCGGAGCGATGGCCATGGGAAAGGACGAAAAAGATACCATAAAGAGAGTGGACGGTTGGGGAGAACACACCGGAGATTTCGGAAGCGGCTATTACATAGGAAAAAAGGGTTTGCAAATGGCCTTCAAATTTTATGATTCGAGAATAAACGAGGGCAGGTTGCTCTATGAAGAAATTAAAAAAAGAGATTCGGTGAACGATATAAGGGAGATACTTCCCAGATGCAATGGCGACAGATCGAGAACGTATATCGCCAGCTTTTCGGAGGCTGTCGTCAGATCCGCGGAGCACGGAGACGGTGTCGCGAAGAAAATAATTTCCGATTCTATAGACGAGTTGGTCCTTTCTCTGGAAACACTGAGAAGAGAATTCAGGAAGGAGAGAATGGATCTCGCATTTCAGGGAGGGCTTTTCAAGAGTAAATACTTCAGGGAGTGTTACAGAGAAAAAATAGAAGAAAACGGAAATTATAACTTACGGGAGGCTCAGTTTTCACCACACATCGGTGCGATAGTCCTGGCATATAAAGAGATTCTTGATGAAACTGAAATAAGGAAAAACCTCGACAGGATAAAAATGGGCGATAAAAACTAAAAATTAGATTTTCACCGATTTCGAAATATATCTGGAAATATTCCGTTTTTCTCTGCATAAAGATAGATTACGAATCGCTCAATAGAATTTTTCATACTCATAAAAGGTTGTCCCCTATGAAGTATGAGTTTTTTTCTTTAGATAGCAATCATCTGAAAGATCACGAAGAAGAATTTTCGTCCCGGCTTTTCAGTTGTTCCCGTTCGTTTTAAAATTACATTCGGCCTCGTCTGGATATATTCGTGCGTACATATCATTTTAATATTATTAATAAAAAATTCCGGCGGTGAAACTCATAGAAATCAATGGACACCGACGAAAGTACATTTTCAGTTATTTCATTTTTTAAATATTTTCTGCGCATGCGCCTGAAATATTATTGTGGCACTTTCATTTATTTCAAACGACTCTGTTTCTTCTTCAAATCCTTCTTCGCAAAGCTCTTCCTCAACACCGCGGGGAGGAAGGTCAGGGATATGAACGAACTTACGAGCATGGATACCCACATCAGCATGGACATGTGCGTGTGGAACTTCAGCGGTGAAAATATGAGAGCAGTCAATCCTATCGAAAGTCCCAGCGCGTTCGCAAGAACGGGTTTTGAAACATACTCGAAGGCTTTTTCGGCAGCGGTCTTTGAATCGTATTCTTTATAGAACGTCTTGAATATCGATGTGAAGTGAACCGAATAATCTATCCCGACTCCTATGGTTATGCTTGCGATAGTACTCGTGACGATACTCAGACTTATTCCCGCGTATCCCATGAATCCGAAAAGTGCTATCAAAGTTGAACCGAGGGGAATTATCGCGATGAGCGACATTTTGAAGCTTTTCAGTGTAAACCAGAGAAGTACGAAAACCATCAAAATGGCGAGTAATATGGAACCGACCTGATCCGGAATTATTCTGTCATTCATTTCTTTTATGACCAGTGGTGTTCCCAGCGGCTTAAACGTTATTTTTTCATCACTCGATTCCCCGGAAATTCGAATTATCTCTTTCAGAACTTCATTCGATAGATTCGCCGGAAAAACGATCATCCTGCCCAGATTTTCATCCCTCACGAGTGTGTTTTCAACTTCTCCCGGCTGAACGGAGGAGAACATATTGTACATTAAATTGGCTCTGGCGGTTCCGGGAAACTCATCCTCTTCCGCCCTGAATATTATTTGATTCAGTGTTGTAAATACATCGTATATCGAAACGGTTTTCGTCACCGCGCCCGAATTCATCAATTCTTTTTCTAGGTTTGAAACTCTTTCGGCGATCTCTCCCGAAAGGGGATCTTCGACGCTTTTGAATTCTATGAAAAGGGGAATCGATCCTCCAGTGATTTCGGATATCTTATCAATACTCTGTCTGACTTCCGTTTTTTCCTTATAAAAGCTCAGCATGTTCAGATCGGTCTTTATCAAAAATATACCGGGAACAAAGGCAAGACTTATGACGAGTGTGATTATCACCGAAGGTTTTCCGATGGATTTATGGAGAAGTGGGGTCACGGGATCGAATGTTTTGTTCTTCTTCTCTTTGATTGGCTTTTTTATCCCTATGTATATCCCCGGTAAAAAAACCCACGTCACTATTCCCGCGAGAAGAATACCCACACTCGCGGTGAGTGCCAGCTGCCTCATAGGAGCGGATTGAATTATCAGTAAAGACAGGAAGCCTGCAATGGTGGTCAGAGTCGTCAGTATCATAGGCCAGCCGACCTTCTGTAATGTTTTTGAAAGGGATTCGTCGACCTGAGTTCCCCTCTTCACTTCATCCTGAATGTGGGATACAAAATGAAGTCCGTCTGCGCTGCCCATGACTATGGTGAAAATGGGAGTCAGTACTGTTATGATCGAAAGATCGAGAGATGTCCAGCCCAGCAGTCCCATGGTCCAGAGTGCACCGATACCCGCGGGAAAAATAGAGAGGAAAGTTCCCTTGAAATTTCCAATCTGCCATCGAAAAACGCAAAGAATCAATATGATGGCAATGGGAGGAATGAAAAATATAATTTTAAGAATATAATCAAAAATCGATGTCTGCAAATACGTATCTCCGGTTTTGTAGAATGCGAGCCCTGATTTCTCGAAAATATCGAGTACCTCGTCAGATGTTTCTTTAATTTTTTCAGGATCCGGCATAACTGTATAGAGACCGTAATATGAATCTTCTTCTTTATAAAAAGCCTTTATCGATCCCATCTTTTCGGTGTATTTCAGTATCCTTTCATAATTATCATCTGTGATTTCCGTAACAGGTGATATCGTCAATCCCGCGGGAACAGCCGGAGGAATTGGACCATTTAAAAAATTCACTCCATCCGTTTCTCCAATCTTCTTCTGAATCCGGAAGAAATCATTCAACACTTTCTCAATATTCGTTTTGTTTGATTTCAAAAGAAATATGAGTTGCTCAGAGCTTCCAAATTTTTCCGACATTTCATTGTATTCTTCAAGTGCTTTAGAATCCGTTGGCATGAGTATCGAAAAATTAGTATCTATTCTTATTCTGAAAAGTCCAATAAAAGCCAGTATATTTAAGCTGACGAACACTATTAAAAAGATCTTTCTGTATTTTTTTATCGCATTTATGAATTTCTGATGAAATGTCATTCCCTGACTCTCCCTTTTATTTTTTCTACAAGTAAATCTATGTATTTTTTTCTGGCGGCTTCTTCTTTAAAATTTATTCCCGTGATCTTTATGGATGTTTTGTAACTTATTATCGGAAACCATATCGCGGAAATCGTCTGTTCAACTATCATCGAAAGTGTCTCTTCATCGTGGATCTTCAAATAATTTTTAAGAAATTTTTTAAAGCTGCTATAAAATCTCGTTATGAACTGAAATAGAATATCCGGAAATTCGATATCGGAAGCGAAAGTCTTTGACATACTCGCCTGAATAGCTGCGTTGTTGATTATTACCTCCGCCACATTGTATAAGTATATTCTCACTCTATCTTCTTTATTAAGTGAATCGTCATCGAAAACCAGAAGAGTTTTTTCCAGTTTTTCTATCACATCTTTCATGCATTCGAAAAGGAGTTTGTTCTTCGATCCGAAATAATAATTTATCGATGCCACATTCACTCCGGCCTCAGAAGCGATCTTTCTGACTGACAAACTGCCGATCCCTTCTTTATTCAAAAGTTCTCTGGTCACATTCAGAATTTTTTCCCTGGTCTCTTCCTTTGCAGTCATACAATCACTCCTTATTAAACAGCGTTTAAAACACTGTTTATTTTAATCTCGATTTTTCACGATGTCAACTGTAATTCAAAAAAACTTTCAAAAATCGAGTGGTATAATTTTTTCAATCAGGTGAACGGAGGAAAAACATGACCAATAAATACGACAGAAAGAAAGTTGAAAGGGAATTTGATGATATGGATGAAGATTCATCAATTGTGCACTGGGATGCGAATAGAGAAGATATAATAACCACAGTCGGGAGAAAAGCGGTGGCTCTTCTCGATTTAGATGAAAAGGATACCGTCCTGGATATGGGAACCGGCAGGGGAAGATGGGCCCTGAAAATCTCGCGAAAATGCAGGAAGGTTCTCGGGATCGATATCAGCAACAATCTTCTCCTTTCTGCAAAGAGGATTGTTGAGAGTAGAGGAATAGAAAACATATCGTATTTCAGGGGATCGTTTGAAAATCCTTTCGAAGAAACGGATCTCAGAAAATACGGAATCAATAAAATAATAGCAATCTACGCCATGCATCATCTGACCGACCCGATTAAAAAGCTGGCCGTCGACAACATGTTCAGAATCATTCGGAAACCGGGGATTATCGTGATAGGTGATCTGATGTGGTCGGAACCTCCTGAAAAACACAGGGAAGAATGGGATGAAGTGTATTACGATGAGGGAGACAGCGATTTTCCGTCCAGTGTGGAATATTTAAAAAATATTTTTGTTTCATCCGGAGCGGAGGTCGAATACGTAAAAATTCACCCTCTAGTCGGAATAATAAGGGCGAAGTTCGTATGATATTTTTGTAAACGGATCAATTTATTCTTTCAGAACAGAGATTTTTGGATTCAGCTTTTTTGATCTTCACTACTTCCCGTTACACCCGCACGATTCTCTAATGATTATTTCCATGGGAACCGTCGAAATTTGGGGGATTTTTTCTTTGCGCAATAATTTGGCCATCATGAGAGCTGCGGTTTCACCGATCTCCTGAAAATTCTGTCCGGCGGTTGTAATAGTCGGAGAACTGTATCTCGAAGCCGATTTATCATCGAATCCCACTACCTTCAGATCTTCGGGTATTTTTATTCCTTCTCTCTGGAAAACGGTCAATCCTCTGAGGGCCAGATTATCGTGACAAAATGCCACACAATCGTATTTTCCCTTCTTTATCTTCTCTGCCAGCACATCCACCTCAGAATGCTCCGGAGTGATTAAAATATCGACCGGACTGTTAAAACCTTTTTTAAAACCCTCATATCTGTCTTTAACACTTCCTATGACCAGTTCTTCTTCCGAAACGAAAATAGGCTTTTCCACGTTGTGATATTTCTTCAGATGTTTTCCCATTTGACAGGCACACTTGAATGAATCGGAAACGACAGAGGGAATTTTATATCCGTTTAAATATCTGTCAACGAATATAATGGGAAAATTCTTTTCGATAAGATTCTGTATTTCGGGCAGTTGAATGATTTCAGGATAGGGAAGAATTATCAGTCCGGAAAAATCCTGATTCAACGCCGTTTTTATCTGTTTTTTATATGTCTTCTCATCCTCAAGAACAACATTTATCATGACCGGAGTTATGTTGAATTTATCTATCGTGCTGAATATACCGATGGCAATTCTCCAGTTTCTACTGGTCGTATAACTTGAGGGGAAAATTGCCAGCACTTTCTTCTGATTATTTTTCGGACTTCCCGCGTACTCAGTGATGAAGGTTCCCAAACCCTGAACGGAAACGAGAATATCCTGATTAACGAGTTTTTGTATTGCTTTTCTCACGGTGAGTCTGCTCACCCCAAACATCTGAGAAAGCTGCGTTTCCGATGGAATTTTATCTCCCGGGAAGTACGTTTTAAACAACTCACTTTTCAAATAATCGATTATCTTCTCATTCGGCGCTTTCATTTTAACTCCTTTATAATGAAAAATTGTACCAGATGTATACACATGTATTTATAAATAAAAAAGAATCATCTTCTTCATATTTTAGAGTATATCACAATGAATTCCAAAAAAATCTTTCAATATCTCTTTAAATATTGAGTTATGTGAAAGTATTTGAAGGATTTATCATATAAACGGTAATAATCGAATGAAATCAGAAAATTTGGATATTTTTAAAATAGATATTAATTTGTATACTCTTGTATATACAAGTTTTATATCCCAAAATTTAGGAGGCTTTTTATGAAACGTGTTTTTGTTATTTTTATCCTTTTGGCTGTCATGCTTACAACATGTTTGGTGGCTAAAGAAAAAGTGGTATTGAAATCGGTTGGCAGAACATGGGCGAAAGAAAGTTTAGAGTGGGCTGCAGAAAAATTGCAGGAAAATCATCCGGAACTGGATATTGTTCTCGATTCATCCGTTTATGAGTACAATGAATGCAGAACACAATTGGCAATGAGACTTTCCAGAGGCGAAAAACTCGATATCATAATCATTGATAATATCTGGCTGAGTGAATTCAGCGGAATGATGAAACAGTTCGATACAGCTACTTTATCGGGATACGACGATATTATCCCCGCCTTCAAAGTTATCCTGGAAAAATACGCCGATCCCGGAAAAACTCTGGGATATTACTATAGTACTGACGACAGATTGGTTTACTGGAATAAAGCCGTCATGGAAAAACTGGGTATCACAGACGTAAAAATCGAAACATGGGACGATGTCAAAAAATATGCGACTATGATAAAAGAGAAAGAAGATCAACTGGAACCCGGAGTAAAACCGGTTGGGTTCATGGCCGGAGCGACAGAACACACCAATTCGAGATGGTACGACCTCTTATGGTCCGCGGGGGGAGATATTTTAACTCCCGATTCAAAAGAAGCCATCTTCAATAGCGAGGCTGGCGTGGATGCTCTGGAATTCTACGGATGGTTCCTGAAAAACGGTATGGTAACTCCTGAAGACGTTCTGAGTCCTGCAAGCGGGGAAGTTTACGATCAGGCCTTCGTCAATGGAAAATTTATTATATCTCTGGGTAACGGTGAATGGATAGGAAGTTCAACCATACAGAACGTTGGAATGTCGGCGGAACAGTTTTCAAACGATTTCGGTGCAGCATTGATACCCGCTCCGACTGTCGATGGTGAAAGAGGAACTTCGGTTGCTGGTGGTTATATATACGGTGTAAGCAAATTTGCAGAACATCCTGAGCTGGCTATCGAATTCATTGGTTACTTATGCGGTCCCGAAGGATGGAATGATCCCGCATCTTCGAGCAATAAATCCGGGATTCCAACCGTAAAAAGCGCTTTACACACTATAGATTCAATTCCATTCAGTGCAGAAATCAAAGAAGCTCTGGAACATGCGAGATTCAGACCTACAATACAGGAATATTCAAAGATATCGGATGTAATAAGAAGCGCAATACAGGAATATGTTTTAAATTACGAAACAACTTCAGCGAAAACTGTTCTTGACAACGCTGCAAAAAAAGTTAACGCCATTTTAAAATAACAATTATTTTTAAGGGGGACAGAATTGTCCCCTTCTTTCTCTGGAGGAAATCATGACCGCAAATAAAAAATATATTCCTTATTTACTGATATTACCAGCTCTGTTGATGTTGATCATGCTTACGATCTTCCCTCTCATATGGTCCTTCTATACGAGCACCAGGGATATGACTCTGTTCGACCTGATGATGCATGGTGGAAGTAACGTCGGCATAAGAAATTACACAGATCTTTTCAAGGATTCATACTTTTGGAACGCATTGAAAAATTCTCTGATCTTCGTGGGAATTTCCGTATTCGGACAGGTATTTTTCGGAACACTCCTGGCGAGTGTTCTGCATAGTAAGTTTATTAAAGGAAAGGGTCTTTTTAGAGCTATATACCTCATTCCATGGATAGCGAGCAGTGTTATCGTCGCTTACTCCTGGATATACTTTCTGGATGCTAACCTGGGATTTTTACCTTCTATGTCTTATAAATGGACTTTTCTGAACAGTATTGGACTCGGACGAAAGGACTGGTTGACGAACCCTTCGCTGGTAATTTTTGTATTAGCCGTGATCAACATCTGGAAGGGGACGGCATTCTCAATGCTTATGCAGTCGGCCGGATTTCAGAGTATTCCCGATTCTATATACGAAGCAGCGGAGGTGGATGGTGCGAGCATTCTCCAAAGATTTTCAAAGATAACGCTGCCTCTATTGATGCCTTTTATTTTAATAAATCTTGTTATGACGACTATGATCACCTTCAATGTGTACGATATTATCCTCGTAATGACTGGTGGAGGACCGATGCACTCGAGTGAAGTCCTCAGTTTGTTTGTGTACAACGTCGGATTCAATCAGGGAGAACTCGGTTACGCGGCGGCGGCTTCAACAGTGTTGCTGATAATGAATCTGATAGTTACAATACTTTATCTCAGGTATATAAAACCTGTAGAGGTGAACTGACATGGCTAAAAAAAGAAAAACAATAATTAAAATTCTCGCATATGGATTTCTGATACTCTGGGTACTCTTTTCTCTGGTTCCCCTGACAACAATGTTGATAACGGCTCTAAAACCCGCGAATACCTTTATGAAATATCCACCGGATTATTTCTCCCTGAAGCTGACCGGAGAGAATTTCAAGGTCGTATTATCCGATTCGAGATGGATCAAGTATTATCTGGATACTATCTGGATCGCTTTGTCCGCATCGGCTATATCAGTCTTCGTGGGATCACTCGCGGCATACTCTTTTGCGAGACACAATTTCAAGATGAAGAAATTCTTCATGATCTTCATTCTCGCGCTTCAGATGATTCCCGCGGCATCCATAGTCATTCCCCTTTACAATATGTTCGCGGTGATGAACCTTCTGGATACGTACCTCGTGGTCATCCTCGTGGATTCGGTCGGAACTATGCCCCTCGTTATCTGGTTGATGCAGGGATACTTTGCGACAATACCAAAAGAACTGGAGGAAGCGGGATATATAGACGGATGTTCGAATCTTCAGTCGTTCTGGAAAATAACCTTTCCACTCGCGGCACCAGGAATCGCAGCTTCGGCAATATTCTCGTTTGTCAGATCCTTCAACGATTACATAATTGCCAAAACGTTGGCCGGAGGAAGAGTAATAACCTACACCGTAGGATTGACGACCTTTTCGAATCAATATGAGGGAATAGATATGTCGCTCGTTTCCGCTGCATCATTCACGGCGCTGGTTCCTGTAATAATTCTGTTCGCAATATTCCACAAATACTTTGTCATTGGAATGACCGGAGGAGCGATCAAAGGATAAAAAGGAGATTTCTTTGAAAATACATTTAATCTGTCATACACACTGGGATAGGGAGTGGTTCTTCACTGCCGAATATACCAACAGACTTTTACCAAAATTTTTTGAAAATTTATTCGATAAGATGGAAAGGGATCGGGATTACAAATTCGTCCTGGATGGACAGATCCGCATCGTAATGGATTATCTGAATTCACTTTCTGAAAATGAAAGGGAAGAAGCGAAAGATAAATTAAAAAAATATGCAACGAGAAAACAACTTTTCCTCGGGCCCTATATAGCACAGATCGACTGGCTTATTCCGGGATGTGAATCGACTGTCAGGAATATCATTCTCGGGTGCAGATATGCGGAGGAATTTGGAAACTTGATGAAAGTTGGCTGGCTTCCGGATAATTTTGGTCAGTGTGGTCAGATGCCACAGATACACAGGCTGTCGGGAATAGATTATCTCGCTCTATGGCGCGGAATAGAATTTTCTGAAGATAACACGTGCACTGAATTCACCTGGCAAAGCAGTGATGGAAGCAGTCTGATTGGAAGCTGGTTAATCGATTCTCCCAGAAACATATTTAAAATAGGTGCGATTCCTGAAATAGCCAAGGAAAGAATAAATAAAGAAGTAGAAAAGATGAGACCGTTCCTGAGTGGTGAAAATGTCATGCTGCTGGATGGTTATGATCAGGATATCGATCCTGAAAATCCAATGGATTATCTCGCCGGATTTGACAAAAGCGAATTGAAAATATCCGATCCTGAATTCTATTTTCGCAGCGTTGAACGTCAGAACAATTCCCTTCCTCTCGTTGAGGGGGAACTTCTGAGTGGGAGATACGTCTCGGTATTTCCCGGAAAGCTGTCATCCAATGTGTATCTCAAACTTTTAAATTACAATCTGGAAAATATTCTGACTAAAAAAATAGAGCCCATCAACGCATTTGTATGGAGTTTATTCGGATCGAACTTCGGAAATGAAATCGACGATTTATGGGTAGAATTGATCACACTTCAGATTCATGATAACATTTCGGGAGTTTCTGCGGACCCGGTAAACCTGAGAATGGAAGATAAGTATCTGGAACTTCTGGATGTTGCAGAAATACTTCTTGAAAAAATGCTGGCCGAATTGGGCGGTTATTTTAAAAGAGGTTCAACGATAGCGATAAATACCGCTACATTTCCTATGAACCGAAGAATAATTGAAAATGGTAGAGAATACAACCTGGAACTTCCTCCGCTTAGCTGTTGTTCTATAGATGAGGAGAAAATAAAAACCATCGATCTTTCGGGGAAAGAAGTTTCGGAATTTTTGTGGGACAACGAATTCTACAGTTTCAGGATAAACCGTGACGGCACTATACGGATAAAAGATAAAAAAACAGGTCACGAATATTCAAACATGGGTTATTTTTCCGATGAAGCGGAAGTTGGAGATGAATACAATCATATGGGGATCGGTTCAGAAGAGATATTTTCGAGTCCAGGAAATAACACCTCTGTAAAACTGAAATATTGCAGTGAACATTTCGCATCGATTCTGCTGGAAGGAAAAATGAAGATTCCCGAATTTTACGATGAAAAAAATCATGTACGTTCCGAAGAGAAAAATGATCTCAATTATAAACTGGAAATAAAATTGAACATGACCAGACTGATAGAAATAAAAATAAAAATAAAGAACATTTCGAGGGATCACAAGCTTTCTTACACTTTTCCCACAGGTTTTAAACATCCGGAAGTTTCGGCCGAAATGCCCTTTGAAATAGTGCAGAGAAAAGAATATACCGATAATTCGAAACCTCTGCCCGAAGATCTCGTAAAGATCCTTGCCGGAGCGAGGGAAACGGGTAAAGAGTACGAATTTCCCATGAAAGATTTCGTGAGTGTAAAAGATGAAGATGATCAATTGACTGTTCTCACCAGGGGACTGGTGGAATATGAATTCAAAAATGGTCGGTTGTATATCACATTGATGAGGGCAGTCAAATATCTTTCGAAGAGAGAACTCAACACAAGATCTTCTGATGCCGGGCCCATAATTTATACTCCATATGCCCAGTGTTTGAGGGAAATCGAATATGAACTCAGTTTAATCATTGGAAACGTCGATGAAAAAGAGAAAATCGAACTGATCCAGACTTTTCACAATCCGCCATTGTTGGTAGAAATTGAGGAGAGTTCCGGAAAGGGTGAAAAATTCGAACTGAATGAATCACAGTTGCCCGGAGAATTCAAAGTGACGGCAGTGAAGATGGCAAACGACGAATCGGGGATAATCATGAGAGGATATAATCCGAAGGCGATACCTTTAGATTTAATCGTACCCGGGAGTGAGCTGGTCAACTTACTGGAGCAAAATATTAAAACGATCGATGATCACATAAGAGTCAAGCCCATGGAAATAATCACGATAAAAAAGCGTATTAAATCAAAAAAATATGAAAAAATTTCATCGAAGATAAAAATACTGAGCTCAATTAAAAAAGATCCGACAATCTGGAAAGCCTCACCGGAGGAAACGATAGAGAAAAAATATCTGGAAAAAATTCGAAAATTGATACTCAAAGCCGAAAAAATCCTGGATAAAATAAAAGGTGAACTTAACAGTGATCCCGATGAAAAAAATTACAAACTGGAACTGAAGTTGGCAAACACCGAGGTAGCTTTGATGGAACTGAAGTTGTCAGCTTTATACAATCGAAAATACCTTGCGGAAGAAAAACTGGTAAAATCGATTGAAGAAGAAATAGAAAAAATATTTAAAGAAATCTGGGAACCCAGAATGAAAAGAAGATATCTGGGTTTTGTAGCGGACTGACAGCCAAAAGGGAATGAGAAAAAATGATCGATTTATCGAAGGAAGTTTATCTCAAAGGAAAAAGAATAGATTACGAAAAATATTGTGAAATTATCAGAAGAGAGTATTTCGGTACTTTTGAACACTATCAAAAGAATCCGGACAGAAAGATCATTCCGGGACTGACGAATAAAGTGGATGAAGATGGAAAATACAGGGGTTTTTATGGTGATACAACTGTTTTTCAACTCGATGAAGAAACTATAACGCGGATAAAAACCGCACAGGATTTTGTGCACGAAAGAATTCCCGAACTTCTTGCCCGGAGACTCGATCCGAATTTTTTTCACATTACGCTTCACGACCTTAACAACGAAAATGATGATTTTTCATCTATGGTCGATCTGAGAAAAAGGGTAAGAGAAACATCGAAAAAGGCTGAGAAAATTTTCAGAAAAATAAACGAGTATATAACCGACAATCCGGAAGAGAGATTCGCAGAAGTTGAGTCCCTCGGAATAACCTCAGGCGGCTTTGTGGCGCTCATGATGGTTTTCCTGCCATCAACGGAAAAAGATTACAGAATAATAATGAACCTCTACGATCTTTTCGATGAGATCGTATATCTTAAGAATTTTCTGAGAATTCATCTGACCCTGAATTATTTCAACACGAAAAAATTTGATTCTGATGAAATATGGAAGGCGATGGAGGTTGCGAAAAATTTCAAAAAAACATTCCGTTTAAAACTCGATTTACGACATCTGGCGTATCAGACATTCACCGATATGAATAGTTATGAAACTATTTTTTCAGTGAAAGATCCACACCTTCCGATGAAACGGGAATGAATACTGAAAAATGTGAAGAAATCGGGATGTTCTTTGAAAAAAAATGGTGTAATCAGTGAGAACGCCAGTCCGTTCTACACATGAAATAATAAAACTCGGGAAGTATCTTACTTTTTTATTTATTCCGGGGATTTTTCCCTGTTGAAATATCCCTCTATTATTACCTTTTCGATCTTTTCTTTGGAAACGGGTTTCATGAAATAATAACCCTGAACTATATTGCAGTCAAAGTCCTTGAGAACCGCTATTTCCGATTCCCTTTCCACTCCTTCACTTATTATTTCCAGATCTATGGATTTTCCAAGCTTGATTATACCTTCAAGAAGATTCTTACCATGCGTGAAGGAAATCTTCTCGATTATGCTCTTATCAATCTTGAGGATATTAACTTTGAGTGATGTCAAATAGGATAAAGAAGAATAACCCACTCCGAAATCATCAAGAGCTATTTTGAGTTTCAGGGCTTTGAGCTTTTTTATGAATTCGGAAAAATATTCGAGATCATCGATCGTCGTATTTTCCGTTATCTCAAGAACCATTTTTTCGGGATTTATTTTATTCCTGTCGATTTGAGACTTGAGAAACTTCAGAAAAGATTCATTCAACTGAATGGGTGAAACATTTATGGCAATCATTTTGTAGTCTACATTGTATCTGTCCCATTCATTGGCTATTTTGAAGATCTCCTTGATAACCCATTCTCCAATGCTTATGATCTCACCTGTTTTTTCGGCTATAGATATGAATTCATCAGGGGGAACTATGCCAAGTTTTTTGTTATTCCATCTGAGCAGTGCTTCAATACCCACGTATTCATTGTTAGAAATATTGAATTGTGGCTGATAGTTCAAATAAAATTCTTCATTATTTATAGCATTTTTCAATTCCAGTTCGATATCAAGTTCTCTCTCCAATTTCTCCCTGATTTTTTCATTGAAGAGAACACAATTGTTCTTTCCCTTGGATTTTGCCTCATTCAACGCGGAATCGGCATTTTTCAGAAGTTCTTCAAAATCAGTTCCGTCTTCAGGACTGAAAGCTACTCCTAAACTTGCACTAATATTTATTTCCCTGTTATCCACTATAAAAGAGTTTCTGAATAAAGAATATATATATTTACAAAACCTCTGAACCTGTCCTTTATCGGAATATTTTTTGATAAAATAAATGAATTCATCCCCGCCGTATCTGCACAAAACAGCGTTCTCATTTGAAAGCTCAGATAAAAATTTTGAAATGATTACCAGAAGTTTATTTCCGAATGAGTGTCCGTACATATCATTGACCCTCTTAAAATCGTCAAGATCGATGAATATGATTGCACAATCTCTGTTTCCTGCTTCAAGATATTTATCGACTTCTACGGATAGATATCTTCTGTTCTTTATTCCCGTGAGAGAATCGTGAAAAGAATTGTATTCGATTTTCCTCTGATATTCTATGGTTTGAGTAACGTCAGACAGAGATCCTGCTAATTTCAAAACCTTTCCTTCGGAATCTTTGAGAGACTTTCCTTTTATTCTCACCCATTTTATCACCCCGGATGAAATCTTAATTCTACATGTCACATCCACGTATTCATCAATGCCGTCTACAACTTTTTTAATCGCTTCCATAAAGTCACAATAATCTTCTTTCACGACGAAGTTTTTAAATTGAACATTTTTAATGTTGACCTTATCTTCAATTATCTCCAAGAATCTTTCCGAAATAAAGACATCGTCCGATACTTTATCATATTCCCAGATGGCATCCTTCGCTCCCGCAACTGCAAGTGCATATCTTTCTTCCTTTGCAATCAATTCCTCTTTAAGTTTTTCAAGAACGTTTATGTTCCGGGATTTTTTGAAAGATTTCACCTGAACGACGAGAATAATCAGGAAAAATAGTACTATTACAGTCGACAGAAAAGTAACCTGAATAATCAAGGCATCACCGTACTTTTCTCTGTATATCATATCCATTTTCCACTGTATATCCATAATATTGAGTGTCTCTTCGTTTTCATACGAGATTTTATCGAAAGAATTATCACTGTTTGTGTAAAAAACATTGTCGCTTGAGTCGCGAAACTGTATGTAGTACCTTTCATTATAGTATCCATTAATGATTTTGTTTAAAAAATCGCCGAGATCGACCACGGAAACAAAAAAACCGTTGAATTCACCGTTGTAAAAAACCGGTGCATTAGTGGTAAAACTCAGAATGGAAAAATCAGTAAATTTCATTTCATATGGATCGTTTCCGGTGATTACATTTCCATTTATGGCCTTTTCAACTGAAGAACTGAATTCGGATTTCCCTTCGAAAGTACTTCCGAGGATGGCTTCGTAACCCTTCCCCTTTGGGAAGAGCATATCCGTTTCTTTCATGGCATTTTTATGTTGAAAAAAAGCAATGTTATTGCATCTGTTTAGATAAAACTTCGAAATTTTATCAAACTCCTCTTCAGAGATACCTTTGTCATTGTCAAAATGAAACTGCATAGCAATAAGAGGAGACAAGCTTCTGTTCAAACAGTTCTCTATATTGGCAACTAAATCCTTTCTATCATTTATCAAACGATTTTCAAGAATCTGAAAATTAAAATCATAATGAACTTTAATTAAAATTATAATCATGATAGTAACAATAACCGATTCAATGATAAAAAATTTATATGATTTCAAAAGTATCGCCAACTCCTTTTAACGAAGTATAGCATAGAAAAAACTCAATACAATCATGAAATTACCACTTGCCACAGATTACGAATTTATAGACAAAACAATGTTTTGTTATGCATTATCAATATAATATTATAGTTGTTGAAGAATATAAACATATTTTAGATCGTTATTCCACAAAATTTTTCAAAATAAATAAAAATTCGCAAAAATTTTTAATTAAACAGTTCGAAATTTGAGCAAAACTAAGGAATTTATAGGAGCGTTCTTATAGGACCTCTAAATCGCAATATATAGAAATTTATTGTTGCCCTGTCTCAGAGCTTAAAAGGTCACTTCTTCAGCCACATTATATACAATGACTCTTTAGAGATCATATTGTGAAAAGAATTATGGAAAATTATCATTTGGAAGCTATTATGGGTTTACCAATAAAATATCTGAATTGATAGCCAAAATGCCCGAACTCATGGAACCTGAATCAGTTTATGTTATTATAAATGATGATAAATTCTGAATAACCACTTTTTTAAAACGTATAGTTAAGAAATTTTTTTCATTGTTCTTACTTAAAAAAATGCCGATTACAACATCTTCTTGAAACTCAAATTGTTTGTGCGGCAGAAATAAAACAGGCGCTCTGAATTCTCTTTGCAGATACTATAAAGCACACTTTGAAAAATGAAAGAAATTCCATCTGTCCGGGAAAGGATGAAACAAATCGATTATAAATATTGAAAACCACGGAAGTCATCTTTTGGAAGAATAGATTGATGATATTATGAGAGATTTTTTGCAAATGAAATCAAAAGAAACATCACGACAACAACGGATTTGATTTTGCAACCATGAAAAAATTCAGAATTTCATAATTAAGATATATAGCTTAGAAACGGGTAGTATGCTTTTTCTTTATTTTAAATGTTTGTGGAAACTTACAGCCATTTAGCACCGATATTTCGTGATATTATTTTTTGATTGATTTTATAAAGGCGTGTGGGTAAAATGAAAAACTGTACTGTGATAAACGGGATAGTAAAATAAACTCATACTAAGGAGGATTTTTTATGGCTATTCCGGATAAAAAAATATCCACGGGAAAATGACTTCGAAACGGTATATTTGAAAAATGTTACCACAAACTCAAACATCACCATTGGTGATTATACATTCTATAATGATTTTGTCTAAGATCCAAGACAATTTGAAAAGAATAACGTACTGTACCATTATCCTGTCAACAGTGACAAATTGGTTATCGGAAAATTCTGTTCCATTGCATGTGTTGCGAAATTTCTCTTTACCAGCGCAAACCACACACTTAAATCACTTTCAACTTATCCCTTTCCAATATTCTTTGAAGAATGGGATATTGATAGAGATAATATCAAATTTGCCTGGGATAATAAAGGCGATATTGTAATTGGAAACGATGTATGGATAGGGTATGAGGCGATTATCTTATCGGCAGTACAATATAGGTGACGGTACAATTATAGGAACAAGAGCGGTTGTAACAAAGGATGTTGCACCTTATACGATTGTCGGAGGTATTCCAGCAAAAAATAAAAAAAAGGTTTGATGATGAAACAATTAATGCTTTGTTGAATTTAAAATGGTGGAACTGGTCTTATGAAAGAATTAAAAAGTCTTTTTCATACATCGCGAACGACGAAATTGATAAACTCTATGTTTAACTGAAATATCGTTAATATTTAAGAGGGTAAACCTTTTTGGACTGCCCTCTTTTCAACTGAAATATCCGATCATTCATCAATAATCAATTAAAAACAAGCATTTGCAATATTTTATCCGTATTTATGCAATATCTTTTTCCGGGACGATCGCAATGAAATGATATGATTATACACACAATACCTAAAACAGAAAGTATTACCCGTCCTGTAACAAAAGCTGATGTAAATGCACAAAATCATGTTCTTCACCATAAAGCAGGAGAGTTACAGAATTTCCAATTATATCCTTATAAGCTGGAAGATAAATTCCAAATGCTCTCGTGATCAAAATAATTGCCAATAAAACATATACGAAAGCCCCTTTTTCGTTTCCAAGCAGCATCGCTATTTCAAATACCAGAAAAGATGATGATAACAATACACGAAACCCGAAACAATTAATCCGTAAAAGGCTGTATAATTAAAATCCAAATATGTCTATTCCTTATGACTCTGAAATTTCCCTGAAAGAGTAGCCTGCTGTAGAATGTGGCCGTCGATCTGTGACAGCAAATCTTTTTTTCTGCTTTCAGGAGGCAAATCACATTTACAGTCCAAAATATAAACGGTGAACACATATACATGAATAGATTTGAACGGTGGCTTCGGCCCCCTGTACCTGTTCTTTCCATACGCCATTCCCTGTATCGCATCACCAAGACTTTCCACCGTCCTGCCGGCGGGGATGGCTTCCGGAATGACTTTCTGTACGGGAATATTCCATATCACCCAGTGGTTATAGTTTGGAAAAATGGGATGCGATGCATCATCCATGGTGATCGCAATGGATTTCGCGTTTTGGGCAATCCCATCCAGTCTCAGGGAAGGAGAGATATCTTTGCCACGACCCGTATGTTTGAGTGGTATCCACTCGCCTTCAGGAAAAGATTCGCTTATAACTTCCAGTTTCTTCATGATTCAAATCACCTCTTTCCCGTAATTTCACAGATAATTCAAATTCAGTATAGCACGAGCTTTGTAATTGCAAAAAAAAAACAATCGAGTTTATTTTTCGCAAATATCACCGATCATTTCGATGAAGGGAAAATGATTTTCTTCAATATCCTTCCGGTATAACTTTTTTTCATCAAGGCAACTTTCTCCGGAGTTCCCTGTGCAACAATGTTACCCCCTTCTTCTCCGCCTTCCAGTCCCATGTCAATAATCCAGTCCGCACTTTTAACAACCTCCATATTGTGCTCTATAACGATTACCGTGTTTCCCGCCAGTTTTATCCGGTGCAGAATGTTAAGCAAATTCTGAACATCGGAGAAATGAAGACCGGTTGTGGGCTCATCCAGTAAATATATCGTTCTTCCCGTATCGGGTTTACTCAACTCCTTCGCAAGTTTTATCCTCTGTGCTTCGCCTCCCGATAAAGTGAGTGCACTTTGACCGAGTTTAATGTATCCCAGACCCACGTCGTACAGCGTTTTTAGTATGATGAAAATCTTTTTGTTGTCTCTGAAAAAATACAAAGCCTCTTCGATATTCATATTCAGGACATCCACTATACATTTATCGTTGTATTTTATTTCCAGTGTATCGGCATTAAACCGTTTCCCATGACAGATGGGACATTCCACCCATACATCGGGCATAAAATGCATCTCGACACGTCTTCTTCCCTCTCCTCCACACACTTCACATTGTCCTTCCTTGCTGTTGAAACTGAATCTGTTTTTCCTGTAACCCCTCTCTTTCGCTTCTTCGGTTGCGGCAAAAAGATTTCTTATATGATCAAATACTCCGGTGTATGTTGCGGGATTGGAGCGCGGGGTACATCCGATCGGACGTTGTGAGATTCTGATAACTTTATCCACATTTTCGAGTCCTTCCACATTTTCATAATCTACGTGAATACCATCCGAATTATTCAGAAATCCTGATAATACGGGAAACAGGGTTTCCAGAATCAAACTGCTTTTTCCCGATCCGCTGACACCGGTAACACATGTGAATATTCCAAGCGGAAACTTCACGTCGATATTTTTCAGATTATTGCAGTCTATTCCCTTTATCTTTATCCAGCCATAGGGTTTTTTCCTCTCTCCGTTGTCGATCATCGTGACATGTTTTATACCCGCAAGATATTTTCCTGTCTCGGAATCATGATTTTTCACAATTTCTTCCGGTGAGCCTTCCGAATCTATATACCCTCCATGAATTCCCGCTCCTGGTCCAATATCTATGATTTTATCTGCCGCAAGCATAGTATCCGTGTCATGTTCTACGACAAGAACGGTGTTTCCGCTGTCTCTTATATTTTTAAGAATTTTTATCAGCCTGTTTTGGTCTCTGGGGTGTAATCCGGCGGAGGGTTCATCGAGTATATACAAAATATTTATAATTCCGCTTCCCAGTTGGGCCGCGAGTCGTAATCTCTGCAATTCCCCGCCTGAAAGTGATGGAATTGATCTGTCAAGGGTCAGATAAGATACACCTACCTCAATCAGATTCTCCAGTCTGTTACTCAACTCCTTCAATACCGCTGTGGATATTCTCAGTTGTTCCTCCGACAAACTTTGCGGCAAATCGTTTACCCATTTTTTCAGTTCTTCAATAGTCATCACAACTGTTTCGGGAAATCTTGTTTCTGCAACGGTGACAAACCGTCCTTCGGGAGTCAGACGTTCTCCTTTACATCCGCTGCAGATTTTCTCAGTCATAAACTCATCAGATATTCTGCTTGCTGTATTTCCATTGTTTTCTCTGAACAGACGCGATATAGTATGAAACGCGCCTTCTACCGGCCTCACTATTTCTCCTTTTCTTCCGTTGGTGTTCTTATAGATGAATTTCACTTTTCTGTCGCCGGAACCGTAGATAGCCTGTCGTTTGAAATCCTCAGGCAGTTCTTTCCACGGTACTTCAAGATCGACTTTCATCGATTCTGCCAGTGCGAGTACTTCTCCTTTCATCCAGTTGGCATTTGGTTTTTGCCTGAACTTTCTCAGGTTTCCCCACCATTTTGAAGTGCCGTCTAGAACGGACAAATTCGGATTTGATACAATGAGGCCGGGATCAACTTCGAGTTTTACACCCAGTCCCTTACAAACGGGACACATGCTTTCAGGATTATTAAAGCTGAAAGTTGAAGTTGTCAGTTCAAAAAATATACGGTCACAATAATAGCATATTTCCTTTGTCTGAAACATGAATTTATCGCTCTGGTTGACAATGACGATTATTGCCCCGTTACCGGCGATCAAAGCTTTTTCTATACATTTTTTTAGTTCTTTTCTATACGAAACTTTTTTCTTTGGTTCCTGACCCGATGACACGAATTCTCCGAGAGCACTCTCACTTTTAAACGGGCGAATAACGAATTCTGTTCCGTGTGAGATCTTCGTAAGGACATCCACTATCTCATTCGTTTTTAAAGGTGTAATCGCCCTTCCGCATTCAGGACAGTGTCTCACGCCTATCCCGGAAAAAAGAAGCTTCAAATAATCATAGACATCTGTCATCGTACCGACCGTCGATCTCGGATTCCTTCCTGTGTTTTTCTGCTCAATTGCCACCGCGGGAGGAAGCCCGGTGATCTGATCAAAATCGGGTTTTTCCATCAGCTCGAAATTAACTCTGTTTGAAGTGGCCACGCTGTTCATAAAACGTCTCTGGCTCTCTGCATATATTGTATCGAAGGCCAGACTGGATTTTCCACTTCCACTCACTCCCGTGATAACCGTCATTTTGTTCTTCGGGATGGTGAAACTTATATTTTTCAGATTATTCTGCCTGGCACCCTTTACGATTATTTCGTCGGGACGGTATTCATCATTCGAAGTTTCTTCCCCGACAAAATCAATTAAGGTTTTTGTGTTTCGTTCTTCTCCCGTCATATATTTTTTTATCCGGCTGATATCTGACTTTCCAATTTCGATTCCTTCAATGTTTACCTCCGGGCCTCTTTCATTGAGCCACTTAGGCCAGTGTTTCAACCACTCAGGAACACGGTATTCCCTCACTCTGTCGAATGAAAGAATATAAGGAACGATACCTATAACAGGAGTTTTATCGAATGCATCTAGACCCGAAATCTCCATATATCTGTTTTGAATGTCCATGCGAAGAATTTTTGAAACCGACATAGCGATTGGATTGGGACGAACAGGTGATCTAGAAGCGAAAACACCCGTTCTGGGGGCCTTTTCATATGGAGGATTACATTGTGTTGTTTTTCTGTAGTTACTCTTATTAAATCTGTCAAACCACCACAGAATTTTTACGTGTGAGAATCCCTCCAGGTAATTGAAAAAACCTTCATCCGTATCTTCCAATTCAATCAGACATTTGCCATCCCTCTTTCTTACAGAACCCAGTCGATTGATCGAACAACGTTTTTCGATTTCAGAATTCATAAAAAAATTTGTTTGATCACTTACGGCGGCACTTTTTATTTCACCTGTCCGCCACTTATTCCAGTTTTTCATAAAATCAGGTACCCTGAATATTTTCCCCTGTCCTCGCAGGGAAAATACGCTTTTATATCAAATACGGTTGCCTCATCCTGTCTCAAATTGTAATCGAGTTCAACGATTCCCTCTTTCTCATTCACATTCAATATTCCTGTCACGATCGGATAAAGTTCTCCCTTTTCCGATAAAAAGTTTTTTGTGTGGACTTCTCCTCCAATATTTTTAAAGCCGTCCGGACGATCGATGGAAGTACATCCCTTTCTTTTTTTCAAAAATATTGAAGCGTGACTGAACAATTCCAGATATTTCAATGCAGGCCTGTATTCAGGTATCACATGTACTACGGTAATCTGTTTATCCTTGATCAGTTTTCCAATCGGGAAAATCTCATATATAACGTCTTTCATATTGTTCCTCCAACGAAGTAATTTTTCAAAAAAATTTTATAGCACAGCGATGTCTTTTTGTAAAACATGCGAATATTTACATATCACCATTCACAGTTATTATGTTCCGCTTATCCCTGAACAAGGTTATTATATTCAATTGTCACAGAAAATGTTTTGCTCATATTGCTTTTTGCTGAGCACGATTTTGCCGGTATGTACTTCGAATTGATTTTATTCGGATGGATTGTGTTGCAACAGATATTATTTTGAAAAGAAAAACAGAAACGCTTTTTTTTGAGCATTACGGGTATTTTCAATACAATGGACACTGCGAAATCTGATTTACCGCAAACAAGGCGCTGAAAAAATCTGACGATTATATCGAATGAGCTTTCATGATTCGTCAATCAAATTTTACAAATGCCACGAGATTTCCTTTATCGCAGGGAACGAAATCAAGTGATTCATAAAAACTGCGCATTTCGGCCGTATCATCGGCGAGAAGTACTTTTTGTCTGACGCGGGGATATTTTTTAACTATTATTTCAGTCAGAGCCGTTCCTATTCCTTTTCTTTTATACGATTTTAAAACGAGAATATCCTGAATATAAAGGATAGTTTCCTCATCTCCAACCGCCCTCGCTAAACCAACGAGCATATTATCGTGCCAGGCAGAAATCACGAAAAGGGATTTATTTATAGCACTGTACAATTTCTTCATATCCTTCGTGTAAAAAGAAAACCCGGCATCGTTATAAAGATTCTCCAGACTTCCCATATCGGGCACAGTATTCTCAATATATTCAATTTTCACAACATCACTCTCCCTGAGATCGTTCATGTTTCAATTAAATCATATTTCTTCAACACAATTGGTTTTATGAAAGGATTTAAAAGCATTCCACTTTTGAAAAATAAAATTATAACTTCTATCGAACAAAGAAGTACTATATTCTTAAGATAAAATTCACCGCACTCATCACTTTTTGGCAATCGATACTTTATAGAGATTCATATCAGTCGTTTGTGCTACTTTCCAGTCTTTTCCTCCATTGGTGGTCTTTAAGATTTTTCCGTACTGTTCATGGCCTGCCGATTGACCAACGATCAGGGCCCTTTCCCTGTCGAGTGCGTCGATACCGACTAAAAATGAATTGCTCACTCCGGCAGACGGCTGTTTTTCCCAACTGATCCCGCTGTTTTCTGTTATGTAAATATGATCATAATCACATGCTGTCCAGTAAGTTGATGAAGACACCATTTTCAAACAATTGATATCACTTGGAGATATAGGACCACCTGTAATCCATTGTTCCCCACCATTTGCAGTTACAGCGAAGTGTCCCTTTCCTCCATTGATAATTACATGGTTTTGATCTGTCGCTTTTACTCCGATCCATCCATTAGAATAGTTATAATCATTTGGCAGCACTATTTCTTCCCAATTCTGTCCACCGTTCGTTGTTTTTAAAACATATCCTGAAGGAGGAGAGGGATTGTTGCCCACACAATATATCAAATCATCGTCGATCACATGAATTCCCTGAAGTAAAAATTCAGTGGCTGATGCCGGAAGATCCTGAACCGTCCAGTCCTGACCATTATTATCAGAACCTACTATCAATCCATTTTCCCCACTTATCCATATGTTATTTCCATTAACAGAAATGGAATCAAATGACGAATCTGAGGCCACTACATCTATCTGAACTATCGACCAGTTCGTTCCACCATCCAATGTTTTTATAACGAGTGCCCCATCTCCCACTGCCCAGACAGTTTTATCGTCAATTGCAAATACATCACTCAAACTTTTCCCTTCCGGGAGGATATCCAGCCCCTGCCTTGTCCAGGTTTCCCCCGAATCATCGGAATACAGAAGCCATCGCTTTTTCGCTTGAATCGAGATCACCGACCACCCATGCCACGTAATGAGTGCCCGGGTTGAATATAAAGCATCCGGTCATGGCGAATAAAAAAATAACCAACAAAACAACTGAAAAAAAGCTTTTTCTTTTCATGATATTCCCTCCATTTAAAAGTATTTATCTATATGTACAATTATACATTTTACATCCTTAAAAAAGAAGAAAATGGAAATCCCCGGCGAGAATGAGAATAACTATTTGTTTGTTAATGAACTTCTTTCTGATAGAATTTTATATACAATTCAGATTGATATAGGAGGGATTAAATAATGAAACTTAAAGATATACTAAAAGATAAGGGAAGGGAGATTTACTCGGTCAAAAAGGGTGCCTCTATTGCCGAGGCGGTAAAACTGATGGTCGATAAAGGTATTGGTTCGGTGATAATTACGGATAACAACTATCCGATAGGAATATTCACTGAGAGAGATTTACTCAAAAGGGTATGCCAGAGGAATCTCGATACATCTAAAGAAAACGTTGAAACTATAATGACTGAAGATATAGTCTGCGGCAGGGCAAACGATGATATTCAGTATGCTATAAATACAATGACGGAATTGAGAATCAGACACTTACCTGTTTGTGATGAAACCGGTTTGCTGGGCATAATTTCCATAGGAGATATAGTTAAACTTCAATACAGAAACCTGGAATATGAAAACAGAATGTTGAAAGACTATATATCGGACAGATATCCGGGATAATTCTATAAAAAGCATTTTTTAAGATTTAGATGAATTTTATTTGATAAACATACCCCTGTCGAGAGTTCTGCAAAATGAATAGCAGAAGGGTGTAAAGTTGCTAATCCAGAAAGACCTTCCAGATGAATTGGCTGATTCAAAATCCGTTTCGCACCTCAAAAAACCATTTTCATATCCCCATAAAAATGCTCTGTTCAATAACTTTTTTCCAAAACCCAATTGTCTGTATTCTCGCTCGCAAAAGGCCCTTGTTATGCTGAAAGTTTTTTCGTCCCTTGCCACAAAACAACTTCCGGAATTTTCTCCGGAAGTTTTCATGTACGCAACATCCTTTCCGTTTTCAGAGAGAATGAAAACTGGAAACAATTTTTCCTCCAGCTGTTTCCGCATTTCATCAACATCAAGGGTCTTCAAAAATGGAAGAAAAATTGGGGAAGATGAAAGATATTTATATAATTTGAATTCAAAATTATATAAAACTTTTAAATCGTTTAAAGAGGCTTCCCTTATATTTATAAAATCATTCGCTTCCATCTTATAATTTCTCAGGTCCCGTATGACATCTATCACAAAATATCCGAAGCCCAAAAGATTCATGGTGTAATATAACCTTCTTTTTGAAACCAGCACCGAAATTATGTGCTTTCTGACTCCTTCTTTCAACAGATCGGAAGATAACGTGGAATAGAGATTCACGAATATGTCCTCTGAATTTAAATCGTGTACGCAGTTCATCCATTCGGGTATATACAGAGCTTTTCCATGCCTTTCATTTGAAAAGATGAATCCTCCCATATAACCGACTAATTTTTTGCCTTTCAAACAAAGAAAAAGTGGGTTTTTTTCTGATAAAGAAATAATTTTTTCCTTTATTTTTTTAGATAAATTCTCAGAGGCGGGAAAAACTCCGTTGAAACTCAAGCTGAACTTTTTGAATTCATTCGAAAATAATTCAATCATCGGGTTCAAATATTTTTGCTCAAATTTAACTATTTTCATTATTCAATTATATTTTCAGGTCCTGAAAATTCAAGATACATTTATAATCGCTTTCGAAGTGCAGAGTTATCTCTTTTTTCTTCTCCTCCAGAAATAAATAAGCGTGTGAAATCACTATACCAAAATCCAAGGCGTTTATGGAAGATTTACCCGTAATTTCTATTATTATGTTGTTCTCATCTTCATCGAATTTCCATGGTTGTTTGTTCATTCCGGAAGGGGCTAAACGGCACAATTCGAAACATTCCCTTCCCAGTTCGGAAATCTTTGATACATCTTTTTTAATGAAATCACTCAGTGGTTTTCTGTTACCGCTCCCCGTGAGAAGTCTTACGACAGACTCCTTAATACTCTTCTTTTTAGCATGGCCGAAAAGGATTTCCGCAGGTCTCTCGTTGCCAATAGCTCTCCACAGGGTGTTATAACCTAATTGAGTTAGTTTGAGTATTATCTGTTCTCCCTGAAATCCATAGCAAACACGGGCTTCCCAGTTATCGTCCACATTGGAAAAAATTTTGCAAGTATTTTTATCATCCTTTTCTATAGTCCAGTTTATATTTTCGCTTTCAAGTGGCTTTACTTGTTCGAATAAAGAGTTTATTTTTTGAAGTGCGGAATCCGAATATTTTTCTTCAATGTAAGCTCTCGTAGAGTGTCTTCTCTTGATAGCCTCTATTATATCCATATATTATCCCCCCAAAAAAACCGAGTATACAACGTTATTATACCACTGCATCACAATCAAATGAAAACTTTATCATACTCAGTTTTTCCTTTTATTACATGAATAAAAGAAGATTCAATACGATTGGAATGAATCAATTGGTATTCCGATATAACCCCTTAAAAGACTTGGAATATTCACAAAAAAATGTAATACTGAAATTAATTCGGTAATGAGAAAAAAAAATACGGGAGTGATTCATTTTGAAGAGTAAAGCCTTGATAATTAAAGGAATAGGGAAATCAGAAATAATGGAAATTCAAATGCCCGAGCTTAAAAAAAGCGAAATACTCGTGAAGGTCAAAAGTTGTGGTGTATGTACCACCGACAGAAGAATTTTCACAGGGGAAATAAAAGTTCCCACACCAATGATAGGTGGTCATGAAGTCGCCGGGGAGGTAGTCGAGCTGAACGATAAAGTTAAAAAAGTCAAAAAGGGAGACCTGGTAACTTTAGACACGATCAACAGATGCGGTGTTTGTTATTATTGTGTCAGAGGAATGGACAACCTCTGTATAAATGCCAGGAAGGGCAGAAAAATAGAAGATAATTTTCTGATCGCGGGGGGCTTTTCTGAGTATATTGTAGTCAAAGAAAAACAAGTGTTTAAATTGTTGAAGAACACACCCTTCAAAGTTGCTGCTTTGACCGAGCCTCTGTCCTGTTGTCTTCACAGTGTAAAAAAAGCAGATTTGCAATTCGGTGATTCCATTTTAATAATCGGTGGCGGAACGATGGGCATTCTACATGCATTTCTGGCAAAAATGAGGGGTGCGAAAACAATAATAAGTGATCCCGAAAATCACAGAAGAGAGTTCATAGAAAAAATGGGATTCAAAGCGATTAAGCCGGAGGAAATAGAAAGTGTCGTTCCTGAAATAAATGAGGGTCATGGTTTCGATGCAGTTTTTATAACCGCTCCTGTAATAAATGTGGTGGGCAAAACTATCGAATATGTCAGGAAAGTCGGAACGATCGTTATCTACACTTCAATGCACCCTACGGGAGACCTGGATATCGACTGCAACAGCATACATTATTCTGAAGTAAAAATAACGGGAACAGAGGGAAGAACGGCAGAAGATTTCAGAGAGGCAACGAATTTGATTTCAGGTTTCCATAAGGATTTAGAATGTCTGGTAACTAAAACTATATCGCTTGTGGAACTCGGCAATGAATTGGGTCTGACACCTACAGGAAATGAACAGAGAACAGTAGTATTATTTTAATGGGAGGAATAGTAAAATGACCGTTTTCACAATGAAGAGAATGCATAGAATATTCAAAGAAGATGAAAAAAGCCTGATAGTTGCTATGGATCACGGAAGTACGATGAATGTATTTCCTGCACTGACCGATACGGAAAAAGTTCTATCTGAAATCGTCGAGAATGGAGCCGATGCTTTCTTAACAACGTATGGAATACTGAAAAGCTATTGGAAAACACTGAAAGATTGTGGAATAATATTAAGAATAGACGGCGGAATAACGATGATAAGAGAAGGGAAAAAAAATTACAGTCAGCTTTTTTCGGTTGAAGAGGCTCTGAAACTGGGTGCGGATGCGGTGGGATGCATGGCATTACCCGGAACTGATTTTGAAAACCAAACACTCACTTATCTTGCAAATATATGCGCTGAGGCTCACGATTGGGGCGTTCCGGTTCTGACAGAAGCTTTACCGGGAGGATTCAACAAGAGTCTTCACACTTCAGAAAACATAGCGATGTCTGCTAGAATAGCTGTAGAAATAGGTGCGGATATTGTCAAAACGGAATACCCTGAAGATATGGAAAAATTCAAAGAAATGAGCCGGGGGGTATTCAAACCGCTTGTAGTTCTGGGTGGAACGAAATCGGACAATCCGGAAGAGCTGCTCACAATGGTTAAAAATGCCATCGATTCCGGAGCAAGAGGTGTAGCTATTGGAAGGAACATATGGGGCTACTCAAATCCGGGAAAGATGACGCAGGCACTGAGAACAATCATACATGATGGTTCGAGTGTGGAAGAAGCTATGAGAATATTATAATAAATTGTTGAAATAAACCAGGAGGTGAATTCAGTGCGAAAAATAAGTTTTTTGTTACTTTGTTTGGTATTAATAGCTTCAATGGGCTTTTCATATTCTGTTGCCATAATGATCACTGGAGAAGTTGGTGGTAATCCTATATATGAAATGATGGTAAACGGTGCGAAAGAAGCCGCAAAAGAAGCCGGATTCGATCTTAAAGTGGTGGAAGGAGGTTACAATACCGCCAGATGGGAACCGAATGTGATAAGTCTAGCGGCGACCGGACAGTATGATCTGATCGTAACTTTCACGGAAGGAATGCCCAAAAGCGTTGAGAAAGTTGCAAAAATGTTTCCGAATCAAAAGCTTGTTCTTCTTGATGGACTGGCAGAAAATTTACCGAACATATTCTCACTCGGTTTTAAAGATGAGGAAATGTCTTATCTTGCCGGTGCTTTTGCGGGAATGGTAACGACCAGTGATATGCCGGGGGCGAATAAGGATTTAAAAGTAGGACTTCTCGCGGGTGATATTTACCCTGCAATGACTGACAGAATGAAACCCGCATATGAAAGTGGTGCACAATCTATCGATAAAGATATTGAACTTCTTTTCTCGGCTGCCGGGTCATGGTCCGACCCGAACAAAGGGGAAGATCTCTCCAAGGCACAATTGGGCCAGGGAGTGGATATCATTTTAACGATTGCCGGAGGAACAGGAGTGGGTGCAATCGAGGCGGCAAGCAATTCCGGAAACTACGTTATCGGTGTGGATTCGAATTACATAAGCATGGCTCCAGAAACTATTTTGGCCTGTACTCTTAAAAATGCCGATATCGCTATCAAAGATGTTCTGATCAGGGCGTTCAATGGAAATCTGCCCTTTGGAACTTCTGAGAGATGGGGAATAAAAGAAGGAGCAATCGGCTTCACCTTCGATGATCCGAACTATATTAAAAATGTTCCTGAAGACATAAGGGAAAAAATGTTAGAAGTATTCAATTCACTAAAAGATGGAGAAATAAATCCATCGAATTAAAATAAGTCTTTTGCCTGCTCTTCAGAGTGGGCTTCTTTTTAATATGACTTTAAATTGAGGGAAAACTGAATGCAAAATTATATTCTGGAAATGAAAAACATTCACAAAATATATTCAGTGAATAATGTAACCGCTTTAAAAAATGCCACGTTAAAACTGGAAAAGGGCAAAGTTCACGCTCTCGTCGGGGAAAACGGGGCGGGAAAGACGACCCTCATGAAAATTCTCTATGGAATTGAAAAAATGGACAGTGGCGAAATAATATTGAGAGGAAAAGATGTAAAAATAGATAACGCAAAAACGGCATTTGAATTGGGAATAGGAATGGTTCATCAGCATTTTAAACTGATAGATGATTTCAACATTGCAGAGAATATTTCGCTGGGTATAGAAAAAAAGAATAAATATGGAATGATAGAATTCAAAAAAATTCAGAACGAAATATCCGATCTGTCATGTAAATCGGGACTCGACTTGGATCCCTGTACGAAAGTAAGGGATTTATCTATTGGTGAAAAACAGAAAGTCGAAATTTTAAGAACGCTTTACAGGGGTGCAGAAATAATAATTCTTGATGAACCCACATCCGTGTTAACAGAACAGGAAATACAACGATTATTCAACACGATCAAAATGCTCAAAAATCAAGGGAAAACTATAATATTCATCAGTCATAAACTTGAAGAAGTAAAAAAAATATCCGATCGGATTACAGTGTTGAGGAATGGTGAAACTGTTTTCACAGGTGATACGGCTGAAACGAATATAGAAGAGATCTCCTGTTTGATGGTCGGAGAAAACATAATCTTCGAAAAACTCAAATGTACGGATAAAACAGGAAAAAATATCTTTTCGATAAATGAACTCTATGTGAAAGATATGGAAGATGAATATTTTAAAGTGAAAGGAATAAGTTTAAATATAAAAGCAGGAGAAATCGTCGGACTGGCAGGTGTTAACGGAAATGGTCAGAAGGAGCTCATAAGAGCAATTACAGGGTTAAGTAAAATAGAAAAGGGCAGTATATTTTTGAACGAAAAAAATATCTCGGACTATTCGACCCGGATGAGAAGAGAAGCGGGAATGGCCTACATTCCCAAAGATAGAGTCATGGAAGGCTCTTCACCTGAATCGGATATCCTGGAAAATGAAATATCCACAAAGTATTTTAAAGATGATGTCTCTAAAAATGGCTGGATAAACAGAGAAAAGTCCCTGAATTTAACAAAATTTCTCATAAAGGAATACGATATCAAGACTCCGGGTGTCAATATTAAGGTCGGAATGCTTTCAGGAGGAAATATCCAGAAAGTTGTGATCTCAAGAGAGTTCTCATCAGAACCTGAATTATTGATAGCCTGCGAACCGACATGGGGATTGGATATAAGATCGCAAAAATTTGTATACGACCAATTGGAAAAAATAAGAAACGAAGGAAAGAGTATTTTCCTCATCTCAGGCAATCTGGATGAGGTCATGTATCTTTCAGACAGAATTCTCGTTATCTACGATGGAGAAATAGTCAAGAATTTTGACAACCACGGTGACCTCGCAAAAATGGAAATTGGAAAATATATGATGGGGCTTCATAAAAAAGAAAAACCGGAAAAAGAATGTGATAATTGATGCACAGAATCAACGGATTAATCAGAACAGCCATAACAATAGCAATAGCGTTGACCATAGGAATAATAGCGATCCTTTTAACCAGCAGTGAACCTGGAAATTCTATAAAACAATTTTTCATAGGTCCCTTCAGCAACACTTATTTTTTTGGAAATATGATAGCCGCTTCCATACCACTAATGCTCACAGGCCTGGCGGCCAGCCTGGCGTTTTCAGCTTCCACATTCAATTTGGGACTCGAAGGGCAGCTTTATTTCGGAGCTCTGGTCGGTACGTTCCTCGCCGTTGAAATGTCGGGATTTCCCACAATTCTGGCGATAGTTATTTCGATATTTGCATCGGCCCTGGCCGGAGGGATAATCGCGGGAATATCGGGATGGTTGAAGGCAAAATGGGAAGTGAATGAATTGATATCCTCCCTGCTTATAAGTTATACTCTCATATACGTCGTGGACTACTTTCTCGAAGGACCTTTCAATGACCCTGGAGCAGGCATGGCGGCATCTCCATATATGAATTCGAATTTTATGCTGCCGAAAATTTTATCGCCTTCGGATCTTCACGTGGGGGTTTTCATAGCGATTGCGGTCATAATATTCTTTTATTTTATTTATAGAAAAAGCACGGTTGGATACGAAATGGTTATAACGGGAAGAAACAGGAAATTTTCAAATTACTCTGGTATACCGGTGAAAAAAGTTATCGTACTTTCGATGTTTTTGAGTGGTAGTCTCGCCGGGTTGGCCGGAATAATGGATAACCTGGGGATATATGGAAGAATGATAAGAGGATATTCCACCGGTTACGGATGGAACGGGATAGCTGTTGCTTTGATCGCGAGAAATCATCCGTTGCTGGTAATACCGGCCGCATTGCTTTTCGCTTTTCTCGAAAGTGGCGCAAATGTTGCCTCGCTGATGTCGGATATCACGCCCGAAGTTGCAAGAATCATTCAATCCGTTATATTTTATCTCATCACGGCAGAAGGACTCGTTTCCTTCATAGGTAAAAAGAGAAGAGAGGGGATTAAAATATGATAGGAGATTTTCTGCATACCACAATCGCTATGATGACTCCCATACTCTGGGCGGCCCTGGGAGGACTGTTCACCCAACTGGGAGGTATGTTGAACATTGGATTGGAAGGAATGATGCTTGTTTCCGCATTTTCTTCCCTGTACACCGCAGCCAACACGGGAAGTCTGTTTCTTGGTATCCTTGTTGGAATCAGCTCATCCATGCTTCTCGCCGCGATAATGGGATACGTGAGTCTCAATCTTAAGGCGAATGTTTTCGTCGTAGGGCTTGCGACCAATTTATTTGCATCAGGTATCACGGTCTTCCTATCTTCCAATTTGTGTGGCACGAAGGGAACACTCTATTTTCAGAATGCTCCCGAATTGTCCGAAATAAAAATACCAGTGATAGAGAACATTCCGATTTTAGGAGATCTGTTGAGTGGATATGATATTCTGGATTATCTCGTTTTTCTGGCTGTGATAATATGCTTTATAATAATATTTAAAACTCCCTACGGGTTTCATTTGAGATCCGTGGGAAAGAATCACAGAGCTGCGGTGAGTGTCGGAATTTCAGTATACAAACAGAGATTTGGTTCATTTTTGATCAGTGGCTTTTTTGCAGGAATCGGTGGTGCGGCATTATCTCTGCCGATAAAAACTTTCGTTGGAGGTATGACCAACGGCAGAGGTTGGATAGCCCTGGTGGCGGTAATCCTGGGAAGAGGAAATCCCGTGGGTGTACTAATGGCATCCGTAATTTTCGGGGCTGCTTCAGCACTTTCAAATCTGTTTCAGGCAACGACGGATATTTCTCCAAAATTGTTATTGACGGTTCCATTTTTAGTCACATTGGCGATAATGATATTTTATTCGGTAAAAAGGAAGAAAGTCAATGCTCAGTAAATACAGTTTTTTTCAGAGATTGAAAGATGAGTTACCGTATTTAAAACCCGCGCAGGCGAGAGTAGCAAGATTTATAATAAAAGATCCCAGATCTGTTGTCAGCATCACGATAAAAGAACTGTCTGAATGTACCAACACCGCCCCGTCGACCGTGGTGGACTTCTGTAAAAAGCTGAATTTCAAGGGCTTCAGGGATTTAAAGATCGAGTTAGCTCAGGAACTGGAAATGGTGGAATCCATGAAATTCAACCTGAACAAGGTCTCAAAGATTTCAAAGAATTTACTCGAAGTCATTCAGGAAAATCTGCAATTTTCTTTATCCCAACTTCTCCCCGAGACTATAAAAAAAGCATGTGATCATATTTTAAACAGCAAAACGATAGACATAATGGCGTACGGCTTTGACGGGGTTGCGGGGCAAGATCTGTTTATAAAAATGAAGACACTCGGTTTTCAGGTGAATTTTTTTGACAATCCTTTCCTGCAAAGTCTTTCTGCTTATCAAATGGGACCGGGTAGCACGGCTGTCGTTATTTCCAGCAGTCATTCATCATCAGATTTACTCGATTCAATGAAGTACGCGAGGGAAACCGGTGCTAAAATAATAAGCATTGCTCCTCCTGATTCGAAGATTTTGGAAAAATCAGATGTAAAACTACCACTTTTTCCGAAAACAAAAATTTTACCTGAAGGAGGAATATTGACCAGATACATTCAGCTTCTCGCGGTGGATACACTTTTTCTGGAACTGATTCAAATGGGTAAGGAGAAATTCAAAAAAAGTTACAGCAACTTTGAATACATAATCAATTACAAAAGAAGAGGGGACGAAGGAGTTGTCTGAATTATATTTAGCAATAGATATTGGAACTACGAATGTAAAATCCGCCATATTTGACATAAACGGAAATATGAATGATTTCTTTCAGGAAAGGGAAGTAGGAAGGAACCTGAATGGGAATTCTGAAATTGATCCCGCGGTTTGGTGGAAAGCTCTGATAAAGATTCTGAATAAAATTCCCGGTGATAAAAAGAACAGAATAAAGGCTATGAGTATCATAGGCCAGGGACCGACGATCATCACTATGAAAAAAAACGGGAACATTTCGTGTAATGCGATAACCTGGCTTGACAGCAGAGGAGCGGAATACCAGACGAAACTCATAAATCAGGGTATGGATCCTCAGATCGCTTCGGTGATATCCAGATTGAAATATATAAAAAAAGATGTGGGCTCAGAAAATTATCTGGTACAGCCGGCGGATTATATAGCTTACAAATTAACCGGAAGAATAGTCAACATGTCTTTCAAAGAATTTGGTTACCTGCCCTGGAACAAAGAAATCATAGAAAAAGTCGATTTAAATCGTCATTTCATCGTTCCGGAACTAGTTCAAACTTCGAGGACTGTCGGTAATATTTTAAAGGATGTTGCCACCGAACTTGAATTACCCGAAAACCTGAAGATAGTCTCGGGATCCCCGGATTTTGCTGCGGGACTCGTTGGAACAGGAACTGTGAAACCGGGTTATCTCTGTGATCGGGGAGGAACTTCACAGGGCGTTACACTCTGTAGTGAATATAAAAAAGATATAAAAGGACTGATCACCACCCCTTATTTTCTGAAAAATTTATGGAAGATCAGTGGAATAATGAAAACCTCCGGGAGGGCTTTGGACTGGTATTCCGAGAAAATTATCCATCGTAAAATGGATCGTTTAAAGGATTTAAAAAAAGTCGAAAGACCCACGAAAATAATCTTTCTTCCCTATTTAAGCGGGGAGAGGAGCCCTTACTGGAACCCTGACGCAAGAGGAATAATCTTTGGAATCGATTTGAATTCCAGCAGAGAAAAAATATTTATATCTATAATGGAAGGTATTTCTTTTTCTATAAAAGATATAGTTGAGAGAATGGAAAGCGATGGATTGAAAATCGAGAAAATCAGAACCACGGGCGGCCAGACTCAAAGTGATATTTTTAATCAGATAAAGGCCGATGTTCTGGGAAAAGAAATAGAATTACCCGGAATATCAGAATCCGAATTGCTTGGAGCAGCCATATACGCAATATCAAATGATACGGGCAATGGAATAGATGAAACTGCAAACAGGTTGGTTTCCATAAAAAAAACGTATAAGCCAAATTCAAATATTTATAAAGTATATTCGGGCCAGTTCAAAATATACAGGCAACTCTATGAAAGAAACAAAGATATGTTCATAGATCTTTTGAAATAATAAACTCATCCATCCTTTATGATTTTTTTCATATTCGCTGAGTTTATATTGAAACAAACCACAGTTTCGATGTTCACGAACCCCTCCTTCAGATAAAGGGAAATGGCGTTCCTGTTCTTTCCGTTCACGGAAAGTGTCTGGCTTAAATCCATATTGACCGCGGTTTGAATCGCTTTTCTCAATAAAATTGTTCCGTATCCTTTTCTCTGTTCTTCGGGAACGACCGCTATCGGTCCAATAAATAAAGTTTCTTCATCTTCATCTTTTTCAATTTCAGAAAACACGAGCCCGATAGGAAGACCATTTTTAAAAAGAAACACAATTCCATTTTCAGGTATTTCGCAATTGTTGAAAATTCTGTCCAGATCTTCCGGAAAAATATCGTAGTGACCTTCAAGCGCTGAAAATGCCTGATTTATTATTGAACAATATCTTTCCCTGTCTTTCAGTGAATCATCGAAGGATTTAAAATGAATGTCATTGGGTAGATGAAAATCTTCAGCAAAACGGTCTTCTCTGGATAAAACAAAAGAATACCTTTCTATTTCAAAGCCCAGTTCAATCAATATGTCGGAAAAATTTTCCCGTTCCGGCCTCTGTTTTGTGAACAAATATAGGTTCTCTATTCCATCGATCTCGCGAAGCGTTTCTGTCAAAAGTTTTTTATATATACCATACTCATCGAAAATAGAATAAAAAATCATGAATCTTCCCTTTTTGTTCAGTCTGTAAGGTCTTTCGAGTACTAAAGAACAGGCAGCTATGATTTTTTTATCTTTGTTTAACAGAGCGAACGAAGGATGATCTTCATCGGGAATAAAATCTTCCCCGGGGGTGAATGAATCATCGTTTATTTTCGTATAATTCCGACAGAATTCTATAAAATCTTTTTTATTGCTTTCGTCTATTTTTATGATTTCCATTTACAATTACTCCTTGATATTCGAATAAAAAGATATTATATTTCCATCCGAATCTTTGAAATAAAAAGATTTCGTTCCCCAGTCCTGTATAGCCGGCTTCTTTACAATTTCTATTCCGGTTTTTTGGATCCTGAAAAATTCAGAATCGACATCTTCAACTTCAAATTCAAGAACGAGATTTCTGTTGGTTCTCGCCTCAAACAGATTCGGTGTACTGTCATTCTGCATTTTAAAACTGTATATTGAAAGAATAGCACCAGTTGTTTCAAACTCCACATAATCATTTCCATACTTCTTCGGTTCTATTAATAATACCGTTTCATAAAAATCGCTGAGTCTTTTAACATCTTCGGTAACAATACATAAATGAGTCAATTTCATAAAATCACCCCAAAGTATAATTTACTAAATTATACTATCAAAATATAAAAATTCTTCAGTGAATATCGATTCATTCGATTGCAAAAAAAATTTCAATTTAACACTTGACAAAAGTGTATAGATAATATACACTTCGGATATGAATAAATATGATAACGAATCGGTTCACACACTTTTGAAAATCATTTACAAAGTTATGGAAATGGAAGAGGAAATACAATATTATGGAACGGATGTGAAGATCTCCATATCGGAAATACACGTTCTCGATACGATTTTTAACAACCCCGGAATACATATTTCAGGCATCGCAAAAAAAAGAGAAGTCACGAGGGGAGCCATTTCACAATTGATAAAGAAAATGGAGAAAAAAGGACTGGTGAGCAAGTCCACCGATCCGGCAAATTTATCCAGAACGGTCATAAATCTGACAAAAAAAGGTGTGATAGCCCAGAGAGTGCATCTGGATTTTCACGATCTCTTCAATAAAGAAATCAACGAAAGTTTAAAAAGTTTATCGTCAAATGAAAGAAATGCGATAGACAAATTTTTAAACGAGGTATTGAAGACCACTTTGACAATCGAGAGTGTGGTAAAAAAGTGGTAGAAAGCGTGAGAAATTTTTTTTATAACAAGTGTATAGATACTATACATTATTTAGGAGGATAAAATGGAGAAAAGATTGAAATTAATGGAAAACGGGAAAGCATCTAAAATACTTTTGGTTTTCGGAATTCCCTCAATAATAGGATTTGTCGTGAACGCATTGTATAATTTTTTCGATGCGCTCTTCGTCGGTCAATTAGGTACGGAACAGATGGGGGCGACGACAGTTGTGTTTCCCATCGTACTCGTAATAGTCGGATTCGGACACATTTTTGGAGCGGGGGCATCTTCGTATATCTCAAGGCTTCTGGGTTCAAACAACAGAGAAAAAGCCCAGGAGACCCTTTCGATAAGTTTTTTTCTCTCTGTAATAACGGCGGGAATAGTAACAATTTTGGGTTTGATATTCATCGACGATATTCTGAAGATCTTCGGTGCCACGGAAAGTATTCTTCCCTACGCACTCGATTACGCGTATATTTATATGGCCGGATGTGTTTTCCAGCTCGTTTCAGTCACATTGTCAAATACCATAAGAGCCCAGGGTGCGATGTTTTACAGCATGTTCACGATGCTTCTCGGTGCAATTTTGAATGTGATACTGGACCCGCTGTTCATTTTCACCTTCGATTGGGGAATCAGGGGAGCCGCTGTAGCAACCGTTCTCTCTCAGGCCATAGCTATGGTATTTCTCATTGGTTTTTATATGAAAAAAGAAAGTTTGTTGAAAATAAAATTGAAAAATTTCAGTTTCTCCAGAGGTATACTGGCCGAAATCTTCAAAATCGGAATGCCACAATTTATTTTTCAATTATTATCCAGCATATCAATTGGAATACTGAACGGACAGGCAGCGGTATATGGAGATGAAACCGTCGCGGCAGTTGGAATTGTGAACAGAATTATGTTGATTGGAATGTACGTTATATTTGGTTATACCAAAGGCATGCAACCGATCATTGGATTCAGTTATGGCTTGAAAAATTTCAAAAGGCTAAAAGATTCCATAAACTTTTCCTTTATCTACTGCACTGTTTTTTCTATAATCTATTCTATAGTCCAGGTAGTTTTCGGAAGCAATATAATCGGATGGTTCTCAAGTGACGCGAACGTCATCGAAATTGCTTCTAAAGGTCTGTTATACTACAGCATAACTTTTCCACTGTTTTCTATAAGTATGATCTTTGCAACCATGTACCTGGCAATTGGAAAGGCAAAAGAAGGAGGTTTTCTGAGTTTTTGCAGACAGGGTATTTGTTTTTTCCCGCTGGTATTCACTTTACCGATTTTTTTCGGAATAACTGGAATATTATTGACTCAACCGATCGCAGATTTTTCAACCTTTCTCATAACCCTCATTTTTATCTGGAACTTTTACAAAAATGTAAATAAAAAAATCGATTTTGAAAAAGTTCCTATTTTAGATTCAAATAGATGATTAAAAAACAGGAAGTTTTTCAGGCGGCTTTCTTTTTTTCACCATATATAACCTTCTTCCAGCTTGGATTTAATAATTTTTAATTTTCTCGGAATATCTATTTTATAAGGACATCTGTTTGAACAGATCCCACACTCAGTGCATTTACCGGGTCCCGGTTCAATTGAGTTGAACTCGCTGAGTGCGGTTTCCTCACTTCCGAACCAGTGTGCCAGTCTGTCTCTGATCGCATAATCGGGAGCATTTACAATTCTTCCATCCATCATCTGCCTGTCGAATCTGCCCTCGGCTAAAAACAACGCCGGTATATCTATATCCTCGGGACAGGGAAGACACTTCATACATTGACGGCAGACATAGCTCCCCAGCTCCGGAGATTTGATAATCAGTTTTATCAATTCTTCATCGGTCAACGGGATCTTATGAATTAAGCTCAAATCCTTTTCCAGTTGATCCATCGAGTTGATGCCACTGACGATGGTCGTCACCGGAAACCTCTTCGTGTACCTGAAGGCGTACTCCGCATTTCTCCAGAGATATCCATCCGCTAAAGTTTTCATGGCAAGAATGCCGATATCATTTTCCGCCGCGTACGGTATGACTTCACTCTCTATCTCAGGAAAGTTGAATCTGTCATAATAGTTTATTCCGGTCATGAAAAGATCAAAGGGATACTCTTTCAAAGCCTTCAGCAATGTCCCGCTATAACCGTGACTCGTTATACCGACGTACCTTATAAATCCTTTTTTTTTGGCCCACTCGATTAGTTCCAGAGAACCATCTTCCCTCTTTATTTTCTCCCAATCCTCATCCTTTGTTACGCTGTGTAAAAAAAGAATGTCTATATGTTCCCTGTTCAGATTCTTCAAACTCTGCATCAGTTCATTTTTGGCGGTTTCTGCGTCTCTTGCCTCCGTCTTCGTTGCCACGATGATTCCATTTTTGGGCAGAATTTTTCCAAGTTTTCTCTCCGACAATCCGTTTCCATAAGAATGGGCGGTTTCGATATAATTACCCCCCGAATCCATAAAGGCTTTTACGATGTTTCTGACTGTGTGAAAATCAATTTCCAATAAGTGAAAACCACCCAAACCAAGTAACGACAAATTTAACCCCGTTTTCCCAAGTTTTCTGTATTCCATATTTTTCACCTCATGTTTTTTATGAAACAATTATACATCTAAATTATTATCAGGTAAAAGAAAACTCAGTTAAAAAACCGGGAGACAAATGAAAAAGAAACTTGAGTGATATAATCATTCTAAAGAAACGACAAAAATCGCAGATTTAAATCACTAATCATTCTAGTCTTATTTTTTTACAGGGGGATTGTTATGGGTGAAAAAGAAAGATTGATAAAATCTCTTGATCTGAATATGATTGAAAGTGGTGTTTTTTGGGGAAAAAGCACGGGAAGCAGGGTTGTAGAACTCGACCCGATAGTCTGTATCTCCACAGAAGTTCCGATTCCGGAGTTGAACATGGTCTATTCAACAAGACCTTCGCGATCAAAAATAAAAACACTCGTGAAGGATACGATTTCATATTTCAACGCGATGAAAAAACCTTTTTTCTGGTGGGTGGCGCAAAATAACTTCACCGAAGAATTGAAAAATTTGTTCGATGAAAACAATATGAAGCTGAGGGCTACCTCGTCAGCGATGAGTTTGAATCTCAATAACGATATTGAGTCAAAATCCACAAATGATGATTTCACAATCAGAAAAGTATGCTGCAAACAGGAACTGGATGATTTTGCGGATACTTCATATCTTGGTTTTGAAGTGGAGGAAGAAAACGAATGTCTCTTCAAGAACTTCATAGTAAAAATGAGATATGACTCTCCAAGACAGGAATTGTACACCGGATACTATGAAAACAAACCGATATGTACCGGGTTAATATATATTGAAGGTGGAGTGGCTGGATTGTATTGGATATCAACCATACCGGATTATCGTAAAAAAGGATTCGGCCTTTTGTTGACATCTCATATACTCGAACAGATAAAAAAGAGAGGAATAAAAACGGCCGTTTTAAATTCGTCCAAAGCGGGGAGCAATCTGTACAGGAAAATGGGATTCGAAGAGCTGGCAAAGGTCTATTTATATTCTTTAGAAGATTGATTTCCTGAGATGAAAATAAAATTTCGATATGGGTCATTCGCATTTCTGTCATATAATCTTTGTGATAGAAGGTGAAGTTTTTGAAAAAATATCACTGGAGGAAATTGAATGATTCCAAAAAAATATGAGTTTGAAATCGGAATAAATCCAAAGAAGGAATCCATTAAAGTCGAGGGTACCGTTCATTTGATAAACAACAATTGTGAAAAGAAGACTTTTTTTGATCTGCACAGTACCTTTGAGATTGAAAACTTATTTATAAACGACGAACAGACACATGTACTGTATTCCGAAAAGTTGAAGCATCATCCTTTAAAACCATCTGCCAAGAGGCACTACATTGAAATTCCGGATAAAAGAGAAATCAAAATGGGAATATATTATTCGGGAAAGTTAGTCTGTATTCCGGAATTCGATGAAAAGAGCAGAGAACTCTTTTTGGACGATCGAATAAATGAGCAGAGAATAGAATTGGCTTCATATTCAACATGGTATCCACAGTTCAGCGAATTCGGCAAAAGTTTCACATATGATATCGTCCTGAATATTCCAAATGACTACAAAACCGTCTCACAGGGAAAATTAGTAATGGACAGAACTTTCAACAAGAAAGTCGTAAAAAGATGGCAATGCGAAAATGCTTCAGATATCGTTATTATCGGCAGCAAAAATTTTAAAGTGATGAAGAAAAAAACGATGACGATGAATTATGAGGCATATTTTGAAGATCTTCCGGAAGATTTCATCCGGAAAGATTTCGTACAAACATTACAGACATACGATTATTTTGAAGGGAAAATAGGAAGACCAATCGATGAAGAGATTTCATTCAAGAAAGTTTTCTCTCCTAAAAAATTCGGTCAGGGAGCATACCAAAGAGGAGAAATGACCGTATTTTCTCAGGGATATATTCTGAGTTTATTGAAAAACAATTCCAATTTGTCTTTTTTGAAGAACAACGCTCACGAACTGGCACATATGTGGTGGCATTTCTCAAAGGGGAAACATGACTGGATAAATGAGACCTTCGCGGAATTTTTCAGTCTGTTGGCGGTGAAGAATGTTAATCATTCCGATTTTAAAAAATTGATAGAAAAGTATAGAAAAGCTTTAAAAACCGTTGATAAAAAAACTCATTGCCTTTACGAATACCACTTATCCAATATTGGTGACGGAGTGAAAATAAGGTATATAAAAGGCGCTTTGTTGCTCAATGAAATTTACGAACACGTTAAAGAAGAAAGATTCTTTGAATTGTGCAGAGAGTTTTACAACCTCTCCAGATCAACTGATATTACCTCAAATGATTTTGAAGAGTTCTGGACGAATCGTGTACCCGATCTGAAAAACATCATCGAAATATGGCTGTATTCGGCCGGCAGTGCACCGCTATGATTGTTAATAATGGATTATATTGATTATTCTTGACAAATCTTTCATTTATGATATAATTGCATTTGAACAACCTGAAATGGGTTGTTTTTTATTTGCCAAAACATCTGCTGAATTTATTATCTTAACTGTTCCTAAACTGATTAATTAAGACAATTTTTAAAACTCATACTTTTTATGATGAATGGTAACTTAAAGAGTGATAAATGAATCATATATAAAAAGGATAAAAATTCCATGTATAATTATAAAAGTTTATCCAAACTCTCTTCACATTTCAATACAGAATAAATTGTATCCGCTACGAAGGTGATTTAAAGGAGAGTTTAATAATTTAGTTCTGGCGAAACAGTCCGATTGTATACTTATAACTGATGAATTGATTCATAAAAAAATTTTAAGTAATACGGGAGTATAAAAATGTATAAAATGTTTATTGTAGATCTCGACGATACCCTTTTAAATGAAAAAAAGAAAATTTCGGAAATAGATAAGAAAGCGATAAAAAAATTGCGTGACAGTGGAATTCTCTTCACGGTTTTTACAGGCAGAGAATACCATCTGGCAAAAGATTATATCGAAGAGCTGGACATAGATATCCCCTTTGTCCTGCACAACGGTGCACTGATAACGAATAGAGAAAAAGAAATTTTTCTGAAAAAGACTATTTCCAGAGAAGACACCGTTAAAATAATAAAAGAAGCGAAAAAAAATAATCTCAATGTTTTTGTCCATTCAAACTTTATAGATCTTCCCGATCTTCTGACGGATTTCGACTTGAAAACCCTGACGCCGTTCACCCCCTTCCTGTTGAGTCAAATAGACAGAATAGAAATAGTGGATGATTTAATCGGAGCGGTTGAAAAAACCAAAGGAGCTGCACATATAGCCGTAAATGGTTATGAAAAAAACATAATAAATCTGATAAAATCCATCCAAAATCAGATGTACGGAAAAATAGAATGGACATACACCGGAACGATTGAGGACTGGTCATTCCATCAATATTACTGGAATATATTTCCTGAAAAGGAAAAACTTCACGAGATGTTTGATTCGGAACTTCACAAATGGGGATACAGTTATCTTTCATCTATTGGGGTCACTAAGGGCGAGGCGCTTGACTATTTTTTAGACAAATTCAATTTAAAAGAAGAGGAAGTTGCTTTCATAGGCGATGGTTATAATGATATACCGCTGATGAAAAGGGTTGGAATGCCGATCGCGGTTGCCAACGCCGTTGATGATGTAAAAAGTGTTTCAAAAATGACCGTCAATACGAATAAAAAAAACGGGGTTTCCGAAGCGATAAAAAGACTGTTTTTCAACAAATGAAAAAAACGATATTTTTTATGTTCCATAATTCACACATCTATAAATATGAAGAAAGGCCCTTTGAAGAGAAATTCTTATACCTGTTTAACGTGTTGAACTTCGCTTCAACATTTTTTTCAACATCACGTGAAACTGAAAAACGAATATCGAAAAAATCATTGATACGACAGTTCCATGACAGAGGAGTTTGACCCGTAATCATTTCCGCGATTTTTTGATAAAACCGGAACGCGCGTATCGTGAGGCGGGTATATTTTCCTTTGCAATGTTCCGGAAAGTATTCTGTGAAAGCTGGTATCCCTTTATTAATGATGAAAAGTGTGATTACGAAAAAAGACAAAAGGGTATGAGTGATAATAAACATTTCCCATACCGGTCTCAACAATGACGAAAATCAGGTAAAATATTATCGGGAAAAACCCGATTAAGAAGAAAGGTCACAAAAACGATGTTCGACCAGAAATCGTGTGTGCTGTGACGGGAAAACTATCCGGAAATTCGAATAGAGTGAAGAATTTTTCCCTCGTTAGAATTCTATTCCCTTCCTTGCAATAACTCCCTTTTGATAATAATGTTTTATTTCTTTCATTTCAGTCACCAGATCCGCTCTGTCTATAAGATTTTGAGTCGCCTTCCTCCCGGTGAGAATCAACTCTGTCTGTATCGGTTTTTTATCTATAAGTTTTATAATATCCTCTTCGGTGAAAAGTTCAAAAAAAAGACCTATAAATATTTCATCTAAAATCACCACATCGTATTTGCCACTTTCCAGAACGGACAAACCTCTCTCATAACCTTTTTTCGCGGCCTCGCTGTCTTGGGGGGTAGGTTTATTTTTAATAAAACAGCCCCTTCCGAATTGCTCGATAACGATATTTGAAAAATATTCAGGAAGTTTTAATTCGGAATATTCCATTCCCTTGATGAACTGTCCCATAAAAACCTTTTTTCCCGCACAGGCCGCTCTGACAGAGAGCCCCAGTGCAGCGGTTGTTTTACCTTTGCCGTTTCCCGTATAGATATGAATGTATCCTTTTTCCATGATGAACCTCCTCTTTAAAGAATTATACTTTATCGTCGGGAATTTTTGGTAAGATGTAATTATAATACATAATTTGGAGGTGTTTTTGGTGAGTTATCCTGAATGGAAGGTTATGACTAACAGATGCTGGGATGAAATGGGTGAAGAGGATGTTTCAGATCAGAAAAAGGGAATACCAAAACCGGAAATTTTAAAAAAATATGGATCTCAGGAAGTGATAAAATTGCCGGAACCGAAATCAGATATTCTGAATGGAAAGGATTTGATACAGATAATATGGGATAGAAGAAGTGTGAGAGTCTACAAAGATGAACCGGTAGCCATGGAAAAATTAGCCTTTGTATTATGGGCGGGACAGAGAGTGAAAAAAATTTTCAAAGAGGGGCTGGCTTCGTTTAGAACCGTACCGTCGGCGGGGGCAAGACACCCGTTCGAAAGCTACGTTTTCGTGAGAAATGTTGCTGGTTTGGAAATGGGGCTTTATCATTATCTGGCGAATGAACATAAACTCGAGTTGATAAAAAAGGGAGATTTCAAAAATGAGGTTGCGGCCGCCACTCTGGGTCAGATGTTCGTGGGAAGCGCGCCATTTACTTACATTCTCACGGCCATTCCCTACCGTACGGAGTGGAGATACAGAAGATTTTCACCAAAATTGGTTTTACTGGATGCGGGACATGTACTGCAGAATGTTTATATAGCATGTGAGGGAGTCGACTTAGGAACGTGTGCCATAGATGCCTTCAGCGATAAATCAATGAATGAAGTCATGGGTTTGGATGGAAAAAAAGAATTCGTCGTTTACCTCGCTCCGGTGGGAATTCCTAAAAAATAAATTCAAAGGAAATTATAAGGTTACTCTAAGTTTATTTTAAGCTGTGAATATTAAAGTATTCACGTAACGACAAACTTGGAGGTGGTGAACAGTGAAAAAATTATTAGTACTATTACTGACGGTAGTTTCAATCGGAACATTCACATTGGCTGCGCCGACCGAAGTGGCAAAATTATCGGGAGAAGTGGCTCTTTTAGATATTTTTAACAGTATAGATCTGACACAGGAACAGGCGAAAACTATTTATGATGCTCTGAATGAAAAAATTACGGAGAGAGATGCACACGAAGCGGAGTTAGTTGGATTGCTTGAGGATTACAAAGCGGCATTACTCGATGGAACAGAAGAAGAAATAGCTGCGGCAAAAACGGCGCTTTATGAATTCAGAGTTCAAAGCAGAGAAACGTTTGAAAACAAAGCTGGCTTGATGAATGTACTCAAAGATACCCTGACTGTCAATCAGGTCGAAAAGATAAACAAATATTTCACGGACAAAATTGTAGAAAGATATGGACCAACCGGTACGGCAATTCAGCAGAAAGTCAATGGAAAAATTAACGCAGTAGCCCCTCAGATGAATAACAAAAAACTGGTAGGAAACGTAATACAATTTGGCACAGGTAATTTATTCGGCAAATTTGGATCTTTCAATGAAAATGGAACGGAGTCTTTGGGAATTTTAATGAACACGCTCGCTGAGTACGCCGGAATAGAATAAGAGAGTAACACGCACAGCATTAACGCCCGCCCTTTTAGCGGGCGTTTGTTATTGAGCACATTTTGTGTTATAATGGATAAGGACTTAGAATCAGGGAAAGGTTCGTTTTCGTTGTCTAAAAAATAATATTTTAAGGAGATGATAAAAATGAAATTGGGTTTTATTATCCCTGATTATTCTTGTGAGAAGAGGGCAGCACTTTTACCGGAGCACATTTTTGACTTTAAAAATGAAATTTATATCGAAAAGGGATTCGGTAAATTTCTGGGTATATCCGACGAAGAATATGAGAAAAAGGGTTGTAAAATTTTAAAGCGGGATGAGATCTTTGAAAAGTGCGAAGCGATTTTTTCTTTGAAGTTGATTCAAAAAGGCGATTATGAAAAAATCAGAAGAGGTCAGGTTATTGTCGGGTGGGTTCATATACATGCCTCAGGGAAAGAATTTTGTGAAAAAATGGAAAATGAAAAGGATTGTATAATTATCGATCTGGAAAACACACATCCAAAAGTTTGTAGCAGAGGAAGAGAGATTGATAATATTTATCTGAAAAGAAATTTTGTGTGGAAAAACAGTTATATAGCGGGGTATGCTTCTACAATTCATGGTTTTACATCTTTTGGACTGATACCGGACTCCAGTATCAAGGTGGCAGTACTATCCGCGGGAAATGTTGCTCAAGGGGCGTTAGCGGCTGCTAACAAACTGGGTGCGGACGCGAGATTGTACTACAGGAGCACAATGAAAGAATTCAAAAAAGATATGGGTCAGTACGATGTGATAATAAACGGAATAGAGCTTCAGGGCACCGATGAATCGATCATTTCAAATGAAGATTTGAAACATCTGAAGAGCGGATGTTTCATAATCGATGCGGCGGCAGATACGGGGAGAACCATAGAGGCTTCCAAACATACCACCATCACCGATCCGATATACGAATATGAAAATGTTTTTATTTATGCTGTGAGCAATTCGCCTTCCATTTTTTACAAAACGAGCAGCTATGAAATCAGCAAGGCTTTTTCGAAGAACGTATATAAGAGAGATATAAAGGATTTTGTGGATTTGTTATAGAAACGATATATTCAAGTGACATATATTAAAACAATCTTAATCTTTTTCTCTTGACATGCACGATAAAAAGTAATATTATATATATGCAATATGTATATAAATATTATTTGTCAGGAGGTGCAGAAAAATGCCAGGTTTTGATGGTAGAGGACCCGAAGGAAGGGGTTCGATGACGGGAAGAAAGCTCGGATACTGTAACGAAGATTTAAGAGATGAAAGATATGACGATGAAACAGAAAGAGATATTGTCAGACCCAGATATACTCCAGGAAGGGGATATACGGGCAAAGGACGCGGCAGAGGACCAAGATGTGGAAGAGGAAGAGGTCTTGGCCGAGCATACAGAGATCAATAAAGAAAGAGCCTGAGCAATCAGGCTCCTTTTATTATCATTTAAATTATTCCGCTTATCGCCCTCGTTGGGCATCTTGACTGGCACAAACCACAACCGAAACACTCTTCAATATCAACAGCAACACCTTCGAAAGTCATAGTTAAAGCATAATAGGGACAGGCCCTGACACAGAGTCCACATTTAACACATTTAGCGGTATCTATCACTGGGGTTTTCTTTAAAAATTTTTCTTCCGGATTCGAGTCTTTTGCAATACCTATTATCTCTTTGATATTTTTATATCCGAGTTTTTTCAGTTCCTTAGGAAGATTGTTTATTATTTCGGAATAAATATTTTTTCCCTTTATCATAGCCGCGGAAAGTAATTGAACACCACTGGCACCGGCCATCATAAATTCTATAACATCTTTCGCAGAACTTATTCCTCCGACCCCTATTATGGGAAGTTCGCAACACTTTGCCACCCTTTTCACCAGAGCGAGGGACAATAATTTTATCACAGGTCCGGAAATCCAGCCGAACCCGTTTAAACTCCCCAGAGGAGAAGATTTCCCGTTCACATTCAAAGGATAAACCGGACCGAGGGAGTTCATTATGACTATTCCATCTCCGTTGGCTTCCTGAACGGCTTCAGCCATTTTTTCCGGGTTGGGGATGGTCGGATCGAACTTGATGAATACGGGTTTATCTGAATGAGATTTGATGGAGTCGATTATTCTTTTGAAAAGGTCCGCATCTTCTGAAACATAATGAGTTGAAATTTCAAATGCATCGGCAAATTTTGTCAGTCTTGGGGATAAATAAGCTAGTTCTTCAGGAGAATATCCCATGCTTATTATGAGTGGAATTCTACTGACGGCCTTATACGCGGGCAAAATTTCGGATTCCCATTTATCCGGACCGTATTCGGACCAGAGCTCGGTATTTAAAATAAAGTTATTGTCACCGATAATACAAGGTCTTGGAACTTCGGCCGCCTTTGTAGAAATGGTTTTAGTTACCATGGCACCCAGACCGGTATTTTCAAGCTTAATCATTTTATTAAGATCACCCGTTAATGGTCCGGAAGCGGGCATCACAGGATTATTGAGTTTTAATCCGGCCAAATTTACTTCCAAATTCATAGCTCATTTCCCCCTTATTCTTTCCCATAATTCCTTTGAAATTTTTCTGCTCCTGTCGTAAATATTGCTCGAATCGACAAAAACGGGTGTTCCTCCGCTCAAAGCTTTTTTGCCGTTTATATAGACGTCTTTTATATTTAAATTTTCAATCACGCCAAAGAAAAAATGATTCATGAAATTTTCGTGATCAATCGGGGTGGGAGAGTTGTAATCAGCGATTAAGAAATCGGCTCTGTAACCCTTTTTAATCTTTCCCAGTCTGACATTGAAGATTTTTTCAGCTATAGCATAGTTATTTTTGAAAAATGTTTCCCGTAAATTTTCCGGAGAACTCACGGCCACTCTCTTTTCCTTCTGATGTGGACTCAATATAAAAAATCTCAAATCATGAGAGAGATTGGAACCGTAGCCGTCGGTTCCCACTATCACCGGTATTTTATTTTTTTCAAATTTCGGCCAGTAAGATATTCCAACCCCGTTGTTCATATTTGACTGGGCGTTTATCGCGATATATCCTCCCGTTTTCCTTATTATTTCCATTTCATCATCATTTATTCTTATACAATGGGCATAAATTGAATTCTTTCTCGTCAAATTGTACTTCTCGAATCTCTCTATTATTCTTTTTCCATATTTATCTTTGCACATTTCCTCATCTTCCGGTCCTTCCGCAACGTGAACGTGCACAGGTACACCATCTATCGCAGAAATTCTCTTCAGCGTCTTGTTGCTAAGAGTGAAAGATGCATGGAGACCCATCATTACGGATCTCATTTCATTATTTTTCCCGATTTGTGAAACGTTCTCTTCGATCTCTTTCACCGCTCTGTCTTTACCGTCCCTGTCCGATACTTCGAAACACGAGCTGCACCTCAATCCCACTTTATTTGTCCCCTCGAAAATTGCATCGAGTGAATTTTCTATCGCATATGGTGAGGAATGATGGTCAAATATCGAAGTCACACCGGCCTTGAGAGATTCAATCGCATAAACGTATGAACTCATCTTAATATCTTCAAGCAGAAGTTTTTTATCCAGTTTCCACCACAACTGTTCCAGAATCTGAGTAAAGGATTTCGGATCGAAGCGAGGCAAAGGCATTCCCCTCGACAGGGTGGAATAAATGTGTGTATGACAGTTCACAAAGCCGGGCATGAGTAATTTCCCGTTTCCATCAATTTCAATATCACATTCCGAAAGGGAATCGTCCTGTCCGATTTCAGTAATCTCTACTTCATCGAATAATATGTACCCATTTTTAATGAATTCACCATCGTTGGTGAAAATATCGATGTTTTTAATTTTGGTTATCAAAATTTCACCCCCAAACTATTGGGTTTCTATGAATAAATTTTCCTTCACCTTTCTTTACAAAGATTTTATCATTTTCATATGCAATTTTTCCGTGAATTATCGTTTTTTCCACTTTTCCGATGACATTTATTCCCTCATACGGAGAATAATCGCAGTTACCCGGGGCGTCTTCCACGGTGAACTGTTTTTTATCATCGATTATTGCGATATCCGCATCGGTTCCCGGTAAAAGCGTTCCCTTTTCGGGAAAAAGCCCGAAGATTTTCGCCGGATTAACGCTCATCAATCTCACCGATTGAATCATGTTTCTGTTCAGGGTGTTTATTAAAGAAAATGTCAGACCGAGTGATGGGATTCCGTTTGGCATTTTCAGATAATCATCTTTATTCTCAATCTTTTCGCTTTTCATGAATGGGCAGTGATCGGTGCCTATGGAATCTATATTTCCATTTTTCAACTCGTCGGTTAAAATCTCGCTTTCCTTCGTCGATCTTGCTGGCGGACAGTATGTATAAAGATAGCCCTTTTCCGATTTGACAAGGTTTTTAGTGAAATAAAAATATTGTGGACAGGATTCAATTTTTACATTTTTATGTTTTTTCAAAATTTTCTGAACCATTTCGATAGATTCGCCGCTCGATACATGTACGATATACAACTGCCCATCGTTCAAAATCGAGAAAAGAGAAACTCTCATCACCGCTTCAATTTCGCTTATGGAAGGTCTTAAGTCCGGCAGGTCGGAATAAACTGTCTTTTTATAATTTTTTACTATCTCTCTGATTATTGAATTGTTTTCGGAATGTGAAAGGATGACGACACCATTTTTTCCGGACTGTTTGAGCATGGAATTCAGAAAACCGTCTTCCGTCATCCTGTTGGAATCACTGTACGTCGTAAAAATCTTTATAGAGGGGCATCCGATTTTTACAGAATGCTCTATGCATTCTTCCGACGAAAAAACGGGAGAGCCTCCTATACAGGAATGAAATGCGAAATCTATCATCGAATCATTCGCAAAATCCCTTCTCATTTCAAAATTTCTGTAAAGTTCATCTGTCGTTGAGGCGGGTTCCAGAAAATCTATGACAGTCGTCACACCTCCTGAAAGTGCGGCTTTCGATCCCGAATAAAAATCATCTGCCGAAGTGTACTTTCCCAGTTCCAACCCGAGATGTACATGGGGATCTATGAATCCCGGGGTAACAAATTTATTTTCAGCAGCGATAATTTTGTCCGATTCAAATATTCGGTCGGTGATACAATCTATTTTTCCGTTTTTTATGAACACGTTTGATTTATAAATATTGAACCCGTCACAGATGTTACCGTCGAGGATTCCCAAATCGTACATCAGGGTCTTCCGCCCATCGTCAGTGCCATGACCGCCTTGGCAGTATGCAATCTGTTCTCGGCTTCATCGATAACTACTGATTGAGGCCCATCGATGACTTCGTCAACAACTTCCCTCCCTCTATCGGCAGGTAGTGCATGCATATAAAGCACATGCTTTTTAGCCAGCTTCATTTTTTCAGAAGTACAGATCCAGTGCCTGTTTTCTCTGACTTTCCGCATTATTTCTTCTTTATCGTCGGAAACGTAAAATCCACCCCACGATTTTGGAAAAACGATGTCCGCATCTTTAAACGCATCATCCATATTATGGGATATTTCAAACTTTGTACCGTTTTCTTCCGCGTTCTTTTTAGCCGTTTCAACTATATCTGGCATCAGATCAAAACCTTCCGGATACGCTAAAGTGATATCCATTCCGTATCTCGGAAAAAGAAGTATCTGAGATTGTGGTACCGAAAGGGGTTTCAAATGACTCTCAGCGTATGCCCAGCTTATCCCCACTTTCAATTTCCTCGTGTTGGTTCCAAGCTTTTCCCTTATGGTCATTAAATCCGCCATAACCTGCATAGGATGGTAATAATCATCCTGCAAATTCAGTATCGGAGTTTCGGAAAATTCAGCCAGCTTTCTCAGATAAGCGTTACCTATTTTAAATGTACAATGTCTGACGGCTATTGCGTGCCCGTATCTCGATAAAATTCTTGCGGTATCTCTCGCGACTTCCCCATGAGCGGTCTGCATTGTCTTTGGATTCAAAAAATTTCCGTGTCCTCCGAGCTGCGTGATTCCGCATTCCATAGAGTTTCTCGTTCTCGTCGATTCATCGAAGAATATAAGAAATACCGTTTTATAATCGAGTAAAGGGGTGGGTTCCCCCGTTGCAAACCTTCTTTTCAGATCCGAAGAAAGATCCAGAATTAAATCAAGTTCGCTTTTTTCAAACTCCTGTGTCGTTATAAAATGTCTTCCCCTCAACATGCTTCCCATTCTTATTTCCCCCTTATGATGATAGTTTTTTCGGTAACAAAGCGTACATAGCGGCCGCTTTCACCAGATGCTCAACAGGAATCTGATCTTCGGGACTGTGTGCATAGATTTCATTTGCGGGACCGAATCCTACGGTGGGGATTTTATACATACCACAAGTCGCCACACCGTTCGTGGAAAAAGTCCATTTGTCAACTTTAGGTTCTTCACCGAACACTTCTCTGTAACAATCCACAGTTTTATTCACGATTTCACTTTCCCTGTCCATAACCCACGTGGGGTAATACTTCTTTGTCGGATAAACCTTGCCGGTGTATGCCGGTCTTTCATAAAATAATTCAATTACCTCACCTTCAACGCCGGCCTTTTTTATGGCATCTTCTATCTCTCTGATAGCACTTTCCTGCGTCTCTCCCGCGGTCAATCTCCTGTCTATCTGGATCTGACATTCATCGGGAACCGCATTCTGAGAAGGTGATTTGAAAAAAATCTGAGAAACCGCTATCGTTCCCCTTCCCAGAAAAGGATCGTCTTTCAAATTTTCATTCAGTTTCTCTATCTCATTGATTATTTTCGCCATCTTATATATAGCATTGATTCCACGTTTGGGAGCACTTGCGTGACAGGACAATCCTGTAGTTTTCACCCTGAACTCCGTTCTTCCCCTGTGTCCCCTGTAAATATTCAGATTTGTGGGTTCCGTTATCACAACATAATCGGGCCTGATAGCTTCTTCATTGTATAAATGCTGCCAGCAGAGACCGTCGCAGTCCTCTTCCATGACCGTGCCGGTTATATAAAGTGTAAAATCATCCAGAAGGTTCAATTCTTTCATTATTTTTACCCCATAAACCATCGCTGCCATCCCGCCCTTCTGGTCGCTCGCTCCCCTTCCGTAAATTATTCCGTCCTTAATTTCTCCACCGAAGGGATCCACTTTCCACAAATCCTCATTTCCAACTTCAACAGTGTCTATATGAGAATCCATTGCAATAATTGTTTTGCCCTTTCCGATTTTTCCCACGATACTACCCAATCCGTCTATTCTTATCTCATCAAAACCGATCTTTTCCATCTCTTTTCTTATGACTTCAATTACGTCTTTTTCCTTAGAAGAATAACTTTTCGTCCGTACGAGTTTTTGCATAAATTTTATCAAATCATCTCTGTACTCATTCGCTTTTGATAAAATCATATTATTCAATGTATATCCCTCCCTGTATAACCAATTATACTTTTTTAAACCGGTTATGTAAATTAATTTTGGAAGAGGTTTTTCATGAACGGGTTTCTGATTTTTTTTCGTAAAAAAATTGATCTGCCATTGAAAAGAGAGTTTTTCTATTTTCACAAAAGAAATGAATATTTAAGACATATGTCCTATACGAGAATTCTATTAAATAATATACTCTATTGGTGAATGTATGAAGAAGATTAATGATGTCAATTTGATCGATGATTATATAAAAAAATTTGAAATAGAGAAGATTTTTGAAGAACAGATTTTAAAATCGATGGAATTATTCGAATTCTGTCAGGGTGAATTGATCTACGCCCCTGGAGAAGATATCGAATATTTTTATTTCCTGGTGAAGGGGAAGCTGAAAATATTGTTCAATCTGTCAAACGGGAGGAGACTCTTATTGAGGTTTTCGAATCCCTTTTCGATTATCGGCGATGTGGAAGTCTCCGGAAAACTGAAGGTGAAAACGGAAATTTCACCGGTTGATAGCGCGTATCTTCTGGCTTTACCGAAAAATCTGATGAGAGAAAAGTGCCTCGATAATCCAAAATTTCTGAATTTCCTGGTTGAAAATCTGTCATACAAATTATATACAACATCGAATTCAATGGCTTTGAATCTTTCATACCCCCTAAAAGCGAGGTTTGCAAGTTATTTGATATCGATATCCTCCGATGAATTCATGAAGAAGAGGGTTGAGGAGATCAGGAGTACCAAATTAACGGAAATATCGGAAATACTCGGTTGCAGTTACAGACAGTTATCGAGAGTCATAAAAAAATTAAAGGAAGAAAAGATCATTTCTTTTGAGGACAAAAAAATAACAATCGAAGATTTTGAAAAACTCAAAAATATCTCGGGAGAATTATACGAATAAAGGAGAAACAAATGATTTCAGCTATTTTCTATTCTTTGATCGGCGGTATAGCGGTCGCATTACAAAGTGTATTCAGTGCAAGACTGGGAGAAAAATTGGGCTTCTGGGAAGCCAATGCCTTTGTACACGGCTCAGGATTCCTTCTTGCCATTATTCTGGCTCTATTTCTTGGAAAACTCGATTTCGGTGCATTCAGGGAAGTGAACCCGATCTATCTCACAGCCGGTTTTGTGGGGGTTTTAATAGTTTTCAGCATATCGAAAAGTGTTTCCGGTATAGGTGCGAGTTACGGAATAACGATAATGCTTGTGTCTCAAATACTCTTCACTCTCTGCCTCAACATATTTGGATTTTTTGGGGAAGAAACCATAAAATTATCACCCATGAAAGGATTCGGGATCGTCTTGCTGATATGCGGATTGTTGATTTTCCAGTTGAGTGAATGATTCAATATTTATAATTACGATTATTTTTAATAAGGGGTTTGGCAATTTTTATATATTCGGAATACTTATCGATTATCTCCTGTTCAGTGCTGTCTTTATCATCGAAGAGGAGACAATTTTTTTCGTTCAGCAATGAATAAAACTTTTTTATGATTCCGATCATATATTCACACCTGACAATGAACATCTCCGTGAAAAACTTTCCTATTAAATTCGTGTCGATGTTCACCTTGAACGACCTGTACCTGTCGACGGCATAATACTCATCAAAAAATCTGGAGTTATATCTCTCATAATAATTCTTTTGTTCCACCGCATAATTGATTATTTCCCTCTTCGCTTTCATTTTTTCCAGACCGGCTATCTTTTTTTCATAAAATTCCGGAACATTATAACAGTAATATCTGTACAGAGCTTTTCCGAGATGTTCTCTGCCCGATCTCTCGAGCCTTGTGATGTAATGAATCAAATGCTTGTCCCTGAAAAGTTCAAACATCGAAAAGAAAGATAAATTTTTCTTTGAAGGATTAAATTTTTTAGAAGGATAAAATCTCTGAGTGTATCCGAAGTCGAATATCCATGGCATGCTATCTTCGTAGATTATACTGTTAATATTTATATCCCAATCAAAAAAACCTGCCAATTCAAATTTGCAAAGTGTATCCAGAGTGTTATATATTCTCCCCGGAGTCAATCCCCCTTTGTATGGAGAATTCCATTTTACGGGTTCGCCGTCTATCCACTGGGATATTATAAAACAAAGTTCTCTGGAATACGCGTACGTTTTGATTATTCCCGGTATATCGTAACCCTTTAGAGCCTTCCTGATCTTTATTTCGTTTAAAAAAGCTTTCTTTATTCCTTTGTTGGTCTGTTCAGGCTTCAAAACCTTCAGTGCATAAAGATTCTGTTTTTTATTGAGGCGATAGACTATACCCGAAACTCCATCCCAGATAACTTTATCCACACAGTCATAAAAATCTATTTTATTATTAACCTTTGTAGGCTTCTCTTTTATCAAAGCTAAAAACTTATCGTAGTCTATACCCAACTTCGTGATGTTCTTTTCAAGTATTTTAGTCAGTATATCCTTCATAATTTACCCCATCCGATCACTTTAATCAAGAATATCATATAATTTAATTATATACACATCATATACTAATTTGAATTTTGATTTTTCGAAAATTTATTCTATTATTAAATATACGAAGAATAAATTTTGTTACCGGAATACAGAATAGATTAGGAGGTGTTATTGTTAACTTAAGAGGTTACTGTGGAATAAATTGTGAAAAATGTGATATATAAAGAGCGACCCTTAAAGATGATGAAGAATTGAAAATTAAAACCGCAGAAAAATGGTCCAGAGAAACGGGACTCATAATCAATCCCGAGGATATAAATTGTAAGGGCTGTTTTTCGGAATACAAAGACTTATGTTCGTTTGCAAAAAAATGTAAAATAAAAATATGCGCTGTAAAAAGGGTGGATGAGAGCTGTGGAAAATGTGAAGAATATCCCTGCAGAATGCTCAGAAAATTTTTAAAATCGATTCCGGAGGCGAAGAAATATCTGGATGAGGTTAATAGAGGATAAGGAGTCAAAAATGCTGACCTTTGGTCCGGTTCCGTCAAGACGTTTGGGAAGGAGTCTTGGAATAAACAACATAACATTCAAGCACTGTTCCTATTCGTGCGTATACTGCCAGATAGGCAGAACCACTGAATATTACGTGGAAAGGGGGGATTTTTATCCTCCGGAGAAAATATATAACGATGTTTTAAAGAGTGTTAAAAGTGCTGGACGGAGAGGAGAAAAGATAGATTACCTGACATTCGTTGCCGATGGCGAACCTACATTGGATATAAACCTCATAAAAATTCTCAATATGATCAAAACGCTTGGAATAAAGACCGCAATAATTTCTAATTCCTCTCTCATATGGATGGAAGAAGTAAAAAGAGACCTCATGAACTTCGATTGGGTTTCACTGAAATGCGACAGTGTCGACGAACACACCTGGAAAAAAATTGACAGACCTCACGGAGGGCTCGCTTTAAAAAAAATATTGAATGGAATGGTAGATTTCTCCCACAATTATAAAGGCGATTTAAACATCGAAATAATGCTCGTAAAAGGAGTGAATGACGGCAGCGATAATTTAAAACAACTTGGCTACTTCCTGCGGAGAATGAAATATAACAGAATATATTTGAGTGTCCCCACAAGGCCCCCGGCAGAAAAGTTCGTGAATAAACCGGACGAAATGACAGTAATAAAAGCCTATGATATACTCAGTGAAAAACTGAAAAATGTACAGTTGAATATCGGATTTGAGGGAAATGAATTCTCTTCCACCGGGGATCTGGAGAACGATATTTTGAGAATAACCGCCGTTCACCCTATGAAAATCGATTCGGTCATAAATCTTATAAACAGGGAAAAAGGAACTCTGAGCATAATAAACAAACTGAAGAAAGAAGAAAAAATAAAAGAAATTGACTACAACGGAGAAAAATTCATAGTGAGAACTCTGTACTGAAAAATCTCTCATCGAATTCAGAAATGCAGCCGTATAAATATTCACCGGCAGTTTTCATTACATAACTTATTTAATCATTCCGATCGTTTCAACAGGAGTTCAATAGAATGCTTTGATAGTTTCATTCAATTATATTTCATTAAAACTTTCAAAGAGCGGATTTTTTAATTATTCTTATCTGAAATGATATACTTTTCCATATGAATATAGGAGGTGGGAGGACGTGAACGCAACGAAACGAGTTACCTTAAAAAATGGTGAGATCCTCAATATAAGGAGACCTTCCGCTGAAGATTCTTCAGAAATAATCGAATATATAAATAAAATTGCCGGCGAAAGTGAAAATCTCACCTTCGGTCCCGGTGAATTCAAAAATACTCCGGAAGAGGAGAAAAGATTCATCGAGAGCATCAACGAATCCGATAATTCTTTGATGCTGGTCGGAATAATTAATGGAAAAATAGTCTCCATTTTGAATTTCAACAGCAGCAAAAAAAACAGAGTAAAACACGTGGGAGAATTCGGAATCTCCGTAAGAAAAGATTTCTGGAACATCGGGGTCGGAAAAGAAATGATGAATTACCTTATCGATTGGGCGAAAAATACAAAAATAATAAAAAAGATAAATCTGATGGTCAGAAAAGACAACCTCTCCGCAATTTCACTTTACAAAAAGTTCGGCTTCGAAATCGAAGGAACGAATTCAAGATACTTTAAAATAAGGGGAAAATATTACGATCTTTTATACATGGGGTTGAAAATCGATTGAATTTCTTTGAATAAGAGAATAACTAACAGAGAACAGCGCTATAGAGAACAGAAAACTGTAAATAGATAATAGGAAAAAATCAGTGTCTGGTGTTCAGGATTTAGTGCTTTGTGAAAAAACGGGCATAAATTTAATCCTTATACAACTGTTTGGCTATCGTTCAGCCATCGCTCAACCATTGTTCTACGATCGCTTCTAAATTGCTTTTCTATCGTTTTACAACTGCTTCTCAATTGTTTATCTGTTTTTCGCTATTATCTTTTACTAATGACCAAGAATACCAACCAACTTTTTTTAACTATTATGCCGTTCCTTCTTTACCCTAAACCCTCCACCCTTTACCCTAAATTCTCCCTAGACCCTTTCTTCCATCGTTTTATTCAGCCAATAGGTGACAGTTCTTCTGGAAGGATTTACATCAGAACCACGAATGGTCAATCCATTCAAAACAGTCGCTTCAGAGCATGTTTTTGCAATATCTTTCTTGCTGCGGCCTAACCCACTTCTCTCGTGTGTGAAAACCGATAACGATATGGAAAGAAGAGAGCTGATATTTGATTACGGATAAAAATATCTTACTGAAAAGCATAATCGTCAAAATGATAAAGAGTTAAAAGAAAATAGTTATCTGTTTCGAATATTAATTGATTGAAAAGCTTGAAAATACCAGTCTTATCGAACCCCATTGCCTGACTCCTACCCAACCTTTCGAATATGTATTGTCGGTGAAGTTTAAGACTTCTACACCGTTAAAAGTCATTATAAAATGATTCTCATTTACCTGTATTTGTATATTTTGTTTTGAAATGTTATTAAAGTTGATTCCAAGTGACGAAAAGGTCCTGTATGCTGCCACACCTTTTTCTCCACCGTTTTCAACGATTCTGACTATAAACCTGTTTATTCCCGGGTCGATTTGGAAGGCGTAAGCGTTGATATTTGAAGCCTCTCCTGATGCCCTTATATATATCGCATAACCTCTGACGTTACCGGTACCGGGATTAATTATATCGACGGTAGCGTTAACTACATAATTCTGGGCAGTTTGGTCACCGTTAAATATAGCTTTTTTGCTCCAGCCTGATTCATCAAAATCCGGTTCCAAACCATTTTCAGTGAATGCCAAAGAATATTTAGCTGTCAGATTCTCAAATGTACTTCTTCCGTTACTTAAAAATTCATATTCTTCTTCGTCTTCCGGTATGGTGGTCGAAACATTTGGGAGCAATTCGTGTATTTTTAATATATCGGCATTATCGGAGGTAAAGATTATATATTCGTAAGTTTCGTCATCGTTTTCTTTGTAGGCAACACCATATTTTTCATCGTCGACGTTTCTGACCAGATTGTTCATATCGGTAGGTAATTCCTTATCTGAGTAAAAATTATCATATATAGAATCCGAAATCAACTTCAAATTCTCCGAAACAGCCGTGGCTCTGGCGCTTTTTATGGTATTCAGAAAAAGGGGAAGTGACACTGCAACTAAAGCAGCTATTATAGCTAATGCTATCAATAATTCCACTAAAGAGAACCCGTCATTATTTCTGATCATTCTTTCACCTCTCCTTTTTAAAATGAGCAAGATTGTGCCATTCTTTAACATAGAATGACAAACGGGAAACGAGCAAATATCCGAAAAATATTGTTCGGAATTTTGAGGTCGATGTAGTGAAAAAACATTAATTGTTCCAGTGTTTATATCCACATATTGAATATCACTGGCTGTTTTCAGTCGCACATTTTTTATTTACCGATTTGTTAGTATCTTTTTCAGAAGAGCATTTTAAAACAATCTATGTTGATGTATGAAAGGGATATTTATATCCTGTATCGATTTATTAAGAGAACCGATAGGATTTGTATTTCCAAAATTCCCATGGCAATCCGATCCTGCGGTTATGTACATAGCATTTTTGGAACAAAATTCCAGGCACATTGCAGTGAATCTCTCCGAATGTATGGGATAAAAGCATTCTATACCATCGATGCCTGTCAGTTTCATAGAATTGAACAGTTCGGATGGATCTTCCTCCTGATCGATATATTCTCCGGGGTGAGCCAGAATTGCGTATCCTCCGGCTCTGTGAATTGTAGAAGTAACAGTTTCAAAATCGGGAAAATTACACATCGATGGGCCTATATCGAATTCCTTATAGTAGCGCAACCCGTCCAATTGATCCGAACTCAATCCCTTATCCAGGATATAATTTATACCCTTCCATCCCCCACGACTGCGTATGTATGAGTAAGAGAGATATTCATCATATGAAACTTCCTTGTATCTCTTTTCCATTCTCTGTACAAGCAACTCACTCATGTGTTGTTGTTCTCTTCTGATAGAATTTATGAGATTCATCATTGCACCGTTCGATAGATCAAAACCGTAACCGAGTACGTGCCATTCACGATTAGAAAAAGTACAATCCAGTTCAGTTCCCACTATTAAATTGAGATCGTTTGAAACCACGTTTAAAGGTTCTTTGTAAGCGTCTACACGGTTGTGGTCGGTGATAGAAATAATATTGACTTTATTTTCTTTAGCGGCCGTTATGATCTCATCTGGTGCCATGGTTCCGTCGGAATAGCTGGAATGAATATGTAAATCGACGAACATACTATTTTTTTCTCCTCTCGGAATTTTAAAAAAATTCTTCTTTTATAATTAAAACATGAAATTTTTAGATTTTCACTTAAGTTGAGGTCCTGACATTGAATATCAAATATCATATGCTGAGAATATTTATAACTGATCTCAGGGCCTTTATGTAAAAACACTCTACAAAGAAACTTTAATCCTTATACAATCGCTTCCCGAAAGCAAGATACGTTGTTTAGTATTCGGGACATGAAAATCAGTGCCAGGTGCTTTAAATATTATGTTTAGTGAAAAAACAGACAAAAAATCTGCACTAGACATTAATCACTGTTTTTTTGTTCTATGCCCTTCTATTTTTTTCTCTTTTTTCTCCTCTTTTCCTTTGGCTGATCCTTTATTTCAAAATCGATCTCGCCGGTGTTTTTGTCGGATTTGACCACGATTACTTCGAGTTCGTCGCCGATTTTGTAAATTTTTCTGGTTTTCTCCCCTATTAGTTCATTCCGCTTTTCGTTGAACAGGAAGTAGTCGTTCAGGGTGGAAATGTGGACCAGTCCGGATATGTACTTTTCCGGAATTTCAACGAAGAGTCCGAAATTCATCACCGAAGTTATTATCGTTTTGAAGGTTTCATTTTTGTGTCTTTCGATGTACTCAATCTTTTTCATGTCTTCGATTGACCATTCGGCTTCATTTGCTACTCTTTCCCTCTTGCTGGAAATTATCGCGATGTCCTTGAGTCTTTCTTCTAGCATTTCCGTTCTCTCTTTCGAGAATGAACCGTTTTTAAGGTATTCCTTCAACAATCTGTGCACGATTAGATCGGGATATCGTCTTATTGGTGATGTGAAATGGGTGTAGGCTTTTGAGGCGAGACCAAAATGACCGTTGTTGCTCGTGGAGTATATTGCCCTCTGCATGGACCTGACGACGAGTTGCTGAATGGAATAGTGAAGCGGATGATTTTTCGTCTCGTCTAGGATCGTCTGCAGAACTTTGGGATGAATGCTCTGCGGGATCTTCATATTCAGTCCGATTGCCATCAGATAGTTTTTCAATTTCTGTATGGCTTCCGGCTCGGGATTTTCGTGAATTCTGTAGATGAACGGAAATTCGTTGTCGGCGAAGATTCCTGCGATGGTTTCGTTGGCCTTTAACATGAATTCTTCTATCATTTCTTCGGATTCGCCACGAACCAGCGGTTTTATATCGATAACGTTTTTGTTTTTATCGTAAATAAATTCGACTTCCCTGGAAGAGATATCTATTATTGAACCTCTTTCCTTTCTGTTTTCTTTAAGAATATTCATGAGTTCTTTTGCGAGAATCAACTGTGTTCCGACAGGTTCCATCTTCGCTTTCAGTTTTTCGTCTGTGTCTCCATTATAGAACCTGTTCACTTCTCTGTATGTCAGCCGTCTGGATGAATTTATTATTGAATTGAAGATATCTTTGGAGACTATATTTCCTTTCGCATCTATTTCCATCTGAAGGGTCACTGCATACCTGTCCACTCCCTCCTTCAACGAACAGACACCGCTTGACAGTTCGAAAGGAAGCATAGGGATGACGGAATCTAAAAGGTAGACCGAGGTTCCTCTCGAAAGGGCTTCAAAATCGAGATTCGAATTCTTTTCAACATAATGGGAAACGTCGGCGATGTGAACCTTTAAAATGTAATTATTCCTTTTTTTGTAGATGCTGATGGCATCGTCGAAATCTTTGGCGTTGTCACCGTCTATCGTGAATATATCTTTCGATCTGAGATCCACTCTGTTTTCGGGGGACATTTTTTTGCCCGACACCACTTTCGCTTCCTTCAATACCTCGCTTTTGAATTTTTTTGGTAGGGAATATTTGTTTATGATGAATTCCAGATCGAATTCATAGGACCCGGTGGTATTGATTATCGATACTATTTTTCCCTCCGGGTTGGTTCCCTTTCTGGGATATCTGGATATTTTTATTATCACACTCTGGCCGTTTTTGACCCTTTTCTTGTTATCATTGTCTATGAAGAAATCGAATTTTATCTTCGAATCATCCGGGATGACGAATCCGAATGTCCCCTTATCTTCGTATGTTCCTGTGATGGTTTTTCTCTTTCTTTTAACGACTTTGATCACTTTTCCGGAAGGCATTTCCTCTTCTTCCGCCACTCCGAACAGCACTTTGTCGGAATCGAGAGCGTAGTTCGTCTTATCGTAGGGAATGAAAATCTTTTTCCCGTCTTTGAAAACGAAAGCGGAACTGTTTTTTTTGTTGAAATTTATTTCCGACAGGTATTGATCTTTTTCAGGAAGAATGTAAACGCCTTTGGAATCTTTATAGATAACATTTGCATCCGTTAATTCCACTAAAAATTTTTTCAGGTACTGTCTTTCGTCCTTTGATTTTATGTTCAACATCAGGCACATCTGTTTCAAAGATGATTTGTTTTTTTCTTTCAGTATGGTTATAATGGTGCTTTTTGAGATGTTTTTCATAGTAATTCCTCCAATTATAAACTCTCTTTGTGATATAATTATACTGCATAAGAATTTAATATTAACAGATTTTTAGGGGGTTTTTAAAAATGAGAGTAGGAGTTTTAACAGGTGGTGGAGATTGCCCTGGTTTAAATGCTGTTATAAGGGGAATTGTACAGTCTTCATCTAAAGATACTGAGATTATAGGAATCCTTCACGGATGGAAAGGACTCCTCACAAAGGAAACAAGATCGCTGGATTTGGATGATGTTGAAGGAATTCATATCCTTGGAGGAACTATTTTAGGTACATCGAGAACATATCCTCTGAAAACACCTGAAATGAAGAAGGAACTCGAGGATAACATAAAGGAACTGGAACTGGACAGTATCATTGCCATAGGAGGGGACGACACTTTATCCGTTGCCGCAAAGTTGTCTTCGATGGGTTACAACGTAGTTGGAGTTCCGAAAACAATAGACAACGATGTTTCCAACACGGATTACACTTTCGGCTATCATACCGCGGTAAACGTCGGGGCGGATGCTATAGACAGACTTCATTCAACCGCAAAATCGCACGGAAGGGTTCTGGTTGTTGAGCTAATGGGAAGAGAGGCCGGCTGGATAACTCTGGAAGCTGGGATGGCCGCAGGAGCACATTTGATTTTGATACCCGAATTTCCGAAAAAGATCGGAGAAGTTATAGAATATACAAAGAAAAGAATGGCTAAGAATGGATACATGATAATCGCTGTTGCCGAAGGGTTCTCTCCGACCGATATCGGAAAATATGTTGGAAGAGAGGATGAAGTTGATGCATTCGGACACATCAGATTGGGTGGAATTGCTCATTATCTGGCCGACATCATTTCGGAAAAAACGGGGTTTGATACGAGATCAATAGTTTTGGGACACCTTTTAAGAGGAGGAACGCCCACAGCCTTTGATAGAATTTTAGGGACGCGTTATGGAGTAAGAGCCATGGAACTGGTTAACAAAAAGGATTTTGGCAGAATGGTAGCTCTACAGGGAAACGAAATAGTTTCAATTCCTATCGAATATGGAATTGCCACAAAAAAACTGGTTCCCTATTATTATTATCAACTCGCTGAGCTCTTTTTTGAGTGATGAGTGTCAGATCTTGTTATGTAGATTTTGCATGGAAGGTCATCAGAAATTATATCAAGGATAATCTCATTATAGATATACCCAAAGATTTACCGGAAGAAATGAATAAAAAAGCGGGATGTTTCGTTACGATTCACAAATTGAATGGAGATTTAAGGGGATGCATAGGCACTATATTGCCCGTGTATCCTGCTTTGGCGGAAGAAATAAGGTCCAATGCGATTTCTTCCGCAACCAGGGATCCGAGATTCAGCCCGTTGAAAACATGGGAACTCGATGAAATATTTATTACGGTGGATATTCTGAGTGAACCGGAAAAAACTTCTTATGGGGGGTTGAATCCAAAAAAATATGGAATAATTGTTGAAGCTGGATGGAGAAAAGGAGTTCTGTTACCTGATCTTGAAGGAGTCGATACGCCCGAAACACAGTTGAGGATCGTTCTGAGAAAAGCGGGCATAGATGCCGGAGAAAAATATGAACTATACAGATTTACTTCAACAAGATGCCATTAGGAGGAAAAAATGAAACAGGCTGTTTATTTTGACGAATATGAAGATGGTGATTCTCAGGATGTGTTAATATGTTATTTGTGTCCTAAACATTGCGTGATACCACCCAACGGGGTGGGATTTTGCAAAGTGAGGAAAAATATGCGGGGGATGCTGTATTCCCTTAATTATGGTCAGATAACTTCTATAAATATGGATCCGATAGAGAAAAAGCCACTTTATCATTATGCACCGGGAAGTAAAATTTTATCGGTGGGCTCGTGGGGCTGTAATTTGAGTTGCAGTTTTTGCCAGAATTATACTACTGCCCATGAAAAGCCGAAATATGTTCAGAGAGTTGACCCCGATCAACTGGTGGAAATAGCATTCAGTGAAGAATCGGAAGGTATTGCTTTCACTTACAACGAGCCGATTGTTTCGTTTGAATTCCTGCTCGATACCTCCAGAGCAGCCTCTAAGGAAGGATTATTCAATGTTATGGTCACGAATGGATTCATAGATGAAGAACCTTTTAAACTGTTAACTCAATCCATAAAAGCGATGAATATAGATTTGAAGTTCTGGAACAGAGACTACTACGAAGAAATTGGCGGAGAAAGGAATGCGGTGTTGAAAACAATTCAGAAAGCTCATGAATCGGATCTTCATGTTGAACTCACAACGTTGCTCATTCCAGGAAAAAGTGACGGTATAGATGATATAACCGAAGAAGTGAAATGGATCAGTGAACTTTCGGATGAGATTCCGTTGCATCTATCGAGATATTTTCCCGCATACAAATCGGACATACCGCCAACCGATGAAGATGTAATGATTAAACTATACGATAAAGCAAAGGAATATTTGAAATATGTTTATCTGGGAAATATAGATTTTGAAGGTTATAACGATACCGTATGTCCCGATTGTAATACACCTGTTATTTCCAGAAGGGGATATAATATTGAAATCAAAGAGTTGGATGAATTTGGAAGGTGTAAGCATTGCGGAAAACAAATCGTAAGAATGTAAGACAGGTAATCATATTTGCCGTTTTTTTATTTGCTGCGATTGCTATTTTTGTTTTTCTTTATTTTAAAAATAAACCTGTTGAATATTACAGCAGAACCGAATATCTGTTGGGTACTTATGTAACGATAAAAGTGGCTTCAAAGGATAATTCGCCAACATATCTTGCAGATGCGGCTTTCAGAGATATCAAAAGAATAGATGAGAAATACTCGCATGCCGAGGGGAGCATTGTTAACCTCATAAACATGGCGGGCGAAGAAGGAGTAGAAATAGACGAAGAGACGGCCTTCATTCTTTCGAAGGCTAAAGAGGTTGCCAGAATAACCGATGGAGCGTTCGATCCCACCATTTATCCCGTGACGGTTTTGTGGGGTTTCGATGACATGAATTCTGAAAAGAGTGTTCCACAGGATTCAGAAATAGAGGAAGTTCTGAGCACGGTCGGTTATGAAAATATCGTTTTTGACGGAGACAGTCAGAATTTTGTCAGGTTGCTCAACGGTGCGGAAATCGATCTGGCCGGTATTGCGAAGGGTTATGCTGTGGATTCCGCTCTGAAAATAATTAAATCACTAGATGAAAATGCAACGGGTTATATAGATGCCGGCGGAGATATCGGAATAATTGGTCCGAAATACGGCAAAAGTCCGTGGATTATAGGAATCAGGAATCCCAGGGGAAGCAGTGAGCAGGACGTAATAGAATATATTTATTTATATGACGGTTCCGTCGCGACATCCGGAGACTATGAGAATTACTTCGTTGAGAACGGGATCAGATATCACCACTTGCTGGATTCCGAAACGGGTTATCCCTCGAGGTCGGGAGTGATGAGTTCCACCGTTATCAGCAGTTCAACCATGCTGGCCGATGCCTTCGCCACGGCGGCCTTTGTTCTCGGTAAGAAACCCGGTATAACATTTTTACCAAGAAACGGTGCTCTGGCATTTTTAGTCTTAGAAGATTTCAGTTCGTATAAATCCCCGGGTTTTGAGGCTTATCAGTCCAGATGAAGCTTTTTGGAAAATTTGATATTTTTTTATATCTGGTAATTTTCAGCTTTTTGTTCTGCCTCTTTTTTTTACGGGAAGCTCCCGGAGATGTGAGAGTGTATGTCGATGGTGATCTTTATATGATAGTTTCTTTAACTGAAAATGCAATTTATGAAATTGAGGATTTCATGAAAATTGAAATCAGTGATTCCAGAGTAAGGGTTACAGAATCCACGTGTCCCGATAAATTGTGCATAAAAGCGGGATGGATCGACACACCCGGAATTCCAATCGTGTGTGTTCCCAATAAAACGATGGTTATGATAGAAGGCAGAGATCAGGAAATCGATGTGATAACGCAATGAACACCAGAAAAATAGCGCTCTTTTCACTGCTCATTTCCTTTGGATCGGTACTGTATATTATAGAAACGTTTATTCCCTTCCCCGCTCCGATTCCCGGAGGAAGGTGGGGATTCTCGAATATGACGATTCTTCTGGCACTTCAATTCTGTGATTATAAAGATATCATCTTTTTTTCAATTTTAAAAAATTCGATAGGTAGCCTTTTAACGGGCAAGTTCGCCACAGTGGGATATTTGATGGGTATTTCAGGACTGGTGGCTGCTTCTGTATTCATGCTTTTTTTATACAGACGAAAGAACAAATTCGGTCTTATTTCAATAAGTGTCACCGGAGCGGCCCTGAACAATTTCATTCAGTTGCTTATCGCGTCCTCATTGATAGTGAAAAATTCGAATGTTCTGATACTTTACCCGTATTATTTAATAATCGGTTCGATTTCTGCTGTTGCGAATGCATTTATCGTCGTATTTATTTATGAAAGGACTGGTGAAGAAATATGGAAAATATAATTTTAGCATCTACTTCTCCCAGAAGAAGGGAATTGATGAAAAAATATCAGATAGAATTTATTTGTGCGGAACCTGAGGGAGTCGAGGAAAATATCGTTTCGAATATGGAAATTTCCCCACAGCTTGAAAATCTTTCGTTTTTTAAGGCCAGAAGCATACAGAAAAAATACCCTTCAAATATCATCGTCGGAGCAGATACTATAGTTTATTTCGACGGGGAAATTTTAGGAAAACCTTCAAACCGGGAGGAAGCGATAAAATACTTAAGAAGGTTATCCGGAAATCAGCATTATGTGTATACGGGCGTGACTTTAATCAAGGGAAGCAAAAGGTCCTCGTTCACGGAAATTACCGAGGTAAAATTCAGGGATATCCCGGATTACGCTATAGAAAGTTATGTGAACTCAGGTAAACCGATGGATAAAGCGGGTTCTTACGGCATTCAGGATTATGGAGCGTTGTTTGTAGAGAATATAAACGGTGACTTTTACAATGTTATGGGATTGCCACTCGGAAGATTGTGGGTCGAATTCAGGAATTTTGGATTTGAAATATGAACAGAGAAATGGGGCCGAGAGAAAAATTGTTGGAGGACGGGAAAGACAGCCTTTCCGATGAAGAGCTTCTTGCGATTTTACTCAGAACCGGCTCGAAGAATTGCGATGTCATTCAGTTGAGTAAAAATGTTCTGGAAGAGTTTGGTTCATTACCTAAGATGTTCTCAGCCGAAGTGGCGGAATTAGAGAATATAAAAGGGATAGGCAAAGCGAAGGCTTTAACTATAGTAGCCGCACTGGAGATAGCATACAGGGCCTACAGGGAAATAATAAAAAGAGACAAAGAGAAAAAAATGAATAATCCGATTTCAGTTTATAAATTTTGCTCGGACATGATTTTATTGAAATACGAAATGGTCAGAGCAATTTATCTGAATACGAAGCTGGAATATCTCGGATACGCCAACATTTCTAAAGGGACTCTTGACGGCTCCCTTATTCATCCGAGAGAGGTCTTCAGGAATGCGATTCTTAAAAATTCTTCTTCTTTAATACTGGTGCATAATCACCCTTCGGGTAATCCCGCTCCGAGCCGGGACGATGAAAATATAACGGAAAAGATGACTAACGCGGGAAAAGTTATCGGAATAAGTCTTCTGGATCATATAATAATCGGCAAAGGGAATCTGTACAGCTTTAAGGCTTGCAGAATAATAAAAGCGAATTAAAAAAACGGGGCCCACGACCCCGAAATTTTTATATTTGTTATTAAAGCAATTCCACATCCATATCGAACACTATGGTATTAGTGTGTTTGTTGAGTGTAGTCATCGAATTACTGCTCACTCCGATGAAATCTTTTCCGAACATTTCATATATGGACGAACTTACTTTTAATTGAGGCAGTTTTCCCACAAAATTTTTCCCGTCGAAGAGATATCCGACCTGAATCGGTGTTGAAAATTTGCCCTCCGAAGTGAAATCACCACCACTTATCAATAAGGCGAAGATGGCGGCTCTTCCGGCTGTCAGTTCGAGTAATGATTTGTTCGATTTGACCGGACAGAGGTGGGGAGTTCCGATATTCGGAACGGAATCATAATCACCGGAGGCGGAACCTGCAACCGGCAGATTGAATTTTTTTGTTGTGTTTTTATCAGAGTAGGGGGCCTTCAGAACACCCTTTTCTATCAGTGGATAGCGGTAATCATTCAGAACGGTTCCTTCGAAATCGAAGAAAGATCCATAATGCCCGTCTTCTATATTTCTCGTGAGATTCAGGCTGAATTCCTCGTTGAAAAGCTTTTCGTTCAGTTTATTTGAAAATATCGATCCTCCCGAAGCGAAGATCAATCCGTTGAGATCATTGAAGAATTTGAGAAGATATGTCGCGTCCTCGGCGAAAAAGATTATGGGATATTTTCCGTTCTTGAAATCCTTTATATCGTTTTTATAGGCATCACAGATTTTATTTGTCATGTTTACGAATTCTTTTTTATCATAATTCAGACCCTGGTATCCGACAAAACTGTCCATGATGTTTGAAGAATCCTTGTGCTTTATAAGGAAAGAAACATCAAGATTACTCACATCGGAATGAAGATCCAATCCCACATCGTTTTTGATCGTAACGTCATTTCTGGTCATAATAGCCTTGTGGCTGAACAGGAAGTCGGGTTGTTCCTTTTTTAAAGAGTACAGCAGATCGTTTATTTTATCCAGGAATTCCTTTTCATCGAAAATTTCCGAACTTATTACCTTTTCTTCCTGAATATTCTCCGTCGGTCTGGCCTTGTATTCGATGTCTAAATCCAGGGCCTTTTTAGCTTTATCCGTCAATTCCTCTTCATCGAATTTTCCGAGAGCGCCGGCAACTCCAATCTTTTCCGAATCATAAATTCTTATGCCGGTCTTGAGAATATCCTTCTTTCTTATGGATTCAACTTCTGTCTGAACTACATTTATTGCGGTTTGTACGGTTCTTGTCTGAAATTTTTCCTTAATCATAATAAAGCACCTCCCCCTATTGAACGTTCATGGTTTTTATTTTGATAAATGGACCACCAAAGGAGACGGAAAGAGGATATTGCTCCATTTTTCCGCAACCTCCGCCTATCATGCTGCGAAGTCTATATTCTTTAGTTGCATCTTCAATAAGGTTGAGTGTTTCAAAAACATTTCCTGTGACAACCGATATTTTAACGGGTTCTGCGATATTTCCATCTCTTATCATGAAGGCCGTTTTTGGAGCTATGGTGAATGTGGACATGCCGGAACCATGATTGAATGATTCGATATAAACCCCTTTATCTATATTCTTTATGATCTCTTTGAAAGATTTCGTTCCAGGCTTTATGTAGGTGGAAGTCATTCTCACGATGGGCTCGTATTCGAAGTTTATGGCTCTCGCATTTCCGGTTAACGATTCTCCCAGGGATGCCGCCGTTACGGAACTGTGAAGTCTGCCGGATAAGATGCCGTTTTTTATCAGGTAAGTTTCCTCTGCTTTAGTTCCCTCGTCGTCGAATGGTACAAAACCTGAACCGGGCTGATTGCCGTCGTCTACAATGGATAGAATATCACTCCCGACTTTTTTACCGATCTCCCATTCCTTCATCATGGTTTTATCTCCGATCATGAAATCCGATTCACTCTTGTGTCCAAAGCTCTCATGTGCGAATACACCCGCAACGTCAGGCGAAAGGACCACGGGGTATTTGCCGGGTATGACATCTACGGAGTCATTTAGGAAATTGATCGAAGCGTTGAAGTATTTTTTCACTTCGTCCGAACAATTCAGGAGATCATCAAAATTATCTGCAGCCTTAATGAAGAGATCTTCGAAATTTTTGTCTCCATTGGTCAGTTTATAGTAAATTCGAAATCCGCAAATCTGGGTATCGAATTTTAAATCGGCCCCTTTACTGGAATAAAAATGTTTCACATGGTTTTTATCCATGTAATTCAATCGCCAGGCTTTCACGAATTCGTTTTTTGAAACGATCGGGATACATTCGTTCAGAAGTTCCTTTTTTCTCTGAAGTTCAACTTTCTTCACAGAGTTGTCCCCTTGAAATTTGAAATATTCCCCGACGTTGACCTCAAAGTTTTTGACGACGGGATTATTGTCGATGGACCTGTTTTTATGAGCGAGTTCTGCGAGTTTATCCAGTTCTTCCTGTATCGATTCGATTTCTGTGATTGATGAATAGTACCATCTTTCACCATCATACAGCCTTAAAAAAGCTCCCTGATACTCCTTTTCCTTTATCTCGTCATATTTGCCCATGGTATTCTGGATTACGGTCTGAAATACTTTCTCAATTCTCACATCTGAATAAAAATATTTTGGAAATTTGTACAAAATAATACCTCCCCCTGTTATTCTAGGTCAAGCCTCATGATTTCTGCTTTAACACCTTTTAGTAGATTCAGTTCCTTCTTCAGTTCCTCATGTTTTTCAGTATCTCCAACTAGTTCAAGTATCAGCAGTCCGGATTCGGAACACGTGTTTAAAATTCCGTCATGCAACCCGAGTCTGACTTTGATAAAGCAACCCCAGTCAGTTAGAATTTTCTGTACCGATGTCGCGTTATTTTTTCTGTTGTCCAGCAAAACACCCATTACTGTTCTAAACATAGTTAAAACCTCCATTTTTGAATAATATTTTACCCGTTCTCGTCGTTTACAGCACCTTTAAATCTCCGGATAAAAAAGTGGGATCCGTCGTACCCTTATTCTTCCATCCTTTTCAGAGCCTCTTCGCCTACATACATTGAATTTATTCTGAATTATTTTATCTTTTTCTTTCTACCACTGAATTTATTTTTTCTCTTTTATGATATTCTGTCCTTTCCGAAAACCTCGAAAAAGTCGTTTTTTATCCTGGTAAAACTCTCTTCATTGAGCCATTTTTCGAGTTTATATTTTTTATAGAGATCTCTGACTCTGTACTTATAGTTTAAATCATCTATATGAACTTTTCCAACCAGATTGACCAATCGATTTGCGAGTCTTTTTGAATTCATAGGTAAGGCGGGTCCTATAAAGGCATCCGTCGGAATATTGTGTCCGTTCAGCTTCTCAATCAGTTCTATTCTTTCCGGAATCGAATTTGCTCCCGGTTCGAAAATTTTTCTCATGTCATCATTATCGGTCGTTACAGTTATCATGATGTACACTTTTTTTGAAAGTTTCAACAGGTCTATATCTCTCAAGATTAAATTCGATTTCGTCATAATGAATATCGGAAAATCATAGGAGATCAATCTTTTCAGAATATTTCGCGTCAATTCATATTTTTTCTCTATGTGTTGATATGCGTCACAATTTGTCGATATGAAAAAATTTCTGTAAGGGGTTTTTCCTATTTCTCTGTTCAGCACTTCTATCAAATTTTTTTTGATATAAACATCCTTGCCCCATTTACCCGCAGTATTCTTGAACTGTCCTATGAACTGCGCAAAACAATATCTGCAGCCAACAGTACATCCGATATAGGGATTTATGGTATAGTATGAAACAGGTATCTTTGTTTTTGAGATAGCTTTTTTGACGTTAATTTCATAAAACATATTTTATTATAATAAATTTTCCTTATAATTTTGTTAAAATATAAGATTGTATCATTATCTTTTTCAGAGAGGTGATTTAATGAGCGAATGTGTACTCAAAGTAACTGATTTAAAAAAACAATACGGAGAAGTCAAAGCGGTAGATGGCATATCCTTTGAAGTGAATAAGGGCGATGTTTTAGCTATTCTTGGTCCAAATGGGGCCGGAAAAAGTACTACTGTTGAAATGATCGAGGGCTTGAGAAAAAAAGACTCGGGAGAAATAGAATATTTTGGAGAGAAACCTGTTCATATAACCAAGGAAATAAAAGAAAGAATGGGTGTTCAACTGCAGAAATCCGCCTTTTTAGAGAATCTTACGGTTAAAGAGACATTGGAGTTCTTCGGGGGATTGTACAGAAAAGCTTTGAAAAGTTCGGAATTGATAGATATGATGTCTCTCGGTGAAAAACAGAAGAGTAAGGTCAAGAATCTTTCCGGAGGCCAGCTCCAGAGACTGGCGGTGGCCGTTTCTATAGTAAACGATCCGGATATCGTTTTTCTGGATGAGCCGACCACGGGATTGGATCCTCAGGCGAGAAGGATGCTCTGGGAGAAAATAGAAAACCTTAAAATCCATGGAAAGACGATCATTATCACTACTCACTACATGGAAGAGGCCGAGATTCTGGCGGATGAGATAATTATTTTTGATCATGGAAAGATAATCGCCAGAGGCACTCTCCAGGAATTGCTTGATTCCGTCAATAAGGGTAAATATGTCGAATTCAGTCTCGATAAAGTGGATGGAATTCCGGAGGAACTGAAGAAAATCGAAGGATTTAAAGAAATAGAAAAAAACAGATACTCTTTACCAACGGAGGATGTTGAAAAGACACTTTCTATAATTTTTAATATATCCCACAGCGAGAACTTTTATATTGAAAATATAACGATCAGAAAGATGAATCTGGAAGATGTTTTCCTCGTCCTGACAGGACGATCGTTAAGAGATTAAGGTGTGGTTTGATGAGGAAATTCTTTTCGTTTTTTACTGGATTGATTAAAAATGATTTCAGAGATTTTCAAACTATATTCTGGGCTGTGGTATTTCCGGTGGTGCTCTTTATAATTTTTTCTTCAATTTTTGGCGGATTTTCCGAAGGTGATTTTAAGGTGAGAATCGGACTTGTCAAAGAAGAGGAATTCACCGGGCTGGGTACGATTCTTGACACGGTCCTGACTCAGGTCAGCGGAGAGAATGGTCCCCTGATAATAACGGAATACGATGATGTGAATGAAGCCGTCGCCCAGTTGAGAAGAGATAAGCAGGATGTTGTACTTCAGATTCCGGATGGGACCAGTGCCAAAATAACTTCGGAAATCATGATCGAAAACTCGCAGATCGGGGCGGCCAATTTGAACGTTTATTATTTCAGTGGAAATCAATTTTCGGAGATTTCCAAGGGTATCGTCATCCAGATAATGAATGGTGTTAATACCGAAATAGAAAAAAGACAGAATAATGATTTTCAGGATTATGCAACAGATCTGGATCCCGTTAGTTCGGAAGGCCAGACATTCAGTTATGATGTTTATTATTTGTTGAGTATTCTTTTGATGTCTTATATAATAGTTTCGGTTTTCAATATGCCCATGGGTCTTTTGGATGCTAAGGAGAGGGGGACGAACAAAAAGATTTTTTCTGCTCCTATTTCTCCACTGTTCTATTTTTCGGCTTATCTATTGAAAACAGCACTTGTTGGTGTTCTGTCGACTGCGGTAGTCTATCTTTATGCGGGTTTCATCAGTGGAATAAATGACCCGAGACTTTATTCGCCGCAGTTCATAGGTGTTTTATTGTTTTCACTGGTGGTCATGCTGAGTGTAGGAATGATGATGGCCGTTCTGGTAAAAAAATTCACAACACTGATCGGAGTATCGCAGATCGTCAATTATTTATTTATGTTTCTGGGAGGACTCTGGTTTCCTGTCATATCTTTTCCATGGGCGATTCGTTGGATCACCTACGTTTTACCAACGACGTATTTGATCGAGATGATGAGAAGGCTTATAGGACTTACAACATTGCAGATGGATTTTTCTGGATTGTTCCTGGTTCCACTGATATGGTTGGCTGGAGCAATCGTGATTTTCTTTATTAAGTTTAAAAGGGTGATGGGTTATGAGTAAATCAAAACAATTTAAAACGATTTTTAAGGCTTTTGCTATAGAATCGTTGAGAAATAAACTAGAAGTATTCTTTACTATGTTTTTCCCCCTGATATTTTTGCTGATATTTGGAGCGCTCTATGGAGGCAACACTTTCGATGACACTCCGGATATGAGAATAGGTGTCTATTTAACAGAATATTCTTCGGAACTTGAAAACGCACTGAAGGAAAATCTTCCTTACTATGTGACCGTATACGATGATCTGGATTCTATGAATAAAGCAGTAAAGGACGTAGATATAACGGCAGGAGCCGTCATATCCGAGAAGGAAATAAGCATACTCTATGTTGAAGGTGACATGCAGAAGAACAGTGAAATGAGCATGATGGGCAATATAGTTGAAAATGTGGTGGAAAAATCCGTCAATAACTTCACGGATGTCATAGAAGTAACCGAAATCCCAGAGGGAATAGATGGAAAAGCGGCTTCGGACTTCGATTATTTGCTATCCGGAATAATATCATTATCGATGCTCAGTGCCGGAATGTTTTCGGTCATAAATCTGTTTGGAAGATATAAAAAAACGGGGGTTCTGAGCAGGATATCCGTAACGCCGATCAATCCGTCTACATTTTTGCTGTCCAGCACACTGGTGCGTTTGTTGATGAGTTATGTATCGGTCTTTATCGTAATACTGGTTAGTTTTGTCATGTTCAATGCCCAACTTGAATTTCAATGGATTCTTTTCATAATAGTCGTTTTGACTTCTACAATAGCCATGATGGGATATGGAATATTGTTGCTTTTGATTTTCAAAAAACCTGAGAGTGCGGAAACCGCGGGCAGCATTTTAATGACCTTCATGATGTTTATTTCAGGAATATTTTTCCCTGAGAACATGCTTCCTGAGGCTATGAAAGTTGTCGCCTATTTTTTCCCGTTAAAGTACACCGGAATCTTGATAAGGTACACCACAGGTATGGCAGATATTTCCGCTGGAACATTCATTCTCATAAATGTGGTTTTTGCAGGTGTGGGTCTGGGCCTTGTTGCACTGACTTCAAAGAAATTCCTGTCCACAACATAAAAAGGGGATACATTTCCCCTTTTTTATTCTCTGTAATAAGCTATGTAGTGATCGAACCTGTACAGAAAATGGTCGTTGAAAACGGCAATCGCACTGTTGAAATCTTCTGAATAAACCGCATAATATTCTCCCGGGAACAGTTCCAGTTCTTCATATAAAGTGAGTCCGTTTTCCAGTTCATTTAAAATGGCTGTTTCTGCGATATCGAATTCATAGATTTTGAAATTTTCTGTGGAGAGATCGGTTTCCAGGGGAAAATCTCCGTTCATAAGAGATGATGTGAGGCTCAAATTATTATCTATAGATATTTTCAGGACCTTTTCATCGTATCCTTCCTTTGAACAGTCCTTCCATATCTTAACACTACCGTTTCCCGTCTCCGAGAGACTTATCTGAAAATATTTTTCGTAAGTGTCATAACTGACCTGCTCCCAATCTGTGTAACCTGTTACCTGAGCATTTTCGAATTCAAAGTGGTAATCGTCCATCGAATCCAGTGTGCATTTCGCCCCGTGTTCCTTAACTATGGTAATTTTGAAAACCTTCAAATCTCCCAGATTTCCGGAGATGTAAGAGGGTTCAAAGGTCATGATACACGAGAAACCGAAAGTTGAAATTAAGGTAACCGCTATTATGAACAATAAATATTTTTTCATTTTTTTCCTCCTTTTATTTTTAAACAATCTTTAGGACATTTTTCAATACATTTTCCACACATTATACATTCCGATTTACTTTCACCCGGTGAGCACATGGCTCCCTGAGGGCAAGCCTTAACACACAATCCGCATTTGATGCAATCCTCATCCTTGAAAAGTCTGAACAGGGATATTTTTGATATCAAGCCCATCAGGGCTCCATAAGGACAGATATATCTACAGAAAAACCTGTTTGAGAAGATCGAAATAAACGCAAAGCCTATCGTTATGATCAGTGGTACCAGAAGAAATGAGAAATTGAACACCGTTTTAAAAGGAGCTTCGAATCCGAATTCATACCCCACTATTATTGAAATAACGGGCAATGTAATCAAAAGGATATATTTGATATATTTGAGATATCTGTCCGCTTTTTTCGGGATTTTTATATTTTTGACGTTTATAAGTTCCTGAATGGCGCCGTATGGACAGACATATCCACAGTATACTCTCCCGAAAACAAAGGTTATCACCAGTGGAATTAAAAATAGAATCAAATATGCCGTTTCATATCTGTAAATCAAGTTCTGAATGGTCAGTGAAGGGCATAAAAAGCCTCCCATCAGGAAACCCAGTATGACTGTTGATGTTATCAAAAAAGGTTTTCTGTACTTGAATTTTCTCTTCCATGCTATTAATATCGCCGCCGTGGAGAAGATCAACACCAGCAGTATTTTCAGTGAAAGACTATCGGTGAAATATGGCTGGGAAAGGTTTTTGCTCTCTTCGGTTGCCAGTGAAACGGAGTTACTGGAACCGATAAAGCTGTTCGGCAGACTTTTTTCACCAAGGGTTTCATTTTCAGTATCGGCTGTTTCAGAGCTACCGGACCCTATAAAACCGAAGGATTTCGTTTCGCCTGGCAATTGATTTGCAGAAAATGTAACCGCCGAAATCGAAATGATAATGCAAATTAAAATTATATTCAATCTTTTCATAGTACACTCCTTTAAAGATCGTTAAAAGAGTTTATCAATGAAAACTTAAAAATTTCTTAAAACCCAAGGGGGGTAACGTATAATTTTAATTACAAATTGTTTTCTTCACTCAGCAGTACGACTTTGTAAGGCCTTAACTTCCCCAGCATTATTCCTTTTTTTATTGCAGGATCATCATTCATAATTTCAACGGCTTCATAGTAATCTTTGGCATTGAATATTACGATGCCTATAGGATCCCTGTCCGAAGTTTTTCCCGCGAGTATCAGCTTCCCGGATTTCTTCAACCGGGATAATCTCTCGAAATGTTCGGAAACGATTATTTCATCTTCTTCAGTCCAGTTGGAATCATCGATTAATCTTTCGGTCAGCGCTAGAAAATAAATGAATTGCATTTATACCTCCTTTAAAGAATAATATTGAATAAGTATATGCTCACTATTGAGATAATTACAACGATTGTTGGGTTCAATCCAATGTAAGAAACAGCGAAACAGATTATCAAAGTTAAAATAACGGCAGGCAGATTTTCCGAGGTTTCAAAAACGGACGGAAAAATCAGTGCGCCAAGTATCGCATATGGTACTAAAGATAGAAATTTATTCAGTTTTTCAGGCAGTTTGACATCTTTCATAAACAGCATCGGTATCAATCTTGGAATGAATGTAACTACCATCATTCCAATTGCCACAAACAGTAATTCATTCTTCATTGTGATTTTCTCCATCGAATAAGAATACGCCCACGGTAGAAGCGATTATTGTTGAAATAACGATACTCCATCCTATTGATATGAGTGGGAATATGAATCTGATTAAAATGTGAATTCCGGCACTCAATATCGCAATTAAAGTTATTTTTAAGGATTTTTTGGCGGCGGGTACCAGCAGGGCGATGAACATCGCATACAGAGAAAAATTCATCGCAAGAGCCAGGGATTCCGGGATTATATTGCCAACTGAAATTCCAATCATAGTTCCCAGAACCCAGGAAGAATAGGCGATTGTATTTACACCCAGTATGAATCTGTAATTCAGTTTTTTATCTTTCTGAAATGATAGCAGCGAAAAGGTTTCATCCGTTATTCCAAAGGAAATTAAAATCCGGTAAAGGATTGGAGTATCTTTATTCACCCTTTTTTCCAGGGATGCACTCATCAGGAGGTGACGGATGTTGACCATGAATGTTGTGAAAATAATTTCAAAGGGTGATGCCCCGATTCCGATCAATCCTATTCCGATAAACTGACTTGCACCCGCAAAAACGATCACAGAAAGCAACAGAATTATATGTGATGGGATGTTGAACGATATTCCAAGTAATCCATAAGCGATCGCTATGGGTATATAGCCTAAACAAACGGGTAAACCAACGATGATTCCTCTTTTAAAAGTCATAATCTCTCCATTTTTTTATTTTAGAAATTATCTCACATTTGTCATTGGATTAAAACACCGGAGATTGTTAAATATTGTAAAATAAATTTATAAAGGGGGTATGATAATGAAAAGAGTGATTTTGTTATTTATGATTATTTCTCTGTTGGTGATCGGGTTCAGCCGGAACATTTACGATGTTGGTCCGGATAAAGAATACACTTCACTTACGGAAGTTATCGAAGTTTCTTCCGGTGGAGACAGTATTTTTATATACGAAGGCACTTACAGCGAAAATATAGAAATATACAAATCACTCAACATAAATGGAGTCGGAAAAGTTCTGCTTAAAAAGAGGGATGAAAAAAAACCTCTGGTAAGAATAAAAGGAGATGTGGAAGTTCAAATCGATAATGTTTCATTCGAAGCAGAGAGTATCATTTTGAAGAGTACGGGAGCGGAGTTGACAGTTACCGGTTGTAAATTCAGAACTACCAGCATAGGATTATCCATTAATGGAGGAGATGCGAATATCGAAAAAACTATTTTTGAAGGCTTGTCGAATGATCTCAAAGCGGACGACACTTTCAATGGAAATGGAATATTTTGTATGTATTCGGATAATGTTTCGATAAATAATTGTGCTTTTTTAAACAGTGGAACGGGAATATATTCTTATGAAATCACTAATCTGAGAATTCATGACAGTTCCATGGTAAACAATCTCATGGGTGCTTTTCTTGTGGGAATTGAAAATGGCGTGATCGAAAACAATCGTTTCGAATCCAACACAGTCGGGATTGAACTGGCTGCGGATTCTACCGTTGAGTTGAATTACAACGGGTTTTTGAAATCTTTCAGATATGCTGTGGCTCTTTCGGAGCAGGATTGTACCGTTTGTGAGAATTGCGGTACGGATCCGTTCATCGGAGAACTCGATGCAAAGAACAACACTTCGGACAGGAAACTCTTCTGTCCCGATTGTGACATTCTGCGCGCACTTTTTGAGGAGGGTGAGGGTCGTTAATGTTCTATTTTTGCAATTACCCTTGCAATTGATGAATCAGCTTCAATTTTCAAAGGCAATGCTATGATTTCGAATTCTTCAGCGTTCAGCAGGGAATCAAGATTCGTCAGATTTTCCACCATAAGTGTTTTATTTGCGAATAATTTTTTGTGAACGGGGAAAGGAAATTTATCCGGTGATGAACAATCCATACCCAGCATCTTTATGTTTTTTTCGATGAGCAGATTTAAGAACGCTTCGGAAATATCCGGTGTGTATTCAAAAATATTCGTCACTTCCAAAGAGCTTCGCTTTTCCCGTGTAGAGCAGGACTATATCCCTGTTTTTTATTTTGGTGTGAAACTTTTTTCCGTTTTTATCTCTTTTCAATTCTTCCGCATCGATGATCACGCCACGTCCGATGAAACAATCCAGTGGATATTCGCATAAAAAATCCGGACTGTCCGTGAGATGCATCGGAGAATCTATATGAGTTCCCGTATGCATACCGGTTTCAAGAAGATAATTGTTGTAATTGTCTTTTTCAAGAGATTTTGATTTTTTCAGAATCGTGTTTCTGTCGCCTGGATAAGCTTTAAGTCCATCCTGAATGAGTCTTGTCAGATCGATATATTCGAACGTAATACTTCACACCTCCCCTATATCTGAAATAACCTTGTACACTTCGTCGCACAGATCATGCATATTCATATCACTTGTGTCGAATTTATAATCACAATTCAGATCTCTTATCATGGAATCATATTCTGGAGAATACCATATCTCGATTATCTTCTGTGAATTTCTTGCTTGTATTCTTTCAATGAGTCTGTTTTTTTCACAGAACAGAATAATATGATAAATCTCATGATTTCTTTTCCTTAAAAAACAGTACAATCTTTCCAGTCTTTCTTTTGTTGGGAATACAAAAGAAACAATACAATTTTTTATTTTATATCTGTCAAAATTATCGATACATGAAACGATGTTGTCCTGAATTAAATTGAGCCATCCGGTGTTTAACACATGCGGTATCACTCTTCCCAGATCATCTCCGTCGAGAAATGCGTAACCCCTTTTTAATCTGCTTTGAAGATTGTTCATTAAACTCGTTTTACCGACACCGGGAGCGGAATTGATTATGAATACATTCATATAATGTGATTAAAAAAAGGATCAGTTTCCTGATCCTCATTTATTTTAGGCCTTCTTTTCATAAGGAGTACCGTCTGCCGCCGGGGATCTTGACTTTCCAACGAACCCGCCAACGACTATGAGAGTTATTATGAACGGTAGCATATTGAACAGAGGTTTGACCGTATTCGGAACGGAAATTATCGAACTGCTCTGCAGTTGTAAATTCATCGCTTCTGCAGCTCCGAAAAGCAATGAAGCCAACAGGGCTCCCGCGGGATTCCAGTTCCCGAGAATCATCGCAGCCAGAGCTATAAAACCTCTCCCGTGTATCATGTTTTCTCCAAAACTTCCCAGTTCACCAACGGATAAGAACGCTCCGCCGAGACTGGCAAAAACAGAACCGGCGAGTACGCCGAAATATCTGGTTCCAAAAACATTTATTCCCAGAGTGTCTGCAGCTTCGGGATTTTCCCCAACGGCCGCCATCCTAAGGCCCAGAGGGGTTCTGTAGAATAAAATCCATGAAAATAAAACAGAAATCAAAGCCAGGTAAACGAACGGACTTAAATCGTAGAAAATATCTCCGAAGAAAGGAACATCTTTCATGAATTCCAGTTTGATATTTTGAACCCTTCCTATGAAATCTGTCCTGCCTTCGTTTCCAAATATCGGTTTCATCAGAAAAGCCGTCAAACCCAGAGCGATAATATTCAGAGCCGTTCCACTTACTATCTGGTCCGCACACCATCTTATGCTTGCCCAGGCATGGAACCATGTAAAACCGACTCCAACCACAACTGCCATTAAAATACCTATCCAGGGGTTCCCGGTTAAATATGTGAATACGATGGAAATGAACGCTCCCATCAGCATAATTCCTTCCAAAGCTATATTGGTTACACCCGTTTTTTCACTGAATGTACCCCCAATTGAAGCAAATATGAGAGGGGTAGCAGATAAAAGTGCCATTTGGTAAAAAAGCGGATTGACTAAAATATTGAAGATCGCTTCTATCCAACTCATGCCGCAGCACTTCCTTTCTTTCTTTTAGTGAGTTGCATCAAGCTGTAAACGATTCTCTCCGATGCAACGAGGAAAATGACTATACCCTGAATTATTGAAACGATGTCATCGGGAATTTGTGCCTGCACCTGCATGGCATTTGATCCTGTTCTTAGAGCCGCTATAAGCAAGGCGGCAAAAATGATTCCTATCGGGTTATTACGACCTATCAAAGCTATCGCAATTCCATCAAAACCACGACCTCCTGACAGTTCGCCGACAAATCTATTTGGTGGAACTCCTAAAATATCCACTATTCCAGCCATCCCAGCCAGAGCACCACTTATTGCCATTGTCATTATAATACTCTTTTTGATACTTATACCACCGTATTCTGCGGCGTAAGGGTTGAACCCGACTCCCTTCAATTCGTAACCGGAAGTTGTTTTTTCGAGATATACATACATTATTATCGCGACGACCACGGCTATGAATATAGCTATACTCATTTCGGATGCCTGTACCTTTAAAACAACGGGCAGCTTTGCGGAATCGGCAATTTCAGGACTCTTGGGTGTACCCGAACCGACGGCGAGAGGTCCCGTGACCATGAATGAGGAAAGATTAACCGCGATCCAGTTCAGCATGATCGTTGTGATAACTTCGTGAGCCCCCGTGAAAGCCTTTAAGAAACCCGCAATGGAAGCCCATAAGGCTCCTCCTATCATTCCCGATATTATACATATGGGGATGGCGATAACCGAGGGAACCGATCCGATATTCATCGCCACTACCGCTCCTAAAAGTGCCCCCATTGTCATTTGACCCTCGGCACCGATATTGAAGATACCGGCTCTGAAACCGAATCCTACGGCAAGTCCCGTAAGGAGCAGAGGAGTCATCTTGACCAGAGTATCGGCTATTTGCTCCGAACCGCCGAAGGCCCCTGTAATCATTATAGAATAGGCTTCGATAGGATTTTTTCCGACCGATAAAATTATTACCGATGCGATCAGTAGAGCAATTATTACAGAAATGACCGGTACGAGAAAAGCGTATAGTTTATTTTGTTTCATCAGATTCACCTCGCTCTGTACTGTGAAAAACGTTTTTGCTTCCTGCCATCATCAGGCCGATTTCTTCTCTTGTAATCTCATCGGGAGTGACTTCGCCGATGGTTTCTCCCTCGAAGAACACGATTATCCTGTCGGAGAGAGAAAATATCTCATCGAGTTCCATCGAGATAAGAAGAATTCCTATACCTTTATCTCTCATTGATATTATGGTTTTGTGAATATATTCAATCGCTCCTATATCGAGCCCCCTTGTGGGTTGAGATATTACAGCCATTTTGGGTTGTGAAGGAGTGGCATCGAGCTCTCTTGCCACTACCATCTTTTGCTGGTTACCTCCGGAAAGATTTCCCGCCAGCATGTTTATATTTCTGGGTCTCACATCATATTTTTCAACGAGTTTTGTAGAATAATCGGTTATGAATCTGGAATTAAGAAACCCATTTTCAGAAAAGGGTTTTTCTTCATGCTTTCCAAGAATCATATTATAATAAACTGGATATTCCTCAATCAAACCTCTTTTTATTCTGTCTTCAGGAATATGTGTTATTCCCTGTTCTCTTATCTGCAGGGGAGAAAAATTGGTTATATTGGTACCGTTGAGAATTATTTTACCATCTTCGACTTTTCTCAGTCCCGTAATGGCTTCGATAAATTCGGTCTGACCGTTTCCCGCTACACCTGCAATTCCCAGAATTTCTCCTGCCATTATTTCTAAATTAACTCCCTTTACAGCGTTTAATTGCCTGTTATCCTTTACCCAGAGATTACTCACCGAAAGTATCTTTTTTCCGAGTTTCGGAGCATCTTTTTCAACTCTCAGAAGTACTTCTCTTCCTACCATCATCGTAGCCAGTTGTTTCGGGTTCGTATCTTTGGTTTCGATTTCTCCCGTTACCTTTCCAAGTCTCATAACGGTTACTTTCTCGGTTATGGCCATGACCTCATACAATTTATGAGTTATGAAAATTATGGTTTTCCCCTTTTCCTGCAACAGTTTCATTACTTCGAACAGTTCATCGGTTTCCTGAGGGGTCAGTACTGCGGTGGGCTCATCGAAAATCAGAATATCCGCACCTCTGTAAAGAATTTTAAGTATTTCTACTCTCTGCTGCATACCGACAGAAATATCTTCTATTTTAGAATCTATATCCACCTGAAGGCCGTATTTTTCCGAAAGGTTTTTAACTTCTTTTTTTGCCCTTTTCCTGTTCAGAAAAACTCCTTTTTTCGGTTCCAAACCGAGCACAACATTTTCGTATACGGTTTGATTATCGATAAGCATAAAGTGTTGATGTACCATTCCGATTCCATATTTTATGGCATCTTTCGGGCCCTTTATTTTACATTTTTCTCCATTTATGTAAATTTCTCCGCTGTTTGGTGAATATAAACCGTATAATTGATTCATAAGTGTGGATTTTCCTGCTCCATTTTCACCAACTAAAGCATGAATCGCTCCTTTTTTTACAAAAAAATTCACTTTATCGTTTGCTAATACGGAAGGAAATTGTTTGACAATGTCTTTCATAACTACGGCATAAGATGAATAATCAATATTTCCCTTCATATTGGATTCCACACGCTCACCTCCTAATTAGACTTACTAAAAAGATCAGGACCTGATCTTTTTAGTAAATCGGGGCGTTTTTCCGCCCCGAAGAAAAATTAAAATACTATTTCTGGTACTATGAATGCATCGAGTGCTTCTTGAGTATCAGGAATAATTATTGTGCCTTCTTTTACTAAATTTTTCAATATTTCAATTTCTTCCAGAACTATTGGATCTACATCATCCTTAGTGTAGTTCATCGGTGAAATTCCAACACCATCTTCAACTATACCCAAAACATGATTTCCTGGTTCAAATGTTCCAAGTGCAACGGAGAGGACAGCATCGTAAGCGGCAACGTCCACTCTTTTCATTGAACTTGTTAAAACTCTTCCAGGTGCCATGTAATCCTGATCTACGTCAACACCAATTGCATAGTAAGGAGCGCCCTTTTCCTGTGCGGCTTCAATAACACCGTTACCACAAGTTCCCGCTGCATGGAAAACGATATCTGCACCTTCTGCAAATTGTGCGACAGCTAAGTCCTTACCCTTTTTAGGATCGTTGAAATCATTTGCATAACCCTTGATTAATTCAATAGTTTTGCCATTCAATTCTTCGTAAGTTTTAATACCCGCCTCGTAACCATATCTGAATCTTTCAACTGGAGGTATTGCAATTCCGCCTACGAAACCTAATTTGTTGCTCTGAGTAACGGCAGCTGCTAAATAACCGACTAAGAAAGCACCTTCCTGTTCTTTGAACAGATAAGTTGCAATGTTGTTATAGACTTCTGTGGTTTCGATATCGATTCCGATGAAATATGTATCCGGAAACTGTGCTGCAACATCGATCAACGCATCAGTCATCATGAAACCGACAGCAAAAACTATGTCGCCTTCCTTTGCTGCGTTTGATAGATTAGGTATATAGTCTGCCTGCTCCTTCGACTGAACAAATGCTGTTTCCAGTCCAAGGTATTCCGCTGCCTCCTCGATACCTGCCCATGTTCCATCATTGAATGATTTGTCTCCCAATCCTCCAACGTCTGTAACCATGAAAACCTTTAATGAGAATGCCGACACTACAAGTAAAGAAATAAGTGCTACCATCAAAATAATTTTTTTCACTTTTGTTCCCTCCCTTTCAAAAGATTAAATGAGATTAAAATTCCAAGTACAATTATTATAAAATATATGATTATGAATATTGGATTCAAACCAGATTTAGTGGTTATTTTCAGTATTGGGGCGTTTGTTTGAATGTATATATCCAATTTACTGGAATTTATCCAGAAAACGATCAATGCGATGATCATAAAAATTGATTCACCCAAAACTAAGTATGGCTTTTTAAAAAGAACGACTGTTACGGCAAACAATATGGTTGCCAGTGCGAGAAGTATGAAACTCTTTTCTCTTGAAACGACTATATTGGCTGCTTTGGGCTCCAGATTCAATTCATCTACAATTCTGTTGCTTACAATTTCATAAGCGGGTTCATATTCTTCCTTCACAGTCAAATTTTCAGCTACATATTTTGAGAATTCCACTCTCAGGGGTTCTCCCGAATATCTCACTATTTGTTCACTTAAATCACTGTAATTTCCCGAAGCGCTTAAAAAATTGCCGTAACTCGCCTTGCTTTCTCTTTCGAATTTTGCGATGAGTCTTTGAAGCTGTTCGATGCTTGCGCCGTAGACACTTTGATTTTCTATAGACATGTAATCGTTGAAAATGGGTATCTTAAGGGATATCTTGTCGTTCCTTATTGAAACTTCAGTTTCGGTGTTCACTATGAAGTCATTCAGATTGTTTTTGATTACTGTATTGTATTCCCTTTTCAAATCGGAGAGTTCACTGCTTATAATTGAATAAAGATCCCTTTGCGCTATGTTTATAAGAGAACTGTCCGATTCGTACAGATCGGATTTTAATTCATTGTAATATGGAGAACTGTAAAAATCGGAGAAGTTATCCATTTTTAATTCTGGAACTTCCGGGTAAAGTTTTATAAAGGGTAAAACAAATACTAAAACCAATATAACTAATTTGAGCAGATCGATGAGAGTCTTCTTGTTTTTATTCGATAATAATTTTGAAACGACCAGTAAAAGAGTGAAAATTGACAGTGGAACGATAGTAATGGCATAGAAGGAAATATCTACGATATTGGTTATAATATTTGCCATAAACAAAAGATAGCAAAATTCCAGTAAGACTATCAAGGGGAAAATGATTTTCTTTAAGCTCTTTACCAGGAAAAATGCTATCAAGATCAATGCTATATACAAAACAAATCTCAACCAACTCAGGTCTAGACTTTTAGGTTGCGCTTTTATCAATTCCGCGGATAACTCATTTTTGATGTTCCCCATGTTTATAGTGAAGGGGGCGACCACTTTCTTTGATTCGCTTTCAATATCTTTCTGTATAAGCTTCACCGGATTTATATCGACGTTATTCAACATCATCTTCTGAACTTTTGCGTTCATCAGTATCTTTGTTTTAAGATCTTCGTTGGCATTTAAAAAATTTTCGACCACTTCATATTCACTTTCTGAGTTGATTATTTGCGTGGTGAAATCCGGAATTGCTTTTTCCGTTACCGGAAGATCCTGAGGATAATAAGGAGCGGTTTCAATCAAAGAGAAAGATCTGTACAACCACAATGTGAAGAGTTCTTCGGCCTTTTCCCTAAGATCTTCAGGGATATCTTTAGCCATAATCGACACTTTCTCTGTGACCGCTTCTTTGAAGATTTTGCTCACATCATATTTTTTTGAGGAAATACTGTTTACTGCAATGTTTATCTGTTCAATTACCGCTTCATTGGTTAATTCTTTTATAATTTCCACATTATTGTCGTCGATTTCTAATTCTTTTAAATTATATTCGCTCAAAGAATCGGATTTTTTGATATCTTCTGGGAATAGATAGGGTTTTTCCTCTGACAGACCGAGAGCATAGGAAATCCAATTCTGGTAAACAATCGAAGCCCAGTCCCTTGAAGCGTACAAAAAACTGTTATAACTGTCATTATATGCGGGCATTGTGTTCAACGTACCCAGCTGAAAAGACTGATCGGAGAATTGGGTAATCACCCAACCCAGAAAAGCACCGTAAGCAATTTTGCTCTGATAATTTTCAAAGGTATTCTCATCTAAAAGTTCCATATGTTCAGTTAAAAGATCCGCTATCGAAATAGCGCTTTCCCTTTTGTCTATACTACCTACCATCTGTAGTTTATAAAGTCTGTAGAGACCAAGATTTCGCATGTCTTCCTTGAGTTTTAGAATTAATGGAGAGTCAATGGATTCATTCTGGTATTCGGATACATAATCATTGAAATAATCTATTACTGTATCGAAGTATCCGGAAAAGGCAACGGATATTAGTAAAAGAAATAGAAAAATTAACAATCGCTTCTGCAAGACTTCACCTCCGATAAAAACTTAAACCTTTAATCTAATTATAAACCATAAAAAAACATTAATATTAAAAATTAAAACTTTATCATATTTTCAATTGCATTGATTATTACCGATAACCCGGCTCTGTTATTTACACCTTCGGGTAAAATAATATCACAAAAATATTTTTGAGGTTCGATAAAATTCTGAAATGAGGGTGCGACGAATTTTCTGTACTGTTTTATTATACTTTCAAGAGTTCTGCCTCTTTCAACCGTATCTCTTTCTATCCTTCGAATCAGTCTCTCGTCCGATTGAGCATCTATGTAGATTGAAAAGTCGAAAAGATCCCTGAACTCCTTTTTGTAAAGTAATAACAATCCTTCACATATTATCAAAGGCCTGGGTTTAAAAAGTTTATATTCTCCCTTTTCCCGTCTGTACGTAACCATATTATACACCGGGACCTTTATTGCGGTATTACTTTTCAACTGTGACAGATGTTCTCTGAACAGTTCGAGATCGAATGAAAACGGACTGTCAAAATTGATGCTGTGAGGATCGATACCTTCCTCTAAATCAGCATAATAATCGTCCATGGATAAAATTTCCGACCTCGCCTTGAAATGTTCTTTTATTTTATACGCAACAGAAGTTTTTCCGGCTCCGCTTCCTCCAACAATTGCTACCAACAATTTGATTCACCTGAATATTTATAAATTTAAATTTATCTGAAATGCCAAAGTTCTGAATGAAATTGAAATATCAATTTCCTCGAGCATAATCTGCTTTGGTACTATCACTCTCACTGGTGTAAAATTTATAATACCGTCGATGCCCGCCGACACCATTCTGTCCGATAATTTCTGGGCATATTTTCCCGGTACCGTGAGTACTCCTATGCTTATTTTTCTTTCCTTTATGATTTTTTCCAGCTCGCTCACAGGCTGGATTATCAGATCGTCATTCAAACCGACACCGATTTTGCTTTTATCGTTATCGAATACACCCTTCAATTTGAACCTCGCCTTTGTTAAGCCCGGATAATTTGCAATTGCCAGTCCCAGATTTCCAATCCCAACGATACAAAAACTCCAATTTTTCTTCATTCCTAGAATGCTTTCAATGCTGAGCATCAATTCTCTGACGTCGTATCCGACTCCCCTTTTACCAAATTCGCCGAAATATGATAAATCCTTCCTTATCTGACTTGGCTTGATGTTCAATTTGTTAGCCATTTCTTTAGAAGAAACATTGGGTTTTCCATTAAGCAAGAATCGTTCTAAACATCTGTAATACCTTGTGAGTCTATGAATAGTAGCCTTTGGTATATTATATCCGCTCAATTAAATTCCCCCAAAACAATGTTTGTGAAAGTATATCACAAAGTTAGAAATAAGGTATGAATTTGAAATATAATTTTCCTAAAAAATAACCACCCTGTGGTGGTTTTTAATTTACACTTATTATTACATTTCTATTTCGCGGACCATCGAACTCACAGAAATATATGCCCTGCCATATACCCAAAAGCATTTTCCCTTCCGAGATTGGTATCGTTATCGACGAACCGACCAGTATTGATTTAATATGGGCATCGGAATTTCCTTCCATATGAGAGAAGGGCATATCGTAGGGAACCAGCTTATTCATAAAATTATTAAAATCACTCTTGACCGTCGGATCGGCATTTTCATTGATCGCGACCGCCGCAGTGGTATGCTGGACATATACTACAACTGTTCCTGCGACTATTTTACTTTCTTTTACGATTTCTTTCACTATGTCAGTCAGATCCAGTATTTCTTCTCTTTTGCCGGTCCTCAGATTTATTTTTTTAATCATGATTAATTACCTTCTCCGATAATTTTACTAATGAAAAACAACATTGGTTATAATGACAACGTATCCATTATGTTCTTCGAATTGAACTTTAACATTTTCTTCCTTAACATTGTATTTTTCAGAAACATAATGTCTGATTTGATTTTTAACATCCACTTCAGATCCATCTAAGACCTCTTGAGGAACAATATCCTGGATGGGGACCGAACGCCTTCTTGAACTCACAATAGAATTTAATCTGTCTTTTGCATCGTTTCTGCTACCTTCTTTTTTAGCTTTTTTCTTTCTTTTTCTGAATAGTCCAAAAAACATAATATCAGCCCCTTATCTTTCTCTTTTGAAAATTCGTTTGAAGAAATCAACAAATCCACCACTCTGTGGTTGAATTAAATCTCTGTCTACGGGGATGTCTTCTCCTTGCAGTCTTGAAGAAATGTTTTTAATCACTCTGGCAATAGCGGAGTGGTTATCGTCACCCAGTATAACCGGTATCCCTTTGTTGGTAGCAACGATAATGGCGTCGCTGTCGGGTAAAATACCGAGAATTTCGATTGCAAGATTTTCTTTGATATCTTCCTGAGTCAGCATATCCCCTTTCTTTACCATGTTTTTTTTGAATCTGTTGATTACCAAAAGTATGTTACTTTCATCCATACCATGATTTTCCAAAAGACCGATTACTCTATCTGCGTCGGTGATAGCAGGCAATTCAGGTGTTGTTACAACAATGGCTTTTTCGGCACCTGCGATGGCATTTCTAAACCCTCTTTCGATTCCCGCCGGCGAATCAATAATGATAAAATCGAAATTTTTATAAAGACTGTTAACAACCTTCTTCATATCTTCGGGAGAAATCATTTCTTTGGTTGCTATCTGTGACGCAGCTAACAAATACAATCCTTTCAATTGCTTATGTCTTACAAGTGCTTCCTGTGCTCCTACTTTTCCGTTTGTAACATCCAGGATTGTGTGAACCACACGGTTTTCAAGGCCAAGTGCAATATCAAGATTTTTCAAACCTATATCCGCATCGATCAAACACACTTTTTTCCCTGCGGTTGCCAGCGCGCAGCCTATGTTTGCAGATATAGTGGTTTTACCTACACCGCCTTTTCCTGAGGTTACAACAAATACGTTTGCCATTTGACCACCTCTTAGTTGATATCTCCTTTTATTATACATATATTTTTTTCAAATCTCAAATGGTCTTCAGTCTATACTAAGAGGTTTCTGAATTTGTGAAAGTAATTCTTGAAAACCGTTAAAATTATTGTCTGTGCCCTGAATGACTTCCCGGGTTCTTTTATTTGCATATATTTGCATATATTTTGTGAAAATTTTGTGCATGGTTTCTTATTATTAAATTTATTTGTTGATTTTATAATTTGCAGGATATATTTTATATAATAAGGATGAACTTTCATTGTAATAATTTTATCGAATAAAGTGAAACATAATGTGATATTGATTTTAATGAATTTTCGAAAAATTTTTAAGGTTCATAATTGACAGGAAATACGGCATTTGGAGGGAATAAATTTAATGATTTGATCGGTCCATTATTAAATCCATTCAAAAATAAAAAATGTTATAATATAACAAAGCGGTTTTATGGAGGTGTATTTAATGAAAAAAGTAGTATTGCTGGTTTTTATAATTGTTTTATCCACATTATTTTTTTCCATCGATTTCAAACTGGGAGTTAATGCAGCTGCCGCTGCCTCCAATCCAGACGGTACGGAAAAACTTCCATGTCCTGGAATAGATGTTAATTTCAGTATCCCGATCGATGGGATTTCAGGGTTCAATGTAAGTGCTGATTTAACGATGGGTAAAAAAGCCTCGTTATTCGTCTCGCCAGGTTTGTATGTGACGCTTTATGATGGTATGAAAAAATTTCCTACTATCGAGCTGTTGTTGACACCACTTGGATTTTTCTGGGATTCGCTGTCGGATTTTTCGAAATTCGATCTTTACGGCGGAATTGGATTCCAGGTCCTCGCGCCTATAACTGAAAATTTGTATTTCAGTGGTTTTGCAAAGTCCATGCTGGTTTTTTCTGATGATTATGATCTGGCAGAGGATACTCTCCCGTTCAACTATTTTGTGGGAGGTCTTGGATTTACGTGGGAGTTTTGATTGACTAAATTTGTCCCGGTTCTTTTGATTGCTTTGATAACCTTGAGTTTTTTCCCATCCGGCATACCGAATTATGACAAATGTCTGCATTATTCATTTTCCCTGAGCATATTCAGTATCGGTAATTATTTTTTTAATACGAAGATGGGTTTTGTTCTTGCCGGTGTGGCTGGTATATCAAAGGAGATATATGATTATTTTTCCCCGACGGGAACCGCGGATATCAATGATTTGATCGCTGATTTTGGTGGAATTTCAGAGGGCTATTATTTGTCAACGAAATATCCGCCGATGATATATTTATCGATTCGTTTTTAAAATTCCTTATAAAAATGTTATAATTATTTAAAATATTTTTTTTGGGGGGAAAGAATTATGAAGAGGATAATTTTTCTATTGATTATTTGTATTATATTTACATCCTTTTCATTCGGTTTCAGTATCAAAGGGTTCGGAGGTCCTGAACTGAAAATCACTTCGCTCGGTACGGGCACGGATATGGCGTTTTTGCTTGGCGGTAGCGGGGGAGTTATCCTGAACGATCATTTTGTGATTGGAGGAAAAGGATTCACGACATTGAACAAAAAACCGATTGAATTCAGTTATGGAGCAGCGCATCTTGGATATTTATTTGATATGGATCCCTGGGCTTTGGAGCTGGGGGCTAATGTTGGTGGTTCAACAGGAGGGTTATTTATCGTTGAACCTGAATTTTCACTTTCATTAAAACTTTTATCCTGGATGCAGTTGAACGTTAATGCCGGCTATAGATTTGGAATAAAAGATGGAATAGACAAATCGGTTACCGGTTTCAGCGGAGGACTGTTCGTCGCATTTGGAAATTTCTTTTGATTTTAATTTATAAATGTTTAAAAAGGGCAGATGTTCCATTCTGTCCTTTTTTTATTTTGTGATAACATAAGGCTTGCCCGTGTACGGATTATCTATTATTTTTATCTGAATTTCATAGATGTCCTTCAATAAAGATGCGCTGATGTTTTCCGGTTTAATTTTTTCCTGGATTTTTCCTTCCTTTAAAAATACCAGTTTATGACAGATATTTATAGCACGGTTTATATCGTGAAATACTCCGATGGAAGTCATGCGCCTTTCTTCAATCAGTTTTTTTGTCAGAGATAAAATTTTTTGAGCGTGCCCGGGATCGAGATGCGTGACAAATTCATCGAGGAGCAGAATGTTTCCGTCCTGTGCGAGAGATTTGGCAACACTGGTTCTCTGCTTTTCTCCCCCGCTCAATGTATTGAATATTCTGTCTTTGAGATTAGTTATTTCGGCTTCTTTCATGGCGTTGTGTATTCTGGTGTAATCATTCTTTTTCAAACCGTTAAAAAGTCCGATGTATGGATTACGACCGAACGATACTATCGTTTCCACCAGTAAGTCAAAGTTGATACTTAAATTTTGCGGTATGTATGAAATCGTCTGAGATAATTCTTTTCTTGAAAATTTATTTATATTTTTTCCGGATATTTTTATCTTTCCCGAGTAACCGTTTAATATCCCGCTTATTAATTTTAATAGAGTTGTTTTGCCACTCCCGTTAGGACCTAAAATGCCTATACTTTCCCCCTCGTTTATTTGAAGTGATATGTTTTTTAAAACGGGATTTTTATTGTAAGAAAATGTCAGATCTTCAATCGATATTATTTCACTCATAGCCGCTCACATTTCTCCTCTTCAGTAATATGATAAAGAAGGGTGCACCAATGAGAGCCGTTATAGCGCCAAGAGGAATCTCTGCGGGTCTTGCCGCGGTGCGGGCGATCGTATCGCAGATTATCAGGAAAGTTCCACCTGTTATCGCCACAATGGGAAGTTCGATTTTTTTGTCTATTCTTACAACCAAGCGGACCGTGTGTGGAATTATCAGACCTACAAAACCAATTATTCCCGCACTCGCTACCATCAGAGAACAGACAAAACTGACGGTGAAAAAGACGATAATTTTCAATCTTTCCGGGTTTATTCCCAGAGAGGTTGCATGCTCTTCACCCGATGAGAGAATCAGCATTTTTCTTTTTAAAATTGCAAATATTATGAATTCGCCTATGACTGCGGGAAGTATCTTGAAAATATCCGACCATTTTGCACTCGCCAGAGATCCCAGCGCCCAGAAATGAATAGTTAAAATGTTTTTCCATGCGAATGTTACGAGCAGGGTTACCATGGCATTGAATAGAAATGAAACGATTACTCCTGAAAGGATCAGTGAAGTGACCGAAGTTTTGCCTCCCCTCTTCGCTATAAAATAAACAAGAAACGTGGATATGAGAGAAAAAACGAATGCGGATAGTTCCATATTTATATTTATTTTTGATGCCTGTTTTATCACCAGAGACAGTACGGCTCCAAAAGATGCCCCGGCGGATATTCCTATGATGTAGGGATCTGCAAGGGGATTTTTGAGTGTTAATTGTAATCCCTCTCCCGAAAGAGCCAGCCCGGCCCCTATTATAAGCGCCAGAAGCACTCTGGGAAGGCGGAGGTTTAAGTACAATTTTTCATTGGTCGTTTGAACTTTTCCCAGTAAAACATTAAAGGCCTCTGTGAAGGTGATCTTCACAGAGCCTATAGTTGACAGAAAAATTATCAGTAAAAAGAACGATAAAACTAAAATAATAAAAAAAAGTGCCGCATTAATAGATTTTCTCATTCAGGTATTTCACTAATTCTCCGTAATTTGGATTGGCGTAATCTGTTAAATAGTTGGAAACGGGGATGACCATTTTGTTTTTTACGGCTTTCAGATCTTTAAATGATTCGTAATTCAAGACGATGTTTATGGCATCTTCCTGTCCGCCTTCGTAATAATAGGGAACGAATATAATATCAGGGTCGTTTAAATAGATGAATTCCGGCCCTACAGGAAACCATCCGTTGTCACCCGAATACGGGGCAGCCACGTTCACTCCTCCTGCATAAATGAGAGCTTCATTGACGAATGATCCGGTTCCGCATGTCCATATCTGGGACATATCGTCCGAAAACATCCCGTAAAAAACTGTTTTTCTATCGTTCATCGGTAATGTAGAGGTCTGTTTCGCAATATCCAGAACCTCCGATTCGAATTCCTCTTTCAATTCCTTTCCCTTATCGATTTTACCCATAATGATGGATATATTTGTTATCGATTGGGCTATTTCGTAAAAACTGTTTGGGTTTACTACGAATGCCGGTAAACCAAGTTCATCGAGTTTAGAAACTTCGGGTTCCTGAAATCCTCCGCTCAGGAATATTAAATCAGGGTTGAGACTGACGATCTTTTCCAGGTTCAGGGGAGTCAGGTTTCCTATCGTTTCTATGCCCAAAGTGGCTGCATATGAGTCCCAGTTGGTTAACCCGATTATTTCATCCGTGCATTCCAGATCAACCAGAAAATCCGTAATCGCAGGGGCGGCTACGATTATTCTCTGGGGAACCGATTCGATATCCACCATTCTTCCCAGATCGTCAACTATTACAAACGAAAACGCCGACAGTGTAAGAAGCACCAAAGAAAAAACAAGCAAAATCCTTTTCATAAAAATTACCTCCAAATTTCATACAAATTCACCATTTTCCTCTCCACGAGAAAATGGTGTATATTTAATATCTTTAAAATATTCTGACTCACAGATCATACAAATTCCAGTCCTTCCCGGTTTCCCAGTGGTTATTCTGGATTTGTCCCTGTTCACAGCGGCGGGTCCGCACCGGATTCTCACCGGTTTCCTCTAAAGATATTCTTCTCTATTCAGTTATCTTGAAAAAAATCTATCCAGGTCCTTGAACGTTATTTTCATGTAAATAGGTCTTCCATGCGGACAGACCAGTAGATTTTTTTCAAATATTTCATCTATCAATTCCCTTGCCTGGTCCTCTTTTAAGACATCCCCGGTTTTTATAGCATTTTTGCAGGCCAGAGTCTCGATTATATTTTTAAATATTTTTTCCGATTCTTCAATACCTTCAAATCTCAATTCTTCGATCACTTCTCTGAAAGTTTCTTCGGTGTATCTTTCGGATATTATTGCGGGAATTGCATTTATTATGATATCTTTCTTATCAAAATCGATACCAAAACCGATTTCATTGATCCTGTTGATTTTATCTTTTGCCAGTTCCAAATCAAAGTCTTCCATTTTAATCGATAACGGCAACAACAATTTTTGACTTTCTATCGTTTTATTTTCCTTGAATTTCTCATAGAGAATTCTTTCGTGTGCGGCATGTTGATCCACTATCAAAAGATTCTTTTCAAATTGAATAAGTATATATCTTTCGCCGAATACTCCGATGAAATCGTAGGCACCGGTAAAATTTATTTTTTCCTCTTTGAAAGGTCTGAAGATCTTTCTTTCCATTTCTATGCTTGAGAAAGAATTTTGAAAACCGTTATATTTATCCCCGGTTTTCTGATTATTCACATAGTGGGGGCTATCCGCTTTAAAAGTCTTTTCCGGATAAACCGCTTTTCTATCCGATAATCTTTCCAGTTCGTCCGTAGATACGGTCTTGCTGAAAGTGCTGTGGCTTATATCGAGATTGAATCCCCCCGACCCTTTGAGAGAATTTCTTACCGCCCTCTTGATGAATTCGTTGATTTCGGCGTTATTCGAAAATTTCACTTCGAGTTTTTGAGGATGGATATTCACATCAACCTGTTCCGGATCGATTTCTATCATTAAGATAGCGATAGGAAATCTTCCCTTATTCAACATCTCTCCATAACCCCTTTCGAGGGCATAGTTCAGACTGTTTTGCTTCACATATCTGTTGTTGACAAAGAACATTTCCCCGACACGGTTTCCCCTGCTGGTTCTTGGAAGCGAAATATATCCCTTTATGGAAAGTTTGGAACCGAAGTCATCAATTTGAATCAGATCTTCTTCATTCAAAACGGGAAAAATCCTTAAGATTCTTTCCTTTCTATCCATTGTTTTCACGAAATTATAAACTTTCTGTCCGTCTTTGATGTATTCGAATTCTATTTGAGGATAGCAAAGTGAAAATCTCTGAACCACTTCGGTGATCATTCTTCCCTCTACCATTGAAGATTTCAGGAATTTTCTTCTTGCGGGGGTGTTGAAGAGCAGATCGAATATTTCGATCGAAGTGCCCGATGTCCCGGAAAAGGAAGATTCTCTCTGAATATTCATGCCCGAAAGTTCGAGACTTAAACCTACCTCGGATCCCTTCTCTACGGAGGAAATCTTTGATCTGCAAACACTGGTTATAGTATGCAGAGCTTCGCCCCTGAATCCGAAGGTACTTATGGAGTCCAGATCCTTTATTTTTTCTATTTTGCTTGTGGTATGAGGCAATATGGCGACCTTCAATTCGTCGGGGGACATACCCGAACCGTTATCTTTGACTTTGATGTATTCTTTACCACCATTTTTGATTTCTACGGAAATTTTTGAACTACCGGCATCGATAGAATTTTCTATCAATTCCTTAACTATAGAGTATCCACCGGTCACCACTTCGCCAGCTGCAATTTTGGAAATAATATTTTGAGAAAGTTTTTTGATTTTCATTTCAATCAACTCTTTTTATACATCTGTCTTGAATATTCGAATAAAAGCACCGCCGCAGATGCCGCCACATTCAAAGAGTCTACCTCTTTTCTCATAGGAATGGAAATTATCTCATCGCTCGATTCTTTTATCAATCTTCTGACACCCTGTCCCTCGTTTCCAAAAACGAAAGCGCTCCTTTTTGGCATCGATTCATCAAAATAATTTTTCCCCTCCATACCGGCCGCATATACCCAGTAGTCGGATTCCTGAAATTTCTTCAAAACATTTCTCAAATTGGGTATTTTTGAAATTTTAATACGAAAGGCGAGTCCTGAAGAGACTTTTATGACGGCCGGAGAAACATCGGAAGAGGCTCTTTCCGTAATGACTATCCCATCGGCACCACACGCAACGGAGCTTCGGATGACCGCTCCAAAATTATGAGGATCCTGGACCTGATCCAGAAATATAATGAGTGAATTTTTTTTATCTTTATTATCCTCGATAATTTCTCTGTAATCGGAAAAGGGAAATTCTCTGAGCTCAATCACAACACCCTGATGTTTTTTTTCTCTGGATAGATTATAGAGTTCCTGAGGTGAAAGGATGTCTACCCTGTATCTTTTCTCCGTCATCTTCCTCAATTTCATCAATCCACTGTCGGTATTTTTCTGATCCGTAAAAATAACCCTCTTGATTTTCAGAGAATATTTTAAATTTAATATTTCTTTAAGTACATTTCTTCCGTGAAGATACATCTTCTTCAATCCTTTCCAGGAGATACTTGAGTCTGTCAATTTTTTTTGTTATGAACAGATAACCTATTAAAGTTTCCAGTCCTGTTGATGTTCTGTATTCTTCGTTGGGACCTCTTTTTTTCGCCCCTTTAGAATTGTAACCCCTCCTGACCATACTCAACTCTTCATCGTTCAATTCTTCTTTTATACTTTTGAAAGATTGAGACTGGCTCGTGTGTGAAACATAATTTTTTGCTAGTTCATGCTGAAAATTCACTCTTCTCTTTGAACTTTTCAGAGTTATTAACTTGAAATATAGGGAATAAACGGAATCACCTATATATGCGAGTGTATCTGTGGAGAGATTTTCCGGTTCAGAATCAAAACTGAACAGTTCTGAGAAATTATCATTCAAAACTTGTTCTTCCTTATTCAAAATATTCCTCTATATTGTCGATAACTTTCTTAATTTTTTCTTTGTCCTTTCCTCCCGCCTGGGCGAAATCCGGTCTTCCGCCGCCACCGCCTCCGAGTTCTCCGGCGATTTTTTTAGCTATACTTCCCGCTTTTATATTTTTTGTCAGCTCCTTGGAAACTTTTACTACAAAGAGAACTTTTTCGTCCAGTTCGTTGAAGAGTATAACGACACCCGATTTTATTCTTTGCATCATAACATCGGCACTGTTTCTGACTATATCCTGCGAAGCATTTTGAGTCTTTCTTATTATCACTTCAATTCCATTCACATTTTTCCTTATATCTCTGGCCGAATTATCTTCGGAAATTATTTTACTTTGAAGTTTTTTTATTTCCCTTTTCAAATTTTTCTGTTCCTCGAGAGTTTTATTCAATTTGTCGATTATATCTTCCGATTTTACATCCAATATACCTTCTATATTTTTCAATGTTTCGACCGAATTTCCGAATAACGCAAGTGACGAAGCACCTGTTAATGCTTCTATACGCCTTACACCTGCGGATATCGAGGTTTCGGAAATGATTTTAAAAGGTCCTATGCTTCCCGTATTGTGGACGTGTGTACCACCACATAATTCTTTGCTGAACTCATTTATTTCAACCACTCTTACCGTATCTCCATATTTTTCTTCAAACAACGCCATAATATCCTCATCTTTGAGATCCACCAATTTCTTTATCTCGGTTTCAACGGGTATTGCTTCCAGGATTTTGGTATTCACGATTTTTTCAATTTCGTAAATCTGTTCTTCAACCAGAGCTGAGTAATGGGAAAAATCAAATCTCAACCTCAATGGACCGACAAGAGATCCCGCCTGCTTGACATGTTTCCCGACGACTTCCCTCAACGCCGCATGCAGAAGATGAGTGGCGGTGTGGTTCCTCGCCGTTGCTCTTCTCATGGATTGATCTATGGAAATTTTTATCATATCATTTTTATGAAGAGTTCCACTCTGTATTTCTATCGAATGAATTATTATTTCTTTATTACCGACGAAGGCATCGTTAACAACACCCAATCCGTTGTTGTTGAATCTTATGAGTGCTCTATCGGACAATTGTCCTCCCTTTTCAGGATATACCGGTGTTTTTGTTGTTACCATAAACCCTTTATCCCCGGTATTAAGAGATTCTACCAGCCCATTTTTGTCGGCAAGAGCTAAAACGTTGGTTTTCGTTGAAAACTCATCATAACCAACAAACTCCGTTTTTCCGAACTCTTCCGCGATTTTATCGTAAATAGTGGTTGATTTTGCATATTCCTTATTTCCGGAAGCCAGTCTTGCCCTTTCCTTCTGCTTCTGCATGAGTAATTTGAAACCGGTTTTATCCATCTCGATATCTCTGTCTTCGATCATTTCTTCGACAAGCTCAATAGGAAATCCGTATGTGTCATGCAGCAAAAAAAGATCTTTTCCGTCCAGTTTGTTTTTTTCAGATATTATCTGATTCAATCTGTTTGTACCACTTTCAAGGGTGCTTAAAAATCTTTCTTCTTCCAAAAGAGTGATTTCCTGTATAATCCCCAGTTTGGATCTCAATTCCGGATATACATCACCGTATTCCTTTGAAACTACTTCAACTAATTTATGCATAAAAGGTTTTTTGTTACCTAAAAGTGATCCATGCTTCAAAGCCCTTCTGAGAATTCTTCTTAAAACGTAACCTCTTCCCTCATTGGAAGGAAGAATACCGTCGGAAATCATAAAAATCAAAGATCTTGCATGATCGGCTATAACTCTTATGGAATCGTCAACAATGCGGTTCTCTTTGTACTTGACATTCAACAGTTCTTCGGTATTTCTGATGATGGGAAGAAAGAGATCGGTGTCAAAAACATAGTCGACGCCCTGCATTATTGAAGCGAGCCTTTCCATACCTAAACCGGTATCGATATTTTTGCTGTTCAATTCGGTTATATTACCTTCTTCATCCTGGTTCATTCCGGTAAAGACCAGATTCCAGAATTCCAGAAATCTTCCGCATTCACATGCCGGATTACAATGTTCGGGGTCGGCACACCTGGGTTGAGGTCCCCTGTCGATGAAAATTTCAGAATCCGGACCGCATGGTCCCGATGGACCGGCAGGCCCCCACCAGTTATCTTCTTTACCCAGTCTGACGATTTTGTTTTTGTCTATGCCTATTTTATTTCTCCATATTTCATAGGCTTCGTCATCATTCTGATATATCGTGACCCATAATTTTTTTTCATTAATTTTTAAAATTTCCGTTACATATTCCCATGCAAATTCGATTGCACCCTCTTTAAAATAATCACCGAAAGAAAAATTACCGAGCATTTCAAAAAAGGTTAAATGTCTTGGGGTTTTTCCCACATTTTCTATGTCATTTGTCCGTAAACACTTTTGACAGGTGACGACTCTTCTGTTATTCGGTTCAACGAGACCCCAGAAAATCGGTTTGAAAGGGACCATTCCCGCTATTGTAAACATCAATTGAGGATCTTTAGGAACGAGTGAGGCACTAGGCAAGACAACATGCTCCTTCGATTTAAAAAAATCCAAAAAACTTTTCCGTATTTCATGCCCTGTCATATACTGCATTTTGTTTCCTCCTAGATTAATATAAGTAAAAAGATGTACAGAACCGGTGCTGCAAATAACAGACCATCTATTCTATCGAGCAAGCCCCCGTGACCGGGCATTATATTTCCGGCATCTTTAATTTTTCTATATCTTTTTAAAACCGATTCGAATATATCTCCAAACGTGCCGAAGAAAGCCACGATCAATCCCATGATTATAAGTGTTAAAGGATCGAAAAAATCTCTCGGTGTGCCGTCAGGATAATTGAATATATTTATAAATGAAGCACCAATTTCGAATAATATAATATAGGCTATTGTAAATCCTATTCCCCCAAAAACTCCTTCCAGACTTTTCTTGGGGCTGTAATTGGGTGAAATTCTTATTCTTCCGAATTTCATGCCTACTACATAAGCTCCTATATCGAAAAACCACACGCACGTCAATACCAGAAGTGCCACGGCGCCTCCGAATGAAAGATATATCTGATAGAAGAAAGATAAATTGAATCCGATCCAGAAAAGTGCCAGGGTAGAATTCAATATAAAAGGCAGAGCCGAATTGAAATCTTTTAAGCTGACGATTATGGCAATACTTATTCCTATGAATGAGAGAACAAAAACACTTTCTGGTCTGAAGTCAACTTTATTGATCAATGAATTCTTTTCCAATAAAAAACCGTAGGAAAGGGAAGTGATAGTTATTATAAGAGGAATAACAAGCTTCAGAATCGGATGCTTTGGATCTTCAATACTGAATTTTATATACTCATATGATGTGATCAATGTTACCACAGAAACGAGAGCAATCAGCGCATAGTAATTCACAAACCCCAGCACTGCAAAAGGAGCCACTACAAAAGAAGAAATTATTCTTAACTTTGTATCTTTATTTTTCAATTCATATCACTGCTCCATATTTTCTCTGTCTTTTATCGAATGATTTCAGAGCCAACTCAAAATCTTCATGAGTAAAATCCGGCCACAATTTGTCGGCAAAATACAGTTCGCTGTATGCGCCCTGCCATATAAGGAAATTACTCAATCTCTCTTCGCCGGATGTTCTTATTATCAGGTCCGGATAAGGAACATCGGGCAAATATAAAAAATCTTTAAATGATTTTTCGTCAACTCTTTCCACGGTTTTTTCTATAATTTTATTCACGGCATCTACAATTTCTGCTCTTCCACCATAATTCAGAGCGATTATAACGGTCAACTTTTTGCAATCGAAGGTTTCGTTTTCTATAAAATTACAAAATTCCTTCAATTTGGGAGGTAAATTGCTTATTCTTCCCAGAAACCTGAATCTAACACCTTCTTTTTTCATTTCGGATAATCTGCTTTTAAGATATGAAAGTGTGAGGTTGAATAAAAAATTTATTTCCATTTGCGGCCTTTTCCAGTTTTCGGTGGAAAAAGCATAAAGTGTCAGATATTTGATACCGTGATCCGAACACATATGAGCCACATTATCGGCAACATACGCTCCCCTGGCGTGCCCGGATTGTCTTTGAAATCCCCTTTTTTTTGCCCATCTACCATTACCATCCATTATGATGGCAATATGCTGTGGAATTTTCATCAAAAATCCATTATTTCCTTTCTTTTCTTCTCATATAGTTCATCAATTTTCTTACAATATACATCCGTCTGTTTCTGGACTTCATCTTCTAACTTGTACAATTGATCTTCGGTTATTTCTTTTTCATTTTCCGCATCTTTTGCCTCTTTATTTGCTTCTCTTCTTATATTTCTTACAGCGATTTTCCCTTCTTCAATAGTATCCTTAACCATTTTTACCCATTTTTCCCTTTGCTCTGTGGTAGGAATAGGAAAATTCAATTTAATTGATATTCCATCATTGGCAGGATTAATGCCAAGATTTGAACTGAGAATAGCTTTTTCAACCAGTGATAATGTGCTTTTGTCCCATGGTTTGATGACCAGGGTTCTTTCTTCGGCCACATTCACCGTAGCCATTTGATTCACCGGAGTCGGAACTCCATAATAATCTACTTTTATTTGCTCCAGTAATGCAGGAGAAGGTCTGCCTGTTCTCATGTGTGCCAATTCTTCTTTGATTTTATCAACACTTTTTTTCATCTTATCTTCTGAATTTTTAAGAATAATCTTATCCATAAAACCATTCCTCCTTCTTATGAGGTAATAAACATCGATAGATTAATAGAAAAAAATGAGTCTAAAACTCACCTATTTTGAATTATATCACAGTAGATTAAATGATACATTGTTAAAAGAATTATATTGATTCTGTTTTTATCATCTGGTACAATTAATAAGATGTTTAATAAGGAGGTCTAATATAATGTTTCCGTTTTTAGAATTTTTAGCTTATGCACCGGCAGATGGTAGTGTTAGCCCAGAAGCAGCAACCGACGCAGGTCAGACTGCAGCATCCGCTGGTGGAGGCGGAATTACTGGCATAATCATTTGGTTGGTTATAATGGTTGCCCTGTTTTATTTTATGATTATAATGCCACAGAGGAAAAGAGACAAGAATTTCAAAAACATGATGTCTAAACTTAAAGAAGGAGATAAGGTAGTTACAGCAGGGGGAATACTTGGTAAAGTTACAATGATCAAGGGCGACAGTGTTAGAGTAAGGACCGGCAGTGGAAGTGATCTGGATGTAACAAGAAAATCAATCTCTGCGATTCTCTCTAAAGGAGATTCCAAAGATGTAGAGCCTGAAGTGGATAAAAAAGTTTCCAAAGAATTGCCAAAAGATAATTCAAAAGATACCGGTGCCAAAAAATAAATGTAGAATAAGAATAATATATATGGAAGGGGGTGTTCTGTCCTAATAGGACGGGATCATGAGAGCAAACCAGAAGAGGCTTATTGTAGTAATTTTAGTCTTGTTGGGTGCTTTATTGGCTTTGTTAATACCCCATGGATCTGCTCCGGACGGGAGCAGTTTTTTGGATAAAGTAGCCAGTAACATCAAATTAGGACTAGATATCAAAGGTGGAGCTTTGCTTGAGTACCAAATGTCCACCGAAATAACTGATGCACAGCAATTGAGTGACATTGCTGATAGGGTAACAGAAGTACTCAGAAGAAGACTTGATGCGGCAGGATTTACAGAAGCGACGGTAGAGAAAATAACTACTGCGATTCAATTTAACGAAGATATTCCTCCGGTCAGAATCCGTGTTCAGATTCCTGGAATTACCGATATTGAGAAAGCTGAGGAATTGGTCGGTACAACGGGGAAATTATATTTTGCGGATGTTATGGAAATGTCAAACAATCCTGAAGAACCATCCATTCCTTCGAGTTTGAATCTGGAAGTCAGTAAAAGAAGACTCGCCGGAGCGGAACCGTATTATTTGAAAAGTATAAACTTCGGGGACTATTATAACGGTGTTGAAAATAACACGTGGTATCTGGTGAGCCCGAAGATAAATGTCGGTACAAAATACCTGGAACTGAGTGGAAACAGTATCACAGATGCTAAAGCTCGAGTGAATACAAATCCTAAGCCCGGACAGGGAAAGTTTATGGTTTCATTGACTTTCAACAGTGATGGCTCACAGGACTTCAGGGAAATAACCGCTTCGAAAGCGAACCTGGCCGAATCGGATATCAAGAAGAGACTGGCGATAATTCTAGATGATAGTGTTATCATAGCACCTATCGTATCATCAACGATTTCGAACGGAGAAGCTGTTATTGAAGGTATACAGACACTGGATGAAGCGAAAAATGTGGCTATTCTGGTTTCAAGTGGAAATCTGCCCGTTGAACTTCAGCCATACAACAGACAGATTCTTTCTCCAACCTTGGGTAGAGATGTCATAAATGCAAGTTTGATGGCAGGACTCGCAGGATTATTGATAGTTATGATTTATATGTTCATAGCTTATGGAAAGGTTGGATTGGTTGCCGATGTTGCACTCATTTACAACAGTTTGGTATTATTTGCGGCTATTTCAATCACCGGTTCCATCCTTACCTTGCCGGGTATCGCGGGTATAGTTCTCACAATTGGTATGACGGTTGATGGAAATATACTGATAAACGAAAGAATCAAAGAAGAGTTAAGAATCGGAAAAACTCCTGAAAATGCTGTGGATAGTGCTTTTTCCAAAGTTTTCTGGACTATTTTTGATGCGAATATAACGACAATTCTCACCGGGCTGGTTTTGTTCTATTTTGGAACCGGAACTGTAAAGGGATTTGCAATAACCCTTATAATAGGTATCCTGGGTGCTATGTTTACAAATCTCGTAACTTCAAGAACTATGCTTGTCGCTATGGGACCGTCGATAAACCCGCATAAGTACGTTAAAGATTATGAACAGAAAACAGAAGGGAGGGGAAAATAATGCCTAATTTTGATTTTGTAGATAAAAGAAAAATATTTATTACAATATCTGTTGTTTTGATTGTAATTTCGGGTATCCTTCTCTTCACTAAAGGATTGAATTTAGGAGTGGATTTCACCGGTGGAGTTGAAGTCGGAATTGTTCTTAGTAATCCTGATCTTTCTGTTGGTGATATAAGGAATAAGCTTTCAGCGGAAAATGGAGAGTTCGAAGCAGCGAGAATCGTTAAACAGAGACCTCTTTCTTCTGAAGAACAGGGGAAGAATTCCAGATTTTCCATAACGCTCAGCACAGAAAGAAGTGGAGACGAGATCGAAAGCGAAATAATACGGGCGTTATCCGGTGACGGTGCAACGGAAGACAGCATACTTTCTGTCAACAATATTTCCGGTTACGCGGCACAGGAAATTTCCGGTTACGCTTTCACGGCGGTAATCGTTGCTATTGCAATAATTCTTCTCTACATAACGATAAGATTTAAATTTTCGTTTGGTGTTGGAGCGATTTTGGCTGTAGCACATGATATAATAATAACTCTTGGTTTTTACAGTCTCTTCGGTATGGAGTTCAATGCTCCTGTTATAGCGGCTTTATTGACCTTGCTTGGATACTCGTTAAACGACACTATTGTTGTTTATGACAGGGTCAGAGAAAACATGAAGAGAATGAGAGGACAAACGATAGAAAAGGTTGTCAACGATAGTATCAATCAGGTTATAGTCAGATCGATCAATACTTCTTTAACGACATTTATAGTTATTCTCTGTTTGTTCATTTTTTCCGGTGAAGTATTGAGACCATTTGCGTTTGGAATGCTCGTTGGTGTTGTTGTAGGAACATATTCTTCGCTTTATATTGCCGCACCTATCGTAATAGGATGGTTCAAAAAAAGTGAAGAAAAGAAAAAAAGATAATCAAAGTTAGTGATATAATATAGTATCATAGCAATATAGTGGGGTTGTGGCGCAGCTGGGAGCGCGATACAATGGCATTGTATAGGCCGGGGGTTCGAGTCCCCTCGACTCCACCAGACGGAGAACTTCAGAGTTCTCCGTTTTTTTTGGAGAATTAATGAATAAGATAATTTTATTGTTTTTATATATTTTGATAATCGTTTTCAGTTTTTCAGTGGAGGTACTTTTCACCGAGAACGGAGCTCTCGATGATATTATCTCTGTTATTTCTTCTGCAGAAAAATCCATATATTTGTCGAGTTATTCGATAGATTGTAAGGAAATAATAGATTTATTGAACTCTTTAAATCTGAGGGGTGTAGATGTTAATGTAATAATAGATGACCGTTCTATATCGAGGGCCTTTTCCGCCGGAATAAATTTCAATATTTCCGGAGATAAATCGAGTTATTTAGAGCATGCGAAGTTCGTAGTGATAGATGAAAAAATGGTTATTTTCGGAACCGGTAATTTTACCTATGGAGGATTGATTGAAGACTCGAATTCATTTTTAGTTTTTGACAACGAAAGAATCGCGGAAATATTTTTGAATTTCTTTTTCTCGATTAAAAATGGGTCATCGGATATAAATTTACAGGAAAGCGGGTATAATTTCTTTTTACTGCCCTCCGATGAAGCGAAAGATTACATTCTGAACAGAATTTTGAAAGCCGGCGAAAGTGTTGTATTCATGATTTATGCGTTCACCGATGAAGATTTTATGACCGCTTTCAAATTATGTGAATCAAGGGGAATCAATGTTGAGGGTATTGTCGATGATTGGAACTACGATTCAAAATTGTGCGATTATTTTGGTGACAATATTTTTATAAATCACAATGAATGGCTTGTACACGACAAAACGATAATTATTGATGATGAATATATAATCACAGGTTCGGCGAATTTTTCGAAAAATGGATGGAACAAAAATAGTGAAATAGTTCTGTTTTTAAAATCGAAGTCACTGGCCGAAGAATATTTGAAACATTACAACTATATTAAAGGAGAAGTTCTGAATGAAAATAGATATTAATGATATAAATCCGGAGGATATAAAAGCCGTAGTAATAGACATCGATGGAACTCTGTTGAATTCCGATGAGGAAATCCCGCAGGAGAATATAAATGTTATAAGGGAATTGCAGAGACTGGGAAAGAAAATAATCTTTGCCAGTGGAAGGGGTTTGAAATCTGCGAAAAGCGTTATAGAGAGATTTCTGGATTCAGATTATACCGTAATCGCGTATAACGGCGGGATGATAGAAAAAAACGGAAAAATTATTTATCATCGTACTCTGGAATCGGAAAAAGCCGTCGGGTTTTATAAAAAGATGAAAGAATATGAAAATACATTTGTACAGGCATATATAAATGATGATCTGTATGTTCCGAGTCTGGAAAGCAGGGCCTATTCCTATTCCAGACACGCGGGAATCCCATTCATTTATGCTCCCGAAATGATCGGGTTGATAGCGAAAAACAGACCTACTAAGCTTCTGGTCATCGATAAAGTTGAAAAACTGGATTTTTATATTGAAGAATTGCAGCCGCAGTTTCCCGGACTCTCACTGGTAAAATCTTTCGGAGAATACATGGAAGTACTTCCAAACGGTGTGAATAAGGGTGATGCATTGAAAGAGTTTGTGAAAGAAGAAAAAATGAGTATGAAAAATGTCATTTCATTCGGTGATAACGATAATGATCTGAGTATGTTAAAAATGAGCGGAATTGGAGTGGCTATGGGTAATGCCAACGATGAGTTGAAGAGAGTGGCGGATTACGTGGCCCCGACGCATGATTCGGCGGGAATAGCAAAAACTTTGAAAAAATTATTCGGACTGTAAAAAATAAACGAAACTTCTTAATGATAATGATATACTTGTAAATAAAGGTGTTTTAGCTCTCATAATTGTCGAAAGGAAAGAAAATGGAAAGTTTTTTAAAACCCCTGGTTGTTGCGAGCAGATGTCTGGGTTTTGCGAAGTGCAGAACTAACGGCGAAACAATACCCAATGATTTTATAAAAAAACTTGGTGAGTATGCTGACTTTATAACCCCCTGTCCGGAGGTTAAGATAGGATTGGGAGTTCCGAGGAAATCCGTCAGAATAGTCATAAGAAAAGGCAGCGATGAAAAAAAACTTGTACAATCTGCGACGGATCTGGATTGTACCGACAGGATGATGAGCTTTTGCAATTCTTTTTTATCGGATCTTGGGGAAGTGGATGGTTTTATATTGAAAGGGCAATCCCCTTCCTGCGGCATAAAGAACGTTAAATACTATCCTTCAACAGGAAAAGTGGCGCCGATCGGAAAGGGAGAGGGGCTGTTCGGGGAATTTATATTGAAAAAATTTCCGTTGTATCCGGTTGAGGACGAAGGTCGTTTGAAAAATTTCGTGATAAGGGAACATTTTCTTACCAGACTTTTTTTGATGCCGAAAATCAGAAGATTGAAAAAAGATGGAAAAATGAAAGATATCGTGAAATTTCAGAGTGAAAATAAGCTTTTATTGATGGCTTACAATCAAAATTTAATGAGAAAAATGGGAAGGCTGGTTGCTAATAAAAAGGATTCCGGCATAGAAGAGCTCAGAGAATCTTACGTTGAAATGTTCTTGAAAGCAATAGAAAAAAGGCCTAAATATACTTCGAATATAAACGTTTTAATGCATGCCCTGGGATATTTTAAAAATATTCTGAAGATGGAAGAGAAGGCTTTCTTTCTCGACAGTCTTGAAATGTACAGAAAGGGTAAAGTGCCTCTCAGTGTACCGGTACATCTTGTGAAATCATACATCATCAAATATAAGGAAGAATATTTAAAAATGCAGACTTTTTTTGAACCTTACCCCTTCGATCTGATCGATATATCGGATTCCGGAAAAGGAAGATAAATGTTTAGCGATAGCAGAATAAAAAATTTAAAGAAAATATCTGGAAAGGGTGATTACGTTCTCTATTGGGTGCATGCTTCACCCAGAAGCAGTTACAATCCTGCACTGGAATTTTCTGTTGAAAAGTCTCTCGAACTGGGAATTCCCCTTTTAATAATTTTTATAATAGATGAGAATTACAAAGAAGCCAATATGAGGCATTATCGGTTTCTCCTGGAAGGACTGGAAGATTTCAGACGTGATCTGAATGAGAAGGATCTCGATTTGAAAATTTTCAGGGGGGATCCTGCAGCTATCATTCCGGGCCTTCAGAAGAGAGCCGCGGTTATAATAACGGATAAAAATTACGTCGGGCCGCAGAATGAGTGGATTGAGAAAATTTCAGAAAAGCTCGAATGTGGACTATTCATGGTTGAAACTAATATTTCCGTTCCCGTAAGAGAAATAACGGATAAGGAAGAGTACAGCGCGGCAACTTTCCGAAAAAAATATTGGAAGAAGGCTCACGAATACCTCGATCATGAATATGACGATGAAAATATGAGATGCAGAGGTTTTTTTGAAAAGCTTGAAGGGGAAATGGAATTCGGTGAGATTGAAGACATTCTCGATCAACTTAATATTGTGGATGACATAGGTTCGTCAAAATTCAAAGGGGGTTATAAAAGAGCGAAAGAAGAACTCAACCTGTTTATAGAGGAAAAGCTTGAAAATTATCCAGAATACAGAAACGATCCCAATCTGGATTATTTATCGAATATGAGTCCCTATTTACATTTCGGACAGATTTCTCCCTTGGAAATCGCAAGAGTTGTGGCTGAAAAAGGCACAAAAAATTTTGAAAGCTATCTCGAAGAACTGTTGATAAGAAGAGAACTGGCCATTAATTTCTGTTTTTATAACCCGAATTATGACAATTTCGAAGGATTACACAGTTGGTCGAAAAAAACTTTAAATGAACACAGAAATGATGAGAGGGAATATATATATTCATTTGAAGATTTTGAAAATTGCCGGACTCACGATATTTATTGGAATGCTGCACAGAAAGAGATGATTATAACCGGAAAAATGCATGGATATATGAGGATGTATTGGGGAAAGAAAATACTCGAATGGTCCGAAACACCGGAAAAGGGAATCGCAGTCGCCATAAAGCTGAATAATAAATATGAACTTGACGGAAGAGATCCCAATGGATATGCCGGTGTGATGTGGTGTTTTGGAAAACATGACAGGGCCTGGAGTGAAAGAAGTGTTTTTGGTAAGATCAGATATATGAACAGCGCGGGATTGAAAAGGAAGTTCGATGCCGATGGTTACGTAGAAAAAATTATGAATTTACAGGAGAATTTATGAGACTGACTATATATTACTTGTTTGCTTATTTTTATGGATCGATACCCTATATTTATATATTCACTTATTTTTTGAGAAAGAAAAAGGTTTCCGGTGTGATCACGGAAGAAGTGAATATGGCGAATGCTTTTCATTACGGGGGACTGCCAGCGGGATTGTTCTCGGCCGCGGGCGAGGTATCTAAAATTGTCATCCTTTTGATTTATGGAAGAATCTTAAAGCTTGAGAATTTTGCGATATATACCGCCTTGTTGATAGCGGTAATCGGAACTATGTACTCGGTTTTTTTAAAATTCAAAGGCAGCAAAACCAAAATCACCGGCGAAACCGCTATTATTCTCACGAATCCTATAGCCGGCCTGATAATATTTGGGATTTGGGTAGCTGTTATCACAACCACAAAAAAAGCAAAACTCGCTTCAATAATAACTACTCTATCGATCACTCCGATAATGTTTTTGTTGAAAACCAATCTGGAGATGTTTCTATTTTCGCTTACGATCACACTCCTTTTCCTTTTAAAAAGAGATGAAAAAAAATGATACGGATCGTTTGAAAATAAAAATATTATGAGTTTTATCGCATAAAGACTGGGAAATTTTCATTTATATGTATAAAAAAGCCAGAATATGTGAATTTTATAAGGTTATTCTAAGGAAAGGGGTTTATCATAGTTCCGAAAGAGGAAAGAAGGGGTTGATTCTAGTGGAGAAAAGGGAAAAAGTTAATCTGGATGAATTTTTAAATGACCTTGACAGAGTGCTGAAACTGTATAAAAAAGATGAGGAAAAATTCTCTAAAGAATTGGATAAGGTTATAAGTTCGATATCTGACAATAAGGTCGAAGAAGACGACTTGATATACAAACTAGAAGAACTGGAACATTTTTTCATGAAGAATCTTGTTTTGAATAATCTGGAAATAAATAAGATAAATAAGAAAGAGAAGAAATTGATAAAAGAGTTGAACAAAAAGATAATTGATATACCAATCGTTTAAGCAGAAACTCATTGAAGAATACCTCCTGTAACACAATAGGAAAAAGAAAGATATTTTCATAACCCTCTCAAAACCATCCGTGAAAAGCGGGTGGTTTTTCTTATGTATATACAATTTTTCTGCATTTCAGAGATATTTTTTCAGAATCAAGAAAAAGCTTTTTATTAATTCAGCGAAAGTTTTATTACAATAGTATGCTAATATATGTTTAATTCGGCGTTTTTTATCGGATGAAGAACCCGGTGATCCGTTTTGAAAATTCATAAAGATAAAATTTCTTAAAAAATTTGATATTTTAAATATTATAATATCCAGCAATATTGAGATGAATATGTTGACTTAATAGAGAAAGAAAGTTTTCAAAATTATCCGGAAGATTTATAAATAAAAAATTTTAAATTAGTAGAGGTTTGTATATGATTGAATTGATAAAAAAATATCTAAAAAACAGTTTGATACCGGAATTTAATAAAGGGCCGGTTTTTTCATTTCCTTCGGATAAGAGGATTGGACTTTATATTCATTATGCATTCTGTAAGCACATCTGCATGTTCTGTCCATACCACAAAATACAATATGACGAATCGATCGTGAGGGAATATACGGATTGTGTCATAAAAGAGTTCGAGTTGCATAATTTAAAAAGCTTCACTTCTCTTTACATTGGAGGCGGTACTCCTTCGAATGATAAATATTTCCTGGAAAGAATCCTCTCTTTTTTCAAAGATTTTATAAAAAATGAAATTTCACTTGAAATTCATCCACTCGATGCCACTTCCGATAATATAGAATTTTATAAATCGAACGGAATCAATTTCGTGAGTCTGGGAGTACAGAGTTTTGACGATGAATTTTTGCAGTTTATAGGCAGAAATCACAGCGGTCTGGATAACGAGATTGCACTTGAAAACATAATGAACGCTAAGTTTAATTTCGTCGATGTTGATTTGATTTTTAAACCGGAAAAATCATTTGAAAATTTAAAAAAAGATTTCACGAGTGCCGCAAAGTATTCTCCCGAACAAATTTCTGTTTATCCTTTAATGAGGTTTTCTTACACGGGGCTGGGTAAAACAAAAAATATTCCTTCCAGGGAAAAGGAATATTTCAGAAAACTTGATAAAGTTGCTTCCGATCTCGGATATGAAAGAGATACCCTTTGGACGTACACTCTGAAGAACAAAATGGGAAGATTTTCCTCTGTTGGAAGGGAATTTTATCTGGGTCTGGGAATGAGTTCTTCCTCGTTTTCCGGAAATGTTTTCAGTACCAATACCTTTTCATATGAAAAATACAGGGAATATGTTTTTAAAGAAAATATACCGGTGGATTCGGTTTATTTTTTTGACGATTACCAGGGCGCTCTTTTTTATTCATTCTGGGCATTGTACAATAGGGAGCTGGAAATGAAAAATATTAAAAAGTTTTTTCCCGGTGGGTACAATAAGATTTTGACCGTTATGAAATTCCTTAAATCATTGAAGTATTTGAAAGGCTCCGGTGACAGGTACTATGCGACGGATAAGGGACTCGAAATGCTTCTTGAATTGGAGGAATGGTTAACCTATGAGTTCATTGATCCTTTGTGGAGCCGCCTGAGAGCGTCCGCTAAAAAAAGTCAGTTGGGAGAAATTTCGAGCCCAACTGATAACGAGGTATATTAGGAAAAAACTGTCAATAGGATTCTATCAAATATTTAATCCATTAAGTTAAGTAAATTGAAAAGTTAGTTTTCAGTATTTATATCAACTCCCCCGTCATTGTTTATTTCTTTGTAGAATGATGGGATACTGAACAGCGAATTGTATAAGGCAAAGGATATTTTGCCGGACTTCGTGTTGTTATTTTTTGCTTCTTTATTTTTATTCGGTGGCAAATAATCAAATATATGAATATACATTTGAAGAATAGAAAAATTCAAAGAAATATTTGTTGGATTATTTGCAATACAACAAAAAATATAATTGTTGAGAAAAATATTTCGAATATTATAAAATAAAAATACTTAAAAATCAAAAATAACAATAATTTTTACTATAAATAGAAAAATGTTTATAAAATTTTATTTTAAACTTGAAATATTCAATTTATATATGTATAATATTAAGAGATTGATTTAGGGGGATTAGATTATATGAAAGAATACCAAAAAAATTTTTTACTGTTATCAGCAGGAAGGATAGTTTCTTTAATTGGAAGTGGTATACAGGCTCTTGCTCTCTCTCTATACATTTTGGACCTGACCGGTTCCGGAACGATGATGGGAACATTTTTAGTTGTCACCCTTTTGCCCAAAGTTCTTTTCGGACCCTTCGGCGGTATTCTTGGAGATAGATTCAACAGAAAAAATATAATGGTTCTGATGGATTTCGGAAGAGGTGCCGTGATATTTCTGCTTGCATATGTAGCTTTTAATGGAGCGCTCACTCTTGCGATGATATATATTTCACAGATATTTATATCTGTTATGGATGTTGTTTTTGATCCTTCGACAAATGCCATGCTGCCCGATATTGTACCTGAAGAAAAACTGACAAAGAGCAATTCAGTGCTCGGGGCACTGAACGCGTTGAGTTATATAATCGGACCCGCACTTGGTGGAATTCTATATCCCCTTGGAATAAAGGTGGTTTTTATCATCAACGCTTCTTCCTTCGTTATTTCCGCGGTGAGTGAAATGTTTATAAAATATTCTCAGACGACGGAAAAGAAAAAGATGTCCGCCAAGCAAATTTTTGGAGATCTGAAAGATGGGATCACCTTTTTCAAAAATAATAAAAACATTCTCAAGATTTTACTCTTCGCCATGACAACTAATTTTATTTTTAATCCTGTATTAACCGTTGTGCTTCCCTTTTTCGCGAGGGAGACAGTGGGCTTCTCCAGTTTTCAATACGGTCTCATGGAATCATCCTGGGTTGTTGGTGTACTGATCGGAAACATTGTGATAGCGATTTTCCTGACACAAAAGAGTGGAGGGAAATTGTTCAAAATGGGTTTAATATTTGAAATGATTTTATTTGGAGTTTTCAGTCTCGTTATCTTTCCTTACTTCGTCAAATTGTTCGGAGGAGCCTCGTGGCTATACCTGGGTGTCATATCGGGAATATTTATAATAGTCGGCTTTTCCAACAGTTTTGTGAACACCCCGCTCAGCGTATTTTTTCAAAAAGCGGCCCCGACGGAGATAAGGTCGAGAGTGTTATCGGTAATAGCGGTATTATCTCAACTCATAGTTCCGCTTGGAACGGCTATATACGGATTTCTCCTGGATAGTTTTTCACCACATTTGCTGACGGTGGTTTCTTTTTCGATTGGTATGGTGGTTATCGTAGTATTTCTTGCGAAGGGTCTGTTTAAAACCATGGATGAAAAGGTTAACGTGAAAGCGGTTCCAGAAAATCTTCAGGAAACCGAAGCGGAAACATAATCGCAGTTATCCGCCTTTCTCAGGAATCTAAATTATCGAAATTAATGGAGTGATCTGAGTAACGTTTAAAGTTTGAAAAAAAATGATGCTACTGGTTTGATATAATTGTTGTATGGAAAGATTTTCTATGTATGCGAAAGGAATCCGCCATAAAAGATGGTGGTTTTTTCCTTTTGTAAGGGATAGCAGTGCTTCTTTATGCAAATGAGCAGGGTATGTTTTATTTGGAGGTATTATGGAAAAGGTAAAGATTGTATCGTATGAGAAAAAGTATAATGATGGGATTGCCGACTGCATGATTGAAAGTTCCGATTATTGGGGAGGATCCATAACATTCAGAACTTCCGGAGAAGTGGATGGCTGGATTAAAACTATGGATTACGAGGAAATATTTCTGGCACTTCTGGAAGATAGAGTGATCGGGATCTGTACTCTCGAGAAATTCTGGGCTGACAGAAATGTTCTTTACGTGGGATTTCTGAATGTAACTCCGGAATTTCATGGTATGAAGATAGGGAAAAAACTTTTGCTGAGGGCCCTGGAAAAATCCATTGAGCTGAAAAAACCGGAACTGGACCTCTACACATGGGCAGGTAATACAAAAGCGGTTCCCCTTTATAAAAAGTGCGGGTTTTTTTGGGAAAAAAGAGATAAAAATATCAGATTGATAAACTATATTCCGTTTATAATGAATAACGAACTTTTGAAAAATTATCTGGCGGATTTTCACTGGTATGAGGATTACAAAAGAGAAATCGTTCTGGAACCCGATGGCCGTCCGGAAGGGGACTTCGAGTTTTATGATTATATATGGGAAAAAGATGATAAAAAATTCATTCTTTCTTTCGAGGTGAAAGGGCACGGCCTTACGAAAATTGATTGTGAAGATTTCATGATAAAAATGGAATTGAAAGAAAAGAGGGCGATAGTCGGGAAAGAATCGAAGGTCTTATTTAAGATTGTGAATAAGAGCGATAAGCCATTGAATGTTGAAATAAAAGGGAAGGATGACGAAGTTGTAAAATTCGGTTTTTCTGAAAGCGTGGAGATAGAAAACGAAAAAATCATAGAAGCGGAATTTGAAGTCATGAGTTCCTTTGAAGTAAGAAATGATACCAAAAGAATCCCCGGTGTTTGTGCCGGATTAAAGATAAACGGAAAAGAAATAGAATTCAGAAAGGGGATTTATCCACTCAATCCACTTAAAATTGATTTGATTACGAAGAGTGAAGAGGCGTATGAAAACAGTTATCAGAAAATATTTCTTGAAGTTGAAAATAATCTGAGCTATAAAACGTCATTTCATGTGGATCTTCCGGAAATACCGAATTTTCAGTCCGATCAGAAATCACTGGAAATAGATCTGGATGGTTTCGGGAGAAAGAGCATTCAGATTACCGGTTTTTTGAAAAATTCCGCAGTGATCGATGGCTGTTTGAGTTATCATGAAAAGGGCTATCCGGGAGAAATATTCGAAGAGAAAATTTCCGGAGGGTTTTCAACACATGGGAATACCTTCCTGGAAGAAAACCGCGGGAATAGGTCCATCGGGCTTCACGCAGGCAGATTTGAAGCGAGATATTTCAGCCGGAGGAATCAGGTTGGATTGACAAAAGATGGAGTTTTTCTGGATTTCGAACCCGCTTTTTATCCTCCCAAAATAGGTAACCCTTATTCCAGGGAGTTGGAACTTTTGAAGCCGCTCAGTGTTGAGTGTTTCTCTGAGAAAGGTGAAGAATGTATTCAGATGGAATATGTATCACATGAGTATGAATCACTCAAAATTAAGAACAGGGTGTATCTCAGTAGGGACGGACTGGCTAAAAGGAAAATAATTCTTGAGAACACTTCAAAGGAAGTGGAGTTCGAAGATCTATGGGTAGCCGATCCCTTTTACCACGCAGAACAGAATTCGTATATTCCCTATAAAAATGGAATAATGTGTGTCAGATCCGATACGGATACTTTCCAGATAAATTATGAAAATTTGACTGAAAACTGGATGTTTTCAAAAGGGAAGAATTGCGATGTGGGAATATGCTGGGATGAGAACCTGAAAATTGAATTGAACGGATTTTTATTCAATCTTCACCACAGAGCCGGAAATCTGAAGCCCGGTGAAAAATGGGAATCCCCTTTCATTTACATTTCTGTTGAAGGATACGATATGAAGTCTTTCAGAAAATTTGCATTGAAAAATTCAGATCCGGATACACTTCGCGTATTCGATGAAACCGAACTCGTTATAAATGATGGAAACCCTGTTTTAAAAGAAAATTTTGACGTTTACATCAGAAATGAATTGGTCGGCGATTTTGACGGGAATGCTGGAATCGGCTCGAAAAAACATTGCTTTGATGAAATTCAAATCAAAGCTCCGGAAAAGAAAAATATAAAATTGCTGAAAAGGGGAAAACTCGATATTATAAAGGAAAAACTCAATAACGGGAATTTTAAAATCCATAAAAAAATGATATATCCGGTTGTGGGCACCGGAGAAGTGGAGTACAGTGAATTTTCCGATGGAATAAAAGTCGTGAACAACGGAAAGATCGAAATGAAGGCTTCTGAAAAATTTCCAAACACGCTGTATTCCATCAAATATAATGGTTTTGAATGGCTTGAAAACTCCTATCCGGAGGCAGGTCCATTTTCATGGTGGAATCCGTGGACGGGAGGAATTGCGAATTCTTCCAGCGATCTGGAACAGACGAATTTTATGAAAGAGCCGTTTAAAGTTGAGTATTCGGAGAAGAAGGATAATTTTGGCAATGTCTGGAAAGGATTATCTTTGATCACCGGGTTTAAGGAAAGTGAAAAATACAGGGGACTGGAAGTCAGGCAGAATTTTTTGTTGCTTCCGGGCGTAGAGTTGTTGAGTGTCAATACAGAATTATTCAACGATACAGGAAAACTTTTGGACGGATACAGAAACATTACATGTGCTTTTTTACACCTGGAAGAAAAATTTAAGAGCAGCTGGTTCAAAGTGGAGTATGATGATTGCTCGAGAAAATATATAACCGGGAGCAGAGAGAATGTGATAGATATGGCAGACAAGATAACCGTCGGTTCAGATGAAAGAAAAGATAGAATAAATATATTTTCGGCGGACAAAAAGCCGGGTTTAGTTGGATATTCAAATATTTTGACGCTCTTCGTTGAGTTTGAGCAGCGGGTGACCATCGAATCCGGTCAGAGAAAAGCTCTCCCGCCGGTTTTCTTTGCCTTTTCAAAAAAGGATATAAAGAAGAAACTTTTTTCAGAAATTTTGAAAATCAGATTTTAATCAACTCAGGCTTCTTTTCTGTATCTACAGGTTGGAAAGTTGCTGCAGATATAATAATCACCGAAATCCCCCTCTTTGTAAATGAGTTTCGCTCCGCAAAGGGGGCATTTTTCTGTTTTTGGGACCTCTTTTTTCTTTTTGAATAATTTTGAAAGAGAAGAACCGTTGCTGAATGATTTATAAGATTCGAAAAGTTGAATTAAATAGCTAAATTTTAAGTCGCTGAGGACCTCATCTTTGAATTCTTCAATATATTCGATCAGAGAATTTTCATTTATTACTTTTGCATTGATGGTATCAACCATCAGCTTAGTTTTGTTGGGGAAGAGTATTATGGAATGAAAATTTTGGGGATCTATTTCCGAGATATCTCTGTATAACCTTTTTATCCTGTCGAAATTTCCCGGAAGGGGAGATTTGAATTTCAGAATGCCCCTGTTTTTTGTATAAACCTTCCATTCTATATCCTTTTCTCCGCCATATATAGTGCCGATATGTTCAACAATTTTGATTACGAAAACACCGAAACGGGAAATAATGACATAGTCGAGAAACATATTCTTGTCCGGGCCGCCTAAATGTATCTTTTTGTAGTATCTGTATTTGTTTTTATTAAGCTTTTTTAATGTTTTTTCCAAATTCATAGTAAAAACCTTCCATTTTTAAATATAATTATTTTAACAGTTTTTTACTTAACAGTCATTAAAGTCAAATGATAAATTTTTCTTTTTACCCGGCATTTCCGGGTGAAGGTGAGTTGTATGAGAGGGTTTTTTGATGTAAAATTACTTAAATTTGATCTGGAGGGAACGGAATGAAAAAAGTCTTTTTTGAAGATTGGCAGAAGTTGTTGCCGTATTTAAGGCAGGAAAAGGAATTCAATTTATTTATAATCGGAGATATAGAAAACGCAAAAGAAAGAACCGGTAATATGGATCTGTATATAGATGGAGACATCGATAATCCCAGAGGTGTCCTGATGAGATATTTTAAATTTTTTGTCTTTTTTTCTTCTGAAGATATGCATTTTGATGAAGCGGCCGAAATAATAAAGGACTTTGGAGAAGCGAGAGTTCTGAGCGGAAAAGGCGAAGTAATTGATAAAATAAAACCGTTTTTGGGAAATTTATTGTGTGAGGAGCAAAAATCCTATTTTGCCGTACTGAAAGAACCTGAAATGAAGAATTCAGAATATAATATTCAAAAAATGACCCTTGAAAATTCAAAAAAAGTGACGGATTTATTGTCAACGATAACGGAATTTGGTGAGAGAGACGACGAAGTTTTTCTGGATGGTATAAAGAACGGGAGTGCCAGAAGTTATTATCTGGAAATTAATGGAGAAACGGTTGCAACCGCTTCAACCTCCGCGGAAACGAAAGAAATGGCGATGGTCGTTGCCGTAGCCACCGACAAAAATCATAGAAAAAAAGGTTATGCCACAGCCGTTATTAATAAATTATGTGCCGATTTGACGGACGAAGGAAAAACCGCCTGTCTTTTTTACGATAATCCGCTGGCAGGAAGGATTTACAACAGAATAGGATTCAGAGAGACGGGAACATGGAAAATGTTGAAATTAAAGAGTGAGCAAAAACAGGGATGAACATCATCTGTGTTTGTTTTTCTTCATATTTGTCTTTCCGGGATTAATTCGGATTTTTGCGTCACAAAAATACAAATATATACACTGCATCTGATTGTTGAATGTGTAATTATCAAGAAAGCGGACTTTTTCAATCGCTTTTGAAACAGAGAGATCGGGTGAAGATGTTTTTGCTGTAAAAAGAAAAAATAATCATCGGCATTCAACCATCCCGATCAATTTTATGAAAATATTTTAGAAAATAATCTTCCTTTAAACGGGAATATTTCTTTTCTCCCAATTAAACGAAACTTATTATTAATGTATAAAATTCCGTGGTTTTCGGGCGATTTGAGGTAATGGATATTACATAAAAAATTATCTGAAAACATTATGTATAAATTGATATGCAAAATATTTTTTTTGAAAGTAACAAATGATTCGTAAGTCAAATTAATATGAATGATTATAGTAGGATAGGTTCGTATACCTTCGTATACCGTTGAAATAAGACGAATATGTAAAAATTTTCGGCTTAATCACATGAGACTGGAAATAAATCCTTTAAATATATTATAATGGGGTATCTTAAAGGAGGTGTTTTTATGAAATGTGCTGTAATGAACAAGATGACTGACAAGTACAGTAAGATCGTCGGACTGTTCATAGTTGTTTGCCTTATGGTTTCTTCACTTTTAGCTGGAAGTGTTGAGCCTTCTTCCGAACTGACATTTAGTGTCAGCCTTTCTCCGAATGCTTATGAAGAAATTAGCGATTTGGGGTTAGAGACTCCAATTAATGGAAGGATTTATGTAATAGTTACCAATAATTCTTCCTATGATCCTGTTAATCAGGTAGGTGTAAGAGGCGTTCCCTTCTGGGGAAAAGATGTTTTTAATTTTGAACCTGGCTCCACAGTTGTTCTGAGTGATGCAGAAGATGGAATAAAGGGTTATCCTCTTGATTTCTTTTCTGAATTGCCGGAAGGAACATATTCCGTTCAGGCATTTTTGAATGTTTACACGACATTTAATAAAGCGGACGGAAACACTTTGCTCATGCACAAAGACACTGGAGATGGCCAGTGGTTTTGGGATTCCATAGGAAATGCAAGCAGTGAAGCGAAAGAAATTGTTATTGATGGAAGCGGTAATTCGAATTTTGATCTCGAAATCTCGAATGTTATCCTTCCCGATTATGAGTTGACAGAAGGTATGGTATTACATCAGGGGAATTATCAGGATACCGATTATGTAAAATATGTGAAAATAAAGAGTGATGCGGTTTCCGAATTCTGGGGAAGTGACATGTATTTAGGTGCCACTGTTCTTCTGCCCGAAGGATATTACGATAATCCCGATGTAAAATATCCTGTTCTGTATCTGCAGAGCCATTTCCCTGGCTCAAGAGCTCCAATGGGATTCAAAGAAGATGAGAATAACGAGTTCTATAAGTTCTGGACTTCACCTGATACTTCGAAGATGGTGGTCGTATACTTCCTGGATGCCAATCCTTATTACGACACAGCCTATTCGGTTAATACGGCGAATATTGGACCATATGGTGATGCTATCATGGAAGAACTCATCCCATATCTTGAAGACAACTTCAACATCGTCAAGGAGTCCTGGGGGAAAATTCTTGCTGGTGGTTCAACTGGTGGATGGGAAGCTTTCGCTATGAAGGTCTGGTATCCGGATGATTTTGGAATGACCTATGTGTGGTGTCCTGATTCTGTCAATTTCAATTATCATCAGTTAGTGAATATTTATGAAGATGAAAATGCATACTTCACTGGGGGTGACTGGGTATTTAACGAAGTACCGAGTTGTAGAAGCACTCACGGTGATGTGTATTACACGGTAAAGCAGGAAAATCTCTATGAACTGGCTTGCGGAACGAAGAGCAGATCAGGTGGACAATGGGATGTCTGGGATGCCATGTTCGGTCCTAAGGGAGAAGATGGATATGTTGTACCTCTCTGGGATAAGGAAACCGGTGAAATTGACAAACAAGTAGCCGAATATTGGAAAGAAAACTACGATATTAATTATATAATACAGCAAAACTGGGAAACACTCGGACCTAAGTTAAACGGTGAAGTTCATATAACTGTAGGTGATATGGATAATTACTATTTGAACGAAGCGGTTTATCTTATTAAGGATTACCTTGATTCAGCAGAAAATCCAGCTTCAACGATTACTTTCGATTTTGGAGCAAATCAGGGACATGGATGGAAAGGCTGGAGTCCGAATGATCCTAGTAAGCCGTTATCTTACGCTGAATTTGCAGAGCAACTTTCAGATTATCTGAAAGCTCTTCCTGAAGAAGAGACCGGTGTTAAAGACTGGATATATTAAAAAATAATTCTATTCTATGATATTGAGACGGCTTATGCCGTCTCTTTTTTTACGAATTCTCCTTAACAATACAATAGAATTTTACTATATAGTATAATGAATTGAATTTATAAGGAGAATGATCATGTTGATTGTTGAGGGTTTAAAAAAGTATTATGGGAAAAACAGGGGTGTAGTAGATGTAGCCTTTTCAATAGATAAAGGGGAAATTTATGGTCTTATTGGTCCAAATGGAGCAGGAAAAACAACAACAATAAGAATAATTCTCGGGTTGATAAAGAAAGATTCCGGAAACTTATCAATAGATGGGAAGAAAATTCCTGAAAAAATTGATAGTATAAAGAATAAAATAGGTTATTTGCCAGGTGAAGTCAATCTTTATCCCGATATGAAAGTCGATGAATTTTTAAAGTACAATTGGGGATTTTACAAATACGATAAAGTGTACGAAAAAGAATTATGTGATTTTTTTGAACTGGATACAAAAAGGAAATTTAAAGAACTGTCACAGGGAAATAAAAAGAAAGTGGGAATTGTACAGGCTCTGGCACACAAACCGGATTATCTGATACTTGATGAACCGACCAACGGACTTGATCCTCTTCTTCAGAAAAGATTCTATAAACAGTTGGAAAAAGAAAGAAATGAGGGGAAAACCATACTCTTTTCATCTCATAATTTGAACGAAGTTGAAATGCTATGTGACAGAGTCGGAATAATAAAAGATGGAATAACTGTAAAGGAAATGTCAATTGCAGAAATAGGCGAATATACAATAAAAAAGGTTGAGGTAACCGATTTAAAAATAAATGAAGAATTAAAAAGATTTGACTACAGAACCGAGAATGAAAACAAAACGGTATTCAATATACCAAGAAAGGAACTGAAAGAATTTCTTTCACTTTTGAGCAAAAACAACTTTTCAGATATTCAGATTAGAAATCCATCTCTTGAAGAAACTTTCATGGATTTTTATGGTTGAGGAAGAATAACAATGATTTTAAATATTTTTAAAAAAGAAATTAAAACCAATTTTTTGTCATTTTTTATATGGAGTCTTGTGTTTGTTGGATTTATTCTTATGTATATTCCCATAGCAGATCTTATGCAGGATGAGATAGATAATATGATAAAAATAGCTGAAAAAATGCCCAGTTTTCTTATGAATATGTTCAACTTTAACCCTGAACTTGTAACAAAGCCGGAGGGTCTTTTTGGTTTAGAGGGAATGAGTTTTATATACATATTCGCAGCACTTTTTTCAGCAACCCTGGCAGGGGCGATATTTTCAAAGGAATTTGAATCCAAAACAATTGAGTATCTTTTAGTGAAGCCGGTCAATAAATTTCAGGTGTTTTTGGCAAAGACTCTTACAATGCTTTTTTTTATAATTTCACTTGCACTTGTGTTCACAATTGCAGAAATAATATTCTTTAATATATTCATCAGTCAGGATTACAATAAAACAATTTTATATTCCTTCGGCCTTTACACTTTGTGTGTCCTGATTTTCTTTGGTGGATTATCCACTATTATTTCATTTATAACCAAAAAAAGCAGACTGAATATAATTGTTTCTGTTGGAATAGTTATATTCATGTATTTCGGGGACTCCCTTGGAAGAAGTTTGGAGAACCTGAAATTGCTTTCCAGGATAAGTATATTCAATTATATCCCTCTGGCGGATACGGTTATCAGTGGAAAAATGTTCTGGCAGAATTCACTCGTGATAATAACAATTGGATTGGTGTTTTATGTTGTGGCTTACATTATTTTCAGAAACCTGGATATAAAGACGTAGCATCAAAAACGAAAGCGTTTGTGAAAAAATATGAAAAAATGACAAACCCGGATGAAAAGGCTGGAGTCCGAATAATCCCGGTCAGTTGTTATCTTGTGTTGAATTTGCAGAATTACAAGCTTTAAGAAGAAATCCGATGTATATGAAAGACTGGATAGAAAAGCTTGATGATTTTCTACATATTACTGATAGTTCATTATTGAATAATTCGGGAACCATAAGTCATAAAAATGCCTTAATGAAAGCTACAGAAGAATATGAGAAATACAAAAAAAGAAAAATAAATGAAGTGTCTCGAGTGGAAGGAATTTTTTTTGGAAGTAATAGATAAAACTGAAAAAAAGATTAAAAAGAACAAAAAAAAAACGAAGTAATGAAAATAAATTTATAGTGGTAAGTGATGAAAAAAATTGGAATAAAGAACCCTTATTTTTTAAAAAAGTGTGACCCAATTACTGATTCTATGTTTATGCAATTGTCAACTGAACGGGAATTTGTCAATCGAGTGTCAACTACCATCTAGCTCATGAATAAAAGAACACAGCCTCTCAGTTGACAAGTTGACCCAGTTGACCGGTTTTATAAAAAACGGAGAAAGAGGATGATGATGAGTCATCATCATCCTAAAAAAAACATTTTGCTCTCCAGATTTTACGTCAACTTGTCAACTGCATTATTATGTATGGCTTATACACTATATTATAGCGGTTGACAACGAGTTGACCCAGTTGACAATTCTTCTGTATTCCTTTTTCAAAAGCCATTACACTTGTCAACCACAAACCCGTTTCCTCCTTATGCCTTCTATGAGTCAGATAAAAAGCCTATTAGTTGAAATTTGAATTTTTGTATAAATAATTTAATAAAATAATACGTCGTAACACAAAAAATCAGAAATGGTATATCATATTAATGAAGGGGAAATATTCAATATAAATCATGGGGAAAATTAAAAAAACATTACTTATTTTTGAAACTAAAGAACGATTCAATTTTAGATCATCAGAAAAATTAAGAGGTTTTTTTTCAAATCTTTATCCAGAAAGAGATTACTTTCATAATCATGATGAAAATTCAAAATCAATTTACAGAATGCCGCTGGTCCAGTACAAAGTTATCGATGGGAAATTAACAGTTATTGGGATAAACGAAGGTGCTGAACTTGTTGCAAAAGAATTTTTGAAACATGATTTTATAGTCCTTGAAAATAAAAAAATTAATATTCTCGGAAAAGAATTCAGACTCCTAGATGAAGATTTCGAAGTTACCGACGAATTTTATAAGTATAAATTCAGATCTATATGGCTTCCGATAAATCAAAAAAATATTAAAGAATACAGAGAAGGAAAACTCGATTTAGATAAAGTTTTGAGAAATAATATCCTTTCAAATTTCAAGGGAGCTGAAATAAGGATTGAAAAAAAGATCGAAGCCAAAGGATTTTTTAAAGAAAAGGAAGTTTATATAAAAAACAAAAAGATGATTGGTTTTGTTGGAGATTTCATCGCGAATGTGAAACATCCGGAACATCTTGGAATAGGGAAAAGAAGATCAATAGGATTTGGGGATGTGATTAGATATGATTAACGGGGTGATTTAATTGAATTTACCTTTGATTACTTCAAAAATAGGAGAAATTTCAGAAGAAGAGAGTGTTTTTTCCTCATTAATAAAGCCTGCAAAAATTAAAAAAGATAAAGAATACCAAAATGTTTTTATGATTTTCAATTTGGATGAGGAACAAATTGAATTTGAACCTATTAAGTACAATGAAACGAGTACCAAGAGATTTTTTTATTTTGGTAATAACTCAGCACGAGCAACTCAATTTTTTTTAACAAGAGAAGTTGAATCTTTCAATTATTTGATTTCTCCTATTTGGACTGGCTTGCTATCTAAATTGAAAGGAACTGATTTCGAAAAAATGTTAGAAAAGTTGATTGAAGAAAAACTGCTTATAAAAGATGAAAAAGGGATTAAACTTTCATTAAATCTAGAAAAAATCGAATATTTCAAAAAAAATGATATAAAAATTGAAATTGTTGAAGATAAAAAACCGGCATTTAAAATATCCGAAGAGAATGGAAAAGTAGTTGAAGAAAAGAATTATGAAAAGTTTATAAAAAGATGTTTGAATACAGACAGTAAAGAAAACCTTGCTTTAATCATACCTGCAATTAAGGAAAATAATGAAGAGAAAGTTCTTTTATCCGATTATAAAGATTACCAAAATTATGTAAAGAAAACATATAATTTGGGAGAAGAAAAAAATCAAATTTCTGATGAAAAATATTGTTTTATTTGTGAAAAAATAAGACCTAATAGTAATTCAGAATATTTATATAAATTATCCAGAAGTAGTATAAATAAGATTTTTACTATGACAACAATAAATAGCGCAAAAAATATAGATAAAAAAAATTATGATTACAACTATTCAGTTTGTAGTGAGTGTTATCGAAAGTTATTGAATGGAGAAAAAAATATAGATAAAAAATTTAGAATTCAAATTGCCGGTGAAAAAGCATATGTAATACCGGAAGCTTATTTAGAAAGTTTCGATTATGATAATTTCGAAAGGATTAAAGATGAAATTGACTTATCATTTAATCCGAAGAGCTTTGCAAACTGGTCAAATCAGGTAAAATCAGAAGCAGAAACTATAGAAGAAGATTTTTACTCTCTGAATTTCATTATTTATAATACAGATGGAAAATCTTTCGGAATAAAAACAGCTTTTGAAGATGTGAATAACAAGTATCTCTCAAAATTGATAAAGCTCTTTTATAACCAGAATGAAATTTTTGAAAATTTAATTCGAAATTTTGGAATGCATAGTATTTACCACATGATTCCAGTTAGAAAAAGTAATGATGTGCAAATTAATATAAAAAGAGTTTTGAGTTTATACAATTCTATTTTAAAGAAAGAAAAAATAAAAAAAAGGATTTTGTCTGAATATTATTCAGAGGCATTGGAAAAGGGATATTATCAAATTAGTTCCAATAATATAAGGGACTATAAAAATCTTGGTTTGAAAACTAAGGAAGGAAAAATTATTGATGTAGATTTTTTTATAAAAAGGATAACATACAGTTATTTGGCACTATTAAATGTGTTAAATATCTTAAATATTTTAGATAAAAATATTTTTTGTAGAAAGGAAGTGAATGATTTGAAAATCGAAGAATACAAAGAATATATTAACAATTCGATTGAAGAGATGGAACGGTTTTTGAATGAAAAGATGTTTTCAAATGAAGCAAAATCATTATTTTATTTGGGGATTTTAATAAACATTGTAGCTGCAGCACAATACAGCAAAGGGCATGAAAAAAAGCCCATATTGAATAAGATTTCTTTTCAAGGTATGAATATAAAGGATATTTTGAGGTTGTACAACGATATTCTTGAAAAATTAAGGCAGTATAATAAATATACTATGTTCTCTCAGTCAATCATGAAATTGTTTCATCAATATTTTGGCAACACGAATAAAGTATGGAATCTATCGGATAAGGAAAATGTATTTTATCTGATGTGCGGCTATTCATTTGTTGTGGGTAAAAAAATTGAAAATGAAGAGAATAAAGGTGAAGAAGATGGGGGTGAAACCGATGAGTAATATTGTGAATAAGAATCGAGAATTTTTATTTTTATTTGAAGCTAATTTATCTAATCCGAATGGTGATCCTGACCAGGAAAATAAGCCGAGAATGGACTATGAAACCGATACTTTGCTTGTAAGCAATTTGAGAAGGAACAGGGATGTAAGAGATTTTCTTAAATCCAAAGGTTTTAAAATCTTTGTCGATACACTGAATGATAAAAAAGTACCAATGGATAAAATGTTTGAGGCTGTATTGGATGATTATCTGAATGATGAAGAAAAAATGGAAAAAATGAAAAAATTATTTGAAAAATTAGATATAGAATGGTTTTTTAAAGGCAACGATTATTCAAAAGAATACGAAGATACTAAAAAGAAAGATCAAAAAGCAACTACCTTTTTTAATAAACTACTTTTAGAAATCATAAAAGATAGTTTGATTGATATCAGACTCTTTGGTTCAGCAATGGCAATTAAAAATATTACTAAAACCTTTACAGGACCGATTCAGGTTTCTTGGGGTTATTCTTTACATCCTGTTGAACTCGTAAAATCAAACAGTATTACAAGTATAATGAATGACGATGCTTCTACGTTTGGAAAAGTGAATCAAGTGTATTATGCATTAATTTCTCATTATGGAACGATAAATAAATTTGCTGCAGAAAAAACAGGGATGACAGAAGATGATCTGGATATTTATAGAAAAGCGTTGATTCAAAGTATTATGAACAATCAAACTGCGAGTAAGAAAGGTCAAAATCCGCTCTTATATTTGGAAATACTTTATAAAGAAGATTTTGACGGATATATTGGCGATTTGAGAAGATTTATCGAAACTGAGTACAACGAGGAAAAACCCATAAGAAAAAGAGAAGATATCAATGTTGATTTTTCTAAATTAAAAGAAATATTAAAAGATATGAAAGACCATGTAGAAAAGGTTATTATCTGGAAAAATATTCAATTGAAGGGTAACGATCAATATGAAATAGAAGTTGAAGGCATAGAATCTTGTGAGGAAGATTTATTGAATAATATCAAATGTGAGGAATAAGATAATGAAAGTTTTTTGTTTCCACCTGAAAGGAAAACTCGCACACTTCAGAAAATACTATTCGAATTCCACCGCGTTATCTTATACCATACCTCCAAGGACTACTGTCATAGGCATAATTGCCGGGTTGCTTGGAATGGAAAGAGATAGTTATTATGAAGATTTTAACTGTGAGAGTGTAAAAATATCAATTAAAATAAACAATCCGATAAAGAAAATTTTTCAAAAAATGAATTTGTTAATGATTAAGTCTATTCAGGACTTGAATGGAAGTAAATCTGATCATTCTCAAACCCCCACAGAATTGATTATTCCTCAAAACATAATTTCATCGGAGATAGATTACAAAATATGGGTTCATTTTGCAGATAAAAATCTGGAAACATCTTTTGCAGATTTGACAACTGGTGAGAATTCTTCCTTTTTCAGGAGCAAAGGGATATCTTTAGGTTTAGGAACAGCTTATGCCACTGGTTGGGTCGAATATGAGAATTGCTTGGATGGAAAAGTAATTATTACCCCCGATGATGAAATCGAATTGGATTCATCGGTGCCTGTGGAGAACATAAAAGATATTAACATAGATACAGATAAAGAATCTTCATTGATAGTTGAGGAAATACCTTTAGAGTTTAGCAATGATCGCATGCTGACGGAAAAAGGAAAAACGAAAGTGTTAATAAATTTACTAAATGGAAGAATTGATATGAAAGTTAAAACCTATATTTTACTGAATAATGGTGAAAAAATTTGCTGGTTAGAAAAAAATGACATCAATTAGGAAATATTATGCTCATTATGATAAAGAGACAGACGAAAAACAATTATTAATAGAGCATCTTGGGGAAACGGCAGAACAATGCTTAAGTTCTATCAATATTCAAACGGTTGACTTTTCAATAATAAGCAGAGATGAATTCAAAGACTGTATTTATAAATTAGGATTGTTTCACGATATAGGAAAATACTCGGATTTTTTTCAGGATTATCTTATGTATGACAAAACCAGCAATTATAAATCCCATAGTTTGATTTCTTCATATATTCTTTATAATTTCCTTTTCAATGAAACTCATATAGAAAAATATCAAAAAGGTGATGATGAAGCGAATGAATTATTCATATTAAATCATCTTTCATATTACATGACAAAAAAGCATCATGGAAATCTTGACACATTGAACTGCGAAGATATTTCTTATCTGGAAACACCGATGATAAAAAAGCAATATGCTAATCTTTTTAAAAAAAAGGAAGAAATAATAAGCGAAATAAAAAAATATGTTTCAGAAAAAAAGGGACTAATTGCATTCGATATTACTTTTCTTAAAAAGAATAAACTTTTCAATCAACCTCCTAATATAATTAAAAACAGATTGAAAAAAGATGAGTGGTACTTTTATATTATTCTGGCTTTTTCCTCATTGATATCCAGTGATAAATTGAATTCTGCCGGATTAAAATCTGAAAAAATAAAAGATTATTCACCTGATGTAGTTTCTGAATACATCAATATTAAAAAGAGACTGAAAGGCAGCAGCATAAAACTTGATGATGACAGAGAAAAAGTGAGAAAAAGTGTATTAAAAAAGATTGAGGATTTAGATCTAGAAGTTTTTAGAAATGACAAAATATTCTTTTTAACAGCTCCAACCGGAATTGGGAAAACTTTGACTTCAATTCAGGCAGCATTGTTAATTGCGAAAAGGATCAAAGAAATTGATAAATATAACCCGAGAATTATAACGAGTATTCCATTCATAAATATAATTGAACAAACGAAATCCGATTATATAAATATATTTGAAGAAAAAAATATTTTGATTCATCACAGCATGTCATTCAAATCAGATAATAACAGCGAAGAAATTGACGATAAATCAAAGGATTATTTGAAACTTGATTCCTGGGAATCGAGTGTAATAATAACTACTTTTGTTCAATTTTTTCATTCAATTTTTACAGGAAAAAACAAATTGCTTAAGAAAATTCATACTTTATCCGGTGGTATAGTGATTCTTGATGAGATACAATCGATTCCGGAAAAATATTTGACCCTTGTTGGATGGACAATAAATAAAATCTCGAAATATTATGGAACAAGATTTATTTTAATGACAGCAACTAAGCCAAAGATAATTGAGTTCGCCAATTTGAAATTGAATGAAAATGAAAAAATGAAAAGTATAGAATTACTCGAAAATAATAGCGAATATTTTCAAAAGTTAAATAGAACAAAGATTATTCCTACCCTGGATAATGAAACAAATGAAGATGAATTGATAAACCTGATTGAATCAATTTGGGATAAAACAAAATCTTTATTAATTGTAGTGAATACAATTGGCAGAAGTATCGCTTTATATAAAAGAATTAAGAAATATATTGATAGTGTTGATGAAGAAATAGAGTTATCCTATTTATCAACAAATATAATACCGCTGGAAAGAAAAAAAGTAATAAAAGAAGCAAAAGAAAAACTCGAACAGGATGTCCCCTTTATTATGATTTCTACTCAGACAATAGAGGCGGGTGTCGATTTGGATTTTGATATGGGAATCAGAGATTTGTCTCCTTTAGAATCAATTATTCAGACAGCGGGAAGGATAAACAGGGAAGGGAAAAAAGAAAAGCATTGTCCGTTGTATGTTATTCAATTGGAAAATGATAGCAATAGAGTTTATAAACTGCATAATTTATTTTATACAAAAAAAGTATTATCCGAAACTGTAGAAGAAGAAAAATATCAAGAACTACTGGAGGTTTATTATAATAAGATTTTAGAACAGGGACTATCAGATGAATCAAATAATATAATAGAAAATGGAATTATGAAATTAGATTTTGAATATATAGAGGAAAATTTCCATCTAATTGATAATATTCAAAATATACAGGATGTATTTGTAGAGATTAACGACGATGCCACTGAACTGGCAAATAAATATGAAGAGAAAATAAGAGTATTGGCTAAACTAGAGGGTACGGAAAAATATAAAACGAAGATCGAATTGAAAGAAATAACTAAAAAACTGAGTCAATATGTTATATCGGTTAGGGAAAACAAAATAAATAAAAATCATCCTTTATATTTTTCTCAAAGAAACGGCATAGAAGGACAATTTTTATGGATACCAAGAGAACAACTGGAAGAATATTATGATGAAAAAACAGGGTTCATAGATGAGACAGGAGGTTCTTTCGTTTTCTGATGGATTTGATGATTAACAGTCCGGGTTCATATTTGAAAAAACAGAATGATATGTTTGAAATATCTTCTGATGATGTTAAAAGAAAAATATCTCCTAAAAAGATAAAAAGTATCATTATTTCAACTCATGTAATGCTCACTTCAGATGCGATTAAACTTGCTGTTGAAAATAATATAGATATATTGATTCTGAATGATTTTGGAGATCCGGTAGGAAGATTCTGGCACGGAAAATTCGGTTCAACAGCTTTTATAAGAAGAAAACAAATCGAGATTCTTGAAACGGAAAAGGGTCTCGATTTGGCAAAAAAATGGATAACCAATAAAATTCAGACATCTATAAATCATATAACGGAACTTGGCTATAAAAGAAAATCGAAACAGGAAGAGATCAATTACTATATCGAAGAAATGAATGGTTGTATTTCTTTCATCAAAGGAGTTAAAGGAAAAGTTCCGGATAAAAGAAATACAATAATGGCTTACGAAGGGAAAGCATCGAAACTATATTATCAAATAATTTCTAAATTGATGCCGGATCCCTACAAATTTCAAGGGAGGAGTTATAGACCGGCAAAGGATGAATACAATTCAATGTTGAATTATGCGTTTGGAATTCTTTATGGGAAAGTTGAAAAGTCTTGCATAATAGCTGGCCTGGACCCGTATATTGGAATACTTCATACGGATAATTACAATAAGATATCTCTGGTTTTGGATATGATAGAAAACTACAGATATCTGGCATGGAAAAGTGTATTCAGATTATTTTCACAGAAAAAAGTCAACAAAGGTCATTTCGATAAAATCCATGGCGGTTTCAAACTCAATGCAGACGGAAAAAAATTACTGGCGACAGATTTTTTGGATGAATTAAATAAAAAAACGATCTATAAAAACAAAAGATTGACGAATCTTGAAGTTATTCAGATGGATTGTCATAAACTGTCCAATTACCTAATCGGGAAGTGAACAGGATGCTTGTCTGGTTAATATACGATATTTCAATCAACAAAACAAGAAATAAAATTATTAAATATGCCGAACAGAAAGGACTATACAGGGTGCAAAAATCCGTCTTTCTGGGAAACATTACAAAGAACGATTTTGATGAATTAAAATTGCAGAGCGAAGAATTAATAAACAAAAAAACCGACTCAGTTTATATTTTCCCATTATGCGAGAAAGATTTTAAAGCGGTAATAACATTGGGAAAAGCTTTCGATCAGGAACTCGTCACAGATGAGATAAAAGCGATGTTCATATAAAAATGGAGATAAGTATTACACCTTCAATAATAATTGAATATCTCTATTGTCCCAGATTTATATATTTTATGAAGGTCCTTGACATAGATCAGAATGAAGAAAGCAGATTTAAAGTTCAAAAGGGAAGAGAAATTCACAAATATAAAGCATTGACGAACAAAGATTATCTGAGGAAAAAAATTAATGTGATCAAAAAAGAGACAGAACAGGAACTGTACTCCAGAAAATACTCTTTACATGGAAAAGTAGATGAAATATTGTTCTTTGAAAATAACGAGGCGGCACCTCTCGATTATAAATACGCCGAATACAAAGATAAAGTTTTTGGTACATACAGAATTCAATCAACTGCTTACGGACTATTAATAAAAGAAAATTACGGTGTTAATGTGAATAAAGGGTTTTTGGTTTATACGAGGAGCAAAAATAAATTGATTGAGATAGAAATAAATGAAAAAGAATATGATGAAGTAAAAGAACACATTAATAATATACTTGAGATTATAGATACTAATTTTTTCCCTAAAAAAACAAGAGTATCAAGTAGATGCATGGATTGTTGTTATAAAAATATTTGTATTCATTGAGAGCATGAATTTATAGCTGAAAAATTACAGGCCTTTCAAAACCTAATATTACAAACAAACAGAATAGATGGTTTATACGGAACTATTATCTGAAATGTATAAAAATAATAAATTTTATTGAGTGTTTTTATCTATTCGGGGCCTTAAAAAAATCATATAATTAGCTTATAATGTAGTATATAGAATGAAGTTTGTTTAAGTAAAGAATCCAAAAGAATAAGGATTGAAACTCGCCGATAAGATAACTATCAATACAGATGAAAACAAGGTTTAAGTAAAGAATCCAAAAGAATAAGGATTGAAACATATAATTTGAAGATGCACAACCAGGCACTTGAATTGTTTAAGTAAAGAATCCAAAAGAATAAGGATTGAAACTAACGATTTATTTAACTGGGGAATTCGACCGATCATTGTGTTTAAGTAAAGAATCCAAAAGAATAAGGATTGAAACATAGGTAGTCATATAGTTTCTATTCAGACTACATCCTGTTTAAGTAAAGAATCCAAAAGAATAAGGATTGAAACTATGGAAGCTGAATATATTGAGAGTAAGTGGGAATATGTTTAAGTAAAGAATCCAAAAGAATAAGGATTGAAACAGAAATTATTTTGGATTGATGGCGAATTTGTCAGTAGTTTAAGTAAAGAATCCAAAAGAATAAGGATTGAAACTGACCTGGGATATTACTAACCCTGACGGTCTTTATGTTTAAGTAAAGAATCCAAAAGAATAAGGATTGAAACAATCCTCTTATCCAGACTACAAATATTTGGTGTACAGTTTAAGTAAAGAATCCAAAAGAATAAGGATTGAAACTTGATTGTTATTAACTGTTTGTAAATATTCCTTTTCAGTTTAAGTAAAGAATCCAAAAGAATAAGGATTGAAACAAATTATGGAATGCTTTATTAGACGGAGGTATAACTGTTTAAGTAAAGAATCCAAAAGAATAAGGATTGAAACTCAATTCGTATAATTGGCTGCTTTTAACTATAAATGTTTAAGTAAAGAATCCAAAAGAATAAGGATTGAAACATGTAGTAAGATTCTCTCTATTCTCTGCAATATACTGTTTAAGTAAAGAATCCAAAAGAATAAGGATTGAAACTATATACCTTTGCATTGAATTCCGCATAGTTATAAGTTTAAGTAAAGAATCCAAAAGAATAAGGATTGAAACTTCAGGACCCTGCCGATATTGTGACAGGAGAACATAAGTTTAAGTAAAGAATCCAAAAGAATAAGGATTGAAACATGAATTATTTGATATTTCAGAGGGGGTAGATTCTGGTTTAAGTAAAGAATCCAAAAGAATAAGGATTGAAACTTACTCATTCTCTCCACTCTCCTTTTTGTTTTTGGGTTTAAGTAAAGAATCCAAAAGAATAAGGATTGAAACTCGGCAAACATTGAAAAAATTGAAAAATTAAAAGCTGTTTAAGTAAAGAATCCAAAAGAATGAGGATTGAAACTCGTAAGTCTATCAATTTGTATACCGTTCGGAATGGTCAGTTTAAGTAAAGAATCCAAAAGAATAAGGATTGAAACTCGTTTCAGTTTGTTTTTTTGTGCATATACTGTTTTGGGTTTAAGTAAAGAATCCAAAAGAATAAGGATTGAAACTTGATATGCAGAGTCTTGGCATAATCATTTCCATTAGTTTAAGTAAAGAATCCAAAAGAATAAGGATTGAAACAACTGTTTTTTGACCCATTCAAATGCTTCTACTCTACGTTTAAGTAAAGAATCCAAAAGAATAAGGATTGCTCCTCAACCCCAACTCTAATAGTTCTGTTCTCTATTACCCTTAATACATTTTTCAGTAAATTACGGATAATCTGTTCTACCCTATCAAAATTTCCAATTATGATAGTTCTTTCCATTTCCATTCTTTCGGATCCCATAAATTTAAATTTGCTTTTTCAATAATGGGTAAGAAAAATTTCTTGATTTTTTCCATTATTTCAGGAAAACTTAGATCTAATGTAATCCTGTTCCGAATTAAAAATGAATCCCATTGTTTGCTCTTATCTTCATTATTAATAAAATCATCAGAAAAGACTATTCTGATATCTTCTAAATTTGTTTTCCTGTTTTTAAAGGTAACAGCAAGAGAATTATAAACTGATTTAAAATTGAATTCTTTTTTTGAACAGAACATGTATAAATCATAAAAATCTTTCAATCTGCTTGTGTTGAAATTCAAACTGGTTATTATTTGTATTTTTTCAGCGATGGCTGTTTCTAACGAATAAATCAAAATTTCCGGTTCTTCATCATTTATAAGAGTAGGAAAGTTCATTACCATTGGACCTTCAATAATTTTATCTCCGAATCCGATGTCAATTTGGAGCTTATTATTTGTTTTTTCCATTTTCCATGGTATTATTATTCTTAAACCTCTATAATCAGCTTCTTTCCTGATTTCATTTATTTCCAGCTTTTTTTGAAATTTTATTCCATCATCGCAATTTACTGAAATAATCTCCATAATGATTTTTTTAATATTTTCCATATCGTTTGAAATGCTAACTCCCAAAAAATCAATATCTTTTGTTGGCCGAAAATTACTTAAGCCGAATACTAAAGACATTATTGCTCCTTTAAGAACGAAGTTATTTTTATAGATCGATTTAGACAATCTGAAAATAAATCTTTCCTGAGAATATCTGCGTAAAATTACCATGTAATCTGTTTTCAAAGATCTTGATAAGTTTAAAAGCTTTGCTTTTATTGAGGCGGATTTATTTTTCATGAATTTATTAACCCCTTCATGATGGGAACTATTTTTTTCTCGACATTCAATTCTTCCATATATTTTCTGAGTTTCACAGTGTTGTATTTACTCCAGCGGAGATAATTTTTTAATATTTTTACGGCAGTTTCTTCACCGGATATATTGATTAGTCGAAAAACGTCACAGACAGTTTTTTCCCTATTATAAATTCTGAAATTGCCGTTTTTCGTCGATATTTCCTCTATTCCCAAGCCGTATGATTTTTCCCTGAAATGAAAAACTTTAACCGGAGGATATTCTATTTTCCTGTTTCTATAACCATGGGGAATAGAAACATCGATTCGCCAGGGTGCGTATGTTGTTAATTCGTAATAATCTGCGGCTGACAGCATGCAAATAATCCCTTTAGGATAAGCCATGCAAACATCTATCAAGGAAATATGATCTGCACCCGACATATCGGATAATCTGTATAGACCGGGTTTGACCCTATAAATTACCCCTTTTTTAAGCAGTTCATTGATTTTCCTGGTATGGAATCCTTTCTTTTTTACCTCTTTAGTTCGAATATACCCCTTATTGCTTTTTATAAAATCTATCAGCTCTTTCATACATTCTCCATTTTTCTGGATCAATTGTACTACCAACATTATACTACGGTAGTCAAAAAGTTCCAAGAAAAAATATCCCTTTCTCTATTTGCCTGTTCTTTGTTTTCTACTCCGCTTTTAGGTTTTTTGAGTTTTATAAAATGGTAAGTGAATACATTTACTGAGACCGTTAGGGAACTATAACAGTAGAAAATCCAAAAGATGTTTTTCATGAGATGACTTCTTACATCCAATTAAACACAATGTTCTTATTTAAAACCTGCAAAATGGAAAAAACAATACTTGATATTGAGAACAATAAGATTTAATCCAGGTTGTAATTGTATATTTGCCATATTCCTTTTTTATTTTTGCTGCCGATCAGGGTTCCTTTGTTTATACGTTGCTTAACTGCCGATTCAGATATATCGAGTTTTTGCGCCGCTTCTTTAACCGTCAGATGCTCTTCTTTATTTGTGGAGATAATTATGCACCTGTTCATAGCGGTGATCAAAGCGGAAAATATTATCTCTTCCATTGGGAAGAAGTTTCCTTCTGCGATTAATTCAACTTTCTTTTCAAAAGGTCTATCCGGAGTAAGATTAAAAAGTTTTTCAATTCCAATATCGGCACTTTCAAGAGCATGATAGTAAATGTTTCTGTCCGATTGTTCAAGTCCCTTGATTGCTATATTACAATATCCATTTGTAATGAGAATAAAATTCATTAATATTCTGCCAACTCTTCCGTTACCATCGTTAAATGGATGGATAGCTTCGAATAATGTGTGAATTCTAGCGATAGATTCACATATATTGAATTTTTCAAGGGCGTATGGTATGTATTCTTGAAAAAAGTCAATCCAGTCTTCGGGATTAAAAGATGGGGTTATCCTTGCGTTGGTTATATGAATGGGATTTCTTCTGAATGATCCGGTTTCAAAATGAGAGTTAATATTTTTGAATAATTCACTATGTAGAGTTTTTATTAGTGGAATATATGGAGGAACACTTGTAGTTTTTCTGAAATTTAAAGCAAAGTCATAAGTGAATTGAGCTGTTTTGAAGTAATTCAGAGTTTCTTCTTTCACATCATGTTCTGTATTATTTTCAATAATATTTTTTAATACTTTTTCGTCACTGAAAATTCCTTCAATTGCCACAGAATGTTTGGTCTCTTCACCGAGCATATATAACCATTCTTTGTTAGAAAAATCCATCGTATGAGAGCTGCAAATTGTTTTTCTCAAATATATATAATTTAAATTCATGTTAACCTCTTTCCTTGCGTGCTTTTTGCAGAAAAATATCATGTGCGTTTATTATAAAATAATACGATGTGGTTGCGAAGAATGATTGATTTGATGAACGCAAGCTATTTTAATATATATTCATGAAATATTATTCTGTAATTAAAAATAAAAATCATAAAAAAATTCTTTACATTATAATCATAGCAGATGAAATCATAAAATTTAAAAGTGTTGAACATGTTCAAAAAAATTCAGTGTGTGATCAATGGATATTGAGGAAGGTATCAAATATAATGTTCTTAAATGTTTATAATAATTAAATGTTTATAATAAGTGGGTAATAGAAATGTGTCTAAAAAGTCGGGCTAAATGGTCAACATGCTGTAAGCCTCTTTAAAAAAGAATAACCAGCGTCTCCGCTGGTTATTACATTGGTCGGGGCGACTGGACTTGAACCAGCGACCTTCAACGCCCCATGCTGACACGCTTCCAACTGCGCTACGCCCCGAGTTGCAATGATTATTATATCATCAGTACAATTTATTTTCAAATGTTTTAGTGAATTTAAAGTGAAAGAGTTATATTTCAGAACAAATTGCATGCAATTTGAAATTTTGGGGCGCCTTTTGTTCTTGGTTTATGTAAAAATTTTAAAAAGCTTTTCACTAAAAGAGTTAAAAATCCGCATACTCACGTATACTCACGTATACAAATGTATAACCTATTTTAAATCTTACATTCAGCTTTAATAGCCTTATTTAGCCATATTTCACAATTAGGCACTTTTGCGGTTGTTATTTTAAACTGATAAAATATTTTTGGATTTATAAAAATTTAAAAATACTCGGAGGTGTTTGTTTTGGCAAAGAAAAAGGTTTTAATTTTAGGTGCCGCAGGAAGAGATTTTCACAATTTTAACACTTTTTTCAGAGATAATGACGAATATGAGGTTGTGGCATTCACAGCAACACAAATCCCTGGAATCGATGATAAAAAATACCCCGCTGAATTGGCCGGAGAATTGTATCCACAGGGAATTCCTATACTTCCTGAAGCTAAAATGGAAGAAATAATAAGTGATAATGATATCGATCAAGTGGTCTTGGCATACAGTGATTTACCGCATCAGTACGTTATGGAAAAAGCGGAACTCGTTAATTCCTGTGGAGCAGATTTTGTTCTCATGGGACCGAAGAAGACGATGATAAAGTCAACTAAACCTGTTATTGCAATATGTGCTACGAGAACCGGTTGTGGAAAAAGTCAGACCACCAGGAGAATACTGGATATTTTAAGATCCAAGGGGAAAAAGGTTGTTTCTATAAGACATCCGATGCCTTATGGTGATTTAGTCGCTCAGAAGGTACAGAGGTACGCCGACTACTCAGATCTGGATAAATACGAGTGTACCATCGAAGAAAGGGAAGAGTATGAGCCGCATATCGACAGAGATGCAATTATTTATGCCGGTGTGGATTATGAAGCGATCATAAGGGAAGCGGAAAAGGAAGATGTCGATGTTATTTTGTGGGATGGTGGAAACAACGACTTTTCATTCTATAAACCCGATCTTTATATAACTGTTGCGGATCCACACAGGGCGGGTAATGAGGTAACTTATTATCCCGGCATGGCGAATATAATCATGGCCGATGTCATTGTAATAAATAAAGAGGAAACCGCCCAGAGTGAAGGCATTCAAATGGTAAGGGATAACATAGCAAAGTGGAATCCGGATGCTGTCGTTGTAGATGCCGCTTCTCCGCTTACGGTTGAAAATCCTGAAATGATCAAGGGTAAAAGAGTTTTGGTGGTTGAAGATGGGCCAACATTAACACACGGCGGTATGAAATACGGTGCAGCCTGGGTGGCAGCAAAAAAATTCGGAGCGGCGGAAATTGTTGATCCAAGACCATATGCAGTTGGATCAATCGTAGATACATTCAAGAAATATAATCATCTTGATCAAATTTTACCCGCTATGGGCTACGGAGAAAAACAAGTTAAGGAACTCGAAGAAACGATAAGAAATGCCGATGTCGATTTAGTGATTATCGGTACTCCGATTGATTTGAGAAGAGTTATGAAAATTGATAAACCCGCTGTTAGAGTCGGCTATGAATTGCAGGAAATTGGTAAACCTGATTTGGAAGAGATAATTGCAGATTTTTTAAAGAAAAATAACATATAATTGATATTTCGTAAAAACAAAATGTCTCCTATTATCGGAGACATTTTTTTCATTTTATATATTTTCCCGAACGATCTATCAGCTATTATTCAGAAGGTACTTTGGTATTTTAATTTTAGCCGTTTTTTTCGGATTGACAACCTGGCTGATCATGAGATCGCAGGCTATGCTCGTGAGCATATAGGCGTCGGTGAATGAAATATTTTTGACTTCCATGATTAATTCAACGGCATTATTTACGGCGTTTATTATTGCCTGTTCAATGTCCGAATCACTCGAAAGCACGAAAAATGCATCTTTCGATTCTATAATCGGAAAATTGGTCTTTTTCTTTTCAACATCAACTCTTATTGATACCGATGCTCTGGTTTCAATTCCCGTGCCACAAACCTCTCCTTCGCCCATAGAAGCATGAACATCCCCTATTGATAATAATGCTCCAGGGTGAAAAACAGGCAGTTTTACGATACTTTCAGTCGTTATCTGAAGTGTATCGAGATTTCCCCCATGCGGCCCGGGTTCACCGCAGAAGATTTCTCCGTTTTCCGGAGCAACACCTATAACACCTATCATAGGTTTGACCGGTATTTTAAAATTGTTGAAATAAGCATAACCTTCTTCGAGTCTGATCACTTTCGGGGTGAATTCTTTTATTGATTTTCCCAAAACTCCGAAATCCGGAAGAACGGAGGTCACTCCTTCGGCATCGAGTAATATACTTTCTATTTCAACATTCAACGTATCGCCAGGTTCGGCCCCCTCAACATATATAGGACCCGTAGCAGGATTTATCTTTTTGAGATCGATGCAGTTTAAATCATTTTCATCACAGGTTATGGAATGACAAAAGCAATCTTCTGTTTCAATCGCAATCGAGTCACCGGATTTGACTCTCAATATCGGTCGAACGTCTTTTGACATTTTGAACAGTACTTTATCTCTTTTCAATGTATGTATCATTAAATCACCTCAATCATATTTTTGAATTTATCCAGTTGACTATATCGGTATACACTTCAACTTTGTTTATTTCGTTCAGGCATTCATGGCGACTATCTTCATAGAACTTCAATGTAACATCCTTCATACCGATTTTTTTATATTTCTTGTAAATTTTTTTCACGCCCTTTGTTAATCCTCCGACAGGGTCCATTTCTCCGGAGAATATCATTAAGGAAGTGTCCTTTTTGATTTTTTCAAGGTTTGCCTTTTTATCCAGATTCAATAATCCTTCGAGGAGATCATCGTAGAATTTTGTGGTGCAGACGAACCCGCATTTTTCATCTTCAATGTATTTGTCTACGACTTCTTCGTCTCTTGAAAGCCAGTCAAATTTTGTTCTCGATGGTTCAAATGGTTTATTATTGCTGCCAAATATCAATGAATCCAATTTATGATTCTTTGATTTTCCTTCCTTTTTCAAAGCGTTTTTGATGATTAATTTTGCTATATGTCCTTTGAAGCCTACCGGGGAGGCTGTTCCCGATAATATTATCCCATTATACAGAGTTTTATATTTTGTCATGTAATCTCTCAGAAGCAGCGAACCCATGCTGTGGCCAAGGATGAAAAGAGGTTTCCCCTCATTTTCCTTTGATATTTTTTTGGTGAATATCCTCATGTCTTCTACCACTCTGTTCCAACCGTTTTCCTCGTGAAAGTACCCTTCGATTGACGAATTTATATGTTCCCCGTGACCTCTTATGTCTGCGATGTAAACTGTTATATTATTTTTCACTAAAAATTCAGCAAATTTTTTGTATCTTTCTTTATGTTCGGCCATTCCGTGAATTATCTGTATGACCGCCACAGGCTCTTCGTCCGGAGACCACTTGATGTAATTCAGTTTTTCCCCTTCGTTTCCGTTGAAAATTGATCTTTCTTCTTTCAATTTTACTCAACTCCCAAATTTTTATTTATATTTATATATTTTATTTTGTTCTCTTCAATTGATAAAACGATATGATTCCTTTTGTTTTTTGAATTTATGAAAGTGAAATTATAATCACCCGGAAATTCTTCTATACTGACAGGAAGGTACCCGAAAAATTCATCGTTCACAAAAAGTCTTATTTCATCACTTTTATCGGTCTTGTTGAAATATATTTTCCCCTTTTCAAAGATGTTGAACTGATGATAAATGGATGTTTTTCTTCCCGGTTGAATGAAGATCTTCTCTGAAATAGAACTGGAAGCGTATTTTGTTTCCAGAATATAATATCCTGCGTCGAGTCCGGTGAATGCAGGGGTATTACCGAGGAACTCATTGTTCAGATATATATCGCAGTTTTCCGGGAAGGAGGAAATTTCCAGTGTTCCCCTGGTGTCGATGATATTGTTATAAAAATACACCGTATTGTATGAAAAACCCTCTTCGAGAAAAGGAGATAGTTTTTCAAAAATTTCCTCAATTGAAAATTCAATAACCGGTAAAAATTTCGATTCGATTATCTGATTTTTGATAAATTCAGGATATTCGTTGAGTAATAATGCCAGAATGTATTCTTTTCCCGTACTGTCACCAACGGTTAAATCATAGAAAAGAGTATCTTCTGATGCAGGAATTTTGCAGGTCCGGCTTTTTTCGGAAACGGGAAATCCATTATATTTATCTGGATATATTATTTGAACTTTTCCATCTGAATTTATATCAAAAAGTATAAGAGAAGAGGAACATGGAGTTTCAAAAAATATTTCTATGTTTTCTCCATTTTTGTATGTTGAGCTCTTTTCCTTGTTCAGCCATAAAGATACGTCTTTGTTGGTTTTATAATTTTTGAAAAGGAAAAGTGTTTCATCATAATTTATTATGGTATTTGAAAGTAGTATAATTGGAATAAAAAGTAAAATATATATCACGCAATTTTTTTTGAACATTTTTACCTCCACTTATAATATTTTACATAATATATTCTTAATACTCAAGGAAGGTATTTTTAAAAAAATAAAGGGGGAGACATATGGAATTATTAATATTTTTAATCATCTGGCTTGTTACGGTTGTAGTGGGATTGTTTTTATTCAAAAAGAATTTTATTTATGCGTTGTATGCTCATCTTCTCTGGTTTGTAACCCTTTTGATCTTATCACTGGGATATTTAATCAATAATTCATTTTTTTCAAACATTGGTTTATTACTTCTGGGAATTTCATGGGCAATATCGCTTGCAACTCTTTTTTTGGTGTTAATAAACAGAAAAAAAGAGAATGCTTTCAAAATGGATGAAGAAAAGTTTCCTGACGGGCACGTGTTCTGGACTTTTATAGTTTTATTCCCGTTGGCGGCAATATCGTCTACCTATATAGGTGGAGATTTATTAGGATATAAATGGTTGGAAAATCTTGGCGTTATCTTATTTGCATTTCTTTTTGTATATTTTCTCTATATATTTCTTAAAAATTCAAAAACAATGGTGAATAAGATTATTGACGGTGCAAATGAAGCTAAAACTTGCCCCTTCCTCATAAGTAGAGAACAGAGGCAATTGCTTGTAAGGGACAAAGAATGGCCGTTCAGTCTTGTTGGTGCAGGTGCAGGTGCACTGATAGGAGGACTGGTTTCCGCCGGAACTACTTTAAATGGAGTTTCACTTTTGCCTTTGGGAATAGTCATTGGCGCGATAATATTCTTCCTCGCCGGAGACATCATAGGGTTTGCATGGGATAGAAGGAAAAGCGAACCGGAAAAATTGAATATATGTAGTGTGAAAATTGCATCTCCCATAGGTTGTATTTTAGGAGCGACTTTGGGTGTTATTGCTTTTGGAACGACCGGTGGTGTTTTGGGAGGAATAATAGGATTGCTTCTTGTTTACAGGGTTGCGGCCGGAATTGATAGATACGGTGACAAACTTTCTTCGGATTTTTTTGAAGAAAGAGAGAAATATCTTGAAGAGAAGAAAAGAGAAAAAGAGGAAAGGAAAATAGAAAAAGAACAGAATAGAGAGCAAAGAAAATCTGAAAAAGAAGAAAGAAAGAAAAATGAAATTATGGAAGACGAAACAGAAACAGAAGAAGAAAAACCAAAAGCAAAAAAGATTACGATCATACATAAAGAGAAAAGGGTGGAAAAAGAAGAACCGATTGAACCGGAAAAACCTGTTGAACCTGAAAAAACAGAAGATATAAAACCTAATATTAAAAAACCGGATTCGGATAAAGAGGAATAAAAGATGCGGGCTCCTGAGGGGGCCTGTTTTTTTTGGAGAACCTTATGAGGATAATGATAGATATAGATGATGTATTATCAAATTTCAATAAAAAGTACCTGGAAATAGCCAATGAACAGTTCGGTTCTCCCCTGGATATAGAAATTAAACACTGGGATTTTCACAAAAGTATCCCCGGATTTACCAAGGAGATGGAAGAACATGTGTTTAATATAATTAAAAATACATATAATTTTTATGAGTCACTTCCTCCTTATTCAAGCGAAGAGGAATTTGCTTTTTTAAAAAAACTTATGGATGAAGACGAACATGAATTTTACTTCATTACCTCAAGATTTGAAACTAAAGGCAGACCGGTAAAAGAACAATCCGAAACCTGGATCAGGAAATATCTGAAGAGAGATATAAAGGTTTTTGTTACACGTGATAAAGCGAAGCTGTGCAGAGAACTGCAGGTGGATTTTGCCATTGATGATTCGCCCGAACACATTCAAAATTTAATAGATAATGATATCAATATTTATATTATGGATTGGGCCTACAATAGATTTATAAAACACGATTTCAGAGTGAATAGTTTAGCCGAATTTCTGAATATTATTTTTCAAAGAAATATTTAGATTTTGAGACCGCATGGACTGTTTTTAACAGTGAACTTACAGTAAACCCGCATATAAAATTATCAAGTGTTCCACAACCTCTCGCGTTCATCAATTTTTAGCTACGGCAGAACAGCAAAGATCTGTATCACGGATGACTTAATCATAAAAATAATATAACCGGAGTAAACTGAACGGATAGGTTTTTACTCTTTGATATTGGAGAAGAATATGAGTGGGATCATTATTATGCCGATTATCAAAAAAGAATTCGGCATTCCAAAATTATCTACTAAGTAACCCATAAGAGGAGCCAAAATTGATATAAAAATCATTCTCATCTGTGATTCGAGTGACAGACCGGAGGCCATTAATTCCCGGGGAAATTTTTCGCTCAGATATGAAACGTTTACGGGCCTTCTGAGATTATAAAGAATATATAAGAGGATGAAGATGATCACCGAAAGATATTCAACATTCAGATTCAGGAAAATCCAGATCAATATCAAAAATATTCCGCCGGTCAAATAGGAAAGGTTCAAAAAATGCTCTTTACTTTTAAAGTGTGAACATACTTTTTCCGAGTTACTCGACGCAAAACTCGTGAGTAAAAATAAGAAGAAATAAACGATTCCTATTAGAACAGAGGATCTTGTCTGGATATCATAGTCTTTCAATAATGGTATTGAAAGAGTCATGGTGACCAGAATCGGCTGAAGGTATTCTTTCGATGTTTTAAAGAATGAATCAAAAATTGAAGCATTAAAGATTCCGCTGCGGGATTCCTGTTTTTTGAATAAAGAAATAAAATCTTTCAGAAACTCCCTTTTAGTTTTTTTGATTATTTCCGAGTCCAGGTAGTTTGGATAAGAGAGCAAATTGAAAAAATTCAGTATGTATGGAATTATTGAGGCCAGAAAAATGATGCTGTATTTTCCGGTATAAAAAACGAGCCCTGCGGCAACTAATGCATTTATAGCAGAACCGAATTGAGAAAAGGCTCTTGTTTTGCCGTAGTATTCTGTTTTTTTATCCAAATGATTATTTATTCTTAAATATGAAAGTATCAGTGCTTTGTGAGTTCCCGTCCTGAAGGCTTCTCCAAGTGCAAAAATTATCATTGCGATAATCATTAAGAAGAATTTGCCTGAAAAGAAAAACAATAAAAAGGAGAATATATAAGAGATCATTGAAAACAGCATTGAAACTTTTCTGCCTTTGATATCGGCAATGAATCCCGTCGGTATTTCCAGGATATAATTCGAAATTTCTCTTATTGAAATCAATATACCGATTTGAAAGAATGAAAATCCCTTTTCAAGGAAGAAAAGTATCAGAAAGGGTTCAAAAAACCGTAAATTTTTCAGAAAACCGTAGAGAGAGAATTTGTAGAATTGTTTGTCCCTGTATAATAAATTCATAAAAGAATGTTATAACTAATATTGTATATTGTCAATCGTTTTAAGAATTTTCTAAGGTATCCTATTTATAATGAAACTAAAGAGGTGAAGCTAATGAATGCAAAGATACTGTTCGTTGAAGATGATATTTATATTTCAAAATTTGTAAAAATGGAATTGAATCATGAGGGTTATGAAGTGATTCATTTTGCGGATGGTATTGAAGCGACTGAATTTCTGGAAAACGGTAAGGTCGATCTCGCAATTCTTGATATCATGGTTCCGGGAATGGATGGATTATCTATATTGAGTGAAATAAGAGAATTTTATGGAATGGAACTTCCCGTTATAATGCTCACCGCAAAAAGTGAACTGAACGATAAAGTTAGAGGTTTGAAAAATGGAGCAGATGATTATATAACGAAGCCTTTTGAGATAGAGGAATTGATAGCGAGAATTGAAGCCCTGTTGAGAAGGAAGGGTTTTGCAGAAATAATTTCATATGAAGATTTAACACTCGATAAAAAAAGCAGACAGGTTTTGGTGGATGGCGAACCGGTGGAGTTCAGCAAGACCGAGTTCGATCTTTTAATGGTCCTTTTACAGAACAAGGGAATTGTAATGTCCAAAGATAAGCTCTTGGAGAAAGTCTGGGGCGATGAAGAATGGGGAAACCCCAATGTAGTTGAAGTTTATATAAATTATGTGAGAAAGAAGTTGAAAGACAGGGGGAAATACATCAAAACAGTCAGAGGCAGTGGTTATGTTATTCGCTAAAAAGGACAGTCAGCCTCTTCCTATAACTTTTCAACTGACATTTATAATTTTGATGTTGATTCTGATAATTCTGATCTCTTCTTATATATTCCTTTTTCAGGCGACTTCGGTTTTTTATATAAGGAGGGTTAATAAAGAAATATCCGACATAATAAAGGAGCATTTTTTAAAGCCGGCGACTTCTCAGGGACAGATCGGCCAGTTGAAAAGATCTTTTCTTAATATAAATGCGATAGTTGTTCTGAACGATGAGATATTGACTAATCCCAGTGAATTGGAAAATATAAATGAAGTAATAGAGAGCGCAAGAGAGTACGGTATAGATAAAAAATCCATTATATTGAGGGTAGAAAACGAATCTTTTTTGGTTTTAACGAATGAAGTTAACAATGACAGTTTTTTAGTTATAAAACCGATGATAGAATTCGATGGTTTTTTGGCTTTGTTAAAAAATATGATTTTTATCATCTCTCTCGTAACGATTGGTGTTTCAATTTTTCTCAGTATGATTATAAGTCATTATATTTCGCGACCAATTAAATCTATTGCCAGAGATATCCAGAATATTTCGGTCAGTAATCTATCTAAAAGAATCAAAGTGAACGAATCTAATCAGGAATTCAGTATTCTCTCGCGATCCGTAAATGATACTCTCGAAAAGATCGAAAGGGGTTATATAAGACAAAAACAATTTTCGTCCGACGTTGCACATGAAATCAGAACACCGCTTACATCGATAACAGGATTTGCAAAATTGATTAAAAGATGGGGAGCGGAAGATCCTAAAGTGGCGCAGGAGGCGGCAGAAGATATATATAACGCCGGAAATAATTTGATAAAATTAACCGAAAATCTGATGTTTTTAGCACAACCCGATACCGAGATAAATTTTAAGGAAGAGAATATTGAAGATTTAATAAATGACGTACTGACGCATTTTTCAAGGGAAGAGATCGATAGAATAGTGTTAAAGGTTCCTGATGTAAAAGTTATTATAGATGAGAAGTTGTTCAAGATTCTTATAAAGACCCTAGTTGAAAACGCTTTAAAATACGGTGATAAAAAAGAAGTTCTGATACAGCTGAAAAATGGGAATTTAAATGTTATTGATAACGGAAAGGGTGTTCCGGAAAGCGAAAAAGATAAAATATTTAACAGGTTTTTTCAAAGCGATTCTTCAAGATCTTCTAAAGGATTTGGTCTGGGACTCTCCATAGCGAAAAAGGTCAGTGATTCGCTGAAACTGCGTATAGAAGTTCTTGACAATCCTAATGGGGGGGCATGTTTTTCTGTACAGGGATTGAAGGTAGTACAAAACTCCTAATGGATTCACAAAAGAAAAAATAAAAAGAAAAGAATCCTTAAGATTTAAAAGATTGACAACACGAATGAATAGTGTTACACTTATTCCTGCGGCTTGGTTGAACGGCCGACTGTTAGAAGAAAGAAAAGAAGAGCAGGTCATTGAAAAATGGATAGCATAAACCGCAAACGCGAGCGAAAGCTCAAGTGAAATAGAAAAAAAGAGAAGAGTCATGGATGGAGGGTTTGATCCTGGCTCAGGGCGAACGCTGGCGGCGTGCTTGACACATGCAAGTCGAACGGGGAAAAGAGCTTCGGCTCTGATTACCAGTGGCGAACGGGTGAGTAACACGTGGAAACATACCCATTGCAGGGGGATAACTATTCGAAAGGATAGCTAATACCGCATAAAATCGAGAGATAAAAGTCACAAATGTGACGGCAATGGAGTGGTCCGCGGACCATCAGCTAGTTGGTAGGGTAAGGGCCTACCAAGGCAACGACGGATAGCCGGCGTGAGAGCGTGGCCGGCCACAAGGACACTGAGACACGGGTCCTACTCCTACGGGAGGCAGCAGTGCGGAATTTTGGTCAATGGAGGAAACTCTGAACCAGCGACGCCGCGTGTGAGACGAAGGTCTTCGGATTGTAAAACACTGTGGTAAGGGAAAAATGCCTCATAGAGTGGAAAACTATGAGAGAGGATGGTACCTTACTAGAAAGCCCCGGCTAACTACGTGCCAGCAGCCGCGGTAATACGTAGGGGGCAAGCGTTGCCCGGAATCACTGGGCGTGAAGGGAGCGTAGGCGGCCTAGAAAGTCTACTGTGAAAAATCGGAGCTCAACTCCGATCTTGCGGTAGAAACTAATAGGCTTGAGGACGGTAGAGGAAAACGGAACAGCTGGTGTAGGGGTAAAATCCTTAGATATCAGCTGGAACGCCGGTGACGAAGGTGGTTTTCTGGGCCGGACCTGACGCTGAGGCTCGAAAGCCAGGGTAGCAAACGGGATTAGATACCCCGGTAGTCCTGGCCCTAAACGATGTTCACTAGGTGTGGGGTACGTAAAGTATTCCGTGCTAAAGCTAACGCAATAAGTGAACCGCCTGGGGAGTACGGTCGCAAGATTGAAACTCAAAGGAATTGACGGGAGCCCGCACAAGCGGTGGAGCGTGTGGTTTAATTTGAAGCTAAGCGAAGGACCTTACCAGGGTTTGACATATAGGTAGTACGAAGTTGAAAGACGGAGGACCTGACTTTGTCAGGAGCCTAAACAGGTGGTGCACGGCCGTCGTCAGCTCGTGCCGTGAGGTGTTGGGTTAAGTCCCGCAACGAGCGCAACCCCTGTACATAGTTACCAGCACGAAAGGTGGGGACTCTATGTAGACTGCCGCCGACGAGGCGGAGGAAGGGGGGGATGACGTCAGGTGTCGTGCCCCTTATATCCTGGGCGACACACGCGCTACAATGGATTGGACAACGAGGACCGAGACAGCAATGTGGAGGGAAACTCAAAACCAATCCTCAGTTCGGATTGCAGGCTGCAACTCGCCTGCATGAAGTCGGAATCGCTAGTAATCGCAGATCAGCCATGCTGCGGTGAATACGTTCCCGGGCTTTGTACACACCGCCCGTCAAGCCACCCGAGTTGGAAACGCCTGAAGATGGGGTAGATAACCGCAAGGGATCACCTTGTTTAGGGTGGAGTTGGCAAGGGGGGCTAAGTCGTAACAAGGTAGCACTACCGGAAGGTGGGGCTGGATCACCTCCTTTCTTAGGGAGATTAATTGGTTTATGCTATCCAGTTTTGAGTGATGAAAGGTCATTGATAAGTGCATATTGAGGTAAAGGTAAAAAGAGCACACGGAGGATGCCTAGGCAACGAGAGGCGAAGAAGGGCGTGGTCAGCTGCGAAAAGTCACGGGGAGGCGCAAACAACTATAGATCCGTGAATACCCGAATGGGGGAACCCGACTTATAGAGATATAGGTTATCGAAAGAGGTGAACCCGGGGAAGTGAAACATCTCAGTACCTGGAGGAAAAGAAATCGAAGAGATTCCCTAAGTAGCGGCGAGCGAAAGGGGAGGAGCCCAAACCATATGTATGGTACAGCCCACAAGCGATGTACATAAGGGGTAGCGGGACCTACTAGAGCAGTTGTGGAAGCTCGAAGTGGAAGGAAGGATAGACGAAGTAGCTGGGAAGCTAAACCGAAGAAGGTGAAAGTCCTGTAGTCGAAATCCGGAGATAAGCTGTAGGGATCCCAAGTAGTACGGGACACGAGAAATCTCGTATGAATCAGGGTGGACCACCATCCAAGGCTAAATACTACTCGTTGACCGATAGCGGAACAGTACCGTGAGGGAAAGGTGAAAAGCACCCCTGGAGGGGAGTGAAAGAGAACCTGAAACCGTGTGTTCATAAGAAGTTGGAGTCGAAAGACGACAGCGTGCCTTTTGATTAACGAGCCTGCGAGTTAAGTTAACTGGCAAGGTTAAGCCGGGAGAGGCGAAGCCGAAGGGAAACCGAGTCTGAACAGGGCGACAGTGAGTTAATTTAGACCCGAAACCTGGTGAGCTACATATGGGCAGGTTGAAGTTGAGGTAACACTCAATGGAGGACCGAACCAGTTAGCAGTAAAAAGCTATTGGATGACCTGTGTGTAGGAGTGAAAAGCTAAACGAACCAGGTGATATCTGGTACTCTCCGAAACGTGTCTAAGCACGGCCTTACGTGGTTAGTTATGGGGGTAGAGCACTGAATGGACTAGGGGGGCAACCTCCGAATTCAAACAAACTCCGAATACCATAACTCAAAGCGTAGGAGACAGACTGTGAGCAATAAGGTCCATGGTCGAAAGGGAAACAGCCCAGACCGACAGCTAAGGTCCCGGAGATGTGGCTAAGTGTGAAAGGAAGTGAAGAGTCGAAGACAGCTAGGATGTTGGCTTAGAAGCAGCCATCATTAAAAGA
>CAXXLB010000002.1:522500-630444 GCA_963664675.2 Petrotogaceae bacterium
TTATATAGGAATATTCAATGTATTTGTTAATCCGGAATTTCGAAGAAAGGGGTTCGGAGAAGAAATAATCAATACGATAATAAATGTTGGAAAAAGAGAAGGTGCTGAAGAGGCATATTTGCAGGTTGAATTAAAAAATTATTCTGCAATTTCACTTTATAATAAGATAGGGTTCAATGTGCTTTATAAATATTGGTACAGAAAAAAGCGCTGAATTTTTATGGATAAAATAAAGGAGTTTCTATGTTTAAGATTATTATCACAGTGAAAAATCTGAATCAACTTAAAAAATTACCTGCATCGGAAAACTTTTCGGTGAGATTGAATACATCGCATGTTGATGAGACGAGTATAAAAAAAATTCTTGAGAATTACGAATATAAATTTCCACTTTATCTGGATTTGAAGGGTTCTAAGATGAGAACCGGTGATGCTCAAAAGGAATTTTACTTAGCAGGCACCGATCAGGTTTATGTAAATTCATCATGTGAATATGAGAAAACTATTTTGATAGATGAAGAAATAATGAATTTGATAAAAACAGGAATGAAAATTCTTATAGATGATGGAAAGATACAATTGGAAATAACGTCTTTCAATTCCCGTGGTTACAGGGCAACGGTGGTAAAGGGAGGAAAAATCAGAAAGAACAAAGGATTCAATATTTCGCCTCATCCGATAGTTTTTAAAACACTTTCAGAAAGGGATTTGAATATTGTTAATATGAGTAAAAATTATGATTTTGTAAGATATGCCCTTTCGTTTGTTGGATCGCGTGAAGAAGTGAACTATTTGAAAAATATATCGGGAAAATTTGTATCTGCGAAAATTGAAAGAGATCTTTCGTTTGATACAATAGCGGAAATTTCCGGAAGATCTGATGAATTATGGTTTTGCCGGGGAGATTTAGGCTCTCAATTGGGATTTAGAAATCTTGCTTCGTTTTACCTGAGTTTTTCAAAAAAGATGAGTGAAATGAACGTTCCGGTAATCATGGCCGGAGAGGTACTGGAATTTATGGTAGAAAATCCCAGACCCACCAGGACTGAAATATGTCATTTGTATGATTTAATAGATAAAGGATATTCGGGAATAGTGCTCTCCGATGAAACGACTTATGGAAAGTACCCGGAAGAGATAATAAATTTTTTGGAGGAGATGCAGCTCATATGAATGATTTTATTAAAGAAATTTCAGAAAAATTGAATATTCCGAAATGGAAAATAAAAAATACGGTTGATCTACTGGAGGAGGGAAAAACTATCCCTTTCATTTCCAGATATAGAAAAGAAAGAACAGGAGAACTCAATGAAATACAGATCAGAGAGATTTTCGACAATTTAGAATATTTGAAAAAATTATCAACGAGAAAAGAAGAAGTCTTAAAGAATATAGAAGAAAAAGGAAAACTCACCGAAGAGTTGAGAAAAGAAATTGAGAACGCAAAAACTCTACAGGTGGTGGAAGATCTCTATTTACCCTTCAAAACGAGGAAGAAAACGAGGGCCGATAAAGCGATAGAAAAAGGTCTGGAACCTCTCAGTATTTTTTTAAAAACTTCCGTAAAAAGAGACGACGAATTTTTAAATTCGTTCATTTCTGAAGATAAGGAATTAGGATCACTTGATGAAGTTTTGGGCGGAGCTAAGGATATAATAGCTCAGGAGATTTCCCAGAATGTGAAGGTCAGAGATTTTTTAAGAAATATTTTAAAAAGATACGGAATTATGGAGACTTCTAAAACGGATAAAGAGGACGAAAGAGAAGTATACAGAGATTACTATGAATTCTCTCAGGAGATTACAAGATTGGTACCTCATAGAGTTATGGCGATTTTCAGGGGCGAAAAAGAAAAAAAGATCAACTGTCGTTTAACACTCAACAGAGATATAGAGCAAAAAATGATAAACCTCGTTGGATTTAATAAGTCCCTGGCATATTATGATTATATTGTTGAGGCTCTTGAAGATTCTTATACGAGACTTCTTTTCCCTTCTATTGAAAGGGAAGTGAGAAATGAACTTAAAGAAGATGCGGAAGAAAGGGCGATAAAGGTTTTTTCTAAAAATTTAAGAGAACTCCTCCTGACTGCTCCACTCGGGCAAAAAGTTGTTATGGGAATAGACCCGGGTTACAGAACCGGTTGTAAAGTGGCGGTCGTCGATTCGAAAGGAGAAATGGTATATTTTGATACAATTTATCCCACTCCACCAAAGAATGACGTAATAGGAGCCTCTTCAAAACTCACCGGAATAATAAAAAAATTAAAAGTAGAAATAATTTCGATTGGTAACGGAACAGGATCGAGGGAAACAGAACAATTTGTTGCGGATATGATAAAAGATAACGAATTGAATTGTAAATATTTAATAACCTCGGAATCTGGAGCCTCGGTATATTCCGCTTCTAAAGTTGCCATAGAGGAGTTTCCCCAATACGACGTTACTACAAGGGGAGCTATATCAATTGCGAGGAGAGTTCAGGATCCTCTGGCCGAATATGTAAAGATTCCGCCTTTTTCTATAGGGGTTGGAATGTATCAACATGATCTGCCTAAAACCGAGTTGAATAATTCGCTGGACAGGGAAGTGGAATCCGTTGTCAATTTAGTTGGGGTCAATCTCAACACAGCCTCTGAGCATCTTTTAAAGCATATATCCGGATTGAATTCGAAGACCGCAAAAAATATCGTTCTGGAAAGAAATGAAAAAGGATTCTTCGAGAAAAGAAAAGATCTGTTGAAGGTAAAGGGATTAGGCAAAAAGGCTTTTGAACAGGCTGCAGGATTCTGCAGAATAATTAATGGAAAAAATCCCCTTGATGGAACAACGATACATCCCGAATCCTACGAAATTGCCCTCGACATTTTAAAAACGATAAATTTTGATCCTTCTCAGATATTTGAACATAGAGAAGAATTGAATGAAAAACTAAAATCGTTTGATCCGGAAAATTTTTCCAGGAAGGAAGAATTTAATTCTATTACCGTTAATGATATTTATAATATTTTACAAAAACCTGGTCTGGATCCAAGAGAAGAACTGGAAAAGCCGATATTGAGATCCGATGTTCTTTCTATGAATGATTTGAAAGAAGGTATGGAATTGGAAGGCACGGTCAGAAATGTGGTTGATTTTGGAGCATTTGTAGATATTGGCGTTAAACAGGACGGTTTGGTGCATAGATCAAAAATGGGGAATAGAAGAGGAGATCCACTAAACGTTTTTTCAATTGGACAGATAATAAAAGTGAAAATACTTTCCGTAGATGTTGAGAGAAAAAGAATTTCATTAGAATTCATAGGGAGCGATTAATTTGTATTTGTTGAAAAATATTGAAATTTTCGGACCGGAATACCTTGGAAAAAAAGATTTGTTTATTGCCGGAGATAAAATTCAGGTAATTGAGAAAGATATTATAGAATCTCCACTCAGAAATCTTGGCGCTGAAGTTATAGATTGTAGCGGGGATCGTCTGATTCCGGGATTTGTTGACGGGCATGTGCATTTGATAGGTGGGGGAGGCGAAGGTGGTTTTTATACTAGAACCCCTGAGGGCAATCCCGAGGACTTTGTCAAACACGGTACTACAACAATCATAGGTCTTTTAGGAACTGACGGAATCACCAGAAATCACAGATCTCTTCTGGCAAAGGCGAGGGCATTTAATATATTCGGTGTGGAAACATTTATAATGACCGGTTCATACAGATTTCCTCTGAAAACTATAACCGGGGATGTGATGGAAGATATAGTGCTCATTCCCGAGATAATAGGCGTGGGGGAACTTGCAATAGCCGATCATAGAGGTTCTAATATTTCAATTGAAGAGCTGCAGAGACTAACCCTCGATACCCGGGTTGCAGGAATGCTTTCCGGAAAGGCCGGAAAGGTCATTTTACATGTGGGGCCTTCCAATGAAAAATTGAATATTCTTTTTGAAATAGTAAAAAAGGATATTTTGCCTTCATATCAATTCTTACCCACTCACATCGCAAGATCTGAAGCTCTTTTGAATGAGGGATTGAGGTGGATAGAGGAGTACGAAGGATATATTGATTTTACGGCTTCCGAAAGAATAGTCGGCAGGATTGCTGAATTACTCAATAATTCGAAATATATGGATAATATTTGTATTTCCACCGATGGATTGGGTAGTTTACCCGTGTTCAATTTAAACCATGAATTGGTTTCTATAAAATCGTCTCCCGTTGATGGATTGATTAACATTTTCCGAAAATTGGTAAAAGAAGAGGGTATTGAAATTCAAAAAGCACTTTTGCCATTTACAAAGAATCCTTCGACGTTTTTCAGGTTCGATAAAAAAGGTATAGGAATAATAAGGGGAGGAAGTATGGCTTCTTTTTCCGTATTGGATAAAGATTTAAATATAAAAAATGTTTTTTTGAAAGGAAAAAAACTAGATAGTATTATTTAATAAGTCATCGATTTTATTTTTTAATTCTATGGAAAATCTGGGAATCGCACCCGAGTGACCGGCAACGTAACTACCCATTAAATTTCCCAGTTCAGCCGCTTTTACGATGGAGAGGTCATTTGAAATTCCATAAACGAATCCTGCGCTGAAAGCATCTCCGGCTCCGACAGTATCGGAGATTGCTACTTTGAATCCATCAATATCGGTAGCATTATCGTTTTCATAGATCGTGCAACCCTTTTCTCCTTTTGTAACACATAAGGTCTGGATTTTATAATCGTTCTTAAGTTTGAAATATATTTCTTTTTCTTTGAATTTTTTCTCGTATAGCGTTTCTGAGAGTGTTATTATTTCGTCATCGTTAATTTTTAAAATATCTGTGTGATGAAGAGATTCACTCACTATCGAAGGGTTCCAACAATTTTTTCTCAGATTGATATCGTAGAAATTTTTCTTGCTGTTCACATTCTGAAATATTTTAAAAAGAGTTGATCTGCTGATTCCCGATCTTTGGGCCACGGTACCAAAGTAGAATACGTCGAATTCAATACTGTTGAGTTTTCTGTCGATTTCTCCAAAATATTGAATGAAATCATAAGCCACGGGTTTATTTATAATATAATCCGGACTTGTTTCTTTATTCAAAATCACATCTACCGTGCCTGTTTTGTAAACATTATCTATTTGCATCAGTTCTGAAGATAAATTATTTTCTTCCATGAGCTTCAAAATTCTTTTGCCCAATTTATCTTCACCGATTTTTGAAATAAACAGAGAATTTACTCCTAATCTCTGTAAATTAATCACAAAGTTAAAAGGAGCTCCTCCGGGATATTCACTTCCCCTTATGATATCAAACAGAACCTCGCCAAAGACCAAAACATTCACCATAAGTTCACCTTCTTTTGTTAGAATAAACTGAGGTTTTTATATGAAAAAACTATTATTTATTATACTATTTATTTCTGTTTCTATCAGTTTTTTTTCAATAAATTATTCCGAATGGAAGTTGACGGAAAATGACAGGTTTATTTTTATCTTTCCGGTGGCTGCTATAAGTAGAATTGCTGAAATTATGGAGATCTCTGACGGGATTTATGATGAATATGTGAATATTTATGGTTATGAACCCGAAAAAAAAATAATTGTGCAAATTTCTCCATATGAAGATTCGGCGAATGGTTTTGGATTACCGACCTGTAGAGTTTATATTACATTGCTTCCATTGAATTATCCATATCGTCTGGATAAAAACTGGTTGAATACGGTTCTTTCTCATGAAATCGGCCACGTCTTTCAACTTGGCTATATTGAGGAAAAATTGAAATGGATAAAAAAATATGTATCGGATTATTTTGCGGTCAATGCGCTTGAACCAATCTGGCTTATTGAAGGGTACGCACAGCTTGGTAGTTACCTGATTAACGGTTATGATTATTACGATCACAGGAGGTTGCCATATCTGATGGATCAGATCGGATCGGAAAATCCCTTTGATGAAGAGGAAATAGTCATGGGAAAAAGTTCGATGGGCGGAGAAGCGTATTATAATTTCGGTTTTGCTTTCGTATTGTTTTTGTATGAAAAATACGGAATTGAAAAACTCATAGATTTGAATGAATATAAAGGGTCCATAAAGGCTTTTTTGGGTCTTGATAACGCTTTGATGAATATTTACAATAAAAATTTTGAAGAGTTGAAGAGTGAATTTATCAATTCTTTAAAAATGAGCGACGAAGGTTTTTATAATAATTTATATGAATATGAAGGTGAAATAATTCAATCTCAAAAGGAATTTGAAGGGAACGTATATTATTTGAAATACAGTTCAAAGAATTTGAATTATTCTATTTATAAGAATGATGAATGGGTTCTGTCAACACCTTTCAGAATAGAGGATTTCACATTTTTCGAAGACGAATTGTATTTGATTTTAATGCATACGGTGAATGGATTTGAAAGGACATATCTATATAAATTTTCGGACGATGAATTGAAATTGTTAGATTTCAAACATTTATTACGTATAGAAGGAACCCCTTCAGGTTTTTTTGGAATAATGAATATAAATGGCACAACGGCTTTGGTAAAAATAACTCCCGATCTTCCGGATTATGATGTTTTATACGAAGCTTACGGCGAAAGTATTTATGAATTATCTTTTCAGAAAGATGGAGATCTTCTGGCATTGAGAGTGAATAAAGATGGAGATTATTTTTTATATATAGTAAATGTTGAAGATGCTTCCGTGAGAAAAATATTTATTGGCAGAGATTTCTCTATCGGTTCTTTTGAAAATTCTGAAATTTTAATGAGCATTTATGATGATAATTACGAACACTTCGGACAATTCAATTTAGATGAAGAGAGTTTTTCCGCCGATAAAAAATTTTATAAATATGGATTTGATCCGGTGGGTGATGAAACGGTTTTGAGTGAAGTGAACGGATTGAAGAGTGTTGATTTAATCGAAGAAAGCGATTTGAAGTTATCCTTCGAAGAAGTTGAAAATTATTATACGGATAATGAAGGTTATGAGCCGTCTTACAGGAATTTAAAATTATTTCAAGATTGGCGCTATGTGGGGCTTTATCCGTATAATAATTCACTGGGTGTGGGGTTTGAGGATTATCTTATGAATTCCACATTCGTTGCGGGAGTTTTTATGAAAAATGATAAACTAAGAGTCGGATTGAATTTGAATTTAAAAGAATATTTTCCTTTCGATGTGAATTTTGACCTGAACACCGATTTTGAAAAATTGTATTTTGAGACGGACTTTTCAAAAACATTCTATTTGAATCCCTTGAATGAAATAAATCTGGATTTCTCCTATTCATGGCCTGAAGAAGTAAAATTTGAAATAGAAAATGATATAAGAAAATTTAAAATTGAAAAGGAAAATAATATAAATGATTTTTCTTATAAGGCTACTTTTGGATATAAAGAGGGAGAAACTTCCTTGAACTTCATTTATGAGTACAAAAATTATTTATGGAAAGAAGATTATGATTTTCGCACCTCTATTTTTGGAAAATATACATGTGGAAACCCTAATATTTTTCCTGTTGAGTACAATAATATTTTAATAGAAGATAAAATGGCGAATGGAATATCGTTATCTCTGGAAAAAACCGTTTTTGATCTGAATAAATCGGTGGGGGATTTCATTTATTTAGGTGAATTGAGATTCGGAATGAAAAACACCACGGTTTTAGGTAAAATGGATAAAGTTGTTTCGCTGAAAAACAGTCTGGATATTTTCATAAAGACTACAGTTTTTCCTTATAAAACGTATCCAGTTCAGTTTTCCATAGGGATGACATTTTTAGATAAGGAAATTTCTCCGTACTTTGGTTTTTATTTTTAAAAAATTATAAAGTTTTCTGAAATTGTTTGATTTGCAGATCATATATAAAAGATGATAGAGTATAAAAAGTTGATTTACTAAACTATTTCAGTTAAAAAATCATCTAATATATCGATTGTGAATTTGCATTTTATACGTATGAGGGGTATCATTAAATTTATGGAGGTGAAGGTATGAAGGTAATTTTATTAGAGGATTTTGCTACGCTGGGCAAAAAGGGTGATATAAAGAATGTTAATGATGGATATGGCAGGAATTTTTTAATAAAAAAGGGTATTGCGATGGAGGCAACGAAGGAAAAACTATCGGAATTGAAAAAAGAACAGAAAATAAAAGAAGATAAAGAGAAAAAGGTTATTGAAAAAAGTCAGGAAATAATAAGCGAACTTCAAAAACATCATTTCAGAATGAAAGTCAATGCAGGAAGTTCGGGGAAGCTCTTTGGAGCCGTCACCTCCGCAGATATATCTAAACTGGTCGAGAAAGAAGCTAAACAAGTACTGGATAAAAAATGTATTGAACTTGATGAGCATATAAAACAAACCGGTGATTACAGAATAGGAATAAAATTACCCGGTAATGTTAAAGGAGAAATTGTATTAACTTTATACGGTGAGGAGTAAAGGAATTGGAATTAAAAATATTTTCTAAAGCCCTTTACTCAACCTGGGTTATATATAAACCCGAAAGAATATTGTTCGATGTTGGTGAGGGTATTTCAACAATGCTTGGAAACAGCGTTTACGGGATAAAGGTGATTTTTCTGACACACGGTCATGTGGACCATCTGTCAGGTTTGTGGGGATTTATCAATACGAGAAATGCGGCCATGGGTGATAGAGAAAAACCGATGCAAATCTATTATCCCGTTAATAATACCGCCATTGAAAAATTCAGGGATTTCATTCTTGATATGAACCCGAGATTGAGATATCAAATACAATTCGTTCCAATAAATGAGACCGAAAGAATTTTTTTAAGAAAGGCCGGCAGTTTTGAAAGAAGTATTATGCCATTTAAAACCTTTCATACAGTAAATGAAAGAAGTTTTGGATATACTATTTATGAGAAGAGAAAAAAACTCAAAGATGAATATAAAGATCTCGATAAAACCGAATTGATAAAAATTATAAATGAAAAAGGACGCGATGAAATAAGCGATGTGTATGAAAAAAAGATTTTAACGATCAGTGGAGACTGCCACGTTTTACCTCTGGAGAGAATAAATAACAGTGAAACTTTGATTCATGAATGTACCTTTTTAAAAGGTGAAGACAGAAGAAATAATAATCATACGACAATGGACGAGTTGATAGAAGCGATCGACAGAAGTGAAGGTGTTAAAAGGTTAATACTTTACCATATTTCGGGAAGATATATGAATTTAGCAAGAAAAAGAGAAGCCGAATTTGTTGAATTATTTAAAAGAAAAGGTATAGAATTATATATAGTGCATCCCGATAGACTTTTTTGCTTGTGAGGAGGAATATAAATATGATGGAATATTTATATTTAGGATGGTTTGTTTTAGGGGTCTTATTATTGATAATTGAAATAGCGACAGTGAACTTTTTCAGTTTATGGTTTTCAATAGGTTCTTTTTTCGCGGGTGTTTTAGCCCTGTTCAATGTTGGAAATGTCTGGCAGGTTGTTGGATTTGCAGTTGTAAGCACATTATTGGTAGTTTTTACAAGGCCACTTGCCAAGAAAATAATGGGTAAATCTCCAAAGGATATATACATAGACGATTTAGTTGGAAAAAAGGGAAGAGTTATTGAAGACGTAAATATGGATATAAACAGGGGATTAGTAAAATTAGATGAAGGAGAAACGTGGAGAGCTCACCCTTTTAATGAAAACGAAGTTATTGTTGAAGGAAAAGAAATAATAGTGAAAAAACACAGTGGGAATTTTATATTTGTTGAAGAAATAAATAAAGAGGGAGAGTGATATTATGTGGATAATTTGGATAATCATTGCTGTTGTTGCATTTATAACAGCGTTGACAGGTATAAAGATAGTCAGACCTTTTCAGAAGGGGCTGGTGGAAAGATTGGGAAAATTCAACAGGGAAGTGGTTGGTGGTCTTCAATTTATTGTTCCTTTTATAGAGAAGATGATAAAAGTAGATGTCAGAGAAATGGTTCTCGATGTTCCCCCTCAGGAAGTTATAACGAAAGATAACGTAGTTGTCACTGTGGACGCCATTGTGTATTATCTGATTACAGATGCTTTCAGAGTTGTTTACAACGTTGAGAATTTTTCGATCGCGTCTACTAAACTCGCTCAGACAAATTTAAGAAATGTTATAGGTGAAATGGAGCTGGATCAGACTTTGACGTCGAGAGAAACGATAAATTTAAAGCTCAGAGAAGTCCTCGATGAAGCAACCGATAAATGGGGAGTAAAAGTAACGAGAGTTGAAATAAAGAAGATAGATCCACCGGATGATGTAATGCAAGCCATGTCAAAACAGATGAAAGCGGAAAGAACAAAAAGAGCGGTTATTCTGGAAGCTCAGGGATATAAACAGGCTGAAATTACAAAGGCAGAGGGTGACAAGAGATCTAAAATTCTTGAGGCCGAAGGTAAGGCAGAAGCGGTAAAAAAGGTCGCCGATGCCAACAGATATAAGCTCATAGCCGAAGCTGAAGGAGAAGGGAAAGCGATAGATGTCGTTTATAAATCGATCCATGAGGGAAATCCAACGAAGGATCTCATAACTATAAAATATCTTGAAGCTCTTAAAGAGATGGCCAACGGGAACTCATCAAAGATATTTATGCCCTTTGAAGCTGCAAACCTTATGTCATCAATCGGCTCTCTTTCAGATATAGTTAAAGATAAAAAAGATGCGGGAAAAAGGGAAGCTGAAGAATAGGTAAATGATTTTATTTCTTATAAATTTTCTCTTTTTTTCTTTTTCCTTTTTGATATTGTTTTTTTTGTACAAAAAGAAATGGATATTAGAGGGAAAAAATTATTATAATGCTTTTTTTATAATACTCATTAACGGATTTTCCTTAGCCGTTTCAGAAAACAATTATACGGTGTATCTGATAGTAGTGGCTATAACATCCTTTATGATTTCAAAGCTGCTTCTTTCAATTCTCATAAATAAGGATACTTATATTTTGTTTATGAGTATAGGAAAAACTAAATTTGAGTATTTGAAATATATGATATTGAAATCATTTCCTAAAGTTATAGTTGATTTTTCTCTTTTTTCATTGATAAATTCGGGAGTGTATTTCATTTCAGTTGATATTTATGAAATCAATTCGACCAGGTGGAGATATTATACTTCTCTTTATTCTATACTTTTTTTGGTTTTATCGTTAGTTTATTTTTTTAAAATATATTCTATAAGAAAAAATGAAAATTAGGAGGCGCTTATGGCAGATACATTATTTGATAAAAAAACTGTGAAAAAAATTGGAGAAATTCTTTCAAAAATGAAAAAAAAGGTTTATGTTGTACTTCTCAGAGAGAATAATGATTCATATTCCGATACGGCTTTGAAGATGCTTGAAGAATTATCGGTGATAAATGAAAAATTGAAATACAAGATAATCTATAGAGATTCTGAGGAATCTGAAAAGTATAATGTAGAGGCTTTCCCGGCATTCGTTTTAGAAGATGAAAACGAGAAGAATTTTGGAGTTTATTATTATGGAATACCCGCGGGATTAGAATTTGGAAACTTTTTAAGTGAAGTTATGAATTTTTCAACGGGGCCCGAGGCGAATCTTTCGGAAGCATCGCTGGATAAGTTGAAAAGTATAGATAAGCCGGTAGATATAAAAGTGTTTATAACCCCTACCTGTCCACATTGTCCAAAGGCCGTTGTGGTCGGACATAATATTGCCTTGGCAAACGAAAATATCAGAACTACGATGATAGAAGCGAATTATTTCAGTGATTTGTCCAGAAAATATAACGTTAGCTCGGTACCACAGGTAGTGATAAATGAAAATATAATTTTCGTGGGTGCATTACCGGAGGAAGAATACGTGAAAAGGGTACTTGAAGCATTGTAGGAGGTAAAAAATATGATTGATTTTGACTTGAAAAGCTTTTCGGAAAACACGGATGTTGAGGAATACGATGTAGTTATTATCGGAGGAGGTCCCGGAGGGATCACTGCGGGTATTTACACAGTTCAGGCTGGTTTAAAACCCGTGATTATTGAAAAAGCCATTGAAGGCGGGATGATGAATAACACCGAGCTGGTCGAAAATTGGCCCGGGACGAATTCTATTAGAGGAATGGAACTCTCGGAGAAAATGGCTGACCATGCGAAGGAATTCGGAGTAAAATTTATTGGAGCCGAGGTTGTCGATGTAAAAACGAAAGAAGATAAAAAAGTGGCAATTTTGGATAACGGTAAAGAGATCAAGGGAAAAGTATTGATCATTTCAACCGGATCCAGACCGAGATTGCTGAATTCCAAAGGTGAAAAGGAGTTCATGGGAAAAGGTGTTTCGTACTGTGCAACCTGTGACGGGCATTTTTTCAAAGATAAAGAAATAATCGTAGTTGGAGGAGGAAACAGTGCTTTAGATGAGGCACTTTTTCTCACAAAAATAGTTAAAAAAATAACCGTTGTACAGAATCTCGCTTACTTAACCGCCGACAAACTCCTGCAAAAAAAATTGAATGATACCGGAAAAGTTGATTATATATTCAGTAGTGTCGTCAAGGAAATAAAAGGTGATAAGTTTGTCAATAAATTGATTATTCTCAACACTGAAACGAATGAAGAAAAAGAACTGGATACGGAAGGTATTTTCGTTTTCGTTGGATTGAGCCCCAACACGGAATTTTTAAAAGATAAAATTCCTTTGAATAAATGGGGATATATTGAAGCCGACAAAACCATGGAAACATCCAGAAAAGGGATATATGCCGTCGGAGACGTTCGTTCCAAAGAAATAAGGCAAATCGTTACCGCCGCCGCCGATGGAGCGATAGCGGCATCCCATGCTGCGAGAAAATATTTTTGATTTGTATATGCAAAAAAAAGGAGAGCTAACCTGCTCTCCTTTTTTATTTATCGTTGCTTTTCAGTTGTAGCTCGTAAAACATATAACTGATTTCTTCGAGTGTGTATTTTTCGGGAGAGAAATTCTTTTCCAATAAAAATTCATAAAACGGATAGTCATAATAATATGTCGGATCACCTGATTCTCCAAAAATTTTATAACTTAAAAATTTTGCAAATCCTTCGACTAGATTTTCTTCTAAAAAACTAGTCCATGTATAGGATGCTTTCAAACTTTCATTGTCATTCCAGAAATTATAAAAGGCTTTTATGTTTTTGATTTCGTTTGCCAGATCTTTGAAATCTGCTGTTTTAGTGAATGTCTGGAAAAAAGGATGAGAATTTTCATGCAGAGCAGTTCTGAATAAATATTTTGGTTCATCTGCGTTATATTGAAGAGTTGATATGGTCAAATCATTGACTTTGAATAAATATGCCCCCACTTTTCTCAGAGTGTAAAAGAAAACACATTTCTTTTCTCCAAGATAAATTCCGGAATAATCGGAGATGATATCAACAGGATTATCATAAGAGGCAAGTTTCTCATTCATATCTTCGGCAAGTGATTCAAAGACTGGCAGATTATCTTCAAAGTACGTTTTAAAGTAACGGTTATAGAATTCATCGATGATGTAAACAAGAGCTCTTTTAGAGTTTTGATTAATTGAAAACTTAATTGATTCTATCAAAATTTTGATATCGTCTATCCCGGCATCATTATCTAACATGGATAAATTATTCATTAAAGTCCATGTGCCCATGTCTCTGAAGGCAATATTTAAATTCTTTTTCATATCTTCGGGCATCTGATTGTAGGTAGCGATTAACCATTCATAATGATTTTTACCCCATTTATCAGAATTTTCGTAAAATTCTTTTCTTCTTTCCACATCAAAAATGTTCGCCTGATAAATCTCATGCAGCGTATCAACAATACAATATTTTAAGGTGATGGGGAAGACTTCCATATCCTCAATAGAATCCGTATTTATGGGACTCAATACAGTTAAACTTTCCGTACAGGCGGAAAAGGTTAAAACCACGAATATCATGATGATGAGAAAAAGAACTCTGTTCACAGCATACCTCCAAACGATTACCTGAAATAAAAAATCATAATATTATTTTTATAATTAAATTAAACCATAATTTAGATGTAAATATCTGATATAATTACCTGGCACGTATCAGGGGGGAATAATGAAGAGGGATCTTAGTCAGGGAAGCATAATAAAAAATTTATTTGTGATGAGTATTCCGACCATGCTGGGAATGCTTTCGCAGATGATTTATGATCTTGTTGACATTTTCTGGATAGGGAGGTTGTCGGCGGAGGCAGTTGCGGGTGTGACAATTTTTTCTTCAATATTCTGGCTTTTAAATGCTCCGAATGATATCATCGGGCAGAGTTCTATTTCTCTCATTTCACAAAGATATGGGGCGAATGATGAAGAAGGAACAAAAAAAGCTATCGAGCAGACTATAACATTTAAAATATTTATCGCACTGCTGACTGTAATAGCTTCGGTTTTCTTTATAAAGCCTCTAATAGGACTTTTTTCTGATGATAGAGCCGTTATAGATGCCGCTCTTAATTATGGATATCTGAGATTGTTCTTTTTACCCATGATGTTTTCTTCCTATTCTGTTAATACTATTCTGAGATGTCTGGGTGATGCAAAAACCCCCATGTTTATCATGTTTTTTTCTAGTATAGTCAATATAGTTCTCGATCCTGTTTTGATGTTCGATGTTATACCCGGAACATCAATAAAAGGTTTTGGGATGGGCATATTTGGGGTGGCGGTCGCCACAATCATTTCTCAAACTCTCGCGTTCTTAATAGGATTTATTTATATTTTCAGGGGGAAGGCGGGAATAAAACCAAGGATCAAAGGTCTGTTCAAACTGGATAAGATTATTGGCATGAAACTTTTAACTATAGGATTACCCAATGGGATAGAAGGTCTTTCCAGAAATATAGCGGGAGTAATTTGTATGAAATTCGTTGCGATTTATGGAACGACGATAGTTGCAGCGTACGGAGTCGGGTCGAGAATATTCGGACTGGCTTTCATGCCATTGGTAGGTTTCTCGATGGGAGGAGCGGCCATCGTCGGGCAATCTCTGGGAGCGGAAAATATAGACAGATCGAAGAAAACGGCAGCTTATTCAAGTATTATTTCCGGAATAGTCATGTTGATATTTGCTATAATGGCCTTCACTTTGGGGGAAAATATTATATCAATTTTTAATAACACTCCGGAAATTATTTTTTATGGAGCACAATTTTTGCAGTTCGGTTCTATAGGACTCTCATTCCTGGGTTTTGCGTTCGGTTTTACCATAGTTTTTTCCGGTTCTGGTTACAACATTCCATTTGTGGTTGGAAGTGCCATTTCCAGATGGGCAATCCAGATCCCAATTTTGTTAATAACGATTTTATGGTTGAAATTGGATGTGGTCTGGGTATGGTCATCTTTTATTTTTTCCGATGTTTGTGAAGGAATAGTTTATTTCATATTTTATAAAAAGGGAAAATGGAAAACCAAAAGGGTTAGATAAGCCTGTTAAATAAAATATATAATAGAATATGAATAAAAAAAGAGAATTGTACAATTTGATACAGTGGTGTAAAAGCGAAGGCTTTTCCAAAGAAGAGACATTGGAAAATGTTAAACACAGTTTTGGAAATATAAAAGAAAATGATTTTATATTAATGTGGGCTTCCGAAAGAGATCTTTACCATGAAATTGAAAAATTTGATATTAAAAAACGACTGAAGATAGTTATTTTAATTCTTATCGCCTTATTAATAACAATATCGGGCATAATTTTTCACGTTATCAATGGTCCCGCGTATGTGAAATACAATGACGAAATAGTTGTGAGTTTTGATTTACCCATTCAAAAAGATACTTCAGAAAAACCTTTCATGATTGAAAGGGGAGGAAACAAATATGAAATAACACCGCTTAAAGAATACACTTTGAGTGGCCTTGTTATCTCAAAAAGAAGTTATTCTGATTATGGTTCCCGCCTGGTTCCGTACGATTTTTTATTCGTGTGGGGAGAACTGATCGAGGAAGATAATAGAAAGGGAATAGATTTTTGGCAGAATAACAGATGGTATTATTTCAGAATTAATGCAAGCGAATGGAATCTTGATTTCATCCAGAACAGATCTGCAAATGTTCATTTGTTGCCAAAAAATGAAAACATTTTAAAAACACTGCAATTTGTTCCGAAATATGAAAAGGCGGTCTTTATTGGAAAATTAATTTCGATAAGAGGCATTGATGATAATTTTTCATGGAAAAGTAGTCTTTCAAGGAGCGATGCAGGTGACGGTGCCTGTGAATTGATGTATGTGGAGAAAATAATAGTCGGAGATAAACTCTATGAATAGATTTTTGGTTTTATAATGTCAAAGATGTGTAAAATAAAACTGATGATAAAATAGAATGAGAAGACAAAAAGAGAAAAAATAAAAGGACGGCAAAAAAATGGAAGTGAAAAAATATACATCGATGGTGATAACTGAAAATTATTATACTGTGGAATACGATGATAAATTTTTTATAATAGATCCGGGATATGGTTCTTATTCAAATTTGTACAAAAAGATTCATGATAAAACGATCAGTATCATTTTAACTCATGGACACGCGGATCATATTTTTGATTTACTCAATTTTGATTTTGAAAATGTCTATCTGGATGACGATGCGAGAAAAACATTGGTGAATCCCGAATTAAATTTAGGAAATTATTTTAAATTGGGGAAGATGAAAGTCAGCGAAGAAAAATTGAAAACCAATGAAGAGTTGGATGAAAATTGGAAAATCATTAAAACTCCCGGGCACACCGAAGGATCGTGTTGTTATCTTTTTGCAGATAAATATTTATTCACGGGAGATACCCTGTTTTTCAATTCAATAGGAAGAACCGATCTGCCCGGAGGAAACGAAATGCAGATGAAAGAATCGCTGGATAAATTGAGAACGATACTTCAACATAATCCGGAGCTGATTATCCATCCGGGACATGATAGGTCCGGTTCTGCTGAAGAAGTTTTAATGAATAATCCTTTTTTACAATCAACATATTACTAGAATATTCAAACAATGTTGGTGTATTCACGGAAAGATCGTATGAAATAAAGAGAATCGATATGGATTTTTTCAGTTTGGAATAATAAAAGAGCGGCCTTTGCCGCCCTTCTTATTCCTGAGAATATTCAAAATCATCCGCCTGTTTTATTTTTACAGTTGGATTCCAGCCCTCTGTATTCAGTGTAAATTCAGGTTCGCCAACTAAATTTACTTCCCGGTCTTCATCTATATAAACCAATGATTTCGCTGTCATTGTTCCCGAATCTGTTAATTGTTCGGGATGATTTGGATCATAGGATAATTGACCTGGCCCATTGAAAGATATTTCATTATTGTTTATAGAACCTCTGACATAAATTTTTATTTCCGAAGGGATGTATTCCGGAGTGAATTCACTCAAGTAAAATTTAAAAAAATCACCCGAATTATTTTCATTAACTTTTTCCTTTGGAAAAAGGAAATTATCCAGAGTTGCTGCCAGTAGAATCTTCGCTATTTTTATGAAAGCTTCGGGTTCTAACAGGACTACCGAACATGTTATAGTTGCTTCGAATTTATTTTCATTCACAACAAATTCCCCGCCGGTGATTTCCAATTGAGCATCCTCAACGGGAGATGAATTTTCTGTAATTGATACATAGAAATATCCGTCACTTACATCAAAAATTACGTCTTCTCCTAAATATTCGAAGTCAAAATTAAGTGTTTCCGATTCCGAAGAGCCATAAATGGCTTTTACCGAAAAGGAATGTGTTCCAACACTAAGATCATTCGCTGAAAATTCATCAGTATCCTGTGTTACCGTTATACCATCCAAAGTACAGACGTATTGTAAATCTGCTTTAGTGATTTCAGTAACGGTGGCGTTCCAGTAAAAAGTGTAATCATCGACTCCTGAGATCAAACTCGAAGGATGTTCAACCCATCCTATTTGAATGTTCGCCTCACCTTCTTCAAAAATCGCTGTTAAATCAAGATCTTCTTCAATTTCAAAAGAAGTGGATGGATTGGTATCGAAAATATCATTTCCTTTAATCCAGTGAATAAAATGCCAGTTTTCATTGGGCGAGGCAGAAATTGTTACCATTTCATTGTCTTCATAGTTTTCTTTAGAAGGATCTTTACCCACTCCGCCTCCATTAAGCGGGCTTGCTGTGACAGTCAATGTATGATTTTCAGGAACTATTTGTGTGAACACAGCCGTTATGTTTTTATTGGAAAACATGGAAATAGTTTTAGGATTTTCGTTTCCCGAAATATCGCCCGCCCACTGAGAGAATTCCCATTCATTATTCGGTGTGGCGTTCAGTTCAACGTTTTCATTTTTTTCATATTCACTTTTATTGCGTGTCTTTGAAACTGCTCCCTGACCGGTTACCGTTATATTTATTGTATATTTTTCCGGAGGAGTGGGATTTGAAGGACATCCTACGATAAAGATGAGCTATGATAAAAGAAATACTAAAAAAGATAATTTTTTTACCATAATACACCTCGTTTTTTTAGAATTTTAAGGAAATATTTTATAAAATGATAACATTTTAACTGATCCGGAGAAAAGAAAAAACCACACACGATTATAGTGTGTGGTTCATTAATTCATATAAGAAAGTATCTCAATAGTTTTCAGCGAGTAATTCAAAATATGCTTTTGGATGTTTACAGGCAGGACATATTTCCGGCGCAGCGATAGCCTCAAGAATATACCCGCAGTTGGTGCATTTCCAGAAAACCTTTTCGTCTTTTTTAAAGACTTTATCATTGGCCACATTATCCGCCAGTTTTAAATATCTTTTTTCGTGTTCTCTTTCAACTTTTGTAATTTGTCTGAATGAATTAGCAATATCTTTAAACCCTTCTTCTTCAGCAACATCCGCAAATTTGGGATATAATTCCGTCCACTCTTCGTTTTCCCCCGCTGCCGCTGCCTTTAAATTTTCATAAGTTGATCTGTATTCGACAGGATAATCCGCATCCACATGAATAGTAGCGGGCAGGTTTTCAACTTTTTCAACTATATGCTTATAAAATACTTTTGCATGTTCATGTTCATTGAGAGCCGTTTCTGTAAAAAAATTAGAGATCTGAACGAATCCTTCTTTTTTAGCTATTTTTGCGAAAAAGTCGTATCTGTTTCTCGCCTGGGATTCACCCGCAAAAGCTTTCATAAGATTTTCAAGCGTTTTCGTACCATTTAGACTCATTTTTCCACCTCCATCTATGGTTTATTTAATTATATCATTATTAATTTTGAATGATTACAATTATTCTTCTTTATTTACACCGTAATTTTCATTTTCAATATTTCCCAGTGGTTCTACATGTACCAGTACTTCATAAACATTAGGAATTTGTTCTTTTATAGCTTTTTCAACATTCTTGGTTATATTATGAGCCTCCTGTACAGTCATTGCCGGATTCACTTCAATATCCAGGTCGATAATGTATTTATATCCAAATTTTCTGATTCTCATTTTATGGGGATTATGAATATTATCAACGGTTTTCAGGGCACTATAAACGTCATTATATATTTTATCCCCTTTCAAAGTACCTTCCATGAGTTCCTGGGCATTTTCCCAGAACAATTCAATAGCAGTCTTAATTACTATAAGACCTACTAATATACCTGCTACGGGATCTATCCAGTTCATTCCGGTTAATTCTACCAGCAGAACACTTACAAAAACAGATAAAGAAATGAGAACGTCACTTCTCATGTTTAAAGCATCAGCGATGATGGCCTTATTTTGAATTGTTTTCCCCACTTTCAGTTTATATCTGTAAAGAAAAAACTTTACAATACATGATATGACAGAAACTATCAGGGCCATATACATTACATTTAAGTCTATTTCACCTGTAAAAAGTTTTTGGACTGAAGAGAGAATCAATTGACCGCCAGCGAAAAAAATAATTAACGAAAGGGTTTTGGAAGCGATTGTTTCAGCTTTTTCGTGACCGAATGGGTGCTCCTTATCAGGTGGTTTATTTGAAATTACTGAGGCGATGTAAGTTATAATCGAAGTGAGTATATCGAACGCTGAATCCACTCCGTCGGCCAACACGGCCATACTACCTGTAAAGATTCCTGTCAGAATTTTCAATAATGCTAAAGAAGAATTACCGGTTATACTTATTTTTGCCTCTTTTTTTGCATATTTCAATCTTTCAGAATTTTTCATGATTACTCCTGAATGAAAATACTGCTGTATGGATAAATGAAAGCTTCATTTTTTTTGATATTTGCAATTCCATTTATTTTTGATATTTTATCGGTGGCAAAGCAGTAATGTTTTTTATAGTTATTTAAATTATGAACTGTTGCAAATCTTTTTTGTTTATTCTTTGAATATATGAATAAAAGGTTATTTTCAACCTTTATTTTCTCAATATGGGAATTTCTAAACAATTCTTCATTTTCGTTTCTGAATAACATTATATTTTTAAATGAATTATAATATGACTCCGGATTCAATTCCTGTATTTCATAAGATTTGTTGTTAAATGGAGGGTTTGCGGAATATGCTTTCCATTCCGTCTGCCCCAGCCCGTAACCAATTTCATACCACATATACGGTTCGAGTTGCTGTTCGTTGGACAATTCGTTATATTTACCTTTCATTCCCAGTTCTTCCCCATAATAAATGAATACGATCCCAGGGAGTGAGATGAGTATACTCATAGCGAGAAGTGCTTTTTCCTCACTTCCCAATTCTGAAATTAATCTTGTCATATCGTGATTGGTGACAAAAATTCCGGATTCATACGTTCTTTTTTCATAAAAAGCATTGAATGCCACATTTTTCATATTATATAAAAAATGTTCCGGCGATTCTTTCATGACGGTTTCTTTAACTACGTATGAAAGGGGGAAGTTGAATCCGATACCAAAAATCTGAGAATATTTTCTAACTATATCCGGATCATCCCACACTTCGCTGACAAAGATGGTATCTTTTTTAAATTTTTTACAGCTTTCACATATATCTTTCCAAAACAAGATGTTTTTTTCATGTTGATATTCGCATATTCCTTTCTCGGTTGAGAAATCATGGATATGCTTCGCGGCATCAAATCTGAACCCGTCGAATCCCATTTCAAGCCAATATTTCAGTATGTTTTTTGCTTCTTCATTCATTGATTCGGAATCATAATTTAAATCCGGACACGAAGAACCAAAGAGGCAATAAAATATTTTTCCTCTCTTTTCAGACCATACCGGCTGATTATCCCATGGTCTTCTCGCTTTGAGCCATTCTTCATTTTTTAACCATAAAAACCAATCTTCATATGGCTTTTCCCCATCAAGGGCTTTTAAAAACCACGAATTAGTTACCGAGACGTGATTCAGAGGTACATCTAATATGACCTTCATATTAAGATCATGCGCTTTATTCAAGAAAATCTTCAGTTGTTCGATGTTTCCATATAAAGGATTTATTTTATAAAAATCAGTAACCGAATAACCGTGATAAGATGTCGAACACATAATGGGCATCAACCAGATTCTATCAAAGCCGGTTTCTTTTATATATTCAAGTTTTTGAGTGGCACCTGCGAGGTCACCAATACCGTCCCCATTACCATCAAAGAAAGAACGCAAAAAGAGCTCGTAATATATATTTTCACCTCCTGATATAACAAATTATAGTATTATATCATGTATGAATACTTTATAAATACCTTTAAAAATGCTATTATACTTATAATATGGCTAATGAATCGAGAATTCTATGGTTGCATTTTCAATTAAAAAATAATAGATATCCATCATTGAAAAGTTTGGAAAATAAATTTAAAATTTCTATCAGCCAGGCAAAAAAGGATATCACTTATATGAGAAGGGTATTTCATGCTCCAATAAAGTATTCCAGGAAGTTTGGGGGATATTATTATAATAAAAAATTTGATTTTAATCCTCTTTTAACTACGAACATTTTTGATTGGGAAAATGATATTGGAGAAGTTATTGATATAATAAAAACTTCTATAAAAGAAGAAAGGGTTATAAAGGTTAAAATTGACGAAACTATAGATTTCTTTCATCCTCTGTATCTTAATTTATCGGATTTTTCGCTTTTTGGATTTTCATCTGAGAATAATTCGTTCAAATCTGTTTCTATAAAAGAAATAAAAGAAATAGGTTACTCCCAAAGAGAGTTTGTTTTTGAACCACTTATATTACATAAGGAGATTACGAACGTTGCTTCTTTAAAAGAGGCGGTTTTATCTATAAAGGACGAGGAAAAGAAAATTCATTTCATGAATACCGAAACCTTGATTAACTGGTCTCTAAGCCAGAAATCACTGAAAATAACAGGGCCGCCCGAATTAATCGATGAAATAAATTTCAGAATAAATAAACTGAAGAGGTTACTGAAAGAAAAAAACGATTGATTTAAATATAAGAAAAACTGTTGAGATAAAAATAGATTTTTATTTTCAATTCCGTTCCATTATACGTGTTTTCGGCGACTTTATTAGTTATAAGATAAATATTGGGATAAATTGCATACCCCAGCTTTTTGAATGTCTTCATGGAAAGATAGTAGGAACTTTTTTCAAAAGGGGGTCCCATAACATAGAAGGTCCCTGAATTTTTTAAATAGGAATAAATCTCTTCAAATCCCTGATAAAAAATATCGTTTGAATATATGTTCGGCAACTGAGCCTGGAGTTCTTCGTAATCGACCTGTTCGTCTGTCACAACGATATATTGAACTATTCCCGCGCTCTCCCTGTAATATATCCCGTACTTTTCCGGATCTATTGAACTATCTATCTGAAGAATACTGTTTGGAAATTTATTGAAAGACTTATAATAAAGTTCGAAATCTTCACTCAAATTTTTAATGTTTTCTGCAACGTTTTCCGGGGTTTCCCCTTTGGAGGATACCAGAACCCTTGGAATCAGGTATATAAAAATAGCTAATCCTGCTATGACCGAAGCTATTATTATAAATACCGTGTATTTTTTCAAAAAATATCTCAAATCAATTCTCCTGTTATGGAAGTCTGTATCTGCTACCCAGCTTAATTAAGCTCAGATAATTTGTTTCCGGATCATATTTACCCTCATATACTTCAATTGGTCCATTTACCGGATCGCTGCAATTTAATATTATGGTGCCGTTTAAAGATTTTTTATAACCTGAAGTATTCAAAATCCTGTTAAAAGCTTCTTCCAGTGATTCGCCACTTTGAGGTGTTATTTTTGTGACGGTTACTGCATACGGTGCAAAACTACTGTTGGAATATTGTTTAACATAATCCATATTATTTCCCGAATACATGATCGCTCCGTTATTTTGAGTTTCATTGTTTGGATTTATAATTCCCGCGTTGTTTTTTCCGTCTCTGACCCCATTTTGTAAATGTTTTTCAAACTCCGAATCCCAGAATCCCGAGCTTCGGAAAGTACCACCGGAAGAATACCCTTTTGAAAAATTAGCGACGGGAAAAATATTTTCTCTTATGAACGAATCCAGAGACAGTGGAATATTTTTAGTATTCGGGGTATCATTTTCTTCGTTGTAGGGGTTAATGCCAAGAGAAGCATAATAAAAGATTCCGTTTTCCGGTATGGGTAAACCTATCATGCTTTCTTCGTCCGATAAGCTGTTTGTGTTCGTCGCATTTATTAAATTGCGTACTTCGTTAAAGTTAACTTTATCATTGGTATAGACCACATAATTTCCGTTTTCATCGTAGACTATTCCATATCTATCCGAATTCACATTTCTGGAAAACTCGTTTAAACTATCGGGATATTCATCCATTGTATATACATAATTCATGAATCCCTTTGATAAAGTTTTAAGATCATTTGCTACCGCGGAGGACTTTGCCTTTCGAATATAGTTTAATGATATTGGAGTAACAACAGCTATTAATGAGGCTATTATTGCTAATACAATTAAGAGTTCTATTAATGAAAATCCATTTCTACTTCTTAACATCAAAATTCCTCCATAAAATCTACTCGGATAAATCAATGCAAAATCATGCCAAAATGTTAATAAGTAAGAATATTAAACGGTTAAAAATAGTATTTATTTTTTACATTATATTGTATGAAAATAATATTTCTGTGTGCTATAATTCTGTAAATAAAATTACATGCGGAGTATTTAATGAATAGCAAATTATTGGAAATCAAAAATTTATCAATTTATTTTAAAACCTTTTTTGGGCTTGCAAAGGCCGTGAGAAACCTGGATTTATATATAAATAAAGGTGAAATTCTGGGGCTGGTAGGAGAGTCTGGATGTGGAAAAAGTATTACCGCAAGATCTATACTCGGTCTTTTGAAAACCCCTCCGGCTATCTTGCCCAATGGAGAAATCATTTATAAAAATGAACGAATTTTTCCTGCGACTAAAGGATTATTGAGAAAAATAAGAGGAAAAGAAATTTCCATGATTTTTCAGGAACCCATGACATCTCTGAATCCCGTTATGAAAATCGGAAAACAGCTTGAGGAAGTATTTGTTTTTCACTACGGGAAAAAGGGAAATTATAAGGATCAGATTATATCTTTATTCAAAAAAGTGGGAATACCGGATGCGGAAAAAAGATACAATGTCTATCCCCATCAGTTGTCTGGAGGATTGAGACAGAGGGTAATGATCGCTATGGCGTTGGCCTTTAATCCTGGATTGTTGATAGCTGATGAACCTACTACGGCCCTTGATGTTACGATTCAGGCTCAAATATTGGATCTGATTCAGGATTTAAAAGAAAAATCCGATATGTCTGTTTTAATGATCACTCATGATCTTGGAGTAATATCTGAAATAGCGGATAGAATAAATGTCATGTATGCCGGAAAAATTGTTGAAATATCAAGTGTAAATGTATTATTGGATAATCCCAAACATCCTTATTCGGAAGGGTTGATAAATTCTATACCTGACATAGAGCTTGAACACAAAAAAGGTGCCAGACTTAATACGTTGAAAGGTACTGTGCCTGAATTATATAGTGTTCCTGCAGGGTGCCCTTTCAGTAACAGATGCCCCGGGGTTATGAATATATGTACGGAAAAAGAGCCTTTTTTGAAAACAATGCCGGATGGAAATCAAGTGGCATGTTGGTTATATGAGTAAGGTGATATTATGAATATTCTGGAAATAAAAAATTTAAAACAGTATTTTTATGCCGGGCGAGAGGGCGTTTTTGGTAAAAAGCAGTATGTAAAAGCCGTTGACGGAATAAGTTTTAAAGTAAATGAAGGAGAATGTTTAGGACTTGTAGGTGAGTCGGGATGCGGTAAATCAACCCTGGGAAGGACTGTTCTTAAATTGATTGAACCGTCCGCAGGTGAAATTTATTATAAGAATACGGACATCACAGATTTTAAAAAGAAAAAGATGAAGGGATTGAGAAGGAATATGCAAATGATATTTCAGGATCCATACGCTTCTCTTAATCCAAGGATGAGTATAAAGGGCATAATTGACGAACCGTTAAAAGTACATAATATATATAATACGAAAAAAGAAATGAATGAGAGAGTAGATTATTTATTGAATGTTGTAGGTTTGAATAAAAATTATAAAAATAGATTTCCCGGGGAATTTTCCGGAGGACAGAGACAGAGAATAATGATCGCCAGAATTTTAGCGACGAATCCGGAACTCGTGATTGCAGATGAAGCCGTATCCGCTCTTGATGTATCCATTCAATCGCAAATATTGAATTTATTATCCGAATTACAGGAAGAATTCTCATTAACATATATTTTTATTTCCCATGATCTTGGTGTTGTCAAATTCATAAGTGATAAAATAGCTGTTATGTATTTAGGAAAAATAGTCGAATATTGTGAAACGAACGAATTATATAACAATCCCGGTCATCCGTATACAAAGAGTTTGCTGAATTCAATACCGAGTATAAAAACCAGAGGAAGAGCAAGAAATGATTTAAAGGGAGAAATTCCTTCCCCAATGAACCCACCAAAAGGTTGCAGATTTCATACCAGGTGTAAATATGTTATGGATATTTGCAGGGAGAAGGAACCGGAAAATATAGAGGTCAGTGAAAATCATTTCGTCTCTTGCCATCTAATGAGGTGATATTTTGATAATTGATATTATTTCGGAAAATATAACTGAAATGTCTCCGGTGTACAAAAAAATTGCCGCTTATATAATCGATAATTATTCGGAAATAGGTTTCTATTCTGTTGAGGAATTGGCAGATCTCGTGGGTGCGAGTACCGCATCACTTGTGAGATTTTCAAGGAAGTTGGGATTCAAAGGATACAATCAGTTAAAAAAGGCCATTCAGGGAGAACTTATAAATATATTGAGCCCCTACGAAAAAATTGCAATGACTGAGCTCGACAAATATCCCTGGAAAAAAAGATTTGAAGATTTAGCAACAAATGAAAAGGATAATCTGGAAGGAACGTTGAAAAATACTTCTCCGGAGCAATTGATGAAATGGGTACTCGCTATTAAAAAAGCAAAAAATATTTATTTAACAGGATTCGGTGCCACAAAATTTATTTGTAAAATGTTCAAGTATGCGCTTTTAAGTTATTATGAAAAGCCAGTTCATATTTTGAGTGGAAGTGTATCTGATTTCTCCCCGGAACTCATACACTTGAATATTGGAGACATAGTCATTATTTTTTCTTTTCCGGAATATTCAAAAGAGGCCGAATATGTTGGAAAGTATGCCAAAGATAGAAAAGCCGATGTGTATCTTATGACGAAAACTATAGATTGTCCTTCATATGAATTCGCAGATGATGCGATTTTTTGTAAAAGCAATTCTCTTTTATCCAGTAACTCATTTGTGGGGCCGCTTGCCGTTGTACAAATTATGATCAATTTTTTAATGTTGAGCGAGAAAAAAGGAAATATGGAGACACTTAAAAGAAGTATGGAAGTGGAAAAGGATGGTTATAACTATTTATAAATGGAGATGTTTGTATGAAGATTTTTATTTCAACCGATATGGAAGGCGTTTCTGGGGTAGTTTCCTGGAATGAAATGGGAAAAAATAATCTTTATTGTGATCTTCTTAATGAGGAATTGAAAATGATAATCGGTAATATTTCAAATTCCGATTTAAACAGCAAGATCGATGAAATAGTGATTTGTGATTCCCATTCAAGGGGGGAAAATATTCCCTTTGGAAAGATCGACGATGAAAGAGTATCCTGGATAAGAGGATATCCAAGGCCCATGTATATGATGCAGGGTTTAGACAGTTCCTTCGATATGGCCATGTTCATCGGTTATCATGCGATGGTGGGCTCCTACAGAGGAGGAATGGATCATTCGTATTCTTCATCGTGCATATACAATATAAGACTTAATGGAAGATCTGTCGGTGAAACGGAGATAAATACTTATTATGCCGGGTGTTTCGGTGTACCGGTAACCTTGATTTCCGGGGACGACGTTTTCGAATCTCAGGTAAGGGATTTTTTTGGAAAAGAATTTCCATTTGTAAGAACAAAAAATGGAATTGGGAGATATTCGGCTCAAACATTCAATATGGAGAAAATAAAAAAGACCTATTCAAAGGAAATAAGTAAAATGATAGAAAATATTGATTCCTTTAAAGTTTTTCCCCCGGACAATATAAATGAACTTCAAGTCGATTTAGTGAATACCGTAATTGCAGATGGAGTTTCATTTGTTCCGGGACTTGAGAGAATTTCCGGAAGGACGGTTAAATATGTAAGCGATAATTATTCAGATCTATTTAAAATGATTCTCACTATAGCGAGTCTTGGTGGACGTTTTTCAGACTATATTTAATTTCATCTTATTATAGAAGGAGGTATTTCATGTTCAAAAAGTTTTTTTTAATGTTAGTTCTTGTAGTAGTATGTACGACTTTTATGCTTGCCACAGAGGTTAATACTGATGGAACATTGGTGATTGCCGTTGAAAAAGACGCTCAATCACTCGATCCTGTTGTTGTTGGAGACAATGCGTCATTTCAAATGTATTCTCAAATTTTTGACGCTTTAGTTTCAGTTGACAAAAACCTGGAAATTGTTCCTTCACTTGCAACCTGGGAAACAGATGATACGCAAACGTGGGTTTTCAACATAAAAGATGATGTTTATTTTCATAACGGTGACCATCTTACAGCCGACGATGTAGTATATTCGTTTGAAATTGCCCTTGATCCTGATACTGCTTCTCCAAATTACGAAAACCTAAAAATAATCAAGGAAATAGAAAAAGTTGACGATTACACTGTAAAGATTGTTTTAGAGTATCCCTTTGCAGCTTTTTTAGAGAGGGTATTCACTCAAAAAGTCGTTGATAAAAGTGTCAGAGAGGCGGATCCGGAAGCATATGGATTGAACCCTGTCGGTACCGGACCGTTTGTTCTTGAAAAATGGGCGAAGAACAATGAACTGGTACTTGTAAGGAATGAAAATTATTGGATGAAAAAGCCAAACCTGGCTAAGGTAATTATGAGACCAATTCCTGACCCCTCGGTGGCTCTGGTTAATCTGGAAGCGGGGGATGTCGATGTTGTGATGACCGTATTACCCGATGATTTCGCGAGAATTGAAAACAATCCTGATCTTGTATTGGACGTTGTACCTGCTTTGAATTACTATTTCATGAATTTCAACGTAGAAAATAAGCCATTTAACGATATCAAGGTGAGAAAGGCCATATATTATGGTGTGGATATGGATGCCATAGTAAAGACGGTTCTTGGAAACGCCGGTGTGAGGGCTTCCGCTTCATTAGCACCATCTTCATGGGCATATGATCCAACGGTGGAAGAGTATAAATTGGATTACAATCCTGCAAAGGCTATGGAATTATTGAAGGAAGCAGGTTATCCAAATGGATTTGAAATAACGATCTATACTCCTCAGGATACATACAGAAGAAAAGTTGCCGAATTAATGCAAATACAGCTTCAGGCGATAGGAATCAAAGCCAAGGTTGAATCACTTGAATGGGCGACTTACTTACCGTTAATCGATGCCGGTAAAGCGAGTATGTATATGATGGGTTGGAACTGGTTAACCGATCCCGATGGTCTGATTTATGATATTCACCATTCGGCTATCGATGCATGGGAAACGGGTGCAAGTAGTTACAATGGTTCCAGATATTACAACGAGACGGTTGACGAAGCACTTGAGGCGGCAAGAAAAACGGATAACGTAGAAGTTAGAAAGGAACTTTACAGTAAAGTTCTGCATGAAATTTTCAGTAATTATGTCCAGCTCCCTCTTTTTCATAAGGTATCAGTTTGTGCTTACAGTGATAAAGTAAAGGACTTTGAAGCGAATGCCATTGAATATACTTTCCTTTGTACACCGGATACGAATGTTTGGGTTGAAAAATAAATAATTTTGTTTTTGGGGGAGATATCCTCCCCCGTTTTATTGAGGTTTGATTGTATGCTTAAGTATTTTTTGAGAAGAATGTTTTTACTTATACTTGTTTTATTCGGAGTTGTTATACTCGTTTTTACTATCGGGAGACTGATCCCTGGCGATCCCGCAAGAGTTATATTGGGGGAAAGAGCAACCCCTGAAATGCTGGAAAACATAAGGGAAAAGTATGGTTTAAATGAACCGATAATTATTCAATTTTTTGTATATATAAAACAATTACTTCATCTGGATTTAGGTTCATCCATTACTCAGCATATCCCTGTATGGAGCGTTATTCAGGCGCATTTTATGCCCACTTTTGAATTAACGATCATGGCCACATTCTGGGCGATGATCATAGGTATTCCAATTGGTATTTTGGCAGCAATTAAAAAGGATACTGTTTTTGATTATGTTTCTATGAACGTAGCTCTTTTTGGTGTTTCTATGCCGGTTTTCTGGATAGGACTCATATTGATAATGATTTTTTCCGTTCAACTTGATTGGTTACCCGCTTCAGGGAGGACTATAGGTATTTTTGAAGGTTTTTTTCTTTTGTTTACAAGAGGAGATATTAAATCTCTTGGAGAGGCATTTTCATATGTTGTGATGCCATCTCTGGCTTTGGGAAGTATGTTTGCAGCTCTTCTTGCGAGGATATCACGTTCTTCTATGCTGGATGCTTTGAACGAAAATTACATCGAAACAGCCAGAGCAAAAGGACTGAATGAAAGAAGGGTTATTTTGAAACATGCCTTAAAAAATGCCCTTATTCCAATAATAACTGTGATTGGTATGCAACTTGGGTCATTAATGGGTGGGGCGGTTCTGACGGAGTCGGTTTTTGCCTGGCCAGGTCTGGGAAGGGCCCTTGTGGACTCTATCTATGCCAGGGATTATCCTGTTTTTCAGGGAATAATACTCTTTGCGGCTATGTTATTTGCATCTATAAATCTATTGGTTGACATGCTTTATGCGCTCATTGATCCAAGAATCAAATATAATTGAGGTGTTTTATGAGTAAGGCGATGAATTTTGATGATAATTTGAATACGGACAAAATCTGGTACAAGTCCAGAACTTTTTATAGAATAAAGAAAAACAAGAGATTAGTGGTAGGGACATTCATGGTTGCTTTTATAGTCTTTGTCGCTTTTTTTGCACCTCTATTGGCTTCCGAGGGATTGTATTCATTTAATTTTGATGCAAGACTCGCTCCGCCATCGAGTGACGCACCACTCGGGAGAGATGATTTTGGAAGAGATATTTTAAGCAGGATAATATTGGGAAGCAGAGTTTCATTGATTGTTGGACTGGTATCACAGATAATTGCTCTCGTTGTTGGAACACTTTTAGGTGTGTTGGCGGGTTTTTATGGCGGGACTGTGGATAATGTGATAATGAGAATTCTGGATGTTTTTTTTGCTTTTCCTTCACTGTTGCTTGCTATCGCTTTGATGACGATTTTCGGAGGAAGCGTTACTAACGTAATAATTGCTATAGGCCTGGTTTATATCCCCGCTTTTGCAAGAATTGTCAGGGGGTCTACTTTGTCTGTGAAGGAAAAGGAATACATTGAATCCGCGAAGGCTCAGGGGATGGCTGATATCAGAATTTTGCTTTTACACGTGCTCCCAAATATTATCGGTCCGATTATCATTTATGCCACTATGGGAATCGGTGATGCGATAATAACTGAGGCTGGCCTGAGTTTCCTGGGTTTAGGAATACAGCCCCCGACACCCACGTGGGGAGGAATGCTTTCAAATGGTAAAAATTATATCAGTGTTGCACCATACGAAGTAATATATTCGGGAATTGCGATTATGATAACGGTGGTCGCATTTAACACTCTGGGAGATGGGTTAAGAGATTTCTTTGATCCAAAGCAAAGTGTCTGATTACATAATGTAAGATTTGATTTTTTCTAAAACTTCTTTTAATACTTCTTTTGATAACATAGTTTGAAGATGATCCAGATTTTCAACGAATATTTCATCCGTTTCATCCGAAAGTCTCTGACTGTGATAATTGGATATTCCATCCGAGAGATATTCTGTTTCGTTATTTTTGGATGAAAAGGTTTTCAATAAAGAATCGAGTAACCTTATGGAGAAACAATTGAAATATCCGCCATCATAAGCCTTTTTCAATGAAATGTTCCCTTCTATTAAAGAGTTAACTGTGAGTATTTTGTCAAAATATTCATGTTTTTCATTGAATTCGTATAGGTCTTGATTTTGAATAAAGATATCATTTCCACCGAAAAGATTTTTGTTGATTTCTTCTACGTAATCGTTGTTGTCGTACATTGCCGATCTTCCACATGAAAAAGGATCAATGTTTTTGGTCTCCACCAGAATTGATACAAATAAAGGGTATTTTGAAATTATTTCTTTTAAAACATTCGAAAAATATTCGATAAAATTGGAAGATAAAAGGTTTTCCTTAAAATCGTTGTCTATAAGTTCTGAAAAATATAAAACATATCCTAAATAAACGAGTGAATCGAAATTTGCCCCAAAATCTTTGAATTTCGGGAGGTAAAAAGAATAAGAGTTTCCCGGATTTTCGAATTTATCTATGTTTATAAGGATAGAACTTGCACTTTGCAAAGCGGATCCATGATTTATACCGTTTATGGTTATTATTTTGTTTATCTGTTCATAGTCCCCCAGTTTTTTGTTATCCGATATTTCCGTAGCCGATGCGTATCGTATAATGAGTGCACCGAGACTGTGCCCTATGAGAAATATATTGTCGTATTTTTCAAGTAAAGTTCCGTCCGATATTAAATGTGCTAAATTTTCTCCCGATTCCTGAACGGTTTGAAAATATGTATCGGTTATGAATTCATAATAATCAAAATTATTTCTTAAAAGAGAATCCTCATCAATCAATGAATACATTTCCCTCCAGGTCCATTGGCGTCCTTCGTTTCTCCAGTGTGAAAACTTATCGCTTTCATTTTTAACGGACCCCTGATGTCCGGAGACCAGAATGACAGCATTTTTATTTCGCGTCGACAGTTTACTCGTTTTATCTATCTCCATTTCAAAGGTTCTTTTGTTTTGATCGTTTTTGGTTAATTCCATTTTCCACAGTTCAGAATAGGGATAATATTTTTCAGTGGATGATATTTTTATACTTATAAAATTTGGATTATATGTTATTACCGGATTCTTCAAGTTGAAACAAACGGGATATATGAATCCATCGTCATTTGAATTTTCCTTAAGAACAAAGGGAGAATTTATCTCCGTAATGAAATCTTCATGGTCTGAAAATTTGTAAGAAATCTCCGTGTTTACATAATTTGCCTGTAGATCAGTTATTTCGATCGGTATAATCAATTTTGATGAAAAGAAAATATTTTTTTCGTATTCTCCTGAATAATCGATATCGTAATATAAGTCTTCGTTCCGGAAAATTAAATTGAATTGAAGTTCCTCTTCGGGAAAGGTCCGATTAATGATTCCATACAGGAAAGATTCATCTCCAAAATTGTCTTTTAATATACGATAATATGAATCTTTATATTTTACGAAGGGTAAATCACAATCATTACTGAATATTCCAATCCTGTATTCTTCCTGAAGATATTCCTTGCCGTTTTTCTCCCCGAATTTTTTCACTTTGTAAAACAGATTATGAGAGATCGGAATAGAGCTGCCCGCTTTTAAATCCTCCCGGGTATAAGATTTTTGGGATTTTTCCGAATATATTTCTATTCTTGAAAAGTTTTGAAAATCATTGAAGTGTAATTCTCCATTTTGAGAAAATGAAATAGATTGGTTTTCTGAAAAATTTCGAATGCCGGTGCACGATGATAAACTGAAAATTATTACAAGAAAACCAAAAAACAAAAAAAAATTTCTCAAGTTCTTCTTCTCCCGAATCGTTTGAATTATTATAACTTGAATCTTTGTTTTTTGGTAATGAACAGAAAATTTATTTTTGTAGTTTGACGCATATTGAAAATCAGAATATTATAAAAAGAGTTTTGTTTTTTTCTGATTCTATAGAACCCCCATTTAAAAGGCTTTCCGGATTTATAATACATTTCATGAAAGTACTTATCCTTTGGAAGATTGATAAATTTTATGATTCCTTCGGAATCTGTGGTCATAACTTTTTCAGCTTTTATCCTGATTATTTTCTATTCATAACAAATAATGATTTATCACAAGAAAGACAAAACAATAAAGGTAATTATAATTATGCCGAATATCAGAGCTGTTATTATACTTATCACTCTGTTTCTTTTTGCTTTATTTAAATTAGTGTTAGATTCATTGTGCTGTAAAAGCATTTTATTAATTTTCTTTTTTGTTTCTTCATCGAGTGGCATTTTATACACCTTCTTACATATTATATATAATTATAAAAAATATACAAAATTTTTTTTATTTAAAGATTTTTTATGTGTTAATATTTTTAATAGAGATTAAAAGAAGGTGAAGTTATGATAGATGAAAAAATGAAAGAATATCTCCATGCGAACGAATTGGTTTTTTACGAATTTCCGGATGGGACTACCCCAACTTCTCTGGATGCTGCAAGAAAACTCGGCGTAGAGGTAGGGCAGATCGCTAAAACGATCCTTTTTATAGGAAAAAGTAAAAAGACGTATTTAGCTGTTTGTCCCGGAGATAGAAAAGTGTCTTCTTCGAAGTTGAAAAAAACAATCGGTGAAAAAGCAAAATTGGCTTCTTACAATGAGACCGAGGAAATAACAGGTTATACTCCAGGGGGAGTTTGCCCTTTTCTGGTGAATGTGGATGAAATAATAATCGATGAATGGTTAAATGATTTTGAAAAGGTTTATTCTGCAGCAGGATCTTCAGGGTCAGCTGTAGAAGTTGATTATAAAAAACTTCTTGAGCTAACCGATGGAATTTCAGCCGATATTTCTAATGAAAAAACATAATTATATTAAACTGTAGTTTTAAAACAGAAAAATTTTATTTTCAAAATATTTTTAAACACATCTTGAACAGAGTTATCAAAAAAAGGCACCTGTATAAGACAGGTGCTAATTGAAGTGGTAGTTTTTTCTTTTTGTTGCTCACGCGCTTTGGCGCGCTTTAAGGTATAAAGAGGATTCGAACATATGAAAAGGTTTTCAAAAGTCTTACACTTATACCCTTCAAGGGTATTATAGTACGTCTTTCATTACGTTTTATATAAAATAAGAACTCTTTTCTTAACATTTAATTAAATTTTTTTCTAAAAAAATAATAATTCTGTATTTGGCACATTATTGCATTCCAATTGCCAGGAGGGATAAATATGAAAGAGATTGAAAAAGTATTTTCTGATTTAAACAAAGTCACAGTAGATAGTGTAGTCGAATTGAACAAAAAAAAGGAAATTATTCTTGAATTTATAAACTATAGAATTAAAGAAATAATAGATGTTGATAGCTCTCTCATTGGTGAAAATTGCGTGTATACGCTTTATATAGATAATCACAGATTTTTCTCTTCTCTTATAAAAAACTTACATAATGATAATTTCGATGAGATTTTGGAAACGCTTTGTGAGATTTATAAATCATACGACGTTTTGGATATTCCCTTTGATTTTTTACTTAAAATATATGAAATTACTTCCGTAGCTTTAAAATGGTATTTGAGTAAAAAAAGTTATGATGAAATATTTCCCTTCTTTCAAAAAGTAGTGGAGAACCACAATAAATTTATAGATATCTCAAAATCGTTTGAAGTGGATAAAGACAGAGTTATTGGAGATTCTGAAATACTCAAAAAAGAGACAATTAAAAACCTTTTAAATGGAAACGAAAGGGGTCTCGTGCAGATTATTCAATCATATATTTCCGATATCAACAGTCTTAAATGTTTTTATATAAAAATAATCAAACCTTCTATTGATAAAATAGATCAACTCAGGATGGAAAAAAAGTTAACTGAAGATCAGGAAACTATAGCAGCTCAGGAAATAGTAAAAATCATGAATTATCTTTATGTATATTATAGGTCCCTTGAAGACAAGAAAAATGTTTATAAAAAATATGATAATTTGAGATACTCCTGTATTTGATAAGAAAAAATAATAGTTGTACAATTAAGCCGGTATAATATTATTTTTTTTATCAATGGATCATTTTTGTTCGTTCGCTTCTAAATAAAAAATTTCATTATGATAAATATTTTTTAATAGCTATATAAATATTTTCGATATAAAATGTTAAAAATATCTCATCATAGTATTGTAATTTGTATTATACGGATTTTTCCAGATGATCTCTGATTCTTTCGGAAGCCTTTCCGTCACCGAAGGGATTGTTCATGCCTGACATTTTTTTATACTCTTTTTCGTCGTTCAAAAGCAGTAATGCCTCTTTTTTGACTTTTTCTTTATCAGTTCCAACGAGTTTTGCCGTTCCACCCTCTATCGCTTCGGGTCTTTCTGTCGTTTCTCTGAGTACCAGAGTGGGTATTCCAAGTGATGGGGCTTCTTCCTGTATTCCGCCCGAGTCAGTTAATATCAGTTGAGCCCTTTCCATGACGGATATGAACGGAAGATAATCGAGCGGGTCAGTGAGAATTATATTTTCATGTCCTTTTAATTCTTCGTATACTATCTCACGAACAGCGGGATTCAAATGAACGGGGAAAAGCAACTTGTAATCCTTTTTTTCATACAAAATTTCTTTTACGGCCTTCATAACATCTTTCATCGGTTTTCCCCAATTTTCCCTTCTGTGCATCGTCATGAGTATATATTTTGTGTTTTCAATCCCCAATTTTTCTCTTATTTTTTTTAATCTTTCACTTTTCTCTTTCAGTGTACATAGAAGCGCATCGATGACGGTATTTCCAGTTACAAGAATATTCTGTTCATTTGTATTCTCTTTCAGGAGATTTTCCTTCGCTTTTTCTGTCGGTGTGTAGTGATAGGTGGATATAACACTGTTCAGTCTGCGATTAACCTCCTCAGGAAATGGATTGTATATGTTGTCAGTTCTTAAACCCGCTTCAACATGTCCAACAGGAATTTTATGATAGAAGGATACAAGTGAACCCACGAATGTTGACGTTGTATCTCCCTGTACAAGCGTTGCGGAAAAATTTTCTTTTTTATAAACTTCATCTATTTTAGCTGTCAATCGAGATGTTAATCCCGAAAGAGATTGTCTTTCTTTCATTATATTTAAGTCATAATCGGGTTTTATTTTGAATAAGTTGAGAATCTGATCCAGCATCTCTCTGTGTTGTGCGGTAGCAATTACTATTGGTTCCAAACTGCTGTTTTTTAATGCCAGATAAACCGGTGCCATTTTTATCGCTTCCGGTCTTGTACCGAATATCAGTGCTATTCTTTTCTTCATATTATTCCTATCCTCCCACTATACCTAGTAAATAATAACATAGAAAAAATAGTTACGGAATAAGTGAATTAGGAAATGAAACTATGATAAAATTTTATTTGTTGTTCATTCAATGTACGGGATAATCGGATAGGGTGATTTATTTGGATAAAGGTTTTTTAGCTATTGATTTGGGAGCTTCCTCAGGGAAAGCCGTTTTAGGAAAAATAAAGAAGAATAAACTCGAATTTATCGAAGTACATAGATTTGAAAATATTCCCTTTGAGTTAAAAAATAACATTTTCTGGGATTTTAATAATCTGTACAGGAATGTTATTATTTCCCTTAGAAAAGCGAGTGAACTTGAAAACGTTCATGTGGAATCTGTAGGAATCGACAGCTGGGGAGTCGATTTCGGACTCGTTAATATAGATGGATTTTTGCTGTGCAATCCATTTCACTATAGAAATGCATTCAATTATGATTTCATGGAAAGTGTTTTTGAAATTCTTCCCAAAGAAGAGATTTTTAAGAGATGTCCAACCCAATTTCAACCCTTCAATTCTCTCTATCAGCTATACGGTTTGAAAAGAATCAACAGATCCGCTTATGAAATTACCGGGAATGTTTTATCAATTCCATCGCTTTTTTATTATTTTTTAACCGGGAAAGCCTTTTATGAATATACCTTTGCCACCACGACACAGATGTATAATTACAAAGATAGGAACTGGGACGGCTATTTATTGGATAAATTGAGTTTGAGAAACGATTTTCTCCCAGAGATTTTACCGCCTGGAACTAATCTGGGAAAGCCATTGAAAGCGATAAGAAATGAAATAGGATGTGAACCCGATTTCATATGCGTTCCAACACATGACACCGGGGCAGCGGTGTCCGCCATTCCTATGAATTACAGAGATACGATGTTCATTAGTTCGGGAACATGGTGTCTGACAGGGATTGTGACGGAAAGGCCCGTGAGAAAATCCGAAGTTATGAAATACAATCTGGCGAATGAAGGAATGTGGGAAGAAAAAAACAGACTTCTTGCAAATTCGACAGGTATGTGGTTAATTCAGAAGTTATTGAAGGAATGGAATTCAAAAAGTTCTGACTTTGATTTTTCCATTCTGACTGAGATGGCTGGAAAATCGAAGGGATTCAAATCATTTATGGATGTCAATGATAAAAGATTTATGAAGCCGTCTTCCATGGAAAATGCTATTAAAGAATATATCAATACCGATTTAAGTAGAGGGGAAATAGTGAGGCTTTGTTTAGAAGGATTAGCTTTCGATTCCAGAAAAACGAGAGAGTTACTCGAAGATTTAACGGACAGGAAAATGAATAAAATTCATATTGTAGGTGGCGGTATAAAAAATGACCTCTTCTGCCAAATGATCGCAAATGCCAATGATAAATTAGTTCAGACCGGTCCAGCAGAATCCACGGCGATGGGAAATATAATCACTCAGATGATTTCCAGGGGATATTTGAAAGATCTGAATGAGGCGCATGATCTGATTAAAAACTCTATTGAAATAAAAACATACACACCGGAAGATGCATATCTTTGGGATGATTTTTATTCGATTAAGAGTATGGAGGGAACGGGATGAAAAAAATAATTTTATTTTCTGTAATAATTTTGGTTTCGTGTATTTCCTTTTCGATAGAATCTTTTGGTACTGTTGAGTACAATGAATATCTCGACGAAATAACAAATTCTGAAATCGTTTCAGGAAACATGGTAAAACTTTTAACATCGGGAATAGAAACTTTTTCCCAAATAGAAAAGATGATTAACGAAGCACAGGAGACGATAAATATTGAATTTTTTATTTTCAACGAAGACACTATCGGAAAACACTTCAAAGATCTGCTCATAAAGAGGGCAAAAGAAGGAATAAAGGTCAGAATCATCACGGACAATTGGCACTGGCGAAAAAATTCAGAGGAATTTAAAGAAGAGATATCCGATAATCTGGAGCTCAGAGTTCATAATTCTTTTATTGCCGGGACAGACAATTTCAATCACTCTTATCATGAAAAATATGTCATAGTCGACGGTGAGTACGGTCTGACAGGTGGTACTAATCTTCATGATGTGAATGTAGACAGATATGTTAAAAAACATTCCTTTGCGGAACCGGAATTCATGAAGGGTAACAGAGATGCCAATATTTTTATAGAGGGGCCCATGGTCGCGGAATTGCAAAAGGCCTTCGTGAAAAATTGGAATTATTTGGGAGAAGACATTTCGGGTGATGAATACCTATCGTTATTTCCCGAATTACAAACCTTTGAAGAAAATGTAGAAATGAGATTTATTTCTCAGGATAAAACCAGATTTGACACTGTATTTATAAATAATTTATATTTTTATCTGGTACAGAATGCCCAGAAAACTTTATATCTGGAAACACCGTATTTCACAGGACCTCCAAATTTTATTTATGAGATTGTCAAAGCCGCAAGAAGAGGAGTCGATGTAAAGATAGTTCTTAATAATGTGAATAATTCCGATCATAAATTTGTTTATGATAGCGGGACGATTTTTTATCACTGGCTTATAACATCGGGTGTAGAGATATATGAATTTGAAGAAACCATGCTCCATACTAAGATAGCCATTGTTGATGATGAAGTCGCCGTTATTGGTTCATTCAATCTCAATTACAGATCATTTCTCTATGATGGGGAAGATGTCGTTCTCACTGAAAACAAAGATTTCATTCAGGAGTTATCCGATTTTTATGAATATGGTGTGGATCATTCGGAATTGATAACGCTCGAAGTCTGGGAAGCGAAAATTAAAAAATAATTCATGAGGAAAATTTGAATGAAGAACAGAATTTTTTTAATTCTAAATTTGATTATATTGACCTCCATTTTTGTAGCAAATCCTTTTTTCGATACCGAAGAGTTTTTGAATAAAGTTGATGAAATAACGAATTCAGAAGAAATTTCCGGGAATAAAATTGAACTGCTCAAATCGGGAGAACTCTTCTATGAAAAGATGGAAGAACTGATCCTGCAGGCCGAGGAAACTATAAATCTTCAAACTTTTATTTTCTGGGAGGATGAAGTTGGGGAACATTTTAAAGATTTACTCATAGAGAGGATGAACGAAGGGATAGAAGTGAATCTGATAGTTGATCTCTGGGGAACATATCTCAACAGCCTGAGTTTCATGCGCGAATTGAAGAACAATCTCAATTTCAGAATTCATTTTCAGATTTCTTATAAAAGTGATGGACTGAACCATTCCTTTCACGAAAAATATCTCATAGTCGATGGAAAATACTGTGTTTTTGGTGGAGCGAATATTCATGCTGTGAATCTCGACAGATATGAAAAGAAATTATTCGGAGAACCCGAATTTTTGCCGGCCCATACGGATACCAATGTTTATCTGGAAGGTCCGATAGTTAGAGAAATTCAAAAAGAATTCATTAAGAATTGGGAATATCTTGGAGAACCCATACCGGAAAATGAGAAGAAAATTTATTTTCCGGAACTGGAATGTTTTGAAGATGGAATAGATCTGAGATTTGTCTCACAGGATTATACGCGTTACAGAACAACATATATAAATGATCTTATGGAATTTCTAATAGAAAATTCTATGGAATCGATCTGGCTTGAATCACTTTATTTTTCTCCTCCTTTTACCATCGCATATGATCTTTACAATGCATCGGGAAAGGGTATTGATGTAAAGATCTTACTCAATAACGAAGATTTTATAGACAACAAATCCAACTATTCGCTTCAAACTCTTTATTATAATCTACTCGTAGTGAACGGGGGAAATATTTACGAATATTACGAAACGATGCTGCATTCCAAGATTGGAATATTCGATGATCAAATAGCGGTTCTGGGAACTTTCAACATGAGTCTCAGATCTTTTTTTCTGGATGCCGAATGTGTTTTGGTCGTGGAAGATCCGGAGTTTATTGAAGAGCTATCGGATTATTATTTTTCAAGAATAGAAAAATCCGTTCTTATAAAATACGAAGATATCTGAAAAAAGGTGTTACAGATGATCTTTAAAGAAGAATGATTTTTTGAAAAAGCTTTTTAACTATATCCGTAAAGTGTATCTCATTGAAATCCTTCTGCGCTATTTCATTTTGTTTTTTCCGAGGCGAAAAGAGCCGCTCCGTAAGCTCCCATTATATCCGGAATTTCTGGAATAATAATTTTTGTATTCAATTGTTTTTCTAACGCAGCCACCATTCCCGAGTTCCTGGCAACTCCACCGGTGAAGACAACCGGAGATAAGGCGTTCAAACCCTTATACATATTTATTATTCTTCTGGAAATAGCTTTGAAAAGAGCGGAAGAAATATCTTCCAGTTTTTCTCCCTTTCCGATCAATGAGATAACTTCTGACTCCGCAAACACAGTGCACATAGAACTTATTGAAAGGTTCTTATTCGATTTTTTAGATATTTCCGCCATTTGATCCAGGTCTTTTTGCATTACACCTGCCATAACTTCCAGGAACCTTCCGGTTCCCGCAGCGCATTTATCATTCATTACAAATCTGTCGACTTTTCCCTTTTCATTCAGGGTTATTATTTTACTATCCTGACCGCCTATATCGATGATACTCTTCGCATTTTCAATGTCATGCACAACTCCCTTCGCATGACAGGTTATTTCTGTGATCTTTTCGTTGGCTATTTTTACGAGGTCCCTTCCATAACCGGTAGAAATACAGTACTTAATATCATTTTCGTCTATATTCAGAGATACAAAAGCTCTGTCGAGGAGTTCGTTTATCGTTTTTTCGGCATTTGCTCCCGTTCTTGAATTTTTCCAGAAAACAATTTTTTCATTTTCGTCCAGAACAACTATATTTGTAGTTGTCGAACCACAGTCGATTCCGAAGAAAACGGATTTTTTTCCATCTTTTAAATTTTTAGGGGAATTGTTTCTGAGTTTTTTTGAAGGAATATTTTCCAGAAAAGCTCCTATTCTGGTTTTTAATTGACCGCGGGAATCTATGGGATAGTCCAGTTGGAGATTTATCTGAGGTTTTCCGGTTTTGTTATATGAACTGTCATAGAAATCACAGAATTTTGGTTGTATTTTTATTATCCCATCCGATTCACAATTATACTTATCTCCTTCAAAGAATCTCCCGCACGGTTCCCGGTCCAGTATTCTTTTTGCTATCGCTTCAACGGGGGTTTTTCCGTCCGATTCTGTACATTTATTGAATGCTCTTGTTCCCGTACACGTATTCAAATTGATCATATTCCCTCCGGATTGTTCAATGATATTCGCAATTTCTTCTGGATCGATGACTCCTCCTGAAACGCTTATTCTGTTATTTATAGGTAGATAATTATCATTTTTAATAATCTCTTTTTCTCCGTTGAATGCCTTTGTCAATAATTTTCCCTGTTCGCTGCCGTATGTTTTTGAGGATATTTCCGCCACATAATCCACGAGAGAATTGTAACTCTTTATACCCTTTTCCAGGTCTTTATATTCTATTTTTCTTTTAAATTTATAGTTCAGAAATTCAATCAATCTTTCGAACTCTGCATAAAGAAATATTTCGGATAGGTGCTCTCTTTTCCATGGTAATTTAAGAGAAAATATTTGTGCTTTTGCCCTTTCATCCAGAACATCCAGAATTCTTCTCATGGCATCGCAGGAATCAACACCGATGAATATATCTCCTTCTTCGAGCGACATCACTTCGGAAAAAATCGCTTTGGAATAACCGCATAAATTGCAATGTATGAGATTCGAATGAGAATAATCACTTCCCTTGAGCCTTTTGAATTTTTCTCCGGTTGAAAAAAGGATCTCCATAGGAACATAACTGCACGCGTAGTAAATCATTTTATTTCCTCCATTATTTCTAGAAATGCTCCTATTCTCGTTTTGAGTTGTCCGGCACTTTCCGAGTTGTGATCTACGCAATCTCCGTTCAATTCGATAAAGGGAATTTTTTCGCGTGCGAAATAATCCGCAAGATAACCACCGGCTCCGCTGGATTGTCTGCATCCCCAGTGAGAAAAATGAATTATTCCTTCGATATTCAGTTCTTTTGAGAGATTGAAACAGTAATCCGCCCGTTCTCTGATGGTGCCCGCTTCTGGATTGAATACCATTTTTTCGGCCAGTGTTTCCAAAGGTTTCTCAGGATTCAGATCATAAAGCCAATCAAACGACAGTTCATCCGTGATTATCTGAAATTTTGAATCGGGTGAAAAAACTTCGAAAAGTTGATTGTCGTAATAGGGAGGAATGTGCATCCATAACAATCTTTTGGACGGAAAGACTTCCTTGTCATTCAATTCTTTCAGTAATCTTTCAGTACCCTCCAGCAACAAAGGATTTCTAGGCATGGTATGAAAAACATAAAGCATATTCAAATGTTCGTACAATTTTATATTCATGGTTTTTGCCGAAAGAATTTTGAGACACTTTTTAATATTCTCTATCGTTTCTCTCTCTCTTTTGAGAGTTTCCTGAAGTTTTTCATAGGGAAACTTTTTTCCCGTAATTTCTTCCAGTATTTTTGTCAGTTCTCTGAGCTGTTTTATAACGTATGGTAAATATTCTCTCTTTCTTCCCCTTGGGACATCTATGAGGTAGAAGGGAACCCTGTACTCGCTGGATATTTTTTTAAAGGCCGTGATGTTTCCGTCGCACAGTATACTGGTGGTTAAAACGATCTCTGGCTTTGGAAAAATTTTCCATCTTGAAACCCCTATTGAGCTCCTGTGAAATGAGCATAATGAATCGGGAATTCCTGCTTGTGATGAGAGGGATAATGAATAATCCTCAAGGTGCATGGAACACATCATTGCACCTATTCCTTCCGCCGAAACGGGATAATAGTCGAGCGAAGTCAACAATTCAGAAGGTGCCATAAGGTTGACCCATGCAGAGTTTTTCCCTTTCAATGCCGAATATATCTGATCCTCGGTGAGATAATTGATTATATCTATAAAACTTCCCTTGTTTGCCCTTCTTTTTCTGATTTTATTTTCAAATCCCATTCCCAGTGCCAGCCATTTTCTGAATCTGATGGGATTATCTTTATATTTTCTTATGAAATTTCCAAAGTATACGCTTTTTTTAGACATAAATACTCCCGTTTTTTCTTCACAGTTAAAAATTCTATCATCTATTTTAAGGAATAAGTGGAATTTTATATTTCTAAAATGAAAATTCTCAAAAAAACAGGGCTTCAAAGAGAAGCCCCCAGAGGTGTTCCGCTTTTATGATAAAACAAATCGGACTATTTTATCGGAACATAAATATCGAATTCGCTGTCCGGGGCAAAATTTTTGAACCTCTCATCGTAGAGTTCAAAGTGATATGTATCGTATCTGATTTCCTTATCACAGTCCGGACAGTATTTGTTGTAAATAAAGTCGTACGTTTTCTTCATTTTTTCGGCATCGCCAACGTGTGTGAACACGAGATATTTTGTATCGTCTATCTTTCTCGATACCATTCCCCCGGGTAATTCAGCTACTTTGTCAACCGGAAGACATGCGATGTATTCAAAGTTCCCCTCTTTGTCCATCATTCCCATCAAACCGTATGATTCCATAACTCTGGATTTATTTTTTATTTCTCCGGATCTTTTCATCAGATCTTCCCATAATGCGGGAATTTCTCCCTTTTCATTTTTTCCGAAATATCTTATTCCCACCACCGTGAATCCTGGCTTTTCAATTATTTTTGGTTCCATCGTATTTTCCTCCTTATAATGAGTAAAATAATTATACTAAATAATTAATTTTATAGAAAGAGTTGAATATACATAATCCATTTTCATAAAAATTATTGTGAAAAACATAGATTCGTTCGTATCATGTTTTTAATAAGGAATAAAAAAAGAGGTAGTTTTTTAGAATTCAAGTTTTAACTACCTCGTTATCATTATTTTGATATCTTAAGTTTCAGTTTTTAAATTGATCGTTTGCTTGTGAAAAAGAAATCTTTTTCTTTCTTTTTTCAAATGTACTCTTAATAAAAATCGACACAAAATATGAAGCCCCCGCGAGCAGAATTATCGTTGCGCCGGATGCCACGTTGAATTCGTATGATAACAATAATCCAAAGAAACCGAAAAGCGCTCCCAGAAGAACCGACAATGCCATCATTTTTTTCAGGTTATACGTGAAAAGTCTTGCGATGGCCGGGGGAGCGGTGAGTAGAGCGATAACCAGAATCAATCCCACCACTTTGATCAAAACTACGACAGTCAAACCTATGAGTAAGAACATCAAATATTCCATGACAGCGGTTTTTAAACCGATCACGAAGGAAAATGTTTCATCGAATAAATAAGCCTTCCAGTAATTGAAAAAGGAAAAGATCGAAAAGGTCACGATTGTAACAAGAATCAGCATCATTAAAATATCCGTATTGGAGACGGTCAAAATATCCCCGAAAAGATATGAAGTGATCTCGGGTGGATAGCCCGGAGTAATGGCTATGAATATTATTCCGAGAGCCATTCCTATTGACCATAATATTCCGATAAAAGTGTCGGTGTTGGTGTTTGTTTTTCTTTTTATCGTTGCCACTGCCACAGAAGCCACTCCGGAAAATATTAGTGCACCTATTATGGGTTCAAATCCCAGAAAATATCCCAGTCCTATTCCTCCAAACGAACTGTGAGCAATACCTCCACTCATCATAACGAGTCTTTTTTCTATTATGATCGTTCCCATCAATCCACATACTATACTGGATAGCAGGGCGGCGAATAAAGCGTTTTGCATGAAATTATAATTCAAAATTGCCTCAAGCACTTTTTTCACCCCTTTTATCGCTGTTGCCGTGGCTTTTTAAAATTCTGTGTGGTATACCGTGCGCTATCAGATCTACCGGACATCCATATGTTTTATCTATCGTGTTCTGTGTCAATTCAGGATTTCCATGATAATGAAGCGAAAAATTCATACAGGCAAGCGATTTGAAATAGGATGAAACCGCTTCTAAATCATGTGTAACGACAACGATAGTTATTTTTTTGTTGAGTTGTTTTAATATTTCAAATATCGAACTCCTTGAAGAAGAATCCACACTAGCTGTTGGCTCATCTAAAAGGATCAATTCGGGTTGAACAGCCAGCGCTCTCGCTATTAAAACTCTCTGGAGCTGTCCTCCAGAGAGTTGTCCTATCTGTCTTTTTCTGAAATCTATGAGTTCCAGTTCTTCAAGTATATTGATAGCAATTTCTTTATCCTCAGTTTTATACTTTTTGAACAGCGAGAAACCATTACCAAGTCTTGCCATGAGGATAACATCCATTACACTTATCGGAAATTTTCTGTCAAATGTCGATGCCTGGGGAACATATCCTATGATCGGTTTTTCTTCGGATTTGTATATATTTTTTCCTAAAACCTTAACAGTACCTTTTACGGGTCTATGCAACCCGAGGATAACTTTCAAAAGAGTACTTTTTCCACCTCCGTTTGGTCCGATTATTCCAAGGAATTCGCCCTTTTTTACCTGCAGGGATATATTATCTATAGCCCTTACGTTTTCGTAATCAGCACTGACATTTTTCAGATCAATTGCTATTTCGTTCATTCTAATTCAATTCCTGATAGAATGTTTCGGCTATATTTTCTAAATTTGAAATATAATCCGCCGACAATGGATCGATCTTCAGACTTTTTCCACCGATCTCTTCGGCAAATGCGGTCGTTTGTTTGCTGTCAATTTCCGCCTGATAGAATATGACCTTTATATTTTCTTCCTTTGCGATATCGACCATTTCTTGCAGGGTCTTTGGTGTTGCATCTTTCCCACCTTTTTCCAGGGCGTACATATTCAGATTATAATCATCGGCGAAATAACCGAGGGACGGGTGGAAAATAAAAAAAGTCCTGTTGTTTATGTTCTCGGTTATTTCCTTGAGTTGCTCATCCAATTGGTAGAGTTCATTTTTATATTTTTCCGCATTGGATTTATAATATTCTTCGTTCTGAGGATCCAGGGCGGATAGCTCTTTCTGTATTGTATCTATCATGACTATTACCCTCTTCGGTGACATCCAGATGTGAGGATCCCGGCTCTCGGGCGAAAAGTACCTTGCAGGATAAACTTTTTCAACTTCATCCTGAAGACTCACAACTTTCATATCTTCATTGAAGCTTGCAATTTGCGGGAGAATATTGGCTTTTTCAGTGGGTACTCCTAACGTAAAATATATTTCCGCATCGGAAAACTGCATTAATTCCTTTGGAGTTGGCGCATAGTTTGCCGGACTGTACCCGGGAGGGATCATTGTGATTACCTCAACATTATCTCCGCCGACTTTTTTAACAAAGGTTTCCTGTGGGATTATAGAAACCACAACTACACTTTTTGAATAAAGGAAAACTACTGCTAACACGAATAAAAAAATTGAAACTGTCTTTTTCATCAAATATCACCTCTTTTTTTTTGACATTTTTCGCACGTTCCTAAAAAATAGAAAACGTGATCATCGATATTGAAATTGAATTTTTTTGTCACGGCTTTCTGTAACTTTTCAGCCGCACAATCGTTGAAAACCATTATTTCATGACAGTCCTGACAATACAGGAAATGTTTATGCTGATTACTGCCGTAGAAATACTTTATAACAGACCCGAAGGAAACCGATCTGATTAATTTTTTAGATTGGAGGTATTCTATTCCTCTGTAAACGGTGGATAAATTGACATCCGGTCTCAATCTATCGTAAATTTGATCGGCATTCAGGGGCTTTTCACTGCTACAGATTAAATTGAAGATCTTTTTTCTGTTTTCAGTATATTTTTTCCCCACATTCTCATCTCCTTAGCGAATGCAATTCATTTGCAAGATATATTCTACACTATTGTTTTTGTAAAATCAAGGATTTAATCGATCGGCTAAGATTTAATTCAATAATTTTTTATAATTGTTACAATTCTTTAGAGTATTCCGGAAGCATAATTCATACCTTCAAGCCCAGAATATTTTATGAAAAGCCTTTTGAATAGAACTTACAAACTATCGGTTTCTTTGATTTTTTCAGGGTAAAAAAGAAAGAAAATAATAATATGAAATTTTTAAAGAATCTACGACATTTATTTGAGATAAAGACTCGTCACAGAAAAACCCGTTTTGAAACCCAAACTTTCATACAAAACTTTTGCATAGTTTCTATCTGTTACTGCGAGCAGAGCCTTACTGTAATTGAGTTTCTTTGCTTCGGACAAAGTTTTTTCAATCAGATTTCTTCCGATTCCTTTCCTTCTGAATTTTTTGAAAACAATCAAATCTCCTATCAGAAAAATATCTTTTTTTGATTTGATTCCTATGTTAATAATAAAGCCCTTCAAAGGATTTCCAAAACAAAAATTCAATTTATTCAAACACGCATCGTATTTATTGGAAACCAATAGATCGTAATAAAAATTTCTCGTTTTTTCCGGGCTGTCCAGCCTCAACATCATTCTATCGTATTTCGGGGTATCGTTATAAATATTCTCAGATAATCCTTCCAGTGATTCGAAGTTGAGATAGAAGAATTCTTCATCGTTTTTTTCTTCAAAATCGAATGATCTCAAATCGATTTCCATTTCGCTTCTGTTCAACAGAAAATAATCTTTACCTTCCATATCATCCATTTTGAAGTCTTTAAAAACTATTTGTATAGAGGACTCTTTGAGATCTTTTTTAAGCTCTTCCGATAAGAAATCGAGTATTTTTCTTTTTTTCAGTTCCTCCAGAGATTCTCTTATTGACAGTCTTCCAAACCCGTAAGGGCCATCGATTCGTAAATCGGTCAATTCTGCGACACATGACTCTTTGTCAAATACTTTCCATTCTTTTTCTTTTTTTGTGATATTCACAATCATTCTCCTCTCTAGCAGCTTATTTTTTTGAAGGCTCTGGCTAAGTCTTCTGTCAGGAGTTCCGGTTCTTCCAATCCTATATGTATTCTTATTATTGCACTTTTTTCGTTCGCTGGATTTGTTGCAATACATGGAATGATAAGACTCTCGTATCCGCCCCAGCTAACGGCTTTTTTGAAAAATTTCAGGGTATTTGTGAAGTTTCTGATTTTATTCTCGTCCGTCGTTTTGAGTCTTATGCTCAACAATCCCGAACCACCGCTCATCTGTTTTTTTGCCAGATCATATTGGGGATGGCTCTCGTGATAAGGATATATCACTTCTTTTATCTGAGGGCAATTTAACAGAAAGGAAATTATTTTTTGAGTACTCTTCATATGTCTTTCCATTCTTATCGGGAGTGTTCTTAATCCTCTCAGGAGTAACCAGGCTTCAAAGGGGCCGGGAATCGCGCCTATATTTAAAAATTCCGTTTTAAAAATATGATCGATATCATTCTTACTTCCGGTGACTATTCCTGCGACAACGTCGCTGTGACCTCCTATATATTTACTCGCGGAATGAACGACTATATCGACCCCCATCTTTATTGGATTTTGAAAAATCGGAGTTGCCCATGAGTTATCTATAACGGTCTTTATATTTCTTTTTTTTGCGAACGACGTTATTTTCTTTATATCCTGTATTTTAAATGTGAAACTGGTGGGGCTTTCGAGGTAAATTAATTTTGTATTATCCTTTACCGAGTCGAATATTTCCCCGGTATTTTCTCCGTCCACGAAGATGGTCTCTATTCCGAATCTTTGCAGATATTCACCGAACAGTGTTTTTGTCCATCCATAACAATCATTGACACATATGACCGAATCACCGCATTTCAGAAAAGCCATCGTGGCTGCAGAAATTGCGGCAATTCCCGAAGAAAAGAGTTTGGCACTCTCGGCGTATTCGAGGGCGGCGACCTTCTTTTCGAGAACTTCAATCGTAGGGTTGTAACCCCTCGTGTAAATGTGGCTTTTTTCTTCATGACTCAACGCTTTTTTCAGTGAATCGTAATCTTCAAAAGAGAATATGGAAGTCTCGTAGATCGGAACACTCACAGGATTATAGTTGAAGTTTTCTTCTCCGTTGAAATTTATGATTTTTGAAATATTCTTTTCTCTCACGTCGGTGCTCCTTTTAATATTATTATATTTTAATAATATCATTATATCGTTCTTAAAGAGATATAAAAAGAGCACGAAGTTGGGCTTCATGCTCTTTAGTCGATGAAACGGTTATTCCTCATTTTTCCATTATGGTATCATAGAAAGTGTTCACATTATGTATAAACGTTCCAATGTACGATTCCTCAGGGGTGCCTATATCTCCCAATGAATCGGAATACAATTCTCCCCCCAGTTTGACATCGAACCCTCTGGCCTGGACGGAATCGATCAGAGCATCTATGTTTCTTTTAGGAATAGAATTTTCAAGGAATATCGCCGGTATTTTATTATCTACGATGAAATCGGCAAGATCTATGAGATCTGATGCGGCGATTTCTGAGGCGGTACTTATTCCCTGTAACCCTTTGACCTCGACTTCATACTCTCTTCCAAAATAATTAAAAGCATCGTGAGCGGTAATCAAAACTCTTTTTTCGGGGGGTATTTCGGATATTTTCTGTTCAATTTCCCTGTCCATTTCGTCAATCTTTTGAATGTATTCGAGGGCATTTTCCATATAAAAGTTTTTATTTTCCGGATCAATCTCTCCCATTTTTTCAGTGGTTTTTAAAACGCATTTTTTCCATAAATCCGGGGAGAACCATATGTGCGGATCATGTGTACCTATATCATCGACGGTGATCAGGTCTTCTTCAGAAAGAGTGTCTCCGACGCCCAGGGAATTAATTCCGAGTCTGTCTAATTTTCCAAAGATTTCGGCCATTTTCCCTTCAAGGTGTAGTCCACCATAAACCACCAGATCGGCAGCAGCAATTTTTTTAGTATCTTTTGCACTGGCTTTATAAAGATGCGGATCAATTCCGGGACCCATAAGAATATTCAAATTGATCTTTTCTCCTCCGATGTTTTCAATCATATCTCCGAGTATGTTGGTCGTACAGACGATGTTCAATTTACCGAAAATAAAAACAGAAATAATTGTTATTACGAATATAAAAAATATTTTTTTCATTTAATCACTTCCTAAATTACCGAGAAAAATTCCTTCTTTTTTTGTGAAACAAAATTTTCTCCCTTCGATGTCAGTTTTAAATGATTCTCTTTTTCAGCAACCATTTCTTCGATTTTCAGATTGTTCAAAATGGCATTTGAAAAAACGGGGTTCCATTTAAAATGCCTTTGCAAGTGGCTGATTTCACTTTCAAAATCTTCATTTTCAGTTCCTTCATGATTGTTTAAATGAATCATGAGGGCCAATGATGCGAACTCGTATTTTTGCTTTTTTCTTCTTCTGATTACCGCGAACAATCCTCTTTCGGGCGAGAAGACGAAAGATAATAAAAAAGCGATTCCCAGTACTGTGGTTATAGATCCCGCTATAGATGAATCCAGTTCCAAAGCCAGATAATATCCTATAGTAGAGCTCACAGCACCAATTATCAGAGATAGAGTGATCATCCATTTCAAGTTTTCTGTGAGTAAATAAGCGCATGCGGCGGGTACAATCATGAATGCCACAACCAGAATAGACCCAACTGCGTCGAAAGCTCCCACGGCGGTGATAGAGACGGATGTCATAAGGCCATAGTGAAGTAAAACCGGTGAAAAACCCAGTACGATTGAAATTGATTTGTCAAAGGTGGATAATTTGAGTTCTTTGAAAAACAACAGCATCATGAAAAGATTTATTAGGAACAAAATTCCCATCACCCATGCCGCTCTTGGTCCCATATTTATATCTCCAATCCAGAAACGGTCGTAAGGGGTGAAGGCCAGCTCTCCGAGCAATACGGCATCGGTATCTATGTGAACATTCCTCGCGAACAGTGTTACTAAAATAACTCCAATGCTGAAGAAAAGCGGAAAGACCATTCCAATGGCAGCGTCTTCCTTGATAAGCTGGTGTCTGTTAATCACTTCAACCAGAAATACCGTTAACAGACCGGTGAGGCCCGCCCCTATTATCAGCCAGGGAGATGAAAGGTCCTGAGTCAGAAAGAATCCTATAACTATTCCGGGGAGAATAGCGTGGCCGATGGCATCACTCATCATCGACATCTTTCTCAAAACCAAAAAAACGCCGGGAATAGAACAGGCGGCACTGACTAAAATTGCCGTTATTATAATATCAAAATCAGGATTCATCTATTTCACCTCCCCTAATATCATTTTTTATGTAATTGAGTCCCTTCAAAGTGAGGGCCCATTTATCGCCCTTTTTTTCAATCAATCCCTCTCCTTCCGTTTTTTCCATACATCTTTTAATATTTTGGTTTTTCGGTAACCGAATTGAGATGACTGATAAATCATGAGGATGGTCAAAATTCCTGTGCTCAAGAGATAAATCATAGAAAGATTTTAAAAGAATTTTCATGGAAATCTCTCTTTTATTGCTCTTTCTTTCGAAATATTTCCACAGAATCCCATTCTTCTTTGCGAAGAAAACAGATACCAGGACAGCTGCAGAAAGTGCTATTACGACGACGGGGCCCGTTGGAAGATTTTCAATAAATACACTCAGGTTAGCTCCAAAGAAACCTGAAATTGCTCCCAATATTCCGGCTATGAGAGTCATCCGACCGAGTTTATCGGTCCATTGCCTTGCGGCCACAGCGGGTGCAATCAGCATTGCACTGATCAATATGACTCCGACTATCTGCAACCCGATGACGATGGCAATTACGATTATAAATTTGAAAAGAGCATCAAAAAACCTGGTGGGTATTCCTATGGATTCCGCGTATTCAATATCAAAACTTATGACCTTCCAGACCTTCCAGAAGAGTAAAACGATTATAAATGCCGCCGATCCAAGAACTACCATGGTGACGATATCATTTATCAGAAGTGTTGCCGCCTGGCCGAATAAAAATTTATCCAGTCCCGCCTGTGCGGTTTTTGGTTTTTTTTGTAAATAAGTTAAAAGCATCAACCCAAAACCGAAGAAAACGGAGAGCAATGTAGCCAGTGCGGTATCGAATTTTATCTTTGAATTTTTCACTATGAATTGAACCAGAAGTGTTCCGAGCCAGCCGGCGGCAATAGCGCCTGTTATTAAAACCAGAGCGTTCTTTTGACCGGTGAACATAAAGGCCAGTACGATGCCCGGTAAAGCGGCATGCGATACTGCATCTCCGATCAGACTCTGCTTTCTAACTACTGCCAGGGTTCCGAGAGAACCACTGATAAGTCCCAGAATGGCTGAACCGAATGAAATTACCAACAGAGTGTAATTCATAATCTATTCACCCTTTTCATCAAGGGATAATTGTAACGTAGATCCATAAGCTTTATGAAGATTTTCTGCGGTGTAAACTTTGTCTACAGGACCACATTCGACGAGTCTGATATTCAATATAGTGATCCAGTCAAAATATTCTCTGATTGTCTGAAGATCATGATGAACTACTATAAGGGTTTTGTTTTTTTTCTTCATTTCCTTCAGAACATTTATAATGGCTTTTTCTGTTTTTGCATCTACTCCCTGAAACGGTTCGTCCATGAAGTATATTTCAGCGTCCTGCATAAGGGCTCTGGCAAGAAAAACTCTCTGCTGCTGGCCGCCCGATAACTGGCTTATCTGTCTGTTCTGGAATCCGGTCAATCCAACCTTTTTCAACACTTCAAGAGCCTCTTCTTTGTCCTTTTTTGTTGGTCTTTTAATCCATCCCAGATATCCGTATTTGCCCATGAGGGTGACATCCAGGACCGTCGTCGGAAAATCCCAGTCGACGCTTTCTCTTTGTGGAACGTACCCGATTCTTTTTCTCGCTTTTTTGTAAGGTTCACCAAAGAATTTCACTTCTCCTGCGATCGGATTGATTATTTCAAGCAAAGTCTTGATCAATGTGGATTTTCCCGCGCCATTTGGTCCTACGACGGCCATCATGACTCCTCTTGGAATTTCCAGATCTATATCCCATAAAACAGGTTTTTCTCTGTATGCCACTGTTAAATCATTGACTTCGATTATTATTTCGTTCATAAAAGTACCTCCCTCTTTTAGATTATAGCATCGTTATTTATAAAGAATATAAATAAGAGAGATTTCAGAAAATTTTTTTTGTTTATTTACTTTAATTAAAAAGTTTAAATGTAAATTTTTTGTGGTAACCGAAAATACAAACATTGAAGAAAGCATTTTAATGTATCAGTTAAACCTTTTACGAGAAATCCTTTGCAATTAAACAAAAATATCATTTAATCATCTTTAATTAGATTTAATTCAGCATAATCAAATTTGAGTTGAAAAGAAAATAAAATTATCATCGTTGTATGCAACGATGTATATAACGATGTAAATAATTAAAGTCATGAGTTTTTAGAACATTAAATTTGAACTGTCTTAAAATGGGGAAGTAAAAAAGCATCGACTTTTTTACCACAATTTGAAAGGAGTGAAGGTATGTCAAGGAAATTTGCGTTTATTTTCGCTATTATGTTTGTTCTGTTAGTTTTACCAGCTATGACTTTTGCAGCCGAAGATGATCCTGTAGTTATTTATTTCTTCCCGGGAGGAAGTCCTGGCGGAACATTTGCAACAGTTGTTTATAATGGAGCTGTTCATGCTGCAGATATTCTCGGTGACAGGGTGGAAATGCATTATTTGTGGTCGAACTGGAGTCCACAGACTATGGTTACTCAGTTAGAGCAGGCGATTGCAGCGAATCCGGATGGTATAGCTATAATGGGTCATCCCGGTGACGAGGCATACATGCCGTTTGTTGAAGATGCAGAGAAAAAGGGAATAATAGTTACGAGTCAAAACGCAACCCTACCCGAATTACAGGCCGAATTTGCGAGCAAGGGATTTGGATATGTAGGTCAGGGTCTATACTCTTCAGGCTGGATGCTTGGGACTGGCGTTGTTAATAAAGCTGGTTTAAAAGAGGGAGACAGAGCATTAGTCTGGGGATTGAGATCACAACCGACAAGGGGTCAGAGAACTCAGGGAGCTATAGATGCTCTGGAAGATGCCGGAGTAATTGTTGATTATATTGATATATCACCGGAAGTAGATAAAGATGCCGCAAATGGAATTCCGATTATCGTGGGATATTTGCAGGCCAATCCGGATTGTAAGGCTGTAGTAACGGATCATGGAAATCTCACATCTGCACAGGGAACTTATTTCGAAGCTGCAGGATTTGGACCGGATGAAATATATGGAGCCGGCTTCGATCTTTCAGCGGCAACAGTTGAAAGTATAAAATCCGGATACACAGATCTTGTTCTCGACCAACAACCGTTCTTACAGGGATTTTTACCGGTAATGCAAATTTATTTAACGAAGAAATTTGGTTTTTCCGGGCTCGATATCGATACGGGTGGCGGTTTGATAAGTTCGGAAAATATCGATTTTGTTGCTCCACTGGCAGAACAGGGTATAAGATAAATCAAATTGAAAGCGAGGGGGCGGGTACGCCCCTTCTTTTAATAATATTCCTAATGAAATGAAGGAGGAAGTCCCTTGGTTAATATTATAGAGATGAAGAATATTCACAAATCTTTTGGAGGGGTCAAAGCAATTCGGGGAATAGATTTTACTGTTGGTCCCAATGAAGTAGTGGGTGTTCTTGGTGATAACGGTGCAGGTAAGTCTACGTTAATAAAAATAATTTCAGGAGTACATTCATTTGATGAAGGCGAAATGTACATTAAGGGGAAAAAAGTAAATCCTAAAAAGCATTGTGTAAAAACGGCTCACAAAATGGGAATTGAAACCGTTTATCAGGAGAAAGCCCTGGCGGAAAAACAAACCCTATGGAGAAATATATTTCTTGGGAGACAGCTCACAAATAAACTCGGATTCATTAAAGTTAAAAAAGAAGTAGAAGAAACACGGAAAATAATGAGGGAGTTAATGAAATTCAGAGGAATAGGCGCAAATGCGGAATCTTATATTAGAACTCTTTCTGGTGGTGAAAAACAGGGAGTTGCAATATCAAGAGCGATGTACTTCGATTCCGATCTGGTTATACTCGATGAACCAACTATGGCTCTTTCATTGCAGGAAGTGAAAAAGGTTCTTAATTTTATACTCACAGTCAAAGAAAGAGGTAAATCATGCGTTTATATTTCGCATAATATAGCCAATGTATATCCCGTTTCAGATCGTTTTGTAGTGATCGACAGGGGTATAATAGTCGGCAGTTATAACAGAAAAGATATATCTCTTGAAGAGCTTAATGAAGAACTGATTCAATATACAAAGACTAAAATTCAACAGTGATTTCGGAGGATTTTTTATGACTAAAATAGAAAAGCGTGCGGACCAAAAGTTTTTTTATAAATATACTTCACAATTCGGTTTGATAATAATGGTTTCATCAGTTTTACTCTTTTTCATCATCACCAGTCCGAATGTATTTTTGAGTGGAAGTATATATCTTTCATTTTTATCAACAGTTCCGACCATTGGTCTAATGGCATTGGGGTTGACTTTTATTCTTGGTATGGGAGAGATAGATCTTTCTTTTCCATCGGTAATGGCACTTTCAGCATTTCTTTTTTCCACAGTCTATAAATCGACCGGGAATTTCCTTTTTGCTTTTTTAGCCTGTATCGGATCGGGAATTTTAGTTGGGATGATAAACGGATTGATAGTAACAAAAATAGGTGTTCCTTCAATCGTAGTAACGTTGGGTATGCAATTTTTAATCAGAGGATTCAGCAATCTGATTTCAGATGGGACGGCTATCATAGTGCCTTTAAGGGGGACTATTTCGCAACAGATTTTTGCGGGAAAATTGCTGGGTATTCCCGTTCAGTCTCTGTGGTTTTTGGGCATTTCAATATTATTTTATTTTCTTTTATTCAGGCATAAGTTTGGTGAACATGTGCTCTTTGCCGGAGACAATCAGGAATCTGCAAAAATGATGGGTGTGAATGTGGATTTTGTGAAAATAGCAGCATTTTCACTTATGGGAGCAATGGCGGCTTTCGCGGGAATGTTTGATTTATACAGAATGAGAACGTGGTGGCCAACTATGGGCGAAGGATATCTGATGATGATAATGGCCGCGGTTTTTGTCGGTGGAACATCCATGTTTGGAGGAGAGGCAACTATTTTTGGAACTTTTGTCGGTTCGTTTATGATAGGAACTCTCGAAGCCGGTATAGTAGCGGCAGGTTTGAAGGGATTCTGGACGAGATTTATCATCGGATTATTAATAATTTGTGCCGTAATAGTTCATACTTTAATCAGAAAGAGAAAAAAATAAGCCCTGCGGTACAAAATGGGTATTTAATAAATGTAATAATTTAAGTAGAATATTTACGTGAAAGGAGATTGATTATTATAAAAGACAAATTCGAAGTATGGTTTATTACAGGTAGTCAATATCTGTATGGTGAGGAATCTTTAAAACAAGTTGATAATCATTCAAAGGAAATCGTTAATTATTTTAACAGCGGGGGAATTTTCCCTGTTGATATAATCTGGAAACCGGTTTTAAAAAATTCTTCGGAAATAAAGAATGTTATAAACGAGGCGAACAGCAAAAGCAACTGTATAGGATTGATAGGTTGGATGCACACTTTCTCTCCCGCTAAAATGTGGATTGCAGGGTTGAAAATAATGAACAAACCTTTTATGCATCTTCACACACAGTTTGACGAGAGTATTCCATGGGATACTCTGGATATGGATTATATGAACACGAATCAGTCGGCACACGGTGGTAGGGAGTTCGGATTTATTTCTACAAGAATGAAATTGAAGAGAAAAGTCGTGGCAGGTTACTGGCGTGACAAAAATGTGATTAAAAAAATTGAAAACTGGATAAGAGCGGCAATGGGCTGGAATGAATCACAGAATTTGAAACTTGCGCGATTAGGTGATAATATGAGAAATGTCGCTGTTACAGAGGGAAATAAGGTCGATGCCCAGATAGATCTTGGGTATGAGGTTCATGGATACGGCGTCGGAGATTTACTGAAGTACGTGAATTGTGTTGAAGAGAATGATATAGAAAATTTGATCAAAGTGTACAGAGAAGAATATCCCGTTACAAAATTCTCGGTATCCGATGAAAGATTTAAAAAATCGCTGTACGAAGCGGCAAAAACAGAAATTGCGTTGAAAAGATTTTTGGATGATGGTGGATTCAAAGCCTTTACAACTACATTTGAAAATTTATATGGTCTGGATCAGCTTCCAGGTCTGGCAGCTCAGAGATTAATGAGGGACGGATACGGTTTTGGAGCTGAAGGCGACTGGAAAACGGCTGCATTAGTAAGGATAATGAAAGTTATGTCCGGGGGATTGAAGGGTGGAACTTCATTCATTGAGGATTATCTGTATAATTTTGAGCCCGGAAATGTGAAAGAATTGGGTTCTCACATGCTTGAAGTCTGTGAATCGATAGCCGATGGAGCTCCTTCGCTGGAAGTGCATCCACTTTCTATCGGGGGGAAAGAGGCGCCTGCAAGATCAGTGTTCAACTCACATGGTGGTGAAGCCGTACAGGCGACGATTGTGGAATTCGGCGATAGGTTCAGAATGCTCGTGAATGAAGTCGAAGTTGTCTCGCAGGACAGAGAATTACCGAAATTACCCGTCGCGAGGGCATTATGGATTCCAAAGCCAGATCTGTCAACCGCGGCTACGGCATGGATTCTCGCAGGCGGAACACATCATTCCGGTCTGAGTTTTGATGTGAATACCGAACAGCTTGAAGATCTTTCGGAAATGTTGGGAATCGAGTTTGTAGTGATAGATGAAAAAACCGATATCAGAGATTTTAAGAAAGAACTCAGGTGGAACGAAGTATATTATAGATTGCAGAAAATTTGATAATTGAAAGGAATTTCCTTATGCTTGAAAAATTGAAAGAAAAAGTTTGCGAAGCTAATATAATGCTTTCTGAAAGTGGTTTGGTGAAGTTAACCTGGGGAAATGCGAGTGGCTTTGATAAAGAATCCGGGTTTCTTGTCATTAAACCCAGCGGGGTTGATTATAAAGCTCTCTCTCCGGAAAAAATGGTTGTTGTAGATTTGGATGGAAATAAAGTTGAAGGTGAATTGAAACCTTCTTCGGATACTCCGACCCATATCATACTTTATAAAAATTTTGAGAACATCGGAGGTATCGTCCACACTCACTCTACCTGGGCAACGATGTGGGCCCAGGCTGTTAAAAGCATCCCGTGTCTTGGGACGACCCATGCGGACCATTTTTATAAGGAGATTCCTTGCACCAGATTTTTAACTAAAAAAGAGACCGATGAGGGTTATGAGGTAAATACCGGAAATGTGATAATAGAGACATTTATTCACAGAGATCATTTGAGCACTCCGGGAGTTCTAGTTGCCGGGCATGCTCCGTTCACGTGGGGTAAAGACGTTATTGATGCGGTAAAAAACGGTATAATTCTTGAGGAAGTTGCTAAAATGGCCTTTGGAACTTTCAGTTTAAACAATAACGTTAAAAAATTACCTGAGCATATTATGAACAAACATTATTTGCGCAAGCACGGTAAAAGTGCTTATTATGGTCAGGAAAACTAAACAAGAAAAAGGGTGATGAATTGTCGAGAAAATATGTGACACTCAAAGATATTTCAAAAAAAACTGGATTGGCGACCACAACAATTTCAAAGGCCCTGAGAAATCATCCGGATATAAGTGAAAGAACTGTAAAAAGAGTGAATATGATAGCGGAAGAGATGGGTTATATCAAGAATTTTTCCGCATCTCAACTGAAGGGTAATAAGAGCAATACGATAGGAGTGGTGCTTTCGGATAGTTCTAATCCTTTTTTTGCGGAATTTATGGCGGGACTTGAAAGTGAGGCCGATAAAACCAATTATAAATTAATAAGAATGAACTCCGAAGGGGAGCAAAAGAAGGAAGAAGAAGCGATAAAGACTTTACTTCAATACAGAGTCGATGGACTGGTAATATTCCCCCTTCAGGAGAGTATTTACAAGTACGAGAAATATAAAATAACACGTAATAGTGTTCTTGTAGGATGGTGTAAAGAGAAAAATCTGATCGATTCCGTATTCACCGAAGAATTCAAAGGGATGTATCTCGCTACAAAACATCTGATAGAAACCGGGAGAAAAGAAATTCTTTTTCTCGATAATTTTTTGTACAAGACCGGTTATTATGGAAGAAGATTCGAAGGATACAGACAGGCTTTAATCGAGCATGGTTTAGAATTCAAAGAAGAAAACCATATAATAAATACGAATCTGGAAAAACAGCACAGAATTTATGAAGGATACACTTCGATAAAAGAGGTCGTGGAATCCGGTAAAAAATTCGACGGGCTGGTGTGTTTTAATGATTTGTTGGCCTATGGAGCCATAAAAGTTTTGCACGAAAAGAAAATAAAAATTCCGGAAGAGGTGGGAATCGTTGGATACGATGATCTGGCCTTTTCAAGAATGGTTTACCCTTCTTTGAGCTCGGTCAGTTACAGCAAATTTCTCTGGGGGAAAGAGTCCCTTCAAACGCTTTTGAAAAGATTGGAAAATCCAAAAACGCCACCTCAGGAAATAAAAATTAATTTGACATTGAAAGTAAGAGAAAGCTCTAAAATATAAAAAACATTTTTTGAAATTGAGAAAAAAAGCAGAATTTTTTCTGCTTTTTTCTCAATTAGATTGATCGAGACATCTTAATTAGTAGAAGGTAAAAATCTTATTTCTCTAAGCGAAAATGTATCCTGTAACCTCTGATCCGAGCTTTTGCAAAATTCAAAGAAAGGTAGGCTGATTCGATACGCCTGGATCAGAAAAACGGATTGTAAAGTAACTGAATCACTCTCTTCGCAAAATCTTTTTTAACGAAGATTCCTACAATATAATAATATCTTTTTTTTATTTTTTTAAAATTTATGATAAATTAAAATTGCGCTCTCATTTATTAAGTAAGCCGATTACAAAAGGAATTGTCTTATAATCATTCCTTATTTCTTTATATAACGAATAGGTAGTTATTATCGGAAAATAGTGAGCGGCTCTATGAATTCATATAACTCCCTTTATATAAGGGATACAATCATTAAAAAAAATTTTTCGGTAATTTTTATGTTACAAATTGCCATCTTTTATTACCGTATAACCCTTTTTCTGTGAAGAGCTTATACAAAAAATAAGCTCAAAAACTGATATAGTTGTCGATGGTTTTATAAATTTTTTCCCCTGTAATTATATATTAAATTTTCTTTTTTATTTGCATTGTGAACAATAAAAGTTATAATTGATATATATATAAAAATATATGTGAGGGATTGAAAATGGAAAACAGAAATCTTCAGGGATTGATAAATGAACAGAGAAACGAATTAACGGCATGCTATTTATATTCAAAACTCAGTAGAAGGATAAAAAATAAAAGAAATGCGGAAGTATTAAAGGCTATAAGTGAAGATGAAAGGAAACACTATGAAAAAATCAAGGAGTTGACTGGAAAAGATGTCAAACCTTATAGAATACAGTTATGGTTTTTTTATTTTATAAGCGTCTCTTTGGGATTGACCTTCGGGGTGAAATTGCTTGAAAAATCCGAAGAGCGGGCTGTAAGTGTATATTCAGCGATGTCGAAGGAATCCAAAGACAAGATAGATTTGAATTCTATCCTTCAGGATGAGCAGAGACATCAGTATGAATTGATTGAAATGATAGACGAAGAGCGCTTGAGTTATGTTGGATCCGTTGTTCTGGGGTTGAACGATGCTCTGGTGGAATTGACCGGTGCACTTGCAGGATACACCTTCGCATTTCAGAATGCCAATTTGATAGCGATAACCGGTTTAATAACGGGAATAGCTGCTTCTTTCTCTATGGCGGCCTCCGAGTATCTTGCTTCCGTTCATGAAGATTCTAAAAATAAAAAAGCGAAAAAGTCTGCTTTATACACTGGACTTGCGTATGTGATAACGGTTTTTCTCCTGATATTACCCTTTATGCTAATTGGAAATCCGTTCATAAGTTTGATAGTCACACTCTGTATCGCCGTCCTTATCATATTGTTTTTCAATTACTATATTTCCGTTGCCAAAGGAACTCCCTTTAAGAGAAGATTTCTTGAGATGATAGTTATAAGTCTTGGCGTTTCAGGAATCTCATTTATAGTGGGAATTATCATTAAAAGTGTTTTTGGAGTGGACATATAACCGGTAAAACTCTTTTGCTGTTTTAATGATCATGAAAGGGGGGAGCTTCCTTCCCTTTTCTCGTTATGAATCTGTTACAAACAAAGACATATGTCAAGATTATATAGTCGTGAGCGATTTTATATGTTTTTGATGAATATATTGGCTGTATAGTATTCTTGATAAGACTTGTGGAGGTTTTTGCGTTTTGAACACCGGTATTTTCTCCTCAAATATGGCAAAAAAATGATCAACTTCCCGAAAAACGATCAACTCTGTCTGGTTTCTGTGTTAGCTTTGTATTCTTGTTTTCAGATGTTTTAAATTGCGAGTTGATCATTATGATCATTTTTTGTATGTGTTATAGTTTATCGATGTACGAGTGTGAATTTTAAGGGATTTTTTTCACTCATATATCGACGGAATTTTTTTATACACTTTTTTAATCAGCTTGATCATAATGTATATAAAAATATCTATAATACCTATATATAAAGGATTATAGAATTTTTATAAGCTGATAATTTGTTCAAAAAAGCTGATCGGAGCTGATCGTTTTGCATATCCATAATAAAAAACTCTCCTTTTAAGGGGAGAGTTCCTGTTTGATTTCATATTTCAGTCACATTTATTGGAAAAGGGTTTTATAGTTTTTTATAAATATTTTTCAGTGATTAAATTCATTTATATCACGGGTATCTCTTCGAATGTTGCCGTTATGTCTTTGTCCTTATTCATCTTTATTATTATGGGATAAGTGTCTCCCGACTGGTCTCCCGACCATCCAGAAAATTCCCATCCCGGGCTTGCCTCAGGAGTCAATTCAACATATTCGCCGTATTCATATTCATCCTTTTCGGGATCTATTTGAACTTCTCCTTCTCCGATGATTTCAATCGCTAAAGTGTATTTTTCAACTTCAAAATTGGCTGTAATACTTTTATCTTCATTCATGATTATTTCTTCCGAAGGGTCGTTTCCCGACAGATCTCCTGTCCACTCATCGAATTCCCATCCGGGAGAAGCCTGTGCAGTTAATTGAACAACATCATTGTAATAATAAGGTCCGTTCGGAGAAATTGAAACCATTCCTGCACCGGTTGTTTCGACGGATAAGTAATATTCTATTTCTTCAAAGATAGCAGTGACATTCGTATTTCCCAAAATATCTATTTGGACTACACTGGAATCGGATGTTATATAGCCGGTCCATCCCACAAATTCCCAGCCCGTAGCAGGCAAAGCGGTTAATTCGACTGTTTCTTCATATTCGTATTTTTCTTTTGAAGGATTCACGGTAACCGTTCCTTCTCCGGTAACGGAAGCTGTGAGAGTGTATTCGTTCTTTGTGAAGTTTGCGGTTATAGCGGTGTCTCCCTCGATTTGAATGGTTGTGGGATTTTCATCACCGGTGAGGTTTCCCTCCCAGTTCAAAAAACTCCAGCCTGAATTTGGAATCGCTTCTAAAATCACATTTGAATGCTTGGCATATTTCCCGTTTTCCGGATTTTTATCTCCCGTTTCATTAACGATACCACCTTCGGCCGGGTTACACGTAATGTTCAGAGCATAGTACCATTTATAGTGACATCCTGACGAAATGAGTAAAACTATTATGATCAGTGCTATAAAAAAGATAGATTTCTTCACTGTATTCCCCCCTTTTTAATTTCTTAATGAAATCATTACCATATAATTTGATTATATTACTTAAAAACCATATTTCCAAAAACATCGATTAATTGAACTGAAATTTCCCCTCATATTTGATATATTAAACCATTTTGTCAACAGATGAATTTACTTTCAATATTTTACGGTGGCCTACTGTAGTACTGTACAAAGCATTTTTAAATTTCCACGAGAAAGGGATGTGATATATTTTTGAATTCAAAGATTTTTAAAAAACTCAGATCAACCCAAAAAAACAACATCTGAGTTGAACGAATGGAGATGATGACTAAAGAGCTAAATAGCATTGCAAAAAAGAGAAATGTATACAATGATGATAATCAGGATATTATTCTGAATTTATGTTGTGGAAAAGTGATAGAAAAAATTTTTTTGAACATTCATAACCCAGGAGAACGGTTTTTATTTTTATGATTTTTTGAAGTCGAAGGTTTTTCAGTCACCGGTCATTTTTTCAATTTCATCAATCAGATCTTCCAGTTCCGGATCTTCGTATTGAATTTTATTATGCTCACCTCTGTCTTTGAGTTTGTAATTGTTCTCCTCAAAGACACGTTTGACAGGATGAATATATCTTTTTGTCAGATTTTCATAGAAAATTTTTATTAGAAAGACTTCTATATAATCCTTTTCGAAGGGATATTTTACTATATAATAGATTTTACCTCCCCGTTCCTCTTTGTTGAAGTTATAGCTCTCATAAATTTCTTTATGGTGCAGGATATTTTTATACGGGCTGTTGACCTTATATCGGTATAAATTATGTGTCGATTCCGGATCTTTGATAAAAACATTATAAATGCTGATTTTTTTCATAATATTCTATAATACCAGAACTTTTCAACTTTATAGATAGAAGCAGAAAGAAAAAATAATCTGTTAGAAAGAACGAATGAATTTATATGAAGTTTTTTTATGAATTCATTCGATTTCCTCTATTTTCCTTCCCGCTATTTTGAAAATTATCATTAACAAAGTCCCAGGGGTCCACTATTAGTATGGGAAAAATCACTGGTGAAAATACGAAGGCTAAAATTATTAACACCTCAAAAATTAAAATGAAAGAAATTGTGACGTTTTTAATGGCAAATTTCTTTTGAGAGGCGTTCTCAAAACTTCTTACATATTTTATTATATTAAATAATCCAATAAGATATGCAATCGCAAAAATCAGTGAACATCCTTCTTTTAATCTACTCGGAGAAATAGCTGCTCAAATCCGCTTTGAAAATTTTTATTATTAGTGTGAATTTATTTTCCTAATAATCTAAATAATCTAATTCCAGGAATTCTCCCATTTTTCTCGATTCCGAATACATTTCCTGAATGTAATCAGACAGATATGGTTGAAATAATATTCCGTTCACTTCAAATTTTTCTTTTAAAAAATCTTCATAATTCAAATCTTTGGTGTTATTCGGTACTATCATCACCGAAAATATTTCCGAGGGATAAATTGCGATAGTGTCATGAGGCGAATATTTGAAAAAATCACCTATATTAAGAATTCTGTATCTTGCAAATAAATCTTTTGTATCAATTATGATTTCTTTTTCAGAGAAATTTTTGATTGTCAGGTAATAATAATTTTTGATATCTTTTAAAAACAGGGTGATTTGAATATTGTAAAACTCGGCAGATAAACCCGCATCCTTTCCAATATATGGAAATGAATGGTAATAATAAAAGAAACTCAAGGCATCGAAAGGCATGAGATAAAAAGTAACATCATCATCCACATATACACATCCCGTTTCCATATCGGGATTTGACTCTTTTGCTTCCAACTCTTTCAGAAAATACTCATCGTATATTGTTGGATAGTCAATATAATATTCTGCCGAAAGAGCGATTATCGAAACGAATAAAACAAAAATCAAAAAAATGATTTTCTTCATGACCCACTCCTTAATTTCAGTTTTTGAGCTGTCCAATATCATCACAACGTACTTCTCAATAAACATTATATCCCTGATTTTATGTTTATTGTACCGGAATCGTTTTTAATTGTATTGTATATTGAAGTTCTTCCCTTTCTGGCCGGACTTTGTTCCATTCTACGATTGTCTGAGCCGGTATATTTTGTTTGAAATGAACAAGCTGAACGATCATAGCTAAACAAATGCTCACCATTGAATTTAAATGGTGAGCAACATGAAGAGAAATAAAAATTAGTAATAGTACATAATCGTATTAACATAATTATAGCACTTTTATCAGATAAATTATCAAAATTTGAAAACAATCCGTCGAGTTAAATGAGAGCCGATAGAGGATGCGAGAATTTTCTTTTGAATAATAATTAAAATAAAGTACATTATGAGGCGAATGAAAAATTCCCTCTTTTTGTTTTACCAAACTAACATCGCTCTTTATATGTTATCGAAAGATGATGATAGAGTAGATTTTTGAAAGGTGAATATGGAGAAAGAAATATTTATAACAGGAACGAATATTTCAAAAAAACTATAAGTCCAATAATGAAATTATTAATTTTCCCTGATCTTTCTATTGAACAGAATTAAAACTGGCGGTTCAAAAAATCATCGATAGTGATGACTTTGTATTTATCGAATATTTTCATTTTATCGATAAGATACATAATGAATTCCTGTGCTACGGCTTTATCTTCTCCAGGTTCATATAGAAGAACTTTGGCACCACTTGTGTAATAACCCCACACGCTCCACAGATAGCCGTAATCGTTTTTCGATGATGATAACAATTCCTGATTTTCCTCACTCGGTTTGGCTTCCAACTGAAAGCTGGAAAATTTTTCAACATCAAATATTTCTCCATACTCATTTTTAAAGAACATAAACTCACCACCCATTCAGAGTTTCGGTGTCGATAACGAAAAAATTCCCCATATTCACTACATAAATTTTAACATTACCGGCATAAAATATATAAGTGTCTGAATCACCCTTTATATATGAAGTTGTTTTTCAAAAAAACCTTCTAATCGATTGGAAGGATCTCTTAGTTATATTTCCGTTGAATCATGCCGCAATAAAATCCAAAAATTTAATTGTATTGTAAAAATTTAACTCTTTGTTTTCTGAAATTAAAAACATCCCGATAGAATTTTATCCGGGACCTTCAGAGAAAATTGAAAGTGTGTTCGATTTGAATGGTGGGTGGGAAAATTATATTTTTTATTACGTTTATAATGGATAAATAAAGAATTTTCATAAATGAATCATCGCCTGAAAATACACTTTTTGTCCTGGTTACCCTTTTAATATGCCAGCTTATATTCTCTGTTGAATTCACCCTATAGATAAATTTCCTTATTTCTTCCCAATAGTTTCTCCATGGTTATATTGACATGTAATATTTTGTATTCCTCTTGTGCAGAAACATTTTCATATTCGTGCCGTCGCTAATACTTTGTCGGAGGGTACCCTCGTTCCAACCAGTTTTTGAGAGATGCTCGCCGACTTCATCCGTAATAGAATGATTCGGCTCATATGATTAAGAATTTCTCGAAGCTATTTGAGTGTTCACTCACATTACGGTCTTGATATTCACTCACCATCCTTGTGGTAGCTTGTCAATGAACTTTAACGGCCCAGTTTCCCTTGCCAGTCTATTCTGTATTTAAAAATATTTGAAATTTTAGTTTGGTGTTCTTGACAATATGTAAAAAATATTATACACTATGTCCAACATAACATACTTTTTGGATAAAGGAGTGAACATTTATGACATATAAAAGCAAAAGAACAATTACCAGTATGGTTGTGGATGTGATTCTTGTTGTAACCTACATCATCTACGCCCTTGGAAAATATGAGGCGGGATCGGGAGATTTAAAATCATGGGCGATTTTCATGTTGATTTTCATCGGTATCGGTGTGGCATTACAGATCATAATTCAGATTGTTTTTCATATTGCACTCGCTTTTGGGCTCGCTGTGAAGGAGCATGTGAGGGGTAACGAAGAAACCGATAAAGTGGTCAGAACACTTAACTCTTCAATGGTTAAAGACGAAATGGATAAATTGATAGGTCTGAAATCCGGGCATTTTGGCCATATTTTTTCGGGGGGAGGTTTTCTGGCTGCGCTTGTAGCATTGGCCTTCGGAGTATCGGGTGTTTTTGCATTGCATATAATACTTGGTGCATTCGCAGTTAGTTCATTTGCCGAAAATATCGTGAGAATTTATTTCTATGAAAAGGGCGTTCATAATGGCTAAAAAGTTGGTTATAACCAATAATATAAGAAAGCTGCGCTTTTTTGCAAACGAAATGACACAACTGGAACTTGCGGAAAGGGCGGGTATTTCACGCCAGACTATCATAGCTCTGGAAGCAGAAAAATATACACCGTCGCTGGAAATGGCGTTTCGGATTGCGGATGTTTTTGGTGTTCCGATAGGAGAGGTTTTCGAATGTAAATCGGCGGAGGGTAAAAAATGAAGAAGGCTCTCGTTGTGGTGTATTCTTATCATCATATGAACACGGAAAAGATCGCTCGTGTTATGGTGGAAAAATTGAGAGCGGATTTAAAACATCCGGGGGATATCGATATAGAGGAAATAAGAAATTATGACCTCGTAGGCTTTGGAGCGGGAATAGATAGCGGAAAACATTACGAACCAATTCTTAAACTGGCAACGAATCTTCCCGTGGTGAAGAATAAAACGGCATTCATTTTTTCAACCAGTGCCATTTTTGGAGAGAAAAAAATGATCCGTGATCATGCGGCATTGAGAGATATTCTGATTTCAAAGGGATACAATATTGTTGGTGAATTCAGTTGTCCGGGATTCAACACGAACAGTTTTATCAAATATTTTGGCGGTATGAGCAGAGGAAGACCGAATGCAGAAGATCTTGCAAAAGCTGAAGGTTTCGCCGCCGGTCTGAAGAAGTATATATAACCTGTATAAAAGCTGAAAAACAGTGTCTAGTATGTAGTGTCCGGTGCCTGGTGAAAGGCAGCAGAGCAGAGAATAGAGAACATAAAAACAGTGTTTAGTGTCTAGTGCTTGGTGCCTGAAAGACAGTGTTTGGTGTCGGACGGACCCCAAAATATTGGACAAAAACAACTCGTATCAACGTTTTACTAAAACTTCCTTGCCAAAGCTCTGAATTGCATTAAATTGTTTGGGAGTTTTATAACCCAAAGATGAATGTGGTCTTAAGTTGTGATAATAATCCATATATACTAGATACTTTAAATACAAGTCTTTTACACTTTTAAATTTATTCAAAGCAACAAATTCTCTTTCCAGATTCGCATGCTGAGATTCAATAAATGCCTGGGAATCAGGATTATGTTTGTATCCAAATTCATGGATTATTCCTAATTCTTCCATTTTTTCTCTTGTTTTATTTGCTTTGAATTGTGATCCGTTATCTGTTCTTATCACCTCTGGTTTTTCTCCTCTTGCTTTTATCGCTATTTCTATTAGTTCCAGGAAATCTTCATGTGTGCATCTCTTTCCTATGTGTGTTGCTACTATGTTCCTGTCATAGACGTCTATTATATCTAACAATGGTACTATTCCATCTCCACCTGCATTAAAGAACTTTATATCTGCTTCCCATAATTGATTCTGCTTTGTTATTGTTCTATTCTGTGCCCTTTTGACTGGGTGTTTTGTCCTGTTTTCATATTTTCTTACCAGCCCTAATTCCTTTCTAAATCCATGTAACCTGTTGTGTCCAATATATATTCCATATTTGTAATACAGATAGCTTTTCATCTTCTTTGAGCCCATTGTTTTTATATAGTACTCTGGGTTCATTGCATCTTCATTCTTACACTTTTCCAGTATTAGTTCCTTTAACTCTTCATTCCTTATCTTCCCATTCATTGTATTCACAAATTCGCTTTTCTTTCTGCCTCTTTTCTTATATTCCTTTGCTTGATTCTTTTCTTTGAAATGATAATAATATGTGCTTTTCTTTATTTCCAACATCTCTATTATTCTTTTGAATGGATATCCTTTTTCTTTCAATTCTTTTGTTAATAGGTATTTGCCTCTTTTATTCATTCTTCCTTTTCTGTTTTTTTTAATATCTCTTTCAATATTTGATTTTCCATCATTAATGTTCCTAATTCATCTATTAGTTCTTCTTTTTCCATTTCCTTTTTCTTTTCTAATCCATATTCTTTGTATAATACCGGTGGTATCTTTTCTTTCTTTGTCCTTTTGTCTCCTAATACCCTTATTATTTCATCTTCTCCATTTATCCTGTATCTTCCTACCCACCCTGATATTGTTGTTGAGGGTACTGCATATTTATTTGAGAGTCCTTCTAATGTCATTTCTGTCTCTCTGTACTCTTTTATTACTTTTATTTTTAATTCCTTAGAGTATTCTTTTTTCTTTCTCTTCATTCTTTCACCCCTTATCCTTTATTTTATTTTACTATTACTAGTTTCTTTGTCCTATTCTTTTTTGGGGTGAAATAGGAACATAAAAACAGTGTTTGGTGTCTATGCTTAGTGCCTGAAAGACAGTGTTTGGTAGCAAAGCAGAGAATAGAGAACAGGGAATTGATAACGGGCGGAAAAAGTTAAAGAGCTGAAAAGCTTAACCACTTAAAAATAGTTTTGAGAATAGAGAATTGGGAATAGACAACAGGAAAACAGTGTATAGTGTTTTGTGCTTGGTGCCTGAAAGACAGTGTTTGGTGCGTAGTGCCTGGTGAGCCGGTGCATAGTGAAAAAACGACCATAAAAAATCTAATCCTTATACAACTGTTTAACTATTGCTTAACCATTGTCCAACAATCGTTCAACCATAGCTGAAAAGGCTCAAGAGCAAAAAAGCTGAAAGACAGTGTCTAGTGCGTAGTGTCCGGTGCCTGGTGAAAGGGCAGCAGAGCAGAGCAGATAATAGAGAACATAAAAACAGTGTCTGGTGCGTAGTGCTCTGAGAGAAACAAAAATCTGCTGATTTTCTTTCTTTTTCCTTATGGTGTTTTTCCATGCGTTGTTCCCCCGCTCGTTCACCGCTTTGCTATCGTTCAGCTATTGTTCAACTATCGCTTTCCCATCGCTCAGCTATTGTTCGTCAATTGTTGGACTATCGTTCATTCCATAGCATTTTCCACTCTGTTCATGTACTCGATGATGAAATCAATACTGAAATTTCTCGAAAATCTTGTGAGTTCTTTCCCTTTATTAAACAGAACGATCGTCGGAGAGGTAAAAATTTGAAAAGTTCCGGATAGTTCGGGAAAAGAAGAGAGATTAATTTTATAAAAATTCCATTTTTCATATTTCTCTTCAAGAAGAACCAATTTTCTTTCAACAGCTACACATGGTGAACACCCTTCGATTTTAAACAGAACAACGGAAAGTTCATCACTTTCAAGTTTTTCCTGATATGTGTTTCCAGATAGTTCCAGCATGATCAGAATTCCAGAACTATTTCAATGGGACAGTGATCGGAACCCATGACCTCGTCCATTATTGTTGCTTTTTTCAAGTTGTCTCTAAGATCTTCACTTATGAAAAAATAATCTATTCTCCATCCAACATTCCTCTGTCTCGCTTTAGTTTTATAATCCCACCAGGAATAATTCTTTCCTTCACTGTTGAAAACTCTGAAAGTGTCTATATATCCCTTGTCAATGACTTTATCTATCCATTCTCTTTCGATCGGCAGAAAACCGGAAATATTTTCGTTTTCCTTGGGTCTGGCCAGATCGATTTCCTTATGAGCGGTGTTTACATCCCCACAAAATACGACTTTTTTCCCCTGCGATCTCAATTCTTCTATATGATTCAGAAATGCATCGTAGAAATTCATCTTGTAATCCAGTCTCTCCTTCGAGGCCTTTCCATTAGGAAAATAAACGTTCAGAAGAATGAAATCACTGTATTCTATTTCGATCACCCTTCCTTCGCTGTCGAATTCCTCTATTCCCATTCCACATTTCACCGAAACGGGCTGATATTTTGAGTAAGCCGCAACGCCGCTGTATCCCTTTCTTTCAGCGGAACAAAAATAAGAAAAATATCCTTCCGGATTCAGCAATTTCTTTACGAGCTGTTCTTCATGTGCCTTGGTCTCCTGTATGCACAGAGCATCCGGTTTCTCCTCCTGCAAAAAATCCAGCATTCCTTTTTTATATATTGCCCTGATTCCATTCACATTCCAGGATAACAATCTGTATTTCATATAATTCCCTCCCTTTTTCATATTTTAATATTTCCAGGAAGAAATTACATCCATTTCGAATATTACATTTTCATTTGACAGGAAGAAAAATATATAATATTATATATACAAGTTTGTATATTGGAGGAGAATTATGTCGGTTCAGCTTGTGCTTCTGGGTTTTTTGAATAAATCATCTATGTACGGTTATGAATTAAAACAAAAAATAGAAGAGATAATGGGTGACTGGACGAATATTGCCTTTGGCTCGATTTATTTCGCTCTGAACAAACTGAACGAAAAGGGTTACATAATAAAGGCCCGGGAGGAGAAAACAGAAAACAGACCTCAGAGAATCGTATACAGCATAACCGATAGAGGAAGAGAAAAATTCCAGAAATTGCTTCTCCGTGAATGGGAAAGACCTTACAGAAATTACTACCCCTTCGATATTGCTCTGTTTTTCATTGATAAAATGCCTTCGGATGAAATTTACAAACTTCTAGAAAAAAGGATAAAAAAAGTGGAGGACGCCATCGGATATCTGGATGAACACGAGATGGAAAACAGAAAAGATCAAAATATACCCGAAATTGGTCATATGATACTCGACCATACGAGAGAACATATGAAGGCCGAATTGCAATGGCTCAAAAAGCTTAGAGAAAAACTGTAATTTTTTTTATGTAATTATACAAGTTTTTATATATTATCTTTTATATTAAAGGAGGAATATTATGTTAAAGGAAAGAATACCCGAAACGGACGAAGGAATCCAGAACACCTTCGATGTGCTGGATTACGATGAGATGCAAAAAAAATTTTCAAAGAAAAAATGGTTCGCCACAGATTCGATAATAAGAAACGGCGTAAACAGAGGAAACTGTCTGGAAATTGGCCCAGGCCCCGGGTACCTCGGAATAGACTGGTTGAAAAAAACTTTGGGGACCACCCTGACGGCACTGGAAATAAGTAAAACAATGATAGAGGTAGCGGAAAAAAATTGCAAAGATGAGGGAATAAGCGAAAGAGCGGAATATATTTCTGGTAATGCTTTGAAAATGCCCTTTGAAAACGACAGATTTGATGGAATATTCACAAACGGATCACTTCATGAATGGGAAGAACCCCAAATGGTGATATCGGAAATTTACAGAGTTCTGAAACCGGGAGCAAAAATTTTCGTTGGAGATTTAAAGAGAAACGTAAATCCTGTGCTGATAAAAATGATGAAAATAGGAGTGAAAAACAAGTCCATGAAAAGGGGACTGGAAACGTCTGTAGGTGCGGCCTATATAAAGCCGGAACTGGAAGAAATGATGCGTAAAAGTCCATTCACTAAGTTTCACGTGAACGAGGGTGCTTTCGGAATAGAAATAGTGGGTGAGAAATAGAAAAACAATAGTCTGACAATTGTAGAACAATGGTTTAACAATAGCTGAGCAATTGGATAACAATGGGAAAGCAATTGAGAAGCGATTGGAAAACAATAGAAGAGAACGGATAGTAGAGAATCAGATAATAGCGAAAAAGGGTGAAGGGTTCAGGGTATAAGGGACCCCATAAGATAATAGAGAAGCAGAGAACAGAGAATAAAAGCAGAACAAAGTTGTTTTTCATCTTTTAGGCATTTCTCCCTTTGGCGGTTAAGCTTTTAAACTCTTTGACCTTTTCGGCGTTTAAGCAATAGTTAAGCAGTAGGAAAGCAATGGAAAATAGGGTCAAGGGTCCGGGGTGCAGGGTGTATAAGGGACCGCATAAGATAATAGAGAAGCAGAGAACGGAGAATAAAAGCAGAACAAAGTTGTTTTTCATCTTTTAGCATTTCTGCTCTTTGGCGATTTGGCTTTTCAACTTTTTGACCTTTTCGGCGTTTAAGCAATGGGAAAGCAGTCGTTGAACTATTAACGAGCGGGGGACTGTACCAAGGACCGTTCTTTGGTTCGGGTGGACCGTCCCCTCGAGTGACGGAACAATAGTTAAGCAGTAGGAAAGAGTTGGAAAACGATAGGAAATTAGGGTCCAGGGTGCAGGGTGTATAAGGGACCACATAAGATAATAGATAAGTAGAGAACAGAGAATAAAAGCAGAACAAAGTTGTTTTTCATCTTTTAGGCATTTCTCCCTTTGGCGGTTAAGCTTTTAAACTCTTTGACCTTTTCGGCGTTTAAGCAATGGGGTAGCGGTAGAGAAGCGGTTGGAAGAAGATAATAGATAAGTAGAGAACAGATAATAAGATAAGGACACAGTTTCAGCAATTCCGCTTTTTTGCTCTTAGTTTTTTATTCTGTTCCCCCTGTTATCTATTACCCTGTTCTCAATTCTCTTTTCTAGGCACCGGACACTGGTCTTTTAGGTACCAAATACTAATCCCTGCTTTCCCGTTGTCTATTTCCCAATTCTCTTCTCTCTGCTCCACATTGATGAGTGGTGAAAAGAGGTGGTTATACATTCTCCTCTTCGTAATCAGTACGTTACAAAAGCAGAGGTATATGCCAGAGATATATAGCGATAAGAGGTTTTATATGTTTTCAATGAGGTAATTGGCTGTGAGGCATTATAGGTAAGGATTATAGAAGTTTTTGTGTTTTGAATACCGATATTTCCTCCTCAAATATGGCAAAAAAATGATCAGCTTCTCGAAAAACGATCAACTCGGTTTGTGTGCTATGTTAGCTTTGTATTCTTGTTTACAGATGTTTTAAATTGCGAGCTGATCATTATGATCACTTTTTTGTATGTGTCATAGTTTATCGAAGTATGAGTGTGAATTTTAAGGGATTTTTTTCACTCATATATCAACGGAATTTTTTTATACACTTTTTTGATCAGCTTGATCATAATGTATATAAATATATCTATAATACCTATATATAAAGGATTATAGAATTTACATAAGCTGATAATTTACTCAAAAAAGCTGATCGGAGCTGATCATTTTACATATCCGTAATAAAAAAACTCTCCTTTCTAAAAAAGAGAGTTCTCATTCGCCCGGGAATATCTTAATACCATTTGATTATGTCACAGGTTTTCAAAAGCAGCAGAAGGGAGAAACCGATTAGCTGTTGACCATTGTAATGGTCTTTGAAAAAGGAATACAGAAGAATTGTCAACTCGGTCAACTCACTGTCAACCGTTATAATATAATGTATAAGACATACATAATAATATAGTTGACCAGTTGACGTAAAATCTGTAGAGCAAAATGTTTTTTTTAGGATGATGATGACTCATCATCATCCTATACCCTTTCTTTTTCTTATAAAACCGGTCAACTGGGTCAACTTGTCAACTGAGGGCCTGTATCTCTTTATTCATGAGTTATATAGTGGTTGATACTCGGTTGACAAATTCCCGTTCTGTTGACAATTGCAAAGAAGCGTATGGAAAAAGAGAACGGAGAGTAGAGAATCAGATAATAGCGAAAAGAAGATAAACAATTGCAGAACAATGGTCTAGCAATAGCTGAGCAATTTGATAACAACGGGAAAGCAATTGAGAAGCGATAGGAAAAGCAGTGTCTGGAAAAAGCACACACACACATAAAGAAAAAAGAAAGGAAAGAAAATCAATAAAAAGTTTTTTGCATCTATTTTTTCGGGTGTTTCTGCTTTATGTACCCGTTATCTATTCTCAAAACTATTTTTAAGTGCTTAAGCTTTTCAGCTCTTGAACCTTTTCAGCCAGTTATCGATTATCCATTTTCTGTTATCTAAGCTGCTTTTAAGCGATAGTTTACACGATTGTTGAATAAATAGCCCATCAATTGTCAAACGATGGCTTAACAATAGTCTAGCAGTTGTAAGGAGATAATAGAGAAGTAGTGAACAGGTAATAAAAGCAGAACAAAGTTGCTTTTCGCCTTTTAGGCTTTTCCACATTTTTGTATTTTGATCTTTTTGCTTTTTCGCTTTTAGGCCCTTCAGCCTTTATGCGAAAGGGAAGCAATAGTTAAACAATGGTTGAACAGTTGTATAAGGATTAGATTTTTTATGGTCGTTTTTTCACTATGCACTGGACACTGCTTTTCAGGCACTAAGCACTGTCTTTTAGGCACCAAATTCAAAACACAAGGCACTGTCTTTCAGCTTTTTTGCTCTTGAGCCTTTTTAGCCTATTCTCTATTCCCTAATTCTCTGTTCTCTGCCCATGCCCTGTTTTCCTGTTGTCTATACCGCTTTTAGGTTTTTCATAAACCGGAATGGGGAAGATAGAATTTCAAATCATATGTTGATATGAATTTTTTTGATATAATCTATTGGAACTGGCGGACCGACAATCATTTTTTAAACATTTCTATATAAATCTCTTTGAATTTCAGGAGGGGTTGTCGTGGATTATGAAAAGAGAAAAATTCCTGTATATTATTTCACTGGAACCGGTAATTCGATGTTCATAGCGAGGGACGTAGCCCGTGAAATAAATGGTGAAGCCGTAAATATTGTCCGCTTTATGAAAGAAGATAAAATCATTGTTGAAAGTGACTCTCTGGGTTTCTGTTTTCCCATTTACGACTTCAAACCGGCTCAGATTATGCTCGACTTCATAAAAAAAATAAAAAATTTAGAAAACAAATACATCTTTGCCTTTGGAACCTATGGAATAGCCTCTTCAAAGGCAATAGAACTCTTCTCGGATAAAATAGAAGAGGCAGGTGGAAAGCTCTCTATCGGCATAGCAGTTCATATGCCACATAATGGAATAGCTTCCGGAATATTTTCGGATAAGCAGCATAGAGACATGTTTGAGAAATGGGAAAACATCAAAAAAAGTATTGTTGAAGAAATCAAGTCATCAAAATTCAGAAAACCGGATAAGACTAAAACGGGTGAACTGATAAAAATATATATTTTTCACGGAACATTATTCAAAATGATTCCCACACTTTCAAAACTTATTTTCTATGTAACATTCCATGGTGGTTGGAAAGCCCTGGCCTTTAAAACTAACGAAGAATGCAACAGTTGTGGAATCTGTGAAAGGATTTGTCCCGTGAGCAACATAGAGCTATCCGATGGGAAACCCGTCTGGGGAGAGAAGTGTGTGAGCTGTTTCGCCTGTATTCAGTGGTGTCCTCAAAATGCTATAACCCTCGGTCCGGATTTGAAAATAAAAAAATATCATCACCCGAAGATCAAACTATCCGATATGATTGAATCCGAAAAAAGAAACGAGATAACAGAAAATCGAAAATAGAAAAAGTGTGTAATCTTCACATTCTGCAAAGAGGCCCGAAACGGTATTTTTTATCATTTCAGTTAACTTCATATAATAAATTTCTCTATTATTTTTTCCATATTGGTTTTGAGTCGAATTCAAAAAAATAAGAAAATAAACTCGACTTTGGTGGTATATGGCTTTTATCAGTGAATCAGGTGTTTTATTGACTTTAAAATTTAATATAATCTTCTGTTTCCTGAATACAATTGATTTTTAAATATTTGATCGTTTCCTTTGTTGGGGATAAACCTGCAACCATTGGGGACACTGAAGAAAATATATTGGGAATAACTTTTGCTAAATTATTGGCTTTAATAAATTCTACAGCTCTGTTAACTCTTGTTATGGGCATTCCCAAAGAATTGGATAACCCTTCGGAAGAGGTGCTGTGAGAACGAGTTGACTGTTTTAATATATTGCAAATATCTTCATGAGGATTATATCCGTAGTCTTTATCTTCATAATAAAGGTAAAGGTTATACAATGGAAATATTGAAAGGTCTTTATCATTTTGATCATGCTTTATTTTTATAAAAGAATTGTTCTCTAATTCATTTAATGATTTTTTTAAATCCATTTCCGACATATTGGGAAAAAGATCCTGTATATCCTGTAATTTGTAATTTTTTTCTTGTTTTAGTGTATCCAAAATTATTTTTAAAGCCAATTCATTTGCTCCCTCAGATGGCACTTCAGTCAGCTCCTTTGAAATTAATTTCTTCATTGAAAGACAAAAATATCAAACCTCTGAAAATCAAAAGTTTTTCCATAAAAAATCTCGTATTTACAGGAATCTTCCCACTACTAACTCAAATAAAAATAATAAAAAAGAGAAAAAATAATTTTGCTGCCTGATTTGTGTTGTGGTTACACCTATAAATTCACATTATCTATATAGTACAATTTTACACTATTTATGTGATGATTTGGAATTAAATTTCGTCTATTTCAATGTGTACTGCTCCGGTTATTGCTCCCACAAAGACGTATTGACCGAATCCAACGGTGAAAATGTAATATGGTTCGGTAGTTTCAGGATTTAAAGGTTGCCTGAATACAACAAAATCAAAAAAATCGTAAGGTGTGTCGTTCCAGATATACACTTTTAGAATTTCAATCGCGTCTCCGATATCAATTCTGATGTATTCCGGACTAATAACGACGTCTTCAAGCCAGGGTTCCGGAACAATTTCCGATTCCTGCCATACACCATTAATTTTTTTTATCACAGCGGTTTTGTTGCCTTCACAACCAAAAATGAATCGCCACCAGGTAAGATCATTGAGATTTTTTGCTCCGCTGTCCAGTAGTGGATATCCATCCATATTACTTTCAGAATCCGGATCTGTTGCACTGGCCATGAATTCATAAAAGAAAATTTCCTCTTCCGGATGTTCCGCGTGGATTAGTTTTCGTGCTTCATCAATAAGGTCAAGGGTTAAATAGTCAGTATCATCTCTGATTACGATACATCCACTCAAAGCCAAAATAATGATTACAGATAAAATAATCATTTTTTTATAAATATCCCTCCCCTTTTTTTGGTAGAGATCCCCTCAATTTAACCTAAAAAGCAAGGATAATATAAAAATTTAATTATTCAGGAAATTAGAACTGATTAATTATATAACACAGGTAATTGGAATGACAATAAAAATTATCGTCTTTAATTTTGTATTTTTCATATTTATCCCTTATATAAACCTAATCTATATATTTCTGGGTTATTCTTTTTTAAATAGAGTTCAACATACCCTATTTTGATATATTTAACATCTTCAGTTACCAAACCAATTTTTTTTAATTTACTTTCAAATTTATCTTTATTATCTATGTGAGTATGGTTTATATCTTCAACATTTATTTCTATTTCTATAAAATTTCCTAAGTCTTTTACTTCATCATAAACAATCTCCATATTTTCAAATTTATAATAAGATCTATTACGATCAATATGTGCTAGCATATTTAAATTTAATTTTTTAGTAAATTCATTAAAGGAACCAAAAAAAACCTTTTTTAAACCAATTCTTTCTAGCATATTTGATATTTCTTCATTATTTGAATTAAAATAATTAAAAGCAAAAGTCTTTTCTTCACAATAAAGGTGTGTTTTATCACCTGCAAATAATTTAAAATCAATGAATTTATTATTCCTATTTCTTAAAAAATTTCCGTTTTTCAATAGTAAATAATCATTGTTATCATAATAGTTATCTATTACTTCTTTTTTATCTAAAATATCTAAATTAGATAAAAAATTAGGCTTTAATTCTACTTGATATTTCATTTCAATCTCAATCATTAACAATCTTCCCTCTTTCTTTAATGAATTATTTGAATAAAATAATTATTTGGTTTTAAGAATAATCTTTATTTCCCTTTTGAACGTAAACGAAAAAATATTTGTTTCGTTCACAATATATCACATTTTTTTCGGATTAAACTATTCTGTTTAAAAAAAGATAATAATGAGTAAAAAGAATCTTTCATAAAATTTCCCCTTATTTTTCAACAGGAGATCTTTTCACTTTAACTCAAAAAAGATAAGATAAGAAAACAAACTTGGTTCTGGTGGTATCAAATTTTATAAATTATCTTATAAATTAAGTATCTATTCTATTTATTCAGGTGGATTGCATAAAGAACAAGGCGCATATCCTTCTTTTGCCTCTTCAAGAGGGATTTCCTTTTTCTCTTTTTTAATAAGGCATCTACAATTTGGTCTATGATATTTTTTCCCATTTTTACTTATATAAACTATTTCATCTTTTGTTTCAGGATTTTCTGTTTCTAACCTAAAGCAATCGTCTAGATTTTTTGAGATTAACTCATATTTTTCATGTACTGTGATCTTTACAAAACTTTCTAAGGTTTCCCCTGGCTTGACATTCCATTCATTTTTTTTGCGATATTCGTTAAATTCTTCAGGAGTAATTTTTTTAGAAAAATCAATTTCCAAAATTTTATCTTCCTCGTCGTTAGCATTTTTTTCATAATATTCTTGAATTAACTTAAATGAGTCTTTGGGGAAAATTATATTAAAGTTATCATTATAGAAAAAATGTATTTCTGTTTTATCAACATAAATAAAATCTCCGGGATTATCAATAGATTCTTCGTTGGAGAAATCAAATATGCTTCCTGATAAGAAAGCTACGTATTTTTTATCTTTTTTTATAAAACCATTTAATTGTTCAGTTAACTTTGATTTTAAATTTATATTTTGAGTTTTTTTGGACGATTTTAATCTATTATCTATTTCTTGTAAAATATTATATTTTTTCTTTCTATATAAATAATCGCTGTCTATTTCTCCGCTGTTTCTAGCATAATCAAATGAATCATAAAGAGAATCTAAAAACCAATATTTGTGTTTTAAATAGGTATCTAAAAGAGATTCATTTATTTCATTTCCATCTATTAGATTATATTGCAAGAACTCATTTAAATGATCCAGCTCTTTTTTGTAAGTCACATTAAGATCATTTTTATATTGTATAATATATTTATTTGTTTTTATATTCAGTTCTTCCTTCTTATAATATTCTATTTCTTCATTATTGAATTTTTCTTTTTTCTGATGATATGATTCAAGTAGTTTTTTCTTAAAGATATTAAAGTAGGTTTCTTCAAAATCATAAAATTCTTTAACATCTTTCGCTGAAAGATTATTTATTAAATCTAATAAAGTGTCATTTTTGAAACACTCTTTTGGGAAGAAATCAATACTATTTCTTGAGGGAATGTTTCTATTTTTGGAAGGGCTAATATAATTTTTAAACAAAAGAATAAGAAGATATTCCATTATAGGTTTTGCGTCACTATGCATTTGCCTTTTTGATGAATCATTTTCATCTTCTTTAAGAGAAATACTATAAATATACTCATCGATCTCCACTAAATTATAATTAAGAATCTCACAAAAAGAATTATTTATTGGTTTGTATTGGAATATTTCGAGTGCTATACTAAAAAAAGATTTATTTAGATCATGAACTCCAATTTTATGCATGATTAAAAATATTAGTGTAATTAATTTATATTTAAAATAAATAATAGCATCTGCTTTTTTCTTTTCTTTATAGTCACGGGAAGTCGAGGAATTTTTATAGTTGTTATTATTAAAAGGATATAATTCAAAAAAACGAATGTAATCTTTTTTGTTTCTATTTAAATAATCATATTTGCTTTCAATATCAAAATTATGAAATATAAAAAATTTACAGGTTTCAAGAAATATATCAGCAATTTCTTTCAAAAGATTTATATAATCGTCGATCCATAACTCATTTTCGGTTTTATCAAACTCTTCTTTTATTTTAAGTTCAAATAGTTTTTTAATTTCATACATTATATTAGGGTAAAAAAAATCAAACTCATTTTTATAAGCAATAGTTTTCAGCTCATTAAAATTCTTCATAATATTTAAAGTTTTTAAAGGAGTTTCAAGTGAATATTTTTTTATATGTTTGAAGTAGCTAAGTGTTTCCCAAAACTCATTTTTAGAAGTAATATTTTTGTTTCGGTTATTTTTATTGCTGATATAACTATCAAATTTTTCTTTAAGAATCCATCTATTTTCACTATCTATGTGTTGCAAAAATGAATTAGTATATTCAACTAATTTATTTTCAAAATTCAATCTTTTTAAAGATTTATATGAATTATCATATTCTGTGTTTGAAAGTGTAATTCTTTCAAAACAAAATAAATTATGAAATATATTTTCTAATTTTTTTCTCTCTTTATCATCAATTTTCTTGCTTGCTATTATAATTGGGTAATATCTGCCCGGAGGACCGAAAGAATACTTATCTATTTTTATTGAAAATTCGTAATCATTTAATTTTGATAATTCATTATCATTGATTATAAGAATTTCTGTTTGTTCTTCTGTTTGTTTATAATCTAGTTCAATGTAATCAACTTTTTTCTTTTTGTATTTATTATCATAATTTGCCGACTTAATCTCTAAATAAGCACAATGATAATTAATTTTTAAAAAATTATTATCATTTTTCCAGGTTTTTGTAGCGTTATCAAATTTCCTTATAATAGGAAAGATAAAATAAGAGAAATATTTTTCTATTTTGAAACTACTTAGTATTGCAAAAATAAAAAACAATGTATAAGAAAACAAAAGGATGATACTTATAAACATAAAACTATTTTGTATATTTTCAGAAAAAATACATGCGGTATTATATGAAAGCATTATATTTACAGTATATGAAAATATTATATTTGATAATAACGAAAACGAATAAAATAAACTTGCTTTGGAAAAAACAATATATTTCAAAGCAATTTCATAGGGGAATTCGTGTGACAGGTTTGAAGTAATTACCAAAACAGTTGCATATAAAGCTAAAAAGGAAAAAAGCATTGTATTATATATACCAGAGATATTTTCCTGTAAAAAATTATTGAATTCTTCAGAAAAACAAGGTTTTGGAATTAATGAAATACCTAAAATACCTATTGAAAAACAGAATGAAATAAAAATAGCCCAAGAAATATTTTTCCTTTCGGAATACCTTTTGTATTTAGAAAGGTAAAAAGAAATGGACTTCTTTTTTTCTAAATTTTCTGGATTTTTGTTCCCTATTAATATAAAAATGAATCCACTAATCATTCCTAGAACTGATAAAATTGTAAAATATATAGATATTTCTGAGCAGTTATTGTTAGTAAAATTTGGATATAATAGAAATGTCATTATTAAAAAAGCTATTGTAGAAGAACTAAAGAGGAAAAATGTAGCCCTGAAAACAATTGTATTAATTTCACTTAAGAAATCTACGATCCTGCAACTCTTCTTTTTAGTTTTATCTGTATCTTCAATCATTTTATCACCCTATATTCAAGAGAGTTAAATATAAAACAAATTTCTTAAATTGATAACTTATTAGGATAATCTTCTACTCGCATATTACTAATATAACTCTTAACCTAAACTCAAAAAAACAGAATAAGAAAACAAACTTATCTCTTTCCTAACCTTCTATATTTATCAGAAATGATCAATCTAAAAGTTCATTTTCAATTTTAATTACTTGTTCTATTCTTTCACTTGAAATACCCCATTCTTTAAGTATTATTATGTCTGTTATCATTTTTAATCTTTGATTTGCGTAATATAATTTATTACCTTTAAATATTTTGTTTTCTAGTCTTTTATCATAATGAGTTAAATAGTTTCTGGTATCCTTTGCTTTTTTTATAAATTCTTCGTTTTCTAAATTTTTAATATATTTTATTTCATCATACTTTTTGAAGATTTCTTCTAACCTAGCTTTAAGGGTATATCCATTAATATAGTATAGATCACTATTTATTTTATCCATAAAGTCTTCTTCGACAATTTTTTTTGAAGAAGAAAGAAATTCTTTTTTTAATTCAATGAACTCATCTTTTTCATCATATTTTCCTACATATTTCTTTCTATGGAAACTTTCAATGGCTTGCATATAATATAAAAATTTTGTTTCTAGATAACCGCTATCATTATATTTGTTTGCAAAATATAATTCAAATAATGATTTGTATTCTTCGCTCATTTCATACCATTTATTAATGTATTCATTAATTTTATCTTTTATATCGGGGAATTTTAATTTAAAATAATATGGATTAACAGTTATTTCTTCATCATCATAAAAGCGCGGTTTATAAATAATTTCAATTTTGTTTTTATCATTTTCAACTAGTTTTCCAGTTATTTTCCTAGAATGAATTTTTTGGCCTATGATAAAAGTAAGAAAATTCTCAAACGGATAGAATATCTTATCAAAATAATATAATAAATCATTATTTTTGCTAGAAAATTCAACAATTTCTTTGCGTGATATTTTTAAATTCTTTAAATTTCTTTCTGTATGTATAAAATTAAAAAATATTATATCAAAATTTTCATTTACTACTTTAAAACTGCTAGGTTTTTTTATTTTATAAACAAGATCATAATTTTCTTTTTCATAATCTTTGGGTAATTCTATTTCAATAAATGAATTTTTAATCCATTGATCTATATAAGAGTATTCAACTTGAATATTTTTGAAAGAAATATCTTTCTTTGAAATGAAATGTGTTCCTATAAAAATATAGTTTATAAAATATTCTTCGTTAATATTCCCATTGACGAATTTCGAATTACTAGGAAAACAATTCATTAATGTTATTTTTTTGCCATTATTATCAATCCCTAAAATAAATTCAATATTTTCAAATGTTCCAAATTTTGAGGGACTTATCTTACCATATACTTCTAGTTTAAAATTGCGGTTATCATATATTTTTAAAGTACCAAATATTTTGTTTTTTTCATTTTCTGGTATCCACCAATATCCTTTGTGTTCAGTACAATCTATATAAATTCCCCCTTATTTTTTAACGAGGAGTCTTTTCACCTTAACTCAAATAAAAAAAGATAAAAGATAAAAAAATCAAGAATTTTCTTTAACTCATTTGTCTATAATTGTACCTATTATAGTACATTATTCGTTCCATTTGTTACCTTCGATATGAGTCTTAGGGATTATCATCATCCTTGTATTTGGGATACATGGAATGGTCATTGATTTTCATAGCATGATTAACTTGGTCAGTCTTTGGGAGCAAAAAATCTCCTTACTCCAAGGACATTATAAAGAACTAAAGGGATTTTGATGCGAGGGGGGCTGTTTAAGTAATGTTAGTCTTTAAAAAAATAATTGTCCATCACCGGATTTCAACGATGGGCGGATGAGAATAATTAAAGGTGTTAATACAATATGTGACAGAAAAATGATGGTAGTAGAAGTCTTTAAAATATAAATGCTCACCGCTAATTTTCAACGCTGAGCAAATAAAAAGCAATTTAAAAAAGTATATTAATACAAATTACATAAGGGTTTTCTTTCATTATCTATAGATAGTTTAACACTTATGTGTGACGAAAAAATGTTGATAGTAAAGATCTTTAAAAAACTGCTCACCACTAACTTTCAGCGATGAGCAGTTTATGAAGTGAAGTAAATACTAATAGAAATGCTTAGTATACTAACATTATTATAGCACTTATAGAACGATTACAGATAAGCTATCAAACTCAAATGAGAGCTAAGTAGGTATGGGCTTTGAAAAGTGAATATGGAGAAAATTGATCATGTAGAGGAAAGTACCAAGAAGAAATTGATGAGTGTATTGAAAAAATTATTGATTTCCACAGTTTCTTGAAGGAAATTTATAATCAGCGGTTTAAAAAGTCATTGATAGTGATAATTTTGTATTTATCGAATATCCTTAATTTTTCAACCAAATACATAATAAATTCCTGAGCTTTGGTTTTATCTTTTCCGGTTTCAAAGAGAAGAACCTTAGCGCCGCTTGTATAATGGCCCCATACACTCCATAGATGATCACATTCATCTCTTGATGACGGTATTTTTTGCGTTCCTTTTTCATTGAACTTAGCTTCTAACTGAAAGCTGGAAAAATTTTCAACATCAAATATTTCGCCATTTTCGTTTTTAAAGAACATAAACTCACCACCTTTTTTGAATTTTGCTGTAAATAACAGAAATAAAACCTTCCATATTCACTATGTTGAGTTTAGCATCATTGGATGTCAGCATCATAACGGGGGAAGGAGTTGTTGAAATAATTATTTTGGTCCTTGAAAAGTGAATATGGAGGGAAAGGAATTAAAAATATATACAAAAAATTATTAGATTTGACCTGATTTGTCGACCCGCTTCAAATATCTATAGAAATTTTCTTTGTTAGTTATTTCGTCGCCATTTATTGAACAGAACCATTCGATAAAAGCTTTACATTCTTTAGGAGAATTGAAAAATTCGATAAAAATTTCAGACCAGTTAGCGCTTGATTTTTGAGTAACCGGAACTCCGAATATATTATACCTAAAGCCACCCCTTTTATCTTTTGTTTCGGTATAGAAAAACTTGACAAATCTACTGTAAACAATAACCTCATTTTTTGAATTTAAATAGTTCAATTAATGTCCCACCTTTTTTAAATTTTGCTGTAAATAACAGAAATAAAGCTTTCCATATTCACTATATTAAGTTTAACATCATTGGATGTCAGCATCATAACGGGGAAAGGAGTTGTTGAAATAATTATTTTGGTTTTTGAAAAATCTGTAATTTGAAAAATAACGGGAGGTTTTATAAATAATGGTTAAGAGTTGGGTTTTTCCAATTTTCTGATTTTTTCATCCGCTTTCTCTATTAATAATGAGATTTCGCATAATTCTTGCATTAAAAGCTTTAAAGTTTTGGTTAGATGCTTTTCGTCTTTTCCATTAGTTTCTATATAGGCTATATTGCTATTAAAAAATGGCTGAGCAGCTCTATTGTCCATATTTTTTATATGCTCTGATCCAATCTTATGTTTAACGTTTTGACTAATATCACTCTTATTTATGAAAGGATCGAGTTCATCTTGTAAATTATCTGCTTTGCTTTTTTGAGTTTGCTCCGCAATAATAAGCTCAAAACATCTTCTGGCCATTATGGAGGAAGCAGTAGAACTGTATTTTAGGATAGCCGAAGCTTCTTTAAAATCTTTTGCAATAGTATCCGGTGTATCTCCAGGAACTTTTTCTGAATCAGGCAGAAGTTCAGGATAAATATTGACATTCTTGAAATCTATTCCCTCGAAATTTACATGACCTTGATGCGGGTGATCTTTCAATCCATGAATGGGAATAGTTGCTTCGAGTATCAGAAATCTATCACATTCAGGACAATTAAAGCTTATTATATCCATTCTTGATGCATGTTCATACTCTGAACTTTCAGTATAAACATTAATAAATTTTTTATCGTGCTTTTCTATAGCCCCTATTATAACTTCATTCAGCAAATACTTTTTTGAAATTTTCCCCTTACAATATGGACAAAGCATAGAAAGCCTCCGGAAGAATTATACTTTATGATTTATCGAATTTTTTTAGTTCATTTGGTTCTTTAGAAATGTTCTTTATATATTCACGGTAATAATCGAGCAACTTTTTATCTTTATCTCAATTGTTTCAGTTCCTTATAAAATCTGCAATATCATCGCAAGCGATAAAGAGGGGAAGTTAACTGCATGGGTAAATAGAACCAGGGAATACAGAGAAAAATATGAATTATCTTTAAAGGCATCAGAAAAATCTGCGGGAATATCTAATCTTTATATTTTCAAAAGGGGTGCGGAATCTTCACTGGTGTTGCTATATATTTTTGAAAAAAAGGAGGGAATCAATCTATCCGTATCGGACCGTCGAAACCAACTCCTTCTCATGGTGGCGACGGACAGACTCGAACTGTCGACTCTGCGGGTATGAGCCGCATGCTCTTGCCAGCTGAGCTACATCGCCAAAATGGTAGCGGGGAAAGGATTTGAACCTTTGACCTTTGGGTTATGAGCCCAACGAGCTACCTTACTGCTCCACCCCGCACCGAATATTTATTGGCACCTTAAACTGGTGCCGAGGAAGGGACTCGAACCCTTACGAAGCTCCCGCCTCAACGGATTTTAAGTCCGTAGCGTCTGCCAATTCCGCCACCCCGGCAACCTTGCATTAGTTATAATATCATCTGATAGATACCTTGTCAACCAAAGTTATAAAATAATTTCTTCAAAATTCTTTGGAATCTTTATTTCAAATTCATATTGTAATTCTTCTGCGAGATTCTCAAGTGACTCTTTATCGCCGTGGACGTAGATCAATTTTTTTGGTTGAAGAATTCTCGGCAGATTTATCAGATCTCTGTAGTTTGCGTGGGCGGAAAAATTGAACTGTTCGACTCTGCATTTGATGTTGTGTTCTTTTCCTGTTTCATCGATGAATTTGTTTCCGTTGTTGGCGCTTGTAAGTAATTTTTTCCCAGGAGTATCGTTACATAGATAGCCCACAAAATGAATTGAGTTTTTTGAACTTCTCATCAATTTTTTTGCAAACGTGTAAGAAAGTGTATCTTCTAAAAGCATCCCGGAGCTGAGTATGAAAATCGAAGAACCCTTTGATTTCAATAATTTCGAATAATCATCCGGAATAACCTTTATGTATTTTCTCATTTTTCTTTGAAACCAGCTTCTTTCTTTTGCGCTTTTCCCTTCATAATTTGCGATGTAGTGATTTGCGAGTCCGGTCACCATTCCGTTTATATAAACGGGGACTTTTTCGAGTTTTTTGTCATCGAATTCTTTGAGAATGAAGTACATGACTTCCTGTGCTCTTCCCAGGGTAAAAACCGGTAATAAAACTTTCCCGCCGTTTTTTACGGTCGTTTTAATGGATTTCAGAAGTCTTTTTTCTTCCTGCTGCCTGGAAACGATTTTTTCGTCGGAGCCGTATGTTCCTTCGGATATAACGATGTCCGCATATTCCGGTAGTTCGGCGGAAGACATGGAGAGTTGTTTTGTCAGTGAAAAATCTCCCGTGTGAAATACTCTTTTATCTCCCACCTCGAAGAGGATCGAAGCCGAGCCCATAACGTGGCCGGCAGGCAACAGGGTTATTGAAATTTTTTCTGAAAGCTGAAAACCGGCGTTGAATTCCAGCGGTATGATCATCTTTTTGAGAGAAGTAACATCGGCATGTTGATAAAAAATGGGTGCCTCATTCTCTTCGTTTTCTCTTTTCATTATTGAAACGGAATTGTGTAATATTTTTATCATCAGGTTTCTGTTTTCTTTAGCAACTATTATCTGAGCGTCCGGGAATTTTTTTGCCACCCATGGAAGCGCTGAAACATGGTCATAGTGAGAATGTGTGATGATAATATAATCAACATAACCTACACCTGATATTTCGGGCAGCGATTCAAATCCTTCTTTACTCGGATGTCTTCCTGCGTCTATCATTATTATTTTGTCTTCTATTTCATAAAGGAAGCAATTGGCCCCTATTTCCTGGCCGCCTCCAAGGGGTGTGAACTTCATAAAATCACTCCATTATCTGTAAATATTTTCGACGATATCCGGAAGTATCTTGTATATCGAATCTCCTATTTTTTCTTCTATTTCTTCTTTTATTGTCATAACCGCTTTCCATTTAGGCACAGTGTAATCGTTAACGTCGTATCTCAAAGCGACATCCACGAATCTCTGTTCCAGAATACAAAAACCTGTGGGCAGAGCGAGAGAATCACACAGTTGAATCAGTTTATCATAATCATCGAATTGTATATTATCTATGAAATCTCTGATGAAGTTTTTTTCATCTTCGGAGCAGTCGTAAACTCCAAATACCGCATCGAAGTTTTGGTATGGATAAGAATGGGTCAGCGATATTCTTGCAACATACGAATAGCCCTCTTCCATCATAAAATTGTAACCGTCGATTATATGCCGCATTTGTGTTACTCCGTATCTTCTTCCTATATCATGTAGAAGTCCCAGAACATAGCTTTTTTCGCTGTTCATTCCTTTTATTTTGGAAGATATTATTGCCGCAGCCTTCGCAGTCCAAAAAGAATGATCTATCCAGTCGCCCGGATTCATCCTTTTTGCCTGCTCTATATATTCAAATGCTTTTTTTGTTTCTGGTACTCTCTCCATTTTTTTGAGAAATTAAAACGGTAAGGATAATTTACCCTGAATTACGCTCCTCGAAGCTCCTGTGGCGGTTGGAACATTGGAAAAATGTCCGTTCAAATACTCCTGGCCTATTATTGCGAAGGCAATAGATTCCTTTCCCACATTCCAGATCTTTGGAGGAATGTAATATTCTTTATTTTTCGTGAGGTTTTTAATATCCCCGACAAGCGTTTTATTTTCCGAGCCTCCTCCACTGATAATTATTTTTTCAATGCTTTTCAGGTATTTTTTATAAGATTCGGTTATGGTCAGTGCGGTAAATCTTACGATAGATCTCAAAGCATCGTCTCTACTTATGCTATTATATTCTATTATCTCCTTAATTTTGTTAAGGTAAGCAGAGTTATACCTGATCTCTTTCCCGGTAGTTTTTGGAGGCGGTGTGAGAAAATAATCGTTTTCCAAATTCCACAGTTCTTTTATGAAATTCTCATTTGTTCTTCCCTTTTTTGAGTAATCTCCATTTTTATCGTATTCGACATCAAAATACTCTCTGCAGCACCAGTCTATCAGTACATTTCCGGGGCCCGTATCGAAAGCGATGATGGAATTCAGTTCGGAGTTTTTTGGAATGTACGTGACATTTCCGATTCCGCCAATATTCTGAAGAGCGGTGTTTTTATCATCCTCCGTATAAATAACGTAATCCGCATAGGATACCATTGGAGCTCCCTGACCTCCTGCAGCCATGTCTTTTATTCTTATATCCGATAGAACTTTATGACCTGTGATATACGAAATTATGTCTCCGTCTCCTATTTGAAGTGTGCAGGGGATATCGTACGGTTTATCCCCGTAAGAAGTCGAGTGATAAACAGTTTGACCGTGACTCACTATGAGATTGATATCATCAATATTTTTTCTTTTTATGAAATCTTTTATGGATTCTCCGAATTTTTTGCCCAGATAGAAATTGGCCCTCGAAACATCACCAACACTTATTTTTCCCGATGTGAGAAAGAGAAGATAATCTTTGAATTCTTTATCATATGGAAGTTCTTCAAAAAAAACGGGATTCACATTTATATTTTTATATGAGCCCTCTATTTCGCAATAGACTATATTCAAGCCGTCACAGGAAGTGCCTGACATGACGCCTAGTATTTTATTCATAAAAATCTCCTCTTTCGTAACTCCAGAGCAGGCGTGTAGATATTCTTCTTCTGAAAGTCCACATTTCGGATATCGCTTCGTGTCTTTTATAAAAACATTTATTTGTTAAGATGACTATATACACTTCTTTTACGGGATCGATCCAGATGAATGTTCCTGTAAATCCTGTGTGGCCGAAGCTTTTCCCGCTGAACGAAGGGCCGCAGGGAGAAAGTGGTTCAAATAAACTCCATCCCAATCCCTTTTTGGGATTTCCCTGAATATTTTCGGTCCAGTTTTTGCTGCTCATTTCTATTATCGATTTTGTAAAAACGATCCTTGGGAATAGAATTTCCCTGCAATATTCACTCAAATCATCCAGAGTTGAAAATAAACCTGCGTTACCGCTTATACCTCCGATGTAGAATGCCAGTTCATCATCAGGCATACCGATAAGCCTTTTTCCATCACGTATGGAAGTCGGGGCGACATTTTCCGCTTCTCCGGGGCTGTAGACCGTATCGTCCATTTTCAGAGGTTCGTATACATTTTCTGTTACAAATTTTACGTGATCCCCGGTGACAGTATCAACTATTTTTTTCAGTAGGATGAAGTTCAGGCAGGAATATTTTATTTCATAATTCGGAACCTGAAGAAATTCAGTTCTGTATATTTCCTGAATCAGATCTTCTTTGCTCAGGTATTTGTATGCCATTGAATAAGGTGGAATACCTGATGTATGGGTTAACAGGTTTCTTATGGTTATATTTTCCCAGTTAACCGGTAGATATTTTTTTATATTGTCTTCCAGATCGATTTCTCCGTTGCCTAGCAGAAGGAGAACTGCCGGAAGAGTTCCAACGATTTTGGTTAAACTTGCAAGATCATAGAGCGTATTATATTGAACTTCCTTTTCACCGTCTATCGTGCCGAACTTAGCTTTGTATACTTCTCCCTCTCTGTTACCTATCAACATGCAGCATCCGGGAAAAAGTTCTTTAGAAATATATTCGTTGGCTATTTTTTCAATATTATTCATTACATTATTCTCCTATAATCCCAATCTGACTTTAAGTTTGTATTTATCTCCCCTGTAAATGGAAATGACATATTCTAAACATCTATCATCAGAAAGGTAAGAATACCTTTTTCTCAGTATGGATTCTCCGCTACCGGAGATTTGCAGATATTTTTTGTCTTCTTCAGAGGCATGTGTTATCTCAATGGTTTCGTCTGCGTATCTCATTTTTAATTCAAGATCATTTTTAAAAAAGGAATACAGAGAATGATTTTCCATATCCAGATTCATGATCTTCAATATTCTCGGATCGAGTGAGATATTGTAATAGCCGCTTTCTATTGCCATGGGTATATCATCTGCAAGCCTCAATCTTTTTAAAAATAATACCGGGGTGTCTTCTGTTATTCGAAATTTATCTATAACTTCTATCGGAGGCTCTACCAGCGATTTTTCGAGTGTTTTGGAAGAAGGTTTCTGGCCTCTTGATTTCAACTCTTCCGTGAAACCCTTCAATTTTGTCAGAATTTCTTCTCTTTTATTTTCGGAAACGAAAGTTCCCCTGCCTCTGGAACGAACTATGAGGCCCTCCCTGTACAGTTCTTCCAGCGCCTTTCGAATCGTCAGCCTGCTCACGTTGAAGATATCACAGTATTCGTATTCAGATGGCAATATCTCTCCCGATTTGAGCTCTCCGTCAGTAATTTTCTTTTTTATATTTCTATATATTTGGTAATATAATGGAACTGGAGAATCTTTATTAACTGCTTTCATTGTATGCACCTCTTTTAAGCTATAGATTTAACCTAATTGATATCATATTATATCATTTTATAGTTATGTGATATAATATTATTACTTTTAATTTCTGAAAAAGGGAGGGTTATAATGAAAAAAAATCTGATTATATCGATTTTTTTAGTCTTATTCATAGCTATTTCCGTATTTGGAGTAAACTATGGTGGAACACTTAATTATGCTATTGCTACAGAAGCTGTAGGTCTTGACCCTAATTTAGTCACAGCCTTCGCGTCTTTTAGAATTCTTGAAAATGTATATGATACTCTTCTAAAATATGATGAGTCGATGAACATCGTGCCCGGACTGGCCGAAAGTTATGAGATTGTCGATCCTACAACTATCGTTTTCACAATAAGAGATGGCGTGAAATTTCATGACGGTACACCACTGACCGTTGACGATGTCGCTTTCACATTCGAGAGAATACTCGATGAAAATTACGGCTCGCCTGCCGCATCGAATTTTGCAGAAGTCGAGTCTATAAAGATAATCGGTGATAATAAAATTGAATTTAAACTGAAAATATCTATGATGAACGCTTTACTTCCGAACTTCACAAGTGGAAATACCGCTATAGTCAGCAAGGCTTTTGTTGAAAGCGGAGCGAATATGCAGCTTGTAACAAACGGAACAGGGCCTTTCTATATTTCCGATTACAAAGCGGGAAACTATATAGAATTGAAGAAAAACGAAAATTATTATGAAGAAGGATTACCATATCTCGATGGTATAAAATTCCATATAATTCCTGAGGAAATTTCGAGGGTTTCTGCTATCAGAAACGGTGACGTAGATCTTGCATCACTCGATGAACCTACGAGTGTAGGAATGCTGGCAGGAAATTACAAAGTTTTTAAACAGCCTGTTCTCAATTATTATCTTCTCGGTATAAACACTGCGGCGAAGCCTCTTGACGATCCGAAAGTAAGACAGGCAATAAGTTATGCGCTGAACAGAGAAAACATAATAAAGATGGTTGCATTCGGTGAAGGTGCGGTAACGGGTCCTATGAATCCAACAGTAACAGCCTGGGCTCTTCCACCTGAAGATTTTGCGATTTATGATACAAATATCGAGAAAGCCAAAGAACTGCTTGCGGAAGCCGGTTATCCCAATGGAATAGAGTTCTCGATAACATGTTCCGCACAGTACAGCTTCGATAAAATCGCACAGGTAATTCAGGCTCAGTTGGCAGAGGCAGGAATAAAGGTAAACATTGATTTGGTCGAATGGGGTATATTCATAGATAAATGGAAGAAAGTGGATTTTGATTCATTCGTTTCCCTCAACGGTGGCGCTGTCGAACCCGACAAACAGTTCTACAGAACATTCTATTCAACCGGTTCAACCAATAAATTCAATTTCTCAAATGAAAAAGCAGATGAATTGCTCGATGCCGGTAGAGAAACAGTGGAATACGAAAAGAGAAAGGAAATCTACGATGAGTTCCAGAATTTGATCGTCGATGAATCACCTGTTATTTTCCTGTACTGTTCCAATAATATTTATGCCGGACAGAAGAGTGTTGAAGGATTCAAAACGATGAGTAATGGAAGCTTGATCTTCCTTAGAGAAGTCTGGCTCAATAAGTAAATTTATTTTCAATTAATTATATGGATGCCCTTTAGGGCGTCCTTTTTTTGAACGGGAGCAGAAGATGAAATTAGCCTATATAATCGGAAGATTGATTTCCGCAATACCCACAATAATAATTCTGACTTTGTTTGTTTTTATAGCAATACATATGGTTCCGGGAGATGTAATCGATATAATGCTCGGAACTCAGAATTTCCTTTCTGAAGAGCAGATGCAGGAACTGTATGTTAAATATGGACTTGATAAACCTGTTGCTGTTCAATACCTCGTCTGGCTGAAGAATATGGTCACCGGAGATCTTGGAACTTCGATAAGAACCGGTGAAAAAGTTACGACTATGATCGCCCAGAAATTTCCGGTTACATTTGAACTGGCATTTCTTTCCATTATTTTCAGCATTATCATAGGAATACCCTTCGGTATTATCTCTGCGGTCAGGAAGAACACCAAGACTGATTATTCTATAAGATTTTTGGGTCTCATAGGTCTTTCTGCGCCGGTTTTCTGGATAGGATCGCTGCTGATCGTTTTTATTTCAGGAACGTTTGTGAACTACACTCTTTTTGGATTCGTTCCCTTTATTCAGGAGCCTTTTAAAAATCTGCAGATAATGCTCGTCCCGGCTATCACTCTTGGACTCATGGTTGCCGCACAGATCATGAGAATGTCGAGGAATTCGATGTTGGACGTTCTGTCTCAGGAATATATAAAGGTCGCTTATGCCAAAGGAGTCAGTAAAGGGAAAATTATCATGAAACATGCTCTGAGAAATGCCCTTATACCCGTTGTAACGATCGCTGGAATCCAGTTGGGGTATCTTATCGGAGGAACGATAATAATTGAAAAGATGTTTGCACTTCCCGGTATGGGAAGATTGCTTCTTCAGGCTGTCAATCAAAGAGACTATCCGGTGGTTCAGGGTATAGTAACGTTCATAGGAGTCATGATTATTCTCATCAATATTCTGGTCGATATTCTTTATAGCGTTATAGATCCAAGAATTGATCTAAATTAATTGGAGTTTGTATATGAGTAGTGAATACAGAAAGTTCAAGAGAAAATTTTTAAAAAATCCTTTAAATATTATCTGTTCATTAATATTTATCTTTTTCCTGCTGATTGCTTTTTTCCCTTCCTTTTTTGCACCGTACAATCCGCTCACTATGGATCCTGATTCTTTTATGTCTCCGCCGTCTTCACAGCACTGGTTCGGTACGGATCAATTTGGCAGGGATATTCTTTCAAGAATAATCTACGGAGTACAGGGGAGTCTTTTTATCGCTTCTATGGCAATTGTATTCGCATCGGTAGCCGGAACGATTGTAGGCTCGGTTTCAGGATATTTTGGAGGAGCTGTTGATAATATAATAATGAGATTTATAGATGCCATGTTCGCATTTCCCTCGATAATTCTTGCGCTTTTCATTATCGCTCTGTTCGGTGCGACCATTCGGAATTTAATCATTGCGATCGGTATTATCTATATTCCGATATTTTCAAGAACCATAAGAGGTTCGGCTATATCCATAAAGCAGAATCTATATATCGTATCCGCACGTTCGATAGGTAAGAAGAGTTCTAAAATAATACTCACGGATATAATACCGAATATATCTTCGATATTCATTGTTTCCTTCACGACGAATTTTTCAACCGCGATACTTTCGGAAGCATCCTTGGGTTTTTTGGGATTGGGAGTTCCGCCGCCATATCCTACTCTGGGAAGAATGGTTGGAGATGGGAATAATTTCCTCCTGAGTGCACCCTGGATAACTCTTTTTCCCGGGTTGATAATAGCCGTTATTGTTTTGAGTATTAATATAGTTGGGGATGGCCTGAGAGATACGCTTGATCCAAAAAATTAAATTGTAAGAATAAATTCCGTTCCCAGCATATAACTGGAGTTCACTTCTATTTTTGCGTTGAGAAGTGATACGGCGTGTTTTACCAGTGACAATCCCAAACCCATACCGGAAGTTTTGAAAAATTTCGCATTTGAAGCTCTGTAAAATCTTTCAAAAATTCTGTTCAATTCTTCTGGTTTTATACCGATTCCGAAATCCTTCACGATTATATTGGTTTTGTCCTCTTTTCTTTTTATTTTCACATGGACTACTTCGTTGTCAAAGGAATATTTGATCGCATTGGATATCAGATTTGACAGTATTCTGTAAAGCAGAAGAGAATCGGTTTTGATGTAAAAATCCGCGGGAATTGAGACCTCAATTTCAATATTTTTTCTTTTGGCTTTATTTTCAAGTTCTTCAGTTATTTCTATTACGAGCGAGCGAAGATTTATATTTTCCATGACGGGTTTATAATTCTGCAATTCGAGATTTGACAATGTTGCCAGTTCTTCAACCAACTTGGATAATCTGCGGGTGCTCTTATGTACTCTTTTTAAAATATCGTTATACTTTTCCGGAACATCTTTTCTGTCTATCAGCAGATCAAGATAGCCATTCATAACTGTCATCGGTGAAGAGAATTCATGAACCAGAGAATTGACAAAATCCATTTTCGCCTCTCCAAGATTTCTTATTTCGGTTATATCTCTGAAAATGATGATCGGGCTGTTCACTTTTATCTTGAAAATTTTTCTTTCGTTGTTGACAAAAAATTCAGATTCGAATTCCAAAGGGGTAGAGTTGACTAGATTTTCTGTCAATACGGAGATATTTTTTACATGTAAAACGTCGGAAATCGTCTTCCCTTCAGGACCTTCAAGGTATTTTTTAGAGAACTCATTCGCATATTTGATATTTAAAGATTGATCTATTATTAAAATGCCTTCATCTAGCTGGTCCAAAAGTGTTTTCAAATTTCATCACCCGGAACGAATTTATAGCCGACCCCTCTCACCGTTTTAATATATTTTGATCCGATCTTATCCCTCAATTTGCTTATATGAACATCTATTGTCCTGAAATCTCCAAAGAAGTCTTCGCCCCATACTTTATCGAGAAGTTCTTCCCTTGAAAAAACTCTTTCCGGATTTTCCACAAGAACTTTTAAAAGTTCGAACTCCCTTCTGGTGAGTTCTTCAGTATTTCCATTTTTTGTTATTGTATATGAATTCAGGTCGATTCTCGATTCTCCGATATTCATATATGTGATTTTTTCTTTGGATTTTATGGCTCTCCTGTTCACGGCTTTAATCCTCGCCACCAGGGTTCTTGGATTGAAAGGTTTGGTTACAAAATCGTCTGCACCCAACTCAAGTCCCAGGATCATGTCGATATCGGATTTTCTCGCGGTGAGAAAAATAACTGGCATATTTCTGTATACATCCCTGATTTTTTTAATGAGATCCAGTCCATTTCCATCGGGAAGCATTATATCAAGAATTATAATATCCGGTTTGTTTTCCTTCAGTTTATCCCACAATTCGCTTGCGGACCCGGCACTTGCAACTTCCATGGATTCTATCTCGCAGACTTCCTTTACCAATTGAACAATATCTGGATCGTCATCTACTATAAGAACTTTCATAATGTGACCTCCTTAAGTGAAATACCCACTTCCACGTAATGAATTTCTGATGCAATATTCTTTGCATGGTCGGCAGCTCTTTCCAGGTATCTCGACACCAGAATGAGGTCGAGAAAGAAGGCCACCTTTTCCTTATCCTTTTCTTCTTTTATTTCGTAGGCAATATTTTTCCTTATGTGTTTGTATAGATTATCAACTTTCTTATCCATTTTGTAAACTTCTTTGGCCTTTTCTATGTCTCTTTTATAATAAGCATCTATTATATCTTTCATCATTTTTTCTGTATAACCTATCATTTTTCTTATGTTAATAAAAGAATATGAAGGAAGAATACCCCTGTGTTTTGTGGCGGTTTTAGCTATATTGACCGCAAGATCACCTATTCTTTCAAGGTCATTTGCGAATTTGACAAGAGAAATAATATATCGGAGGTCTTTATCGAGCGGTTGAAATCTTGTGACATAATTTATAACCTGTCTTTCAATTTTTTTCTGGAGTCTGTCTATTATCTCATCATTCACTATTATTTCATTAGCCATATCAACGTTCAGTTCTTCCAGTGATTCGATAGAACCGGAGAGATTAATCCGTACATTCTCTATCATGTCGGATAATATAGATTTTAAAATATTATAATTTATCTCGTTTTGGTTTTCGTGTTCCATATAATGCACCATCCATTTTTCTCCCAATTATATTTTAACCTTTTTTCGAATATAATCAAGCTGAATCCCTTAAAAAGCCGAAATTGGAAAGTTCTCATAAAAATTTTAATTATAAAAAACATCTATTCATATGGATAGAGAATACATCATATTCAGAAAATAAACGTAACATTTAATTTACTTTTGAATTTTTTTTTGCCTTTTAGTATAATCTATATATGATTTCACGGGAGGTATTCAGAATGTACATTGAAAATATTTTGAATTATTTAAAAAAGCAGGATTCATCAAAAAGGCCTGATTACGGTGTTCCAAGAGAATGGTTGCCGCAAGATTATGAGGGAACAGTGAAATTGAGTGGTAAATACATATTTGTAAATCCATATGAATTTGGGAAAAATATTTTTGAGACTATAATAAGCAGAAGAGAAAACGATAGAAATTATCTTCTGTCTCTTTCAAGAATAGAAGGAGAAAGTAAATCGAATTGGATTGAAGATTCGGTAATTTACAGTGCTTTTTTAAGAATGACGACGGCCTTCGGCCATAAAAATCCAGGAAGTTTTAATCCATATTTTAAAGGTGGTTATATCGAAGCCGGGACTATTTTGAAGCAGATATTTTTATTACCGTATCTTAAAAAAATTGGTATAAATTCAATATATTTTCTTCCTGTAACAAAATACAGCAACATATTCAAAAAGGGTGAAGTTGGATCGCCTTATTCGATAAAGGATTTTTATAAGATATCAGATGAGTATCACGATAATTTGCTCGTGGGGTTTTCTGTCGAAGACGAATTCAAAGCTTTTGTCGAAGCCGCACATATTTTGGGAATGAGAGTGATTCTTGATTTTGTACCCAGAACCTGTGCGAGAGATTCCGATCTCATACTCGAACACCCAGACTGGTTTTACTGGATAGATTACAAAGAACTGGAGAATTATAAAGCTCCCCTTATTGATGAATTAGCCTTCGAGCAACCTTCAAGTGATAATCTGTCAATAATGTATTCTAATGAGAGTGTGAAAGAACATCTGAAAAAATTCAGATTCGCCCCGAACATCACTGATCCTGAGAAATGGGGAAATTTTGTGAATGAATATAGGGGGAAGAAGAGCTTTTTGGATGGGCTGATAAAAGAATTCGGTGTGATAACTCCTCCTGGTTTTTCCGACTGGATAAACGATAATCAGCCTCCATGGAACGATGTCACTTTTTTGAGAATGTATATGGATCATCCCAGGGAAGCGAAGAAATATCTGGAAAAGGATCAACCGCCTTACGTTTTGTATGATGTAATAAAATCCTCCATTATGCCTGGCGAAGAGCCCAATAAGGATTTATGGGATCTGATCGCGAATATAATGCCATACTACAATAGGGAATTCGGCGTGGACGGCGCGCGTCTGGACATGGGGCACGCTCTTCCATCGGAACTTGAAAAAGAAATGATAAAGAGTGCAAAAAGAATGGATTCTTCATTTTCAATAATAGCCGAAGAACTCAATATGAATTATGATGGAAAGGCGAAGGATAACGGTTATGACTGTTTCCTTGGCAATGTATGGTGGAGTGAACCACGTGTGGATGAAGGGTGGACGAAAAAATTGATATACGAAGTTTTGCCGAATTTGAAGCTCACCTGCTTCGGTGCAGTAGAAACTCCGGATACACCGAGAGCCATGTCGAGAGAATACGGGAAGGATTTTGCAATACAGGCAACTATTTTGAATTTTTTTCTCCCGAAAACGGTGCCTTTCATAAATTCGGGACAGGAGATATTCGAACTTCAACCTATGAATCTCGGCCTGGATAATACCGAAGATGGTAGATACCTTCTTGAACCTTCGGATCCAATGTATGGCAAGCTGGCATTTTTTGATTATTATTCTCTTCACTGGAATTCTGATGATGACATGCTGGATATAATTGAGATTGTATCCAAAATCAGAATGGAAAATCTTGATTTGTTGAAACGGGGAGATATCAAATATCTTTTCAAAGATGATAAAGATATCGTTGCGCTTTTTTACTGGAACGGTGAAAAAGGTTTTCTCATTTTGAGTAATTTTAATTATAAAGAACATAAGAATTTGTTTGTCGATTTAGGTTATTATACCTGGAAAGAAAAGCATGAGGTACTCTGGAAAATAAAAAATAGACATTACTTCAATTCTGTGTGGAACGTCGGTACGACAATGGAAGTAATTCTTGCGCCGGGTGAGATATACATCGCTCAGATTGAATAATAAAATATATAAGAGGGTATTATGATAAATACCCTCTTATTCTTTATAATGAAATTCCACTCAGTTCCTTAATCTTTTCTTTGGTTACCAATCCTTCCATGGGACCGAATTTAGTAGCATTTATAGCACCGGCTGCAGCGGCTATTTTACCCGCTTCTTCCAGGCTTTTACCCTTTAACATAGCAGTTATAAATCCTGCATCAAAGCAATCGCCCGCACCGGTGGGGTCAGTTTCTACGATTTTATAAGCTTTTATAGGTATGTCATCATGTTCTGTGATTACTCTGCATCCTTCTTTCCCCAGTTTTAAAACTACCATCTTTACGGGAAAGTTTTCAAATATTTTTTTCAACGCTTCATTCACGGTGTTTGTATTAGTTATAAACAGGAGCTCATCTACACCTGGAAAAAGAATTTCGCAATTCTTTAATATGGGATCAACAACTTCGTTTATATTTTCATCCAGTAGAAGTTCTCTTCTTATATTGGGATCAAAACTTATTTTTGTGCCTCTTTTATATAAATAATTTGCCAATTTTATTATCTTATTTCTAAAATCCTTTTGGATCATAAGAGAGCAGCCCATTATATGAAAATAATCCTGATGTTTCAATTCGTCATTGCTATATTTTTTTAGAAAAACTGCGGACGTATCCTTGACATGGAATATGAATTTTCTGCCACCGGTCTTATCATAACCCACGAATGCCACGGCGGTCGGACGATCTTTGTTTATATTTATCAGATCACAATTCACACCGTCATCTTTAAGTCGTTTTAAAACGTTTTTTCCGAATTCATCTTCGCCGATACCTCCGATGATCGTTGCATTTTCTCCGAGTCTCGCAACACTGTCTATAAAAATTGCTGGTGCTCCGCTTGGATACGGTCCTTTAAAATATCCTGGATTTGCCAGCGAAACATTCCTTTCCGGTCTCATTATTTCAACAAGAATTTCGCCCATGGTTAAAACTGAACCCATTTCCTCACCTCTAACTGTTTTCAAATTACGAACGATATAAATCGTTCTTCTTTACATCCTTCAATTTTACATTATTTTTTCCCTTAATAATTTTAAAATTTTTATTTCTTGATAAAATTTTTTGTTCAAAATTTCATTGTACCGATTTCATTTTTTACAGAAGGTTTTATCCGGTTTTGTAAAATTTCATGTAACTTTTTTAATCGGCAAGACAATAATAATTACTTTGTATTAAGTATTAGTTGGATAATTGTTTTAAAAGTTTTTTTAAAATTAACACAATAGTTACTTCGATAGATGAAAAAAATCTTGTTTTTTTTATAATCATTTGAAACAGGGGAATACAGTCAATAAACCTGGTCTTTACATCAATATGATAATATAAAACATATTTTTATTATTAATATTTTTTTCTACTCTAGAGAAATTTAACCGGAGGAGGTGTTTTTTTGAGGAAACCTACATACTACACAAATATTGATATGGTGAAAGGTTTATCAGAAGAAGAGAAGAGAGAAATTAAAAAGGTGACGGAAAAATATCCCTTCAAAGCGAACGATTTTTATTTGAATTTAATCAATTGGGATGACAAAAACGATCCAATAAGAAGATTGGTCATTCCATCATCGGATGAGTTGACGGACTGGGGAGACTTAGACGCATCCAGTGAGCATCTCTACACAAAGGCACCCGGAATGGAACATAAGTATAGGGATACGGCTCTGATACTTGTTTCTCAAGTTTGTGGCGGACAATGTAGATATTGTTTCAGAAAGAGAATTTTCCTTGATGGGGGCAGTGAAATCGTTGATGATTTCAGTAAAGCAATAGAATATATCAGGAATCATAAAGAGATAAACAATGTTCTGTTGACAGGTGGGGATGCTCTGGTTTTGTCAACGGAAAAGTTGGAGAAAATAATCAAAGCTTTGAGGGAAATCGACCATGTAAATATTATCAGATTAGGCTCCAAAATGCTGGCATTCTATCCTTTCAGAGTGAGTGAGGACCCTGAGTTGATAGAAATTCTGAAGAAGTACAGTACAAAAAAGAAAAGAATATATGTGATGGCGCACTTCAACAATGTTAATGAGATCTCCGAAGAATCATTAAAGGCGATTGATATGCTTTTGAAAGCGGGAGTCATAATTTGCAATCAGGCTCCTCTTATAGCGGGAATCAATGATAATGTAGATGCACTTGTCAATCTTTTCAACAAACTGTCTTATATCGGTGTGCCCCCGTATTATATATTTCAATGCAGACCAACAAAAGGAAATTTTGCATATTCCGTTCCAATAGAAAAGGGATTTTCAATATTCAACGAGGCGATTTCAAAAGTTTCAGGGCTTGGAAAGAGGGCCAGATATATGATGTCGCACAAATATGGAAAGATAGGAATAGTTGGTTTGGATGATGAATATGTTTATATGAAATTCCACCGGGCGGCAAATCCAATTAATTATCAAAAATTGTTAAAGATGAAGCGCAACGAGAACGCGAGATGGTTTGATGATTATGGTGATGCGCTGGCTCAAGTATTGGAATGAATTTAAGACAGGAATAAATCCTGTCTTTTTTAGTAGAACTCAGTTGTCAGAAATTTTTTAAAAATCTTCAGTGCCCTTTCAGCCTTTGCAATGTTTCTTTCTTTTTTTCTTTTGATCCCTTTTATCGGAGACAACAAACCATAATTTGCATAAACAGGAGACAGAGGAATTCGAGCGTTCGTGGTTATATGATTTATGAGACCCCCGATCATAGTATCATCAGGAAACGTGAACGGTTCTTTTTTCAACATCACGTGTTCAATATTCAGGGCTGCTACTTTACCTGATACTATAGCTTCGACGTAGCCCTCAAGGCCGGAGATCTGTCCTGCAAAAAAAATGTTTTTGTATTCTTTGGACTGTAAATGTTTATTCATTATTTCGGGGGCGTTCAAATATGTATTGCGGTGCATTACACCGTACCTGACAAATTCAGCATTTTTCAGTGCCGGAATCAATCTGAAAACCTTTTTCTGTTCTTTCCATTTTAACCGTGTCTGAAAACCCACCGGGCTGTATAAATTTCCTTCTTTATCTTCCTTTCTGAGCTGCACGACGGCAAAGAAGCTGTTTCCAAAATCGTCTTTAAGGCCCACCGGTTTCATCGGACCGAATCGCAGCGCGTCCAGGCCACTTTTTGCTATTTCTTCGACGGGCTGACATCTTTCAAAAAGAGCTTTATCCGAAAAATTTTCAACCGGTGCGAGTTCTGCGTTGACCAACTGTTTATAAAATATGTTGTACTCATCTTCATTCATCGGACAGTTGAGGTAATCTCCCGTACCTTTTTCGTATCTGTCTGCAACAAAGGCTTTGGACATATCGATTGAATCCTTTAAAATTATCGGTGAGACTGCATCAAAGAAGAAAAGATCACTTCCGAAGATCGTTTTTAGCCAGCTTTCAAATTTTGGAGAAGTCAGAGGACCGGTTGCTATGAGCCATATATCATCGTTGTTTAGATCTATTTGAGTGATTTCTTTCCTGTATATTTTTATATATTCGGATTTTTCAATTTCTTCTGTGATCATCTTTGAAAATGTTTTTCTGTTTACCGCAAGGGCCTTTCCGGCCGGAACCCTCGTTTCTTCCGCGATTCTCAACAAATTCGAATCCAGCAGTTTCGCCTCTTCCTTAAGCAACCCGGAGGCATTTGAAAGCTCGAAGGATTTCAGGGAATTGCTGCATACGAGTTCACCAAAATTTTCCGATTTATGGATATCGTTGTTTCCTTCCGGTTTTATTTCGTATAAATTACAGTGTATCTTCTTTTTTGAAAGAGTCAGTGCAGCTTCAGAACCAGCCAGGCCGCCACCAATTATATTGATCTTCATTTCTTTGTCTCTTTCACGTAGTTGAGTCTGTAATATCTGAATAATACTTCCTGAAAATATCCTGCATATGGTGAAAACATTTCCATACCTCTTTCCATAATTTTTGTAGTATTGCCCTCGATATCAAAAAGATCTTTCATTGCCCTGATTATCCAGATATCCACGGGGAAACAGTTGAGTTTTCCATATCCGAAAAGTGCTATACAACTGGCGACTTTATAGCCTATCCCTTTGATTTTTATAAGTTCTTCAATTATATTTATTTCATTCATAGTGTGCATTTTTTTGAAAAAGGCCTCTGTTTTGACAGTTTCTGTCAGCTTTGCAAGATATTTTGCCCTGAAAGCCGTTTTCAAATCCCGGAAATTCTTTTCTGTAAGCGATTTGAATTGATCATAGGTTGGAAATTTATAAAATTCTTCTCCGTTTAAAATAACTCTGTTCTGCTCAAAAAAGGAAGAGATTCTATCGGCTGTGTTCCTGATATTAACAATACTGTTTCTCGACGAGATAATGTATTCCACAGTCATTTCAAAAGGATCCTGTCTTAAAATTCTTATCCCCTCACCCTCTTCTAAAGCCTTCAGGGATATTTTACGGGTCCTTTCACTGAATTTTTCCGACATATCCCTTATGAATCTGTGAATTTTGTCCAAATCGTCATCAAAACCGAAGTAGTATCTCAATCCTTCATTCAAACCCATTCCAAATAGTGAATTTTTAGAAGAGTTCACTTTTAAACAACCGTTTTCATCTTCCAGCATCAGGGCGGTATCCTTCACCACACCCTTCCATACATTTCCTGATTTCTTCCATCTGAAGGTCTGACCACAATCCAAAGTACAATCTATATTAAATTTTTTTGGATACCTTATCTTAATTTCAAACATAATTTCCTCCATCATTTCTTTCTTCATTTTAACAAAAAAAAAAATAACACGCTCATACATAATGATAAATTTAATCAAAAGAGTACCGTGTGAAATGTTATATACTATATTCACCTCCGGAGGGGTTAAATGGAAAAAGATTATACTTATTACATTAAAAATATTGTTGAATATATCGATTGTAATCTCGATAAAAAGATCTTGGTGGATGAATTGTGCGAAGATGTACCTTATTCAAAGGTTCAATTATGTAGAATATTTTATTATTTGACGGGGTTCACGTTCAATCAGTATATAAAAATGAGAAAGCTTTCAGAAGCCGCACTTGATCTCATTCATACTGATAAATCAATAATTGAGGTGGGAATGGATTACGGATATGATTCACAGGAAGCGTTCACCAGAGCGTTCAAAAAGATTTTTAGAGTAACTCCCGGGATCTATAGGAGGAAAAGATTATTATTCAGCAATCAGATTTTGAGGAAAATAAAAATCAATAGAAAATTTCAAGGAGGTAAAAACATGGAACCAAAAAAAGTTAAAAAAGAGAGTTTTTATGTAGTTGGATTTAAATATTATGGAAATGCCATTCCGGATAATGCGCCGGGTCTCTGGAATGAATTGATGAGAAGGCAAAATGAGATAGAAAATATATATAAACCTGTGGAATGGATAGGACTGATGTGCACCGGTGAAGAGGAATTTGTTGACGAGAAGGCTGATTATATTGCAGGGGCAAGAGTGACGGATTTAAGCAGCATTCCGGAAGGAATGAGGGGATATGAAGTACCGGAAAGAGAATACCTCGTTTTCACTCACAAGGGAACACTGGACAAACTGGGGGAAACTTACAATTACATTTATTCTCAATATTTTCCCGCATGCAGGGAGTATACACCTACCGGAATGATGGAATTTGAATATTATGATCAGAGATTCGTAGGGGACAAGCCTGAATCGGAATTCGATATTTATATTCCTGTGGAAAAGAAAAAAGCATAATACAACACTATTAATTCAGTTCTAATAATTACAGAAGATTCTTGAAAAGCCATTTAAAGAAGCGGTGTAACAGCCGTTTCTTTTTTATGATTTCTCATTTTTTCCGTTACAAATTATTGTATTTTCTATACTAAAATGATAAACTTTAAATGAAAATTCAAATCAATTAAAAAAAAGAAATTTAAAAATGGCTTTTTAAACTAAAAAGAAATCCAGGATTTTTTCGTATTCAATTTCATAAAAAATTTCTGTCATTTGAAAAAGAAAAATAATATGAAAAATTGCACTTTTATAAAAACCCGGTGATACAATTTTCTATAAGGAAGCAGGAGCTATTGACAGGAGGTGTTTGGAATGGGAGATAAGAACGAAAAAGTAAAAAAACCAAAGAAGCAAAAAAAATCCAAAGAAAAAGACGCTTAGTAAAAATCCCATAAATTAACAAATTGTGTCTCCATTTAAATCAGTCATTATATTTGCTCTTCTTCCTGAAAAATAAAATTAATATCTTTATCAAATCGGCCTGCTGGAATTCCGGCAGGTTTTTATCTGTGGAAAAATTTTTGCGAAGACACGGATTTTTATGTTTTATTCATCTTTATAATATTCAACCCGATCGTTCATTTTATAAAGCTGGTTTATATTTTTTCCCCATATTCCTATTTTTTTCGAATCAGGATAAAAGGTCACATCAATATCGTTATAAGTATCATAATCCAGATAAATCAGCAGGTCTGTCTCTGAGACATTTGTGAGTTTGTGTGCTCCCCCTACCACCAGTCGTAACCGAAAGGCCAGTATTACCTGCAAGCACAGGATCTTCTGAATAATACTCACCATTACGTCCATTGTATGGTGTTCGATGTAGATTGAGTCCAGGTGCCCATATCATCGGTAAATTATTGAATAATGAATCGTTGCCCCAAAGTACACCATAGTCATAGCAGAAATCTTTATTGAATGTAGCTGCCATAAGAGGCGCTGAGCCCATATCATTCGTACCATATTCTGCGTATGGGTCATCTTCTGATACATACCATGGTGATTCTGGATTTGAATAAGCACCAAGTTTTAAATTGAAACCATTGGGACCATTTTCTGTATACTGCCCACCCACAAAACCGACTGAAGGCATGCTTTTATAATTCCTGTTTCCTGCTGTAATAAACATGATCGCTTCCTGAAGATCCAGTTGATCCAGCAAGGTATACCACATTGGATCCTCATAGGGCAAACCAACCACATCACTAAAAGTCAAATCACTGGTAGTTGAGTTAAAAATTATACCTGATGTGTCATCATCTGTGGCTATCACATAGAAATCGTTGGAGAGATATGGAAGCATCGCCTCTGTCGCAGACAGCTCATCATAGGTCTTTGGCCAAGTACCTGCCCAATCACTTCTTGATAAATAGGTTATTGAATCAGGATTCCATTCATTCATATCGATATGAGATAGTCTGTTTGTCACCTCGGCACCAGTGCTTGATACGCCGAATGTAGCCGTGTCAACACCTTCATTAGGTTCATAAGTCCACTTCTCAACCAAATCAGCATCACCCTGCTGATCCATTCCGTCCTCAGCCGTGTAGCCTTGACTTGTTAATATATTATTAATTGCAGCATGAGAACCTTCAGCAACTGTAAAAAAGTAATCTCCACCATCAAATATATAGGTTTTAGCATTATCTTCATCATAACTGGCAAGGTTCTGCAAATCGGCTTCTATCACAATTTCCTGTGTCTCACCTGGTTCAATTAAATCTGTTTTATCATAGTCAATCAGCTGCACAGCAGATTTTT
>CAXXLB010000003.1:0-3445 GCA_963664675.2 Petrotogaceae bacterium
ACGGAAAGGTGGTTCAAAAAGATTCGCTGAAAGATTGAAAGATCTGGATTACAAATCGACTAGGCAAGTCGTTTTAACGGTTGATTTGAAAAAGTTCGATGACGATCCTCAAAAAGCTTATGAAACGCTGAAAGAACGAAAAGCCATACCGCAGTTTATTCATAATCTCAAAAGGACAGAAAAAATATTTGTTAAGGATTGGGTGTGGAATCTTGAATGGCATGTTGATGGCGCTCCCCACTGGCATTTATTCATTGAAACAGAGAGAGGAAAAAAGGGGAAAATAGGAAATGAAGCCCTATTGAAACATTGGGGCCATGGGCTTGTTTTTGAGTCGTTTATCAAATCTGAAAAACATTGGAGTAGGTTTGTCGATTATTTCAGTTCCCATGGCTATTTTCATCCAAAGTTAGGAAAGGAGGGGAAAAACAAACAGCATCAGCTTGAACTTCCGGAATGGGCTAAAAAGGTTCTGTATAGAATTCGAAAATCAGGATCTATGGTAAAAAATAAAGACACACAAGAGGCGGAATTACAAAAGGGAAGAGGGACTAAGTCAAAGGATGCTACCCAATGATACAAAGGAAGACTATGAACCAACGGAAAAAACATACCAAGAAATATTAAAATCATGCGGTCAATCAACGTTTTGCCGGGTTAGAAAATTCGGTTCCTACCTGATTACTAAAAAGATTCAAATCCCATACAAATGTTTCAAGGAATATCACGGTACCTTTCTAAAGGGTATCGGATATCAAGTAATTATGGATTCCTTTCAATACAAGCTTTTCAAAGCGCTATATGGTTTTGTATACGATGAAAAAGCAGATGTGATTGTTTATCAATAAAAATAGGTTGTTAAATACTAAAGATGTTGACTCGACTATCCATACATGATACCTACCCGGGAAACCCACCTGGAGATATTTGTATGCGTGGCCGAATCTATTCAGATCAGAAATGCCCTGTATGCGGTGGATCCTTTCTTTATGACGGTCTGACAAGAGGGCTTTATTGTCCAGAGCATCCGGAACAAAAAGCAACAGGCCGTTTCAGAGTGCATTTCGGAAGGGGCACCAAAAAGCGTTTTTCTCATTTCATTGAAGCCGAAAGGTTTTTAAACGGGCTACGGTTCCATGTCGATCAAGGGACATATGATCCAAGGGATTACAGGTCTGATAATCCTTTAGGATTTGAAAATTTGGCAACGAAATGGCTTGAAGTTAAGAAAAAAGAGGTAAAGCCAAGGTCATATAGTAACCTCAGAAATTATATAGATAAGGCCAAAGAAACATGGGGTCAGAAGAATATCCGGACTATTAAATACGGTGAAATAGAGGATTTCCTGCACTCTCAATCTGTATCTGATAAAACGAAATCAAATATGAAGTCCTGCCTTCACAGCTTTTTCAAATGGGTAAATCGGCGTGAAAAAATACCTATACCGGATTTTCCTGAAATTAGTTACGAATTAGGATGGAGAAAAACCATAGATAAAGGCACACAAGAATCCATAATTGAAGAAGTCCGAAGAATTTCATTTCATATCAATCTTAAAATTTGGCTTGGTATCAAGATGTTGGCTACATATATTTCTATTCGTCCAAAAGAATTGATAAGCATTAAGGAAAAGGAAATAGATCTCGAATCTGGTTATTTATTTATACCGCATCCAAAAGAAAAAAAAGCCAAGGCAGTTCCAGTTATTGATGAGGATATTGAGTTTTTGAAACAATTCCCAAGGGGATTGCCAGAGCTATGTTTTTTTAGACACTCTGAAGGGATTTCAGGCTGTGCACCGGGTCAACCCTTCGGAGGAAAGTATTTTTATAAATGGTGGAAAAAAGCATGTGCTAATCTAAATATTGAGGGTGTCGATTTATACGGTGGAACAAGACATAGCACTGCTATGGCTTTAAGGACACTTGTAACTCCTGAACAGATAAAAAGATGTATGATGACTTCAACAAATAAAGCTTTTGAACGCTATTTTCGAGTTGAATCCGATGAGGTAAAAAATGTTTACGAATTAACAAGAAAAATTCACTGTAATGAACTAAAATATTAGGTATTTTTTAAAAAAAATCTTAATGATATAGAAATGAGGCGATAATGTTTTTCGAGAAAAGCGATAATTTTGAATTGATTAATAGAGCTGCTAGTAAAGCAGAAACAATTGCCAGCACGGTAGACGATAAAAATCTTGAACAACAGTTAAAAATAATCGCTCAAATTCTGACTTACATTAAAAATAATCCAAAGGAATGGAGTCTAAAATGTGAATTCAATATTGAGAACATAGGAGAAGACTTAATTTCCGAATTGTCTAAATTTTGCTTGAAAGGAGATAGTATAGAACTTGATGATATTTATTGGATGCTTTATCGATTTCTATGCGAATATGATTTTTTGATAGGATCAGAGAAGCAGCTTAATTCTGAAGCGAGGTCAATCAGGAAAAAAATTGAAGATGATATCGGGAATTTGAGTGAAAAAATTCGGTCTCAGATTATTTATGCCGCATATATGATGCCTGCAAGTATAACTAAGGAGATTATGAATGATACTGGCATTATAAGTTTACGAGACTTCAAAAAAAATAGCAGAAAACGCCGGAGAGCTTAAGAAAACATGGGATAAAGAATTAGATGAGAAGAAAATCGAAATAGGTAAGTTGAAGGAAACCTTAAATGAATACCAATCCGCTTTTAATTTTGTAGGATTGTATCAAGGTTTCGAATCACTTGGGACTCAAAAGAAGAAAGAGGGGAGGAATCTTTTTATATCACTAATAATAATGGGTATGATTATTCTGTTGCCTTTATTATTCGAGATAGGTATTGCAGCTTTTAATTTGTTCAAAGGCAATGAACTTAGTACTGATCGGTTGCTTTTGTTGATTCCTATCATTTCAGTTGAAATAATTTTGATCTATTTTTTTAGAATCATATTGCATAATCACCGTTCTATTCAAGTGCAGAAAATGCAAATAGAACTTCGTCAGACATTATGCCAGTTTATACAAAGTTATGCTGAATATGCAGTAAAAATGAGAAAGGAGAAACAAGGGGAATCTGTTCTGGAGAAATTTGAAAATCTGATTTTTAGTGGTATTATTGCTGAGCCAGAAAAGTTACCAAGTACCTACGATGGGTTTGAGCAGATCGGTAATTTGATTAAATCAATTAAAAACCCAACATAGCTTGAAGGGGATACCAATGGGATACTGTTGAAACCCCAATCCTGTAATTAACACATTGAAATATAAATAAAAAAATGGTGGAGGCGGCGGGAGTTGAACCCGCGTCCGAAAATATTCCGCACAGGCGTCTACATACATATCCTGAGTTTTAATTGTCGCCGGTCAAGTCTCCCCCAGGCACGATGCGTGACCGGCTATCCTGCAAAATTTCATCAACTCCCGTACAGGAATGGGGAGCCAATT
>CAXXLB010000004.1:0-9969 GCA_963664675.2 Petrotogaceae bacterium
TATGTCAGCGACGGAGTTAACTTTCGCTTTGAGACTAACAGAAAGATTTAAAGAAATGATTCTTGAAGATACATCAACTGAAGAGGACTTATAATGAATTCAAATATTTCCGTTCTTGTTTTTGACCTGGGTAATGTACTCCTCCCCTTTGATTACAATATTGTTATCGATAAACTGGAAAAAGTAGAAGAAGGTCTCGGCAAAAAACTGATGACAAAGTATGAAGAAAATTATCATCTCCATCGCGCGCATGAAAAGTCAGAAATTACGAGCGACGAATTTGTAACCACTATGCTTAACTGGATAGACAATAAAATATCCCGTGAAGAGTTTATTAATTTATACGCAGATATTTTTGAAGAAAACAAGGAATTGACTTCACTACTTCCAAAATTAAAAAAGAAATATAAAATCGTATTACTCTCAAACACAAATTCCATTCACCAAAAGCGATGGGAGAAGTATGAATTTTTAAAGTATCTGGATCACATGGTTCTCTCGCACGAAGTAAAAGCTTATAAACCTGAAACGGAAATTTATAAGGCAGTTGAAGATTATACAAAAGTAAAACCCGAAGAACATTTTTACATCGATGATATTGAAGAATACGTAAATGCCGCGAAAGAAAGAGGCTGGCAGGGTGTGGTTTTGCGCAGCAATGAGCAATTATTTTCAGATCTAAAAAGTTTTGGTATCATTGAATAACAGTGATTAATCTGACAGAAAATTATCAAATTGTTATCTAACCAATTTAATAAAAGAATCTAAGGTAGGTGTGGTTTTGATGCGATCGGAATAGCGACGATTAATCCGAGCTCTGCAAAGAAGAACTTGCGCTTAGTCTATCAGAGCACTTTTATTCCAGCCATTCCTTCCAGATATCGGGTTCATAACCGAGGGTGACTTTCCCCTGGTTTCTTACAATAGGAGTTTTAAAGAGTAGGGGATCTTCCAGCAATTCTGTTTCGGCGTCAAAGACCATGTATTGCAGGTTGCGTTTTTTGTATTGCTTTCCCTCTTTATCAAGTAAATCCTCAATCGGAAAAACTCTTTTAATATTTTCAAGTTCGCCGGGACTAATTCCTTTTTCATTTAGGTCTCTGAAGTGAACCTGAATGTTTCGTTCCTTGAAGAAGCGCTCCGCTTTTTTAGTGTCATTACATTTTTTCGTGCCGAATATCTGGATATTCATTATTTACCCGTCCTGAATTTTCTGCTGTAAGCAAGCATACCGCCGGAAACATTATAAGCATCGAATCCTTTTTCAGTAATTAATTTGGTTGCGTGACTTGATCTGTTTCCGCTCCGGCAAATAAAATATATCGGTCTGTCTTTATACTTCTCAAGTTCGCTGCTGCGTTCTTCAAGTTCGCCGAGCGGAATATTAATAGCTTCTTTAATTTTGGTCATTGTTCCAACGAACTCACTTTCATTTCTTACATCAACAAGAACGGTAAGTGAATCATTTTGAAGTAGACTATGAAGCTCATCTACAGTAATTGATTTTATCTGTGCTTTACACCCGGAAAAAGTGACAATAAGAGCTGCCAATATTCCGGATAAAAAAGAAAATATTCTTTTCATTATTTGCTCCTTAATTCAATCCGCACATACCGCCGGCGCAGGGACTTGACGGAACTCCGCATGATCCGCCTGAACAACCCGGCGCAAAATCAACACCGGCACTGACAGGTGAACTGAAAGATGAAAGTAGTTTTTTGTGATTCTCCGAATTACACTCCGGGCATACAACTTTTTCAGGATTCGAAATTGACTTATGAAGTACTTCATATTTTGTGTTGCAGTCCTGACATTTGTATTCAAATATCGGCATTAATAATCTCCTTATTTTTTTTCGCTTACGACTTTTGCATGTAAATGTATAAGACAAGATAATTCCGCGTAAATATTATCACCGGGAACAACTCTGCTTACTCCCGAGGGGGTTCCCGTGAAAATGAGATCACCTTTTTCAAGAGTAATCATTGATGACAGATACCGAACAACCTCAACCGGGTTGTAAATTAATTTAGATATGGAACAATCCTGTCTCGTTTCATTATTTACTTTCAGTAAAATGTTCTCGTTACCTTCAAGCGGACGATCTGTTGTAGAAATAATTTCGGAAACAACAGCCGAAGTATCAAATGATTTACTTATAGTCCAGGGTTGACCTTTATCCTTATACTGTTTTTTGCAGATCACGAAGAGTCATATCCAGTCCGATAGTATAACCGGCTATTGCTTCTTCTGCTTCTTTTTCCGAAGCGTTTTTAATTGTTTTGCCGATCAGTAAAACAAGTTCGGCTTCGTGATGCATATTCTCAGAAAAATTCGGATGAATTATTTCATCACCCGAATAAATTAATGCTGAAGTCGGTTTAAGAAAGACAACAGGAAAATCCGGTTTCTCTCCTCCCATTTCAGCGATATGATCCGCGTAGTTTTGTCCGACACATACAATTTTTCCAACAACTTCTGTCTTTTCGCTATTTCTAAATTTTACGGTTCTCATTTTCAATTTGATGTTTTATTTATAGAATAGATTCGATTATGTTTTTTGTTTTTTCTTTTTTGCCGCCGGGAATAAAATATTGTTCAATATTAATCTATATCCCGGAGAATTTCTATATAATTTTAGATCAGTCGGGGGATCGCCAACGGCGTGTTGATAATCTTCGGGATCGTGACCCGCATAAAAGGTAAATGTACCACGCCCGAAATTACCATGAATATATTTTACCTGATCTGTTCCGGCACGTTCACCTAAAATATAAACCGACTTTTTTATCATACTCTTATGAAACATGGTTGTCTGTCCCATAAATCCCCTGATAACATTTAAATGAGATTGAGTAAGCATTGTTGGTACGGGATCGTATTTAGCGGAGAAATCGAAAAGGGTAAAATAATCGTTATTCTGATTACCGATTTCCTGCGGCTGAACATCAATGTCGCTGTATTCATAAACATAAGGATCCATTTCTATCTTGAAGTTTTCGAAGGCAAGTGTAGATAAGAAATCGAGCTTTGAATTGGCGTCTTTATCGGGTGGATCGCCGTCGTACATGTAATCTGCAATATCCGTACTCTGTGCCGCGAGAGCAATATCATATGAGTCAGTAGCCGAACACATGGCAAAAAGAAATCCGCCGTTTCGAATAAAATCTTTTATGGTAAGAACAACATATTTTTCCATTTCGGATACCTTTTTGAAACCGAGTTGTTTAGCCTCATTTTCATAAAGCATCTGCTGTTCAATATACCATTGCGCTCCCCGAAAGCTGCCGTAAAACTTTCCGTATTGACCCGTAAAATCCTCGTGATGCAGATGCAGCCAATCATATTTCGAAAGATCGCCCTTAAAAATTTCACCTATCCATATTTTATCGTATGGGACCTCGGCATACTCAAGTGCAAGCGTTACTGCGTCATCCCATGGTTCTGCACCCGGAGTTACATATACTGCTATGTTCGGAGCTTTTTCCAGTCTTACAACATCCATGTTCTGATCTTCACTCTGAACCAGAGAATAAATTTCTATCATCCGGGCGGGAGGAATAACCTCAAAAGTCACTCCTTTTAATTGGCAACTTAGTTTAACCTCTTCTGAATAATCGATGAGAAAAGAGCCTCCGCGATAATTAAGAAGCCAATCTGCGGTTAATCCCTTTTTAAGGGAATTAAAAGTTATACCATAGGCTTTAAGATGATCATTCTGATTTAAATCCATGGGAATGAAAATTTTATTTTGCGCGGTATAAACCGAAACAAAAATAAGAAGGATCGTTATGTATCTAAAAATTATTTTCATAAGAATAAAAAAAGCTCAGAACAAAAAATGAACTGAGCTTTGCTTAAAAATATTTATCGGTTACGCAGATTTTTTTTCACGTTCAATAAACAAAGGCTCGGCGTCTTCGTCAACAACAGCTTGAGTTATCAAACATTTTTCAATGTTTTTCTTTTCAGGCAAATCATACATGATTTCAAGAAGAATTGTTTCCACAATTGATCTGAGAGCACGGGCGCCGGTTTTCCTTTCCTGGGCTCTTTTAACAATACTTCTCAGAGCTTCCTGTTCGAATTCAAGTTCAACACCTTCGATAAGAAATAGTTTTTTGAACTGTTTAATAATAGCATTCTTAGGTTCGGTTAAAATATCCATTAAAGCTTCTTCACTTAACGGATGTAATGGCGCAACTACAGGCAAACGTCCCACCAGCTCAGGAATAAGTCCGTAATGAACCAGATCTTCCGGTAGCACTTTAGGAATGAGATCATCCTTTTCTACATGTTTTGAGACTACTTCAGTTTCAAATCCCATTGTGTTTTTATTAATACGGGAAGCTATAATAGGCTCTATTCCGTCGAAAGCTCCACCCACAATAAACAAAACGTTTTTGGTATTAATATTTATTAGACTCTGCTCGGGATGTTTTCTTCCTCCGCGCGGGGGCACACCGGCCACCGTTCCTTCCAATATTTTCAACAGCGCTTGCTGTACACCTTCACCTGAAACATCACGGGTGATGGAGGTACTCTCACTTTTGCGCGCTATCTTATCTATTTCATCAATATATACAATTCCCTTCTGAGCTTTCTCAAGATTGTAATCGGAAGCCTGAAGTAATCGCACAAGTACGGTTTCAACGTCATCGCCTACGTAACCTGCTTCGGTTAATGTTGTGGCGTCAGCTATAGCAAAGGGCACATCAAGTATTTTTGCCAAGGTTTTGAGCAATAAGTGTTTTACCCACTCCGGTCGGTCCGAGAAAGTAAAATATTACTCTTCTCTATTTCGACATCATCAAGTTCGAAAAACGAAGAGTTGGAATTAATTCTCTTATAATGATTATAAACAGCTACTGAAAGGGCTTTTTTTGCTTTTTCCTGTCCGATAACATGTTCATCAAGATTCTTTTTAATTGCGGATGGTGTCAGCGAACCTTTCATATCCGTTTTGGCGGAATAAGCTGCGAGATTATTTTTAATAATATCTACACTTGTTTTTATACAAATGTCACAGATATAAACATCAGGTCCCGCAACCATACTGGAAACTTCTTTGCCGCTTCTATTACAAAAGGAACATTTTACATCGCCCTGTTCTTTGTCAATACTCATGAGTTATTTCTCTCTCTACTATTTATTATTGCTAAATTAACTCTGCACCGGTCAAAATATAACGAACCGGGAAATTCTTCAAGTAATTTTTCATATACACGTGAAGCCTTTTCATAATCTTCTACGGCATACTGAAATATTTCTCCCAGCAAAAATACAGCTTTATCCGCAAAAATACCCGGTATTTCCTTTTGAACGATTTTTTCCAGAACAGTTATAGCCAGTGGTACTTGTCCGGAGAATAACAGCGTTTCTATATATTTAATTCCGGCATAGTCGCTCAAATAAAACAATCCGGGTGTTTCGCTGATTTTTTTATATATCTCGGACGATTCCGAATATTTTTTTTGATAATAGAGAAAATCAGCTTCTGCAATTTTGGATAGTGAAACGGAATCTTTATTAGCCGCATTGATTTGAATCGTCAACTCAATACCGTCATTAGCTGAGTCATCCTGTTTATTATCGGTTAATTCATTTAATAGTTTAAGTGCCGCTTTAAAATTGTTCTGCCAAAAATAAATTCTGGAAAGTAATAGCTTGTACCTGTTAAGATCTTCCTCCTGAGAATTTCTGAAAGAAATAAGTTCGTTCAGCAGTTTAACGCCTTCACTTAAATTCCCTTTCTGAAGAGTAATTTCCGATAATTCTTCCCTGGAAAGAAGAGCATAACGGGAGTTTTTCATTTCCGAAAACGATTGTTTAAAATATTTTTCGGCCACATCGGGTTCTTTAAGTATACTATAATATATGTAACCAATTCTGTAATTAGTCTCGCAGCTAATATCACTCCTTTTAAAAAGTCTTTGAATGCGAGAATATTCACCTATTAATTCCCGGTATTGGTCAAACATCGATGTATCACTCTGTGCAGAATATTCCCATTCCAGTTTCTGATCAAACAGATTTTTAAGTTCCATCTCTTTTGAATTAACATAACCAAGATACGAACCGGGAAGAAGAGTGAGATTTTGCACCTCATCTATTATGTATTTATATGCTTTAGCCGCGGGAGCGTAGGCTTTATTCGCAAAAGCATCTTCTGCAAACCGAAAAATAATTTCTCCGTTAGCTTTTATATTCTTATCAATTGAATAGTCCAATTCATAAGCGCGTTCGTAATTATTGGTTCGTTTATAAATGTGTGACAGCAGTGATGCTATTACATTAGTCTGATGTTCCTCGTAAAATTTTTCAATAGCATTTGTAAACTGGTGAACGGCTTCTTCCCGGGTTAAATAACTGTTTATTCTTGCTTGTATGCCTGACAATTGATTTGGTTGTTCCAGTAGTAGCCTGCAATATTCATCAACTGAATTTTCATATTGCATGGTGATAGCGTAAAGATGAGCAATATCCATGGTATAAGCATCGTCATTGCCGGATAATTCTCGTCCTTTTTTCAACACTTCAATTGCTTCATCGTAAGCCCGGTTCTGTATAATGTAATTGGAAATAATCCGGTACCCAAAATTATTTCCGAAAGGTATTTTTAGCGCTTCATTCCAAACGTCAAACGCTTTTTCTCTTTTACCCATTTTAAAATACGTATCACCCAGTTTCCCGTAAAGATTCAGATCGTTGGAAGTAACTTTTAGAAAGTTATTTATAATGTTAATTGATTCATTATAATAGCCAAGCTGCAGATAGAGCTGCTGAAGCTCATTGAAGTACAGCGGATTTGCAGGTGTTTCTTTATATAGTTCTTCTAATATCTCTTTGGCTTTTTCAGGTTCGTTTTTAAGTTCATATTCCCGGGCCAGCTGATACCTGGAATTTCTATCAGCATTCTGAGCAATAATTAATCCCGACATTAATAGAAAAAAAAGAAGATGTTTTTTTTTCAATGTAATGAATGCTAATTGTAATTGTTTGTTATTGAAGGTAATCCGGATCAAAAATGTTCCCGATGCCGAGAATATTATTCGGATCGAGAGTTTTTTTAATCTGCGCCATTTCCCGTAATTTGTTTTCTCCGTACATTTCCAGCAGATAGGCTTTTTTAATTTTGCCTATACCATGCTCGGCAGAAACAGTACCGCCAAGTTCCACAGCCTTTTTGCAAATTAATTTATAAATCTCGTTTGATTTGGTATATTCATCCCCGTTTTCCGGTAACAGGTTAAGGTGTGGATGCGAGTTACCGAAATGTCCGTAAACCAAATATTTTATTCCGCTTTTCTCGGCAACACCGGTAATAAATTTATAAAACTCCACAAAGTATTCATTCGGAACAGCAGTGTCGGTACCGACTTTTCGTAAACCGCGCTGGGTAACATACTCATTCACTTTCCAGGCAACGGTATGACGGAAGTCTTTGAATTTTTCACGATCGTTTTCGTTTGTCGCTATCCAGCTATTTTCCAGATCACCATTATGTTTTTCCACGAGATCCAGCCAGACAGTCAGCAGATTTTCCTCACTTGAAATTATCTCCTGTTCAAACCAGAGTGCTGCTTTTGCATCTATTGGAATTTGCGGATATTCTTCCCGTAAGAAGTTTAAGGAAAACATATCAAAGAATTCAAGTCCCCGGGCGTTAATTAAATTATCATCAGCTGTTTTTCTGTTATTGTTACTTTTATCCCGCGCTTCAAACAAAAAGCTGAAAGCATTTTCTTCTGAGTTAAAAAATATTACCGAGGAAAGAATATTACCTGGCTTTTTATGAAGCTTCAGTTTTATTTCAGTAATTACTCCAAGCGTTCCCTCGCTTCCTATGAAGAGATCGATCAGGTCCATATCCGGTTTTATATAATAGCCGGCAGCATGTTTGGTTTCGGGCATAAAAATTTCGGGAAGTGAAATATTAATGTTTTTATTCTCTTCTGTTGTGAAGGAAAGTAGATTGTTCTTTGCAAGAGACTCACAACGATTACTATTAACAATTTCACCGGTCGGTAAAACAATTTTTAAACCAGTCACATATTCACGTGTAGATCCATACTTAAAAGTTTTTGCCCCTGAAGCATTTGTTGCCACAGTGCCGCCGATAAAACAATTATTTTCCGTCGGATCAGGGGGATAGTACAAACCTTTTTCGCTAACCAGTTTTAAAAAATCATCAAGAAGAACACCTGGTTCTACTATTGCGTGATTATTTTCTATCTCGATTACGCGGTTCAGTTTATCAGTTGCGATAACAATTCCTTCTTCAGGTACACGAGCGCCTGTTAGCCCCGTACCATTACCGGCAACAGTAACACTGGTTCCGCTTGCATTTGCTTCTTTAAGTATTGAAACAACATCTTCTGTCGTTTCAGGGAAATAGACTGTTGTACAATTACCCTTGTAATTCGCTGCATCAACCAGATAGGGTTGAATTTGTTCTATATCATTTTTTGAAATCATGAAAGCTAAATTAGTGATTAGTGCAGTGTTAGTAAAGATTGAAAGACTTCATTACTGAATTAGTGTTAATTTTTGTGAGAGAACAATATTCTAAATTACTTTTTCGCGGCTTTATTAAAAACATAAAACCATACGACTATTTTTACTTCAATTTACGCGAGATAAAACTTGTTGAATGTCGGGTTCCAAACATTGATCCTTCATTTTCGATAATTCTGATTCCTGCAGTAATAGAACACCGGACCTTCAATTAGACAGTCTTTGCAGAAAAATCTTCTACAAACGTAACAATGACTCAGAGACTTTTTTCCCGGATGATTAAGGCAATTATGGTGTTTTCCATATCAGATACACTCCTCACTTTCTCATATAGTATTAGGTGCGGATTAAGCGAATAACATATGGGTACACTAACATTAACCTTATGTTAGAATTGTTTTCTTTTAAGAAGAATAATTTAACAAATTATTAAAATAAACCACGTATAATTTTGGATTGACAGATGTGCGCCATTGGCGTATTTTTCTGCATAAAAATAATCGAGACCTCGGTTTTTCCCAAAAAGACTTAAAACTTTTCTTTCGGATGAAGAGTATAGAAAATTCCAGAATGAATTAATCTCTGACCCGAAAAAGGCAAGATTATTATAGGCAGTGGTGGATTACGAAAAATCAGATGGTCAGTTGAAGGCAAAGGTAAATCCGGCAGAGTAAGAGTTATCTATTATTATATCACAAAAAGGGAAATACTTCTGTTATTATTAATGTATTCAAAGAGTGAAGCTGATAATCTTACAAAAGAACAATTGAAAATTTTACAATCTCTGGTTGAAAAGGAGTTGAAATGAAAGACGAATTATTTAGAGAATTACAAAGTAGCATAAAAGAAGGTGGAAATATTTTACAGGGCAAAAAAAAAGCATCGCGTGAATTTGATTTTGAGAATCCTGATCCAAAACTGATTCGTGAAAATTTAGGTTTATCACAAAGTAAATTTGCAAAGTTACTCGGCATCAGTTTATCAACTCTTCAGAACTGGGAACAGGGCCGCAGAAAACCGGAAGGACCGGCAAAAGTATTGTTAAATATTGCAGCTAAGCATCCGGAGGCTGTTTTTAGTACTGTTTTTCAATAACAAACTAATTGCGATTATAAGATTAGTTACTTCCCATGCTTCTTCATTATCTCACTCCAGTCCTCAACAGAGAGTTCTTCAGCTTCATCGATAAGCATTACCGGTATGTCGTTCTCAATACGATAACGAAGGCGGGTTTCTTTATCAGTGGAAACAAGTGTATCGCCGTCCAAAACAAGATCAGCTTTTGTTTTCGGACAACATAGTATATCCAGTAATTCCTTTTTTATCATCCTTTTTCCTCTTATTCTTTGCCTAAATTAATTTAATATCCATTACTTTTCAAGTCGAATCACGAGTTAGTTTATAGCTTATAATCTTTGTAAATTTTGTTTCACAAAATTAAGAAACTGGTTA
>CAXXLB010000005.1:0-3152 GCA_963664675.2 Petrotogaceae bacterium
CTTATACTTTAGAAATAAATTTTAGGGCAACATTTAAGAATTAATGAAACATCTCATCATTATATTGCTGTCAGGTATGGTAAATCTGATGATTTAATAGCAGGAGAAAAAGGGTTTGACAAATTCTATAATGAATTTCAGGATGAATTAGATACAATTGGTAAACGACCTGACTTATTAGTTTTTAAAAGAGAAGATTTTGATATTAGACTGGGTTATGATATTAGCAAAATCAAACATTCGGAAATAGAAGAATACGTAAAAAAAACTATTGCAGAGTTAGAAATTCGTTCTAGTGCGTTTCTTATTGATAAATATGAAGAAGAAATGCAAAACAGAACGACAACGCATCTTAACAAGGCAATAAAGATAAAAAATAAAATCCTGTCAGAATATTCAGATATATTAGAACATCCGAAAAAGAAGCATTTTATAGAAATATTAAACGGTCTGAACAAAGATACAATAAATGCAGTAAATTTCAGACGACCCAGTTGGTATGCAACAGATCGGTTGACCGAATTATCCTTGCTTTTTAAGGACTTGAAAGAAAACATTATTATTGTTCAAAAAAGAGATTATTTAAGCATTACCCCCAAAGTAGAAGATACTTAAATGTTGCCCGAAATTTTGTTACTAATCTGTAAACCACTGTCAGAAAAGGATTCATCGCTTCTCTCTTATATAAGAGCCGTTAGTTATTGCATTTTTTTATTATAAATATTTTAAACGACTGTATATATTACATATTATGTCCGATAAAAATTACATCACCGGGTATTTCTTAAAAAAAATCCGGATAGGCTTCTGATCATGCAAAAGCTTGTTTCACAGGATTTTACGAACATACTCCGAAACAAATCCTTTACTCCGAGGTTCTTCCAAATGACAATTAGCACCAAATATTGATAATAAAGACTTTATGTATATTTACCTGATTTTCGGGCAACATTTAAGTTAATTGCTCTGAAAATTAAATCTTCTGCCCAGTCTCCCTGTTCTTTGTTTGTTATGAAATTAGAGGAAGCCTGTGTAGGTGGTGAAGTCCTGTCTCTTGGCTGTGAAAAATCAACAATAGATGCAGGAATTGATTTTGTTAATTCTCTTATTTCATTAAAATATGACATTATATATTCTCTTTTTTACACATAATGTTCAGTCAACAAACGGTGGGTTACGCTTCGCTCCACCCACTCTACATTTTCTGAGTTGATTGGATATCTTGCTTTGTTTACCATGCTTTCCTGAGAGGCAACGCCTCGGGGATGGGGTTCCCAAGCAGAACTTGGGAACAAGAAAAGGATGACTTTTCCTTTTTGAATGAAATAGGATTAAAATCCTTTTTCTTTTAACCATTCTAATATCTTATCTGCGGCATTCTTCCACGTATGATCCAGCATCATGGCATGAGCCGTTTGGGAAAAAATACAGCACTCTGCATTATATGCCATAGCCGTAGATTTTACAAACTCCGGCGGAATAATAATATCATCTTCCGCACCCAGTACGAACAAGGGTGTTCTTTTCACTTTTGAAGGCTGGGGCAAAAAGCTAATCCATGTCATATCTGACATTGCCCGATAAGACTCTCTCTGAAAAAGAGGAAAATATTTTTTTATGGTTTCAATATTTACATCATGGCTAAAAAAGAGATCACGAATTTCTTGTAACGAGGTTACATATTCCCACATATTCTTTGGCAGCATATTTATCAAGCATATTTTTTGACACATACAAGGATAATGATAACACATTCTCGCAGAATTGAAAAAAAATCCCGTATGAGGCACTGATGCTAACAGTATCCCCGCAGGCATTTCAAAAGACTCCAGATATTTTTGAACAATCAAGCCGCCCATAGAATGACCCACAAGAATCGGTGGGGTTCCCAATTTTTGGATACATTGAGAAAGGTCTTCCATATAATCAATAATTGAATGCAGCCAAAGCATGGTGTCTCCGCCCTCGCTTTTTCCATGCCCCCTAAGACTTAAAGCATGAGCCGCGTAACCGTGTTCAGCAAAATAGGGTAAAAAATATTCATCCCAGCACCACGCGCCCACAAACGCACCATGGACAAAAAGAATTGGAACAGGGTGTTGATTTTCTTTTGGATATTTACTAATAAGTTCTATTTTCATGTTTTTCAACCTTAAACCCTTTGTAATTTTTTGATTTATCAAATACATAGTTCTACCTTCCATTTAATGTAAAATATTAGCATGAAATGCAGTAATTCAGAGACAAAAAATAAAAATTTGAAAGTTAAGTAATTTCAGAGAGATAAAAGAACAGCCGGAAAAAATTTTTACGGCTGTTTTTGGGATGATTTGAAAATAGTTTTTGAAAAAAGTGCGGTTTTCATCTAAAAGATCAGCCTAATAATAATAACCCGATATTAAAAAAAGGAGATCAGAATGAAAACCACACCTAAAAATAAAAATAACAAAAGAAGTTTGAAAAAACAAGAGAAAAAGAAGAAAAGAGATAAGAAGAATCTGGTATTCAAACTTTACAAGACCATAGCGCATTACTTTCCCGATCTTTTTGACAGAATCAGAGAGATGGAAGACTGTCGGCAAAAGAAGGATTATGAACTAACAGAACTGATTGTGGCGGGTATAATGATGTTTGTTTTGAAAAAAGAATCCCGGAATGCATTCAATAATGAACGAGAAGAGGAAAATTTTAAAAAGAATTATGAGAAGATATTCAAAGTTCGTTTACCTCATATGGATACACTAGACAAGGTGATGAGAGGACTGAAAGAAAGAGAGCTGGAAAGGCTGAAAACGATACTGGTAAAGAACTTATTGAAAAAAAGGACATTTCATAAATACCGTCTGTCCGGCGGGTATCACAGAATAGCAATTGACGGAACCCATGTTATGACAGTGAATGAAGGTCATTGTGACAATTGTCTGCATCGGACATCTAAAACGGGTAAGACAACATATTTTCACAATGTTGTGGAAGCGAAACTAATAACAGACAACGGTTTTTCAGTTTCTCTAACAACAGAGTGGATTGAAAATCCGTCAGGAGATTATGATAAGCAGGACTGTGAACGCAAAGCCTTCGTGCGTTTAGCAGAGACTTTGAAAAAAGAATACCCCCAGCTGCCGATTTGTATTGTAGCAGACGGTCTGTAT
>CAXXLB010000006.1:0-2368 GCA_963664675.2 Petrotogaceae bacterium
ACTCGCCTAAAAGAGAAGCTTTAAAATTCTTCGAAAACAATAAACTTTTAAAGTATAAGACCTTTATTCTTGTTGAGCCCTGCCTGAATTACATATCCGAAATAATTCGTGAATCAATTGATAACCCCAGAATCATCTCAGTCTATTTCGATCCTATTTTCTATAATAAAGATAAGGGAAAATCTGACTTATCGTTCTGTGTGACAGATAACATGACTGAATTCATATCATTTTTAAGCCACGCGATTTCTGAACTTGACTTAGAGGGTTTAAAAGTTCTCGAATGGCCTACTGCAATAAAGTATTTTAACGAGACAGCCCGGGATGTAAAAAGAATTATTTCGCAGAAAATTCATGAATTACATGGAAATATAACAACTATATCCGGTTTCGGTAAAAGGCATTTTCGAAATTTTTTTAAAAATTATCTTTTCACTGAAAACTACCTGAGAATATATCGAAGTTCAAAACCTGTTGTACTAGCCGGGTCAGGGCCCGGACTTCAGAATGATATAGATTTTATTGCAGGTTCGAGAAAAAAAATCATTCTGATATCACTCCCCTCCTCGCTTCAATTCCTTCGTTATAACGGGATAAGACCGGATATCATTATTTCTACAGATCCCGGTTACTATGCAAGTTTCCATCTGCATGACTGCAAAGATATTCCGGTTGCAACAACACTTACAGCATCTTTACCGACAGAGGTTATCAGGAATGGAGTTTTATTCTTCAGTCAGAAATATTATCTCGAAAATTTGCTTCAGGAAACTTCGAATTTCATGTACATTCCTGCGAATGGCACCGTAGCAGGAAGTGCCCTTTACCTTGCTAAAATAATCTCATCCGGTCCATTACTGATATCGGGTTTGGATTTTTCTTATAATGATCTAATCAGTCATAATCGTCCCCACACATTTGATAATATCATAGAGAAGTCTTCGAGACGCACCAATTCAATAAACTCATTATATTTTAAAAGAAATATACTTCCGTCAGAGCGAATTTCCGGTAAAATCAGGACTACACGTTCATTAAAGATATATGAAAGCTGGTTTGCTTCCAAAAGCAGAGATTTCAATAGGAATTGTTTTTTTCTAAAAGGGAGTACTGCCCCCGGTGAATTTATTTCTCTCCCATATAAGGAGATTGAAAAATATTTTATTGACGCGGCGCCACTTGAGTTTTGCCAATACAAAAACAGTAACTTTTCGGAAAGAAAGCATCAGCTTAATGATATCCTAAAATCTAAAATTGATATGCTTACTAACTTAATCACGGTAGTGAATGGTAAAGCTGACGGTGTTTCCATGTTCAAACTGCTTAATAACGATATAATATTCAATCTTTTTCTACCTGAATTACTTGAGTTCAAACGCCACAATCTCAATAAAAAAGGTAAAGAAGTACAAAATAAAGCCGTTTCTTTAATTATAAAGACCAGGAATTTCCTAAAAGAATATTTTGATTATGTTTAAAACTAGTATCTTTGACCGTAACCTATTATCATTATCGTTACACAATGAAGAGCTCGCAATAGAACTTACGAGAACAGAAGATTTAAAAAAAATCATCATTAAATCATCGAGAACCGGAAAAGATGTCCCGTTAATTACTCACAAAGACCGCGAGTATTCACTGCATTCTCTTTTTGATCCGGAAAAAGAAGCCCAGAGGTATTCAGATTCCGTGAAAGGCGGAGGATATATAGTAGTATTCGGGTTTGGCGCAGGATATCATATACGTTCGCTATTAGATCGAACAGATGTAAACAGTATATTAGTTATTGACCGCGATATTTCTCTTTTTAAAGCCGTCCTCGGAGCAATGGATTTTTCCGATATTCTTTCTGATCCACGGGTAGCGCTTCTTGTAGATAAAACTACAGACTATATAAAGGAGTATCTACCGGCAAATTATCTTCCAGCCGTAACCGGAGATTTCAACACACTGACGCTCAGGGCCAGGGTTGATTATGATAAGGACTATTTTAATTCAATCTTCGAATCAATAAAAACTGTTCTTGATACCCTTTCAGACGATTACACAGTACAAACATGGTTCGGTAAAAGATGGTTTATTAATTCAATTGCCAATCTTGAACCGGCAGAAAAATCGGTGACGGTTCTATCCCCAAAGAGAGATATCTCCATAGCGGCAGCTGGCCCTTCTCTTGAACTGCAACTTGATGATCTTCTAAAAAACAGAAGGAATAGATTCCTGATTTCCACCGACACAGCACTTGCCTGTCTTCTAAAAAATGATATTAAACCAGATCTTGTAATATCAATAGACTGTCAACAGATTACCTATCATCATTTCATGGCCGGGCTTCCGCGGGATATTCCTCTTGTAATCGATTTAGCGT
>CAXXLB010000007.1:0-323062 GCA_963664675.2 Petrotogaceae bacterium
CTTTATCTCTTTCATTTAATTCAATATAATCCTTTGCTATTTCCAGTATTGCATAATTTCTTTTCCATGAACTATCAATTTTCAAAGTGAGTTCTTTCGTCTTTTCCAATAGTAATTTAGCTTTATCATTTTCATTTAATTTGATATAACCCATAACTATTACTTGTATTGCATTATTTCTTTCTCGTGAATCATCAATTTTCAAAGTGATTTTTTCTGTTTTTTCTAAAAACGATATCGCTTTATCGTTTTCGTTTAATTTAATATAAACCTCTACTACTTTTGATATTGAATCACTTCTTACCCATAAGTCGTCAATTTTCAAAATGAATTCTTTCGCTTTTTCTAAAAAATGATATCGCTTTATCATTTTTGTTTAATTTTATATAGACCTCTACTACTTTTGATATTCCCTCATTTCTTTCCCATGAATCATTAATTTTCAAAATGAGTTCTTCCGCTTTTTCTAATAATGATATTGCTTTTTTACTTTCATTTAATTCAATATAAGTTTTTACTATTTCTAATATTTCTTCTTTCTTTTCTCGTGAATCATGAATTTTCAAAGTGAATCTTTCCGCTTTTTCTAAAAATGATATCGCTTTATCATTTTCATTTAATTCAATATAACCATTCGCTATTTCCAGTATTGCATAATTTCTTTCCCGTGAATCATAATTTTTCAAAGCAAGTTCTTCCGCTTTTTCTAATAATGATATTGCTTTTTTACTTTCATTTAATTCAATATAAGTTTTTACTATTTCTAATATTTCTTCTTTCCTTTCTCGTGAATCATGAATTTTCAAAGTGAATCTTTCCGCTTTTTCTAAAAATGATATCGCTTTATCATTTTCATTTAATTCAATATAACCATTCGCTATTTCCAGTATTGCATGATTTCTTTCCCGTGAATCATAATTTTTCAAAGCAAGTTCTTCCGCTTTTTCTAATAATGATATTGCTTTTTTACTTTCATTTAATTCAACATAACTCGCCTACTATTTTTGATATTGAATCACTTTTTAGCCATAAATCCTCAATTTTCAAAACAAGTTTTTCCGCTTTTTCTAATAACGATATTAATTTTTCATTTTTATTTAATTCAATATAACCATTCGCTATTTCCAGCATTTCATGATTTCTTTCCCGGGAACCTTCAATTTTCAAAGCAAGTTCTTCCGCTTTTTCTAAAAACAATATCGTTTTATCCCTTTTGCTTAATTCAATATAATCCTTTACTATTAACAGTATTGCTTTATTTCTATCTTCTGAATCAAAAATTTTCAAAGCGAGTTCTTCCGCTTTTTCTAAAAATGATTTTGCTTTATCATTTTCATTTAATTCAACATAACCTTTTGCTATTTTCAGTATTGATTCATTTCTATCTTCTGAATCAAAAATTTTCAAAGTGAGTTCTTCCGCTTTTTCTAAAAATGATTTTGCTTTATCATTTTCATTTAATTCAACATAGCCTTTTGCTATTTTCAGCATTGCATAATTTCTTTCCTGTGAATCAAAAATTTTCAAGGCGAGTTCTTCCGCTTTTTCTAAATTATTCACAAGCAAATATTCTAAAATAAATGGATATAACTTTGTTTCCTTGTAATTATTTGATAACAAATCAATCATTTTTTTCATTTCATTTGATAGTTTTTTGTTTTGCTCAAAAGATCTTTCTATTAACTTTTTAATAACAAAAAAATAGAAATTTTTAAAATCATATGTGTCTTCTATAGATAAATTAAAGTTTTCTTTTATTATGATTCTCAATCCCCAGAAAAACTTCAGATTATCTGAAATGCCATAATTGTTATGGCTAAGTATTATTTTCAATGAATCGGTATAATTTCCTTCATCTATTAATTTCCTTATTTTGTAAGCTAAAGTGTTCGAAGAAGACTTATTCACAATTCTTTCTAAAAAATTTAATGCTTTAATTTTTAAATCAGAATATTTTTGATTATCTTTATACTTGTTCAGCATCATATTTGTATAACATAGTGCGGATAAAACCCTGTTTTTTCCAAGATCAAGATAATTTTCCGGATTTTTTTCGTCAGTTTCTCCTAAGTATTTATCAATAGAATCATCTATTATTTTTAAATCCGATCGCGGAATCAATGAATATTCGTATATGTGTTCCATAAAATATTTATATATGTATTCATCTATCTCTTCATTTATGAATGTTCTTTCTTTAATAAAATATTCGATTATTTTTCTATGAGATTCCTGGATATTTTCATCGTTTTTTTGAGTTATATATTCTTTGAAACTATTATGAAAAATGGTATATTTAGAATTATCATTTTCTTTATATTCAGTAAATAACCATTTGACTTTATTAAAAACTTTTTTGAATTTATAGTTATCAAATTTATCACTATCTAATAATATCTCAATACTTTCTTTTGACATGGGAAGGTAAAAAATAGAGTATAAAGAAAGAATCTGTTCAAAATATTCACAATTGATTTCATCATCAAGTTTATTATAAATTATTTCATAAAATTCATTAAGTTCTTTAGGGAGTTCAACTGGTAATTCAATTCCATGACTTATACTGTCTAGGGCAAAACTTACATATGTAAAATTTCCTTCTGCTTTATTGATTATTTCATTCTTTTGATTTTCGATCTTTTGTTTGTCTTGAAAATCCATACCATTAATTACTTTTTTTAAGTCTTTATCTTCTTTGAATCTTTTTTCTAAATATTCTTTTGTTTTTGTTTCTGATTCATCATTTTTAGTTTTCAATTCAATAATGTGCTTTGAATCAATTTTGGATTTTACCAGATCACAATTAACTGAATTAGTCTTTGCAGAAATTAAATAAACAATTTTTTTATTATAATTGTTATTTTGAGGAAGAAGCTGAAAAATATTTTCATCAGTTTCATCGATTCCATCAATTATTATGATCAATTTTTTATTATAATAATTTTGTAATTCAAGCAATTTGTCATATCTGTTAGTGGGGTTTGTATCTGTAATATCCAGTTCCAAATAATCTATTGCCATATTACTGATATCACTTTTAGCATCAATAATTTTTTTCTCTTGTTCTTTGCCAAAGAAATAATGTGGTGGAAATCCCATTTCTGTAACTAAATTTGCCATTATAGCAGTTTTACCACTTCCCGGTTCTCCATGAAGTAAAATTATTCCAGATTCTAAATCATTAACACATGAAATGATTTCTTTAGTGTATTTACGTTCAATGTAGTATTTTAAATTTTCTGATAATGTTAACTTAAATCTGGATAAATTATTTGTTTTGGAAAAAATAATTTGAATTGTTTTATCTAAAAATTTAAGTTTGAAGTTTTCCACAATTTTTTTAATTTCTTCAAGAATCGATTTTATTATTTGTTCATCATTAAAAATATATAATTCTGGAAAATCTGTAAAAAGTTCTGCATTAAAGTATGTAATCGTAGTTCTTAAAAGATTTCTAACCTTCTGTTTTATGTCTTCTTCACTGGATTGTTCATAAGTAACAGTTACTGCTCCATTTTTTATGAGAATATCGGTAAAATTTGAAATAAGAGTTTTATCATATAAATCAATAAGCCCCTTATTATTAGCTTCGTAATTAAGGTTATATTTAAAACTGTCTTTTAATTTCTTTTCAACAATAGAAAAATTAATTTTAGGAAAATATTCTTTAAGATCTTTTTCGGCTTTTTTAAACAACTTATAAAAAAGAGATTCAAAATCTATGACACCTTTGAATTCCCTTTTTTTATTCCTTTTTTTTATCTCCTCAATAAAAACTGGTATGGCCATTCCTAAAATTGGACTAATGCAATTTCCAAATATGGTTAAAAAAGTCATTTTATCTCCTTAAACTCATAGTAAAAAAGGGACTTAAAGTTATAATATTCAATTTTTGTCGATAAGATAATAAAGAAGTAATTCACCAGAACTCTATATGTTAATATAGCATATTTTTATTCGAATGATCAAAAAATGTGTGCTGAATTACACCAATATACTTCAGATTTTTTTAATTACTTAATTGTTATTCATATAAAAAAGAGGGGCAGATTCCCCTCATGTGTGATTCAAAGTATTAAAAAGAAGAAGGTAATTTTTGTTTTTTATTCATTCTATTTCTCATCGTTTATCCGCTGTTTTTCAACTGTTTTATCATTATTCCTCCATCGTTAGTTTTTTCTTTCTTCCACAGGGTTTTGTTGAGCCATTTGACGACCATGTCTATCGCCAGATCCAGTATTTTGTCGAAAAATGGGAAGTTGATATGCCCCACAGTCTCAAATACCAGTTCCTTGAGTTCTTCCTTCTTGTTTTCCCCGTCACCGGGTCTTTCCAGTAAACATGCCCCTATAGCAAGTATTCCGCTTATCTTCGCTAAAATATTTAAATTAAACATAAAAATCACTCTCCTATGAGAAAATTGGTTTGAAATAGCTATGTTCCAAAGATATTTCACAGTTTTCGATCAACTAGTGTTTGGTGCCTGAAAGACAGTTGCCCAGTGCGTAGTGTATAAGTGTTTTGTGCTTGGTGAGAAACAAAAAAACTAGCTGATTTCCTTTCTTTTTTCCATGCACTATACACCAGCTACCAGGCACTGTTCTTCTGCACCCTAGACCCTGTACCCTTAACCCTTTCTTCTACACAACAATCGGGGGCTTTCACCCCCGGGTTTTTAAACAAGGTCAAATACTTCGTTTTCTATGGTTTCGTAGTAATTAGCCCTGTCGGTTACATATCCGTCCGGAAACACGTGATTCGATACCATGAAATCCATGACTCCCTGGATGGTCGCCTGACTGAGCCCCTCAATGGGACCTCTCAGGTTCAAATACTTGTGTTTCTTTTCTCCGGATGAAAACCATGATAATTTTAAAGTCTTCATAACTTGCCTCCTAAGAATAATTTTTTTGAATTTTAAAAAATTCTTCGACCAAGAAAATTGGTCCTGAAATAGCTATGTTTCAAAGATATTTCACAATTTTCGCTTGATCCTGTACGATCGTTTCACAACTGTTCAACTACTGTTCATCCATCGCTTTCCTATTGCTTCCCAATCGCTTCCCAATCGCTCAACTATTGTTCTACGATCGTTTCCCAACCGCTTCCCAATCGCTTCCCAATCGCTCGACCATTGTTCTACTATCGCTTCACAAGGGCAGTGCCTGGTGTTTTGTATTTGATGCTTGGAGAGAAAAACAAAAACCTGCTGATTTCTTCTTTCTTTCTTTTATGTTCTTTCTATGCACTATACACCAGCTACCAGGCACCGCTTTTTTCCAACCGCTTTACCATTGTTAATCCATTGTTTCCCAATCGCTCGACTATTTTTTCGCTATTATCTGATTCTCTACTCTCCATTATCTTTTCCAGACACTAAGCACTAGTTCCTGCTTTTATGCCACTGGTCCGAGAGCATCGCTGCTGTCGAGATCGATACCCGCAACGGTGTAATTGAGCAGAGTTCCGAGTTTGTAAGCGACATCGTAAGCTTCCTGTGAAGTCATTGCGTTGTTAACGCCGATAGTCTGGTTGTAGTAAACAGGCTTGTCATCCTTCACTTCTCCGGTGTCCCACTTGATCTTCAACTTCTTTTCATTTGAAAGTACAACTACAGTATCACCAAATGCCATCAGTAAAACCTCCTCGATAATAAATTTTTCAAAAGCCGGCTTTCCCGAAGAATGAGCAGCCCCGGGTGTGTGTGCCCGGGGCGTTCTTCCCCGACTTATCGAGGATAGCAAATGATTAACTCGTTTAAGAACCAATTTTCGGGGGGTGTTGAAAATGGTCCCGAAAATACTGTGTGATGTGTTAAAATACTCTCTTTATTTTTTCCTTCTCTTTTTTTCTCTTCTTTCCCTATTTAAAACATGATTTTCGAAATATCTCACCATATTGTAATTCCAGGTATCGAACGATCCATATTTCTTCTCGTATGGCCTCACGATGGCTCTGAAATTCCTTTGTTCGAATCTTCTCCTCAATTCATTTCTCTCCAGGAATCCCATTCTTACAGTACAGGTGACATCTTCGAAGGCCAGAAGAGGTCTGTATCTCGCTATTATTTTCAAAAACGGGAAGTCCGAATAAAGGCTCAGATTATTTTTAAGAACTCCGCAGAATTTACCGTTTTTACAGATTCCGGATCTGCATATCTCCCGCTGTTTCCTGTAGATCAGGAAATTCTTATAACTCTTCTCTGTGCATGCGACAACGGGATCGAACACTTTCTTGCCACCGACTGTTTTAAAATATGCCTCGTTGTTTTTCAAATTCTTTCGCAAATATCGATTCATTTCCTTCAGAAGAACTTCGCTGCATAAAATGTCGGATGATGATACGGTTTCGGGAATATCAAAATTCTCCTTCAAAACGTTGTCAATTATTTTTGTTCCCATGATCAATAAGTCTCCTTTGTCGGAAGATAGACATCATCGGAGCCGTACTCATAGTTGACATCGTAATTTCCGATCATGATTTTGGTGAAGTTTTCATCCTGCAGCAGCCAGTACAGTGAGCAGTTAAAACTCTTTTCAGGAATCCTGTTGCAGAGAAAATCCGAATCATCCACCCTCGTGAAAAACTCTCTCCAGGACTGTTCTGTTCCCAGGTTCCTGTTTCTTTTATGAAGATCCGATTCCAGATAATCTATATTTTGCTCATCAAAGGATGGGAGATCAATGCATATTTCATTGTAGAGTTCTATTATTCTTCGATGAGGAAGAAGATGAAAACGTTCTTCTTCTTTTTTCATTTTTTCTTCTTCATCTTTATCTTGTCTTTTCTTGTCTTTATCTTGTCTTGTCTTATATATGTTGCTCTGCTCCATACTCTGCTTATTGTTCTTCTTATATATCGACATATTGTTCTGCATCATACTCTCCATATGTTTCTCCTCCCCGTTTACCCCCGATGTTGTGCATGATTCAAAAGGTCTGTTAAAAGGCAATTCCGACTCTTTTTGTTCTGTGCAGTGATCTTCGTATGAACTGTCAGTGCTGTTACCTGTGAACTGCCGGTGAACTGTGTATGTACCTGCAGAGAACTGATTGCCTTTTTTATAAGAGATGAACCCTCTGTTAATAAGGTTCTTTCTGGCTTTACAAAGGCCTGTCAGCGAACAACCTATCTCATTAATCAGCCTGTTGTTCGATAAATTCACATTTCTTTTCCATCTGAATTTGTTTGCATAATTCAGCAAGATAAAATATAAACGTGTCTCAATGAGAGAAAACTTTTTCTCCAGATCCTTCATCCAAAAATAATTTATTAGTTCTATATATGTCATAAACTCACATCCTTTCGTTGAATGGTGCATTTGATAGATAACAGAGAACGGGAAAACGGCAGTATATAGTGTTTGGTGCCTGAAAGACAGTGTCCAGTGCGTAGTGCCTGGTGCCTAGTGAAAACCAGCAGAGCAGAGAATAGAGAACTGGGAATTGGTAACAGGCTTAAAAAGCTCAAGATCAAAAAAACTGAAAAGCCTGAAAAAGCTCAAGAGCAGAAAAGCCTGAAAGCTGAAAAGTGTCACAGATAACATAGAGTTGGCAAATAGAAATTAATCCTTATACAATCGTTTCCCAACTGCTTTGCCATCGCTTCTCAATCGCTCAGCTATTGCTCAGCCATTGTTCGACCATCATTTTGCAACCGCTGGGCCATTGCTAAGCTACTGTTAGACTATTGTTCAGCCATCGATTAGCCATTGCTCAGCTATCGTTCCACTATCGCTTCACAAGGACAGTGTCTGGTGCGTAGTGAAAGGCAGCAGAGCAGATAATAGAGAACTGGGAATTGGTAACAGGCTTAAAAAGCTCAAGAGCAAAAAAGTTTAACCGCTTAAAAACAGCCTATATAAAAGGTAAAATGGGATAAAAAACCATAAAAATTAAATTTTTAAAAATTACAATTACCAAATATCTTTTATGCTATCTACGCTATTATCTAATTCTCTACTCTCCGTTCTCTCTGCGTATGTCCTGTCTTATTCTCTGTTCTCTGCTTCTCTATTATCTTATGGTGTCCCTTCTGCACCCTAGACCCTAAACCCCGTACCCTCTCTTTCCCACTGCTTCCCCACTGCTCAACTATTGTTCAACCATCGTTCTTCTACTCCTCTCCCATATATCTGTTCTGAATGAATTCATAAGGGTCATAATCTTCCCTTTGATAATCTTTGAGTGTCAATATCGAATACATTCCACACCTGTTTTCCACCATATAATCGATCAGATCCGCTTTTCTCAGCCTTCTTCTACCTCTCTGCAACTGAGTTTTTGAACAGCCAACAAAAATCATCAGAAAAGTGTTATGAAGTTTAATATCATTAAATTTTTTCTTGTGAAGAGCGATATCGAGAAGCAAAAAATAAAGCCTCGTTTCCATACCCGTGAAATCAAACTCGGCGTCGATAATCCAAAATTGATTCAAATAATCCTCATAATCCAAACAAACACTCCTTTCAAAAATACGTTAATAAGTATTCGGTGTATATGGGAAAAGCAAAGTAGATAACAGAGAATAGCAAACGGATAACAGGCCGAAAAGCTGAAAAGCCTAATTGACAAAACTTGGCTAAAAATATGTTCTGTTTTTATTACCCGTTCTCTAATTCTCCATTATCTTCTTACAACAGCTTCCCTATTGCTTCCCAATCGTTAAACTATTGTTCGACCATCGTTCTCATTTCTTTCTGTCCTTTTTTTGCTTATAATAATTTTCTTAACTGGTTTTCTACTTATGTATTTTTCTGCTTCGGGAAATTCTTTGACTAAGCCATCGTAATCGGTGGATTTTTTCGAATATGCGGAAATTTTTATATTGTAATTTTTCGTAGATGCCAGTCTTTTACTTCCCATTTTGAATTTTATTTCGCTGTTGCCTTTGTTTATCAGCTTTTCACTTTTGCTTTTTTTCTCACGTTCCCTCAGGTTCTCTTCGATCTTCTGATCATATTTGTCGTCGAGTTCCAGAACTTCCTCATCTGATTTGTCGGTTACGTATAAGGAATTGACGGCATCTTCTTCATATTTCGTTCCCCTGAATGGAGGAACAGTGTTTTTCAGAATGGTTTCTTTGTAGAACCTCACTTCCTTCGATATTATCTCCTCAATCGCGTCTTCATCCCTCTCTATCTCTACCTGATAATACTTGCTTCCTCCCATGAGAAGTGCGATGTACACCCTTTTCATCCCGATGACCGCGAGATCGTGCTGCGCTTCTATGAATGCCTCTTTCGGCACATTTCCCATCTCCCAGTCTTTTTTCAGAAATATGTTCGTCGTCTTTGGGATGAGTATCGCGTGTTCATCGGGTATCACATAGTTTATGTATGCGATTATGAAGTCGTAGTCCGGATGGGTGTAGAGGACGTTCTCAGTTTCATGAACCTTCATCTTGTTTTTCTTTTCGAATTCTTTCATTATCGGGATTTTGAGGACCTTACCCCAGTATGCCGGCTCGGAAGGATCGGTACTGAGCTCTCCCTTTATCTTCATGAAATAAGTTCTGGGAGTCTCCCATCTGTTCTCATCCATCACAACGGATGCGGATTTTCCGTCTATACCATAAAAATATGGATAATCTATCAGCATTTGTGATCACCCTTCCCTGAGTGATATAATTTAGTTGAAAGTTCTTTTTTTCTACTTGTGTTTAAATGTCCGCCATTGTTGCTGCAATGGCGGATCCTCATTTTATTAAGCATTTTATTCCTCCTTAGATTTAAAAATGAAATTGATGTGTGAAAAACTTTATTCCTCATATGAATTCCTTTCTTTCGCTTTATTCTGAAACATTGTTTTTTCCTTTCGGAGTCCTTTTTATGAACGAAAAATCGTATACACAAACATTGTACTTAACCGTCGTTTGCCGGTTTTGAAATTCCTCATTTTTTTCAGATTTTTCAAAAAACTTTCTTTTTTAGCATTTAAAACATGAAAAGCTACATGTTCATCACCTCTTTTCATAAGAGATTTTTTCCCATAATTTAAAGGGTATGAATTAAAGAAATAATGAATCTAAAATACTCTGTTAATAATCATATTTTGTCCCCCCTGTCTTTTTAGTTTGTTGAGTTGATAATCTATTTTATAAGACGGCAGATTCAATTCGTCGATGATCTCCCTTCTGGATTTTCCTGAATTATGAAGTTCGACAATCCTCTTTGTATCCGCCTTCTTTATCAGTTTTCTCTTGAAATTACCCGGTTTCCATTTGCTGATAGTTCTTATGTCCACTCTCAATACTATTGAAGCCAGTTTGTTGGAGATTTTCGGATGTAAATCTAAAAGCCAGAGATACGCTTCTTTACGTATATCGTTGAAATCACCGTCCTTAAAATTCAGAATTTTTAAATGAATCTTTAAAAAATCCTTATACTCCTCCGGAAATTCCCAGTACTCAACGGGAATGAAGAAAGTTTGTGTGTTTCTGTATATGGAGTATTCATGATAACCGTAAATCAGTTCGTTTTCCCGGCTCAGTTTGATTTTCTCTCTGAATGCACCCTCTTTCCTGAGTGTTTTCTCCAGTTTTATCCCCTGATGTGCATCGAAAAATCTTGAATCATTTCCCAAAACGATTTTGTCTATTTCAACCCTGCTTGAACCGCAATAACTAGCTTTCAGGAATCTCACTTCACTGATCATTTCAAAACCCCCTTTTCTGATTTTACAAAGATGTGAATTTTAAGATATGAATTTGAAGACAGATCCCAGAAAGCTTAAGTTACGAAAGACGAAAAATATTCATTCACTTACCCGTTGGCCTCCTTTTCTGAAATATTTTGAAACCCCTATAAAACAATGATAGGACGACATCACCGCAATTTCAATAAGATTTTTATGAAATAAAATTTTCATGAACAAATTGAATAGACCGCAACTAATGTGTAGCACTATGATAAAGCGATGCAGGAGTCAAAAAAATATATTAAAAAAGTTTTTAAGAAAGTGAACGGAGAGGCACTTTCAAGTTTTTAAATTTTAAGAAAAACACTGAAATATGCTTTAAATGAGAAGGATAGAGAGTGTAGAAGTTTTTTAAAGAATCAAAAACATGAAACTTTTTTTCATTTCTTACATTTTGCCAGAAAACCTTTGGAGAAGCAGGAGAAGAAAGGGTGTATAAAAAACATCCATAAGATAATAGAGAAGTAGAAAACAGATAATAAAAACAAGACTCAGATCCAAAGATTATGCTTTTCATCTTTTAAGCAGTTAAGCTTTTTGGCTCTTCAGCCTTTTAGCGATAGATTAACAATGGGATAACAATGGCCAGTAATAGAAAAGCGATAGGGGAGCAATTGTTTAAGAAAAAAATATGTAAGGACTCAAAGATCATGCATAAATATTTTTTACCAGATCCTCATTTCTTGTTTGTGCCCATTTAATAAAAAGCTCATGAGAAAATGTTACAACTCCATCTTTTGTCCAACATTTGTAATCCGGTTTGCATTCTTTTGGATAATTATTCCAATTTATAAGCTTATATTTACAGCCTATCCATTTCATTCCTCGGGTAATATTATCACTTTTTTTAATATGATTTAAATTTTCCGCATATGTAGCAAAAAACATGAAACTAATCGTGAAATTTGCCAGATCATTGTGTTGCTTTTTATATTTATATTTTTGTATAAACTTAGTTAAAGGATGATTTAAATTAATATTTCTATATGGGAGTTGAATAGAAAAGTATTCATCTGAAGTATTCCAATAAGGTATGAATAAAACACGACTTATACCTGAGTCGTATTTGTAGGTATAAAAAGATTGCTTTGACTCGTCTGGGTTCAATATATGTAACGATAAATGAGAATCCTTGTTGACAAAGAGCGCAGAAATTCTTATTATTAAACTATACATGTTATTTATTGAATTTATACCGTAACTTTCGCTATCATATTGTGTTATTGAATTGCTGAATTCTATTATAGAATCTTTAATGTAATAATTCATCTCTTCGTCTTGTATTTTTATATTAATATCGTTTACTGAAGATAACTTTTCCCAGGTACAATCATTTTCTGTTTTAAGCGGTATATATATTTTATCCCATATACATTTTACAGGCAATTTTGCCAAATCAAAATGGTATAATGATGCAATTTGGAAAAATGTGGTCATTTCATCATCAGAATGGATATCTTCTAAAACTTTAGTCCATAACTTTCCTTCGGCTTCATCCATTAAATCTTGAATATATCTCCAGGACGGATGAATATCATAATGCTTTTCCTTTGCAATGCGCGACGGTGTTAATCTTGGCTTGATATCATTTCTTATATCAAGAATAAATGATTCATAACCTGATCTAATTAAGTTAGACCATGAAGTTAGTGGATATTTATGAGGTTCCAAACCGGGAGTTCCGCATACTAATATACCATCACAACAGGTTGCAGTATTATTTTTTTCATAATAAACATTATTGGATCCATGTTTAAGCATTAATTCATAATTAGATTTTAAATCTTTCTGATCCCAATATGCTTCTGCGTTGTTCAGCGTTAATTTATTCTGTTTATCAACAAGAAAACTAACCTTTATTTTTCCCTTTAGATTAGCATTTATTTCAGACAGGTCCTGCTCATACGTTTTATATGATTTTATTCCTGCTTTTTCTATAAAAGTTTTTGGTTCAATTATACCAGCGGGGATAGTAATTGAACCACTTAACTCATCAATCGTACATTCTGCTTCAATCGGGAATTCACAAGCCAGGGCATAACCACCAAGAGTTCCCAGTAATCGCACTTTATCTTCCCATTCATCCATATATTTCGGTTTAGTTCTTCCGACAATTGAAACTGACGTCCCGATTGGTTGTTTTTTATCTCCTTCTTTTATAACTATGATCCCATTCAACCCATTGATTTCAACAGTGAGAGGTTTTCCCCATTGCTTTTCATCTCCATAATATTTTCTTGTTTTAATGGTAATTGAGTCACCGATCATAAAACAGGACATAAAACCAATGCCAAATTGAGAACACGGATAAAAAACTATTCCTTTTTTCTCAAATTCCTCTTTTTCTTTTTCAAAATCGGGGGATTTATAATAACTTCTCCCTGTTTTTGTGAGATGATTTATAATGATTTTTTCATCCATGCCGATCCCATTATCTTCACACAATAAAACTTCTCGTCCAAAATCATCAAGATAATGTTTAAATTTTACTTTTCCCTCGGTCCATTCACTTCCAAGATCTTTTTTTATTATATTTTTGCGATATCGTAGTGCATCGAGCGAATTTTGCAATAATTCACGAATGCATAAAAAAGAATTTTTATATAACTCTTCCAGCATTAACAATTTGACTATTTCATCTCTGGACAAGGAGAACTCTAAATCATGATATATATAACTATTGTTTTTTGGTTTAATTCTGCTTCTGTCAACTTTCATTGGCAAGTTTAGCTTGTATTTTGATACTTTATTTGGGAAATTCATTACAATCGATTTTGCATCATTCAACTCAGAGTCAATCAAATCCATAAACTGCAATACTGTTTTTTGATAAATTGGATGAGTACATTCGGCAGAAAATCTAATTACGTTTTTTGATATCTCCCAACCCTTCACAGAGCGATGCTTTTCCCATTCTTTTAAACTTATTTCATTTGTAAAATGGATTGATTTATACAAAGCATCCGGTGTTCTCGCGCGATCAAAATCAAGGATATCTGCTAACCGGAGTATTATAGCAAGATAAGGCATATTAACATTGTAAGTTGCTATGTTTTCATCAACTCTAAATTCAGAATCATCCTCCAGAAAGTGAATGTCTTTACTGTGAGATAAACATAGTCTGCCCACAAAACCAGATATATTTATACCATCTACTTCCCAAAGTTTGTCGTTGGAATAATTTTCTTCTACAAAATTTTTAGATAAAGTCCCGTGATTTGTTCTGATAAAATCGGTATACAAGGCGCATCTTAAATCATCATACGACTGTGTGTAGTTTCCCTGATTTTCCCTTCTTTGGTTTTCAATTTCTCTGTAATTAGGATGTTCAATTATCCAATTTTCCCTGAATAACTTAAAGTCATCATTTTTTTCTAATGAATTTATCTTATCATCGTCCATTACCATTCCAATATCATGATAGTAAGCAGATAAAATAAGCAAAAAAACTTCAACGGGATTTAATACTTTAATGCCTTTATCGCCTAGAATTTTTGCCATAATTTCTGTTACATTAAGAAGATGTATTTCATCATGTAATGTAAATTCTTTGTGGAGCGCCAGACATTTCTTCATTCTATCTGAAGCTTCTTTACATATTGAAATAAGATTAGAAGCCAAACCTTTAGCAATGCTCTCATAATCATCACTGAAACCTGAATTCAAATGTTTCCATAAAATCGTGTTTTTAATACTGTTTAAATCCATTATGTTTACCTCGAAATCAGTAATTGTTCAGTACCTGGAACAGTAATATACAAATTATATATTGTCATTCCATTACAGTTTAATATTTTATCATAATGCTCAATAAAATCATACAATATACGTAATATTAGTGTTACATAAAATGTGAGACTATAATATAAAAGTTCTGAAAGCAAATGGTGCAGGGAAATCATTATTCAAATGAAATATAAATAGGATATGAAATAATGTTTGAAAAATTAATAGTACAAAAAATGTTTGTACAAATAATAACAAATATGCTATATTAACGTATAAAGTTTTAGCGAATTGCTTTCTTATTATCTTATCGACAAAAATTGAATAATGATGTTTTGAGGAAAATAATGTGGTTAGATAATGCATCTGATATCGATATTTTGTTTTATGATCCATACGCAGAATTAATATTTGATATTGTTAATTATGATGAGAACAACCCATTAACCATAGGCATTTTTGGTTTGTGGGGTGCCGGTAAATCTACTTTGTTAAATTTAATATCAAAAAAAATTGGAGAAAAAGGAGAAAAACTATACTGTATTCATATAAATGCGTGGTTGTACGAAACTTATGAAGATGCAAAAACGTCAATAATTGAAGCACTGCTCAACGAAATGAAAAAAAACCAAAGCATAGCTGAAAAAATTAAAGATGACATATCCGATATGTTTAAAAATGTAAATTATATTAAATTGGGATTGAAATTACTTTCTAATAGTATTCCCTTTCTGCAATCAGTTGTTGAGAATAAAGCTCCAGAAAAAGTAAATGGCATTAATTATATAAGTAATTTTAAAGAAAGATTTGAAAAGATGGTTGGAAAATCAGACATCAACAATTTAATTGTTCTTGTCGATGATTTAGACAGATGTACCCCGGAAAAAATTATTGAGTCTCTGGAAGCAATCAAATTATTTTTATCAGTTAAAAGAACTACTTTTATTGTAGCGGCCGATGAAAAGGTTATAGAATATGCCATTCAAAAAAAAATATCCAGTAATTGAAAATTCTGAAGTGGATATATCGACGGAATATATAGAAAAAATCATTCAACTGCCAATATATATTCCCAAATTATCCTCAAAGGATATAGAAAATTACCTTTTATTATTGATTGTTCAAAAATATATTAAAAAAGAAAAATTCCAAGAACTTCTCGCCAATATATTTAATGGACATCTTATGTTAGAGGAAGATTCAATATCTAAAAAAAAGATTATTGAAATGATTAACGAAATTAAAGATCCTTATAAAGTAAAGGGATCTTTTGATAAAATGAACGAAGATATTGAAGTAATAGATAATATAAGAAGTATAATTGCTTCTTCACTAAAAGGAAACCCTAGACAAACAAAAAGATTTTTAAATACATTTTATACAAAAAAGGCTTTATCAAATATTTATTTTAATAATGATCTAGATATGAAGATATTGGTGAAATTACTGGTTTTACAAAAAATTTCCTCTGATTGTTTTGAGGAGTTATGTGAATGGGATAAACAATTTGATAAAAAAAATGAAAAACTTGAAAAACTTACAAACGATATTAAATCGGAAAAAGAAGATAAAAGTAATCCTAAATGGAAAACGTCTGAAATAATCAGATGGTTTGATAGTGAACCTTATGATTTATACAGTTATAAGCTGGATAAATATTTTTATCTTTCGAGAGAAAAAATAAAGAAAGAGAGTTATTACAGATTATCAGATGATGCCCGTAAGATCGTTGAAGAATTATCATATTCTTTTGCAGGAAATATTTCTGCTATTATAAAAAAGTTAAAACAATTGGATGAAAGGGAAATGAAAAAGGTAATAAATATATTAATTAAAAAGATCAGTAAAGGAAATTTGGCTTTTTTTAAAATTGATACCTTATTTATGGAATTTGAAGAAGATAGGGATAAAATACTCAATGAAATAGAAAGAATACCAAAAAATAAATTGACTCCTTCACTTATTCCTTATTTTGTGAGGTGGGCTAAGATAGAAAATGAAAAGGTTATTCAGATGCTAAATAATATGAAAGGGAAAAAATTTAAAAGAAAAAATTTATATTGAAATTATTGATAATCTAGATAAGGAGTGATTCAATGGGTACTTCCACTAATTATATTCCACCAAATGATGACGAATGGAAATTAGCAAAGCGATTTGTTACAAATTATTTAAATGATCCAGAGAATACTTCGATATCAAAAGTTTTAGCACAATTTTCTGTGGCAATGAAAAATAATGAATCAAGTAAAAAAGTCTTTTCTAAATCAGTTGCAGGACTAATGGGGTTTATTTTTAGTGTTATTAACGAAGGATTAGAGAATACTTTAGAAAAGTTTGGCTTCGAAAATTTGCTTGATTCCCCAAGTGATGTTATTTTGAAAGAAATTTTATATTTTTATACTGATGATGCCAGTTTGAGAGATGATTCAATAATGATAAATGCTTTGTCAAAATCTCTAGAAAATTTAGATATTATCGATTTTGAAAATTTAGAAAAAATAGACGCAAAAATACTAATGAAAGAAATTTTAACAAATTATATTCAAATGTATTTTTCATCCTGTTTTTTTGAAAAAATTGAAAACATTAAAACAATTAAACAAACGTGGGAGATAATAAACGAAATAAATAAATATATAAGAAATAGTATATACACTTTATCATTTGACAAAATGAAAAGTATTAATTTTAGTTCTTTAGCAGATAATTTTTTTGTATTAAAAATGCTTAATAAGGCTTATGATTTTTTTATAAAATTTTATAAGGATAATAAATGAGTGAATTAGAGAAAGTATGGATAAAAAAAGGAAAGTATGATTTTCCAACAAACGAATATAGAAATTCGTTTTTATTTTCTATAAATGAAAAACCCAAAGGCAATGTTTATTCAAATATCAAAAATATTTTGAAGATGGTATTAAAGGAAAAATTTGATTATATATACGAAGATCTTTTTATAATAGCTCTTTCGATATTTTCAGTGGATAAGAAGATTCAAAGAAAAAATTTTTATGATAATTGGACAAGAGTTCTCAAAATTTCCATTCCTGTATTGAACTTTGAGAAATGGGTAGAAACAAAATCATGGTGGGAAAGGTTACTTTCATATTTAACAGGAGATATATGGGACATAAATTTCAGAAAAACTGATGTAAAATATTTGAATTTACAGATGAATATTTCTCCTTTAAAACATGCAAATGTTTCTCTTTTTTCTGGTGGATTAGATTCTTTTTGTGGAGCAATCGATTTGTTAGAAAGAGAAACCTCCTGTTTATTTATTGGTTATAATGAATATCCAAGGTTAAGAAAAAGACAAGAAGAATTATTCAATATAATTTATAAAGAAAACGGAGATAAAAATATAAACTTTTTCAATTTCAGTGCAAATTCGAGACCTCCCGTGAAAAAAGGGATTAAAGCTAAAGATAAAGATTGTGAAACTTCTTCTCGTGGAAGATCATTACTTTTTTTGAGTGCAGCTATTTTAATTGCTGGATGTATGGGCGAGTCTATACCAGTATATATTCCCGAAAATGGATTTATAGGAATAAACATTCCACTAACGAATAGTAGAAGAGGATCTTGCAGTACAAGGACTACCCACCCTTTTTTTATAAATGATTTTAATGATCTTCTTAAACATATTGGAATAAAAAATAAAATAATAAATCAATTTTCTTATAAATCAAAAAAAGATATTGTAGAACTGGTAAAAAGTAAGAGAGCTTTTATAGAAGGAGCCGGAAAAACAATATCTTGTTCGCATCCATGTGTTGCAAGATGGGAAAAAAATGAGTATCCAATTAATTGTGGATATTGTTATCCATGCTTAATCAGAAAGAGTTCGTTAGTAAATATGAATATTAAAAATGATATATATAGCCACGACAGTGTTTCATATAAATTTATAAAAGAAAATCCTAAATCAAAAAAAATTAATGATCTGGTTTCTTTAATAAATACAGTTTATAGATATAAAATTTCCAGCGAGAAAGAAATAAAAAGATTAATACAAATAAACGGGAAAATTTCAAATAATGAAGCGGAATTATTTTTTAATCTTTATAAAAGTACTATGGAAGATCTCATTCAGTTATTTTCTGAAGATGAAAAGTTAAAAGAATATATAGGCTTATAGTGAAATAATGTTTGGATTACAAATAGATGGTGACGAACATTGTTTAAATATTTAGTAATTGCTTTTAAAATAATTATTTTATCCTTTTCAGGTACTAAATGAAATTATTGAGTATTGTTAACTATGGCAAAGAAATAAAGAAAATATATTCCTTCCCCACTTTGAATCGGATGATGGATTTTTTGAGTTTTTGATCACGATCAGAGATGTTTGTAGAAATTGATTTTGGAGATTTGTATTAAGTAACTAAATGATTGAGAAATATAAAAAATGTTGTTCATACTTTATAATTGTCGCATATTTTTTATGATAAAAAGTTATATTTTGAAATAAAAATTTTGTTATATAAGCTGAATGCAACAATATTATAAAAAGATTTTTAAAAAAAATTTCTGTCGCCTTTTATTTTAAATAATATTTATAAGGGGAGTGTGAATTATGGGTAAGGAACAAGAAGAATTTATCATTAAATTATTAGATCAAGAAGAAAAAGCTTTCGTTGGATCTGAATTAGTAGAAAAGTTACGTGAAAAATTTCCGGATTGCAAGGAGGATAATCTCAGAAAAATAATATCCAAATGATCCCAAGATGGAAAAATTCAAAATTCAAAACCTATGAAATTTGGCAAAAATCAATATGCATATTTTTCAAAAAAATTGTTGTGGGGATATGATTTATTTAAAGACGTAATAAAAGAACATAAACCCGCTCTTTCTAGAGTTATTTTTGCATTGAAAAGAAATAAAAAACTACTTAGTTTTGGTGAACTGTATAAAATAGCAGGTTGCTGCCATGATAGTTTCCGCTCATGCTGTAAAGGTGGAAAATATATTGAATGATCTAAATTATCTTAAAATAGCTGAAAAAAAAATATATAAAGGAAAATATGAATTTGTATGTTATCCATCAATTTTTGAAGATGAAAGACAGTTTGAGCAGGAACTAGATAGATTGGAAAGTAGCACAATTTTACTTAAATTGTTATTGTACTGGTTAAAAAGGGTAAACATTATAAACTCAGATTATGTTTTTAAAGGACCAGGTAATAATTTTCTTGGCATTCGTAAAAACGACATCTATTGGGATGGATGGGCATATACTAATACCATTGGATTAGGGACAAAGGATAAAAAATTTCAAACTATTGTTGTAATAGATTTTTGTTCCAAAGACAAGTATGAGGAATATGATTTTGAAGGATTTAAAAATCGTGTTGAAAAAATTATATTCAGTGTCAAAAATGAACCACGCAAAGTTTTGCCGATTATCTTTGCTTATGATTTTTCCCCAACAGCATTAAAAAATATTAAATACAACAATTATATGTGTTTTAACATAGGCTCCATTTTAGGGAAAAATTCCCTTGAAATTGTTAATGGATACAAATCATTAAAAGATGAAGTTGAAAAAAATATAGAAGAAATGAGTGATGAAAATTATACTCAAAAAATCGAAGATAATTTAGGTAAAATTGATAAATCAGATGTTTCTGATAATTATGAGAATCTTAAAGGTCATTTTTTTGAATATTTGATGTTCCCTGTAATTAGGGAAATATACAATGAAAGGGATGCGCGTATTTGTCATAATTTTAAAGGATCAATAAATGGTGATAATTTTGAATGCGATTATCATGTTGATATGAAAAAAAGAGGATATCTTTTTTGAATTGAAAGGATATAAGGAAGAAAGCATAATTCCTTTAGGAAAGTATAACGAGCAAACGAAAAAACCTGAAAAAGATACTTTAAGGTGGTTTTTGAATCATACTCTTGCCTTATGTAAAAAAAAGGTGTATAAGAAGGAAGATCCAAAACCTTCAAAATTTTGTTATATTACGACTGCACATTTTTCTAAAGAGGCCTTGAAGGTATTGGAAGAAAAAAATAATAGCAAGGAAAAACCTAAAGAAATTTCTTGTTTTTTTGATCACGAATCTTTAATTAAGTTATTAAGAAAATATAAGATGAAAAAGGAAATTAATATAATTAAACAGTTTTATTCAAGTAAATAATTTACCTTTATTTGTACAATTTTAATTTATTAAATAACCAAAATTGACAAAAATTTGAGAGATACAATATCTTCACTCCGATTAGCGAAATCATCATTAAAAACGGAAAATTTTAATGGAAGATGATTTAAGATTATTAAAATTCCAAAATATGTGCATAAATTAGGAAATCATAGAAGTATGTTATTATTTTCATAGATTATTAAGTAATATTTTTAGGAGAGGAGTTATATAAAAATGCAAAGTAATTTGTCTTGTATATAAGAGAGATCTTGAATCGCTTATTCAAAAGGGAAATGATCTACTTTTAGCGTTGAAAATAGAGTGCTTTCCTGAAAATGCGAAGAAAATATTGGCAAAATTAGGAAAAAATTCAAAAGATATTCCTTCGTTTTATAATGAATATCAGTCGTGGTACTCAGAAGCTATGACTGTTGTTAAACAATTGCTGCCGGACAGATTCGATGATTTTGTTAACCATTACAAAAAGCCAAAAGTGCGTAAAAATATTAATTTTGAAAGTTACAGGATAGAAGATTTTCTTCAAAGAGTGGAAACAAGAACAGTCAATTCAAGCATAGCAATTCCGCATTTTGAACAACAGCTTGCAATTCTTAAATCTGCAGAAAAATATTTGAGAGCTCTTTGTTTAGAATTCAACAATTGGTACAAGCAGATTTATTTGATTCTGAGATAGCAGCGGCAACTGAACTGATAAAACATAAGTTTAACAGATCGGCTGGTGCACTTGCTGGTGTAGTTCTTGAGCGACATCTTAAGCAAGTTTGCAATAACCACAATGTGAAAGTCACAAAGAAAAATCCTAATATAGCTGATCTAAACAATATTTTGAAAAATGCTGGAATTATAGAGATGTCAACATGGCGTTTTATACAATATCTGGCTGACGTTCGTAATTTGTGTGATCATGACAAAAATACAGAACCTAATAATGATGAGGTTAGTGATTTGATAAATGGTGTGAAAAAAATTATTAAAACTGTATTTTAATTCAAGTTGTAAGGATTACCACTTTGGGGACATACATTATTTATTTTTCTTCACTTATCACCTAAAAACTGATTTTTAAGTTTCGAGCTAATGACCTTGAAATATTCTTTGTGTTTTTGGTTTATCAACAAAAAAATGAAATTACAAATTATAGAGAATGTCTGAAAAATCTAATATCTTGAGAGCTTTGGAAATGATATTAAATAGAATTAAGGCTGGGCAATTATTATTTTATGTATATGAAAGCAATGAAAATTTTATAAAATTATATGATGAAGATTTTATGGAATTAAATGAATATGATTTTTATAAAAGAAACAAAAATGAAAATATATATATTTATTTAGATACAGAAATTAAAAAAGATAAAGAAGATAAAGAAGATTATTTAATTGCCAATTTAGAAACAATCTTGAAAAAGAAAATTGGTAAAACGAACCAAATTATGCGATTAGAATTGATGCTATCAAAATATAAGAATTATTATTAAATTAAAGAAAAATGATATTTGGGAAGATGTTTTTGAGGTTCAAGAAGACAAAATTCAATATTACTTGGAACAAAAAAATCTGTTTTCCCTGTTAGAAAATGAAATTAAGTACCTAAAAAATATTCAAGGAATAATTCATGAAAATAATCGAGGCTACACTAATGGGCGTTATACGCGTGCCTATGACACTAAAATGTTGATAACAACTGATAACGATGTAGATTCAAGAAATGATCCAAAATTTATCAGAGTTATAGATGAAATAGGGGTAAATGGGTAAATAAGGACAGACACCATTTATTATTGCTTGTAACCTAATTGTATAAAGCGTTTTTAGACCTTATTAAGGATAAGGTTCTCTTCGAAAAATCTGAAAGTGCCTTGAAACATAGCAATTTCATGCGATTTTTCTCGGTCGAAGAATCATAAAGAACAATGATTCTTCTTGACAGACACCATTTATTTTTCTTAAAAATTTTTATGTATGAGAATACAAAATGATTCTATAATAATTGAATGCGATATTTCTTGATAATTATTTTCAAGTGCTATAATAAATTCAGGTATATATTCTTATTTTATTGTTATTTTTTCTTATTTCTCAGTTTGTAGTGAAGAAATCTCATATAGTAGTTAATTATAAAAACTATTTAACCAACTCTCGTTGGAAAAAGTGTTTTTATATATTTTTTTAAAAAATAAATACTATAGCAATATGCCTGATAAAGGGTTATAAAAAAGGATTTTAAAAATAGTCAAAATATTATTGAAAATCAAAAACAAAGTAATAGCTTAAAGGAGTGAGAAATCATTTGTGATAACGATTTGAATGCTCGAAAAAAATTATTACAAGACAGAGAATATTCTCTCCAGGAAATGGCTGGGATTTTCGATTTAAAGAAAAAAACAATTGCGAAGTATGTAAAAGAGTACAGATCAGTAACAAGAGAAGAAAGATTGAATAATTCTGTTTTGGAAGAATATATTCTAAAAAGAAAAGAAGGATTATCGAAAAGGCAAACTTCTGTATTTTTGAATATAAAAAGGGAAAAGATGAAAAAATGTTCCAAAATGAAAATGGTTGAAATATTTTCTTATATTATTCTTTTGACTATTGTATATTTTTCTATTTACAAAATAATCAATTCTACTATCAGAGATTTTTGTATATTAGTTAAAAATAAAGATTTTTTTTATTTCAATTTCGAATATATTTTTAAAATGAACAAAAGTATAATTGATAAATTTTTCATTCATTTAGGACTTATAATATTTTTGTTCGTTCCTATTTTTATGTATGGACTTATTTTTGAAAATAAAAAAATGAAGTGGTTTATAAAATTTTTTGTTTACTTTACTATTATTTTACTTATTTCTTTCTCTATTTTAGGAATTTTTTCCGCTATTATTTTAGGTTTGAATCGCATATTCAATTTTTGTTGGGATTTATTCCGATAACTATTTCAGCAATTGCATATCAAATATTAATATTACATTCTTGGAAAGGAAGCAAATATTCTTCATGAGGAAGAAAAATATTTGATTGCACAAAGGATCATTAAAATTCTGATTTTTTCTTTTCACTGCTAAATATTCTGTTATCAATAATAAGTTATCTTTTTTGGGGATATGAATTACAAAATCCGTTTTATTATGCATTCAATTTCTTTTTTCTTTTTACTCTTATATTTATATTTTTTTATAAAGATGAAATATGAATGGTTGTATGAACTAAGTAGCTATATTTCTCAAAAAGAATATACAAATGAGATCGAAGATATAAGAAATAGATATTATTGATCTTAATTCGAAAATTGAAAAATAATTTGAAATTTTCAGAAATAGAAAAAGAATTAAGAAAAAAAGAAGCAAAGATTGATTATGAGGAAGAAATAAAATACATAATAAAAAAGAAAAAAAGAAAAGATAAGGAAAAAAACAAAAAATTTTATTTTTGTGGTTTCTTAAAATATTTGGTTATTCCTATAAGTAAAGTAGGTGTTTTAATAGCAGTTATTCAATAAAAAAAACTTGATACTTATATATAAATCAAAATCAAATATGGACATCAATTTTATTCATAAGCATTGCAGAAAAGAGGCAAGTAGATGAATAGAGATATTTTTCCATGTTTTTCGGGTAAATAGGGACACCATTTATTTTTCTTCACTTTGCCAATCAAAAACTGATTTTTAAGTTTCGAGCTAATGACCTCGATATATTCTTTGGGGTAAATTGGGGTAAATAGTAGGGGGTAAATAGGGACATGACACCATTTAAGGGTAAATAGGGTAAATAGGGAAAGAGGACAGACACCATTTTATGATAAAATAAGATATAAATGATGATAAAGATGTAAAAGACGCTAACGATGCTGATGAAAAATAAAAAACAAACAAAGAAAAAACTGATTAAATGGATCCTCCAATTTTTTCTGATAAAGGAGCTCGATAAATGCCGAGGAAAGCAAGAATAGTTTTGGAAGGTGTAGCGCATCATATTACTCAAAAGAGGAAATTACAGACAAAAAAATTTTTGAAGATGATGAGGATAAAAAAGGTTTATCTTGAATTTATTTCAAAGTACGCAGAGGATTATGATTTAAAGATTTATGCTTTTTGTCTTATGACTAATCATGTTCATTTTATTGGAGTTCCTGAAAAGAGTGATTCTCTTGCATTTACTTTTAAATATGCTCATAATGAGATATTCTCAATATTTTAATAGAAAGCATAGAAATAATGGTCATTTATGGCAGGGAAGATTTTTTTCTTGTCCTTTGGGAGAAAAGCATTTGAATCAAGCGGTTAGATATGTTGAGAGAAATCCAGTAAGGGCAGGAATTGTTAAGTATCCCTGGGATTATTTATGGAGTAGTGCTGGAGTGCATTCGGGGGATTTTTCAAGAGAAGACAGTTAATTGAATATTTGGATGAGGCGGGTCAGAGCATTGCGAGAAAAAAAGATGAAGATATATTGGATAAAACGAGACAGTCCACACGAACTACAGAACAAGTTCTCGGTACTGTCCCTATTTATCCATTTTCAATTTTCTCTTTTTTAAATGATCTGCATGAGTTAGGATTTAATTGGAATGCGGAAGGATGGAGAGAATATTTAGGAGTACCAGATGATGAAGATTTTATGAGAGAGTTTAAAATGAAAACTAGATCCGGAAAGCCTTTTTTCAGTCAAGAAAAGATAGAGAAAATTAACGAATCTTTGGAAGATAATCAAAAAATTATTATAAGAAAAAGAGGAAGACCGAAAAAGAAAAGTGATTAGTAATAATAAAATGGCTTCAGATCACATTTTTGTAGATGATTCAAACAGATTTTATCGATCGAAGTTTTTCATAAATTTACATGAAATTCTTCTTAATACACACCAGAAGGTATCTTTTTCCAAATCTCTTCCGATTCACGTTATTTTAATAGTGTTTTGTAGTATAATTAAGATTAGTATAATCACGATTAGTATATAAATTTAAAAAAAGGATGATTACATGATTTTTTATGACAGGACTAACGAACGAAAGATTTTAAATAATTTTTTTAAAAAGTCTGGTTTTGGATTATATAATTCTCTATGGTAGAAGGAGAATAGGAAAGACATACCTTTTTAAAATTCTCTACCCAGAAAAGAAAGGGAATATTTTTCACTCGGAAGACAAAATTACCAGTGAATATCTACTTGATTCTTTTTCTAAGCAGATTTCTGAAATTGCAGATATAAAGGGAATTCATTTTAAGAACTGGGAGGAAGCTTTTGATTTTGTTTTCTCAAATTCCGATAAAAATTAATTACCTTGGTTCTAGATGAGTTTTCAGTATATTGTAGGTGCTGCGAATGAAATCCCTTCAATTCTTCAAGCTCTTATTGACCACAAGAAAACTGATTTGAAGTTGATTCTTTGCGGTTCAAGCATTAGTTTTATGTATGATCTTTTATCCTATGAGAATCCTCTATTTGGAAGAAAAACAAAATATTCAAAATTAACTCCGGTAAAATTTTCTGATGTTGTTGAATTTTTCAAAAAAGCCAAACCCAAAAATTATCATGATATTCTTACTTATTATGCTGTTTTAGGTGGAATCCCTCAATATCTAAGAATGATAGATTTGAATAAAAGCGGATTAGATAATTTGAATAACTTATTTTTAAAGTTAGATAGCCCTTTGAAAGAGAGAACCGTTGTTTCTTTTATCTGAAGAGTTAAGAGAACCAAGGAATTTATCATTCTATTCTGGAAGCTATTTCCTTTGGTTATAAAAGTTCTGGAGAAATTTCTTCAAAAATAGGATATAACGATTCAAGGAAGATTCAACCATATTTAAAAATTCTGAAATCTCTTGATTTGATTAAAGAAGGTAGTTCCTATTACTGAAAAAAATCCATTGAGAACAAGAAAGGGTATTTATAAAATAAAGGATAACCTTTTTGCTTTCTGGTTCAGATTTATTTATCCTAATTTATCATTCATTGAAAATGATAATGAGTAACGAAGGTTATGAAGGAGATCATAGTGAATCTCAATCAGTATTGCTCATTTGTTTTTGAAGAGGAGAAGCAATAGAAAATTTCTTTTGAAAAAATTCTCCTTCGATAGAATTGGAAACTATTGGAATAAAGGATGTTGAGATAGATATACTTGCAGAAAAAAATGATGAATGGTTTGCAGGTGAATGCAAATGGACAAATAAAACAATTGGGATTTCAGAGTATAAAAAACTAGTTGAAAAAACAAGCAAACTACCCTTTGAAATAAAGAAATATATCTTTGTATCTAAAAATGGATTTGAGGAGAATATTATGAATTTAAAAGATGTTATTCTTGTCGAATTTGGTGAATTTGATGGGTGGGATTTGAAAAACGGTGATTAGTGTTGAGGGAGGACAAAGGAGACACCATTTATAGCTAATCTATCGCTTAAAGGGGGAAAGCAGAAATGCCTAAAGGCTAAAAAGCAGAATTGCTTCCCTACTGCTTAACTATCGTTCATCTATTGTTTTTACATCGTTTTTAAGTTGGTGTTTATAATGAGTTATTTGAAAAAGTGTCACAAATAATATATAATAATTGTGACATAATGAGGTGAATATAATGACTGAAATCAGCACCGCAAAAAAAATTGAAAATATAATCAAAAAAAATCCAAAAACAACGGTTTATACCATTCAGAGTTTTAGAGATATTGATAATTATGATAATATTCGAAAAATTTTGTCAAGAATGGTAAAGAACGGGAAGTTATCAAGAGTATCACGGGGTTTTTATAAACCTGTAGATTTTAATGAATTTTTAGGTGAAGAGACAGCTTTGAATCAGGAAAATTTTGTTAAAGCATATGCGGAGTTTTACAAATTATCCTTAGCACCCTGTGGTGACACCGCATTGAATGTTTTAGGTTTGTCTTCGCAAGTTCCTAATGTGTATTGCTATGTTACCGATGGACCTTCAAAAGTCATTAAGCTGGCAGATGGAAGAGAAGTTGAATTTAAACACAGAACTATCCGGGAAATATCCAGTTTAAGCTTTAAAGAAGCAGCGCTTGTAGAAGCGTTGAAATTTTTGGGAAGTGGAAATATCACTGAGAAAGTTGAAAAAATTATTTTAAAAAGATTCTCTTACAAAGAATTGAAAAAATTAAAAATCAAAGCAAATCAAAGTAGAAACTGGATTTATGAAGAGATAAACAAATTATTGGAGATGAATAAAAAGGATGTATGAACTCATAAAAGGCAAAAGAAAAAATTTAGAAACTTTATTCACTAATACAGCTGCTAAAAAGAATATGAACATGGCTATTATTGAAAAGGATTTTTGGGTCTGTTTCTTACTCGATCTTTTGTTTCACAAAAGCAAATATTCTAAACGAATTTCTTTCAAAGGAGGCACATCTCTTTCAAAGGGATATAACGTCATTAAAAGATTTTCCGAAGATATTGATTTGATTATTGATTGGCGCCTTCTGGGATACTCTGTCAACAAACCATGGGAAAAAAGATCCAATACTAAGCAAATTAAATTCAATGAAGAAGCGGGAATCAAAACAGAAAAATTTTTAAAAAATGAATTTGTTCCACATTTAGAAGAGATAGTAAAAACATTTTTAAGTGATTATTCAATTTCTATAGACGGTGACAATCCTCAAACGATTCAATTCAATTATCCACAAATTTTCAGTGATAAAAGTATATTGCAGGAGATAAGATTAGAAATGGGCCCACTCGCACAATGGACTCCATGTGTAGAAAAGAATATCATACCCTATGCTGCAGAAGAATACCCTAAAGTTTTTAATAAAGGACAAACGTTCATTAGAATGGTTGAGGCGAAAAGAACTTTTTGGGAAAAAGCCACTATTTTGCATAGAGAAGCAAACAGAAAAAACGGAAGGTTTCCTGCCAGATACTCCAGACATTATTATGATTTGTATATGTTGTCAAAATCTCCAATAAAGCAAGAAGCCTTTGATGATATTGAATTATTAGAAAGTGTTATCAAGTTTAAGGATAAATTTTATCATTCCACTTGGGCAAAATATGATGAAGCCTATCCAAAAACAATAAAACTATTGCCGCCTGCTGAAATTATAGGAGTTTTAAAAGAAGATTATAATAAAATGCAGGCAATGATATTTGGAGAAAAACCTTCTTTTGATGAAATTCTTGAAGGATTACGACAATTGGAAAATGACTTAAAAAAACTGGAATGAACATCTCTATAAATTCTGTTGTATCGTTTTATATTTTATATTTTCTGCAATCTTTATTTGAAAATCAGTTTGTACTTTTTATAAATTTTTTATAAGGAAAGATCCTTTCATAACAATATAGAATACAAAATGATTCTATGATTGGGTAAATAGGGTCTGGGTAAATAGTGGTAAATAGGTCTGGTAAATAGGGTCAGACACCATTTATTATTGCCTGTAACCTAATTGTATAAAGCGTTTTTAGACCTTGTAAGGATAAGGTTCTCTTCGAAAAATCTGAAAGTGCCTTGAAACATAGCAATTTCATGCGATTTTTCTCGGTCGAAGAATCATAAAGAACAATGATTCTTCTTGACAGACACCATTTATTTTGATTTATTTTTCTTCACTTATCACCTAAAAACTATTTTTAAGTTTCGAGCTAATGACCTCGAAATATTCTTTGTGCTTTTAGTTTATCAACAAGAAAATGAAATTATAAATTGCAGTGAATATCTCAAAACTCTAATTTGTCAGTTTGATAAAATAACAAAGAAGCTTTTTTCTCTTTTTAACTAATAATCAAAAAGTGAAAATACAAATTCAGACTAATACCCCCAATATCCTTTTTATTTATTAGATAAATGCTGAAAAAAATGATTTTATGTTTTTTATTCAAAAGGATAATCGATATTGTATTTTTTCATAAGGTCTTTGAATTTCTTTTCTGTTTTGTATTTGTCATAGAGTTTCTTTAATTCTTCATCTTCGATAGCCTTAAGAAGTGGATATTTCTTTTCTAATGCAATATCAAGGCATTTATAAAATTCTTCTTCATTACCCATTTCTGAATACATTTCTGCTAAAGAACCATATGCATAAGAAAAATCAAGATCTAATTTAATTGCATAATCAAAATCTTTTTTTGCTTTATCATAATTTCCTTTTTTATAATAAGCAATTCCACGATTTAAGTAAAAACCAGGATTTTTAGGGTCCAACTCGATAGCTTTATCATAGTCAGAAATGGCTTTATCGTATTCTTTTAAATCATCATAAACATTTCCACGATTGTTATAATAATCAGGATCTTTAGGATCCAACTCGATAGCTTTATCAAAGTCAGCAATTGCATTATCGTATTCTCTTTTATTCTTATAAGCATTTCCACGATTGTTATAATAATCAGGATCTTTAGGATCCAACTCGATAGCTTTAGAATAGTCCGCAATAGCTTTATCGTACTCTTTGTTGTGAGCATAAGCAGTTCCACGATTATTATAAGCTAATACATGTTTGGGATTAAGTTCCAATATTTCAGAATAAATTTCAATTTTTTCTTTTAAATTTTTACTGTTATAAGCTTTTGAGAAAAGAGAATTTATTTTTGATTCTTTTTCAGCTTCGCTTGCTTTTTTAGAAGCCTTTACTACCTCCTGAACTTGTTTTTCTATTTCAATATATTTTTTATTGATATTTTCAAGTGATTTTTCAGAATTTTTAGCGGCGGCTATTGCTTTGTCGGCAGATTTTTTCGCATCTTCAGCAGATTTTTTCGCTTCTTTTACGTCGTTTTGTAATTTTCCTATATTATAATCTATCTTTTTGTTCAATTCAGTTACTTTTTCATCCACTTTTTTATCCATCGAGTTTATAAGTTCTTTCACTTTTTTATTCATGGAATCGAGTTGATCTTTATTTAAAAATGCATAATTGAATAGCGGGAATACTATCGTGAGGATAGCTATTATAGAACCTATAACCGTGAGAATGATAGTGAGATTTCCTGTGAAGTTATCGTATTGATATTGCATCGTATTGGTGATGTCCCTGTATAAAGATGAATCATCATTCTCAAAAAGTTCTGACCTCAATGATGAGATTTCCCGACTCAATTTATTGTATTCTTCAAGAGAAATACTTGTGGCAGTCACAGACATTTCATTGATGCTATTCTCAATCTTTTCAAGCTCAGCGAGATTCTGTTCGTATTTTTTGTTCAACATCTCAGTTTCATTAATAGTCGATTTATATTTCGTCATCAAAGATACAATTACTATCCCTTCACCTACCAATATTGCTGTAATTATTAAAAGGCAAACAAGATATTTGCACTTGCTCGGAGCCTTTAAACCTTTATCTTCTTCTTCATTTTTCCGTTTTTCCTCCATAAAAAACCCCAACAGTATAGCAAACTAACAAATAATTTGCTTAAAAATAGTCTATATTGTCGATTAAGATAAGAAAGAAAATGGCACTACACTCCTGATATAAATATATCACAAAGCATACGAAATTCAAATTTTCTTTAAAATACTTTTTGTGGGCTATATTGATGCTTTTTTGATGTGTGTTTTTTATCCCATTTTACCTATTCTCTATTTATCAATTCTCTATTACTGCTCTGCAGGTTTTCACCAAGCACAAAACACTATACACTGAGCACTGTCTTTCAAGCACCAAATCCTGAACACAAGACACTGATTTTTTCCTGTTATCTATAGCGCTTTTCAGCTTTTAGGCAATTATGCTTTTCGACAGTTTAGTCTTTTGACATTTAAGCGATTGTATAAAGATAAAGAAAAGAAAGAAAATCAATAAATTCTTTTCTTATGTGCTAAATATAAAACGCATAAGTACGGTCGAATAATTTTACCCCCAAACTTATTTGCATGTTCTTCTATTTCTTTCCGGGCCATTTCCTTGACTTCATCTGACAATTGTAAAAACCGATTACCGGTAAGAACAAATCCATAGTATTCACCGGCAGTATATTCCTGTTTCCATAAATGCTTGTATACTATGGGTGTTTCGAATAATCCGCTATTCTCTATAGCTTTAACAATTGAAGATATTCTATTTTCACATTGCTCTTCATTCAAAAAATCCGCAAAACCACCATATTTATTTGATAATCTCATTAAATCGTTATTATTTTCATTATTATTTATCAAATACATATTCCAGAAAAGGGCCAAGTTTCCGTTTTCCTTCAACATCTCAGCACATTTCTGATAGCCTGTGGGTTGAGGAACCCAATGAAAAGATTGCGCTGCAAAGATTAAGTCATATTTTTCACTAACCGGCTCCAACTCTTCAAATCTTCCACATTCGAATTTAATATTTGAATAATCCTTATATTTTATCTGACCATTCTTTACGAGGTTTTTGCCTGGCTCTATACACCTGATACTAAATCCATAATCTTTAAAATATTCGGTAGCTTTACCACTTCCTGCTCCAATTTCCAAAGTTTTTGAATTATTACTCAGTTTAGTTTTTTCGATTATCGTTTCTATTATTTCTTTCGGATATCCGGGTCTGAATTTATCATAATACTCTGCCGCTTTGTCAAACATTTCACTCTCTTTTTTTGCATCAAATACCATTGCCATCCTCCATCGTCATTTCATTAGCTAAAAAAATTGCATATTTTAACGATTCATCTCAAAACACAGATATAAATTTCCTTAATAATACAATTCATAGTATGGAAAGTCAATCTGAAATGGAAAAGTGTAACAATTGCACCAATAATGAGGTGTACATCTTCTTTCTCTGGACATGATAACGGTTACTCGTTAATTCTTCGGGCGAACGGTCGATCATGTCATTATTGAACAGTATCTTTTGGGTACATGCCGGTCTGGAAAAAGCATAAAGAGAAAAGAAAGGAAATCTATTTCAGGGAATATGGATTTAAAAGGTGTGATAAAGAAAGTTGATAATTTTCTATACAACACACTTATTTATAATTTAACTGCTGTCTTTAACATTCATATATGAGATCAGTGATATATTTATTTTATAAACCTTATTAATATTTTTAAAAGGAGTGGGGAAATGAAAAAACTGTCATTAATTTTAATATCGTTAGTTCTGATCTTCAGTTTTACGTTTGCAGCACAGAAGATAAGTTATGACCGCTCTCAGGATGTGGATATTGTTTATCTCACAAACGGAGATATATTGAAGGGGGAAATAACGACAGAATCTTTTTCAATAAGAACGTCGTACGCACATATAACAATTCCAACGGAAAACATAGCTTATATGAGTGTGGAAGATCAGATGATGAACATGGAGACCATCGTAGCGATTAACGGCAGCAGATTCTCCGGATTCATAGATGAGCAGACGATAACATTGAAAATCACGAGCGGTTACAGCATCCCAATAAGAAGGGAAAAAATTTCTCATATATCATTTCAGATAAGAGAAGACGAAGAGGGAAAGATAGAAAATACCCAGTTCATAAAGCTGAAAAACGGGAATTACTTCACAGGAACGATCCAGAACCCAGATATAGTAGTCGCAACAACATATGCAGATATACCGGTCAGCCTTAACGAAGTAGAGTCGATAAAACTCATCGGAGGAGAGAACCCTCTCACAAAGATACTGATGAAAAACGAAGATACAATACAGGGAATACTGGAAACCGAGGATATAGAAATCGTTCTTGATATAGGACCGACAGTGAAAGTTTACAAGGATAGAATTGATGAAATTTATTTTGAAAAAGGATTTGTTTCTCAAGGAATAGAGATAAGCGGGACTTACTATCAGAATGTAAATAAAATTATAGGACCTTATGACTCAGACAAGTTTGCACTGGTCGAAAAAGGCACATTTTGGATGGGAAGCACGGATAAAGAAGATAATGAGAAACCAGTTCATGAGGTTACTTTTAATTACAATTTTTTGATGGGAAAATATGAAATTACAAACAAAGAATATTGTGAGTTTTTAAATGATTACGATGTAAATCCAGATGGAACAAAGAATGATAGAATTCTTATAGATGTGTACAATAGTGGTTGTCGCATAGGGCATAATGGAATTGATTTTTATTTAAAAAACAGCAATGAAAACTTCCCGATAGTCTATATAACGTGGTGGGGCGCGATATATTATTGCAACTGGTTAAGTGAAAAGGAAGGATTAGAGTCCGCCTATGATTTGAAAACGGGAGAATTTATCAATTCAACTACTGGTTCTACTACTACTGATATAACTAAAATAGAAGGATACAGACTGCCTACCGAGGCTGAATGGGAATACGCAGCCCGGGGAGGAAGCGAAACTCAGAATTATGAATATTCGGGAAGCAATGATATAGATGAAGTAGCATGGTACGATGGAAATTCAGGAAACAGAACACACGAAGTTGGAACGAAGAAGCCGAACGGACTTGGAATATTTGACATGAGCGGAAACGTCTGGGAATGGTGTAGTGGTCGGCATGAAAATTATTCAAATACCGAAGAACTGAATCCTGTGGGATTTTCAGGTGGCTTCGGGTGTGTTTTTCGTGGCGGTAGTTGGGGTTTTAATGGTAACCATTGTCGTGTGGCTTATCGTGGTCACAGTTTGCCCTCTAATAGTGGCAATTGTCTCGGTTTTCGTATTTGTAGGACAGCAAGTCCTTACGATAGCACCCATCCAAATATAGAATAAATAAATGTTTCTGTTGAGAAATCAGGAGAAAATGAGAAAACCTTTGAATGGAAAGGAAAAAATTTGGATGGAACGATTATCGGTTATGAGTACAAAAAAGACAATGAGCAGTGGCAAACAACGACAGGTACTCAATACAGATGGAATTTTATAACAGAAGGTTCACATACATTCAAAGTGAGAGCAAAAGATGATGACGGGTCATATTCGGATATAATCACCTGGAGTTTTATATATACAGATAGTCCAATTCCAGTACTGGTGAACGGTCGATCATATCATTATTGAATAGTATCTTGGGTACATGCCGGAAATACTACCCGTCTATTGATAGGCTTGATAGCTGGAACGGAATAAGATGGGTAAGGCAACTCGTTTGTCTTTTTCGTCCTGCTCCCATGTATTAACTTCCGTATAAGGCAGCTATATCGTGTATTCTGCGCTTCATTTCTGCGCGGATGTGCAACGGCTCTAAACACTCGCATTTATCTCCAAAACTGAAAAGAATATTGTAGTAGTATTCGTTTTCTATGAAAGGAAAATTAACAATGTAATGCTCATCACCGTCTGGCGAAAAGTGTTCATAAGTGCAAAAATCAAGCACCCTGTCCATGACGGATTTATGAATACGAATTTTGATTTTTGTTTGCATAGTTGCCAAAATATCAGTAAAATCTAACTGCGGTTTTTGATAATCCCGAGGCGTAAAAAATTCATCCTGTATTTGCAGGTTCGATGTGCGGGATAGTTTGAACAGGCGAAAATCATTTCTTTTATGGCAATACCCTTGCCAATACCAGTTACTACTTTTCAATACGAGCTGATACGGTTCGGCCGTTCGTGCAGTTTTATTTCCGTAGCGGTCCGCATATTCAAACGAAAGTAGCTTGCTTTCCTGTAAAGCTGTTTTGATAATTTCTAAATTTGGTTGTGTGTTCCTGTTGCCCATCCACGGACTTAAATCTATATATATTTGATTCGCTTTTAATTCAATGTCTTTCGCTCTGTCGGCTGGGATAAAACTCTTGACTTTCGCAAGGGCGTTTACCAGTTCATCACCTCGCATCATGTTGGAAAGACTGGAAAGTCCCATCAGGATAGCGGAAAGGTCTGCGGTCGAAAAAACCTTTCTATCAATCTTGTATTCCTTCATGATTTCAAAGCCGCCACCCACTCCAGGTGCAGAACGAATCGGAATACCCGCCGCGTTGATAGTGTCTATGTCGCGGTAGATTGTGCGTGGTGAAACTTCAAACATATCTGCCAACTCCCGTGCACCTATACGTTCTTTATCAAGGAGTATCATAATAATGCTAACAAGTCTGTCAACTTTCATCTGATAGCCGCCTTTCAAAACTCTTTTTTATTATTACAGATTGTTGCCATACTGTTGTCAACAATTACATAGTACAATAAAAAAGCAAACAAATCAATCTGTCTATCAGGAGGAAATGCTATGCAGAAAAAAGCCTTAGTAATAATTGATATTCAAAATGATATAACAAAGAATTACAGGGATATTATTGACAATATCAATAAAGCTATTGATTGGGCGGTAAGTAATAATATTCATGTTATTTATATAAGGCATGAAAATTTATCAGCCGGCACGAGGACTTTTAAACCCAATACACATGGGTCCGAATTTGCTTCGGATTTGAAAATAGTATCAAAAAATGTTTTTACAAAATACAAAGGAAACGCATTAACCAGTGAAGGATTTACAGACTTTATAAGTAAAAATAAAATATGTGATTTCTACATAACAGGAGCGGATGCTGTTGCTTGTGTTAAATCAACCTGTTACAACTTACGCAAAGCAAATTATGACGTTAATGTCCTATCGGATTGCATTACCAGTTATGATAAAAGAAAAATTGACGAAATGCTGCGCTATTATGAAAGCAAAGGCAGTAAAATCATCAGTTTAAATGACTTGTTACCTGATGACCCCTTTGAAGCATAGAAACATCACGCAATGACATTGCGGTGAAGATTTTTTTGTTATCTTTCTTAAAAAAATTTTTTCAACTAAAACCTTGATATTAGTTCAATTTATTGATGATTCGTGACTCGTTCAGGAGCATTTAATGCGGAAATACCTATTAATTTTATAATTTATTTTAGTAGGTAAACAATATTGACAACTATGAGGATATGAATTATAATTTAGTTGCTAAAATAATTAGAGGGGGTGGTTTTATTAAAGAATCAGTAGATTTTCTCCTTCGAATAGCAAAAATACAAAACAGGATTAATTCAAACGGTAAGAAACCTCGTAAGTTCGGTACAAACCATTTGCTATATCAATCCGAAATTCATTTTATTGATGCTGTAGAACCGGGCAATGGATTAATTGCATCAGCGATAGCAAAGAAATTGGGCATTACAAACGGAGCGGTGACTCAAATTGCGGATAAATTAGTTAAAAAGAACCTCATTGAGAAATACAAAGCACCTGGTAACAAAAAGGAAGTATTTATAAAACTGACAACTGAAGGTGAAGTTGCCTATGCGAACCATAAGCTTTTTCATAAAAAATTAACGGATAAAATGGTCGAATATCTTGACGGATTAAATAAGGAACAGATGGAAGCTTTATTTGGTATTGTGGAGATTGTCGATAAAAATTTACCTGACTTGAATAAGGAGGAATCATTGTGAAAGTTTCAATCATTGTATTCAGCCCATCGGGACATACCCTCAGGGCTGCGGACATCTTCAGAGATGAGTTTATAAAAAGAGAAGCATCTGTCCAGATTATTAATATTACAAAAAATGAAAATTATCTGAAAGAAAACAGTATTGAACAACAGATGATAAAAGATCTTCAACCCCATGATGTATTGTTGATCGGGGGCCCTATATATGCAGGACACATGGAAAGCAATGTCTTACGATTAATCCGACATCTTCCCAAAATCAGTGAAAAGTATAGTGCGTTGGCTGTTCCGTTTGTCACGTACGGCGGAGTTCACAGTAGCATTGCACTTGAAGAAATGGGTAAGCTGTTGAAGAAGAAAAAACGCAAATCAATACTGGGAGTTAAAATTGCAGCCGAACATACTCTGACCAAGACTGCTTCAAAGGTGATATGCAAAGACTTACCCGGTAAAAATGAAGAAATGATTATTTCTCAGGCGGTTGAATTAATCACCAGGATCGCTTCACAGAACATCAAAAGCATAAAGGATAATAGCCAATCGTTTTGTTATTCGAAACCGAAGGAGCGATTGATTTTTAAGCTGTTAAGCCAGGAAAAAATCCATGAAAAGTTTAAGCGCGTTTCTATCGATTCTCAAAAGTGCATACAATGCGGAAAGTGTATATCAGCCTGTCCGATCAACATGTTTGATAATGTGAACGAACAGGTTACTATGGTCAAAGACCAGCAACAGTGCATACTCTGTGCGGAATGTTATCATCATTGTCCTGCCGGAGCAATCATACATCCATATATAGAACCGGCAAAGATGCGGTTAAAAGACGGAAATGCACACCTGGAAAACGAGCTGTCCGCAATCTATCCTGCTGCAAATAAAATATAATATAAATAGAATATAATATAAGTTGAGAGAAGCTCATCAGTAAAGTGATATGTTAACCTATCTTTCGAGTAAAAAAGCTACATATGTCATAAAAAAATGGACACATATTTTCTTTGATCACTACGATCGTGAGCCAGCTAAAGAAAAAACCTTTTTTCTGAACAAAGGAACATCGAGTTTCTCAAATATATCTGTATGATTAGATTCAGGAGTAGAACAAAATCTATCATGATGAATTTTTCTCCATTTCTGGTGCTTCCTCCTCTTTTCTATTTCACCCCAAAAAAGAATAGGACAAAGAAACTAGTAATAGTAAAATAAAATAAAGGATAAGAGGTGAAAGAATGAAGAGAAAGAAAAAAGAATACTCTAAGGAATTAAAAATAAAAGTAATAAAAGAGTACAGAGAGACAGAAATGACATTAGAAGGACTCTCAAATAAATATGCAGTACCCTCAACAACAATATCAGGGTGGGTAGGAAGATACAGGATAAATGGAGAAGATGAAATAATAAGGGTATTAGGAGACAAAAGGACAAAGAAAGAAAAGATACCACCGGTATTATACAAAGAATATGGATTAGAAAAGAAAAAGGAAATGGAAAAAGAAGAACTAATAGATGAATTAGGAACATTAATGATGGAAAATCAAATATTGAAAGAGATATTAAAAAAAACAGAAAAGGAAGAATGAATAAAAGAGGCAAATACCTATTAACAAAAGAATTGAAAGAAAAAGGATATCCATTCAAAAGAATAATAGAGATGTTGGAAATAAAGAAAAGCACATATTATTATCATTTCAAAGAAAAGAATTGTTTTTGTCAATCGAAAAATGAGCCAAATGTTCATCGAAAAGTGAGCCACTTGAGTAAAAAAAATTAAGTTTTAAAAGAACTAATCCAATCACGAGTTTCTTTCAATCTATAACTGTTGCCATTCATATTAATCATAAAAGCTTTGTGAGTTAATCTGTCAACCATAGCGGCTGTTAAAACTGGGTCCGAAAATATTTCTTCCCATCTGTCAAAGGAAAGATTCGTAGTTATTATTGTGGACTTTCTGGCTGTTCTTAAAGACAGATTAGTGAAAAGTAATTCTGCTCCTTCTTTGTCAAAAGAGATATAACCCAGTTCATCACAAATAACCAAATCATATTTTTCAAATCTGCTTTGAAAATTTCTTAAAGTTCTGTTCGACTTCGTTTCTTTGAGTTGTACTATGAGTGATGGGACACTGGTAAAGAACACTTTATATCCATTCATACATGCTTTAATTCCAAGTCCAATTGCAATGTGTGTCTTTCCCGTTCCTGCATTTCCTGAAAGAATGATATTCTGTCCTCTTTCAATGAATTCCAGACTTTTCAATTTACCCAGTTTTCCTTTAGCATCCTGTGGTAAATATTCTACTTTTAAATCTTCTAAATATTTTTTCTCTGAAAAATGAGCCAGTCTCAGTCTTCTCTTTTTCGCATCTTCTTCTCTGTTTTGAACTTCAATCTCCAGAAGTTCTTTGAGATAATCCAGATAATTGTATTGTTCCTCATGTGCAATTTTTGTTATGTTTATGAAATTTCTTCTTATATGAGGTAATCTGAGCTTTTTAGTCATTTCCAATATTTCATTTTCTATATTCACAGGACCATCTCACTCAACTGCTTCAGATGTTTTCTGGATATTTCTTCAATTGTACTTTCCTTTATCTTTGTATATTGCTTTCTCTGACAAATCATTAATATTTTATCCTTGGTTATTTCTGTATGACCTTTGTTTTCCAATTCGTTAATAATGCTTTCCACTTTATCCACAGAGATGTTTTCCCTGTACATGAATTGAAGTAAGTCAATGAATTCTTTTTCTTTTTTGGTGAAATAATTTATATAGATGTTTTTAAGAAGTGTGTTTAACTGGTCCAATGCCATTGATCCTGCAATAGCACCAGGTTTTTTCCTCAATGTCAGGAGATAATGATCTATGTTCATTTTCCATTCTGAAAATCCATAGCATCTTTCGTGCCTTGCAATTATTTTGTTTGTTTTTATATCATATACTATTATTCTTTTCGGATATAATTTAACAGAAACAGCTTTCTGTGAATATTTTTCCGGAACGGAGTAATGGTTGGTATCTATGGTGATTGTGGAATATTTATCCACTTTAGAGTATCTCATATCTCCAACTTCGAGTTCAGGTGGTTTCTTTGCAAACTTTTCCTTTTCTTCTCCGTATCTGATTTCTTTTTTCATATTCAATTCATTGAGTCTGTTGTTCAAATAGTTCTGAGCTTCTTCTAAGGTTGCGAATTCTATTCTGTGTGAGAATACTTTTCTTTTTATTATTTCAACTCCCCTTTCTACATGACCCTTCTCATTAGGTTTTCTGATATTGCAGAATCTCGGTTGGAAAAGATAATAGGCGGAAAGTTTTAAAAGAGCTTCGGTTGGTTCCTTTTCTTCTCCTGCAACTCTTTTTACAGCTACTTTCATGTTGTCATATACTATTTCCTTTGTTACCCCTTCTATGTGTTCAAAAAAGTCAACGTGAGACTGTATGAAGCTCTCTGTATTTTGTTTGTAGTATAGCTGTGAATAATAATGACCACTGTAAGCCAGAACAAAAACAGCACCCTGTATCTTTTTCATTTTTCCACCAATGATTAATTTAATATCTCCCCAGTCGAACTCAACTGTGTTTCCTGGCTCATATATCTGTTTTACAAATGCTTCCTTTTTTATATCCTGAAGTTCTCTTATATATTTTCTGACAGTGGAATAGCTGATATCATAATTTCTTTCTCTGAGTTCTTCGTAAATATCTATTATTTTCATCTTTTGTTTTCTCAGTCCCATTTTTTCTCTTTCTTTGTTTATCTTGAGTTTTTCTTTTATGAATTCTTCAATTTCATTTTTCATCTTTGGTTTGTATACATTTTCTCTTACATACTTTGGTTTGTTTATTATTTCATCTATTAATTCCTGTTTCTCAAATTCTTTTATGTTTTTCTTTTCAATTTCTTTCTTTGCTTTATAATATTCATCTATATATTTTTTAACTGTATTTCTACTTATTCCCAATTCTCTGGATATTTTTCTTTGTGATTTCCCTTCTTGTATTATCCCAATTATTATCTTTTGCTTTTCCACCATATTTATCATCCTTTCTTTTACCTCCATATATTTATATATGAAGGTTTCTTATTTTACTGGCTCACTTTTCGATAAACATTGTGGCTCTCTTTTACTTTAACATTTACAAAGAATCAAGCAAAGGAATACAAGAAAAGAGGCAGAAAGAAAAGCGAATTTGTGAATACAATGAATGGGAAGATAAGGAATGAAGAGTTAAAGGAACTAATACTGGAAAAGTGTAAGAATGAAGATGCAATGAACCCAGAGTACTATATAAAAACAATGGGCTCAAAGAAGATGAAAAGCTATCTGTATTACAAATATGGAATATATATTGGACACAACAGGTTACATGGATTTAGAAAGGAATTAGGGTTGGTAAGAAAATATGAAAACAGGACAAAACACCCAGTCAAAAGGGCACAGAATAGAACAATAACAAAGCAGAATCAATTATGGGAAGTAGATATAAAGTTCTTTAATGCAGGTAGAGATGGAATAGTACCACTGTTAGATATAATAGACGTCTATGACAGGAACATAGTAGCAACACACATAGGAAAGAGATGTACACATGAAGATTTCCTGGAACTAATAGAAATAGCGATAAAAGCAAGAGGAGAAAAACCAGAGGTGATAAGAACAGATAACGGATCACAATTCAAAGCAAATAAAACAAGAGAAAAAATGGAAGAATTAGGAATAATCCATGAATTTGGATACAAACATAATCCTGATTCCCAGGCATTTATTGAATCTCAGCATGCGAATCTGGAAAGAGAATTTGTTGCTTTAAATAAATTTAAGAGTGTAAAAGACTTGTATTTAAAGTATCTAGTATATATGGATTATTATCACAACTTAAGACCACATTCATCTTTGGGTTATAAAACTCCCAAACAATTTAATGCAATTCAGAGCTTTGGCAAGGAAGTTTTAGTAAAACGTTGATACGAGTTATTTTTGTCCAATATTTTGGGGTCCGTCCGCTTTTCTTTTTGGCAATTTTCTCACTAGGTACCAAAACCTAAACACCAGACACTGTCTTTCAGCTTTTAAGCCTTTGAGCTTTTTGGCATTTAAGCGATAGAGAATCGATGGGAAAAAAGCAGTGTTTGGGATTTAGTGCTTGGTGAAAAAACAAACATAAGATAAGATAATAGAGAAATTGAAAGAAGATAATAGAGAAGTAGAGAACAGAGAGTAGAGAAAAAGGGTACATAGGGTGCAGAAGGAACAATCATAAAACAAGTGGTTGAGCGGTGGTTTAACAGTAGCTTAGCAATGGCCCAGCGGTTGCAAAATGATAGCCGAACAATAGAAAAGCAATGGGAAAAAAGCAGTGTTTGGGATATAGTGCTTGGTGAAAAAACAAACATAAGATAAGATAATAGAGAAATAGATAATAGAGAACAAAAACACTCCATGAAAATAGATAATAGAAAAGTAGATAACAGGTAATAAAAACAAAGTACAACGGAAAGAATGGATAGTAAAAAACAGGTAATCGGTGGCGAAAGAAGTAATAGAAACAATAGACAATGTAATAAGCGTCAATATTTTTATTATTTTAGGTTATTGAATTTAGTGAAAGGAATGGATTATATTTATGAAGAAATTTATTATAGATGAAATAGTAAATGATTATATTAAAGGATTAAAAGCCTTCTCAATAATTTATGATCAAAACAATACTCTGGTCATGGAACATAATAAATATCCGGAATACTTGCTTAAATTATCAAATAAGGATTTTGAAAGTTCTAAAATACAATTAGATATTTTATCCTCAATTTCTACTGAAAATAAAAACATTTGTAGAATTTATCATACTCAAATCTTTAAAGAGAATGGGAATACGAGAACAATGGAATTAATTGATAAACTGAATGGAATTACAAAGAAGGAATATTCAAAGATAGATATTGAAAGGGTTATTCAAGCAACGAAAATGCTTAATATGGCTTTGAATAAGCATGTTAAAAAGTATTATGAAAATTTACCATCAATAGGTATTCTATTACCAACCATTATTCAAAATTCATCAAATAAAACATTAAAATCCCTTGCCCAAATAATTCAAAATGATAGTGCATATGAAAGTTTTATAGATACTGAGAATCAGAATATAATTGTTGCCGACTTAGTTTATGAAAATGTTTTGTTTGAGAACAATGCAATTAATTTTATTGATTTGGATCCCCTTATTTTAGGACCAAAGGAACTTCAATTTTCAATCCTGCTGACTTCAAATATATTGATTCAATCAAATCAATTTAAAAATTTGAGCATGGATCTTATCAAAAATTATGCTCATCTCTGGGGCATTGAAAGAATTACCAGAGAAGTTTTTATTTCTTTATCAATTTTTCCATTGCTTATTTTAGCTATGAAAAAAGTTGATGTTGATTCACTCCCTGAAAATCAAGATTCAATGTATTATAAATTGAAAACCATTCTACTCTTCATAATAGGTGAATTAAATAATGGAAGTGTAGCTTAATAATAATTCATCATTGTATTGTTTTATTTGGGATCGGATATTTCATTTATTAACATAAAAATTTGTGATAATACAAATAATTATAATAATTCTTCAATTTACCCCATTGCAAGTGGTTTTTTAACACATCCTGTTACTACTTACTACCGGTTTGAACTCAGTTGTTTTATTTGGAGGAACAGCAATAAGTGTTTCAGGAGATGCTTTAGCAATAGCAAAAACAAGTGAGGATTCATGTTTTTTACTCCGGAATTTGTTTCAAATACATTTTTGAGCAGTACAGATAATCTGGATAAAGAATCAGATAGCGTTATTTATGGTTTATTCAATGTAGTTGCTGCTCAATCAATATTGAGCAGAAAAATTGTGGCTGCTGGTGATTCGAATACATTTTCGGATGGAGATACTGTTCCAGCAGGTAATTATATTGATGCGGCAGATAATGAACAACTATTAAAAAATATCATCAATTGGTGATTCAGCTATTATCAATAGCATATAAACCTTTTTCAGTTTGAGTAAACTTTTTTACCGATAAACATAACAAAAAAATGGACACACAGAATAAGAAACTGGGCTGGTATTCTTGGTCAATTAGCCATTATTTTTGAAGATAGAATTTCTAAATATTTATGAAATATTTTTATTTTGTTTTATTTTAATTTCTAATATTGAAAATTCCTTCACAAATTGTTGTATTTCCTTCGTTTATTAGATACGTAATAACTATTTTCTTTTCAATATTAAATAATTATTATATTCTGTTATAATATTGAAACTCTATAATTATATAATTATTTATAATTATTAATTTTTTTGAGGTGAATTTATGAAGATTAAAACCGTTGTTTTTTGGAGTGTTCTTTTTATTCTTTTATTAAGCTTTTCTTCCTGTTATTACGATACTGCTCCATCAGAAATAATAAATATCTCACCAATAAATGATTCAACTGTTTTTTCAGATGAAGTGATTTTTAAATGGAAACTCGGAAATTTTGCAAATGGCGTATCTTATGATTTTTATCTTGGTAATGATTTAAACAATTTGCAACTCATTCAATCAAATCTTTCTTCTGGAAAATATTCAAAGGATGGTTTGGATAAATTCAAATCTTATTTCTGGAAGATCACTGCTAAAAACTCCTTTGGAGAATGTGAAAGCAATATCTTCTCCTTTATGGTTTGTGATGAAATCCCAAAAAATCCTTCGCCTATAAATTACAGTACAAGTGTTCCTACAAGCACTGCTCTTTCCTGGGAATGTTTTTGTCCTGAAGATTCAACGCTCACTTATAATATTTATTTAAGCGATAACAACAACCCATCATTAATAAAGGAAAATTGTTCTTTGAATAGTTATAAACCCGAAATGCTTTTTTCTGGAACTGAGTACACCTGGAAAGTTGTGGCTATTGATGGTGATAATAAATATGAAAGTGAAATCTGGTCGTTTGAAACAATTCCTGACCCAGGGAACACCCCTCCTGAAGCGCCAACATTAACAAATCCGGTTAATGATTCAACAGATCAGCCGGTAGATATTTCTCTTGAATGGAACTGTACCGATCCGAATGGAGACAGTTTGGTATATGACTTATATTTTGGTAAGAACACTGATCCTCAGTTCTTCACGAACAATATTAATGCGAATACATTCAATATAAACGATTTGGATAAGGGAACGAAGTATTACTGGAAAGTATTAGCAAAGGACGGTAGGGGAGGAAGAACATATTCGGCAACATATAATTTCAAAACGATTGAAGATCCCGACAACACTCCTCCGACAGAACCAAGCGCACCAACTCCTTCAGATAATTCCACAGATCAACCAACAGACACGACACTTTCATGGGAATGTTCAGATCCAGACGGGGACAGTCTGGCATATGATGTATATTTCGGAGACAATACGAATCCATCACTGGTATCGAACGAACAGACCGGTAACGATTATGGTCCGGGAGAACTGAATGCAGGAACGACATACTACTGGAAGATAGTTGCAAAAGACGGAAGGGGAGGAGTTACCGCAGGAGCTAAATGGAAGTTTGAAACGGTTCCCGATCCGGATAACACTCCTCCGACAGAACCTGGCACACCGACTCCTTTAAATAATGCCACAGATCAACCGACAGACACGACGCTTTCCTGGGAATGTTCAGATCCAGACGGGGACACATTGAAATACGACGTATATTTCGGAAACAACGCGAATCCGCCACTTGTAAATTTTGAACAGGAAGCCGACACATATGATCCGGGAGAATTGAATACTGGGACGACATACTACTGGAAAATAGTTGCAAAGGATGGACGGGGAGGAGTTACAGAAGGAGCAAAATGGAATTTTGAAACGGTTCCCGATCCGGATAACACTCCTCCGACAGAACCTGGCACACCGACTCCTTTAAATGGAGCCACAGATCAACCGACAGATACGACGCTTTCCTGGAAATGTTCAGATCCCGACGAAGACTCATTGAAATACGACATATATTTCGGTGACAACTCTAATCCTCCTCTTGTTTCTTTCGAACAACTAAATGATAATTATGATCCGGGAGAATTGAATGCGGGAACGACATACTGCTGGAAAATAGTTGCAAAAGATGGAAGAGGTGGAGTTACAGAAGGAGATAAATGGAATTTTGAAACTATTCCGAATTCTGAACTACCCACTCCAGAAAATCCAAATCCTTTGAATGATCAAACAGATGTAATATGGGATAGTGTAACACTTGCGTGGGATATATCCGGAAATAGTGATGGATTATATTATGATATATATTTTGGAAAGGATGAAATACCAGGAATATATAGAATAGGGCATGCTGCAACAGAAATAACAATAAGTAATTTAGAAAGAGATCAGAAGTATTACTGGCAGATTGTTGTTACAGATGAACCCTATTCAAGAGAAGCAATTGCAGATGGTTCTAATGAACTTCTTGAGGAAATTGCAATAGTCAGAAGAGATTCAGCAGTAAAAATTGGTGAAATATGGAACTTCACTACAAAGAAAAATTCTCCTCCGGAGTTGGTATCAATTTATCCAACAGATGGAGCAACAAATGTATTTATAACTGAAAGTGCTTCATGGATATTCACCGATCCAGATGGAGATACACTAACCTATGACTTATATTTTGATAACGATCGAAATCCAAAGAACATTGCAGTAAATATCAGCATAAGCACATATAGTCCCTTTATGTATGGTATGGAAAAATACTACTGGAAGATAGTGGCGAAGGATAATTATGGGGGAATATGTGAAAGCAACACATTTGAATTTACAACTAATTTAATCCAATGGCAAAAATGTCTTGGAGGAAGTGCCCCAGATTATGGTTATTCAATCCAGCAGACGTCTGATGGTGGTTATATTGTTGCTGGTTATACGAGATCAAATGATGGAAATGTTACAGATAATCATGGTGATTATGATTACTGGATAGTAAAATTGAATAGTCTCGGAAATATTATCTGGCAGAAATGTCTTGGAGGAAGTTCACGGGATGAAGCATATTCAATCCAGCAGACGTCTGATGGGGGTTATATTGTTGCTGGATATTCAAGTTCAAATGATGGAGATGTTTCTGGAAACAACGGATACAGAGATTACTGGATAGTAAAATTGAATAGTCTCGGAAATATTATCTGGCAAAAATGTCTTGGAGGAAGTTCACGGGATGAAGCATATTCAATCCAGCAGACGTCTGATGGGGGTTATATTGTTGCTGGGTTTACTCAATCAAATGATAGTGGAGATGTTTCTGGAAACAACGGATACAGAGATTACTGGATAGTAAAATTAGAAGATTTAGGTAATGATGCTACAATAACATGGCAGAAATGTCTTGGGGGTTCTGATGCTGATTATGCAAAATCAATCCAGCAAACATCAGATGGTGGTTATATTGTTGCTGGGTATACTGAATCAAATGATAGTGGAAATGTTTCTGAAAATCATGGATGGAATGATTACTGGATAGTAAAATTAGAAGATTTAGGTAATGATGCTACAATAACATGGCAAAAATGTCTTGGAGGAAGTTCATGGGATGAAGCATATTCAATCCAACAAACATCAGATGATGGTTATATAGTTGCCGGTAAAACCAACTCAAACGATGGAGATATTTCCGGGGACAATCACGGAAATTGGGATTACTGGATAGTAAAATTGAATAGTCTCGGAACTATTATCTGGCAGAAATGTCTTGGTGGAAGTGAATGGGATGTAGCACATTCGATTCAGCAGACGTCTGATGGGGGTTATATTGTTGCTGGTTATACTTGGTCAAACGATGGAGATGTTTCTGAAAATCATGGAAATCTTGATTACTGGATAGTAAAATTGAATAGTCTCGGAAATATTATCTGGCAAAAATGTCTTGGAGGAAGTTCACGGGATGAAGCATATTCAATCCAGCAGACGTCTGATGGGGGTTATATTGTTGCTGGGTTTACTGAATCAAATGATAGTGGAGATATTTCCGGGGACAATCACGAAAATTGGGATTACTGGATAGTTAAAACAGCACCAGTTAGATAATTGCTGGGATTTGTGAAAAGAAAATAGAAGAAAAGCATGATGCGAATGAGGTAACGGCGCTGAAGATGCTAATGGAAGAATGTTAAAACCTGGATATGGTATTTGGAATACGGGTAAAAACAAAAAAATGAAGACAGTCTTTATAAACTAAGGGGACACACTTAAAGGTATGTCCCCGATTTTTTTATTAACTGATAACTAGCAACTATATGTGTTCATCCCCAACGTAATAACAATAGCTGAGCAATTGATTAACAGTGGTAAAGCGATGGGCTAACAATCGTAAAATATCAGAGGAACAAATGTATTTGGAAAAGAATACTTAAAACAAGATAATATTACATAAAATGGAGAAAAGGAAATTAATAAATAAAGAAGTGTTAAATGAATTTTATATCAGTTCACTTTTTTTCTCCATCTCATATACGCTAAATCATATATCCTGCTTTTAAGCTTCTCTATTTAATACTTATAAAAATATTCCTGTATCTTATCAGCGTTATTGGTTTCTGTAAGTGCCAGCATCAATAGGATTCTTGCTTTTTGAGGGTTTAAATTGTCAGCAGAAATAAAATCATATTCATCGAAATCATATTCAGAATTTCTATGAATAATCCCGCTTCCTGTTCTTGAGCTTATAACCACAGAAATATTTTTTTCAACAGCTTCTTTTAAAGCATTAAGTGTCACAGATGAACCATTACCGTCTCCAACTCCTGCAAAAACTATACCATCAACACCTGCATTAATTGCTGCATCAACAAATATTTCATTTGAATCAGCATATCCATGAATGATTTCAACTCGAGGTAATATATCAAAGGATTCTATATTAAATTCACTTTTTAAAGTATGAAGTTTTTCTATTTTATAATAATATGAAACTTCTCCGAAATGGGCATATCCCGCAGGACCTCCATTAGGATTTATAAAAGTTTTAACGTTTACTGTGTTGCTTTTGGAAGCATCACGAGCATTATAAATCTCATCATTCATTAGAATGAGAACCCCTCTTCCATAAGATTTTTTAGAAGCTGCTACAGCAACTGCATTGTATAAGTTTATGTCACCATCAGCACTTATAGACGTTGAAGGTCTCATTGATCCGGTTATAACAATGGGTTTTTCACTGTGAACGGTAAGATTCAGAAAATAAGCTGTTTCTTCCATTGTGTCAGTACCATGAGTAATTACAATTCCATCACATTCACTCTGATTAAATATTTCATTGATTCTTTTAGCCAATTTCAACCAGATTTCAATGGTCATATCCTGACTTGGTACATTGCTGATTTCTTCTACTGTTATATGAGCGATATTTTGCAATTCAGGTAACGCTTCTATCAACTCTTCTCCACTTAACTTTCCTGCTGTATATTCCGAACCAGTTTCAGAAGAACCCCTTCCCGCAATCGTACCTCCCGTTGTTAAAACAGTCACGTTCGGAAGATTTTTATACTCTTCCTTTGTATTTTCAGCAGAAAGCATTGAAAATACTAGAGTAAATAGAATCAAAAGTATCAATAATCTTTTCATATAACACCTCTTAACAATTAAAATTTTTCATGATTAATCTTTTTAAATCATTTTTCATTCTAACATAAAAACAGAATGTTGCAGGGATTAAGAAGCTTCCAAAGTAATGATACTAACGAAAGAACAGGAGATTCAACAAATATGCGGATACCAAACAATAGAATTAAATGGCAGCTGTCCCCATTTAATACACCATTTATTATTACCTGTAACACTCTATATAATATTTTTATAGACTTTCTGACTATTTCTTCAGAAAAAACAGGACGTTTAAATCACTCCTATTATTTGTTTTCTCATTATCTACGATTTAATATGTCGGGGATAATATGACAAGAATAAGATATAAATTGTATGCCTTTTGTGTACGGGTATACAGCGTATAATGTATAAAACGGTTGGCATATGATCAATAAAAAAATTGAATATTTTTTGATATAAGTCATTTAGTAAGGTTTTGGTATAAAAATTTTTATTGCCATATATTTGACCAGAACTTAAATGTTCATTTAATCATATTTGAATTTTTTTAAATTTAACTTTTTCAATTAAAGACTTTAGTATCATTGGCGTTTAACGTTTTTAATTCTTAAAAACATTCAGTTTTAGATATCATTATATCAATCGTTTGACATATATAATTAAAAGTCCTATAATACAAATATCGAACCCAAAGAGTTTTTAAGTTGATTGCCGGAAATAGGTCCTGTTTTGTGAGAGGTTGGGGAAAATCTGAGATGAATTATGCACATAATAGTATCCGAAAATGTAGAATAATTATCGATAGATCCTCTCAGAAGGATTATAAGAGGCATAGCCAAGAATGATAAATTTTCTATTATGAGGAAAACATCAAAGTTAAGTATTGTATATCAACATAAATTAAAAATATAACAAGGGGAGGGGGGATAAATCAATAAAAAATAATCCAAGTTGTGATTCAGGTGCTATACATTGATACCGGGGAGTTATATTTCAGTGTTATGGGCACAGATTCATAGGTGGGTCTTTAAGTTTTGTGTTAGATTCTGATTTGTAATGGTGGTTTTTTTGATCAATTTAAAAAAATAAGGAGGTAAGTTAACTATGAAATCTACCCAAAAAAAGTTTAGTGGAAAGATGATGATATTATTTTTGACTTTATTTATGATTGTTGGTGCTTCACAGATTGCTTTTGCAGCAACTGAAGGAATCACACAAGGTACGACGATTGTCGCAGATTCTACTTCGCCAACCGGTTACTCCGTTACGTTCGTTTACTACAATCCTAATGCCGAACAAGTAAAGCTTGCCGGTGACCTGACGTTGCTCGACTCTACCACCGGCGGTGCTACAAGACTTCAGCCGGAGGAATGGGAGACGGGCATGTACCACTCTGGTGGTGTCGAATTTCTAAGGGATATGACCAAAGATGAAAAGGGAAATTGGTCAGTTACGATACCGCTGCATGCCGGTGGTTTGAGTTACTGGTACCGTGTCTGGGACTCATCACAGGAATGGGAAAATCACCGTATTCTTGATCCTACTTATAAAAGCAATATGAGTCCCGATCCTTTTAGAGTATACAATAATAATGATGTGCTCGGCGTAGTATATGTACCATACGACGAGAAACAAAATGATGCTACTCTGGAAAGCCGAGCAACATATGAGCTGCCAATAGAAGATTTAACTAAAAAAGGCACCGTGCATTTTGATCCGTATACAAATGTACTGGGTGGTACCGGTTATCTTGGAATATACCTGCCTGCAGGTTATGATGCAAACCGTGCAGAGCCTTATAAGGTAGTTTATTTGGCACATGGTGTATTTGGTGATGAAACTGACTGGATGGGCGCGGGTAATGCCCCTAACATACTCGATAACATGATCGCAAGAGGTGAGATAGAGCCGACCATAATAGTCACAATGGGTAACCAAATCAATAATGGTAAATATAATTATCTTGATACAGACGATCAAGGAGCGGCAACCAACCTGGTAAAATACATCATACCTTATATGGAAGCTAACTACAATGTGTCGAATAAGCGTGAAGACCGTGCATATGGCGGATTCTCCGGTGGAGCATATACAGGAGTAACTATTCTCAACAAGTACCATGATGAATTTGGATATTACGGTTTATTCTCTGGAATGGGCACGCCTGATTACACAGTGATTGCAGACGAAAATGCTCCATTCGTCATGACGAGTAATGGTTCTTTTGAAGCTAAAAGCACCTACGACAGTATGAAAAATATGCACGATAACTTTATCGCAAATGGAATTAGCAGTGTGTATAATATAGTGCCTGGTGCTCATGATTTGATGATGGCAGGCCAGCAGTTCACATTCTTTGCCAAAAATTGCCTGTGGAAGTAATAGGCTGAATCGGTCTATTACGACGGATGGTATCCCAAAAAAGACACGGAGAGTATGTTAGCGCGTTGTAGATGTCAGATTTAACAGAAAGCGCAGTAACTCATTCCATTTTGAAAGGCAATACTTCCAGCAAGTAATGTTATTCTTCAAAAAGATATAAAAATTCAGAATCTAATAAGTAAAGCCTATCCACAAGGGTAGGCTTTTATAAATATAACCCAAACGATAGCAGTGTGATAATTGAACAATGGTTGAACATGGCAAAGCGGTTTAGAAGCAGTAGGAAAACCGTAGAAAAAGAGGGTAAAGGGTGCAGGGTGCAAAAGAACAGTGCCTGGCAGCTAGTGTGTAGTGTCTGGAAAAAGCATAAAAGAAAATCAGCTATTTCACCCCAAAAAAGAATAGGACAAAGAAACTAGTAATAGTAAAATAAAATAAAGGATAAGGGGTGAAAGAATGAAGAGAAAGAAAAAAGAATACTCTAAGGAATTAAAAATAAAAGTAATAAAAGAGTACAGAGAGACAGAAATGACATTAGAAGGACTCTCAAATAAATATGCAGTACCCTCAACAACAATATCAGGGTGGGTAGGAAGATACAGGATAAATGGAGAAGATGAAATAATAAGGGTATTAGGAGACAAAAGGACAAAGAAAGAAAAGATACCACCGGTATTATACAAAGAATATGGATTAGAAAAGAAAAAGGAAATGGAAAAAGAAGAACTAATAGATGAATTAGGAACATTAATGATGGAAAATCAAATATTGAAAGAGATATTAAAAAAAACAGAAAAGGAAGAATGAATAAAAGAGGCAAATACCTATTAACAAAAGAATTGAAAGAAAAAGGATATCCATTCAAAAGAATAATAGAGATGTTGGAAATAAAGAAAAGCACATATTATTATCATTTCAAAGAAAAGAATCAAGCAAAGGAATATAAGAAAAGAGGCAGAAAGAAAAGCGAATTTGTGAATACAATGAATGGGAAGATAAGGAATGAAGAGTTAAAGGAACTAATACTGGAAAAGTGTAAGAATGAAGATGCAATGAACCCAGAGTACTATATAAAAACAATGGGCTCAAAGAAGATGAAAAGCTATCTGTATTACAAATATGGAATATATATTGGACACAACAGGTTACATGGATTTAGAAAGGAATTAGGGCTGGTAAGAAAATATGAAAACAGGACAAAACACCCAGTCAAAAGGGCACAGAATAGAACAATAACAAAGCAGAATCAATTATGGGAAGCAGATATAAAGTTCTTTAATGCAGGTGGAGATGGAATAGTACCATTGTTAGATATAATAGACGTCTATGACAGGAACATAGTAGCAACACACATAGGAAAGAGATGTACACATGAAGATTTCCTGGAACTAATAGAAATAGCGATAAAAGCAAGAGGAGAAAAACCAGAGGTGATAAGAACAGATAACGGATCACAATTCAAAGCAAATAAAACAAGGGAAAAAATGAAAGAGCTTGGAATTATACATGAATTTGGATACAAACATAATCCTGATTCCCAGGCATTTATTGAATCTCAGCATGCGAATCTGGAAAGAGAATTTGTTGCTTTGAATAAATTTAAGAGTGTAAAAGACTTGTATTTAAAGTATCTAGTATATATGGATTATTATCACAACTTAAGACCACATTCATCTTTGGGTTATAAAACTCCCAAACAATTTAATGCAATTCAGAGCTTTGGCAAGGAAGTTTTAGTAAAACGTTGATACGAGTTATTTTTGTCCAATATTTTGGGGTCCGTCCGATCAGCAGTTTTTTTGTTTTTCACTAGGCACCAAATACTCAACACAATGCACTATTTTTGGAAGCAGTGTCTGGTATTTAGGTATGTCCAGAAAAGGTAAGGAATGTTCAGTAGGAGAATAACTCACCAGAGTAAAAACCAGAGCTCTGTAGCTAGGATAGCAATGGGGAGGAAAGGGAAAATGGGGACACCATTTATTATTGCCTGTAACCTAATTGTATAAAGCGTTTTTAGACCTTGTAAGGATAAGGTTCTCTTCGAAAAATCTGAAAGTGCCTTGAAACATAGCAATTTCATGCGATTTTTCTCGGTCGAAGAATCATAAAGAACAATGATTCTTCTTGACAGACACCATTTATGCCACACTTGCTTAAAGGCCAAAAGGCTGAAATGCGTTATAGAAAACAGGTTATAGATAACAAATGAAATACTACTACAAAACCTCAGAATAATAAGCTCTTTTTATTATTTAGAAAACTCTGTTATAGTATCACTTAGAAGAACTTTTTTTAAAAGATTCAAGGAGACGCAGATGCTGTCATTAAAGAATATAGAATTATTCAAATCATTATCTGAAAATGAAATAGAAAAAATTGAAAACAATGCTTCTATTAGAAATTATGCTAATAACGAAGTGATTCATAATCCTCATGAAAAGTGCGACTCTCTCAGTATTATTTTAAATGGAAATGTCAGGGTTTGTTCCTTTATGAATATTGGTAATGAGCAGAATCTAAAAAATTTAACTGAAGGAGATATATTCGGAGAGGCATTAATCTTTTCAGATAAACATTATCCTTCGTATATAATAAGCAATACTTCTACTTTTGTGATGGAGATTTCAAAATTGTATCTTCTCGATGCTTTAAAAAATGAAAAATTTTTAGTTTCATACTTGCATAGTATCGTTGAAAAGATATTTAATTTATCATTTATGATTGAGATTCTTTCTTTGAATACTGTTGAAAAAAGAGTTTCGAAATACTTATTATCACTTTCACAGATTCAGGAATCGAACAAAATTCATATTCCTTATAACAAAACTCAAATCGCAAATAAAATCGGCACTTCAAGAGAAACGGTTTCAAGGATTTTTTCAAAATTTAAGAGAGAAAAAATCATAAAAGAGAATGATAATAAAAGTATCACTATTATAAGCTCTTCGAAATTAGAGAAGATTCTTTTTGGGTAGTGATATTCGTCACAGTATTTTCAGTTAAACCTCCATATAATTGAATTTAATTCTATTATTGGAGGTAATCATGACGACGACATTAGTATTGATATCTATAGCAGTTATTTCTCTTATCATTTCATTTATAAAAAGTAAAAAGAAAACATTTGAAAGTTTTAAAATTGCGAAAAATCTATTTTTTTCTATTTTCGTGGAAATTATTGGAGTTATGGCTTTAGTTGGTCTTTTGCTGGCTATAATTCCACCTGATTTAATTTCGAAGTTCTTAGGTGGGGCCAACGATTTTCTGAATATTTTATTTGGAGCCTTCTTTGGAACCATAACTATAATTCCAGGTTTTATAGCATTTCCTCTGGCAAAAACTCTCAAGGTAAATGGAGCAAATTTAACGGCAATAGCGGCATTTATAACTACTTTAACAATGGTGGGATTTGCCACGATTCCTATTGAAAGAAAGTATTTTGGAGGAAAATTTACATTATACCGAAATCTATACAGTTTTATATTTGCAATTGGAATTGCTTTATTAATGGGGGTTATATTATGATAAATTTCTTTAAGAAGAATAAAATTATTGCTGTAACTTTCGTATCTTATTTATTAGTTTTAATTTTTAGACAGGATATTTTTATGAATGCTATTAAACAAACGGGGAGTTTTCTGCTTGAAATGATTGAAATCATGCCCGCAATAATGATAATCTCTGCATTAATTACCGTATGGGTGCCATCAGAGGTAATATCAAAGAACTTTGGTGAAAAGTCTGGGTTCAAAGGAAAATTGATCAGTATATTTATTGGTTCGTTTTCAGCAGGACCGATTTATGCAGCATTTCCAATGGCTAAATCACTTTATAATAAGGGAGCGAGTATAGCAAATATTGTTGTGATTATAAGTTCGTGGGCTGTGATAAAAATACCTATGCTTCTTGTAGAGACTAAATTTCTTGGAGCCCCATTTGCATTAACGAGATATTTGATAACTGTTCCGGCAATTATTATCCTTGGTTATATTATTGGAAAATTTGTGAAGAGAAAAGCTATTGATGAAGATGAGGCAGTTACTGAAGAGAAGATAATTCAACTTCCAAATCTTAATTGCGGATCATGTCAATATAAAACCTGCGAAGCATTGGCATCAGCGATAAAAGCTGGAAATGCAACTACAGACGAATGTGTGATTAATAGAAACAAGAAAGAAAAGGCATAATTCAAATGGAAGAAGAAGTATATGGTGTAGTGTGTTGAGTGTTTTGTGAAAGGACGACAAATCACTGGAACTGCGAAGAATAGTTTACTTTCGAAAATGATTCAGGATTTTCATTCATAAAATTGATTCTTCCTTAGAAGAAATTAATCATATCATTCCAACAATAGAAGGTTTTGCTCATTCTACAAAGGAAGATTTTGAAAATTATAAAAGAGATAATCCTGGCAGATATAAAAGACAACATCAAATACAACATAGAAAGAATTGAGAAAATAAAAAGTAAAGATGATTACAGTGGTTTCAGAATAAAAATAAGATGTCTTTTTGAAAATATAAGACAAACCATACCCCTGGGTATTGCTACTGGTGATTATGTAACCCACACATTATTATAAAATTGAAAAAAGATGAAATAAATTACAACCATTTAAGAGGAACTTTTGAAAATACATTTAAATACAGAAAAACCGAATTGAATATAAACAAAATCAAAAATACTTTAGAAAAAGTTTTAGAAAATAAGATAATGAAAGAAAGATAGAAAAAATATTGTGAAGATAATTTCTTTGCTAACGATATAGAATTCAATAATGTTATGAATTCATGCTTTAAACTGATACGTTTTTTAGAAAAATAAATCGGCCATTTGCTCAATACCGTTATAGAAATAAAATACGGTCTTGAGAAGCCCTGTACTGGTTAAAAACGCTTTGAAGTATTTAATAGAAGAAGAATAAATTCGAAATTTTAAATTCTATATTATATTTCTCTTTTTTATTTGCCTGAAAGACTTAATTAATTTATAATTAAGCATGAGCGGGAGGAATTTATGAGAAAGGAAGATTATATTGAATATTGGTTAAAATCATCAGAAAACGATTAAAGTACAATGATGAATCTTCTAAACTCAAAAGATTATCATTGGGCCTTATTTATAGGGCACTTAGTAATTGAAAAAATAATAAAAGCTATTTATATTCAAAATAATAAAGAAAATATACCGCCTGGGATTCATAATCTTTTACTTCTTTCAGAAAAAGCAAAATTAAAAGTTGATGATTCCCAGGAAGATTTGTTAGACCTAATAACAACATTTAATATCAGTACCAGATATCCAGATTACAAGGGTGAATTCTATAGAAAATGCAATGAAAGTTTTGCGACGAAAAATATAGAAAAGATAAAGGAATTAAGGTCATGGTTACTTCAAAAAATAAAGAAATAATAAAAAAAGTAAAAGAATATGCCGAACTTCTTAAGAACAAATACTCCAATCTAAATGTCTATCTGTTTGGATCTCAGATAAATAACTCTGCTGATGAAGATAGTGATATAGATGTGGCAATTATTAGTGATTCAATATCTGATGATATTATAGAAGAAACATTTAAACTTATGAAATTAAGACGGAAAATAGATTTAAGAATAGAACCACATCCCTTTTCTAAAAAGTCATTTGAGGAAAACCCCTTTTCTATTGAAATACTAAAAACGGGCATAAAAATATTGTGACCTCCGGGTTTGAAAATATTAGCACTTACTTTGAAATTGTACAGGAGATAATTGACAATTGAATTGAAATTTTGCATAGATCTGGCGATATATTTTACAGCATTCTGAGTATCATCCGTTTAAAATATTTTTTTCAATTTTTCAATTTTCTTTCTGTTCTCCCTTGACTATTACGTAACGTAATAGTTTATACTCTTTTTGAATAAAACCGGTTTTTATTATTTTTAATGGAGGCAGAGAATGTATACAGTTAAAAAATTGTCCGCGATCTCCGGAGTCAGTGTCAGGACCCTGCAGCATTATGATAATATTGGTCTTTTTGAGCCTTCCAGGATCGGAGAGAACGGATACAGGTATTACGATGAAGACAAAATTCTCGAACTGCAGCAGATTTTATTTTTCAAAGAACTTGATTTCCCACTTTCGGAAATAAAAGAAATCATGGACGATCCGAATTTTTCCATAGAAGAATCACTGTTGAAACAGAGGGAATTCATACTTTTAAAGAGGGAACGGTTGAATAAAATCGTCAAACTTATAGACAAGACGATTAAAAACAGAAAGGGAGAAATTGAAATGAAAAAAAGTGAGTATTTTGAAGAATTGAATGATGAAAAAATAAAAGAATATACAAAACGTGCCGGGGAACAGTGGGGTGAGATAACCGTGAATGAGTCTCTGAAAAATGTAAAAAGGATTTACGGCAATGATTATTCAAAAATTGGAGAACAGTTCTCCAACTGGTTGGATAATATCAAAAACAATATGAATAAGGGATTTAAATCACCGGAAGTTTATGGCCTGATAGATGAATGGTTCAGGATAATGAATACTATTTTTCCCTGTGATTTAGATACGTTCAGTGGTCTGGGAAAGACATACAGAGATTGTGAGGAATTTGCAGTCAATTTCAGGAAAGCAGATGAAAAGATGCCCGGATTTGTATGTGATGCGATTCAGTACTATTGTTCAGAAAACAGGAAGATTGATTATTGAAAAAAAGAAATCCGTTCATTTGAAAAATTGGTTTTTAAAAACAATATACATTGTAATGTATAAAAAATATAATAATTAATGTTTTATTAGAATGAAATGTATAGAAGTTTTAGATTTTATATGTACAGATTTTTTTGAGTGTTCTGCTATTTCTATGAAGCTTATTGTAATTTTATTTTTTCACGTAGAAAAGTGTCGGGAGTCTTTATGAATCTATATCGCAGGATCGTATTTCATCAAAAAATGGGAAGGGATTTCATCATAGATTATAAATCCGAATCTCTTATACAAATTCTGAGCGGGATTCGATCTGAACACTCTCAGGAAAACCGGTTTGTTCGTTCTATCCGACAATGACACCAATTCTTTTAAGAAAAACGACCCTACACCTTTATTCTGAGCTTTTTCGATCAACTGAATCGACGTACTGTTGATTTTGTCTTGCATCTCATCATATCCCCAAAAGCCGACGATTGAACCATTCAACAAAATTTTCTGAAAACATGAAATTTTAAGCGTTTTCCTGAACCTATCGTCGTTCATCTTGATTTGAAAATCCTCCACCCATCCGCCATAATATTCATCCACGTATTTCTTATAGCAGCTTCTCTTCACGTTCAGATAATCCTCAAAATCACTTGTGGATACCGCGCTCAAAGAAAAACCCTTGTTTTTAAGTTCTTCAGAAAGAATCATCGCAATCACCTAACCTTCATACCTATAAATAATACCCGTTTCATAATTATAAGTATAATGCTTATTTTTAAAAATATCCTTATCCAGTTAAGATATATATATTAACCAACCTGCGATGTGAATATGGAAAGACCAAAGGACGGACAGGAAGAATAAATTTGTTAAAACGTATGTTATAATGTATGTAATAAGAGGTGATAATTATGAAATTTATACCAACAAGACAGTTGAGAAGTAATCCATCCGATCTCTGGAAAATCCTTGAAGATGAAGAAATAATAATTACTGTGAATGGTAAACCCAAAGCTTTAATGATTAGAACCGATGAGGATTTTGATAAACTAATTGATTTAATTTCACGGGCGAGGGCAGAAATGGCTCTTGAAAAGATAAGACTGGAATCGATTGATAATAAAACTGATGAATTTTCAGAAGAAGAAATAAATAAAGAAATTAAAAGAACGAGAGAGGGCCATTAATTTTGAATGTCGTTCTAGATACGAATGTTTTAGTTTCGGGATTGTTAAAAGCCAGCGGTAATCCTGCGAAAATAGTTAATTTAATAGTTAGAAGAGAGGGGATTCTTTTTTTGGATTCCAGAATTTTTTCGGAATACAAAGAAGTTTTAAAAAGAGATAAATTTATGTTTAATCCCGAGAAAATATCGGTTCTTCTGGATTATTTCAAAAAAATTGTTAGATTCATTTCTCCGGTTCCTTTAAATGTGAGACTTGTCGATCCTTATGATTTGCCCTTTTATGAAGTTGCTAAAGCATCCGATTCTTATTTGATAACGGGAAATATTAAGCATTTTCCTAAAAATGATGACAAGATTTTTTTGCCGAAGGATTTTATAGAGTTTTATAAATTGAGAAAGTTGAGAATGGGTGACAGATAGAAAGCTAAAAACATCATAGAAAACGGGCAAACAGCAACTGAACAATGGTATAACAATAGGGAAGCGGTTGAGAAACGATAGGAAAAAGAAAATAAAAACGAAGTAAAACTAACAGAGGGCCTACAATCGATAACAGGTAAAATGGAATGGGATAGAAAACAGAGAATAGGCGAATAGATAACAGGAAAACAGTGCCTGGTGTTTTGGATTTAGTGCATAGTGAAAAAACCCCCTATTCCTTATACGGACGGACCCCAAAATATTAGACAAAAACAACTCGTATCAACGTTTTACTAAAACTTCCTTGCCAAAGCTCTGAATTGCATTAAATTGTTTGGGAGTTTTATAACCCAAAGATGAATGTGGTCTTAAGTTGTGATAATAATCCATATATACTAGATACTTTAAATACAAGTCTTTTACACTCTTAAATTTATTCAAAGCAACAAATTCTCTTTCCAGATTCGCATGCTGAGATTCAATAAATGCCTGGGAATCAGGATTATGTTTGTATCCAAATTCATGTATAATTCCAAGCTCTTTCATTTTTTCCCTTGTTTTATTTGCTTTGAATTGTGATCCGTTATCTGTTCTTATCACCTCTGGTTTTTCTCCTCTTGCTTTTATCGCTATTTCTATTAGTTCCAGGAAATCTTCATGTGTACATCTCTTTCCTATGTGTGTTGCTACTATGTTCCTGTCATAGACGTCTATTATATCTAACAATGGTACTATTCCATCTCCACCTGCATTAAAGAACTTTATATCTGCTTCCCATAATTGATTCTGCTTTGTTATTGTTCTATTCTGTGCCCTTTTGACTGGGTGTTTTGTCCTGTTTTCATATTTTCTTACCAGCCCTAATTCCTTTCTAAATCCATGTAACCTGTTGTGTCCAATATATATTCCATATTTGTAATACAGATAGCTTTTCATCTTCTTTGAGCCCATTGTTTTTATATAGTACTCTGGGTTCATTGCATCTTCATTCTTACACTTTTCCAGTATTAGTTCCTTTAACTCTTCATTCCTTATCTTCCCATTCATTGTATTCACAAATTCGCTTTTCTTTCTGCCTCTTTTCTTATATTCCTTTGCTTGATTCTTTTCTTTGAAATGATAATAATATGTGCTTTTCTTTATTTCCAACATCTCTATTATTCTTTTGAATGGATATCCTTTTTCTTTCAATTCTTTTGTTAATAGGTATTTGCCTCTTTTATTCATTCTTCCTTTTCTGTTTTTTTTAATATCTCTTTCAATATTTGATTTTCCATCATTAATGTTCCTAATTCATCTATTAGTTCTTCTTTTTCCATTTCCCTTTTCTTTTCTAATCCATATTCTTTGTATAATACCGGTGGTATCTTTTCTTTCTTTGTCCTTTTGTCTCCTAATACCCTTATTATTTCATCTTCTCCATTTATCCTGTATCTTCCTACCCAGCCTGATATTGTTGTTGAGGGTACTGCATACTTATTTGAGAGTCCTTCTAATGTCATTTCTGTCTCTCTGTACTCTTTTATTACTTTTATTTTTAATTCCTTAGAGTATTCTTTTTTCTTTCTCTTCATTCTTTCACCCCTTATCCTTTATTTTACTATTACTAGTTTCTTTGTCCTATTCTTTTTTGGGGTGAAATAGGATACTTTAAATACAAGTCTTTTACACTCTTAAATTTATTTAAAGCAACAAATTCTCTCTCAAGATTTGCATGTTGAGACTCAATAAATGCCTGGGAATCAGGATTATGTTTGTATCCAAATTCATGGATTATTCCTAATTCTTCCATTTTTTCTCTTGTTTTATTTGCTTTGAATTGTGATCCGTTATCTGTTCTTATCACCTCTGGTTTTTCTCCTCTTGCTTTTATCGCTATTTCTATTAGTTCCAGGAAATCTTCATGTGTACATCTCTTTCCTATGTGTGTTGCTACTATGTTCCTGTCATAGACGTCTATTATATCTAACAGTGGTACTATTCCATCTCTACCTGCATTAAAGAACTTTATATCTACTTCCCATAATTGATTCTGCTTTGTTATTGTTCTATTCTGTGCCCTTTTGACTGGGTGTTTTGTCCTGTTTTCATATTTTCTTACCAGCCCTAATTCCTTTCTAAATCCATGTAACCTGTTGTGTCCAATATATATTCCATATTTGTAATACAGATAGCTTTTCATCTTCTTTGAGCCCATTGTTTTTATATAGTACTCTGGGTTCATTGCATCTTCATTCTTACACTTTTCTAGTATTAGTTCCTTTAACTCTTCATTCCTTATCTTCCCATTCATTGTATTCACAAATTCGCTTTTCTTTCTGCCTCTTTTCTTATATTCCTTCGCTTGATTCTTTTCTTTGAAATGATAATAATATGTGCTTTTCTTTATTTCCAACATCTCTATTATTCTTTTGAATGGATATCCTTTTTCTTTCAATTCTTTTGCTAATAGGTATTTGCCTCTTTTATTCATTCTTCCTTTTCTGTTTTTTTTAATATCTCTTTCAATATTTGATTTTCCATCATTAATGTTCCTAATTCATCTATTAGTTCTTCTTTTTCCATTTCCTTTTTCTTTTCTAATCCATATTCTTTGTATAATACCGGTGGTATCTTTTCTTTCTTTGTCCTTTTGTCTCCTAATACCCTTATTATTTCATCTTCTCCATTTATCCTGTATCTTCCTACCCACCCTGATATTGTTGTTGAGGGTACTGCATATTTATTTGAGAGTCCTTCTAATGTCATTTCTGTCTCTCTGTACTCTTTTATTACTTTTATTTTTAATTCCTTAGAGTATTCTTTTTTCTTTCTCTTCATTCTTTCACCCCTTATCCTTTATTTTATTTTACTATTACTAGTTTCTTTGTCCTATTCTTTTTTGGGGTGAAATAGTTATACAACCGCTTTGCCATTGCTTCTCAATTGTTACCCCACTGTTCAACTATCGTTTTTCTATCGCTCAGCTATTGCTCAAAAGCTCAAAAGCAGAAAGGCTCAAGAGCCAAAAAGCTTAACCGTTTAAAAGATGAAAAGTAGCTTAGAGAATAGAGAACTGGCAAATAGAGAGCAGGTAAAATGGAATCATAAAAATCATAAAAATTGAATTTTTGAAAATGACAACTATTAAATCTCTTTTATGCCATCTACGCTATTATCTAATTTTCTACTTTCCGTTATCTTCTTCCAATCGCTAAAGGGGGGCCGAAATAGCTAAAAGATAAAAAGCATAATTGTTTAAGCTATTTTTCAAGTGATATAATAAATTCATATATATTCTTATTTTATCGTTGTTTTTTCTTATCTTTGCAGTTTGTGATGAAAAGCTCTCATACAGGAGTTAATAAAAAAGACTATTTCAACCAACACTCTTTGAAAGAGGCGTTTTTATATGCTCCGAACAACTGATGGGGAAAAAGTTTTGCATGTAGATTGATCAAAATTTAAAGGAGTATGAATATGGAGCCAGTGAATTTAAAGATACGAAAAACCCTCCGGGAAAAAGAATCGGGTGACTTAAAAATTGCTTGCAATGAACAGATTACCCTATAATAATATAAAGCAAATTATTTCTGAATTTTTATTTGAAATACCTTTTTTAGAAATTATTTTAATTGATTTAATTAAATTAGAATACAATTGATGAAATATGTCAAATATATATAGAAAAATAAAGGTACTCAATATAATTGCGTTGCCCCTGATAGTACAACAAATTGGAGCCATGATAATAAATATTTCTGATCAGGCACTGATAGGAAGGATATCGGTTGAAGCTTTCAACGGTGTAGGGCTCGTCTCCGGATTGTTAAGCCTTGTAGTGGGAATCTTCGGATATTCATCGGTAATATTCAATATAAAAGCTTCGAGAGCAAAAGGTGAAAAAAACAACAATAAATATGTATATGAATTTAATAGTGCAATTTTATTGAGTCTTTTTATATCGGTACCTTTAATGATTATTTTTGGCTTATCAGGTAAAGAAATACTCAGTGTTATATATGGTATTAGTGGCGAAACATTGAAACAGGCCCTTATTTATTTGAAAGTTATGATAATTTATATACCGTTACAGATGCTTTTATTTGTGTATGGAACGGTTTTTAAAATAGAGAAAAAAACAAAATACATAATGTTTTTTTCCTTGTTTTCTTCGCTGTTAAATGTTTTTCTCGATTATATTTTAATTTTTGGAAAGTTAGGACTTCCCGCACTGGGAACACTGGGAACGGCAATAGGAACAGTAGTTTCTTTATTTTTAAATCTTTTTATATACATAATTTTATCTGGAAAGTTCATAAAATACAGTTTTAAAAATTTAAAAAAGCAAATTTCCGGAATAAAGAAAAACTTCATAGACATGCTGCCATTTATGGGTCAAGAAATTCTAGAAGGCGGAGTTTTTACGGTTTTAGTAAATTCCATAATAGCGAGATTCGGAAAAATAGAATTGGGAACATACAATATATTGACGCAATTGCTCGGAATATTTCTTCTGCCGTCATACATGTATGGTAATGCTATAATTACCACTCTAAGCGAAATTGTAGGTTCAGGAAATAAAGATGATGAGGATATAATACCTAAAAGTGCAGTAATTATATCTGGGATTTTTTACGTGGTTGCGTTTACGATTTCATTATTTCTCAGAAATTTTTTGGGAAAATTATACACCGAAAACATTTTACTTATAAATATGGTTGGAACTATGGTCTTATGGTTTTTTCTGGCAAATATTCCAAAGCCTTTTGAAATTGCTTATAGGTATTCTTTGCAAACAACAGGAAAATCAAAAACTGTACTTTATGTGAATTTTGCAATTAATTCAGTGGTTATTTTCATGATGTTTATTTTATACAAATTTACAGAATTTAAACTTTATGGAATTTTTGCAATTACATTTTTCGATAATCTTATCACATATTTTATATTCAGAAAAATTTATTATAAGAACTTAAATTATAAGGAAGATTAACCTATGGAAAGACTTATAAAATGGGATATTACAGGAAATTGCAACTTAAATTGTTTGCATTGTTATAATAGAGAATATTATAACAACAAGAGAAATATAAATATTTTAAATATTGATAATATAGATCACTTAATTTGGGATTTAAAGAGTTTAAGGATGTTTGTATAAATTTGTATTTTAAATATTGAATAAATTGGATAAATTGGAAACATTATTTTCAGTATATTAAAACATTTCAATCAATTTTTTTCTCTCTTTTCCTTCAAAAAACCATGTACAGAGATACCCATACATTTCGGAAAGATTCAACTTGCCGCAAAAAGAGGCAATTCTCTTATAATCAGGATCGGAAAACCTGTTTTCAGTCACCTCTTCTACATCAAACCTCCACTTTGTCGTTGAATATCTTACATACTCTCTGAAATAGATATTTAAGAGTTCAATATCTGTATTCGTTTTAACAGATGTGTATAAATTGATAAGTTCAGATAAAGCTTTTTTATCACCAATGGATCCAGCAAGGATGTTAAAAAGATCATTTCTTGCCCTATAAAAAGGATACTCAGATTCAAAGTAGTTGTTAACAAAAGCCTTCAAAAAATAATCTTCGCTGACAGCTTTAATGAATTTCTCCACATCATCTGCAAGTGAAAGCAATTTTAAATAATCAATAGATGCATCCGGTAATTGAATGAAAATACCCCGTAAAATAAGTTGTTTGAGTTCAAAAGGAGAAAGCAGCTTCATCTTTTCGCAGTACAATTCAAACTGTTCATCCTTCTTCATACACCAAATGACATAATTCAAGGCTCGGGGATTCTTAAAGGAAAAATCAAGCTCAAGGGCCTTAACAGTTTGTATCAACGTTTTGATCTTGACAGTTTTTTTCTCTCCATTCAACATCCTATAAAGTGAGGCGTGTGATAAGCCTTTCTCAATTGCGAAATGTCTTGGCCGTTTTATTCTGTCATTAAGAAAATTCTGTAATGCTTTACTGTTTAAAACTTCATCTCGTTTTATTCCTTTCTTTTTTCTCACGAGGCAGTATTTCCTTGCATTCTGCACTGTCTTTTTATATTTTTCACGTGTTACAGGAATGTTCTTTGTGAGTGTCTCGTAATAAAAATCCAATATTTTTGCAGATGTATAATATGAATCATAATCATCATTGATCTTTAAAACAGTGAGAATAGTGTCGAAATAGCCAATAATAGAATTTGCATATTCATGATAATAACCAAGATAGTAAGCAAGCATATTAGAGTTATCAAAAGCCGATTTCGGTTCAATATTCCTTCTATACCATGCAGCGTTATTGAGACCTAACACTATATATGTTGGATGTGGGTGTTTAAGAGCATTTTGATAAACACAAAAATAAATTTCTGCTGCCTTGTCATACTCCATTTTACGCGTATATTTTATTGCCTCAACATTTATTTCAAGTGCAACATCTATATCATCCCCGACATATTCTTTGCTCCAAGTTCTGAATTTTTTGATGGGTTTATTATAATTGTATGCTTTATTCATTTTTAAACTTTTTTCGATCATATCTCTGCAAGAATGCGGAATTTTTTCAAATTCTTTTATCAACTGCAAGTATATCTTTCTGTTTGATCTTTCGTATTTCAACACCCATGTAATATTCAATTCCATATTCAATAAAAGATATTTTATTCCTGTATTTTTGCATTTTTTTAATGCTTTTTCTATTTCATTAAGAAGCTTTTGATTTTTAACGACTCTTTTTTTCTCTAATATTATCAAATAACTTTGAATATCTTCATTTTGAATGTATTCGATAAGGTAATTAATAAAAGGTTTTGAATACTTTCCGTAATTAACTATTTTTAAAATGGACTCAAGATTCGTTTAAGCCACCACCTTGTATCAAATTAAAATAATATATAAAATTACCTACATATTTTTATATATTATTACATATAAAATTCTATTTGTTGTAAAGGACTTTTTAAGCAGGATAAAATGAAATATTGTCTCACATAAATTCAACATAAAAAAATGTGTGCCTTTATTAATGAGGATTTCGAAATTTATCCGGGGACTTGATTATCATATATATCGATTTACTATTAAATTACAGTCAATTGAATTAAAGGAGGAATTCATAATGAAAAAATTGTTTCTGTTTGTGATACTTATTATTTTATCTGTATCGTTGTTTGCGGACCCCAATGAAAATTTACATAATGGTGATGAATCGGTTATTCCACCGGCAGCAATCCAATATGAAAATATATGAAAAAATTGTTGTTATATATTTGAATTTAACAGTTGAAAAATATTTGATTTATTGAAAAATAGATCAAAAATAGAGAACAAGGAGGTGAAAAATATGGAGTTATCAATAAAAATAGAACATATTGGAAATACAGCAAAAGATTTTTCTGAAAAAACCTTCTGCTTCGCATGTGGATGTTTTCAAGGTCACGGGCCGGCAGAATTAACCTAGCTGATTTATTATTAAAACAAAAAATTCAAATAATTGATCTTATACTAGAAATAGCAAATAATTTTTAGCAAATAAATAGAAACAGATTTATAATGTAAATCTGTTTCTATTCAAATAAAATAGAGGTGTAAAAATGAGTAAATTATCCATTTACAATGAATATGTTTTTAAAGAAGGCAAAACATACGTTTATAATTTGAAATATTCTAATGTTATTAGTGTGAATTCTGGAAATAAAGATTTAGTAATAAAAAAACTAGAAAGTACAAATGACAAAATTTTATTTGATTTGGGGTTTAAAACCGAATCTATAAATGAAAAAGAAGAAACGCTACTTTGGTACAATTCTTTGAAATATAGAGCTAAGAAATTAAATGTAATGATAATAATGACCTATGATTGTAATTGTAAATGCAAATATTGCTTTGAAAATTTAGATAATAAATTTTTATCTGATACAAGTAAAAATATAGATAAAACATGTAATTTTATTATATCAAAATTTAAAAATGGGGAATATAAAGAACTTGATTTACACTTTTTTGGTGGAGAACCTTTATTAGAAATTGAGAATATAATAAGGATATATAATAATCTCAAAAGGGAAATCAAAGTTATAAAAAGTAATGTTATCACTAATGGTACTTTATTAAATGAAAAAAATATAAAAGAATTTAAAGATTTAGGAATAGAATGCTATCAAATAACTATAGATGGAACTAAAGAAAAGCATGATCATAGAAGACCTATGAAAAATGGAAAATCCGGATGGGATATTATAATGAATAACATAAAAATATTGTCTAAATATAATGTATCTACTTCTATAAGAATTAATATTGATAATAATAATGTGAAAGATATAAAAAGAATATGCAAAGCTATTCCCGAGATTTTTTATAAAAGTCCTAAAAATACTATTTATATGTCTCCCATTGTTGGCATTAAAGAGAAGAATTTTTATAATACTATGAAAGAAAGAGCAAAAAATATGAAAGAAGCTTGGAAAGTAATAAAAGATAATGAATTAAAAGTAAAGATTACTCCTTCAGTATATGCCCCATGCCCTTACCATTCTATAGATTCTGCTTTTTATATTGATTTAAATGGGAATATTTATACATGTGGTGGTTTTGTTGGCAACGAAGAAAAAATTGAACAAGTTTATGGAAACAAATCTGAAAAATTTTATGAAAGAATAAATTATATTCCTGAAGATAAATGTTTAGACTGCCCGTTTTTTTATGTTTGTATGGGTGGATGTAACTATGAAAAAGAACAATTAGGAAATAATTGTCAAAAAGTATTTTTAAAGGAAATATATGATGAATATTACACGAAATATGCTGAATAAAGATTTCAAGTATTTATTAACGGCTGATCTGATATCATCGTTCGGTTCGAATATGACTAATGTTGCCTTGACTATGTACATATTCAAAATATCCGACAGTCTATTGACTGCATCATTGTTTCCGCTCGTAAGTATACTTCCGAAATTGTTGCTGACACCGTTCATGAACAGAATAAAGATAAAGGGATCGTACAGAACATTTTTTTCAATTGGAGAGATAGTGGCCGGATTGATAATGATAAGTCTGATATGGATAAAAAGTGTGCCTGCTCTTTTGATATTTTATGCGATATTCTCATTCGTATTCTTCATACTCGAAATGTACAGGGCGGAATATCTGAAAGTGATAAGCAATGATGAAACGATATATAAAATGCAGAGTGTATCTAGGACGATGAATGTATTCATAAAAATAATTGGCCCACTCGCAGCGGGATATATTCTTTCGTGCTTTTCAGTTGAAACGATCTATATCACTGATTTTATAACATACATAATTGCTGCACTTGTGATATTGAAAATAAATAAAGAAGAAAAAATGATTGTGAATACAGAAAAGTATGAAAAAGAAATAAAACAGGAAAAAACGAAGAGAATGAAAAGGACAAAACTGTTGAATTCCAACAGCCATATATACATAGGAACTACAGCGATATCGTTCATAGGAGGAATAACGTCACTTCTCACGTTATCGTATATAATCAACTTTCTCAAAGCTGGAGAAGATAGTTATGGGATACTGATGGCGTTGATGTCTGGCGGTGCAACGATAGGATCGATGCTTGTCAACGTAAAACATCTGAAAGAACACAAAGAAATATATTCACCGTTTGGAATAATGCTCAGTGGTGTTTTACTCCTTACAGTTATGTTCAGGCCCGGGATAGTACCGCTTGGGATAATACTTTTTGTGAGTGGGATAATAAGCTCGTTTGTGATGACGATATATGCGATAGAGATATACACGATGTACACGAGAGAAGAAATAAAGGGGAAATATGCATTTTTTACATTGTTGATAGATTCGTCCACCGCAGGTTCGAAGCCCTCGGCGGGAATACTCGAAAAATATTTTGGATCAATTATATCGATCGTTATAATGGGGATTACATTCATAGGATTTTCCGTTGTCAATTTTTTCTTGAGAAGAATCAAAGAATGAAAAGTTGATCGTTTTTTGAAGAAATATTTAATAAAAAAATTTATAAATCTTTCAATAATTAGAAATGTTTTTATTTTTTATATTGTGATTTTCATGCTAATAAAATCCTTAACCTAGGTTTAGAATAAAAAGTTACAAAAATTATAAAAAAGGGATATATACTTTCTTTGATCACTACGATTGTGAATCACTGAAAGAAAATACTTTCTTTCTAAACAAAGGTGAAAAAATGTGACATTGTTCAATTGAACAAATCGAGGAGAAATTATGATTTTTATTTTATTCTTTCGTTTAAATCTTTCTTAAAGACGTTTTTCCCTAGCTTTTTTGTTAATTTTGCCCAGAATTTTGGATGTGTTATGGTGTCCGCTTTGTCGATTATATCCTCATAGTTATCTATTAATTTCCGCTCTTTTTCGCTGCACTCGATACAAAATTCATGCCACTCATCATTTGTAGTCCCTTCATTCAGCAATGTTTCGTAATTTTTAATGAACTCGCTTTCCAGTGCTCCGGTCTCTGCCAACCAGGTTTTCAGATCCACGAGACCTGCATAAATGCATCTGTTTAATTTTTCTCTTTTGAGCCAGTAGTTCAGACTGTCTTCTTCGTTTAAAAAAACAGGAGGGACGATAAAATTTCCCGTCTTATCAAATATCAGCGGCTTAAAAACGGATAAACACGGTGAAGAACTTCCCGTTGTCCAGACAGAAATAAAATTATTTTTTACGATCGTCACCATACTACCTGTAGTGTGATCACCTAACAAAGGTCCCGCGTGCATGCATACGCTTTTGACACTGCCCTTTTCAAAACATTTTTGCTGACTGATTGTGTGCTGACGTAATATTCCAAAATAATCGGAAAGATCATAGTGTTCCAGATTCGTTAATTGCTCACCTGCACAAGCCATCCTTTTTCCGGAACCCGAAAAAAAAGTATAGAGTGATGCACTGAATTTTTTTGCAAAATCTCCCTCTATTGTAGACTCGTCAAAATCCGTTTTCAATGATAATCGGTTGGAGATATTCGCCCGTTTTTTGATCTGTTTGATTGCATAATCCCTGCCGGCTGTTTCTAAAATATATGCCTCGTTTTCATCCGAAATCAGATATGAGTTGTCATAATAAAACTCATGGTCAAATCCGCAATTACCACCCTGACCGAATTCTTTTAATAAGTATATTATTTCCTGAGCCGCATTCTTCGAGGTTGTACCGCGTTCAAGACCCAATCTGACAAAATCCATCCCAATCAATGATTCCGTCTTTTTGGTACGCGTCTTTGTGAAAACCGCTTCGTTACCTATGCTCACTCCGTTCTCATTGATACCTATTTCAGCTCCCCAGATCCACGAAGGCTTGACGAGAAAAACAGCCGATCTGTGGTTTTTATCCGGAATCTTAATATAGGTACACTGTACCTCTCCTCTCGCGCCGCCCGCGGGTGAAAAAATACAGAGGTTGGGTTCGTTTGCCGCTCTGTCACTGTTCTTCAAAAAAATGGAATAACCGTCTTTCTTTTGCCAAATGGTATCACACATATTTTTCACTCCCCGTACTTATACTAACACAAGCGATAAAAACGTATACTGAAACATTATATTATGTCTGATTTCAGTTCGATATTGAGCTTCCTGATCAAGATATAACATACATGGAAAAAATTTCAAATTCTGTTGTGATTTTAAAAGATAAATTTTGTATTTTGGTTAATGCCTTTCGAAAAATGAAACACTATTTTATATTGAATAATCTGGCGAATTGCCGCCGTTGAAATCGATCTGTTCTTCCTTTATTCTCTTTATGAGATTTTCCACCTTCATAAAAGTAGTGTTCATCAAACTTTTTTACTCCTTTCTTAGCGTAACATATGTTGGTTTTTTATTGATAAACGAGTAAGTTTAAATATCACCAACCTGATTTATCATACAAAAATTCTTTCTTGATTTTAAAACTTTCTGTTAAAATGGTGTATGATCACCCTTGTTCTTCCCAAACAAGAAAACCTAGTATATATAATCAAGTCGGGAACAAAGTATTATGTTTGCAGTTGTAGATATTTGAAGGATAAATAAAACACCTATATAACACTAAGAAGTTAAAAAGCAAGAGTATACACCTTGTAGTGCTCCTAATCCAACTAGATAAGATTTGAAAGTTTAAAAAAAGTTATATAATTTTTTAAAAGGTGACGAAGCAAAACGAAAAAGATTTTATTGTTAATATATAAAAGAAATTAGAGAAAATGCTAGTAAGTATTTTGAAATAAAAGTTGATTGAAAAACTAAAGAAAAAAATTATAAAGAGGGTTTTTTATGAAAAAGACAATGATAATTGTTTATTTAATTTTAAGTATTATAATAATAACTTCATGTGGTAATACTTCAAAAGAAGTAAACATCCAGGAAAAAATAAAAGATTATGAGCAATTCAGTAGTAATAATCATTCAACTATTAATGCATTTGATTATTTTAATGAAGAAATGGAAAAAGTAATTAAAGATTGGGAAAAAAAATATAATATGACAGAGAAATGCGAAACAGAATTTTTCTATCACGATGGAGAAATGATGTTAACATTAATCCCATTCAACAAAGAAATATTTATATATAACGAGATGTCAGAAGATGAAATGTATGGATTTCAAAGTCTTTTTCACTATAAAATTGATTGGCAAACGAGACGAGCTTATATAAATAATAAATATTTCTATATGTTAATTGTACGTGAAAATTGGTATGATTTAAGAAGTGAAGATCGTTTTAAGAAAATTACAGAATGTATAGATTTTGAAAAATACGAAGTCTTTTTGCTAAACCAAGAGAAAATTACTGATAGTTTTAATCCTAAAGTTGTATATGGGTTAGAAGAAGAAAAACAAAATTATAAATTAGAAAAAGCGGATAAAAATATGATATTAGATGGATTTTTACATGCAACATTTATTTTAGATTCAAAAAAAAGTTATTCTACTTTTGATGAATTTTTGAATGATCCATTTGTTTTTGAAGATAGAATTACTTTTAATTTAAAAAATACAGATTTTTTAAAAAACTTACTTGAAAATGCTAATAAATATATAGAACAAATAATGTAATTTTGTAATAAAAAATATTTAAAATCAATGATAGGACAAATAGTGTCAGGTACCATTTACAAAAAACAATCGCTTTCTTCTTATTTTCCGATCGCTTATCTATCTTTTTCCAATTGCTTAAATATCGTTCAGCCACCGTTAGACTATTTTTCACCATCGTTAAATCGTTGTCCTTAACTTGCTTTTATTGTCAATATGAATAAATCTGTTGTTTTTTATAATGAAAGTAATAAAAATAGAACAAAAAAACCCTGGATTCGAAATATATCAGTGTAATTTTGTATTCTTTTTTAACCACCAGTATATTTCATCTTTGTCTATCTCAGATTTTGCGACTGATATTGCTATATCAAAAAGATCGGAACTTTTTGCAACAAGTTCTATGTTATTTTTGTCAAGAAAATATTCACCAAGAAATATTCCTAATCTTTTATTTCCGTCCTGAAGAGGATGATTTTTAATGGTAGAGCGGATGATAACAGCACATAAAAGCAACACATCGTCGTTGTATAAATAACTTATTTGATTTAAATTGAATATGTAGTCAATAGATTCTACTTGCAATAAATATATTGGATCAGTAGGAAACTCTTCAGCAAGGAAATTTATAGCGTCATAAAGATTGCTCTTCGTAAGCCATTTAATATTTGGATAATTTTTCGTACACACTTCTTCTTTTTTCTATGATGTTTTTCATAATCTTTTGAGACGTCTCTTTAGGGACATCTCTCGTAACTTTTTTTGGTGAAATGTTCTTTGGTTTAGTTGTTTTTTTCATCTGTGGATGCCTCCTTTCTGTGTACTCATATACTACATAATTATTATACAACATTATTGCTATACCATCAAGAATTAACGAGGTTATATAACTCTTGGTTACTTTTAGAGCCATATACGTTTTATATATTAAATACTTTAAATGATTCTCAGGGAATAAATAGTGACAGACACTTTTTATTTGCTTATCATTCGAAAATACATTTTCCACTTTCTGGTAAATACTCTTGGAATCTTTTTTGAGTTTTACGCTTACAATCAAATGAGAAAAATTTCTAACTATGTTGTGATTTTAAAAGATAAATTTTGTATTTTGGTTAATGCCTTTCGAAAAATGAAACACTATTTTATATTGAATAATCTGGCGAATTGCCGCCGTTGAAATCGATCTGTTCTTCCTTTATTCTCTTTATGAGATTTTCCACCTTTTCCCTGATCTCATCCCTGGCTTCTCTGAAAGCATCTATGTCTTTGTCCGACGGATCCTCTATTCCCCAGTCTTCAAAATGCCTGTTGGGAACGTATGGACACACTACGTTGCATCCCATAGTGATCAAAAGATCGAGTTCATCCGGAATTTCTTCGATAAGTTTTGGTCTCTGACCTGATATATCGACTCCGGCCTCTTTCATAACTTTCACCGCAAGGGGTTTGATTTCTTCATGTTTTTCGGTTCCCGCGGAATAAACTTCGAAAATATCGCTGCCGAGCTTTTTTGTCCAGCCTTCTGCCATCTGACTCCTGCAGGAGTTATGAACGCATATAAAACCCACTCTGTATTTCATTTTAAATACCTCCCCAGAAAAGGATACTTTCAACTTAAACGGATTTTTCACATTGCATGCTTCTCATAAAATGAATGTCACGGTATTTTCAAAATAACATATGCGCATCGAGCAGTACGATTTCTCACATATGGACTTTTGTAAAATCAGCCGGTCCTTCAATAATCTCACATCTTATTATACTATCGACATTGTATGGGATAGTTAAAAGGTTCTGAAAGAAACAGCACAAAAACAAAAATCTGTGATCAACAAACAGAAAATATGTAACAAAAAACGAGAAACAATATCCGCTGTTAGTTTAGTAAAGAATCAGGTGCGACAGGTGCATGATAAAATTTTTATGTCTTTCTATTATCTATTTTACGATACAGGTTTTGCATTTTCTTTATATTTTAGTGCCAGTAAGGCATAGAGTGTGATCCACTTGTTGGGTTCCCCTCTTTTCCCGGGCTTGAAATATGATTTTGGTGGTGACCAGTTGAGGATATATTTTCCATTTCCATCTTTCTTCGAGTCGAGGATCATCCAGGCTTCCGCCAGTTCTTCCGCATTACCGTATCCTATACGGCTGAGACCATATAAGACTTCAGTCAGACTTGATTTCCACAAAAAGGGGAAGATCGTTGAGGTCAGTTCACCCAGTACGGGTTTTTTAAGGTCACTGTTTTCAAAAATACCGTGCCTTATGAGAAAATAATCCACTAGTGATTTGCACGTTTCTGTTCTTTGATACTCAGGCAACTCCGCGAACGCGAGCATTACTTTCAGGCTCCCGCGGATGCAGCTCTTCGTTTCTCTGGTTTTATATTTTCCCTCATGGATATCACAGAGGTAACCTCCGTCGAATTTGCCCGAATCCAACAGCAGATTTATAGTCCTTTTCACCCGTTTGTCCTCTCCGAATCCCATTCTTATAAAGGAACGAAGATTGTATGCGTACAGACAGGAATAATGCCCCAGGAAATCTCCATCTTCTTTCTGAAGGTTCAGAAATCTGCTGACGGCGGGCTCTATCCGTTCGTCTTCTCTCGTCATTCCAAGTTCGGACAGAAAAGCGAGGTTAAAATGCGTTGTCAGGTAATCGAAATATTCAGTACCTTTACCAAATATTCTGTCTCTTCTTTTATCATAATACGTCCAATATCCTTCATCGTCGAATTTTGAGAATATCTTTTTGACCGCTTCGCTGTCTTTAATCCCTTCTCTGGCTTCAATAGCAGCAGAACTATTCTCATTTTCATCGAGGAGTTCGGTTAAGGTTCTGTATCTTACGGAGGGATTGTCCTCTTCGAGTAACCATTCAATAATAGTGCTGTAAGACATTCAATTCACCACCATTTAAATTTCAGGATCAGGAAAACATACAAATCTATTATAAACCTGTGAAAGAAACTTCCCGGCGAAATTTCATCCGTCACATCACTTATGTAAAAAAGAGTTTTTGCTTTTAAAAATGTTTACAAATTCAATCTTAATTTTTGTGAGCGTTGCTTTTATGAAGAGTGAAAAAATTTTATTATTCGATATGAATGTTTTATATTATTATTTCCATAATCAATAATAATCGTAAATAATCAGCTTAGAATGTTTATATTCCGATTTTGAATTAGAGATAAATGAGTATAAACTAAAAAATGAGTTACGTTACCGGTAAGGTACGCCAATTTTATAATCCTTAAAAAATGATAACTAAAAGGAGGGGTAGTAATGAAATTACATCTTTTTTTTGTGGTTTTGTTATTGGTTTTAGTTTCTTTGAGTTTTGGAAAAATGATAGAAATCAGAGTCTGGGACAGAGTACAGGAAATGGGAACGATAGTTGATATGTTCAATGAAAAAATGGAAGAAGAGGGGAAAGATGTCAGGGCAGTTTTTGAACTGATTCCGTATGAACAGCAGGTGTCCAAATTCATGGCCGCGCTCGCTGCCGGCAGGGCTCCCGATGTATATAGTCTGGATTTAATTCAGTATCCATATTTTATCTCTATTGGGGCATTTCACGATATTACAGATCATTTCAATGAATTGAGTTTTAAAGATGAACTTCCAAAGGGAGTTTTGAAGTTGGGAACGTATAAAGACAGGATTTATGCTTTACCCTTTGAGCTGGATTTATCGGTATTATTCTGGAATAAGGATAAGTTCGCCGAAGCTGGATTGGATCCCGAAATACCTCCAAAGACATGGGAAGAGCTGATAGAATTCTCGCAAATTTTGACAAAAGATATAGATAATGACGGAGTCATTGATCAATGGGGTTTTTGTGAACTCGGAAGTGTTGCTGGTGAATATATGTTCTGGTTTATGCCTTATATATGGAATAACAATGGAAGTATGTTTGATAATGAAGGCAACGTGACATTCAATTCACAGGAAACGAAAGAATCACTCCAACTGTGGAGAGATTTGATAGCGAAGTATAAAGTTGCACCTCCCTCATCACCACAATGGGCAGCCGGAGATGCTTATCACAGTTTTGTCTCGGGAAAACTGGCTACATTCCTGAGTGGTAATTTTCATGTCACTTCTCTGATGCATGACGCACCAGATATCAATTTTGGTATTGCTTTGATGCCGAAGGGTAAGGGAGAATACGCCACGTTCGGCGGAGGAAATATGATCGGAATCACCACTCAGAGCAAATATCCGGAAGAGGCATGGGATTTTGTGGAGTTCGCTTTTTCTGAAGAGGCTCTGGTTGAGGCTCTGGCTCCGAACATGCTGTTATTGCCAAGGCCGAGTCTGTACGACAACAAGTATTATGAAGAAATTCCTCAAATGCAGGATTTTGCCGACTTCATTCAGTATGCGGTTACGCCGTACACTTTCAAATATAATGAGATCTACGACCCTGTTTTATATTATATACAGGGAGCGTTGCTGGGGAAAATTCCCGTTGATGAAGCAATTGAAAAATGTGCAGAAGAAATTGAAGAAGCGGTAAAATAATTTCATTGATAGTCGGGTAAAGGGTTTCTTTACCCGATTTTTCCGGGGGAAATAAATGTTAAAAATCAGAATGCAAAAAAGAACAAGAATGAGTCTTTTGTTCCTTTTACCGGCGTTGTTACTGGTTGGGATATTTTTTCTTTATCCTTTAGTGAGAGTCTTTATAATGTCATTGCAGCACTGGCAGGTTCTGGGTGACAATGAGTTCATAGGACTGGAAAATTACGGAAGGGTGTTTACTGAAAGCGAATTCTGGAAAACTCTATGGAACACAGTTATTTATGCGGCGATAGTCACGCCGATGATTTTTATTCCGGCTATCGCTCTCGCGAATGCACTGAAGAAAACGTGTACGAGTTCTAAAATTTTCAGAACTTTATTCTTTTTACCCGTGGCGGTTTCGTTTGTCGCCGCGAGTTTTATCTGGAAATGGATCTACAATGACACTTCAGGAATACTCAACTACGTTCTGTTTTCCATCAAGTTCATCAATCAGCCGGTGAGCTGGCTGGGCGATACATGGATATCGAGAATAATGGTTTCGGTCATGGTCGCATGGAAGACACAGGGAATGACTATGATAATTCTTATAGCGGGATTACAGGCTATTCCAGGATCACTGTATGAATCGGCAAAAATAGATGGTGCGTCAAAAAGGCAGGAATTTTTTTACATCACTCTGCCTCTTTTAAGACCAACGATCGTGCTGGCTCTGATCATGTCAATTGCGGGGTCATTTAAAGCCTTCGATCATTTTTTCATTATGACCGGCGGGGGACCGATGAAGACAACGGAAACTATAGTCATGTACATAAATAAACTTGCCTTCGAATATTTCGATGTTGGTTTCGGAGCAGCGGTTTCGGTGGTATTTTTAATCTTGCTTTTAATCATCAGTTACTTTCAGATGAGATTGGGGGGATACAAAGATGAGTAAAAAAGCTATTGTGATTCTGACTATAATTGCAGTTATTTTTATTTTTCCTTTTTACTGGAATGTAGTCTCATCTTTAAAGCAATCCAGTGAAATCCTTAAATACCCTCCCAGCATATTTCCTATGAGAGTTACATTACAGCAGTACGACAGATTGATTAGTACCGGCAACGGTGTTTTCTTAACTTATATCAAAAATACCCTCATTCTTTGCGGCGTAACAATTTTTATTGTGCTTTTCGCAAGTGTTCTGGCGGCATACGCACTGTCCAAACTGCCTTTCAGGGGAAGCAAATTTATTTTTATGCTGTTTATTTCTATAATTATGGTGCCCTTTCAATCACTGTTGATTCCGTTATACGACTTGTTGAATAAAATGCATTTGATAGATTCAATCCCGGGAATGGCACTAATCTATTCGACTTTCTTCATGCCGTTCTGTATTTATCTGTTGAAGAGTTACTTCACTTCTTTATCCGATTCTATGAGGGAAAGCGCGCTGATAGATGGTGCAAGCGAATTTAAAATATTATGGAAGATATACATTCCACTTTCTTTGCCGGCACTGGCTACGGTGGTAGTTTATGTTTTTCTGGAAACGTGGAATGACTTCATACTGTCTTTGTCTTTTACATCATCCAATAACGTAAGAAATATACAGGTCGGGATCACAAATTTTGCCAATCAGCGTTATGAAATGGATTGGGGAATAATAAATGCCGGATCCGCCCTGTCTACAATCGCACCGATAATAGTGTTTTTGATTCTGCAGAAATATTATGTTCAGGGTCTCACTTCAGGTTCTACAAAAGGATAATTTAGGAGGGATCGTATTATATGAGAGATAAGGATATTTATAAATCTAAACTGAACAGTTTTCCCCTTGGAGAAATTAAACCCAAAGGATGGTTGCTGAGGGAGTTGAGGATTCAGGCAAACGGTCTGACGGGTCATCTCGATTCTCTTTGGGAGGATGTCGGGCCTTCAAGCGGGTGGCTTGGCGGAAATGGAGAAAGCTGGGAAAGGGGGCCGTATTATTGCGATGGACTGGTTCCTTTAGCGTATTTGCTCGAAGATGATTTTCTGATAAGAAAGACGAAGAAGTGGATCGAATGGACATTGAGAAGCCAGAGGGATAATGGTGATTTTGGTCCGGACAGCAGTAAGGATACTGATAACTGGTGGCCAAGAACGGTCATGCTCAAAGTTCTTATTTCTTATTATGAAGCAACCGGCGACGAAAGGGTCTTATCGTTTATGAAAAAGTACTTCAAATATGAATTGGATAATATCAGGAAAAATCCATTAAGAATGTGGGCCGTGGCAAGAGCGTGTGATAACATACTGTGCGTGTACTGGCTTTATGAAAAAACGAAGGAAACCTTTTTAATAGAATTGGCGGATGCTCTTTTCGAACAGTCGATTGACTGGACGAAATATTTCAATGATATTCCATATAAAAAAAGAATGGGGGAGTATCTGAACTGGGAAACAGTGAATGAAAAGATAAGGGATTTAGCCGAGAGCAAGGGAAAATTATTGAATGAACTGGATAATGTAAAAAAAGAAAAGGTGATAAGCAAGGCCCTTGCGATGTTACTTGAAGAAACCGAGATTGGGAGGGATATATTTCAGAAATATCATACCAGCCATATAGTGAATATAGCGATGGGGATAAAGGAACCGGCAATGAGATACCTTAAAACCGGAAACAAAAAATGCCTGGATAGTATTAAAAAAGGTATCGAAGATCTGGAAAAGTATCACGGCACTCCTAACGGTATGTTCACCGGCGATGAACATCTCAACGGGAAAAATCCAACACAGGGATCCGAATTATGCGCCGTCGTTGAGTATATGTTTTCCCTTGAAACCTCTATCAGAGTCTTTGGAAGCGCTTTTTTCGGAGATATACTTGAAAAAACAGTATATAATTCATTGCCCGCGACTATGACTCCGGACCTCTGTGCCCATCAGTATGTCCAACAGGTGAATCAGGTGAAGAGTTCACTCGATGAGAGGAACTGGTTCGATGACGGTGTTGAATCAAATATTTATGGTTTTAAACCTAATTTCGGCTGTTGCACAGCTAATATGCATCAGGGTTGGCCAAAATTTGTTGAGAATCTGTGGATGAAGGACGGAGAAGGCGAAATATATATTACGGCATATGGGCCGTGTGAACTGGAGACAGATATCAACGGAAAAAGTCTGAAAATCATTGAAGAAACGGATTATCCCTTCAACAATAAAGTTGTAATCAAATTTGAAGAAGCCGTTCCCGATTTGAAGGTAAATTTAAGAATACCAGTCTGGGGTGGGGGAACCAGAGTAAAATTCAATGGGAAATACCTCGAAGATTCCGTGATTCCCGGTACATATTATAAAATACAAAAAAATTGGAAAGATAATGATAAAATTGAGGTAGTATTTCCTTTTAAACCAAGATTTTCCAGATGGTATAAAAGCGGTGTAGCAGTTGAAATGGGGCCTCTTTTATTCGCATCGAAATTGAATGAAAAATGGAAAACCCTCAAGGGAATTGAACCGTTTGCTGACTATGAAGTTACCACCGATGATTTTTGGAATTACGGACTGATCACCGACGGAGAAATAGACATTGAATATTTCAAGCTGGACGAACAGCCCTTTAATCCGGTCAATCCGCCGATAATCATGAAAGTGCAGGGTAAAAGAATAGATGGCTGGAAGATGGAAAATAATTCCGCAGGGGATTTGCCCGAAGGCCCTGTTGTGAGCAATAATGAAAAAGAGCGAATTGAATTGATTCCCTATGGGTGCACCAATTTGAGAATCGGTTTGTTTCCTGAAATTAAAGAATAATTTTGATAATATTATGAGTGAATGGGGATAATTTGGAGGTAACAATGAAATCAAAGTACGCTACGATAAAAGACGTTGCAAATGCATCGGGTTTTTCAGTATCAACGATTTCAAGAGTATTGAACGGGAAGCCGGATGTCTCGGAAAAAACGAAGAAAAAAGTGCTGGAAGCGATAGAAGAAGTGGGATATATCGAAAACCGGGCCGCCTCAATCATAAAAAATAATCCAAGTTATACCATTGGAATGATATTTGAATGCGTTTCAAATCCGTTCACTTTGGAAATATTGAATAATGTTCAGAAATATACAAAAGAACTGGATTTTAAATTGATTTTAATGAATACTGAATTCGATCTGCAGATTGAAAAAAAGTCGATAAAGATCCTGCTGGAACACAGAGTCGATGGATTGCTTTATTTTCCCACAGTGGAAAAAAATGAAAATTTGAAAAATCTGGTAAAAAGAAAATTTCCTGTTTTGGTCGTTGGGAGAGATGTGGAAGATTTGAATGTGAACTGTGTCTTCACGAATGACCGAAAGGGTGGATATCTCGCAACCAGCGCCTTGATAAGACATAAAAGAAAAAGATTGCTGCTGCTCAATTCTTCTCTGGAATTCAACTGTGCGGCGAAATTCAGATACGAAGGTTTTATAAGGGCCATCAAAGAAACCTCCGGAGGAGTTGAAAAATTCGATCACATAACTATAAAAAACATCGATTCGGAAAAAGCCTATAAGAAGATAAAAGAAATTTATACGGAAAATCCCCGCGCCTATGACGGGATTTTCTGTTTTAATGATTCCACAGCCTTCGGTGTGATGAAAGGATTGCAGGACCTGAATATAAAAATTCCTGACGACGTTTCCGTTATCGGGTATGATAACACTTTGCTGTCCACTTACATGAACCCTTCACTGGCTTCGGTCAATATCGATGCGGAAAGTGAGGCAAAACTGGCCGTAGAAATACTGGTCAATCATATTTATGATAATAATGCACCGATCAGAAAGGAAGAAATAGACGTTGAGTTAATTGAAAGAAACAGTCTGTGATTGTTTATAAAAATTACTTTCTGATTTTAAAACGGTGTTAACTTCCGAATATTCTTTTTGCACCTCCATTTGACATTCAAATGGTAGATGCCTAATTAACACATCATTACCGCAATTATCGGAGCTGATTCTATCGTTTCAGGTAAATTCTGATTTTAAACCGGCTGTTTTAAGCAGTTTGGATTTTGAATTAAAGAGGTTTTAACCGATAGCGATTGACTTACATTTTCATTCACAGCCATACCATCTTTCTGACTGATCAGGACTAATGATGTAACATGTTTTTGTTTAGATCATAAGGAAGGACTCAGAAAAATTCACAAATATAATCTCTAAAAAATATGGAATCGCACATCTATTGTAAAGTTTGTATTATGTAGTCTCACGTTCCATAAGAGTCACTGGAAAAATAACTTTATCCGGTACGGGTTTCTTTGCAATCTGCTTGATTGAAAGTTCAATAAGCATTTCAGCCATTTCCTTGATCGATTGGCGAATTGTAGTAATTTCGGGTGTGAATATATTACCAAAATCGATACCGTCATAGCCGATGATACGTATATCCTCAGGAATACGCTTTTTCTGATTTATACTGATTTTAGCAACATAGGCTGCAATTATATCACTGCTGCAAAAAACTCCGTCAATATCGGGATAGTCATCAAACAATTTTGAAATGATTTCAATATATTCATCATAGTTAAAACTGTTAATTTCGGTCTGCACACTGACATTCCAGATTTTATTTTCTTCACAAAGGTCCTTAAAAGCTTTATAGCGGGCGTTTGACAACATATCCAGCTTCAGGCTTCCACCAATATAAGCAAGATTTTTACACCCCTTGTCTATCAGAAGACGGGTTGCAAGCGTTCCTCCGTTGTAGTTGTCTGAACAGACATAAGGGATAGTTCCGATTTTCCGCTCAAAAGTGACCATTGGCAGATTGATATTAAAATTTGTTATATCTATGGTCTGGCTGGCCATGATGATGCTGTCTACCTGACTGGCCTTTAAAAGGGAAATGTAATTGCTCTCTTTTTCTGCATCTAATTGCGAGATGCAAAGGAGAATCTTATAACCTTCTTTGTATGCGTAATATTCAATATATTCAGTAATAGCAGAGAAAAAAGGGTGAGAAATAGTTGGAATAATCAAACCTATGACGTTGGATTTCTTTCTCGAAAGCGAACGCGCAATTTCGTTTGGTCGATAGTTCAGTTCCTCCATTGCTGCATATACTCTGCTTTTCAAATCTTCACTGATATATCCTCTGTTATTTAATACTCTGGAAACGGTGGATACGTTTACACCCACAATTTTAGCGATATCATTTATTGTAGACAAAAAATCACTCCTACTATTTGCTTTCTCATTACCTACGATCTTAATATGTCAGGGAAGATATGTCAAGAATAAGATATAAATCGTATTATATGTATTGATATAAATTGTATGCCTTTTATACAAAAGTATATAGCGTATAATATATAAAACGATTGATATATAACAAGTAAAAAAATTGAATATTTTTTTAATATAAGTCATTTAGTAAGGTTTTGGTATAAAAATTTTTATTGCCATATGTTTGATCAGAACAGAAATGTTCATTTAATCATATTTGAATTTTTTTAAATTTAACTTTTTCAATTAAAGACTTTAGTATTATTGGTGCTTAACGTTTTTAATTCTTCAAAACATTCAGTTTTAGATATTCTTATATCAAACGTTTGACACAAAGAATTAAAAGTTCTATAATACGAATATTGAGGCCAAAGAGTTTTTGAGTGGGTGCCGGAAATAGGTCCTGTTTTGTGAGAGGTTGGGGAAAATCTGAGATTATTATCGATGATCCTCTCAGAGGATTATATAGGGCAAAATCAAAAATGATAAATCTTTGTATTCACAGGGAAGTCTTTATCTACAAGATCATTGGATGAATGTTGGTACAAAATGGCAGGGAACCCTGCGGACAAATTTGACAGAGAACCTTTGTAAGAGACATTATGAGCTATCGGAAACCGTCAAAGGGAGCATTGTGTGCCAACTAAAATTAAATATACAACAGGGGGAAATCTGAATGAAAAAAGTAATTGGGAAATGTATGATTGGTCTTGTTTTGTCATTGCTCGTATGCCTGACATTTGTCGGATGTTTAGCTAATAAAACGGAAGGGATCACACAAGGTCCGACGGTTGTAGCAGATTCTACTTCACCAACCGGCTACTCCGTTACGTTCGTTTACTACAATCCTAATGCCGAACAGGTAAAACTTGCCGGTGACCTTACGTTACTCGATTCCACTACCGGAAGTGCTACAAGACTGCAGCCGGAGGAATGGGAGACGGGTATGTACCATACTGGAGGTACCGAATTCTTAAGGGATATGACCAAAGACGAAGAGGGAAATTGGTCGGTTACTATACCGATGCATGCCGGTGCCCTGAGCTACTGGTACCGTGTCTGGGATCCATCACAGGAATGGGAGAATCACCGTATTTGGGATCCTGCCTCTGAAAAACCTAGACCAGAAGCTACTGACGAAAATTCTACACCTTTCCGTGTAAGAAATAATAGCGATGTACTCGACGCAGTATATGTGCCATATGATGAAAAACAAAGTGATTCTAGTCTGGAAAATCGTGCTACATATCAGCTGCCTATAGCCGATGCTTCCGAAAGAGGAACAGTACAATATATACCTTATACAACCATATTGGGTGATGAAGGATTCAATCTTGGAATATACCTGCCTGCAGGTTATGATCCAAACCGTGAGGAGCCTTATAATGTAGTGTATGCCTCTCATGGAATATTTGGCGACGAGACTGACTGGATGATTCCAGGTAGTGCTCCAAACATACTTGATAACATGATTGCGAGAGGCGAAATAGAGCCAACCATATTAGTTACTATGGGAAACCATTTTACAGGTAAATCATTGGGCTTCAATTCGTATAATATGCAAAATGCAGCCGATAACCTGGTTCAGGTCATACTGCCAAAAATAGAAGCGGAATATAATGCATCGGATGAACGCACAGGACGTGCGTATATCGGATTCTCCATGGGTGGAATGACAGGTGCTTATGTAATGAACAGTTACGTTACTACGTTTGGATATTACGGTTTTTTCTCCGGAAACGGTCGTTTTACATCGGATAATTATGACGCTATTGCAGCTGCATCAGGCGATGATGTTCCGTTCGTTTTTATGGGACGTGGTTGTTTTGAAGGAGATCTCGCATCATGTAACACCATACGTGACGAATTCAGATCCAGAGGAATTCCAAGTGTCACTACTCTGGTTCCCGGTGCACATGATATGATGACAGCGGCCCAGCAGTTCACTATATTTGCCGAAAATTACCTGTGGGAAGAATAATCTGAGTAGTTCACTAATTGTATCGGATGATATTCTGGGTAGAAAGCTGTTCTTTTTCGTTTTATTGAAAATGTGATATTCGGTAAGCAGTGCTACCCTCAAAAAGATGCAACAGCAAGATAGGAATTTACTGTATATTTTAATGCTGATTCTAATGGTGTCGTGTACCAGGTAAAATCTTTTGTATCAGATCGCTTTATTTATGATTTGACCGCACCAATAAATCCAGCAGATGGAGTTTTAAACTAAGTGTTCATATAAATATTTAACATTCAGAATTTAACAAATCAAGCCTATCCGTAAGGGTAGGCTTGATTAATGTAATTCAAAAGATGGTGAAATAGAAGAATTCAGACAGGTTCTTTTATAACTACAGATTATGTTACAGATAAAAAAAGCAACAGGCACTGTAATCATAACAGGTATGAATTTTTCTGAAGAAACAATAAGCATAAAAGCAATCAGACCGTATGGCAGCAGTATTGTATGTGAATACGGAAAGTGAACAGATTATCAGGCCCGGATAATGGTTGTGGCTTTTAAAACTCATCAACCGTTTTGCTTATCAAAAAATGACCCGTTTTTGAAATATTTAAAATATATATCACCACTGACAGCACAAGTTATGCTAGATTAATCCGGATCATTTTTTGCTGATAAAAACAACTATTATCTTTATCCGCCCTTTGAAAGAATAAAATGTCTTCCGCAATACATATTAGTCTTCGTATTGATAAAAGGCCATATTAAAAGATTGCCGGTCGGACTTATATATAAAGATTCTTTCATTACTTTAAAATATTCTGTTAAAATGTTGTTCTGCTTGTTTTCTTAAGTAATGACCGCTTTCGCCGGTTCTTCAATTTTTGATAACGTCCTGTATTTTCGGGTTAAAAGACAAATAATTTTTATTGCTCAAACCAATCTTTGAGATAATTCTGGCAATCATACAATTTGAATTCTGAAATTCGATATTCCTGAATGCCCGCTTTGACCAGAGGATCATCACTGCAAAATTTATTGATATCTTCGCATTTCACAACAATAATGCCACCACCTGTTCCGATTTTTGGACCGGATACGAGTATTGATCCATCATTAAATCCGATTTTCAAATATTCAAGATGTTCATCAATAGCTTTTTGTAACTCGTTTTTGTCAGTGGGGTTTTTTACAAATGTGCCTTCCAATACATAATATTTCATTGTTTTTTCCTCCTTTTTAACTGTGGATAGTGAAGCTGTATAGCTAACTCAGAGAAACCAGGAATCCTGAAAACATCGTGACAATTATTTCGCCAAGATTGTTCATCGCTGAGGAATAACCCATCAGTTTCGTTTGCTCATCTTTATCAAAAAAAAGACGATCGGTCCCACGCCTATCCCAAAAAACTTCTGAATACCAGAAGTAAATAGATGTTGTCTACAAAACCTGTCCCACAGCCACCGGTAATATAAAAAAGCAGGCAGATGACGGTAATCGTTTTTGATGACAGCCTGTTCAATATTAAACTGAAAAACAGTGATGTAAAAATAATAAACAGTGTCGGCAGAGTTACAATCAGTTTGATCGGCAGAGAATCCATTTTGATGAAATCTTCCGCAATCGTGCCCAGTGAATCGGACACAGCGGTACCTGACATTACCGCGACCAATGACAGAGAGAGAATAGTGACATTGAGTTTTCCTGTATCATTTTCTCCCTGTTTCTTTTTAAGCTTTGCTTGACATTGATTTGAGAGTTTGAGTGATAAATTCCTTTTCTTCTTCATCTTTCTTTTATGGTCTTCATGTTCTCAATCTTTTCGATCAGTTCCATATAAATGGTGTTACTATCGCTCATATTCGAGTGTGAAAAGTGTAGTAGCGGTTTAAAAAACTTTAATATGTGAATGATTCTCTTATTTTATTTTTAAAAACAGTATAAGGAAAAATCTTTTCAATTGTAAAATGCTCTTATATCCGGAAAAATCTTTTTTTTTTTGCTGAATTTTTCAAAAAAATTCTGTTTATATATTATGTCACAGGCCGATGAGGGGTAAATAACTGATATCTGCGCCGAATTATTTGTATGTGATGATATAATGCTGTATGAGGTTGTTTGCTTATGGATTGGGAAAAAGTATACAGAGATTTATTCAGTTCGTTGAATGATGGCGTTGTGCTTTCTGATAAAAATCAAATAATAATAGATGCAAATATTTCTTTTTTGAAGATGTTCGGATACGAAAAAGAAGAAATATTGCATAAAGCTCTGGATGGTTTGTTTTCTTCCGATAAAGATATACATAATGATGCGGAAAAAATCACACATGATTTGAGTCATGAAAATAAGATTCAAGCCAAAACAGTCAGAACCGATAAATATGGAAAGAGAATACCAGTACAGATCATTTCCTTCCCCGTCAGGGAAAATGATGAAGTGGTCTACTTTTTCACTATTTACAAAGATATTACAGAAATATCCAATATTGAAAAAAAGTATAAAAGAATTGTAGATTCACTGCCCGAAGAAATTTATGCTTTTAATTCCAAAAATATGGAAGAAATTATTTCGAAAAATGCAAAAAGTATATATTTTCTTTTGAATGATGATGATAAAAATAAAATCAAAGATGCCACGGATATTATTTCGGAAAGAAAGAAAACAGTGAATTTCATTACCCATATCGAAGAAAAAACCGGAGAGCTGAAATGGTATCGGATAAATATTATATATATAAATGAAGATGAAAAGCTTGTCATATTGAAGGATATAACTATACAGAAAAATTCGGATGAAGAGAAGAACAGGTGGAATGTTTTTTATAACAATTTGTCATTGACCATAAAAGATGTATTGAGTTCCGATCTGAATGAAAATTCGTATCAAAAGATACTCGATTATGCTGTGGCATCGATTCCGGAAATAGATGGTGGAAGTGTCCTTGAAAAAAGGGAAGATGGCCTGTACCATTTTGTGGCACTCACAAAAAATTACGACAGAAAAATTTTAATGAATATAACCCTGAATCCGGACGAGCTCCATGGAAAGGAATCGGATACGATTCAAATCACGGAAAATATGGTATCGGGGAACACATGTCAGATCACGAAAGATGAAAAATTCGACAGACTGAACGAGGGCCACGAAGAAAAAAAGGCTATAAGAGCCGTGATTTCTATACCAATTTTGTTCAAATATGCGAGAATGTATATCTTTTTGGATTCATTCAGTGTGAGCGAATTCAGACCCGAAGTGGTTAAAATGGGAAAAATTTTTGCACAACAGATAGAAGTCCTGGTGAAAAGGTTATCGCTTGAAAGTGAAATCAAAAATCAGTTGCAGCAGCTTGAATTCTATTCCTTCAACGATCCGCTCACAAATCTGCCAAACAGAAGGGCATTTTATAAAAAAATAAATGAGGTAATGAAGGAAAAAGACGTAGATAGGTTGAACGTCGTTTATTTCGATCTGGACGGTTTTAAAAAAATAAATGACATTTTTGGTCACGAATACGGAGATATCGTTTTGAGAAAAATAGGAGATCTGATGATTGAAAAAATCGATGAAAGGATATTTTTCGCGAGAATAGGCGGGGATGAATTCATAGCTTATTTTATCAATTATTCTATAAAAGAAATAAACGAAATTGCCATGGAACTGATCGGAAAGATTGAGAACATGAAGACCATAAAAGAAAAATGTGTCAGAGTGAGCGCATCGTACGGGATTTCAACTTATAAAAAAGAAAACAGCAATATAAATGATCTGATCGCGAAGGCCGATCAGAATATGTATGAACAAAAAAGAGTTAAAAAGATGAAGACCAATCCGGAATAGATGAAAGAAAAACTGCAGTGTACAGTGTTTAGGATTCAGTGCCTGAAAGACAGTTCTTGGTGTATAGTGTCTGGTGCTTGGAAAAGAGAACTGTCAATAGATAACAGAGAAAGGACAGGATATAGTGTTTGGGGTTTGGTGCCTGGTTAAAAACAAAAAACTTAGATCAAAATGCCAAAGAGCAGAAGGAAAAAAAATCATCAAAAATAGATAAAAAAACGGTGTAAACTGTAAAAATATTCATAAATATTTTGAAATTCTGTCTTCAAAAATAATGACTAATTGAACAAGAATACCAGCCCAGTTTCTTATTCTCTGTGTCCATTTTTTGGTTATGTTTATCATGGATAAATAAAGAATTTTCGTTCCGCCTAAAAGATGAAGTAGAATTGCTGACTGTGTTCTGCTTTTGTTCTCTATTCTCTACTTCTCTATTATCTTTTACCGATCGCTTTTCTATTGCTTTCCAATCGCTTCACAACTGTTCAGCCATCGCTCAGCTATTTTTAGCCATTATCTTGTTTTCCACTCTCTGTTGTCTTCTTACAATTTATTTTTAATGGGTATAAATTTACTCGGATATTAATTAAATATTTAAATGCAATATCATAAGAGTTGGGATTTTCTCATGTAACTTCCATCAGGCTTTCCGTTTGCTCTGTTCATTAAAAGGTAACTTTTTAATTCGTTGACTTTTAAAATGTAGGCATGTATACTTTTGATATATTATTCTATTAAGGAGAGTGTGGTATATGAAAAGAATACAGATAGTTATTTTATTAATCCTGATCACTTTTTCAGTCTCCTTTTCCTCAAAGGTCATAGTTGATCAGAGAGGCGAAGAGGTCGTTTTAAAAGATGATATACAGCGAATTGTTACGCTTCCCATGCCGGCACCGGCCCTGTTATTTGCGCTTGACAAGTCGGGCGAGAAGATTGTTGGGATGCACCCGTCTTCGATGACAGCAGTGAAAGACAGTATCCTTTCTCAGATGGCTCCTGCCATGCTGCAGGCGAATACAGGCTTCGTCAAAAGTGGTTTTGAAACGAACGTTGAAGAGGTTTTAAAATTGAATCCGGATGTCATTCTTCAGTGGTGCGACAAAGGAGAAAAAATTATCGAGCCGCTTGACCGCACAGGTATCCCGGTTATAGGTCTTAAATATGGATCACAGGAGGATCTTGAAGTCTGGTTGACCATCTTTGGAGAGTTATTGGATGAACAGGAACAGGCAGCAAAATTCATCGAGTTTCACAGAAAAGCGATCGAAGATTTTGAAGCTCAGACGACAAATATTCCAAACGAGGAAAAACCAAAAATTTTATATCTTCCTTACGGTTCTCAGCTTTACACTACGGGGAAGGGAACATACAACGATTTTTACTTCGGTTTGACGGGAGCCAACAATGTCGCGAGTGACATCGAGGGCTGGAAGATCGTTACAATGGAACAGATTATGCTCTGGAACCCGGATATAATTTACGTTGGAAATTTCAGCGATGAAATGCCGGAAGATTTTATCACTAACAGTTTTGAATCTCAGGACTGGTCCACAATCAACGCTATTAAGGAAAAAGCAATTTATAAGGTTCCTCTCGGAGTTTACAGATGGGACCCCCCAAGTCAGGAATCCCCACTTATGTGGAAATGGCTTTTAAAAAAGCAGCATCCTGAACTTGCAGATTATGATATGAAAGTTGTCACCGGTGATTTCTACGAGGAGTTTTACGATTACACCCTGAGTGAAGAACAACTTTCGGAAATCTTTTATGAAGTAGAATAATTTTAGAAAGCTGTTCAAAGATGCAGAAAAGAAATCCACTCATTGTTTTTATATTGTTTCTGGCACCAATTGTGGCATTATTTGTATCTCTTGGTATCGGTAGATATTATATTCCCATTGACAGGAGTTTTAAGATTTTGTTCTCGCAGTTCTTTTCTATCGATCAGACATGGCAGGACATTGAAAAGACGGTCATTATAAATCTGAGATTACCAAGAATCCTGCTGGCACTTCTGACGGGTGCTGGCCTTTCCGTCTCCGGGGCGGCGTTTCAGGGAATGTTCAGAAATCCCCTCGTCAGCCCCCATATTTTGGGAGTTTCGGCTGGAGCGGGATTTGGCGGAGTACTGGCGATGGTTTTTTTGAAAAATTCTTCCCTGGTATTTTTATGTGCTTTTTGTTTTGGGTTGCTGTCTATTCTGGTTGCTTTCTTTTTCAGCAGAACCAAACGAAAGACTACCACTCTGTCGCTTGTACTTTCAGGAGTTATTGTCAGTGCGTTTTTTACATCCCTTATCTCACTGGTTAAATTCGTTGCCGATCCTGTTGATGAGCTACCCTCAATCGTCTTCTGGTTGATGGGTAGTTTTTCGGATGCGAGTTATGAAAAGCTGAAACTCATCTCAATACCTCTGGTGGTGTGTATTATCATACTATTCTTGCTCAGGTGGCGCATAAATATTCTTTCGCTTGGAGAGGAGGATGTGAAGGCGTTGGGTCTGAATCCGAACACCCTGAGATGGATGGTCATACTTCCGGTAACCGTGATCGTTTCCCTGAGCGTCTCAGTCAGTGGTATGATCGGCTGGGTAGGACTTGCAATTCCGCATATCTGTCGGATGATAGTAGGCAACGATCATAAAATTCTCATACCCTGTTCCATTTCAGTGGGGGCGGTTTATATGGTGGTCATGGATGATCTTGCCAGATCTCTTACATCCGCAGAAATACCTCTTGGGGTACTCACAGCATTGATCGGAATTGTCATCTTCGGAATTCTTTTAAAGCGATCTAAAGGGGGTGTACTGTTTTGAAAGTTGAGATAAAGAATGCTTCCTTTGCGTACACGGATTCGAATTATTTGTTTAAAAATCTGAACATGAAAATTCAGGAGAAAGATATTGTGTCTATACTCGGTCCAAATGGAACGGGAAAAACGACTCTGATAAAGTGCGTACTCGGTTTGCTCAAATTCAATACCGGTGAGGTCAGAGCTGATGGTTCACCTGTTAAAAAGAACGACATTTTTGGGTACGTTCCCCAGACACACAGTATGAATGCCCCCTATACGGCATTTGAAATGGTTCTGATGGGAAGGGCGAGATTCATCAGTAATTTTTCAAGCCCCGGAAAAAACGATCTGGGGATCGCCCGTGAAATGATGAAAAAGGTAGGAATAAGCAACCTTGGAGACAGGATATTCCAGACACTCAGTGGTGGGGAAAGGCAGCTTGTCCTGACCGCAAGGGCGCTCGCCAGTGAATGTAATATGCTGATCATGGACGAACCGACATCCGCACTCGATTTCAAGAATCAGTACAAAACGTTGAAAATGATCAAAGAGGTTGCCAACGAACATGGCATCTGTATCCTTTTTACCACTCATCAGCCGGAACACGCCCTTTACGCATCAGGGAAAACCCTGTTGATGGGCGGGGAAGATTTCAATTTTTTTGGAGAAACGACAGAAGTCATTTCCGAAGAAAATTTAAAAAAGATATATGGTTTAAATACAAAGATTGTAGAGATCAACCACGAGTTGGGGATCTCAAAGGCCGTTGTTCCAATAATGGAATGAAATGGAATAATAAGGAGGAGATTTATGATTATAAAAACAGCAGCGGTGTACAGTGGCATCAGCTATCAAAGGGGTGTTTTCATAGAGAGTGATTACGGTAAAAAATTCGATGTGATTCCCGTGACGGAATTCAGAAAAACGGACATCTCATCGTACGACATTCTTCTTTTTCCAAGAGGAACAGACGAAGAAGCGATGTTAAATGACGCCGGCAGAATAGAAGATTTTCTGAATTCGGGAAAAGTTGTCATTTCAATGGGAGAGATACCGAGAAACTGGCTTCCAGGAACCAATTGGGATGGCGTTATTCCTGAGGATGACGGTCCGCTGGATATCTGTACTTTTAAAAAAGGTGATATCGATGTCAAACATGAAATATTCGAAAACATAGAACCGAACGAGTTGCACTGGCACAAAGGAGCAACAGGATGGTGCTGCCACGGCCATCTGATCCCGCCTGAAAACGCGGAAATACTCGTAGTGAATAAGAGAGGCGATGCCATGATGTATATAGACAGGGAAAGCACGAAGGGAACACTTCTGATAACATCACAGCTTGATGCGGTCTGTCATAGCTATCATGGTGTAGAAGGAGCAAAGAAAGTTCTGGATAACATTCTTAAATGGGCAGAAAAAGAAGTTATGAGATTGAGAGGTGTTTGACAATGTCTAAAAATGCTTTAATCTATTCTGGTACAAATTGGCAGTATGATATTTTCAATACGGAAAAATATAAGGAGAGATTCGGAACACTTTTATACGTTACCGATATCTCTGAAGAGTCACTGAAAGAATTGGATGCGATAATCATACCGCGGGAATCGAATCAGGAAGCGCTGCTTGAGAAAGCGGATGTCATCAGACAGTTTCTCGACGATGGAAAAACTGTTGTTTCCTTCGGTGAAATATCGGTCCCCTGGTTGCCGGATGCGCAGTGGATAGACAGGTATCCGAAGTTCAAATACAAAGAATCACTGAACTGGGACAAGGGGAACCTTTTTACGGACCCGTATAAAATATTACTTCCCGAACATCCCGTTCTGAAAGGTCTGACTATTGAGGATCTGCAATGGCATTTTCACGGCGTCCTCAAGGCTCCTGAAACTGCGGATGTTCTCGTTGAATACGGGGAATATGGTGATGTGCTCTACATAGATTCAAAAAAATATAACGGAATAATACTTGCAACTACTCTGGATCCTATCGTTCACGCGGGATACGGTGTTATAAAAAAGACGCAGAAATTCCTTGACTCGGTTTTGAACTGGCTTGACACCCTCAAATAGCAATTGATCCGAACAATGAAGATACCACCGGACTTTATCTCCGGTGGTATTGTTATTTGTATGGTTGCTTTGTAAGTTTAAGTGTAATTAAATTCACTAAGTAAGTTCTGTTGCAAGAAATGTTTTGCATATATTAATTACCAATAAGAAGATACATCATTTATGTGAGCATTTAGTGATGAAATTCTTAAAATTAAATAAATTAAATAAAGTGGGATTTGAAATTTTTCTCCTTTATATCACAGTAAAGTGAAGATACCACACTTTTTCGTCGGAGTTTTTGTTAATGCCAACACATTTTCAAATGAAATTTATATTTTTTGCGTTCTGAGAACACTAATGTGAGAAAAATGTATGCGCTTTCTGCGATCATCGGTAAAATCCGGTCATAACTCCTGTGGAACTTTTGGAGACTGGAACACGGATTTTAAATATCTGGTTTTCTTATCACATATCGCTGTGCTATAATGATTTACATATCTGTTCTTTTCCCATATATCAAGGAATATTGAACGAAAAAAATTTGCGTGGAGGAAGTTCTATGAGTAAATATAATGCTCTCTGGGAATATGTCCAAAAGGACGGTGGTTCATCAATAAAACTATCCTTCGATGAAATACATGATATCGTCGGGATTGAGATAGACCATTCTTTTTTGAGCTATAAAAAGGAACTGGTGCAATATGGATACCAGGTTGGAAAGATTTCTCTCAAAGAACGGACAGTGATTTTCAATAAAATTGATTGAGGACAATAAAAATCCGGAGGGATGTAAAAATGTATGAATTGGTACAGGTAGAAAAGCGAAGCTATTATATCAATTGTCCCGCCAAAATAGGTGTTTACAGGACGAATGACACCGATGTGTATTTGATAGATAGCGGTAATGATAAGGATGCAGGACGTAAAATCCGGCAGATAATGGATAAAAACGGCTGGAAACTCAAGGCGATCCTGAACACCCACTCCAATGCGGATCATATTGGAGGCAACCGATATCTGCAGAGGCAAACAGGTTGCATGATCTTTGCAAATGGAATTGAGACCGCCTTCACCCGCTATCCGCTGCTGGAACCTTCGTTCCTGTACGGCGGATATCCCTCCGGAGAACTGCGCCATAAATTTCTGATGGCACAGGGAAGCGAGGTACGGGACATATCCGATACGGATTTTCCAGGTGAAATTGAGATAATACCGCTGCCGGGACATTTCTTTGATATGGTGGGTTTTCGCACACCGGATGATGTTGTTTTTCTCGCAGACTGCATAAGCAGCAGAAAAACACTGGACAAGTACGGTATACCTTTCATTTATGATGTTGATGCTTACCTGAAAACGCTGGACACTGTGGAAACCATGGAGGCTGCCATGTTTGTACCCGCCCATACCGAAGCATTCGCAGATATAGTTGAGCTGGTACGATATAACAGGATAAAGGTACTGGAAATAGCGGACAGAATATTGGATTTCTGTAAAACCGCCGCAACGTTCGAAGAAATCCTGCAGGAAATGTTCAATCAATACGGCCTGGTTATGAACTTCGAGCAATATGTTCTGGTTGGAAGTACGATCCGGTCCTATATGTCCTGGCTCAGGGATACAAAAAAAGCGGACGTTCGCTTCGAAAACAACAGGATGCTCTGGGAACGGGCATAAGGGAAAATTCTATACTTGAATGAGTATGATATGAAATCCGATTCAACATAAGATAAAAAGAGTTGCTTTTTATAGTCGTGAGCACTCTTCAAACTAATATATTTGACCCCTTCATTGTGGAGTTAATCTTTTGAGAATACCTGTAAGTTCGTCCTTACGGAAGAAGACGAGAATGCCTTAATTCTCTCTTCCAGCTTTCTCAAATCTGTTTCAATGTAATCCTTCTCTATACCTGGAGGCGCATAGATTGTGAACAGCACTTCTGTGGTCGATGAAGTTATACGGCTTTTGAAATCCGGTCCCCGCATGATGCTTGATATAACACTCATACCGTCGCATATCGCGAGATCTCCCTCGACAGCGGTTACTTCCCTTCCCGAAATGGATCGATAATTCTCATTTCCGGAGGCAATTTTTAATTGTAAAGGTAACTGTAATTTCGACAGATCGTGCCCCGCAGTCAGCAACATGCTTTCAAGCTCGGATAAGAACATGGCCTGCAATAATCCGGGTTCTGTATGCGGTGTTTTTCTCCCTTTCAGTACGGATTCCAATTGTGCGATAACGGGATAGCTGCATTTGAATTTTTTGTAATAATTCGTATAAGCCCGTATCGGGTACAGCTTCTTCAATTCTTTTCTGTTAAGATGGCCGTATCTTCGCCTCATTTCATCAAGGCTACTGGTGATCTCAGACGCTTCAACAAAGCGATTTACAGAAATATTTTTCATGATCAAAATTCCCGCTTTTGTTCCGGGAAAGATGTCCTCAACGTGATTATCAATTGTAAACATATTATCCTCCTGAATTTCAATTAATGAATATTCTCTATTGGTTATTGTGCTCAAGTGCCTGATACAACTTTCTCTTTTTTTCCTATAAGAATCATGCTTAAAATAATGAGGAAGCCTCCAATACACTGGTTATACCCAATTCTTTCCTTCAACAGGAAGATGGAAAGAACCATCGAAACCAGGGGAATCATCCCTGAAAAGGCAGCTATCACGTAAGCGTCACAGCGCTTTGCACCTTCATAAAAGAAGATGAAAGCCAGTGCAGTCACAACCAGGCCGTACCAAAACAGAGCGAACCATTCTTCCCATCCTATCCTGGATAAGGAAGCGAAAGGGCGTTCGCAGATCGCTGGGATGATGGATAATAAGAGAGCAATGCCTGACACCAGAAGGGTCTGCACAATTGGATCAATTTGCACTTTCGATCCGTCTTTTGTCTCCGTCTTATGTTTTCTTGAAATGATATTAAAGACAGATTCACTCACCGCGGCGCAGATAATCAGTATATTTCCTGAAAGATGCCCGGTTGAAAACTGTGCGGACAGAAGATCGGTGCCCTGCAATAAAATGATACCCGTCACGGTAAAGCCGATTCCCAGTACTGCTATTCCCGAGAGACGTTCCTTCAAAAAGAAGAGGGCCATCAACGCTGTGATAGCCGGCGTAGTACCGGTTAATATTCCGGCCTCCACGGTATTCGTTAATCTCACACCGAAGAGCAGAAAGGTGCGGAACAGAAAAATCCCGAAAACAGCTTGAAACAAAATCATCACCCAGTCACTCTTTGCTATCGCACGTATTGTTTTTAAGGTTTTTAATCCGTAGAACGGTAATAAAAAAACGAGCACCATTCCCAGACTGATTGCAGTTATTGTGAAACTGCTTAATTTCATAGAGAGAATTCGCCCGGTTATAACGGAAGTGCCTGCCAGTGAAAAAGCACCGAGCAGATATATTTTTCCCTGTATATCTTTCATTAAGTATCCTCTTCATTTTCATTGCATTAATGCCGATTCTTGTTATAATTATACTGTGGCTACTGGAATGTTTTAAGAGCCAGTTTTATACCATTTTAAAGGTACCAGTTTGAAGGAGCATCTTCATGTGGGGAATTGTATTGGGTCAAAATAGTGAGATAGGCTTGGCACATCAGATTTTTCTTTCATTGAAGGAACGTATTCTGACGGGTCAAATTGGTGCGGGAGAGACCCTTCCATCCACAAGAGAGCTTGCAAAGGGACTGGGTGTTTCCCGCAATACGGTCTGTGACGCTTATGATATGCTCTGGACGGAAGGTTTTATTATCACTCATCAGGGAGCGCTGTCACGCGTGGCCGATGGGCTTCAAATCCGATCAGTACGGAAAAATGAAAGAGTGAGGAAATCATATAAAAACAAGCCGGTAATCATGTGGGATTTCAAAACAGGCCAGCCTGATCTGGGGCTTTTTCCGTGGCGGGCGTGGAATAAGATCATAAGCAATGCGGTGGATGGTCTATCGAAACAACAACTGGAATACTCCGGACCAAAGGGTTATGAACCGCTCTGTGAAGAAATAGCCTGTTGGCTTCTGCGCAGTAGAAGTATGGAAGTAGATCCTGAAGATGTATTCATTACATCGGGTGCGACACAGGCGCTTCATCTACTCGTGGATATTCTCAATAAAGAGGGCCATTCCTTCGCACTCGAAAATCCCTCCCACCCAGGAATCTGCACCATCATTTCAGATAAAAAATATAATTTTCATCTTATGAATGTTGACAGAGAGGGTGCGGATGTCGGTTCACTTAACGGCAAAAATATTTCTGCAGTTTATGTCACACCCTCCCACCAATTTCCGCTGGGAGGAATCCTTCCAGCTACCCGTCGTGCTGCTCTTATACGCCTGGCAATGAAGGAAAATTTTTATGTCATCGAGGATGATTACGACAGCGAGTTTCGTTATTGTGGTTCTCCGGTTAGTCCTGTTTATTCGATGAATTCATCCCATGTCATCTATGTCGGAACTTTCAGCAAAACGATGTTCCCCACACTGAGGATTGGTTTTGCTGTTTTACCGAAGTCTCTGCAAAACAGATGGAAACACTGCCGCAATTACATGGATGTACAGAATCCGATTCTTGAACAGGTGGCGTTGGCCGAATTTCTCCGGCAGCGAAAAATGGATAAACACATCGGACGTATGCGCCGGGCATACGGTGAAAAGAGAAATATTCTTCTAAACTCATTGAAAAAAGCGTTCGGCGGTTCCGTATGTCCATGGGGAGATGCCTCAGGCCTGCACTTAGCGCTGCAATTCACCGGGCATGAATTTGGAGGACAATTCATCCTCGCCTGTAAAAACGCAGGTATAAGGGTGTTCCCGCTGACAAAGTATTGCTTTTCACGAAACGATCACAAGGATAAGCTCCTCCTCGGTTATGGACATCTCAGTTCAACACAAATCCAGGAGGGAATAAAAGTGCTGCAACGATTGATTGCTGGAAAATAATGTACCGCCATCAATCGATCCGGATTATTCGTATATATACATCAATCGTTCGATGTATATTTGTTTTTTATCCCAATCATTCATAATATTTGAGGAATTCGAACAGAGAAATAAAACTCTTAAATAGTATATTGAAATAAGAATATATATCAATTGAGCATATGTGAAATGTTTTCTTAATAGTCCTTTCATACTTTTCGTAATAATAAAATGCGAGAATAAATATAAAGTGAAATATTTCACAAACAAGAAGGAGGTTTATATGACAAGACAAGAAATAGCGAAAGAATTAGAGACCATCTTGAGACTGGATACAAAACCGGTTGGAATCAAGATGTATGAAAAAGCTGAAGATCTTCCAAAGAAACCGATGCCTCACAAACTGAATCTCTGTCAACTCGTTTCCATTGCTAGATGTCAGGGTAGAGACAACTCCGGAGTACCTGAAAAAATGATCTGTTCCATGGGTGCCGCATGTGTTGGCCTGATTGAAACCACTGAGGCCATATCATCCGGTAAAGCCGCCGTTGGTGCTTATTGTAAGGATGAGATCGCTGGAAAACAATTCATGGCAAACACCTTCAAGCTTGGAGATACCGGAAAAAAATATGCCGGCGTATATGTTCAGGCCCTTGAAAGCAGTAAAGTTGAACCGGATGTCGTTGTGATTTACGCAACGCCGGTACAGATTATGAGATTGATTCATGCCAATGCCTATGACACAGGAGAAAAGACGAAAGCGGATACGGTGGCTGAGGCCGCACTTTGCTCGTCAATAGGTTACGCGATTGCTGAGAAAAAGGCTGTTATTGGATTCCCGTGCGCTGGAGACAGAATTTTTGGTGGCACTCAGAATCAGGAAATGGTTTTTGTTGCACCGTTCAAACTCTTTGAAGAAAAACTCGTTGAAAACCTTAAGAATACGGCAAAAGGGGGTTTTTCAGTCATTCCGATCCCGCCAAATATGAACTGGACACCTGCGATGCCACCGACATACACGATCAATGAGTCCGATCTCTGAAAAATAATCTCAAGATAAAAATAAAAATTCCAGAACGACTGTACTTCACCAAAGGGCCCTGTAAATAGGGCTCTTTTCTTTTAATCGGGAAAGATACGGATAACATTTACAGAAAGTGAATTTTGTCTACGATGAATTCCGATTATCACACCGATATTTTTTCCGTTCACAGGCCACTGCGTTTTTTCTCATTTCCCACCGAAATAAATAATCGGAATAAGTTATATAATATGTTGTAGCCATTGATGTGTCGATCGGTAAGATTTAGAGGTTCATTCACGGATATGAGAAAAACAGATAAGGTATTTTTCCTGAAATCCTTATGAACTAAAAGAGAGTGGTCAAAATGAAAAATGCAATGTTTGAGGTGAGAGAGAATTATGAATGAAAAAAAATCATCCGTTTGGCTGACATTTATGAAACCGAATATTCTGATGCTGTTCGGATTTGTATTTATTCTGTTGATAGGTATTCTGGGAGAAATCTTTTCATGGGTGTCATTGTCCGGTGGATTGATATTAAGGATAATCGGATGGGGCATTTTTGCTTTCGGATTCATCTTTCATGCTTATTGTCATAAATTTCATGAGAAAGCTCATGAAACGTCCGATCAAATTCAGAAAGTCGCGACGTCGGGACCGTTTTCATCCATACGTCATCCTATGTATCTGAGCCTCATCCTCATGTATTTTGGAATGGCGATTGGCTGGGGTATCGTCTGGATGTTGATTCCCGCTTTGTTATTCTCGATACTGTCAATCATTACAGCAATCGGGGAAGAAAAATTTCTTTTACGAAAGTTGGGTACTCAATACGAAGAATATATGAAAAAGGTACCGTGGCGTTTCATACCTAAGATATTCTGATCTGAAACTGATTTCTTGGATTTTTACTTCTGAAAAGACTGAATGATGTTTTTGAACTATTTATAGTTCCAGCTTTTCGTTGCCGATGGCAAAATTGTACAGTTTAATCTTTTCGTCCCGGGGAATGTTTTCGTTCAATCTCGCTCCTGCCACAATGGGAATCCAGAAAAATAAATCATCACGGGAAAAATGTGAAATCTTTTCATAACCGTTTACGTATTCCCTGTATAGAAATTTTCTCAAATCTTCCGTAATTTCAGAATTATCAACCGGTTCGGAAACAGCGATCAAGAGAACAGTTCTGGCTATGTCGACTACGGGATTTCCCTTTACAGCGGTTATCCAATCGATAACAACCGGACCTCTCCCTGAAATGATAACGTTATCCGGGTGAAAATCACCGTGGCAAAGATTTTCCTTATGAGCTACTTCTTTTAATTTTGTCAGCAGCCTGTCTTTTTCCGGATGGGATAGAACAGAGGATTCATCAATATCTCTTTTCAGCTTCTCGTTATAAGAACCGAGCTTGTTCAGAGTTTTTTTATGGATTTCTGAATGTACCTCTGCCAATACCCTCATATATTCTGAAATTTTTTCGATGTTGGAAAACATCTCCATCAACATCGAGTTGCCCGATATCTTTTCATAAACAATGCCGTATCGTCCATTCATCTTATACAACCCGAAAGTCTCGGGAATTTTTAACCCGGTCGATTGTATCTGAAGGTTGTTCCCATATTCCAGTTCAACCGCAGAAAGAGGAAAATCCTCATAAAAAAGCTTTAAAACCTTTTTGTCATCAATACGATAAACCTCAGCCGTTCTACCCTTTGAAAGCGTGATCATATCATTTCTCTCCAATGAATGATGTCCAGGAAACCTGTTGTTTTTGAACAAGCGGGGAAAGTATTTCTGTAGACAAAAGACAAACCGAACTGCGAAAATATTTTTTTGAAATTTTGTTATGAATCAGATGTCCTCAAGATCTTTTTCTATAAGTTTTTTTGAATCTTTATCTTTGATTTTTGAAACGAGTTCTCCGGCGATATTTTTAACCGCTCTCGATTCTTCGGATTTTCCAAGAATCTTTAAAGCCCGTGCCTTAGCCTCGTATGCATAGGCGATATAAAAGGGTGCAAGTTCAGCATTTTCGGATATTTCGATGCATTTGTTTGCGTACCTTATTGCATTTTCTCCTTCGTTTGCAATAGAATACACTCTTGAAAGCTGCCAGTAACCAATAGAAAGGTTTTCTTCAGTGCAGTTTTCCACTTCCGTCCAGTGCTGAAATGATGAATGACACATATGCTTCATATTTTCAATATCATCTTTCGTTCTTTCAGCATTGTCCAATATATCCCATGTTTTGTTGAAATAAGTTACTGCAAAATATTTTGTGATTTTATCGTAATTTTTCTTCAAATAATCATCCATTTTTTTCCCTCCCCTATGCTTTTCGGGCATCTTTTGATTGTTCGGCCATTTCTTTTTGCTACACTTCCCCAAGTTCCTATTATTGTACCATTTTTATCGTTTTCCAGACACTTCCACGTTGAATCACCGAGAATATGAGAACCCCTGATTACCTAAAAATTACTCTGTTTCATTCGTGTGTCCAGACTTTCAGAATTTCAAACGGCAACGAACAACGATAAGTTCCGTCATAAATTATCAAAGGTTTTAAAGGTAAATTTTCCATAAAATAACTGCAGAAAGGATTTTCTGTATTATCATAGTATTTGGCAACGTATTTTATTCTATTTGAAATTTGTGGGGAAAAAAGTACGTTTGATAAAATTTATATTTACTCCGGAGGAATTTAAAATGGATTTTTTAGAACTCGCAAAACAACGTTGTACTACGAGAGGATTCACCGACAGACAAATAGATGAGGATTCACTGGACAGGATTTTATCCGCAGGACGTATGGCACCGACCGCATGCAACAAACAACCCCAACGCATTATAGTGGTTCAAAAACCGGAAAATATCCTGAAGGTTCAGAAGGCATATAAAACTTTCGGTTCAAAATGTGTCCTGATCGTATGCAGGGACAGGAGAAATGAACTGATAAGGCCCTTTGACGGTAAATGTTCCGGTGATCTGGATATCGGAATTATCTGTGACCATATGATGCTGGCGGCTAGGGAATTGAATATCGGCAGTGTGATGGTGGGGCTCTTCGATCCTCACATCATGAGAAGAGAATTCGACATTCCGGAATATATAGAACCGGCGGCTTTACTGATTTTGGGCTATCCTTCCAGCGGTTTTTTAAGTAAAGAAAGACATTCGCTTGAAAGAAAACCCCTTTCAGAAACGGTTATGTATGAAAAATATGATGAAGATAATAGAGAACATAAAAACAGTGATTAGTGTCTAGTGCTTGGTGCCTGGACTAGAGAACCGGACGGACCCCAAAATATTGGACAAAAATAACTCGTATCAACGTTTTACTAAAACTTCCTTGCCAAAGCTCTGAATTGCATTAAATTGTTTGGGAGTTTTATAACCCAAAGATGAATGTGGTCTTAAGTTGTGATAATAATCCATATATACTAGATACTTTAAATACAAGTCTTTTACACTCTTAAATTTATTCAAAGCAACAAATTCTCTTTCCAGATTCGCATGCTGAGATTCAATAAATGCCTGGGAATCAGGATTATGTTTGTATCCAAATTCATGGATTATTCCTAATTCTTCCATTTTTTCCCTTGTTTTATTTGCTTTGAATTGTGATCCGTTATCTGTTCTTATCACCTCTGGTTTTTCTCCTCTTGCTTTTATCGCTATTTCTATTAGTTCCAGGAAATCTTCATGTGTACATCTCTTTCCTATGTGTGTTGCTACTATGTTCCTGTCATAGACGTCTATTATATCTAACAGTGGTACTATTCCATCTCTACCTGCATTAAAGAACTTTATATCTACTTCCCATAATTGATTCTGCTTTGTTATTGTTCTATTCTGCGCCCTTTTGACTGGGTGTTTTGTCCTGTTTTCATATTTTCTTACCAGCCCTAATTCCTTTCTAAATCCATGTAACCTGTTGTGTCCAATATATATTCCATATTTGTAATACAGATAGCTTTTCATCTTCTTTGAGCCCATTGTTTTTATATAGTACTCTGGGTTCATTGCATCTTCATTCTTACACTTTTCCAGTATTAGTTCCTTTAACTCTTCATTCCTTATCTTCCCATTCATTGTATTCACAAATTCGCTTTTCTTTCTTTGTCCTTTTGTCTCCTAATACCCTTATTATTTCATCTTCTCCATTTATCCTGTATCTTCCTACCCACCCTGATATTGTTGTTGAGGGTACTGCATACTTATTTGAGAGTCCTTCTAATGTCATTTCTGTCTCTCTGTACTCTTTTATTACTTTTATTTTTAATTCCTTAGAGTATTCTTTTTTCTTTCTCTTCATTCTTTCACCTCTTATCCTTTATTTTATTTTACTATTACTAGTTTCTTTGTCCTATTCTTTTTTGGGGTGAAATAGGAATAGAGAACAGGAGAATTGATAATAGGTGAAATGGAATGGGATAGAAAACAGAGAATAGACAAATAGAGAACAGGAAAAGGACAGTGTATGGTGTTTTGTGCTCGGTGAAAAACGGCGACAAAATTTAAATCGGGATGTATCAAACACCCCGACCGACATGATTTTGATTCATAAAGATATTCAAAAAGCAATTCTGTTGATTACGTTAATAATAAAAACCTAAAGCCGCCTAATAATGCCGATATAATGACATATCGCGGTATTAGTGAGTGGAGCGGGCAACGAGGCTCGAACTCGCGACCTCCAGCTTGGGAAGCTAGCACTCTACCAACTGAGCTATACCCGCATATGGAGAATTTTAGCACTTGATCACCGATGTGTCAATTTAGTCTGTCGAATATTTCTTTTTGTAGTTTGAGCAATATTTTGGGTTCTTCGAAAAAAATCCATCTGTCCTCGTTCGTCTGAATTACAAGAAAATAATCATTGTTGTCGGGTTTTCCTATTTTTCTTACCGCTCTTATCGGCCAGAAAAAGTCTTTGATACTCGGAAAATAGAGATCGTTTGAAGAGAGCTTCTGCTCGACGAAAACTTTATCAATATCTTTATATTTGATTCTCAATATTACATTATCCCCTGTCATGAGCTCGACATTGAATATCAGTTCGTCCGATGAAAGATAAAAATTTGATTGGCTCATTCTGATTTTTTCAAGCCTTTCAAGCTGGCCAAACGTGTAATAAAGAGTGTATATTTCCTCCCGTTTATTGAAATCGTTCAAATCGATTCTTTTCATGAAGGATTCGATTTGTTTTGTATCTATTAAGCTGAGAAGAAAAATCAATCCACCTATTATCGTTCCCCACAGATACAGAGGGGAGTAGACGGTCAGGAATCCGGCCAAAATTTCCATAGGCAGGACAAAAATACATCCTGCGATTATAACTTTAAATGAAGTTTTCTTTCTAAGTATAACGAATGCTATTGCAGAAGCCAGAATTATAATAAAATACACCAGTGGACTGAAAACGTATCGGGAAATTATAGGGAGAAGGATGAATATGGATGAAATATAATTAATTAATTTCATCATTTACCCACGCAGAAATTGCTGAATATTTTGTCTATAACTTCTTCGGAATGAATCTTACCGGTCATCTCTTCCATGATGTTCAATGACTGCTGTACCAGGGTACTCAGTATATCCGGTGAAATTCCGTCTTTTATAGAATCCTTTATATTCAGCAACAATTCCAGAACTCTTTCAACACACGATTTTTGTCTTTGATTCAAAAAATATATACCGTCTCCCGATGAGGTTAAATCTATAATTTTTGAAATCATCAATTTTTTCAATTCATCGATTCCTTCGCCATTTTTTGCGCTGATGGTCAGATCACAGATGCTCAGTTTAAAATTTTTTATGTCCTTTTTATTACCTATCACAATGTGTTTCGCGGCGAAAAATTTGTATTTTTCATACAGTTCGATATCATTCACGGGATTTGATAAATCTATCAGGAACAGAACAAGATCGGCCTTTTTCAATTCATTCAGACTTCTGTTTATGCCGATTTTTTCTATTCTGTTTGTAGTTTCCCTGATTCCTGCCGTATCGACTATTTTGAAAAAATAACCATCGATGATGATTTTTTCCTCTATAGTATCCCTAGTTGTTCCATGTTCCTCGGTTACTATTGCCCTGTCCTTTTCGGACAGTGCGTTGAGCAGTGAGGATTTCCCGGTATTGGTGTTTCCTATTATCGCGGTACGTATTCCCTCCGACAGGACTATACCGCTAGAGGCCTTTTTTATGAGATCCTCGGAGAAGGAAATAATTTTATCGAGCTCATCCAAGTAAAGGCTGTAATCGTTTGTAACGTCTTCGGGATAGTTCAATTCGACTTCTATTTCAGACAGCAGCTTTATCAGGTAATCCTTTAAAATGCTTATTTCTTTGTCCAGATTACCGTCGTATACACTCGAGGCAACTTCCAGAGCTTTTTTTGATTGTGAATCGATGAGAGAAGCGATCGATTCCGCCTTCAACAACGAGAGTTTTCCGTTTAAGAAGGCCCTTTTGGTGAATTCACCCGGTTCTGCCTGTTTGAAACCGTTTTTTTTCAGAAGATTCAAAAATCCGGAAAGTATCAATGGATTCCCGTGTAAAAAAATCTCAGCCATATCTTCGCCGGTGTACGATCTGGGATTTTTATAAAAAACTATCATGATATCATCGTGAAGGTTATCGGAGATCTCAATCTTTTTCAAATACACCCTTCTGTATTTTATATTTTTTATTTTTACGATTTTTAACAACTTATCATGCACTTCGCTGCCGGAGCACCTTATTATCGAAAGTGCCGATGTTCCGGGAGGTGTGGCTATTGCACATATATCATCATATAACATCTTTTTTCACTCCAAACAAATCATCGAGAATTTTCTTCACCTTCCATTTTTGCACACTGTAGATTATAGCCAGTTTGTGCTTCTCATTGATTATATATCTGTATCTTTGAAGTATTTTTTCATTTAATTTTTCCTTATAATACAGTTTTAATACATTCGTTGAATCGTATTCGATGGATTCGATACCCTGTGCGCTTGCATTAACTCTGTATATAAACATTTTCAAAAGTGAGAGCGTTTCATCGGGAATCTTTCCGAACCTGTCTTCCAGTTCCTTTTTTATTTCTACAATCGGTTCGGTACTTTTTGCTACCGCGAGTCTCCTGTATATTTTCAGTCTTTCGACGGAATCGTGGATGTAAGTATCGGGTATGACCATGTCGAAGGGAATATTCTTGATTTCAATATCGAGACTCTTTTCGCCTTTATCCCTGGATGCCACATTGAAGGCCTCATTTTTTATCTCGGAAAGAACTTTATCCATGATTTCCCTGTACAGATACAATCCGACACTCGAAATGTTGCCGTGCTGCTCACTACCCAGAATCGTTCCGAAGCCCCTGATTTCAAGGTCTTTAAGGGCGAGTTTTATTCCGCTTCCGGGACCCGAGAGTTCTTTCAGTGCTTTCAGTCTTTCACCCGAAGCGCCGTTACTCTGAACGTTTTTGTAGAGAAAATATACGAAAGCCCTTTTGTTTCCTCTCCCGACTCTGCCACGAAGCTGATAGAGCTGTGCCAGACCGTATCTATTTGAATCATCCACGATCAATGTGTTTGCATTAGGAATATCGACACCACTTTCGATGATCGTCGTACATATGAGCATATCCATATCTCCGTGGTAGAAAGAGTTCACCGTTTTTTCGAATGGAGACTTGTTCATCTGTCCGTGTGCAATTCCAATTTCCGCTTCAGGAATCAATTTTTTTATTTTTTTATATATTGAATCAAGGTCCTTGACTCTGTTATGAACGTATATGATCTGTCCACCCCTGTTCAGTTCTCTGAGCACGGCGGTTCTGATGAGAATGTCGTTGGTTTTTCCAACGTGGAGTTTAGGCAAAACTCTTCCGATTGGAGGAGTGGAAATTACCGAGAAATCCCTGATTCCGCTGATCGACATGTATAGGGTTCTCGGAATTGGAGTGGCGCTCATCGCCAGGACATTCACTTTGGTTCTCATTTTCTTCAGCTTTTCCTTCTGCATAACTCCAAAAAGCTGTTCTTCATCTATTATTATCAGACCGAGATCTGCGAATTTAATCTTGTTGGATAATATACTGTGAGTTCCTATTATTACATCGATTTCTCCGGCGTTTATTCCCTTTATTATCTTTTCTCTGCCGGATCCCGTGGTATTACGGTTCAGCAGTTTAACATTGACTCCGAAGGGGGAGAGCCTCGTGTCGAAGTTGTTGAAGTGCTGTGATGCCAGAACGGTAGTCGGTACGAGCACGGCAACCTGCTTTCCGGATGCTACAGCCTTGAATGCCGCTCTCATCGCCACTTCAGTTTTTCCGTATCCCGCGTCGCCTGTTATAAGCCTGTCCATCGCTTTGTCGGAATTCAGATCGGACATAACTTCTTTTATTGCGACCGATTGATCCTCCGTTTCCAGATAAGGAAAAGAATTTGAAAAATCAGTTTCGAGCTTTTCATCCCCGGGAAGAATGAGTCCCTTTTCTCTCTCCCTTTTTGCATAGAGTTTTATCAGTTCTTCAACCTTTTCCTGGATATCTTTATTAACTTTCTCTTTTTGATTTTTCCACCTCGTACCCTTCAGGGAATTTATTGAAACTAAGTCCGAACCGATATATTTATGAACTCTGTCAAGCCTTTCGACAGGTACATATATCTTGCTGCCCTCCCTGTATTCTATGGAAATGTACTCTCTGGTTCCGAGCGCATTTGTGATCTTTTTAACACCTTTATACAGGCCGATTCCGAATTCCTTGTGAACAATATAATCGTCTATATTGAGTTCGGACCAGTCGAAAATAGGTGTTTCATTCTGACTGTATTCAAATTCGACCTTTTCTTTTTTCTTTTCTGTCTGTATGCTTTTGCCTTTATAATTGTAGGTAATGGAAGTGGGAAATATTCCCGATTCTTTATTTGAAATGATTTTGTAGTTTTTTACGGAATAAAAAAAGTCGATATTCAGTCTGGCATATCTGTCATAGAGATATTTTTTTATACCCGGTCCTATGATTTCGTACGTTTCCCTCTCCCTGTTTTCATATTCCCTGAACCCAGCGTCGGGATTTATGAATATGAAGAGTGGATTTTTATCCATATAATCGATTATGAAACTCTGCTTTTTGTAATAAAGACCGGTTATGGTATCAAGATTGTAAGCATCGAAGGCTGCCTCGGAATTGAACTTTTTGCACGCATCCTCTATTCTCAGGTTCGCTAAAGATATGGAATTCTCATCTTTCAATGTTTCCGAACAGGGATATATGTAAACCGAGTCGATTTTCTTATCGATACTCGTCTGTTTATCGATATCGAAAAATCTCATTCTCTCTACTTCACCATCGAAAGTCTCTATTCTGACGGGATTTTCGTAAATCGGTGGGAAGATATCCAGAATATCTCCCTTCAAAGAGAATTCGTTTTTCTCCCTCACAGTGAACACTCTTTTATAGCCCAGAAAATTGTAGAGTCGAGGATCCAGCTCGAGTAACATGTCGCCGGATATTTTCAATAAATTTTGTCTGAACAACTCGGGAGGGATCGTTTTACGCAGAAAACCGTGGTAGGTCGTGAAGATTATTTTCTTTCTCTGCATGGACAGATTGAATAAACTGTTTATTCTGTGATTTCTCACGTATGAAGAAACTGAAATATCTTCAAAGGGAAAAACGTCGTGTGAAAAATAATATGAAAAATTTCCGGCACTCATATCTTTGAACTGCTGTAAATGCCTTTCGCCAGGGAAAATAATTATTGAATTATCCAACGAATCGATATTTTCAAGAAGATAGGGAATATAATTTTCCGTTTTGATTAAGTCCATACTTCCTCCATTTTATAGCCATAGTATTTTATCACAATACAGCTTCTTGATAAACTCATGTATAATTGCATCAGGAGGTTGAAGTTGTGATGAATGAAAACGTATTTTTAAAGGAGATAACTGAAGAAACAGTATTGGATTTCTTTAAGCTCAAGGTTTCTAAAAGTCAGGATAAATTCGTTGCGCCTAACGCCGTTTCAATCGCTCAGGCATATTTTTCGGACAAGGCCTGGTTCAGGGGAATATACGCGGATGATACGCCCGTAGGATTCATAATGGTCAGTATCGACGAAGAGAAGGAAGAGTATTTTTTATGGAGATTGTTGATCGGTGAAAAGTTTCAGAAAAAGGGATACGGGAAGAAAGCCGTTTTACTGTTGATCGATTTTCTCAAAAGCGAATACTCTGCAAAAAAATTACTCGTCAGTTGTGTTCCGGAAGAGGGAGGGCCGGAGCCTTTTTATGCAAAATTGGGTTTTATTCCAACCGGAGAATACGACGACGATGAAAAAATAATGGAACTGGATATCTGAATATAAAAAAAGTGTTATAATCTAATTGAAATAAGAATATTTCAGGGGAGCCGAATAGGCTGAGAGTGCAGGTGCAACTGCAGACCCTTAACCTGATCCAGATAATGCTGGCGTAGGAAGAATGATAATCCGCTGGCAGCGGATTTTTTTAATATTATAGGAGGTTTTTATGAAAAAAGCTATTTTAGTGGTGTTTATTGTTTTAATGATCGGTGTTGCCTTTTCCAAAGAATTGGTTGTATATTCATACGACAGCCTGATTCCACTCATAGACGAGATCAAAGATGATTTTTCCGAAAAAACCGGAATCGATTTATCGCTAAGAACTTTCGGTGATTCCGGAGCGGTGTATACGAAAATTTTATCGGAAGGCGAGAATACGGAATGTGATGTTTTTATCGGGATAGATTCCCTGATGATTGGGAGCACGAAAGAAGCGGATATTTTTTTACAGTACAAACCGAAAAATATTGCTGACATTGTGGATGAAAATCTGATAGTGGATCCCGACTATTGCTTAATCCCATTCGATTACGGCCCTATAGCATTCATTTACAGGGAAGATGAATTTGGAAAGATCGATGATTTATCTCTGGAGGATCTTGCTTCGGAAAGATTTTCAAAATCCATAATAATAGAGGATCCGAGAACTTCCAGCACGGGGCTCTCGTTTCTGGTGTGGTCTTATTTACTCCTCGGAGATGATTACATAGATTTCTGGAAGAGCTTTGAAAACTCCTTGCTCACCATCACGATGGGATGGGATGACGCATTTCAGAAATTTGAAATGGGTGAAGCGCCCATTATGCTCAGTTACGGTACCGACGGAGCGTATTCATTTGAGTATTACGGCGGTGTGGAGTACAAGACTTTCATTCCGGAACCCGGATACGTTCAGATCGAGAATGCGGGAATCATAAAGTATTCGAAAAATCAGGAAGAGGCGAAACAGTTTATCGAATACATGCTGAGTGAGAACTTTCAGAAACACGTTCCGCTCACCCAGTGGATGTTTCCCGTTATAAATGTCGAACTGCCCGAATCATTCAATTATGCCAGAAGGCCGGAGAAAATAATCGCTGAAGACTACAATATTGATATTGAAGATTTAATCGACGGCTGGGAAAGTGCAATTTATTAAAAAGAATCTTTTTGTATTTTTTGTTTTTCTTTTTTTGATAATCATTCCGCTGATTGCAACGTTCATATCTATATCTAACAGTGAAATAGATATAAACGTGAATTCGATAAAAAATATTCTCGGTTTCACGGTAAAGCAGGCGGTTGTCAGTACGGTTTTTTCCTTTCTGGTTGCTTTTCCGGTTGCGCTTTACGTCGGTAAATATAAAACAAGACTGAATAAAGTCCTGAAGAGAACGTCAATTATCCCGTTTTTTTTTCCGTCGATATCCATGACCGTGAGTTTTCTGGCAATATATGGAAGATATGGGGTTATAAACAACCTGTTGAATGTTCTTAACATTGATCGTGTGCAATTTTTATACACTTTCTGGATTATAATCGTTGCACACGTTTTTTACAATTCTCCGATACTCGTAAAGACGATTTCCGAAGGGTACGAAAGATATCCGAAAAATCTACACGAAGTCTCTTTAATTCAGGGAGCAGGCCCGATGACCAGATTTTTTAAAATAGAATTGCCGTTTTTGCTGTCTTCGATCACTTCCGGATTAATTCTCGCATTTTCATACTCGTTCACCTCGTTTGCCGTTGTAATGATTCTGGGTGGATCGCAATATGCCACGCTGGAAGTGTCGATTTACATGTATTTAAAATTGCTTGGAAAGCCAAACATTGCCATCGTAATATCGATAATTCAATTCGTCTTTCTGGTGCTGTTTGGATTACTCATCAACGCAATGGATAAACAATACATATCGGAGGGCCCTGTTATATCGAAAAAAAGATGTAAGAACTTTTTCCTTAAAATCTACTCATCCCTTTATGCGCTTTTTGAATGGGTTCCGGTGTTCCTTGCAATAGTTATTCCCTTTTACAATTTCAATAAAAACGAATTCAGCATCGACAATTTTATCAACGTCTTCAAGATGGATATGAGCAATATAATCGGTGTTAAATCGATATTCAACACGATTTTCAATTCCGTATTCTTTTCCCTTGTAGCGGCGGTGTTGTCCATCGCACTCTCATTTTATATAATCTGGTCACTGAAAATTAAAAATCAAAGCACAAAAATCCTGAGGGTTCTCTCCCTGATATCCATATCGATATCGCCAGTGATTCTTGGCCTCGCCTATTCATATACTTACCCCTTCATTTCTCCGGTCGTGCTCATAATTTTGCTATACATAGTGATAACCTTTCCGGTGAATCTGAATTTTATTTACTCGTTCTCTTCGAAGTTCGACAACGCGATCATAGAGAGCTCAAAAATAGACGGTGCGAACAGTATAAAAATAATGACGAAAATAGCCCTGCCGATATTTAAAATACCTCTCATATACACTTTATCGATATCCTTCGCAATCTGTTTTGGAGAAATAAGCGCAGCACTGATTCTGATAAGCGATTCTTATCCCACTTTGCCGGTTGCGATTTACAGACTCTCCTCAACAAGATATCTGGGAGAAGCGAGAACCGCTTCCTCACTTCTCCTGATAATCGTTTTGCTAGTTGTCGGAATGATCAGTTACATCCTGAAAAAATCACAACACGAGGTGAATTCACATTTCTCACATAAAGGCCTCTGAGGTCTGCATATATTTCTTCCAAAATCGACCATTGAAACATTGATCGGTCCCCATAAATTTTCCGGGAGTACTTTCATGAGCTCGAATTCGCTTTCTTCAGGATTTTTAGTCTTTATCCATCCCAGTCTGTTGGATATCCTGTGCACGTGAGTATCAACTGCCAGGGCCGGAACTCCAAATCCCGCAAAGAGGACAATGTTTGCAGTTTTTCTTCCAACACCGGGTAATTCAAGAAGCAATTCGAGTTTTTCCGGAACCATTCCTTCGTATTTTTCTTTGATTATTTTTGAAATGGAAATTATATTTTTTGCCTTTTGATTGAACATTCCCGCGGGTCTTATCAGATATTTTATGTCATCGGCTGTGACTGCGGACAGAGAATCACAATCGGGATAACGACTGAAAAGCGCTTTTGACGCTGCAAAAGTATTTTCGTCTCTCGTCCTCTGGCTCAGTACTGTCGATATTAGAATTTGAAAAGGGTCGCTGCTTCTTCTGCCTTCGGGAAAATTTCCGGGAAACAATGAAATTATCCTCTCCGAAATTTTTACTGGATCACATTCACTCATTGTTTTCCAGAAAACATTTATATGCGTTATATGTTTCATATAAATCTATCTTCGAAATGAGTTCATATGGACTGTGCATACCTATTGTAGGTGTTCCTGCATCTATTACGTTCACGCCCTTTTCCGAAAAGAATTTTGCAACGGTTCCGCCGCCTCCCTGGTCGACTTCACCGAGTATGGTGATCTGCCATCCGACACTATATTTATTGAACAGATTTACTATCTTGCCGATCAATTCAGCAGATGCATCGTTTGTCCCCGATTTCCCCCTCGCTCCGGTGTATTTGCATATACCGATTCCGTAGTGAACCTTGGGTGAGTTCGTTGGATCGTGCACATCGGAATAAAGAGGGTTCACGGCTGCACAAACATCGCCGGACAACATATCGGATTTATCAAAAATCAAATGAGTTTTGAAAACCGGATCTTTTATTCCCTTTAAATACAAAACTCTTTCAAAGGCGTGTGACCAGAATTCACTCTTTGCTCCGCTTATTCCTTCGCTGCCTATTTCTTCCTTATCGAACAAAAGAACCGATGCGGATTTTTTGAATTTCTTAGAATCGGTGAGAGCCTTTATAGCCGTATAGGAACAAACTCTGTCATCATGTCCATAAGCCCCTATCAATCCTTTGTCAAATCCCACGAACTTCGATTTGAATGTTGGAACCATCTGGAATTCAGATTTTATAAAATCTTCTTCCTTCAAACCATATTTTTCGTTTACTATTTTCAATAAATTAGCCTTCACGAGATCTTCTTTATCATTTTGATCATCTTCGTTGCAAATTGGAATAGAAGAAGCGATTGCCTGAAGATTTTTTCCGAGAAAGACCTTTGATACTTCTCCCTTTCTGCTGTCGAGATGGGGTAAAAGATCGCTGACTACAAAAACGGGATCATTATCGTCCAACCCGCACTCTATTTCCTTTTTAGAACCATCATTCATTATTACCGTCCCGACTATGGCAAGTGGAATATTCAACCATTGATATTTTTTTATTCCACCGTAGTAATGGGTCTTGATTAAAGCTATCTCTTCTTTTTCCTCAATGGGATTCGGTTTGAAATCCAGTCTTGGAGAATCCACGTGAGCGGCTATCATGTTGAACCCGTCTTCAATATTATCTGTCAGATTGAAAGCAACGAGCACTTTGTCGTCTCTCGTGATGTAGTATTTGTCGGTCTGTATGTTTTCACGTTCAGCTTTTTCCAAATCTACGAATCCATTACCCGACAAAAGGTCTTTAAAAAATTTGACCGATCTTCTTTCAGTTTTGGCATAATCAAGGAAATTCATGTATTCACCACTAAATTTTTCATAATTTTCATGATTTTCCTTTTTTAATGAAATCTCATTTTTGTAAAATAATTCTTTTCCCATTTTGCACCTCCGATTAATCTCTATAAAAAAATTATAGTATAATTAGTTGAACATTTCTACAAAAACTACTGTCTTATTGATGTTTGGGTGATGGAATGGACGAGCAAAAGTTGATAAAGGGATTGAAGCAAAAAAAAATATGGGCATATGAGGTATTATATGACGATTACGCACCTAAACTCGGTTCGTTAGTCAAATCGTATCTGGGAACGGATGATGTAGAAGATGTTTTACAGGAAACGTTTATAAAGGTTTTTAAAAATATAAAGAAGTTCAGAGGCGAGGCAAAACTATCGACGTGGTTGTACAGAATAACTATAAATGTATGTAACGATCTTATATCCAAAAGAAAGAAAAGAAATTATTTTTTAGTCGATTTCCAGGAAGAAGAGGATAAACCAAGTTTAGATCCACCGGCACCTAATGACGTGTTCAAAGAAGTGATGGACGATTTGAGTTTTGAAGAGTTGACGGGGTTAATGGAAAGATTATCCAGCGAGGATAAATTATTGATAAATTTGAGAGATATAGAAAATTTTTCCTATGATGAAATAGCAAAAATGATGGATAAACCTGTTGGTACAATAAAAAGTAAATTGCATTACGCAAGAAAAAGATTAAAGGATCTGTTAACGGAGGCTGGTTATGGAAAGTAAAGAGTATTCAAAGTTGCTTGTACATATGAAAGAAAGATGTTGTTACAATCCGAGCGATAAATCAAAAGAAAGGATTTTAAGCAAAATAAAGAAAAGAAAAAGAAAACCCCTCCTTTACTCCGGCGTAAGTTTTGCAACGTTTTTTCTTTTGCTTTTTTCTGTCAATTTTTTCACCAATAATTCAATTCTAGTTCAGCCGAAAACGTCAATGCCGACTTTAATGAGTTCATTCAACAAGGGCAGGAATAATTTGAACAGCGAATTATCCTTGAATTTAGGTAAATCTGATGTGGAACAGACTTCCCTCAATAGTCAATTTGGTGATAAAATTTCTTCTTCGTTCAGTTTTTTAAACGATGATACGAATGGAAATTTGCCGAATATTGTTGTGGATTCTGTTTATTAAGCTGAACATTGAGGAGTGCTATAAAGTTGAAGAAATATATATTGTTCACATTATTTATACTACTGACTACCTTTTCATTGAGCTCGAATCTCGATAAAGAAAAGGAAGATTTAACCGAATTGGCAAATGCAGTCGAAAACGATACTTATTATGTCGAAAGACACGTTGAGGAATCCGGACTGATTAACCTGTACAGAATTGAAGAGGTCATAAAAAATAAAGATTACAAATATGTTGAAATATATTCGGGAAGCGATGAAACCTATTCATGGGTAAGAAATGCGTTTGGCGAGTATGTTTTGATGGATTCCGAAGCCTTTGAGCCCCTCTTTCCGATACAGGATTTGGAAGACAACTTTTTGAATTTAATTCTTAACGAAGACTACGAAGTAACACTTTCCATAGATGTTCCCCAGGGAAAAAAAGTATCTATTTCCAGCGATGACGAGGAATATGAAGTGACCTATTCCGAAGATTATCGATTGCTCAAAATTTTGAAAAAATATCACCATAACGAAGTGTCGTTGATCTATAAAAATTACCAGGAGATCAACGAAACGGTTGGAAATCAAATCAAAAACGTTTTATTTGATAAAAAGATCTGGAGACCTTCCATTAAGCTTCAGGAGGGCTTCATCAAGGATTTCTTCAGTTGGGCTTCTATGGATTTTTTTTCCGATGGAGCAACATCTCATTTCATCGTTTATTTATTATCGGAAAACGAAGGAAGAATGATATTGTACCTTTTTGTTAACGGAAATGTTGTGGATTTCGAAGAAAATTTCATAAAGAATGACATTAACCTTTATAATTTTAACTATTCTAAAATAAATCTTTCTCAAAATTCTGTAATAATATTGATAGGACTATCGGAAGAGGAACGATTAAACGAAATACTCGATGAAATGATTTCTTCTTCCTCTTAATGAAATCAGGAGGATATCAATATGTCAGAACGAGAAGATGAGAATATTATCAGATCTATTCAATATCTTAAGAAAATGGGATACAGAATAACTCCTCAACGAATTGCCGTGATGAAGGCTTTGAGCAAAAGTAAAAATCATCCGAGTGCCGAAGAAATATACAAAGAAGTCATAGAAAAATTCCCCAAGATTTCCATTGCAACGATTTATAATGTACTCACCGTTTTAAAAAAAGAAAATCTGATAAAGACTATAAGAATCAATGATGAAACCAACCGATATGATTACGATCTGTCGGTTCATGCGCATTTTTTATGTAAAGAATGTTTGAGAGTGTACGATGTGGATATTGAAGAAAAAATTATATCGGATATAATAAAAGGAAATATATTACTGAAGAATTCCATCATTGATGGAACTGAAGTCGTGATAAAAGGAATATGTCCAAAATGTAATAATAAAAAAGATAACAATTCATAAATTGGGGGGTAAAAAATTGAAAATTCCAATCTCTATAAAGGATGTAGAAAAAGAGATTGAAAATATTAGCAATCTGAATGATCTACAACTTCTTAAATCGAAATACCTGGGTAAATCAGGCAAGATAACGTCTCTGTTCAAAGAGATGCGAAACCTTTCCAATGAAGAAAAAAAAGAATTTGGAAAGTCTTTAAATGTTTTAAAAAACGACGTTGAAGAATTAATCGACAGTGAAAAAAATAGAATTGAAGAAGAGAACAGAAATATGAAAAACAGAAATTTCAGGGATGATGAAACTCTTCCGGGTTATTACACGCAAATGGGATCGATGCATTTGATAACTCAAACCATGGAAGAAATCAAAAATGTCTGGATGAATATGGGATTCGAAGTGGTCACTGGAAATGAAATCGAAGAAACCTATTATAATTTTGATGCGCTGAATACACCGGAGTCCCACCCCGCAAGAGACGAGCATGATACATTTTATATCGATGAAAAAAATCTTTTAAGAACTCACACTTCACCCATTCAGGCCAGAGTCATGGAAAAAAGGACTCCGCCGCTGGCTATTTTTTCTCCCGGAAAATGCTACAGAAAGGACACTCCCGATCCGACTCATCTGCCGGTTTTTCACCAGTTCGAGGTGCTTTATGTCGATAAATTTGTTACGGTAGCCAATTTAAAGGCCTGTCTCAGCACCTTTATCAAAAAAATACTCGGTGAGGACAGAAGAATAAGATTGAGACCGAGCTTCTTCCCGTTCACAGAACCCAGCTTTGAAGTTGACGTATCGTGTGGAATATGTGGAGGAAAGGGATGCAGAAGCTGTGGAAACAGCGGCTGGCTGGAGATTTTAGGTTCTGGTATGGTTCATCCGAATGTTTTCAAATCTGCAGGTTATGATCCGAATGTCTGGACGGGCTTTGCGGTCGGTACCGGCATTGAAAGAATCGTAATGTTAAAGTATAAACTCGACGATCTGAGAGATCTGGTGAGAAATGACGAAAGATTCTTGCAAACATTCAGGAGGATTAACTTATGAAAATTTCACTAGAGTGGCTAAAAGAATATATTGATTTAAAGGGAAAAGAACCTGAAGAGATTTCAAGTAAATTATCACTTTCGGGTACAGAAGTGTCGGAAATTATTTATCCATGGGATTATATAGATAATGTGGTCGTTGGAAAGATTATTCAGATAGATGATCATCCTGACGCCGAAAGAATGGTCGTATGTAAAGTTGATGTGGGTATCGGAATCATACAGATCGTAACGGCAGATACATCGGTTGAAGAAGGGGATGTAATACCCACGATATTACCTGGAGGCAGCATAAACGATGTTAAGATGAAAAAGAAAAAGCTGCGGGGGGTAGAATCCAACGGCATGTTCATTTCACTCGCTGAATTCGGATTGGAAGATGAATCTTCAGGCGTGTACAGATACGAAGAAGAGTTTCCAATAGGGGTAGATGCCAAAGTCACGCTTGGAATAAGCGATGCTGTTTTAGACATAGAAGTAACGGCCAACAGGGGCGATTGCCTGTCTATTTTAGGAATATCGAGAGAATTGAGCTCAATTTATGATAAAAAGGTTGAAATGAAAATTCCCAAAGTTGAATGGGGAAACAAAGATGAATTCAGTATAAAGATAGAAGACAGTGGATGTTACAGATACACTGCGTTAATTCTTGAAAATGTTCAAATTAAGGATTCGCCTATCTGGCTTAAAAGAAGATTGATTGCCAGTGGGTTGAGACCGATTAACAATGTCGTCGATATTACAAATTATGTGTTGCTGCTCACAGGCCACCCGATTCACGCCTTCGACTTATCTTTGTTGAATTCAAATGAAATCGTGGTAAGACATGCGAAGAAGGGCGAAAAAATGATTTTGCTCGACGAAAGTGAAATAGATCTGATCGAAGATGACCTGCTCATAACGAATGGAAAAGAACCGGTTGCACTTGCAGGGATAATGGGTGGTTTGAACTCAGGAATAAAGGATGACACCAAAACAGTTCTTCTGGAAGTGGCGTGTTTTGATCCGATCAGAGTGAGAAAGACCTGCAGAAGGCTTGGAATATCTTCAGACAGTTCATACAGATTTGAACGTGGAGTTGACACAGCGAACAACAAAGAGGTAATGAGCTTACTCGTCAGTCTAATGAACGAGCTTTCGGGAGCGGTTCCCAGAAGCATTTTATATGATGAGGGGAAACCAAAGGATATTGTCGAAGTTCATCTGAGAAAATGGTTTGTGGATCAGGTATTGGGTATAGTAGTTCCTATAGCCGAAATCGAAAGAATCCTGAAATCCCTGGGCTTTGAGATAAAGGAAAAGGGAGATGGCTGGGATGTTATTGCTCCCTCGTACCGTTTTGATATTGAACAGGAGATCGATCTGGTCGAAGAGATCGGAAGAATATATGGTTATGACAAAGTGCCGAACGAGCTTCCCAGAATTCTGTCTCAGGCTAACGGTGAACCCAAGGAATTTAAAGATGCATTCAAGATGAGAAGAATGTTGAATGCACATTCATACAATGAAATAGTGACATATGGGTTCATGAATCCGGAAATTATTAAAGTTGTTCAGCCCCAATACAATGAACAGATATCCGTTTTAAATCCCTTATCTAATGAATTGTCCGTGATGAGGCCTTCCCTGATTTATGGAGTTCTTGACTCCGTTGCCTATAATTTCAAGAGACAGAACAGGGACGTAAAATTATTTGAGATCGGTCACACTTTCAATAAGATAGGATCGAGATATAATGAAACAGAAAAGCTATGTTTCGCTACCACGGGGAAAATAAATGAGTATGATTATTCAGATAAAAGAAACGAGAACTTTTATTCAATTAAGGGAGTTATTGAAGATATATTCAAATACTTATCTCTGGAACCCGAGTACATTAATTCCAACAAAAATTTTCTTGAAAAGAGATCATCGGCCGATATAATATTAAGTGACGAAGAAGTGGGATATTTTGGCTTATTCGATGAGGAAATAACGAGGAATAAATATAATCTGAAAAATTGTGAAATATACATTGCAGAATTGAATTTGAGCAGACTTCTCAACAAGAAAAAACCTAAAGTGATTAAACCGGAAATATCACAATTTCCAAGAGTTTTCAGAGATTTTTCATTGTTAATGAATAAAAATCTTACTTTTGAAAAGCTGAAACAAGAGATTTTAAGCTGTAATATTAAAGATCTTACAGATATATCTGTTATAGACATCTACAAAGGGAAGGGTATATCGGAAGGGTATTACAGTCTTACGATAAGATTCACATTTGAGTCTATGAAGAAAACCCTTACCGAAAAAGCCATCAACAAAAATATGGAAAGAATACAAAATGCCATTACAGGATTGGATGTCCAATTACGTGAATAATAATTTGGTATTTAAATACATCGATACAATCAGTGTTAAATTAGTGGAGATTTGGGATAAGATAGATCCCAAATCTCTTCATATTTCCCTTAAGGGAAGCCATAGAGATATTGTAACCGAGTATGATCTGATGATCGAGAACAAATTGAAAAAAATACTCAAAGGTCTCATACGTAGCGCGGATTTTATGGGCGAAGAAACGAGTAACGATTTCAAAGACAATATTTTCTGGGTGGTTGACCCAATAGATGGAACTACAAATTTTTCCAAGGGAAACAAGCATTTTTCCACTCAGGTTTCACTTATGAAAAAAAATGAAGTTTTGTTTGGTATCGTTTATGATCCGGTCAGAAAAGAACTCTTCAGAGCTGTAAAGGGTAACGGAACGTATTTAAACGGTAAAAGAATCCATGTCAGCAAGACATCGGAACTGGAAAACGCCTCCATTCACACCGGTTTACAGTACATGGATCAATATGGCTTCAATTCATTGAAAAAAAGAATTGCGAATTCGATACTCAACGGAAGATCTTTGAGAATAACCGGAAGCGCCTGTCTCGATCTCGCTTATGTTGCCTGTGGAAGAGCAGATATTTTTTTTGAACAGTGTTTGAAGACATGGGACGTGTCGGCCGGTACACTTTTGATTGAAGAGGCCGGCGGAAAAATCGCTACCTGTGATCCTGCTGAAGAAAAGGAATTCAATATTCAAAAACCGAATATTCTGGCTTACAATGGCAATGAAAATCTTGTCGAAGAATTCAGAAGAAAAGTGATAGAAACAGATTAATTTTTTTTCTTGTTTTTGAAAAAACCTCTCCATCCCAATTCGTCATTTTCACCGATTTTCCTGATATTAAATCTGTTTTTCCATACCATTAACAGCATCGCAGGCACTATTGTAAGCGACTGACCTACGGAAAAACCGAAAACAATCAGGAATATGGGGAATGTGATACAAATGATCGTCATACCCAATCCCGCCTGATCGGTAATGAATATCGATATTAAATATATAACGGCACAGATTATTCCAATAACGTAGTTTATCCCCATTATCACTCCGGCAAAAGTGGCGTGGCCTTTTCCGCCCTTAAACTTCGTGAAAAGTGGATAAAGGTGTCCGACGATTGCAAAGGAACCACCGGTTATCAAATAAATAAGGTTCCAGTCACTGAAAATAATTTTTATCAGGATAATCAAGAAGAATCCTTTGGAAAAATCGATCGCACCGGTAATTATTGAAGGTTTTAATCCGGCAACAATGGCAACATTGGTTGCACCTGCATTTTTTGTACCAAGTTCGGTAATATCCCCTTTTTTAAGTAGTTTCGTTATTAAAAAAGCGGTGGGGAACGATCCCAGTAAATAACCTAAAACGGCTATAATTAACAGATTAAAAATCATAATTCCTCCATAATAAGTTATAATTAATACAATTAGTATATCATTTCAGGGAGGTGTTGTTATGAAGATGCTTCTGAAAAACATAAATCATATTGAGACTATGAATGAAGAGAGAGAAATAATAAAGAAAGGTTACATATATATTGATGAGGGAATAATAAAAAATATCGGCACCGATAACCCTCCATCGTGTGATAACAGCTATGATATGCAAGGTTATGTGATCCTGCCTGGATTTGTAAATACTCATCATCATCTCTATCAGAGTCTTTTTAGAAATGTGAAAGAAGTTACCTCTTCAAAATTATTCGATTGGCTAGTTTACCTTTATGAAAAATGGAAAAATATTGATAACGAGGCGGTATATATCAGTGCTTTGACTGCCCTCTATGAAATGATGCATACCGGTGTTACCACCTCCACGGATATGCTGTATCTTCATCCTAAAGGCATGAAGAATTTCATCGACAGTGAAATAGATGCCGCTCTGAGAACCGGAATAAGATTTCATCCCACAAGGGGATTCATGACCCTGTCGAAGAAGGATGGCGGCCTTCCTCCCGATAGTGTGGTTCAGAAGATGGACGACATTTTAGAAGATATAGATCGCCTTATAAATAAGTACCATGATCCAAAAAAACATTCAATGCTGAGAATTGCCATCGCTCCGTGTTCTCCGTTTTCAGTCACAAAAGAATCTATGGAAGAGACCGTTGATCTGAGTAATAAATATGGTGTGCTTCTTCATACGCATCTCGCCGAAACTAAAGATGAAGAAGAGTTTTGCATTCAAAAATTCGGAAAAAGACCGGTGGATTATATGGAAGAAATTGGCTGGTTGAACGATAAAGCATGGTTTGCACATCTAGTATGGCTTTCCGGGAATGATATTGATAAATTGAAAAAGAATGATTGCGGAATGGCTCACTGTCCCCTTTCCAATATGAGACTCGGCTCTGGTATAGCCCCGGTCAAAAATATGTATGATAAAAAAATAAGAATCGGAATAGCCGTTGATGGAAGTGCTTCGAATGATTCGGGAAATTTCATTCAGGAGGTCAGAACCGCCCTCATGCTACAGAGGGTAAAAAATGGTGCCGATGCTTTAACACCGAGAGATGTTCTGTATATGGCTACCATGGGTGGTGCAAAGGTTTTGAGAATGGATGATTACATTGGATCGATTGAAGCAGGAAAATCTGCAGATATAATAGGATTCAAAATGGATAAACTGGGTTTCGCAGGCGGCTTGTCTGATCCTGCAACCGCAGTAGTCATGTGTGATGCAGGGAAAGTTGATTTCTCAATGATAAACGGGGAGATCAGAATAAAAGATTCGAAAATTGTGAATGAAAATATTGATAAAATAATTGAAAAGCAAAATTCAATATCTGAAAGGTTGTTAAATTATTAATGTTCATAAAAACTGAGGGAATAAAGAAAGCCTATAAAAATTTTTATGCTCTGAAAAAGCTCGATATTTATATAAAAAGGGGAGATGTTTTCTCCCTCATAGGTCCGAACGGTGCGGGAAAAACGACTACACTTAAGATACTCGCCACCCTCCAGAGGCCAACGACAGGAAATGGCAGTATTTTTGGCCTGGATATAATAAAAGATAGAAAAGAGATAAGAAAAAAAATATCCCTGATATCCGAAACGGTGGTTTTGCATGAAAATCTTACCGCTTATGAAAATCTGAAGTTTTTTGGCGATCTGTACGATATTGAAAAAAAGAAGTTGGCCAAAAGGATTAATGAACTTTTAGAATTGATTAATATGAACGAATGGAAAGACAAAAAGGTAAAAATTTTCTCCAGAGGTATGAAACAGAGAATCAATATAGCGGCGGGTTTTTTGAAAGATCCTGAAATCGTCTTTCTGGATGAGCCCACTCTTGGTCTTGATATACAGACGACCATCATAATAAGAAATTTTCTGAAAAAGAAAAACGAAGAGGGCATCACTATGATAATTTCAAGCCATCTTCTGAGTGAGATTGAAAAGATATCAAACAGGATAGGAATTATAAATAAAGGAATACTCCTGTGTTCCGATGAATTGAGTAAACTCATCGAAGAATATAAATCCAAAGAGGGTATCACATTGAACGTTGTTCCCGTAAATCGTATAAATTTCGAAAAGTTTTTAAAAGATAAAAAAATAGATTCTGAATTTGAAAGCGGTTTATTCAAACTGAAATTGAACAGTACCAGCTTACTTCATACGAAGGAAATTATGTTTAAGAATAACTATATAAGCGAAATATATGAAACAAAACCGACACTTGAAGATATATATCTATGGAAAACCGGATAAAAACATTTTTGAAATATGTTATAATATTATAAATATTAGATATTGATTTATTCCTCAGTATAATGAGGAATTTTTTTTTTGGAGGTAGATGTTATGAATATTAAAGTATTTTATCACGAGGCAGAACTCGATAAAAAGGAGATAACTGAGTTTTTATACAAACATTTGGAACAATACAGAGACACCGAGGAGCAAATAGAAAAAGCTATAGATTATGCGCTCAACAATGCCCAGGGAATGGGAGGTTTCGTTGTTTGCGGTTATCAGAATGAAGAATTGGTGGGGTGTGTTGTTATAAATGACACTGCGATGGAAGGGTATATTCCTCAGCACATACTCGTTTATATAGCCGTTCATAAAGGTCATAGAGGAAAGGGCCATGGAAAGGAATTGATGAATAAGGTCGTAGAGCTCTGTAGTGGAAATATCGCATTGCACGTGGAATATGATAATCCTGCAAGGATAATGTATACAAGATTGGGATTCAAGTCCAAATATGCGGAAATGAGATACGAGCAAAAAAACGAGAAAGAAAGACAGGATGAGATGAAAAGAAGAATCATCATAAGATATAAGAAGAATGAGGAGAAATTAAAACCTGCGCTGGAATGGATTACAGAACTCAAGATAGAAGATCTGAATAAGACCAAGGAAGGATTTAAGAAGCATTTAAATGATCTCGTTCTCTGGGCGACCGACTGGGATGAAATCTTTGATGACGATGGGAATTGGTTCACAAAGTTTGTTTCCTCATTTTCCGTGTTGATTAATTTGCCATACGAACACCAAACACTCCTTAATAGAGTACAAAAAGAATTTTATCATGCTATAGAAAGGGTTATGGAAAGCGAAGAATGGGAATATGTCTGGAATGAATTCGCGATTTTAATCAAAGCTTCAAAAGAAGCAAAGGATGAAATCATGAATAAGAAAATTTAATCAAAGGAACTTGTTTTCCTTAAAGCTGGAAGAGAAGTGATCTATGATAAGATGAAGCGAATATCCTGTGAAGGAACTGACCGTAATGAAGGTTATTTCAAACACGTTCAGATCGAAATTGAACGAATTAAAAATGTTCAAATTCAAGATTGAAAAAGTAAAAAAAGCATAAATCGCCGCTGCCCAGAAGGTGTGAAAAAATCCCCTGTGATTGAGCAGATCCAGTCCTTTCGATACCAGAAATCCTAAAATAAGGGAAAAAGTGAAGGATACGAATACAGCCAGATAGTCAACGGAAACGAAATCATAAATTTTATTATGAATTGAGGAATCATTGATTATATTATAAAAAAACAGAGTGAAAAATATCATCAGAATAAACTGCATACTTCTTTTTATTAAAGCGGTATTTGAGTCCAGATCAGGTAAATCACTTCCAATAACATAAAAGACGAACGCAAATGAAATAGCGTTCATTCCGAGAACAAAAGAATTATCTATGTGCCTTCCTATGAGATAATAAATCAGCATAAACAGCGGGTAGCTGAAAATCCCCGAATAAATATGGGTCTTAAAATTAGACATATTCCCTCCGTAAAACTGCGATAAAAAATAAAAAAATTACAATTCGAAATTTCTTTTTATATAATCATCTAAATAATCGATGGTTTTCTCTAAAGTATCAACATAAAATAAATAAAAGTCCTTTAGTTTGTAAATGATCTTATCGATATTCAATAAGCTTGTTTCAACGGCCATAGAAACCGGTACTCCGAGTTTTATGTTTGGTGGCAATGAAGATGATTCAAAGAGGATCACTTTCTTGATGAATTTTTCACTGAACAGTCTCGATAACTCAATAATTATTGATCTTCCGTCTAAATTTGGTAAGGCGGGGATTGAAAAGAATAATTTCAGCTTTTCCTGATATGGAAAGACCATGATATTTCCCCTTGTTGTTGTCAACCATTTTCGATAGTATTTATTTATACTGGAAAATATTTCATCGTTTATGGTTTTGGAGAAACTGAAATAATTCTGCCCGGATAGCATTTCTTTCAAAAACTCTTTCTTTATAAGCCTTTCGTTACCGAATACAGAGAGGAAAAAAATTTTAAACGGGGTATGGAAAATACTCTTCGTTATGACGGGATTTTTTATTTTGAAAAAATCACAGTACTCGTTCGATAAAATCTGCCTGGTCTCATCGTTCAAATCGACCGGGTAAATAGAGCTCGCCATACTCGTCAGTTCAACAGTCGCTATTCCTGAAAAAATCCTTCCGTCTGAATCAGTGAAAATTGAAACGGGTAACGAATTGTTATTTTCATTTTTTATATTAACAACTACAAAGTGATCGAACCTTTCAGAGAGTTTGGCGGAATTATATTTTTTCAGAACTTCACTGTCTTTCATTCCATCTTTTTCATAGGTATCAGTTATTTTTTTCAGAAAATTCCTCGTACATGACGGCCCGCTGAAAAAATTCATCTTATACTCACCACCGAACTCTTTCCGTAAACAGTTTTTACCTCGTCAATAAATTCTTTGTTCGAATATTTTGAAAGTACAAAGAGAGTCTTTCTCATTATTATGGGAAGATCGGTAAATCCATCCGTGAATAAGACTATTCCTTCAGGTCTCAGGTTTTTCTGAGCGTATTCAACCGCGGGTTGAAGATTGGTATTTCCCGTCCCGAATAGTTTTATATCCTTCCAGTTTCCCTTGCTGTATTTTGTCACGGACTGTATCGTTTCATCGGCCTGAATCAGCCATATGTCGGAATTCGATATGCGTGAAATCACATCTATTTCACTGAAAAAAGAGTTGAATTCATCTTCGATGATACTTCCGCTGGTATCGAGAATGACTACAACTTTCGCAGCGTACTCACTCTGCCAGCCTGGTTGATCGTCGTATCTTCTGTTTGGCTTCAATGGTGTCCTGTATTTTCCTATACGGATGGAGGAACCGAAAAATCTTCTTATTTGCGTTTTCCAATCCAGAACCGGCTTGTCTATGAACATTTTTATATGATGCTCCAGTCCTTTCGGAATTTCACTCCTGGTCGATTCATAAGTTTCCGCCACGACCTGTTTCATTAAGTCATTGACAAATTCTTCCGGAAGATCGTACTTGCCGAAATCTTCGTGATCGTCGTTTCTGTTGATATTTTTTTCAATGATTTCCAGATCGATCGTTTTATTGTCCGTCAAAAATTTTATTGCCCAGTCGTAATACTCCTCTGCGGTTTTATTGATCATATTTCCGGGACAGGTGACAAACATCGTATCGTTATCCACTCCACATCCTTCGGACAATAGCTGGTCCAGTGGCCTCGAAAAAACATCCAGTTCTCTGATATATTGATTTATCGATGCATCCATACAGAGATCGAAAAGGAATTTGTTTTTCTTTTTTTCTCTCTTAATCAATATATGACCGTTAATCACATGAAGGCATTCGTGTTTAATCAATGCAACGATATATTTTAAATTCCTGTTCTTGAGTTTTTCGGGATTGTAGAACAACATTATCTTTCCGGATGGCGATATTTTTAACGAAATGTTGACTACCCGTCTGGAAGGGTACTTTTCGATAAACATCAATAAAAAATTGTAAAACGGGCTCTCTCTACTGAGTTCGATGAGTGCCGATTCAAATTTATTCAATATTCTCCCTCTTTTCGAGATATTTAAAAATAGAGGTATCCATAGCCAATTCTTCAATAAGGTTCTCCAAAACCGACTTAACTATTCCCTTCTCGTTATCTATTTGATAGACCAGATGTCTTATAAGGCTGAAAAAGGAATCTTTCGGAACTACATCCTTGAATCTTAAAAGATTCTCTGAAACCAGATTGATATTTTCCTGGAGCTTCACGGAATTTTCCTCGTTCAATTTTGAAAAATACTGATTCAATCTCAAAATTGTTGAACTCACTTCCGATATGGTGTAATCTGAAATTCTGTTCAACATCTCAGAGGAGAGATTGTACATGATCTCTTCCGGGTTATTTATGAGAGTCGTTCCTTCAAGTTTGCTCTGAAACATTCTTGCGCCTTCAGGACCGAGTATACCGGCTGCAAGCAAATAGCCAAACTTATCGATTTCCTCTTCGGATAAATTTTTAAGGACATTTCCAAGTTTGTACCAGCTTCTTGGACTGGGTCTTAACTCCAGTCTCATGGAAACGGTTTTGTCCGGTGCGAGAAATTCAGGATAGTCCAGTAAGAACTCGTTTATTATTTCAGGAACTTTGTTTTTTCTCGACCAGTTTATCCATTCATTCACCTCAGAATTCATTTCAAGATGAAAGAATCTCGACATAAATGCAGGATCGGTAATCAAGTCAACCTGATCATACTCTTCATCCGGAGGATTTGCGGCTGCCATAACCCAACAATCTTCCGGGAGAATGTGATTATGTATTCTTTTATCTATAAGCAGTTGCATAATAGCGTTTCTTATGGATCTGTGAGCTCTGTTGATTTCATCGATCACTATAAGAGTATTTCCCTTTTCGGGCCACCAATCAGGTTTTAAAAACGAAGTTCTTTCATCCTTCCTTGAAGGAAGGCCAATAAGATCGCCGGGTTCCATCTGTGAAATGACCAGTATTATCAGTTCTCTGTTCGATTCTTCTGCAATCTCTCTTGCTATATCGGTTTTTCCGACACCGAAATGTCCCCATATCAGGGGTATTTCTCCGGATTCCATTATTTTTTTACTAATATATTTAACGTCGTTTACCTTCATCTCATTTCCTCCCTTTGTTAATCAAAATTATAGCACAATATGTAGATTACCAACTTTTAATAAACTACATATAGACTGATTATAAAAATTAATTAAAAAGAAATAAACATAGGAACTTTTAATATATAATTATATGGTTATTTTTAAATGAAATAGGAGGTTTACAGAATGAATGAGAAACAAGATGATATGAACAACGAAGAATTAGAACACAATCACGAAAACAACGAAAGTGATATGTTCGATATGTTCTCCATTACGAATGACGATGGTGAAGAGAAAAATTTCGCTATTATAAGCGAATTTGAGAACGAAGGAATTAATTTTTGGGTCTGCCAGGAAGCTTTTGGAAATGAAGAAAGCGGTTATGAATTTGACGATGAGAATTTCACTTTATTCAAGGTTATGTATGATGAAAACGGTGATCCAACTTTAGAACCACCGAATGATGACGAATACGAAAAGGCATCTGAAAAATGGGATGAACTTTCTGAAGAATATCTGGAAGAGGACGAAGAAGAGGAATAAACTAACCCGATTAAAATCACAGATTTCGCAACGACTGTTTTAAAACCTTGACAAACGCAAAAAAATGTTGTACGATATACCTGTATAGGGTATACGGAGGTGATAAAATGGCAAAAATTACAGTATATTCAACACCGACATGTATGTGGTGCAGAAAGGTTAAGAGTTATTTCAAGGAACACAACATACCTTTTAAAGATTACGATGTGAGCAGTAATCAGGATAAAGCTCAGGAAATGGTCAGAAAAAGTGGTCAGATGGGTGTTCCTGTTATAATAATTGACAACAGTGTAATCGTAGGTTTTGACAAAAATAAGATTGACAATTTATTAGGTCTATAAAAGAAGCGGGATTAATTCCCGCTTCTTTATTATAGAAAGAAAAACATCCGCTAAGCAGACAAGGCCGAAGAACTTTAAGCAATGAGTAGAAAAATCCCCTCTTTATCGGAATAAATTCAGGTAAGCTTACCTGATAAAAAGCAAATCTCAGGACTTTTGTCTTCATAAACTGCTTGAATTTTTTTCAGGATTTCATTCTCTTTTTCAAATATTCCTGTTTTCCTTTTCAATGCATCGTGGTTGTTCAGATGATTTATAATGGCCCTGACGGTCATACGCTTAAACAAAATGGGGAAAATTTGCTCACAGCTTTTGCAACTTTGTGATCTATTAATAAAGTATGTTTATAATTACGGCCTTTGATGTAATCATAGGGGGACATAGGAGTTGATAAATTACCAATTGTGTTTCTTGTGGTCAAATGCCCGATAGTTTTTCTTTGAGGGCAGGTAGTAACCAGGTCGTTCATTACGTTTGCTATTGGAACGAGAATACAGGATACACTATCAGAATTCAAATAACTATCTATTCCTATGCCAAATCGATAAAACCATACATTTATCCGAACAAATTTTCATTCAGGCTTCCTACATCCGTATAGTTACGGGAGAGGCGGGAAAGATCCTTAACAATCACGCAGTTTGCTTTTTTTGCGTAAATTGGCTATTAGTTTTTGACAGTTGTCTCGGTTGGTGTCTGTACCTGTAAAATCTTTATCAACATAGGTTTCAACACTTTCAAATTCACCAGAGTGCTGTCTGTAATAATCATAAAGCGATTTTTTTGATTGGTGACACTGTTGCTCTCGTCCTTCTTCAGAGTCTGGCGAATAGTAAGATTTGTTATAAAAGCACGGCAAATGTAATTTTTCTTTAAGCGTTCTTTTTCTAGCAAAGTGTCCTTTATTTCATCGGGTATTTCAACATTTTGATATGTATTTTAACTTTGAAAAGTATTAGAACGTCAGCCAGACTAAACCGTTATTTTTCTCAGTTTTGAAAGGGGGGAATTACTTACATCACTTTTCGATGTGTCCATTTTGCCGTATAATTTAATTTCAGCAATGCTTATTTCTAAAGCATCAGGATGCCTTTTTTTCTGTGATATATCTCTCCCCAACCTTTTAAACAGTGTTAAAGTAATTATATGAGTTTCTATGCTCTTTAAATTCAGACGTTTAGAATATCCTCTTTCAATAATAATTTTGTAAAGGTGCTGAATGCGATTGGAATAACAATGGTAAGCGGGGAAACGTAAAATCTCGTTGCTATATTTGCCATTTGATAGGGGCCGGTAATATTCAAAGATCGCCCAAACCAAAGATCACTCCCAAACGTTAATACTGCCATAGTTCCAATAAACACGAGGAAGAACAATGCCTATACAATCCATATTATTTTTCTGCGTTTTAGGCTCGCGGGGATTGACAGTAACGTAACGGCTGATGTTTGTTTTTCCCTTGTTAAATACAAAATTCCGGAGATAATCGTGGCCAAAAGTTCAAAATAGCTGCATAGCGCATATTTGGTAAAAAGCAAGGGTAAAGAAAATATCCAAAAAATAATACAGTTGAGCAGTGCAGTCTGTAAACATTTGGCGTGACAACGGTCAATATAGATTAGCTGGTTTTCTTCTATCAGTCCGTCAATGGAGGGCAAACTTTTTTGCTTTTTGGGTTGCCTCTGTTTCACTCATGCCCAGCTCTATCAAATCATTGCGCTTTGCAACCATATTACTCAATATTTCTTCTTTTAAGTCTTTAGTCTCTAAGGTCAAATGTTGATGACAGAACAATTCATCACATAAGCTTGTAATTCATTCATCAGCATTTCATCCTATAAGAAGCTTTGTTATGATTTTTTGAGCAGTAAGCTATTCAGCAAGAGCTTTTTCATAAGCTTCTTTTCCGCTTTCTTTAACACAATAATATTTTCCGCGCCCTCCCTGGGACTTGTTTCCCCAATAACTTTTTACATGACCCAGTTTTTCAAGGCGCTTCATGTAAATGTTAAAGTAAAAGAGAGCCACAATGTTTATCGAAAAGTGAGCCAGTAAAATAAGAAACCTTCATATATAAATATATGGAGGTAAAAGAAAGGATGATAAATATGGTGGAAAAGCAAAAGATAATAATTGGGATAATACAAGAAGGGAAATCACAAAGAAAAATATCCAGAGAATTGGGAATAAGTAGAAATACAGTTAAAAAATATATAGATGAATATTATAAAGCAAAGAAAGAAATTGAAAAGAAAAACATAAAAGAATTTGAGAAACAGGAATTAATAGATGAAATAATAAACAAACCAAAGTATGTAAGAGAAAATGTATACAAACCAAAGATGAAAAATGAAATTGAAGAATTCATAAAAGAAAAACTCAAGATAAACAAAGAAAGAGAAAAAATGGGACTGAGAAAACAAAAGATGAAAATAATAGATATTTACGAAGAACTCAGAGAAAGAAATTATGATATCAGCTATTCCACTGTCAGAAAATATATAAGAGAACTTCAGGATATAAAAAAGGAAGCATTTGTAAAACAGATATATGAGCCAGGAAACACAGTTGAGTTCGACTGGGGAGATATTAAATTAATCATTGGTGGAAAAATGAAAAAGATACAGGGTGCTGTTTTTGTTCTGGCTTACAGTGGTCATTATTATTCACAGCTATACTACAAACAAAATACAGAGAGCTTCATACAGTCTCACGTTGACTTTTTTGAACACATAGAAGGGGTAACAAAGGAAATAGTATATGACAACATGAAAGTAGCTGTAAAAAGAGTTGCAGGAGAAGAAAAGGAACCAACCGAAGCTCTTTTAAAACTTTCCGCCTATTATCTTTTCCAACCGAGATTCTGCAATATCAGAAAACCTAATGAGAAGGGTCATGTAGAAAGGGGAGTTGAAATAATAAAAAGAAAAGTATTCTCACACAGAATAGAATTCGCAACCTTAGAAGAAGCTCAGAACTATTTGAACAACAGACTCAATGAATTGAATATGAAAAAAGAAATCAGATACGGAGAAGAAAAGGAAAAGTTTGCAAAGAAACCACCTGAACTCGAAGTTGGAGATATGAGATACTCTAAAGTGGATAAATATTCCACAATCACCATAGATACCAACCATTACTCCGTTCCGGAAAAATATTCACAGAAAGCTGTTTCTGTTAAATTATATCCGAAAAGAATAATAGTATATGATATAAAAACAAACAAAATAATTGCAAGGCACGAAAGATGCTATGGATTTTCAGAATGGAAAATGAACATAGATCATTATCTCCTGACATTGAGGAAAAAACCTGGTGCTATTGCAGGATCAATGGCATTGGACCAGTTAAACACACTTCTTAAAAACATCTATATAAATTATTTCACCAAAAAAGAAAAAGAATTCATTGACTTACTTCAATTCATGTACAGGGAAAACATCTCTGTGGATAAAGTGGAAAGCATTATTAACGAATTGGAAAACAAAGGTCATACAGAAATAACCAAGGATAAAATATTAATGATTTGTCAGAGAAAGCAATATACAAAGATAAAGGAAAGTACAATTGAAGAAATATCCAGAAAACATCTGAAGCAGTTGAGTGAGATGGTCCTGTGAATATAGAAAATGAAATATTGGAAATGACTAAAAAGCTCAGATTACCTCATATAAGAAGAAATTTCATAAACATAACAAAAATTGCACATGAGGAACAATACAATTATCTGGATTATCTCAAAGAACTTCTGGAGATTGAAGTTCAAAACAGAGAAGAAGATGCGAAAAAGAGAAGACTGAGACTGGCTCATTTTTCAGAGAAAAAATATTTAGAAGATTTAAAAGTAGAATATTTACCACAGGATGCTAAAGGAAAACTGGGTAAATTGAAAAGTCTGGAATTCATTGAAAGAGGACAGAATATCATTCTTTCAGGAAATGCAGGAACGGGAAAGACACACATTGCAATTGGACTTGGAATTAAAGCATGTATGAATGGATATAAAGTGTTCTTTACCAGTGTCCCATCACTCATAGTACAACTCAAAGAAACGAAGTCGAACAGAACTTTAAGAAATTTTCAAAGCAGATTTGAAAAATATGATTTGGTTATTTGTGATGAACTGGGTTATATCTCTTTTGACAAAGAAGGAGCAGAATTACTTTTCACTAATCTGTCTTTAAGAACAGCCAGAAAGTCCACAATAATAACTACGAATCTTTCCTTTGACAGATGGGAAGAAATATTTTCGGACCCAGTTTTAACAGCCGCTATGGTTGACAGATTAACTCACAAAGCTTTTATGATTAATATGAATGGCAACAGTTATAGATTGAAAGAAACTCGTGATTGGATTAGTTCTTTTAAAACTTAATTTTTTTTACTCAAGTGGCTCACTTTTCGATGAACATTTGGCTCATTTTTCGATTGACAAAAACACTTCAAACTCGTATATAGTGAGGGCTCTTTTAGATCATACTGATTATTACTATTTATAGAAACAGTTTTCATAATTTCATAGCCATAATTGTCTCCATTCAAAAGTATTTTCAAGATAATCGAATCAATATGACTACGAATAAGATCGCTTATTACTATGTATGTTCAAGTACTATTTTTGAAATAAATAGATTAATTAAATATTACACGCCATAAAATATAGTACATTCCCAAACAGCCATTCAAAAGACGTCAAGTGTGAGAAGATATTTGTAAAATAACTATTCATTTTTGAAAATGTAAAAAACTATTGACATTATTTGATTTGAGTAGTATACTAATAATGTAAAATACTTTTTACATTAAGGAGGTTTAATATGAGAAAAATGGATGAGATGGAATCAAAAATAAATCAGAAAGGAATTAAGTGGAGTTGGTTGTTTATGGTATTATCCCTCTTTATTTGGGGTGTATATAACTATTTTAAAATCCAAGAAATGTCGCTTCCCTTAATCCTGTTCAGTCTACAGTTTGTGGTTTATTTTTTGGTTACCAGCATTGAGAAGATGAAGGTTGGTGATAGCAGTGGTAAAAAACAAATTCTAATTTCATTAGGGATAATATTTTTACTGATTATATTTGGCGCAATCCCGTATCTTACTGCTGGTCATTGAGAATATGAAGAATAGCATACGGAAACTACGTAAAGAAAAAAAATATAGACAGGAAGATTTAGCTATATCATCAGGGGTCACACGGCAAACCATAAATGCGATTGAAAATGACAAATATGATCCAACCCTTCTATTAGCCTTTAAACTGGCAAAAATACTGGAAACGACAGTGGACGAGCTTTTTGAACCTGATCAAACCGCACTAAAATCATAAAAACCCATAAATGGTTGGTTATGATCTATTCTGAATGCGACTTCCCGCACTGAAATTTATTTTTTATTACTTTATACAAATTCATAATTATTTTTTTTAAGAACTTCAACTATTTTATTTTCAAAATCAGCCTTGAACATTAAATAATCCGTATTGAATGTGGAAATGACGAAAATGCTCACTCTGGCATCTTTGAATACAGCGGAAATTCTATGAATAATTCCTATTTGGGAAAAATCCAGCGGCCCTGCTATTTCAATTATTTTCCAGTTCTCTTCCTTTTCAACTTCTTCAGGGATATAAACTGATTCACATACGATAGACAGCTCTTCATCGGTTTTCGTTATAGAATAAAACTTTCCTTCACTTGCCCAGACCGGGACCGGAGAATTGAATGGTAATTTGCAGACGCTGTAAAAACCATCTAGTATTTTTAATTTCATCTGTACCATTCCTCCGGAACGGGAATATTGTCAATGAACAGATCTTTTTCTTTCTTTAAAAATTCCGAAGTGAGATCCCCCATTTCCTTGGCTTCACATAGATAGCATTTGGCATTACCGATTTTGAATTCTCTGCAGATATTTTTATATGCGAAGGGTTTTAATAATTTGCCATAATTTGAGGAAACATCTCCATATTCATTCCAGTGTCTTTTTATATGCGAAAATATCTCTTCGTTATTCTTTTTAACGATTTTAATTCTGTATTCTTTTCCGGTCAACCTGTTTGGAATACCATTCCACTCTTCCACACCATGTATGAAAGTATTCTTGGTCAGATCTACCCCAATAAAAAGAATTTGTGCTCTCCTGTCATAAAGTTTTCCCCAACATCCATTTCTGGGACATGGAGTGTTTGAATATTCCTCGCCTTCGATGAAATTTTCAGAATCCCTTCCAATGGCTGCCACGGAATGTGTCGGGTGCAGAGAACGAACAACACCTTCCCTTTTCATAAAAAGATTTGAGAGAATTCCGACACAGGAGGGTTCGATCAAAGGATTATATGTGTCGTTCTTATTGTTGTAGCTGTCCCAGGTATGGGTTGGAAAAACGAGCAAACCATCTTTCATCAATTCAATAAAAATGTCCAGAATAGCATCGGCTCTTCCCTGCACCTCACCTATAGATTTCATCGATGAGTGAATGAGGAGAGTGCCGTTTTTATTGATGGGTATTTCTGAAATATCTCTGTATATGTCAACTTTTGAATACACTTCTTAACCTCCAAAAAATCAGTTGAATAAATGTATGAAATCTTTCAAACTGTATCTGGTATTTCCCCGGTACCCTACAACTTTCGAAGCGGTTATCATTGAATTCAGAATCGCTTCTTCCGTAGCCTCGGCAATCGCCCTGAAGGCAGGATCTATTTTGCTTTCATTGATGATTTTAATCTCCTGAATATCTTTTCTGGAATCTAAATTTACGGCCGTGGAAAATCCGATAACTATTTCCCCACTTCCATTACCCATATAAGAGCCCAATCGATTGATTCCTATGACTGCCCTCTTTGAAATTCTCTTCAATTGTCGCGATGTTACGGGAAGATCTGTAGCGAAAATTACGATTATCGAACCTTTATCATCCTGTTTCATATTTCCAATTTTTTCAGTTATTTTTTTACCAGCGTTGATACCATTTATGGTCAAATCATTCAATGAACCGTGATTTGAAAGAACCAGAACACCGAGAGTGTAGATATGCTCATCTATTTTAAACATTCTGGAAGCGGAACCGATACCTCCCTTCAATCCATGACAGGACATACCCTTTCCGGAACCCACATCTCCCTCTGAAAAGTCAGACCTTGCATCGCAGACCGCCTTTATAAAGTCATTATATTCAAAACAAATATTTCTTATATTATTCAAAAAACTATCGTTACACTCAGCTACCACAGCGTTGAAAGATTTCAGCTCGATATTTTTCTTCGCGTATTCATCGATAGTATAATTAATCAGAAAATTCTGAACCAGACCGACACTCAATGTGTTGGTCAGCACAATCGGACTCTCCAGCTGCCCCAGTTCATCCACCTGTATCAATCCGGTTGTTTTTCCAAATCCGTTTATTACGTGTGAAGCCGCTATGAGTTTATTTTCAAATATGTTCGGAGCAGGACTGATAAAGGTGATACCCGTCTTATTATTCTTATCGTTCACGGTGTGATGGCCAACTCTCACACCCTTTACATCGGTAATTTTGTTTAATTTTCCGCTTTTCATACTGCCGATTCGTACATCAAAATCTGAAATTCTTTTCTGTGAATTCATCATATAATTCTCCATAAAAATGTTTTCGTTTCAGGAAGCACTGTAAACAGCGCACACCAGTTTATATTAATAAATATTATAACAGCTTATGAATTATTAAAGCCTGTGAAAAAAAGCTTATAAAACAGCCCTTTTTTATATATAATTGAAGTGACTTATTTAGGGGGTGCAAAAAATGAATGGTATAGTTGTTTATTATTCAAGAACGGGTAATACAGGAAAAATTGCAAAGGCCATCTCTGAAGAAATAAAGGGACAGGAATACAACTTAAAAATGTTCAATAAATCGGAAATAAGTTTGGATGAGATCGACACGATATTTGTAGGCAGCGGTATATACGGTGGGAAGTTAGATAACCAGGTAAAAGATTTCATTTTGTCGCTAAGTGACAAGTCATATAATATAGCTGTTTTCATCACAAGGGCGGGAGTAGGAAAGGCTTACATAAATGAAATCAGGGATTTTATTGAAAAAGTCAGAAATAATGGCAACAAGGCCAATGACAATTTTTTCGAGTGCTATGGAAAAGGGATAATTTTTCATAGAAAATACCCAAGACAGGAAGATTTTAAAAAGATTGTGAACTGGGTAAAAAATATTGATTTCAAATAAATTTTTATCCTGGTTGTAATTAAATATAAAAATATCTATCATAATTACCTGTGATTATTTCTCCGGAAAGAACACCGAAGAAGTTTTTTGTGATTATAACGCATCATAATTTAAACGGCTTTGAATTTTTTATACGAAAGAACAACCGTCATTGACTTTTAAAAAACAGTATTCTCCATTCGATTGACAAAAATTTAATTGAAGTTTATAATGTTAGGACAAACCAAACTAACTAAGAAGGTGATTTTTTGGCAGACAGCGAATTAATAGAATCATTGGATCATTTCTTTAAAGTTAGTGGCGGATGTTCTTTGAAAATTTATAAAGAGTTGGAAATGTCTGAATTGACTATCAAGCAGATTGAACAGTTAAAGGTCATCAGGGATCATGAAAGTTTAACTCATTCGGAGCTTGTGGAAATAACGAATTTATCCAAACCAACCGTTACGGAAATGATCAACAAATTCATTAAAAATGGTTGTGCGATAAAGGAAAAGTCACCAACCGACAAAAGGTCATATTATATTAAATTAACGGACAGGGGATTGAAAATAGCTAAATCAAACGAACTTTCTCTGGAAAAATTAATACAAAAAATGCTATCCTGTCTCACGGAAGACGAGATAAAAACGTTTATAAAACTAGTGAAAAAGATACCCTTAGCGGAACAAAATGGGTGATATTCATGAGATATAAAGACCAAATTAAGAGGCATAAGATAAAGAATGCGGTGGTGAATGTTGTTTTAAAGAATGGCTTTCATGGTGCATCTGTATCAAAGATTGCCAAGGAAGCGGGGGTATCTCCTGCTACGATTTATATTTATTTTGAAAACAAATATCAGATGTTTCAAAGTGTTTATATTGAATACACTCAGGATTTCTACAATTATATATTTGAAAATTTAAACACCGCGGAATATGGAGAAGAAATCGTAGAAAAATTGATATTATCTCTTTATAGTTATATAAAAGAGAATGAACTCGTTTTCAGATTTATCGATCAATATAAAAACTGTCCGGCTCTTTCGTTGGATTGTAACGGTGTGAATGGGGTGACAAAGATTATGAACCTGCTTTTTGAACTGGAAGAGAGTGGAATCATAAAGAAAATAAATACAAAGAACGTATATACAATCATTTTCGGACCCATAAAAACGCTCGCATTAAATTTCAGAACCGATAGTGAAACTGAAGAAATGCTTGATGAATTGATCGTGTTAATAAAGGAAATGTTACTCATGTAATTTTTTTGTTTCTATAATAAATGAACATTCGTTTAAAATAAGGAGGACAAAACGTATGAGCGATAGAGAAAATTTTAAAACAAGAATCAAAATATTACCGATAGAAGATTTGTTAGTGTTACCCGGAATTGAATATGAATTCAAACTATATGTAAAAGCGGGAGAAAATATACATTATGAGAATTTAAAAGACGGTGAAAATATCCTGGTGTTGCCCCTCAGGAAAAATTTCCAGATGATCGGGTTGAAGGCCGAAGATTTCTATTCGATAGGTACTGAAGTATATATAAGTAATATCACGAGGAAAGAGAGAACCTATTATATAAATGTCAGAGGGTTACAGAGAGTGATGATTGATAATATTTTATTTGAAGACAACGAAATATTCGCTGAATATTTTCCGCTCAAGGAAAATATAGATTTGAGTGAAGACAATCAAAGAGAATTGCTCTCGAATATGAAGAAAGTGACTGGTGAAATTTCAAGATACTTCAAAGTTTCTGAAAAATATGTAAAATTTATAGATGAAATCGATGATATTAATGAATTCATAGGCGAAGTTTCCAAATATTTATCATTAAAACCTCATGAAAAACAGGATCTCCTGAGCTGCGATTCGTTGAAGGAAAAAGCGTTCAGATTTTCGGATCATTTAATAAAGCAGAGAGAAACATTGAAATTTCAAATGGAAATAGCAGAAAAATTTTCAAAAAAGCAGAATAAAGCCTACAGGGAATCAATGCTCAGAGAACAATTGAAAGTGATAAAGGGTGAATTGAAGGAAAGTAAATCAGGAAAATCGGAAAGTTATGAAGAGAAAATAGAAAATTCAGCTATGCCTGATGATGTGAAAAAAGTTGCATCGGAGGAAATGGATAAACTTGAGAATTTAAATTCGAGCAGCCCGGAATACAGCGTGACGAAAAATTATCTCGATTTTTTAATTTCAATGCCATGGGATAAAAACAGTGAACATGAAATAGATTTGAAAGAATCAAAAAGAATTCTCGATAATGATCATTACGGTTTGAAGAAAGTCAAAGAGAGAATCATTCAGCATCTGGCCGTCATGAAGCTGAAAAATGACAACAGCGGCTCAATTATTTTGCTTGTCGGACCTCCTGGAACGGGGAAGACGAGTCTTGGAAAAAGTATTGCGAAGGCTTTGAACAGAGAATATATAAGAATCAGTCTTGGGGGCATAAGAGATGAAGCGGACATCAGAGGTCATAGAAGAACATACATCGGTTCAATGCCCGGGAGAATAATTAAAGGAATAAAAAAGGCCGGTGTCAGCAATCCTGTTTTCGTTCTGGATGAGGTTGACAAAATTTTTGCTTCCTATAATGGGGACCCCGCGAGTGCTTTGCTTGAAGTACTGGATCCTGAACAAAATAATTCATTCACGGATCATTATCTTGAAGTTCCATATGATTTATCGAAGGTCTTTTTCATCGCAACGGCAAACTCCATATCGAATATTCCATCTCCACTTCTTGATAGGATGGAAGTGGTCAACGTTTCAAGCTATACGAGCAACGAAAAATTTCAAATAGCTAAAAGACATCTGATAAATAAAGTTCTGGAAGAACACGGCATAACTTCGAACCAGTTAATAATCAGTGATGAAACGATAAAGGATGTAATAGAAAATTATACTCTGGAATCTGGAGTGCGAGAACTGAAAAGACAGCTTGCAAAGATCGCAAGGGTAGTATCCACTAAAATCGTTTCAAATGAGGTTGATTTACCATATACAGTCACCGGAGATATGCTTGAGGACATACTCGGCAGACAGGTTTCAAAACACGAGATTGCTAATATGGATAATCCTCCTGGAGTGGTAACAGGTCTTGCGTGGACTTCTGTCGGAGGTGAAATATTATTCATCGAAGGAACACACATGCCGGGAAATGGGAAACTCGTACTCACCGGAAATCTCGGAGATGTAATGAAGGAATCGGCAAAAATAGCTTTGAGTCTGGTGAAATCAAGATTGACAATAAATACTTTACAATTCGACTATAAGGAAAAGGATATCCATATTCATGTTCCGTCGGGAGCAGTTCCTAAAGATGGCCCTTCCGCAGGGATAGCGTTGGCAACAGCAATCGCTTCACTAATTACCGGAATAAAAGTAAATTCAAAACTGGCAATGACTGGAGAAATTACCCTCAGAGGTGCTGTCACGCAAATAGGTGGGTTGAAGGAAAAACTCCTTGCCGCTCATCGTGCGGGAATAAAAAGCGTATTAATTCCTAAGGAAAACGAAAAAGATTTAAAAGATATGCCTACAGAAATAAAAAATGACTTAAATATATTACCCGTAGAAACTATCGAAGAAGTTTTTGCCGAGGCTTTGGAATTATCGATACCGAAAGCGGAGATAATGGGTCTTTCCAATTCTTCCTTCGATTTACAAAAAAAATAAATCGTTTTCCACGAATCATTAATTTATTTCTCGTGACATATATGGATTTTTATTCATTTTGAAATTGGAAAAATGGGTAAAAATCCCTTTTTTGTATCAATCTTATCATTTACATTTGATTTTTTTGTCATATAGATATATGTTACAATATTTGTTCGCACATTTAACTAAAGATTGGGATATAATATATATTATTATAATTTTTTACATAATTAAATCGATTTTGATTGGTACTAAATTTTTTACTTACGAGGAGGAGGTATTTTTTTGAAAAAAGTATTAGTCGTTTTTATTCTTTTATTGTCCGTTGTAATTTTTTCATCCGGCGGAACAAAAATTAATTTTCCATTAGGTGAAAGAGGGGATCTCTACCGGGATTTTTATTCTTCCAACGGTATGGTATCTTCCGCAAAGCCAGGTGCATCTGAAGTTGGAGTGGAGATACTGAAAAATGGTGGAAATGCTGTAGATGCAGCCATTGCAGTAGCCTTTGCAATTGGAGTACTTGAACCTAATGCTTCCGGATTGGGCGGAGGCGGATTTATGATCATACATTCTGCAGAAACCGGCGAGAACATTGTCATTGATTTCAGGGAAATTGCCCCAGCAGCAGCCACTGCCAATATGTATGAAAAGTATTTGGATAACTTTTATAGTGCGTACTTCAACCCATTATCCTCCGGGGTACCCGGAGAATTGGCAGGTCTGAACACAGCGCTGGAAATGTTTGGAACCATGTCCCTTTCCGAAGTAATTGCTCCTTCAATAAAATTACTGGAAGATGGCATTCCTGTAACTGATAATTTATCCGGACTGATAAACTCGATGTACGATGCTATAGCCCAATATCCTGAATCACTTGAACTCTGGTGTGATGAAGATGGATTGCCCTATTCTACCGGGGATGTAATTTATAATAATAATCTGAAAAAATCATTGGAGTTGATTTCCGAGAATGGAATTGATATTTTTTACAATGGTGAAATAGGTGAAGCACTCGTTTCCGCCGCTCAGAATTACGGTGGAATAATAGCTATGGATGATCTACGAAACTACGAAGTAAAGATAAGAGAACCCGTCTATGGAAATTACAGAGGTTATGATGTTATTTCAGTACCTCCGGCCAGTTCTGGTGGAACTATCGTAATAGAGATTTTGAATATTTTAGAGAATTTTGATTTTTCAAATGTGGAATTTGGTTCGGCAGAATATTATCATATTTTTGGCGAAGCTATGAAATTGGCTTATGCAGACAGATCGAAATATATGGCCGACACCGATTTTTCAACCGTACCTTTGGAAGGATTGACATCCAAAGCATACGCTTTGAAAAGATTTTCGGAAATTGATTTGACAAAGTCAAACAATGATCCATTGCCGGGAGATCCGTTCAAATATGAAAGCGGAAATACGACCAGTTTTTCTGTAATGGACAGCGAAGGCAATGCAGTTACCGTAACGAAATCAAATAATTTTCATTTCGGTTGTGGTTTGACAATACCGGGTTATGGATTCGTGTTGAACAATCACATGCTTGATTTTGTTCCTGTTCCGGGTTCGGAAAATTCAATCGAACCGGGAAAAAGACCGTTGAGCAGTATGAGCCCAACGATAGTTATGAAGGGCAACAAACCTTTCTTAACTCTAGGTTCTCCAGGGGGAACAAAAATAATCTCTGCTGTAGTTTCCGGTATAACCAACGTGATTGACTATGGTATGAGTTTACAGGAAGCCATACTCGCGCCCAGAGTTTGCAATCAGAACAACGCATCACTCATGCTTGAAGCGAGAGTGAATGAAAACGTTATAAAGGAACTTGAAGAAATGGGTCACGAAATCAAGCTGATGGAAGATTACGACCCGTCAATGGGTAGTATTCAGGCTGTTCAATTTTTACCCAACAATCAGCTTCACGGTGGTGCGGACCCGAGAAGAGACGGTCAGTCGTTTGGATTTTAATCGAATCTGAATAGATATAGATAGTGAAAACTCTCCTGCAAAGTGGGAGAGTTTTTCTTTTAATTAAAAAAAGTATATAATCTTTAAAGAATGGGGGCGATAAGCATGTATTATAAGGTCTCAAGAGATCCGGTATTTAACGAAGTTTTTCTATATCCACTTGAAATCATTTTTATAGATACAAAGTCGATTCAGCGTCTGAGGTTTTTATCTCAGCTCGTGGGGGCAGTAAACGTCTATCCTTCTGCTTCTCACACCAGGCTGGCGCATTCCATGGGTACGATGCATATAGCAGGAATGTATTCTAATCATTTATTCAAAGACGATTATTCAAAAATCAGGATTCTTAGATTGGCCGGACTCGTTCATGATATTGGCCACGGACCATTCAGCCATCAGTTTGATGACACGGTCTATAAGAAAGCCGGTTATAAGGATGGACATGATGATTATAGAAAAAGAATGATTCTTGAATATTTGCCCAACGTTCTATGTAAAATAATTGAGAACCTTGGTGTTGAAAAACTCAAAAAAAGTGTTTTAGAGGATCTAGAAAAAACCACAGGCTCGAAGGATTTAAAAGAAGGAATAGATATATTAACGAATAAAATCAATGAAGTATTCGAGGGTGAACATACTGGATCAATAGATTTCAACATTTTACAGGGGCCACTCGGTGCCGACAGGTTGGAATTCGTGTTGAGGGATTCTTTTTTTGCCGGTACAAGGAATTTTGGATCGGGATATATAGAAAGAATAATAAGGAGTTCCAAAATAAAAGATGGAAAACTCATATACGATTTAAAAGTTATTGATGATATTTATTCCGTGCTTTTTTCAAGATTCATGATGTATAAAAATGTATATTTTCATAAAACTTCCAGAGCCTCAGATCTACTTCTTCAAGACATACTCAATTATTCCATCAAACCACTCCGACTGATAGAAAGAGTGAAAAACATTGAAGATTTTCTGGACCTTACCGATAACAGTGTAATCAATGAAATAACATATATTTTTAAAAGCAAAAAGAAAGAAATTCTGAAAAAATTAGGAATAACTGAAGAAGATCTGAATAAAAACTTATTTTCAGATTATAATGTTGATAATCTGTCGGATGAAGAAAGAGATTTGTTCAACGCATATAAATCCGTTGAAAGATACAAGTGCCGTGATCTGTGGAAATGTGTTTATGACAATTCTTTTTCTGTAACAGGTTTTGATCCTTCCGTTGTGAGTCAATCTGCGGGGATGGATATCATATCAAAAATCATATCAAATACGAAAAAGCTTATAGAGGACAAAAAAATTGAAAAGGATGATGAAAAGGCTGCCAAATGGATCATAAACAACTCCGATTTTCTTTTTAAGATAGACACACCATACAAACTGTCACTGTCTTATCCCGAAGAATTTTTATCAAACAACGTTGAATTATACGATAATAAGCGAGGAGATATAATTTCATATAGAGATTTTGAAGACAGATATCCATCGTATAAACTGATGACCGATAATTTAATTCAAATAGTCAGAATTTACTGTACTCTTGATATTCGATCCTTTTTAAAAAAGTATAAAGTAGTCCCGGGTAGTTCCGAAACCAAAATTACAACAAGATGGTGAAAGAATGTTCGATTTGAGTTATAAAAATACGGACTTTCATTCTCATCTGATTCCAAAACTGGATGACGGTTCACAGAGTTACGAAGAGTCCAGAGAATTATTGATTATGATGTTAAAAAAGGGAATTACCGATCTTTTTCTCACGCCACACTTCAACAGACCCAGATTCCCTTACGAAATAGAATATGTGAAAAATAAATATGATGAGTTCTGTGAACATTTTTGCGACATCAACATAAATTTTCATCTGGGAGCAGAAATTTTTTTAACTCATGAAATAATAGATAAAAAATTACTGACGATGGATGATTCGAACATTCTGATGCTCGAACTCTCATTTGAAAATAAACAGCCGTTTTTATTCGAAGTAATAGATGGTCTGATCAATAAAGGATACTCGATAATGATAGCACATGTCGAGAGATACGATTATTTATACAGGCACAGGAAAACACTTTTCAAAGATAGAGTAGAGTTGGACAGCGATTTTTTTCATTTGAGGAAAAGAGGAATTTTGTTTCAGGTGAATTGGTCCGAAATAAAGAAAAATTCTAAAAAATACAATCTGCTTAAAGAAAACGGCATGATCGACTTCATTGGAAGCGACAAACATCGTATCAATGATGGAAGACCCGTTATAGATTTTACGAACTACTCAAAAGAATGAAAAATTTTAAATTTATAATAATTTTCTTCCAATCATTTTCCCATGAGAAGTGGCATAAACAATGGATCGCGTGTGTCCGCTGCAGTCACCTATGAACTTAAAGTTCCTGAATTTTTCATTATTCAGTTTGTTACTGTAAAATTTGACTTCAATTGCATATAAAAGATTATCCGGATAAGCTATTCCGGGAACAACTTCACCCAGTTTTTCTATGAACTCGGTCAGTGAAATTCCGATTCTTCTTGGCAAAGCCAGATTTATATCACCCAGCGAGAGTTTTTTATCGTCGAGTGTGGGTTTGACCCTTCCCAATTTTTTTGTTCTCTTGCTCTCGAGAAAATCACTATAGGTTTGCAAAAGTACCTTTCTTCCACCTGCAAGAATATTAGCCAACTTTGAAATATAAGATCCATATCCGAAAGGATCATTAAATGGGTGTGTGAAGGATGTACTGCAGAGAACTGCAAAATTTGTATTATCAGAAAAAACCCTTGAATTTGAATGACCGTTTACGGTGACAAAATCATCGTATTCTTCTTCAACTACAAATCCCGAAGGATTGTTACAGAATGTTCTGACTTTATAACCAGTTTTTGTTTTTAACCTCACCTTAAACTCATACATTTCTTCGTTCAATTCTTCAACAAGATGATCCGGTAATTCATACCTTATTCCGATATCGACTATATTGTTTGACAAAACCAAATCGGGATAATTTACCGCAATTTTTTTTACCAATTTGTGACCGCTTCTGCCCGCTGCAACAACCACATAATCGAAGTTCATCTTTTCATTTTCTTCGAACATAACATCGATTGTAGAATCTTCTTTCACAATTATATCCGAAACCTTTTTATCGAAAAGAAAATTTATATTTTTTTTCGACGAGAGCTCATCAAAAATATTTTTTAATACCGAACCCAGTTGATCTGTACCGATATGCCAGAAGTCTGCGTTAACGGGTTCAAAGCCTTTTGAGTAAAATTTATCAAAAAACTTGGATTTTTTATTGAATGATGTTCCTACTTTGATATTTTTTTTATCGCTTTCCGAGAGTTTGTCGATATAAAAGCTGACAACGTTTTTTTGAATTACAGGTGGTATATCGATGTCTCCACCCATGCTGCTCGAGATAAAAATCTTCCCGTCAGACCTTATCCCACTTATACTGGAACTGAAAATGTCTTTCGATCTCTCCAGTATCGTTATATCGTTATCGGTGTTTTTTATTTCATTAATAAATCCTATCGCCGCTGCTCCAAAACCTACAATTCCAATTTTCACAAATCATCACCTCTTAGAAATACAAAGGATTATATTATCTAATAAAAAATTTGTCAAGAAACATTTCTATACAAAAAATTAACAAACATGCAATATATAAGAGTGAATAATAGTGCGCATAAGCGTAAACAATGTATTATAATAATATCAATTATACAAATACAGGGGTGATATAGTGTCAAAAATAAGTATAATAAATTTGTTGAGTATGATTGGTGAATTAAATGATAGCGAAGGTAAATCATCAACAAGAGAACGGTTTTTAAATAATTATTTGTATAAACAAGTAAATATCATAGATACTCAAAATGACATTGTAGAAATAGTGAAATTTATAAATAATACAAATACACATAATATATTGTATGTACGTGCATATTCTGATTTGATTAACAGATTAGCACAGATAGTTGGATTTAATGTAGAATACTGCGAATATAATAATAAATCAGGATTCAGCGGTATCTGGAACACTGGCGAGAACTACATAAATATAAAAAGTATGATTCCGAAAATCTCAAATAAAATAGATGCAGATTCCCATGAAACGCTTTATATATTTGATGAAGACTACAGTTTGGGTGTGAAATACATGACTATAGAAAAACTGATTTCCTTGTTTACACTTGCAAACAGTGTAAATTTACCAGTGGGTGTCCTATGGGGAATTTTAACGCCAATAAACAATATCGATAAAAAAATAGACTCGATAATGGAATTGATACTTTTAGGATTCAAGAAAAAAATAGATAAGCATGTTGATTTGCAGAATATCAGAAAAGAATGGGCAGACGGAGAATTGAATGACTTTCTTTTTACTAAAGTTAAAGAACCCACCTACTATTTTGTAACATCTTTAATCGATAATAAATTAACGGGTAAAGAGTTAGTGAAAAAGATTAATGAACAATTGCAAAAAAAAGATTTTGAAGAATTAAAAAGCCCGATGGCACTCGGAGCTTTAATGGGTACAATGACAAAACATTATTCTGGGATCAAAGAACCCCTCGTAGTAAGAGAAGGGAAATATTATAAGCTATCAGATAAGTACAATGACACGATAAAAAGGCTGTGTTGCCCGTGAAAAGTGCTATGTAAAACCTCCGCCTCTCAGAATCGATTTAGCAGGGTTTAAATGTAGTTGGAGTATTTTTATACATATTATTTTTTTAGATGGTCTTAAAATCGATTCTGCGAGGTCCCTTTTTACAAATGTTTATTTAAGCCAATTACGGCATGTTGCACACGATACAATAATAATGGTATAATCAATCTGGACGTATAAGAAAACTTATACGTCCAGATTTTAAAGAATGATGAGGTAAAAGAAAACGATGAATTATGATAATTCCCTGGTAAAGTTCGTTGATTACATTGAATTCGTACGTAACTTTTCAGATAATACTATAAAATCATATTCCAGAGATCTCAATATTTTTCATAAATATATAAACGATCACTCGCTAGATTATTTAAATCTTTCAAGAAGAGATATCGAAAGATTCATCAAAGAATTTTCTCAGGGGAAATACTCGGTATCTCGACCGAGTTCGACCACAACCGGAAGGATTCTTGCTGCGATAAAATCGTTCTATCAGTTTTTATTTATTAACGGGGACATTAAAGAAATTCCCACACAATTTGTAAAACCTCCGAAAACGCGAAAAAAAATACCTGAAACGCTCTCTATATCAGAAATGAAAAGATTTTTAGATGGTTTTGAGAAAAATAAAATGGATATAAGGAATAAGGCCATTATTTCAGTATTGTATTTTTGTGGATTGAGAGTGGGTGAGTTATGTAATCTGGAAATCCGCGACATCGACACTGAAAATTCGGGAATGCTTTATGTAAAAAACGGAAAGGGTAACAAAGACAGAAATGTACCGCTGAATGCATCGTGCATAGAAAATTTGAAAGAGTATAAAAACATAAGAAATGCATTTACGAAAAATTCCAGAAACGCCTATTTCTTCGTGGGAATAAGAGGTGAAAAGCTCTCCAATAGATCAGTTGAAAAGATGGTTGATAAGTACGCAGCAAAATTTCTTCCTGGAAAAAAAATTCACCCTCACATCTTTCGGCACAGTTGTGCGACGCATTTGTTGCAACGAGGTGTAAATGTTAAAATAGTTCAGGAAATACTGGGACATTCAAATATGTCTACGACTAGTATATACTTGCATATTACTGGAGAAGAAAAAAGAGAAGCTATAGACAAACTTTACTAAAATTTAAATATATATACGAGGTGTACAAATGAATCACTATATATTAACTATAGATTGTGGAACACAATATTTAAAAACTTCACTAGTAGATAAATCAGGTTCTATAGTATATACTAGTACAATAAAAAATAATATATTGAAAAATCATGAGCAGAGTTATTCTGAACAATATGCGAGTACATACTGGAACAACTTTTTAAATGCTTGTGAATTTTTGAAAACACAAAGTGGAGATGAATGGAACAATATTACAGGGATCACTTTCACAGGTTTCAGAGATTCTCTTTTTTTCATCGATAAAAATGGCGATGAAACGAGACCGGGAATAATATGGATGGATGAAAGATTAGATGAAGAGTATCAAATAGAAAGAACAATCGATAAATTGATGTTTTCAGTCGTTGGTATGAAAAAGTCGGTGATGTTTGCCGGTAAAAGGTCCCCGGCAAACTGGGTTCGGCATCATCAAAAAAAAGTGTGGGAAAAAACTGATAAATGTGTTCAGATTTCAGGATATTTCAATCTGAGATTAACAGGAAAGAATGTTGATTCAATAGCAGCACAGGCAGGGAAAATCCCTTTTAATTACAAGCTTCAGTCATGGGAACCCAACAACAAAAACTGGAGATATTTTCTGTTCGGACTGAAAACTGATAAACTGACTACCATAATTCCTGCAGCGGAAATATTGGGAAATGTTTCTAAAGTATGCTCCCTGGAAACCGGTTTGCGAGAGGGACTTCCCGTTATTGCGGCTGGAGGAGATAAGAGCTGCGAGACGGCAGGATGCGGTATATTGAGTCCGGGTAGCGCCAGTGTGAGTATGGGAAGCGCGGTGAGTATAGAAATATTTTCAAAAAAATATTTTGAACCTCTTCCAAACATGCCCTCTTATCCTTCATTGATTCCAAAGAAATATAACCCTGAAATACAGATATTCAGAGGATTATGGATCATAAAACAATTTGTTCATGCGATGTGCAAAGAGGAGGTAATTAAAAGTAAAATCGAAGGGATTTCCCCTGAAGAATATATGAATAAAATCAGCGAAGAAATCGAACCCGGTTCTGGCGGACTCATACTCCAGCCTTACTGGGGCAATCCGTTGAACGAATTATATGCCAGGGGATCAATAATAGGATTCAAAGATTATCATACAAAATATCATATATACAAAGCCATATTGGAAGGAATTAACTATGATGTTAAAAGCGGAATTGAAATACTCGAAAAAAAATCAAAATCGAAAATCAAAGAAATATATGTTTCGGGTGGAGGAGCAAAAAGCGATATCGTTTGCCAGCTGGCGGCCGACATATATGGCATACCTGTGATACTGACTAATAATAACGAAAATGGAACCATTGGAGCGGCTATGGCCGGTTTCGTGGGTTTAAAAATATACAGGGATCTGTATGAAGCGAAGGAAAAAATGGTATCAAAAGTTAAAAAGTTTACCCCGAATCATGAAAAAAACAAAAAATATGAGTATATTTATAATAATATATATGTAAAAATTTATAAAAAATTAAAGCCATTTTATAAAAAAATGTATTCTATTCAATGACTCATCGATGATTTATTCTTTAATGTAACAACTATTTTCAAGAATGATATAATAAATCTATGAATATAAAGAACAAAAATGTTTTTACCGCATGCATTATAATAATTGTAATAACGATTGTAACCATTCTGGCCCTTTTGCTTTTTTTAAATTTCAGAAATTTCACGATCAAATCGGCAAAGGAAGAGGAACTGAAAATCTTCAAAAGAGAATATGAATCCGTTCTGGCTGGATATAGAAATTATTCTAAATTTGTTTATGACAATGAGATCAATGACGATACTATTCTTAAAATTTTATACAATGCAAATAAAAACAGAGAAAAAATTGATTTTTATCGTGATGAACTGTTTGACGCGTTAAGTGAAATATATGAATATATTTCAGCGGACGATTTTTGTCATCTTCATTTTCATTTACCTGATGGAACAAGTTTTTTAAGAATGCACAGACCTTCAAACTACGGAGATTCACTTTTTGATGTCAGAGAAAGTGTGAGAATATCGAATGAGGACAAAGTATATATTGAAGGATTTGAGGTGGGGCGAATATCTGCATGTTATCGTTTCGTTTATCCTCTGGAATACAATGACGAACATATTGGTTCGGTAGAGATAAGTATTTCAATGGCGGCAATTTTGAAGAGTTTATCAGAATTATTTTGTGAGGCATACCAGTTCATAATTAAAAAGGAAGCGGTGGATGAAAAGGTCTTTGATGAAGAATTGTCAAATTATATAATTTCGACGATTTCCAGAGAATTTTATTATGATGTGGAAATTGAAGAAGAAATAGAAAATATTGATAGCATTTGTATTCAATTTCCGGAGTCAAAAAAGGCGAACAGAGAATTAAGAACAAATATTGATGAAGATTTGGATGATGGGAAAGAATTTTCAAGAGTTGAGAATATTTCCAACAAATACTATTTAATTTCATTTTTGCCTATGAATAATTTTGAAAATGAAACCGAAGCATATATTATCAATTACAGTATAAGTAATAAGGTGAAATACAACCAGAAATATTTTTTGATGTTAATTGTATTTTTAATCATTCTTTATTTATTTTTATTAATAATAATATTCCTTTTGTGGAGATCTAAAACAAAATTTTTGAATATTTCTTCCACGGATCAATTGACAAATGTGAACAACAGAAATGGATTCTTTGAGGGATTACGGTATATGCATGAAAAAGCTTTGAAAAGCAAACATGATCTGTATTTCATAATATTTGATATAGACAATTTTAAAGATATCAATGATAAATATGGTCATTTAGCGGGAGACAAAGTTTTAAAAAATCTCAGTGAAATAATATGCAAACATATAAGAAAGACGGATTTTTTTGGAAGATGGGGCGGAGATGAATTTGTGCTCGCTATTTCTAATGTTTCCTATGAAATAATAAAAGGAATAGTTGAAAAGTTATCAAAAATTGTTTCAAGCTATGATTTCGGGATGGATGAAAATTTAACAATCAGTATTGGAGTTGCAAAATTAGCTCAGAATGAATCTATTGATAATTTATTGAAAAAAGCCGACGAAGCTCTCTACGAAGCAAAAAAAGCGGGGAAAAACGATATAAAATATTCGATCTAATTTTTATCAATATGAATTAACAGATCTGAACTTACGAAAAAACAAAAATTTTTACTCAGTTTTTCTTTTTCTTGATTTCTTTCAGAGAAATACCACGAAACCGATAAATGCTACAAGTATTATAGCGCTCAACCCAACCCTTTGCCAGGTAGCTAACCCTTCTAAATCATGAAAATTCCTTATATCACTGATCATACTATTTATTTCAAAAATTTGCTTTATGCTGAATTCTTCTCTCGTTCCAAAGGCAATCCACATTTTTCCGGGTTCTTCCGACGTTAAAGTTACCCTGTACAACCCATCCTCTCCAAAGGGTTCATCGTATCTCAAATATACGAATGAATAAGAATCGCCGAAAAATTCATGCATGAGTTCCGGCTCTGAGTTCTTAAAATCAAAATAATCTATTAAATTACCGTATGGACCGTATACAGATAATGATGGTCTGAAATACAGCGTGGAGTCTCTGTCTGGAACGCCGACAGGGATACCGTAAAGAATATGAAGAGTTTTTTCCGGGACACTCCCGAAAACAAAGGATATTTCTTCCGAACCATCAAATGTATAATAATAAATCTGCGACAAATCCACATCTTCAACATAATAATCACCGTTATAAAAATCTTCTTCATTCACAAAAAAGGGAATATGTGAGAAAGAAATTACTGTTATGAGCAATATTGGAATCAAAAATATTTTTTTCATACAATCACTACCTTTTTTTGAATTCTCATCAATAGATTATAAACAATCTCCACAGAAATTAAAATAGAAAATCATTCTCCATGCTATCCAAATCGAGCAAAAAAATTCCGGTTTGAATCCGAAGGATAGAAAAAACATTGACGTGTCAGAGATATATACTTTAAAAGAAACGGTTCCACTTGAAAGTAGTTTTTTGTTTCTTAAATAAATAATAATTTGAATGGGTTATAATGAATATATTTATATTAATTTGTTGAGGGATGTAAATGGAATTATATATGAAGAAAAGTTCTCATACCGATGTGAATATGCTGGCGAAATTCAATATAGGAGACTGTGATCAATATGCATTGATAAGGGGAAGTGATATTAACAATCCTCTGATGGTAATTCTTCACGGTGGTCCCGGGATGTCCGATATGAATTTTGCTGACAAATACGATAAAAACATGGAGGAAAAGTTCCTGGTTGTTCACTGGGACAGGAGAGGTACCGGTAAATCATTCAATACGAAAATAAAAAATTCGGATCTGTCTTTTGATCTTTTAATAAACGATATTAAAGAGTTCATAGAATTCTTATTAAAAATTTTTGAAAAGAAAAAGGTTTTTTTGGTTGGACACTCGGCAGGAAGTATGCTTGGAATAAAATTCGCAAAACTTTACGGTGATTTATTACATGCATACATAGGAATAGGTCAGTTCATAGATTTTCTGGAAAATGAGAAAATTAAGTATAAATTTGTTATTGAAAATGCAAAAAAGCATCACAATGCGAAAGCCTTGTCTGAAATTGAGCAGATAAAATTTCCTAAAGATGAATTTTTCAGAAATTTTGAAAACTATAAGTTGATATGGAAATGGCTGGAATATTACGAAGGTGTCTATTACAAAGAAAAAAATATGAAAAAACTTAGAAGAGATACTTCCGATTCCTCCGTCTATTCGTTAATCGATTACTTTAAACTCGTCGCGGGTTCGAAATACACCATCGGCAAATTATGGAGCGAGATAACCACTTTTGATATAAAGAATATGGACAAAAGATTTGAAATCCCAGTTTACTTTATTTATGGTAAGTCTGATTTAGCCACTTCATCATCTGTCGGAAAAACCTTTTTGAATGAAATCAAAGCCCCTCGAAAGGACCTGTATTTGGTAGAAAAAGCGGGACATTTTCCACAATATGAAAATCATATCGAATATGAAAAAGTGATTTTTGAAAAAATACTGTGTGAAAAAAATTCATGAAAAAATCAGCGGATTGATTTCTTTATATTATTTTTCCACACATATTCATTCATATCTGAATTTCATACGTTCCCTGCCATCCGAACCTTTTTAAATCTATCTTTCCGCATTCATTAAAAAATATTCCCTCTTTTTTCAATAAAGTTTCCTGAATGAAATATCCTTCACCTTTTATGCTTATTTCGCCCTTACTGTTTATCACCCTATGCCAGGGAACATTTATTAAGTTATTATCCTTTAAAGCCCTCAAAGCGTATCCGACCAATCTGGGACCACAATTACAGATACGGGCTATCTGTCCGTAAGTGGTCACTTTTCCTGTGGGAACTTTTTGAATTGTCTTATAAATTTTATCGTAAATTTCACTTATCATATTTAGTATTATATCAAAATCAATCCGGAAAGCGACCGGGCTCAATAGGCGGCTTCGTTTTCCAGCAGTTCATATAAATTATTGAAAATAAGATCTATGTATTTTTGTCTGGGTTGTTTTATATTCTGTATGCACCACCCTATATTTAAAACATTTCCCGTCTCTGAATAATTATCCCATACTGTTCCATCGGAAATCAACTTTTCCTGACCATTTATGAATTGAATTATATAATCCATCAGCATACCGGAAATTTTGTGATCGTAGCTCGAATAATAGAAATTTGTGATATTACCGAACGCATAGGCAACGTCAATAGAATGGAATGCTTTAATATCGAGCAAAAAGAACGGTATGGGAAACCATTTGAAATTATATCTGTAAACACATGAACCATTCTCAGCCTGATAATTGGCAAGCATTTCTGCGTTCATCATGAAAAAATCACCTATGATTCTCGAATAGGCATTTCGATAATTAAACCAGTTTCCATAATATTCCATCGCTTCATCGTAGTCATCTTCAAAACTATCATCCAGATAAGCATAATATTGATCTTTTGTCATCGAAAAAAGGAATTTGAACAGGCTTCCTTCGTTGTAAGTTCCTCCGACAATTGTGGGAACTATCTTAAATTTTTCCTCCTGGAAGAGCTGATAAGGTTCCTCGGGAAAGTAATAACCATCGTAACAGAGATGCTTTCTGACTAATCCCTGTTCTTTTATTTTTTCAAATTTTTCAAAAATTGTGGTCGTATCCAGTTCTCTCATCTGTTTCAAAATATCTCCATCTTCAATCCCGAGAACTTTTTGAAATTCCACACCGATATCCTCCATAGAAGTTTCACTTTCCGACTTAAGAGGATAAAGATCGAAAGGAATCAGTCCACTCATGATTATTGCCTTATCAAAAAGCCCATCGGCAAATGGTGATACGAACATCGATGCTATCGAAATACCTCCAGCAGATTGTCCCATAATGGTTATATTATCAGGGTCGCCACCAAATTTTTCTATATTCTCATTCACCCATTTTAGTGCAGCTATTTGATCCAGCAAACCGTAATTCCCGGAGGTTCCATACGGGGCCTCTTCGGATAAAAGAGGATGTGCCAAAAAGCCAAATGGACCGAGTCTATAATTGAAAGTTACGACAACGGCATCTTTTAAGGCAAGATTTGTTCCATCATATCTGGGCCATGAACCGGCACCGATTTCAAAACCTCCGCCATGAATCCAGAATATCACGGGTTTTTTCGCATTCAAATCTTTCGTCCAAACGTTGAGATAAAGGCAATCTTCTTTATCTTCAACCCCTTCCTGCCTTCTGAATATTGATACTAAAATTTGCGGGCATTCAGGTCCAAACTTATCAGCTATCAGCGTATCATTCCACGATTTAGGCTGAGGAGCCACCCATCTTAAATCACCAACGGGTGGTTGTGCATATGGAATGCCGTAAAATTTCCAGATATTATCTTCGGAAAAACCCTGAATTTTTCCTGTCGTTGATTCTATAACTGGCGATAATGCTTTAGTACTGGAGAAAACACTGACCGAAAGAAACAATAAAATAATGAAAACAATCATACTTTTTTTCATTTCACACCTCCGATAAATTAACCATTCCATAAATTTATGATAAGAATTTTCATATTCGACAAAAAAGTCAATAGGCTTCCTCGTTTTTCAGTAAATAATTTATATTTTTTTCTATTAACTCTATCTGTTTTTGTCTTGGCTGTTTAATATTCTCTATTCTATTTCCAAATTGAATAACGAGTCCCGTTTTGGAATAATTTTTCCAGATAACATCCCTTGAAATCAAGTTTTCTTCGTCGTTTATAAACTGAATAACATAATCCTGCATCATTTCAGATATTTGATGATCCCATTCTGTGAAAACCAGTTCACTCATATTGCCCAATATATATGGAACATCAATCGCATGCATGGCCTTTAAATTTTCTATATTCAATACAAACGGATATCTACTGAAATTATATCTGTAAACTTTCGGTTCTTTTAATCTTTCAAAGTTGGCCAATAATTCGGCATGATACATAAAAAAGTCACCTATTACGCGGGCATAGGAACTTTTGTAAAAAAGTGAATTGTATTCTTTTTGAGCGGTTTCCAAATCGTTTTTAAAACTTCTGTTCAAATAATCGGAAAACTTCTGTCTGTTTGTTTTGAATAATAAGGTGAATAAACTCCCTTCATTTTCGGTCCCGCCAACTATTATGGGGATGTGTTCTTCTTTTCCCTCTCTGTAAAATTCCAGTGGAGGTTTTTCAAAGTAATATCCATCGAAACATATATGTTTCCTGACTAACCCATTTTCGGGAAGATCGTTAAATGTTTTTAAAAGAGTTTCAGGATCTGTATTTCTCATTTTGTTGAGCGTATCCTTATTTGAAATATTCAGCGAATTCTGAAAGGATTTTCCGATACTTTCCATTGATTTTTCATTCATCGAAGAGGATTTGAGAGGTAATATTCCAAGGGGAATGAACCCACTCATTATTATTGCTTTTTTAAACAATCCCCTTGATAGCGGTGATACGAGCATCGACGCTATGGATATGCCTCCTGCAGATTGTCCCATTACGGTTATATTATCAGGATCACCGCCAAATTTCTCTATATTTTCTTTAACCCACTTCAATGCAGCTATCTGATCCAACAATCCATAATTACCCGATACGTCGTTAGGTGATTCTTCCGATAGGAGAGGATGGGCAAGGAATCCGAAAACACCTATTCTGTAATTTATGGTGACGAATACCACATCGCTTTCAGCATATGAAGTTCCATCATATACAGGCAAAGAACCTGCCCCCCTCATGAATCCTCCACCATGTATCCAGAATATTACAGGTTTTTTCCCTTCGAAAGATGAGGTCCAGATGTTGAGATACAAACAATCTTCGTTCATACTGTAATCTTTCCTGTAAATGAAAGGCATATTCGGTACCTGATAACATATTGCACTGAATTTATCACATTTTATAGTGTTTTCCCACGTGAACCGCTGAGGTTCTCTCCATCTCAACTCATTCACCGGGGGTTTTGCATAGGGAATTCCATAAAACTTGAAAACATTGTGTTCTTTGAAACCACACACACTTCCTGCGGATGTGTTTATAATCGGCTGCTTCTCCACTCTTATCCTCCGTCAATTTAAAAAATAAAATCTGAAATATTTATCAAATATCGATAAGTGAGAAAAACAATACATTTCGTTATGAAATTATCTGAATATTTTCATATATAATTATACCAAAAAATTTTGTTTTCTCCGGGAAAATAATATAAATATCTGTATAAAAAATATTTTTGAATTTTATGAATATCAGTGAGAATCGGAATATATCAATCCTGTTTCATCGTACTCAGAAACAATGATAAATACAAAAAATTTCCACCTGTCTATCATAAAAAGTTAATTTTACAACAGACAGACGAAATAACCGCTATGCCATTTTTCACATATATATATTTTTTTTGCCTTCGATTATGAGTCCTAAAGCTTTGTTTCCAAGATGAGTCATGACTATCGCTTCCAGATGTTTTATTGGAATATCGATCACACCGAGCTTATCTATCAATCTAGAAGCCAGTTCCTCGGCATCCTTTTTTCTTCCGCTGTGAACTACCATCATCCTTTTGTAATCTATTTCAGAAGCCATCTGTACCATTTCGGAAATCAATTTTTTATTTCCTCTGACCTTTTTTATTGGAGTTAACGAACCGTTTTGAAGAGAGATTATGGGTTTAAGGTTCAAAAAATTTCCGATAATCGTACTTCCCTTCGATAATCTTCCACCTTTGTACAGATATTTTAAATCATCCACGGAAAATATCGTCATCACTTTCTTGTAAAAATTTTTTGCATAAAAAACCAATTCGACTTCCGGTGCTCCATTTTTAGAAAGTTCGGTCAGATTCTCAATTAAAAATCCCAGACCCGGTGCCGTCAATTTCGAATCGATAGTTTTAAATTTTCCATCTACCAGTTCTTCCGCAATCTTTGAGGACTGAAAGGTTCCACTTAAAGATTTTGAAATAACGGGGATTATAACGGATTTATGCTCTTCTTTTAATGCTTCAAATATATTTTGAAAATCTGCAGGATTAGGCTGTGAAGTCGTCGGTATTATTTCACATTCATCGAGAAATTCACCATATTCCTCGAGATCCAATTCAATGGCCTTTATAAATTCGTCATTTTTTTTAATATACAAAGATATCATAGGAACATTTAATTCTTTTGCTTCGTCGATCGTCAATGTACTTGTTGAATCAGTAACTATTCCAACTTTCATAAAACACCTCCCATCCTCAACAGGCAACATCGTGCCATTGAATACCGATCATTTTACGTTCAAAAAAAAGACACTGCCGACTGAGCTGTACAATAATCAAACGATAAACACAAGTATTTTTATTGGATAAATTTTAATATATTTCTTCGCCACATTCAACTATAGTTCCCAAAGATGAACTTCCAAGATGTGTCATAACGATCGGATCAAGGTGTACTATCTGAATATCAGTTTTACCCAATTCTTTTTCAAGAATCAAAGCCAGTTTTTTTGCATCATGAATTCTTCCTGTGTGAACAACTACAATTTTTTCTATCGTTTTTCCTCTGAGCATTGAAATGAATTCTTTTATTAGCCTTGTGTTTCCTCTCTCTTTCTTAATTGCTTTTAACTCACCATCCACTATACTGATAACAGGTTTGATATTTAAAAGAGAACCCATCAGCAGCCTTGCAGCACTCAGTCTTCCGCCTTTATACAAATATTTTAGATCATTTACGGAAAATATCGTTAAAACTCTTTTGTAAAAGTTTTTGGCATATAATTCCAGAGCATCTATTTTAAAACCTTTGTCTATCATTTCCTTTAAATTTTTGACGAGGAAGCCATACCCCGGACCGGTTAATTTTGAATCTACCGTCCTTATATCCATATCGAATTCTTCGGAGGCAATTTTAGAAGATGAATACGTCCCACTTAGGCCCTGAGAAATTACCGGAACAATAATTGAATCATATTTATCTTTATTTTCTGAAAATACCTCTTTAAAATCTGCAGGATTGGGCTGTGAAGTCGTGGGTATGATCTGACAATTGTCCAGATAATTTCTGTATTTATCTTTGTCCAAATCGATTGCTTTTGTGAATTCTTCACCTTTTTTTACGTAAAGGGAGACAATGGGTATATCTAATTTCTTTGCTTCTTCCTTTGAAATAGTACAGGTATTATCCGCAATTAATCCTGTTTTCATATTTCCCCTCCTGAAAACAAAAAAAAGTTCATTTGAAAGTGTTATATCTCATATTATAACAGCAGTATGATTTTCAAACGGTTCCCATATAATGATATAATTTTTTTATGAAATCTAGATTAAAAATGAGTAGTTTAGCTGAAAAAGATTATTTAATTGTTGGTCTAATAGTTTTTGGAATAATATCTGTTTACAGTATTTTTACCGGATTCACTCCGGGAAAGTTTTTTCTCGGGGTAATTTGCGGAGGAGTCGTTTCTCTCTGGACTTATTTATTCTACTGGACACAGATACAGATTATAGTAAAAAAACTCAAAGGAGAAAGGTCAAATCTGAAAAAGCTGAGGGGGTTTTATCTTTATATTTACAAGCAGATTGATGAATTAGTTCTTCAGATCAAGAGGGAAAGAGAATATTATAAAAATTTGTACAACGAATATTTTGAATTGTTAAATACAATTGAAATAGGGATAATCACTTTGAAAAGAGACAGAATATTGAGGAAGAACAGATTCGTCGAAAGTATTTATAAATCTACCAGAAAATCAGATAAAATATCGAATTTCTTCAGAAAAATCGGTATCAAATTTATTTTAAAAGAAGGGGAACACGATCTGTATTCAAAAAAATTAAACAGAAGATTTTACATTTCATACAAAAAGATAGACTCGGAACATTCCATCATCACAATTTATGATACAACATCCGTCTGGAAAATGAAAAAAATTCTTGATAAAACGAGAAAATATGCCGTTGACTCAAGATTTATAGCGGATTTTACACACGGTCTTAAACAACCTCTGGCGACTTCGTTCCTTGCGCTCGAGCTTTATAAAAAGACGAATGATAAAAACTATCTCGACAAACTGCAGTCAGAACTCAAATCATTTCAGGAAAAAATTCGGGTTACGCTTCAAATATTTAAATTCGAGGAAGATTTCTTAAGAGTAAGCGTCAATGATCTGTTGAAAAAAATCGTAAAATATATGGATCCTATTTGCTTAACAAAAAACAATAAAATTATTTTAAATATCGAAGATGATACCTATGTGAAAATCCAGACTTCCAGAATGGAAAATGTACTTAAAAATCTTATTTTAAATGCGAACGAAGCAACAAAGGATGGAACGGTAAGAATAAAATCCAACAGGGGAAACGGCATGCATACGATCATTATAAGTGATAATGGTTCGGGAATCAGTAGAGAGAAATTAAAAAATATTTTCAAACCTTTTTATACTACGAAGGACAGAGGAACCGGTCTGGGACTTTTTCTCGTCAGCAGCTTCTGTGATGATAATGATGTGGCATTGAGAGTCAAATCCAGATTGAATGAAGGTACAATTTTTTCACTGACTTTCAGGGAGGAACTATGAATAGAAAAGTGCTGATAGTGGATGATGATATAAACTTCAATTCTCTTCTTGCCGAGGCCTTAGAGCAGGAAGATTTTTCAATCGATTCTGTTCTTAATATTAAAAATGCTAAGAACAGATTGGATAAAAATTTTTACGATGTTGTTCTTCTGGACGTCATGCTGGAAGATGGCAATGGTCTTGAACTATTGGAAAAAGCGAAAGAAAGAAGTTATGGTGTTCTTGTAATGTCCGCGTATGGGAACGTCGAAACAGCGGTTAACGCCGTTAAAAATGGCGCGTTCAATTTCATGGAAAAACCCTTTGATTTGAACCATCTGATCTTTGAGATAAACAGAATGTTGGAATTGAAGGATGTGAAAAGAGAAATAGTCTTATTGAAGGATGAAAAAAGGAACCTGGACGACATGATAGGGAACGATCAGTCCATTCAGAAAATTAAAGAGCTCATAAAAACGATAGCAAAAAGAAAAATTTCAATTTTACTCGAGGGGGAAACCGGAACAGGAAAAGAAATAGTGCAAAAAATAATTCATAATCTCAGCAAAAGAGAAAAAAGCATTGCCATCAACTGTGGTGCAATTCCGGAAACTTTATTTGAAAGTGAGCTTTTCGGATACGTAAAAGGTGCTTTCACAGGTGCGGATAAGGATAAAAAGGGATTGATCGAGGATGCAAACAAAGGAACCCTGTTTTTGGATGAAGTCGGAGAACTGCCTTTGAATATGCAGCCGAAATTGTTAAGGTTCCTTGAAACTGAAACATTTCAGAGAGTCGGTTCAACAAATCCAAAAAAAGTTGATATAAGACTCATCTGCGCAACAAACAGAGATCTTGAAGATCTGGTAAAAGATGGAAAGTTCAGAGAGGATCTGTTTTACAGATTGAATGTGGTTAGAATCGTCATTCCTCCTCTCAGGGAAAGAAAATCAGATATACCTGTTTTGTTTGAAAAATTTTTTATCGATGCACTCGAAAAAAATAATATAAAAAATGTTCCTGAAATTTCAAATGATTTTATTAAATCTATAACCGAGTATAAGTGGCCGGGTAATGTCAGGGAATTAAAGAACCTGGCCGAATTCACGGCAGTTTTATACGGCAAGAAGAAAATAATCACTTCCAAGGAACTTGATCAGAATATATTGAATAACCGTGACGACAAAAATTATTTTTCCAGAGATATGAGTCTGGCAGAACTGGAATCGATGTATATAAAAAACCTTTTAAATAAGTATAAAAACAAAACTAAAATTTCTAAAATTTTGGATATAAGTAAGAGCACTCTGTATGAAAAAATAAAAAAGTACAAAATATCATGAACCTGGTATGTACAGGTTATATTCCTTCTTCAAATTTTTTATAGATTCTTCCTCCGGAACCTTCACTAACTTTCCACTTCCAAAAGCGGTGAACATCAAATACACGTTTTCTGGAATCCCGGCTTTTATATAGCTTTCAGGAGAGATGAAGATATCATATTCAGTTTCAACATCCGGTTTTTTGAAATAATAAAATTTTTCTTCGGATATTCCCGGTTTATATGTTTTTTGAAATTTATAGCTTCCATCATCAACGTTATCTTTTATCCCAATCCAGACATTCTCTGTCCCGGTGATAAAGAATCTGAAATAAGGCTTATCTTTATCCTTTTGAAGTTCCGAAACGTATTTTGCAATATCCAGTGAAGTATTTTCGTAATAATTTTTTAAGATCAAATAATTTTCGACGATTCCGTTTCCACCGAGTAATTCTTTCGTCGATTCAACTTCCTTTTCCATTTCACCCGATATATTGACGAACTTTTCATCAATTTCATCTAAAAGTCCATCCAATTCTCTTTGAAGTTTTGAAACCTTTATTATACTCAATCCGGAAAATAACATAGCGAGTAAGGATCCGACAATCAGAAACAACGCAATGAATAACCCAATATTTTTTCTCTTCATGATTCACACTCCAAAACAGCAGAAATAAAAAGATGCTCTCCGCAGGCAAATAATTCCTTTTTTCTACAATATTTGTATTCCCAATCGACCGCTGAATCAATTTTTCCAGCTAATTTTTCTTCATCGTAAAGACCGAAATTGACCAGACTTGCCATATCTATTGATTTAAAACCATTTTTGAAAAGAATAGTTTTTATCTCTTCAGGAAAAAAAGGTTTAGTTAAAAATTTCTTTTTTGAGACACTCTTGTCACCGATCAATATTTTTTCACCACCGACAATTTTTTTTGCATTATATCCTTCAGTATTAGACAAAAAATCATTTAGAAATGCATATGAGTTATCGACAGTGAATAATAATTTTCCTGAACTTTTCAAGCTTTTTTTGATTTCATTTAAAACCACATTTATATCTTTACAATAACTTAAAACATCTCCGTAAGCAACCACATAATCAAAATATTTTTCTTTTAAATCGATTTTTTCCGCAGGCATGTTCCTGTAAGTGATATTCAGATCTCTTAAATCCGACTTCATCTTCGCATATTTCAACATTTCCATTGATTGATCTATAGCTGTAACTTCATTCCCCGATTCCGAAAAAAATATAGCCCATTTTCCCGTCCCGGTACCCAGGTCCAAAATTCTGGAATTTTGATCAGAGATATGATCTCTGGTCAATCTGGTTAAAATCTCATGATACAAAAACCAGTAAGGTTCCTCGTACATATAATCATATTTGTGAGCTATTTCATTATAATATTCATTGACTTCGTTCATTTGGTTCCTCCGCTTGAACTATTAATTATATTTTTTATTCTAACATAGTGGGTGTAGTAATTTATCTATTGCTTATGGATCTTAAAGGAATAATTTATTTAATATTTATGTTTTCAATTACATTCATTCTTTCTGTCTCTTTGATAAATATAAATGATAATTTATCAGAGGATATACCCTTACCAAAAAACCTGAATAATGGAGAGAGTTTTTCAGTTGATCTACCGCGTGTTCTCGGTGAAAACATCTATCTGAATGAAAAAAAAGGTTGTTTTTATTTGAACACCGAGTATCCATTGGATTCATATATATATTCTTTTATGAGTACATCTGAAAACATTCATCTGAAATTCATTTACAGAGGAATAGTCAATAAAGATATAAACATAGATATAATTGCTAAACCGTTCGTAGATGAAGATGAGGACGATTATCCCGATGTGGCAAAGCTCGGTAAAGAGGATTCGGAAAGATTCATAAACTGGTTTTTAAATATAGCTCTTTATCAGACTCAAAGCATGTCGGAGAATTGGCTTGAATGGGAAAGAGATTGCTCCGGCCTTATAAGGTATGCCACGAGAGAATCGTTGAAAATCCACGATGAAAAATGGTATAAAAACACCGGTATTGACCCTGAACAGTGGGAAGAAAAAACAGGTATCAATTTACGCGATTTTGAAGACGTTAGAAAATATAATTATCCTTATATTCCCGTCTTTGGGTCGTACAATTTTTTTGACGAAAATGGAAACACCGTATATTTTGCAGATGCATACAATCTTTTAAGAAGCAACGTGAAATTTGTCAGCAGGAATATAAGAGACGCCAGACCGGGTGACTTATTATTCTTTCAGCATCCCGCTCCACTCACGTTTCATTCCATGATATATACCGGTGATGGTCTGGTATATCACACGGGACCGGTCGATGATACGAATCCCGGAATGATTAAAGTCTGGACACTGGACTATTACACCAGTCTTATGCCATATCAGTGGCTTCCAATAAATAATAATGAGTATTTTTTAGGTATATTCAGATTAAAATTTTTATCATAAAAAGGGGTGTGGTTAAATTGAAGAGATTTGTTTTGGTCATATTGTTTATTTTTGTTTCTCTTTCATTGTTTGCGTTTAAGATTGAATCTGCTGCTAAACCCATTGCGGAGATATTCTATCAGTTCGATGATAAGGAGAATTTACCGAAAATAAAATCGGATAGTTACGACAGATTCATTGAAATTCTCGTGTATAAACTGGATATTAATGACTTGATTGGTGCCAGCTATTTGTCCGATTTAAAAATAACCAAATCAAACCTTATCGGCGAGTACAAATATGAGGCAAATCCCGATTCAAGAATAAAATTATCCGAAATTCCAACTATTCCGGAGTTCGGTTTACTTTATTTTGAAATAAATTCCGATAGAATGAGCGAAAAATTCTTTTTAAACATTAAAAAGACAGAAGCGGTTGTAATGCTTTCTGAAGAGGGGATAAAACTTAGACTATGGAATATTTTAGATGGGCGCATAATCGATAAGGTAAAATGCATAAGGCTGGAAGATGGTGTAAATATAGGTTCTTCCAGTAAAGGTGTTGTAGAAATAAATAACATCCCGGAAAATGATAAAACTATTCTCATTTACTCTGAAGAAGGGTCACTTCTCTGGAAACCGCAGATCGAGGAAAATTCGATTCCTTCAAGGGAAATGGCTGTGGTTATTACCGACAGACCTGCGTACAAAGCAGGAGATACCGTCAATTTCAGAGTATTCCTGAGAAAAATCGAGCCCGACGGTTATTCAATCGTAAATGTTGATGATGTAAAAGTTGAAATACTGGATCCGCTCTACAGAGTTGTAGAGAAATTCGATTTGAAACCGGATGAATACAGTTCCGTAAATGGAGAATTCAAAACCAATTCCTTTATCACCAGGGGATCGTACAGAATAAGAGTGATATGGAACGAACAGGATTATTACCATTATTTCCAGATTGCCGATTACAAAAAACCCACTTTCAAAACGGAGGCAACACCTCAGGAAAAGGTTTTCAAAGTCGACGAAACGATAAAAATTGATATGGAGAGCTCTTATTTCTTCGGAGAACCCGTTTCCTTTGGATCGGTATCATACATCCTGTACAAAGAAGGAATGTATATCGATAGCGGTTCAGGCATTTTAGATAATGACGGAAAAGCTGTTCTGGGTTATGGAAAAGAGTTGGAGCCCGGTTACTATGATATGTTAATAAACGTTTCGGATGAAACGGGTATGGAAACAAGCAACAGTGTTTTCTTCAAAGTAATTAAAGGAAATTATGAGTTCCAGTGTGATGTAGAGTGGATCGAGGATGAAATATTTTTAAATATCGAAACATTGGATATCGATGGAACTCCTGTTTCAGAACCATTTAAAGTGAAGGTCTGGTATGAAGAATCCATAAAAGTTGAAAACAATAAATATAAAGATGTTAAATTCGTTATATATAATGAATCAGCGGTCACAGATAAAGAAGGAACCAGAAAGATAAATATGGATATCTCTTCAGTTCCAAAAGATCAATATATATTTGTAGAACTCACAGGAAATAACGGTGAAAACCTTAAGAAGTCTCTGTATTTGAGCAGATACACTCCTTCCAACGATTATTTCAGAATTGATGATATCAGTTATGCGAAACCGGGAGAATTAACCACAATAAAAGTTTTTTCACCCTATGATATAGATCTCTGGATTATAGCTGATTTTTCCGGCGTTATCCATTCTGATAAGCTCGTAATCCTTAAAGGTAATAACTATATTGAAGTTCCAGTTCCTGAAAATTACAGCTTTGGAAGATATACGATTTATCTGAAGGGGTACAAAAAAGACGATAAAGTGGATGAAGAAATGAGTGCATACTTAGATCTTGAAAACAAAAATTATCAGTTAACATTCACAGGTGATAAAAACTTTGAACCAGGAGAAGCGGGAAAGGTATTTGTAAATGTAAAGGATGCAAATGGTAATCCTGTAGAGACAAATCTCACAATTTCTATTCTGTCCCAGGCTTTAAAAGAACTTTATGAGGGAAAAGAATACGATTCATGGGAAAGTGCGATTGAAGAACCTTTCTATTACGGATTTAATACCGTTACATTCCCATCAATAAATTATAATCCTTATCCATCGATTGCAAACCTGATTACTCTTGAACAATTATCGATGCCGGCCGCAGAATCGAAAGTTGCAAGGACAACTGAAGATTTCGCCTATGCTAAAGAGGCCGGGGCAGCAGCACCAGAAGATGTTCAAGGCGAGGGTGAAGAGACTTTCGGTGCAGGAGAGATAGCTGCAAGAGAAGATTTTAATGATTCGGTCCTCTGGAATATTACAACCTTCACAAACGAAATGGGAGATGCCGAGATCTCATTTGTCATGCCTGACGATTTGGATCAATGGCTCGTGAGAACATTGGTTTCTGATGGATCGGGTAATTTTGGATATGGCAAAGAATACCTTCAAACTAAAAAGAATGTAACGGTAACGAGTTATCTCCCGGAATTCTATGTGTCGGGTGATAAAACTGTTTTTTCCTTCGTGATCAGAAACAATTCAGATGAGATCTCGAACTTCGAATGTAAGTTCAGTATGAATGGAGAAAAAACAGATTCTCAAACTGTCATGATTAAAGCAAACTCTTCTAAAATCATGAAATACGAATACAGCATAAAAGAATTGAATCCGGAAATAAAGTCGGAGGAAATGGAAATAAGTTTCGAAGTTAACTCCGATGTGGGTACCGATGCTGTTTTGTATAAAATTCCTGTTTATTCTTCCTATACCTATTTAAAAAAAGGTTATTTCGACATTACCGATAGAGATCTGAATATCACATTCGATGAACTGAGTTTAGTCAACCTGACTACGGGAACAAATTTAAATCCGATTACACTACAGGGCATAAGATATTTGCTTGATTATCCTTATGGATGTACCGAACAAACAACAAGCAAACTCATCCCACTATATATTTATTATGATCTTATCATAGAAAACGAACTGCTTTCAAAGGAAGAACTGGATGAAAGAATCTCCAACGGACTGGAAAGAATATACGGTTTTCAGAGATATGACGGTAAATGGGGTTGGTGGAAAGACTCTTCCGCTGATAAATTCATGACCTCGTATGCAATGTTCGGCTTATACTTGGCCAAAGAGTATGGCTTTGAAGTTAACGAGGGCGTATTGAAAAGTGGCTACGATGGACTGAAAAATTTCTATAACTACAACGCCGATCCTTTTGTCCAGTATGTTTATATTCTATTTTCAAAAATGTATGGAAATGAAGTGAGCGGCGGAAAAACATACACTGGCGACCCGGCATCTCTAGCATTAACATCTTTAGCAGCATATGAACTAGGGTCGATGAGTCAAGCGGTAGAGTACTTCGACAAAATCTGGGATAAGGTTGATTTTGATGATGAAGATACATTGATATTCAACACCTTTGACTACTTTTTCGATGAAGCTGCAACTTTAGCATTTATCGCGAGGGCGGCTAATATGGTTGAACAATATAATACTGAAAAGAACACCGTTATGGAAATACTCAAAATGAACCAGGGTGGATATTGGGGGTCAACTGCTTCCACAGCTATCGCTCTCACTCAACTTGATAAATTCAGTAATATATTCGATGAAAGTGCAAAAATAACGATAGAATCGAGTGCTTATGCCGGAGAAAATATAGACCCAAATATGAGTTTGAATCTTATTTTCAAACCGGGAGAAACTTTGAAGATAGAAACCGACGAACCTATATACGTTTCATTAAGCAAAGAAATTCCAAAAACTTTCTCAGATATAGAAAATACATCCGTAAGCGACGAGAATATAGGTTTATTAAGGATTTTAAGAAGAATCGAGAGAATTCCCAGAGACGGTGTATTTGTTAGAACCATGCCACAAATCGGTTCGCCTTATATAGTAAAAGATGTAGAGAAGCTTGATTTCAATGAATTGGAAACTCTTGAGATTATTTTAGATAAAAGTTACAAGGGTTACGAACTCTCCTTTGAATCGAGAGAGCTCAAATTAGGAGATTATTATCTGGGAATTAATTTTAACGAAGCCAGTATAATGGGAAAATTTGACGGCGGAGTTTTAATAAGAGCTAAGGAGTACGATTACTACGGGAACAAAGAAGTTTTTTATAAAATAACTTTCAAAGAAAACTCTATGCTTAAAGTTGGCGATATAATTATTTCTGAAATGAGACTGAATTCACCGGATTTCTTAAGATACGTAGTAATGGAAGATTACAAACCATCATGCAGTGTAAATATCCAGGGCAATGAAGATCTTTTCTACGACAACTATTACAAGTTCAACAGTGATTATTCGTACGATACTTATTATTCGTTTAAAGAAGAGTTCTACGATAAAAACAGTTACTTTTTCGACTGGGAAGGAAACTATCTGGTAAGATCGGCATATCAACTTATTGCCTCCGGCGAGTATATCGTTCCTCCCGCACATGCCTGGGGAATGTACGACGATTATATTAATGGCACAACCGAACAATTAAAAATAAAGGTTTATGAAAAATAGCATTTTAATTGTTTTTTCTATATTAATTGCAACTATAACTCTGGCTTACAGTTTGTATACTGTAAGCTGGAGTGATTTTTCGTCCAGCGCTGACAAAATTCAAAAAATCACAGGTATTCCTGTTTCAGATGACTTAATAAAAGTTTATGCCTGTTCAAGTACCGCAGAATTCACCGAAATCTCAGGATCCCCATATTGGGTTCTTGCATCTTACAAAGAAAAAAGAATTTATTTGCAACCCGCTTCTCTTATACCAAATATGAAAAAAACGATATCTCATGAACTTTCACATTCTTACTTCGAACAATTCAAATTCCCTTACTGGATAGAAGAGGGTCTAGTGTGTATAATAACAGGAGAATGGTGGGGGAAATCATTGGAGAAACTGGATAAAATAGAACAAATTGAAATCCTCGATTTAGATTTTTATACATACAATAATTATTCCTATACTTGCTGGATTGAAGTCAGCAAAATTATTAGTGAGAATGGCTTCGATTTCTTACTGAAAAAATATGGTGTTAAATAATTGTTTATAACTATAACTCATAAACATAACTTACGTGTATAATTTTTATGCTTCAATATACCGGAGTGTTGTTAGTTTTTTGATGTTAAATTTAAAAAAGGCAATTTTAATTGCACTTATAATATTATTGTGAGGAGATAGTGATGATTGGAATAATTACGGATTCAGCAAGTGATACACCTAAAGAAATAATAAAAAAATATTCTGTTGAAGTAGTTCCGCTCAGAGTAATTTTAGGAGAAAAGTCGTATAAAGATGATATAGAAATAGACGAAAAAGTTTGCCTTGATTACATGAAGCATAATTTTGCAAAGACTTCTCTGACGGCTTATGAAGATGTGAAAGTAGGATTTGAAAAATTGATTAATAAGGGAAAAAAAGAAATTATTGCTATCAATGTTTCGAGTAATATAAGCGGAACTTACAATGTGTTTCGTCTGGTTGCGGAAGAACTCATGAAAAAGGATCCGTCATTAAAAATAGAGGTAATCAACACTTACAGTATATCAATTGGCTCGGGCCTTTTGGTTTGCAAAGCCACGGAGCTTTTGGATGAGAAATTAAATTTTGATGAGATAATCACACAATTAAAAAAGTACGTACCACAAAACTTAAGCGTCTATTATGTAATTCCCACTCTAAAATTCCTGAAAGCCGGAGGAAGAATAGGATATGTTAGTGGTACTATCGGGGATATTCTTAATCTCAAACCAATCATTGAAGTTGGAAATGATGGTTTTTATCATACCGCGGGCAAGGCAAGGGGCATCGGAAAAACAGTCAAAAAAATGATGGAAATCGCATCAAATTTTTGGAATGGCAAAACTGTTGAAATGGTCGCAGTTTATTATTCCGGCAGTTCTTCAGATACTTTGGAATGGGTTGAAACTCTGAAAGAATTTGTAATGAATTTTAACGTTAAAAAACTTTATGTGGGAAAAATCGTTCCATCGATGATTGCTCATGTCGGTCCTGGATTATTAGGTATTGCGAGTTTATCACGATAATTGCTTTTTATATTTTAAAGTATCCTGTAATTTTAAAAACTGTTAATAATGAAGTTGTTTATATTTATTTTTTTAAATTTCGAGCATAAAGATCAAGTTATCATTTGTTTTTGTGGAAAAAAAGTTAACGCTTATAATAAAAATTTTTATCTATGTTAATATATTATAGAACTGAAAATTGATTTTTAGTTCACTTCTTTTTTTATTTAGATTTTGAAAAACTGAGCATTTTCTAGTTATAAAAAACCCAGTTAGACTAGGATTATGCGGAAAGCTGGATTCATTGATCCAGCTTTTTATTCCCTATCATAGCTATAAAAAATTAAATATGTTTTTTCAAATTCAAAAAAATATTTTTTAACTATAGTAATATCTATATCTAGGTCTATGGTATATACCATGTGTATTTATTGCTATAATACCTTTACTAAAAGCTATATAGAGTCTTTGCTTTTTAAAAAAATATGTGTGGTATATGAAAATCAAAGATTTTCTACTCTAATTAAAAATGATAGTTTCTAATTAGGTATAATAATTACTGAGTAGATTTGTTTTTATTTTACATATCATATAGAATTGCTATATGGTATATACCACCAGGGGGAAATTATGAAGGACACTGATGTCTATTTACCAAAATACAAGCAAATAGAAAAACATCTGATAAAAAAGATAAAATCGAGGAAATATTCAACGGGAGAAAAATTGCCTTCTGAAAGAGAAATAAGCTCTATGTTCAACGTCAGCAGAATGACCGCAAGAAAGGCTTTAACGGCTATTGTTGATGAAGGTTACGCACAGGCAATAATTGGTAAAGGTACTTTTGTAAGATCCAGTGCTATAAGAAAAAGTTTGACATCTCTGGAAGGTTTTTCAAAGATGTTAAAAGAGAGAGGAAAAACCATTCAATCTATGGTGATAAAGTTTGAAATTATAGAAGCGGACAGCCATATCGCAAGTAATTTGGGTTTACCCATAGGTCAGGAAATCTATAGACTCACGAGGATAAGAAAGGTTGATAGCGAACCGGTGGCCCTTGAAGATTGTTACCTTAACAAGTCCCTTTTTCCTGATCTCTTGAAATATGATTTCAGCACAACTTCTCTTTTTTCAACGATGAGGGAAATATATAATGTTTTCCCATTCAAGGGAAGCCAGACGATAGAAATTTGTTTGGCGAAAAAATGGTTGGCTGAAAGAATGGAAATAAAATTAAACTCTCCTCTTTTTTTGTTTAAAGGTTCCACATATTCCAGTGACAATACACCCATAGAATATTTAGTGAGTTACATAAGAGGAGATAAATACATTTTTTACAACGAATTAAAAAGCGAAGAAATTTAAATAAATTAAATTGTGTAATTTTTTCATATTATAGTTTTTAAAAATTAATGTTTTGGAAGGGGTTTACGATGAATATATCTGAAATATTGAAGGATATAAAGGAAAGTGTTTCAAATATTAATAACATCATTTTCGTAGCTTGTGGCGGATCACTTGCCGCACAATATCCAGCGAAATATTTTCTGGAGAATCAGTCTGAAAATCTAAAGGTCGGTTATTTTTCGAGCAATGAATTCGTTCACGCTTCTCCGAACTATCTGGGCAAAAACTCTATAGTTATCACAGTTTCTCATGCCGGCGAGACACCCGAAACTGTCAAAGCTACAAAACTGGCGAATGAAAAAGGGGCAAAAACGATTTCATTCACATGGAAAAAAGATTCTTCACTCGCTAAAGAAGGACAGTACGTCATTATGTATGATTGGGGAAAAGATGCAAAGGTGGAAAACAGTAAGATGGGTAAACTTCTTTTCCTGGCATTTGAGATATTAAACGTTTTTGAAAATTATAAAAATTACCAGCAGGCTATTGATGGTTTCGATAAAATCAATTTAATCGTTCAAAAAGCAAAAAAATACTCCTTGAAAAGAGCCGAGAAATTTGCTGAAAATTATAAGGATTCCGATATCATATACGTTATGTCCAGTGGTGCCAGTACGGGAGTAGCGTATTCATATTCAATCTGTATATTACTCGAAATGCAATGGATAAATTCCGCCGCTATACATTCCGGGGAATATTTTCACGGCCCTTTTGAAATTACAGACAAAGAAACTCCTTTTATCCTCATGATAAATGAAGGAAGGACAAGACCGCTTGATGAACGTGCATTTTCTTTTCTTTCAAAATATGGAGAAAAACTGGTTGTTCTCGATGCAAAGGAATTGGGATTGAACACAATAGACGATACTGTAATTGAATTCTTTAACCCGTTATTGTTCACAAATGTTTTGAGATTATACGCGGAGAAATTGGCTGAAAAAAGGAAGCATCCTTTATCACAAAGAAGATATATGTGGAAGCTGGAATATTGATAGGAGAATCTGAATAAATGTTTAAAGTGATAGGTATTGGTGATAATGTTGTCGATAAATATATTCATATAAAAACTTACTTTCCGGGCGGAAATGCGTTGAATTTTGCTGTTTATTCGAAAATGTTTGGGATCGAAGCCGCATATATGGGTGTATTTGGTAATGATGAACCCGGCGATCACATAAAAGCGGTTTTAAGTGAAATAGGAATTGATTATTCACATTCAATCACGAAAGATGGCGAAAATGGTTTTGCAAGAGTTAATTTAGTCAATGGGGACCGCGTATTTTTGAAGGGTAATGGCGGTGGAGTAAGTTCAAAATACCCTTTAGAATTAAGCAATAAAGATCTGGATTATATAAAGGATTTCGATCTGATTCATTCGAGTTGTTACAGTTCCATGGAACCGGAATATTATAAGATAAAAGAATTAAATAAATTTTTCTCATTTGATTTTTCAGATAAAATTTCCGATGACTATTTAAAAGAAATATGCCCAAATATCACATTTGGTTTGTTATCATGCAGTCATTTATCTTTAGAGGAAACAAAAGAAAAGCTCCAAAAGGTCTTGAATTTTGGAAGTAAATACGCTTTGGCAAGCAGAGGAATCGAGGGAGCTCTTTTTTTCGATGGAAACATTTTTTTTGCACAGAAAGCTAAATTAGTCGAACCCGTTGATACTCTGGGAGCAGGAGATTCATTTGTCACTGCATTTTTATGTAATTTAGTGAAAAACATAGATTTTTACGGTGAAGATCTGATCAATGAATCTCTTGAAGGTGGTGCCGAATTTGCTTCGAAAACTTGTATGATTATGGGAGCATTCGGTTATGGTAAAAAGTATTAATTAGTCCAAATGGACAAATCCTAAACAGGAGGGGTAACAAGTGAATAAGAAAATTTTGGTTTTGTTAGTTCTATGTCTTTTAGTAATATCTTCTTTTTTGTATGCAGCGGATGAGAAAGTTCAGATTAAGTTCTTGCACAGATGGACACAATATATGGATTATTTTGAAGAAATAGTTAATGAATTCGAAGAGGCTCATCCAAACATTAATGTGGAAATGCAAGCAATCTCCAACGATCCTTTCAAGGAAAAGATTAAGATCGTTCTGGGAACAGATGAAGCACCCGATGTTTTCTTTTCTTGGCCAGGAGAATTTACAAACAGATTTATCAGAGCGGATAAGGTATTAGATATCACACCGTATTTAGAAGAAGATGGATGGCTTGAAACCTTTATTCCTTCACAAATTGCACCATTTATATATGAGGGAAAATACTACGGTACACCTTTCAGATTGGATGGGAAAGTCTTCTTCTATAACAAGGCTTTATTCGAAAAGGCCGGTATTGAAAAAGCTCCCGAAACTTTTGACGAATTGATCGAAGATTGTCAAAAACTCGAAAAAATTGGTGTTACACCAATAGCATTCGGAAATATCAGACCCTGGGCCGTATCACATTACATAGGTACATTAAATCAAAAGATGATCACTGATGAAACAAGATACACAGATCTCGACCCTGCAGAAGGTACATGGACAGATCCAGGATACGTAGAAGCGCTTGAAAAATATGTAGAATTGATTCCCTACTTCAATGATTTTGTCAATGCTTTAACACATGATGACGCGAGGGCAACTTTCTTCAACAGCAATGCTGCCATGATGTATCTTGAAATCGTAGAAGTTCCTGAACTTGAGATGTATGCCGGTGATGAATTGAAAGAAAACTGGGGTGTGTTTGTATTCCCTGATATTCCTGAAGGGAAGGGTAATCAGAATTATTTGACAGGATATCCGGAAGGATTTGTAGTATCCGGCACAACAAAACATCCTGAAGAAGCTGTGGAATTTTTAAAATTCCTTACCGGAAAAACCGCAGGAAAATTAGAAGTTGAAATGCTTGGTTGGATCAATGGAATTAAAAATGTTGTAGGTCCTGAGGATAATGTTCCTGAAGGAATTCTGGAAACAGTGGATCTTGTTCTGAATGCTGAAGAAATGGTAAACTGGCTTGATTCTTCTTTGTCTGCAAAAGTATGGGATGCCTATTCTACTCAATTACAGATGCTCACCGATGGATACACTACTCCTGAAAAGGTGATGGAGGCCGTCCAGAAAGCTGCTGCAGAAGTAAGAAAAGAATTCGAGTAAAAATTTTTAAGGGAGACTTATGTCTCCCATTCTACTTTAATTAGGGGTATTTTATGAGGAAGAAAAATAAGACTTATCTGTTATATATACTACCGGCATTATTATTCATCATTATTTTTGTTTATATTCCTATTTTTCAAAACTTTTATTTCAGTTTATTCAATATGAATTCCTATACTGATAAGTGGACATTTGTTGGATTAAGCCATTATTTGAATATTGTTAAAGATCCGATCTTCTATACTGCTTTGAAAAACAATACTCTATACGCAATTTTTTCTTTGATATTCCAGGTCGGGTTTGGATTATTTTTAGCAATTCTATTGGATAGTAAATTTGTAGGAAAAAAGTTGAAGGTTTTATTCAGGAACATTTATTTTTTACCTTCTTTAATATCTATCACGGCTGTGGCATTAATGTTTTATTTTATATACAATCCGAACATCGGAATGCTGAATGGATTTTTAGATATGTTAGGATTAGGTCAGTGGAAAACCGCTTGGCTTGCGAACCCAAATACTGCCATCTATTCTGTTATTGCAATGAGTCAATGGCAATACACCGGATATATTATGGTTCTTCTGTTGGTTGCCATTCAAAAAATACCAAAGGATTTATATGAAGCTGCCGAAATAGATGGAGCTTCGGAAATTCAAAAAGCCTTTTATATCACTATTCCCGGAGTTAGGGGAATGCTTGTTGCAACATCTATTATCACCGTAATCGGATCTTTTAAACTGTTTACGGAAGTTTATGTTACCACAGGTGGTGGTCCTTACAACACAACACAGGTACTTGGGACATACATGTACAGATCAGCATTTCTATTTGATGAAATGGGTTATGGTTCAGCTGTAGCGGTAATTATCTTTATTATAACTTTTACAACATCACTGTTGCAAATAAAATTATCAAATAGAAATAAAGGATGATTTTATGAAGAAAAAGAATACATCATTTTATATAAATAAAATTTGGATCAATGTGTTATTGTGGATACTTATAATTGTAGTCATTTATCCGTTGTTCTGGATTTTCATCAATTCGTTGAAAACCAATCAAAATCTATTTATTAATACTTTTAATATACCAACTGTTCCCCTATTCAGTAACTATGTGGAAGCATGGAATATGGGATTATCGGGATATTTTCTGAACAGTATAATCGTCGGATCAATTTCAATCCTGGCTACAGTCACAATTGGGGCTTTCTGTGCATATGGTTTATCAAGGATAGAATCGAAGTGGAAAATGATGATCTACTATCTTATTATAGGTGGATTGTTACTCTCACCACAATCCGCTCTAATTTCCCTGTACAGAATTCTTGAATTTTTTCATATTTACAACACTTATTTGGCAATGATTCTACCTTATATAGCATTCCGATTGCCCTTTGCTATTTTTCTAATGTATACGTATTTCAAAGATTTTCCAAAGGAGTTAGAGGATTCGGCACTCATTGATGGCTGTACCACTTTCACTACTTTTACAAAGATTGTCATACCGATAAGTAAACCTATATTATCCACAGTATCAATAATGACCGCCATATTCGTTTGGAATGAATTTTTATTTGCTATGGTTTTCATAGAAGACAGCAAGTTATATACTATTCCAATTGGTTTATATAATTTTAAAGATGCACTATCAACTAACTGGACAGTGCTCTTAGCCGGGATAATCATTGCTACCGTACCAATCATAATTTTATTCTTATTTATGTCCAAATCGTTTATAAGAGGTTTAACAGAAGGAAGTATCAAAGGTTAATATATATATGAGGTGAAAAAATGGTAAAAAATGATAATGAAATTTACAGAGCTATACTTAAATACGGTTTAGCTCAGAGGGAAGTTGTGGAAAAAGTAGTCGATGAAGCATTGAGCAAAATCAATCTGAAAAATATTTTCCTGATTGGTTGTGGTGGATCGTTCGCTGTAATGCATCCATGCAAGTACATTTTGGAAACAAATTCAAATATACCTGTTTTCATTTATAATTCAAGCGAATTTAACACAATTCAACCAATGAATTTTTCAAAAGATTCATTAGTTATTTTATCATCCTATTCCGGAAAAACTCCCGAGACAGTGGAAGCAGCTAATATTGCAAAGGAAGCTGGAGCACCTACAATAGGGTTCACCGGTTTTGCTGACTCTCCATTGGGACATGCCGTTGATCATGTGTTTGAAAACAACGCGGAAACCGGCGTAACAGATTCAAAAATAATTCTTCTTTATCAGATCATTTTCAACATATTGAAGAAACATGAAAATTTTGATAAATATGAAGAAATAATAAAAGCTCTCAACACATTACCGGATAGCTTAGTTAAAATAAAAGAAAGTGTTGAAGCATATGCAGAAAAATGGGCAGAAGAAAATATGGATACCGACCTTTTCTTCACTCTCGGGACAGGCGTTCTCTGGGGAGAAACATATTCATTCGCAATTTGCATTTTGGAAGAAATGCAATGGATGAAGGCACAACCGGTTGATGCGGGAGAATTTTTCCATGGTTCATTTGAAATTGTTCGGGAAGATACTCCAAATTTACTTCTCTTCAAGGGAGAGGATAAAACAAGACCCGTTGCCGAAAGGGTAGAAAAATTTATAAATAAATATTCAAAAAAGTATACCATAATTGACACGAAGGATTACCCACTACCCGGGTGTTCCGGAAGAATTCAGAGGTTATGTATCTCCGCTCGTGATATCGGCAGTACTGGATAGATTTGGTAAACATCTGGCTGACAAAAGAAATCATCCTTTAAAAACAAGAAAATATATGGGAATTGTCGATTATTGATATAATTAAATTTGTTTTAAAGAGATATGCATTTGCATATCTCTTTTTTTATGATTGGTTTTTTTATTTAAATTAAATCTGGAATACCCTCTATAATCACCGAGAAAAGTATTTCTATCACTTTAATTAAAGAGTTCCGTATTTATTTTTGTTTTTTAAAAATCATTTCATTTAAAAATCAAAGTTTTTAAAGAATATTAAACTATCATGAAGTTTCTGATCTCAATTTTTTCGCAGTCTTTTCCCATTTTCCGCCCAAGACCCTGAAAACTTTAAGTACAGTTCTCAGTATCATATCTCCAATCATTCCGATCCATGCTCCCAGTAAACCCATTCCAAAAAATTTGACCAATACAAACCCCACGGGGATTCTTATTAACCACATAGCAAGCATTGAAGTTATCATTGGAAATCTGGTATCCCCAACTCCTCTTAAAACTCCTGCAGAAACGAAATCGATTGCCTGAACTATCTGAAATAAACCGATAATTTTAACAGGTAAGCTGGCAATCTGTATTATTTCAGCTTCATCGGTAAAGATTTTAATCAACAACTCTGGAAACAAAAAAAAGACATGTTCCAATTGTAACGCTAATAACAGTTCCTATAATCCATCCCTGTCTTAGTGTACCCATCACCTTATTTATTGCACCTTTACCGTTATAATTTCCTGCAATAGCCGTGACAGCCACCATTAAACCAAGTTCGGGCATAAAAGCTATTGATTCCACCCTTATTCCTATTCTGTGTGCCGCATAGGCCATCGCGCCCGCGTACAATAAAATATTTGCAAATACCAAAACTCCTATGGAAAAAGAGAGTCTTTCAATAGCGATAGGCATTCCCACCGAAAGTACGCTCTTTATTCTCTTTAAACTGGTTTTTACTGGTTTAAGGTTTATCGAAATTTTTTTGTTCCTGAATAGCATTATGAGAAGAATAATTGAACCGATCACTCTCGAAAAAACCGTGGCAGAAGCCGCTCCCTTCACTCCCAATTCGGGAAATCCCCATTTTCCATAAATCAGCACATAATCGAGGAAAATATTTATCACATTAGAAATGAAAGCCATAATCATCGGGGATTTTGTATCGCCTGCACCCCTCAAAGTAGAACTTATTATTATCATGAAACTGAGGCCGGGCATTCCGGATAATATTATTCTCAGATATTCCTGTGCCGATTCCAGTACGAATACTTCAGCTCCGGGAAAAAACCAGTCTATCAAATTATCCGAGAGAATCATAGTGCAAGTCAATAAAATACCTGATGCAGCGGCTAAATATATTGAAAGCCATGCAACCTCTTTGGTAAGCAAACTGTTGTTTGAGCCTATACTATTTGAAATAAAAACCATTGAACCGATAGAAATAGCTATCAACAATGCCTGAAAAATAAAAATCACCTGATTTGCAGCACCAACACCACTTATCAACCGCCAGTCATAGTGTCCCAGAAAGGCCGTATCGGCAACTTGCAATAACATTTGTAATATATTTTCTCCTATGGCCGGTAATGCAAGAACTATCAATTTCTTTCTTATTTCTGCAGCTTCTTCATGGGTTAAATAGTTTTTAAATGGATTGTATTTCAAATCAAAGCTCCTTTTTTGTTTGCATTCCTAATGAATTATACTTGTTTTCATTCGTTTTTTTAACAGTATAATATTATTAAATTATGTAATATAAATAATAATTAGATTAAATGCAAAGAATATATTCAGTAAAAATCGAATTTTATCCGATCTCTGTTTTGCATCCATAAAATCGGTAATATATACATTTTTACAGCTTTCTTATTAAACAAATTTGTATTGGTAAAGAAATTTTATTTTTATTATAATGTATCTTAAACGCCATTGAAAATCCTGTTATAATGAATTTGAAAATTGAATATCTACCTCCGGAGTTACAGGTGTCGTTCTGGAAAAGTTTCTGCGGTTTTTTGATCTGACTCATGAGTAAAAGATCAAATCATTAAAAGTTATTTTTCTGTTTACGAGTAATAGGAAAATCGGTGAGAAACCGATACGACCCCGTCACCGTTACCGAGGACGAAATTTACAAAATGTCACTGTGAAGAATCTGTTTCATGGGAAGGCGTAAAGAGTAGGATGATTCGGAAGTCGGTAAGCCTGCCTTAATTCTTGTGTGGATGATGTTTCTCGCGGGAGAAACCAATACAAAAAGGGAGGATTTTTATGAAAATTCAGGAATACCTTGCCAAGGGTATTTTAAGTTCGTATGGTATCAGTGTTCCATCTTCTATGTTTTTTTCTTCTTATTCAGGTAGTAATTCACCATTTTTACCATGTGTTTTAAAATCACAAGTATTAATAGGCAGCAGAATGAAAAACGGCGGAATACTTTTTGCCGATGATCAGGAAGAATTTAAATCTAAAATGTCGATTTTAATGAACAAACCGATTAAGGGTACAAAACCTGAAGGAATTCTTGTTGAAAAAAAATTAGAAATAAAACAGGAATATTATTGTTCCATTTTCATCAACAGACTGGAAAGAGACATTTTTCTCAGCTTTTCTGAGTGCGGCGGCATAAATATTGAGGAACACACCGATTCACTTAAAACGGGAAAATACGAGGATTTGGTTGATTATATTTCTGAAAAATATAATCAAGATTTTGTGAATATCGTAAAAAGTTTAAAGAAAATAATGGAAAAGGAAGATGCCACATATATAGAGATAAATCCTATTGCATTGACCGTTGAATCAAAACTTATAGCACTCGATTGTGTGATGGATCTCGATGAAAATGCTTATTTCAGAAACGATCATCTCAAAAATTATATGGATCTGAGTGATAAAAAAGAACAATTTCATTATGTCAAACTAGATGGGGATATAGGAATAATAGGTTGTGGAGCCGGAATAGTAATGGCAACCATGGATGCGATAAGCATGAAAGGTGGTAACCCTGCTGACTTTCTTGATATTGGTGGGGGAGCAGAAAAAGATGTCACTCTGAGTGCATTGAAAAAGCTTTATGAGGAAGGTATTAAAAGGATTGTCATGAATATTTTCGGAGGTATAACAAATTGTGATGAAATTGCTAAAGCCGTTATCGAATTTAAAAACAAAAATACCGATGCTTCTATTTTTATAAGACTGGCGGGAAATAATTCGGAAATAGCAAAAAAAAATGCTGGAAAATTCAGGAATAAAGACTTATGAATATATGTACGAAATGGTAAATTCGTGTATGGAAGAGGTGAAATGTAATGCTTGAAGGAAATGAAAAAGTGTGCGTTCAGGGTATAACAGGAAAATACGGGAAATTCCATACAAAAAAAATGAAAGACTACGGTACCAACATAGTTTGCGGTGTTTCGCCAACCAAAACAGCAAGTGAAGTGCATGGTGTAAAGGTGTACTGTGATATGCAAAGCGCCGTGAATGAAACTGGTGCAGATACAACAATCCTTTTCGTACCTGCAAAATTTGTGCTGAGTGCCACGATGGACGCCATCAATTCGGGAATAAAAAAGATAATAATAATTTCCGAACATGTTCCACAACATGATTCTTTAAAAATAATTAAAAAAATGAGAGAAATAAATCAGAATTACTGCAATAACAAGATAACAATAATTGGTCCAAACTGTCCCGGAATTATAATACCCGATGTAATAAAAATAGGTATAATGCCCGAATCCGCCTTTAAAAGCGGTGATATTGCTATAATATCCAGAAGTGGGACACTCATGTATGAAGTTGCAAAACATCTTTCAACCAAGAGCACGGGGGTAAAGATCGCTATGGGACTCGGTGGAGATCCCATTATAGGAACTAACATAGCCGAGGCCATGGATTACGTTATTAAAAAAAATATTCGCAAAGTCGCAATCATTGGCGAAGTTGGTGGAAACGATGAGATTTCGGGTATAAAAAAAGCGTTGTCAATGAATTATAATGGGAATGTACAAACTTTTTTTGCGGGACGTACGGCACCAAAAGGAAAAACTATGGGACACGCGGGGGCGATTATCAAGGGATTTGAAGAAACCATCGAGCATAAAGAACAGATACTAAATGAAATGGGAATAAAAACGATAAAAAAAATCGATGATCTGTTTGTCCGTACATGAGATAACTGTTTATTCTAAATTTTGTGAAAAGATGGCGAAAAATATATTTTGAGAGAAATATATTTTTATGGTTTTAACGTGTAAAATTGTTTTTATTCAGTCATAAAAAATCCTGTTCCCACATATACGTGGATCAGGAAAAGTTTGAGGAGAAAGAATGGCATATTTGTTTTGGACTATTGCGTTAGTGTTGTTTTCGAGTCTTGAGGTCGTTTCCAAACCCATAATGAATCTTGTCAATCCATATATGATGACATTTATGAGATTCTTCATCGGTGGATTATTTTTATTTGTTATTTCTCTTTTTATAAAAAATAACAAAAAGATGAACAAAAAAGATTTTCTGGTTGTGATTCTTATAGGTTGTCTCAACTGCATTATTTCCATGACTTTACTTCAACTTTCTGTAAAAGCTGGCAACGCTTCATCCGCTGCCGTTCTCATCTCAACTAATCCCATTTTTACGGCTATTTTTGCCGCAATCATTATTAAGGAAAATATCAATCAAAGAAAAAAAATAGGGATAACAATCGGATTGGTGGGAATATTAATTTTTGGATTTGGAATGATTGAATTTGGAGTGGTAGAAGGCGATACAATATCGAGCATAATTTTCGGATTATCTTCTGCAGTAACCTTCGCATTGTACTCTGTTTTAATGAAAAAATACATGGGTAAATATGGCGTTCTGAAATGTACTGCATATTCATCTTTTTTTCCCAGCATAATCTATGGGACCATAATTTTTATATCCGGTAATTTCAAAATCGATACGTTGGGTACAAAAGAATGGTTAATAATTGTATATCTTGGAATATTTGTAACCGGTATTGCTTATTACGCCTTGCTAGAAGCCGTAAACAGACTCGGCGCATCGACAGGCATGAGACTCTTTTATGTTAAACCCGTATTGGCGACCATTCTTGCTCTGATATTTTTAAATGAACCAATTAGTTTTATAAAATTACTCGGAATGGGAATAATTATATTTTCATTATTCTTATGAGAAAAAGAGATTAATAAAACAGTTAATATAATTCTTCGACAACTTAATAAACCATACAGAGATCTCCGGGAGAAAATACTTTTCTCCCGTTTTTATTGTACTGACGTTCAAAATATGAATACAAATAAATATATCATGCGATACATTAGTTATTTATTGTTGATAAAAATGGTAGTATATAAATATCTAAAAGAAGAGAGGTGAAGTTTATGATTTACTATATAATTATAATTTTTGCAATCGCTTTATTTGTTTTCTTCATCGGTTTTAGGATTTATAATGAAAATGAATCCAATTCAACAAAAATAGTTACTAAAAATGAGGCAATAGATTTCTCAAAAAGTTCCAGTTCAAAAACAGAAAAAATTATCATAAATCCTTATGCGTATTCATTACCAAATGAAAAGGAAATAAAAACATTATTGAATGATTTACAATTCGATGTGACACAAAATTGCGGTACAGAAAGGGCGTTTGAAAATGAATATTGGAATAATTATGAAAAGGGAATTTATGTTGACATTGTGACCGGAGAACCGCTATTTTTTTCTTCGGATAAATTTAAGTCCGGTACTGGTTGGCCAAGTTTTACAAAACCAGTGAGTTCTGATGTTGTAACATTACAAGAAGATAATTCACTGTTTATGTCACGAATTGAAGTTAAAAGCAGAGTAGGAAATACACATCTGGGTCATGTTTTTGAAGACGGTCCCGATGAAGAAGGTGGTTTAAGATACTGTATAAACAGTGCTGCAATAAGATTTATCCCATACGATGAAATGGGAAAAAACGGTTATGAATATTTAATGAAATATCTTGACTAAACCAAATAAATAATATTTTAAATTCAAGGCGCAAAAAAGTCTTTTCATAAACCTCGAGCCCCTTACAAGGGGCCCGATTAAAAAAATTAACTAGGTGTAGGATAATCGAACATGGGTAACTTCAGAAACGGATCTATTTATAAAAACCCATTCAGATAAATAATAACATAAAAATTTTAATCGTTTAACCGCTTAAATAATCACAAAAAAATATACTTATAAACCTACGATATCTGTGATCAATTATTAAAAGGCAATATAGAACATAAAAAAAATTGTTTAAATAACTATTACTTATTTGAAAAAAAAATTTATCATACGCACATAATTAAAAAAAATTTTCATGCAATTCTGCAAAAAAAAATTTCTATTCATGAGAGAAATATTCTCTTTATTGATAAAATTAAATGCTTGTTCCAATATATTTATCCGGAGGCATAACCGAACATCTAGATAAATTATTATGAAAAATTTCAAAATATTCTTTAATGGCCAACCCGTGGCAAATTTCATCTTCAAATTCCCAATATAGAACAGATTTAACAATCCTTGTAATTCTTAAGGCCGGCTTTCCTGCTCTTATTGATTCCATATCTTTTATTCTATGTGTTCGTTTTATTATTTTCAAATTGCTGTGTCCAGCAAAATTTTTAAAGTGTTCTTTCAAATTATTCATTTCACTTTCGAATTTATCCAATTTGGATGGATTCACCTGAAATATACTAACCTCTCCAAAATTCATTACTCATTTCACCTTATTAATTTTATCCAATATTTATTTGTTTTCAGGATTCATTTGAAATGGTTTATTCAACAATTCACAATAATATTCTTAACATTGGCCGCAATTAGTAATTTTCCTTTTTATTCCACATTTGCGAATTTCACATGCATCACAAGACTTAAAAATTTCTTCTTCGTTGCCAGAACATCCAAAACATAGATTATCCTTTTTTTCCAAATGAAAATCTTCAGAATCAAATTCTTTTGCCAATTTTTTTCAAGCGCTATCGGTTTTCTATTGATGCTTTGTATATTTCACATTCTGAACATAAAAGCTCACAATATAAAACCTTATTCATCTTAAACACTTTTAAAAAACTGATTATTTTAAATTAGTTTGTTATTTAACTCATTTTTGTATTCAAAAATTTCTCTCGATTATAAATTATACTTCAACAAAACCTACACCTATAGATCCCGGACCAGAATGCGCACCTATCACAGTTCCTAATAAGCCCGTACTGATTTTTATTCCTTTTCCCAGAGTATCTTTGAGTAATTTTACAATATAGGTCTCGTCTTCTTTACACAATGCCTGTTGAGTACAGATGATGGTTTTATCAGGATTTTTTATTCTTGATAAAGCAATATTTGTCATTTTTTCAAGAGACCTTTTTCTACCCCTCACAACTTTTATAGGCTTAACAACGCCATTTACAAATTCTGAAATTGGCTTTATATTTATAAGTTTTCCAAGAAAAGCGGACGCTCCTCCAATTCTTCCACCGGCTTTCATATACTTTAGTGTTTCCACAGTAAAAAGCGTCGACATACTGGATATCATTGAGGCAATCTTTTTGGATAGATTATTCAAATTATTGCACCCATTTTTTATTGATTTTGCTATACTGATTTCCAAAGCTGCCTGTCCACATGTACAGCTTTTTGAAGATATAACTCTGATGTCAACATCCTGCTTTCTTTCTAAATAGATATCTTTAGCCAGACACGCATTCTGAAAACTTGCGGAAAGTTCAGAAGAAATAGTAGTAACGATGAATTTTTTAAATTCTTTTTTATAGAAGTCTTCAAAACCACTGATCCAGTCTTCGGGATTTGGAGCCGCAGTTTTTGGAACCATATCAGGATAATCTTTCATATGCTGATAAAATTCCTCATGAGTTAATTCCCTGTTTTCTGCAAAATATTTTTTGCCATCAAAAGTGTAATAAAAAGGTATTTCCTTTATAGAATATTTTTTTATAATTTCTCTTGGTAAATTTCCTGCTGAATCAACAAGTTGGGCTATTTTTTCATTCAATTGGATCACTTCCCCTATTCTCATCACATTATAAACATTATAGAATAATTTATTTCTATTTACAATTTAAATAATTACAAAAAGTTAAATTCCATAATTATATTCGCTTTTATTCATAAATTTTATATTTTAATAATCATATTAAGCCCACAAAAATTCCCCCGTTTTCCTGGAAAATTTCATTAAAAATAGGTATCGTTGTACTTAAAAAAATATATATTATTCTACCAGAACGCTAAACGAGAAAAAAATCAACACCGTTCTTAAATATGTCATGTTTAATTATTCCGGGAATGTTTTTGTAAAGTCCTTCATTTACTCTTTCGTTGTGGCCCATTTTTCCCATAATTTTCCCATCAGGGCTTGTTATTCCTTCAATAGAACCTATCGAACCATTGGGATTGTATGGCATTTCTGATGAAATAACTCCTGAGTTATCACAATACCGGGTAGCTATTTGGCCATTCATTTCCAAAGTTTTTAACATTTTTTCTGTACAGTAGAATCTTCCTTCTGAATGAGAAACAGGAACTTTAAAGGTTTTTCCCAGATCATCTTCATTTAACCAGGGAGACTTTACAGAAAAGACTTTTGTATTAACTACTGTAGAAACATGTCTTCCAATTTTATTGCTCGTCAGGGTTGGAAAATTTTGATCGGGTACTTTATATTCACCAAACGGCAGCAGACCCAATCTCAACAGAACCTGAAATCCATTACATATCCCTAGAATAAGGCCATCATTTTTATTCAGCAAATCCATTATTGATGTTTTAATGAGTGGATTTCTGAGAAATGCAGAAATAAATTTTCCGGATCCGTCTGGTTCATCACCCGCACTGAAGCCTCCGGGAAGCATGAGAATTTGCGAATCCGCTATTTCAGAGGCAAATATTTTTGTCGATTCTTCAATATCGTTTTCTCTGATATTTCTGAATGTTTTTAAGGAACATTGAGCCCCGGCCGTCTCAAAAGCCCTTTTTGTGTCTAACTCACAATTAGTTCCCGGGAAAACAGGAATGAATACTTTCGGACCTTTTTTTACAAGAATATTACTTTTCAGCTTGCTTTTTTCTCCATGTAAAGAAGCTTCAGAACAATCAATTTCATTTCTTTCATAAATGGGAAAGATATCATTCAAAGGCTTTTCCCATTCATCGATAAGTGACTTGATATCATATGTATGATTTTTGTATTTTATTGCTTCTTCAGACAGAGTTTTTCCTATGATTTTTATATCCGCTTCATATTTTTCCTTCAATTTTTCTGCCGTTATCTTATCAACTTCCAGAATTATAGAGAATGGAGTGAATAAAAAATCCGAAATATCTTCAAAGATTTCGACACCAATCATATTCCCAAATGCTCTTTTGGACAAGTGCGTGAATATGCCGGATAAATCGGTAACACCGGAAGAAAAAACACACTTCTCCTTTATCAGATCATTCACAATTTTGTATGTTTTCAAAATATTTTTTGTATCCGGGATAAAATTGTTACTGAAAATAATTGGAAAACATATTAAAATATTTCCTGGATGTTTGAGTTCATTAGTCACAATATATTTTTCATCTGAAATTCCTACTGCAAAACTGATCAAAGTGGGGGGGACATCAATTTCATCAAATGAGCCCGACATACTGTCTTTTCCGCCAATTGCAGGATATTTTAACTCTTTCTGGATTTTGTATGCTCCCAGTAATGCTGAAAAAGGCTTTCCCCATTTTTCAGGCACATCTTTCAACTTTTCAAAATATTCTTGAAAACTGAATCTTATTTGTTCCAAGTTCGCACCGGAAGCGATTGTTTTTGAACACGATTCTACAACACTCAACATCGCTCCATGAAAGGGACTCCACGAAGAAATTTCGGGATCAAATCCATAGGAAACCAAACTCACCGTTGATGTTTCAGAATCAACGACCGGGATTTTAGAAATCATAATCTGCGAAGGGTTTTTTTGAGTTTTACCGCCAAATGGTGTCAATACACTGTTTCTCCCTATTGAACTGTCAAATCTTTCTATCAATCCCTTTTGACTACACTGGGATAGATTTTTCAGATCCCTTTTCAATTCCCGGAAACATTCATCAGGCGAGCGAAAATCAAATGGAAATTTTTTAACATCCGGAGAATTTACTTTGACACTCTGAATTTGAGTGATTCCATTCGTATTTAAAAAATCTCTGCTTAAATTGACTATCTCTTTGTCATTCCACTTCATTATTAATCTGTTACTATCGGTTACCTTAGCGACAACATCACATAAAATATTCTCTTCTTTGCATATTTCATTGAAATAACAAAAATCATCCGGTGAAATGACTACAGCCATTCTTTCCTGCGATTCCGAAATCGCCAGCTCTGTTCCATCAAGTCCCTGATACTTTTTTCTTATGGAATCAAGATGTATTTCCAAACTATCCGCTAATTCACCTATTGCCACGGAAACCCCACCGGCACCAAAATCATTGCATTTTTTAATTCGTTTTGAAATTTCAGGGTTTTTAAACAATCTTTGAAGTTTTCTTTCGGTAAGGGGGTTTCCCTTCTGCACTTCTGCTCCACATTTTTCAAGAGATTTAATCGAATGACTTTTAGAAGATCCAGTAGCTCCTCCACAACCATCCCTTCCGGTTTTACCACCTATAAGTAATATTAAATCGTTCTTTTTTACTTTTTCTCTTTTTACATTTTCTGAAGGAACCGCTCCGATGACCATACCACATTCAAGTCTTTTAGCTGTGTATCCTTCATTATATATTTCTTTTACATAACCGGTTGCCAGACCTATCTGATTTCCATAAGAGCTGAACCCTCTTGCAGCTTCTCTGGTTATTTTTCTTTGAGGCAGTTTGCCGGGCAAAGTATCTTCTACGTCGAGTCTTGGGTCAGCACTTCCGCTTATTCTCATTGACTGGTACACATATGCTCTGCCTGAGAGAGGGTCCCTTATTGCTCCGCCCAAACATGTTGCAGCACCTCCAAAAGGTTCTATTTCCGTGGGATGGTTATGCGTTTCATTTTTGAACAAAAGATTGTAAGGAACTTTTTTCCCATTTTCATCAACAATTATTTCTATCGTACAGGCATTTATTTCATCGGAAATTATCAAATCTTTGAGATTATCGTTTGACAATTCTATTTTTGATCTCAAAGTGGCAATATTCATGAGAGTCACCGGTTTATTACCGTTGTATGAAATATGATCTTCAAGATAATCATCGTAGGTTAACTTTATTTCATTCACATAATTATCCTCTGAAAAAGAAATCTCAGATAATTCTGTAGAAAATGTGGTGTGCCTGCAATGATCGGACCAGTAAGTGTCTATAACTTTAAGCTCTGTTACGGTTGGATCCCTCTTTTCATTCAAAAAATATTCCTGACATAACATTAAATCGTCCAGCGACATTGCCATGTCATTGAATCTATGAAAAGTTTCCAGCTCTTCTTTATCAAAATTACAAAAACCATCAATAATTTCGATTTCCGATGATATCTCAACTTCTTCTTCCAAACTATCGGTAGTTTCATTTATCTCTCTGCCTTCTCTGGAGTCAACAGGATTTATCAGATATTTTTTTATTCTCTTTTTATCCGATTCATCGAGATTTCCTCTGAAAAGATAAATCTTTGAAAATTTAACTTTGCATTCAACATTTTTAAAGAGTATTTTTATACATTGTTCTGCAGAATCCGCCCTTTGATCAAACTGTCCTGGAAGATACTCACATGAAAAAGAAAAATCAAACTGCGTATTGTCGTAATTACGACGGTATACATCATCCACCACAGGATCCGACAAAATATAATTTGTAACCATTTCAAAAGATTCTTCATCCAGACCACTTACATCATATCTGTTGATTATTCTTAAATCTTCCAATTTCTTTAATCTCAGACTCGTTCTTAAATCCTCCAACAGATGTTCTGCTTCTATTCTGAAATCCTTTTTCTTTTCTACCAATACTGTGTTAATACTTTTCATTCCTCATCCTCGAAATTAAATCTCTCGTATATCTTTGAAATATTTTTGAGAAAATATATAGGATTGAAAATATCTTCAATTTCGTTTTTGGAGAAATAATGTTCATCGTTATTGACTTTTTTGATTTCTTCTTTAAAATCTTTTTTGGTTTTCCAGCATTCCAGAGCCACTTTTTGCGTCAATTTATAGGCATCTTCTCTACTGAAACCTTTATTTACAAGCGAGAGCATTACTCTTTGACTGAATACCAGATTGTATGATCTTTTAAATTGTTCGATCATTTGATCTTCTTTTACATCAATGCCTTCGACCATCCACGTTACTTTTTCAATCATGTAAAAAGCTATCAAACAGGAATCGGGAATTATTATTCTTTCAATTGAAGAATGTGATATATCCCTTTCATGCCATAAGGCTATATTTTCCGCTGCCGCATCTGCATTGCTTCTCAAAAGTCTAGCCATCCCACATAATCTTTCGCTTATTATGGGATTCTTTTTGTGCGGCATCGCAGAAGAACCTCTTTGCCCTTTAGTAAAAGGTTCGAAAGCTTCCTGAACTTCCGAACGTTGTAAATGCCTTATTTCCAATGCTATTCTTTCTATACCTGCACCCAAAAGAGAAAGATTATATAAAAATTCCGCATGAATATCCCTGGGAACAATCTGTGTAGATATCTTACATGGCATCAATGAAAGTTTTTCTAAAACTTTTTTCTCTATACTTGGATCGATATTTGCATAATTACCAACCGCACCACTCAGTTTTCCCTGTGAAACATCTTCAAGAGTTTTCTCTAATCTTTCCTTGTTTCTCTCTGCCTCACTCAAATAAGATAACCATTTTAGGCCGAATGATGTCGGTTCTGCGTGAATACCGTGAGTACGCCCCAGAGTAATTGTATTTTTATATTTTTTTGCTAAAATTTTCAGGACCTTTATAAATTCATTCAACTTATCAATGATTAACTCCAGAGATTGCTTCATTGCAAGAGAAAGGGCCGTATCTATAACATCAGATGATGTTAATCCCATGTGAAAATATCTCGCTTCATCATTCATATTTTCGGTGACACTTTTTATAAAAGCTATAACATCATGTCTAACTTCAGATTCTATTTTTAAAATTTCCTCAACATCAATTTTTGAGTTTTTCTTTGCATTTTTGTAGGAATTCTGCGGAGCAATTCCTAATTCCTCGTACGTTTTTATCAAAGCCAATTCTACTTCCAGCCATCTTTCGTATTGGGCTTCCTGCGTCCAGATCTCCTTCATTGGAGAAAGTGAGTATCTACTTATCATTTTATTCCTCCGTATTTATTCCAATGTCCTTCCTATAAAAGGCTCCTTTAAATTTAATATTATTTATTCTTTCATAACTTTTCTTTATCGAATTCAATTTATTTTTATCTATCGATGTTACGGATAAAACCCTCCCGCCATCCGTTACCATTTTTCCATTACCGGACTTTGAAACGCCTGAAAAAAATATTTTCGTCGATTTATCCACATTCGATTCATCAAAAGATATTTCAAAACCCTTTTCGTATTCATCAGGATACCCACCTGAGGCCATTACGACAGTCGTACTGAATTCATCCAGCCAATCTATACTCAATGAATCCAAATCATCTTCCAGAGTTTTTTCAAAAATTTCAACAAGATCCGTTTTCAGCAATGGCAGGAGAGACTGAGTTTCGGGATCACCCATTCTCACATTGTATTCCAGAACATAACATTTTTCTTCCTTTATCATCAAACCAAAAAACAAAATACCTTTATAATTCATTTTCATGGTCTGAACGCCGTTAAGGGTAGGTAAAAGGCAATTCTTCATAAAATCATCGTATATGGCTTCATTCATAACCGGATTCGGAGATATAACGCCCATACCTCCTGTATTGGGACCTTTATCGCCATCGAGCAACTTTTTGTGATCCTTCGATGAAACAAATGGGATCATTTTCTTACCATCGGTTATCGCCAATATTGACATTTCAAAACCATTCAGATATTTTTCCACTAAAATTTTGTCTCCGGCCTTCCCGAATTTAGACTTTTTCATACATTCATTCAGGGCAACTAAAGCCTGTGAAAAATCGCGGCAAATAAAAACTCCTTTACCTGCCGCCAGCCCATCGGCTTTGATGACTACCGGATATGAATTCAAACTTTTCAAATAATCCAGTGCTTCATTATATTTATCAAAAGACACATAGTCAGCCGTTCTGACCTGGAATTTATTCATAAATTTTTTTGCAAATTCTTTGCTCCCTTCCAATTGCGAAGCATATTTGTCCGGACCGAATATCTTTAATTCCCTCTTCTGAAATTCATCTACCACTCCTTTTACCAGAGGTTTTTCCGGGCCAACAATTGTTAAATCTATTTGCTTCTCTTCAATAAAATCGAACAATTCTTCCATGGATTCCTTCGACTCGAAATCCATATTATTCAATTTGTAAATATAGCATTTTTTTTCAAGAGATATTCCATAATTTCCTGGAATACAGTATATATTTTCTGCTTTTTCACTTTGAGCCAATTTCCAGCATATAGCGTGCTCTCTTCCCCCTGAACCTATGATTAAATAATTCATTCAAGCCTCCATCAGTGTTTAAAATGTCTAACACCGGTAAAAACCATGGATATCGAATTTTTATCGGCTTCTGAAATTGAATCCTTATCCCTTATTGAACCACCGGGTTGAACTATTGCTGAAATTTTTGCTTTTGCCGCTTCCTTCACTACGTCATCGAAAGGGAAAAATGCATCCGATATCAAAACCGCTCCTTCGGAAGATTTATTATCAAGATTCGCCCTTTCAATGGCTTGCTTTGCAGCCCATATTCTGTTAACCTGACCACCTGCTATTCCAAGGGTTCTATTTTCTTTAACGATAATTATTGCATTGGAAATCACATTTTTGATCGCTTTGATTCCGAATTTCATATCTTGAATCTGTTCGTTTGTAGGTTTTGTTGCAGTTACAGTTTTAAATTCTTCAAAAGCATTTTTATCCTGATCCTGAATTAAGAAGCCTCCGTCCACAGAATTTATCACTTTTGAAATCCCTGGCTTTGACAGCGATTTTATCACTCTTAATTTTTTCTTCTTCGATAACACTTCCAGAGCCTCTTCATCGAAATCCGGTGCCACTACTATTTCTAAAAATAGCTTTTTCAACTCCATTGCGGTCAATTTATCAACCCTTCTATTGAATGCAACGATACCTCCGAAAATAGACACCGGGTCACATTCGTATGCAAGTTCATATGCCTTCAAAGGAGTTTCAGCTACAGCAACACCGCAGGGACAGTTGTGTTTCAGCGATACACAGGCACATTCATCAAATTCATAGACACTTTTATAGGCTATATTCATATCATTTATATTGTTATATGAAAGTGTTTTTCCCTGGAGTTGTATATAATCATTCATCAATCCCTTTTCACAAAGGTTTTCATAAAACGCGGCACTCTGGTGCGGATTTTCCCCGTATCTGAGTTTCAGCCCTCTTTTTAATGAGAAAGTCAGATATTTCGGATATTCTTCTTTCAATAAAAAATTGCTTATCGCTGCATCATAAGCCGATGTTAAATTGAATACCTTGCCAGCCAGTTTCTTTCTGAATGTATAAGAAACATCGCCAAGTTCATCAAATTGAGTTATTATTTCTTCATAATCATCAGGGTCGGATACAACTATTACATCTTTAAAATTTTTTGCTGCCGACCTGAGCATTGTGGGACCACCGATATCTATAAATTCCATCTTATCTTCGAAGGCTATATCAGAATGCATATTTTCAAAAAATGGATATAAATTAACGACAACGCAATCTATCGTTTCGATATTCTCTTCCTCTAAGGTTTTCATATGTTCTTTATTATCTCTTAAAGCGAGTAATCCACCATGAATTTTAGGGTGAAGTGTTTTTACTCTTCCATCCAGCATTTCTTTAAAATTCGTTATCTCAGATATTTCTATTGCAGGAATATCCCTTTCTTTTAAATATTTTAAAGTTCCACCGGTTGAGACAATTTCAAAGTCATTTTTAATGAGAACTTTTACAAGATTCTCGATATTATCTTTGTTATAAACACTTATCAACGCTCTTTTCAATTATATTCTCCTTATCGTTCAAAAATTTGCAGGATCTATTTTCCCGCTTATATACTCATTAATAACCTCTTCCAAAGCTTTATGTTCCAGTACATGAATTTTCTCTGCAAGGCTTCCAGGTGTATCATTTTTACTCACTGTGACTATTTTTTGTTTTAAAATTGTTCCGGTATCCGTTCCTTTATCAACAATATGGACTGTACACCCACTCACTTTTACTCCCCTGTTAATTGCAGCCTCATGAACTTTCATTCCATACATTCCCTTTCCACAGAAGGAGGGGATTAAAGAGGGATGAATATTGATGATTCTATTCTTAAAAACTTCAATAATTTCACCCTTAAGAATCGATAAAAATCCCGCCAAAACGATTAAATTACAATTTTTCGTATTTTTAAGTATCTCATTCGAAAGGTTGTTTTTAAGATTTTTCTTATCCAGTGCTAAGGTTTTAATACCATTTTTCTTTGCCCTTTCTATCGCATATGCAGTACTTTTATCCGATATGACAATTTCAATTTTAGCTTTTATATCTCCCGTACCGATTTTATCGATTATATATTGTAGATTAGTACCATTGCCTGAAACAAGAATTGCTAAATTATACAAATCCCTTTACCTCCGGATACCGTTTTCCCTATTTCAAAAGCGTTTTCATCTGTAGAATTTATAAAATCGATAATTCGTTTTGAATCGGCTTTTTTTACACAGATGACCATGCCAATTCCCATATTGAATGTCTTATACATATCGACTTCAGAAACACCGAACGAGGAAAGAAATTCAAAAATCGGTTTCTTGGGTAACTTGTCTTTTCTGATTTCAAATCCAATACCGTTATTTGTAATCCTTGGAATATTTTCGTAAAAACCACCACCGGTTATATGTGAAATTCCCATAATCGAAAAATTTTCTATCAATTCATGTATTAAATTCACATAAATCTTTGTAGGTTTTAATAACTCTTTCCATAGCGGGATACCGTTAAAATCCGTATTATAACCGTTTTCCGTAAGAAAATTATCCACAATATACCTGACCAATGAAAAACCGTTGCTGTGCAATCCCGATGATTCTATTCCAATCAATACATTTCCTTCAACAATTTTGTCACCATTAATAATTTTTTCTTTCTCAACCACACCAACTGCGAACCCTGCTATATCATATTTACCGTTGTCATAAAAACCAGGCATTTCAGCCGTTTCTCCTCCAATGAGTGAACAAAAAGATTCCCGGCATCCATCCGAAACACCTTTCACTATTTCTGAAACAATACGTTTGTCCAACTCACCGCAAGCAATATAATCGAGAAAGAAAAGAGGCTTCGCACCATGGCAGATAATGTCATTTACACACATTGCCACGCAATCTATTCCTATAGTATCAAATTTATTTTTTTTGAATGCAATTTCCAGTTTGGTACCCACACCGTCCGTTCCTGAAACGAGTACGGGATTTTTCATCTTGCTCAATTCAAATAATCCTGCGAAGCTGCCTAACCCATTCAAAACATTTTTTGTATGGGTTTTACTCGCATACTTTTTTATGAGATCTACAGCTTCATACCCTTCTTCTATGTTCACGCCAGATTTTTTATAATTTATCATCGTTTTCGCTTCCTTCATTTCCTTCACTGTCAAGAATTGGAGTAGAAAGAGGATAAACCCCAGTGAAACATCCGAGACAAAAATCATCTTTGTTTCCCAGAATCTCCAGAAGTTCTTCGGTAGAAAGATATTCGAGACTATCGGCTTCAATTTTTTCTACAGTTTCGGTTATCGTCTTTGACGAAGCTATCAATCCCTTTCTATATGGGGTATCTATTCCAAAATAACAGGGATATTTGATCGGCGGCGAGGAAATTCTGAGATGCACTTCTGTTGCTCCCGCTTCTTTTAACATTTTTACTATCTTTTTACTCGTAGTACCCCTGACAATCGAATCATCTATTAAAATAACTTTTTTGCCCTGAACATTATCTTTTAAAACACTCAGCTTTACACTTAGAAAATGCTCACGTAATTCCTGATTAGGAGCTATAAAAGTTCTACCAACGTATTTATTTTTTATAAGTCCTATTTCATAAGGAATTCCGGATTTTTTTGAAAATCCTATGGTGGCCGGTATCCCCGAATCGGGTACTCCTGTCACAATGTCGGCGTCAGCCATATGATTTGTAGCCAGTATTTCTCCGGATTTTTCCCTGGTTTTATATACACTGATTCCATCTATAATACTATCCGGGCGTGCAAAGTATATATATTCGAAAGCACACGTTGCACACTTTGTCTTTTCAACTTCATAAATTGATTCCAGTCCATTTTCCGAAATCATGATGATTTCACCGGGCCTGACATCTCTGATAAATTCTGCACCTATCGAATTGAATGCACAGCTCTCCGAAGAAATGAAGAATTTACTGTCTTTTTTCCCAATACATAGTGGTCGGATTCCGTATGGATCCCTGGCTGCGATCAAACCTTCCTGTGTTAGTATAGCAATCGCATATGATCCTTTGACCGCTTGCATTGCGTTGGTAACAGCACTTTTAAATCCTTTTTTTGCCTCCCGTGCGATCAAATTCAAAATAACCTCAGAATCTGAAGACGTTTGAAAAATTACACCCGCATCTTCGAGAAGATCCTTTAATATATCGGAATTCACAAGTGTTCCATTATGTGCTATTGCAATTGTTCCAAGTTTATAATTTACCAGGATCGGCTGTGCATTTTTAATTTCACTTTTTCCCTTTGTAGAATATCTTACATGGCCAATAGATGAATATCCATCCATATTGTTGAGAATTTCCTTTGAAAAGCTTTCGGAAACAAGTCCCATAGATTTCTTGCATTTCACTGTTTTCCCATCTGAAAACGCAATTCCGGAACTTTCCTGTCCTCTGTGCTGTAAAGAAAATAAACCGTAATAAGTTAAAATCGATACCTCTTTATCCAGATGTTCAGTGTCATAAACACCAAATACTCCACACTCTTCCTTAAATTTATCATTTAAAACATCACTGTACTTGATACATTTCATTCTATGCCTTCATTCTTAAAAGTAATTTTTTATACGTTTCTTTTAAATCTCCAAGATCTCTTCTGAATACATCTTTATCCAATTTCTCACCCGTATTTATATCCCATAATCTACATGTATCGGGGGATATTTCATCAGCGAGTAATATCTCTTCCCCCGATTTTCCGAATTCAAGTTTGAAATCGATTAAATTTATATTCATTTTCTTAAAAAAATCTTTGAGAATATCATTCACTTTTTTTGTTGCAGAGTATATATTTTCCAATTCATTGAAAGTGGTAAGGCCCATTGCTACAGCATGATAGTCATTCATTAAAGGATCACCCAGATCATCCCTTTTATAACTTATTTCCAGCACCGTAGTTTTCAATTCTGTGCCTTCCTCAAGGCCATACCTTTTCGCCATGCTACCCGCAGCAATATTTCTGACGATAACTTCAAGAGGTACTATCTCAACCTTTCTGCATAATTGCTCTCTTTCATTTATTTTTCCTAAAAAATGGGTTTTTATTCCCCGGCTTTCAAGTAATTCAAAAATAATAGAAGTTATTGTGTTGTTTATTTCACCTTTTCCAATAATACTTCCCTTTTTTTCACCGTTGAATGCAGTTGCATCATCTTTATAGTGGACGATTATCTTCGAAGAATCATCTGTTTCAAATACTATTTTCGCCTTTCCTTCATAAATCTTTTTTAATTTTTCCATGTCTCCTCCATTATATTTTGTCTTTAAGATTTTCGTTTTCCTTAAGAATTGATTCAATTTTTTTCTGTCTCGATTCTTTCAGTTTTGTTTTCAATTCAGAATATTTGATCGATAACATTTCCGCTGCAAGAATTGCGGCATTTTTCCCTTTATCTATACCAACTGTTGCGACCGGGATTCCTGATGGCATCTGTACGATAGATAGAAGCGAATCAAAGCCCTCCATTGCCGAAGAAATTGGCACACCAATAACAGGCTTTAAAGTATATGAAGCAATTACACCGGGTAAATGAGCCGCTAAACCGGCACCGGCGATGAAAATTTCAGCGCCATTATCTTCCATTTCGGAAATCTTTTCTTTAAGGTATTCCGGCATTCTATGCGCGGATATTATTTCACAAAAGAAATCCACACCAAATTCCTTTAAAGTATCGGTTACTCCTTTGAGTATCTTCAAATCTGATGAACTTCCAAATATCACTCCAACTTTCATAAAAACCTCCAAAAAAAATACATCACCTACAGGAAAATCCTATAGCATGATGTAATTCAATCATAAACTACAGAATTCACCCATAGTAGAAAGATTTACGGTCTCTCTGTAGATACCCCCGGCCCATATTGCTGGGGTTATACGGATGAAAATCATCGTTATTAAATTTTTATTTAAATTATAGCACAAGTTTTTTATACTTTTATAAAACAAAATCGATGAAATAAATATTAATTGAATAGAAAAACATCTTATATTAATGTTATTTTATATAGAGAATCAAAGTTCAAAAAAATTCTCAAATTGTTTCAGATTTTAAATTGGAAGTAACGTAAAAACGTTAAGTTTTTTTCATTCACAAAATCATATCATTATAATATGACAGGCAGCCTTTTTAAAATAAGAACAATTTCATATGATTATTTTTTATACATCCAACTTCATTCATAAAGATTTTTTCTGTTTTGTTTTAAAAAAACATTGAATAAAATCAGATATCACTAAACAACGTGTTTTATGGGCTTTGTAGAATTTGCAGAAATCGACATAGTTTTTACTTCTTTCACAAAGGAAAAAGAAAACATGACAGCTATGGCTGTGGTGATGATATCTGCGACCGGTTGTGCGAATATAAAACCATTAAACCCAAAAAGATCATTCAAAATGAACAGCAAAGGAATGTAAAAAATACACTGTCTTCCCAAGCTGATAAACATTGCTCTTAAAGCTTTTCCTGTAGCCTGAAAAGTCACCATAAGAGTAGATTGTACTCCTATAAATGGAAGCCCCCATAAAAATGCTCTCAATATTTTTGCGCCGGCATTTATCACTTGTGGATCGTCGATAAATATCTTGATTACATTTTTAGAAAATAACGCGAAAATTATAGTGAAAAAAACCGATATAATTGAGTTATAAAGCATAGTTATTTTGAAAGCTTTTATAAGCCTATCTGAATTTTTTGCGCCATAATTGAATCCGGCGAAAGGTTGATAACCCTGTGAAATTCCGATCACGATTAATGTTACGATCGATACAACTCTCATTTGAACTCCATTACCTGCTACAATATAATCACCATAGGAAGAGGCCACCACATTCACAAGGACGAAGGATATTCCCATGATCAACTGTCCCAAAGAGGCAGGTATTCCTATCTTAGATACTTCTTTGAATATTTTTTTTGTTGGTTTGAACCATACAGGTGATATAGACAAAATACTCTTTTTTCTCAGATAGTATATTAAATAATACAAAACACCACAGATATTTCCTATCACCGTTGCCCACGCTGCTCCACCGATTCCCATATTCAATACCGAGATAAATATTGGATCCAGCACAATATTGATACCACTACCAATGATCATCCCCAGCATCGCTTTTGTAGTTTCACCTTCCGCTCTTACCATACCGGACAGTGCAATTTGAAGAATTAAAAAAACGCTGAAAAATGAAACTATCAACGTGTAATCTTTTGTGAATTGAAAGGTATTTTCACTGGTTCCAATGATATTCAACAATGGATCCATAAAAATTAAAATTATAACGGTGAATATTATTCCTAAAATTATCGCCGAATAAAAACATGTAGCATTGGTTTTTTTCGCCTCAGCGTACTTTTTTTCGCCAAGACACCTCGAAATATAAGAAGCACCGCCATTTGCAAAAATATTTCCTACCGAAATGATGAACAGAAAAATCGGAAAAACTAAAGACAGAGCAGCGACCTGATTGGCATCTTTCAGTCTCCCAACAAAAAAAGTATCCGTCAGATTATATATTATCTGTACTATCATGGCTAACATTGTAGGTAAGGCCAATTTGATTATCGCTTTTTTCACATCCATACTTTCCATAATATGTAACTTAGATTCTTTCATAGTACAACTCCTTATTCAACTTGATTAATTTGTATGCAATTTTTTTCATGGTTAATAAAGACTTTAAAAATTCACTCTTTTCCTCTTCGGATAATGGCTTCAAAATTTTTAAAACTCTTTCGTTAGTCATTTTATTAATTTCTTCAATATATTGATTGCCTTTCTCGGTTGGTGATAAATAAACTACTCTTCTATCCTCGTCCGACCTTACTCTTTTTATCAAATTTTTATCCACCATTTTATCTATAAGTTGAGAGAAGGGTCCCTTTTCAAGTCCAATCGATCGAGCAATAGAAGACATTTTCTGATTTATGTCTGATTTGATCTTCAACAACAATTTTATTTGAGTAGCTGTGAGCCTGTCGCCTCTTATCACAGGAGAATACCCATGAAATAAAGCGTATTCGGTAAGAGGAAGCGCCTCAATACAACCTCCTATCTTTTTAATTTTTTCATCCAAATCATTCACCTCTTAATAGTTATTTTTATAACTGTTATCTTTATAACTATATTAATCTAGAAAAATTTAAAAATCAATACTGTGTCCAATCTTTTTATTTAATTGAACTTTTTAATATATAAAACTTCAAATCTAAAAAAGTCGTCATTTTTTTATCTAAATGAATTTTAAATTCTTATCCTCTGTTCTTAAATTTCAAAACTACCGGACAGATTGGATGTTATTCATGACAAATACATAGTACGCTAAAGAAAGTAATTCAATTTTTTATCATAATAATATCTTATTATTACTTATTTTTAAATAATTAAGGATTTGAATCTGATTAAATAATATTGGTAATATATATAAGAAGTGGTGTGAGAAATGGATTGTTGGTGAACATGTGTTTTTAGCTCTTTGCGTAAATTTGAAAAAGAGAAATATAAATCAAGGAGAATAAAATGAATTTATCTGAAAAAGTACTTTCAATAGAACCATCTCAGACTTTGGTATTCAATAACAAAGCGCTGGAAATGATTAAAAAAAATTATAATGTTATCAAGATGACTGCGGGCGAGCCGGATTTCAGCACTCCTGAACCAATTATAGAAGCTGCTTACGAAGCCATGAAAGCTGGAAAGACAAAATATACAAAGTCGATAGGCATAGATGAATTAAGGGAAAAAATTTCTGAAAAACTGTACGTTGATAATAATTTGAATTATTCTGCATCAGAAATTATTGTCACCAACGGTGGAAAACAAGCGATTTTTAATACATTAATGGCTATAACAAATCAAGGAGATGAAATCATAATAATCTCACCTGCCTGGGTGAGTTACGAAGCGCAGATTCTTTTATGCGGGGGAAAAGTTAAAATAGTTAATTCGAAAATCGAAAATGACTTCATCCCTGATATAAAAGATATAGAAAACGCAATCAATGAAAAAACTAAAGCTATAATAATAAATTCTCCCAATAATCCAACCGGTGCCATTTATCCCGCTTCTTTTTTAGAGGAACTGTCAAAAGTGATAAAAAAACATGAAATATTTGTCATATCCGACGAAGTTTATGAAAAACTGTCTTTTGATGTAAAACATATTTCTATTGCTTCATTTGAGGGAATGAAACCTTATTCTATCGTCATCAATGCTTTTTCAAAATCTCATTCTATGACCGGCTGGAGAATAGGATATCTCGCAGGACCCGCAGAAGTGGTAAAACAGGCGCAAAAAATTCAAAGCCATCTGTGTTCCAACGTAAATACTCCAACACAATACGCCGCATTAAAAGCGCTTGATATTAACCCGACTTATATGATAGATGCTTTCAAAGAAAGAAGAAAATTTGTAAGCGAAAAACTGAATGAAGCAAATATAGACTATTTTTACCCAAAGGGAGCGTTTTATTTCTTCATAAATGTCAGCAAATACTTCAATTCAGATTTAAAAAATTCGTACGATTTTGCAATAGCATTACTTGAAAAGGGAAAAGTCGGACTGACCCCTGGGAGTGCTTTTTTCGCCGAAGGTTATTTAAGATTATCTTACGCTTGCAGTATGGAAGATTTAAAAGAAGGACTGAAAAGGATAATAAATTTCACAAATAATTTGTAAGAATATTTTTATCGACAAACAGGGAACGGGATTTTAAATATCAATTTAAAATCCCGTTTGTTATTTTTATTAACTATTTTAAAATCTCCGCCCGTGAAAAAATCACCTCATCTTATCCAATGTACAAGTATTTTATTAAAAGTATTCTTTCAAATAAACAATACTCCCTGGAATTCAAAAAAATAAAGCTGTATTAAATCAGCAGATCAGATAGTACGCAATACTATTTTTTGCACTCTCTTTTTATTGTTATCGTTATTTGCTATGTGAACGCTCACAATTATTAATATTGAAATTTCAAAAATAATTACTACAGTTATAAAAAAAGCCCATATATAAACATTTTATACGATTTGACATTTTTGATTTATATATGTTATATTTTATGTGAGCTATCACATTTTATATGAGAGTGGGTATTATGGAAAAAAAGAAAATTACTATCGAAGATATAGCTAAGTTAAGTGGTGTTTCAAGAGGTACTATCTCAAGGGTTTTAAACGGCAGTAAAAATGTAAATGCGGACACCAGAAAAAAAATATTGGATATAATTGAAAAAGTTGATTACAAACCCAGCAGCAGTGCAAGAAAAACCGCCGGAGGAAGATCATACTCGGTTGGAATCGTTATTCCTATGATTGGAACAGAATTTTACGAGAGACTCATTAAAAGTATGGAAAAAAAGTTACGCCAACAATGGTATACTCCAATTTTATTCCCATTATTAAAAAGCGAATGGCTTTCCAAAATAACAAAATTTGATATTCCTGCTACAGATGTGGAAGGAATCGTATTTTGCTCAATGGATATAGAAAAATTATACATGCCCGGAAAAATCCCCACCGAGAGAGCGGTTGTTCTTGTAGACAGTTATTCACCATTATATGATTCAGTTTTTATCGATAATGTTTACGGAGGATATATAGCCGGCAAAAAACTTTCCACATATGACGGCGATATTTTTGTGATAATGATGAATGAAACAATTGACACAGCATATTCTCCGGTTTTTCATTCGAGATTGAAAGGATTCAGAAAAGCTCTGAGAGAGAAAAATATAATTCTTCCCGACGAAAATATTCAAGTTTTCGATTATAGCTGGAGCGCCGGTTCTCTGGCAGCAAAAAACATTTTTTCAAAGTCTTCTCCGCCATACAATATATTTGCAATGACAGATCTGTATGCTTTTGGAGTAATAAAAGAGGCCCAGAATGAAGGACTTGAGGTTGGCAGCGATGTGAGAATTATTGGTTACGATGATCAAAGCATAGCACAGGATTGGTCTATAACGACCGTAAAACAACCAATCGAAAAAATGGGAGAGTATGGGATAAATTTTCTCCTGGAAAGATTAAAAGGTCTCAATGAAAAACCCAGAAAGATTCAATTGAAACCGGAATTAATAACTCGAAATACGGCATAAATTCCCAATTGGGGAAAATAAAGGAGGGAATATTTTGAAAAGAATCATTTTATTGGTAACATTCATTTTATTTTTGGTTCCGGCAATTCTTTTAGCAACTGAAGAGGGCAAACTGATAATATGGGCAGATGATACACGCGCTCCCATTTTTAAAGAAATTGCCTCCTCTTATACCGAAGAAACAGGAATTGAGGTCGATGTCTTTGAAATGACCATGGATGATATCACCGAACAGATAGTAACGGCATCACCTGCGGGTGAAGGACCGGATTTTATCGTAGGTGCACATGATTGGATCGGCAGACTCGTACTCAACGGTAGTATAGCCCCTATAGATCTTCCCGAAGATATCATTGAGCAATTCGATCCGGTAACAATCGATGCAATGTCATATGGCGGAAAACTATATGGTGTTCCTTACTCCAGGGAGGGTGTTGCACTTCTCTATAATAAAGACCTTGTCCCTGAACCTCCACAAACATGGAGAGAATTAGTTAACATCGCCAAAGAGCTCACCGACACTTCTATCCCGCAGTATGGATTTTTGGTCGAATACCCATATCCATATAACTGTTTCCCGATTCTCTCTGCACTGGGCGGTTATGTTTTTGGAAAAAACCCCGACGGTTCGTTCAATTTGAATGACATTGGCCTGGATTCCGTTGGAATGATACTTGGAGCCGACTTAATTGACTGGCTGATTGAAGATGGATTAATGCCTGAAGAAGTTCCATGGGAAACAATGACAGGGCTTCTGAGCGAGGGACATCTTGGAATGGTGATAACGGGACCATGGAGCATTCCAATAGCAGAAAAAGGTGGAGTAAACGTAGGTGTTGCACCTATACCAGATATCTGTGGTCAAAAGCCGAAACCTTTCGTCGGTGTTTCAGGGCTTATGGTTAACGCTTACTCCCCCAACAAAGCAATAATACAAGATTTTCTACTTAATCATTATATCACCAACGAGGTGATGATGAAAATATTCGAAATGGATCCCAGACCCCCTGCATATTTGCCGACATTTGAATTTGTGAAAGATGATCCTATAATGAATGCCTTTGCAGAGTCTATTTCAAATGGAATTTCACAGCCTAATGTGCCTGAAATGAGTCTTGTCTGGAACATATGGGCTGAAGCAATGACGATGATTGGAAATCAGACGATGGAACCGTATGAAGCGCTGGAAGAAGCGGATATGAAGCTAGAAGAGATAATGAAGGGAAATGAATAAATAACTTTTATCCCGGGATGTAATATCCCGGGATATTTATCAGGAAAATCAAATGGAAAAAAAGTTCATAAAATACATTTTAAAAATATCAATATTTGCAATGATTGATGCCTTAGTTTTATTTTTTTGTATCATGTTCATTTTAAATGACGATATCATAATCTCTTCAATAATTTTTGTTGCCATGATCCTTCTAAACTGGCTGGGCTTTTCCAAAAAGAGTTATCCCTTAAGATATTTATTGCCTGGCTTGACTTTTATGATTGCCATGGTCGTCGTTCCGATCGGATACAATGTATATATTTCTTTCACAAATTATTCCACTGGGCACATAGTTTCAAAAGATCAGGCAATAAAAAATTTCATGAATAGAGAATACTTCCCTGAGAATGGGGAAAAATACAATTATATAGCGTATGGAACTCCTGAATCTTTAAAATACTTGTTGTTACATAATGAAAATGAAAAGGATATTCTGGTGAATATGGAAGGAAATATTTTAGATTTGGATGAAATAGACCACTCATACGATGACAGCGAGTTCCCTGGAAACATTGATAATTCTTATGCGCTGGATCAGAAAGAGATCTTTAAAAATATAAAGGAACTTCAAAACCTTAAAATAACTTATTTAAGTGGATGGTTGAGACTCGGTACATTGAGAGAATTCTACTATTATATTCCTCAATATATATATGATTCGAAAAAAGATATATTGATAGATAATAAAACCAAAAAGATTTACGAGGCAAAAAATGCTCAATTCGTTTCCGATGATGGAGAAATGCTCGATCCGGGATGGACTGAAGTTATCGGATTTAAAAATTATATCAGGCTTTTGACCACCGAAAAGTACAGAAAACCATTTTTTTCTGTTTTCCTGTGGACGATTGAATGGTCTGTCCTGACGGTTTTTTTCAGCTTTGTGATCGGGCTTGGATTGGCACTGCTATTGAATGATCCAAGAATAAAAATGAGAAAATTTTACCGCTCTCTATTGATACTTCCATATGCTATGCCCGCATTTATTTCGCTTTTAATATGGAGATACGGATTTTATAACAGTGATTTCGGTCTTTTCAATAAAATATTAAATTCGATGTTTAATATCACCATACCATGGTTGAATTCACCTGACTGGGCAAGATTTTCAGTGATATTCACAAATGTCTGGTTGACGTTCCCCTATATGATGCTTGTTTCTCTTGGAGCTTTACAGGCAGTTCCCGGCAATCTTCTGGAGGCCGCAAAGATCGATGGGGCGAATGGATTTCAAAGATTCAGAAAGATCACTTTTCCATTGATTATGATTTCGATTGCTCCATTATTAATTGGATCCTTCGCCACAACATTCAATAATTTCACGGTAATATGGCTTCTGACAGAAGGAAATCCAATAACTGGTATAGGAAATGTATCAGGTGCAACGGATATATTAATTTCATACGCTTATAAATTGGCATTCATAGGTAAAGCTGGAAACGAGTTGGGATTATCATCCGCAGTAGCCGTTGTTATATTCTTAATAATCGTTACTATCTCCGTACTCAGCTTCAGAAGAACCAAACTCCTTGAGGAGGTGGCTGATGAATTATAAAAATAAAATCTGGAGCAAAATTTGGCGGAATTTAATAATTTGGATAGCGATAATTTTTGCCGTGTTTCCAATTGTATTTATAATAGGAACTTCATTCAATTCGGCGAATTCTATCAACACAACTCAAATATTCCCTGGAAATCCTACCCTTGAAAATTATAAAAGCTTAATTGTTGGTGAAAATAATACATTTTTAGTCTGGGTGTGGAATACATTAAAAATATCATTTTTAACTGCGGGAATAAGTGTTTTTTTATGCTCGTTAGCCGCATATGCGTTCTCAAGATTCAGATTCAAGGGCAGAAGAATGGGATTATTGACAATATTATTGGTACAAATGTTTCCGCAGACTCTTGGAATCACCGCTATTTTTCTCATAATGACGTGGTTCAATGATAAAATCCCTTTTATCGGTCTGAACACACACGCAGGATTAATACTCGTTTATCTTGGCGGTGCAATTGGAATGAATACCTGGCTGATGAAAGGTTATTTTGACAGCATTCCCAAATCTTTGGAAGAGGCCGCATATGTGGATGGTGCAACTTCCTTCAAAGCCTTTCGAGCTATCATATTACCCCTGGCAAGACCCATATTGGTTGTAATCTTTATAATTCAATTCATAGGAACGTATTCAGAATACATGATAGCGAGTACTCTTCTTAAAGGAGACAAAATGTATACTCTTGCCGTAGGATTAAGATTATTCGTTGGGCAGCATTATGATGACAGATGGGGACCATTCGCCGCGGCAGGAGTGTTAGGATCGATAATAGTTATCGTAATATTTTATTCGTTACAGGATTTAATAGTTTCCGGCCTTACCGGAGGCGCAATTAAAGAATAGGAGGAATTAATGAAATTACAGACACCTTATTGGACAAAAGATGCAATAATTTATCAAATATTTCCCGATAGATTTTTCAATGGAAATAAAAATAATGATCCAAAAAGCACAGTATGTTGGAATTCTGAGCCGACACGTGATAATTTTTTTGGTGGTGATTTAGAGGGAATCAAATTGAAACTGGATTATCTTCAGGATATCGGAATAAATTGTATCTACTTAACACCAATTTTTGAAGCGAGTTCTAATCATAAATATGATACAAAAAACTATTACAAAATAGATCCGGCATTTGGTGATGAAAAGATTTTCAAAGACCTCGTTCGGGATATTCACGGAAGAGGAATGAAAATCATCCTTGATGGTGTTTTTAATCATTGTGGATTAAATCATCCTTTTTTTGTTGACGCTTCGACAAAGGGAAGCGATTCTGAATATTGGGATTGGTTCTGGATTAATGATGTACCTATTAAAGAGAAACCGGAACCAAATTATAGATGTTTTGCGGGATACAGTAAAATGCCTGAATGGAACTTACAAAATATCCATGTTCAGGAATATCTTCTTGATGTGGTTAAATACTGGATAAAAGAGGCTAACATAGATGGTTGGAGATTGGACACAGTCGAATATCTCGAACCGACTTTTGTGAAAAAAATCAGAGAAGAATCAAAAAAAATTAAACCCGATGCCTTCGTCCTGGGTGAAATTCTCCATCTGGGAACATCGTGGTTTAAAGGAGAATGCCTGGACGGAGCGATGAATTATCGATTATGGGATTATTCAGTTTCTTTCTTTGCGAAAAATGAGATGAATGCCAGAACATTCGCTGATAAAATATATGTTTTACGTGCGAGCTATTTGGACTGGGCAAATTATTCGATGTATAATCTTCCCGATAGTCATGACAGGCCAAGAATAATGACACTGTGTGATGGAGATAAAAGAAAAGTAAAATTACTTTTTGGATTTTTATTTTCCTACATCGGCATTCCAGTCCTTTACTACGGTGATGAAATAGGGATTATGGGTGACAATGATCCCGATTGCAGAAGATCGATGATCTGGGAATCGGAAAAGCAGGATAAGGATCTTTTTGAATATATAAAAAAACTCATTCAATTGAGAAAAAATTCAAAAGCTTTAAAAACAGGGAAATATAAACTTCTGTTCTCAGATGAAAGCGTATTTGCATTTGAACGTGAGAACGGTGAAGAAAAAATAGAAATTTATATAAATAATTCTGAAAAGGAAAAAACCATTCCCTTGGAAGCAAAAATTGATGAAATATTTATCAATGAAAACTGTGAAGTGAAAAACAAAAAAATATCACTTGGTGATTATGGAATACTGATCTTTTCAAAGAAACGCTGAAATTCAAACTTCCTTTAAAAGCCGGGTAGAAAAGATGAGTTGTTTATCAATAAAAGCTACCCGGTTATTCTGTTTTCAAATCTTCATTAAGCTTTTTCACTTAAAAGACAGATTTCACAAGATTTTTATTCTTTTCATTTACCCATAACGATTATTTCACTATTTAGATAGAATACTTACATTCAATTCTTCTTCCAATTCAGTTAAGCTGATTATTGTTTTTTACTACGTGAAAAACCGGGAAAATTTATAAATCACAATAGTTTTTCGTATTTTAAATATTATTTGTCTCAGAAAAAAATTTATATTTATTTTTTCCGGATTTTTTTGCTTCATACATCGCTCTATCTGCAAAATGTATTAATTTATGGAAGTCTTTGGAATCATTTGGATAGAGAGAAATTCCGATACTACAATGAATACTTATTTTTTTGTTTTTTAACATTATTGGATCTTCGAACTGATTTATGAGTCTCTCAGCGATTTTCTTTACTTCTTTTTCCCCCATATATATTATATTGGAAACTAATAGTATGAATTCATCACCGGCGTACCTCGAAAGAAAATCGGTCTTTTTAATATTCCTTTTTAATTTCTCTGTAAATATTTTCAACGCTTTATCTCCTACGCTGTGTCCATATGTATCATTTATCTGCTTGAAATTATCGATATCTATAAAAAAGATCCCCATCATTCTCTTTTTTACTTTGTGCCTACGGATTTCGTAATAAAGTTTTTCCGTGAGAAAATCTCTGTTAGGTAGATTCGTGAGAGAATCGTAATGAGCTTTGTATTCAAGCTCCTCTGCTTTCTTTTTTTGAAGCGAAAAATTTTCTATCGTTCCAACAGCCATTTTTTCCTCAGTATTTTCATCGTAAAGAATTTTCCCCTTTTGATAAACCCATACCCACTCTCCCGTGATATTTTTTATTCTGTATATTAAATCCAATGATTGTGTTTTCTGCGCCTCATCCAACTCTTTTTTCACCTTTTTCACATCTTCAGGATGAATTTTTTCAAACAATGCATCTATTGAATAATCAAAACCTGTTATATCCAGATTATTTTCTTCCATCCAATATTTCTGAATGATAATTTTTTCCTTTGTGAAATCATATTCCCACATAGACTTTTCAGAAGCCGTCAAAGCTAGTTTTAATTTTTCTTCACTCGCTTCGAGCATTTTGTTGACTCTTTCCAATTCTTTTTCTTTAACCATGAGTTGTTTATTAGTTTGAATTATTTTGATATTCCTTGAATCTATTTCCTTTGTTTGTTTATCAACTAATTTTTTTAATTCCAATATATTATCCCTCAATTCTTTTTTTTCTATTTGCGAATAGTACCCCCTGTTCATTTCCAAAGCTACGGATGCCGCCCCCGATATGTAGGCATCCTCGTCAATTTTAGTAAAAATAATTTCGTAGGAACCGACGAGCGGTTCTACAATGTTACTATCAATCACATTTTTTATTTTATCGATAAAGGGTTTATAATATTTTGAAATGTGCCCGCTTACAATAACCTTTTCGGGATTGAAAGTGTTTATAAGATAACTTATAGCGATCCCTACAACGTTTATCGCTTTTCCAATTATCAATGAAGCCATTTCATCATTTTTCTGGTAAGCTTCAAAGATATCCGATGTTTTTAAAGAATTTTTCAAGACTTTACGATTCAATATACTATCACTGTAAAATTCATAATTCTCATAAGCTCTGTTTTTCAATCCTAACTCTGAGGTATAACTCTCAATACAACCCTTCTTTCCACAAACGCATTCAGGTCCGTAGGGATCAATCGTAAAGTGACCTATTTCCGTAGCTACACCATCTTTACCTATTATAAGATGATTATTACAGATCGCACCACTTCCCACCCCCGATGTCAATGTCAGTAAAACAAAGTTTGCGCAATCTTTCCCTTCGCCGAACCATTTTTCCCCAAGGGTAGCTGATTTAGCATCATTTTCTATGAATACCGGAATCGAAATACGTTTCTGTATTTCCTGTTTCAACTTGAAACCCTTCCATTTCAGATAACTGGTAGAAAAAAGGACTTCACCGGTTTCTCTATCCACAATACCACAAAAACTTATCCCGATACATGAAGCTTTTTCATTTCGATTGATTTCATTTATTTCCCGGACCAGAATGTCAAGTGTTTCATTTTTTGTATAATCGTCTTTCAAATATAAACTGTATTTTTTTAAGATCTTTCCCTTTTCGCTTACAAGGGCGAATTTTATTTCTGATCCATAAATATAAATACTGATAACAATCTCATTCTTCATATTCATTTTTAATATACAAAAAAATCTTGAAATAGCGGCTATAAATAATGATTACTCTTAACCTCCCCGGTCTTTCAAATTATATTCATATTATAAAAGTTCAAAAGTTATAAAGTGCACGTTCCAGGTTTTCCTGAGAATTTAACATTCCCGAGTTTTAATACTACAGATAATAAGCATGATGATGTCTAGTCTCCACTATTTTCATAGTTCTTATAATTATCACGATTATCAAATGACCTATGAAATTTTTTTAATCAATCCGCATCAGTAACCCTGATTTTCGCAAATTTTTAATTGATAACTACATAGTATCATTTTCACATAAATTTAAGGTATACTTAGCAACAGTATCTTCGAAGCCATTTTTAAAAACTTTTTATACCAACTTCTGTACCATCTTAAAAAATATGGAAAATATGTTTGTGGATAATTCGTTCATCATAATTTACGGCGATTTTTTTAAACTATTAAAATCAATTATATTACTTAAAATATCAATATATAAATCAACAGGCTGAAATCTCTTTTTATTATTTATATAACTCTTTCCTTCACACAATTCGAAACTTATGATAAAAATTTATGCAAAATCACGCCAGTTATTCTATCTGTGAAATCCAAATAATAGAGAAAAGGTTATGGATAAACTCAAACACATTTCTCCGAAGAACATTTTCCATAAAATAAAACATTTCAAATAATTGAAAGGTCACCTGATTATCTAAGATAGTAATATTAATTTAAAATTGGAAAGATTATTGAACCTTTATTTTCATGAGGTATTTTATTAGCAAGTATGTTTTTATAAAATATATGCTTCTGAAAATCAGTGATTTTCTATCCTAAAATGATATTCAAGATGATATAGACAACATATGTTGATAAAAGAACAATTCCCGAAAATGTTCCTATTTTCTTCTTTTTCACCAGAAATTATATAGAATAAAACTATTATTCCGAGTGCAAAAAATGAATCAAAATAAATAGCTCTGTCGGCTGACACGGAAGAAACCAAACCCGAAATGCCCAATATCAGTAAAAGATTTAAAATATTTGACCCGATGATGTTTCCCACAGCCAGATCGGCTTTACCCTTTTTTGCAGCAACAACACTGGTCACCAGTTCCGGAAGAGATGTGCCAATAGCGACTATTGTAACTCCGATCAACATTTCACTCACACCAAAACTCTTTGCTATAGATGTACTCGATTCGACTACAAGTTTCCCCCCGAAAACTACCGCTATTATACCTCCTATGGTTGCAAGAATCGCCAGAGAAATTTTTTTATCGTATAAACGTTTTTTCGTGCTCTTCTACTTCATTTGATTTGTTTTTTTTATCGCTCCTGGCCATTTGAATTAAATACATAAAATAAATAGCCAAAAAACAGAGAAGTACCACTGACTTGAAAAATGTCAGATTCTCATCGCCTTCGATCAAAAGTGCTACGGGATGCAACGGTTATTATAATGACAAATGGAATTTCGTATTTTATTGTCGTTTTAGAAATCGATATGGTTGTAAAAATGGCGGCGAATCCAAGCACAAGCGCCACATTCGCAATATTTGAACCCAGAACATTTCCTATAGCTATTCCGGATTTTCCCAGGGCAGCCTGAACACTGACGGCAAGTTCGGGTGCGCTGGTACCAAAAGCAACGATGGTTAATCCTATAAATAACTCAGATACACCCGCTCTTCTTGCCAGAGCGATTGATCCATCAACCATAAAATCGGCACCCTTTATAAGCAAAACAAATCCGATCAGTATAAAAAACAAAATTCAGTACCATTAACTCCTCCAAAAAAAACAGCGACCATCGCGCGCTGTTTGAATAATCAGGATGATCTTTTAAGATTATTTTATCACATTAAGATCTTTACCAACACTCTCAAACTTTTCAATCGCGAAATCCAGATCTTCTTTCGAATGTGCCGCACTTATCATGACTCTTATCCTGGCTTCACCCCTTGGAACCGTTGGAAATCCGATCGAAGAAGCGAAAATCCCTTCGTCATATAATTTTTTTGCTGAATTCACTGGGACAATTTTGCATTGTATAACATCACTGGTGTTATTGGGGTCTCGCTGTGTCCACAATCAAATCCAAGTTTTATCAACTTCTTTTTAAAATATTCCGCATTACTCCAGAGTTTTTTAACCAGTTCATCCGATCCGGATAATTTCTCAACGGCGGCAATTCCCGCTGCCGTTTCTGCAGGAGATAAAGAGCTGCTGAAAAGAAACGGCCTTGCTTTTTGTTTCAGATAATCGATGAGATTTTTCTTTCCGGCTACAAACCCACCCACAATTCCAAATGCTTTTGAGAGTGTTCCGACTTCAATATCAACTTTTCCATGAAGATTGAAATGATCTACGATTCCTCTTCCATGACTTCCAAGTACACCTTCACCATGTGCATCATCAACCATCAATATTGCATTGAATTCTTCACAGACTTCTGCCAGTTCTGGAAGAGGTGCTAAATCTCCGTCCATGGAAAAAACCCCATCGGTTATAACGAGTAATTTTTTTGCCCCATCATTTTTAGCTTCTTCGAGCTTTTTTCGCAAATCATCTGGATCTCTATGCTCCCAAACATATCTTTTTGCCTTTGTGAGTCTCACACCATCTATGATACTCGCGTGATTCAATTTATCCGACAAAATAGCATCTTCTTTTCCTGCCACCACAGGTATTACGGCCTGGTTTGCCGTAAATCCCGATTGTAGAACTATTGTCGCTTCAACACCCTTAAACTCAGCAAGTTTATTTTCAAGAATATTATGTATTTCCATAGTTCCGGCGATTGTTCTGACGGCTCCCGGACCTACACCCCATTTCTCAATTCCCTGAATAGCCGCTTTTTTCAAATCACTGTCGTCGGCCAGTCCAAGATAATTATTCGAACACATGTTCAATACTTTTTTTCCGTCGACGTTCAGCCATGCACCCTGTGCAGAAAACAAATTTCTGATATTTACATATAATCCCTTTTCTTTCGAACTTTCTATATCCACTTTAAATTCATCAAAATTATACATAACAGCCTCCTATTCAACTTGTAATATGACTTTTCCCGATTCACCCTTATTCATTATCTCAAAACCCTTTTGCCAATCTTCGAGCATGAATTTATGAGTAACAACAGGCGATAAATCTATAATTTTGTTTTTAAGCAGATTCGTAGCGATATTCCAGGTTTCAAACATCTTTCTGCCCGTTATCCCATGCAGAGTTAATCCTTTAAAAGTAAACAATCCATTTATATCAAATGATAGATTTCCAGTAAAAACTCCCAGCAGGGAGACTTCCCCACCATTTGTAACCACTTCTAAACCATCCCTGAAGGCTTTTTCATTGCCTGACATTTCAAGTAAAACATCTACACCATTACCGTCGGTATTTTTTAGTACTTTATCAGTCAGACTCTCCGTTTGAGGATTGATTATTAAGTCTGCACCCATTTTTTTTGCCAATTCGATACGATATTCTTTCGGTTCACTGACGATTACTTTAGCGGCCCCGACATGTTTTGAAATCGCAATGGCCATAGCTCCTATTGGACCCGCTCCGGTAATCAGAACATTCTTTCCCGTTAATTCTGTGATCAGTGAGGTATGTATAGCATTTCCAAAGGGTTCCATGACCGACGCAAAATCGATCGGGATACTTTTATCTATTTTCCACAGGACTATTTCAGGAACTTTCACATATTCAGCAAAAACTCCGTCTCTATCTACTCCAAGAATTTCAAGATTTTTACAAACATGCATTCTGCCTGTGCGGCATTGAATACAATGTTTACAAGGAATATGAGTTTCCGAAACCACGGTATCTCCCTTTTTAACCATGGATACATGAGAACCGATGTCTGCAACTTCACCCACAAATTCATGCCCATCGATTTGAGGTGTTTTTATTTTTTTCTGTGCCCATTCATCCCATCTATATATGTGCAAATCTGTTCCGCAAATGGAAACATTTTTAATCTTTACAAGCACTTCGTCCGGTTCTAAATTTTCATTCATCTGAACTTCTTTCAAAACAAAACCTGGTTCGGGTTTTTCCTTAACTAAAGCCCTCATTTTTATCATATCTCATCCTCCTCAATTAATTCGCTATATAAATATTTTATTCTAAATTTTAAATCAGTTAAATTTTGATAAGAAGGGATTAGTCTGGATTTAAGGAAATAGGATCATTTATTCTTTTCAATTCATCACTATACTTTTTCAACATAAGCTGTATTTCATTATAAGTTGTCAAACGCATGTAAGCATTTCTAATTTTTGAAGAACAGGGCATACCCTTTGAATACCCCGAAAAATATTTTCTCGATTCAATAATCCCTCTTCTCTCTCCGAATTCTTCCATCATCATTTTGAGAAACAGAAGAAAAACATTGATTTTTGAAATATTATCAATTTCAATATTTTTTTTATTTTCAAGAATCCTTTTGGAATGCAGAAAAATAAAAGGATTACCTATTGCTCCTCTGGCAACGATAACCCCATTTAAATATTTGTTTCTCATTTTTTCGTTTATAATATCCGGGGTATAAAGATCTCCTGAACCGAAAAAATTTTTACCGCTGTCCTTAAATTCTTCGGCAACTGAAAAAATCGAATTCCAGTCCGCATCTCCAGAATAAGCCTGGACTTTTGTTCTTCCATGTATATAAATATCCGAAACAGGTGTTTTTACAAGCTCTTCAACGATGCTGAAAATTTCATTCTCAAAATAACCCAATCTCACTTTTACCGAAATTGGCACAGGTGAAACTTCCTTCATTGCAAAAAGTATTTCTTTCAAAAGATAGATATCCTTCAACAAGGCGCTTCCCTGATCTTTTTTCACGACCTTTTTTGCCGGGCAGCCCGCATTCAAATCTATTGTTTCTGGAACTGTTCTTAATTGTTCTATAGCTTTTTGAACTGTTGTAGGGTCGTTTCCAAATAATTGCATTCTGCATTTTTCTTTTGGAACAGTTTTATATGTGGTTATATCACCCCTGATTATCCCTTCGGCACTTATCATTTCAGAAAATACAAAATCCGCACCGAACATTTTACATATTTTTCTCATGGGAAAATTGGTATAACCAGCCATTGGAGCGAGCCCAATGAGTTTATTTCCCATAATGCTCTTTTACCTCATTGAGTATTTCATCCGGAACCATTCCATCGATGGTTTTGTTGTTATAAACTCTTTCTCTAATCATCGTTGATGATATATCTATTTTGGGAGCACAAATATCTATGTGTTCTATGATTTCTTTATTGGCTATATTTTTTACATCTTCATTTTTAATGTTTCTGGGATAAACAGCGAATTTTACCTTTTCAATTATTTCTTCTGAATTTTTCCATTTTTTTATAGAAACAAAATTATCTTCCCCTATTATAAAATATGGCGAAACATTGAATTTATCACAAAAATAATTGATTGTATTTATGGAATAGGAAATTTGCTTTTTATTTATTTCATAATCGGATATCTCTATTCTATGATTGCTCTTAAAAACCTTTTTCAATATATTAAATCTAAAACCGGCTTCATTATTTCCCCGCCTATATTTAAATGGGGAAATAAAAGTCGGAACAATGAAAAGTTTATCCAGTTTCAATTCATCCAAAGCAACGTTAGCAATTATATAATGGCCAATATGAAGTGGATCAAAAGCTCCACCAAATATACCTATTCTACAGCTTGAAATCAAATTCTTTCCCATTTATTATAACTGTATCTCCCTCCTGAGCCCCCTGTTCAAGAAGTTTTGAAGTTAAATTGCCTTCTTCGAGTTTATTTATCAAAAAGATCTGAAAATCGGCATTTGTTTTTATATATTTTGTATAATGATCCACCGCAGGTCCGAAAACCCTGAAAATTCCTTCACCAATTTTTTTGGCCTTAAAGTCCCCAATATTCGGAACATTGGTTGTCACTGGTTGAACATCAGGAAAATCCGGGGCTTTTTCTGTTTTCAGAGTTTCCAAGTATGATTTATTCTCATTGATGACATCTATTAATTTTTCTTTCAATTTATCGAGATTAAAACCTGTGATAGCTGAAATTGGTAAAATTGTTTTTCCGGTCTTCTCCGTGAAATCTTTCGTTTTCTTTTCTATCGTTTCTTCATCAATTAAATCACATTTGTTACCGACTATAATTTCTTTTCTTGTAAGAAGTTCAGGATTATAAAATTCTATCTCTTTTCTGATGTTATAGTAATTTGAAATTATATCTTTATTTTCTGCGTCCGATATATCTAAAACATGGACAAAAGCTTTACATCTTTCAACATGCTTTAAAAAATTATAGCCAAGTCCAATTCCAGTATGTGCACCTTCAATCAAACCCGGAACATCCGCGACAATAAATCCGTATTTATTGGTCAGATTCACAACCCCAAGATTCGGTCTAAGAGTAGTAAAATTATAATTTGCAATTTTTGGGTTCGCATTGGATATTTTCGAAATGATCGATGATTTTCCAACGTTGGGAAGTCCAATCAATCCAATATCGGCAAGGATTTTCAATTGAAGTATAATTTCGCGTTCTTCACCTTCTATACCCTTTGTAGCGATTCTTGGAACCTGATTGATTGAAGATTTGAATTTGGTGTTTCCTTTTCCGCCTTCGCCTCCTCTGGCGAGACATATAACTTTTCCTGGTTTATCGAGATCGCAGAGAATTTTGTCGGTTTTATAATCCTTCACAATGGTACCAACGGGAGTATAAATCACTTCATCTTTGCCACTCTTTCCAGTCGATTTTCCACCCGAACCGCTTTCACCATTTTCGGCAAAAAATTTTTTCTTTCTTTGAAAAAAAGATAATGTATTTATTCTCGTTGTGGCAGTTAGAAAAACATTACCGCCATTACCTCCATCACCGCCATCAGGTCCGCCGAAAGGAACATATTTCTCTCTTCTGAATGAAATTGCACCATTACCACCATCTCCGGCTTTTACATATATTTTTCCCGTATCAACTAGACTTTTTTCTTCCTTGTTAAACATAAAATACCTCCATATTTCTTATGATATAATATCATTAATAAATGAAATAATGGAAGGAGGAAACCAATTTTGGATGAAATTGTTAATATTGGTTTCGAGTCTTATATAATAAAGGATAAAATTACTGCTGTGTTGCCCGTGGATAATTCTGCTGTTAAAAGATTAAAACAACTTGGAATAGAAACGGGAAAGGTTATTAATTTAACTTTTGGAAAAAAATCCAAGTCAATGTTATTAACTGAAAGCGGTCATATCTTATACTCTTATTTAACTCCTGAAAAATTAATTGAAAAAATATTTGATAACAATCAAAAGGTAAAAATTGGAGGAGATGAATGAAGGAATATAACGGGCCATATGTTCCCTATGTAATTGATGATAGAGGCAGAGGCGAAAGAATTTTTGATATTTATACAAAATTATTGCAAGAAAGGATAATTTTTTTGGGTTTCCCTATAGATGACGATGTTGCAAATATTATCGTTGCACAATTATTGTATCTCGAATCTCAGGATCCTGAAAAAGATATAAATCTGTATATCAACAGTCCCGGTGGAAGTATTTCGTCAGGATTGGCAATTTATGATACCATGCAATATATTAAATCAAAAGTATCAACGATCTGTATTGGCATGGCTGCTTCTATGGCGGCAGTACTTTTAACCGGTGGTGAAAAGGGCAAGAGATTTTCCCTTCCCAATTCGAGAATAATGATTCATCAGCCATGGGGCGGCGCCAAGGGAACGGCAAAGGATATAGAAATTTCTGCCAATGAAATAATCAACTCAAAAAAGATTCTCAACAATATTTTAAAAGAAACAACGGGACAAACGCTTAAAAAAATAGAAAAGGATACGGACAGGGATTTTTATATGAGTGCAGCCGAAGCAAAGAATTACGGAATAATCGATGAAATCATTGTTGCTCCTGCCGAAAAGAAATAACAGGGGAGATTATTCTTTGATCTTTTATTCATTCACATAAATTGGTGAAACCATATGTCAAAACAAAATATCACTCCGATGATGGAACAATATTTAAAGATAAAAAACAAATATAAAGACTGTATAGTTTTATTTAGGCTCGGAGATTTCTATGAAACTTTTTTTGAAGATGCAAGAAAAGTTTCGGAAGAATTACAGATAGTTCTCACTTCAAGGAACGGTAATCCTATGGCAGGAGTTCCTTATCATGCGATTGAACAATATACAAATAAGTTACTTCAAAACGGTCACAAAATTGCCATCTGTGATCAAATGGAAGATCCTTCAATGGCCAAAGGTCTTGTAAAAAGGGATATAACGAGAGTTCTTACCCCAGGGACAGTGATAGAAGACGCTCTGTTAAAAAACGAAATCAACAATTACATTTTATCTATAACCTATTTCAAAAACAGTTATCAGATTTCTATTGCCGATATCTCTACCGGCGAGGTGGGGATCGGTTCGTTTAAATCTTTCGATGAAATAAACGATATTATTTATAAATTTGACCCCAGGCAAATTCTTTTAAATAAAGCTGATGAACACTATATAAAGAAACAAATCGAAAACAATCGTCAAATTTATATAGAATCGTTTGAAAGTTGGAATTATGCCTATTCTTCAAGTGTTGAGTATGTAAAAAAATTTTATAATCTTTCTGCCATTGATTCTCTTGAGATGAACAGGGAAGAAATAACCAATCTCGGTTCTCTGTTTAAATATTTTCAGGAAACTCAATTTAAATATCTGGAACATCTTAACCTCCCTTCAAATATATCGGGAAGATCAACGATGAAAATCGATTCTACCACAGCAGAAAATTTAAATCTTGTTAATGGAGAAAAAAACAATCTCTTTGCTACTATAAAAGAAACGGTCACTTCGGCCGGAACGAGAAGTCTAAAAAGAAACATACTCAATCCGCTTTTAGATCACGTCAATATAAACAGAAGACTCGATGTAGTTGAAATTTTCTTCAATGATGGTACCCTTCACAAAGAAATAAGGGAAAAGTTGAAAAGGGTATACGATATTCAGAGAATTTGTTCAAGGCTTTCTATGGATAAAATGACGACAAGAGATATTGAGGCTCTGAGAAATACACTGAATGTGTTACCGGACATAAAAGAAATTCTCAGGAATTATGAAATTCTGAATTCGTACTTTGAAGACATTGAACTGTTCATTGAAGAAAAAGAATTACTGAATTCAGCAATTATGGAAAATCCCGGATCATCTTTAGGGGAAGGAAATGTAATAAAATTTGGATATAATGAAAAACTCGATAAATATCGCAATCTGCTTTCGAATTCCAATGTTGAATTAAAAAAATTTGAATCTGAGGAAAAAAGAAAAACAAGCATACAAAATTTAAGAATTAAAAACAACAAAGTATTTGGATATTTTATAGAGGTTTCAAAGGGTAATCTTTCAAAAGTACCTGATACATACATAAGAAAACAGACCCTTGTCAATTGTGAAAGATTCATTACTGAAGATTTGAAAAACTTTGAAGAGGAAATTTTCAGTGCTCAGATAAATATTGATAGGTTTGAAAGAGAAATTTTCAAAGATATTTGTTTCGAATTAAAAAAAAGCATTGTGAGGTTTCAAAAACTTTCAAGTATTCTCGCGGAACTGGATTTATTACAATCATTCGCGGAGATATCCAAAAAGAATAATTATTGCAGACCATCTTTCTCTGATGATAACACCTGTGAGATTATTAACTCACGGCACCCGGTCGTGGAAAAGAATGTCGAAAATTACATCGCAAACAACATTTATTTTAACAGGGAAAACAAATTCTATATTCTGACGGGTCCGAATATGAGCGGAAAGTCAACCTATCTGAGACAGATCGCTTTAATATCGATCCTTGCGCAAATAGGATGCTTTATCCCATCGGAAAAAGGGCTTATCCCCATATATGACAGGATATTTACAAGAATAGGGGCCAGAGATGATATATCGTCAGGAAAATCGACTTTTCTGGTTGAAATGATGGAAACATCAATTATAGTGAACAAAGCCACCGAAAAAAGTCTGGTTGTTCTCGACGAAGTAGGAAGGGGCACGAGTACATTCGATGGAATAAGTCTCGCCTGGAGTGTTTCAGAATATATATATGAAGCAATCGGATGCAATACAATTTTCGCCACACACTTTACGGAATTAACAGAACTATCAAATATGTATAGCGGAATAAACAATATCAATGTAAAAGTTCTCGAGGAAAGGAATGATATCGTTTTTTTACATAAAATAATCAACGGTATATCAAGCAAATCCCACGGAATAAAAGTGGCAAAATTAGCCGGCATACCGGAACTTATTCTTAAACGATCTGAAGAAATTTTGGAAGTTATTCAGAAAACCTCTTCACTGGATAAAACCGTAAAAGTATTATCCAATAAAGAGATCGAAGAGATAAAGAAAAAGAAAACGGGTAAAATGAACAGAAATCAAATAAAAATGTTCAACTAAGGGGAGGGAATTGAATGGATAGATTAACTAAATTCAGGGATGAAATGAAAAAAAATGGTATTGATGCAATGGTTATTTATAACCTCGAAGGAAGCGATCAACCTTCGACATGGTATATTTCCGGTTTTTCCGGCACACATTCACTGGTTTTTATTTCACAAAAAAATGCTTATATTTCAACCGATTCCAGATATTTTACTCAAGTTAAGGAGCAATCACCTTTCACCATGTTTCCAATAACAAGTGATAAAAGGGTAAAGGATATCTTAAAATTTTTCATAAAAAAAGAAGGGGCAAAAACTTTAGGTTATAACGCATCAAATATTTCTGTTAAGCTCTATAATTCATTGTTTGGAGATCTGGATATTGAAGAAATCAAAGATTGCGAAAATATAATCAAAAATATGAGAATGATAAAAGACAGTGAAGAAATCAAAAACATGGAAAAAGCCATAAAAATTTCTGAAGATGCGTTACAGGAAACTTTAAATCATATAAAACCGGGAAAATCCGAAACCGAAGTATGTGCAAGACTGGAATATGAAATGAAAATGAGGGGTGGAGAATTGGCATTTCCGACAATAGTAGTTTCAGGTGCAAGATCCGCCTTATGTCATGGTAAACCTTCAAAGAAAAAAGTAGAAGAAGGTGAATTTCTTCTTTTTGATTTCGGAGCGCGGTATAATGGTTATTGTGCCGATATAACCAGAACATTTTCCGTTGGGACACCTTCAGATGAAATGGTAAAAATATATGATATAGTATATGAAGCACAGGTTAAATCGGTACAGGCCGCCAAGGCTGGCATAATCGGGGCCGATTTACATAATGTTGCGTGGAAAATAATTTCTGATGCTGGCTACGGAGATTATTTTGGTCATGGTTTGGGACATTCCCTTGGTATGGATACCCATGATGGTACAGGTGCCTCTCCATCGAATAAGAAAAAAATACCTGAAGGCGCTGTGATAACTATTGAACCCGGCATATATTTGCCGGAAAAGTTTGGAGTAAGAATAGAAGATGATGTCTTGTTTTTGAAGAATAAAAATAAAGTTTTGACTAATTTTGATAAGAAATTGATGATAATTTAATCGGAGGGAAGTATATGTTAGAAGTTGGAAAAATAAGAAAGGGCATGCCACTACTCATCGATGATGATCTATATGTGGTTATAGATACGAATAAACACTCCACCGGAAGAGGTGATGGAATAATCAGAAGTAAAATGAAAAGCATCAAAACTGGTTATGTCAGGGAGTTTAAATTCAAAAGCAGCGAAAAAGTGGAAGATGTAGTTTTAGAAATGAAACACGTTCAGTATTTATATAACGATGAAAACTTATATTACTTTATGGACTTAGAGACTTATGAACAATATTCACTTGAAAAAGATTTTGTTGGGGATGCAATTTATTTTCTACAGGAAAATATGGAACTGGACCTTCAATTTCATGAAAACAAAGCCATTGCAATTCAATTACCCAATTCTGTTGTTTTAACAGTAGTGGATACTGCTCCAAATTACAAAGGAGACACGGCTTCAGGTAGTACAAAACCTGCTGTTTGTGATTCCGGTTTAAAAGTCAACGTACCTTTTTTCGTAGGAAACGGTCAAAAAATCAGGATAGATACGAGAACGGGAGAATATATTGAAAGAGCATAGGGGGTATCTATGGATTTCGACAAAAGGGATTTCGGTAATATAAAAATATCTAAAACTGTGGTTGAAGATATTGCTCTTCATTCATATCTGGACTTTAAAAAGAAAAACTACAATGATTTGAAAGACAGAAGAGAGGCAAAAAACAATATATCTATAGAACTTGATGAAGATGAAAATAAAAATATTGTTGTTAAAATAAAAACAAAAGTTAAATATGGAGAATCTATACCTCATTATTGTAGATTGATGCAGGAAAAGCTCAAAGAAGATATCGAAAATTATACCGGTTATGGTGTTGATGAAATAAATATAAAGGTTGATGATGTTCAGATAGTTGAAGAAAACCTGTATTTTTCCAACAGTGATAATGAAAATAACAATAGTAAAGAAGAAAACGATAAATCAAAAAATGTAAAAGTTAAAAAGGAAAAGAAATCGGTAAAACCCGACAATAAATCCGATGATAAAAAGGAGATTCCTGAAAATAAAGATAAAGAACAAAAAAACAATAAAGATAATATTGATGAGGAAGAGAAAAAATCCAGGATAAAAAATAATGCCGAAGAAACAAAAAAAGATAGTAAATAATTATAATAAAAATAAAAGCAACAGACATAGAATGAGAGAATTGGTTTTTAAATCTATTTTTCAAATTGAGTTCAATGATTTTGATTCGATAATGTTTTTTCTTGAAAACGAGTCCGAAGATATAAACTTGACAAAAACGAATAAATTGAGTGCCAAAAGATATTTTAATACCGTGGTCAACAATTTGAAAAATATCGATGAAATAATCGATAAAAATCTCTTGAATTGGGATTTTTCAAGATTGTCTATAATAGACAAGAGTATATTGAGATTGGCAACATATGAGTTGATTTATGAAGACAAAATACCAATTGAGGTATCGATTGATGAAGCCATTGAAATCGCAAAGGAATATGATAGCGAAAAAGGCGGGAAATTTGTAAATGGCGTGCTAGATAATATTGCCAAAAAACACACTTCTGATGCTAAAAAGAAATTATAAGGAAGGTAAAATATTTTGAGTGATCTGGAAATAGCTAAAAAGGCTGAATTGAGGCAAATTGAAGAAATTTATTCTTCGCTTGGTATAGATAAAAAATTTATCAGTCCATATGGATATTACATTGCAAAAATATCGAACAAAATTATGCAGGAACTTAAAGACAAAAAAGATGGTAAGTTAATATTGGTTACAGCTATCTCTCCCACTCCTGCAGGTGAAGGAAAAACCACTACTTCTATCGGGTTGTCAATGGCGTTGAATAAGATCGGTAAAAGCTCCATAGTTACATTAAGAGAGCCCTCCATAGGTCCAATAATGGGAATTAAAGGCGGAGCCGCCGGCGGTGGATATTCTCAGGTTCTTCCGATGGAAGATATAAATCTTCATTTTACCGGGGATTTTCATGCCGTTTCCATAGCACATAACCTTCTTTCGGCGATAATAGATAATTCAATAAAAAATGGAAATCCTTTAAAAATAGACGCCACAGAAATTAGTTGGCCAAGAGTTATCGACATGAATGACAGATCACTGAGAAGTACCGTCATTTCTTTAGGTGGAAGAAAAAATGGATATCCGAGAGAGGATCGCTTCATAATCACGGCAGCATCAGAAATAATGGCTATATTATGTCTGGCAAATGATATTAAAGATTTGAAAGAAAGAATTGACAACATTATTATTTCTGAATCCCTGCAAGGTGATTATATTAAAGCGAAACAACTCAACGTTTCGGGTGCCCTTGCAACACTGCTTAAAGATGCGATAAACCCCAATCTCGTCCAGACTATAGAAAATACTCCTGCAATAATACATGGTGGTCCGTTTGCAAATATAGCTCATGGAACAAACACTGTTATTGCTGATAAAATAGCTTTAAAACTCTCGGATTACGTTGTTACTGAGGCTGGTTTTGGAGCAGATTTAGGAGCAGAAAAGTTCCTGGATTTCATGTCTCCTCAGGCAGGTTTTACTCCAAATGCAGTAGTGATAGTTGCATCAATAAGAGCTCTGAAATACCACGGTGGACTATCCAGGAAAAAACTAAACGAAGAAGAACTCGAAGCTCTGGAAGTTGGTTTTGAAAACCTTAAAATACATTATGAAAATATGAAAAAATATGGTATTCCGGTAATCGTTGCTCTGAACGAATTTCCGACCGACTCTATCAGAGAAAAGGAGTTATTTGAAAATTTATGTGCTAAACACAACATTGTTTATAAATTTTCGGATGTATGGGCAAAGGGTAGTGAAGGTGGAATAGAACTCGCTGAAGAAGTGGTGAAATTGGCTTCGCAAAATTCTAATTATAAACCCTTGTTAGATAGTAGTATGAGTTTTGAAGAAAAAATAGCGAAACTTACAAAGGAAATATATAGGGCAAGTGATTACAAACTTTCTCCTGAAGCAAAAAGAAAATTAAGAAAGATCAAGAAAAATGGATATGATAAACTACCGATAATCATCGCCAAAACTCAGTATTCTATAACTCATGATGCAAAAATACTCAAAAATATTCCCGACGATTATATATTTCAAGTTGATGATATGTGGGTTTCAGGCGGTGCGGGTTTTTTAGTGGTTGTTGCAGGAGGGATCAACCTCATGCCCGGATTACCAAAAATTCCAAATGCGGAGTTTATTGATATTGATAATAATTCCAATATTGAAGGACTGTTCTGATGGAGACAAAAATACTGAGCGGAAAAAGGGTCTCAAAATCCATCCTTGTTTTTTTAAAAGAAAAAACAGAAAACAAATCCATCGGGAAAAGAACCATTTTATATTGTGATAACCCAGATGAAGCGAACAAAGCGTATATAAATCAAATAATCCGATCGGCCAAAAAAATTGACTTCATCGTAGATATCGTCGATGCAGAAAACGTCGAAAAGGACATTAAAGAATTCAACGACGATCCGGAGATTTCCGGTGTGATGTTCATGCATCCTTTCAGGAATTTTGATGAGGAGATGGGATTAAAGCTTTTATATCCAAAAAAAGACATCGAAGGAAGAACAGAAAATAACTTAGGAAAATTATTTACTGGAAAACAACTCTTCGCTCCTCCTACGGCAGAAGCTGTCATGGAAATAATCAAATACTACAATATAAAAATATCAGGAAAAAGAGTTGTTATCCTGGGGCGTTCGACAACTGTTGGAAAACCTCTCGCTATGATGATGCTGAAAAAAGGCGTAGATGCCACTGTTACGGTATGCCATTCACGTACAAAAGGTCTTGATGAAATAACAAAAGAAGCAGATATACTCGTCAGTGCAATTGGCAGTCCTCTTTTTGTAAAAAAAGAAATGATTAAAGAAAATTCTATTATAATCGATGTTGGATTCAATTATTTAAATGGTAAATATGTTGGAGACGTGGATTACGAAAATATATTTGATAAAACCAGTGCAATCACGCCCGTTCCCGGAGGTGTGGGAAGTGTTACTACTGCTATACTTTTGAGGCATATTTACGAATCATTTGAATTGGAGGAATAATGGAAACACCATTGTACAGAACTTTAAAGTCAAAATCGTATGAAGAATTGAATATTCTTTCAAATATAATAAGAAAAAGTATTTTGGAAACCGTTTCCAACAACAATGGCCATCTTGCATCGAACCTGGGAACAGTTGATTTTACCATTGCATTACTGAGAGTTTTTGATCCTAAAGACAATATTATTCTCTGGGACACCGGGCACCAAGCTTATACATATAAAATTTTAACCGGAAGATATGAAAGTTTTGAAACTCTGAGAAGAAAAAATGGCATAAGCGGATTTCCAAATATATTTGAAAGTGAATTCGATCATTTCGGTACAGGGCATAGCGGAACAGCCTTAGCCGCCGGATTAGGCATAGAAAAGGCCCTAAAAATAACCGGTGAAAACAAAAATGTAATAGTAGTAATTGGTGATGGAGCAATGACATCTGGTATTTGTTTTGAAGCACTCAATCAAATTTCAAATTTGAATTCTAAAATAAAAATAATTCTCAATGATAACGGTATGAGCATATCAAAAAACGTCGGCTCTTTATCAAAGCATTTAAATGATTTGAGAGTGAACAAAGGTTATATCTCCTTGAAAAAAGATATGAAAAAATTTCTTGAAGATTATGAATTCAATATTATTCAAAATACCCTTGTAAAATTCAAACAGAACGTAAAAAAAGCTCTTTTGCTTTCAAATATTTTTGAAGACTTGAAAATAAAATATTATGGTCCAATAAACGGTCATAACATAAAAGAAATTGAAAGAAATCTGCAATCCATTAAAATTTCTGACCATCCGACGATATTGCATTTAAATACAATAAAAGGAAGAGGAATAAAATATGCCGAAGAAGATCCCACTGTTTTTCACAGTGTTTCAAATATTAACAAATTAACAGGCGCTAAAAATACTGACATAGGTTCTGAATATATATCTTACAGCCTGGTTTTTGGAAAAACCCTTGAAAGAATTTGCAATAACAGAAACGATATTGTCGCTATAAGTGCAGCGATGCCGGATGGAGTTGGATTAAAAGATTTTTCAAAAAAATTTCCAAACTATTTTTTTGATCTTGGAATAACGGAACAGCTTTGCACAACATTTGCCTCCGCTCTTGCTTTGAAAAACATAAAACCTATTTTTGCAGTTTATTCAAGTTTTCTGCAGAGGGGATTCGATCAATTAATTCATGACGTTGCTCTGCAAAATTCTCCGGTGCTTTTTGCAATAGACAGAGCGGGTATAGTTGGTGAAGACGGTCCGACTCATAATGGTGTTTTTGATATTTCATATATAAATATGATCCCAAATTTCTCCTTATTTGCCCCTTCTTCGCTACAGGAACTGGCAAATATGCTTTATACAATCCTCACCAGAGGTTTTTTAAATGGTCCCATAGCGATACGTTATCCCAAAGAAAAAGAAAAAATTACGTTGAATGAAATATATGTAAATATGAAAGAAATTGATATAGAAAAATGGGAACTACTGAATAAGGGTGACGAAATAGCACTGTTAGTTATCGGGCCTTTAAGTAAAAAATTAATTTCACTCGCTGAAGAGGAAAATGTTACTCTTTATAATTGTAGAAATATAAAACCTATGGATTTGAAAAGTTTATCAAATATTTTCGATAATTATCAGGATATAATAACAGTTGAAGAGGGAATAATAAATGGCGGATTTGGTTCAACTGTTTTGACATACGGGCAAAAATACAAATATAATGGTAACATTCATATTGTAGGAATTGATGATATTTTCACATCTCAGGGTAAAAGAGATGAGATTTTATCAGATCTGAGTATAGATATGGCAGGGATAAAAAATAATATCCATGAAATCAGGGGGTACACTCATGTTAATAACAACTGAATTTGGAAAAATAGAAATTTCTCTTCAGGCTTTGCATACCATTGTAAAAGTTGTTGTGATGGAATCATACGGTCCGGTGGATATGGGAGTTCCCAATCAGGGATTTTTGGCAAAGTTATTGGGGAATGAAGAAAAAAAGGGTATAAAAATATCTGAAGAATTAGATGGAACCCTGGTTATAGATATTGAATTGGTTTTGGAATATGGAGTAAGAATACCAACAGTAATTCAAAACATTCAGGAAAATATTTATCACAGACTCAAAGAATTAACCGAAGCAACCAACGTCAAAGTAAATATAACTGTTGTTGGTTTGCAGGACTGATTGGGGGAGATTAAATGGAACGTATCAACGGCACCTTTTTCTCTATTGCATTTAGAAAAGCCGCTGAACGTCTGTTGAAAAATAAAGATGAACTGAATACTTTAAATGTATTCCCAGTTCCTGATGGTGATACCGGTTCTAATATGTCAGCAGCTATGATAGAGGCCTGCGCATATTTGGATAGTGCAAAAGATAAAGATCTTGATACAGTTTTGGGATCTATTAAAACCGGTATGTTAATGGGTGCCAGGGGGAACTCGGGTGTTATTCTTTCACAGATTTTCAGAGGCTTTGCTGATGGCACGGGAACGAAAAAGGAATTAACGACTACCGAATTTACCAATGCTCTATCAATGGCAAAAACAGTTGCTTATAAATCGGTTATGAAGCCAATAGAGGGAACGATGCTCACGCTTATAAGAAAGCTCGCTGAATTCACTAAAGAAGAATTAAAAGATGAAAAAAATTTTAAAAGATATTTTGATTTAATGACTCAAAAGGCATTTGATGTAGTTGAAAAAACACCTAAATATTTAAAAAAATTGCAGGAAGCGGGTGTTGTTGATTCTGGTGCAAAAGGATTGGCCTATATTTTTGAAGGTTTTAAACTTGCAGCTTTGGGAAGTACAGAAACTGACATTGATATAACGAAGGGATTCAGTACCTCAAAAAGTCTTGTTGAAACAGTTGTTCAGGGAGTAATGGAAGAGCTTGAATTCAGTTATTGTACAGAAGTTATAATAAATCAGAATGATGATAAAAATGATTTTAACAGAGATGGAATAAAATCTTATCTGGAAAGTATGGGCGATTCAATCGTTCTTGTGAAACAGGATAAATTGATAAAGGTTCATGTTCATACTAATCATCCTGGTAAAGTAATTGAAAAATTGCTGGACTACGGCGAAATGCAAAAAGTAAAAGTAGACAATATGAAAATACAACATAAACATGTTGTAGAGGCGAGAGAAGTCAAAGAGGACGTTTATGCCGCTGATAAAAAGCATGGAATATTATGTGTTTCTCCTGGTGAAGGTTTGTCAAAAATTATGTTGAACCTTGGAGCGGATAAAATTATTACCGGCGGTCAAACGATGAATCCAAGCTTAAAAGATATATATAATTCATTGAAAAAATTCAAGAGTGAGGATATAATACTATTTCCAAATAATCCAAACATTATTTTAACCGCTAAAGAGGCTGCTAAGGAGTATGAAAAGGAAAATACAGAGAAAAAAGTTTATGTTTTTGAAACTAATAGCAGTCAGGAATGTATAGCGGCGTTGACACAATATGATGACATCCAGACCTTCGAAAAATTAAAAGAAGAGATGGATGAAGCAATCGAAAATGTTGTTTCTTTATCTGTTACATATGCTGTAAGAGATTCCAAAATACAAAATATCAAAGTCAAAAAGAACGAGTATCTTGGAATATATGGAGAAAAGATGGTTTTGTCAAACAAAAGGCTGGACAAACTTATCAACGACGCAATCGATGATATACTCAAAAAAGATAAAGAAAAAGAGGTAATAACTATTTTCTATGGTTCAGAAGTCAGTGAAAATCAAGCAAAAAAATTAATGCAACAGCTTGAGGAAAATTATTCCGATATTGAATTTGAACTTCATGAGGGTGGTCAACCCTATTATTATTATTTAATTTCAATTGAATAGGTGGAGGTTACGATGTACTATTTACAGGATATAGTAGCAAAATTGAATGAATTTTGGTCCAGCAAAGGATGTCTAATTGATCAACCTTATGATTTAGAAATGGGCGCTGGGACCTTTCATCCTTCAACTTTTTTGAAATCCCTCAGTTCAAAACCATGGGCTGTTACTTTTATTCAGCCGTGCAGAAGGCCTACTGATGGCAGGTACGGAGAAAATCCAATGAGAATTCAAAAATATTTTCAATATCAGGTTATCATAAAACCCTCTCCGGAAAAGGCACAGGAATTATACATAGAATCTCTCGAATCATTAGGAATTATTCCGACTGATCACGATATCAGATTTGTTGAAGATAACTGGGAATCTCCAACTCTTGGAGCGTGGGGAATAGGTTGGGAAGTATGGCTCGATGGAATGGAGGTTACCCAATTTACATATTTCCAGCAAGTAGGGGGAATAAACGTAAAACAGGTTTCTCTTGAAATCACATTTGGCCTGGAAAGAATAGCGATGTATTTGCAAAATAAAAACAGTATATTCGATGTTGAATGGAATGAAAAATTTACCTATGGAGATGTCTTCCTGAAAAATGAAAGAGACTGGTCAAAATATAACTTTGAAATCGCGGATATTGAAATGCTGTTCAACCTGTACAAGATGTACAGAAAAGAATTCGATAATTGTATAACAAACGATCTCTTTTTACCCGCATATGATTATTTAATAAAATGTTCCGGCACTTTTAATCTTTTGGATGCAAGAAATGCTATTTCCGTAACTCAAAGACAAACGTATATAAAATCTATCAGGGAGATGGCAAAAATCGTTGCAACAAAATATGTGGAATGGGAGGATAAAAAATATGAGTAATTATTTAATTGAAATAGGTATAGAAGAATTGCCGACAAGCGAAATAGCTCTTTTAAGAAAGCAATTTTTGAATAATTTGAAAAAAAATATAAAAGAAAATAATTTAAATTACGATTATATAAAAATATTCTCCGCCAGCAGACGATTCGGAGCGATAGTGAACAATATTGATATAAAACAGAAAGATTTCATTGAAGAAAAGAGAGGACCAAGCGAACAAATTGCTTATCGGGACGGAAAATCCACTAAAGCACTGGAAGGATTTTTAAAAGCGAATAAAAAGGAACCTGAAGATGTTTTCATCAATGAAGCAAATGGCGGCAGGTACGTATACGTAAGAAACGAAATTACTGGAAAAAAAACAATTGATTTACTCCCAGATATAATAAAAAAAACTCTGGAAAAAATAGACTTCAAAAAACCGATGAGATGGGGAGAAGGTAATTACAAATTTGTAAGACCAATAAGATGGATAGCGAGCGTAATGGATAACGAAATAGTTCCATTAAACATATACGGTAAAAAGAGTTCCGATAAATCTGAAGGTCATCGTTTTTTTGTCGGTGAGATTTCTGTCAATCCTGAAAGTTATTTTGACAGGCTCAGAAAAGCTTACGTAATTACAGATAACGAAGAACGAAAATCAAGAATTATAAAACAATTGAAAGAATGTGAAAATGAAAATACAAAAGTTAATATAGATGAAGAACTCATAGATGAAATAGAGACACTCACTGAGTACCCTACGGCTGTGTTTGGAGAATTCAAAGAAAAGTACAGAGAACTTCCGAAAGAAATAATAATAACAACCATTAAACATCATCAAAGAACTTTTCCAATTTATATAAATAACATAATTTCAAATAAATTTATTGCATTTCAAGATGGTCCATCGGACCCAAAAAACAATGTGAAAAATGGATATGAAAAAGTTATCAACGCAAGATTGGAAGATGCGTATTTTTACTTTAAAAAAGATATATCAAAATCACTTGAAAAAAATGTTACGGATTTAAAAGATGTTATTTTTCAAAACGGTTTAGGTACTCTATATGATAAAACCAATAGAATAATAAAATTATCGGAATTTATTGCAGATAAATTGTGTGCTTCAGAATCCGAAAAAAAATTGATTGAGCGTACAGCATTACTTTCAAAGGCCGATTTGGTAACGATGGTTGTCTATGAATTTCCTGAACTCCAGGGGACAATGGGAAGAATATATTCATTGCTTCAGGGAGAAAACGAATTAGTATCATGGGGAATTCAAGAGCAATACAATATCGAAAAGATTCCTGAAACAATTACAGGGACAATAGTGGGCATTGCGGACAAAATCGATACTGTGATTGGTAATTTTTCTGTTGGAAACATTCCTTCGAGTTCAAAAGATCCATATGCGCTAAGAAGAAAGGTAAATTCAATTATTCAGGTGATGATTAATAACGGTTGGAAATTGAGTTTAGACGAAATATTGGCTAAATCGGCTGAAATTCTTGGAAAGGATTATGCGAAAATAAAGGATTCGGTAAACAATTTCATAATGGGCAGGGTCGAAGCCATTCTACTGGAAAAGGGTTTTTTAAAAAATGTTATCAAAGCCAGCCTGAATAAATATGACATTCCATATAACGCATGGATAACGGCGGATAATTTAACTAAATATATGACAATGAAAGAATTTAAAGATTTAATAACCGCATTCCAGAGAATTCACAATATTACTAAAAAACATGAAGGGTCCGATTTTGAAGGCAAACTATTCATCCTGCAGGAGGAAAAAGAACTTTTCAAAGAATATATGAAAATCTATGATTCGGTTCAAAGAGGAATTGAGAAATTTGATTACACGGAGTCTTTAGATTCAATACTGAATTCAAAAAATGTTATAGATAAATATTTTGACAATGTTTTCGTCATGGATGAGAGAGAAGATATAAGAATGAATAGATTGGGGTTTTTAAAATCATTTGATAATGTATTATTCAAAATAGGTGACCTTTCCCTTTTGAATTCAGAACTAGATGAATAATAGTGATTACAGATCGGGAATAGTATCGTTAATTGGGAAACCGAATGTTGGAAAATCCTCATTACTCAACTTTCTCGTTGGTGAGAAGATAGCGATCGTTTCAGATAAAATTCAAACTACCAGAAATAGAATAGGCGGCATTGTAAACAAAAATAATACACAGATAGTTTTTTACGATACTCCCGGAATTCATAAACCACTACATATGCTGGGAAAATATATATTACAGGTAGCTATGAACGCTCTTAATGGTGTAGATTTGTTGACTGTAATTTTAGATATTGAAGACGGCATTTTTCAATCCGATAAGCTTGTTTTCAATCACATCTCAAAGAGCACAACACCCGTAATAATTCTTATAAATAAAATAGATACGGTTTTAAAAAACTTGGATAAATTGAATGAAGAAGAAGTTTTTAAAAGTGAAGTAATTCAAAATTTCATCCAAAAAATAGATGAACTCTTTCCCACTTATGAAAAAATTATTCCCATATCAGTCACTGAAAGCTACGGGATTGATTCCTATTTAAACACTGTAGTCGGATTTCTTCCAAAAGGGCATCCTTTGTTTTCAGAAGAAGCTATCACAGACAGATCAATAAAATTCATGATATCCGAAATAATAAGGGAAAAAATTCTTTTTTTTACCAAGGAAGAAGTTCCCCATTCAGTGGGAATTTATATACAAAAATTTCAAGATGAACATGACTCATTCGATATAATGGCGGATATAATAGTCGAAAGAAAATCACAAAAACCCATAATTATAGGTAAAAAAGGAAGTATGATAGGGAAAATCAGAAAATTGGCAAAAAAAGATATGGAATATCTTTTTGATGTAAAAGTTAAACTCGAATTATTCGTAAAAGTTAAAGAGAACTGGAGACAGAATGATAAATTTATCCGAGAATATACAAACTTAGTTGATGAAATAAAATAAAAAACTTTATTTTGATTTATTGTTTAATAAATGTATTTTTTCATGCTTCCTGGATTTTTCTGAATATCAACCATAATTTATTAAAAATATAAAAAGAGAAGTAAGATTTTTAAAAAAAGGAGAGAGTCCGTTAATCGATCTTACTTCTATAATTTTCTTACCGATTCCCAATAATTTGTATTAAGTGCCTTCATTGTTTGCGGCAGTTGCTTTTTGATCAGATTTATTTATATCCATATTTTTATATTCTCCTTTTATGAAGAAAAGAATCGAGAAGAATACTGTTACTGCCAACGATATCAGTGTCAGTATATGTGCAGGTATACTGTCAACAAGGAATCCATAAATAGCTGTTCCAAGTGGAACTATTAACTGAGATAGAACTCCAAGAACCGAAAATACCCTTGATCTTACTTCTGATGGAGTAGATTTCTGAAAAAATATGTTTATAGGTGTATTTATCTGAGCGTTGAAAATTCCCATAAATATAAATATAAAACATATAATTCCAAGGTAAAGCCATGAAGCTCCCCCTAGAATATTTGTCATTATTGGGAACATTACAATATTGAATAAAACAAAGAAAATCATTTGAGCTATAAATCCTCTTTTAAAGAGTGTGCTTATCTTTTTATTAGAAAGGAAAACTGCTATGAGAATGTTTCCAATCAATGTTCCAAATACCCAGGCACCTTCCATAAGTCCATACTGGAAGCTACTAAATCCTATTATTTCTCTGGCAAAAAAAGGAAGGACAACCATAACTATAGGTGCAATTAAAAAATTAATTAACATGAAAAACACCATCATATTTAAGACAAATCTATGATTTTTAAAATATACTATCCCGAATTTAAAGTCTTCAAAGAACTGTTTGAGTGTCATCTTTTTCTTTTCCGTTGTTTGCCTATATCTTATAAACATTTCACTTATTGCGGAGACCACAAATGAAGTGCCATTAATAATGAATACAACTTTTATTCCTAAAGGATATAATATTCCTCCGAAAGCAGGGCCTACAATATAACTTAGAGCGTTTAATGCACTCAGAGTTGAATTGCTTCTTGTCAGCTTTTCCTCTGGTACAAGTTCAGGAAGCATAGCGTTTGATGCAGGATCAAAGAATATATCCATTATAGATATAAAAATTTGAGAAATATAAATTATATAAAGTGGCAGATTTCCAGTAAATGCAATATAAGCAAGGATGAAAATAACTGCTCCTCTTCCAAAATCCATAAAAACCATTATATTCTTTCTATTGAATCTATCACCAATTATTCCCGCAAATGGTGCAAATATAACCTTCGGAAGCAATGTTACTACTAAAAAAGTTCCCATCATCGTCCCCGATCCAGTTACATCAAGTATGTAAAGTGATAATGCAAGAGCCTGAATTCCACTACCCGTTAAAGAAACTACCCTTCCCGCTGCCAATAACCAAAAATTATAAAGATAAACTCTCATCATTTTTCTCCTTAAAAAATATTTACTATTATGATATCATATATTTCAACATTATCAAGTACATATAAAAATATTTTCATTCTTTAGATAAAAAAATTAATTAAAATAAAAAAATGCATATATTTTTTATAATTATAAATATTGAAATAAATATTATTTGTTTTTCATCGATACATTGATCAAAAAAAATCGATATATTAATTTAAATTATTGAATTGCAATATTTTTTTAAATTATTTGAAAGGATGATATAATCGTATGAGTTTGCACAAATTTTATAATCGGGAGGAAAAAATGTCAAAAAATATAATGCAACTGGAAAAACCGGAAATTGATGAGGAAATATGTATTATTCATACAAGTAGTGGCGATATCAAGTTGAGACTGTTCGAGAATATAGTTCCGAATACTGTAGAAAATTTTAAGACGCATGCAAATGCAGGATATTATGTCGGATGTGAATTTTTCAGAACTATCGATGACTTCATGATTCAGGGTGGCGATCCAACGAATACCGGAAGAGGTGGAGAAAGTATCTGGGGGAAAAGTTTTAAAGATGAATTTTCTGATGAACTTAAACACTTCAGAGGGGCATTATCAATGGCTAACGCTGGTCCCAACACTAATGGCAGCCAGTTTTTCATTGTTCAAAATAATTCAATTCCTCAAGAACATTTAGATTTTTCCCCTTTAAAAGAAACTATAAAAGAAAAATATTCTGAAATTGGCGGGTGTCCTCATTTGGATAATAAACACGCTGTTTTTGGACAGGTCTTTGAGGGCATGGATGTTGTAGATAAAATTGCTTCAAAAAAGACCGATAGTAGGGCGAGACCAATGAATCCGACAATAATCAAATCTATAGAATTTATAAAATATGAAAATCAATAGATTTTCTCATTCGCTTTTTAAGTAGCGTTGCAGGAAAATAAAGCCAATATACATTAAAATCGGATCATTTTTTTATTTGATCCGATTTTTAAATGATATCATTCGATAAATTCCGTTTCATACATAAACTATTTTTAAAAAGCTTTCAGCAATCTTGTTTTAACTTTATATAATTCCTATATCTTTTCTCGCTTATTTTTCCCTCTTCCACAGCTATTTTTACAGCGCACTCCGGTTCTTTAGTATGACTGCAATTCCTGAATTTGCATCTTTTGGATATTTCAAAAATATCTTTGAACGTTTCTTCTATTTCATGCTTATCCGAGATAATTCCAAATTCTCTGAGCCCGGGGATATCAATTATCTTTCCGCCCTGTGGAATAAAATATACCGAAGAGGATGTTGTCGTGTGTTTTCCCTTATATAGTGAAGAACTTATTTCACCCGTCTTGGCTAAATTATCATTTAAAATACTGTTGACTAATGAAGATTTACCGACACCGGAAATTCCTGTGAACACCGAAATCTTATTATTAAGAATTTTTTTTACTTCTTCGATACCTTCACCAGTAAGAGTACTCGTAATAAAAACCTTATAACTGTTTTTTCTATATAGTTTGATATCCTCTTCAATGAGCTTTTTATCTACTAAATCAACTTTATTGAAAATAATTATAGGTTCTATACCACCGTGTTTGGCGGCAATTATGTATCTATCTATAAGATTTGTTTTATATGAAGGATCTTTAACAGAAAAAACCAATAATGCCTGATCAATATTTGAAGCAAGAATCTGTTCCATGTGTTTTCCTTTTTTTCCCGCTCCTTTTCTGACCAGCTTCGTTTTTCTAGTCTTTATTTCTTTTATTACCCCTTTGTTCCCCTGCGTTTTTTCAAATTCAACATAATCACCAACTACCACAAGTGATTTAGTCTTTTGTAATTGATTGAACAATTTCCCTCTTAAAATACATTTGATTTCCTTTGATTCCTCTTCAATATAAACATTTATTAAACCCTTCTGTACATTCGTCACTAATCCTATCAATTTGTTTACCTCCATAATAAAAAACCACGGTTTTTTCAATAACCGTGGTTTCCAATAATTTATTATAAAGGCTTATTAAAAGTTATTTAACTTCAGGAAGCCACGGTTATAATCCAAGATTATTCTCTTTTCTACAATTATCTCTATTGAATAATTATCTCTCATAAAACCACACCTCCTTAATAATTCTGATAGATTATAACACAACAGATCAATTAAAAACAATCACAAATTAAATTTTCTTCTGTATCGCTTTGAAATCTTTGACATTTTGAACATTTGAAATATTACTTTGTAAAACGGAACAGCTTTGAATATTTGAATGATCATCTTGAATTCATTAATAAATCCTTTAAACATACCCTGCTTTTGACTTTTCATTGTATTTGAAAAATTTACTGGAATGCATACGAAACTGATTTCATTTTTTATAAAGTAATCATTCATTAAAACTTCAATACCGAATCCTATTTTTGGTTTTACAAATATTTTTTTTATAATATTTTTGTTTAAGCACCTTTCTCCGCTCACAAAATCACATTTCAACATTTTATAAATTTTCAATGAGTTCTTTCTTATGGACATCGTGACATCGACTTTTTTGCTTATAACGGGTACAATGAGTTTTTCTATATCAGTTAAGATGATATTCGTAAGATCGGCATCCAGGAAAAGTATATAATCGGTTTCAGTATTATCAATTCCCGTTTTCATCGCTAAAGTTTTCCCGGCATTCTTTTCTTTCCGAATAATTTTAAGTTTTTCAGAATTTATTTCATTTACCCTTTGATACGTATCGTCCGATGAACAATCATCTACAACAATAATTTTCTGAATATATTCGCTATCAATAATTGGTTCAATAACGTTTTTTATTCTAGGTCCCTCATTATAAGCTGGAATTATCACTGTTACTCCCTGATGCTCTCGATTATTAAAAATTAAGTTCTTCATTAAAACCACCATTCAATTAAAAAATAAAGAGAAATTTTCTTAAAACTTCATAAAAATCTGTTTCTTTAAAACATATCGTTCTGGAACCTGTTTGGCTCACTCCCGGAAAGAAAGAGTTTTTATATGCATCCTTGTGCCTCATATAAGTCACTTTAACACTGAATGTTTCAGGGAGTTCAGGTATTAATACTTTATAATCACCCTTTAAAGATTGAAAAACTCCTTTTTCAATCAGTTTGCACGCCAGACCAGGATTAATACTTGTCGAAGCTCCCCCTTTTCCCTCAAGGGTCGTAACTGTTTTTATACCTTCTATAAAACTTCTCGCAAAGTTTGTAATAGATTTATCACCACTTATAAAAACTGACGGAACTCTATAATAGGCGGCAGTAAAAGAATTTATTGTGAATTCGCTCGTCAGGACATCATTTATTTCAATGGAATAAATATTGGTTGACATAGAATGGGAAAGGGGGTTACCGTCAGAACCCGCAAAAGAGTGGTATCCGGTATATATAGCAGCATCAAATGAACTATCAAGCCCATACATCATTATCAAAGGATTACCGGACCATCCACGAATTATTTTCGCAATCGTTGGCAATTTTGAAGGATTTATATTTCTTGCGGTATCATGGGCATCTTTAATAATTATTTGTGTTGCTCCCGCTTTAATAGCTCCATCACAAGCCGCTCTAACTTCCTCGGTCATTTGTTCCGAATAATATTTGTATTCCGGTTTGTTCAGTGTCGTTTCTGCCCAGTCATTTATACCTGCGGTTCCTTCGATATCAGAACTGATAAATATTTTCAAGCTTATTCATCTCCCTGTTTGTTTTTATTCTTAAACACATATTTTAATGCTAAAAATGAGTAACTAAAAATTTTAGGAACAACTTTTATTCTTTTTTTGGGTTCCTGTAACGTTCTATAAAGCCACTCAAGGTTATGGTTTATATAAAAATCCGGAGCTCTTTTCAATCTCTGAGAAATAACATCAAAGGATCCTCCCACACCCATAACCAGATTGATATTTAATTTCTGAAAATTATCTGAAATCCATAGATCCTGCTTTGGGATACCCATCCCTACAAAAAGTATCCTGGCACCACTTCTGTTTATCTTTTCAATAATAAAATCATTTTCTTTTTCAGAAAAAAAACCATTGTTGTATCCCGCAATTTTCAAATCCGGGTACTCTTTATTTAATTTATTCGCAGCTTCAGATATAATTTTTTCCCTTGTTCCCAGTAAAAAAACCGACATCTCTCTTTCTTTTGACGAATATTCACAAATCTTATAGATTAAATCCACACCGGTTATTCTTGGGACCTGCTTTTTATAAATCCATTTTAGTGGTTTTAAAACTCCTACACCATCAGGAACATAGTAATTAGTTTTTTTGATGGCATTTCTGTATGTTTCCATTTTTTTATATTCATAAACAATAAGCGAATTTACAGTGAGCACATAAAGCTTCTCACCATTTTTTATTTTTTCCATCATATCGATTGTCGTTTCATCAATATTTTTGCCACTGAAATTGAAATCAAAATATTTCAAATACATTATCCTCATTAATAAAAAAAGGAAGGCGTAGCCTTCCCTATGGTGCCGAGGGCGGGATTCGAACCCGCACGGGGTTATCAGCCCCAGCGGATTTTGAGTCCGCCACGTCTGCCAATTCCATCACCTCGGCTAGCATGATAAATTTAACATTGAAAAGATAATATGTCAAGACACATACCAAAAATATTATAAATATTTTGAAAAATTTATTTGTTATTACAATAATAATTTTTAATCTTAAAATTCATAGTTTGTATTATTTAGAATTAAAAGAAATTTATAGATGATTTGCAGGGGATAATTTTCATTTTCCTACACATTTTTATTTATCAATGTGTTGTGATAAAATAAAGGAAACCTTAATTATATTTTTTTGTTTTTTTCTCAATAATCGTGTCTATGGATATGCGTTAAAATTTTTTTTATATAATAATACATTATAAATTGTTTTTATCTGAATTTTTAAGGAATTTTATATAGTGAATAAAATGGTTATAAACAAGGTGCGTTTTGATTAAAAAATTTCAAATCTATTACGGAAATTATATAGTGTTATATATTGTAATATAAAAGTGTAATTCTTTAATTTAGTTTATATAGCTTAAATGCAAATAAACCTAAATTACAAAATATTGAAACTTTCTATCATTGGTGCTAAAATTGTGTTGAGTATTTTTATAATTTTTCTTAAATTTTATCAAAAGGGGGTAACAAAGTTGAAAAAACTAATGGTTTTGTTTGTTGTCATTTTATTGACAGCTTTTACATTTGCACAAGCTGATTTTCACATTGGTGTTGTAACGGGTACAGTCTCGCAATCAGAGGATGATTTAAGGGGTGCAGAATACCTTATAGAAAAATATGGTGATTCTGCCGATGGTGGTATGATCACTCATGTTACTTATCCTGATCAGTTCATGACAGAGCAGGAAACAACAATTGCTCAGATCGTTGGATTGGCAGACGATCCTCTAATGAAGGCAATCGTTGTTAATCAGGCTGTTCCAGGAACTGTTGCTGCATTTAGAACAATAAGAGAACGGAATCCTGACATTCTTTTGATTGCTGGTAATCCTCATGAGGATCCAGGAATGATCACAGCTGTTGCAGATATGAGTGTAACTCCAGATAACGTTGCAAGAGGTTATTTGATAATTGCAGCTGCAAAGGAAATGGGAGCAGATACATTTGTTCATATTTCATTCCCAAGACATATGAGTTATGAACTTCTTTCGAGAAGAAGAGACATTATGAGAGAAGCATGTAAAGACTTAGGTCTTGAATTTGTTGACATGGGTTCACCTGATCCTACAAGTGACGTTGGAATCGCTGGTGCACAGCAATTTATCCTCGAAAAGGTTCCGGCATGGCTTGAAACTTACGGACAGAATACTGCATTCTTCTGTACAAATGATGCTCATACAGAACCTCTCTTAAAGAGAATAGCTGAACTCGGCGGATACTTCGTAGAAGCTGACTTACCATCACCATTGATGGGATACCCAGGTGCTCTTGGTATTGCTATTCCTCAAGAAATATCAGGAAACTGGCCAGCAATATTAGATGTTGTTGAACAGGCTGTTATTGACGCAGGCGGAGCAGAAAGAATGGGAACATGGGCATATTCATTCGGATATACAACAACTGCAGCTCTTGGAGAATTTGCAATTGATGTTGTTGAAGACAAAAATGATGTTAAAGATATTGAAGCATTGTTTGAAGCTTTCGCATCAGCTACTCCAGGCGCAGGATGGAATGGTTCTTTGTATGTTGATTCTACAGGTCAAGAATGGGATAACTTCCTTCTGATTTACCAGGATACATATGTATTTGGTAAAGGATACCTTGGAATGACAGACCTTGTAGTTCCAGAAAAATATTTCGAAGTTAAGTAAGATATACCCAGCTTAAAGTATTATTTTGGGGGGTGAAAAAACACCCCCCTGTTCTTATTAATTTCTGTGAACGGGGTGTTTAAATGGAGTCAAACGAAGTTGTACTCAAGGTTGAAAATATTGGAAAAGATTTTTTTGGTAATGTTGTTTTAAAAAGCGTTTCTTTCGAGGTAAAAAAGGGTGAAGTTATTGGCTTAGTAGGAGAAAATGGAGCAGGTAAATCAACATTAATGAATATACTATTCGGTTTACCGGTAATTAACGAAACTGGTGGATTCTCGGGTAAATTTTCCATTAATGATAACGAAGCTCATTTTTCTTCATCATTTGATGCTTTAGATGCTGGAATTGGTATGGTTCATCAGGAATTCGTTTTACTTCCAGGATTTACAGCAACAGAAAACATTCTTTTAAATAGAGAATCTATGAAAGACAATTTTGCTGTCAACATTTTCGGTGACAGATTAAAACACCTTGATAGAGAAGATATGAAAAAACGCGCCGTCAATGCTATAAATAAATTGGATGTAAATCTGGATCCGGAAATGGTCGTTGCAGAAATGCCTGTTGGCCACAGACAATTTACTGAAATTGCAAGAGAAATTGACAGAGCTTCCACAAAACTCCTTATATTAGATGAACCAACTGCTGTTCTGACCGAATCAGAGGCTGAAATAATGATAAAAGCAGCAAAGAAACTCGCCGAAGAGGGTATGTCAATAATCTTCATTTCTCACAGATTGCACGAAGTTCTCAATCTCTGTGACAGAGTTCTTGTTCTTAGAGATGGAAATCTAGTTTTTGAATCTGAATCAAAAAATACTAATCCCAGGGAAATAGCTGAATCTATGGTAGGAAGAACAATATCCGACTTTGAACATTCTAAAATGAAAAAAGAATTGAAAGAAGATTTGCTCGAAGTGAAGGATTTATGGGTAGCTATGCCTGGCGAAGTTGTAAAGGGAGTAAATTTCAATGTAAAGAAAGGCGAAATATTTGGAATTGGTGGTCTTGCAGGACAGGGGAAACTAGGTGTAGCCAACGGAATTATGGGACTGTTTCCTACAAGGGGTTCTGTTAAGTTCAAGGGAAAGGAAATACCTCTTAATGTTACAAAAGAAATCCTGGATCTGGGGTTTTCATTCGTTTCAGAGGACAGAAGAGGTGTTGGATTACTTCTTGACGAACCTATAGACTGGAATATTACCTTTACAGCAATGCAAGCTCAGGAAAGATTTATAACAAAATACCTTGGTGGTTTGCTTAAATTTAGAAATGATAGGGAAATTCGCAATGAAGCCTTAAAATATATTAAAATGCTTCAAATAAAATGCACCAGTGAAAAACAATATGCAAGAGCACTTTCAGGTGGTAACCAGCAAAAAGTATGTCTTGCAAAAGCTTTTGCGTTGAATCCTGAAATACTGTTTGTATCTGAACCTACAAGGGGTATTGATGTGGGAGCTAAAGAATTGGTTTTAAATGCATTAAAGGAATATAATGAAAAATCCGGTATAACTATAGTGATAACGTCTTCAGAGCTTGAAGAACTGAGATCTATTTCAGATAGAATTGCTATTGTTAATGAAGGTAAAATAGCAGGGATACTTCCTCCATCTAGATCAGCAACTGATTTTGGATTGCTTATGATTGGAGAATCTAATGTCAACGGGGCAGGTGGAACAGAATGAAAAACTCATTATTGGAATCAATTGAAAAAATTGGCTGGCCAAGGATAATTATTGGGCTTTTCTTAGCCTCGATGTTTGTTATTGCTCCATTCGTTGGTGTTTCAGTAGGAACTTCCATAAGTGATGTTCTTGTTAGATTTACATTCAATGGTGTACTTGTTCTATCACTTTTGCCTATGGTTAAATCAGGTTGTGGATTGAACTTTGGACTTCAATTAGGGATTATTGCAGGACTTCTAGGTGCTGTTACCAGTATTGAAATAGGAGTCAAAGGCATTTTTGGTTTTATAATAGCAATTGGAATTTCAATCCCCTTTGCAATTCTACTGGGAATAATATATGGACTTCTCCTTAACAGAGTTAAGGGGGATGAGATGGTCGTTGCAACTTATGTAGGATTTTCTGCTGTTTCTTTTATGAACATGATGTGGTTGCTGTTACCTTATAAGAGCCCGAATATGATATGGGGATATGGTGGAACTGGTTTGAGAACCACTATCAGTGTTGAAAAATATTGGTTTCATGTGCTGAATGATTTTCTTTCGTTTGAGATCGGAGGAGTTTATGTTCCAACAGGTGGTTTTATATTCTTTGCTTTCATGTGCTTAATGGTCTGGATTTTCTTTAAATCCAAAACTGGCACAGCTATGGTAGCAACAGGATCAAATCCCATTTATGCAAAATCTTCAGGGGTTAATGTAAATAAGATGAGACTGGTTTCTGTTGTAATTTCATCAATTATAGCAGCGATAGGTATTCTGGTTTACGAACAGGGATTTGGATTCATTCAACTATATATGGCACCACTTTATATGGCTTTCCCCGCAATTGCTGCTCTGCTTCTCGGTGGTGCTTCCGTTGGAAAAGCATCAATAAGGAATGTAATAATCGGAACCTTCCTGTTCCAGGGAATTCTTACTATGACTCCATCTGTAATTAATAATATAATTAAGAGCGATATGTCTGAAACAATAAGAATCATAGTTTCCAACGGTATGATTGTTTACGCTCTTACCAGAAGAAAGAAGGCGAGAGGATGAGCATGAGCAATTCAGAAAAAACGAAAAAGTTTTTAATTAATAATACAGTTCCAATTCTTTTTATTGTATTACTTTTCTTTGCAATACCTCTTTCGGGTTTTTCTCCTGAATATCTTGCAAATGAAATGATAACAAGACTTGGAAGAAATTCTTTCCTTGTTTTGGCACTTTTAATTCCTGTAATGGCTGGAATGGGAATGAATTTCGGTATAGTTCTTGGAGCTATGGCTGGAGAAATTGGTTTGATATTTATTACTGACTGGGGAGTTGTTGGAATAAATGGGATATTCCTGGCTATGATAATTTCAACTCCGATAGCCATTATTCTGGGGTTCATTGCAGGTGTAATATTAAATGCTGCTAAGGGAAGGGAGATGGTAACCGGTTTTATGCTTGGTTTTTTTATGAACGGGGTATATCAACTCTTTGTTCTATATGGAATGGGTAACTTTATCCCAATAAATAATCCGAAAATACTTCTACCAAGGGGATATGGTATTAGAAATGCAATAGATCTGGTTAATATAAGGCAAGCCTTTGATAAATTTATAGAGGTGAAAATTGGACCAATATCGCTTCCTATATTTTCGTTTATAATTCTAGCAATATTATGTGCTTTCATCATCTGGTTCAGAAAGACAAAACTTGGTCAGGATATGAGAGCTGTTGGTCAGGATAACGATATAGCCGCAGCCTCTGGAATAGCAGTAAAAAGAACGAGAATTCTATCAATTGTTATTTCAACTGTTTTAGCATGTTATGGACAAATAATCTTCTTACAGAACATTGGGACAATGAATACATACAACAGTCATGAACAGGTCGGAACATTTGCGGTTGCTGCTTTGCTAATTGGTGGTGCTTCTGTTGCTAAAGCAAATATTTCGAATGTTTTCATAGGGGTTGTACTATTCCACATGACATTTATCGTTTCACCGAGAGCTGGTAAGGAGCTTGTTGGGCAGGCTCAAATAGGTGAACATTTCAGAGTATTCGTTTCGTATGCAGTAATAGCGATTTCACTTGCCTTATATGCCTGGAGGCGGCAGGCAGCAAAAAACAGAGAGATCAAAGCTGTACTTGATGAACAAAATGAGGCGATTGAAAACAGAGGTGGTTCTCAGTGAAAAGATGGATCATTAAAATAAGCTTCGTCGCTGTAATTGTAGTGCTAGGAGTTTTACTTTTTTTCTTTGGAAGACAGCACGAAATCATAATCGAATATGGTGATATAAAAATTGGTGAAACTGAATACTCTATTGGAGAAGAATTATATATTGTAAAAATTGATAGTGAAAAAATAGAAATTCAAAATAAAACAAGTAAATTTTCCAGAAAAACAAGCACAGTAAAAACGGCAAAAATTGTAGGTCCCAATCATTCAATAGAAGTTTATAAAAATGATATTCTGGGAGAAACGATAAGAAAAGATAATTTCTCCGTTAAAATAAACAACAATTCAAAGATAAATCTTATTTCTTTTATAAATGGATTTGACGATTGGTATTCCCAGGAAAAAATGGTCTATGATGAATAACAATACATATCATTTGATGAGAAAAGAAAGAGAAATAAAAGACAAAAAAATTATTGAGGAAATTATTCAGAAATGTAAGTATATGACTTTAGCTTTATGTAAAAATAACCTTCCATACCTGATAACCTTGAGCTATGGTTATGACCATGAAAAGGGAGTATTGTATTTTCATAGTGCAAACGAAGGGAGAAAAATCGATTATCTGAGAGAAAATCCAAATGTTTATGGACAGATTCTCGTAGATGGAGGATATAATCATGGGAATTGTTCGCATTTATACCGCACCTTAAATTTTACAGGAATATATAAAGAAGTGTCGGATGACAGGGAAAAAATAAAGGCACTTACCTGCATGATCAAAACTTTAGAAAAAAATCCGGATTCTGTCTTGAAAGATCAGGTAATAGGTAAAAAAATTAATACTAAAATAGGAATCATAGAAAACCTTAAATTCAGTGCAAAGGGAAATTTTTAAAGAAAATGTAAAGACCAGGATCTATAATATAAAACAAAAGAATTAATGGGGGGTATACAATGACAATTCTATTTAAAAAAGCAAAAATTTATCCGATTACCGATGAATGTTTCGTGGGCGACTTACTCGTTAAAGATGGCAAGATAGCTTCCATAGGGCAGAATATCTATTCCGGGGCCTCCGAAGTTATCGATGCTTCGGGCAAATACATTTTCCCGGGATTTATAGATGCTCATTCACACATAGGAATATATGAAGAGGAAGTCGGAGGACAATACGGAGACGGGAATGAAATGACTAATCCCGTAACTCCTGAAGTTAGTGTTGTTGACGCATTTTATCCAAATGACCCATCTATAAAAAGAGCTCTGTCCGGAGGAGTAACGACTGCAATGGTCCTGCCTGGAAGTGCAAATCCAATAGGCGGTCAGGGAGCAATTTTCAAATTTAAAAACATTCCAATCGTTGATAAAATGGTTATTAAAAAATTGGCAGGTCTAAAAATGGCAACCGGTGAAAATCCGAAAAGAGTTTATGGAATTGAAAAAAAACAGATGCCACTGACAAGATTGGGAATTGCATCCATCATAAAAGATTTTTTTATCAAAGTACAAAACTACAAACTAAAAAAAGAAAAGGCCGAGAGTGAGGGAATTCCATTTTCAGATGTTAATCCTCAGATGGAAGTTGGATTAAAAGTTTTAAATAAAGAAATCCCGGCAAGAATACACGCTCACAGAATGGATGATATTTTGACAGCTGTCAGAATAGCTGAAGAATTCGATTTCAAAGTAATAATAGAACATGCCACAGAAGGATATAAAATTGCCGATTTTCTCAAAGAAAAAAATATTCCCGTGGTGTTGGGTCCGTTATTCGGTTTCAGAACAAAACTGGAGCTCAAGGACATGACATTCGAAGCTATAAAAATTATCAATGAAAAGGGGATACTCGCGGCCATGATGTGTGATCATCCGGTAATTCCTCTTGAATCAACAACAATACAATTGGGAACAGCGTTGAGATACGGGGCAAATGAAGAGAATCTATTAAAAATGATCACAATTAATCCAGCTAAAATTCTGGGTATTGATGACAGAGTAGGTTCGTTAGAACCAGGTAAAGATGCTGACTTCTCCATATGGTCCGGACATCCATTTGAATTCAGATCTCAAGTGGAAAGCGTTTTTATTGAAGGCGAAAAAGTGTTATAAAAGTTTTTTAAATAAAATAAAACGACTTGTTTTGGTAAAAAACAAGTCGTTCTTTTATAGTATACTTTATAAAAAATAAAATGAATAAGTTCATCCGTAAACATAATTTATATTTAGAAAAAATCAAAATCGAAAACATTACCCCAGAAATCATAAAATATCACGACAAACAGATAAGATGGCTTCAACATGAAAGATTAGTTCATTTGCTCGTGATGTTATTCGTGATGCTTATTTATGCTGTGGTTACAATATTTCTTGTATTTTTCCCATCTATTGGAGTATTGTTGTTATGGTTTGGATTAACTCCTCTTTTAATAGCATATATAATGCACTATTTCAAATTAGAAAATACCGTTCAAAAATGGTATACGATATACAATGATTTTTACATGGGACTGCTTTCAAAAAATGAAAAAAAATAGAGTAATAGCGGTTGTTGATTGTAATAACTTTTTTGTCAGTTGCGAAAGGCTTATAAAACCAAATTTAAAGAAATTTCCTGTTATTGTTCTTTCAGGCAATGACGGTTGTGTTGTTTCACGTTCAAATGAAGCAAAAAAATTAAATATACCAATGGGAATCCCATATTTTGAAATAAAAAACATCGCTGAAAAAGCCGGAGTAAAGGCCATTTCTTCGCATCATAATTTTTATAATAAGATTTCAAAAAAAATAATGACATTTCTAAACAATAAATTTTGTAATTTTGATATTTACTCAATAGATGAAGCGTTCGCAGATATGACCAGTATGAAAAATATCAATTATATCAATTATTGTAGAAGTGTCAGAAAAGATATCTACAAATATATAGGAATTCCTGTTTCTATAGGAATTTCCAAAACAAAAACTCTTGCAAAATTAGCTATTAATAAAGCAAAAAAAAATGTAAAATATGAAGGTGTTTATTATATAAATAATCCGGTATATAACTACGATTACTTTAAATCACTTGAAATTTCAAAAGTTTGGGGAATAGGACCAAGACTGAAGAAAAGGCTGAATGAATTTAACATCAAAAGCATTCATGATTTCATAACCAGCGATGAACTTTTCATAAAGAAAAAATTTGGAATTCCGCTTTTAAAAACTTTATACGAACTTAAAGGTTTCAGTTGTATAAATACAGATAGCCATGAAACACCAAAAAGTATAAGCAGATCAACCTCCTTTTCCAACAGCATAAGAACCATTGATGAACTCAAAATAAAAATGACATATTTTATTTCTGAAGCGGCCTATAATATGAGAAGAAAAAATATGAAAACAAAATTAATGACATTATTTGTCGCCAGAAAAAATCATGGAAATGATAAAGAATATGTAAAATATGATTTTTCCGATCATAAATTCATCACTGCAACCAACGATACATTCAATCTCGTCAAAGTAGGGGAAAAACTTTTATGTTCTTTATACAGAAAAAATGAGCTTTATAAAAAATTAGGCATTATTTTCTCCGATTTGCAAAAAGAAACCTCTTTACAATACTCTATATTCGATATTTTCGAATCCGACAACAAAATCAAGAAAGTCAATAACATAATTGATAATATAAATGATAAATATGGATATGGAACGCTCAGAATAGGAACCTGTGATTGAAAGCGATAAAACATAGAAATATCTGATGCTATATAATTGATGAATGAAAAAACGAAAAATCTATAAAAAAGGGAGCCATAATGACTCCCTTTTTTCTGGCACGCAAGGAGGGACTTGAACCCCCAACCTACGATTTTGGAGACCGCCGCTCTACCAATTGAGCCACTTGCGTTTACCTCTTGAATTATAGAGTATTTTTAACTCTTTTTCAAGTACCAAAGTTGGGAAAAAATCAGATTACATTTGAAACGATTAATATCTATTTAAATTATGAAAAATTTCAAATAAGTCACCAAAAATGCAATAAAAGAAATGTAAATCAAAAGAGCATTGTCTAACCTTTCTAATCTATTGTCCAAAGGTTTTATCTTATTTTTCACTAAAAAATAAATGCCTATTCCTGTGGCAATTATAAAAATTGTAACCTGTATATCTGAGAGAGTAAAAAACCTTATGCCAATATAGAATATTATAGAAACTAATAAATAATATGCTATATTTCTTCCGGGAATAAATTTTCCTTTTCCCTCTTTTGAGTAACCAAGAAAAATGAACTTTGAAAAACTGATAACAGTTCCTATAGATGCAATAGAAAGAATCACGAACCCCGGTGTGGAACAATGAATAAACAATTCATGTTTCGAGACATAACCATCCGTTAGGGGAAATCCCATGATCGCTAATGATCCGATTATCAATGGAATATAGTCTGTCTTCGCTATCTTTCCCTTCATTTCTTTATAATTGAGTATTCCTGTTCTCTCATAAATATTTCCAACAACTATAAAAAGCAAACTCTTAAAAATCGCATGATTGAAGGCATACTCCGCCCCGTAAATATTCGGTACTGCAAACATGAATCCCACTTGCGATAATGTATGATATGCAAGAATTCTTTTAACATTCTTGGCATTTATTGCAAAAACAACACCTACTATCGCACTTATCCATCCTACGATTACGTAGATATTTTCCAGCCATTGAAAAGATTCATATTGCAAAAATCTGATGGCCAAATAAACCTGTATTTTGACAATTACACCCGAAAGTATTGCCGATACTTCGGTCGGTGCTTTTGAATGTGCATCCGGTAACCATAACGAGAGAAAGAATAATCCTGATTTTACCGATAATCCTCCGAATATCAGTAATGCTGAAAACTCATCGGCCATATTCAATGCTTCAAAGGAAAATGTTCCTGTGTTCGTATATACAATTCCTATTCCGAGTAAAAAAACGTTAAATCCAAACGAAGAAATCAGCAGATATTTCAACGAAGCCCAGATCTGAGCTCCTTTCTTTTGAAAAACTATCAGAATAAAAACACATATAGAAGCAAGTTCAACCGAAACAAAAACATTAAAAAGATCCCTTGACACGAATATTGAGTTCAATGCCCCGTAAAGTATCGATATCAATGAATAAAAAAATCCCGGATAATTTTTACTCAGAGAATTGAAAATAACCGCAGAGAATACGATGAGCGCAGCGATTAAAAACATCTCCGTCATTTGATCATATCCAACAGTTATTCCTAAATCACCCCAATTGCTCAACACATATTGAAAATTCTCTCCTCTGTAATGAATGATCAGCAATAAGTTGAATATTAAATAGATGAAAGAAATGGCTATATTAAATTTTCTATATTTTCTAAAGATCAGCTGAATAGTTCCTATAAAAATCGGTAATAAAACCATTAATGGAATCAATGCTCGTTCTCCCTTTGAAAGATTTCCTCCAGACTTCTGACATCAAGAGTGTGATAACGATTATAAAGCATGATAGTGAAAACAAGTGAGAGACATAATAAAGCGAAACCGATTACTATTCCTGTTATTATAACGGCCTGAGGAACAGGATCTGCATATTGTCCTTCAACAAATGGAATTGAAGTTATAATAGGAGGAACAGTACCCGATAAAGCCGAAATACCAACATAAAAAAGAGTCACCGATGTTTCCACAACACCGAGAGATATTATTTTTTTGATCATATTTGGATTTATTACCATTCCAATAAAACCAATTGCAAAACTTGCAAGTGAAATATAAACCACGAATTCTCCGGGATTCATAGAGTACCTCTCCTTTTTACAAAATCATTTGACATTTTCCAGGAACCCGCAAAAACTTTAAAACCTATGAGCAAGTTTAACAAAGGTATTAATGCACCGCTGAAAAGACTTCCGAATTCTTGTCCCTGCGATATTTCTCTCAAAAAATCCCCGGAAAAAACCGTATATATCATGATGGTTACAATTATTAAAAATGAAATATTGGATATTTCTTCGATTTTATATTTAACAAGAGTATTATTTGTTTTATTATAGTTCGCAGAAATCGCGTACAGAACTATCCCGCTGGCGAGCACAACTCCTCCCCCAAAACCTCCTCCTGGGGACAAATGACCATAAAGAACTATATAAACGAATAAAGTAATAGATGTTGCAGACAAAAATATACTGTAAATATGTGAAGCCGAAATAAGTGTTTGTTTTTTTAAGGAATGAACCTTTTCATTTTTTAATATAAAATTTACTCCGACAGCCGCAAGCGAAAATAAAACAACTTCAAATATAGTATCATATATTCTGGTTTCAAGATAAATAGCCGTTATTGTATTCGGTATATTTACTCTCAGCATAATATTTTCAATGTTCATATTGGTATTATTCGCCTTTTCAAGATCAATCAGGAAAAAGGACATTATTATAATGTAAACAATTATTATTACAGAAAAAATTTTTTTCAAAAAAATCTCTCCACTATTTTTATTAGTTCACCGTTTTTTTGTAAATCATCCAGCTCTTCTTTCAACAATTCATAAAGATCTTTCGATTTAGAAGAGAATGAAATAATATATTTCGCCTTTGAGTGTGGTTTGCTGAAATTAATTATTTTGTTCTTCATAAAATTTTTATACGATGCATAATCAAGATATTCATCATCGATCTTAAAAATAAATGTGTCCAGATAAGGTAATTTGATCGTCCTTTCCGTATCAAAATCATCCTCTATTAATCCTCCAACGAGAATATCAATTTTTCTGTCATGAATATGCTTTTTTCCTTCTTCTATGGATTTAAATTCTTTTAAATTTATAGAGAATCCTGAAAGTTTTTCAAATCTTTTTATTATTTCCCATTCAATCCCTTCAAATTTTCCGTGAGTTTCTTTGAACATAAATGGTTTTTGAACATATCCAACAACAATATTCCTCTGTTTTCTTATGGCCATTATGTAAACCAGTACCACCAGGGTGACTCCAACGGTAAATTGAGTCAATGCAACATCAGGAGCTCCTAATAAAAGCATTATCAGCGATGAAAACAAACCAAGTAATCCAAACCAAATTATACTGTCGAAATTCGATTTTTTTAAAATCACAGAAATTCCCGAGAACAAAAATGCCCCTGATAATATTATTATCATAATGAATAAAATCATATTACTTTTCCTTTTTAGTTTTTAAAATAGATCTGGCGATCACATGCGTTAGAACTGTTCCAGATACTATGAGTATAAACATTATTGTTATTCCCTCAAAAACCGTCAAATATTTGTTAAGAATTGCATATACAACCAACAAATTCAATCCAACTGTATCCGATATACCTATAAAATGAAGTGAATCGATAACATTCTTCGATATCAGAGCTTTTATCGTCCCTCCCAGTATTAAAAAAACACCACCGATAACCAGTATATATGATATTATATTCATTCTTTTGCCCCCAAGAAATATGCGGCAATTATTGTGCCGCCTGAACTGAGAAATAAAAATATAATTAATATGGACGATAAATACTGCGCATTGATCAAATCTTCCAAAAATATGAGTAATATAACTAATTTCGTTGCAATAGAAGAATAGCCTATTAAAATTTTCCAGGAATCATTCTTGTTCATATAAAAAAACATGATTATAGTAGCGACTAAAATTGAGAATAAAATAATATAAATCATTTTTTTGATACCTTATGAATTATCAAGTGATCATATTCTTTCGTGACGACTACCTCCTCAGGTGTAAAATTTATATTCACCACTTGAGAAAATTCCTCATCTTCTTTTTCGGGGGCTTTTTTATCAATAATTGTAAAATAATTTTTTGTTAAAATCATTTTAAATGCCTGATATAAAACTTTTGGTATAGACACTACAAGTTTCAACACAAATTTTAATGTAAAAAAATTCGGATACATCATGTATCCAATAACCTGTACGAAAACCGATACGGAAATCCCAAGAAAAACATTTGCTATATTTATTTCCGGAGAAATCGAAAACCACATTAAAATAGAAAAAACAAATATCATATTCCTATCGCCTTTACTCTGAATTTTTCATCTTTATTCATATCCTGAAACCAACCATTAATAATATCGTTATTGAATAAAATTTTTTTATTGTATTCGTATTCTTCATTCGATATTTTTCTGTTTATATCTGAATAGTCTTTTGCTTTATACAGAGGCTTATATTGTGCCATTAATGAAACCGGAACCGACAGAGATAAATTGAATTTAATAAAATCAGCGGCTATTTCAAGATCATTTATTTTATTTGGAAGTATTAAGTATCTTATTATCAATCCTTTTTTATAATCATCAAATTCTTTAAAGGCGCCAACTTGTCTGAACATCTCTCCGATAGATTTTTTGGCTACCGTCCAATAATCTTTCACTCCCGAAAATTTTAAACCGCTGTTATCATCAGTATAACGTAAATCAGCTAAATAAACATCCACAATTCCATCCAGCCAAGAGATAGTTTCAAATTTTTCATAACTACTAGTATTATAAACTATAGGGAGATCGAATCCTCTCTCTATAGAATATTTTAAAGAACTTAGAAATCCCGGAATATTTGGTGTCGCCGTTATTAAATCGAGTGTTTCACCACCCATTTCCTGGATTTTTAAAAATATCTCCCCCAACTCTTCCACAGATACCTCTTTACCACGACCAAGTTGACTGAATCCAAAGTTCTGACAATAAACACAAGCCATCGTACAACCACAAAAGAATACTGCACCGGCTCCACCATCACCCGAAATCGGAGGTTCTTCTCCAAAATGAAGAACAGAATTAGAAATCTTAGGATTTATTCCCTGCTTACAAAAACCTCTGAATCCTGAAATTCTATCTATTCCACAATTTTTGGGACAAATATCACACCTTTTCATTTTATTTTGAAAATATTCAATTTTTTCGTCTAAAAGACCCGAATTATATGATTCTACAGCTATCGTTCCCATCAGTAAATATTTATACTTCCTCCCAATCCACTTATTTTTTCTTCCAGAAGCTCATAACCTCTGAATATGTGATTTGCATCGTATATTATACTTTCGCCTTCAGCCATGAGACCGGCAATAATGAGAGCGGCTCCTGCCCTGATATCGGTTGCAGTTACTTCTGCCCCGCTCAGTTTTTTAACCCCATTTATATATGCACAATTATTCCTCACCTTCAAATCTGCGCCCATTCTTCCTAATTCACCAATATAATTAAACCTGTTTTCAAAAACATTTTCATTCACCGAAGATTCACCTTCAACTGTTGAAAGAACCGTGGAAATTATTGGTTGTAAATCTGTTGGAAACCCCGGATATGGCGCAGTAACAATGTTAAGATTTTTCAGTTTTTTATTTCCATCAATTATGAGTTCATTTTTGTTTCCGTGGATCTCCGCACCCATGGATTTAATAACCTGAATCAATTTTTGAATGTGATCTGTATTAATATTCTGAACTTTAATTATGCTCCTAGTACCAATGGCGGCGAGAATATAAGTCCCTGCTTCAATTCGATCAGGAATAATATTATACTCACATCCGTTCAATTCATTTACGCCGTGTACGGTTATTCTGTCTGTACCGGCGCCACTTATCTTCGCTCCACATTTATTTAAAAAATCCTGCAAATCAATAATTTCAGGTTCCATTGCCACATTTTCCAGAACTGTTATTGAACCGGATATCAGTGCTGCAGTAGACATGAGTTGTTCGGTTGTCCCCACGCTTTTATATGGAAGGGAATAGTGCAGTTTTTTATCAAATTCATCAGGTTTTATGAGTGTGATATCACCATGTTCCTCAATATATTTAAATCCCAAAGCCTTCAATCCCGCTATGTGAAAATCAATCGGTCTCTGCCCAATATTACAGCCACCAGGTTTTCCCACTTTGGAAGTACCACATATCATACAAAGAGGACCCAGTAAGTTAAATGAAGCCCTCATCTTGTTAACATATTCGTATGAGACTTCTCCGGTTTTAATATTACTCGGCTTTAAAGTAACCGTATTATTATCAAAATTAACGTTTTTCCCCACATGTTGAAGGCAATTCAACATAGTCAAAATATCCTTCAGTTCGGGAATATTTTTAATAGTAATCTCCTTATTAATCATTACCGTTGAGGCTAAAATTGGTAATGCAGCATTTTTTGAACCGCTTATTTTCACAGTACCCTCAAGTTTTTTACCGCCTAAAATATAAATTTCTTTCATAATTTCCTCCTATTTATTGTCTATAAATAATTAAAACATAAAAATATTATTATTTGTGCAAAACAAATCTTGCAATAAAAGTAAAAATTTCATTTATATTTCTCTCCGAATAAAAATTTGTTATATAATTATACAGTTATGAAAAAAATCTATCGTTCTATTTATCAAAATTATATGAAAAAAATATTAAACAATTAGCTCTTAATAGCAGGGAGGAAGATTCATTATGAAAAAGAATATTGCAATTGATATTGGAGGAACCAAAATTCTCGGTGTTTCATTTGATGAAAAAAATAAAATGATAGATAGGGAGAAAAAACCCACCAAAACTCACAAGGGTATAGATGAAGTGATATCCAGATTATTTAAAGTGATAGACTCCATTGAAGAAAATAAAGATAATATCAATGCTATTGGAGTAGGTGTTCCGGGAATTATTAAAAAGGGTGTAATAACATTCACTCCCAATCTTCCTCTCAGCGGATTCAATCTGAAAAAAACCTTGGAAGAAAAATACAATGTACCGGTCTATGTCGGAAATGATGCCAATACGAGTTTATTGGGTGAATGGAAATTTGGCGGTCTGGATAAATATAAAAACGTAGTAGGATATTTTGCGGGAACGGGTGTAGGTGGAGGATTGATATTAAATGGAAAACTTTATACAGGCTCGAAAGGCGGAGCGGGTGAAATCGGACATACGATAGTCGATCCTGCCGGTCCGTTTTGCGGGTGCGGAAATCAGGGTTGTCTTGAAGCTTTTTCCTCAAAAACCGGGATTTTTCAGTACATAATGGCTCAAAAGAGAAAGGGAAGGAAATCCATTCTTATAAATAATGTAGACTCGGAAAAAAATGTATTCAAAAGTTCTATTCTGGAAAATGCCTTAAACGAAAATGATGAATTAGCAGAAGAAATAATTGATAAAGTTTGTTATTATCTTGGGGTATCTTCAGCCAACATGATTAATTTATTGAATCCTGATAAGATAGTTTTTGGAGGCGGTTTAATAGAAAGCCTAGGTGAAAAAATGCTTCCGCTAATAAAGCATTATGCTAAAATGTATTCGATTCTTAGATTGTATGATGATGATATATTCACATTAACAAGCCTTGGAGATGATGCCTGCATATATGGGGCATTGACTTTGATAGAAAATCCGGAAGTACAGGATTAAGGGAGGAACCCGTGAGCGCTAATAGCAAATTAGCCGGTATCATATATATTGCTTCAGAGAGCATATATTTGAGAATTGCTCAAATAGTTAATGGAAATATAAAATATATTGAAAAAATTGATTATCCTATCGTAATAGGCAAAGAAACATATAAAAAAAGAAAAATTTCATTTAAAAGAATTAATAAAGCATGCGACATTCTCAATAATTTTATTAAACTCATGAAGGAATACAAAATTGAAAATTATAAAACCGTTGCCACCACGGCTATTAGAGAGTCTGAAAACTCCGAATATATTGTGGATCAAATAAAAATAAAGACCGGTTTAGATTTAAATATACTGGAAGATTCTGAAGAAAAAAATTATATTTATTTAGATTTAATTAAATCACTGGATGCTAAAAAATATAATCCACAGGACAAAATATTGATAACATATATTGGCTCTGGTAGTTTAGGTATAGCACTCTATCAAAATGGAAATATATTCTTTTCACAGAATATAAGGATGGGTACTTTAAAACTCACCGAAACGCTGGCGCCTCTGATAACAAAAACACCAAATTTTTTTGAAATTATTTTAGAATTTCTGAGCAGTTTCAGAAAATCATTAAAAAAAATACTCCCTGCCGAAGAAATAAACTGCGTGATTGCTTGCGGAAAAGAGATCGATATCACAAGAACGATTCTTGGAATTCCGAAGAAAAAGGATTTCACCCAGATAGATTTAGATGCGTTAAAAAATCTTTTTGATAAAATCGAATTTAAAAATCCCGATCAGATACATAAAATGTTTAATTTATCGGATTACGAGGCGGTAAATTTAATGCCGCTCTTCGGTGTATATAAAATGCTTTTTGATATCGTTGATCCAAAAAAGTTTTTAATGTCTGAAGCGAATCTTCTCGATTCACTCGCATATGAAACTCTCAAACCAAAAAGTTTTAAAATTCTTCAAGATAAATACAATGAAAGTATAATTTTAACCACCAAAAATCTTGCCGACAGATTTTATTACGATGAAGAACATGCCCTTTCTATCGAAAAACATTCTTTAAAAATTTTTGATAGTTTAAAAAAATTACATGGATTAGGTTCAAGAGAGAGACTACTATTGAGAGTGGCTTCAATAATACACGATACTGGAAAAGCCATAAATATTAAAAATCACGCTGAAAGTTCTTATTATATTGTTAAAGAGTCGGAGATCTTGGGCCTTTCATCCAGAGAGCTCAATATCATTGGAAATATTGTCAGGTATCACAGTGGAAATACACCGGCGCTGAATGATCAGGAATTTCTTTCATTACCTGTTACCGAAAGAGTTCTAATTTCAAAGCTTTTGGCCATTTTAAGATTGGCCGATTCATTCGATAGAGCTCACGATAATAAAGTAAAAAATATATCCGTAAAACTATCAAAGAAGAACTTAATAATCTATGTAGAATCTATAGTACCAACATATCTTGAAAAATGGTCATTTGAGGTCAAATCGGGATTTTTTGAGGAAGTTTTCGGAATTAAGCCCGATTTTAGGAGAGTCTTAAAATGAGTTTTAACCTGGACAGTTATAAGTACTATTTAAATAGAGAAATAACGTGGCTGAAGTTCAACGATAGAGTATTAAATGAAGCCATTAACGAGGAAAATCCACTTTTTGAAAGATTGAAATTTCTTTCAATTACCAGTTCAAACCTCGATGAATTTTTTATGATAAGGGTAGCCGGAATAAAGGAGCAGATAGAAGCCAGATACGGAAAAAAAGATCCATCAGGTATGACCGCTCTCGAACAGTTTAAAGAAATATCGAAATATGCACATTTCATGGTTAAAAAGCAAGATAAATGCTTGAACAAATATATATTACCTGAATTAAAAAAAAGATCGGTAAATTTTCTGAATGTGGAGGATTTGAATAAAAATCAGTATGATTTTTTGAAAAATTATTTCAATTCTACAATATATCCCGTTATAACACCAATGGCAATAGATCAAAGCAGACCTTTCCCCCTCCTCCCCAATAAAATGCTCACTCAAGCGATCCTATTGATTGAAGACGGGAAAAAACCTTTTTTCGCCATGGTACAGGTTCCACCTGTGTTACCAAGATTCATAAGATTACCGGGAAGCAAATCTTCTTTTATAGCTCTGGAAAAAGTCATAAAGGAATTTATCAATTCTCTGTTCATAGGATATGAAGTTTTGGAAGTTTCTCCGTTCAGAATCACAAGAAATGCCGATTTGAATATAAATGACGATGCAATGGATCTTTTAGAGGAAATTGAAAAATCCTTGAGACAACGAAAAATGGGTTTTCCTGTGAGGTTGGAAATTGCTAAAAATGCCCCTTCAAATATAAAACAAATGTTAAAAAATTCCCTTTCACTTGAAAATGAAGATATCTATGAAATAGACAGCATGCTAAATCTGGCGGATTTAATGAAATTTTCAAATCAAAAAGGGTTTGAAAAATTCAAATATAAACCTTTTATACCGCAACCTTCCCCAATATTTTTTGGAAAAAAGGATTTATTTAAAATAATAAGAAAAAAAGATGTATTATTACATCACCCATATGAATCATTTGAACCTGTTATTGATTTTTTAGAACAGGCTGCAAATGATCCCGATGTATTAGCCATAAAACAAACTCTTTACAGGGTAAGCGGAGATTCTCCCGTGATAAAAAACCTTATCAAAGCTGCGGAAAACGGAAAACAGGTAACCGTTTTAGTTGAATTGAAGGCCAGGTTTGATGAAGAAAGAAATATTCACTGGGCAAAAAAACTTGAAGACGCCGGTTGCTATGTGATTTATGGTTTGGTTGGATTGAAAACTCATACGAAAATATTACTTGTCGTTAGAAATGAAGAAGATGGAATCAAAAGATATGTACACATGAGTACGGGTAACTACAACGATTCTACTGCAAAACTTTATACAGATATTGGATTGTTTACAAGTGATGATCTGATTGGTCAGGATGCTTCCGCCTTGTTTAACTTGCTTACGGGGTATTCGAAAGAGACAAACTGGAACAAATTATATGTTGCTCCTCTCATTCTAAAAGACTCTTTTATCGAAATGATTGAAAAAGAAAGAAAACTGGCACTGGATGGGAAAAAAGGAATTATCAAATGTGTTATGAATTCATTACTTGATAAAGATGTTATCAAAGCATTTTATAAGGCTTCGATTGATGGCGTACAGATAGATCTTGTCATTAGAGGTATATGTACCATTATTCCCGGAATAAAGAACCTGAGTGAAAATATAAGAGTTCGAAGCATAGTTGGAAGATTTTTAGAACACAGTAGAATATACTATTTTAATAACGACGGTGACCCGAAAATTTATCTTTCTTCCGCAGATATGATGCCCAGAAACCTAGTAAGAAGGGTTGAAACGATGTTTCCTATCGAAAATGAAGCCCTTAAAAAAAGGGTTGTTGACATTCTCAATTTGATTTTAACAGATAATGTTAAAACGAGGAGAGAACTCCCAAATGGGAATTATAGAATGGTGAGATCTTCACCCGACAAAATAAATTCTCAGGAATTGTTCTGCCAAATGGCAATAGATAATTTTAAAAATATGATAAACTCAAATTTGACTACTGAGAAATTTAAACCTCAGTATAAAATCAAGGAGTGATTTGTTGAAAAATCTATTGGTGATGCGTCATGCAAAATCTGACAGAAGCAATCCAGATTGGCTGGATATTGAAAGACCACTTACCGATCGTGGAAGGGATGATGCCAACAAAATAGGAAAGTTTTTAAAAAGATCAAAAATTAAAATAGATACCGTGATTTCATCATCTGCCATCAGAGCAAAGGAAACAGCTGCTTATTTCTGTGACGGTATGGGTCTGCAGATTGACATCCTCGAAGAAGAATTGTTCTATTCTGATAATTACAACGAAGTAATCGAAGGAATCAACAGAATTGATAATAAATTCAACACCGTGGTTGTAATCGGTCACAATCCATCATTTACGGATATTTTTTCAAAGCTCTGTTCGGATAATTTTGCCGATATAAAATTGCCCACCGGGGGCATCTATTCAATCGAATTTCATATGAGCACTTGGGAAGATTCAACACTCCAGGGAGGATGTCTCACCTGGTTTATAACGCCTAAATTATTGAGAGGAAAACAAAAATGAAAAAAATTGGAATAATTGGTGGTGCAAGCGCAGAATCAACAATTGACTATTATAAATGCATAACTACCGAATATATAAAAAAATACGGTGATTATGCCTATCCGCAAATATTAATCAACAGTATCTCTTTTCAAGAATATGTGGATTTCATGAAAAAAAATGATTTTTACAGTTTAAGCGAACTACTGTTAAATGAAGGATTAAGATTACAGAATGCCGGCGCTGATTTTATCATAATTGCTACGAACACATTTCATTTATTCATTGAAGAGTTAAGAGGACAATTATCAATTCCCATATTGAGTATTATAGATTCGGTAAAAAATAAAATTCAAAAGGATAATCTTAAAAAAGTTGCCCTTCTCGGTACCAAACTTACAATGGATTTCAATCTTTATGGTGAAAAATGCAAAGAGAATAATATAGATGTTCTCGTTCCGGATGAAATTGATAAAAAAAGCATAGATAAAATAATTTTTAATGAATTAACAAGAGGTTTGGTTAAAAATGAATCAAAAAAAGTGTTTATTAATATTATAAACAAGATGAAATCTATGGGTGCGCAGGGAGTAATTTTGGGTTGTACTGAGATTCCTATGCTTATAAAGGATAGTGATACAGAACTCAATGTTTATAATACTACTTTCATTCATGCTATGGATGCACTAAACTATTCATTAAATGACCCATCTTCAAATTGAATTCAGAAAAGATCAGTGTTTTATTGTTAAAATCTTTTGAGAAAAATTCTTCTTTCTCAAAGGTTGATTTTATTTTGTTTCGGAGGATTGAAAAGTGAAAGTTATTGGAATAATTGGCGGCGCTTCATCGGAATCGACTTTAGAATATTATAGATATATAACTGAAAGTTACATTGAAAAATTTGATAACTACGGGTATCCAAAAATATTGATCGACAGTGTGTCATTTGAGGAATTCTTTCAATGCATGAAGAATGGTGACTTCAACAGGCTGAATTCACTCATTGCCGACGAAGGAAAATTACTCGAAAATGCGGGAGCGGATTTCATTATCGTAGCCTGCAATACATTTCATCTTTTTCTGGAGAAATTAAGAAACAAAATATCCATTCCAATATTGAGTATAATCGATTCAGTAAAAGTGGAAATTGAAAAAGATAAATTAGAAAATGTTTTGCTTCTGGGTACTAAACACACTATGGATTTTAATCTTTTCGGCAAAGAATATAAAGATACAAATATAAAGGTAGTGGTTCCTGATAAAACAGATAAAGATATTATAAATGAAATCATATATGATGAACTCCCAAAAGGTATAATAAAGAAGAAATCAAAGGAAAAAATATTGAACATTATAAAAAAATTTCAGGAAAAAGGTACAGAAGGAATTATATTGGGTTGTACTGAATTACCGCTCATAATTAAAAAAGAAGATACTCCTTTAAAAACATATGATACAACTTATATTCATTCCATTGCTGCTTTGAAATACGCTATTGAGTAATATAAACTATCCGGGAAAAATTCAATTAACATTAATTATTAAATATTATAGAATATTGTATAATCGGATTGAATTGATTAGAGGTGGTTTTATGAGGGAAGTAGCGAAAGTTGTAAAGAAAAATAAAAATGGAGAATACAGATTAGAAAAGAAAAGAAATACCGCCTGTGGAAGTTGTCCGTCTAAAAATAACTGTTATACTTCAAAAACAGGTGATACAATAATGGAAATTGAAGCGAAAAGTAAAATAGATGATTTGAATGCAGGTGATTATGTATTGATAGAAATCCCAAATGTTTCTCCTACCAAAATTTCATTTTTATTGTATGGTATCCCTTTGATAATATTTATTTCATTGTTACTTATACTTTCTTCTATTGGAGTATCTGAAGGATATGCAACGATATTTTCATTGATTCCAATGGTGGGATTTTATATAGGATTGAATATATTCGACAGGAAAAACAAAGAAAAATTAAAACCGATAATAGTTGAAAAACTGGAGGAGTTCAATGTTCCAAAAGAATAACGATTCTCAAAATGCTTTGGAATTTCAAAAGGTACTGAATATAATTTCTGATTTTTCATTTTCCGCATATGGAAGAAGGAAAATATTTAATCTTATTCCACCCGAAAACCCGGAACACATTCTTTCAATAACAAGAGAATTCAAAGAAATGATGTTAATTGAGGGAGAACCTCCAATTGGAAGCATCTTTGATTTGAAATTTGAGATTGAAAGAGCAAAAAAAGGGTTTTCCCTCAATCCGGAACAGTTGAATAAAATTTCAAGAACTATGAAAGGATTGAAAAAATTAAAAGATTTTTTCGAAAATCTTGCCGAAAAATATGAAAACATCTGGAAAGTTGCGCAAAATATTCATTACGAAGAAGACCTTGTAAAGAAAATCGATAAATGTATCAGTGAAGATTTCAGTATAAAGGACAACGCAAGCAATGAATTAAAAAAAATAAGACATCAACTCAAAGTACTCAACCAAAGCTTACCCTCAAAATTGGAAAAAATAAAATTAAAATACAGAAACGCTCTTGCAAGTGAGCTTATAATCGAAAGAGATGGTAGATATGTTCTTTCACTTGAATCATCAAAAAAAAGTACTTACCAGGGAATAGTTCATGGTACATCGGCAAGTGGTGCAACGACATATTTTGAACCTTCGGAATTAATTCAGATAAATAACGATTTACGATCATTTAGGGCAAGTGAAGAGAATGAAATAAGAAGAATATTATCTATCCTGACACACTTCTTCGTTTCACTTGAAAACAATATATTCGAAACAATCGAAACGCTGGAAAAAATAGATTTCATGTATGCCTGTACAAGATTTTCGAAAAAATACAAAGCGAACTTTATTATTCCAAATATAGAAAACAAATTTGTATTGAATAATGCCAGACATCCTTTGATAGATATCGATAAAGTTATACCTTCAGATTTTTACATGAATCCCGATATTAAATCTGTTATTGTTACCGGGCCAAACACAGGCGGAAAAACCGTTGCAATAAAGACTATAGGTCTGGCCGTAATTATGATGATGTATGGGCTACCGGTTTTAGCCGACGAAACATCGACAATTCCATATTTTGAAAAGATCTTTGTAGATATCGGTGATGAACAATCAATTGAGCAGAATTTGAGTACCTTTTCCTCACATATGAAAAAACTCATAAAGATCTTAAAAGAATCGAATGATAAATCTCTCGTTTTAATCGATGAAATGGGTTCGGGTACCGACCCTATGGAAGGTTCTTCTTTATCATTAGCAATTATTAACAGATTGATCAAAAAAGGAGTGAGATCTATTATCACTACTCATCTCACTCCGATAAAGATCAGTGCGATGGAAAATAAAAATATTGAAAATGCCTGTGTTGAATTCGATGTACAAACACTCATGCCTACTTACAGACTCATTATGGGTATTCCAGGTAATTCAAACGCAATAGAGATATCAAAAAGATTGGGACTGGATATCGATTTGATAGATGAAGCAAAAAAAAGAGTGGGAAGTAAATCAATAGAACTTCAAAATATAATTGGAAAATTACATAATCAAAGTTCATTTGTAGAAAAGCAAAAAAGAGAATTACAGATGAAAAATGATGAAGTACAGGAATTAAAAAGCACGCTTCAAAGTAAAATTGAAAAACTCAAGGTAAAAAAATATGAAGAGGTCAGCGAAGAAATATACAAACTGGAAAAAAAATTGGAAGATATTGTTAAAGAAATAGAACAAAATATCAGTCTTTCAAAATCAGATGACAGAAGGGAAAAAGTTAAGGCTTTAAAAAATATTCAGAAACTCAGGAAAAATATCACAACCGAAAATATAGAAAGTTCCCCGAAAACTATATCCGGAAAAATAGATGTTGAAGATCATGTAAAACTCATCGATGGTTCATCGGTGGGAATAGTGGAAAAAATAAATGGCGATGATATCTGGGTCAAATTCGGATCAATGAATCTGAATATAAAAAGGGAAAAACTTCTGAAAATAGAAAAAACAGAAAATAAAAATGATGATAAATCACAATTTATTTCTATTCCTCCAAGTAAAATAAATAACAATGAAATAGATATCCGGGGAAAAATATCCGATGAAGTGCCCTTCATAGTCGAAGATTTTATAGAAGATTTGATGCGCACGGGAGAATCGGAAGGATTTATAATACACGGTAAGGGAACCGGCGTTCTCGCACAATCCGTGTGGAGATTTCTGAGAAAAAATCAGAGAATAAAATCTTTCAGAGTGGGGACTCCTAAAGAAGGCGGGCATGGAGTAACAGTAATACAATTATGATAAAAGTAGGAACTGACATTGTAAAAATTTCAAGACTAAACGACAGGTTCTCAAAAAAAATTCTGGGGCTCAAAGAAATGGAAATTTATAATTCTTTGAAAACCGATCAAAGAAAAAAAGAATTCCTCGCAGGCCGTTTTGCAGTAAAAGAATCTTTTGTTAAAGCAACTGGCAACAAAGCGTTGGATTTTAAAAAAATCAATATTTTAATTGATAAAACCGGAGAACCTTATCCTGATGCTGATACAAAAAGGATGTTCAATGATTATGAAATATCGCTGAGTATCTCTCATGAAAAAGATTATGTCATTGCCATCGTTATTTTGAATATGGAGGCGAAATTATGAGTATGGAAGAGATTAAAACTGAAATTGAAAATTTAAGAAAAAAATTAAATCTGCACTCGTATGAATATTATGTGTTAAATTCTCCATCGATAAGTGATGACGAATATGACAATCTCTATAGAAAACTTAAAAAGTTGGAGGGAAAATACCCGGAGTACATTTCTTCCGACTCTCCCACTCAACGTGTAGGCGATAAATTATCGAGCGGATTCAACGAAGTGATCCACAAAGAGAGACTCTACAGTCTTGATAACACTTACTCAGAAGAAGAAATAAAAGCTTTCGATTCAAAAGTAAAAAAGGATCTATTGAAAGAGAATATCGAATATTTTTGTGAACTCAAAATAGACGGACTGTCAATTTCACTTGAATACGAAAACGGAATACTTAAAACCGCCTCAACCAGAGGTGATGGATTCAGGGGAGAAAATGTAACTTCAAATGTCAGGACTATAAAATCGATTCCGTTGAAATTGAGAAATCCATTGACAATAGAAATCAGAGGAGAAGTTTTCCTGCCAAAAAGTGAATTTCTAATGATAAACAATGAAAGAGATGAAATAGGACTTAATCCATTTGCCAACCCCAGAAATGCAGCAGCCGGAACCTTAAGACAGCTTGACCCTAAAGAAGTCAAGAAAAGAAATCTCGATGCCTTTTTTTATCAGATTGTCAATCAAAATAATTATAACCTTCATTCTCAGGAAGAAAGTATAAATTTTTTAAAAAAAATTGGAATGAAGACAGAACCCAATTCAAAAAAAGTGAATGGAGTAAATGAAGTAATTGAATTCTGGAAAAAATGGGCAAATGAAAAAAGTAAGTTGAATTATGCTATCGATGGAACGGTAATAAAAATTAACGATTTTTCTTATCAATTGGAATTGGGTTATACTATTAAATCTCCAAGATGGGCAATAGCGTTTAAATTCCCCGCAGAGCAAAAAGAAACATTATTGAAAAATGCAATTTTTCAAGTAGGAAGATTGGGAACCATTACACCGGTGGCAGATCTGGAACCTGTAAGAATTGCGGGTACCACAGTTAAAAGAGCCGTAATGCATAACTTCGATTATATTAAAGAAAAGGATTTAAGAATTGGAGATACAGTTTTGGTAGAAAAAGCCGGAGAAATTATTCCTCAGATTGTTAAAACCATCAAAGAAAAAAGAACCGGTGATGAAAAAATAATAATTCAACCTGATGAATGCCCGGTATGTAAAGGAAAAATAGGAAAAGAAAAACCTGACGATATTGCGATCAAATGTCTCAATCCCGTATGCCCCGCAAAAATAGAGAAAAGGATCATTCTGTTTGTATCAAGAGGAGCGATGGATATAGAAGGACTGGGCGAAAAATTTATTCAAAGGATGTGCAGGGCGGAACTTCTGAAATCTCCCGTAGATTTATATAAAATCTCTGAAAACGATCTGTATTCCTTAGGTTCGGGAATTGCCGAAAAAACTATAAAAAATTATATGAAAGAAATAGAAAAAAGCAAAAACATGCCACTTCATAACCTGCTTACAGGGCTGGGAATTCCCGGTGTGGGATCAAAAACAGCGAGAGATATCGCAATCCATTTCAAGACACTTAATCAAGTTGAAACCGCTGCAATAAATGATTTGACCAATATCACCGGCATAGGTTATGAAATTGCAAAAAACATTGTAGATTTTTTCAGTAATCCTCAGGTTTTAAAAGAAATTGAAGAAATAAAAAAATTTGTAAATACCGAAGAATTTTTTGAAGAAAAGGGAACGGCCTTAAAGGGGAAAAAAATAGTTGTCACCGGTACTCTCGATAATTATACACGTACTGAAATAAAAAACATCATACAGGAAAATGGCGGTGAAATAAGCTCCTCTGTTTCAAAAAAAACGGATTACATCCTTGCAGGAGAAAATCCAGGTTCAAAATATAATAAAGGTTTATCTTTAGGATTAAAAATTCTTTCAGAAAAAGATTTTGAAAAAATCATTAACAACAATTTATAATTAAGAGGTAAATATGATTTATTTAGATAATAATGCAACAACGGTATGTTATCCTGAAGTATTTGAAATAATAAAAAACTATTCCCTGAAAAATTATGGCAATCCCAATGCATTAAATTCATTTGGAAAAGAAATAAATAATGAAATAAATATTGCAAGAAAAAATATTGCAAACCAATTGAATTGTGATAAAAACGAAATTTTTTTTACGTCATGTGCCACAGAATCAATAAATTGGGCATTGAGATCCTCAACTTATTATAAGGGCAAAAGAAATAAAGTGATAACTTCATCGATAGAGCATAAAGCCGTACTCAACACACTCAAGGATTTAAAACAACTCTCAGGAATAGAAATAGTGAAGGTCAATCCCGAAAAAAATGGAATAGTTGATCCGGAAAAAATCATCAGGGAAATAGATGATAGAACATTCATGGTATCCTTAATGGCAGCAAACAATGTTACGGGAAATATACAACCTTACAAAGAAATTGGCGATTATTTGAGTAAAACAGATATCTTTTATCACATTGATGCAGTACAAACCATAGGAAAATTAAATTTTTCGCTGGATAACATCAAAACTAACTTCGCCTCATTCAGTGGTCATAAATTTCACGGTCCCAAAGGCACAGGATTATTGTATATAAAAAATGGCACTAAAGTTCGCCCAATTATTACCGGTGGTGGCCAAGAAAGAGGATTCAGATCGGGAACACAAAATGTTGCCGGTATTATAGCAACTTCCGTTGCCTTAAAAATTTCAAACGAAAAACTGTATGACAATATGATCAAAATGAAAAAACTCAGAGAAACAATAATTCAAAAATCAAAAAAATTAAAGGGAATTATAAATACAGATCTCGACAATTCGATTGTCAACACATTGAATGTTTCCTTTCCCGGATTAAAGGGACAGGTTTTAGTCAATGCATTATCATCAGATAATGTGCAAATAGGAATAAGCTCTGCTTGTTCATCGAGAACTGACGGCGGTCAATACGTTCTTGAAAAGGCCGGTATCAAAAAAGAAATAGCTTCTTGTTCGATAAGAATAAGTTTATCAAGCTTCAATTCGGAAGACGAAATACTTGAATTTGTGAATAAGTTAGAAAAAATGGTAAATCTTTTGAAAATATGACAATAATCGTATATAATTGAATGTATTTAAATATAATTGGTAATGGAGCGTTATTATGCCGAAAAGTATGACGGGTTATGCTAAGGTTCAAAGTGAAACAGAAAAAATTTCGTATTTTATAGCAATAAAAAGTATTAATTCAAAATATTTAAACATAGATATAAGGATTCCCGATTCTTTCAATTCTATGGAAACAGAAATAGAAAGGCATCTAAGAAAAAAATTAAAGAGAGGCACAATTAAAGTTAATATCGAAATTGTGTTCAAAGAAGACATGGATCTTATTTCCCTTAATTTAGGTCTTGCAAAAGCTTACAATGATGCTTTCAAGAAATTAAATAAAAAATTAAACATTTCACAGGAACCGAATTTAGACAATTTTATCAGGCTCAGGGGAATTTTCAATATGGTGATGTCCGACGAATTGAATGATGAAATACTTTCAGGCATAACCAAAGCTTTGGATTCAGTTGTGGACAAATTAAACGACGACAGATTACGTGAAGGAAATGAATTAAAAATAGCTATGTTAGAATATTTGGATAAAATTCAGAAGAACACAATTGAAATAGAAAATGCTTCTTCTCATATGATTTCATATTACAGGGATAAATTGACCAGAAGAGTCGATGAATTACTACAGAGAGAAGTTGATAGAAACAGAATTGAACAGGAAGTTGTTTTCTTTGCCGAAAAAGCTGATATTTCAGAAGAAGTAGTCAGATTAAAAGCACATGTAAAAGAATTTAAAAATTTTCTGGAAAAAGAATCGGCCCCCGGTATAAAACTTGACTTTATCTGCCAGGAATTGAACAGAGAATTCAACACGATAGCTTCAAAATCAAAAACCCTGGAAATTACCAGGCAGGCTGTTGAAGGAAAAACAAATGTTAATAAATTGAGGGAACAAACACAGAATATAGAGTAGGAGGTGTCAATTTTGTACGGTCTTATAAATGTTGGATTTGGAAATGTTATTATCGGTGATAGAGTTATTGCGATTGTCAACCCCGAATCAGCACCATTAAAAAGGCTAAAAGAAGTGGCAAAGGATGAAGGAAAGTTAATAGACGCAACTTATGGAAGAAAAACAAGGGCTATAGTTATAACAGACAGTAATCATATTATTTTGAGTGCTATTCAACCGGAGACGATTGCTTCCAGATTTATGCAAACCTTCAGCGATATTGAGAAAATGGTTAACGATATTAGAGAGGCTGGTAAAAAACAGGGTGAATGAGAAAAGGTAAATTATTTGTAATTTCAGGTCCTTCTGGTGCAGGAAAAACTTCTATTTTATACAAGGTTTTGAATAATATTCCGGGAATAGAATTTTCTGTTTCATGTACTACGAGGAAAAAAAGAAAAAATGAAATTAACGGAAAAGATTATTTTTTCATTTCTAAAGAAAATTTTAAAAAGAAGATAAAGAACGACTATTTTCTTGAATGGGCAGAAGTACATCAGCATTATTATGGTACTTCAAAAGAGTTTGTAAATATGAAAATAAATGAGGGAATAGATCTAATTTTAGATATTGATGTACAGGGTGGTCTCAATGTAATGAAGCAAAATTTGGATGCAGTTACAATATTCATTTCACCACCAAGCTATGAAGAGTTAAAAGAAAGACTCGTATCGAGAAAAACAGAGAGTGACAAAGATATTGAAATCAGACTAAAAAATGCCAAATGGGAAATGAAAAAATTTACAAAATTTAAATATTTTTTAACAAATCAGAGTTTAAATGACTCGATAAAAAAACTTGAATCTATTATAATTGCTGAGCGTTTAATCTTAGAAAAATCACAGTATGATGACATTTTAAAAAAGATAATTGGAGGTTAGGTTATGTCAGAAATCATTGTAAATTACGATAATTTATTAAAAAAGATCAAACATAAGTATGCTATTCCTGTAGCGGCTTCCAAGCGAGCAGAAGACCTGGAGGATTTCGGAAGACCCAAAATAGATCCTGCCATGGCAAAGAAAGCCGGTGATAACATAAATATCGCATATAAAGAATTAGAGGAAGGATATATAAAAATAAAAAATGAACAGATGCTTGATATTTTGATTCCTAAGGTAAAATAAGGCACTCGAAAGAGTGCTTTATTTTTATGGAGGTGTATCTTATGAAATGTTTTTTTATTTTTATACTAGTACTATTCTCCGTATCTTTATTTGGAAATATTTCCTTCAAAGGAGAAATGTCTTTTTTTTATGACGAAGAGATTCAATCATTTCCCTTCAAGGTAGAAATTGATGAAAATGAGACAGGTATGATAAAGGTGCCTGCAACAATTGAATTTCGGAACTCCTTTTCTTTCGATTTTTCAACAATTGTTCAGGCTGACAAAATAATTTTTCTCTGGGAAAATGATAAAAGTGATGAATTTATATATTTATATGGAGACATTTCAAAAGAAAAAATCGAATTAGATGGAATCCATAACTACAAAGGAAAAAGAACAAGTCTCAAAAGTTTTTTGAATGGGCCCGGAGAGAAAATATCAAATGATGGAAATACTGCATATGAAACACTATGCGATGGAACTTTTGAAAATTATGGCAACTCTTATGAAAATGATCCCTTTACCTTTAAATATAGGGGAAAATTATATTTTTTTGAGAAATTCAATTCAATTTCCGGGTTCATAAAACGCCCTGATAATGGGCAGGAGTTTAAACAGGATTATTTTGGACTTATTAATGAAAATTCAATTATTATTTCATATATTACTCAGGGAGATGGAAGTGAATGGGTAAATCTTTCTGGAAAAATAACAAATGATAAGATAGATCTTTCTGGTTCCCATTACTTTGGTGATGGCGAAGCTAAAATAAAAATGCAACTTGATTTAATGGAAATTGACAACTCCGAAAGAAATAAAAACTGGATTTCAGATTTAGAATATTTAAAAAAGGAACTTCCAAAAAAACATAAGAATTTATTTTTTAATATTTCTCAAAGCGATTTTAATTTAATGTTAGTGGAAATTATTGAAAAAGTATCTAAACTAAGCGATTATCAGATTATTTATTCCTTAAAGGAAGTTTTTTCTAAAATCGGGGATTCTCACACTACGTTTATATCGCCTTTACCTGATATTGTATATCCAATCGAAACATATTGGTACAGTGATGGAATTTATATAACGGATTCTATCATTGAAGATATGATTGGCAAAAAAATAATGAATTTAGATAATAAAAAAGTTGAAATAATTTCAAATGAAATGGAAAGATTTTATCAATATGTAAATAACGCATCTAAATTGATTTTTACTACTAAACTTATTAAGGATCCTGATTTTTTACAAGTTTTTGTTCACAGACAAAAAGAATAGTCTAAGTATAACTACTGAAAATGAAGAATTTGAGATTGATTACCTGCCTGAAAGTGTTTATAAATTGAAAAAAAGTTATAAAATTCAATTTTCATTAATTCCTCTTTATCTTAAAAACAAAACGGCTCCTTTCTGGTATGAATACGATGAAGACGAAAGAATTTTATACTGTCAATATAATATTTGCTGGAGTGATAATGATAAATACAGTTATTCAGATTATGATTTTGATAAATTTTATGATGAAATAATTAATATAGTAAAAAATAACAAACTAGATAAATTTATTTTCGATGTTAGGTTCAACACGGGGGGAAATTCATCCACCGGCACAGAATTGATAAAAAAGATTTCAAAATACAAAGATAACATCGGAAAATCATTTGTCATAATTGGTAGAAACACTTTTTCATCGGCAATCCTCAATGCCTATGACGCTCTGGAATATCTGGATGCAGTTTCGGTGGGTGAAGCTACATGGGGACAACCTAACAGCTATGGTGAAATAAAGTATCTGACTCTTCCCAATTCGGGAATTTCCGTTAGTTACTCCACTAAATTCTTTAAAGAAACAAATCAAAAGGTTAATTCACTGATACCGGAAATTCCTGTGAAGCTTTCCTTTGATGATTATATAGAGGGGAAAGATCCATCTTTAGAAGCTATTAAGGATTATGAATAAAAATGAAAAATAATAAATCATTCATAAAATGGCAAATTTCAAATTATTTCTTTGTTTTGTTGTTGGGAATTCTTTTTCATTTCATGTTCGAGTTTCTTGGTAAAAACGAGTATATAGCCTTTTTATTTCCCGTTAATGAAAGCCTTTGGGAGCATATGAAGTTGTTTTATTTACCGATGTTAATCTTTTTAGCCATCGAATATATATTCATTGGAAAATTTTATACAGGATTTTTATGGGGAAAATCTTTCTCGATGATCTTTTCTCCTGCTTTATCAATTTCAATATATCTGTTTTTCTTTTCAATATTCGGAGAAGTGCCTATAATTTCAATAATCTCATTTATAATTCCACTATCTTTATCGGTATATTTCGAAACAAAAATAATCTTAAAATTAAAAACAAGTAAATTTAAAACTCTAATCCCATTATTTTTAATTGTTGTGATCGGTATTCTTTTCGTTATTTTCACTTATTATACTCCTCACCTGTATCTGTTCGAAGATTTTTATACGGGAAAATATGGGATTATAAAATAAGAGGTGAAAAATGAAAATCTATCAGGTGGATTCTTTTACGGAGAACCCATTCGGCGGAAATCCAGCGGGTGTATGTATCTATGAAAATGAAATGACCGAAGATTTCATGCAAAAAATTTCAATGGAAATGAATCTCTCAGAGACCGCTTTTTTAAAAATTGTAAACGATGAGGTTCATATAAGATTTTTCACACCTGAAAAAGAAGTTCATTTGTGTGGTCATGCAACTTTAGCAAGCGCTTTCATATTGTATGAAAATGGTTATTTCACAGAAGAAACGGATATAAATTTTCATTCGAAGGGCGGACTATTAAAAATTTCAAAGGAAAAAGAATATATAAAAATGATTTTCCCAAGATATGATTTGTTCAAAAGCGATGTTACAAAAATTCCGGATATATTTGGAGTGATCCCTTCGGAATCTTACAATTCGAGCTATAACTGGAAATTGCTATATTTTAATGATGAAGAAGATATCATAAATTTGAAACTGAACTTTTTAACGATGAAGGAATCGGGGTTGGGACATTTAATGGTAACCGCTCCCTCAAAAAGAACAGATGTAGATTTTGTTTTAAGATGCTTTGCCCCCGATTTAGGAATAAACGAGGATCCGGTCACCGGCTCTTCCATGTGTGCTCTGATTCCATTCTGGTATTGTAAAACTGGTAAAAAAACTTTCAATTCTCTTCAATTATCGAAGAGAAGAGGAAGTTTAAAATGTACCTATGAAAATAACGAAGTAACTATAATGGGAAAAGCGGTGGAAATTTTTGAAATAGAATTAAAAATCTAATAATTCCCCGTTCGATATGCCCCTACTCTTTTTCTCAGTTCTTCCACTTCCTTGTATTTTTCGAACAAAGCGCAGGGACCTTCGGATTTTTCCAGCAAATTCTCCTCACTTCTGATTTTTTCAAATAAATCGCTCTGCAAAGCTTCCAACAAAGTACTATTTTTCAAATTATGAGTGGCGATGTTGGCAATTGGGCAGGGCGTCAAATCTCCATAGGGTGTTACATGAGCAAAGCCCCTTCCCGCCGAGACACAGCCTCCGAATAATTCTTCATCACCTGGAGAATGAATTATCAACATTTTTTTTGTCTCTTTGAATTTTAAAACTTTATTTCTGAACTCTTCCCTTTCTTCTTTTAAAAGCATTGCAAAAGCGGTATCATCACCCGGTTTCTCGGGAATATACTCGGTGAGCACACAAATTTTTATTCCATTATCTATAAAATAATCGATATTTTCTTCGTTCATCCAGAATCTGAAATTTGATCTCGTTACGGTAACTGAAATCCCTGAAATTATTTTCTTTTTTTCAAAAGTTTTGAGATTTTCTATAACTTTTTTGAAAGTTCCCTTACCCCTTCTAAAATCTGTTATTTGTTCATCGCCTTCAACACTCAATAAAGAGACAAAATTGGAGAATTTTGAAACTTCTTTTATAATTTCATCATTGAATAGAGTTCCGTTTGAAAATAAAACGAAAATATTCCGAGGAAATTCTTCGCATAATTGAAACAAATTATCCAAAAGCAGAGGCTCACCTCCGGCAAGGAAAAAGCAGAATACCCCGATTTCATTCGCTTCTTTTACTATTTTCTTCCACTGATCTAGCGACAGATCTTCCACAATACTTTTTGAAATATTTCCGTTCTCATAAGCAAAACATCCTTTGCATTTTAAATTACATTTTGATGTAATACTTAAAATCAATATGGGTGGAATCATTATCCCCCTCTTCAAATAATCTTCCCTGAGCTTTTCACATCTTTCAAAATTATTTGCTATTTTTATGTAATCGGGAATTCTCAAAGGATTTTTTACAACATAGGGATAAAAAACTTTATAAAGATTTCTATTAACGAATTTCATATTTTCGGCTATTTTAATTAAATCTTTCATCCTTTCACCTCAAACCATACATTACATTATTCTATCACTACAATTTGAAACTAGTTATATAAGTATATTAAACCGATAAATAATTATAATCGTCCTGATTTTTCCTTTTCTATCATTCTTTTTGCCATATATATAAACGGCGTATCAACAGCAGCAACAATCCACTTGAATAAGTAGGTTGTGATCAATATCTCCCACCACACATCCATAGTGTACAATCCCCAAAAAGCTATAAAAACAAAAATAATGCTATCTATAAACTGGCTTATCATAGTAGAAACATTATTTCTTAACCACAATTTTTTTTCACCGGTCTTTGATTTAACAAGATGAAAAATAAATACATCCGTATATTGGGAAATAAAATAAGCGATAATACTACCAAGTGCAATTCTCGGAATAAGGGAGAAAATGCTTTCGAGTGAATTTTGAATAACCTGTGCCTCTTCGAAGTTTGCCGGTTTTATATAAAGTGATAATTGCATATATAAAGTCATCAATAAAAGTGATATAAAACCTATCAGCACACCTTTTTTTGCCTCTTTTTTCCCGTAAATATCACTCAAAATATCGGTAGAAAAGAAAATTGAGCCGTACAGAATATTCCCAAGTGTAGCGGATAATCCAAACAATTCGACCACTTTGACAACCTGAATATTTGCAAGAATAATATTCACTGCTATAAGTAGATAAAGTCCCTGCTTTCTGAAAAATTTAAACAGTAACACTGCCAGTGACATATCAATTATCATAAAAATAAACCAAAGCAATTCATTTGATAAAGAATTCATAGAACACCTCGCTTATAAAAAATACTGTGGAATTATATCATCTGAAAACAATTAATTTAAAAAATCATAATATATCACTGGAAAATATTTACAAAAATAAAATTCTATTTTAAATCTAAAATTCACTTGGATTTATCTAAATAATTTATAGAACTATTGGCATACAATACGGCAAATAAATTTAAAAACATTCAGTTTTCACCAGATATAAAAAAATCAATTCCTTTTCTCTAAAACTTTAATGATAGCCTCATCGAGTTTTGTTAATCCATTTTTCCCAATTTCAACAATATTTTCCATCGTTTTATTAAAATCATTATCAAGAAATCCCTGGCAATCTTTTATTCCAATATTTCTCATAGCCAAAAGAGAAGCATCATAAGCTTCCTGAGCCGCTATTCCTGCTTTTAAGGCACAGCTTTCCTTAGCACCATCACAAAACATTCCCAAAGTATCAGATAAAACGGTTTTAACTGCCAGCATAATTTGCTCCTGTGATCCGCTGAATAAGTAAGTTATACCCGCTGCTGCTCCTGGCGAAGCGGCATTCACACATCCGCATACCGGGGCAATTTTTCCAAGTTTGCTTTTGATGTAACCCGAAATAAAATGGCTCAAGGCAACTGCTTTTGCAATCTTAGTTTTTTCAATCCTCAATTCCTCTCCCACTATTGCCACCGGTAAAATAGACACTATTCCCTGATTTCCACTTCCTGCGCTGCTCATTACAGGCAAATTCACTCCACTCATCCTTGCGCCTGAGGCAGCCATACAAAAGTATTTTATTTTATAGTTCACCTGATTGATTATTTCATTGAATCCTATCAACTTCAATCCATACTCGGCAACTTTATAGTTCATATTTATACCCCTAAAAACTTCTTCTACATCCGCAATGTCCATGTTATCGATCGTTTTTATAAAGTGATCGAGTTCAAAAGACGGTGAAAATTTAAAATCGTCGCTATTTTCTGCGTTATCTTTATTGAAGAATATTATTTTCTCATTCTTTTTCACTATATAAATTCCTGTATGGGAATTCTTTATCACACATTGTGAAAAATTTTTATCTGTATAGATTTTCGCATCTATATATATACCGGAAAGATCTTTTATACAATTCACTTTCACAGCATCTCTATCCAGTAATAAATGAGCCTTGTCAAGACATTCATCGGAAGAATCACTCAAAACTTCCAACCTTTTTTCTGGGTCGCCACAAAAAGCCGCGACAGCGGCAGCAACTTTATTACCCTGCATACCTTTTGTTCCCGGAACCTTGACATACATACCATTTTTATATACATTTTTAGACACATCAACAACGACTTTTTTTATATTTTCTCCCTCAATCTCTTTTCTCGCTCTAGCAACAGCCAATGCAACAGCGCCAGGTTCAGTACAACCAAAAGCAGGTTTTACTTCTTTCTCTAAATATTCTTTTACTGAGTACAATTTATTTCCCTCCTATTTTTATATTTTCTATTATAACCACTATTTAAAATTTTAGCCACGAATAAATCAGTAGTATAATTATTGAAAGGAGGATAATTAAAATGAAAGAGGATTGGTTAAAACTTTCCGGAAAAAATATAAGTTTTTTGAAAGGCATCTGGACTGATAACGCAGGGCAAATCAGAGCTAAAAGTATTTATAAAAACTTATTCAAAGAAAATCATAAATATATCGCAGGCATTTCAAAGGCCCAACAGGGCATTCCATATTTAAAAGACTTTCTCGTTAGAGAAGCCGGATTAGAACCTGTGGGCGAAGTATGGTTGAAACCCGATTGGAAAACACTTCAATTTCCTGTCTATTCACCCGGGTTCGCAACAGTAATTACAGATTTATATTTTGACAATAAAGCGTGGGAACTCTGCCCGAGAAATTTATTAAAAAAGGCTATAAACGAATTGAAGAAACTTGATTACGAATTGAAAGTATCATTTGAAAATGAATTTTATCTTTTCAAGTTTGATGAAAATGAGAACAAATTAATTGACAATTTTCTTTTCGCTTCTTCATATTCATATGTAAATTATAATGATTTTGTAATTAAGCTATCCGATGAATTAGAAAATCAGGGCTTTCTGATCGAAAGATTTTACCCCGAATCCGGTCCCGGCCAAATTGAATTGACTTTTAAATATGTCAGTCCCCTGGAAGCGGCCGATAAACAAATCTATTTCAAGGAAATCACAAAAAGTGTGGCTCATAAGTGCGGATACAGAGCCTCCTTTATGCCCAAACCATTCGAAGAATTTGCCGGAAGCGGAACACATATTCATATCAGTCTGTGGAAAAATGGAGAAAATTTAACCGGGGTACATGATGCTCTTTCTTTTCTATCAAAATCATTTATAGAGGGAATTCTCGATCATTTAGATTCATTGATGGCGGTTACAACTCCTACAAATAATTCATTCAGAAGGATTAAACCCGATTCATGGAGCGGAGCATATGGTTGTTGGGGATATAACAACAGAGAAGCGGCTGTAAGAGTACCAGGTGACGCCGATAATAATATTCAAAACTTTGAAATAAAAACAGTTGACGGTACATGCAACCCATACATTGCCTTAGCCTTGATTATTATATCCGGAATTGAAGGAATCGTTGAAAAAAAAGGATTAAAAGAACCCATGCAACGTAACCCTTCATTCTATTCTGAAGAGGAATTAAATGAAAGGGGAATCAAAAGACTTCCGGAAAAATTAATTGATTCCCTCAATAAATTTTCTGAGGATAATTTATTCAAAAGTTTTATGGGTGAAAAATTCTTCAATTCATATTTGAAAATAAAAATGTTTGAAAATAAAGAAACAGAAAATTTTTCAATAGAAGAGGAGAAAAAGATTATGCTGGAGAGATTTTAATGTTTGTTGATGAAATAAAAGCTATTGATAATCACTGTCACAGTATTTATAAAGAGATAAATCACGATAAATTCATTTCGGCCTTTTCCGAGACGAGCGATGACACACAACTCAAAATTCATACTCAACAGACAATTTTTTATAAAAGAAGCATTAAAAAGCTTTCGGGTATTTTTGATTTTAAAATAGATAATTACTACAATAAAAGCAGGGAAAAAAGCATTAAAAAATTAACAGAACTTTTCATAAATAAATCCAATCTTGAATATCTTTTTATCGATGATGGTTTTCTGAGTGAACAATTTTATGACGTTTCCTTTTTCAAGGGAATTGTAAAAACCAAAAGGATATTAAGAATTGAATGGATAGCAGAAAAGTTGATTAAAGCCAAGCCAACCTTCGACAAATTCGTCGATGAATTCATCTCTGAACTCGAGGATGATTCAGAAACGATAATAAGTTATAAATCGATTGCCGCATATAGATGTGGATTGGATTTAATAAAAGTCTCTTTTGGTGATGCGAAAAAAGAATACTACAGAATTATCGATTCAGGGGAATCTAAATTAACCAGTAAGATTTTAATCTCCTTTCTCGTTGAATGTGCCTTCAAAATTTCCTCCAAAAGAAAGATACCAATTCAATTTCACACGGGATTTGGTGATAATGATCTGGATTTAACAAAATCGAACCCTCTTCTTTTAAAGAATCTAATCGAATCAAATAAATCAGTTCCCGTCATCTTATTACACTCTTCTTATCCATTTATTAGAGAAGCGGGTTACATGGCATCTATATATTCAAATGTTTATGTTGATTTAGGTTTAGTTTCTCCATACCTTTCCATTCAGGGATTTAAAAATGTTTTAAACAATCTCTTTGAACTGAGCCCCTGGACCAAAATTCTTTATTCTTCCGACGCGAGTAAAATTCCGGAACTATATTATTTGTCATCCGATTTATCCAGATCATGTATTCATGAAGTTTTGCTTGAATTTATTGAAAGTGGTGAAATAAACAGAGATGATTATAAATATATTACAAGGGGTATCCTCAGGGAAAATGCTCAAAAACTCTATAATTTGGCATGACGGGTGATATTATGAATGATGACTTGAAAAAAAATCCGAAAAACGATGAAAAAGAAGATTTTTCCTCTGAGACAAAAGAGGTTATATCGAAGGTTTTCTTTTTAGTAATCATAATATTGGTGATTTGGCTGGTGCTTTTCAACATTCCTGAAAAGGAATTTAAACCACTATCCCTTTCAAAAAATATTATCGACTTATCAAATGAGTTTTTCGTTGATGAACTTGCTGATGAAGATTACAATTATGAATTTTCAGAATATTTCATTGAATATGAAGAAGTTGAATTTGGAAAATATGTTTTTGAAAGTAAAACTGTAGTTAACAATCTGACTACCGGTGAATCAAAAGAATTAAAAACAGTCTGGGATTACAATGTCCAGTTTGACACACTGAATCTTCAAATAGTTTATTATGGCAACGAAATTATTTCTGAATACGATGATGATTCAGAGGGTAATTCATAGTTTCAGTGCCCTTTTGAATCTCGGTGTAAGAATCAAAATAAAAATTGCAAGAGTTAAAATTATCCCTAAAATTTGAATAAACATATTTCCCCATCTTTGTTGAACATTCACAAGGTCTTTTAATGCCATAGCCGACCAATAAGTTGGTGCCCAATAGAGGAATATCTGTGCTCCTTTTGGCAAAAAAAACGTGAGTATTGTTGGTATCATAAGAATTAATAATCCGATTTTCATATTCGTAATACCGTTGAATTGATTTGAACTTATAAAACCAATGGCAAAACCGAAAACAATGCCTATAAGCGAGCTCACAAGCGTTATTATCAAGAGCATAAACATGTTTATCCCTTCAAATCCCATTATCAAAACGCCCAGATAAGCGTGAACTATAGGTATAAAATACCCTAAAATACTTCTTCCTACAACCAATTCACTCAATTTGAGTGGGGTAACATCGAGTGCTTTCAATGTTTCCGATTCCTTTTCTTCGATCATGTTAAAAGCTATCGTCAGGCCACCAAACAAATAAGAAGCTAAAATCACAAATATGAATCCAATAGTTGCAAGAACCGGAAGAGTTTTTTCTGAATTTTTAATCTCAATATCCAGAGAATCTCTCACCACACCGGGAGTAGAATAATAATTTAAAAGGCTATTTGCAATTTCGATGTTTCTCTCATTCTCGTTTCCCTGAAGAATGAAATCAAAATTTCCATCCGAACCTATTGAAATTCCGAAAAAATCATCATATTGTTCGATATGATTGTATATATCCGATCTGTTTTCAAAGTATTCAACATCCGCATAATTTTCTAAAAAGCTCCCTATAGAGGACCTCAAACTTTCTTCAACACCAAATTTTATAGAAATATTTTCATAACCTGGAATGAAAAATTTTACAACTAAAGCCAAAAGGATTGGTGCAATCATAAAATAAACAATCATTTTATCCCTTATACTGTTAATGAAATCTTTTTGAAAATCGAAATTATTCTTTTTATACTCATCTTAATCACCTATTTTTTCTTTATCATTCTGTTATATACAACACTGGAAATCAGAAAAAACACGATCCCTTCCAGTAAAATCAACAGTAAATCTGAATATATTAAATCTCCATAGCCGTTAAACAAAATGTTTCTTAAATTGAATAGTATTCCGTATGTGGGAATAATTCTCATGATTGGAGGATTAAATGAGGGTATAAGATATGAAAACATCGGTACTATAAGAACAAGATTGAGAGCCAGCATAGAAAAAAGGGATTGTGATATATTATCATAAAAACTCGCAAAAATTAATGAAACTGAAGTTGAAAAAAAACTTCCCAAAGCAATCACTAAAAATAGTTCTAAATAATTTACCCTGAATCCAAATAATGGAAGACAAAAAACTGAGGTAAAAATAAGCCCTAAAAATATCAAATAAAGAACCTTGCCTAAAAGATACTCAAAAATTCTTCCGGGAGTAATCGAATAAGCATAAATTGTTCCTTCATTTTTTTCCGTAAAAATCATAGTGAATACAAAAACAATTCCCACCATTACCGCTTCCGTTAATAACAATATGGGAATCATATAGTAGTTCATCTTTATAGGTGAAGAAATTTCACTATTCAGATATATCTTATTAAAATTGTTCTCGGAAAGAATTCCAAAAGAATTTAAAATTGATATTTTATACACTTCTTTTAATGCTTCATCTTCATTTCCCTGGATAAAAAGTTCTACTTTTGGATTACTTTCAGTACCACTTATATATATTCCAAATGATTCCCGATTCCTGTCAAGTTTTGAATGTAATTCATCTAAATTGTTTACAAAAAAAACATTTTCAAACTCTTCGATCTGAATGTCTTTATAATCAATTTCAAAATCTATTTCGGTAAATATGTAGACATTCGTATTTTGATTGATAAACCCCGGAAGAAGAAATTGAATAAAGACAATATAAAAAATCGCAATTCCTACCGTTAGTAAAAAATAGTTGCCTCTCCACCCAATTTTAACTTCTTTCAAGAAATTAAAAAATATTCTTTTTATCATTATCCCAGTTCCCTTCCGGTAACTTTTATAAATATATCCTCAAGTGTCGCTTCCTGGGAATGAATCGTTTCGATTAATTTTGTTTTGGTTATTTCTACAATTCTTTGTTTATCTTTATCATCAACAAGAGACAATATTTCTTTATTCAGGCACCCATCATTTTCATATTCTATTTTCACCAACTTTTTTCCATAACGAAGTTTTAAATTTCTTGGCGAATCAATTAAAACTATTTTCCCGGAATTTATGAAAGCCACTCGGTCACAAAGTTCATCGGCCACCGTCATATTATGGGTCGTCAAAAAAATTGTCGTATTCTGTTTTCTGAGTCTTTTAATGATTTCTTTAATTAATACTGCATTCGATGGATCCAATCCGGAAACCGGTTCATCAAGAAATAAAATTTTGGGTCTATTTATCAATGATCTCGCAAAAACAAGCCTCTGTTGCATACCCTTTGAGTATTCACCGGCCTTCTTATTCGCTGCACTATCCAGATCAACCATTTTGAGAAGATTACTCGAGCTTTGAACGGGGTAATCATACATACTTGCAAAAAAATCCAGATTTTCTTTTCCCGTGAGTTTTCCGTAAATATTTGGCTGTTCAAAAGAAACACCTATAGCATTAAAATAATCGCTGTTGAATTTTTCTATCCTCTCTTTTCTTAGATATATCTCTCCTTCCTGAACCGGTAAAATTCCAGTCAGTATCTTCTGTGTAGTTGATTTTCCTGCACCATTCGGTCCTAAAAATCCAAAGATTTCTCCTTCATTAATATCAAAAGAAATTCCATTTACCGCATATTCGTGCGATTTATTGTATTTGAAAAACAGATTTTTTACTTCAATCACTCATTTCACTTCCCTTCAAGCCATCCCTTAAGTGATTTATATAAGCGTATAAAACTTCGTTTTTATTTGTATTTTCATTTTCTCTGCAGTATTCATCTATTACAATAATATCCTGAAAAATAATCTGAGCCAAAACAGAATTGGGAAGATCGGATTTAATAGAACCCTTTTTTCTTTCTTTTTGCAATAATTTTGTTATTATATCGTTAGTTTTATATTTATATTTCAATAAGATTTCGTTCCGTAAAGATCTGTCCTGAAATAAGAATTCACTAATTTTCACATATCTTGGATATTTATTGAATAAAGCGTCAGACATGTCTATGAGAAGTTTTAATATCTGAAACAGGTTCATATTTTTATATCTATTATAAAATATTTCATCGAAGATCTCTTCTTTAATCTTTATAATTTTTTCCAAAATATATGTATATAAATCAAGTTTATCATTAAAATATTGATAAAAACTCCCTTTAGAAATATTGGCTTCCTTAACAATGGTGTTAATACTCACTTTATCAAAAGGATGAGAACAGAATTGATTTAACGCTGCATCAATAATTCTGATTCTTTTATTTTCTTTTAAATTAAAAAAAGTCTTCTTTGGCATAAGTCGTCTCCTCAAATATGACCTTGCAGTCATATGACCTCGTGGTCATATATTAAAACAATTTCCCGCGATTGTCAATATAAAATGATAAAATATTTTGATGAGTTATAAATTGTTATTGTTGGGGCAGTATATTCCATTCGAAATCATTGAATCAAAAATTGATAGAAAACCAAAAATATTTTTTGGAAAGAAAATCACTTTGATCGTGTATAAAGACTCTGATATTAATAAAATCCTTTATGATTGGTATAGAGAATATTGTTATAGTGTTGTAAAAAACAGAATAGAATTTTATTCAAAATTAATTAAGAAAAAACCCAGAGAAATAAAAATCAAAAACCAAAAAACCATCTGGGGTAGCTGCAGCTCAAAAAACAGATTGAATTTTTGTTGGAAAATAATTCTGCTACCCATAGAACTTCTGAATTATATTGTAATTCATGAAATGTGTCATCTCGTTCACTTCAATCATTCTAAAAATTTTTGGGGTTGTCTCGAAGAAATTATTCCGGATTACAATGAAAGAATAAAAGAAATAAAAATATGGGAGAGAAAAATATTCGAATTGGATAATTTCATAAAACATGAAAAAAGCACATGAATCCTGTATCATATTATTTCATACTCTAAAAAATAAATTTAAAGAGCAATAAATATATTGTTTTAAAAATAGTATTTTTATATTTACTTACTGTTTACGCCAATTTAATTAGGAAAGGATAGTTTTAATATATTCTTTTTTTGAGAAAGGAGGGAAAGAATGAAGAAATTAAACGTAGCACTAATAGCTCACGATAAAAAAAAGATAGATCTCATAATGTTTATAAGAGAACACAAAGAGATATTCCAGGAATGCTCTTTATATGCGACTCATTCAACCGGAAAATTGATTGAAGAGAAAATTAAAATCTTTGATGTGACAAAATTTCAATCCGGTCCATTGGGAGGAGATCTCCAGATCGGTGCAATGATCGCTGAAAATAAAATGGATTTTGTAATTTTTTTAAGGGATCCTCTTACAGCACAGCCTCATGAACCGGATGTATCTGCGTTATTAAGAGTATGTGATGTTCATAACATACCTCTTGCCACTAACCTCGCATCTGCCGATGCCTTAGTAACAGAAATTGAAATGAACCTTCATAAAGAAGAATAACTCCAAAGAGGAGTTATCGCTTCAAATTTATTAACAAAACAAAAAAATAATCTCAGTAACAGAGATTATTCTTCTATGATATATACCATTTGGTTATTACTCAAAAACGCTGCATTTGCTTCGTCAACATCCACATGAAATTCCAATGCATATTTTGCGCTCACTCTAATGAGAACATCATCAAAAATAGTCTTTCTCTGACCATTCCCTTCGCAATAGACCTTAACAATATCTTTATCTTTAAGCTTATAAGTTTCAGCCTCTTCAGGGGTCATATGAATATGTCTTTTTGCAATTATAACGCCCCTGTCTAAGATAATTGTTCCCTTTGGACCCACGACAGTCAAAGAAGCAGAACCTTCCAAATCGCCACTGTCCTTAAGCGGTGGTTTAACACCCAGTTGAAACGAATCTGTTCTTGATATTTCAATTTGCGTTTCCGGTCTGACGGGTCCTAAAACTCTTACTCCAGGAATTGCTCCTTTTTTTCCAACAATTATAACTTTTTCATCCGCAGCGTATTGCCCAGGTTGACCCAAATCTTTTATAGGAGTGAGTTCGTACCCTTTCCCGAATAATGTTTTTAAATCCTCTTCGTTAACATGAATATGTCTATTTGATACGCCAGCCTTAATTCCTGGTCCTCGAAACTTCAAAAAAATACACCTCCAAAATTATTTGAATTTATCGTTATGAATCATTGCCCTTGTTTTCTTTACAAAAATATCCTTTGGTAACTTTAACGAAAATTCAAGTTGACCAAATGCCATGTTTATAAATCCCAGTCCAGATATATAAAGTTCTTCACCCTCATTGAGGAAGAACTTTTTTTCCGTAAATACTATATCATTTAAACTGTCATTTTTATACGGCGGAAATAATATTTTTGGAATCCAATCAATGTATTTGTTTTCAGATTTTTCTTCATTTGTGATATGAACACCGACGTTTTCCGGCGAAAAAAAATGAAAAACGGGAACGGGATTTCTTGAACCGCGAAAATTCATTTTTATATATGCACTGAAAAACACTGTCATATCCCTATAACACTTTATAGTAGTTCTAATCAATTTTTTCTCAGGCAAAAAATGTCCCTTTGATTTATCATCAAGCAAGTCGGACAAACGATTCTTTGTATATATTCCAGGTGTATCAACTATTTTAGTTCCATCTTTTGTTTGTAAAACGATAGGTTTCATAGTTGTTCCGGGATATCTGCTAACAGTTGTCGATTCATTTCTTAATAAACTATTTATAAAACATGATTTACCAACACTGGTAACACCAACTACAGCGATTTTTTTGTATTTTCCCCCGTTTATTTCTTTTTCAATTTTTTCTATACCTCTGTTTTTCTTTGAAGAGATCAGATAAATATTCTTTTTTTCCGTTTTTAATTCCCTGCTCAACCAATCTTTTATTTCCCTGGAGGAAATTTGTGGTGGAAATAAATCAACTTTATTCGCAACGTAAAGTATTCTCTTTCCATCGATCAGATTTAAAATTCTTTTATCAAACGTACCGAAAAAGTCTGACAGATCAATCAAAAAAATTATATTATCAATATCGTTAACGACTTTTGAGATATAATCAACAGTATGAATATTTCCAGTGTTCCCTTTAAACTCACCATAATGTTTTGTTCTGAAACAATCTTTACATAGTATTTCTTTATTTTGGGACAATCTAATTTCAAGAACAGATTCATCAATATAACCCGGTAAATCAGGGTTCTCTGTCTGAAGCTGAAGTCCGCACCCTTTGCACTTCAATATTAACACCTTCTAAAATAGGTTTTTTTCTTAAATATTCCATGGCACGTTTTTCCAAAATTCTTACAAACTTAGTCCAAAAAAACTCATTTTCAGATATTGGCTTAACTTTTATCGTAAGCGTTCCAAGCACATTACCCATAATAATATCGGTGAACAATTGATCTCCCACAACCGCTATCTCATAGGGATTCACTTTAAAATGCTTTAATATTTTTTTTAATTTAGATGTAAACGGTTTTTTTGCTTCTGCCACTACAAATATATTTTTAAGATCTTTAGTAGCCCTTTTTATTCTTTCCTTTTTTCCATTAGAAATTATTATTGGAATCATATTTAAACTTTTTACCATTTTCAGAATCAATTTACTGTTTTCGGACAATTCGAATGAATGATACTTTTCCAGTGTATTATCAAAATCAAACACTATTATCTTTATTCCGGCTTTTTTCAGCCCCAAAAAATCGATATTTTCAACCGAATCTACAAAATAATGTGGAGTAGCCAAATCAAGAATTCTGGGAACCCATCCAACGGAGTAAAAATATGCTTTGTACATAAAAATCGTTCCCCCACCAATCAATCTCTGTGAAGGGCTCAAATCTTCTTTGTATGGGGGTTTTACAAGTATAGTATGCATACCAAGTCTGTTTCCTGCAACAATATCCGTAAAAAACAAATCTCCTATAATTACCGTTTCTTCTGGTACACTTTCTATTTGAATTAATACACTTCTCAATGCCTTAACACCAGGCTTTTTAAGAGAATGAAAAAGCTTTAGTTTGTCTCCAAAATATGCCTTAGTGTTAGATATTCTTTCCATGGGAGAATTAGAAACAACCGCGACTTTAAAACCGTCAGAAAATAACTTATCAATAACCGGACGATTTATACGATCAAATTCTGATTTCCAAACGGCAATGGTATTATCATAATCAAAAAGAATAGTTTTATATCCAAGCGATTTTAAATTATCATAATTTATATCTCTTATGCTTTCTTCAATCTGCTTGGGCTGAAACCAACTAAGTATGTCCAGGATTTTCACAAATTTCCACCACTTTTAAAGGCACTACATTACTTATACTTTTTAAAAATTTCAAACTTTCATCAAGCATATCACCGGGGACAATTATTTTCAATAATCCTCCTTTAGATAAATGTCTGATATTCATCAAATTATCTTCCGCTTCTACAATATAACACAACGTGTGAATGTGTTTGCTTTTTATTTTTAAATACAGATCGTATTCTTTGAATTTATCCAAGATCATCCCTTCCATTTTTTACTATAACTCATAAGGGCAGGCATAGAAATTACTTTATGTATCAAATGCAAAAAAACTTTCGCTGTTACCCTGGCATCATCATAAGCCCTATGAGTAGGTTTATCATTTATTTTCAATTTTACCGCAATATCAGATAATTTATGGGAACTATCCGGAAATATTTCTTTTGTGATTTCCAGAGTATCGATGAAATTATTCGATAGAGGGTTTATTCCAGATTCTCTGGAAGCAAAGTCAAAAAAAATCATATCTGTTTTGATACCATGTCCAACTATAATTGAATTACCAACATATCTTTTAAAATCCGGGAATATTTCTCTCAAAATAGGCTTGTTTTTAACATCAGAATTCTTTAAACCATGAATTGTAGTTATAAAACCAGGTATCCTAACCTGAGGATCTACCAATGAATGATAAGAAAGATCGTATCTTATTCTGTCTTTGTAAACAGGTATTGCGGCAATTTCAAGAATTCTATCACCATTAAAGGGATTGCTTCCGGTAGTTTCGGTATCTACGACTAAAAATATTTTTTCCATTCTACATACCCTCCTTGGGAATTTTACCATAGAATATAAAAGATATTGTCTATAATGGTAAATTCATACAGCCAGTTCGATTATTTATAATTTCTCAGATTTTAATATTTCCTTTATGAATATTTACGTTGATATAATTATCTGATACTTCAAAAAACTTTTTGCCGCCATTGTAATCATTTATATTTTATGATATCGTTTTAAGTATATTGGTGATGGAGTTCACCTTAACCGCGTAAATGCTGATGACTCCTATTGAATTTAGATTTTTCTAAATCAATAGGTTTTTTTTTGGAGAAGAATATGTTGTTAAGTTTTGCAATTATAATTATCTTTGGTTTGATCGGCGGTATCGTTTTCACAAAATTGAAACTTCCCGATCTTCTTGGAATGCTGATAATAGGAATAATTATTGGTCCATATTGTCTGAATTTAATCGGCCAGGACATTTTAAATATTTCTTCAGATATAAGAATGATCTCTTTGATTGTTATTCTTCTCAGAGCGGGATTGGATCTTAATGTTCAAAAGATAAAAAAGATCGGAAAAGTATCTTTAAAAATGAGTTTCATTCCATGTATAATCGAAGGTATTATTGTAATAATTTGTTCTATGCTTTTCCTTGATTTCACATTAATTCAAGGTGGGATGTTAGGATTTATATTAGCTGCTGTATCACCGGCGGTGGTTGTTCCCATGATGCTTGATATAAAGGAAAAGGGTCTGGGAACCGATAAACATATACCTTCATTGCTTTTAGCCAGCACATCAGTCGACGATGTATTCGCAATTACTTTATTCACAGCTTTTATGGGAATTTATTTTGGTTCAAATGTAAATATGGGAATAGTTTTTTTAAAAATTCCTTTATCGATAATATTTGGAATTTTTTTAGGTATATTCACCGGGATTATTTTAGTGAAAATTTTTAAGAAATTCCACATCAGAGATACAAAGAAAACTCTCATTCTGGTTGCAATATCTATACTCCTGTATTGCTTTGAAAATTTTTCGAAAAATGTGATTCCTATTGCTTCGTTAATAGGCATTATGTCAATTGGATTTGCCATCAGTGAGTTCAGACCGATAGTGGCAAAAAGATTATCAAAAAAATTTAATAAAGTATGGATATTGGCAAAAATATTGCTTTTTGTTCTTGTCGGGGCGACAGTAAATATAAGTGTTGCACTGAACTCAGGTTTGATAGGATTATTAATTGTTGTAATTGGACTATCCGGAAGAGCTCTCGGGGTTCTTATTTCCACATATAAATCCGATTTAAACTTTAAAGAAAGAGTGTTCTGCATGATTGCCTATTCTCCAAAAGCTACTGTTCAAGCCGCGATAGGTGGCGTCCCGCTTTCCATGGGTGTCGCTTCTGGTGATATAATGCTTGCCATTGCAGTATTATCAATTTTATTCACTGCTCCGTTGGGAGCAATTGGAATAAAGAATTCTTCCTATAAATTATTAAAAAAAGAATACTGATTTTTCTATTTTTTAAATTTTTTCGATGATATAATCTTTTAATAACAAAAGAAGGGGAGATAAAAATGAGAAAAATACTTTTGCTATTCATCATTATATTTATTTCATTCATTGTTTATGCTTCCATAGAGCTAACAGTTCATTATCACAGATTCGATGATAATTACGAAGGTTGGAATTTGTGGATTTGGGACACCGGAAAAGAGGGGGAAGCGTATTATTTTAGCGAGACCGACGATTTTGGTCAGGTAACCAGAATTCATTTCGATGATGATCTTTCAAATCCGGGAATAATAGTAAGATTGGGTAATTGGGAAAAAAAAGATATAACTTCCGATAGATTTTTTGAAATAAAAAATGGAAATGCAGAGATATATTTATTACAGGGAGTGAAAGATATTTTTTATGAGAAACCTGACACAAATCCCAGAATATTTTTTTCTGCAGCCGTCGATAAAAATGAAATAAGAGCTTTTATGACTAACAAATTCGATACAAAAAACTGGAATGGAAAAATCAATATTACTATCGACGGAAAAAATGCGGAAATAGTAGAAGTTGATAAAATAATTCCCACGGACCTATCTGAAACCAATTTCATCAGCGTAAAGCTTAAAAAAAATTTAGAGTTAAATGACTTATCCAAAAAAATTGAGTTGATAATAGACGGTTTTTCCCCCTCAGAAGTTATTATGATGGGAATACTTGATTATTATTATTATGAAGGAGAATTGGGTTTTATATATGATGATAAATATACAGAATTCAGAACCTGGTCTCCAGTATCGAAAAAAGTTTCTCTGCTGCTTTACAAAAACTGGGATGATAAAAAACCTTATGACGAAATTCAAATGAATATGGATAATACCGGTACCTGGAAAACCACCGTCAAAGGTGATTTGAATGGGGTATTTTATCTTTATAAATACAATAATTACGGAACAGATAAAATATCCGTGGATTCATATTCAAAAGCGGTCGCGATAAACAGTTTAAAATCTGCAGTTATTGATTTGAAAAAAACAGATCCTGATAACTGGTTAATGGATGCCAATATTATGATTACAGAATATCCGGAAGACTCGATAATATACGAAACACATATTGCAGACCTTACGGGAAATGAAAATTCCGGCATAGTAAATAAAGCATCTTATCTTGGAATGGTGGAAGAAAATGGAATTGGGCCCAATGGTGTTAAAACAGGTTTTGATCATATAAAAGAATTGGGAGTTACTAATATTCACATAATGCCTATGTACGATTTTTACACTGGAAATGAAGAAAATAAGGATTTTGAAGCGTATTATAACTGGGGTTACGACCCATATTTATTTTTAGTTCCGGAAGGAAGATATTCTTCAAATCCATTTGATCCCTATAACAGAATTGAAGAAGTCAAATTGATGATAAAAAAATTTCATGAAAATATTATAGGGATTATTATTGATATTGTATTTCCGCACACATACGGCACAGGAGAGTTATCATCATTTGATCAGGCGGTTCCCTATTATTTTTACAAAATATCAAAAGACGGTTCATTCATAAATGAAAGCGGATGTGGTAACACGATAGCTTCACACAGACCTATGATGAGAAAGTTTATACTGGATGCAACAGAATATTGGGTAGAGGAATACCATGTTGATGGATTCAGATTCGATCAAATGGGTTTTATAGATGCCGAAACTATGTTAGAAGTGGAAAAAAGCTTAAGTAAAATTAAACCCGCTATTCTTATTTACGGCGAAGGATGGGGAGATGCTACAGCGATAGATTATTGGGGAAAACCGACCAGTGAAAAACTTCCCTACAATGTAATAAGTCGTCTTATAAAAGTTGCTGTTAAGGGAACCGAAATTGCCGCATTTAATGATGACATCAGAGATGGAATAAGGGGGTCAGTATTCGATTTAGGTACTAAAGGATTTATAATGGATTCACTTGGAAAAGTTAAGAAAATAAAATCAGGTTTAGTAGGATCTATAAATTTCAGTAAAACTATAAAAGGATTTACGGATGACCCCCAACAAACGATAAATTACGCGGCTTGCCATGACAATCACACTTTATGGGATAAAAACAAACTTGCCGCTGAAAGAGACAGTAAATACTCCTGGAATGATGATGAATTAATAAATGCTCAAAAATTGGCTGGTGCAATCATTCTGACTTCTCAGGGAATTCCTTTTATAAATGGTGCCCAGGATTTTGCGCGCACAAAAAATTTTGATGGAAATTCCTATAATTCTCCTTTATCGGTAAATTCTTTTGACTATTCCAGAAAAGCTGAATATATAGAAATATTTGAATATTATAAGGGCCTTATAGAATTGAGAAAAATGCATCCAATTTTCAGGTTACACACTGATCAAGAAATAATTGAAAGAGTGGTCGAATATGAAACAAACGATAGAAAAACAATCGGCTTCAAATTAAATGGAGATGGCATTGATATTTTTGAAGAAGTAATAATTTTATTCAATGGAAATAATGATGAAACTGTTTCTATAGCCTTGCCTGAAGGAACCTGGAATGTAGTTGTAAATAATAACTTTGCTGGAAATGAAATACTTTATTCTATTGAAAGAGAGGTAGTTTTGCCGCCAATATCCGCATTTGTTCTTTACAAATAAAGAAATAAATCATATGGGTTCATTTCTTTATTTCCATCTCCATAGGAATAAAGATTATCCCATTTTCTTCCTTCTGTTCACCATTTTCTTCGAATCCAAGTTTCTTATATATTTCAAGAGCATACGGTGATGAATTAACAGTAATTTTTTTAAGTGAAGGATCAAATTTTGAGGCTCTTTGAATAGATTTTTGAATCAACCTTTTTGCTATTCCCATCTTTTGAAATTTCTCATTTACAAATAAAAGAGAAATGTGATTATTATCTCTCACCTCAATAACCCCTACTATTTTGTCAAAGGATACAGCTACAAACATGAATGTTTTGTGCAAAATTCTATTTTTTAATCTTGTTGGATCAATAAATTTCAAAAATTCTATTTTTCCTCTTGAATTATAATCCGGTGCAATGAATTTATTAAAACAATCTGATATTAATTCGTAAACACTATATTCTTCATCAGGTAAAATTTGCCTTATAATTATTTGTGACATTTTAACCACCCTTATAATTTATTATTGAATATATACAATTATAAATCATATTTGGAAAAAACAACAATACTATAAAGACAATTTAATTTAGAAGTTAATAGTAATATGGTATATTTTAAGTGTATCTAAAAAAAGCGAGGTGTATGTTATGTCAGCTGTTAAGGAAAAAGGACAAATTTTTATATGTGAAATATGTGGAAATATAGTTGAAGTTCTCGAAGTGGGCGGAGGTGAATTATACTGCTGTGGTGAACCCATGAAATTAAAAGAAGACTAAAACAAATTCTATAAAGAAAAAATTTGTTATATAAAATTTTTCAATAAATAATTATATAAAAATACTTAATAAAAAGGAGTATTTATGATAAGAAAATTTTCTTTCATTATATTGTTTCTTTTAGTGATATTTTTATCTGTCAGCTGTGTTCAGCAAATCACAACATATTCTCTCACAGTGAATACAGATGGTCAGGGTGATGTAACTGCGAATCCTGAAAAAGCAGAATACGGGGAAGGTGCCAATGTTCAACTTACCGCCATCCCCGAAGAAGGCTGGCAATTCGATCATTGGGAAGGCGATCTCACAGGTGACGTCAATCCTTCTCATATAACAATGAATTCCAATAAAAATATAACAGCCGTTTTCACAGAGATCCCTCCTGAAACGTATTCTCTCACAGTGAATACAGATGGTCAGGGTGATGTAACTGCGAATCCTGAAAAAGCAGAATACGGGGAAGGTGCCACTGTTCAACTCACCGCCATCCCCGAAGAAGACTGGCAATTCGACCACTGGGAAGGTGACCTCACAGGTGACGTCAATCCTTCTTATATAATCATGAATTCCAATAAAAATATAACAGCCGTTTTCACAGAGATCCCTCCTGAAACGTATTCTCTCACAGTTAATACAGATGGTCAGGGTGATGTAACTGTGAATCCTGAAAAAGCAGAATACGAAGAAGGCGATAATGTTCAACTCACCGCCGTTCCCGAAGAAGGCTGGCAATTCAATCATTGGGAAGGCGATCTCACAGGTGACGTCAATCCTTCTTATATAACAATGAATTCCAATAAAAATATAACAGCCGTTTTCACAGAGATCCCTCCTGAAACGTATTCTCTCACAGTGAATACAGATGGTCAGGGTGATGTAACTGCGAATCCTGAAAAGGCAGAATACGAAGAAGGCGACAATGTTCAACTCACTGCCATCCCCGAAGAAGGCTGGCAATTTGATCACTGGGAAGGTGACCTCACAGGTGACGTCAATCCTTCTTATATAATCATGAATTCCAATAAAAATATAACAGCCGTGTTCACGGAAGTTCCTCCCGAAACGTATTCACTAACCGTGAATACAGATGGTCAGGGCGATGTCACTGTGAATCCTGAAAAAGCCGAATACGAAGATGGCGACAATGTTCAACTCACTTCCGTTCCTGACGAAGGCTGGCAATTCGATCACTGGGAAGGCGATCTCACAGGTGATGTCAATCCCTCATATATAATCATGAATTCCGATAAAAATATTACAGCCGTTTTCACTGATATCCCTCCTGAAACATATTCACTAACCGTGAATACGAATGGTCAGGGTGATGTCACTGTTAATCCTGAAAAAGCAGAATACGAAGAAGGCGACAATGTTCAACTCACAGCCGTCCCCGAAGAAGACTGGCAATTCGATCACTGGGAAGGCGACCTTACAGGTGATGTCAATCCTTCTTATATAACAATGAATTCCAATAAAAATATAACAGCCGTTTTCACAGAGATCCCTCCTGAAACGTATTCTCTCACAGTTAATACAGATGGTCAGGGTGATGTAACTGCGAATCCTGAAAAAGCGGAATACGAAGAAGGCGACAATGTTCAACTCACAGCCGTCCCCGAAGAAGACTGGCAATTCGATCACTGGGAAGGTGACCTTACAGGTGATGTCAATCCTTCTTATATAACAATGAATTCCAATAAAAATATAACAGCGTTTTTCCAGGAAATTCCAAATATTTCTCCAACAATCCAGAAAGTATCTGGCCCAAACGGAGAAGTAAATGAAATTGATCAAACATTTCAATGGACGGGCAGTGATTCCGATGGATCGATTTCAAGTTATGAATACAGAAAAGATGGCGAAAGCTGGATTAACATTGTAAACACTCAATATGTATGGAATACAATAAGTGAAGGCGCTCACACATTTGAAGCGAGGGCAAAAGATAATGATGGTGCTTACTCGGAAGTAATAACATGGAGTTTTACGGTTATCATTTATTCTGGGAATGTCGATTTAATTGGTCCGGTGTACAACGGAAATATTTTATTGGTAAGTAATGAATCCACCAATGGAAATGACTCACAAAATGTCGGCACTCTTCCCGATATAATAAACAACAGCAAAAATGCGAAAAAAACTGATGATATATATATGGTGGATGCCATCCTGCCCTATAATGGAGATTTGAGCAAAAATAATCTGGTAAGTCCGGATGATATCGATAATGAAGAATATTCAATTGGAGATACGAAATTATTCTGGACCTACAATTTTGAAACTGGGAATTATGTACAGATAATATCGACTTTACAATATATCGGGAGCAATGTGGAAATATGGGCTGAAGATACAGATGACATAACTTTATCGAATGCACAACTATTGGGCGAAGAATTTAATGATTCTATCTGGGATTTAGTGACTACATATTTCTATACTCCTTCCGATGTCAATGGAGATGGAAAAGTCGCAATATTATGTTTCGATATTCAAGATGGCTTCAGTGGAAGTGGTGGGTATATCGGAGGATATTTCGATTCAAGTGATCTTTACACTTCCGGTAACTCCAATCACATGGAAGTTTTCTATATAGATACCTATCCCGCGATGCGCTATCCCGAATCCTCTCCCGTTGATGTAAGCAAAGCGTATTCTATTCTTGCTCATGAATTTCAGCATATGGTGAATTTCAACAGAAACGTCTTTGTAGAAAAAACAGGTCACATGGTCACATGGTTGAACGAGGCATTCTCAATGGCAGCAGAGCATATGTACGAAGGAGTTCAAACAAGCAGAATAAATTACTACAACAGTTCTTCAAGCATAAGAAACGGACATTCACTGTTAAAATGGGAAGACAACGGTGATACACTGGCAAGTTATTCATTATCATATCTGATGGGCCAATATATAAGAATACAGATGAACCAGGGTGATAATATATTCAAAGAAATGCTCAAAGATTCAAACAACGATTACAGATGTGTTGAGAACGCTGTAAAAAAATATATCGATCCGGATATAGATTTTGGTGATTTCATGACTTCGTTCAGAATAGCATTATATTTAAAAGAATCTACAGGACTGTATGGATTCAACGGAGAAAGCGGTTTTGATTCTTTGAACACTCAGATTGCCAGCTCTTTGCCTTCAACGATAAGAGGCGGCGAGGCATTTTTCACCGAAATAGATGGTGGAAGTTTTACCGAATCGGGTGATCAGGGTTCCGATATTCAATATGCAGGAATAAATTAAATGTTATTATTAAACTGAAAGATGATCACCAATATTTTTTTAAAAATAAGAAATATTCCTTTTTTTAATACAATATATCCAAAACAAAAGGAGTATTATGACAAAAAAAGATAGGAAAATATATTTAATAAAAGTACCAAATAAAATTGAAAAATTTAACAGTAGATTTATTAAAAATTATGAAAATGCTCTTATGGAACCCTGTGAAGAGCAAATACATAATTTGAGAATCAGTATAAGGGAATTATCTGAAGGCCTTAAAATTTCTTCAGTTATATTAAAAAAGGATTATTATTCTATATGCAGGCGTTTAAAAGAACTTTTAAAAGTTTTAGGAACCCTCAGGGATTTGCATGTTGAAAAAGAGATTCTGAATGAGAAAATCGTATTCAATGATGATTTGAATCATAAAATAAATAAATATGAATTGATGGTAATAAAAGTACTGGAAGAATTCGATATCACGATTTTTAAAAATGAAATGAACAAAATATTAGATGATCTGAAAAATGCGTACAAAAATTTAGATTTAAAAAAGATTGAAAAAAATACAAAGAAATTTCTTTGTGAAAGGTACTTCGATCTTATAAATAAAACAAAAAACCTCAATTATAATGATATAAAATCATTTCATAAAGCCCGAATTTCTTTTAAAAAATTCAGATACTCTTATGAATCATTGAAAAAATATTTATCTTTATCAAAAACTGATCTGAAGCGATTGAAAAAAATACAGGATGAATTGGGAGAAATAAATGACATACAAAATACACTGGATTACTTGCTGGACTTCTGGAATTCAAAAATTTCAAAAAATTCTATGCAGTCATTAAATATTATAAAGCATAGAAAAATCGAACAATTTTTATTTAAATTAGAAGTTGAAAAAACTTTTTTTAAAAAATTAATTCGAAAAGTAAATATTTAATTTTTATTGAATATCGGAAACTTTTTTGAGTTATAATAAAATATAGCTTATAGAGGAGTTGTTATTGTGAAGATAAAATTATTTTCAGTGTTTTTTTTAATTTTCTTTCTAATTTCACAGGTGACCTTTTCCAGTATTATAAATTTTGAAGAAAATGAAGAAATCAGTAATAGCATTTTAAATTCCTTCATCGCTTTAGTTGAAGGAAAAATGAACAGTAATTTAGAAATCCAAAGAATTCTTTCAAGAACGGCGGAATTAAAATCTGGAAAATGGATGTTGGCAAAAGAGTTAATAAGCACTTTCCAGTATCACGAAGATTATTCTTTAATTTGGTATTCTCTGCCTGACGGTAATTATTACAGATCGGATGTTGGATTGACCGATCAAAATTTATTTGACAGGAAATATTTTCCTTCATTATTAAATAAAAACGAAGTGTTTGGAGATATTGTGACCGGTAAAACTTCTGGTAAAAAATCTATAATTATCGCCGTACCAGTAATAAATAACAGTGAAGTAGTTTCAATTATTGGTTGTTCAATTTACTGTGAAGAATTCACAAAAGCGCTTATCGAGAAAGTGAAATTGCCTGATAAAGCATTTTTTTTAATAATGGATAATAACGGGAACTTTATTTTGAATTCAAGTGAGGATTTATTAATAGATAATCCATTTAATGAAGGCACAACTTCATTTAAAGAAGCAATGAAAAACGTTTTGAATACAAAAAATGGATATGAAGAATTCGAATACAACAATAAATTGCACAAAATTATTTATGAAAAATCTTCTTTAACAAATTGGATTTATATAATTGGACAGACGTATTAAAATTTGAATACTTTTTGTATTTTAAATTTTTCAAAGAATCACTATCATTTTAATTTGTGAAATTATAACCTTTTTTGTCCGATAATATCTTTGATGAAAAAGAGTAGTTTTTTTATTTTTCTATATTATAAGATTAGGTACCAACTCTTTATAATCATTTATAGTAATATCTGCTTCAGTTTTTAAATTTTTCCTGTCCGGGTCAAAGAGAATTGCTCTAATACCTGCTTCGTGAGAAGCACATATATCTATTTCTCTGTCACCTATACTGAAAGTATCTTTTCGCGAAAGTTTGTATTTTTCTAAAATAAATAATATACCATCAGACGACGGTTTCCTTTTCAATCCATTCTCAACAGTCAAAATATCTTTGAATAGATCATTCATACAATTCTTCTCAAGAAGTTTTATTATTTTACTTTTTTTTCTATGAGAAAAAATAAAATTCAAACCCTTTTTCTCTAAATTTAATTTGCATAAATTTACTGCATCAATATAGGGTTTTTGATCAAAAGAGTATTTACTTTCGATAGAATTATATTCATTCATAAAATCGTCAAAGTTAATTTTAATATCAAAATCTTCTTTGATGTTTTCAAATGCAAATTCCCTCGATTTTTTTAACAACTTTTTCAAATAATCTTCATCTAGATTTATGCCATAATTATGAAAAATTTCTCTGAAGACCTTTATTGTCACCGGAAAAGTATCGAAAAGAGTGCCACCAAAATCCCATATTATATTCATTATTATATTACTTCCCTATTTTCATTATCAAAATATCTTTTTTACCGTGATTTCCACTTATATCTCCGTCATTTGAACTGGTTTCACCTAAAATCAAATAACTTTTATCTTTCAGTTGAATAATATCTTTACCAATATCGTCACCCGTTCCGCCATATTTTCTTTCCCAAAGAATTTCACCATTTTCATTTATTTTAAAAATGATTAAATCAAAATCATTTATGTATACATTTCCCAGAATTCCCATTTCAAAGCCTTTAGGTTTATTTTGAATTGATTCGGTCCGTCCGGTAAACAGAATTTTATCATCATCAGTTATAAAAGCGCCTGAAACAAAATTATCAGATTTGTCACCATAAGCTTTTCTGTAAATAAGTGTTCCGTTATCATCAATTTTGTAGACAACTATATCATAATCGTCATTCTTTTTTCCTGGAGTTAAATTCACTGTATTTGAAGAACCGATTACATAAACATCATCATTTTTATCCTTGAGAATACTCGTTGCAAAATCATCACCTTTTCCTCCTAAAGTATCCTGCCACAGTATTTCTCCATTTTGATCAATTTTTATAAGCCAGATATCCCTTTGATTAATTATAATATTCTCTATATTTAAATTATCACTATAAAAATTTTCTATCTCACAATCAGATGATCTCGTATTTCCAACTATGACGAAATTTTTATCCGATGTTTCAACTATGTCTATAGCATAATCATATGAACTTCCACCATAATTATTTTGCCACTTTATTTTTCCATCTTTATCAATTCTAATAACAAAAAAATCGTAACTTCCATACAATTCGTATTCCTCAGCATCATTTGAAGAAGTAAATCCGATAATTATAAAATCATTCTCTGAAGTCGGCAAAATTTTATATCCCGCTTCATCACCTTTACCCCCAATAATTTTTTGCCATATAACATAACTATTTTTATCCATCTCTATAATCCAGATATCAAAATCATTATTATTACTCTTGTCATAATAAGATATTCCCGTAAGAATATAATTTCCGGATTCTGTTTCTATAATATCCATGAATTTATCAAAACCATATTCTCCAAGAGATCTTTGCCACATATAATATCCTCTATCGTCAAGCTTAATAATCCAGCCTTTAGAAAGACCGTCTTTATTTGAAGAATTAACGTTACCGTCAATGGAATTCGAACCCCCAACTATTATGTAACCATCTTTTGATTGCAAAACCTTGTAGGCGCTTTCATTTTCAGAACCACCTAAACATCTTTGCCACAATAATTCAGGAACATATACCGTTCTGAATGTAAAAACATTGGAAGATTTCTGAAAACCGTATTTATCCTTTGCTACAACTTTCCATAAATAAATAGTAGAATCTTCAAGTTCAGTAATATCGATACTCTGTTCAGTGATATTTTTTTTGATCAGTTTCATATTTTCTTTATTACCAAAATAAACATCATATACAATCTTTTCATCATCCGGATCAATAGCTGCCCACTCAAGTACAATACTCTTTTCTTCGATCTTTTCATTATTAAGTGGATAAAAATCATCTTCGATAAATTCAGGCGATAAATTTACGTTAATTACTGATAAATTAAAAATTATATAATCCGTTTTTCCATTTAATGATGAAATTTTTATCACTATTCTATAAACCGCCGGAGCGTCATTTTTTGATTGATAAGTGTATATTCCATATTTTATCTGCCCGACACTATTTTGTACAGAAAATTCTGCTCCCTTTGTCACATTGTTCAGTATTTTATTGAGATCTAATACGAATTCCTTTCCCTCTTCGACTGAATAATTCTGAAAGGTAATTACATCACAAAATGAAATGGCGAACAAAAAAATAAATAAACCGGTGATAAATATTTTTTTTCTCATGATAATTCCCCAAACAAACACATCTTTAACTTATAAAAAGCTTATATATCTATGCACTATAATAATTTTTTAATTCTTGGCAAAAACTCTAAAATCTATTTTTGGAAATATTGCATCCAACCAATTCAATTTTTCTATATACTTTTTATCAATGTTATCGTCATTAACTTCTTTTTCAATGTTCATAAAATTATTCAGGAAAAATTTTGTCCTGTTTTCAGCATATTCTACTGTCGTACCGGTTGTTATTATAAAAGCCCAATCACTCGATTGTGCAAGCAAGAGTTCACGGGCCATCTGATTAAGAGCTGCCTCTATGTTAGGATTAGAAGTGTTTTTATGTATGGTGGCCAGACGAATCATTCTTTCTGTCATTTCATCAAGATGTCTATAAATCCAATCATTTTTCCCATTAAGCCACACTTCGTTATAACCATTTGCTCCCCACGTTGAGGAATTAGGAACAACAATCTGTACGGCTTCCATTCGATCAAATACTTCAGGTGGAGTAGCAGGAATAACTTCAGGAATACTTGCCAATTCTTCAAACAACGCTTCAATAAACATCGGTCCTTCATACCACCAGTGACCATAAAGCTCCGCATCAAAAGGCGCAACAATATTTGGAGCAACATCGCCCATTTCTTTACTCAAGCGTAAAATTTGTTCTTTTTTCTTATGCGCAAAATCTTTTGCGTGAATTTTAACTATTTCTTTTGCTTTATCGATATCGTAATAATCTTTATCATCAATCGATACATTCTTTCCTGTTATTCTATAATATTTTATACCTGTATTACATCTTATCCCTGATGGATCAATATAAGGAGAAATATATTCATCATCTCTTTCAAATCCAACGTCTTTATAAAATTCTCTATAAGCGGGGTCACCGGGATATCCAACTTCAGCACTCCACACCTGCTGACTGGATTCGGGATCACGGGCAAGTACAAAAACCCCTTCAGGTGTTATTACAGGTTCATAAACACCATATTTTGGAGTTGGATCACCGTAGATCAGTCCATGTGTATCTACAAAGAAAAATTTAAGCCCGGCTTCACTTAAAAACTTATCCACGCCTGGTACATAGGCACATTCAGCCAACCAGGTGCCTCTTGGCTTTTTTCCCATGTAATTTTCATATGTTTGAACACCAATCTCAATTTGTGCCTTTACTGCCTCAGGGTACCTTAACATAAGAGGCAAAAAACCATGTGTTGCATTACATGTGATGATTTCTAAATAACCTTTTTCCTGAAAAGAGGCAAATTCGGATAATATGTTTCCGTTACACTCCAAATAAAATTTTTTTATTTCGTTTAACTTTTCAAAATAATAGTTGGCCATTTTTAGTTTCTTTTCATTTTCATCTTTTGTTTTTTCAATTTCTTTCTTCGCCAAAGCTATACTTGAATCCAAATAATTCAGATATTTTTCCTGAAGATCCTTATTAACTAACATTTCCATAAGTGGAGGAGTAATACTCATCGTTATTCTGAAAAAAATATTTTTTGATTCTAAATTTTTAAATACCATTAAAAATGGAATATAAGTTTCTGTTATTGCTTCAAAAAGCCACCTTTCTTCCATATATTGTTTGAAATCAGGATGATTAATGAACGGAAGATGTGCATGAAGCATTAATGTAAAAAAACCATTTTTCTTCATAATTTACCACCACTTTTTATTTTAGATAATTTTTTTATATGTTCACTTGACGATGGATTCAGATATTCAAGATTAATCTCAGAGGTCAACGAACCATTAAATTCCTCATTTTTCTCAATCGAGTTAATTGTTTCTTTATCAAGCTTTTTCCAGTCATGTGATTTCAATAATATCCATTTTTCACTTTTTGAAAACCTTGGTGAACTTGAGGGAGTTTTAATTGTGTTGGACTTTATCAAACATGAAAAAGTCTCATCCATATAGTAACCAATCTCACCAATATAATTTGCATTTTGATTTTCTACATTGAAATAATACTTTCCTGCTTCAACTGGAATTTCTGATTGAAATATTTTATTACCATTAGAACCATTATAAATAATGTTTGTAATATCAACAACCCGTGCAAAGATCTGTATATCAAGAGATTTAAGTAAATCAATTGTGTTATCAGAAAAATCCCATCTTAAATGAACCCAGTATGGGCTGACATATTCCAGGATGACAGCATCTTTTTTATATGTTTTCGGTATCTCTTTAATAGCGTGAGATGATTCAATTTTTTCTTCACAAACATTTTTATTTGGTTCATTTTTTCCATAACTGGATGATCCAATATTTTCTTCCAAATATTTCTTGATTAATTTCAGTATTTCTCTTTTTTTCATTGTTCTTTTTAACCTTAAATTAAGTAACTTAGCAATTTTTCTCAAATCCTGAATAGAAGGATTATCTTCAATGATCTTTTTAATCTTTTCATTTTTCATGGCGATTCACCCCTTTTGGTCATATTACTTTATTATTGGTCATATTTTATTATTAACTCTAATTATATACGATTATAGCTCTTTATTTCAAAAATTCTACCCCAGACAACAGAATTAACCATATATTAAATTTTATTTAATTTATCCTCAATGATATGCTCCATCCAGGATTCTTCAACATTAAATTGCGTACCATCTTTCATTTCTTTAATTGAAAGAATATTATTCGATAATTCATCTTCTCCTATTATTACAGATAATTTAACACCAATTCTATTCGCATGTTTCAATTTATTTTTCATGTTTCTATTGATTACATCCACATATGTTTCAATGTTTCGCCTTCTCAATCTTTCAGCATAATCAAAAGCTTTATTGAATGCTCGGGACCCTTCAAAAGGCAATATAGCAACTTTCGGATTACTGTCAAATTCAATATCATATTCCAGTTCTTTCAAAAGGATAATAATTCTTTCGATACCACAGGCAAAACCTACAGCAGGAACACTTTTGTTCCCTATATAATCTATCAATCCATCGTATCTTCCGCCACCTAAAATTTGGTCCTGTGCGCCAAGTTTATCCGATCTGAATTCAAAGGCGGTTTTTGAATAATAATCCAGTCCTCTGACCAGATTTTTATCAACACTAAACTCAATATTTCTACTTTCCAGTAATTTTTTCAAATTATCAAAATCATTTTTACATTCATCACATAAGTAATCTAAAATTGACGGGGCGTCCTTTGAAATTTCCCTGTCCTCTTTACAATCCAATAATCTTAATATATTTTGATCATATCTCTTTTTACAATCTTCACACAATTGATCTTTTTTATCGGCATAATAATTTTTTAAAGCTTCGATATAATCAGTTCTGCATTTTTTACAACCAATAGAATTTATATATATTTTATAATCATTAATTCTCAGTTCATCAAGAAAATTGATCGCTAATTCTATTATTTCAAAATCAGCTAAAAAATCTTTTGAACCTATTATTTCCGCACCAAACTGATGGAATTCTCTCAGTCTTCCCGCCTGGGGTTTTTCATATCTGAACATTGAACCGGTATAATACAATTTTAAAGGTAACCCATAATTCATAAATCCATTTTCAACAAATGCTCTTGCCACCGGAGCAGTTCCTTCCGGTCTAAGTGTAATTGAGCGTTTCCCCTTATCTTCAAAAGTATACATTTCCTTTTGCACCACATCTGTAGCCTCTCCGACACTTCTCTTGAATAACTCCGTGGCTTCAAACATAGGCGTTCTGATTTCTTTAAAACAAAATAAGTTTGTAACCTTTTTTATTGCCTTTTCAATAAAATACCAATATTTCAACTCATCAAACGAAATATCTTGAGTTCCTTTTATTTTTTTAAGCATATTTCATCTCCTTATTTTTCTCTGATTCTAGAAATATCTTTTACAATTTTAACTATTCCATATAATATTACAAAAAATTCCAATCTACCAAAAAACATTCCCAAAGTCTCAGTCCATATTATCCCAAGAGGAGCGGACTGAGAAGTAATTCCTATGGATAAACCGACCGTGCTTAAAGCAGAAGCAAATTCAAATGCCGCGTCCTGTAAACTGAACCCATAAGATGAAATTATCCCCACGCCAATCGAAAATGTTAAAAAATATGCAGAAAAATTCATAAGAATTTCCCTGATCATTGATGGATTAACATAGCTTTTTTTAGAACCTTTCCATATTTCAATCTTTGTTACAGATCTGCTCGGTAAAAAGAAATTGATTATTTGCTGTTTCAACAATTTATATACAACATATATACGATATTGCTTCAATCCTCCTGAAGTTGAATCCAGATCCCCTCCAAAAATCATAAGAAGAGTAATCATGAATAAACCGAAAGAATTCCAGTTGAAAAAATCGACTGTTGAAAAACCCGTTCCTGTTAATGCAGACACAGCTTGAAATATTGAATGTCTAAAATTTTCACCAAGATTTGAATAAAAAAGATGCATCGTTCCAAACATAATCATTGGGATAAAGATAATTAAAATGAAAAAAAGTGATTTTGGCTCACCATTTTTTTTCAAAGACTTCCAATCTCTTTTCCATAATAAATAATGAATACCAAATCCAGTTGTCCCCAAAATCATTAATACCATTGTAATTACTTCTATAAATATACTGTTAAATTCTCCTATTGATCCGGCTTTTGTTGAAAAACCTCCGGTAGCCAATGCAGTTAATGAATGATTAAATGCATCGAAAAAACTCATACCTGCTATAATATAAAATACAATTCCGATTATTGCATAGGTGAAATAAATTACTAAAATCCTCCTTACCGAACTTCTCATATTGGGTACCAAATTATCCATTCTCCCCTCAGCATTATACAAACCAAATCCGGTTGGTCCCAATATAGCTGACATCATAACAATGGCAAATCCCGCACCGCCAATAAATTGCATTATACTTCTCCACACGAGAAATATTCTTGGTATTTTTGTAACATCAACAAGCGTCAAACCCGTTGTAGTCCATCCGCTTGTAGATTCAAAGAATGCGTGTGAAAACGACAATATCCCTTCAAAAACGAAAGGCAAAGATGAAAAAAATATTCCAAAAATCCATACGAATAAAACAATAAGCGAACCTTCCTGTATAGTAACAGGAGTACCGGGTTTAAGTTTTGTCGAAATACTGAGGATAAATCCAAATAAGAATGATAAAATTGCTGTGTAAATAAAACTCAATGAGCTGTTTAAATCACCGGGATACATAACACAAAAAATACAGGGAATCAGAAGGACAATAGAAAAAAACATAAAAAGTGTTCCAATGTAACTGAAAACTATCTTATATCTTTTTTTTAGAACTTGAATATACATTATGTTTCACCAATGAATGTATTATAAATCGAATTTTTCATTTCCTTCTTTGATATTATTATCAATTTATCTCCCGGCAATATATATGTATCTCCCTTTGGTATAATGGAAGAATTATTTCTTTTTATGGCTCCAATAATACCATCCTTGATTTCTATATTTTTCAGTTGTTTCTTTGAAACGGGAGAACTTTCATTTATATCTATTTCAAAAATTTCCAAATCAGATGAGTCTGTCAAAAGACTTTTTATATGCTTTTCGACAGTTGAACTTGCGAAAATAGCTTCCGCCATAATTGATACAGGACTAACTGTTTTTTCTATCCCGATCTTTTCGAAAACTTCAAGATTTTCGGGATCATTTATCAAAGCAATTGCATTCTCAATTTCGTAAATTTCTCTGGCGGCCAGACAAGCTACAAGATTATCCTGATCTCTAGGTGTTAAGGCAATAAAAACATCATCACTCTTTAATTCCAGTTGTTCTAAAACTTTATTATCAGTTCCATCACCATTAATAATCAACGCTTTAAGCTTTTTAGCTAAATATCTGCAATATTGAGGTTTTTTATTAACCATTGTTACTTTGTATCCCCTATTTAAAAACATTCTACCCAAATAGTACGAAATCTCTTCTCCGCCAATTAAAATTACTTTCACTGTTTTTCACCCTTTGAAATAAATTTTTTTAATCTGTTTGACGCGAGCATTGTTGGACAGACAATTTCGATTTTATATTTTGCAAAAGTTTTTATATTTTTGGGATTGTAAACTCTCGCTATAACATCGTTCACGTTAAAATACTTTTTTACGGTTAATGCGATCATAATATTCGTATTATCATCCGGAGTTAAAACAAAAACAGCGTGGGCTTTGTCAATTTTAGCCTCTCTCATTTGTTCAATTTCATTTGCCTCACCGATCAAAGTAAAACCGGTAAAATCAAAGGATAAGTTTTCAAACGAAGCTTCATCTCTGTCAATTACAACCACACTGTGTCCTTTGGCAGATAATTCGTTTGCAATGATAGATCCTAATCGTCCGCAACCAATGACAACGTAATAAAAACTTTTCTTAAAAGGATTTTTAAAATCCATTTTTACACCTACTTATTATTCTCAAGCTCATCCAAAACATATTTTGCCTCTTTGAAATTTGGATCCAAAGCAAGAGAAGCTTTTAAGTTTTTTATTGCAATATTAGGATTCTTATTTTTCATAAATAACGCATATAAATAATGCGGTTGGGGTAAAGAGGGATTTTTATAGAATAAAGATTTTATCTGATCTTCTAAATCTTTGTTGTCTTCTTTATTCATAAACTCTATTCTCTTTTTTAACTCTTTAATCTTTTCATTAAAAGCGGGTTCATTAGAAATCTTCATAGCTTTTTGAAAAATTTCAAGAATTTCATCCGGAGTGAAAGGTATAGAAATATAATCAATCACATCATATTGAAACGCTTTTTTAACAGCCTCTATGGAATTCAAAGTTGTTACGACAACAACGGGAAAATTATAATTGTAACGTTTAAATTTATCTAAAAGGGATATGCCGGTAAGTTCGCCCTTTGATACTTTTAAATCGACAAACAAAAGATCGGGTTTCTTTGTCCTGATTTCATTTAAAAGTTCGTCCGGTTCCGTAAAAGATCTTAAAACATTACCGTCAACTTTTTCTAAAATAGATATTATATTCCTTATTACATTTCTTTCTTCACTCAACACAAAAATCAAAGGCATAAAATCACCTCCAAATACATTTTATATTACCACAATATCCTATAAAGATAATAAAATTACATTTTCTTCCCGTTTTTATAAAAAAATAATTCCTGATAGAACTGAATAAAAACGACTTTAACAAAATCCATGAACCTGGATTATAAACGCTGAAAAGAGTAAAAGGAATTATTGAATTACATATTAAAAAATAACGAAAAAAATTTTATATATTTTAATCATCTTATAGATTTTAAATCTGGAATTTTCGTTTTTTTCTCTAAATATGTAAAAAGAAAAGAAAAACATAGAACCATCACTAAATATATTAGAGCGGTTATAATATACATATCAAAAAATCTGTAATTTCTAGAAGCAATCACTTTTGTGGTACCCATCAATTCTGAAACACCAACCATATATGCCAGTGAAGAATATTTAAGCAAATATATAAATTCATTTGTCCATGCCGGAATCACTCTTCTTATCGCTTGGGGCAACATAATAAAAATAATTGACTGTACTTTGGTCATTCCTAGTGATCTGGCAGCTCTCATCTGGCTAGATGCAATTGACAACAAAGAGCCTCTCAGATATTCTGCTTGATAGCATCCACTGTTTATAGTAAAAGCAATTATTGAGGCAGCCCATGGTGATAATTTTAAACCAGTTGCCGGTAATCCGAAATACAAAATAAAAAGTTGAACGAGAAGAGGTGTCCCTCTTATCAATTCAATGAAAAAGGAACAAATCAAAGAAATTGGTTTTAACCCATAAACTTTCCCTATACCTAACAACAATCCTAAAAAAGAACCTAAAATTATAGATATAATGGTCAACTCTATTGTTAAAATAGCTCCATCCATCAATCTAGGAAAATATTTTACAAACAGATCCCAAATTTCTATCATTTTTTCCCCTCGCCATAGAGTTCATTCAGCTTGAATAAAAAACTTCTTGTTCTTTCATTTTTGGGATTATTGAATAATTCTTCCGGAGTTCCCTGCTCAACGATATAACCATTTTCCATAAAAATGATTTCATCGGAAACCGTTCGGGCAAAACCCATTTCATGCGTAACAACGAGCATCGTCATACCACTATCAGCCAGATCTTTCATGACATGCAACACTTCACCGATTAATTCAGGATCTAAAGCCGAAGTAGGTTCATCAAACAAAATGATTTTTGGATGCATGGCAAGAGCCCGGGCGATTCCCACTCTTTGTTTTTGGCCACCCGAAAGCTGAGAAGGAAAATGGTTGATTTCATTTTTTAACCCCACTCTGTCTAATTCTTCCATAGCAATTTTTCTGGCTACTTCTTTGCTGATTTTTTTTACTTTGGTTAATCCTATCATCACATTTTTAAGTGCTGTTAAATGATTAAATAATCCAAAATCCTGAAAGACAAAACCTATTTTCTGCCTGATCTTATTTATATCTTTAAACGTTATAACACTATCACCATCAAAAATAATCTCTCCGTCATCCGGGGTAACAAGCATATTTATGCATGATATCAATGTACTTTTTCCCGTTCCGCTTGGACCAATAATAACTTTTGTTTCCCCCTTTTTCATATCGAAGGATACACCTTTAAGAACATGTTTGTCGCCAAAGGATTTTTTCAGGTTTTTAACTTCAAGCAGATAATCACTCATATTATATTTTCCTCCATTTTAAATCCTTTATTAATTAATCTCTTTTCAATCTTTCCTAAAGATTTATTGATCGTGATTGTTATTACAAAATAAACAAGTGCCACAAACAAATATATTAAAAGAGGTTCATACGAAGTTGCAATCACATAAGAACCTTCTCTCAGTAACTCCGTAACACCCAGAGCATAAGCTAAAGAAGAGTCTTTTAAAACAATGGTGAATTCATTAGTCCAGGCCGGAAGGGCTATTCTGAAGGCCTGAGGAAAAATAACATTCATAAAAGCCTTAATTCTGGTCATTCCCAGAGATCTCGCTGCATGCATTTGATTCGGTTTAACGGAAAGAATTGCGCCCCTGAATATCTGTGATTGGTATGCGGAAGTTCTCAAGCCAAGTCCAAGAATACAGGAAGCAAACGGAGAAAATCTTATTCCTATTCGCGGAAATCCATAAAAAATCAAAAACAGAATGACTATTTCCGGAATACTTCTCAATATTTTTTCATAAACAAAAATTAAAAATTTAACAAATTTTGATCCATATACCTGTCCATAAGATAGCGGCAAAGCTATGACCAATCCAAAAGCAAGAGAGAAAAATGTCAATTGAATTGTAACAAGTAACCCGCGCATCAACGCGGGTAATGATTCTGTTAATATCAATAATTTATCGATAATGATTACCTTCCCTTAATTAGAAATATTTTCCAACAATTTCAAGTAATTCTCCACTATCTTCCAATTTTTCCAATCCATTATTAACGGATTCAAGTAAAGCCTTATTGTCCTTATTTATTGCGATTCCATATTCCTCATTTGTCAATATCAACCCTACAATATCCACATTTCTATCTTTGGCGTATCTTTCAGCAACAGGTTCATCAAGGACCAGTGCATCTACATTTTCATTCTCCAAATCGGTAAATGCTAAAACAAAACTTTCATATCTCTTTACCTGACCCGTTAAAATACCAGTGTTCTGTAATTCTTCTTCAATCCATAGATCACCGGTAGTTCCAGTCTGTGCACCAATAGAATTGTCACCAAATAAAACTGTAAGACCTTTTCCGGAACCACTCTTTACAACAACACTCTGATTGGCTGTCCAATATGGATCGGAAAAATCCACTACCTCTGCTCTTTCTTCATTGATAGTCATAGCGGCAATTACAATATCGATATTTCCACTCACTAAAGCGGGAATAAGGGAATCGAATGACATATCAACAAACTCAACATCAAATCCTTCTGCCTCAGCAATTGCCTTAATTAAATCAACATCAAATCCTACAATTTCACCGTTTTCTACATATTCAAATGGTGGAAATGTAGCTTCGGTACCTACTTTGTAGGTTTTCCCTAAAGCAAAAACAATACATAAAACAAACAAACTCACAACTAATAGCTTTTTCATCTTTATTACCTCCTTTGGGATTAATTAAGAATCTTTATATTCTGAATATATGGAAAGAATTATAATAAAATTTATTTTTGCATTCTGTTACTTTTTGTTACATTATTTATTAAGAAATATTTCTAGTCATATTTTAACTTATTTTTTTTAAAATTAATACATCAAAACAATTTTAAAATTTAAAAAAATTAATATAAATGCTTTATAGTAAAGAGATATTCAGATTATAAAATCAACGTAGGAGGGAAATACTTTGAAAATATGTGTGGCATTAAGTGGGGGAGTTGATAGCGCTGTTTCAGCTTATCTTTTGAAGGAAAAGGGATACGAAGTCACCGGCCTTCATATGATAAACTACTCAGACTATTCAAAAGAAAATTTAAAAGATGTCCATAGTATAGCTGATTTTTTAAAAATACCATTGGAAATTAAAAATGTTATAGAACTTTTTAATAAAGAAATAGTAACTTATTTTTTTGAAAACTATTTAGAAGCAAAAACACCAAATCCTTGCATATTATGTAATAGAGTTATTAAATTTGGAAAACTTGTAGATTTTTCTGTAGAAATGGGATGTGATTTTTTTTCTACAGGTCATTATGCCAGAAAAATAAAAATCGATGATGAATTCTATTTATGTTCGGGAAAAGACAAAACTAAGGACCAGGCCTATTTCCTTTCCAGAATCAAAAAAGATTATCTCGGTAAAATATTATTTCCTCTGGGTGAATATACTAAAAACGAAATAAGAACGATCGCAAAAAATACAAAAATTCCGGTGTTTTCAAAAAAAGATAGTCAGGAAATATGTTTTATAAAAGATAATGATTATAAAACGTTTTTAAAAAACATGGGTTATGAGGGGAAAAAAGGAAAGATAGTTCATGTGAATGGTGAAGTTCTGGGCGAGCACAATGGATTGCCCTTTCATACGATAGGCCAAAGAAAGGGAATGGGAATTTCATACAAAGAAAAATTATACGTCGTAAAAATGGATCTTAAGACCAATACTCTGTTCGTTGGAAGTAAAAAAGATACGTTAAAAAAGAGTTTTATGTGCAAAAAGCCTCTTTTTTTCAAAGAAGTAAAAGATAAATTCGGTGCGTATTGTAAAATAAGGTTCAATATGAAAAAAGCCAAAGCGAGAATTGAATTTATCGATGAGGGATCGTTGAATGTAGAATTTGAAAACCCTATTTCTTCAATAACCCCGGGACAATTGGCAGTGTTCTATGACGAATGTGATTGCATAATTGGAAGTGCATATATTAAATGATTGTTTTATGAACCATAGTTTATCTGTAGCAGTCTTTAAATATAGCATACTTTTTTGAAGGGAGGATTTACATGAAGAAAAAGATAGTATTTATATCTATCGTTGTTATTATGAGCATCATAGCCCTAGGACAAACAGTAAATGAAAATTATAAGAGTCCTTTCGTTAATGTTGTTGAAGTTGCAGCTCCGGCTGTTGTAAAAGTTGATACAGTTACTACCACTACGTCATCTTACAACAATGAAGAGTATCCTGAATTTTTTGATGATTTCTTCAAAAGATTCTTTAGTTATCCGGATAATCCACAGGAAGAATATAAACAATATGGGTTGGGATCTGGATTCATTATCAGTGAAGATGGATACATTGTCACAAATGAACATGTTGTTGGTGGAGCAGATGAAATAACTGTTTCGTTATTGGACGGAAGAGAATATAAAGCAAAGTATATTGGTGGAGATGAAGAATTAGACATTGCAGTTATTCAAATCAGCCCGGAAGGCGAGGAACTTCCAATCGTTGATCTTGGTGATTCTGATGATATCAATGTAGGGGAATGGGCAATCGCAATAGGAAATCCTTTGGGATTCCAACATACTGTTACTGTTGGAGTAGTGAGTGCTACAGGCAGACATATTCAAAAACCTGATTACAGTGGGTATTATTCCAATTTAATTCAAACCGATGCAAATATCAATCCGGGAAACAGTGGGGGACCTCTTTTAAATATACATGGAGAAGTCATTGGGATTAACACTGCTATTGTTTCTTCTGACATAGGTACTACTTTGGGTTTTGCTATTCCAATAAACAACGTGAAAAGATACCTGGATTCTTTGATTGAGAACGGTGAAGCAACAAAAGGTTATCTGGGTATTTACTTCAGATCGATAACTGAAGAAGATATAAATTCTTTGGGGCTCAAAGTGAAAAAAGGTGCATTGGTTACCGATGTTGTTGATGGTTCGCCGGCAGATATCGCCGGAATACAACCACTTGATGTAATTACAAAGGTCCAAAATATCGATATATCTTCCAGTGATGAGCTGGTTGCTTCCATTCACAGTTTTCCGGCCGGGTCCGAAACCGAGATTACAATCAACAGAGACGGCGAAACTTTGATCTTACCGGTAACTTTCAGTGAACCTGAAATTAGCCAGGAAACCAATATCGGGGATAATACGACAAATGAAGAAAAATCCATAGATAAAGGAATAGCGGCTGAGCTGGGATTCAACGTTGGAAATATTGATAAAGATCAAATTGAAAAATATGATTTGAATCCAAACCTGAAGGGTGTGATTATAACATCTATTACTCCTGGAAAAATCGGAGAAATGCTGGGTTTATCAGCAGGTGATGTCATCACGGAAATCAGAATAAATGGAGCAAAATATTCGATAGGAAGTGTGAGCACTTACAACGATACCATCAACAAAATAAAGAAAGATGATTACGTCGCTATGATCGTCGTATCCAATGGAATAAAGACAGTATTATCGTTTAAATATTGACGAGTTTCGTAATCGTTAAATCTTGATAGAATGCCTCCGGATTATTTCAATTCGGGGGCTTTTTTATCCTTTTTCAATTCTAATTTATTGGAAGTAATTATGTTTTCTCTGAATTTTATTTTGTTCTTTTCAAAACCCATTCCTATTAACAGCCCTTCAAAGAAATTTATCGCGCTCTCTTTGGAGATATCTATTATTCCTGAATCCATGGCCTTATTTAAAGCGGTTTCATAAATAAAAGATGATTGTTCCTTTATGAGGTTTAATTTTTCTTTTTTATTAAAAATAAATGAGATCAAACCAAGTTTGTCAATAACTTCTATGTCGTTTATATTTTCAAAATCGATATATATATTTATCTTTGGAGAGGGCAAAATGATATCGATTCTTTTTTTCTCATCCCCGGATATGGATATATCATCTTCATTCGTTTTTGTTAAATCAAAATAAACATTTATCTTAACGGGTATTATAATAAAATAGAGTTTATTCGTACCCAAAAATTGCACGCCATTTTCAATCTTATGAAAGACATCAAGCGAAAGTTTTGCTGTGGTTAATTCCGCAACTCTTTCTATTTTTTTCAATACTAATTTAGTCGACAGTATCTCCTTTTTTCCTGTTATTTTTATTAATAAATAAATTAACATACAAATTACAAAAATTAAAACTATTACAAACCATATCATATTCATTCACCGATTATCTTTACGAGTACTCTTTTCCTTCTTTTCCCGTCAAATTCTCCATAAAAGATCTGTTCCCATGGACCGAAATCCAATTCACCATTTGTAACGGCAATGACTGCTTCTCTTCCCATTATGCTTCTTTTTATATGTGCATCTGCGTTATCTTCAAATCCGTTGTGATCATACTGTGAATACGGTTTTTCCGGTGCGAGTTTTTCCAACCACTTTTCAAAATCGTTATGAAGACCTGGTTCATCATCATTTATAAAAATACTGGCAGTTATGTGCATTGCATTTACAAGACATAACCCTTCCTGAATTCCGCTTTCTCTTAATATTGAATTGATTTCAGGAGTAATATTTATGAATTCCCTTCTTCCGGAAGTATTAAACCACAATTCTTTCCTAAAACTTTTCAATTTGCTCACCTCAAAATTATTATAACAGGGACTGTTTAATTTTCTCACTTTTTTATTTATAATACATTAGGGGTGAAAAAATTTGAAAGAAATTATTCCATTTGTACTGAATACAAACAAACAGGATATTTTTGGAATCGTTGATAAACCAAAAAATATAAGTTCTGTTCCCGCTGTTATTATTTTACATGGATTCACAGGTGATCACATAGGAAGTAAGTTTAAATTATCTTTACTGGCAAAAAAAACTCGCAAAGATCGGTATTGCTTCTGTAAGATTTGATTTTAGAGGATCAGGAAACAGTGATGGTAAGTTCGAAAATATGACAATTTCATCTGAAACGAATGATGCAAAAGAAATTATAAAATTCGTTGAAAACCAGAGTTGGTTCAACGGAAAATATGCAATCTTAGGATATAGCATGGGCGGCGTGGTAGCTTCGTCATTGATTAGTGATGGATACGATCCATGTTGTCTGGCTTTCTGGTCGCCGGCTTTTTTTAATAAATCGGTTTTTGGAAAGATGAAAGATTTTCCATCGGATGATTGTTCAATAGACCATCTCGGCTTTTTAATTGGAAAAGAGTTCAGAAAAGAAATTTTGGAAAAAGACTACGTCTTTTTTTGAGAAAATACAAAAAAAATGTTTTGGTGGTACACGGAAATAAAGATGATACAGTCGATATAAAAAAAGTGAGGGAATTTTCCCTTGAACAAAAATATGATTTCCACGAAATCAATGATGCTACTCATAATTATGAAAATACTGATCACCTCAATGATCTTCTCGATATCACTGTTAGTTTTTTAGGCAAAAATCTTATTGGAGAATCCGTATGATGGAAATACCAATATTTGATGTTGTTATTCCTGAAAATAATGAAGAAAATGATCATTCGAGAAATTCATCGAATTTATTTCATAAAAAAGTAAAAACTGAAATTGATCAAAATCTTTTTATTTATTCTTTTAATCCAGAATTAAATTATAAAGCTTTAAAATATGTTAAAAATATAGTCAGAGTTAAAGCGAAAGAGTTATCCTCTGAGATATTCTTCAAAAATGTTTTTTTGTTAAAAAAAATAACGAAATATATGAGAATATTTTTTTATCTGTAGTTTTTAAGAAAATGTTTTGCCCGTTAATAAAAAATTGTATTACATAAGTAAGGAAACAGAGAATGTCAAAAAAGCTGAAGATCTAAATAATTCAATATTCAATAAATGAATGGTGAGGTGGTTATCTAGTGAATCTTTTTTCTTTTAAGGGGGGAATTCATCCGGGAGATAGAAAGGAAATCACGAGTCAGTTTCCTTTAGAACAAGCTCCAATACCTGAAAGAGTTTATGTTTTCCTGTCGAATCATGCCGGCGCTCCCTGTAAACCATTGGTTAGTGATGGAGATAAGGTAAAAACGGGTCAAAAAATTGGAGAGGCTAACGGTTTTATTTCTGCCAATCTTCATTCTCCAATAACTGGCACCGTTAAAGGGATTGAAAGGATTTATCATCCTTCTCTCGGCAAACCTGAAAATGCGATTATCATTGAAAAACAAGGCAGTGAGGAATTGGATTACTTGCCAACAAAGGAGTACGATTCATACACCAGTAAGGAAATAATTCAAAGAGTGTATGATGCGGGTATTGTAGGAATGGGTGGTGCGATGTTTCCTACAAATGTTAAATTCACGCCTCCCGATAACAAGGAAATAAATACGTTAATAATTAATGGAGCTGAATGTGAACCGTATCTTACTGTTGATTACAGACTCATGCTCGAGAAAACCAAAGAAATAATAGACGGTGTTAAAGCAGCAAAAAAAGCTGTTAAAGCCGGGAGTGTAATAATAGGAATTGAATCAAACAAAGAAGAAGCGATTAAAACATTTAACGCCTATCTTAAAAAATCAGATATAAGGGTCGCCTGTTTGAAAACCAAATATCCACAGGGCGCTGAAAAACAATTAATATATGCAGCAACTAAAAGAGTCGTTCCTGATGGTGGATTACCGATGGATGTTGGTGTAGTGGTAATAAATATTGGAACGGTATACGCTATATACGAAGCTCTGAAATACGGAAAACCCTTAATTGAAAGAGCTGTTTCGATTACAGGTGAAGGGATTAAAAACCCCAAAAATCTGAATGTAAGAATTGGCACATTGGGCTCGGAATTGATTGATTATTGTGGCGGACTGACTGAAAATACGGAGAAGTTAATTTTCGGAGGTCCTATGATGGGTCCAACCGTTCCAAAGCAAGAAATACCAGTTTTAAAAGGAACCTCTGGAATTTTGGCTTTAAACCGAAATCAACGAAAAAGAATGTTTTCCATGTATCAGATGTGGAAATTGCGCCAACATATGCCCTATGAATCTCGAACCATTTTTAATCGAATATTATGGATCAAAAAGAATGTATGACGATGCAGTGAAACACGGTCTGTTGAGTTGTATGGAATGTGGAAGCTGCTCATACGGCTGTCCTGCAGGAATTGAACTGGTTAAAAATTTTAAATTGTATAAAAAAGTTTATAGAACTTTAAAGGGAGGGGCGAAAAAATGAAATTGTTAATGGGCCCGGCACCTCACTTAAGATCTAATGATGATGTAAGAAAAATAATGTTTGACGTAATTTTAGCATTAACTCCTGCCACTATATTTGGAATAGTCACCTTTGGATTTAATGCGTTATTACTGGTTATTTCAGCTATGATTTCGGCTGAAGCATTAGAATTTTTTATAATACGTGTCATGAGAAAGAAAAAAGATTTTAAATCCAATTTAAGCGCTGCTACCACGGGGTTACTTCTGGCCTTGAATTGCTCTGCTTTTGTTAAATGGTGGCAAGTTTTAATTGGAGTTATAGTTGCAATTGGCATTGCTAAACATGTTTTTGGTGGTTTAGGAAAAAATATCTGGAATCCGGCACTCGTTGGTAGGGTATTTATGACACTCTCTTTTCCTGTTGCTATGACAACTTGGATTACTCCTTTTGACTTACAAACCACGGCAACCCCCTTAGCTTATATGAAAACAAATTCCATCATTCCCTGGAATATCGGACAGGCTTTCTTAGGTACAATACCGGGATGTATAGGTGAAGTCAGTGCGTTACTGTTGTTATTAGGTTTTGGATGGCTTGTATATAGAAAGAGAATAAAACTGATGATTCCAATCGCTTATATTGGAACGGTTTTCGTCGTTTCTTCCATTTTTTATTTTGCAAACAATTCATTTGGAAACCCATTAATGCATATATTCAGCGGCGGATTGATGCTCGGTGCACTTTTCATGGCAACTGATATGGTCACATCCCCGATGTCCATAAAGGGATGTATGATATTCGGTGTGGGATGTGGTGTTATCACATTAGTTATAAGATATTTTGGAGGAATGAATGAAGGAGTCTCCTTCTCCATCCTGCTTATGAATGCTTTAGTGCCTTTAATAGATAGCGTTTCCCGAAGAAAAGTCTTTGGGGAGGTGAAAAAGAATGCATGACAATATAAAAACAGGATTGGTTTTAATGATTATTGCGATAATTTCCGCTACGCTACTTTCAATTGTTTATATGATAGTTAAGGCTCCTATCGAGCAATCGGAATTGAATGCAAAATTAAAAGCGATAGAACAGGTATTGACAAATGATGAAACAGGCAAACTGCTTATCAACGTAGAAGATCTTCCAAAGAATAAAGAAACTTTGAATAAATATTTCTGGAATCCGGAAAATTATCAATCTGAAAACAGTATTATCTATAAATCTGATAACGGTAAAGGGTGGATTTATGATGATATATACAGATTTGACGGTCTCAATAATGAAACTATTTATGTTCTGACCGGAGGATCAATAGGATATGGCGGAGAAGTCAAAACGATAGCCGCTTATGTCGACAATGAAAATAAAATTTATTTGAATGCAATAAGGGTCATAGAGTATGCTAGCGAGACTCCTGGCTTAGGCGCAAAAATTTCTGAAATAAATATCCAGGAAAGATTTTATTCCATTTTATCTGAAGGATTGGAAGTCGGTGTAAAGGTGAATAAGGATGCCGTGTTCAATCGACAGATGATTATGAATTTATGGTAGAAAGAAGAGAAAAAGAAGGTATTGTCCAAACAAGTGATGTTATGACCGGCGCAACTATAACACCAAGAGCTGTCGCAAGTACTTTAAATTCAATGTATGAATTTCTTATGAAGGTTGGTGAAAATAATGAGTGATAATATGAAAATAATTACCAACGGGCTTTTTAAAAACAATCCCACATTCGTACAGGTCTTAGGAATGTGTCCCACACTGGCCACTACAACAAGCGCAATCAATGGATTGGGTATGGGGCTGGCTACGACGGCAGTTTTAGTTATGTCTAACATGGTTATTTCAGTAATAAAAAAATTCGTTCCCGATAAGATAAGAATCCCATCATATGTAGTTATAATCGCCTCTTTTGTTACTGTGATAGATATGATAATGCATGGTTTCACATACGAATTATGGAAAACGCTTGGGCTGTTTATACCTTTGATAGTTGTAAACTGTATTATTCTGGGAAGGGCCGAATCCTTCGCATCAAAAAACAATGTGTTTAAATCTTTTCTTGACGGTGTTGGAATGGGTTTAGGATTTACAGGTGCCTTAGTGATTCTAGGCATAGTCAGGGAGTTTTTGGGAAACGGAAGCATTTTTGGATTGCAAATTACAAATCTGAAACTTTATGCAATGATATTACCACCAGGAGCATTTATTGCCCTGGGAATGCTGGCGGCTTTTTTTAATTATCTTGGAACAATAAATCTTAAGAAAAAGAAACAGCAGAAGGAGGAAAAATAATATGAGTGGTGCAACGAGACTTTTCTTTATTTTTCTATCGGCAATATTGGTGAACAACTTCGTCCTTTCAAGATTTTTAGGAATCTGTCCGTTCCTCGGTGTTTCCAAAAAAGTTGACACCGCATTGGGAATGAGCATAGCCGTTACCTTTGTTATGGTATTCGCTTCCATTATCACCTGGTTTTTGAATGTAATACTTGTAGCTTTGAATATTCAATTCCTGCAAACGATAGTTTTTATACTAATTATTGCCACATTAGTTCAATTTGTCGAAATATTTTTGAAAAAAACCAGCCCCGCATTGTATGAT
>CAXXLB010000008.1:0-1078 GCA_963664675.2 Petrotogaceae bacterium
TAGTGCTTCAGACGAACGAATGGAGAAATACCTTTGTTTAAATTCTCACATTCGATTTAATTGGCAGCTGGCGGATATAAATGTGCTTGATCAAATAATTGCCTCAGCCTGCTCCCTTCTCTTTAAGATCGATTGGACTATGATTGAAAAATTGGGGAAAAAAATAGATCTGAAAACCTCTAAAAAATCGCAGTTTCTTTCTTGCATTTTTCGAATGTGTGTGATAAGAAGCTCCAAAAGCCAAGAACCGTCGGAAATATTAAAAGAGCTTTTTTCTTATAGAGGTAGTAAGCCATATTTAGGTTCCCGAACATATTCGTTTTTCTATAGTCACATATTTCATAAGAATAATCTGGCTTCGAATTCAGCTGAAGTAACAAAAGATCAGGAAAGTCCTTGTACCACAATCTCTCAGCCTATCCTATTGAAAATTCTGTTGACCAATTTGGAAAAATTTACGAGAAGCATTTTAGGGAAATTAGTCAAAGATTTTCTATGCTTAGTAGATGATAAAAATTTCTTACATTATCTGGAATACTGTCATGATCTCGATTGTGTGGTGTTGGAAATCATCGAAAATTTTGATGAGCAGATTGCTGGAAGTGCGAAATTACTCGGATTTCTTGTTCGCTATTTGGGAGAAAAAAATAACTGGAAAGTTATAAGAAGAATTATGAAAGGATTGGGCAAAGGCTCAATTTTGTCACTGGAAGCCCTGCATTCTTGTTTGGAGGAAATATTTGTATACTCTCACGAAAATTTCTATAACAAAAAGGGGTTTAAATTGGCCTTTCGAGCCGCTTTAGTGTTAGAGGAACTCTGCTCAAAAAAAGAAGAACGAATTCTGACTTCTATTCAATTTTTAGTCTGCACAGCCCGAGTGCTTGTAATTTTTCACAAATTCAATACCTTATATGTATCTTCTCCCTATTTTTGCCTTGAATTATCTCAGGAGCCTCTCAAGCATCACGATATCAAGGCCATCCCAGAGGGAGGGGTGATAAGAGTAATGTTGAAATTGTTACTTAACGGGATAAAGTATGACAGTTCTGAAGAATTGCATTTTATTTCCTTACTT
>CAXXLB010000009.1:0-767500 GCA_963664675.2 Petrotogaceae bacterium
TATAGATGAACCATAAACCCCAGCTAGTGGAGATGCTAATGGAGGATTAACACTATTTGTATCAACTGTATAAGAATAAGTCATTACACTACTATGATTTCCAACAACATCGTATGAAACAAGTTTGATTGTAGTATTACCTGTAATTGTTAAAGCACCTGTATATAATGTTGAAGTATCGTCTGGAATAGAGCCATCGGTTGTGTAATATATACCTAATAAAGATAAATTATCACTTGATGAGAATACTAAAGTTTGTGATTGATTATATGTTCCTGGAGGGATATTAACAGTTGGATTTGTTGGAGGTATTTTATCTATTATATAATTAAAATCTGATATTGAACTACTAGTAGCTCCATCAATAGCAATAGCTTTTAGAACAAAAGTTTTACTTTCATTAGTAAGCACACTAAAAGGTACACCTCCAGAATAAACACTAGAACCACTTGTAGGAATAGAGCCATCTGTGGTATAATATATTGTTCCTGAACTTGCACTTAATGCTACATTTAAATTTGTACCATAAATACCAGAATTTGGATTAGCTTGTGGAGGATCTACAGCACCTGGATCTATATTATAGATGAAAGTTGCAATTCCACTTATATTACCAGCATCATCAACAGCAATTGCTTTAACAACTGTATCAACAGTAATATTAATTGATGTTGAATATAGAGAAGATGAAGTTGTAGGAATAGAGCCATCTGTGGTATAATATATTTTAGGGTCAGGAGTTATAATATCTTCAGATGATAATTGAATATTAAATGCTGTGCTATATGTTCCTGAAGGTACATCAGATATTGGTACTGTTGGAGGTACTGTATCAAGTACATAAATAAATGTTGCAATTTCACTTGTTGATCCATTTGGATTTTGAGCAATTGCTTTAATAACAGTATCTTTTGTAATTATTATATCAGAAGAATAAGTAGGTGAATCAATAGTTGGAGTTGCTCCATTTGTAGTAAAGAAAATTGTATTACCTGTTGTTGCACTTAATTCTACAGATATATTACCAGCATATGTACCACTGTCAGGATTAGCTGTTGGAGGTAGAACATTACCTATATTATAAGTAAAAGTTGCAATGCTTGATGAATTATCACAATCATCAATTGAGATAGCTTTTAATGTAACATTAGCTACGAAGTTTAAAGGACTTGTATATTCTAAAGAATTTGCATTTGGATCACTACCATCTATTGTATAATAAATAGTATATGAACCTGAATCATCACTACTTGTTAAAGTAACATCTATTGGATTTTCATAATTCCCAGCTGTTGGATTAGCTGTAACATTTGCAGGGGCTGTTGTATCAGTACATGCACTTTCTCCAATTGTAAAGCTTAATACTTCACTTGTAGCTGAATTGCCAGTTTGGCTTTCAGAAATTACTTGATAATAATAAGTACCTTCTGATAAACCTGTTAGATTAATGGTATGACTTGTAGCATTAACAGGGTTACCATTACCATCTGTTAATGTTTCTTCATTATCTAAATTGTTTGGGTCTGTTCCATAAATAATTTTGCTTGAACTTGTTGGTATAGTAGTCCAACTGATATTTACTGATGAAGAATCGTTTGTATCGATTATTGCTGTTGCATTATAGATATAAAAATCAGTTAGAAATGAATATCCTGTACAATCAGTTGGAGCATACTTACTATCATAAGCAGTTGTTATATCATAATAATAATTTGTATCTTCTTTTAAATTACTAAGTATAAACCTATGTTCAACTGCTATATCGCTATCTTCTACAACATTAGTTACATTATCTTTTTCACCATAAGTTATGTAACCTGATGTCTCAGAAGTAGATTGCCAAATTATTTCATAGGAATTTTTAACAATTACGTTTTCTCCATCTATTGTTTCATAGACAGGCTCAACGTTGACTGTAAAATTGTTACAGTCATAGCCAGATGGAAAAGGAATTCCATCGTAGCAAGAGTATGCTAGTATTGTTACTAACATTATGAAAATTGCGGAAACCAGAGTTCTTTTCATAATATCACACCTTGATATTAAATTTTTATGGACAAAAACATGTTTATTGTTTTTATCCTATTTATAGTTTAAATGATTTAACTCAAATTTTTTCAAAAATGCCAAGTTGATTTAATTTATAAATATATAATCATATAAAAATATAATTTTTTTTTTATTATTATTTTTTTTGTAAAAAATTTTATGGATGTAAATTTTATTGATTATTTATAAGAAATGTCTTGTAAGGTAATGTTATATAAATAGTAATGTGGAGTCATGTTTTTTGTAAAAATATTTCTAAAAATAGTTTATTGATAAATATTAGGTAATCAATAAAAAAATCATTTATTATAAATTCACCTTTTATACTTTTATTCGTCATTTATTTGATTAGTCTTTTAATATTCAATTTGTCTATAAAAATTAATCATAATTAAACAAGTTTGTTTTTTTTTATTAAATTGGAGGATTGCTTGATTAAAAAAGTAGAGAATAATAAAAACTCACATTTGCATGAGGTTAAGTTGAAAATAAAAACAAGAGTAAAAAAACTTATTTCGGATAAAAAAACAGGTTGGGCTATATTTTTCTTAGTACTTGGATTGGTATCCATAATATTTCAAGTTGCAAGTTTTCAATTTAATCTAGATGAATCAAGAACAATAGTAACTATCTTATTAGTATCAATAGGAATATGTGGATTAATAGGATTCTTTTTATTAGCTTTTTTAAAAGGTTATCAATTTAATTGGAATACACTTAATACAGCACTTATAATAATAATGGTATGTTTAACATGTTATTCATTATATAATGCTTATGTTGCTTGGGATCATCATTTACAAATAGAATATTTTGGAAAAGCAAATCAATGTAGTGATGACCCTAGATATAACCAATGTGATGATGTTGAAGGAACTGCATTTTGTGAATTTTTAGGTGTTCATGTATCTATATGGGGTTGGTTAAATCATTCAATTTTACTTGGTTTTTTTATTTCATTTTTATTATTTAGAAAAGAAATTTGGAAGAGGTTAATCATAATTCCAACAGTAATATTAATTTGGGATACAATATATTCCATATTTTTATTGAATATTTTATTTTTTTATTTAGAAAGAAATTGTATTAATTGTTTTATACTACATACTACTCATTTTTGTATGTTATTAACAATACTAATCTTAATACGTGGTAAAATAATTAAATATTTTAAATTCTTCTTTGAAAGAGAATTAATAAGCTTTAAACCTATTATGACAACTGTAATTGCTATTGTTATTTTTGGTGTATCAATTCTATTTTTTGTATTATTAACTAATAATATCACATCAAGTTATGCTAGTGAGAAAAATCAGATAGATAAAGAAAATAAAAATTTAATATCTAAACATTTAGAAGATCCATGTGAACTTAAAAGAATTATTGATCCATTACATAAAATTAAAGAACAATATAGATGTGCTAAAAAATTTGAATTCAATAAAAATAATGCCCCATCTAAAGGTGAAAATCTCATTGGAATAGAATTTGTGTTATTTGAAGATTTTGGATGTGATGCTTGTAAAGAATTATCATTTAATTTAGAAAAATTATTAAAAGAATATGATAATAAATTCAAGATTTATATAAAATTTTATCCATGGGATACTCAATGTAATCCTTATATTAAAAGAACCTTACATAATGATGTATGTTTAGCTGCTTATGCTGCTATGAAAATGCACGATAAAGGTTTATTTTATCCATATTATGATCTTGTATTTGCTAATCAAGATAATATTTCTTTAGATAGTTTAACTGAGTTTGCAAATCAATTTGGAGTTGATACTAATAAATTTGAAGATCAAATTAAATCTAAGAAATATATTGATATTATTAATGAACATGTTGATGAAGCTGAGAATTGTGGAAGTATTAAAAATACAAAAGTAGTATCAGGTACACCAACTATTTTTGTAAACGGTGCTTGGATTGACAATAGAGATGAATTAGATTATGATACATTAAAATATATTATAGAAGAGTTAAAACAATGATAAAAAGACTATTTGTAATTGTTTTATTGATTTTTATAAATCATCTAACATATTCAAATGATGATGAAATATACAATATTGAACAAGTTGGAGAAACAACAAATATATTTCCTACTATAAAAGAATTAAGATTTAAATATGTATCTCTTGAAGATACTTATTTAGTGATTGATAGATATTATTGCCCTATTATGTTGAATCAAGGACTTAACAAGGCTGAGAACTCATATTTAATAGAAGGTAATATTGTAGAAGCACTTTATAGAACGCAAGAGTTAGTACATTATGGTAATGAATTAGGATATTGGTATTTTATAAAGATTGATGATATATATAGTTCAAATCCATGTGTTGGTTGGATATTTGGAGGATTTGCTAAAACTTTTACAAAACAAGAAGATGCAATTTCGTATTCACAATCTTTGTTAGATGGTAAAAAACAGAAGATATTAGATAGTTTTAAGGATAATCGATATCAATATAAAGGATTAAATAGTTTAGTTTATGTAAATGCTTCAAAAAAACCTGTACCTTTATATTTAATTCCTTTTCCAACAACAAGTAAGTATATTGTTAAATGGTTAACTGAAGATATGTATTTAAATTGTAGTAATATTCTATCAAATCCACTTAAAAATGATGAATATGCAAGTTATTATAGAATTACTTTACAAAATAATGTAATTGCTTGGTTAAATGTTAATGATGCTTATTTTAATCAAAAATCAATTGATGATTATACAAATAATAAAGCAAGTGCTATTATGTGTAAAGGTGGTATTATAAATAAAAATTGTTATGATTGTAGAGTTTTATACTCAACATATTACCCAAGTTTTTCATATTATAATTATGATGTTTTAAGTGATGTATTTTGTAATTTAGCACCTGATTTAAAGATACATTTTTCAGAGTTCAAGAAAGAAAATAATATGCACATTTTAAACGCATATTTTTATAATGGATTAAATAACATAAATATAGATGATATAGAAATAAAAAAGAATTTAGAAATATTTTTTAACAAAGATAAAATTGAATTGATTATAAACAACCTTGATTTATTTACTTAATAATAAGAAAATAAATCTATAATAATGATTATAATATTGCAAAGTAAAATCAAAATTATTATTATTTAGCAATTATGAAATTTAAAAGAAATATTAAAGATGCAAGCTTCACAAAAATAAATTCTAATGAGTTAATTCAAACAGGTGATAAAACTTATAAGAAAAATGAAGAACTTGAAGAACAAAAAAAGTATACAAAACTACCTATAGCACCTGAAACTCCACCTAAAAAAGATGATGATTACTTAACTGAACAAGAAAAAATAGAAATAATTGATGAAGTTTTTGCTCCAAAAGATCCTCCACCAAAAATATGTTTTAATTGTGGAAAACAAGTTCATGAAGATGAATATTATACATATTATCATAATAGAGAAATCTATATCTGTCATACTTGTTTTAAAATGATGCCAAGATGTAAACATTGTGGAATACCAATAAAAAAGACAACTCTTGGTGTATCAATGACTCATTGCCAATTTTGTAAACCAAAAAATGGATGTAATATTTGTGGAAAAACTCTTACAATGAAAACAGCTATCTTTTTACCAGGTGTAAGAGGTTCATTCTGTATGGAATGTTTAGAAAATGCTCCTATTTGTTACGGTTGTGGTAAACCTGAAACAAAAGATATTATAAAGTTAAATGATGGAAGATATTTTTGTAATGATTGTAATACTAGAAGTATAATAACTGAAGATCAAGCTTATAAAGTAAATCATGATATAGTATATTATTTAAAAATGAGATGTGAATATGCAGTTTCAGAAGATTTTGTAATTTATTTAAAAGATTATTCAGAAGAGGAAAAAGAAAAATGGGACCACTCTTTTTATAAATGGAAATACGTTGATAGTGAACAATATTTATTTGTTTTCTTTGCAACACCAGCTAATCATATCATAAAAACAATATCAGAGCATTATGCTAAACAATTATTTAAATTAATTTGTCCAAACAATGAATATAGTGCAATTAGATTTCAAGCTTTTACTGAATGGTTTTCATATTATATGTGTTTTGCTTTAGGTTATCCAGATGATTATCATTATTTTATCATGGATAATATAAATACAAACCCTATAATAAATAGGTTTTTTACTCTTGAGAAAAGGGTAGGGCTTAGAAGAGTTTTAAATAAAATAAATAAAGAACAGATGAGATGGGAATAATAATTATTTTTGAGATTTTCTAAAATATTCTTTTACAACAGATTCTAAATGAAAACCAAGCCTTGAATAAATACCAAAAAATTTATCATTTTTTCTAGCAGCTACAGTTAATCTTTCAATACCTTGATCAGACATCTTTTTTATGAATTCAAGGATAAAGGTTCTATTAACTTTTTCATCCCAAACTTCATCTTGAGTGAGACAATGTTGTATTTTAGCTATGTTATTTTCATCTATTATAGCATGAATAAAACCTCTCACATGTCTTTTATGAAGAAGTACAATAGCATTATTTTCATTTATAAGTTTATCTTCCATTTGTTTTTTTAATATTATACCAAGATGATCTAAATGTGGGAAGATACCAGCTCTAACTCTGTATTCATAAGCAAGTTTTAAAAGTGTTACAATTGTCATATAATATGTATTTTTCCAATTATCAATTTGAAATTCTTCATCTGGCATAATTGGTCTTTCTTTTATCATTTGAGGATTAATTGACATTAAATGATTATCTATCGAGAGAAAACCGTTTTTTTTCATTACTTGCAATAATTTTAAACCAGAAAATTGTTCTTTAAAATATATGGTTTCGGCACCTAAATTTTTGCTCATATCTTTCATAATTGATTGAATAATAGGATTTAAAATACCATAATTAGCATAACCTGGTGATATATAAAGGTAATCAACTTGCCCCTGTTTATTCAATACTCTGTAAAATCCAATACCTACAATTCTTTCATCAACCATAATAATTTTATGAGGGATAGTTTTTAATTGGTTTAAACTTTGTTTTAATTGTTCAAGAAGATAATCTATATTTTGATGGAGTTGCTCTTTAACAGCAGTTCTAAACTCTCTTAAAAATCTAAGTTCTTCTTCACCTAATTTATTAATTGTATCTACTCTTGGTGGCATTATTTTTATCCTTTTCAAGTACTTTTACATTTAAAAATTAATAATATTCAAGAAATGGTCAATAATAAAATCTATGATAGTTAGATTTTCATTAATAAGTTTGATGTTTTTTCTGAATTATGTATCCTAAAATTAATGTCAATTTTTAACATATTTAATAAATACAAAATATGATATTTGATATTTAATAATTTAATAGATTATTATCTTTTAAAACTTTAATAACAAAATCTTCGTTAGTTTTTGTTATTAAAACTATTTCAGATATACTCATCTTTGCATTAATATATAAATTAATAATCAATTCAGTTTGAGTTTCTTCAATTCCTTTTAGTTTTCCTCTTTTTTCACCTTCTTCTATTCCTTTTAGTTTTCCTTCTTCATAATATGCATCTTTTAATTTTTCCTTTACTGATTTATACATATTTATCAGCTCCTCAAAGTTATTAACACTCTTCAATAACAAGATATCTTCTTTTTTATCCTTGTCAAGAAAAAAATTTCTAAACCAAGATTTTATAATATTAAATGTCTCTGGTTGCTCTTTTTTGAATATATTAAAGAATAAAAACATTCCTTCTTCAATTTCTTTTGGACTATCTGTATTTTCCATATAAAATACGAAAGATAAAGCTTGCCTAATCCTTATCAAATTTTCTTTAGACATTTTATTAATTTCAAATGAAAAATATTCAAAATGAGGTATCAAAACATCTTCAAGATTTTTTTCAATCATATCTTGTATTCTATATGATGCATTCCAATCCTTTTTACCATTATAAATTAAAATTGGGAATACAGCTGGTAAGTTTTTACTCTTTTCATAAATATCAAGATACAAACTTGTTATATAATTTAAGAATCTAATAGGCATCTTATAATCAATATGAGACTGAAATTCCAATAATAGATATATATAAATTATATCATTTTTACAATTTATTTTAAATATAAGATCTGATTCTGATTCTCTTCCTTTTTTTGAGACAAAGCTTTTATTTACTTTTTCAAGTGTGTCAAAATCTAAATATTTTACAAAATCTTTTTCAACAAAATATATAAGAAATTGCTTAATAACTTCCTTATTAGAAAATAATATTTTATATCCTTTGTCAAAACGATTGTGCATAATGCAAAAATATACTAAATATATAATCTTAAAGCAATTCATAGATCCAAATATTAAATGGATTTAATTTTAAAATATATACTTGTGAAATTAAACTTTGTTATTAAGATTATTTTTCTTTATATTTATATTTAACTTTTTGTTTATGAGAGGTAGAAAAAATTTTAAAAGATTCAATTTTTTCATTACCTGATAATATTAAGATGATACACAAATAGGAGTTCATTTTTTACAAGAAATAAAATATGAACATTTATGGAATTGTGTTTTAAATAATCAGTGGAATACAAGTCTTAGATTGCAAAATCAACTAGTAGATTTTTTTTATCAAGCTCCTTATACTATATCTTTTGATACAACAATTGATAAGTTTATAAAAAATATGGAAATACAATTAGAGAATTCTTTATCTAAATGGTATTACTTGATTAATTCATATAAACAATTTTGTGCTATCTTGGAAATTGATGGTAAATCATGGATAATGGAAGAAGAAAAATATAAATATTGGGACATAAATGGAAAATTACCAATAAATAAAGACTTTATTCTATTTGATATATTTTCATATTTTAAGAATAAGCTATTTATCTCTAAACATAAACTTGAATATAGTTTAAATGATTTACGTAATGCTATTGATTGGAATTTTATTAATAGGCAACCCACCACGAAAGATGGGACGGGGATGGTTATCCATATAAATCAAAAGGTGAATCAATACCTCTACTCAGTAGAATATTGTGCGTGGCCGACTCGATTGAAGCAATGCTGAACGATCGTCCGTACAGAAAAGGAATGACAAAAGATGATGTTTTAAAGGAGTTACGTGAACAATCTAGCAAGCAATTTGATCCAAATATTATTGATATAGTAACGGAAAATTTTGATGAGATTGTAGAAGTTATAGGTAAATAGTTCTGTAATACCTGTTTTTATTATCAAAATCGAAAAATCGGTCATGATAAAGAAAATAAAAAGTGTTATAAATAAATATGAGTTATTTTTTATATCAGGAAAGGGTTGATAAATATGCTTCATGAGATAATGAGTAGAGGGGCCGAATTAGACGCCAGTGACATACATATTACTTTGGAAAAAGCTGTGGTATACAGAATAAATGGTGATTTAGCGGAAGAAAATGATGTGGTCATTTCAAAAAATCAAATGGATACTATACTCGATGAGCTCGAAATGATTTCAGATACTGATCTGAAAAAATCAAATAAATTTGAAGTTGATTTTTCATTTACTTTTGAAAATTACAGAGTCAGGGGCAACTATTACTTTTCAGATAAAAAATCCGTAGTTGCTCTCAGACTTTTACCATACACTATAAGAACCATCGAAGATCTGGATTTACCTGTGGCGTTTAAAGACCTATGTGGTTACGATAAAGGGCTGGTACTGGTAGCAGGCCCGACGGGCAGTGGTAAATCTACAACTTTAGCCGCTATGCTTGAATATGTAAATGCTAATCGTAAAGTTCATTTAATTACATTAGAAGATCCCGTTGAATATGTATTCAGACAAAAAAAATCTTTGATACATCAAAGAGAGTTAGAACAAGATACAAATAGCTTTTCTGATGGTTTAAAATACGCATTAAGACAGGATCCGGATGTTATATTGGTTGGCGAAATGAGGGACACGTTAACAATGGAATATACCATGACCGCTGCAGAAACCGGACACCTGGTTTTTTCAACAATTCATACAAATTCCGCGGCCACAACACCAGAAAGAATCATCGGAAGTTTTCCTCCACATCAACAGAATCAAATTGCTATGCAACTGTCTAATACCCTCGTGGCAATTATTTATCAAAGATTACTGAAAAGAATGGACAAACCGGGAAGAAAAGCGGTTATCGAAATATTGATAGCTACATCGGGAATTAAAAATCTTATAAGAGACAAAAAATTCCACCAGATTGAATCTATGATGCAAACCGGAGGAAGATTTGGAATGATTGCTTTCGATGATGCACTAATAAAAGAATATAAAGATGGTATAATCAATGAAGACCAACTAAAGAATTTTGCAAGGGATCCTGCATCGATTTCACGGAGGATGAGATAGTGGATTTAAAAAAAATAATGAATTCCTTTGAAGAAGAACATAAAAGGATAGAAAGAGAATTGACAAAACAGGAAATATTATCTGATTCCAATAAATTGAGTAGTTTGAGTAAAAAACATTCCGAATTATCAGATATCATTGAAAAATATAATGAAATAAAAAAACTAAAAAATGATTTGGATGAATGGAAAACAATGAAAACAAATGCGGAACAGGATGAAATTGAGGAAATAGAATTCTATATTTCCGATGTTGAGAAGAATATTGAAAAAAAAGAGATAGAGCTAAAGGTTTTACTGGTTCCTGATATTAATGATGATAAAAACATTATTATTGAAATAAGAGCAGGTACCGGTGGTGAAGAGGCCGCTTTGTTCGCTGCAAGTTTATTCAGAATGTATACAAGATTCGCCGAGAGAAATAATTGGAAAATAGATTTAATAGAAGAAAATGGTACCGAAATAGGTGGATTTAAAGAGGTAATATTTGAAATTAAGGGAAAAGGGGTCTACAGCAAAATGAAATTTGAAAGCGGAGGCCATAGAGTTCAAAGGGTTCCGGTTACAGAATCCGGTGGGCGGATTCATACTTCTGCGGCAACAGTTGCAATCATGCCAAAAATTTCGGATGTTGATTTTGAAATAGATCCTAAAGATTTGAGAATAGATACATACAGATCCGGTGGTGCGGGCGGACAGCACGTTAATAAAACAGATTCCGCCGTCAGGATTGTTCATTTACCCACCGGAACCACCGTTGCCGTTCAAAAAGAGAGATCTCAACACCAAAATAAAGCAAGAGCTCTGGAAATTTTAAGAGCGAAACTCTACGATTTATATAACGACAAACAGACAAATGAAATTATTGAAAACAGGAGAATTCAAGTTGGAAGTGGTGATAGAAGCGAAAAAATCCGTACTTATAATTATCCACAAAGCAGAGTAACCGACCACAGAATAAAATTCACTTCCTACAGATTGAATGAAATCCTGGACGGCGATCTGGATGAAATTGTAATGAAGCTTGCTGAAGCTGATATAAACGCCAAACTGGAGAAACTCCACAAAGAGTTAATTAAAGGAGAATAAAATGGAAAGCAAAAAAGACGGGGATTTAATTTTTTTGCGGTTCGATGATAACGAAAATTTTTTGAAAGAATTGGAAATCTTCCTTGAAAGCGAAAAATTATTTTCTGGTGTTTTTTTAAGCGGAGTTGGAATGTTTAAAAATTTTAAAATCGGTTGGTTCAGTTCAATAAAAGAAAAATATATGTTGGATTCCTTTAAAACACCACATGAATTGGTATCTTTATCGGGAAATATTTCATTAAAGGATGAGAAAGTCTTTTCTCACATTCATGTTTCTCTGGCGGGAGAAGATAAAAAAATAATAGGGGGCCATCTCTTTGAAGCGTATGTGTGTAATACGGTGGAATTGTTTATAAAAAAAATCAATTTCAATTTATATAGAAAACAGAGAAATGGTTTCAGACCACTGGTTTTTGATTGATTTCTTAAATTATTATAAAAAACATGTTGTTTTTATAACAATTTAAAAAATATGATGTTTATCACTACAAATTAACAAAGAAAAGTGAAATTATAGATATAATATATACAATATTTTTCTAAGGAGTGATTCAGTAAATGACAGCCTACATAATAAGAAGGCTACTGTTACTACCCATAATAATATTAGGGGTAACTTTGATAATTTTTTCAATGGTTTGGTCCTTAGGACCGGACAGACTTTTGGCATCTTATATCAAAAGCCCGGAAGCACTAAAAACTCCTGATGCGGCAGATAGATTGATCAGAAAATATGGTCTTGATGATCCAATGCCGCTTCAGTATTTTAAATGGCTGGGGAATGTCTTAAAAGGTGATTGGGGTTATTCTATGGTAGGAAAAGACGGGGTACTTCAATCTATACTGCAGAGATTTCCATACACATTAGAATTGGCCATTTACGCTTTTATACCCATAATAATCGTTGCGATCTGGTTGGGAGTGGTTTCTGCAGTAAAACATAATCAATTCGCCGATCAATTTATCAGAGTATTTGCTCTTATAGGTTGGTCGTTACCGGACTTCGTTTTCGGTTTATTACTTTTATGGATCTTTTATTCAAAACTCGGCTGGTTTCCACCGGGTATGGTAAACACACAATTCGATCTGGTGATGCGTGAGAATAGTTGGCATACGGTAACCCATATGATAACATTCGACGCATTGATCAATGGAAGACTGGATATTTTTTTAGATGCTTTGAGACACATGGCTCTTCCAATATTGACCCTTGCTTATTTGTGGTGGGCATATCTGTTGAGAATAACCAGATCAAGTATGTTGGAAGTTTTGAGAAAGGATTACATCAGAACCGCAAGAGCTAAAGGTGTTCCCGAAAGAATAGTAATAAAAAAACATGCAAAAAGGAACGCCATGATTCCCGTTTTAACTGTAGCAGGAGCGTCTGTTATAGGTTTGTTAGGCGGTACTGTTTTTGTTGAAACAATATTTTCGAGAACGGGAATGGGAAGATTTTTAGCTGATGCTGCATCATTATTAGATTACTGGTCAATTATCGGCGGGGCACTATTTTACTCCTTTATTTTAATCATAGGTAATTTAATTATAGATGTTTCCTATGCGCTGGTTGATCCCAGAATAAGGTTAAATTAAGGAGAATGATATGGCTCAAAAAATAAGCGATTTTAGAAAATTATCGAAAAAATTTCTGCGAAATGGTACCGCCATTTTAGGAATTGCTTTACTGTCATTTTTTATAGTTATTGCAATTTTTGCTCCATTTATAGCCGGAGAAAATGGTGACAACCCATATCAGATACCGAGAGTATCGTGGTCCGCTAAACCCATTGCCCCAACAGCCGAACATCCATTCGGTGTTATAGGTGGCAGAGATATTTTTTACGGTGTAATCTGGGGGACAAGAACAGCTTTTCAACTGGGATTAATAATAGCTTCCTTTGCCGCGGTAATAGGAATATTGATTGGATCGGTCTCGGCATATTTCGGCGGATGGGTGGATGAAGTACTGATGAGAATAGTTGACATATTCATGTCCATCCCCTTTTTGGTCGCTGCTATTATACTGACAACTATCCTGGGAAAAGGGCTTGACAAAGTAATGATGGCTCTTATTGTCTTCGGTTGGATGAGTACGGCCAGGTTGATAAGAGGGAACATATTACAGGCAAGAGAAGAACAATACGTTTTAGCTGCAAAAGCTTTAGGACAGAAAAATTTTATTATTATTGTTAAACATATTATTCCCAACACCATATTTCCAGTTGTAGTCCAGATGTCAATGAGAATTGGTTCTTACGTTATCACTGCAGCCGGTCTGAGTTTTCTTGGAATCGGAGCGGAACCAGGATATGCGGACTGGGGAACAATATTGAGTTATTCAAGAAATTGGATGACTATGCTAGACCAGTCCTGGTTTGCAATAGTTTTTCCTGGTACGGCTATGGTATTGTTTGTTTTAGCGTGGAATTTAGTCGGAGATGCTCTGAGAGACATATTCGATCCAAGATTAAGGAATTAATGGAGGGATGTTTGTGGATAAAAAACCATTATTAAAAGTACAAGATTTAAAAACTTATTTTCATACGGATGATGGTTTAGTCAAAGCTGTAGACGGAGTAAGTTTTGAAGTATATCCCGGCGAAACATTAGGAATCGTTGGAGAATCTGGATGTGGTAAGAGTGTAACATCATTATCTGTAATGAGACTTTTAGATGAAAAGGGTGAAATTGCCGGTGGTTCTATCACCTTTAGTGGTGAAGATGTTCTCGCTATTCCTGAAGAAAAGATGATGAAAATAAGAGGAAATGATATGGCAATGATTTTTCAGGAACCGATGACAGCTTTGAATCCAGTGTTTACTATTGGTTATCAAATAATTGAGGCAATTTTACTTCATCAAAAGGTCTCTCCAGAAGAGGCGAGATCAATGGCGATTGATATGTTAAGAAAGGTAGGGATACCTGAGCCGGAGAAAAGAGTGGATGAATATCCGCATGAATTGAGTGGAGGGATGAGACAAAGGGCAATGATCGCAATGTCTTTATCGTGTAATCCCAAAATATTGTTTGCCGACGAACCAACTACCGCCCTGGATGTCACTATTCAGGCTCAGATACTGGAATTAATGCTTTCTCTTCAAAAAGAATATGGGATGTCTATAGTTATGATAACTCATGATTTAGGGGTAATTGCTGAACTCGCCGAAAGAGTTGCCGTAATGTATGCTGGAAGAATTGTAGAATATGCCGATGTAATAACATTGTTCAAAAAACCTAAACACCCTTACACATGGGGATTGATGAATGCCATCCCGAAAATAGATGATGAAAAGGAAATCTTATATAATATTAAAGGTGTTGTTCCTGATCCTTTGAGTTTCCCAGAGGGTTGTAGATTCAATACAAGATGTCCTTTAGCAAAGGATAAATGTTTTACAGATGTCCCGCCACTTGAAGAATTTGAAAAAGATCATTTTGTGGCATGCTTCAGAATCGATGAGCTGGAGAAAATGATAAAGAGTGAGAGAGAAGGTGAGTTAAGTGCAAAATAAAACCCTTCTCAAAGTTAATAATTTAGTTAAATATTTTCCTGTTAAAGCCGGGGTTTTCAGAAAAACAATTGCCCAGGTAAAAGCGGTAGATGACGTAAGTTTTGAAGTAAAAAAAGGTGAGACCGTTGGTCTGGTTGGAGAATCCGGATGTGGTAAAACAACGGCGGGTATGTCAATACTCAGATTATACGAACCCTCCGCAGGCCAAATAATATTGGACGGAAAAGATACCTCATATTATTTTTTAAGCAGAAGAAAAGCAAAAAAATTCTTAAAAAAACAATACATTGAGAAATTTGAAAAAATGAAGCAAAAATATCAATCAGAAGATCAGGTAATAAAAAATCTGGATGATGAATTCAATAAACAGACCGCTAAAGATTATTTTGAAAATCCGCACAAATTTATCGAAAAAATGATTAATATGAGAATTAAAGGAAGATCGGAATTCAGAAGAAAGGCACAGATGATTTTTCAGGATCCCTACTCTTCTTTGAATCCCAGACATAGAGTTAAAACCATCGTCGGTGAAGGTGCAAAAATAAATAAATTAGTAGAAAACAAAGATGAACTGAAAGCTATGATTGAAGACATTCTTAAAAAAGTTGGATTATCCGTTGATCATATGAGCAGATTCCCTCACGAATTCAGTGGTGGTCAAAGACAGAGAATAGGAATTGCCAGAGCTTTAATTTTAAAACCCGAACTTATCGTATGTGATGAAGCGGTTTCTGCCTTGGATGTTTCTATTCAGGCTCAAATATTAAATTTATTGAACTCACTGCAGAAGGAATTCAATCTAACTTTCCTGTTTATCGCACATGATCTGGCGGTTGTAAAACATATAAGTGACAGAGTCGCCGTTATGTATCTGGGAAAAATAGTAGAGTATACGACAAAAGACCAATTATTCGAAAAACCTTTGCATCCATATACGGTAGCTTTGATGTCCGCAATTCCAAATCCTGATCCGGAAAATAAAAGCCATAGAATAATTTTAGAAGGTGACGTTCCTAGTCCTATTAATCCACCAAGCGGATGTCCTTTCCATCCCAGATGCCCAATAGCAAAAGATATATGTTCCAAAGAAGTTCCACAGTTCAAAGAAATAGAAGAGGGACATAAAATTGCGTGTTTATTTCCCGGAAAATTGAAAAGATAAAAAAACATTTTATTTACAGGCATTGCAAACAACTGCAATGCCTGTTTTTTTAGGAGGAATCATGAATTTTTTAAATACAAAATTACCTCAGAATATAGAAATTGAATTCTCCAGAGGTAATTATAAAGCCGTAGAAGAAATGATCAAATTTTATTTGAAAAGAGAAAAAATTCCAAATTCATTAAAGAACAGACTGGAATATTTGAAAATTAATATAAAAAAAATACGAAATAGATATAAATATAATAAAAATCAGATAATAAGTTTATTAAAAGAAAGATTTACAGATTTCTCTGAAGAAGAATTAGAAAATTATAAAATCAGCGGTGCGATAGATTATCTGTACGTCGATGGCGAAGAGAAATATCTGGATAATGCTGCAGATAGTATAATCAGGACATTACCTGAATTAAAAAAAAGAGATTTAAAACCCGAAACTGATAACAAAAATGAATTTTTAAATTACTACATCGACAAGCTCATACAAAAGAAAAGAATAAAAATAAAAATAAGAATAAAATCTGAGATCTCCAACATTGAAATAACGAACGATTCTTTTTCAAAAATCAGAGTCTGGTTACCCATACCGTCGGTAAAATTTCAAGTGAAGGAATTGAAATTATTAAATTATTCGGAAAATATGAAATATATTTCAAACGCCGGTAATAATCTCGGGCTGATATACTTTGAAGAAAATAAAAATTATGAAAAAGAAAAAAAATTCTTTGTAGAATATGAATATGTGATTGAACAAAAACTCAATGAGATTGATTTTCAAAAGACTTCATACACTTTTGATAACAATTTCACTCAAGAAATGGGCCCCCACATTTTATTCTCCGAATTAATCAAAGATGTCAGTAAAAATATATTGAATGAAAATGACAGTAAAATCGTAAAAGCAAAAAAAATCTATGATTATATAACAAAAAATATAAAGTATTCTTATATGAGACCCTATTCCACTTATGACCACATACCGGAATATGTTATTTTAAATGAACGGGGAGACTGCGGAATGCAGGTTTTATTGTTCATAACTCTCTGCAGGTACAACGGTATCCCCGCTAAATGGCAATCAGGTTTATATATTACCAGAGATAAGGGATTTAATCACGATTGGGCACAATTCTATATCGAGCCTTACGGGTGGTTGTTCGCTGATCTGTCATTCGGCGGTTCAAGAAAAAGCATAAAAAAACTACATGACTTTTATTTTGGTAATATTGATCCGTTGAGGATGCCCGCGAATAACAGATTTCAGTATCCTCTGTTTCCCAAAAAACTGTTTTTCAGAAATGACCCCTATGATAATCAAAGTGGAGAAGTGGAAACTGATATAGAAAGTGTTTTCTCGGAAAATTTTAAAACATCTCACAAAGTCATAAATATAGCAGAAATCTTATAAAGACACGTACATATATCAATTTTTTTGGTATAATTAATCACTGAGGGGGAATTTTTGTGAAGAAGTTTGCAATTTTATTTATATTACTGATAGTTTTATTGTTCACTTCGTGTGGTATTTACACACCAAAAATAACCATAGATTTAAGTGATTACGGAAAAGAAGTTTTATTGTTCTCTTCAGAATTTTTCTTCGATTCTTCCGAAGATGAATTGGGAGAATATCCTATTAAAAACCCACATACAGAAATGGTAGAAGTGGCGAGTGAATATTCAGGAAATATTTTAACCGACGTAAGACTCAATGATTTTCATCTTTCAATAGAAGTGACGGATGTTGATTTAAAAGATGTTCAGAGTATAGATGCCACTTTATATCTGAGTGAAAATGGGTATGAATCTCAAACTTATAACATTGTTAAAAATGTCACTCTACTCAATGGAAATAATATTTATGGTTTATGGGCAAGCGATTCTCCCGTTTTGATGGATTTATTGAATTTTATCAATTCAAACAACACCACAATCACTCTGTATATAGTGTTAGAAAATAACTACTCCGGTTCCGCAGTACCTTCCGGGAACATAAGCGTTTATGTTGATAAAATAACATTTCAAGCAAAAATTGGTGGATGATTTATGAGGATAGAGGGCTGAATGAGATTTATAACAATAGTTTTGGACAGTGTCGGTGTAGGTGAAATGGAAGATTCCTGGAAATATGGGGATGAGGGATCGAATACTTTAGGAAATTTGTCAAAAGCGGTATGCGGTATTTCATTGCCAAATATGGGAAAATTGGGATTGGGTAATCTGACACAAATAAATGGTGTACTTCCTGTTGAATATTCCTTAGGTGCCTACGGAAAGATGAAAGAAAAAAGCGATGGTAAAGATAGCACTACGGGTCACTGGGAATTTATGGGAATCATTCTGAAGAAACCATTTGATTTTTTCCCGGATGGGTTTCCGAGAGAGATCATTGCGGAATTTGAATCGTTAACCGACAGAAAGGTCATAGGAAATGTTCCCGCATCCGGAACAGAAATAATTAAGGAATTTGGAAAGAGACAACATAAAACCGGCGAATTGATAGTCTATACTTCTGCTGACAGCGTTTTTCAAATTGCCGCTCCTGAGGAGATTATTTCTGTAGATGAATTATATAAATACTGCGAAATAGCCAGGGAGCTTCTGAATAAAAGTGGATATAAAGTTGCAAGGGTAATTGCCCGTCCATATATTGGAGAATATCCAAATTATACAAGAACATCAAACAGGCATGATTATTCTTTGCCACCGGACGAAAAAACTGATATGGAATTTCTTGTAGAAGCTGGAATAAATGTATATGCTGTGGGGAAAATCAACGATCTGTATGATGGTCATGGAGTAAGTGAGTATCTGAAAACAAAAGACAATATGGATGGTGTAGACAAAACAATCGATTATATGAAGAAGAAAGAAAATGGATTTATCTTCACAAATCTAGTTGATTATGATGCAAAATACGGTCATCGTAATGATCCCGTTGGATACGCAAAAGCGCTTGAGGAATTCGATGAAAGATTACCTGAAATATATAACGCGATGAAGCACGATGATGTATTGCTCTTAACAGCCGATCATGGGTGTGATCCCACCACACCTTCAACGGATCATTCAAGAGAAATGGTTCCGTTGTTGATATACGGCAACAGAGTGAAGGAAGCTGTTGATCTGGGAATCAGGGATTCGTTCTCCGATCTTGGTGAAACAGTACTCGATTTTTTTGGAGTTAAAGGAAAACAAACAGGTAAAAGTTTCCTGAAAGAAATAATAAAGGGGTCGTAGCGCAGTTGGGAGCGCGTTGCCTTCGCAAGGCAAAGGTCGGGGGTTCGAATCCCCTCGACTCCACCATATTTAGTAAATCCGAACTCTTTCCTGATCTGAGAGATGTTCGGATTTGTTGTATTTAATTATTATGGTTTAATTATGTGAATAATTAATAGTTGTTACATCCATTAATATCTGACATTTTTTTCACACATTTACCTTTGAATAACTTCATGGTTATTGGGAGATCTTTCCCAGTTAATGATAGCCTGGAATCCATATTGTTTCGTGAAAGAACTTTCTTCATACCAAAACAATTTGATGCCACGAATTCACATATCAATATAGACAAAATGGAAGAGGTAGGATGTGGTCAAACACTTATCTCAAATCCTTTTGCTTGATATGAATATTTTCATAAAGTAAATAGCATAGGTGAAAATGATTACGTTATCGACCTGCATAACCGGATAAAGTCAATTGGTTTTTAAAAGTCCCCCCTTCTCTCTTTCCTTTCAACCTGTTCCCGTTTCCACTTCTTAGACTCGTGTGGCCTCCTTAAAGAATGACGGTCAAGTCAAACTGAGTATTGAAATTAATTCCCATATGGTATAAATTCTTTTCAAAACAATTTGAAGGTATGGGGCCCAACTTAATACAGCATTAACCCCCCTTATGAGAACGGACAAGCTGAAAACTCCCTATAATATACTCTTGTGGTATGTGGATTATTTTGATATTTCGATTGATCATATCTTTGGATTAACCGACCGGAAACAGGGCAAGATTTGTGAATAACAACCGAAAAAACTTAATAGGCGTATACACGTTATTCCGGCGAAAACCAAAGAAAAGAATCAATAGAAGGTCAGCTAAAGACGTGTTACGATTATGCGGAAGTCAAAAACCGTGCAGTGATTGCAGAATATGACCGGGCTCAAAAATGAAAGGAAGCCTCTCTGTTTTTATAAAATTAAGTAAGGATGGATAAAATATTCTCTACAGGTCAATACGCATTCCACAAGAATACGAACGTAAAATATAAGGCCTCATTAATTCCCGGTCTTTTTGCATGCCATTAAGGGCCGTATATGATGGTGATGACCGACAGCATTTCTAAAATATCTTTCTGCGTGATACCTATCATACCGTGATCAGAACACACATTTCTGTTCAAATAATAGAGTCCAATCCAACCATCAGTGCTTGGAAGGACAGGCAAATATTAATTTTATCTGTGATAATGGCATAGTTAAAAGCACCAAAGAAACCACAGACAACGGCAGCAATCATCATGGCAACGAACCATCCGGAAGTTAGTATTTTCTTTGTTGTCCAGACATTTTGAAACGGGCAATAACTTTTTAAGGTCACCATATGCAAACATGAGGATAAAATGCGGTATGTACATTGAGAAGGATTGTTGGCAATATGTTTTTTTGTTCAACCCAAATCCGGAGAATGATTCTTTTCGAAGGATGCAAACAACAGTAATTCAGAGTCCGGCAGTTCCAAGCTGAAACAGAGCAGCAATGAGCACTCGTAAAAGAACTTGCACGCTTCCGTCTTTTATAAATTGTATAATCTGATTTCCCAAAGCCCTGTAAATAACTAACGAGAGGATTGTTATGTAAGAATGATAAAATATCAATTTCTGCGCGCTTTACTCTGACCTTTTCTGCATTTTTATCCATATTTTTCTCTTACTCGGGAAGATTATACAATAAACGTCCAACTTTCAAGTGTAAAAACCGATTACAACCATTGCAAATGTACAATAGCCACAAAAACTTTTCAATATGTCATAGCGAATGGTTTGGAAGAGAAAGTATAACAGAAGTGGCCTGCCTACGAATATATAATTGATGGCAATTAATATTTTCAGATAAGATTTCCATAGGAAATTGCGCAATGAATTTGAGTTTTGGAAATGTACTGGTATATTTCTATTTACGATGATGAATGGAAAAAACAATTATAAAATTCAACTCTTTTTGTCAATCATAATTTTAATGTCATTCCCAATTTTTATAAAACAGACATTTGAAAATTACAGATATCTTCATATATCTGAGTAAGAAACTTTGTCCCCAAAAATTTGATAGAGTATTATTTTATTTTCAAAAAACCTATACACACTGAAAATTTAATAAAGAAAATTAATTAAAATTGATAATATGGCTTGAAGGAACTTCTCATCCGGACAATTTACCGTCAATTTTCTGTCTTTTTAGCAATATTTTTCAGTTAAAATAAATTATTTATATATTAATTCTGATTGAAGGTTAAATGATAAAAAGTTCAACAATAGGAGTAATAATTAGCGATATCATGATATAATATATACTAAAGAAATCGCTGTAAAGCTCTAAAATTCTGGCATTTAGAAGTTTTAAATATAAAAGTACCAGGAGTACGAAAATGTGTACTATTTTTAAAAAAGGCGGTGTGATGATTTGAATATCAATACGGTTTATATTTTCGGGTTATTTTAAAATATAACTTCACATTGTTTATTGTGACCCTGTGGAAATATACTTATGCGATTATATTGGATAAATTTTTAGTCATATGTAATGGGACATTTATAGTAAGTTCTTTATAAATATGTGATATCTAATTTGAAACATCATAAATAAAATAAAAGGGGGAAGAAACTTTGAAAAATTTAAATTTGAAAGCATTGTTTATCGGTGATAAGGGTGAAAACGGCGATTTTTACAAAGAGCAGCTCAATAAAAAAATAAACGAACACATTGGCTGGAGGCAGAATTATATTCCGTCTGATCTGGAGGCCATTACGGAACAGGATAAAGAAAAGCCCAATTTCATAGCTACAAAAGAACATATTATAGGGGTACTGGATGATTTGAGTCAGCGTATGCGATCGGGATCAATTCCCTGGCAAAGTGCAGGTCGTTATTGGGGACATATGAATTCAGAGACTCTCATGCCGTCACTACTTGCATACAATTATGCAATGCTGTGGAATTCTAATAATGTAGCACTAGAATCTTCTATGGCTACATCTCAAATGGAGGCAGAAGTTGGTGAAGATTTTGCAAAACTTTTTGGTTTTAAAGACGGCTGGGGACATATCGTAGCGGATGGCTCCCTGGCAAACCTTGAAGGCTTATGGTACGCACGATGTATTAAATCGATTCCACTGGCGCTGAAAGAAGTATACCCGGAAAAAGTTGCCGATAAAAGCGAATGGGAACTTCTCAACATGAGTGTAGAAGAAATTCTGGATATCGTGGGGAAACTTTCTGCAAATGAAATGGATGCTGTAAAAGCTGCATCTTCACGCAGTGGGAAGTTCATTAGCAAATTAGGAAAATGGATCGTCCCTCAAACAAAACATTATTCCTGGGTCAAAGCTCTTGATATTTCCGGAGTCGGACTAGACCAAATGATATCAATACCTGTTCAAAGCAATTACAGAATGAATGTTGAAAAATTGGAAGAAGCTATTCGTGATTTAATAGAAAAGAAAATACCGATTCTTGGTGTTGTTGCAGTTGTTGGCTCAACAGAAGAAGGAGCCGTTGACAATGTCGATAAAATTGTTGCATTACGCGAACAACTCAAAAAGGAAGGGACTTATTTTTATTTACATGTTGACGCGGCATATGGGGGCTATGCACGCACACTTTTCCTGGATAAAAATGATGAATTTATAAAATATGATGATCTTGCAGAAGTTCATAAAGAATACGGACTATTCCACTATCCCGTCACGATTCAGAAAGATGTATACAACGGTTTTGAAGCTATTCATAACGCTGAAAGTGTTACTGTCGACCCACATAAAATGGGTTATGTTCCATATGCCGCGGGAGGTATTGCCATAAAGCATAAACAAATGCGTGATATCATTTCGTATTTTGCTTCTTATGTATTTGAAAAAACGACAAAGGCACCGGATTTATTGGGCGCATATATTTTAGAGGGCTCAAAAGCCGGAGCAACAGCGGCTGCGGTTTGGACAGCACACAGAGTTTTACCTCTAAATGTAGAAGGTTATGGTCAATTAATCGCCGCTTCTGTAGAAGGAGCACATCGATTCAGAGATTTTTTGGGTACTCTTACATTTGAAATAAATGGAAAAACTATCGAGGTGTGCCCGCTCAACCACCCTGATTTTAATATGGTTGACTGGTTATTCAAGGAAAAAGGATGTACGGATCTGAAAAAGATTAATGATCTGAACGAAGAAATGTATGATTATTCCTCTTATATAGAGGGTGATGTTTATTCGAACCGATTTATTTCCTCTCACACGACGTTTAATCATGATGATTACGGAGACAGCCCGCTCGCTTTTGTTGAAAAAATAGGTATACCTGAATCGGAATGGCACAAGGAAAAACAGGTTACACTGATGAGAGCTTCCATCATGACCCCTTATATGAATGATGAAAGATTGTTCGAGTTTTATACGAAGGCAATCACAAAGGCGATACAAAAAAAACTGTCCGAAATTTTGGATAGCTGAAGTGAATAATCTTAATATAATAATTTGAAATGAAAGGGGTGAATTTTATGAGCAGTAGTAATACAGGAAGTTCGGCAACAGTGGGAAAAAATGCAATAGGAATCTCGAAAGTTGGAACATTAGCATTTGTAGGTATGACCTGTGCTCTGGTTGCCAGTATCCGTAATATTCCCAGCGTAGCAGCTACCGGATGGACAATGTTCTTTTATATGTTTGTTGCGGTGTTGTTGTACGGTTTTCCAATCTCAATGATAGCGGGTGAATATGCAGGAATGTTCCCACAGGCGGGCGGCCCTGAACTATGGGTAACACATTCACTTGGAAAGAAATGGGGATTTGTAGTTTCATGGTTACTCTGGGTACAGATGTTTCCCGGAATGGTCATGGTAGCTTCAGTTCTTGCTCCTATGTTAGGCGAAGTCGTAAATAATAATGTTTTAGGCAGTAACAATATATTTACCCTTGTTTGTATTCTCGGAGTGTATTGGGGCGTAACGTTGCTGAATCTCAAATTTGACATGGCAAAGATCGGTGGTAAGATAGGTATCTGGCTGGGATTGTACATTCCAATTGCAATATTGTTGGTCCTTGGTCTCGCTGCACTCGGAAAAGTTGGGTTTGACCCAAGCAGCACATTGGGAACATTCTCACCAGAGAAACTCCTGCCCGATGTGACAACAAAGATGACCCTGGAATACTTCGCACCTATCATATTTATCTTCGTGGGAATTGAAATGTCATCTGTATATATTACGCGTATAAAAAATCCTGTCAAAACATATGTAAAGGGCATATTTATCGCTCTGATTTTCATGTTCTTATTTAATGTTGTAAGCGCTTTTGTCGTAGCAAATGTTGTTCCCGCTGGAAAAATGGAATTGAACAATATTTCACAGTCCATCGTATTGTTCTGTGATATTTTAGGATTACCACATATCACCGCGAATATTTTCAGCCTTCTGGTATTCCTGGGTGTTGCGGTACAGCTTTCGGCATGGGCATCCGGTCCATCTAAAACGATCACTCAAAGTGCACGGCGTGGACAATATCCTCCGAAATTCAAATTCTGGAAAACAAATGAAAATGATGTTTCAAAAGCGGTTTTGTTTACACAGGCAACGATCATTTCGATCTTTGCTCTGGTATATTTATTGATTCCCGCGGTCAACAGTGCATTTCTGACACTCGTCAGTGCCACTACACTTCTATACTGCTTCGTATATATTTTTATGGGACTCGGTATTTTGAAATTCAGAAAAACACATCCACAACAGAGCAGGCCTTTCAGAATAGGTAAGAAGGGCAATGGAATTCTCTGGGGATTGACTGTTATTCTCTTTGCAACCATAGTTTTTGCAATCGTATTGACTTTGATGGAAATGACAATTATAAGCATAATTGCGATTCTGGCAATATCTTTTGGTTTGCTGGTAGTACCACTTATTATCGATAAATTAAAAAAACCTTCCTGGGCCACAGATGTACAAAAGCTCATGGATGGTGAACAACACAATATCCCGCAGAAATCGATGGCAGATCTCCACAAAGCTGCGCAAAAAACTGCAAAGGCAAAATAATTCAATTTTCTTGATATTAATATAAAAGTCCCTTTCTCAAGGATTTTCCGGAAAGGGACTTTAATTTTGTTAAAAATAAAAAAACTTTACATCTTCAACTATAATTATTTATATTTCAGAATTACTTGCTAACAATGATATTTAATCTCATAAGCGTTTCGTGAATTCATCACTTATTCAATTCAGATATCTGATCAAATTAAAAAGTCATCAATGTTTCTGCCAAATCGCTAGACTTCTATTTTTCTCAAATAATTTCCCGTATAACTTTTTTTCGATTCGACGATATCCTTCAGGGTTCCACAAACGAGTAAATTTCCCCCTTCTTTTCCTCCCTCGGGTCCAAGATCTATTATATAATCCGCATTTTTTATTACATCTAGATTATGTTCCACTACAAGAACCGTATTTCCCTTTTCTACGAGTTTATTCAAAACTTTTATGAGTTTTTCAACATCATCAAAATGTAGACCTGTCGTAGGTTCATCAAGAATGTAAAACGTTCTTCCCGTAGATCTTTTTTTCAGCTCCGAAGAAAGCTTGATTCTCTGTGCTTCGCCTCCGGATAAAGTGGTAGCCGGTTGTCCGAGTCTAATATAACTTAGTCCGACTTTTATTAAAAGATTCAGTATTCTCTTCAACTGAGGAATTTTTTCAAAAAATTCATAAGCCTCTTCAACAGTCATTTCTAAAATATCGGATATATTTTTGCCATTGTATTTTATTTCAAGTGTCTCTTTATTATATCTCTTACCTTTACATACATCACACTCAACGAAAACATCGGGCAAAAATTGCATTTCAATTTTTATTAAACCATGACCCTTACAAACTTCACATCTCCCACCTTTAACATTGAAAGAATACCTTCCCTTTTTATATCCTCTGGCTCTTGATTCAGGTAATTTGGAAAAAATATCTCTGATGTGATCAAAAATCCCGGTATATGTTGCTGGATTCGACCTTGGAGTTCTTCCAATCGGAGATTGATCTATAACGATCACATTATCAAGATTTTCCAGCCCCAATATATCATCATATATACCCTCTTGCATTCGGGAATTGTTCAATCTGTTTCTCAACACCGGATACAAGGTATCTATAACCAGAGAACTTTTTCCGCTTCCCGAAACTCCCGTAACGCATATCATTTTTCCCAGAGGAAATTTCACATCTAAACTCTTTAGATTATTCTGTTTTGCGCCGAGGAGTTCTATGAATTTTTCCGAATTCATATTGGTTCTATCGAATATTGGTATTTTCTTTTTCCCTGAAAGATATTTTCCGGTTAAAGAATTCTCCGGAGGGTTATTTATGAGTTCTTTTGTCAATCCCTGATAAATAACCTTACCCCCGCGTATTCCCGCGCCGGGTCCTATATCAACTATGTAATTCGATGATCTCATTACTTCTTCATCGTGCTCAACCACTATAACTGTATTTCCGAGATCTCTTAAATTCTTTAAGGTCTTAATCAGTTTATCGTTGTCCCGTGGATGCAGTCCTATCGTTGGTTCATCCAACACATAGGTGACCCCTGTCAATCCAGACCCTATTTGCGTTGCAAGTCTTATTCTCTGGGCTTCTCCTCCCGACAGAGTTTTTGCCTTTCTCGACAGAGTAATATATCCCAATCCCACATCTATCAGGAATTTTAATCTCTTTAATATTTCTTTATTCAATTCACCTATGATGAGCTTTTCCTGTTCGCTGAGACTCAGATTGTTCATTTCCCCAAAAATTTCCGTTATCGTCAGATCGGATAATTCAGAAATATTCTTTCCGTTCACAGTTACAGAAAGCGCTTCTTTCCTCAATCTTTTTCCCTGACATTCGGGGCAGACAGACTCTACCATAAATTTATCTTCCAACCACCGTCTCATATCTTCCGAATGCGTTTCAAAATATCTTCTCTTCAAATTATTTATTATACCCTCGATCTTTTTTTGGGTCTGATAAAGAACTTTTTCAGATCTGAATTCATATTTTATTTCTTTATCTGAACCATGAAGTAAAACTCTCCTGGTTTCATCTTTCAGATCTTTGAATTTGGTCTTAGAGTTTTCTCCAAGTTGCTCTAAAACAGAAAGGGTATATTTCATTGAATAACTGTTTTCCGAACTACTCATTGGTTTCAGTGCACCCTCGGGAATGGAAAGGTTTTCATCGACAATGAGATTTTCATCAAATTCTCTCGTTATACCCAATCCATGGCAAACGGGACAGGCCCCATAAGGATTGTTGAATGAAAATATTTTCGGATTTATTTCCGGAAGACTTATGTTACAGTGCGTACAGGCGAAATTTTCACTGAATAATTTTGTCCTCTCAGATTCAAAATCATAAACTTCCACGATTCCGTTTCCTTCGCTCAATGAAAGTTCTATGCTGTCAGTGATTCTGGTTTGATTTTCCTCACTCAATTTAACTCTGTCAACAATAAGATTGATAAAATGTCTTTTGTTTTTATCAAGAGAAATATTTTCCTCAAGGTCATAATTTTCTCCATCAATCTCAATTCTTACATATCCCTTTTTCTTCAACGATTCAAGTTCTCTTTTAAATTCTCCCTTTTTCCCCCTCGCTATCGGGGCCTTAATAATCAATCTGTCTCCAATTTTATATTCGTGGAAAACACTTTGAATAATTTCATCTATCGTTTGTTTCTGAACCTCTCTGCCACACTCAGGACAATGGGGAACGCCAATTTTCGAATAAAGTATACGTAAATAATCATGTATCTCAGTGACGGTACCAACTGTCGATCTTGGATTATGACTCACAGATTTCTGTTCTATGGCAATCGACGGAGATAATCCGGTAATATTATCAACATCGGGCTTTTTAAATTCTCCTAAAAATTGTCTCGCATAGCTGGAAAGAGATTCCAGATATCTTCTCTGTCCTTCCGCATAAATAGTGTCCAGGGCAAGAGAGGATTTTCCCGAACCCGAGAGACCCGTAATTATAGTCAACGATTGCTTTGGAATTTTCACTTCTATATTTTTTAAATTGTGTACTCTGGCTCCTTTTACAGATATAAATTCACTCATCCAATATTTCCTCTACTAATTCAATCAATTTATTTGTTACATTCTCTACTTCATTTTCGTTTCTTCCCTCGACCATAATTCTTATTAAAGGTTCGGTACCCGACGGTCTCAGAACGATTCTGATATTTTTGTTTTCTCCGTATTTTTCAAGAGAATCAATAATTTTTTCATTCTGCATCACCATTTTTTTATCCACTACAGGTATATTTTTTAAAATTTGAGGGTATACGGGAAATTCAGAATAAAATTCGTTAAGATTTATTTCAAGTTTCTTCAACGTGTTAAGTGTTTCAAGAGCGGTAATCAAGCCATCACCCGTCGTATTTTTATCAAAAAATATGATGTGTCCCGACTGTTCCCCGCCCAGAGAAAACTCATTTTCTATCATATTCTGTAAAACATATTTATCTCCTACCTTTGTTCTCTTCAAATCTATTTCGTTGGATTTCAAATTATTCTCAAAACCTAAATTTGACATAACCGTGGCAACAACGGTTTGTTTATTCAATCTATTTTCACCAAGCATCTTCTTCGCGTTCATAGAAAGAAGCATATCACCGTTAATGATCCTGTTTTGCGATAGCACAAATAAACATCGATCCGCATCACCATCGAATAAAATACCTATCTGGTTATCTTTAAGCATTTTACTGAGTATTTCAGGATTCATTGAACCACATTCTTCGTTAATATTTATTCCGTTGTAATCGATGAAATTATATTCGGCATCTATTCCGAGCTTGTCGAAAACCTCTGACACCACCGTAGAAGCGGCACCGAATGCACAATCAACAACGATATTATCTTTTACAAAATCCGTATTTTTGTATTCATTCACTACATAATTCACATAATCCCGTTTTAAATCAGGTCTGTAATCTATTTTACCTATTTGTGAGTAAGTGGTGTAGTTATACCCTTCTTCCATCAACTTCTCCAGCTGAACTTCATTGAAATCCGAAATCTTCTTTCCATTTTCCAAAACCTTTAATCCATTATATATAGCCGGATTATGTGACGCAGAAATCATAACCCCCAAACAATTATATTTTTTTGTCAGATAAGCAAGAGATGGTGTGGGCAAAATCCCAATAATCTCAACATCCATACCCGCCGACGAAGCACCGGATGCAATCGCAGAGGACAGCATGTCACCTGATCCTCTTGTATCCATGCCGATCAACACCTTAGTATATTCACCATTATAAAATCTTCCTAAAGCATTCCCAAGTTTTACCGAAAGTTTTGGAGTAATCACTTCATTAACAATTCCTCTAATTCCATCTGTCCCAAATAATTTTTTCATCACAACCTCCTTGACATTAAAAATTTTATCATATAAATCGGTTGACAACTTGAATAAAGACCATTATAATAGCCTTTGTGAGGAGAGATGGCCGAGAGGTCGAAGGCGTACGCCTGGAGAGCGTATAGCGTCCACCAGACGCTCATGGGTTCAAATCCCATTCTCTCCGCCAGAATGAGGAAGAGAGGGGGTTTCCCCCTTTTTTGTTAATTTATGAAAACATTGAAAATATTAAAAAAGTATAATATTGTACTAAAAAAATCACTGGGACAAAATTATCTGCTCAATGAAAACATCCCTAAGAAAATGGTTAACTTTTCTAAGCTCGATGATTCTTTTACATGCATAGAAATTGGTACCGGCTTGGGTATTTTGACACTGGAATTGTCGAAGCATGTAAAAAATGTCATTTCATTCGAAATAGATAGAAGGTTAAATACCATTCACAAAGATATGCTCGACAAAAAAAACATAACAATAAAATACGAAGACTTTTTAAAAACAAATTTGAATATTTTTGAAGGTAAAAAAATCGCTTATATCGCGAATATACCTTATAATATCACTTCTCCTTTACTCGAAAAAATATTTTCTGAAAGTCCAAAATTCGAATTTATTGTATTGATGGTTCAAAAGGAATTCGCCCAAAGAATGAGTGCAAAAGAAGGAACAAAAGCCTATGGGGCAATGACAGTAAATTTGAATTCTCAGGCAAAGATCGAAAATGGATTCATAGTGAAACCCACTGAATTCATTCCCAGACCAAAAGTCGAATCTTCCATAATCAAATTGATTCCCGATTATAAAGTGGACAAAGTGAATTTCAATGAATTCAGAAAATTCGTCAATTTATGCTTTTCACAGAGAAGAAAAAAACTTAAAAATAATTTAAAAAAAATCATAAATGAGCCGGAAAAATTATTAGATTCCGTATCAATAGACAAAGACATAAGGGCTGAGAAACTCAAAATAGAAGAATTTAAAAAATTATTCTTCGCATATAAAAAAACTATTCATTAATAATTTCTTTCCATGCAGTTTCCCACTTCTTAAGATTATCAACGATTTTTTTCAAATCAAAATAAATGAGCCCATTCACTTCGCTCTGACTGTAAACTAAATTTTCAGAAATACTGTCCGGTACAACAACATTTCTGTTAACCGGCGAATTCACCAGATCGAGTGCCTGTGAAAGCTGAGTACTCTGATTTATAACAAAATTTATATATTTATAAGCATTCTCCTGATTTTCTGCATTTTTTAATATTGAAAGTGTATTTATAATTCCTGGATTTCCTTCAAGAGGATCCAGCCATATCACATTCAAACCATAATTGTATAAATTACCCCACAATGTTTTCGGAACCACAGCCACATAAATCTCCTCATTTTCAAAAAGATTTTGCAGTTCGTTTGGAGATGAATAAAATCCGTAGATATCGTTCTTTATCTCAACAACCTTTTCAAACGCTTTATCGAGACTCCAATCATCTTCATCGGCTCCAAAAATTTCGTCTAACATTTTATAAAATACGGGTCCTTCCGGATTGTTCATATCAGGAAGGGCGAGATATTTCAATAAATCTTCCCTCCACAAATCCTTCCATGAAACCAGAGGTCGTCTTATCTTATCAACTCTGTACACTATTCCGAGTGAATAAACCGTATATCCTATCGAATAATTTCCCTGAACCGGATCTTTGACCAAACTGTATATATATTCAAGATTGCTCAGTTTTGAGACATCCAGCTCCATAATCAGACCCTTTTCTTTGGCCATAAGGGCATAGTAATCGGTAAAATATACAACATCCACGTCTTCGGTATTGTTTTCGATTCTTTTCATCCTTTCTATATCATTTTCATAAATGTTTACAGCCGTAAGCGATTTCTTTTTTTGAATTGCTTCGTTGATATTTTTCAGAGTATATTGTTTGTTAAAATCGAAAGTAGACACCTTTACCTCTTCTTTAGAAAAAGAGAATGTGAATAGTGCCAGCGAAAATAGTATTATTAAAATTTTTTTCATTTTTATCACCCACTTTAATTTATAAAACCGTCTATATTATTCCACACCACCTTTGATCTTGAATCGAAAGGACTGCCGTTCCATAGACATAAATTATCCTTTTTTCCGATCTCGATTGAACCGTATTCCTCAGAAATATTCAAAATTTTTGCAGGGTAAATAGTCAATGATTTCAGCATTTCTCTTTCATCGGCACCGTAGTTTATGGCCATTCCCGCTTGAAGCCTCAAAGTCTCCACCGGAAAAACGGGATGATCACTTATGCATGAAAAAGGAATTCCCCTATCTATAGCCGTTTTGTAAGAAAGATATGTCATATCCATCAGTTCAACTTTTGATCTGCTTGACATCACCGGACCCAACATCACGGGTACGTTTGATTTCTTCACTTCATTCTGAACTTTGATCAAATCGGTACAGTGTTCAATGAAAACCCGAATACCAAATTCCTCTTTCAGTCTGATGGCAAACAATATATCTTCGGCCCTGTGGCAGTGAATTCTGACCGGTAATTTTCTTTCTAAAATTTTTTGAGCAATTTCCATTTTATTATCGTATTCCGTAAATGCTTTGTTTTCTTTCTGACTTTTTTTCTTCTTTTCAATATAATTTTTACCATCAAAAAGATAATTCCTGATAATCGAAGCTATGCCCATTCTGGTACTGGGGGATTTATCTTTCTCCGAAAAACACCTCTTTGGATTTTCTCCCGTTGCCATTTTAATACAGTTATCATATCTCAAAATAAAATCACTCACCAAATTCGATTTCGAATATTTAGCAATAAATCCCAAACCACCGATAGGGTTTGAACTACCCGGTAAAACGCAGTAAATGAGCACTCCGCCTCTTGCACCTTCCTTAATGGATCTATCACTCGTTGTGAAACCATCCACCGCTCTCACATCAGCGGTATTCGGTTCGCTCGATTCATTCGTATCGTCATATTCAAAACCATATCCTTCAGGATTGAGCCCGATGTGCGAATGTGCATCTATAAATCCGGGAAGCAACAAAGCCTTTTTCCCATCGATAACTTCATCCACTTTTTCAACTATGTTATCGTCTATTTTTTTTATTATGCCGTTATCTATCAATACATCTCCCATTATTTTTTCTTTCACGACCGGATCAATTTCTACATTTTTAATCAAATACTTCATACAAACAACCTCTCCTCATTCATTGAATACGCCAGTTCCCCCGAAACAAAAGTTTTAATAACTCTATGCGTGGGATCAAGAATATGTTTATCGGTTATTACCAAATCGGCATCTTTACCAACATCGATACTCCCAATTCTATCAGAAATTTTTAAATTCCTGGCCGGATTTATAGTTATGGCCTTAAGCGCGACATCTTCATCCAGACCGTAATGAATTGCCATGGAGGCTTCAACAGGTAAATTCATTATGGGAATTACGGGATGATCGGTGATTATGCTGAAATCGTCAATTCCATTTCCGGACAAAATAGAAGGTGTTTTCAGAGTTCTGTTATTCACTTCCATTTTATATTTTGAAGTGAACATGGGACCGATAGCAAGTTTTATTCTTTTCTCCTTCATCACTTCCGGAATCAAATGGCTTTCCGTCGCATGTTCTAAAAATAATTCAAAATCAAACTCCTCAGCTATACTGATAATCGTCAGCATATCCTCTGCCGTATGGGCATGAGCATGGACCGGCAACTCTTTATTCAATACTTTTAAAAGAATTTCATTTTTTTGATTGTATTCCCTGTCTTTTTTATTTCCGTAATTGATCGCTTCATTAAAAGCTCTTCTGATAATGGCTGCAGTACCCATTCTCGTCATAATTTTCTTCGTATGAGCTCTCTTTGGATTTTCTCCCAGAGCCATCTTCAGAGAGGAATTTTTGAGAATGATTCTGTCTTCAAACGGGACATTCATGTCAGTTTTCAAAGTCGTTCCTATCCCACCAAAGGGATTGGCGCTGCCCGGGAAAACATTAACCGTCGTCACCCCTGTGCTTAATGCCTCTCTGAATCCATGATCAAAGGGATATATAGCATCCAGTGCAAAGAAATCCACGGATACCGGTTGAGTAAATTCATTTGTATCATTATCCGAATATTGATTGGTTTTTTCTTTGTGTACTCCTATATGACAGTGTGATTCAACGAGACCCGGAAAAACAAACAAATTTTCAGCATATATTATCTCTGCATCTTTACAGTCTATATCTTCATCAATGGAGATAATTTTATCCCTTTCAATTAAAATGTCTCCAATAAAACTTTCCCCGGTAACGGGAAAAATCTTGCCTTTCTTAATTATTTTTTTCATATCTTTTCACCACCAACATGAATTCCATTTATAAATGTCTTTAAAATTTTACTTCTATAATCAAAGATATCTCCGTCCATAAGGATAAAATCCGCATCCTTTCCCTCATCAACACTTCCCAGCCTGTCCTGTAAACCCAGAATTTTTGCGGGATTCAACGTAAACATTTTCAATATTTCCGATCTTTTTATTTTCAACCTGTCTATAAAAAACATTTGAAGGCGGATCAATTTCAGGGGTATAACGGGCGCATCGGTCATTATCGATACATCTATGCCGACATCATAGAGATCTTTAACGGAATTGAACGATAGATGGCAAGTCTGAAAAGCTTTCCCGGCTACATTTAACGGGCCCAAAATCACCGGTACGTTCAACGATTTTGCAAATTCGGTATTCGTATGCAGTGCCGTGGCATGGTCTATAACATAATCGATTTTATATTCCTTCATTATTCTGACAATGGTTTCAATGTCCTCAAGATTTGCAACATGAATCCTTGCAACCGCTTCATTTTTCAACAGTAATGATAAATTTTCGAGGGAAAGATCGTAATCTTTTTCCTCTTTATGAATATAATTTTTCGCTTTTTCCAGATTCTCCCTTAAAATAGCTGAAACTGCCAGTCTGGTAAGGGGTTTCCTTTTTTGCATTCTCGGGATGATTGTAGGACTCCATCCGAAAGCCAATTTTATTATCCTTTTGGGAGTTTTTATCCTTTCTTTATAAACGTTCTTCACATTGGTCTTGAAAACAACCCCTTCTCCTCCGATAACGTTTCCGGATCCGGGTAAAACACAAACGGTGGTTACTCCATTATTTTTCGCTTCAACGATACCCGGATCAAAGGGATTGATTGCATCCATTGCCCTGCAATCAGCGGTTGAAGATGAAGTGGACTCATTAACATCATTCCCTGCAAAATCTCCCGCCTTTTCCTGAAAAATACCAACATGAGTGTGGGCATCCATGAGTCCCGGATATACATATTTCCCACTTAAATCGATAATTTCATTGTTATCATTCTTTTCTATCACTTCACCAATTTTTAAAAATTTCCCTTCATCGATTAAAAAATCTCTTTTAACAAATTGATCATTTTTGAACAAATAAGCATTTTTATATAATTTCATTCTTTTCCTCCTCCACCATCATTACAATTTTATCATAGTTGATTTTTTTATATCAAATATTATTTAAAGATAATAGGTAAAAACAAAACTATAAAAGAGATTCTGAAAGCATACAGAAGATATAGTTGCATAATCACTGTTAGTATGATATTATAACTCAAAGGAGATTTTACATAATGAAAAACTGTCCGTTCAACGATTTATTTTTAAACAACAATAATAATAACAATAATAATTGGCCAATACCGGTCATTTTTTTCGTGTAAAAATTCTTTACGAAAAAGGCCGGTGAAATCACCGGCCTTTTTTTATTTTAAAAATTCTAAATATTTTAAATATGGGAGGAAAAAGTTTTTATGACAAAATTTCAGGAAGTTCTAGGTCATCTTACAGATCCAAAGGTTCAAACGGCAACAAAAATTAAGGCGAAGGTTATTCAGTATGCAGAAAGTTATCTGAGAAGTGAAGGATTCATAGAATTATTGCCAACCATGATTTCCCCTTTAACAGACCCATTGAACCACGAAGTCGTGAATGCATCATTTGATTACTATGGAACAAAATTTTCCATCACCCAGTCCATGATTTTTCACAAACAGATTGCACTCAATTCTTTCGATAAAATATTCATAGTTTCTCCCAACGTCAGATTGGAAACATCTGAAAAAATGGAGAGTGGAGTACACCTTTATGAATTTACTCAGGTAGATCTTGAAGTAAAGGGCGCAACCCGTGAAGATATTATGGAAATAATCGAAAAATTATTCATCTACACAATATCAAAAATAAAAGAAGAGTGTTCAGATGAACTGAAAAAAATCGGAAACGATGTAAAAATACCAAAAAAAGGGTTCCCGAAGATAAAATACCTTGACGGGTTAAAGGAATATGGAGAAGATTTCGAATCCATAATCTCCAAAAAATCCACCGAACCTTTCTGGCTGATAGATATACCTCTTGAAAAAAGAGAATTTTATGATAGACTTTCTTCGGATGGTGAAACATTACTCGATATGGATTTGATCCTCCCTTATGGTTATGGTGAAGCTCTCTCAGGCGGTGAAAGAGAATTTGAATATGAAACAATAATCAAAAGAATGAAACAGAGAGGAAACAATCCTGAAGATTTACCAATTTATTCTGATTTTGCAAAGGAAGGAAAATTACCAAAATGTGCTGGATGTGGATTCGGCGTTGAAAGATTGGCGAGATACATTTGTGGACTAGACCACGTATCCAAAACAAGGCTGTTTCCGAAAATTCCCGGCAAAGCATGTATTTAATGGAGGTGTAAGATGGAAATTAGTGAAATCATCAAAAAATGTGAAGAACTCTCCGTAAAATTTATCAGACTAAGAATCACCGATATTAACGGTATGCCTAAAAATGTCGAATTTCCAATAAGTCAGATAGAAGGAGTTTTGAAAGATGGAATGATGTTTGATGGCTCTTCCATTGATGGTTTTGTAAGAATTGAAGAATCAGATATGGTGCTGATTCCTGATTTAAAAACGTTTACGATCCTGCCATGGACAAGCGATGGAATCAGAACGGCAAGATTCATATGTGATGTTTATGATTCTGATATGAAGCCCTTTGATGGCGATCCGAGATACGTACTCAAAAAAGTGATAAAAGAAGCCGCAAATTTGGGTTTCGAAACTTTCGTAGGACCGGAACCGGAATTTTTTATGGTAGAAAAGAACGATTCCGGATTTAAAAGTGATCTGGACTTAATGGATAGTGGAGGTTATTTCGATTTATTACCGGTTGATAAAGGAGAAAGAATAAGAAAAAATATCGTCATCGCACTGGAAAAAATGGGTTTTGAAGTTGAAGCCGCTCACCATGAAGTTGCGCCTTCTCAACACGAAATTGATTTCAGATATACGGATATTTTAAAAACCGCCGATAATATTCAAACATTCAAATGGGTAGTAAAAACGATGGCTTTAATGGAAAATGTCTACGCCTCATTCATGCCCAAAGTTTTTCCCAAAATAAACGGTTCAGGAATGCACCTGAATATGAGTCTGAACAAGGATGGTCAAAATGCTTTCTGTGATGAAACAAAAAAGCAAGGACTGAGTGATCTGGCTTTGTATTTCATAGGCGGAATTATCAATCACGCTAAGGAAATAACGGCCTTCGCAAACCCAACCGTGAATAGTTACAAACGACTCATTCCGGGTTATGAGGCCCCTGTTAATATCTCCTGGGCTTTGGGTAACAGAAGTGCTATGATAAGGGTTCCGTCGTGTAGAGGTAAAAAAACACGGATTGAGCTCAGAAGTCCCGACCCAAGCTGTAATCCATATTTGGCACTCGCTATCACTTTGGCCGCAGGACTGGATGGAATAAAGAATAAAATAATTCCACCCGATCCGATAGATGTCAATATTTTCCATTTGAATGATTCTCAAAAGGAAGAAATGGCAATAGAGAACTTACCCGCAGATTTAAATGAATCAATAAAATACATGAAGAAATCGGAATTCTGTAGAAAAATAATCGGAGAACACGTTTATAAAACATTCATAAACATCAAGGAAAAAGAATGGGAAGAATATATAACGAATATTTCAAAATGGGAATATGAAAAATATTTTAGAAATTATTAGATAAAAAGGGAGAATTTCTCCCTTTTTATTTTTATTTATTACCTATCAATGCGTACCAGACATCATAACTGAAAGTGTATCCTGTGAGTAAATAGTTTCCATTTTCTGCATAACTTATATTTTTTGAAAAATCCACTGCATTTGCCTGATAAGTATTTTGCCATTTGATATCGTTTTCCGATGATTGAAAAACCCATAGCGAATTAACTTGAGATTCTTTTGCGACATCTTTGTCAACTGAGTTCGAAGACGCCGATATCAAAAAGTTTCCATTGGGCATAACTTCAAAACAATAGGGAATCTCCGTGTTGCTTCCACCGAAAATGTATATATCTTTTAAATCACCGTTCATATCTGTTTTGAGTAATCCGATATCTCTTTTTCCTCTGTTTTCTGAAAAGATTCCATCTTTGGAAGATATTCCGGACAAAATATATAAATCATCATTAAGATAAGTTATATCCATTCCGTAATCTGATTTTACGCCACCAAATTGTTTTGAAAAAAGCAGTTCGCGATTCACATAATCGATCTTAAGGAGCAAAACATCTATATCGGTTTCTTCTTTTTTTGTGTCGGAAAAATCGTTGCTTCCATTATCTATATACCCGGTAACAAAAGCAAAATCATCTATTATTTCAACAGCGTAGCCACAATCATTTCCGGTTTTCCCAAAATAATTCTGCCAGATGAGGTTGCCATTTCTGTCTAAAACTCCATACCAGACATCTCCATCATCATGATTCCCGGAGATATCACCGGAAGAAGATTCCGTATAACCGGTGAAGAAATAATTTCCGTCGGTCGTTTGTGCTATATCATAAATATAATCTGTTTTTTCACCACCGAGCTGCGTTTGCCACAAAATATTTAAATCATCGTCAAATTCAATAACCCACGAATCAAATCTGCCGTTATTTAAAGGAAAATCATTCGTTGACGAATTCGAATAACCCGTGAGTATATAATTCCCATACGAATTTCTGAGCATTCTGACAGGAATATCCATAAAATTCCCGGTCAAAACTATTTGGTTCAAAATCTCTCCGTTCGGGCCGATCTTGGATATAAAAGTTTCTTCTTCGTTATCATCCGTAAGATAATATCCGGCGAGAAAATAATAATCACCATTTCCCTTTGTGGAAGTAATTCCTGCATCCATATATTCTCTCCCGAAATAATTCTCCCATAAATTCACTATTCCTTTTGTTTTAAAGGTTTGAGAATCACTTTCTACGAATGTACCCGTTCTGTTATCACTTACGACTTTCCAGCTAAAACTATCATCATATCCCAGAAAATCAACAAAATGATTTTTTTCACCTAAATTATCGAAGTTATATTCAATACCTTTGCTTGAACTGATCATCAGATTATAATTCAGATTATCCTTATTGTCTTCCCATTCAAACAAAACGTCTGAAGGATTTATAACTTCATTCGGTTTTGGATTTATTAAATTCACTTTTTCAGGAATTGAAGACGATGAAAAAACGTACAGATCACTTTTTGTTTTTGCCCCGTTTTCATCTATTCCCTCTATCTGCCAATAATATTTTTGGTTTTCCTTTATATTGTTTATCATGACTTCTTCCAGCGGGTAATTTTCCTCAATTAATTCCATTTTACCTTCTTTACCAAAATAAACATTATATCTTAAAACTTCCGATTCTCTGTCAGCACACGTCCAGGAGAATTCGACGTTTCCTGGAGCTACAATCGAATTGTTTTGGGGATATATTAAATTTGGAATTTCAGGTTTTGAATTCACAATAAAAGAAAAAGTTCCTTCGGAAAAAATTCTGTCACCATCGACATATTCGACCTTCCAAAAATATCTTTCACCGGGAATCAAATTATCAACGGTGAATTCTCTCTGATCATACCCGCTGTTGAGCAGATTTGGATTTTCCGTTCTACCGAAATAGACATTATAATTATCAACTTCCGACTGATCATCACTTTCCCACGATAAAACAACTTTATCGGAATCGATAATGGAATCATTTTTTGGATATAAGTATTCAATATTATGATAATTTTCACTGACATCTACACCAATTTTCGAAGTGTTAATTAAATCATCATTTTTATAAATACCTATTTCTATGAATTCGGTTTCGGTGGAATCAGGAGAAAAAATCATAGAATTATCATCTATCTGAACTGAGTTCTGAGGAGATTTAAAAATAAGAGAATCATCACCGGGATTTTTTATATACGATAAAAGATTTATTTTCAGTGTTTCATTTATATTCATTTTTTGTTCCGGAATTTTAAGCAGATTTCGATTCCCCAGAACGGAAAAAACTATTATAAGAACAATAATAGCGAGAAATATAAAATACCATATTGGTCTTAACTTCCTTTTCTTAGATACCTTTTTATATTTTTCTGCCGAACTATTGACTATCATAAAGAATTCCCCCGAATTTTTAATATATTCTTTCAGTTTATTATCTATTTTACACCACAAATCCTTAGAAGCAATTTTTTTCAAAATAGTTTAATTTCCATTTTTATTGTACACCATTTCATGTGATAAAATTAATAAAATGATTTTGGAGGTTGAGTATGAACGTAGTATTGATAGATGGAAAAACAACTTTTAACTCTGTATCACAGATATTCAACTCAAATGTACTCAATGATTTGATCTGTGAAATGATAGAGTTTTCAGAAAGAAAAAGAACTTCATTATTAAATTTTTTCAACTTATTCATAAAAGATATCGGAAGTGTAAATACGGATGAAAGATACGATGTAAAGGGAATAATTATGTTATTACAGTCCCTGGTTGTTTCGACGGTGGAAACGATCGATTCTTCCCCTTACCTTTCATTTCCAAAGCTTTCCGATAAAAAAGATTTGTTGATCACTTTCGTTGAAAGACTGTACAGTTTATGGAGATCGAAACACAGATTTCTCATAAGAGACGATGAGATCACCGAAAATTTATCGAAAAGAGTGTTCAAACAACTGTTGTTTCAAAATAACAATGAGCAACTGAAACTTTTAATCAGAAATACTTATAGACAGATCCTCATAAATATTTCCAATTTCAGAATGAAAATTCTGAGGCAAACACATTCCGGGGCACAGGCCGGTTTCATGATTGATAAAGTTGTACCGCTGAAAGAAGCCATTCCCTCGAATGGAAATATTTTATACGATCTGAACGTGGTCTGGAGCATAATTTTTGATCCGCCTGCTATCTTCTATACGAGATCGAATAAAAGAAGGGGAATCTTTAAAGTCGTCAATAAACCGGTATTGAGCAAAATAAAAATTAAAAACAAAGAAGACTGGTTTCTGTTCCCCATAATGGTCGGATCCAAAATGATATTCGTCGTCGTTTACAAAGATTATCTCGCACTCGGAGCGGGTCTGGCAAATCTTTTCGAATTCGTCGATCTCGCCGTAGTGAAGAGCAAAAAACCTGACGGTGTGTATTTCCTGGGAATCGAAAAATCCTTTTTCGATGAAGACGATGATTATAACGGTATAGTTTACAGAGAAAATGATGGGACCTATGTGGGACTGGTGGGCGATGATCCGTCGGTAGATTATTTTGGTTACATGAAAAAAATGATTCTGACGATTCACAATCTCCTTGTAATAGATGAAAACCGTTTACCCATACACGGTTCCCTTGCAAGAATAAGATTAAAGAATGGCAAAGAAGCTAACGTAATGCTAGTGGGAGACAGTGGAGCGGGAAAATCCGAAACTCTCGATGCTTTTGAAAGACTCAAAGAAGATGTATCTGAAGTCGATATACTGATCGACGACATGGGTTCGTTGGCCATTGATGGTGACAGGGTGGTAGCATACGGTACCGAGACGGGTGCCTTCGTCAGACTCGATGACCTGGAACCAGGTTATGCGTACTCGGCTATGGACAGAAGCATCTTCATGAATCCGAACGAAATAAATGCCAGAGTCATAGTTCCTTACTCGAATTACAAAGATATAATTTTACCCACTAAAGTGGATTATTTTCTGTATGCAAATAATTATGAAAAACCCGTAAATGACAGTATCGCTTTTTTTAAAAGCTCCGATGAAGCTCTCAAGGTCTTTTCCGAAGGTGCCAGGATGGCTAAGGGAACGACATCAGAAAAGGGACTGACATACAGTTACTTCGCCAATCCCTTCGGTGCTATTCAAAAAAAGGAGAAACATACAAAGATAGCCGAAAAATTTATGCAGACTATGCTGAAGGGAAAAACAAAAATAGGAATGATAAAAACTCAACTGGGAATTAATGGCTTTGAAAAAGAAGGCCCTTTACTGGCTGCAAAATCCCTCCTGCATATGATAGATATAGATAAAGAAGAAGAATAAATATTATTCTGTAAGACTCAGAATGCTCTCTTTTAAAGCTGATTTTGAATTCTCATATTCAAAATCAGTTTTTTTGTACAGAAACTTTATAAATTCAAATACTTTCTTCATCTTATTGAAATTTATGAGATCCTTAATCTCCTGGATCGGGTCCTCTTTATATTCTTCGGAAGCAATTTTATAAAAAAAGTAATCCGATGAATACAAATCCAGTTTATATAACTTCAGTTTTTCTGCGATCAATTCGAGCAAATTTAAAACCAAAAGATCTCCTTCGGAATTCTGAAGTCCCAAAATACTCTCAAAAAACGGAAAAACCTCTCTGTAATACTGGTAATTACAATTGTTCTTTATTGTCGACTTAGACGAAATCCCAAGTATTTTCAGGGCCTCTTTCCTGTCCTCGGAATTCAAAAGAGAAAAAATTCTGTAAACGGGATCGTTTAAATCTGAAATATAATACTTTTTTCCAAAAACCTTTCTAAATATACCCATCGTATCCAAATAACCCTCTACCATGTATTTCTTTGATGTTTCCACATTGAATGTCATAACGGTTCCGTAATGTTCTCTCGGTTTTACATACAAAACTTCTTCGTTTCCGACTTTAAATTTTGTCAATAAATTTTTAAAATCTTTTACCCCATGGGTGCCGATATCAACGACTATCATATTGGAATAGCCTTTCTTCTGAGCGAGTTCAATGGGGATATTATTGTAAACACCGCCATCGATGAACTTCTGCCCGTTTATTTCCTCGCGCTCAAACAGTGGGAAATTAGAACTGGCAATAATATAATCGATCATTTCTCCCTCAGGGATCTCTTCCTTAAAAAAAGTAAACGGTTTAAAATCGGAAACAGAATAAGTCACCAATCCGAAATCAATAACCGAATTACGAATTTTATCTTCATCGATTATATTTTTCAACATATCTTTCAGTGGGGAAACATCGATACCTTTATTGCCGACAAATGAAAAAAAGGTATGAATTAAATATTTGAATTTCAGCTGTTTGAGATCTCCTCTCAGAACTATTTCAGTTTCTTTGTCAACTTTCATCACATCTTTATATTCCATCTGAAGCCATATTTTTCTTCCCAGTTCAAAATCATTCATTGCTACGGCTGCGGAATTAATTGAACCGACCGAAGTACCAAAAGCTCCTTTAATATTCACACCGAGATCCATAAGTGCCTTCCATACACCAATTTCATAGGCGCCTCTTCCACCACCACCTGAAAAAATCAACGCAACATCTTCTTTAAAATATTTTTCAAACATGTACTTTCTCCCGAATTTAATTTTTATTTATTATACATTTTTAAAAAACACTTTGCTTTTATTTCCTAAAAAGTAAATTTATCTCGATTATACACGAAATCATTTAAAACAAATTTCTTATAACATAAATACTATCTAAACATTATTTGTTGTTTTTATCCCAAAAGTACTATAAAATTGGTAATAGCTAAAATTAATACTATTCACTTACTAAATTGGGATGTGGTTCTTTGATCAGGAGTTTTATAAAAAAATATTGGAAAAGATATCTTTTGGGAATTCTATTTTTAATCGGCGTGGACGTATTCATGCTATTTCCTCCAAAGATCATCGGAAATATTGTCAATAATCTGGAAATCAATCCCGACCTGAATACAGTGGGATTCTATCTTTTAGGAATCGTCGGAGTGGCATTTGGAATGTTCATCTGTAGATTTCTGTGGAGAATATTCATCATAGGTTCTGCAAACAAATTTCATTATGTCACTAAAAAAGAACTGTTCAATCATCTCCTCTCACTCTCATCAAAATATTATGATCAGACAAAAACCGGAGACCTGATGGCAAAATTCACGAATGATGTTAACGCGATCAGAGGAGCAATGGGCCCCGCCATCGTAATGACCGTTGATGCAGTTTTTCTAACCATACTTACGATAATTTCAATGGGAATATTCGTCAACTGGGATTTAACCCTCATAGGTATAATCCCCCTCCCAATAATCACGGCAATCACTCTTTATTTTGGAATAACAATTCACAAAAGATTCAGAAAGGTTCAGGATTCATTCGGTGAATTGACAAACTCAACGGAGGAATCTATTTCAGGTATAAGATTGATAAAAAGTTACGGCATAGAAGATACCCGATATAAAATTCTGGAAAAAAAATCAAATGATTACGTTTCAAAATACATGAGTTTGATAAAAGTATTTGGAATGTTATTTCCCCTGATAATGACAATAGCAACCTCCACAACTGCAATATCAACTTACTTCGGCGGCACTCAGGTAATCCTCAATAAAATCAGTCTTGGAGACTACATAACCTATACCGGATATCTGGGAATGATCGTCTGGCCGATGATTGAGCTGGGATGGGTTGTAAATATCATACAGAGAGGAAGAGCTTCTTATAACAGAATTATGGATGTTTTAAATTCCAAAAGCGAAATCAAAACACATGATAAAAGTAAAATCTCAACACTGGAAGGTAATATAAAATTTGACAACTTATCTTACAGTTATCCGCAATCCAAAGAAGAGGTGTTGAAAAATATAAATTTCGAAATTGAAGGTGGTTCTAAGGTCGCCTTTGTTGGAACGACAGGCTCGGGGAAATCCACATTGGGTAAGTTAATATCCAGAATGTATGCGGTCGAAGACAAAAAAATTTACATCGACAACACGGATGTCAACAGTATCGATCCTGAAGTAATAAGAAATAACGTGTCGTTCGTGCCACAGGAAACGTTTTTATTTTCCGAGACGATAGAAAACAATATTAAATTCGGAAAAATGGAAGCCGCCTTTGAAAATGTTGTTAAGTATGCCAGGGTATCATCCATCGATGAAGACATCCAGAGTTTCCCGGAAAAATACGATTCACTGGTCGGAGAGAAGGGTGTTACGCTCTCGGGAGGGCAAAAACAGAGAATAGCGATTGCAAGAGCACTCATAATGGAAACACCGATAATCATTCTGGATGATTGTCTTTCCGCAGTTGATACTGAAACCGAAGCTAAAATACTCTCAAGTTTGAAAGACAGCAACTCCAGAAAAACTGTGATAATCATTTCTCACAGACTGAAGGCTGTTATGGATGCCGATATTATTTTTGTACTGGATAATGGTGAAATAATTGAGAGAGGAACTCACAATCAATTGATCAGTAACAACAAGCTCTATAAAAAGATATATGAAAGACAGATGCTTGAAGAAAAACTGGAGGAAGAAGAATTATGAGTAACAATTCAAATATATATGGAGAAGTCGAAGAAAAAATAAAAGTCGAAGACTGGGGTATTGTTTTCAGATTATGGAAGTTTGTAAAACCATATTTAGGGTTGTTCATAATTTCGATAATTTTAATATTGATTTCCGCAGGATTGGATTTATTGCCTCCTTTTTTAACAAAAGTAGCGATAGACAACTATATATCCAACGATACAAAATACGATGCCGTTATTGAAGATAATAAGCTCATATCTTATGAAATAAATTCCGACGGAAAATATTATTTTACACACGATGAAGACGGAGCGTTTTTCATCACCGACGGAAACACGAAAATTGCTCTGACGAAAAGCGAAGAAGAGGAATTACAGAGGAAGGACATCTCCGGTGTTACAACTATAACTTTTTATCTTATTCTGACGTTAATAGGTATATTCTTTATCAATTACGGTCAGGTGATAGTCACGAGCTTTATGGGTTTAAAAATCACACACGATCTGAGGATGTTTCTGTTTAAAAAACTGCTGAAAAAACGAATGAGATTTTTTGATACTAACCCGAGCGGAAGACTTTCTACGAGAGTAGCAAATGACACACAAAATATTACGGAATTTTTCACCAGCGTAATTACATCGATCATTAAAGACGTCGTATTACTGGCTGGAATAATAGTTATAATGTTGTATCTGTCGATAGAACTGGGAGTAATATCTCTGTTGATACTCCCCATTATTACCGTTGCAATTCTTGTTTTCAGGCATTACGACAGAATAGCCTACAGAAAAGTAAGAGCCAGGGTAGCCGTCATAAACGCCTTCCTCGCGGAGCATATCTCGGGTATATCCGTCATAAAGTTATTCAATCAGGAGAAACGAAAGAAGAAAGAATTCGATGAGGTCAATAACGATCATTTGAAAAGTACAATGGAACAGATGAAAGTATTTGCCGTCTTCAGACCCCTGATGGATTTGCTCTATTATCTCGCCGTTACAGTCATCCTGTGGTACGGAGCCAAGGGAATAACCTCCTCAACAATAGAGTTCGGGGTTCTTTACGCATTCGTCAGTTATATAGACATGTTTTTCAGACCATTAAAAGATATCGCTGAAAAATATGATATCGTGCAGAATGCACTGGCATCTTCGGAGAAGGTATTCAAACTCATAGATGAAGATGAAGAAAATTACAACGAAGAAAAGGATGATTCGGATGACAGAAAGGGCAGTGTTGAATTTAAAAATGTCTGGCTAGCCTACGATAATAAAAATTTTATACTGAAAGATATTTCCTTCAAAGTTTCTCCAAAGGAAAAGATCGCGATTGTTGGAGAAACGGGCGCCGGTAAAACTTCTATAATAAGTATCCTGAATGGACTGTATAAAATTCAGAAGGGTGATGTTATTGTCGATGGAAAATCGATTTACGATTACAATTTAAAAAAGCTGAGAAAATCCATTGGTATCGTTATTCAGGATGTCTTCTTATTTTCAGGAAATATAATTGATAATATAAGACTTTTTGATAAATCAATCTCCAGAGAAAAAGTGGTACAGGCTGCAAAATACGTCTATGCAGATTATTTTATCGAAAGATTATCCGATGGTTATGACACCGAAATAATTGAGGGTGCAGCCACATTATCTGCCGGCGAAAGACAATTGATCGCTCTGGCAAGGGCGGTATTATTCAATACAAAAATTTTGGTTCTGGACGAAGCAACTTCCAACATTGACTCTCAGACCGAATATTATATTCAAAAAGCCCTGGAAAGAATCTCTCAAAGCAAAACTGTTATAACGATTGCGCACAGGCTTTCAACTATTAAGAGTTCGAACAGAATTCTTGTAATGCACAAGGGAAAACTTATTGAAGAAGGAAATCATCTGGAATTACTTGAGAAAAAAGGTATATACGCGGATCTTTATAAATTGCAATACGAAAATGAAGTATGAAAAGCCGGAGATCCGGCTTTTCTTTTATTATTTCAAAGAATTCAAAGCCTCAACTAATTCATCTATCAAAGAAGGATTAATTGTCACTCCTTTTTTGGTGGGTTTGTATTCTCCCGACTCATCTTCATAATAAGTTCTGATATCAATGAACTCTCTTTTTTTGTATTCTCGTTTTTCAACTCTGATAATCTCTGTTGGACTTTTCTTTAAATCCGGCATAAAAACCCTCCTAATATTATTATAAAATTTCAGTTATGTATTTTACAAATTTTCTTATATTCATTTTTGTCTTTTCGTCAGGCCTTATATTCCCCTCATTTCCAGAATAACTTATAATACCATAAGATGGAAGTTGTCCCTGAAGAATATCCATTGGAAGACTTATGGGGATCATTCCCATATGAAATCCATAAATATTTATGCTGTTCAGGCATAAATGTCCTCCCCCTTCACTCGTACCGGCAGTGGTAAAGGGAACGATATATTTACCCTTAAGTCTGGCCTCGGGCCAGAAATCACCCGTCGAATCCATGAACGCTTTCATCTCGGAAGAAATATTTCCAAAATAAGTGGGGGAACCAAAAAATATTATGTCCGAATCCAATAAAAAATCCGGTTTCGCAGTTTTAATACTTTTAATTTCAGAATAAAATTCCTTCACTATATCATATTTTGTATAAAAATAGTCCAGATCATCATCTTCAACCCTGAAAATAGATGTTTTTATATCATAGAAAGTCAAAGAATCGTATAACTCTTTTGCCAATAAATATGTATTACCGGATACGCTGTGAAAAATTACAGATGCTTTTATACAAACCACTCCCCAATCCACGATATTATATATTATAATCAAATAAAATACATTATCAAGTGGCAACATTTTTGATTATAACAATGGTATATATTTTGAAATAGAAAAGATTTTATGATATAATCATACAGCAATTTATTAAGTGATTAATGGAGGTTTTTCATTTGAGTGTAAAGGTAAGTTCAATCGTGGAAGGTAAGGTAACATCAATTAAGAAATTTGGAGCTTTCGTAACACTGGATGGTGGTGAGGAAGGGTTCGTTCATATTTCTAAGGTATCAAAAGACTATGTTAAGAATATTGATGATTATCTTAAAGTTGGTCAAACAGTGAAGGCAAAGGTTGTTGGAACATCTAAAGATGGAAAATTAGAGTTATCGATCAGAGCGGTTGACACAGATCAAAAAGATGATTCGCCTAAGGATCAAGACTTCGAAAAGAAATTAGCTAAATTCATGAAAGAGAGCGCTCAAAATAATTCTGCAGTAAGACAAAGATTAGACAAGAAGCGGGGGATTAAAAAGAATAAAAAAAGATAAAAAATATATTTCAAGAGGGCCTAGGGCCCTTTTTTTAGGAGGATTTTATGAAAAAGTTTATGCTAATGGTTCTGTTTGTTTCACTCGCGTTTACCGTTTTTGCAATTGATCAAGGTAAAAGTTATGATGAAGCCACTGTAATTCAAAAGGATGTAACCTTTGAAAATCTTGGTCAGGAAATTGTTGGGACTCTCGTTCTTCCTGAGGAAAATCCTGAAAAAGACTTTCCGGTAGTCTTATTATTTCATGGATTCACAGGGCAGAGACACGAAATGAATATAATGGACACCGAAATTGGAATGCTTGAGCATACTGCCGTTGCGTTGGCAAAGAATGGATTCGCCAGTCTCAGAATTGATTTCAGAGGCTCCGGAGAAAGTGAAGGGATTTGGGAAGATACAACTTTTGACGGTCAGATCTCTGATGCTTTCGCTGCAGTTGAATTTGTAAAGTCCGTTCCGGAACTGGACCCGGAAAAAATCGCCGCTCTTGGTCTGAGTCAGGGTGGTTTAGTCACCGCATCTTTAGCAGGAAGATCCGATGATATAAAAGTTGCAATTCTCTGGTCGGCAGTTTCAAATCCTCCTTACACTTATTCGAATATATTCACGAATACGGATGTTTTCACCGCAAAAAACAGTGAAGAAGAAATCATAGAAGTGAATTTACCTTGGGGAGCCACCACAGCACTCAAAAAACCATTTTTTGAAAATTTATTCATGGTTGACCCCGTTGCTGAAATCTCAAATTATAAAGGATATTTACAGGTTGTTGTTGGTTTAAATGATACAACCGTTTATCCCCAGCCGGAATGCGGTCAGATATTCCTGAGATACCACGAAGGGCCTGAAGAAATCTATATACTGGATTGCGATCATATGCTGGATGCCTTTTATGATCTTGATGATCTCAATACCGCAATAGGTGCCGCAGTATCAATTTTAAACAAAGCATTCTGATCAAATAGAAAATGAACGGGGAGTCTTCGGACTCCCTTTTTATTTATACCACGTTCCAGACAAATGAACCCGTTTTGTTAGATGATAATTCCAATATATCTCCCCTATTCAACGTCCCGACTCCCTCCGGTGTTCCGGTGAATATCAAATCACCCTCCTCGAGTTTCCAGTAAAGAGAGAGTTCAGAAATTATCCGTTCAAGACTAAAAATCATATTTGAAAATATTCCGATCTGCCTGATATTGTTGTTTATTTTAAAAACGAACTCTAAATCATTCAAATAATCCAGAGAATTCATCGAATAAAACTTACCGATTGGAGCACTTTTATCAAAGGCCTTACTCTTTTCCCACGGATGACCCTTTTCTATACACTTTCTTTGAACATCTCTCAGTGTCAAATCCAATCCCAGAGCGAATTCATTTATGGACTCCAGAGGTGTTTTTTTAATTTCACCCAATTTCAAAACCAATTCGGCTTCGTAACTGAATTCTTTTGAAACATCCGGATAAACAATGTCACGTGAAAAACTTATAGAATTTTTTTGCTTTAAAAATATCAATGGCTTCGAAGGAATTTTATTATTCATTTCTTTTATATGTGAATAATAGTTTCTGCCTACACAAAAAATCCTGTTTATTTTATCGCTCATCTGTTTTCGTCTCTGATCGTTACAATAGAAACCAGGGCAAAGACAAAGGACACCGATGCCACTACAAACATGGTTTCGAACCCTATCAAATCGACGAATAGTCCAAAAAATAAAGGCCCTAAAATAGCCGCCAACATCGAAAAGAAATAATATATTCCTGTAAACGTTCCGACTTTTTTTTCTTCGGCTTTTTCCACTACCATGGGATATGAATTTATATTGATACACGCCCAGAAAAAGCCTCCGAGTGCCATCAGAATGATCATGACAGTACTGAAATTGAGAGAAAGAAAAACAGTATCATTTCTGACAAAAGCTAAAAGCCCGAAGGTGATTATCAAACCGATTATGCCTATTTTTATGGTTCTCTTTTTGCCGATTTTCGTTGCGATAAATCCACTGGGAATCGCAAAGATCAGGAAAGATCCCGCAAATGTACTGAGAATAAGCGAACCGGTAGAGGCTTTGATTTTAAGAAATTCCACACTGTATCTGCTGAAAGTTGCTTCTATTCCGTTGTATCCAACAAACCAAAAGAAGATCGCAAAAAGAATATTTCTGGCGGTCGTATCTTTTTCCAGAAAGATTTCCTTGATCGTATGAAATAATTTCACCTTTTCTTGTGTCTCTTCATTCTCAACCGTTTCCGGCTCCCTGATAAATTTTACCAAAAGGAATAAAGAAAAAATCATCAAAATTGCGGTAGCTATAAACGGCAAAATTTTATTTATATCGAATAAAATCGCTCCAACCGATAAAACTAAAACGGAAGCCAGTCCGCCCATGAAATTTATGATTCCGTTCGCTTTACTTCTCTGATCTTTAGGCGTTATATCGGGCATAAGAGCTATCGTTGGTGCCCTGAATACGGCCATCGCAAGATTCAAAGTAATGAGTATTATCATCAAAGACGAAAAGGATGAGTAATTGGGTAATAGCATAAACAGAAATGCAGAAATCGGAATTCCAAAAATCAAAAACGGCATTCTTCTTCCAAATCTTGTTTTTGTCCTGTCACTTAGATTTCCAAACAGAGGAATCAAAGTAACTGCCATAATATTATCGATGGTCATAATCGCATTTATCCAGAACTGACTCTCGATGTAGTCACTCAGAAAAAGTGGAACATAAAAGTTGTATAAAGGCCAGACGAGACTTATGGCAAAAAATCCGAAACCTAATACGAATGTCTTTCTGTAATTCAATTTATCTGTCATTTTTCCTCCCCGATTCCCTTTTGTTCAACAGAGCTTCTGCAATATACAAGTCCTCTTTGTGAGTTATTTTTAAATTATTGTATGAAATTTTATACAGATTCATTTTAAATCCATTTTTCAAATAGATTTGTGTGTCATCGGTATTATTATATATTTCATTTGTTACTTCTCTTTTATGAGCTTCAAATATTTCTTTATACATAAATACCTGGGGGGTTTCGGCGTTTAAAAAACGCTTCCTGTCGGGAACATTTATTATACGATCACAATCGATCTCATAAACGGTATTCCTGATATTCGAAACGACTACCGCCCCTTCCCCGGATTTCACAAAATTTAAAAGACGAGAAGCATCTTCGCTCTTGAACAACGGTCTGGCAGCATCATGTATTATCACCTTATTTATTTCATACTCTTCCAAATACCTCAGGCCCCTGAAAACCGATTCCTGTCTCGTGCCTCCGCCTGCAACCACTTCAACCTCGGAATTAAAATCATATTTCTTCATAATATTTTTCGACATTTCAATCATTTCAGAATTCACCATCAGCAACAACAATTTTATCTGAGGAATGTCAAAAATCATCAGAGATCTTATAAAAAGTTCCATTTCATTTATTTTTACAAATTGCTTTGGAACTTCAGATTCAAATCTTTTTCCTGTACCGGCCGCTACTATTATAGCCGCATCTGTCATTGTAATTTATGAATGAACAGGCCACTTCTCAGTTTTGGCTCAAACCATGTGGATTTTGGAGGCATAGTTTTACCGGAATCTGCGACGTCCATTAATTCATAAATTGAAGTCGGGAAAAGAGAGAAAGCAACTTTATATTTCCCCGAATCAACGAGTTTTTTTAATTCTTTCGTACCCTTTATGCCTCCGACAAAATCTATTCTTTCGTCTTTTCGCGGGTCTCTTATTCCTAAAATCGGATTCAAAAGGTTATTCTGCAGAATGGATACATCGAGAGACAAAATAGGATCTTTCGAATTGTAGGTGCCCTTTTTCGGAATCAGAAGATGCCATTGTTCATTCAGATACATGCCAAAATGATGTTTCTTATCGGGTTTACCGTCAAAATCTTCTTTGTAGATTTCGAACAGTTCTCCAACTTCTTTCAAAAATTTATCGATCGAATGGCTATTCAGATCTTTAACTATTCTGTTGTAATCCATAATATTGAGTTGTGCTGAAGGGAATATAACAGATAAAAAATAATTGTATTCTTTTTCAGGATCGTAATCGGAATCACCGCCCATTATTCCGGCCACTCTTGAAGCAGCCGCGGCTCTGTGATGGCCGTCGGCAATGTATAAATATGGAATTTTTTCAAATTCACGTTTTATCTGTTCAATCACATTTGTGTCATCTATCCTGTAAATCGTGTGTATCACTTCATTTTCATCTTTGAAGTCATAGAGGGGATTCTTATTATCCACCAGTTTATCAAAAAAATCCTCTTTTCCCTCTTCACCGGGGTAAGTGAGAAAAACTGGCCCCGTATTCGCTTTCAAAGACAAGATATGGTTAGTTCTATCGTCTTCTTTCTCCTGCCTAGTTAATTCGTGTTTTTTTATTATGTTCCGATCATATTCTTTTACGCTGACACACGCAACCAACCCTGTTTGAGTAAAATTTCCCATCTTCTGTCTGTAAATATAAAAAACCGGATCTTTCTCTTCCAGTAAATATTCTCCGGATACCAATTTATCAAGATTCTCTTTTGCCTTTTTATACACATTTTCGGTTTCATCTTTCATATCCACTTCAGCTCTTATCACGTGCATAAAACTGATGGGGTTCTTTGCATAGAGTTCGGCTTCTTTTCTGTTGACAACATCGTATGGGGGACAAGAAATTTCTTCAACAAATTCCTTTTTGGGATGAAGAATTTTAAATGGTTTTATAACGGCCACAACACTTACCTCCTTATTATTTCTAAGGACAATATTACCATAATTTTAAAAATTATCATCTCTATTTATTATTGTTTAGAACTCCCCATGGATAATTATTTTAAAAAACCTTGTTATAAATGCTATTATTTGAGTGGACCATCCAGGGTTAATTTTAATGATTATTTCAAAAAAATCCTATCTTATATTTAAATTTTTAGTTAAAACTCACAAAAAATCCTTCATTGAGAAATTCAATATTCAGCCGCGTTTTTTTATAAACCGGCCAGCATTTCCCTCACTATTTTATTCACCATTTTTCCATCGGCCCTTCCTTTAGTTTTTGAAATCAGAGCCTTCATAACAACTCCAAGATCCGATGGTCCCTTGGCTCCCGTTTCCTGAATAGTTTCAAGGGCTATCTTCGAGATTTCTTCATTTGAAAGTGATTTTGGCAGATAACTTTTAATTATCTCCAGTTCGTTTTTTTCATGTTCCACCAGTTCATCTCTATCCAGCTTTTCATAGGCCAAAATAGCCTCTTCTCTCTTTTTTGCCTCTCTTAAAGCGAGATCGGTGATTATTTCGTCCGTAATTTCCTGATTCTTCGCTTTCGAAGAAGATGTCTTAAAATTTTTTACAGCGGCAATGATTGATCTGATAGCGTTGATTTTATCTTTATCTTTGAGTTTCATATATTTCTTCAGATCTTCGTTTAAATTCTTATATAAACTCATAAATTCTCCTCACTTGCCTTTCTCACCATTGGAAATGGAATAACATCCCTTATCGACGGGGAATCTGTCAGCAGCATCACTATCCTGTCCCATCCTAATCCCAGTCCACCTGTCGGCGGCATACCGTATTCGAGGGCACTGATAAAATCCAGATCCATCATCTGAGCTTCCTCGTCACCTTCATCTCTGAGTTTAGCTTGATGTTCAAATCTCTTGAATTGCTCCACGGGATCGTTCAATTCACTGAACGCATTCGCTATTTCCATTCCATTGATCACGAGCTCAAATCTTTCCGTCACATTTTCCTTCTCTCTGTGTTTTTTCGCAAGTGGGGAGATGATCGTTGGATGTTCCATGATGAAAGTCGGATTTACCACGGAATCCTCAACCAGGTCCCAGAGTTTGTCAATCAAATGGCCTCTTTCCTTTATTTCTGGAATACTTTCGTGCTCTTCCAGAATGGAAAGCAATTTCTCATCCGAATCATTTATGATATCTGCGCCGAGTTTTTCATTTATATAATCCGCCATGACTACTCTTTTCCACGGACGGGTAAAATCTATTTTCTTTCCACCGTATTCGATTACTTCCTTTCCGGCAACTTTCTTTACCACCGTGTTGACCAGCTCTTCAACGAGATCCATTATATCAAAATAATCGGCATACGCCTGATAGAGTTCCATCATAGTGAATTCGGGATGATGTTTATATGAAATTCCTTCGTTTCTGAAATTCTTTCCTATTTCATAAACTTTATCAAAACCCCCGACAAGATATCTTTTCAAATACAATTCGAGAGAAATTCTCATGAACATCTCCGCATCAAATGCGTTCATTTTCGTTTCGAATGGTCTCGCAGTGGCTCCACCTGTCAGATAATGCAAAACCGGTGTTTCCACCTCTATAAAACCCTTTTTATTCAATTCTTCCCTGACGGTTTTCAATATTTCAAATCTGATTTTAAATCTGTTGAGAGCATCGTCATTCGATAACATCTCCACATATCTCTGTCTGTAAATTATCTCTTTATCCTTCAATCCGTGCCATTTTTCGGGAAGTGTCTGAAGCGTCTTCGAAAGCAACTTAAACTCTTCCACGAAAACCGATAGTTCTCCGGTATGTGTTTTGAAGGGAAATCCCTTGATTCCGATAAAATCTCCCAGATTGATATATTTCTTAAAAAAAGAAAAATCTTTTTCTCCAACCTTGTCCTGTCTTATATACGCCTGAATCCTGCCATCGACATCCTTAATTACAAAGAAAGAGGTCTTACCCTGTTTTCTTATCGCCATAACCCTTCCGGCGGTGGAAACTTTCTCACCTTCAAGTACCTGCCCCTTTTCCAAATACGAAAATTTCTCTTTGATCTCGCCGGTGGTTTCTGTCTTTTCAAATTTATAGGGATAAGGATTTATTCCCTGCTCTCTCAGTTCATTTACTTCTTTAATTCTCTGTTCCCTTATTTCATCACTCATTATAATTCCTCCGATTAACTGACACCTATTATTTTATATTTTTTTATTCCGGATGGGGTTTTTATTTTTATAATCTCATTCAATTTTCTGCTCAAAACCGCCGCGCCTACCGGTGAATCAACACTTATTTTGTTTTCAAAAATATTCGCCTCCTGAGGATTAACAAGGGTGAGTTTTAGCTCTTTTTTCTCCGATTCATCGAATAACATGAGTTTTGAACCTAATTTCACAGTTTCTCCATCACTTTCATCCTGAATAACCTGAGCTTTGTTCAAAATATTTTCCAGTTGCTGAATTCTGCTGTTAATTCTTCCCTGTTCATTTTTCGCTTCATCGTATTCGGAATTCTCGCTCAAATCACCTAATTCCCTGGCCTCTTTAATTCTCTGTGCAATATCATACATCAACTTTTTTCTATTTTCTTCAAGTTCTTTTTTTAGTTTTAAATAACCTTCTTTAGTCAGTAAAATTGATTCTTCCTTAGCCATAAATAACCTCCATCATCGGTTTTTTAGTTCAATTTTCAACTCATTTATTATATCCATAAAATGATCCAAATCTCTGAACTCTTTGTAAACTGATGCAAAACGCACATATGCGATTTGATCAAGATTTTTCAACTTGTCGACGGTTATCTCTCCAATTTTCGCGGCCTCTATCTCGTGCTTTCCGGATTTTAGAATCTGATTTTCAATTTCAGAAACTACTTTATCGATCTCTTCCAGAGAAAACGGCCTTTTCTCAAAGGCTTTTAAAATCCCGTCTCTTAATTTTGTTCTGTTAAAACGCTCTTTTCTTCCATCTTTTTTTACAACAAAAAACGGCATTCTTTCGTATCTTTCGTATGTGGTAAATCTTCCCCCACAGGATTCACATTCCCTTCTCCTTCTTATAACTTTGCCGTCTTCAACGGGTCTTGAATCTAAAACCTTTGTTTGAAATCCATCACAGTACGGGCAAATCATCGTTATCCCCCCAATTCTTCAGCAATCTTGAATATTTTTCTGAACTTATTGTAAATTGAAGATTTACTTATCGGAGGATCATACAACTCACCTAATTCTTTCAAATTCATCTCTTCGTTATTCAATCTAAGTTCAACCAATTGCTTTAAGTCATCACTTAAAAGATCAAATCCCCCATTTTTTTTAATATAATTGATGGCTTGTACCTGTTTAACTATCGCCTGAGCGGATTTATTCGCGTTGGCGGACAAAAAATTTAAAGTTCTCGTAACGTTACCCCTTATTTTTTTCATTTCAATCGTTTGCGATAAAGCCATGAAATGCTTCATAGACCCGATTATGGACAAAAATTCCTTTATATCCGATGAAGATTTAATGTATACTTTGTATTTCTTTCCCAATCTTATCAATTTTGCTTCAATATTGAAGGTTTCTGACAAACTATACAATAAATCCTCAATGAATTCATGATCAGTGTCGAGTGTGATCTCAAGATGATATTCTTTTTTTGGATCCACCAGGGATCCGCCGGATATGAACAACCCGCGTAAAAAATCACCAAAATATACCGGGTCGTGTTTTAAAAAATCCGGTAAATTATCATTTCTGATCAAAAAACCGTGCTTTATAAAAAAATTTTCAATCTTCACATAATCGAAGATGATTTCTCCACCTTTGTTACGATTCAATTTTATTATTTCTATGACCTGAGTTTCAAATATTTTTAAATTCAAATATTTCGTCACTTTATAAAGCCTCTTCAAGGCCGAAATAGAACTAAGATATATCACGAGATACACTCCGTTATCTCTTATTCTCAACGTTCCCTTGGATTTTATAAATCCCATCAATTCGGAGATCGCTTCGTATTTGTCGGTGATCTCCAGATTGCACAATTCTTCTTTAATTTTTTCTGCAAAACTCATACTGTCTCACCGGTTACCCCGAGAATCTGCATCATTTTTTGGATCTCTTTTCTTGAATGCCTGATCACGGTTTTTCGTACTCTGTCCATTATATCAACGGTAGACATTCCGTTCAGAATTTCCACTCTGGCATCATTTTCCAGGTCGTTTTCAACAACCTTCGCACCCTGCTCCTTGTACCTTTCAATGATTTTATCATCTACATTATCGAGACAGGAATAAAATATTTTATCAAATGGAACTCCAGTGTACTTTTCGACTAAACTGACATGCTGTGAAAGAGAAAAATTATCGGTTTCTCCCGGCTGTGTCATTAAATTACATATGAACACCTTCTGTGCCGTGGACCTCTTATACATTTCCTTCAGATCGCCGATAAGAAAATTGGGGATTATGCTGGTGTATACACTGCCGGGACCAACGATAATTATATCCGCAGCCTTTATGCAATCGATCGCTTCCGTCAGCGCGTTAACTTTTCTATCTAAAAATATTTCCTCTATTTTCCCTCCAATCCTGGATATGTTGATTTCTCCCCAGACCAGTGATCCATCCTTCAATCTGGCAACTAAATTGATCAGTTCCTCGGTCGCCGGTAGTACCCTTCCCTTTATTTTCAACAGATTTGAAGCCTCGTAAATCGCCTCCGGGAAGCTTCCCGACAACTCTTTCAATCCCGCTATTATCAGATTTCCCAGGGAATGATTTTTCAGCTCATCGCATTCAAATCTATATTTAAACAATTTCGTCAAAAGATCTTCGTTATCCGCCAATGCTATTAAATTGCTTCTCAGATCTCCGGGAGGAGGAATGTTCAATCCTTCCCTCAAAAGTCCGGAACTTCCTCCGTTATCCGTAACAGTGACGATTAAATTTAAATCAACCGCATAATTTTTTATCACTCTTGAAATTGTCGATAAACCTGTTCCTCCACCTATCAGTAAAACCTTTTTCATAATTCAACACCCAGCTCTCTATGTGAAAGCGAAAGAGCCCTTTTATCCGATTTCAGATCCCTGTACAGCAATTCGGAAATAAAGACAGATCTGTGTTTACCGCCAGTGCATCCGATTGCAATTTTAAGCTGATTTCTCCCGGTTTTTTCATAACCTTCTATCGTATTTTTAACAACATTATACAGATTGCTATAAAAATCATCAAAACCGGAATACTCTTTTATATATTCCTGAATTTCTCTTTCTCTGCCTGTTTTTTCGGTCAAATCGCTCCTGTAATACGGATTGGGCAAAAACCTCACATCAAAGACCATATTCGAATCATTTGGTATTCCATTGACGAAGCCAAAACTTTGAATTTTTACCCTTATAGGAGGCAGGTTATCCTTGTTCGATGACACAACCGATAAAACCCTGTGACCCAACTCTTTCGTATCCATTCCGGAGGAATTCACTACAAAGTCGGCCATGGATTTTATACCTGAAAGCTTTTCTCTCTCTATTCTTATGGCATCCAGAAGATTGTGATATTTGTTCAGAGGATGCGAACGTCTTGACTTTTGATATCTGTACAAAATCTCATCTTCATCGGCTTCAAAGAAAATTATTTTGAACTTGATATTCATGTTTTCAATTTCTTTTTTCTGTTCATCTATGATCTTTTCAATGTTGCTATTTGAAAATTTTACCAGTGTTCTTATATCTATAACAATAGCCAACTCATCAATTTTATTATCTTTCAAAATAGCAACGAGGTCTTTTAATATGATAGGAGGAACATTATCTATGCAAAAAAACCCAAAGTCTTCCAAAAACTTTAAAGCGGTTGTTTTTCCGCTTCCAGATAATCCGGTAATGATTACTAGTGTTTTATTCTCCACTAAAATACCTTCTTAATAATTTTTATTTTTTCTTCCGATACGTCAACATAATATATATTATAATTCAAATTATTTTTAAAGTAATTATCCACATTTCTCTTAAAAGAAGAGGTATCACCCGAAACGTAAAAATTCACAATGGATTTATCCTTCGATAATTCTCCCCTGTCTATATTTATCCTTTTGGAAATATATTTCGCGGGATCTATTATCCTGGTGGTTGAATCCAGATACTTTTTTATACTGCTATACAAAAAGGGGTAATGAGTACATCCCAATATCAAAAAATCCACGTTGATCTTTTTAATTCTTTTAAGATAAAACCTTACAATGGTATCGACGACGGTTCCACTCCAATTTCCCTCTTCAACAAGTGGTACGAAAAGAGGACATGCCTTCTGAACAATGAATTTCGCATCACACTTCGAAACGATTTTTCTCAAATACAATGATTTTTTTACAGTCTGCTCGGTTCCGATTATTCCTATGCTCGAATCTTTATTTATATCATCGACAAAATAATTTATTACCGAATCTATTATTCCAATATACTGTATCCCTAAAAATTCCAGTATACTGTCATCCATAACTGAATCCGAAGTATTACATGCAGAAATGACCAGATCGGGTTTCATTTTTTTTATAAAATCAAAAATCTGAAACAACTGTTTCTTCAAAATCTCAGTACTTTTAGACCCGTATGGCACCCTCCCCGTATCGCCAAAATAGGAAAATTCGATGCCTTCGGGATATTCATCATACAATTCTTTTAAAACTGTTAATCCACCTATACCAGAATCAAAAAGCGAAAATTTCATTTATTTCTCTTCTTCACCGGATTTTTTATACATCTCATCAACCACTTTTTGATATTTGTTTTTCAATCTCGTTAATTCCTTTTTTGAAATAACCATTTCGCTGGCGAAATTAACCAGAAGGAAAACTATAGTTTTCTCGAATCCAACCTTGGATATTCCTTCGCTGATATCATCGAACTTATTCTGTATGAGGCCAAAAACTTCCTCCACTTTGTCATCAGGATCGTTAGATAAAAAACTGTATTCCTTATCCCCCAGTTTAAGAGTGACGGTTCTTTTCATGCGAAAAACTCCTCTTATTTATTTTCATTACTCATTTTACTTCTTATTCTTTCAATCAATGATTCTATAGTTTTATTGCTTGATTCGATCTTTATTTTCATTTCATTGTTCGAATCTTTCAGTTCTTTATTGCTTTTTTCCAGTTCATCAACTCTGCTCCACAGTTTATTCACTTCTTGTTCTTTCTTCTTATAATCCTGTATCATTTTATCAATGAGTAACTCAAGCTCCTGGATCGTATCCATAAACATAACCCCCGATTTTTTAAATATACACCGGCATTCTGCCGGTGTAATAATATAATATAATATAATTATATATGATTTTTTGCAATCTCAACAAGTTCAATGAAACTTTCTTTTAAACTCGCTCCGCCTATTAATCCTCCGTCGATATTTTTCTGACAGATAAGGGACTCAAAATTTCCAGGCTTTATACTTCCACCATAAAGAATTTTTAAGCTCTCTGCAGTATCTTCGCCGAACATTTCCGTGATCACTTTTCTACAGTAATCCATGGTCTCCTCTGCCTGTTCAGGTGTGGCCACAACTCCCGTTCCGATTGCCCAAACCGGTTCATAAGCCAAAACTATATTCTTCATTTGTTCTGCGGTAATATCTTTAAGGCCCTGTTTCAACTGTTTTTCAAGAATTTCATTTGTGGACCCGGCTTTTCTGTCTTCCAACAGCTCACCAATACAGAACATAACTTTCAAATCTTTATCCAGAACGGCTTTAACTTTTGTATTCAGAAATTCATCGGTTTCACCGAAAACATGTCTTCTTTCGGAGTGTCCGACAAGAACATATTTCAAACCTAAATCCTTAGCCATCGGTATAGCGTTTTCGCCTGTGAAGGCTCCCGAATCTTTCGGATAAATATTTTGAATTCCAACCTCAATATTCGAATCTTTGAGAATTTCGGAAACCCCATCCAGCGATAAAGCCGAGGGGAAAACTATTATCTCTATATCTTTTTCATCTCCAACAGCTCCGTTCAGCATATTGGCAAATTGCTTGCTCTCAGACGGAGTTTTATTCATTTTCCAGTTACCGGCAACCACTATTCCTCTATTTTTTTTTTCGGGCAATTCGGATATGCTCTCTATTCCGGGTAAGTTTTTACCCTCCAGCATTTCCAAAGATGCGCCGCCACCCGTTGAAACATGGCTGACTTTATCTTCCAGTCCGAATTTCTTTATTGCAGCCGCGCTGTCTCCACCACCGACAATTGTAGTTGCATTTTTCAATCCTGCCAGACATTTCGCGATTTCGGAAGTACCCTTTGAAAAATCTTCAACTTCGAAAACTCCCATCGGGCCGTTCCAGACTACCGTTTTGGCGCCGTCTAATTTTTTCTCAAAAAGTTTTATCGTCTCAGGTCCAATATCCAGTCCCATCCATCCTTCAGGAACTCCATCGTCTATATTAACCACTTTCGACTCCGTTCCCTGTTTGATCTCTTTGGCTATCACAGTATCGACTGGCAAAACAAAGTCAACATTCTTTTCCTTTGCATCATTCAGGATTTCTTTGGCGAGTTCGATCTTTTCGTCTTCAACCAGAGAATTTCCAACATTCTTTCCGATGGCTTTCAGGAATGTGAACATCATTGCGCCACCGATGAGTATTTTATCCGCTTTTCCAAGCAGATTCGTTATTACGCCGATCTTATCCGAAACCTTCGCACCACCCAAAATAACAACATAAGGATGATCGGGATTTTCCACGGCCTTTCCCAACATTTTTATCTCTTTTTCCATCAAAAAGCCAGCAGCACTCTTCAGATAATCCGCTACACCGACATTCGAAGCATGTGCTCTGTGTGCCGTACCGAAGGCATCGTTAACATGAATATCGGCCAGCTCAGCCAGTTTTTTCGCAAATTCTTTATCGTTTTTCTTCTCTTCTTTATAATATCTCACATTCTGTAAAAGCAGGATATCGCCATTTTTCATCTGTGAAACCTTGTCTTCCACTTCTTTACCTATGCAATCATCTGCAAAAAGCACTTTTCTTCCTATCAGTTTTTCCAAAACCTTTGAAACAGGATAAAGAGAAAATTCGGGTTTTTTCTCACCCTTCGGTCTTCCAAGATGAGAAACCAGAATGGCCTTTCCTCCATTATCGATAACATATTTTATCGTTGGTAATGCTGCAACTATTCTCGTATCATCCGATACTTCGCCTGTTTCTTTATTAATCGGAACGTTGAAATCTACTCTGATTAAAACTCTTTTTCCATTAAAATCACAATCATTAACCGTTAGTTTTGACATCTCTTTACCTCCAACATTAAAAAGAGGCCTTATTAAAGGCCTCTCAAAAAATTTTATTTTTAAAGATTAACCCATTTTTCGACTAAATCAACAACCCTGCAACTGTAGCCGTATTCATTGTCATACCAGGAGAACACTTTAACTAAGTTACCCTTCACGTATGTGATAGATGAATCGAATATTGCACTGGCCTTTACGCCAATTATATCTGAGCTTACCAAAGGTTCATCCGTGTAATCGACGTAATCCTTTAAATAAGTGTCAGAGGCTTCTTTCATAGCTGCATTGACTTCTTCTTTTGTGGTTTCCTTGCTTACTTCAACCGTTAAATCAGTTATTGAGCCATCCGGAACAGGAACTCTGACAGCTACACCGTCTAATTTACCGGCTAATTCAGGAATAACTATTCCAACTGCTTTTGCAGCACCCGTTGTTGTGGGGATAGTGTTAACGGCAGCAGCTCTCGCTCTTCTCAAATCAGAGTGTGGCAGATCCAGAATTCTCTGGTCGTTTGTGAAAGCATGAATTGTGGTCAAAAATCCCTTTACAACTCCGAATTTATCGTTTAAAACTTTAATAACCGGTGCTATAGAATTAGTTGTACAGGATGCATTTGAAATTACCGTATCTTCGGCCTTGAGCATATCGTCGTTGACTCCCAGAACGATTGTGGCATCAACAGCGCCCTTTGCAGGTGCGGTGATCAATACCTTTTTTGCTCCGGCTTCCAGATGTGGTAAACATTTTTCCTTATTTCTGAATACTCCCGTTGATTCAACAACCACATCAACTTCCAGTTCTTTCCAGGGCAGATTGGCAGGATTCTTTTCAGCATAAACTTTGAGTTCCTTTCCATTGACTATCAAGCTATCTCCCTTTGCTTCAACTGTCCCATCGAATCTTCCGTGAACACTATCATATTTCAATAAATTGCCGAGTGTCTTTGCGTCAGTTAAATCATTGATTGCTACAACTTCCATATCTTCTCTTTTAACCATTTCCCTGAAAACTAATCTTCCGATTCTTCCAAAACCATTAATTGCAATCTTTACCATAATTGCACCTCCTATATTTTCAAAGTAAATTTTCCGGTAAATTCATTCCTTGTGTTATAGAAGAGGATTCCTCTTCCCTTCTCTTTTCAATATTTTCCAATATTTCATTCACGCCTGCAACCAGCAGATCGGAAAGGATTTCAATATCTTCGTCCTTCAGATCTTCGTCTATTTCAATAGATTTTATCTTCCTGTCACACGTTGCCGTGATCTTCAAAGCTCCTCCGCCGGCGGTAGTCGAAATTTCTATATTCTTAAACGTTTCTTCCAGTTCTTCCATCTGTTTTTGAGCATCCTGCGCCTGCTTCAACATCTGATTCAGGTTACCCGGCATTCCCTTACCCTTCTTTGATGATCCGTAACTCCGACCACCGATTCCTCTGAATTTCTTTGCCATTCACATTGCCTCCCAACCATCACTTAGAGATTTTTACATTTTCAGCTCCCAAAAAATCTATTAAATCGTTTACATAGTTCTTCTCAGCTTCCGGCAAATTATCCAACAAATGAAGATCTACATCATTGTTTTCGTTGAATATTATCTCTTTATTATATTTTTTTGCCCTATTTATTATAATATCTTTTACATTTTTTTCAAATGACCTCATCATATTATTATTACAGTTTAAAAATAATTTGTTCCCTTCCTTTTCCTGTACATCAGAAGAAAGCAAATAAGCCCATTCAAGGATATTACCTTCTTCAAACAGATTCTCTGCCATATCGCTGACAAATCCATTTTTCGGATTTTTGTCGGGGGCCTTTTCCGTGGATTCACATGGTACTTTCTCCACTTTTATTTCTTTTATTTTTTCGATTTCTTCTATATTATGATTATGTGGCCAGTTTTTACTGAATTTATATGATTTAAAAAGATTCAAAGTATCAAAAACACTTTTTTTATTTTCCGAAAGTTTCACTTCTTTAAAAATAAACCAGAAATCATTTATTAATTCGGATCCTTCACTTTTAGAAATATAACCCTTCAGCATTTTTTCCTTCAATCTTTCTATCGTCTGATCGAGTAAGTTCTCAAAAGAATATCCTTCAAACAAAATGTTTTTTGAAAATTCGAACAATCCACTTAAATTATTCGATGAATACAGATTTGTATAATTCTCTATTATTTCATCGGGAAGTAATCCCAGTGTATCTTTTACAGATTTAAAATCGACCACGTCCGATACTGTGATAATCCTCTCCAGAATATTAACCGCATCTCTCATTCCACCATTTGCGGCATACGCTATTCTTTCCAGTGCCTTTTCTTCGAATTCGATTTCTTCACTATTTAAAATCTTCTTCAGATACGATGAAATTTCAGAAACGGTCAGATTCTTAAAATAATAAATCTGACATCGGGAAAGAATTGTATCCGGTACCTTTTCTATGTTGGTCGTTGCAAGAATAAAAACCACGTTTTCGGGAGGTTCTTCCAAAGTTTTCAACAATGCATTGAAAGCTTCCCTGGTTAACATATGAAATTCATCGATGATGTAAATCTTATACTTTCCCATGGAGGGTCTGTAAGAAACCCTATCTCTGATTTTTCTTATTTCGTCTATTCCTCTGAAAGAAGCCGCGTCAATTTCTATCACATCGAAGTGAGAAGATCTGTCGATTGATTTACACGAATCACATACACCACAGGGTTTTGGACCCTCTGAGGTACAGTTCAATGCTTTCGCAAGTATTCTTGCACTCGTTGTTTTGCCCGTTCCTCTCGGACCGGAAAAAATATAAGCGTGTGAAGGATTATCTGAATTTATCACTTTAGACAGTATATCTTTTACCTGGACCTGCCCAATTAATTCACTGAAACTTTTTGGACGATACTTTCTATATAAAACTTCAGACATAAATTCACCCTCTCCCAATGAATTATATCAAAAGCCACAAACAATTTCTTAAATAAAAATTGAAATTAGATTGTGAAATTATTAACAATATTATTGCATATGCTCATATATATTTATCGATATGCTTACGCAACCTTTTGGACAGTTTTTCCGCCGTTTTATAAGGTATCTTTTTAAACACAACTCTATCAATGGACTTCAACTGAGATGCAACGATCAGATCCACGTCAATGATCTTTCCCAGTCTCGGATATCCCCCGGTAGTCTGGCAATCGGCAAGGAGAACAATGGGTAATCCATTACCAGGTACCTGTATGATGCCCGGCAACACGGCCGATGAAGAAATATTGGTAAAACATGATTCGAGTCTTTCACCATCCAGTCTTATACCCATTCTGTTGAGTTTTTCTGAAACAGAATATTCGCTATCGAAAAATCTTTCAAGAGAATCTAATTCAAATGCAGAATATTCAGGTCCCTCAACGATTCTCAAAACATTTCTGCTCTTCAACAGATCATCAATAGAATCTTTTTTTGCTTTTCTGATCCTCATATCCCCAATAAAGGCACTTTCATAATAAAGATAATCTCCAGCTATGATCTGTCTGCCTTTGTATCCACCATAATTCGCATTAGTGTATGTCGAAAAACTTCCGAGAAACTTTGTAATATTCAGCTTCGAATTTATGGATAAATATGTCCTGAAACCCCTGCTCGCTTTCCCGAAGGATAAAACATCTCCCATTTTTGCAAATAATGTTTTATACATTTCCACGGGTGAATTATTCAACTTCGGGTACATATTCGCCCCAGTTATTGAAAAGATCGTGTTGAAGTTGAACTCTATGGTCGGCCCCTCCAGAGTGAATTCAAAAACGGGGTTATCGAAACCAGAATATGAGAGATAATTTGAAATCACGGAAGAGAGAAAATCCACCGAGCCTCCCCTGGGTATTCCAAATTCACTGTAACCGGATCTTCCGACCCCCTGAATCGTCGTAAAAAAACCCGGTTTATGGAAATAAATCCACTTCATACTTTTAATACCCCAAAATCCTTTCCCTGTGAATCCAAAATCTGTTTTCATCGCTCAACTGTCTGATCAAATAAAACTCTTTTAAACCCACCGGATAAAATTTGATATAATTCCCGGACACGATTTTGAAAGGATTGTTCGATTCGGGCACAAAAAGATCGACGGGAGTCTTTCCTATTATCTGCCAACCGCCCGGACTGTCAACGGTGTATATTCCGGTCTGATCGTTGGCGATTCCCACGGAGCCTTTCTCAACCCTCAAACGTGGGGTTTTCTTTCTGCCATAACGTATTCTCTCGTCCACACCAGATAAATAGGGGAAACACGGCAGAAAGCCTATGAAATATATTTTATAAATTTTTTTATAATGCAGATACAACAGTTCGTCGACTTTCATATTGAGATTTTTCGCCATTTCAGACAGATCCGGAGAGAATTCATGACCATAGTGTACGGGAATATAATAAATCTCCCTGGAATCTTTAACCGGAGACGAATCCAGTTTCGTTATTTCATTCAGCAGAGCTTTCTTCCTGCAATTACTCTTAAAAATGACACAAATTTCGTTATATGTGTTATATATATCGCTTAAATATACCCCATACTTTTTCTTTATTATTCTCAACAGGTTTTGGGTCAAATTGTTGACTTCTATATTTATTTCGTCGGACATTCTCAAAATATAACTGTTTTCGGATAACCTGTCTACCTGCATATCTCAATCAGAGGAGAGATCTCAACATCATTTTCCTTCAAAGCTTCGCAAATCCCTTCCGCAATTTCAAGTGAATTTTCATTATCACCGTGAATACACACCGACTGTGGTTCAATCTTAATGTACTTACCATCAATGGACTTCACCCTTCTGTTTAAAACCATTTCTAAAACTCTCTTCCGGCATAAATCTTTATCTTTTATCACAGAACCTTTTATTCTTCTTGAAACCAAAAATCCATGATCATCGTACTCCCTGTCGGCAAAAACTTCGTTTGCAAATCTGACACCTCTTTTTCCTGAAACGAGACTGATCTGAGAATTGGGAAGACCCAGGACTATCAGCTCCTTATTGTAAAGATAAACGGAATCCAAAACGGCTTCCGCAACTTCTCTTTCTGTCTGTGCCAGATTGTAAAGCGCCCCGTGCGGTTTCACATGCTGCATCTCCAGATCATTTATTCTCAAAAAAGCATCCAGAGCACCGAGTTGATAGATCATCAGGTTTTTTATCTCATTCTTCGTCAATGATATCTTTCTTCTTCCAAATCCCTCCAAATCGTTAAATCCGGTATGAGCACCGATCTTCGCGTTGCTTTTCCCGAGCTTAAAAACGATATCGTTCATAACGTTGGGATCTCCGGCGTGGAACCCACAGGCAACATTGGCCGACGAAATGATTTTAAAAATACTCTCATCTATTTTCAGCTTATATCTGCCAAAATCTTCACCCAAATCAGAATTTATGTCTATTTTCATCAAATCACTTCCCAAAATATATGAAATTCAAAGAAATTCTAATAAATAGTACCATAAACATTATTCGCAAACAATTTTGTTATAATTTTCATGAGGTGATTATATGAAAGAAACTGATTATTTAATAATAGGAAATGGAATAGCAGGATTGAGCACAGCAGAAGAAATCAGAAAAAATGATAAAAATTGCGACATCACGATGATTTCCAAAGAGAAATATTTGACATATTTCAGACCCAAACTCTCTCACAATCTGGTCTCCGAATTTAATTTAGAGAGCATATTTGTAAAAAAACCGGAATGGTATGATGAGAATGAAATCGAACTGTTGCTTGGTACGGAGGTAACAAAATTCGATTTTGATAATAATCTAGTTCGTACAATATCTGAAAACATAGGATATAAAAATATTATCCTTACAATAGGAAGCTATCCGTTCATTCCCCCAATTGAAGGAAAAGAAATGGAGGGGGTTTTCACACTCAGAAATTATGAAGACTTACTGAAAATAAAAAATTACATGAACGACAAATCTGAAATTTCCGTGATAGGCGGCGGTTTGCTGGGATTGGAAGCGGCATGGGCTTTAAAAAAGGCCGGGAAAGATGTGAGAATAATAGAATGTGCCGAATGTCTTCTAGTCAATCAACTTGATCTGGATTCATCGAGTTATTTACAGGATTACCTTCTGAACGAGGGATTCAAAACCTCTATTTTTTCGGACATCGATGAAATATTCGGTAAAAATAGGGTTCAGGGTATTTCTGTGGGAGGAAAAAGATTCAGCAGTGATGCCGTTCTGGTTTCCACCGGAGTGAGACCCAGTGTAGCTCAATTAAATGAAACTGGACTCAACATAAACAGGGGATTAATAGTGAACAAAAATATGAAAACGAATATTGACAACGTATATGCTGCCGGTGATATCTCCGAATTTGATAACAAAATTTGCGGATTATGGACTATAGCCAGTGACCAGGGAAAATGTGTCGGAAAAAATGTAGTGGGAATAAAAAGCAATTACACCTTTCCCGACCCTTTTACAATAATAAACCTGGGAAAAATAAACATCTTTTCCATGGGAAACGTGAAAAACTATGACGAAGTATTCGAAGATAAATCACTGAACAAAAATGCAAAATTATTTTTGAAAGACAAACGTATAACGGGCGGAATTTTGATAAACAATGTAAAACTCATAAACAAATTAAAAAACATAATCGGGAAAAAATATAATTACACCCTGGATGTCTCTTCAAATTTTGAATAAATTGATAAAACAGTGTCTGGTGCGCAGTGTTTTGTGCCTGAAAAGAGAACAGAGAACTGGTAAATAGAGAACAGGTAAAATGGAATAAAAAAACATAAAAATTGATTTTTTGAAAATGACAATTATCAAATCTCTTTTATGCTAACTACGCTATTATCTGATTCTCTACTATCCGTTCTCTCATTCCAATCGTTTCCCAATCGCTACTCAATTGTTCATCTATCGTGGCGGATTACATATGGAACACGGTGTATATCCACTTTTTTTGGCATTTTCCAGGGAGATTGCGATTTTACTCTGGTTGAGATATCTACAGGTTGATCTGTGATACTTTTTCCCCGTTTTGGTAACGTATACAATTATTTTCGAATCATCGTTCATGGCTGACGAAGTATCCGTTTTCTGGACTTGTGGAACCTCTTCCCCAGTGTTTCCCCATAGACCGAGATTATTCTCTCGCGCATATGTTTGAGCAAATGAGAAGATTTCCATATATTCATCTTTAAATGGATAAACCAGATAGGCTTTTCCATATCCGTTGAGTATAGAAAGTAAGTTGAACATCACATATTCCGTATTACCATTGTGTTCTGTAGGAACCCAGACATAAGCAAGTAATCTGTTATATTTATCGTACTTATCCCAGTCGTAGGTCAGCATCAAAATATTCTTTCCCTTGGGAATCACCTTTTTTACGAAATCCGAAGCCTCTTTTCCGAAATATTCAACCGATTTTGAGGGATGAACCGTTTCGGGTGTATCTATTCCTAAAAGTCTCGTTGTATCGCCTATGATATCAAGTCTGGTGATGTGTATTGTGTCTCCGTCAATATACTTATTCAATCTTGCCGGGTGAATATCTTCATCCGTATCAAGTCTACCGAACAGATCCAGGTGCTCCTCGAAATAAACACAGGTTACCGAACCATTCTCCGTTTCGAAGACCAGTTCTATGGGATTCAATGTGAAACTCAGCAGACCAATAAACACGATTATGGATAACAGGATAATTCTTTTCATAAGTATTCCTCCATATAGATTTTTCATTTTTAGCGGGATTAGATAAAATGATTTTTATGACATTTTATATATATACCATATTATCAGCTTCACAACCTACGGGAATCTATTCACCGTACCTTGAGAATATAAAAAAATAAATTTTATTTCTGTTTTTTAAAAAGTTACTCCGACAATCTATTTTTCTGCGGAGTTTTTGATTTCTTCCGAGAGATTTTTAAGATTTATGGTTGTTCCGAATTTGTAAGAGTCGAAAATAAAAGTGTAAAGATCCACACTCCCGGTTTTCCAATCGAGTGAAGCATCATCTGCAACGTATTTAACCGGAAGGATTATATGTGTTTCAAACGATATTTCATTTGGGTCAATTTCTTCAAATTCTTTTAAAACTTTGTACCTGCTTTTTGACGTGGTAAGCATATAAGGAAGCTTACCCGCATAGTAATTCCACAAATAAAAACCCTCTTCCCAGAAATCAAAATTGTAGAAGGTATAATACAATTCCTGTGGATATCTTTCTATGTATTTTGAGATATTATCCGAAGAAACAGTTATCTTCACCGGTATACAATCCCAGTTTACGTCAATTATATCCTTTGAATAAGTCTTTCCAGATACTTCATAATTCGTGGTAACAGGAGACATTTTCAGGTTTATCTCTGTCACTTTGTTGGGCGGAAAGGACTGTTTGTCGATGAAAGAATATGAATTGCTCATCTCGTTGCCATCAAGACCGAAAATGTAGAATTCGTATGACTTATTTTCTGCAAGACTGACGGTGAATTCCAGATCTTTGTTTTTGGGGATTTTTTCCTTTATATTGATGGTTTTTCCATTTTCGGTACAGTAAATTTTCAGACATATGTATTCAATATCGGGAAGTTCTGGCTGACTCTCATCCTCAACATCCATTGAGTCCTTTGAATTATTATAGACGAACTTAACCACTCCGTGATTCATATCCGGTATTTTAACTGGTGAAGAACATCCGGAAAAAATTAATAATGTTACCAATATTGAAATAAAAAATACGGATTTTCTCACAAACATTTTTCTCCACCTCAACAGGAAATTCTTTGCTGAACTCAAAAAATCAAACGATAAAAAGAGCAACTGAAATCAGAATGCTGGAACAATTATATAATATTGATTTTGAAATGACAATAAAAAACATCCGTTCCTGGAGTTATGAATAAAAAATTATTGAATTATTCAAATGAATTGTAATCTGTTCGATTTTAATTGGAATTTGACAGATATTTTTTACGTAAATCCAGATGAGTTTATTTTCCTCTTTCACTGCCGTTTTAAAATTAAAAGTGATAAAATAATTAGAGCAAAACGTTTTATGTTTATTATAATGACTATGAATACCATATTATGGAGAGATGTTATGAATGATTCAGGCTATCTGACAGATAAAAAAAACAAATTTGAAGAAATTGAGGTTTCCCGCGAAGACGATTCGGTTTTAATCAGTTTTGAAGATCCGGATTTTAAAGATAATTCGCTGAGTCCTACTTCAAATTTTTCAGTTGCTTCACACACGGAAATCTATAGAATTTTTGAATTCAAATATTTCATGAAGACTATCGTATCGGGATTGCTTTTTTTTTCAAGTTTCTCTTCCCAGAAGGACGAGAGAGAAACCCTGTATTCGAAGATAGATTATGAGATAATAAAGGAACTCGAAAGTCGTCTTAATTTGAATATCACCGATAAAATGCCAAATAAAGAAAAATGTTACGGGACGTACTGGAGCATCAGCGATGAGATACCCGACGAATATTTCTTTAAAAGTTTCAGAGTTAAGGAAGGACTCGTATCCTGTTGCGAAAATATTCCCTATACAATAAACGATGTCGGCGAGTGTCTGATCGCCGTGAAATCGAGTATCGGCAACAAAAAGAAATTCAACCCCTTTTTGCCATTTTTTGAAAAAGACTACTATTACGATGAAGAATTGAGAAAGAAATATAAAATTTATTCTAAAAAGGTCGATTATATTGATTTCGATTTGAGTATTCACGAATGTGGAAAAGAGATTGAAGAGGTAAAAAATAAAACTATAAAAAATATGAATTACATGAATAAACGGCTGATCAGAATAGATCTGTCGAAATTTGGGGCATACAAAGACATAAAGTATTTTAAACAGGAAAATGAATATAGATTTTATATATTCAGAGAAGATGAAAAAGATGATTACAATGATTCGAAAGACGGAATCGAAGTGAGAGTAGATCTTTCAAAGATGATTGAAGAAATATATATAGATCCGAGGGTGAGAGAAAAATATCCGGAATTTCAAAAAGAAATAGTTGCCGGGCTGACTGAACGGGGATATAAAAATAAAATAAAAGAATGTTATTGATTTTATACTTATTCATCATGATCAGAACTTTTTCAATTCAGCTTTTGGGCAAAATAAGGAAAAAAGAGGGGGGGACTATTCCCAATTTTAAATTAAATGAGAAGTGTTCTATTTAATCGAACCGGTCAATAAAAGGTAGATGTGTGTTAAAAGCGTTTCCTGATCTTATGATAACATCGGAGTATTATTTTGTAAAATTAATCAAAAATAGTTATAACAACAGAATAAAGAATATCTTTATGTGAGTAGAATCTCAATATAAAAGAGAGATAACCTTGCTCAAATGTATAACCCGATTGGTTTCAAATCTTTCAATTGTGATCCGATATCTGGTAGGTTGGAGATGATTGTGTTCAAATCATCCATGAAAAAACACTACTCCAAAAATATAATAATACATTTTTTGATATGTGTAGTTTTCATTTACAGTGGAACAAAAAACAGAAAAAAGAATTGTATTCACCTTTAAATTGTCAATACACCGATTATAAAATAAGATAAAAACGCTACGTTTAACGAGATTATATACTTCGGAAGAATTTAACTTTATTTTTCTACTGAGATTGTTTTATAATGGTCGGATTTATTTAATTTCGTTTGTGTAGTAATGTGTAAAAACCGTATCGATTATTAATAAAGTTAAAAAACAAATAAAAATTATTATTCAAGATTTTAATATTTTCGACAGTGTTATAGTATCCATCGCGAAAAATCATTATATAAAAGAAAACACCATCGATCATTTAAAAAAATCGATGGTGCCTGAGAAGAAACGAGTATAAGTTGCTAAAATCCCTTGGAGCAAATTATCGACAAAAACGATAAAAGAATGAAAAGGTAACTTTTGTAAATTTGTTCAATAAATTTTACTCTCTTTTGATGAAGGTAAAATGATAGTTATATAGATCATTTGACTATTATGTGAATTAAAGCAATTTCAGTTTGAAGTATATAAAAAGACCATTACCAGAAGGCAATGGCTGTATGTCAAAAAAACAATAAAATCAGCGCTCTCAATTACACCAAAATATATCCAGAATTTATATTCTTTTAACCTTCCGTTACGCGGTAAAAATTTCAATGTCCCCTGTGTTTTTCTCTTCTCGTTTCCAGTTTTCTTTCATACTTTTTCCTTTCGGATATTTTTTTATTCTCTTTATATGAATCCTTTTTTCTTGCTTTTCTTTTTTCCTGATCAAGTTTTACAGTGACAAAAGCTTTTGAGAGGTGTGCCGTGCTCTTCTTCTCTTTATTTATTTGTTTGATTCTTTTTTTGGGATTCTTGCTGAGCTTTTTTGAGAAATCTATTTTCAAACTGCATTCCATTTTTTTGAAAAATGCGAAAAATTCGGAATTTATAAAATCCAGAATCTCTTTATCCGATGGTCTCACACCGAAAATCTTTTTAAACGCTTTGATACTCGATCGATTGTTTTCTTCCATCATTCCCACCCAATACTGGCCGTCATGAAAAATTGTAAATACTAACATATATCCATCCCCCTTCAGTAACAAAAAACTAAAGGCAATGGACATCACAATGAAGGTTACTGAAGGATTATCTGGCTTTTCCGGACTACCAACCGGAACGTGTTTTTTTGTCTTCTGACTGGATTATAGCACGCAAAAACCCCGTTGATTGAATTTTTTTTATGATGTATAATTAATATGGTTAATTCAGAACAGAAAGGATATGGATAAACTCCAAAAAGGTGATGAAATGAGGAAATAACCAAATTTTTGAGACAACTGAATAATGAAGATAAAATCAGTTAAATGAAATTTGGTTTAAAAGTCAATACTTTTTGGAGGTGATCGAATTGCTACAGATAAGCAATCTGCATTTTGCATATGGTGTACATCAAATTATCAATGGAATAAATCTAAATCTGAACAGAGGTGAAATACTCGCGATAACCGGCGCCAACGGTTCGGGAAAAACCACTCTTTTAAAATTGATTTCAGGGGAACTTAAACCACAAAGGGGAATAATAAGCTTTCGGAGTGATACAGAATTCAGTCTGATAAACCAGGGAGAAGATGATTACGAAAAAACTGTGCTCGAATATATTCTTATGGATTTTCCTCAAATCGAAAGTGTTTATACGGAGATGAAAAAGACGGATGAATCGGACGTAAAATATGCCGATCTGATAAATAAATACGCTATGACAGGCGGATTTGAACTCGAAGAAAAAATCGTTAGAGAAATATCTGAATATGGGTTTGGTGAAAGTGACCTGTCGAGAAACTTAGATACGTTTTCACATGGTCAAAAAAGATTCTGGGCCATCATGCGGTCTTTACTGAAAAAAGTTCCTCTCGTACTCATGGACGAGCCCACCAACCATCTGGATATCGAGATGTGCCTCATGCTCGAGAATCTTGTTTTAGATATGAAAAAAAGAAATTACAGTTTGATAATAATCAGCCACGACAGGGTCTTTATAGATAGAATTGCGGACAGAACAGCGAATATCAAAGATGGCCATATGATAACTATCAACGGCGGTTATTCCGATATGATTGAGCATGTTCAAAGAGAATTCGAATCGAGGAAAAAGAAAGCGGAAGAGATCGACAAAAAAATTAAGAGCCTGGAACAGGAAGTCCTAAGAAGAAAAAACTGGTCAAATAAAAAAGAAGCACAAAAAGCCCCACACACTGATAAAGGATACATCGGAAAAAAATCGGCAAAACTTGCTAAAAGAGCTATAGCGGTAATGCATAGGACTGAGAAGCTGATCAAAGAATATGAAAATGAAATTCCCGTCTATGAAAAGCCGCTCAAGATGGAATTTCCGGCTTATGGGGTCAGAAACAGATCGGTATTCAGATGCAGTGAAATGAACTTTTCTTATGGTGACAAGATAATACTGAACGATGTGAATTTTGAAATGACCACCAGGGACAGAATAGGTATAATCGGAGCCAACGGCTGCGGAAAAACAACGTTGTTGAATTGTATTATAGGAGAATTGAAACCTCAGAGTGGTGAGGTGAGTTTGAATAGAAACGTGAACTGGAAATATATACCTCAGGATGTGAGAACGGTTTTTGGAAGTGGCACTCTGCTCAAAAACATGCAAACAGAAAATTATGAGGAAACATCCGTGAGAAAATATCTGGGCGGTGCGAAATTCAGAAGAGAAAAAGTTTACAGTGACATAAAAACATTGAGTTATGGAGAACTCATGCGCGCTGCGATTTTGAAAGCTATGCTTGAAAAAGTGGAATTTTTATTTCTCGATGAACCCACGAATCATCTGGATATTGAATCACTGGAAATGCTCGATGAATCGATTGAAAAATTCCCGGGTGGCGTGCTTTTTATAAGTCATGACAGACATTTTATAGCCGAACACGGAAAAAATCTTTTCACAATTGAAAATACCCACTTTAAAGATTTCATAGTAAAGGAAGAGATAGATGCTGAGGAATTCAGGAGAATTCTCCGGAACTCTTCTATTTCTTTTGAAAATTCAAGAAGACGTGGTAATACCCAAAAAAATGGGGCGGATGGAGAAAACAAGGACGTAACTGACGGCAGTTCTTCCAATGAGTAGAAAAATTCGTGTGATTTTGCATTTTACCATGAATTATCATCAGACAACGGTAGAATTGTGATCTGAAAATTCTCTTTTCTGTCTGTTTTTTATCTTGTACATCTGGATATCCGCATCCGTTATGAATTCGTCAGGATCACCCTTGTGTTTCCCACTTCGGTATATGACACCTCCTGAACTCAGGGAAATTTTAAAAACGAACTTCCCTTCTTCATTGAATTTTTTAAGCACTTCATTTATTCTATCTATCCTCTTTTGCAATTCCGAATTTTCTGTGACCTCAGAAACGATAAAAAATTCGTCTCCGGAATATCTGCAGAGAAAATCGCCACTTTCAATTGAATTTCTAAGAATTTTTCCAACTTCTATAAGAACTTCATCGCCCACTTTATGTCCATATTTATCATTTATGAGTTTGAATTTAAAAATATCTATCATTATCCCGCCAAATCTTTCCGGACCCTTTTTCAGACGGGTCTTAAGATAATTATCCAGGGATCTTCTGTTATGCAGACTGGTCAGATAGTCAAAGTAAAGCTGGTTGGCCTGATGAATAAAAAAATATAACATCGCACAGATAGTCATAGCCGGCCATATCAATTCCAATCCGAAATTGAAAGTCTGTATAGTTCCCACAAGCGTAGGAAAAAATGTAATAATTATTATTGAAAAAATGAAAGTTTTTTCCAATTTCTTCCTGTACTTCAGAATGAGGACCAACGCAAGTACTATATAGAAGTACAGTACCAGACAATGAATATCAAAAAAATTACCTCTGGAATATATGTTGTTTTTATCCAGCGCGAAAAACCACCCGGTGAAAATGCTCACAAACGATAGAACAGTGTTTATGATTATCGGATAAATATAAATTTTTTTAATTCTTTTGATCAGCCCATCCCCATCCCTGAAAATTTCATAATCGACCAACAACACCCAGAAAAATGAGGCCATCGGGGCAAAAAAATAGAAGAGGAAAACGAATATATAATGTAGAACGAGGCACACTCTCCCACCAACCCCGCCCAGGGAAATTGACATAATATCGGCTATGAGATATCCCGCTATGGAAATCACGCCATATTTAAAGGTATCGTTTATATACCTTTCTTTGAAACTGGTTTTGTTTATGAATAAAATAATGATTAAAGAAACCAATAATGAATAAACTAACAAATCGATTTTTTCAAATAAAATCATAATAATTCGCTTTCCTATTCAGTTATATTTTAATTTTCTGGGTAATTCTATAAAAAACATCCATCTTTATTACAGTTTAGCAAAAAACAATCAAAATATACTAACAATAACAATAAATAATCTTGAAAAATAAATTACTATTCATAAAAACATATATGCAAATTCAATAGATACCTGACTGTTTAAAAAAGTTTATAGTTAATTCCCATGTGACAGGGATGCATAAAAAATAAAAGGATTTTTTTACCATGGAAAATGATGATATCAAATAGATGAAAGTTTCGGTGAATTCATAGATTTTTATGATTCAAGTTGAAAAAATAAGTGCTTTTGCTTTTTAAGATTCTTTTTTCTGTCTGTTTTTTATCTTGTACATCTCGATATCTGCATCCGATATGAATGCATCAGGATCTTTATGTTCACTTTCCTTATAAAGCACTCCTCCTATACTCAGGGATATTTCAAAATCGAATTTACCGTTATCATTATATTTTTTAAGAACTTCCTCTATTCTGTTTATTTTCTTCTGTAATTCCACTTCTTCCTTTACTTCAGAGACTATAAAGAATTCATCTCCGGCATATCTGCACAGAAAGCCACCATTTTCAGCGGCGTTTCTGAGAATTTTACCAACTTCTATAAGCACTTCGTCTCCGATTTTGTGTCCGTATTCGTCGTTGATAAGTTTGAATCTGAAAATATCTATCATGATCCCGCCGAATCTTTCCGATCCCTTTTTGAAACGGGTCTTAAGATAATCATCCAGTGACCTTCTGTTGTGTAGACCTGTCAGATAATCGTAATTCAACTGATTGCTTTGATAGATGAAGAAATAAACCATTATTGAAATGGCTATTGTTGGCCAGGCCAGTTCCAGTCTATAAAAGAAACCCTGAATTATTCCTATGGAAAATGGAAAAACCAAAACGATTAAATTAGAAAAAAAGAATTTTTTTCCCAATCTATTTCTGAATTTAAATATGAAAAATGTAATGATTATATAATAAAAAACGAATACCGCAGCATGAACCGGGAACAGGTTTCCTCTCAGGTATAGATTATTTTTATCCATAACAAAAAACCAGCCTGTGAAAATACTTAAAAATGACAGAACGGAATTTAAAAGTATCGGATAGATATACAGTCTTTTTATCCTTCTGAGAAAGTTCGCGTCGTCCATGAAAATTTTGTAATCGATCAATAAAACCCAGAAGAAGGGTGCAAGTGGGCCGAAAAAATAAATGGAAAAGATAAAAAAATAGTGTAGGCAAAAATTCAAGTTTCCCTGTAGACCATCAACAGAAATTGCTCCAATGTCAAAAATAAGATACATGATAACGGAAAAAACAGAAAACTTAAAAGTATAGTTTATGTACTTTTTTTTGAAACTCGTTTTATTGACGAACATGATGGTGAGGATAGAGATTATTAAGGCATAAATGAGTAAATCTATTTTTTCAAATAATATCATGAAAATCCACTCTCCCATAAAAAATCTTCTGTTGATTTTTACATATACAATAATTTATAAAATAAATTCACAGGATAATTCTTCATGAGAGTAGTTTATCAAAAAAGCACATAAAATTTGCTAACAATAACAATAAGTAATCTTAAAAAATAAATTAATGACTAAAAATATATTATAAGATTTCTTTAAGCGTGAGTTATTCTGAAATTCTCAGTGCCTCGCGCCCTATGGATAGGGGTTACACAAAAAAATGAAGAAGGGTTTAAAATATGATTTACTGTGACCATTTTAAGGAGCAGAAAATTCATGCTACTTTTCTTGTTATTGTAAATTTCTTGGCGAAGTAACGGAACCATTATTTGAATATTCTCTTTTCTGTCTGTTTTTTATCCTGTACATCTGAATGTCCGCATCGGATATGAATTTATCGGGATCTTTGTGTTTACTTTTCTTGTACATAACTCCACCGATACTTAAAGATATCTTAAAAATGAACCTTTTTTCCTCATTATATTTTTTAAGAGTTTCCTCTATTCTGTCTATTTTCTTCTGCAACTCCGCTTCTTCACTCACCTCTGAAACTATAAAAAATTCATCTCCAGCATATCTACATAGAAAATCCCCGTTTTCTGCGGCGTTCCTGAGAATTTTTCCAACCTCTATTAGTACTTCATCCCCAATTTTGTGTCCGTATTCGTCATTTATGAGTTTGAATCTGAAAACATCTATCATTATTCCCCCATATTTTTCGGGTCTCTTTATAAAATGTGTTTTCAGATAATCGTCCAGTGATCTTCTGTTGTGCAGTCCCGTAAGATAATCATAGTTGAGCAGGTTTGTCTGATGTATAAAAAAGTAAACCATGACCGAAACGGTCATTGCAGGCCAGATCAGTTCCAAGCCACAAAAAAAACCCTGAACTATTCCTGTTATAGTAGGAAAAGCAACGATGAATATCATTGAAAAAATGAATTTTTTTTCGAGTCTCTTTTTGAATTTGATTGTGAGAAATAAAATAGTTACGACATAAAAAAAGTATATCATCCCGTGAATAAGAAACAAATTGCCCCTAAAATACAGATTATTTTCATCTACTGAGAAAAAAAAACCCGTTAAAAATACTTGCAAGCGATAAAATAGTATTTATAAGTACCGGATAAATATAAACGGTTTTAATTCTTTTATAAAAACCTTTTTTATCTCTGAAAATTTCATAATCTACAAGTAAAACCCAGAAGAACGGGGCCAGAGGGCCAAAAAAATAAAAGAGAAAAATGAATAAATAATGAAAAACAAAATTCATATTTCCACTCAGACCATCCACTGCAATTGCTCCTATATCAACTATAAGATACATGATAATGGAAAAAACAGAAAACTTGAAAGTGTTGTTGATATACTTTTCCTTGAAACTCGTTTTATTTACAAACATGATCGTAAGAAGTGAAACGATCAGAGAATAAATGAGTAAATCTATTTTATCGAATAAAAACATAATTATTTGCTTTTCCGTGAGACAATTTTCTACCGCTTCCTCCAAATGAATTATAGAACAATACCATGTATATCACTCATCAATAGTTTATCAAAAAAGCATATAAAACTTTCTAACAATAACAATAAATAATCTTGAAAAATAAATTAATAAAAAACATAAAAATATATATACCGACTTCTCCACTTTGATTACCCTAATCTTCAAAAATACTTGCATTCACTTCATGGATACATATTACACAAAAATAAAATATTTGAAGCAAGATTAACAAAGATAATTCAATGAAATAAAACGATCATACCGTTGTTCAGATTATCAAAAATTATTTCGTGAAATAACGGAATCGTTGTTTGAATATTCCCTTTTTTGCTTCTTCTTTATCCTGTACATCTCGATATCTGCATCCGATATGAATGCATCAGGATCTTTATGTTCACTTTCTTTATAAAGTACTCCCCCTATACTCAGGGATATTTCAAAATCGAATTTACCGTTATCATTATATTTTTTAAGAACTTCCTCTATTCTGTCTATTCTACTCTTCAACTCCAATTCTTCCTTCACTTCCGAAATTATAAAGAATTCATCTCCGGCATATCTGCATAGAAAATCGCCGTTTTTGGCAGCATTTCTGAGAATTTTTCCGACTTCTATGAGTACTTCGTCTCCGATTTTGTGTCCGTATTTATCATTTATAAGCTTGAATCTGAAAACATCTATCATTATTCCACCATATTTTTGGGGGCACTTTGAAAAATGCGTTTTGAGATAATCATCCAGTGATCTTCTGTTGTGCAGCCCCGTGAGATAATCGTAGTTCAACAGATTCGTCTGATGTATAAAAAAGTAAATCATAGCCGAAACGGTCATTGCGGGCCAGATCAGTTCCAATCCATAGAAGAAACTTTGAAAAATTCCTACGATCGTCGGAAAAGTGACAACAAATATCATGGAAAAAACGAACTTTTTTTCGAGTCGTTTTATGTGTTTGATTATCAGTATCAGAATTACTGAAACGTAAAAAAAGTATATGGTTTCATTCACTAAAAATAAATCGCCTCTTGCATACGCATTGTTTTCGTCTATTTTGAAAAACCATCCGTTAAAAACACTCATGAATGATAAAACCGCATTTATAAGGATTGGATAAATATAAACGGTTTTAATTCTTTTATGAATACCCCTTTTGTCTCTGAAAATTATATAATCGACCAGTAATGTCCAGAAGAATGGAGCCAGTGATCCGAAAAGAAAAAAGAAAAAAACGAACAGGTAATTCAAAAAGAAATTCATAAAACCGGTTGAACCCTCAAGTAAAATTGATCCTATATCGAATATAAGATACATGATAATAGAAAAAACAGAAAACTTGAAAGTGTTGTTGATATATTTTTCCTTGAAACTCGTTTTATTTACGAACGCAACCGTAAGGAGTGAAACGATCAAGGAATAGACAAGTAAATCTATTTTATCAAATAACATCATAATAATTTGTATTCCCGTAAGACAATTTTCTACCGCTTCCTTTAAATAAATATCGTTTGCAAAACAAATACTATAAACATAACTACCTCATTAATAGTTTATCAAAAAAATGGCAAAAAATTTCTAACAATAATAATAAATAATCTTAAAAACCAAATTAATAGACAGTATATATATGTATGTTTTATCGGTCTCCAACTATTCTTTATTTTGAAAAAATCGTTTATAATAATATTATGAAAAGAAGATAGCAAATTTTTTTTATATTTGGAGGGGGAAAATGAAAAAAACAATTATTTTTTCTTTGTTGTTGTTGATTGCGGTAATGTTCATAGTCAGTTGTGGTATTTCTGTGCTTTATACACTGACTATAACTATTAGTCCGACAGGGGGAGGAACTGTTTTAAGAAATCCGACAAAATCGGAATACATACTTCTGGAATTCGTAGAACTCACCGCTGTACCGGCGAACGGTTATATTTTTGACCACTGGGAAGGTGATATGACCGGAACGGCCAATCCATCGACAATAAGTATGACTTCAAACAAAGCGGTAACCGCGGTATTTGTTCAGAATAGTTTTCCACCGGTCGTAACAAAAGTATCGGGTCCAAGTGGCATAGTCTACAGTAATTCGCAAAATTTTTCGTGGTCAGGCTATGATTTCGATGGCACAATAGTTTATTACGAGTACAGGAAAGACAGCGGAGCATGGCAAATAACTTATAACACTTCGTATATCTGGAACTCGATTTCCGAAGGATCACATACCTTCGAGGTCAGGGCGAAAGACAATATAGGTCTGTACTCATCGATCGTTTCCTGGAATTTCACATACCAGGTTTTGTCCCCAACGGATACATTCAAGCTGGCAAATTCCTGGGGAATAGGCGGCTGGGAAAATGTTCCGGATGGTTTCTTATACATAACTTACCAGGCGATGATAAATAATCAGGTGAACTGCTTTATTCTGACACCGGACTACAGTTATGAACCCCACTGTATTGCGACTTTTGAACTTAATCATCCGGTGAGGAACGAATGCGATGTTACAGTCGGAGTTGGTGATCCGAGTTCACCTGTCAAACAGAAGGAATTCATAGATATAACTTACGGTGACACGGGTGCATATCCATATCCGGACAACAAAATGGTTCTCGATATAACTGAACTGCTTCCGATAAACGGAAATGTATTTTTGAAGGTAGTTAACTCGGGATCCAGCGCGGGGCAGATCGAATACTTTTCTATAGAATATTACAACACATATGCACTGAGCAATCCTGATCAGAAGTACACCGCCGTCGGATTGCCAATAAACATTCCCACATATGGCAACAACTCAATTTCCATCCCGGGAGTTTCATTGGCTCCCGCATTCACAAATCAGAAGGAAGCCATTTCAAATCTGATAACCGAAGATTTCAATCCTGCAGATTTTGAATACGATCAGGGAGGAAATGTGGTAATAGATGGGCATGGAACTGGATGGCTAGGATTCAGAGAGAATGATATTCCATGGTTGGAAAAGAACGTTAAAAAAATCGTGGGATTGAAAGAATACACTATTCTTCCGGATTCGGCAGACAATTCTGATTCTCAGTACTTCCCACCGATAGGAAACCAGGGTAATGTAGGTTCATGTGTTGCGTGGTCATTCGGTTATTATACAAATACCTATTACAACGCGATAAAGTACGGCTGGGATTTAAGTAGCGCCACATGGATAGGAGGGTACTACGGAAATCCATCACCGGCCTATCAGGATAGAATAATGAGTCCTAATTTTGTATACAATCAAATTAACAGTGGACTTGACGATGGTGCATATTACGTCGATGCCATTGATTTCATTTCTAGCATCGGTGAGAGTTCGTGGGAGAAATTCCCCTATGAGACAAACCCGGAAAACGGTACGATGAATTACTGTACCGACTGGCCTGGAGAACAGGCGTACAGGGAAGCCCCACTTTACAGAAATGACAAAGGCACACTCTATTATGTGCAGGTCACTGATCTTTCAGACATAGCCACACTTAAGAGCCTGGTTGACAGTGGATATCTTGTGAGTGTTTCCATAGACGCCAATCAATATTCTCACATGACCTCAAATGATGTCTGGAATGCCGCCACTTACCATGTAGTTTCAACAAATCATGCTAATACGATAGTTGGATATTCAAATTAATAATTAAAATATTTTATGAATTTATGATGCGGACTGAATATCAGCCCGCATTTTTTAGATAAAGTGTTATCTGTAATTTAAAAAACTTCAGGAAAATAAGGGGCACAAGTATCTGGAAAAAATACTCTAAAGAAATTTACAGAACGCTTTTTAAGCATCATATAAAATTGAAGGTAATAATTAAAATTTATATTCTTTAAAATTATAGAAAAAAATGTTATTATACATGTCGAAAATATATAATATTACTAAACTTTTAAAGGAGTAGAATTATGAAAAAAGAAATAGTTATTATTGGCGGAGGTCCTGCGGGAATTATAACAGCAACAACAGCTAAAAAAAATAACAAAGAAAAAGATGTAACAATTATCAGAAAAGAAGAAAAGGGATTAGTTCCATGTGGAATACCGTATGTTTTTGGTACATTAGAATCTGTGGAAGATAACACTATGGGTATTAAACCCGTTCAGAATCTTGGCGTTAATTTTGTTTTTGATGAAGTAACAAATGTAGACTTTGACAATAACAGTCTAAAATTGAAATCAGGCGAAGATATTCAGTATGAAAAATTAATTTTTGCAACAGGTTCTATGCCCGTTATTCCTCCCGTTGAAGGTAAGGATCTGCAGGGAGTTTTTACTATTGATAAAAATATGGAATATATCAAGGAAGTAAAGGAATATTCCAAAAATTGTGAAGAAATAATAGTTGTCGGCGGGGGATTTATAGGTGTTGAGATTACGGACGAAATAAGAAAAGTTGCAAAGAAAGTCACTTTGATTGAAGCACAGCCACACCTTTTGCCAACAGCATTTGATAAAGACTTTGGAGATCTTTATGAGGAAAAATTGTCTGCAAATGGCGTTGAGATAAAAACAAACACATTACTGAAGAAAGTAATTGGAGAAAATAACAAAGTTTCCTCCGTTGAATTAAGTGACGGATCAATTCTAAAAGCGGATATGGTTGTTTTCTCGGTAGGTTATAAACCAAATACCGAGCTGGCAAAAAATACATGTCTTCATTTAGGTTATACCGGTGCAATATGGGTTGATGAATATATGAGAACAAACAAAAAAGATGTATTTGCAGTTGGTGATTGTGCGGAACATAAGGATTTCTTCACAAGAAAACCGAGTAAGCTGATGCTGGCATCAACTGCGGTCTTTGATGCTAGAATCGCCGGCTCAAATTTATATAAGCTAAAAGTTGTCAGAGAAAACCATGGAAATCTCGGGGTATTTTCAACTTCAATTGAAGGATTGACATTGGCCGCCGCAGGAATGACAGAAACAACTGCTTGCAACGAATCCTTCGAATGTATTGTTGGTGAAGCCAGTGTGATTGACCGACATCCAGGGACTCTGCCCGACAAAAGCCCATTGGTAGTAAAAATGGTCTTTTCAAAGGAGTCAGGACTTTTACTCGGAGCACAGATGGCAGGATCGAAGAGTGTGGGAGAGTTAATTAACGTAATAGGGCTGGGGCTACAGAAAGGTGTAACCGCTACTGATTTGATAACGATGCAGATCGGTACTCATCCACTTCTGACGGCTGCTCCTACTAAATATCCTCTGGTTCTTGCAGCCGAATCTGCTCTGATGAAATTAAGATAAATATAAGCTGGTATTATTAAGGGATTCGTTAAGAATCCCTTTTTTTATAAATCATCTCTTTCATAACGCAAATTTGCAAATTATAAAAATTGAAAAATAAAACTAAACTATCAAAAGTTAAAGTATATAATTTTATATGAAATGGAGTAGTTTTGTTGAATAACAGGCAAAGTTACTGAAAAAATGAAAGTGGCTTCAATTCTTTGGAGTAAAGTTAGAGATAATTAAGGTCCAAAAATATATGATCATTCACTGCTTGAAAAATATTCATCTGAATAAAAATTTTCGTAATCGAATAAATGACCGATAGTTCCTATGCATATGACTTAATTGGAAAAAGAAGATAAACAATAAAAAAGCAATGATTGGTATTTAGTGCTCGGTGTCTGAAAAACCATAAAAACGGTGAACAATCGTGAAACAATTGGAAAACAAAGGCAAAGCAATGGAGAAGCAATCGGAAGAAGATAAATAGAGAAGTAGAGAACAGAGAATAAAAGCAAACTACGGCAGAGAGAACGGAGAGTAGAGAAAAAGGGTATAGGGTCCAGGGTATAGAGTGCGGAAGAACGGTGCCTTGTATTTAGTGTTTAGTGTCTGGAAAAGATAACGGAGAGTAGGGAATCGGACGGACCCCAAAATATTGGACAAAAATAACTCGTATCAACGTTTTACTAAAACTTCCTTGCCAAAGCTCTGAATTGCATTAAATTGTTTGGGAGTTTTATAACCCAAAGATGAATGTGGTCTTAAGTTGTGATAATAATCCATATATACTAGATACTTTAAATACAAGTCTTTTACACTCTTAAATTTATTCAAAGCAACAAATTCTCTTTCCAGATTCGCATGCTGAGATTCAATAAATGCCTGGGAATCAGGATTATGTTTGTATCCAAATTCATGTATAATTCCAAGCTCTTTCATTTTTTCCCTTGTTTTATTTGCTTTGAATTGTGATCCGTTATCTGTTCTTATCACCTCTGGTTTTTCTCCTCTTGCTTTTATCGCTATTTCTATTAGTTCCAGGAAATCTTCATGTGTACATCTCTTTCCTATGTGTGTTGCTACTATGTTCCTGTCATAGACGTCTATTATATCTAACAATGGTACTATTCCATCTCCACCTGCATTAAAGAACTTTATATCTGCTTCCCATAATTGATTCTGCTTTGTTATTGTTCTATTCTGTGCCCTTTTGACTGGGTGTTTTGTCCTGTTTTCATATTTTCTTACCAGCCCTAATTCCTTTCTAAATCCATGTAACCTGTTGTGTCCAATATATATTCCATATTTGTAATACAGATAGCTTTTCATCTTCTTTGAGCCCATTGTTTTTATATAGTACTCTGGGTTCATTGCATCTTCATTCTTACACTTTTCCAGTATTAGTTCCTTTAACTCTTCATTCCTTATCTTCCCATTCATTGTATTCACAAATTCGCTTTTCTTTCTGCCTCTTTTCTTATATTCCTTTGCTTGATTCTTTTCTTTGAAATGATAATAATATGTGCTTTTCTTTATTTCCAACATCTCTATTATTCTTTTGAATGGATATCCTTTTTCTTTCAATTCTTTTGTTAATAGGTATTTGCCTCTTTTATTCATTCTTCCTTTTCTGTTTTTTTTAATATCTCTTTCAATATTTGATTTTCCATCATTAATGTTCCTAATTCATCTATTAGTTCTTCTTTTTCCATTTCCTTTTTCTTTTCTAATCCATATTCTTTGTATAATACCGGTGGTATCTTTTCTTTCTTTGTCCTTTTGTCTCCTAATACCCTTATTATTTCATCTTCTCCATTTATCCTGTATCTTCCTACCCACCCTGATATTGTTGTTGAGGGTACTGCATATTTATTTGAGAGTCCTTCTAATGTCATTTCTGTCTCTCTGTACTCTTTTATTACTTTTATTTTTAATTCCTTAGAGTATTCTTTTTTCTTTCTCTTCATTCTTTCACCTCTTATCCTTTATTTTATTTTACTATTACTAGTTTCTTTGTCCTATTCTTTTTTGGGGTGAAATAGGGAATAAGATAATAGCGTAGATAGCATAAAAGAGATTGATAATTGTCATTTTCAAAAATTCAATTTTTATGATTTTTTATCCCATTTTACCTGTTATCTAGGCTGTTTTTAAGCGGTAGTTGAACAATGGTTTTTATGATTTTTTTATTCCATTTCACCTATTATCAATTCTCCTGTTCTCTATTATCTGCTCCTATTGCCTTTCACTAGGCACCGAGCACTACGCACCAGACACTGTCTTTCAGGCACTGTTTTTTCTGTTGCCAATTCCCAGCTCTCTATTATCTAAGCTGTTTTTTAGCTTCCTTCCTGTTTTCTATGACATTTTTAAACGATGAAAGAAAAAAGAGAGAAGCTTAAAGCTTCCCTCTTTCGTTTTTTTCGTACCTTGAAATATTATTGAGCTGCGTTCAGAATGGTTATTCTTCCTTCCAGTTCCGGTGCGATAACTCCCATATCTTCAATGTATTCCATGAAAGCATCTCTGAGGAAGTGTTTCGTTCTGAGAACTTCTTTACATTCTGCAAGCATTGTGTATAGATCTCCACCACCTGTAAGGAAGTCATTTGCAACTAATTTGTATGTTTTATCCATGTCTATTGGTTCACCATCTATGGTAACGGAAACGATTCTTTCTCCGGCTTCCTTTGAAGCGTCAAAGGTATATTCCATTCCGGAAACCTGGAGAAAACCTCCCGCTGCTCCAGGATACCACGAAACTCCATGTTCCAGTGCATCCCAGATCGTTTTTCCAGTTGCCTCAACGACTACGACTATATTGTCGAATGGTAAAACTGTATAAATATCTTTGATCGTGATATCTCCCTTTTCAACGCTTGCTCTGACTCCACCACCGTTCTGTATACCGACATCCGCTCCCGTCAAGTACACCAGACTATCTGCGATTGCATTTGCAAGATTCGATTCCTTCAGTCTTACCGTTGATCTTTCACCATCAAGATCAACCGAAGTCTCTCCGACAACATCATTTAGCCTGTCATCCATTTTGGAAACGTATTTATCGGCTAAGAGCTTTGCTGTGGGGTCCTCGGGAAGATTTTGAGACATGAAGACGTTTGAAAAGTTGAATCCGACAGGAGAATCGTTCCAGAAGTTTATATTCAACTGTCCGACCATTTCTGCATGTTTACCTGCAGATACCAGATAACTGTCTCCCATTTTTTTAGGGAATGCAACGATATCGTTTCCTCCACCGAGAACAAAATCAAAACCCTCGGTCTGTGAAGCGATTTTCCCATTGTCTCCATGACAATGAACTAAACCAATTACAACATCTGCTTCGTCTTTTACTTCATCAACATATCTTTTTGCTGCATCGAAATGATCCATGAACGTTATTCCAACAACGTTTCTTGGATGTGTGTACCATGCACTTGTGTCATCCGTCAATCCAACTATAGCGAATTCTATTCCATCAACTTCAACAAATACATACGGGCTTAGGAAATCCGGATAACCTGCATTATGATATGTGTTTGCAGATAAGAAGGGAAAATTGGCGAGTTCTGCATTTCTTTCCATAACATTGAACGGAAAATCAAAATCGTGATTACCAAGAACCATCGCATCGTATCCCATCATGTTCATCAGGTTTATTACGGGTTCACCTTCGAACAGATTCGCAACATTCGTATTGTAGGGAGCGTCTCCAATATCGAGCATGAGGAGATCGGGCTGTCTTTCCCGCATCTTTTTAACGTATTCAACTATCTTTGTCATTCCGCCGATAAAGTAATTAGCACCACTCGGCTTATAGGCTTCGATATGTCCGTGAATATCAGCTGTTATAAGAACTGTGACAGTCTTAAATCTTGGATCTCCAACTACGCTGAAAAGAATTGCCGCGGCCTGTGCCTTTGTCAAATTCTCTTCGGTGAGCATCAAATCTTCTGGAAAAGCTGTGAATTCTTCTATTAAAAGTTCGACTGGATTTTCTGAATTTATTCCGAAAACAATTTCTCCGATCATCTGTGAGAAATCTTTTCCCGAAATACCAGCTTCAGGATCGAAGCTATCTGCAGGAGAAATTATTTTTGCGGAAGATAATCCTTCAATATATTTCTCATTCACATTACCTTCTGTATCCTTGAATGACGGAATTGTGAATGTCTCGTCGATTACTCCGAGTCCGTTGGAATATTCAAACTTTTTCTCTAAATCGCCTTCAACATACATAGGTTCAATCTCTGCCAGATAAAATGCTTCTACAAGCCATTTAGCAGCCATTTCCCTTTTCAAAGATTCATCAGGGAAAAATTCAGTTCCATCTTCAACTACCTTTTTTTCAACTAAACCTTCGATCGCATATGCATATTCGCTATCTGCGATATCGGTAAATTTGCAGTCAACTGCAAAAACGACCGTTCCAAAAAGTAACGCCAGCAAAAGAGATGTTACCAAAAAAATCCTTTTCATTCTTTCTCCTCCTATTATGAGATAATACAATTATACTGCATTTACATTTTTTATCGTTTTAAATAATTATAACTAGATTAAGCTCTTATTCGGAATATGTTAATTGATAAAAATTCCGGATAAAAAAAATGATATAAAACGCCAGAGAACGGGTTGAGCGTTTGTGAAAATTTTTTTGAAAAAAAATATAAAAATTCTGTGAACAGATAAAAAATTCTTATCAACGTTTTTAAAACGTGTTCAATAAAAAAACGTAATGTTACATACATCAAAAAAATCCTCATCTCTCCTTGAATAGTTCTATTATTCTTCGATGAGGAAGAAGATGAAAACGTTCTTCTTCTTTTTTTATTTTTTCTTCTTCATCTTTATCTTGTCTTTTCTTGTCTTTATCTTGTCTTGTCTTATATATGTTGCTCTGCTCCATACTCTGCTTATTGTTCTTCTTATATATCGATATATTGTTCTGTATCATACTCTCCATATGTTTCTCCTCCCTGTTTACCCCCGATGTTGTGCATGATTCAAAAGGTCTGTTAAAAGGCAATTCCGATTCTTTTTGTTCTTCGCAGTGATCTTTGTATGAACTGTCAGTGCTGCTACCTGTGAACTGCCGGTGAACTGTGTATGTACCTGCAGAGAACTGATTGCCTTTTTTATAAGAGATGAACCCTCTGTTAATAAGGTTCTTTCTGGCTTTACAAAGGCCTGTCAGCGAACAACCTATCTCATTAATCAGCCTGTTGTTCGATAAATTCACATTTCTTTTCCATCTGAATTTGTTTGTATAATTCACAAGATTATTTTAATCACTCTAGTCACTCTAAAATACTGGTCTTAACGAGACACTTAAAAATAGATCTCCCGATATTTTTCAATCATTCTTTTTATCGGTATTTTTTGTTTTCTTCATTGCCACAGCAAATGTGCTGAATCCTTTTGATTCATAATATGAGATCAAATGCTCTTCACAGATCAATTGTATATGTAATTTTGATGCTTTGCATTTTTTCACGAGTCTGTTCAGTATTTCTGAACCTATTCTTCGGCTGCGGTAATCCTTATCTACACCTATCCCACATATATAAGCATTTATAATTCCATCAGATATAACCCGGCCCGTTCCTATCAATTTATTTCCTGCATAAACATAAATAACATAAAAACTTTTTTCCATAGCTGTTTGCAATGCTATGCCATCGATCTCTAAAAATTCTTGCCCGCCCAGTGACTTATAAAGTGAATAAAGATCCCCGTGTTTCTTTTCATTTTCTGAATATTCATAATTCATAATAACCTCCGACATTATGGTACATAAGATCCGGCGCCTGAAAGACAGCGCCTGGTGTTTGGGATTTAGTGCATTGCTAAAAAATCTAATCCTTAATACAATCACTTCTCAACTGTTTTGCCATCGTTCAATTATTACTAATCTATTGCTAAAAGGTCCAAAAGCTGAAAAGCTCAAAAGATGAATAATAATTGCTAAAAAAAATATGTCATGCTTTTATTATCTGTTATCTAATTCCCTATTCTCTTGTTTTTTCTGCACCCTTCACCCTGGACCCTTTACCCTATTTTCTATCGTTTCCCGATCTTATTCTCTGTTATCTACTTCTTTATTTTCTTGTTTTTTCTATACCCTTTACCCTCTACCCTTCACCCTCATTTTCTATGGTTTCCCCATTGCTTACCAATCGTTTCCCTATCGTTTTCCAATTGTTCAATCGTTGCTCAGCCACCGTTCCTCGCATTTATTATAATATTTACTCTTAATTTTTTTATTGCTAATACAATTATTTTCTTTCTTTAGAAGGCAATATTGACAACAAACTGTATTATGCGATATAGACAGTTTATACCTTAAATAACGGGCTATTAATTGTTGGATAAATTTTTTCGGAGAAAAATCAAAAAATTATCCTTTGTTAAGAACAAGATCGATTTGGAAGGAGTCTCTAAGTAGTAAGTGTAGTTCAAAAAATTTTAAAGGGGAGTAATTGTGAAAAAATTTTTTATTATTATTATTTTATTGGTTTTACTCGGGGCTGCTTTATTTCTTATTCTGGAAAATAAAAATTCTATTTGTCTTCAACTGAATAAAGTGTTCAATTTCCTGACAGGAAAGAGAGTGGAAGATTCCGAGCAGGAAGAAATTGATAATGGTTGCACGGGGAAGAATGATACAAATGAAAAAGATACAGCAAATAAAAAGGTTGTAGTTATAGATCCTGGACATGGCGGAATTGATATAGGGTGTATAGGAAAAAACAACACATACGAAAAAGATGTGAACTTAAAGATTGCAAATGAATTGAAAAAGCTTCTGGAACAAAAAGATTATACCGTTTACATGACAAGGAAGGATGATACATACATCAGCCTTAAAAAGAGAGCTATCTGCGCAAATTCTTTGGGGGCAGATTTATTTATCAGTATTCATCTGAACTCTGTTGATTTCGATGAGGAAGATATTGAAGGAATGGAAATCTTTTATTATGATTGGTCAGAATCTAATTATGAAGCCGATTTATTGGATTTTTATTCAACTGATTCACTTGCAGAAAGCCTTTTCAGGGAAAAGGCCGATAATAAAATTTTAACGATCGATAAAAGCAGGGAAGTCGCCGAGGAAATCAAAAAAGTGGTTGAAAAAACCGATATTCGGTTCAGAAAAATTGAAAGAGATGTGTACGATGTTACAGCATTTACTGACACACCTTCAATTTTAGTCGAATGTAATTTTTTGTCGAATCCCAAAATTGAAGCGGCTTTTAATTCTCACAAAACGATTGAGACATATGCAAAGTTTTTATTTGATGGTATAGACAATTACTTTTTGAATAAAACAGAAGATCTTTAATTACTGACAAATGAAAGATAGATAAACGGTAGTTTATGGTGGCTTGGCAATAGATTAACAGTAATTGAACGAAGGGATAACAATTGAAAAGTAGAAAACAGAGAATAAAAGCGAGACACGTCGGAGAAAACCGATAGTAAAGAATCAGATAACAGCTAAAAAAGAGTTTGTAATTGTACATTTCCAAACTGGATAAATAAAGAATTTTCATTTCAGGATTTCGTTGGGTCTGCTTCTATCTTAGACCTATTTGTTATGCACCAGGTACTGTCTTTCAGGTGCCAAATCCCAAACATTATTTTCCTGTTATCATTTAGCAGTTTTTTATTATTCATGCCACTTTTCAGCCTTTTAGCCTGTTAATGTATAAATGGTTAAGAAACGGCAAAAAACATATATAAAAAATTAATCCTTATACAATCGTTTTCCACCGCTTTACTATTGTTTTACTAATGATCAGGTTGAAAAGCGCTTATATAGATTATTATAATATATATTCCCTATTTACACATTTTCCATTCTTCTTTCTCCCTTCACATCAATAAAACAAAATAATTTTTTCAATTTAAACAATGTAAAAAAATTGAAGTGTCCATTTTCAGGAGTTTTCATCGCCTTTTTAAATCTTTTTGTTACAAAAATATGTTCAAATTTTTAAAAAGGATTAACACACAAACGCTATCATTTAATTTGTAATGCGTACTTTGTCACTTAACTTTAGTGATAACGTTCTTATTATTTTATATAACATTTATTTTAACGACATCAATTACTTAACGAAGGAATAACAATTGAGAAGCAATCGGAAGAATATAATAAAGAAGTAGAAAACAGAGAATAAAAGCGAGACACGTCGGAGAAAACCGATAGTAAAGAATCAGATAACAGCTAAAAAAGAGTTTGTAATTGTACATTTCCAAATTGGATAAATAAAGAATTTTCATTTCAGGATTTTGTTGGATCTGTTTCTATCCCAGACCCATTTGCTATGCACCAGATACTGTCTTTCGGGCACCAAACCCCAAACATTATTTTCCTGTTATCATTTAGCAGTTTTTTATTATTCATGCACTTTTCAGCCTTTTAGCCTGTTAATGTATAAATGGTTAAGAAACGGTAAAAAACATATATAAAAAATTAATCCTTATACAATCGTTTTCCATCGCTTTACTATTGTTTTACTAATGATCAGGTTGAAAAGCGCTTATATAGATTATTATAATATATATTCCCTATTTACACATTTTCCATTCTTCTTTCTCCCTTCACATCAATAAAACAAAATAATTTTCTCAATTTAAACAATGCAAAAAAATTGAAGTGTTCATTTTCAGGAGTTTTCATCGCCTTTTTAAATCTTTTTGTTACAAAAATATGTTCAAATTTTTAAAAAGGATTAACACACAAATGCTATCATTTAATTTATAATGGGTACTTTGTCATTTAACTTTAGTGATAACGTTCTTATTATTTTATGCAACATTTAACTTAAACATCTATCATTTTTGAAAAAATGAATACTCTAAAAACTCAAAGGGGGAGTCTGAATGAAAGTATCTAGGAAATTGAAACAATTTCTTTTCTTCGTGGCATGTTTAGTTTTTATTATTTCAATTTCAGCATGTTATTCTAAAATCGGCCCATCCGAAGTAATAATAATTTCACCGCTGAACGGTTTCAATGTTTTTTCGGATGAAGTTAATTTCGAATGGAAAGTTGGAAATTCTGTTTCAGGAGTAACGTTCGATTTTTATTTTGGTGATTCCGCAGACAATCTACAGCTCATAGAGGCCGATATAACAAACGGCGCCTTTTCTAAGAGCGGATTAACAAAATTCAAGACATATTACTGGAAAGTATTGGCGAAAAACAAATATGGTGAAGTAGAAAGCGGCGTTTTCTCATTCATGATATGTGATGAATATCCAAGAAACCCAACACCGAGTAATCTGAGTACGGGTGTGGGAACAGACACGCTCCTTTCATGGGAATGTTGCTGCCCTGAAGGATCAACACTTACATATAATATATATCTCGGAGTTGGCACCATACCTTATCTGGTAAAAGAAGGGGCCACAACGAATAGTTATGATCCGGGTGGTCTTGACACAGGAAGCGAATACAGTTGGAAAGTAGTGGCAGTAGATGGAGAAGAAAGTTATGAAAGTGAGATATGGAGTTTTGAAACAGTCCCCGGACATGAAAACACTCCTCCGGATGTACCGAATCTCACAAATCCTGAAGATCATTCTATAGGCCAGCCCATAGACATAACATTGGAATGGAACTGTACGGATCCTGACGGAGATGCTCTTACATATGATCTGTACTTTGGAAAGAATCCCGAACCACAACTCTATACAAATGACGAAGAAGTAACAAGTTTCAATATAATCGGACTCGACAAAGGAACAGTATATTACTGGAAGATACTGGCAAAGGATGGAAATGGAGGAAAAACACCCTCAGCTATTTATAGCTTCAAGACAATAGAAGATCCTGACAACCATCCACCAACAGAACCCAGTGCACCAGTGCCTGCTGATGAAGCAATCGATCAGCCAATAGATGCAACGCTTTCATGGGAATGTACCGATCCTGATGGTGACACATTGAAATACGACGTATATTTTGGTGATAACGTTAATCCATCACTTGTAAGTTTTGAACAGGCAGGCGACACATTTGATCCGGGCGAATTGGCCAAAGGAACAACATATTACTGGAAGATAGTGGCAAAAGACGGAAGAGGCGGAGTAACTGCAGGACCGAAATGGGAATTTGAAACCATCCCTGATCCTGGAAACATACCTCCCGATGTGCCCAATCTTACAAATCCATTGAACAATTCGATAGACCAACCTGTAGACATAGCATTGGAATGGAACTGTACGGATCCTGATGGAGACGCTCTTACATATGATCTGTACTTTGGAAAGAATGCCGAACCGCAGTTCTATACAAATGATATAGAAACAACGACATTCAACATAAACGAACTGGATAAAGGAACAACATATTACTGGAAAATATTGGCGAAAGACGGAAGAGGTGGAAGGACATTCTCAGCCATTTATAACTTCAAAACAGTAGAAGATCCGGGCAACCATCCACCAACAGAACCCAGCACACCTACTCCTGTTGATGAAGCAACAAATCAGCCAACAGACACGACACTTTCTTGGGAATGTACGGATCCTGATGGAGACACACTGAAATATGATGTATATTTTGGTGACAACGTTAACCCATCACTTGTAAGTTTTGAACAGGCAGACAACACATATGATCCTGGAGAACTGGCAAGAGGAACAACATATTACTGGAAGATAGTGGCGAAAGACGGAAGAGGTGGAGTAACTGCAGGTGCGAAATGGGAATTTGAAACCATCCCTGATCCGGGAAACACACCTCCTGATGTACCCAACCTTACAAATCCATTGAACGATTCGATAGACCAACCCGCAGACATAACATTGGAATGGAACTGTACGGATCCTGACGGAGATGCTCTTACTTATGATCTGTACTTTGGAAGAAATGCCGAACCACAGTTCTATACAAATGATATAGAAGGCACTACTTTCAGTATAAATGGATTGGAAGAAGGAATAAAATATTATTGGAAGATTTTGGCGAAGGATGGAAGAGGTGGAAGAACACCTTCGGCAGTTTATAACTTCACAACTGAAGGTATTCCGGAACCGATAAATGCAACACCAACAAACAACGCAACGGGTGTAATGTGGAACAGTGTAACACTCAAATGGGAAGTTGCAGGAGACAGTGAAGGATTATACTATGACATATATTTTGGAAAAGATCCAATACCTGGAATATACAGAATAGGACATGACGCCACAGAGATAACAATAGGAAATCTTGAGCGTGGACAGAAATATTACTGGCAGGTAGTGGCAACAGACGAGCCATATTCAAGAGAAAGTAAAACAATGGCTTCGAATGAAAAAATGGTGGAAGATGCATTAATGAGAAAAGAAGGAGCGGCGACAGTTGGGGTCATCTGGAGTTTTACAACGAAGGAAAATTCCATACCTGTTCCCGTTTCAATAAATCCGACAGACGATGCGACAGATATCAGTCCGAATAGTACGCTCACATGGGAATTCACAGATCCTGATGGAGACACATTGAAATATGACGTATATTTCGGAAACACTCCGAATCCACCACTTGTAAGTTTCGATCAGGAAAATAGCACATATTCCCCCGAAGGAATGGTCGGTGGAAGAACAAAATATTACTGGAAAATAGTAGTAAAGGACGGATATGGTGGAAAATATGATAGTGGTATCCTCGAATTCACTACTGAAATGATTCAATGGGAAGGTTCTTTTGGTGGTACCAATTCTGATTCCGCTCAATCGATAGTCCAGACAGCGGACGGAGGATATATAGTTGCTGGTTCTACTAAGTCAACAAATGGTGATGTTACTGGATTGCATGGGTACGCCAGCGATTACTGGATAGTTAAGCTGGATGATACCGGATCGATAGAATGGCAGAAATGCCTGGGCGGTTCTCAAAATGATGATGCCTATTCAATCCAGCAAACGACTGACGGGGGATATATCGTTGCAGGAAGCACCTCATCAGCAAATTATACAGATCCTGATGGAGATGTTTCTGGAAATCATGGGAATAAGGATTACTGGATAGTTAAGCTGGATGCAGCCGGATCGATAGAATGGCAGAAATGCTTCGGTGGTACGGGAGCTGATATAGCCAAATCAATATTACAAACGGAAGATGGGGGATATATCGCAGCCGGGCTCACCTCTTCAACCAATGTTGATGTTTCGGGAAATCACGGAAGCACCGATGTCTGGGTTGTGAAAATGACTTCCGCAGGAACGTTAACATGGCAGAAATGTTTTGGAGGCAGCGGTAGTGATGATGGTCGGTCAATTGCTCAGACGGAAGATGGAGGATATATCATTGCAGGAACTACTAATTCAGTTAATAATGGTAATGTTTCGGGAATTCATATATCAAACCCTCCTTATACTTACCAGACATCCGATGGCTGGATAGTTAAGTTGGATGATGCCGGGAATATAGAATGGCAGAAATGCCTTGGAGGCATAGACAACGATTATGCGCAATCAGTAGTACAAACAGCGGATGGTGGATATATCGTTGCAGCGACTACTGGGTCAAATGATGGTGATGTCTCGGGAAATCATGGAGGCATGGACTGCTGGATAGTTAAGCTGGATGATACCGGGTCGATAGAATGGCAGGAATGTCTCGGTAGTCCTGGAGAAGATATGGGTAATTCAATCCTGCAAACGGCTGATGGAGGATATATCGTTGCCGCCGCTGCCGGTTATGAAGGCGGAGATGTTTCCGGATTCCATGGTGGAATGACAGACTACTGGATCTTGAAACTTACTGATAGTGGCTCGATAGAATGGGATGAATGTCTTGGAGGCACAATGACTGATACTCCCTATTCAATAGAGTTGACAACGGATGATGGATATATCGTAGCAGGGGTAAGTGGTTCAAGCAATGGAGATGTTACTGGAAACCATGGAAATAGTGATTACTGGATAGTAAAAATAAAATAGAAAATGGATAACAGATAATAAATATCAATTCTAAAGATTAAAAAATAAACAACAGAGAAAAAACTAAGTGTACAACGAAAAGCTTCCTTAACGGGAAGCTTTTCTTTTTTGAACAAAGAAATTATTTATCATTATCCTCAACTCCCAAAAGTTTTTCCGATCCCCTTAATTCTTATACGATTGATATGATTGTTTGTCGCTTTTCGCTTCTTACCGAAATACTAATAAAATTAGAAGAAGAAAATATGATCAAAATTTTAAAAGGCAGTCACTTTGGAATTGAGAAAAAAGTTTTCAAAACGAATAACATATCGACACTGAGAAGATGAGAAAAACTTCAACCTGACGCCCAAAGTAAAACGCAAAAATATGCAGAAGAATGCTATTCAAAGTTTTTTCAAAGATTCTCTTATAAAATATATAAATTATTATAATTTTATTGCCATTTAAAAATCCATATTGTATAATAAAGCAATATATTATTTTTAGAGTTATGTTTTTTATACAAATGCTAGGTTATGCAATTTTGCTTAAAAATTGGGAGGGTACATTATGAAAAGGTTGATCATTTTATCTATGATCGTTATTTTAGTTTTGAGTGGCTGTGTAGTAACTAAGAATGATGATGATTATTTTACTCTTAATATCATCAACGAAGCAAAGAAAAAAATTCTGGCAGAATTCCCCGAAGAAGAACTTCACTTTTTTGAATTCACGGGAGGAATAGGTCCGGAATCGATTTCGGAAAGCAACATCGATGGACACCTAAAAGACGGCGGCGCGAAAAATATCGATGATCTTGCTTGGTGGCAATTTGTTTTTGGTTGTGGAGATACCCTATCTAAAACCGCTATAATAACAAAAGTCAACGGTGAATGGCAGCAACCGGAACTTTATACGGAAATCTGGGGAGGCGATGTAATATTCGATACTGAATATATAAGAGTTGACCTTGAAGATGCTATCAAAATTTTAAATGTATACGTTTGGGGAGACACTCCATGCGATGTCTTTGATTATGTTGTATTCAGACATATTTTAAATGCGGAAGTAACTGAGCCGTATTACATTTTTACTATTGCTCCGAATCAGTATGTCAATGTAGGTGCAATAACGGGTGCTATTTTACCCGACGTCGTACAACAATAATAAAAAGCATAAATGTTGTAACGCTCCTTATCGAATTGAAGAATGGTGTGAAATAACAGGTGCGATTACAATATAAATGAAAGAGTAAAATAATTTTTTTATTTGAATTCTGCGAAAAACTCCCTTTAAAGTACAATATAGAGGGAGTTCTTTTTTACGATGAATATTTTTATCAACCTTTTTCATATTTTCATGAATGAACTAAACCAAAACAAATAACAAAATGAGAAATGAAAAAAGGTCTTTAACATTTCAAATGTCAGAAATGAATTCTCAAAATCGGGAATCTTTTTGAATAATCAGAGTCAGATTTGCGATGATTTCTCTTTAACTTAATTATATATCTCAATCATTCGATGGACTCTATCATGTTCTGTACTTCCCGACGCACAATGACATATAATATATGTATATAACACGACATCATTATCTTTCACTTTATTACAGGAGAATGATATTATATGAGTTTTACACGTGCTGATCCAGGAGAGAAAAGAGCATTAAAAAATGCTTATAAGCGTTTATACCCAATATTAATAGTTGCAATCATAGTGTTTTCCCTATTGGTGAGTTATATTCATTTTTTAAATCAAAGGGAAGAGATTGTTGATATGCAGCAAAAATTAATCACGGATGCTGTGATTAACTACAATAACTATATATCGAACCTTATATCGATAACCAGATCAATAGAAACCGATTATATCGAATCGGCCACATTGGGATATCCGAAAAATGAAATAGAAACCTTATTTATTAAAGAAATGATAAAGAATCCTGTGATCGATCAGTTAAGAATTTTAAATTTATATGGCATAGAAACTATTCGTGTCGATAAGGAAACTCCAATACCTTATGCCGTACCGGAAAGTGAACTGCATGATAAATCAGACAGATATTATTATCCGGAAACCAAATTACTTGGAAGAAACCAGTTTCTTCTTTCAGCAATAGATCTAGCCATAGAAGACGATAAGATCGAAATTGACCCAAACACCGGTCTGACAAAACCAATTTTACGTATCTCTGCACCGGTAGTTTTAGGAGAGAGGCGAACGGGGTATTTTATCGTAAATTTTTTAATGCACGATTATTTATCATATCTGAGAACTTCCAGTAATATTACAGGTGGATACACTTTGTTGTTTGATCAAAACGGGTATATGTTGAACTATGAAAATAGTTCCTATAACTTCGGGTTTTCTTATGATGAGGGAAGTGAGGAACACAACAGAACGATAAAAAGTATTTTTCCCGATATTGACTTAACTCAGGAGAGCGACACTTTCGTTGAAGAAGGCAAAATCTGCTCATATGCGACTTATGCTAATATCGAAGATCTCAGCGACAATTACTTTTTATCCAATAATGCATCTGAAAAGTTATATTTTATGGTGTTTTTTGATAAATCTTCCGAATATGGGAATCATATCCAGTATTCTCCTATAACATGTACTATTGGTTCATGGGAAATGCAGCTTGTAATGTTGTCATTAATAATCCCATCCTATTTTATCCTGATATTCTTATATTTTCTGATTAACCGTGTTCGATTTACAAATAGATTCACAGACAACCGTTATAAAAAATCACGCTTAAAAAAAGCTCTCAAAAACCATGAATTTGTCAATTATTATCAGCCGGTCATCAATATTCAGAATGGAACGTTGCTGGGATGTGAGGCCCTGTCGCGATGGAAAAGAAAAGACACCGTTTTGACACCGGATATGTTTTTGGAGGAAATCAATCGTTATGAGCTGTCTGTCGATCTGGATGAAAACGTTTTCAGAAATATACGGAGAGACAGGAAAAGGATGGAGGAATCCGACATAATAGGAGACGCTTATATTTCGATCAATATAAGCCGTCAGACCTTTGAATATATAACAAGGAAAAATTCCCGTACCATTATAAAACTCACCGATGAAGAAAAAAAATATATGGTACTTGAGCTACTGGAAGATATCGTATTTTATAGCAATTTAGCGAATAAAATCCGGGACTTACACGATGATAATGTGCTTTTCGCTATCGATGATTTCGGAACCGGCAATTCAAATGTCGCTTTTATCCGTAGCTTTAAAAATATGGAGATAAAAATTGACAGAGCATTTGTGCCAAACGATGTTCATAATAAAGAAGAGTGTATGATCATTGAAGCGTTTGTAAAAATGTTTTCCGATCAGGAATTTGAACTCATTGTAGAAGGTGTAGAAACAAAAGAGCAATATTTATACCTGAAAGGATTGAATGTGACTGGAGTACAGGGATATTATTTCTCAAAACCGTTACCTTTGGATCAATTTATCGAATATGCCAAAAATAAAGACTACTTAAAAAAAATTGAAAACTCCTTTTAAGAAAAGTCTCGATCTTCGTAAAGATAAACAATAATTGCCATTTCAAAATCTGTGTTATATAATTAATCAATATTTCAATTTTCAGAATCGTTAATTTTTTTTGATTTTATCATTATTTTTTGAGTTTGAGTGAAGGGAACCCTGTTAATTCACGGGAAGTGATTTCTTTGGCGAAAAAACTCAAAAATTATTTGCATAAAAAAATATATATGCAAGTAGCAGGTTATTTAAAGCTATTAAGATTGAATAAGGACATTACAAAAATAGATGAAGATTATTACATGAAATATTTTGCGAAAACTGATTAATGAAAAATTTTCAAATTAATTTTTCCAATATTGAATTGAAAGGAGGCGAAAACAATGCCTAAATTTGAAATTTTTATAGACAAAAAGGGGGAATACCGATTCAGACTGAAAGCATCAAACGGAGAGATCATAGCAACCAGTGAAGGGTATTCCACTAAACATGAGTGTATAAACGGAATCGAAAGTGTCAGAGAGAACGCGCCGATAGCCAAAATAGTTGAAGTAGATCACTAATAATTCGTTTTATAATTTAAAATTTTTGTGAAAAGTTAATATTTGAGGTTATCCTCTGGGTATTGAAATTTCCCTCACGGGACTGAAAATAACAGATTTTTTTCTCTGGAGATTTTGTTTATGTTGTTATATTGGAAAGTTATCTTTATTATCTTTACAATCACAGTTGAAATTCATGAACCAATAAAAAAATGAATTAAAGGCGAAAGAAGAAACGAAGAAACTTGAAAAAAAACAGGATCAAAGGAAAATAGAATTACTTGAGAAATCACTTATAGAAAAGGAACATGAGAAAAAAATCCATTTTAATTTAAGAAATTCAGTTGATTTAAGTTTTGAAGAAAAACGCATGGGACATTAAGTATAAGTTAGATGACATCAGAACTGGATTTGTTTTCTGACTTTTCTTGGATTTTAAAGAAAAATAAATTTTATAAAGAAAAATGTACTATAAATGTACTATAATAGATATAGTCATAAGCAAATAGGTCGGAGAATTTTTTATTTTTTTTATTTTTATTTTTATTTTATTGAGTTAGTAGTGAAAAGCTTCCGTTTAATTTTATCGACAAAAAAATTAAAAAAAGAGAGGGGAATTTTGTGAAAAAAAGCAGAATTTTTATTGCATTGATCGCTTTGTGTTGTCTTATGTTAGTTTTCAGTTCGTGTAATGTGGGCGGGCCGGAACCAAATATAAGTTTGCTAAATCCCGGAAGCTCAGACTATAATACCGAGATTCTTAAAATTGCTAATGTATATTGGAATATAGATCACAAACTGCTCAATGGTGATTACGGTTTTAATGGAATAACCATTGATTTTGAAAACCCTACTGACAAAACGGTAATGATTGTTTGGGAAAAATCTTCTTTTGTTTTTGATGGACAATCATATCCTTTATTTATTACTGGACAAAAATACAGCCAATCAAACGAACCAATGCCGCCAAGTGCTATACCTCCAAAAAGTTTTATAACCAAAACCATCTTTGCATCTTCACAGGTAACATGGAAAAAGAAGTTGATTTCAATTTTCGGATCATCCGAATATACTTGGGATACAAATCCAGTATATTCAGCAAATCATGAAATAATACTAATTATGTGTGCTCAAAGCGGAGATAAAGAAGACTTTTATACTGTTCAGATAAAGGGTGAACCATTATAATAAAAATTTACAATTACAGAGAATTGAATTATCTTTCTTATCTTAATTAAGTTTTAAGTTTAGTGAAAGTTCTTGTTATTTTAAAACACGTAGGAAGCTTTTTGATTTTTATAAAGGAAATGGATTTTATAGTAATAATGGGGGGAGGAATAAATGGATATACTTCTTTTTGTAATAGGTTTAGTGAGCCTGACCTATTTTACTTATGCTCATTCAATGTATGAAATTATTGTATCAATATATGGAAGTATTATATCAGTATTATTAATGGTAGTTGGATTATATCTTAACTATGAAAAAAGAAAAAGGGAAAAAAAGGAAGATGAAAGAGAACAGGAAAAAATAGAACTCCTTAAAAAAATATTAAAAGAAAAAGAACAGGAGAAAAAAGATATCTAAAATATAAAGTTCGAAACACCAAAACTAAGTTTATTCTTTGTAGAGAATAGATTTTATAAGAAAAATGCTCCCTAATAAGTATAATCATAAGAAAATAAGTTAGCGTAAATTCTTAATTTTTATCTCATGAGTTAATAGTGAAGGGCATCCTCTTATCTACAAAATAGGAGGTTTTTTGGTGAAAAAGATATTCTTAATTATTTTTCTTATTTTTTTCATTATTTTTGTTATTTTTTTCATTTCTAATTTATTTGTATCTGAAAATGAGTCGACTAAATCATTAGAAACTTATAATGATAGCATTAGTAAAATCATTAGTTTATTAAATAATGATGAAAAAGATAAAGCTTTAAAAGAATTGTATTCTTTGCAAAGATCTATAATTAAATTAAAAAACGAAAGTGACAAAACATTCAATGGAGAATTAAAGTTTGAAGGAGATGGTAGTAGAAAAAGTTCAAAATTAACTGATCCTTTTTTCTTACCTAAAGGAGTCTACAAAATTATTTTTAAAACAAAAGGTTTTGGAACTGTGCGTATCTATGACTATGACAATTATTCAGAAACCCTTTTTAGTTTGTTTCCAGAAGAAGCTATCAATGGTGCAGAAAAACTTTATAAAAACACAGTCGATAAAGAGTTGATTTTAGAGTTTTCTAATCTCTCAGATTATTATGAATTATACTTTGAAAAATTAAATTAGAAGGAGAATTTATGAAAACGGCAGGATTTGTTATAGGACTTATATTTACTATTATTATATTTTTTATAAGCATTTTTATATTGAGTGTTAGTGGTGCTATTACTTCTTTAACTTCAATTAGTGAATATGTAGGAGTTTTTACTTTCTTTATGAGTATTATTATGTTAATTGGATCTTCTATTTCATTAAAGCACCCTTCTGCTGCAAGCTATCTATTAGTTATACCAGCAATATTATGTATTTTTTTAGCTTTTAATACATTTACTATATTCCCACTAATTATGATATTGATAGCTTCTTGTTTATTATCCAGTGCCGCAAGGTCAGAAAAAAGAGAAAGAGAATATAATGAAAATTTAGCTAAATTATATGAGGAAGATGAAAAAAGAAATTCTGAAACTTACAACGATATTGATTATTCTGAAATAAAATTGAACGATATGAAAGAAAAAACCAGAATTCAAATGGAAGAAATTGGAATCTTTAAAGATAAAATAAAAAAGTATTATAAAAGTTTGTCCGCTATGGCTTTCTTAAAAGAAGCCTGGAAAGAAGTTAAGAAATTTCAGGATGAGAACCCCGAGAACGAAGAAGCAAACGAACTGGTAAATGAACTTTATGCTTTTCTGCCCACTGAAGACACAGGCAAGAAATAAGATTATTGTAAAATAACTCAAAATTCCTACAAAAATGGAGTAAATTTGAGTTTGGTAAAGAGAACAGATCTTAGAAAGATGAATGTATTATAATAGGTACAATTATAGGCAAATGGGTTAGAGAAAATTCTTAATTTTTTTACTTTTTCTTATTTTTATCTTATTGAGTTTAGTGAAGAGATCACTGCAACCATACAAAAGGGGGTAATAAGTATGAAAAGATCTTTTTTAATATGTCTTTTTATTTTGTTTGTTTTTATGTGCTTTGGATTTAATGGAATAGTTTCTGAAAAAAAATTAAATATTTTAGCCAATCACGCATTAAATAAAATACCTGTTTTTTCTCAAGAGACTATAGAACCCATAATAATTGCGGATATTTTAGTTATTGAACCGAGAGTGGCGGAGGAAAATCATTTATCCTTTCCCGAAGGCACGCTTCTTATATTAGTATTTAATATTGTTGACGAAGATTATGTTGACACATATGGAATAAATGGTTTTTTTTTAGTAGCAAATAATTTTTTAGTAGAAGGACAATTAAAAGAAAAATATATTAAGTATAAAACCGTTAATGGCAAATATAATTCATCTGTTTATTTAAGGGAGCATAATTATGGCAAAAGCTTAATGTGTAGAGTGTATTTTGGGGAACCGATTTATCTTTTAAATAAAATGATTGATAAAGACTTTTCATATAAATTAACAATTGATTTAGAAGTAGAAGAACAAAGAATTAAAGATACATATCAAATTCCATAGGAAGTAAATTGTGAAAACAGCTGGATTTGTTATAGGACTTATATTTTCTTTAATATTATTTTTTGCGGGTATTTATATTTTATCTGTTGAAAATGTACTCAAATCGGCAGGAAACTACGAAAGCTTTATAGGTGGCTTTACGATGCTATGCAGCTTAGTTATGTTATTGGGAGTTGTCAATGCATTAAAAAGGCCTTCATTTGCAAGTTATCTATTAGTTATACCAGCAATATTATGTATTTTTTTAGCTTTTAATACATTTACTATATTCCCACTAATTATGATATTGATAGCTTCTTGTTTATTATCCAGTGCCGCAAGGTCAGAAAAAAGAGAAAGAGAATATAATGAAAATTTAGCTAAATTATATGAGGAAGATGAAAAAAGGAATTCTGAAGCTAAAAATAAAATTGATTATTCTGAAATAAAATTGAACGATATGAAAGAAAAAACCAGAATTCAAATGGAAGAAATAGGAATCTTTAAAGATAAAATAGAAAAATACTATAAAAGTTTGTCCGCTATGGCTTTCTTAAAAGAAGCCTGGAAGGAAGTTAAAAAATTTCAGAATGAGAACCCTGAGAACGGAGAAGCAAACGAACTGGTGGATGAATTATATGCTTTTCTACCCTTTGAAGACACAAGCAAGGAATAAGATTATTGTAAAATAACCCCAAATTCTTACAAAAACGGGGTAAATTTGAGTTTGGTAAAGAGAACAGATCTTAGAAAGATGAATGTATTATAATAGGTACAATTATAGGCAAATGGGTTAGAGAAAATTCTTAATTTTTTTACTTTTTCTTATTTTTATCTTATTAAGTTTAGTGAAGAGTTTCCCGTTATTTACAAATATATAGGAGGTTTTTGGATGAAAAAGATTTTTATTTTTTTATTGGTGGTTTTAGTTTTTATATTTTCTGGATGTGCTACTATTCTGAATAATGGTTTACCAAAATCAACAGATAGCGGCATAGTAAAACAAGCTAAAACTTTAGCGATAGTTTCAGATATTGTTATGATAGGGGCACTTACCGCAGGCGGTATAGCATCATCAAAAAACCCTGACGCTAAAACATGGCCTTATACTGTGACGTTCTGGGGAGGTTTTCTTGGCGGGACGTGGGCGTGCGTCATAAATCCAGCATACGAAACAAGTACAAATTCTACACCACCACCATACAATACCAATACTGAGCTACAAATAGGTATGTCAATTTATAGAGTAACTTATATTTTGGGCGAGCCGGATTCAAATAATGAAGATGTTTATTCTTGGGGCACACGCAATCAACTTGTATACAGGAATCAAAGATATCAAGGTAAAACTTACGATGTTATATATTTATACTTTGAGGATAATTATCTAATAAGTTGGAGCTTTAGAAATTAGATTTAAAACACCTCAAATTACTACAAAAACGAGGTAAATTTGAGTTTGGTAAAGAGAACAGATCTTAGAAAGATGAATGTATTATAATAGGTACAATTATAAGTAAGTAGGTTAGAGAAGATTCTTAATTTTTTTATTTTTTCTTATTTTTATCTTATTGAGTTTAGTGAAGAACTTCCTGTTATTTACTATAGGAGGTTTTTTTGAAAAAAGTAGTAATAGCATCACTTTCGATGATGCTCATAATTTTATTTTTTTCTGCTTGTGATCCATCACATAATAATTTAAATGATAATTCTTATCCATCAAAAGAAGAAAATATTATAAATTATTTTAGTAGAACAGAATCTTTATTTGAAACTAATATAACTATCAAGGTTGCTTCAAAAAATGACCCTTCTTGTCTTGCTGATAAGGCCTTTAAAGAGATTAAAAGGATTGATGAGAAATACTCGCATACCGAGGGAAGCATCGTTAACCTCATAAACATGGCGGGCGAAGAAGGAGTAGAAATAGACGAAGAGACGGCCTTCATTCTTTCGAAAGCTAAAGAGGTTGCCAGAATAACCGATGGAGCGTTCGATCCCACCATTTATCCCGTGACAGTTTTGTGGGGGTTCGATGACATGAATTCTGAAAAGAGTGTTCCACAGGATTCAGAAATAGAGGAAGTTCTGAGCACGGTCGGTTATGAAAATATTGTTTTTGACGGAGACAGTCAGAATTTTGTCAGGTTGCTCAACGGTGCGAAAATCGATCTGGCCGGTATCGCGAAGGGTTATGCTGTGGATTCCGCTCTGAAAATAATTAAATCACTAGATGAAAATGCGACGGGTTATATAGATGCCGGTGGAGATATCGGAATAATTGGTCCGAAATACGGCAAAAGTCCGTGGATTATAGGAATCAGGAATCCCAGGGGAAGCAGTGAGCAGGACGTAATAGAATATATTTATTTATATGACGGTTCCGTCGCGACATCCGGAGACTATGAGAATTACTTCGTTGAGAACGGGATCAGATATCACCACTTGCTGGATTCCGAAACGGGTTATCCCTCGAGGTCGGGGGTGATGAGTTCCACCGTTATCAGCAGTTCAACCATGCTGGCCGATGCCTTCGCCACGGCGGCCTTTGTTCTCGGTAAGAAACCCGGTATAACATTTTTACCAAGAAATGGAGCTTTAGTATTTTTAATTCTAAACGATTTAAGTCAGTATAAATCACCTGGCTTTGAAGAGTATGAAATAAATAATTAATTCAATAATAAAGCAAAGAAAAATAGAGTTACTTGAGAAATTACTTGAAGAAAAAGAACAGGGGAAAAAAGATATTTAACATATAAAATTCGAAACACCAGAACCAAGTTTGTTTTCTTATATAAAGTAAGAACTTTATTATGAAAACAATAGATACATATAAACAATCTTTTTTTATTATAAAGAATATAATGATTAACTATTTTTTGCTTATTGGTTGAAAAAGAGGAGTGTTATTGGTATAATTTTTATACTAATAAAAGAGAGGTATTAGATGAATTTAATGTTTTTTTCTAATAATCGCTATAAGGTTTTGCAATGTATGGCTGAAAGACGTATTGAAGTGAAAGGTAAAGATATTATACCGCTTTCACAACAAGACATTGCTAACATAGTACAATTAAGCAAGAAAAAAGTTAATATAATCATTTCTGAATTAAAAGAGAATGGTTATATAATCCAAAAAAGCCCTACGCGTGGGAAGTATTTTCTTACGGAAAAAGCAGTACAAGTACTATCTAAGATGCAAGATGAAGGAGCAGCGTATTAATGAATAATAAAAAAATTGTTATTTTTTCTTTTTTTGCTGGAAGTGGACTTTTAGATTTAGGCTTTGAAAAAACAGGTTATGATGTAGAATTCGTTAATGAACTTTCGCCTGCATTTCTGAAAGCTTATATTTTTTCGCGGTCAAAAATGGATATGCACATTCCAAAATATGGATATTGGAATACAAACATAAATGAATATTTAAATGAAAGAAAATCCGAATTACAAACTTATATTAATGATACACGCAAAAATGATTGTTTGATAGGGTTCATTGGTGGTCCTCCTTGTCCTGATTTTTCTATTGGAGGAAAAAACAAAGGAAGAGAGGGGGAAAAGGGAAAACTTTCTTTAACCTATATTAATCTAATAATCAAAATGAAACCAGATTTTTTTCTGTTTGAAAACGTGAAGGGGCTCTGGTGTAATGCACGCCACAAAAATTTTTACGAGGAATTAAAAACCAAATTGTATAAAGCAAACTATATTACAACTGAGCGTCTCACAAACGCTTTGGAGTTTGGTGTTCCGCAAGATAGAGAAAGAATATTATTGTTTGGTATTAATTCTAGCTTGCTTTCCAAGAATAGTTATAAAAATAATCAAATAATCGATTTCCCATGGACTTCTAATATAAGCCATTCTTTGGCTAATATAAAAAATATACAATGGCCAGGATCCGATCCTTTCCAGGAAAGTAGTATTACAGACAATCCAAACAATAATATGCAAGAATTAACAGTACAGTTTTGGTTCGATAAGAATAATGTCGGAAATCATCCCAACGCTGAAAATTTTTTCAAACCTAGAAGCGGCCTTAACAAAATGCAAAATATACCAGAAGGTGATGTTAATAAAAAATCATACAAGCGTCTTCATAGATGGCGCTATTCCCCTACTGCAGCATATGGTAATAATGAAGTTCATCTCCATCCATATAAAGTACGGCGGATTTCTGTATCAGAAGCTATGGCTATTCAATCATTACCTGCTGAATTTGAATTACCAAAAGATATTAGTTTGTCAGATATGTTTAAAACGATTGGAAACGGTGTACCTTTCCTACTTTCCAAGGGTATTGCCAAAACTATTCGTAACTATTTAGAAGACAAAATACTAAAGGCACCCAGATATAAAACTGTCTTGAATATTAATAAATCACCTAAAGATCATGTTTATAATTATATAAATTCAATTAACCATGGCTTCATAAAGAAAGTTTATGCGGGTACTCCGAAAAATTTTGTTATAGTAAAAAGATGGAATCAATCAAAGGCAAAACAAGTTGAAAGTACATCCTGAATTAATGCAGACATTACTAGCCATTTTTTATATGAAATCGGTTTTTATAAACCTAAAGAGGGAGTGAAATATAAATATGTCATATTCACTAAAAGAAATAAAAACTGATATTGCTGATTTATCAGCTAAAGATTTTTATTTAAAACATATTTTGCGTTCACATTGCTGGTATTTCGAAACCATTTTGGAAATTGAAAGCGACGACATAGTAAATTTTACTGGTGATTTTAAAAAAATCATTAGTGACGATTTGAAAATAAATTTTAATAATATTGCAATGGTTGGAAGTGGAAAAATAGGATATAGTTTGACTCCCATATCACCTAAACAAAATAAATTATTTAAAGAATTTAATGATGATAATCATGGTGATTCCCATAGAAAAAAATCTGATGTTGATATTGCTATTATTTCAAACCAATTATTTCAAATGTTTTGGGATTTACTTAGAAAATCTTATAAATCCAAATATGGGGCTTTATATCAACACATACCTACAGCAATTTATCGTGGCTATATAGACGAGTACAATTTGCTAGAAATAGAAGGATGTAGAAAAACGTGGAAAGATATATCCGTAAATTCTAAAAAATCTCTGCATAATAATTTATATATTAAACACGATATAGCATATCGGCTTTATAGAAGATGGGATGATTTTGAAGACTATCATATTTCTTCATTAAAAAAGATTATGAGGGGGGGAAGTTGTAATGCCAATACTATTTCATAGAAATACAAAATCCATAAAAGACATCTTTGATAGTTTCGGAAAAGGTCTATTAATAATCGATACTTCTTACCAAAGGAGAAGTATTTGGGTGCTACAGGATAAAATACGGCTCATTGAAACCATACTTTTAGATTTAGTAATCCCAGAAGTATTTTTTTGGCCTTCTAATACAGATGTATCTACGGGAGATACACTTACACATATTGTTGATGGGCAACAGCGGATTAATTCAATAGTTGAATTTATTGATGGAAAGTTCAAATTAGAAGAAAAACACCTGCTAGATAAAGAAAAGGGGCAAAAATATTGCAATAAATCTTTTGATAAACTTGATGATTCTGATAAAGGAAAAATATGGACATATAACTTACCAGTAGTCAATATAGACCGACAACTTACAAAAGAGGAAATTACCAATATGTTTTATCGTCTTAATCTTACCAATTATAGCCTTAATCCCCAAGAAAAACGGCATAGTAAAGAAAGTGTTTTTGGTGATGAAGCTGAGAAGCTTTCAAATCTTAACTTTTGGAAAGATTTACGATTATTCAGTTTTACAGACGCAAAAAGAATGAAAGATGTTGAATATTGCAGTACAATTTATATTTTGGCAAAAGAAGGTATTACAAGTCAAACAGATAATAAAAAAATAAATGCTTACTACGAAGATTATGCGGAAGAATTTGATAAAGATTATAACTTAACTGAAAAAATAAAAGAAGCAATGGATATAATAGAAAAGTTAAACGATAAAACTACAATATCATTTATTTCAAAAAAAGCACAGATGTATACATTATTTTGCTTTTCATTTAAGTTAATGGATAATAATATAAATTACTCAGATGAGATTTTCGAAAGATTCAAATTGTTTGTACTTGCATATAATAAATTTCGAAATGAATTTGATATAGATTTTCATGATGGAAATTTACGAAAGATAAATGAGGAAATAAAAAAATATAAACTTGCATCTTCTGAAGGTGTTAATAAAGTGGGCAATCGTGTTTTAAGATTAGAAATTCTTTATAAAATTTGTATTGATTCTCAATCTAACATAAAAGAATTTTTAAAAAATTTGAAAAACATATATGAACAAGAAAAGAAAAAGCCAAAAGATGCGACACTTTAGGGGTTCAATAAAAAATTTATGATGTATAAATTAATAAACAATAGAGGAAAACATTCAAATGGCTGATACTGTTTCTAGAAAAAGACGCAGTGAAATTATGTCTCATATCAAAAGCAAAGATACAAGTATAGAGCTTTTGATAAGAAAAAAGTTGCACTCATTAGGCTACCGTTTCAGGGTAAACTATAAGGAACTTCCCGGAAAACCTGATATAGTTTTCACCAAGAAACGTATAGTAATTTTTATACATGGATGTTTTTGGCACGGTCATGAAGCTGGGTGCCGATATTCTCATACTTCACAATCAAGAAAAAATTATTGGGAACAAAAAATTGCTAAAACCAAAGAACGGGATAAAAAACACACGGCTTTTTTATTAGAAAATGGTTGGAAAGTTATTACTATATGGGAATGTGAAATCAAGCAAAATTTCAATTCAACTATCGATAATATTATTAAAATTTTAGAAATTGAAAAAACCTAAGGAATATAATAAGAATGAATACTTGTTGCTTTTAATATCTTACTTATATAGAAATCATTCATATTTAAAAAGAAAATATAAATAATGTTATAATAAATCACCACATAATGTAGAGCTTGCGTTGCAGGCTCTGTTTTTATTTTCAGAGCCTGCTTTGTATCAAACAATTCAAAACCGTTTACCATTAACAATACAGGAGGTTTAAAATATCAGTGATGATACAAGTTTTTACATATTATGGGGTATTTTCAAATAAACAGAATAAAAGGCCAGGGATAGAGATATGAAAGAAGAACTTTTAAAAGTCCTGGATAATATTCGAGCCTGCGCTTATGCCAGGGTATCTACAAAACATCAGTCCGATCTGTCACTAGATGCTCAGTTCACGGAGATCGAAAGAGAAGCAAATCGCTATGGAATGAAAATAATACAAAAGTATTCCGATAAAGAGAGTGGAAAAAATACAGGGAGAAAAAACTTCTTAAAGATGTTAGAAGATTGTCGTGAGGGACTCTATAACGTAATCTTTGTACACGACTTCCAGAGGTTTGGAAGAGGCGGCGCTTCCGACGAGGTCCTTATAGAAGAACTACAGAAAGAAGGAATTTTTACTATCTCTGTCAATGGTGGAGTTAATCCACTGGATGATATAGCGGAAGTTCTTCGAGGAATGAATCTGATTCTCGGTGGCTGGGAAAGGAAAAAAATAGCGAGCAGAACGGCCCATAGAATGCGGTCATATGCCGAGAATGGCTTTTTTATGGGAGGATTACCTCCTTACGGATATAAAGTAATAGAGGTAAAGGATCCCTACGGTAAAAAGAGGAAAAAATTGGAAATTGACGAAGAAAAAGCATCGGTTGTAAAAGAGATTTTTACACGTTTTGCAGATGGAGATTCATATGATACTATAATAGATTCACTCAATAAAAGAGGAATAAAATCTCAGAGAGGAAAAGAATTCTCAAAAACTTCATTATATGACATACTACATAACAAAAAGTATTACGGAGTACAGGTTTACGCTAAAGGAACTAAGAGACAGCATCATATAAACCGGAAAGATGCCATTATTGTTCAGGGAGCAATTCCCGAAATAATAACGGAAGAATTATGGATGAGAGCAGCCCAGCGCTTCAGATCCGTAGTACCCAGAAAAAATGAGTACTTATTAAGCGGGTTTATCTTTTGTGGAATATGCGGATATAGAATGGAAGGATCCGGAGGTACTAAAATGGTTACCTATCGATGCCTTCGTCATAAACCATCAAGACATATAAGCAGGAACAAGGTAGAAAATTATGTCATAGAATATCTTAAACATGAAATCATAGAAAAATTAGAAAATGACAATATAGAAGATACCGTAAGCATTATGAACGAATTTGCCAGGAGTCTTGATAAAAACAAAGAACAAAAGCGTGCTGGGCTGGTGAAGAAATTGAATGAAACCATTGAAAGCGAGAATAAAATAGTAGAAGCAATAAAAAAAGGAATCAATTTAGATAGTGTTTTAAAAGAATCCGCAAAACTTGAAGAAGAAAGAGAAGAAATTAATGAAAAAATAAAAATCCTCGATAGGGATAAACACGAATACATAACTGCTGAATCCCTCTATAATAGGATAAAAGAGCTAAAGAACGCTATAAAGAGTCGTGAATATGAGGCATTAAGGGCTGCCATTAGATATTATGTGGAAAAGGTTATAATAATGGATAACGGATATATACAGATAATACCCACATCTGACAATTGACATAAAAACAGGGGGGCAGAATGAGATCATTTCTCATCTAACCCCCCTATTTATTAGGGTAAAATATGGCAGCCCCACGGGGAGCCTAATAACTGATGTGTTCACGGGAATTAGACACTATAAACTAGAAGAAAACTTCAACTCCCGCATAAATTCCATAGCCCTTTTTAAAATCAAAAAAATTATCATATTTTTTAGTTGTACCGACATGGAAACTCACAAGTGGGTTAAGTTCGTAGCTTGTAGTAACTCCTATAATTTTTGTGTTTCCTCCTACATTGAGTCCCCATTTATTTTTCTTGAATAGCTCTATCATTCCCAGAGTTTCACGAGTTATTTTGTTTGTGTCAATATCATAATTCAGTCCATAAACCTGTTTTATCTTATCCTCCGGAATACCTAGAGCTTTTAAAAACTGAATTGCCTGATCCGGTTGTATGAGGACCTTTAACAGGTCCATAATCAGTTTTTTGAAAAAGCTCCTTTCAACAATCCATATTCAGCCTTGACTACTTTCTTTATAAGGTCCTTATCATCCGAAGAAAGATTTACTTTCGGATCCTTATCCGCCAGAGCTGCTGTAATTTCCACGGCGTGATCAGTGTACATTTCTTTTACTTCCTCGGGATCTATTTCCTCATGGGTTTTATAATAATCATGTATTTCCCCATAAGTTTCATTTGCTCCGGATATACCTTCTCTCACAATATCCCTTATTTTTTCAAGCTGTGAGGTATTGTCGGGATCCTTATCGAAAAGTTTTGTGAATTCGGTGACAGTATCTGCTCCATAAACCGCTATTTCCAGACCTTTTTTTATTCCTTCCATCCTTTTTTCATACTCTTCTTTAGTTTCCTTTTCCTTTTTCTGCATAACTTTCTTGTCAAAAAAATAAAAACCGGCTACAATACCGGCCGCTATTACGAAATATAACCATTCCATTTAATCATCTCCTTTTATTATCCAGTCGTCCTCTATACTTAAATAAACGTTGTAGCATTTTTCACCATAATCCGGATCTGTTGCATATCCGCCTTTTTGAAGTTCCGTATAATATTCCTTCGGTTTATATTTGTACATTAGCCAGGCATATTGATAACGGGGATTATTTTTAATTAGGGAAATGTAGTACATCATCGAATGCAAAAAACTCGGGAATGTTTCAAAGCTGGCGACTACCCTTCCCTTCTTATCCTTTACATATTCGGTTGTGGTCATTTTTGTATAACCCGGGAAAAATGAAGTGTCTTTTATCCCGAAGAGATTATGACCCTGAATATGCTGTCCCCAGCCGGTCTCAAGTGCTGCCTGAGCTAATAACATCCTGGCGGGAAATCCTGTAACCATTTCAACTAATAAAGCGTCTTTTATATGCTTTTTTACAAATTTTTCTTTTTTATTCATTTCAGTTTATTAACCTCCATTTAAGCTATTGAAAATAAGAGTAATTATTAAGGCTATAATTCCGGACGATGAGAAAATAGAAATTAATATTTTATTTTTCATTTGAACTTTTAACGTTATAAGTTCCTGCTCTTTCTTTTCCATCTCCCTTTTGTGTTGTTTTTCCTTTTCCTGGGAATCCAGTACCTTGTTAACTATTTTTTCGGCATAGCCATTTTCAACAGTGTAGTTATACTTTTTCACGTTCTCATTGAGTGAAGATATTTTTTTATCCTGTTCTTTGTTATGTTCCTTGATTGACCGCTGTTCACATTTTATTTCTCTGGTTTCACCTTTGATTTCAGTTATATCTTCTTTTACTTCCCTCATTACTTCTAAAACACCCGAAATATTTTCGTTTAATTCTTCAAGCGTCAATTCTTTTGCAGTAGTCATTTCAAAAATTAACCTCCAGATCCGGTTTGAAATGTTCGTATTGATATTCATAGGCCTGTCGTTCAAAAAATATGTTGTAGTAGGCTGAGCCCGGATCGTCATAAATACCTAAATTAACAACATAATTAAGTCCATAGATCCCATAGAATGATGTTCCACCTAAAGCTAGGCAACTCCAGTTCTGAATGATATGAACCTTTTCATGGCATAAAATCTCATCTATTGAATAGTCTCCCCACTGCGACTGATCGTTCAAAAGAACGAAGGGAGCTATAGTCACGGCAGGGGTTGAATCCGGAACCAGAAAATCAGCTTTTATCGTTATCGGTTGGCCACTAATAAAAAAGTATCCATAGCCTAAACCTACAACCATGGATACTATCCCCAAAATCACACCAAACCATTTATTACTATCTAAAAAATCAACCATTAACTCTGTCCCGTTTCTATATCTATAAACGATTTGATTTCCCTTATGATTCTTGTTGAAAATTCTAATGTTCTTAATCTATCGTCTATAGGTATTGAAGAATCATCATTCACAGCCTTATAAATTACATCGGCAAACTCATCTTTAATTCCATTAAGTTGTGTTTCTCTAGCAGAACTTAAAGCCATTTTTTCCTCCTATTCAATTAAAAATTCATGGCATAAAATAAAACGTTGTTCCTCTCTTCATTATCAGGCATTTCAACATAATAAATTTTCAGATAAGCATCGTCTGAACTGCCTGTATATCCAATAACAAAATGATCATTGTCAAGTTTGGAAATTATTTGAGAAGAATTAGAAGTTCCGAAACTAGTTGAACTCAATTGATTGATTCCATAATTACTGCTGATCGAGAATATTTTCAGATATCCTGTGCTCGATTGCTTATATACTAACGCTACATGTTTTGAATCTAAAGCAATAATGCTATTATTTTGGGCTTCAACAGTATCATGTTCAAGTGAATCAATCTGATTTATTTCATAGGAACTATCAATAGAAAACATTTTTATATAACCATCATCATTGGCACCTTTATAAGCTAATACAAAATGAGCATCATCAATTTTACAAAGCGCAGTATGCTGACAGTTTGTAGATTCATGCTGTAATTCATCAATTTTTGTTATATTGCTTCCATCAGCATTTACAAAAAATGTTCTTATATATCCTTTTCCCGATCCACCATTATTTGACACGATATAGTGTGTTGAATCTATCTGTGCCATGCTACAGTCCCACCCGGAATCTGTATCATATTCAATTTTATCTATACTTGAAATTGCCCAGGTATTCCTGTCTACTTTGAATGTCTGGAGGTATCCATCATAATCAGAAGAACCTGTAAAAACCATAATAAAATATATATAGCTTGAAGTTTCATTTATAATATAAAACTCGGCCGTATTTTCATAATAATCAAAACGAAGTTTATTTCCCAGTTTTGTTAAAGAATCTCCATTGGAATTACATGATATAACTTGCAAATAAGCACTACCTGATTGTCTGTAAGTAAATATTGCATGTGTATTATCCAGAACTAGTTGTCTCACATACATAGCGTAATTTGTTTCGATTACAAGATGATCTATATTCGCCATTTCATAATTTGAATTATATGAAATAGTTTGAAATGCCGCATCATTGTTCACACTTCTGTATCCTACGCTTATAATTCCATTTTTCCACTTTCTGGGATTTACACCAATTCCATAATTGGTATCTATTTCCAAAGTGTTTTCAAGTGTAATATCATAATTGGCCATTTATATCACCTTATTAAGAAAATGCTATTCCGGCCTGGCCATAATAAGTGGATCCGTCATAGTAAAGCGAAAGAATGTCTATTGAATTTGCTCCTGTTGAAAATGTAGGTGCATTCCCACCAGGCCATTTAATTCCACTGGGAAGAGTTATTGACCTTCCACCGGTAGAATCCTGGACGATTTTCAATAATAAATTGCATGGATTACTGGGGGCAGTGAAACTTATTGTGGTGTTTTGGTCTAGAGTTACTTTTTGCTTATTAGAATCTTTCCAGTCAATCGTAACTGTTCCAGAGTTCGGTGTATTAGCTTTCTCGGTAAATCCGATTGTATTTTCTCCGGAATCTAACTCGCCCCCTAATTCAGGCGAAGCATCATTTTTTAATTCTGAAATTGAAATAATTTCCCAGGCAAATCCGGTCCAGCACTTAAGTATTTCAGTACTTGGATTCCACCACAGAGTTTTACCTCCTATTTTATTTGTTGGTTCATTTGTCTGACTGTATATAATGGCCATCTCATCTATTTTGTTCAGGTTATTCCCATAATCTATCCGGAACTGGTTAAAAGAGGTGGAATCATCATCTAATTTTGTAAGGCCGTGTTTTGGTGTAACCGTATTTGACATCTTAACCTCCTTTATTCGGTGTACGAATCCCAGTTATCATTCATATCTATTCCGTAAACATTCAAACGGTTGGAACCTAAATCAAGATCGGAAGAAAAAATCTCGGACATTATATCCACTCCCGAATCTATTTTGCTCATTTCTCCGACTGTCCTTGAACCCAAATTCCCAACAGTTTCGGAACCAAAATAAGCAACATCCAGTTTGAATTCATCTATAAGTATCCCCGTATCATGAGAAATGCCGTTCCTTTTTATTTTCCAGCCCCAGATATCCTCATCCGATTCAAAGGAAACTATCGATGAATTCATCCCTTCAACCTGCGATACCTTCTCCTTTGAAAGACTTAAAACATTTATCATACAAAATCCACCTTCAATTGTTGCCTTTTTAAAACGGGTTTCCCATCTACAAGCGTTTTCCACTCATAAATGTACATTTCCGGATGAGTGTCTTCCGGAAGTGTTAAAAAATAATGGTAAATACCCTCGCTTTCTTTCACAGGAGTGAAAGTATCTATCAATGAGTAGTCGCCGGAATACAATTTAAGGGAAGGGATAAAAGCGGGATCGAAAATGTTTCCACCTTCATCCTTAAAAGTAGCTGTTATTTTAATTGTGTTTCCCGATTGATAGCTATTCACGGGTTTTCACCTCCTGTATTTCAATATTTTTCCCGGATTCCAGGATAATTATTTGTTTTTTATCTTCCAGTAAATCTATGTATTTTTTCTCCTCAGAAATAACCAGGTTCTTTTCGAGTTCGGAAAACTCGATTACCTTTTTATGCTCAAGCAGTTCAATAAAAACTTTTCTCGAATAAACATCTATGGGAATTTGTACTATCCTGGATGGATTTAAAACCTCATCATATACAAGAGCATTTAAAATTACCTGCCCATCTGAAATATCACTAAACTGGTAAGTCCCATCAAAATATGTTTCGTGAAAATCCAGAATCAAATCATGTTTGTCACCCTTTGAATCAACAAAATAAAACTCCTGGATATTCGATAATTGCTCGTTGCTCTCAATTCTGAAATATTCCATATTTCCTACCATCGTATTCCCCGGGGAAATTACGTTTATTTCAGGTTCCGTCGTATCCTTGGTTAAATAAAAAAAGGAGGACATATTCCATCCCCCTTTTATACGGACCAGTTACCGGCCTTGTCTCTTACGAATACTTTTATGATTTTCTGTCCGTCGGCTGCGCTCGCCACTTCCAGATCGGCACAGTTTATCTGACAGTTAATCGGTGTTGAAGCAGGATAATCTCCATCATTTCCACTCATATTCACCGAACCATTTGCTGTTAAAATAACTGTTCCGGTATCATGAGCAGCACCTGTGGATGCGACAACTTTGACCACGTATTCATCGAATATGGTATCAATCGAAAAGCTGAACGACGCAACATTCTTGGTAGCCTTTTTGGAGATTTTCGAAACATCAGGACCTGTGATAGTCACAACCGGCAATGTGGTATCAAGAATTATAGAATCTGAGGCCTGGGAACTCTCATTATATACATCATCCCTTATTTTCAGGTAAACTGTCTTTGAACCATCTCCGGATGACAACTTAATTTGTTTTGATGTGGCGTATGAAATCCAGTTTGAATTTTCTTCTGTGCCCTGAACATCCGCATTAAATTCCGTATCAACGTCTCCCCAGATTTTCATCTGGTAGTTTGTCGTATCTCCATCACCCGTCCCTATTGTAGCCTCAACAAGTTGTTGAACCGCAAACTGAGCATCGGCGTCAATCTGAATACTTGGACTGGCAGGACCTGTAGTATCTTTCACAAGATAAAAATAGTTAGCCATTATTTATATCCTCCATATTTAAATATTTATTGTTTTATTATGTAAATTTTTACGCTGTGGATAAGGATTGAAATAAACTTGTCTTAACTCCCAACTTCAGACCATGTTTTTTTGAATACCTCTCTTTGAAAAAATTCATCGTTCATTTCTGATTCCCAAACCAACCAATATTTACTATTATGATAAATTACACATGGCATATATCTCGGTGGATGCAGTGGTTTTGAGCTATAATACGGAATTCTGTAATTTCCTCGTAAAGAAAATTTGTAATAAAAATTGTGATGCCCGGGTTCTCTCTCAGGCATAAATTCAAAAACAAATCCCCCACTAAATTCTTCTTCATCATTTGGAGAGCCTGGATAGTAATATTTTGTTCTAACGTCAAGACCAATACCTTGTGCGACAAATTCACATATGTTTTGAGCTCCCGTATAAGTTCCAGAGGACTCATCATTCTCTAATAAATTCATTAGTCTCATTTGTTGTTCTTTTATGTCATAATTTTCGGGTGTTACATTTAAACGTGTGTTCCAAACTTTAGACCGAATATAATTTCCCGTTTGATAATCATCATTATTCGAAGTAACTTTCCTAAAAAAATCAAAAGTCAATTCTTGACGTATTCGCCTATAAATTTGTTTTCTTGAAAATTTTATTCTATTTAATAAAGATGTTGAATATTCAAATGGGGAATTTTCATCTGTAAGATTTATTCCGGAGTCTATAAATCGAATTTTATTATTTTTTGCAGCAACAAATAAATCTCCCATTACTTTCATATCACCATTTTCACCATTGAAAAATAACCCTTTATCAGCAGTAACCTTGAAAACATCTAAAGTCAATGGATATCCAGTTCTAACTTCTATAGGACGGTCGATGGAAATAATAGCAGATCCTACAGCAGTAACCGCGCGTAATATTTTATCCCCGGAATTGATTTTTTTGTAAATTTTTATACCGGATCCATAGTTGGAACATCCGGCATTTATCGTAATTGTATCTTCATCTATCGCTGTTATTGTTCTTTCATATGTAGAACCACCTATATCTGTAAAGTCAAGAAAAATACTATCACCAACTTGAAAATAATCAGCAAAATTCCCATTATAACCGGAATTTCTTTCAATGGTAATATCAGATGTTGATGTAGTATCACCTTTTATGGGAATTTCAGTCCACAGATCCGTTTTTACACCTAACAAAACAAGATCACCAACCTCAAAATGATTCGCGAAATTTCCGGATCCATTATAAACGGTCAAATCTGTATTACTAGTCAAAATCCCATCGACTCCAATATCTTCCATATAATCTGAAATATTTATCTGAAGGTTGCCGCCGTCAAGAATATAAATGCCGTCTTTATTATCTGGAAGAGCATCATAACCTATTTTTACAGCTTCGTTTCCATTTGGCCCCACTAATATTTGTTGACCAGTTCTCAATCTTAAAGCGGTTTCCAGATCATCCACCCCGTTACGGTTTGGGCTGGTACCACCAGATGTTTCTATCCAGGATCCTACAGCTCCGCTTTTTGAAACCGTTCTGACTCTGTAATAATATGAATTATCATATGAAACGCTCTTATCTGTGTATGTGTTGTTTCGTTGTTTGGACAACGCTACATATAAACTGGCGGTTCCTATTTTTCTTTCCAATTCATAATAATTGAATTTCGGATCCGCTTCAATATTCTTACCGGAAATAATATTATCCCAGACTACGAATATTAAAGTTTTTCCTGCGCTGGTATTTATATTGGCCGTATCATCAGGATTCGGATAATTTGTAGTAGTGTGATTTGCTTCGTCGCTATAATCTGAGCTCAAATCTTCTATATCTACGGCTTTTAACTTTACATAATAAGCTGTATTTGCTAAAACGGGGGCCCTGTAAAAGGTTCCTATTGTTTCGCCTATTTTGGAATAGCTTCCGCCATCTTCTTTTAACCATATTTCATAATAGGATGTGTCTTTAGAAGTCGACCGTATCCAGGAGATTTTCAACCATACCTGCTGCTCTACATATTCCGATGTAAGAGATAAACCTGTGGGAGTTTTCGGAACAATTCCATCACCGTTCACAGCTTCCTGAACTTCTGTTGCGTTTAAATATGCCGAGTATAAATCGTCATAGTCATGCGCTCTCACACGGATGTTGTAAGATTCCCCACGGTCCGCCGGCAATCTTGCGTTATTCTCCAGGACTGCCAGTACATTGGCATCATCCCATGTTTCCGTGATTTTCTTCCATTCAACGAGATAATAATTGACATCCTTTGATGTGGATTTTGTCCAGGAAGCAGTTAAGAAAATCCCTCCTACAGCATCCGAATCAGTGGCTAAATTAGTGGGAGCAGCCGGTGTATTTCCATCTCCGATATTTCCGTCTTTTACCTCGGCTACCGTTATCTGGTCCTCTGCCTGCTTTCCCGAAGCGTCATGGAATTCAACCTTTATAGTATATACATATCCGCTGTAACCTGAATTTACCGGTAATGTGTAGGTGTTACCGGCTCCATTTTGTTCAAGTGTCTCTTCGCCACCATTGACAGACTTATAAAATTTGTACGCTGTGGGTGTGAAGTTTATGGCAGTAGCCGTTATAGTTATATCTGTTGATGTGTCGGGAGTCGGATTGTTCCCGGAATTGTCGTACACTATTATCTGACTTGAAGCGGAAACTCTCCCGGCTTTAGCATCTTCACCAGGCGTTCCCGGTTCTCCTGGTTCTCCGGGGGATCCCGGAGCGCCTTCAATTGCTTTTGTAAGAGTCATGTATTTTTCAACTGTTAATTTGCCTTCCAGGTTAATTTCTATCTTAATTTTCGCTGAATCTTTACCACTGTCAAAACTTACCAGATATATTCTGTCATTCTCAGATTTTCCTGCCGTACAGTCTTCACCTGTAACTGTTATTGAAAACTTACCGCCTCCCGGGGAAGAATCTACCGCACTTAAAAGATGAGCATTCCTGAAAGCCAGGACCTGTGTGATAGCTTTACCTGTAGAACCTACTTCACCTGTTTTTGGATTACCCGAAGAATCACAGAGAACAGTGTGAGCTTCATTGGTCAATATAGCGGTATAATTTTTCAGGTTCTCCGGAATTTTCGGCTCGTTGGTTTCTTCATTATCAGTATCAACTGGGTCGTATGTTTCGCGGTCACCATTTCCTTTCAAGGTCCATACTTCGTTACTATAGTTGTATTCCAACTCTTCAACTACCATCTTTGCGCCATCTAAATCTATGATGTAATAAGGCTGGCTTGAAACTGAATCTTTGGGTCCTATATACGGAGCTTTATCGAAATCCTGAATATTTGCATTGAAACCATCTACCGGCCTGGAAGCTTCCCATGTAACCCTTCGCTTATTCCAGTCGTCATTAACCGAAATCATATCGCTTTCAAGAGTCCAGGTGTTTTCATTAGTGCCTGTGAGATCACCTTTTCCCTGCGTCTCGTTATCCTCAATGATCGTATAAATTGTGAAATAAAAATCAAATATCTTCTGGTCGGTGGATACGGAATTAGTTACTTTCACCTGTATCTTAAACGGATTTTTTAAATAGTTTGTAGGGTCATCATCTATAAAATTACTGTTCCAGACTTCTCTATCCAGCGAAAGACTTGAATCACCTAAAAACGTTAAATCACTGATCTTTAAAACTGGATTGTCAAAGGTTATGTAGTGTGGTTTATCCGGATCGCATCCGACTCCCTCGGCCGGTACTTCATAGTCATTTTCCATGCTGGCAATAGTGAAGCTGTCATAAATAGCCTTCTTTTTATTTATTTTCACCTCATAATATGCGTAACTTTTTGCTTTATAATCTATAGTATCATTCTTTGTATTGGTTGTTGAAATGCTTAACTGAGAGGTCCCGTTATACGAGTTATACAAGCATCCATATTCCACCACTAAAGTAAACGGTTCTTTTCCGGGACTTAAAAAACATTTTCCTCCCAGTGCTTCGGCTATAGTCGTGAGCAACTCTCTGACCGTTGTTCCTTCTTCTACATAATAGAACGGGATAACCGGATCATACTTTGAATCTGTGGCATCAGGAAGTAATTTAAATGTGGTTATGCCTATTTTGCTTCCCAGCCATGAGATAATATCGCTTGGTTTTTGGTCGACAAAAAGAGCGGCATTTAATTTCTTCTCCAATTTGAATTCAAGATAATCTCTGAGAGTTATTCTTAATGTCAGGTTATCTTCATCCCATTTGTGACGGTCGACATATCCCACAAATAAATTAGGCCCGTCATAAAAACCCTTCGATGCTCTGGCCGTATCCAATATTTTTATTTTGGTTTCTTTGGGAAATAGACCGTGAGCTTCTGATTCCGACTCACACTTTATATCCAGAACAGCTTCTGTATATCCTATTGCTCCCTGAGGTTGCTTGTATGTTATTCTCAATGATGTTGTCCTGTCTATGTAATCGGTGATCCCGTATGCTTCCCCAGTCCACTTGTAAATCGATATACTCACGTGGTCCACCCCCGCTCGGTCAGTGTTAAATTCAACCGGTAAAGCTTAATAGTATCGTGCCCCGACAGCATATCCAGGGATTCCACATCCATAACACAGTAATACAGGGCACTTTCTATAGTTGCATTGACGTAATTGTTGGCCATAAGAGCTTCCAGTGTTGCTTTCTCAGTATCCGTTATTATGTCCGACATTTCCCATTTCTTTTTAGTTTTTCTTATTTTGTTAAATATTCTTCCCGTCAGTGATTCATTACGAACCAGGGTCTGTATATACCCGGGCTTGAATTTATCTGGTGTCAGGGTTAATGTATTTTCACCATTTGTTATTGATATGCTCATGTGTCTACACCCCTTTAAAGAACACTTCTACGCCGCCGTGATCCAGGACGTACTGTTTAAACTTCTCTGCCATCAGCTTCATAGATTCGTCATCCGTGTCAATAATCGTGTTTCCTTCAAAAGAAACATTCCAGTTGTTTGTTACAGGCTGGTTGTTTCCCGCTACACCTTTCATCTCTTCGGGGTCTTCGCCTGGTGGTGGATCTTTAAGTTTATCTATATCAATTTTCTTGAATCCGAGGAAACCAAAAATAGAAGCAAATATATTCCAGATATGAGCAAAGACTACCGCTATGCCCACAATTATCGGCTCAAGGTTTTCCAGTACCGGCACGATAGCCCGGCCGATTAAATAACCCAATCTTTTAAATGGAGTTGATATCCGATCCAGAGTTGAGGATGTGGCCGATTTTATACCTGACTGGAAAGCACCGCTCAAAGCTTTAGTTAAACCTACTAAATCGTCGAAAGCTTTAAAAACTGCCAGGCCTGCTACGGCTACTGTAGCTAAGGCGGCCCCAGCTGTACCCGCTACACTAATCATTTCATTCATACCTGCCATTTGATCTACCGATAAATCTGATGGCGCCAAAGACTTTAAAAAGCCCTCTATATTACCTTTAGTATTTTTATAATATTCCGCTACACCGGTAACTCCATTTTCATCTTTAGTGTTGCTGAACATGTTTCTTATTGATTCCCATGCTCCACCAAAGTCAAGTGAGGTTAACTGATTTGTTATAGTAGTTACGGAATCGGACCATGAATTAATCATGCTGCCTTTTTCTTCAACATAATCATAAATTTTATCTATCGTTTCTTTTGCTTTAGTCCATACGTTTTCTTCACCATTATAAAACTGAGTATTCATACCCATGGGGTAATAATTACCAGTTTCCTGTGGAGTTCCTTTAGGATTTTTCAATTCATCCAGAGCATTATTTGCATCCTGCCGTATTTCTTCTATTAAAGACTGTAAATCCGATACGGCACCTTTTACTACATCTAAAGTGTCGGAATCCACTCCCATAGCTTCTAAAATCGAGGACAATCCTTCTATTATTCCTGTTGCCGCCTTTGCCACTATGCTTAATAAGTTACCCACAGTTTTATCGAAACCGGTTAATGCAGTTTCAAGAGGTTTTATGAATTCACTGGTATCGAATGTATCGATATCGACGGATCCGCCGCTTGAATATTTAGGCAAACTTAAAACGGGTCCTCCACTCTTATATCCTGGAAGTTTTGAACCACTATTAATAGCTTCTAAAAGAGGCAGCCATTTTGATGTAGATGCGGCATTAACCACATATTCCCCGTTCGATAACATCGCCGGGATGCTGTCACTTGTACCGCTACCTGGTCCAGAGATGTAACCACCTGTGGCTTGGTATGTCTTATTGGCCGGATCCGTAAGACTAAGGTTAAATTCTGATACATCCATAGAAGTAAGATCGTTAAATTTAGAATAAGCATATTCAATTACTTCAACTGCGGCATCTATATTTTCTTTTGGCTTGGAAGAATCAATACCTGGAGTTTTAATAAATTTATCAGAACCATAGTTTATAAAATCGAATATTTCATCTACTGCTCCCTGTGGTTTGCTATTATCAACATCAGATGTATTGTTAAAAACTTTACTTCCATATCTGATAACATTTCCGGTCTCAAAAATAGCGTTAATTGTATTATCAAAACCTTGATAATTTGGATTAAGGTTATTTAATTCGTCTTTAACTGTCAACAAAGAATCATAACTGTATAAATACTGATGCTGAAAGTTATCAATATTTTTGGTAATGCTAATATCACCAAGATTATTTATTTTTTCATCTAATGTTCTGGCATCATCTGCTATTCCCATCATACAATTATGAAAATAATTGTAATTAGTTACGAGGGTTTCAGTTTCAGACCTGAATTTTAGTAGTCCCAACCAGTTTATATTTTCTCCCTCTGATTGTGCTGTTTTAATAAAATTCATCACTTCATTTAAACCATTGTTCCATGCAGACAACACAACAAAGTCGGGTGCTTCATATCCTAAAGCCTGGGATAAACTTTTTTTCAACCAGGTTAAATAAATCTGAGCTGCTTTGGTTGATTCAGTTACATCGGTAGGATTGAATCCATCAGAACCGAATATATCACTGTATGTTTGGGTTAATTCTCCCAAACTATACAACCAGTCGGTTATTCTTTCTATATCATCAACTGTACTCGGGTTAAATTGAAAATGATTGTTTGATGTTGCCCCATAAGATGACTCAGCACCATAATAAGAAAGTAAAGTAGGTATATCAATATATTTTGTTAATTCCGGTATAGCTGAATTATTTGCCGTTATGATATTCTCCTGTTGTCCTTTACTTATGTTGTCTTTTTCCTTCAACCGGTTAATCACTTCATCGATGTCTAATACTTTGTCATTGACTGAATCATTTAAGTCCAATAATTTAGATATAAATAAATCTATTGAACTGTTAATGGTACCTATAGTATCTGATAAATTAGTATCATAGTTTTCTGTAATACCTGTTGTAATATTTACTGTCGCAATATATTCGTCACTCACTACTTCATCTATTTTTTTACTTAAATCTTCTACTTTTTTTACCGCATCTCCATCATCTACATCAAGCTTATATGTTAAAGTCATTTCACCAGATAAAGAATTAACAGTATATCCACTTGCAATTTCAGGAATAATATTCTGCAGTTCTTTCAAATTTTCTTTTAAATCTTCTATGGGGCTGTTTAAAATTAAAGTATTAATTTTATCTAGATATTCAAATAAGAAAATATAATAATCTTTAACCTGACTATCTTTTAAACCTCTAACAGTTACCAAATCAGGCATAGCTTCACGAACATCATTTAATTCTTTTTTTACGTTAGAATAATAAGAATGCATATTATTACCATATTCTGTAAATGGATCAATACTAACTAAGGTTAATAATTCTTCCAATTCTTCAGCGGTTTTTCTTACTTCTTCAGAAAAATCGAGATTTTTGTTGAATAACTTACCAGATGAAAGATCGGCAACCCAGTTTTTAAAATCCTCCAAAGGACCTATAACTACATCGGCAACATTTATTACAATTGAGAAAGCCAAATAACCGGCCATGGGACTACCTAAAAATGTACCAATTCCTATGCCTACGGCTAAAGCAACTGCTATTTCATCCCCTAATTCTTCAATCGTTTTGTCGCCTGCTCCTAGCTCTGTCACTGCTTCAACAACCCACATGGTCGTAAGAGTCATTGCTCCACCAGTAAATAACCCCTGTTTTCCAAAGGCCAAAAGAAACGGTAGCGATAATTGAGAAGCTGTCATAAAAGGTCCTAAAGCCCATTTAGCTGTCAAATAAATTGGGATTTTCTTTGAAACAAATTCTCCCAATTCTCCTAAATTTTCATTTCCCGTTAAAGCTGTTACAGCAACATTTGCAGCTTCTCCTATCAGTTCATTTAGGTTAAAAGCAAGTGTGAAAGCATTTCCAACAGCTTCGGCTATTGAAGTTCCAAGATTTCTATATATTTCTAAAGTTTTTTCTTGCTCTTCTGTGAAAACAAAGTTTTTATCTTCTTTACTTAATTCAACTGCTTCCAGTGCATCTTTAATCTTTTTTATTTCTTCTGTTATGCTGGTACTTAAATCATTGGTAAAATTAAGCCCGCTAGTTATGAGCTTAGCTCCACCTGCTAATAGAATATTAAAATCGGCTATAGTAAATTTCATGTCATTATCTTTATCTATTCCCAGTTCATTTCTTATCTTATTAGCCAGATTGTCCAGGCCTTTAGAAATAAATTGAATTCCTGACCATATAACATCTTTTACTTTTCCCGCTGCATAAGCTATTATCTCAAACCATCCGAGATTGGGATTTCCTATTTTGGAAGCTACTCTTAGCCTTATAGCCTCAACTATATTGATTAATACCCGGCCCGCAACTTTAATAGTTCCCCATACAAGGTTTATCCCTATTGTTCCTATAGCCGTTATAATCCCTAGTACATCTTTATTGTCAATTGCTTCTTTTAAATTCATATAAGCCGTGTCTACTGCGTTGAGCTGGTCAATTATATCTGCACCGGTTAATTTAGAAAGCTTTTCAAGAACCTTTCCGCCTATTTTAGCAACACCCCAGGAAAAATCCACAGCAACCTGTGCTCCCGCTTGAAGTCCTTTGAGGATATCACCCGTTTTAAAAGCTGAAATCATAGTGTCCCAGTCTTTCCGAATATAAGAAATGATATTTGATTCGGTTAATATTTCCCTGGTTTCTTCCCATATAAATTTAAATGAGCTTATTCCGACATTAACCGCATTTCCAAGGGCTATTTTAAGATCGCCACTCTTAAATCCTTCAACCATCTCATTGAATGACTTTTTTATATCTTCAGGACTTGAACCGGCCTGGTTGAATTTATCGACAAACTTTCCCCAGGCTTTGGCCAGATCATCAAAATGAGTTACCACAACGGCTGCGGCTATACCTATTAACGTTATAGGACTTGAGACAATAGAAGCGCTTATGGATAAAAGGCTGAAAACAGTGTTACCTATTTTACCCATCAAACCTATGGCAATACCAACTCCCGACATTATAAATCCCAGCTTAATAAGATTCTGAATGAATGAGATCAGAGACTCGGATTCTCCGGCCCAATCAAGGAAATCGCTTATTTTATTCATTCCTTCAACTACTTTGTCTATAAAACCGGTTCCTATTTTCTTAATAAAGTCGGTGACCGTATTTTTAAGCCTGGCAAATCCACCATCAAGTGTCTTGGCCATTTCCGAGGCTGCGCCTATGCTGCTGGCAGTGTTATCCATCAACATTTTGTATCTTATCTGAGCTTGTTCAGCCAGTGACATGGTCTCTATGTTCCCGGCTATTCCTTCCTCAAGCATCCAGGCTTTTACTGCTGTCTGAGACAAACTAAGTCCCAGGGCTTCGGAGCTTTCAGCTTCTCCCCTGAGTGCTGCCATAAGCCTTGTTGTCGTATCATACAGACCAAAGCCGTAAATGGCCGACAGGTTTTTAGCACGGTTGGTAACATTGATTATCTGATCCGCTGTCATTTCATAGTTTTTACCCATGGCATACGCAGAGGAAACCGCTTTTGAAATGTCGGGGGTAGAAAACAGCTTTGACTTTTCCAGTTTTTCTACCGCTTTATTCAATTTGTTGAATATTTTCGTGTTTCCTTCCGAAACCACTTCTATTTTTTTTAATTCTTTTTCATAACCCGATGTTATTTTCATCACACCGCCGGTAGCAGCGGCGAGGACCGCGAATGTGGCCCCCGCCTTCTTTCCCAGTGATTCCATTTTAGAGAATGTATTTTTTATTCTGGCTACGAATTGGTCTATACGTGATTCAACCTTTGAGACGCCGTCATTGAACGGTTCGCTGTCAAGGTCAATCAGTGCTTTCAACCGTGGTAAATCGACGGACATCTGTATCACCTGCCTTGATTGTTTTTATTCACTTCTTCACTTCTCTTTTTTTCTATGGCTCTTCTCACTCTGTTGTATCCAAGCCAGTTCATGGTGTCATACTTTGTGTACTTTCTTTCGGAAGCCGGTATTCCCTGAAGCAGGTCGAACATACATGGTTCATGCCAGTATTCTGCACTCATTTCGTAAATCTGATAGATTAAGGGTACTAATTCGGTCTTTACCGAATCCTCCCCACCGAATTTATCGAAATAATCATCGAAAGGATTCTACATCAATTCCTGTAAGCTCCATGATTGCATTTGAAAGATCGGTGAAATAGCCGATAGGTATTCCGGTACCTATTAAAGTTTCTATTTTGTCTGTGAGATCCTCTCCCTCAACGATGAAAGGCTCATCATCTATTTCCCTTCCTTCGTCTATGCCGTAGATAACTGTCGCATATGTCTTCAGTCTCCTGACCTTCTCCAGTTCTTTCTTATATTCCGGATTCTCATAGAGTGGTTCAAACTTCTTCACCTTTGGATTATATTTTTCCGGTGGTGTCGGTTCGACAAAATCCCTTGAAAGTATTTCATCTATATTGACCGGTAAAGCCTTGATAGGTATCTTCCAGATTTCCACCGGTTTGAATTCATCGTCACCGTAAATTTTCATTTCATATGTTCTCTTACATAAATTCTTAAATCTGCCTGCATCTTTTTTTAAAAAGCTCATTAAAAACCTCCAGTAATTTTTTATTATTCAGTTACTTTAATTCTCTTTTCTGCCTGAACCGTTACCTTTAAAATTATTCCCTTGTCAGTATCTGATTCGGTTATATCGGTAACCTTGCAGTTCTCATATTTATAGGTAAAAGTATTTACCTCGTCTTCATTGTCATAGTATCTGTATAAATCGAATATGGTTTTATTGTCGTAAAGATCATAAATGGTCTGGTTGACCAGTGGATAATCAAAGGTTATGATTATCGTTTCTCCGGTTAAGATAACCTCAGTTTTTCCGGTTTCCAGCGGTTTATAATTAATCTTCGTTTTAGCGCTTTTAGCATTGAAATTTTGTACCAGGCTTAATTCCTGGAATGAATCGGTGTGGATTTTTATCGTAACTTCCCTGCCGGTGAATAATCTCATAATAATCCCCTGTAAAAAAAGAAGGACCTGGTTAAAGGCCCTTCATTATGCTGGAAACGCATCCGAATAATCTACAAAGATCCTTTCCCCCGGTGCCTCGGCGTCGTACTTACCTAAAATTTCACCTGCGAACTTTATGGTGTTGTAGTTATCGCCTTCGCTGTAAATTTGTTTTCCGGGGTCAAAGTGAACATTATAGATATTTACGACTTTGACCAATGTGACCCCATCATCATCATAAATCCCATGATGCAGATTGACCGTGGGAGAGGCGGCAGGTATAAGGTCCGCAGCTACCGCACTGGTTGTAGCCGGGTTTGTTACTGCCTCCAGTATGGAGAAGTCTTTGAACTTATCTGTCCAGCTTACTTTCCCGGCGCCGTTAAACGGATCCCCTTCTTTAGTGTGGTCCAGGTATCCCTTTTTGTTTTTCACGAAGATTTTTTCACTTTTCTCCGGTGGATTGTATGTGAAATCACCTTCGGCCAGTTTTAAAAGTTTCTCACCAGGAGTTGTGGCCCCATCACGGATTTTTAGTATACAGTCTCGTTTATTCCTTGTTATATCCATTTAAAATCTCCTTTATATATTTTCTTTAAATTTTCTGATGTTAAAGGTTATATCTACCTTTCTTATAGGTTTTGATTGAAAATCCTTTAAGTCATAGTAAAAAGGTTTGATATCTCTTACCTCTACTACAGAACCGTTTTCCAGAGCAAGTTTATGTTTTAATAAATTGATAATCAGAGCTCCGAAATCATAATGAGAATTGATATTGTTCTCCCTTGTATATCCCTGAATCCTGCATGCCATTGCTTCGCTGTCGTAAGTTATGGAGGTGTCGATATTTCCGTTAGGCCAGGAAACATAAACATATTTGTCGTTGGCCAGATAGTCAGCAGGATCGCCGAAAAATACGGGCACGGGAGATAATTTATCGGATAGATATTTATTGAAATATTTGATGTCGTTATGAATTGTCATTTATTCCTCCTATTCCCTGAGAGCTTTAGTCATGGCCTCTTTTATTCTCCTGTTGAATATCGGTTCTATTTCTTCAATGGAACGCTTCCACTGTTGCCTCGGTTTCGTTCCGTATTTTGCTATCTTATCCCAGACAGATTTAGCAACCATGTAAACCTCTTTTTCTTTTATTCCAAAGTCCAGGCGTTTACGGTACACCCATTCGTAGATAGGTAAAAAAGGAGCCCTGTGAGGTTTTGCACCGTATTCAACATAAGGGGCATGTTCCGCATCTGTTATCACTTCGCCGTGTAAATCTTTATATCTACTCTCTAATGATTGAAGCAAACGGCCTGTGTCGGTGCTTTCCCTGGCTATCTTGTCGGATATCGTCGCCTCCATGAGAATTGTGATATCTTTAATTACCTGTGATCCATATGTCATGGTTTTCGCTTTCTTTTTCCTCAGGGCTTCCTTGAAAGCTTCAACCGTTTTAGAGTCTATCTCGAATTTGAATTGACTCATCTGATCAACTCCAAAATATACAGGCCCTGCTCCGGATATGGTGTGACACCGTTGATGTTATATTCTTTTGAATTGTGAACGATAAGATCGCGATTAATTACCGGGGGAGAATCCAGGCCGGTGCAATAGCACTTAAACGATCCTATCTGAAAACCCTGGCTTATATCCGAAGGTGAAACCGGTACGATGCAACCACTTATAGTCGTCTCAATAAAAGACTGGTTTATGTTGCCTTCAACCGGATCCGGTCTGGAATCATCGGCGGGTGTTTTCAATGTGATATCGTAAAACTTCCAGAATGAATCAATCATCTAAATCACTTCCGGTAACGCTCCATTTCGCACGTAAATCCTGAGCTACAGTCAATAGTTGCGACTTGGCCATTGTGGTTGATTCGGATATCCCGCCTATGGTGTAACTGTTCCACCGTCTGATATCCGTTGCTATCATTTCCAGGCAGTCGGCTCTTGCAAGATCCAGTTTTTTCTGTTCGTTCGTTTCTTCCGAATATCCGGATAAAATTTCATTCAGTTCTATATCAGTGAATATATATTTCTTCGGGTCCTTGTCATTCAGCCATAATCTTAATCTTTGGATATTTGTATAAGCCATTTGATCACTTTTATTCTTTAGGCTCTTCCGTTTCCGTAGTCTGTGGTGCGTTCGTTGCTTTAATATCCGGCTTAGAATGTTCTAGCTCATACTCTTTTTTCGGTACATTTACATATCCGTTTTTATCCGGACGATATACTTTACCGTTTAGGACAAAAGCATTTCCTTTTACTTTTAATTTCAATTTTCTTTCCTCCTTGATATCAAAATAAAGGGTCCCATAAAGGGACCCCAGAAAAGATTAAATCTTACATATTATTCTATTGTATAAATTCCGGATGTATGGCTGTTGTGAATTTCCACGCCATATTCGCCAATAACCTGGCCTTTGGTATAGTCACCGGCTTTTGCTAATTCTTCATAGAATACAGCTCTACCCTTTAACGCTTTGATAATTACATCGGCGGGGTTAAACATGAAGATTTTTCCAACGGGCATCTTTGAATCGGGTTTAAGATTTACTATGCCGTCATTAGATACCCAGGCCTGAATAATTCTACCGATGTTTTTATCCCCTTGTTCCACGATTATCTTCGAGTCATTGAGTATTAAAAAGTTATCCATTGTAGCAGGATTCATCCAGGCTTCCGAAACATAACCACCTGCGCTGTTAATCTGCCTGATGAAAGCCTTTAAATTTGCCTCGCTAAATGCACCGGAAGCGTTTAAACCATTTTGTTCAATAAAATATTTAATACCGCCCGTTAAAGATATTTCGTCAGTTGAGGCTGCCTGAATAGGTACCCCGTAAATGACAGCTTCTTCCAGCCATTCTTTAACTAGAACTAGTCTTTTAGCAATTTCTCTTGCAAACACATCTTCTTTGATGTATTGTTCAATGGCCTGCTGAGTACCTGTTATATACAGATAATCCGAGAAAATCTCAGTATAGTTTTTTCTTCTTATCTTTTTGGTGTAGGATCCATCAGTGTACCCTTGGCCTTCTTTAGCAGCATGACCGGCTATCTGGACGGTATCTCCTTCGGAATGGTCAGCATCATTGGCAATAGCAGAGACGGTTAACTCCGTACCGCTTGTTACTGTTATTACTTTGTAGATACTAGATCCGATTCTTAAAATGGTATTTGCTCTAATTCCTACAGAAGAATCTACAATTAGTGCACTTCCTCCAGTGGTGTATGCGGCACCTAGTGTCATGGATCTCTTGTGTCTTTTGTCATCGAACCACTCAAAAGAATTGGATACAAGATTCGTGTTTGATATTCCTATTCTTTCAAGTAACTTTAATTCGGGTGTTGGAATTAATTTTAAAACATCTGATATATCGACTTTATTTTCAACAACGTTCAGCGATGTTATGGGTTGTGGTACTGTAGCCATTTTTTACCTCCTATTTCTTATTTTTTTCTTGTTGCTTTCTCATTTCGTATTTGATCCTTTCTATAGGATCATCGGGTGGTTTTTCTGTCTTATCATTAGGATTAATAAACGATCCCGTCCTCAGTTTTCCGACCTTTTCATTTGACCTGACATCCGTTACCTCAATAATTTTGTCTATTATTTTCTTTCTGTCCTCAAGTGTTTGGACACCATCAAGGCTCTCGATTAATTCAGAATCGAGTCCCTTTTCTGCAATATATAACCTTGTTTCATAATTGACTTCTTTTTTCTGTAACTCTGAAATTTTCTGGTTATATTCCTCTTCTTTCTGTTTTTTTAGTGCCACTTCCCGCTCTTTTTCATTGAGTTTTGATAATTCAATTTCTTTCTTTAAATTTTCTATTTCTTTTGAAAATTTAACCGAGTTAGTTTTAACTGCCTCTGTTACTCTTTTGTCCGCATATTTTTGTAAATCTTCCAATGTGAATGTAGTCTTTTTCTCATTCTCAGTTTGTTGATTCTGCCCCTCATTATTCTGAGTTTCATTATTAACACCCTGATCCTGATCAGCTTGACCCCCGGTTTGTCCGGTTGCCGTGCTTTGAATTTCGTCTGACATTAATCTTTTCCTCCCATAAAAAATTTTTTATAGCAAAATAAAACCCACCCTTTATTTGGGTGGGTCTATAAAATCAAATATTTAATTTTTTAGTTGTTAAATAAGGATATCACCATCTTCTATTTTTTTAATCTCATCATCTGAAAAACCGTAGTCTTTATAAGTCGCGGGTGTTCCTCGCTCAATACATTTTTTCATAATTTTATATTCTTGATCAATTGTCAAATCTTCCATACCTACTAATAACTGTAAAGGACCACCAAACATCTTATCGTATTCTAACCTTGTTTTTATAAATTCTATATCATTCTTTTTGATGTTATCTCCCCCTTTATAAAGTTATTTCCTTTAAAACCTTATTAAAAGCTTCCCATACTTCCGGAAAGTGCTTTTTAAATAATTCTATCTGAGCAGTTTTATTATTAGCCGTTATTTCAAATAAATTCGCCCATACTTCTGCTGTCAATGTTTCACTACCATTTCTATGCCAATAATGGAGATCATGACCATAACGGGTCCAAAGATTTTTATTTGATAATCCATCCAGTATATCCTGGATAGCTCCCGTGTCTATATCACCTGCTTTTTCTACTATATTATTATACTTTTCAACTAAAGCTTTCCCTTCGGGAGTTCTTATGTTTTGAATGGCTTTTCTTTTTAATTCTCCCATATTTTTATATGGTGCTAGATCTTCATCGGCCAACAATTTTATTAAATCTCTTTCGATCTTGTCAATTTCTTCATTTTCTAGATTTTTAAGGTTATCTCTTACTTTAATTAATTCTATATCAAAATCTCTTTTAGATTCTAAACCCTGTGCCGCTATATCATCTATATAATGTCCGGTTTCATGCAATATAGTTTGAGGCTTTTTATCTCTCAATATAATTTTATTAAATCCAGGGCTATAATATGACCCTCTTGATCTTTTATTATATTTTATTGTTAAATCCTGCGAGTATCTGTTAATAACTTTAGAAAATACTGGTTCGATTTTTTGAGGGTCAAACGCTTTTAATACATCTTTTAAAACATTTTCATCAACGTGATTAAATTTATAATAATCTTCGGATCTAACATTAGGCTTTTTGATTTCCTTTTGTTTGGAATCTGATTTTAATTTAGCCACCCATCTGTGCCTGCACAAAATATGAGGATGAGCACTCATCTTCTCAACCTCTTCCCATGTGTAAGGATTATTTTTTTTCCGGTCTTTACATATCTGCGAGGTCCTCGAATCATCCGGCCCCGTCCAATAATAATCATATTTATCTTTATCCGGATTGACTTTGTAACTTTCGACTATCGACTCTTGAGCTATTCTAGCCATCTGGTCACGTACGATTATTTTGGGCCTTGCTTGAGCGTTAGCACCAACCAGCCAGCTTTTAATGTCTTCGTACGTAGTGAAGTAATTTTCCTGGTTCATCATTCCGATATAAAGCCTGGATCTCAGCTTTTTTATTATGTCATCCGAATAATTGTCTGTGAACTTTAAACCAGCTTTACGTACCATGTCTATACGCTGCCAGTTTATTGAGGTCATATCGTTTTTTATATTAAAATCCGAATTGTTTTGCTTGAAAAGATCTTTGAATAAATTACCCTGTGCTTTGTAATAATCTTTCTTGAATTCATTTTTATATAAATCGTTGAATATTTTTTCTGCTCTCTTTACCCTCGTTTCCAGTGTCTTTGGTGTTATCGTCTTGCCTGTTGCCAGATACTCAGATATCTGTACGTAGAATTTCTTCTGTAGATTGGTAAAAGCATTAATGGCATTTCTGGTGTATTCATCTAGAGTCGTCAGGTATCTCATTTTCTAAATCACTCTCTGCATTTTCTACACCATTTAAGGCCTCTGACTGGATTCTCTTCTGCTCTTCCTTGAAATCATACCCAAGCTCTGTGGTTATCGTTTCCAAGCTCAACACACCTAAACCATGTAAAGCAACGAGTCTATTAACTCTGCTCTCCGTATCGTCCGGAATGGTCTCATCTGCAACATAGTTAAAGTCTATTTGATTACCGGTTTCTATTTCATAGAGAGTTTTGAATATCGCCTGGAAGAAATCGAAATATCTATCTCTTAAATTATTTATCTTCTTTTCCAGTTTCGAAAGCTTCAAGTGTAAAGCATATCCGGAAATATCTCCCAGATCATTTATGACTAACTCCGGAGCTTTGGCCTTCAAAGCTCTCTCCAGAGTTAATATTCTGTTCTGCATGGAATCCATGGCGTTACCCTGATATTCCAGTATTGAGATTGTTGACCCTTTCGGAACCGCCCATAATTTATGAGATTTTTTTAATTGGTTCGGATCATCCAATCCTGTGGCCAGAAACTTCGGATCCGCATATATATCTTCTATTCTTGATAATCTGGACTGTATTGAATTGATCTCATCCACTAGTGGTCTCACTGGGTCCCATTCTCCAACTCCCTGCCAGTCTCTATATGATTTGCCCAAGGTGTTTCGGTTCTTTAAGACGAGTAGCCACCACCCGTTTGTGGGTATGACATCGGTGGTTATTTTTCCCCCTTCTGTTCTCTGATAAGTGCTTTCCGTATATGATTCCACAACCTCTACGGGTTCCTCACCATTCTCACCGGTTTTCATCTGATAGGTCAAATCCCATCTATAAACAAAGTCGTTTTCATAATAAGGGGTAAGAGTAACATCCAGTAAATCTACAAATCCAACTCTTGGGGATCCTCTGTCATCGACTCCTATTTTTACCGCTGTGGTGCCTAAAATAAGGCCCTGTAATAAAATTTTGTTCTGTAATGTATTCCACTTGGAAAATTTCAGAATTTCCTTTAATTCTTCCGCCGCCTTTTCTTTGTCCGATGTGATAGTCTGACTTTCTCCCAGAATGTAGCCTAAATCAGTTACGACAATATCTTTAGAATAATCAACTATCTGCCTAGTTTTATATTCTGCTGTATTCAAATCACTGGCTTTATATGCAATAAATAAGCCGTTTTCTTTACAATAATCATCACTATAATTCCCGTAAAAACTATTGTTAAGATCTTTGAGATTTATATAACTCATTTATTTTATCCCCCTATAATATGTCTATGTTCGCCGACCAGGCAACTCTAAAGGGTGTGTAAATTCCATACCTTAAAGCATCGAGCGAATGATCGTATTTTTTAATTGGTTTATCCTCTCCAAGCAACTGAGCTTTTTCATCCCAGGCATAGCTGTAAAATTCATCTATTAAATTCGTGCAGCTTTCATATACAAAAAGCTCATTTGTGGTTAATTTACTCGCCACTTTTCTTATTCCGGAGATTACGGAATTATCCGCTTCGATAACCATATAATTTCTGTTCTTTAATTCGGTGATGAAACTGAGTGCGGACGGATCAACTATTACCGGATGAATGTTTTTAAACAGGTTGTTTTTTATATAAAACCTATCTAAATCATCAGCATACTGTGAATCGGTTTTCTGAGTGTTGCTATGACCATCGTAGTAGTATTCGTCCAGTGCTGTATAAGTTTTACGGTTAATACCAAGGAGTAAAAACACCGTAGGGTTTCCGGTTCCATAGTCACATGTAACTAAACTCTTCTCAAAACTTCCAACAGGATCCTTTTTATGAATGATATGCTTTTTTTCATTGAACATATCATAAATAAGGCCCTCTGCTATACACCACAATCCAAGTATTAAACGCTTATACCAGACACCAGTGTAGGCTGCCTTTAAATTCTTTATATAGTCACTGCTGAGAGTTAAGTTATCTACTAAGCTGAAATGTCTATGAAAATAACCTTTTAATACTGCCTGATCTATGTAATTCTTTTTTATCTTATGATTTGGATTATCCGGGTTAGTTGTCCAAAAAGCTTTGGCACCACTTAAACTCATTCTGGATAATGCCTGAATAACAAAGGATTCATGATGAAGTGTAACTTCATCCGCATACCAGCCGCCTATGGTCATTCCTCTGATATCTTCCTCGGAATTAACCTTCGACGAACCTCTACAATAGCAGGTTTTTATATTATTCCCGCTCTTTATTAATAGCTGGGGACCACCCTTAGCTGTAGGTATATATCTGGATCTTTTCTTACCAAGCATACCGACAACATCTTTTACTACGTTTCTGTATAATGAGTCCGTTGACTTACCACTCATTAAAAAGTAACCATGCGGAGAATCCAATACATGGTATATCCACCTGACGTTTGTTGCTGTAGTCTTCCCGCTTCTTACTGATCCTTCACTTATGTTGATAAATTTATTTGCAAGACTTATTACCTCTAGCTGTTTCCTAGAGAACAATTTGTAATCAAACATATTTTTATTCTTCTAATTTTTTAATCGATTTGGTAATGGCCTCGGTGAGTTTGTCAATCGGATCATCTTCATCCTCTGTTTCAAATCCTTTCATTTCATCTTTGAGAGCCTTGAGGTAGTCCAGAGCTAATCTGACACTTCCCATTTCTTTCAATTTATTTATCGTTTGTCCCAATAAGTTAATACGAGAAGCTTTTGAAGCGAATGGAAGCGTCAATAATTCTTCATTCTGCCTTTTTTTTATTTCTAATATTTGTTTTTGATGTCTTTGTATGTACTTCCGGCAAGTTTCTTCAGAATAATCTATGTCCCAGCTTTCTTTTAGTGTCGTACAGATACTGGAAGCTGTGTAATCCAGCGCGGCTAATTCTAAAACTTTATCATAAGGAATGTTTTTCCTTTTTTTTTATTTTTTTTCGGGACATTTGGGACATTTTTCATCATAATCACTTCCAAATAAAAAACCACCCTTTTCGGGTGGTCTTTATAGAAATTACATTCTATCATAATTGTACCAAAAATGCGTAAAAAATGTCAATTCCTATTTCTATCTAAACATATTAATTCATCTAGAGCTTTATGTATTCTATACCTTAAAGTTCCTTCTGATATTTTAAGATATTTAGCCAATTCTCTATTACTTGGTGATTTTCCATCTTTTTTACTGTTATCAATATACCTCCAGTAAATAACCTCAAGTATTTCTTTATCCAGTTGTAAAAAATAACCGTCCAGGATATTAATCGCTGTATTGAATAATCTTTTTTCGTTAGTATTAGTTATGGGATCCAGAAATCTAAAGTCAAATCCCCCGTCTGAAAATCTTATAATATCCGCCGAATTACAGGAAGGAATAACAGCTATCTTTCTCTGCTCTTTGTAAAAGATCAATTCGAATTTAAAAGGAAATAACTTCGTATTCATAAATCTATACGATTTCAGCAATCTCTCTAATTCCCACATATTAACTTTATGATCAATCAAATTTCTACAGCAATTATATAATGACATTTAATACCCCAGATATTTCAAGAATTTTATAGCATCATCTGCACCCCAGCCCACATGACTGATCCAGTTAAAAGCGCTGAAAATATCCAGCCATTCCTGCTGTACATCTGAGACCTCCCCCCATCCCGGTGCCCTTTTCATTTCCAGAGCAACTCCCGGCATATCCGGAAACCTGGGTGGTGGCTGTACGATTAAAAGATCGGGAATTCCCGGAGTCAATCCCATCTTTTTCAATTTATTTCCCTGACGTTTATCTATATAGGACCCATTCGGCACACTGAATCCTTTTATTTTTTTCCATCTCATATATTCCACAACTTGCATCTGTTGCTTATATTCTTCCTCTGGCTTAATTACAGTTGTTTTCTTTGGCATTTTTTCTCCTTTTCATGATATTAATGGCTACAGGAAACGATTTGAAAACCTGTAGCAAAATCCTGCTTTAATTTCTACTCATAGGAGGCTTTTAACACCTCACTTTTTAAAATTAATCGTTTTTTTATTGGATATTGAAAAGAATTTTTAAAAGACCTATTGTTACATATAGACTTGCTGAGAATTTAGAAAATGAATTAGAAAATCAAACGGAGGGTTTCACCTGCCTTTCCTTATGAATTTCCCTTTAAAAGGGTTTATATTAAAAATCACCTACATACTCAACTGTCAGACCCACATCAATATTTCTCATAATTACCGTTTTATCGGATGGAGAAAAATATATTTTATACCTGTCTCCCTTTGCCTTAAATTCACGAACTGAATACGGATTGGCTTTCATAAACTTTAATACACTCTCATTCCCTGTCTTAACCAGGAAATTCTTCAAGACTTCAATTTTTTTCTTTGCTTTCATAATTCCTCCTTCAAATCCTCAACATTGCATCCATATAATCCGGCCAGTTTTTGAAGTTCATGTTTTGAAGGCTTGCTTTTATTTTTAAGTGATTCAAGGTTATTTAATCTGGCGAAACTTATACCCGTCTTATATGAAACGAAGCGGAGATTCCAGCCTTTCTTTAACCTTTCCTGCTTGACTTTGAGGATTCTTTTATCCTTAAATTCGTGATATTTATTATGTACTGTCATGTAAGGATCATTTTTCAAAAAAGTAGAACTGTTAACAGTCCTTTCTGTCTGGTCAAAGTCCAGAGCCATTTGAGCGCCTTTGAGTAAATCCATCACATCATCCCGTTTCAGGCATTTCTCATTGTCTGAACTGTTGGCCTAACTTTTTCAATATCCAGGTTTCGGAAAGTTCTCAGAACTCTTCTTTCCTCGTCCGATAAATTGGTTTCCTTGAGCTGCCCTTTCAACTCTTTTATCGTTCTTTCATTCTCTTCAACTATTTTCTTGTATCTTTCGACCTCTTCAACCTTTTTCAGAAAAACTTCTTTTACATTTTCAAAAAGGATCACGCCATCAACTTCCTGAGAAACCGCTTTAATTTCAACTGGTTTTTGAATGCCTTTGAGGAATAATTCCTCCTGTTTTGGAGAACAATCCTCTTTTTTATCTTTAGGATTCATATCCATCAGATACTTTATGGTTTCTTTGTAACCCTCGTGATTTTTAATTTCTTTACGTATCCTAACAAGCCACTCCATGGCTTCAACACTTTTCTTTGATGATCGCAGGTCTATTCCATACTTATAAAAAAGTTCCCTGAGATATCTATAAGCGGTGGACCATGATATATTCAAATTCCTGGCCATTCTCTTTATGTCATATTCGTACAATAGTTTCATTTTTCTCCCTCCTTAATTCCTTTTTGAACTTAATACGTTCTGATGTTTTTTTATATTTTTATTTTCCCTGTTACCATAGGTTTTTATGTATGTTCGAGGATCGAAGACTTTTTTCAGATCGTTCATCAGTTCCTTTTTCTCCCGGCTTACCTCTGCCGGCAAGGCTAATTCCTCATATTTTTCTTCTTCAGTGAATCCTTCATATGCTCTGTGAAATTCCCTTTCAAGAAAACCCAGTTGATTGTATTCGGTGTACTGCATCCTGTACCATCCAAGATACTCAATAGTTCTTCTAATTTTTGGATCCGCATCATCCGGAATTCTTCCTTCCCTCGCATAACGCCTGGCAATTTCCCAGGCTTGAAAGGCGGTTAACTGTGGTGACTCAAATCCTTCTCTGAGATCGGCGATAGTAGGAGGAAATCTACTTGTTTCGATGAATTTCTTGACTCTGCCCACGAAGAAAATATCATCCAGGTCCTTCAACCTTTCAAACCATGTATTTAACTGGCCGGGTTTTAGCTGAAAATTAACAAAAGCATCTCCTAAAACCTTCATACCCATTGAAAAAACCTCCTTTTTCACGTCATTATCCTCCTTCCTTGGCAAATTCATACAGCGCTTTGTTCATATCTGATTTGTCGTTTTTTGAAGGACTTCCTCTATTTGGGTTATTTTTTAATCTGCCTTCTAAAATCCTGAGCATGTTTTCATCGTTCTTGGTCAGCCAATTAAGGTTACAGTTAGCCCATGCGCCGTTTCTCCCTGATAGAAACTCATCGTTCTCTACGAGGATGAACGCATGTTTCCATGTATCGATATTTTCATCGAATTCGTACCAGCGTTTTTTTATTTTGGCTTTCAAAGTATTGGAGAGTTTTGTAACCTTTGAATGTGATATACAGATTTCATTCCAGAGATTTTTAATTTCTTCGTAAGGGACTTCTTTTTTTGGTTTTGATTTTTCAGAAGTTTTTGGACTATATATATTATTATTGATTGTGTTATTTGATAGTGTATTGTGTATTATGTTCCCCGCACCCCCTGCCGGAGTTATATCCGGGGTGTCTTGGGGGCGTACCGGGGGCGTGTCGGGGGCATTTTTAAATACATATTCTTTTTCTATAACATCTTTGAATTCTGGATAATAATAAATAAATGCTTTTATCAGCTTATCACTTTTAGTATCTATGATAGTATTTTTAACATTTTCAATTACTGAATCATTTCCATTGTAATTACTTTGATATTTTAAAAGATTTACAATGAACATCCAGTTATCTATAATGATTATTTTTTCTCTTTCTACAAGAAACTGCATAAGTTTATTGAATTTCTCCATATTTTTATTAAGTTTCATATATGTAGCAATCAAATCAGGGTCATACCCGGTAACTCCTGCCATTGGTGTATTAGGCAATATAATAATTGATAAATAAAAACTCTTTTGTTCAAAAGTCCAGTCTATGTATTCAGGATCAATCAAAAACCCTGTATATATCGATCGGTAAGAACCCTGTTTTTTCTTGCTCATATATAACCATCTTTTTTCAAGCAAAAGGACAAATAGGCAGAAAGATATAAGAGAGAATCCTCTTTTTTCACATCCTCCATAAACTCCTTTATATCAAATCCTTTTTCACAACCTTTTTCAAGAAGTTTTAATAATTTTTTTGCTTCCTCTTCAAAATCAATTTCATATCCTCTATCACCTAAACATCCCGAATCGTTATCACTAAACTCACCACGATTTATTCTGTTTCTAATAATTCCTTTGACATAATAAATATCTTTCATCCATGGTTTATCCTTCGAACTTTTTAAAACAAAACAATATTTGGGAATATTATCGAAAAATTTTTCGAGTGATTCATCTGTATAAAATCCTTCTTCATCAACTTTTAATTTTCTTGCTAAGCTATCAACAGCTTTAATTATAATATCTAGTTCATATTGACCTACAAGTTTTTTCAAATCATTTTTCTCATAGGATTTGAGGCTATATTTTGTTATTTTTTCAATATAATCACATACAAATTTAAAATTTTTTTCTTCAACCTCCATTAATTCTTTTTTCCACTCCATCATCATTTCGAGCTGTTCTCTTTTTTTATTCAACTTGTCTAATTCTTTCTTTGATTTTTTAATAACTGAATCATCGGAAATTCTTCTGGCAGCCTTTCCCCTGTTGCAGTCTTTACATGAAGTTATAAGGTTAGTTATATCATTAGTTCCTCCCTTTGATACCGGCTCAATGTGATCTACTTCAAGAATTACATCCGGGGCTGACTTCCCACAATATTGACAAGTAAATGAATCTCTTTTGAAAACTTCAAATCTAATTCTTTTTGAAATAGCTTTTCTTTTTTCCATAATAATAACTCCCAAAAACCGCCCCCGAAGGGGCGTAATTTAAATCTGACTGTTCACGTACTTATATATCTGCTGCAACTGCGGCTTCGTTAAATTATCAATTTTATGCCCGTTAAAAGCCTGCTTCCAGACATCGTTAAATTTCATGTTCTTTTTATCTGCGACTTTTAAAACGATCGCTTCGATGCTCGAGGAAATTCTTTTCTGATCATCCGGCGAAAAGTCTTTGTATACAGGTTCTGTCGCTGGAACATCCGGAAAGTCTCCATCTTTATTCATTTCGTTTTCATATAAATCTGTAGAGTTTGATTCGTCCGGAAGGTCTATGGTATGTTTTTTCCCGAGTTTTTTCATGGCTGCCTCCAGAATTTCAAAGGAAGGGTTGATAAAGCTCTTTCCCTGGATTGTATCTGTACGATCCTTTTCAACAACGGCTTTACATTTTCCGTTTTCGTTGATCATGTGAAACAGCATCGTTGGTTCGTAGGCAGTTCCACGCTCGGCGTCCATTTTTTCACCGACCACTGTCAGCTGCTTTCCCTGATCCGTGTCCTTCATTTCATATACATAGCTTTCACGGGTTGTGAATATCACGTGGAGAGGCAAAGAAAGCATCAATCCAATCATTTTCTTATAAGGCCTCTTGACTTTCTTCCAGTCCTGAAAGGCCAGGTCTTCATCTTCCCCTCTCTGTCTTTCTTTAAACTTTTTTGATTTCTTCAGGGCTTCTATGTATGAATTTTGAGCATCTTCCCAGATATGAGTTAAAGAATCAATTATCAGAACATCATATTCCTTTATTTCATCACTCTTTAGTATTTCAATAATTGTGCTTAATGATCTGGTTTTAATGATATCGAAGTTGAATTTTGTAGCGAAGATATCCATGTTGTATTCCGTATCTATTGCCGATACCTTCTTGCCTAATCTGGAAGCGAAGGTAAGGCTGGTGAATGTTTTTCCCGAACCCTGCCGGCCATATAAACCTATCTTGAGCTTTGCCTGCCGGACTTCGGCTTTCTTGAAAAGCTTCTTTTTAAAACTCTCCTTGGTTCCCATCACTTCACCTCACTGACTCTGAAATACTTCGTGGATTTGGTGACCTTATACGGGGTCAAATCTATCTCTTTCTGGAGGGCTCCCATATCCACTTCGGTCTTATGTGAAGGCTTCCAGGTGATTTTTATCGTTGAATTCTTCCCGTAATAGTTGTTTCCGACCGCTTCCTTGAATAGCTGGTTGATCTAATTTTTTCTCGTTTCAAGCTTTTCCATTTCCTTGTCAATATCCTTCTTTTCAATATACAAAGCGGTCATTTCTTCGGGAATTTTTATTGTTTTTTCTTCGGTTTCCGAAGGCGGATTATTATCGAAAAGAATCTTATTGTCGCATTTGCTTCCGTTGGGTTCCGGAGGAATATTCTTCAACACATAGTTGTACCAGAAATCCTTTTCTCTTCGAATAAGCTCTTTAATGAGGCTCTCATCTCTTTCAATTTTAACCTGGTGGAACTTATTACCGCCTATAAGAACGGCTACATATCCCTTTTTCATTCCGGTTACCGCCATATAATGAGTACAACTGAGCTATGTAAGCATCCGGAACTTTATCACCTTCCCATTCATCTTTAAGGTATTCATTGGCTGTCTTGCATTCGAGGAAAGTATCTTCTCCAATTACAAACCTGTCTATGTCCGCAGTCATAAATGGATATTCCGGATGAATAAGGATATAGTTGCATCTTCTGACCTTTTTCCCGGTCTTCAAAGTGAATAACCTTGCGACATATGCTTCGAGTTCTCTTCCGTGGAAAGCCGCTTCGGAATCTTCATCGTCGTTTCCTAGTCCTTTTTTATCCAGATAAACTTTCAGCGGGGAACTGTAATCGGTCATTCCCAGAATACCGGCCACATCCGAACCGCCAATCGAATTCCTTCTGGCATCCAGCCATTCTACTCTTGATAACTTTTTGGTGTCTTCTCCTTTGATCGCTATCATGATATCAGCCCCTGTGTGCTATAATTTATATTGTAGCTTATCAGAGAAAATATTTCTGTAACTGTTACTTTTATGCTTTTTCTAATTCCGTCATTGCCGCAAACAATGATGGAATTTTTTTTGCCTATCTCCTGCTCCATACCCTCATCATCCTCCTTGTTTTCGAGAGATCTATTCTCGAATTTCTCTGTAAGTCCCTCAAGGTAACTCTTCTTTTGTAGATTCTGTCCTTTGGTTCCTTTCTTTCACTCATAAATATTCATCTCCATACAGCAATTGAAATAACTTCCAGTAAAATTCCTTGTTTTCCAGTTCCTCGAATTCCTTTTTAATTCTGTCTTCCTCTAAAGTCCGTTCCATTCAAACCTCCTTTAAAAAAGCTTCAACTGCACTTCCTGCTTCTTGTCCCTGAACTGATACCAGTAATCTGTGTCGAAACTCTTTAAAATCCCGTTGCTCACTCTGTTGATGAGTCCTATGTACTTTGATTTCTTCGTGATTCTCTCCTGAATAAAATCCTGCTTCCTGTCCAACGCTTTCAATTTCTGATAGTAGTATTCCAGGGTTCTCGCTATCTCTAAATCACCTCTGAAAATGGCCGCCTGAATGTCCGTCTTCATCTCTTCGAGTAATTGATCTTCTTTCACTTCGTAAGAATCAAATCCCGCAAGGGCTAGCTCTATTTCATAAGCCAGGGCAATCGAGTTGGCATTTTCAGCAATAAGTTTCATGGGTTGAAGCTTTCTTATCACCGGCTTTGTTACCGGTACTTCATTGAACTTAGGCATATTTGTTCCCTGCACTGGTGGATCTATACACCAGTCTCCCAAGCGTCCTCGAGAAAGCCGCTATTTTCTCCAGCTTTTCCTTCGTCAATAGCATTGAAAGTTGTTCCTTCTCTTTGCCTGTCATCTCTGTACCTCCTTAACCTTTTCAGAAACCATTCGCTGCCGTAATCGCTTATAAGGCGAAAATCTTTGAACATTATTCCTTCCATTAACTACCTCCTTTCTTTTTTGGATTCCACTAATGTAAAGCTTTTCAATTTTTAAAAGACCTATGTAAAAAACTTCCGTAATTCTTAAAGAGGGCCAGCGCTTCAACACCGGTCATGTAGTGTAATGAATCAGAAATTAAGAAGTTTTTTTAAGCTAAAGCAGGAGAGCAGGTGTAGGGTTCCTGCCCTCAAAATATAATGGAGAGTGTAAAGATGATAAATCTTTTGATCTGGTCTCAAGTCTGCTTTAGTTTAAAATCTGCTCATTATTCTTTTTTCAAAGACCCTCGTAAAATTCTTAAAAAGGACAGGCGCCTTCACGCGCCCATCAAAAAACAAGTGATGTAACTTTTTCAGAGAACTTTTATCAATCCCGGATATCAGCTTTATTTAAAATAAGAAGGGGGTGAATCCGTCGTTAAGATGCTGATACCCAGTGGTACTAATCTATAAGTAAATATGGAGTGTAAGTTTTATAATTTTGAAATCGGTTTAGGATTAAACCCGCCGTTTTCAGTTGGTTTTTTCTGGGTGAAACATGAATCTGGAAATCTTGTTTTAGTGATCTCGGCAAAGAATTCGGCCATTTTATTGGTGCTATAAGTTGTAATGCAATCTAAAAGAAATTCACCAATCTTTTCCTTGGCACTTTCCGGACATTTTTCCATTTCTTCTACGGATATTTCAATATTTATTTTCATTTATTCTCCTTTCCCTCCATATTCACTTTTCAAAGACCAAAAAACTACTTAAATAACTTTCTCCCTTGCTTCAAAATCTCTTTCATTCTTTACAATGTTCTTGGGGTAGGGAGATTTTCTGGAAAACTTCGGGAAAAGTTCTTCAACTGGTATGTTGAAAAAATGAGCAAGATTATCGGCTGTGTTGAAGTCCGGATTTCGGTACCCAGTTTCATAGTTACAGAGTGTCCCGATAGGTATATGCACTTTTTCCGATAATTCTTTTAATGTTAGTTTGCTCAGATTTCGATATTTCTTTAATTTACTCATTTTGAATTTCTCCCTAAATATATTCTCGTTTTGAGATATTTATATATTACTCTTATTGAGAATATTTTATATTAATCAAATATTACATTCTCGATAAGAGTATATTTACTCATTTCGAGAAATAAGTGATAATATCTCATAAAGGTGATTTCTATGGGGTTCGGAGACAGGCTAAAAAATATTAGAACAAGTAAAAATCTCACACTTAAAAAAAATGGGGGAGGATTTAGGTATCCCTCAAAGTACTCTTAGCAATTATGAAGCGGAATTTAGAAAACCTGATATTCATACCTTGAAAAAAATTGCCGAATACTTCGGTGTTTCAATTGATTTCATATTAAATGTGGATTTGCATAATAACTTTTCAAAAGAAAATGTGGGCCCTCTTACTGTTGATTTGGATGAAGTTCCTATAATTGGGAAGGTTGCTGCTGGTCCAAATGGTGTAACCATAGAAGAACAAGAAGGAAGATTTTTTGTTCCTAAAAATTGGCATGTAGATTATGCTATGAGAATTAAGGGACATTCAATGTATCCCAAATATAAAGATGGCGATATAGTGTTTATAAGAAAGCAGCCCGTGGCAAATAACGGACAGATTGCAGTAGTTAAAATAAACGGAAATGAATTAGTAGTTAAAAGATTTTTTAAAAGATACCACGAAATTGTTCTCGTTTCAGAAAACCCTGACTATGATCCAATCCATATCAAAGGCGAAGAATGGAATGAAGAATGTACCATAATAGGTATAGTCATAGGTAAGTGGGTTAGAGAAGATTCTTAATTTTTTATTTTTTCTTATTTTATCTGAGTTAAAGTGTAAGGCTCTCTGCAAGTGAGGTAGTAATTTTAATGAAAGCTGTAAGATTTCTGAAAATTTTATTTATTGCTGTTCTCGTTTTAGCAATTATAGTTTTTATTATGCCTATATTGCCAGATGAAAATAATTTAAAAGAAGAAACCATCCTTTCTATTGGGAGTAATTTTCAGGAAGATACTGTTCTTTCTACTGAAAACACCTCCCAAAAAGATGATAATTGCTCAAAAATTATGATAATGTTTGCAAAAATCAAAACTTTTCTTAAAATATTTTTTGATAATCAAAGTTTATATGCAATATTAGCAGCTTTAGGTGGAATAGGAGCAGCCTGGGGAGCTTTTTATGCTGTCAAAAAGACCTTGTATATGAGAGAAGAAGATAGAAAGGATTCTTTTTACAAAGAATTTAAAACAGCTTTTGAAAGCAATAATAATCTAAATCACATTTATTATACTTTATATAACATAAAAGAGTTTAATGATGAAGACATTCAAGGCTATACTGATATTATTACACGTGAACTATTAGCAGATTATAGTAAAAAGCTGGATTTTTTCATAGAAACTTCCTTTCTATATAATTACTATGAGATAGTGTATCTATTGTTAATTGAAATATATAAAATTATAAAAGATATTCAAAGAACTTCTAAAATTATTGAATCATTAGAGTTTAAATATGATGTCAAAAGATATATTAATGGTGAGTATGAGCTTGATACAAATCCTGATCCTCCAGTAAAAGTCCCAAAGATTGATGAAGATGATCCCTATTATAAAAAAATATTTGATTATAAAGTAATATTTGGTACAAAGAAAAAATTGATAGATTCGTTAAATAGCAGATTGATTGATGTATTAGAAATTGAATATGAAATAAGAAAATTTCAAAATTTTGATAATGAAAAATTATTTTTAACATTTAAAAATGAATCATTCACTAATAAAAATATCACTGATTTTAAAAATAAAATAATGTGGTTTTATTCTTTTTATAATAAATATCTTTCTCTTTATAAATACCCTTCTATTGAACGAGTGACTTTTGAAGAAGATAATACTTTTAGAATTTATTATAAGAAATTTCTATTCAGTTCCTTATCTAAAGATGAAAAAATAATTAAACAAGATTATGACAGATTAAAAGACCAAATGATTTTTTATTTTAATCCCAAAATTGATTCTAAATGTTCAAAAGAAGAAGAAAAAAACATAAATAAATCAATTTATGATGCACTTGAAGAATTATCAAAAATAATTGACGAAGCCTTAAAAGAAATAAATAAAGAAAATAATTTTGATATTGAAACAAAAGATTATGAAGAATAGGGGATTTAGTGTTCGCTATAAATTGATATCAATAAATAATTAAAAATAAAATTCGGGTGGTGTTAATTGGTGAAAAAAGAAGATAAAATCGAAGGGAAATACAAAGTTAGTGGAAGTATTATAAAAGAGCTTTCAGAAAAGATTCCTAACGATTTGGTTGCGATTAATGAGCTTATAAAAAATTCATACGATGCCGGCGCAAGAAAAGTTATTATAAAACTTGATGAAATAGAAAAAACATTATCAGTTATTGATGATGGAGATGGAATGGATAAAGATGATATATTTGTGCTTTTACATATTGCCCAAAGCAATAAAAAATATGGCGAGATTAATAAATATGGAAGACGCAACCAGGGTTCAAAAGGACTTGGATTTTTATCGGTTTTTAAATTTGGTTCAAAAGTAAAATGGGAAACAAAAATGAAAGAAGATACTGGATATGAATTTGAAATAAATTATGGTGATTTGGTAACAAATGACAACTTTGTAGACCAAATAGTGGAAATTTCAAAAAATAATAGCATCATTGAAGGTACAAAAATAATTATAAAGATAGATGATGATAAAGTAGATACTTTATTTAACTTTTTCTCAGAAGAAATGAATTACAAAAAAATAATAAAATCGTTTAGTGATAATAATTTTGAAGTAGAATTAATTATTGGTAATAAAATTCATTCAACAAAAGATATAGAACCTGCGGAAAATAATAATAAAGAAAGTCAAATATGCAATGTAAAATATAACAATGGAAAAATGGAATATTACTATATTGATAAAAAAATTGTTTCAGAAGAATATCCAAATAAATTAAATATTGATAATATATCCTTGAATCTAATTTTATTCAAACTCAAAACTGGAGGCACACAAAAAATTGATAAGTTCTATCATAAAGATAAGGGAAAATTGACACCATTAATTTATATTAATTCAAATCTTTTTAATAACTACAGCTTGTTTGACCCTGATATTACAAGAGGTAGAAAAACTTCCGAAGCAATCCCTCAGATTATAGGTGAAATAAAAATAGAAAGTGATAATAAACTTTTATTATTTAATTCCAATAGAACAGAATTTATAGAAAATCCCTTCACTAATTCAATTAAAGATTTTTTGGAAAAGATAAATATAAAAATTCAAAAAGATGCAGCAACTTATTATTCAAAAAATCTGAAAAGCTTATTTTATAAATCTAAAAACACTAAAGAAAAAATTACAAAATCTAGTAATTTTAGTAAAGATGAGAATACTTCTTCAAATCTTAAAACTGTAAAATCTAATTATTCTCAAATGTCTTTTCTAAACAACGATAACAAGAGCATTAATCCTGCAGAACTAGTATTATCAAAAGAATATGAAAAATTAAAAATACCTTCATCGCAGATAAATTTAAGAAATTATATAAATTCAGTAAAAGACAGTCATGGAAATTCGATCAACAAAAAATCAGTATACATAAAATGTAACGAAGAAAATCTAGTTAAAGGGGACATTTTACAAAGTATAGATGAAACTAAGATATTGGAAATTAAATTCAAATACAATGATAAAGACACAGGTCCATTAATTAAGTCATTAAAAATTGAATTTATTAGTGTGCCCGTACAAACAATTATAAACAAAGATTTTTTAATAAAAGACCTTGGTAAAGTTAATTATAAAATTAATTATGATAACACAATAAATAAATTAATTAAGCAAATTAATAGCCTAGAAGTAGATGCTTTTCCCGAAATGATAGCATGTTCTATGAGAGCTATTTTTGAAATAAGTGTGAAAGCAATTGAAGCCACAAAAAAATTTAGTTCTATTACTTTTAGTGGAGACTTAAAAGCAAACGTTGTTTCAATTATTAAAAAAATAGGAAATGATAACAGTAATTTAACAGAAATTGACTTAGTAACCGGATATGGATATAAACAACTAAAAAATGTTTTATCTGTAATTAAAGATTTTGAATCTGCAGTTACTTTATCTCATCTTGGTGTCCATCGCTCCACACAAAGTCTTCCAAAAAAAGATATTGAATTCATAGGAGATAAGATTTCTATTTTTATTATGATAGCTAATGAGATGATAAATAATGCTAAAATTAAATAAGGTTAATATATATTCATGAGGTGTGCTTAATGTTAGGAAATTTTGATTATAGGGATTATAGAAAGCAAAATGACATTCATGGATCTGCTTTGTATCCTGCGGTAATGATAGCACCTGTTCAGGAAAAACTTTTATTATACATTATTAATAAAACTAAAATAAATTCTATTATCGATCCCTTTCATGGGTCGGGAACTTCTCTTTATGAAGCATTAAAAATTTCAAATGAAATTAAACTGGTTGGATGTGATATTAATCCATTGGCAAATCTTATTGCCAAGTCCAAACTAGAAGGCGTAAGCAAATCTATACATACCGATTTCAAAATGTTAAAAGAGAATATTTCCAATAATAATTCCGAAGAAATTCATAAATTTATAAATTCTCAAAAATGGTTCAGAAAAGATATAGCTATTGATTTAACAAAAGTTCGCAATTCAATTTGTACTATAAAAAGCAAAAAAAACAGATTATTTTTTTGGACTATCATGAGTAACATTATCAGGAGGTATAGCAATACTAGAAGTTCAACTTATAAGCTGCATATCAAACCCAAAGATAAAATAAATTCCATGGAAAATAGGGTAATTGAAGATTATTTATATTCAGTTAAAAAAAATATTGATTTGTATAATAAACACAGTAAAAATTACAAATTATATAAAACCGATACCCTGGCAAAAATGAAAACATTCTCTTCAAATGAATTTGACCTTTTAATCTCTTCACCCCCTTATGGAGATAATCAAACAACAGTAACATATGGCCAATTTTCAATATTAAGCTTGTTTTGGATAGATAAAAAAGATTTAGAACTTGAAGGGTGGGAACTCGAAAATTACTCTAAAATTGACTCCAATAGTATGGGCGGCAATATGCACGATGTTTATATGAAAGAAAGCGATTTAAATTATATACTTCCTTATTTAAAAAAAATTTCCGACAATAAGCAAAAAAAAGTTATTTCATTCTTTAAAGATTATTTTGACTTTCTAAGCCAAGCATGTCGTATTACTTCCAAATATGTTGTACTTACTTTGGGAAATAGGACAGTAGATGGAATAAAAATTAATCTAACTAACATAACAGAAAACTACCTTGAAAAACTCGGATTTATAAAAGAACAAGAATTGTCAAGAAAAATTTTATATAAAAGAACCCCGGTGAATACCTCAAAAGTAAATAACAAATCCGTACCATCGATGAATAAAGAATACATGATAATATACGTCAAAAATAATTGTGCTTGATTTTATCAAAAATACCACATATTAATGTTTATAATACAAACATTTTTTTGTTTAAATAATGCTATAATAAATTACCACTTAATGTAGAGCTTGCGTTGCAGGCTCTGTTTTTATTTTCAGGGCCTGCTTGTATCAAACAATTCAAAAAGACTTACCATTAACAATACAGGAGGTTTAAAATATCAGTGATGATACAAGCTTTTACATATTATGGGGTATTTTCAAATAAACAGAACAAAAAGCCAGGGATAGAGATATGAAAGAAGAACTTTTAAAAGTCCTGGATAATATCCGTGCCTGCGCTTATGCCAGGGTATCTACAAAACATCAGTCCGATCTGTCACTGGATGCTCAGTTCACGGAGATCGAAAGAGAAGCAAATCGTTATGGAATGAAAATAATACAAAAGTATTCCGATAAAGAGAGTGGAAAAAATACAGGGAGAAAAAACTTCTTAAAGATGTTAGAAGATTGTCGTGAGGGACTCTATAACGTAATCTTTGTACACGACTTCCAGAGGTTTGGAAGAGGCGGCGCTTCCGACGAGGTCCTTATAGAAGAACTACAGAAAGAAGGGATTTTCACTATATCAGTAAATGGTGGAGTTAATCCAATGGATGATATAGCGGAAGTCCTTCGAGGAATGAATCTGATTCTTGGTGGCTGGGAAAGGAAAAAAATAGCGAGCAGGACCGCTCATAGAATGAGGTCATATGCCGAGAATGGCTTTTTTATGGGAGGATTACCTCCTTACGGATATAAAGTAATAGAGGTAAAGGATCCCTATGGTAAAAAGAGGAAAAAGCTGGAAATTGACGAGGAAAAAGCTCCGGTGGTGAAGGAGATTTTTGAAAGATTTTCAAAAGGTGACTCATATAACACAATAATAGAATCACTTAACACCAAGGGTGCGAAATCTCAACGTGGTAAAGAATTTTCAAAAACTTCGATTTTTGATATTTTGCACAACAAAAAATACTGCGGTATTCAGGTCTACGCCAAAGGCTCAAAACGTCAACACCACATAGTTCGAAAAGACGCCATAGAGGTGAAAGGGAGCTTACCGGCCATTATACCTGAAGAATTATATTTTAAATGTTCCGAGAGGTTTAGAACTATACCGCCAAGAAAAAACGAGTACTTATTGAGCGGTTTTATCTTTTGCGGAATATGTGGGCACAAGATGTCAGGTTCTGGGGGAAATCAAACAGTCACCTATCGCTGTCTTCGCCACAAACCTTCAAGGCAGATATCCAGGAAAAAAGTCGAAAACTATGTAATTGAATACTTAAAACACGAAATCATCGATAAATTCGAGCGCCAGGGAATTGAGGAAGCCGTTAATGTAATGAATAAGTTTGCAAGAAAATTAGATAAAAACAAGGAAATGCGAAAAACAAAACTTGTGAAAAAATTAGATTCAGTCATCGAAGAAGAAAACAACATCATAGCGGCTATAAAAAAGGGTATACCTCTGGATAGTCTTTTAGAAGAGTCGGCTAAAATAAGGGAAGAACGGGAAGATCTCAAAGAAAAAATTAAAAAAATTGATGAAGATAAACAGAATTATATAACTATTGAATCTTTACAAATTAAAATGACAGAATTGAAAAATGCCATAGAATCACAGGAGTTCGAGGCATTAAAGGCTGCTATTAGATATTACATCAAGAAGGTCGTTATTTCCGATAATGGATATATACAGATAATACCAATCTCTAATAATTGATATAAAAAACAAAGGAGGGTTAGATATTTTATTACCTTATCTAACCCCCTTAAATAGATGGGTGAAATCTGGTAGCCCCACGGGGAATCGAACCCCGACATCCGGACTGAGAATCCGGCAGACTAGCCTTTATCCTATGGGGCCATAGCAAGAAAGATTATATCAATAATGTCTGTTTTTGTAAATAGCCAAAATATTACAAAAAAATTTAAAGTAAAAATCTAATAGATATAGTAAACTAGTAAAAGCTGGAAAAGGGGTGATATTTTGATTAAAAAGGGAAAACCTTCAAGAGCATATTTGCTTTTTTGGAAAAGAATATCAAAAATTTATAATAAAACGATGCAGGATTTTATAGATTTCAAATATGGTGAAGAATCGAACATCCCCGGTTTTTATCTTAAGGATGAGAGTAATTTCGTTATCAATAAATTAATCGATGAGTTAATGGAATGGATAAATTTTGATGAATTGAGTAATAAGGATCTCATCGATTTTGAATTTTTGAGAAGTATGATTGAGGAGATCCTATACAGCATCGAGCAGAACGGTTCAATTCACAACAGACTGATAAACGATGCAAACGATCTTTATATAAGTATTAGAAAGAATTTTTCGGGCGAGAACATACTCGGTAACTATCTGTTCAACGCGTCCGATTTCGATGAAGCTTTCAATTTCTTTTATGATAAAATCCTGACCAATGCAAAAGTATCCGTTCCTGAAGATACAAAGGATGAAGTAACTGAGGATATCGGGGAAGAAAAGGCTGCAGAAAGTAACGAAGTTCAAAAAGATGTGCAGATTGAAAAGTCAGATGATGAACCACCCACTCAGATCAATGAGCAAAAACCTGAAAAAACTGAGGAAGAAACTTCTGTTAACAGTGCAGGAGTACATCCGGAAGAATCGGATAAAATTCCCGTACAACAAAATGAAATTAAAGACAGTAATAAAAAAGGTGCAGAATTTGTTGAGGTTGAAGAAAAAAACGAGGAAAATCCCGAAGTTTTTAAAAACAAAGACGAAAAAAATATTTTGGATACGTTGCAGGAAAATATTTCAATTCTGAAAGATGAGATCGAAAGATTTATAAAATATCACGATTATGGCGCTGTGGAATAGTTATTTACGCACTGATCTTTTTATAAATTGAATCTTTTATTTTATGCAGTCCTTTTTCAGTGATCTTATAATAACCATCTTTCTCAATTAAAAATTTTTCCTTTATCAATGATTCTGTGAGTTGAGGAAAGTTTTTATCGAAATCATAGTCGTTCCCCAAACTATATTGAAAGTCTGAGAGCAGGGGCAATTCTATATTCTGAAAATTCTTTCTCATCGAAGAGATTATATTTTCTCTCTGACTTTCTCCTTCTCTCTCCAGATAATACAGAATCCATATCTGAAAGGACTTTTCACGGTATATTTTCCATCTGGACTCGAAGGGTAGTTTATATTTTTCGTAATTGAACTCTTTTCCCTTTACTCTGGATAAGGTTTCGGAGGTCAATTCGAGCGCATCCAGAAATATTCTCACGGCTATAAAAATTCCTATTATTATATCCGCTATGGAAATATTGAAGATGGAAAAGACAGCACCAACGATTACCGCAAGCGAAACGAAAATGTGATTTTTTGAGTCCACGGATTGGGTTATCAGAGCTATGTTTTTTGTCCTCCTGCCGACTAATCTCTGATAACTTGCCAGAAACCATGCGGCAAGCATACATATCGCTTCGATAGTTATAACCAGTCCCGGCCGGGACAATTTTTCTGCATTTCCGGATATCAAATCAAAGAGAGTAACCACGGATTCGAAAGCTATACTGACGGACGAAAAGTACATCATTATGAGGATAACCGCAGCACCAATGAGCTCTTTTTTGTACCTCACACCCACGAAAACTGCAAGTGCCGAAGCCGTATCAATCGCAGCATCTGTTCCGTCCGCTATCAACGCAATGCTACCCGAAACGAAACCTGCCAGAAGCTTCACCACGGTAAGAATAAGATCGATGAAGAAAGTGTTTTTTGAGGCACATTCAGCCGAATTGATATTTTTTCCTATCCAGCCCGTCACTTTAAAAATTTTGCTGTATTCTGCGGCTTCTTCTTTCCCCTTCACAGATAGATGATAAAGACCGTCTTTCAAAACGATATAATCTTTTTCCTCAGCCTCTTCTATCATTTTTGCCGGGTCCGGAATCTGGTCGTGATTCCTGCCGTGTCTTCCCGATCTTTTTTCATCAATCGGGCCGTAACCAAACTGGGTCACAAAACTATAAAAGGTCTTTTTTATTTTTTCTTCGGAACAGGGCCCATTTTTATGAATGAACATGGGAATCAATTTGTAAGAGTTTTCTCTCTTTTTTTCCCGTTTTTCTTTACGTTTTCCTTCAGACAAAAACGCCCCCGTAATTTTTACCCGTTCAGAAGGTTTTCAAGTTCGTTTAAAAATCTTCTCTCAATAAAGTCGAAACCCCTCTGCCAGAAATCGGGTTTTGATATGTCAACACCAAGTTTGCTTAAAAGATTCTCAGGACTATCATTTCCTCCACTTTTCAAAAGATTCAGATATTTCTTTTTAAATGAATCTCCACCTTGAAGAAACAGTTCATACAACGATACAACCATGAGCTGTGCAAAATTGTATGCATAACAATAAAATGGAGTGTGATAGATGTGAGGAATTCCTGCCCATTCAAAACCGCTGAAATCAAAATATTCAATCGAATCGCCAAACATCTTCTTCAATTCGGCCAGATAGATCACCGAAAGATCATCAAAACTCTGGTACTCTTTTCCTATAGCTTCGTGCGCCCTCAATTCAAATGAGGTGAAGAGATTTTGCCTGTTCATCGTAGCGAACATGGTTTCGAGTTTTTGGGATATCAGAGAGATTTTTTCGTCTTTATCCCCTATTCTATCGAGAAGGTAATCGGTCATTATCATCTCTGAGAAAACCGAAGCGGTCTCGGCAGTTGTGAGAGGAGTTTCATAATTGAATATGTTCTGTACTCTGGATATCTCTCCGTGGAGTCCATGTCCAAGTTCATGTGCCAGTGTCATTACGTCATTCAGATCTCCTGAAAAATTGAGAAGAACGAAGGGATGCAGATCGGGAGAAGCACTGAAACAGAATGCGCCGCCCCTCTTGCTCGGCAAGATTTCTGCATGGATATAATCGCCATCGAAGAATTCTTTATACTTCAACATCACGTCTTCATCGAAATTTTTCATCGCATCCAGAACCATATTCTTCGCTTCTTCCCATGTATATTTTGTCGTTGTATTTTTCAGTGGAGCATAGATATCGCTGTGAAGTACTTTTTCCTTATTCATCATTTTAGCTTTCAATCTGTAGTATTTATGAACGAGAACGTTGTTTTCAGTCGTAACTTTTATGAGGGAATCTATTATTTCGTCGCTCACTTCATTCGACAGGTTTCTCGGTGATATCGAAGATGGATAATTTCGTTTTTTGGATTCGTTTATCCAGTCTTTTACAAGTGCATTGTAAATGTTGGCATATATTATGCTGTTTTCCTCGGGCCTGGTGAAAGACATCTCAAAAGCCTTTTTTCTCAATTCGCCGTCGGGACTCATCTTAAGCGCTCTCAGCTGGCTGTCGTTCAGAACTTTTTCTTCACCATCGATCTCCAGTTTATATCTTATCGATGAATTGAATTCACTAAAAAGTTTTAAAAAAGCTTTTTTACCCGATACATCCTTCAGTTTTATTATCTTTTCTTCCGGCTCGGAAAGTAAGAACTTTTTTTCATCGAGAATTCTCTTTACGAAATGTTTAAAACCGATTAACTTTTCATCGCTGAAAATCTTTTCAAATTCATCATTCGATAGTTTTGAAAAAGCTATTTTTGAAAAAACGAGTGCACTTTCGACGTCCGATGATAATGAGTTCATTTTGTTGAGTAGCTTCGCCGCATCCGGATTTGAAGTATCCTCAGATTGAAACAGATATGCATACATAAACATCTTTGAAAGCTTTCTGTAAATCAGTCCCGTTCTCTCAAAAAAGTCTTCCAGGTCTATCAGGGCAAAATCTTCTTTGAAGAATTTATGTTTATATTCGGCCTCCAAGGCTGTGCTTTCATCTTTGACCAGTTTAATATCATCTTTTAATTCTTCACTGTCCGGTGATGGGTAGAGCATTGTCAGGTCCCATCTCACTCCTTTTGCATTATAATTCATTCGAACACCTCCAACATAATTTTATCATAAGCCTTTCAAATCAGGTTGTATAAATAATCTTTAAACAATTGGTGATATAATAATTAGGAATACGTATAAAGAGGTGTTTTTTTGAAAAGGGTAGATATACTCAATAATAAAATGTTTCCAACATTACTCAAGCTTTCCTGGCCGATGATACTTTCGAATATGTTTCAAAATATCTATAATATCATCGATACTTTCTGGTTGGGAAAACTTGGAAAAGAAGCTGTAGCGGCTCCAACCGTAGCGTGGCCGATAATATTCACCTTCATTTCAATCAGTTCAGGTTTTTCAGTCGCGGCTCTGGCTCTCGTTTCTCAATACATCGGCGCAGGCAGAAAAGATGATGCCAGACTGTACTCGGCCCAGGTTTTTTCATTGACATTCATAATATCAATTATATTTTCCATATTCGGCTTTTTCAGCGGAAATATTCTCACACTTTTAGATATTCCGAAAGAAATGTTCCAATTGACAGATGTATATTTAAAAACGATTCTGTTCGGATTGCCCTTTACCTTCGTGGGATTTGCTTTCAATTCCATCTTCACAGGGTGGGGCGATACTTTGACTCCTATGATTTTATCGAGCATTTCTCTGGGTGCAAATGTCATTCTGGATCCGTTGCTGATATTCGGCATGGGGCCATTTCCGGAACTGGGGGTTTTTGGCGCTGCACTGGCAACCGTTATCTGCAGATCGATAGTATTTTTTGTAGGAACTTTCATCCTCTTTAAAGGAAAGGGAGAAATAAAGATTTTCTTCAAGGATTTATTACCAAAGAAAAACTGTGTCAGAAAAATTTTGAAAATCGGACTTCCTTCTTCCTTTGGACAGTTCGTGACTTCTCTTGCGTTCGTTATAATAACTTCACTGGTCACTCAGTTCGGTACCGTTGCAACGGCGGCAATGGGGGTTGGTCAAAGGATAATATCGATTGCAAATATGTTCGCGTTTGGAGTAGCTCAGGCTGCCGCGGCCATGGTCGGACAATATCTCGGTGCCGACCGAAAGAATGACGCATACAAAGTTGTGTGGAAAGCGGCATTTTTTAATATCATCGTGGTGGGGATAATGTGTACATTCACTTTCCTGTTTGGTAAAGAGATCACCGCCTTTTTCGTCAATGAACCGGAAGTGCTGGTGGAGGGTCAGAATTTTTTTAACATTGTTTCCTTCTCCATACCATTTTTCGTCACGTTCGCTATCTTCGATAACGCTCTTAGAAGTTCGGGGCACACCGTGGTTTCAATGATTATAAATATTGTAAGACTATGGGGAATAAGGCTTCCCATTATATATTTAATGGGTTTATCATTGGGAACAACAGGAATCTGGTACGCAATGTTTATAAGCAACATGGCAGTTATGATAATTTCGGGAATAGTTATTCTAAGGAAAAAATGGCTTGAAAAAGTTATATAAAAAAGGGCCTAAGGGCCCTTTCAAACTATCCTTTAACTGATCCGGCAAGCAATCCCCGCAGAAAATATTTTCCGAGGAAAATATAAACGAGCAGTGCTGGCAGCGCTGTGATGATCGCACCTGCCATCTGAACATTCCATTCAACTACCTGTGATCCTGCCAGATTGACTAGAGCCACTGTAATTGGTTGTTTTGTGGGATCACTGGTCACCGTTACCGCAAAGAGAAATTCATTCCAGATATTGGTGAACTGCCAGATTATAACAACTACGAATCCTGGCAGTGAGATCGGAAAAAGAACCTTCCAGTAAGATTTGAAAATTCCCGCACCATCAATATTTGCCGCCTCAATAAGCTCGGTCGGAACTTCCGCATAGTAATTTCTGAAAATCAAAGTTGTGATTGGCAATCCATATATTATATGTACCAGAATCAATCCTCCAATTGAACCATACAGTCCTATATTTTGCAGAAAAGTTATCATCGGAAATAAAATGCTCTGGTAGGGAATAAACATACCGAATAATATTATGGCAAACAACGCATTTGATCCCCTGAACTTAAGTTTTGAAAGAACGTAACCATTTATAGATCCCACCATCGCAGAAACAAAAGTAGCAGGAATGACCAGAATAAAAGAATTTATAAGGTTTCCCTTTAATTTATCAAAGGCCTTTACAAAACCGTCAAGGGAAAGTGAAGACGGCCAATTCCACATCAGGGGTTTTCCCACCTCATCAAAGGGCTTGAAGCTGGTCGCGAGTAAAACGTATATCGGTAACAAGAAGCCAACCAGAAATACGGTAAGGAGAATATATACGGTTATCTTTTTTCCTGTTTTTTTCGCCATCAGGATCACGCCCTCTTATTAGATTTGAATGAAGAGACAAGATATGGAACAATAAAAATCGCAACAAGCAAAAGCATTATGATAGCGATAGCCGATCCACGGGCATATTTATTCGCTCTGAAGGTCGTTTCCCACATATAAATAGAAGGAACATCAGTAACATTGTTCGGCCCGCTTCCGGTCATCGCATATACCAGATCAAATATCTTAAGTGATATATGGGCCAGAATTATCATGGCGGAAAATGTGATCGGTTTTAAAATCGGGAATTTAACCTTCCAGAAGATCTGCCAGCCACTGGCACCATCGACCATTGCCGCCTCTGTAAAGGTAGACGGTATTCCTCTCAGGCCTGCCAGATACATTGCCATTGTATACCCTGCCATCTGCCACACGGCACCTATAATTACTGGAACCAGCGCAAAATTAAAATTTATAAAATTGTCCGTGCTGGTATACCACTTCCATTCCAAACCGTACAAACCTATAGAGTTGAACAGAAGATTTATGCCCTCGGGATTTTCAGGTAATATTCCCGGAGCAAATATCCAGCTCCATACCGTACCGGTCACAACAAAAGCAAGAGCCATTGGAAAAAGAAAGAAATTCTGAAAAACTCCAGCCCCCTTAACTTTTGAATCGACAAGAATTGCGAGTATAATTCCAAGAAATAAACATCCGAATATGAAAAAAATTGTGAAATAAAGCGTATTCCACAGATCGGTCTGAAATCTTGAATCAGAAAATATCCTTTCATAGTTTTTCAATCCTTGAAAAACATAATCATGCCTTAAAAGTTTTGAAAAACTATTCCAATCTGAAAATGACGTTCTAACCGTCCAGCCTATGAAGCCGTAAACAAATACACCTATACAGACTAATGTTGGAGAAATTATCGCAAAAGAAATTAGACCTCTCTTAGTACTTCTTTTAATGCTGATTCACCTCCATAGAAAAAAACCCCGGAAGAAAACCGGGGTTATAAGAAATGTATTAATTACAGATTATCTTCAGCGGCTTCAACAATGCCGTCAACACATTTTTCAACGTTTCTGTCGGTTACATAAGTATTTATAACATCGTTCAAGGCTGTTATAAATCCTTCAGGTGCCGCCGAACCATGTGCAATGGATGGTAATAATGCATTGGTAGCAAAATCGTCCATTGACCATGTTAAATAAACATCGTATAGTGATTTGTCAGCATCAACTCTTGCAGGAATCGAACCTTTGATAGGATTGAAAGTGTCCTGTCCTTCAACAGATGAAACGAGTCTCAACCATTTTTTAGCATTTTCCGCATCCGGCGCGCCTTTAGGTAATCCAAATGTATCACTGACTACCATAAATATTCCTTCGTTGCCGGGTACTACGGACCAATCGAATTCTACACCAGGTGTCCAGCCCAATGTCTTGAGATAACCTTCTGCCCAGTCTCCCATAACATTCATTGCCGCTCTTCCGTCCTGAACCATCAAAGTCGCATCCTGCCATGTACCGGCAGCATGATCTTCATTAACATAATCCATCAATCTTCCAAAAATCTCAACAGCCTCAACTACTTTTGGATCATCAAAGCTCACCGAACCATTCCAAAGACCTTTGTAACCATCTGGTCCCAAAGTGGATGCCAGTATATCTTCGAATAAATGAGTTGCAGGCCATTTGTTTTTATCTCCCAACGCCAGTGGGACATAACCGGCTTCCTTTATTTTGTCCAGAGCCGCAAAGAAACCATCCCAATCGAGGGGAATGGTATCTACTCCTGCTTCTTCCAAAATAGCATTGTTCGCAAATATTACATTTCCCCTATGAACATTAACAGGAATTGAATAGACTTCACCGTCGTAGCTACAGATGCTCAAAATATCCTCAGGGAATTTATCCGATATACCCCATTCCGCTAATAGATCGGTTATAGGCTCCATTAAACCTGTTATTACGTATGTATCGGTTAACTCTTCCCCAGCATGAACCTGGAATGAATCCGGAGGATTTCCCCCGAGCATTCTCGTTTTTAAAACGGCTTTCGCATTTGTACCGGCCCCGCCCGCTACAGTTGCATTGATAACATTTACATCTGGATACCATTCATTAAAGAGTTCGATCAAAGCGTTTAAACCTTCTTCTTCACCCCCGCCAGTCCACCAGCTGAAAATTTCTACCTGGCCGGCTGCGAACATGAAAGATGTTGCAAATAAAATCACTGAAAAGAAAACTAACAATTTCTTCATGCTACACCTCCAAAAAGTATATAAACAAAAAACTTTTCCGAAAACTCCTGAATAATATTTTACCACCAATAAATTATTTTTCTGTTATTAATTCAACATATTTTTCTTTAACATCTGAAAAATAATGTTTCACAGCGAATTTCTCTCCGCCATAGTAAAGGCTGAAGGAAAGTTCACCTTCATTATAAAAATTTTCTATGGTTCCTTCAGGATACTTCAAAACTAAATAAAAATCTATCATATCAAGCGCCGATAATCCATCGACGGATTCGTCAAAATCTGATGAAATGAAAATACCTGAGTAAACGGGGATTATTTCATCCGGCTGAACAGCTTCATTATTTGGAACCTTTAAAACCATTCCACTCAGGTCAAAAAAATTGAAATCTGCGAATAATGCCGGCAGGTAGTTGATTTCAGTTTTGTCAACGGCCGTCACAATAGTTGCCCTTAAAAGTAAATAATCTACTCCGTCGAAGTTTTCATTTGCTATCTTCACAGCTTTCCAATCACTGTCATAAACATCATCCGGAACAACGGCGGGATTAAATCTGTTGTACTGTGGAGACAGAATATCGAAGTATAATTCCGAATCTTCATCGACTATCATTCCGCCGTAAACTTCCCCCGATTTTTCATAATAATCAAGCAGTTGGTAGGCATCCTCAGAAATCTTGTCCCACACTTCCCATGTAACTCCGAATAAAGAAACACTGAAAATTAACAGAGTCAACACCAAAAATCTCTTCATAACGTCATCTCCTTCTTTTTTAGTTATGTAAAATTATACATTTTTTTGTGGAAAAACAAAAAGAAAATTAGTTATTATGAAGCCAGTTGATCAAATCTTCTACAACTTTTCTGTTATTCAGCACTTCCAGCAATTCTTTTTCAGTAGCTGTACTGAGTCTCTTAAATGATTTGAATTTTTCCAGAAGCATTTTCTTTCTCTTCGGACCAATACCGGGAATGGAATCGATCTTGGATTTTTTAAATCTTCTCTCTCTGAGTACTCTGTGATAATTCACTGCAAATCTGTGAGTCTCATCCCTGATTGAAACTATGAGTCTTTTAACGGGATGATCAGGTTCAAGATACAATCTTTTCCTCTTATCGGGGAAAACTATCTCTTCCCTCTCCTTGGCGAGTCCTATGAAGTCCAGATTCGTTATATTGAGTTCTTCCAGAGCCTTCTTCACGGCTCTCAACTGAGGTTCTCCACCGTCTATAAAGAGGAGATCGGGAGTGGGGTGCTTTGAATACCTTCTTTTTATAACCGTTTCCATGGAAAGAAAATCATCCGGCTTCTCAACATTCGCGATTCTGTATCTTCTGTATTCATTTTTATCAGGCTTGCCGTTCACAAATGTCACAAGCGAAGCAACGGTATATAACCCCTGAGTGTGTGAAATATCGATACCTTCGATCCTCTTTGGAAGTTTACTGAGCCCTAAAATTTCCTTCGCATTTTTTATGGATTGAGTTGAACTCAATCTGATTTTTATCTCTTCGTTTATATTTTCGTAAGCTATCATCAAAAGTCTTTCTTCAGATTTGTTTCTGGGCTTTCCAAGGTATTTAAAATCACCTTTGAACTGCCGTTTTTCTCTTTGAGATATGCCATCTACAATACATAGCGGCGGTTTTTTGTGTTTTTTAACATAATAAAATTGTGTTATGAAATCAGAAATCGTTCCATCGTTAAAATCGAAAATCAATTTTCCCAGCAGCATTCCTCCCCTCACAGAAAACAGTGCTGCGAGACCCGAAGAGATGGCTATAAGATCCAGATTCACGCCGTCATCGACTTCCACCGCCTGATTAGTATACAAAATATCCATGTTGGAGAGAATGTCCCTGATATTTTTCGCCTGCTCGAATTGAAGATTGTCCGCAAGTTTATACATTCTTCTTTCCAGTTCTTCCCTCACCTGAAACGTATCTCCATCGAGAAACCTTTTCAGACCATCGACATTTTCCATGTAGTCTTCTCTGCTTATTTTTCCCTGACATGGGGCCGAGCACATCTTCAAATGATAGAAAAAACAAACCCTGTTTTTCTTCGCATAATTGCAGTCATATCTGCAAATCTGAAATATTCTCTGTAAAAGTTCCACGAGTTTTTTTACTATACCCATGTTGGTATACGGACCAAAATATGTCCCTGATTCACCCCTGTTTCTTGTTATGTTAATTCGGGGAAATTCTTCGTCCGTGATTCTTATGTACGGATATCTCCTGGTGTCTTTCATCATGATATTGTAAATGGGTTTGTTCTCATAGATCAGATTTGCTTCCAGCACCAGAGCTTCGTTCTCGTTTTGTACCACTATAAAATCCATTTTCTGAGCTTCTTCGGCTATCCTCCGGACTTTTTCATATTTATTCTGATTTGAGACTCTGAAATATGAATACACCCTTTTTTTGAGTTTTATAGCTTTTCCCACATAGATTATTTCATCTTTTTCATTTTTAAAAATATAAATACCCGGTAAGTCGGGCAAAAGTTTTATCTTATCTAGAAGTTTGTCGTTCAATTTGCTCTTCCCTTTATAACAAAATCGAAATTAAACATCATTTCACCCCGGAACATATTATCTCATTCTCAGGACATTCGTGTTCAACTATGACTTCATAAACCATTTTCCCTATCGGGTTCTCCACACCTCCCAGATAATTCGCCAATTGAAGATGCAGGCATTTAACAGTTTCCCGGTTTCTGATCCCTCCGATTCCCCTGGAAACTATGCTTTCTATCTGCCAATCCTGCAGATTTTCATAATGCTTCAACATTTCTTTCTTTATCTCAACTGTTTTTTTATGCGCCTCACCATACATATCTCTCAACGTTTTATCCGTCTTCAGTCTCATCTCAAACAACCCTATGTTCCCTTTTTCCTCAAGCCTTCCGACTCTTTTAGATAAAAATGGGCAGGTCAACCAGTATAGGGTTGGAAAAGGTTTACCGTTATGTATGATCCTGGATTCTATACATACAGGGTATCCCCATTTACATCTTTTTTTTACAGTGAAGGGATTACTTATATCTCTCCCCAATTGAAACTGAACTACTTTTTTGTCGTCAGCAAGTACCCTATCCATTCGTTTTCAACCTTTCTTTCAAGTATGGAAAATATGTTTTTTATATAATCTTCAAATTCTTTCGATTGTGATTCCAGAAGCCCTGCGATAATAACTTTACCATCTTTCTTCAAATGCCCGGTCAGATCAAGAACAAACTTTTTTATCAACTCAAAAATCATATTGGAGACAATTATATCGAACGTTTCCTCTTTTCCGACATTACTCAAAAAGTCCGACTCGCGAAAATCGAAATCGACACCGTTAATCCATGATATCTCCTCTATCTTTTCCCAGGCATCTCTTTCGTTGTCAAGGCCAAGCACAAAACCGGCTCCCAGTTTCTTTGAAAGCACGGAGAGAATTCCGGTTCCACATCCCACATCCAGAACATCATCACCATTTTTCAGATTCTCGTGCAGAAAAACGGAAGCTATTTTAGTGGATTCGTGAAGTCCCGTTCCAAACAAAAATCCCGGGATCAAACCAATTTTATTTTTGCCCGTTATTTTTTCTTTTCCCTGAAGTGGAACAATAGAAATATCATCACAAAGCGGGAATTCGACCAAACTTTCTTTCCATTTCTTCTGCCACAATTCTAAGTTTCCGGTTTCTCCCCTTATGAATTCATACTTCTCCAGAAAATCGGGAATCTCCGTATTTTCTTCTATATATATATTAAGAGAAAAGATTTTGCTCTCCAGGTCATTCTGAATGTAATAATTCTGAAAGTTATTGATTTCAAAAAGTTCCTCAAAAAAATCCTCTAGGCCTACATCTATCATCAAAAAATAATGGTCATAATTCATACCACTCACCTCGTGATGATTTTACAATAAAAAAACACCAAAAATGATAATGAACAGGTTAATTATTAAACAATTATCCTGTTGATATGCTTAGGAAGAAATGACGCTTTATAATTCGTAATTATATTCTTAACCATTTCCAGCTCGATACTTTTGTAAAGAGCCACTTCCTTGAATTTGCTGCTGTCAGCTATCAGGTAATTGGTCTGGGATCTTTCAAGCATTATTTTTTTCGTTTTCGCAGTGAATGTACTGAGTTCATAAAGCCCGTTTTCATGAATTGCACTACAGGAAAAAAATGCCTTTGAAGCGGAAAATTGTTGAAGATTTTCTTCGGCTTTCGGCCCAATGAGTGAATTAAAACCGTGTTGAAGGGTACCCCCGCAGGATTGAACGAAAAAATTTGAATTTTCCGAAAAATGAAGCAGAAGATTTAAACCGTTGGTTATTATGTGAAGCCTGTTGAATCTTTTGCTCAGTTCGACCCCCAGAATATATGAAGTTGTACTCTCGTCCATGAATAACGTATCGTCTTCGTCAATATATTCTATGGCCTTGTTGATCAATTTCTTTTTCGTTTCGTAATTCTCCTTGAGTCTGGAAATGAAAAGCGAGTGATCCTCTTTTTCGTTTAACTTAACGTATCCATAACCAATTGAAATGACCTTTTCTCTTTCAAGTTCTTTTAAATCCCTTCTCATTGTAACCAAAGAAATATTCATTCTGTCGAACAAATCACTGGTTTTTATCGATTTTTTCTTTTGCAACATATCTATAATATATTTTTTTCTCTGTTGCTTTGAATTGATAAGACCACCTCTAATCTAATATTATCACTTAAAACTAATAATTACATAAATGATAACATAATATCAATGATCACTAAATGTAATCATATTTATTTATAAACTATTATGACCAAATACATTTAATATTCTCATTATATCGCTATTAATTGTCATTTGTAGTCAAGATATATATTTGATAGTATTCAATTGATAGCATCACAAAAATATCATTAAATCAAATCTTTATCCAACAGAAAAGGAGGGGCTATTTTGAAAAAGTTATTAATTTCATTGGTTGTACTGGTTTTTATCCTTGCGCCTATTTCTATTTTAGCAAGCGATAATTACGAAATCGCCGTAGTTGTAAAAATTGGAGGTATTCCCTGGTTCAACAGAATGGAAGTAGGGGTTAAGGAAGCTGCTGAAAAGCTTGGAATAAATGCTTATCAGATTGGACCATCGGATGCCGACCCGGCACAACAGGTCAAAATCGTTGAGGACCTTATCGCAAAGGGTGTAGACGCCATCTGCGTTGTACCAAATGACGCTACGGCATTAGAACCTGTCTTTGAAAAGGCAAAGGAAAAGGGAATCATAATAATCACTCACGAATCACCGGATCAGAAAGGTGCTAACTGGGATGTCGAGACAATCGATAACGTAATTTTCGGGGAAGAAAATTTCAAAAAACTGGCAGAGCTCTGTGGTGGAGAAGGCCAATACGCATTGTTTGTAGGTGGATTAACAGTTCCATTACATAATTTCTGGGCCGATACGGGACTCGCATACTTTGAAGAAAACTATCCCGGCATGGAACTGGTAACAACCAGAATACCATGTGGAGAAAGTGTTGAACTTTCATATCAGAGAACTCAGGAATTATTGAATGCTTACCCGGACCTCAAGGGTATCGTAGGATTCGGTTCACTGGGACCAATAGGTGCCGCTCAGGCATTGAGAGAAAGAGGACTCGGAGACAAGGTTGCCGTTGTAGGTACAGTATTACCTGAACAGGCAGCACCATTCCTTTCGCTTGGTCTTATTGATTGGGGCTACCTCTGGGATCCTAAAGACGCAGGATTCGCACAGGTATATCTGGCAAAATCTTTACTCGATGGTGTTGAAATCGATTCTGAATACGAAATTCCGGGATTGGGCAAAGCAACTATCGACGGAAATATCGTCAAATTCGATGCTATAATAGACATCACAGCAGAAAACGCTTTATCATACGGTTTCTAAAACTTTTTTTGCAGGACTGGCGAAAGTTCAAGCCAGTCCTCATTTAAAAAATTAAAAGAATAATTGGAGTTAGATATGTCAAAATTACTTGAAATGAATAACGTAAGTAAATATTTCGGTGGCGTCAAAGCACTCCAGAATGTCGACTTTTCAATGGAATACGGTGAAATAAGATGTCTGGTTGGAGAAAACGGCTCCGGGAAAAGTACTCTCATCAAAATAATATCCGGTGTACATAAACCCGAATGTGGGAGTCAGATAGCTTTCGACGGGAAAAAAATAAATCACATGAATTCCAGAGAATCGGTAAAGTTGGGAATACAGGTAATATATCAGGATCTTTCATTATTTCCTACACTCAGCGTGGCTGAGAACATATGTTTCAGCGATAATATCGAAACAGGAAAAAAACTGATCAGTTTTAAAAATGCTATCGAAAAATCAAAGGCCGTCCTCGAACAATTGGGAATAAATATAAATCCAAGGAAAAAAATAACGGAACTATCCATAGCTGAAAAACAGTTGGTAGCCATCGCCAGGGCGATTGCCGCAAATGCGAAACTGGTTATAATGGATGAACCCACTGCTTCACTCACAAAAAAAGAAGTGGAAGTTCTCCTGGGAATAATAAAGGATCTTCAAAATAAAAAGGTGTCCACAATCTTCGTCAGTCACAAACTGGATGAAGTGATGTCCATAGCGGAAAACGTAACGGTTTTGAGAGACGGGAAAAAGGTTGGTGATTACCCTGCCAAAGAACTCGACGATGATAAACTGGCGTTTTTAATGACCGGTAAAAATTTCAAAAAGGAAAAAATGCAGGAATTTAAAAAAGATAAAGAAAGTTTATTGCTTGAGGTGGTAAACCTTTCAAAAAAGGATAACTATAAAGATATTTCCTTCGAACTTCACAAAGGAGAAATTGTTGGAATTATTGGACTTCTGGGTTCCGGAAGAACCGAAATGTCCCTGTCATTATTCGGGATGAACAAGCCCGACAGCGGTCATATAATTTTAGAAAACGAAGAGATAAAAATCAGAAATATAGATGATGCAAAGAAATTTGGAATAGGTTACGTCCCGGAGGACAGATTATCACTTGGATTAGTCATGGATCAATCGGTGAGCAAGAACATGATACTTACCGTGCTTCAGAGAATTCTGAAACACGGATTAATCGATAAAAAACTTCAAAGGAATGAAGTGAAACAGAGTGTAGATAATCTGAATATAAAAATTTCTTCGTTTGAATCCCCCGTCAAAACACTTTCAGGCGGCAATCAACAGAGGGTCGTTCTTGGAAAATGGATAGGAATAAATCCAAAAATACTCATACTCGATTCCCCGACCGTTGGAGTTGATGTTGCTGCAAAAGCCAGTATCTATAAAATAATCAAGGCGCTGGCAGAACTGGGAGTGGGAATAATAATGATCTCTGATGAAGTGGAAGAAATTCTTTACAACACTCAGACGATTTACACAATGGCTTCTGGAAGAATAACTGGAAAATTTAATTCAGCTGATCTAAGCGAAAGGGAATTATATGAAGAGACGAACAGGAATCACAGATTTATTTAAAAATAATGAATTTGTCCTTATCGTTGCAATATTAATAATTGGAACGGTATTCACAATTTTAAAACCGAGTTTTTTCAGTATAAACAATCTGTATGGAATTCTGGTGAGTAACTCTTACCTTGCCATCATGGCCATGGGTGTACTTGTGGTGTTGATTTCCGGAGGAATCGATATCTCCTTTACAGCCACTGCAACGGTAGCACAGTATGTTATGGCAACGATAATTATAAACAATGGCGGGAATATGTTCCTGGCTTTCCTAATTGCCGGTCTGGTAGGTCTGGCACTCGGTTCAATAAATGCTATTCTGGTTTACACATTAAAAGTTCCATCAATCATCGTCACCATTTCCACACTGAACGCATTTTACGGTCTTTTGATTTTTATCACCGGGGGAAAATGGCTTTACGGATTTCCCATGTGGTTCATGGATAAAAATCTCGTCAGTTTTCAAAGAGCGGATGGAAGCCTTTTCGGTTTATCAATGCCGATAACGCTTCTTGTTGCAGCCATTATAGTCACCTGGATAATTCTGAGATTCACAACATTGGGAAGAAAAGTTTACGCTCTGGGAGGAAATCCCGAGGCAGCGAGAAGAATAGGGATAAACATATTCAAAACTCAGCTTTTCGTTTATGGATTTATGGGATTGATGGCCGGTCTTGCATCCGTAATCCAGGCAAATATAATGCTGACCGTTGCTCCAAACGCTTTGATAGGAAGGGAACTCGAAGTTTTGGCAGCAGTTGTTCTGGGCGGGGCAAGTCTGGCTGGTGGAACCGGGACAGTTCCTGGAACACTTCTTGGATTCTTTCTGATTGCTATAGTACAGAATGGATTGACCATGCTCGGAATTTCGGCTTACTGGCACAAAATATTCATCGGAATGGTAATCATTGTGAGTGTTAGCATCACAGCTTATCAGAGAAAGAGAAACGAAGAAAAAGGAGCTGTTATTGATGTCAGATAATAATTTCAAAATTTCAATGAATGAAAACTTTACGCTCTTTATAATTCTGATTTTGCTGGTCATCACTTTTTCCATAATGCTCCCTGGTCAATTCTTCTCTCTCGGCAATTTCCAATCCATGACGTTTCAGCTTCCTGAACTTGGAATTCTGACACTTGCGATGATGGTAACCATGATAACGGGTGGAATAAACTTATCAATAATAGCATCTGCAAATCTTTCGGGAATAATAATGGCATTGATAATGAAAAATTTACTTCCGGCAACTCCCACAAATTTTGAAACATTCTGGATAATTCTTCTGGCAATAGCGGCCGGTCTCCTTGTATCGGTGTTGATAGGTCTCGTTAATGGATTTATAATATCTTTTTTCGGTGTTTCAGCCATCCTTGCGACTCTTGGAACTTCCACCCTACTTGAAGGAATTGCACTGGTCATAACCAAGGGATACGTTATTTCAGGCTTTCCAAGGGGATTGCTGGCGATTGGAAATGAAAGTATAATTGGAATTCCAATTCCTCTCATAATATTCGTCGGTGTTGCGATTTTAGTGGCTGTTATACTGAACAGGTCAAAAATGGGTTTATCAACTTATATGATGGGTTCAAACATCAAAGCGACTAAATTCTCCGGGATAAATGTTGAAAAGGCAACGATAAAAGTATACATACTGTCCGGACTTTTATCGGGTATCGCTTCGATAATAATGCTTTCGAGATTCAACTCTGCCAAAGCCGGTTACGGTTCGTCGTATCTTCTGGCCACAGTTTTAATATCCGTTCTCGGCGGAACGAATCCTAACGGAGGATTCGGAAAGGTCTCCGGAGTAGTTCTGGGAATTGTTCTCCTTCAGGTTATTTCAAGCGGACTCAACCTGCTTGGAATGAGTCAGTTCCTTTCAATGGCACTCTGGGGTATTCTATTGCTCGCTGTGGAGGGTCTGAGGCTGATAAAAAGAAATAAATTTACCTTTTGAAAATAAAACTACCTTCTAGAACTATTATTCTGGCCTTCTTTTTTTAAAAGAAGGTTATTTTTTAAAAATGGGACAGCCAATTGATGCTGTCCCATCGAAAAAATTTATCAGATTATATATAAAAATAGTTATTTCACTCTATCGAGTGTTCCTATTCCATTTGTAACAATACCTTCGCTAAATGACATCGACTTTGCAAAACCATTTTCATCAATTACAAAAGATATAACCCCTCCATTCAGTTCAATAATATCCGAATTGTCGATCACAAAGTTATCTCTATTCAGATGATAAAGATCGAAGGAAAGATTTTTTCCGTCTATATTCATAATCAGGTGCTCTTCATCACTATTAATTGAGACCTTACCAAAAAACTCATTATAATAATCTCCCATATAATTTTCAAAAGGAAGAGCAGTTGTTATTTCAACATTTTCTTCCCTTTCTTCATCCGGATTTTCCATGAGTGATTTCAGATAAACGGCGGAATAATCCTGGAATTTTTTTCCTTTATACAGATCGAAGAGAACATAAGCGAGTAAATCCGGCAACTCGGTCCCCCCAAGATTACTCAAAACTATTATCCCCAAATCATCATCAGGCAAATAAGCGATCATAGTTTTACAACCTGCCGTACCACCGTTGTGCCAGAAAACTTTATAATCTTTTCTCTGTTCGTATATCCAACCCTGACAGTAAAAAATAATTTTTGAATCATTATTGATTGCTAAAGTTGCAGGACTGTGTATAAAATTATATTGCTCCCCTGAAAGGAGAATATTGTCATCAATGCTTCCCCCGTTCATTTGAAGAGCGAGCCATTTTGACATGTCAATTATATTTGAATTTATCCCACCGGCGGGGCCATAAACATACGGAAATTTAAACAGATTACCATCAAATTCCAATTTAGTGATTTCCCCATTGTAAAGTTCATATGTCGTTGCGAAATTTCCGGTTTTTCTGTAATCCTCCGCAGTATTAGAACTCTCATCCATCCCTAAAATATCAAATATTTTTCTTTTCACATTCTCTTCCCAGGAAAGGCCGGTATAGTTTTCAACAATTTTTGCGGCGACCAGAAAGAGATTATTCTGATAAGCAAAATCAGTTCTGAAAGTATTCTCAGGAGGAATCAACCTGATTTTTTCAATTATCTCGTCTCTTGAAAAATTCAATATGCTTGCTAGATCACCTGAATAAGGTGGAAGTCCTGAATGTTGTGCCATTAGATCTTCTATCAGAAAATTAGAGGTCACCCATGGATCATACATTTGAAATTCAGGAAAATGGTCCACAACCTTATCTTTCCAGTTAATTACACCTTCGTCAACCAATTGGCCTACCAAAAATGAGGTAAAAGCCTTTGATGTTGATCCGATCTGGAATATAGTTTCAGGAGTAACAGCTTCATCTAAATCAATATCTTTCACTCCATAGCCCTTTGAAAAAACCAGTTCCCCATTTGCCACAATTCCAACCGCCATTCCCGGAATCATCCATTTTTCCATATTATTCTGAACGTAATTATCAAAAAAAGGAATGATTTCCTCTATTCTTTCACTAACTGCTATCAGTGAAGTCGGTAAAATTAATAAAAATAATAAAATTACCATAAATACCCTGCTCATATTAATATACCTCCCCGTTTTAAAGATAAATGAATATACTTATTATACATTTCCCGTATATATAAAATACTATATCCGTTGTTTTTTTCTTTTTTTTGTAGTATTATCAAAATAACAAAGGAGGGAACAATATAACTTTAGAAGATATAACAAAAATTCAATCCGGACTGGTACTGGGAAGAAAAAAACCCAAAAGGGAAGACACAGAAACTTTTAAATATACACTTTTAACGTTGAAAAGCATACATCCAGACGGTTATATAATAGATAAGTATCTGGATGAATTCACAAGTGGTGAAAAACTCAAAGACAGATATATAACAAAGAGTGGGGATATAGTTGTAAGACTCAGTTCCCCGCACAGTTCCGTATATATAGATGAGGATCATCGGAACATACTCGTTCCATCCCTTTTTAATATCATAAGATTAAGAGACAGGGATTTTTTCCCCGAATTCCTGAGTATATATCTGAATTCAGATAAAATTAAAAAAATTTATAAACAGAATTCCTTTGGAACCGCAGTCGAAATAATCCAGACTTCCCTGATAAAAAAATTGAATATAGCGAATTATAATCTCGATATGCAAAGAAGGATAATCAGAATAAACAGACTCAGAGTAGAGGAAAACAGGCTAACACGGGAACTGTTGGATAAAAAAAATGAATACTATGAAGAACTTTTCGATAAGATATTCATTTAGGAGCCCAGTATGAAAGTTTATGAAGATACCAGAAAATTCCTGCAAAAAACAGCGAAAATAGTTGATTTGTCGTATATAAAAAACATATATTTTTTCCTGTTGGTCACACAGTACATTTCTACAATCGAAGAAAAAGCAGATTACACTTTTTCATCTACAAATACCGATATTTCAAGAATGTTCAAAAATATCTCGTACAGAATCGAAAATAAATATAGATCATTCAGAGGATTTTCAAATCACATTCTTCTTGAATATGAAAGGATCCCGTTAACCGTTCAGGAAAAAGACGATTTGATGTTATCCATGATAAAAAAAGTTCAGGATATCGATTTTTCACATTTAATAGAAACTGATATGGTTTATAAATACACTGAAAATCTGACAGATTTTTTTTCCGGAACCTGCAATTTACAGAACTCCACTCCCCCGGAAATAAATAATCTGCTCACAAAATTAATCATGGTGGAGAATGGATCGGATGTATGTGACCCATTTTGTGGTTTAGGAACTTCTCTGATCAAGTTATACAAAAACAATGACGAAATCCCAATGAATATTTTCGGTCAGGAAAGGGATGAAAAATCCTATTTTTTCTGCATCATGAACATGTTTATCAATGGAATTCTGAATTTTGTGATAAAAAGCGGAGACACGATGTCGAATCCCAGATTCATCACCGGAAACAACTCATTGAGGAAGTTCGATCTTATATTGTCAGACACACTTGGAAGCTACGATAACTGGTCGGATAACTTTCCACTGAACGAAAGAGACGAGATAAAGGATGTATTTGACAGATTCATCTTCGGTATTCCTTCGAAAAAAAGAGGAGAATTCGCATATCTTTTACATATTCTCCATTCTCTCAAAGACACCGGCAGGGCCTTCGCTCTGGTTCCTCATGGTATTTTATACAGGGGCGGAGTGGATGAGAAAGTGAGAAGAAGCCTCGTGGAGATGAATGTTATAGATGCCGTGATCGGCCTTCCTGAAAATTTATTAACCTGGACAAAAATACCCCCGATAATATTGGTTCTGAACAGGAAAAAAGACACCGACAAAACACTGTTTATCGATGGAGCATTCAAAGAAAAATATAAACAGACCAGAACAATAAACATTTTTCAGGACGAGGACATCGAAAAAATTTCGGATTGTTTTATTGAAAAAGTTGAAAAACCGGGACTTTCAAGAATAGTTTCTCAGAAGGAAATGGCAAATAATAATTACAATCTCAGTATTCCTCTATACATACAACAAGATAAAATCAATTCAAATAAAAATATAGAAACGATTAAAACCGGTATTTACAATCTACAGGAAAAACTACATCTCGTTCAAAAGAAACTTCAGGATGAACTTGAGGAATTAGGTTTTTGAATTCGCTTAAAAAGTTTTCAATTTTTCTTTTATTTCTTTGATGTATAATTTTATCGGCTCTTCAGTCTAGGAGAATTACTATGGAAAAAATTAATTTCAATCCGGAACTGTACAAAGATTATATTTCAAGAATAAACTCCGTTTTGGATTACATTGAACTCAATCTATCGAAAAAACTCACACTGGAAGAATTAGCAAAGGTGGCAAATTTCTCGAGATTTCATTTTCACAGAATATTTTACGCTTTCCTGGGTGAAACACTCTCGCAATTCATCTGGAGGGTAAGACTTTCAAAGGCCGCTGATCTTCTCGTATACAACAGAAAAAAAACCATAACAGAAATAGCTCTCGATTGTGGTTTTTCGAGCTCTTCATCATTCAGCAAAAGCTTTAACAATTATTTTCATACCAGTCCAAGTGCCTGGAGAAAGAAAAAATTTTCAAAAAGCAATCTGAGTAAACTTGAAAGCAATCACGAAAAAGAAAGAAACGGTTCATCCCTCTATAATTTTGACATAACTAATTTTAAGAGGAGGATGAATAACATGATGATGAGTAGCGAGGTTAAAATCAAAGATTTCCCGGAGACAACGGTGGCTTATGTTCGATATATAGGACCGTACAAAGGTGATGAAAATCTGTTTGAAGGCTTATTCAACAAACTGTGTTCCTGGGCCGGCCCCAAAGGATTGCTCGGAAAAGAAAATGCGGACTTTTTAATTATCTACCACGACAATCCCGATGTAACGGAGGAAAACAAATTGAGAGTGAGCGTTTGCCTGATAATATCCGAAGACACCGAAGTAGATGGAGATATTGGAAAAATGACTATTCCTGAGGGAAAATATGTTTCTGCAAAATTTGAACTCGATTCAACCGAATATCAACAGGCCTGGAATTACGTTTATGGTCAATGGCTCCCTCAAAGCGTCTATGTTCCGGATGACAGACCTTGTTTCGAATTCTACCCGACGAAAGAAGAGTGCAAAAAAGATGGGGAAAAACTGGTCTACATCTACGTACCTATAAAACAAAAATAAAGTGGGGAATATTCCCCATTTTTCCATCCTCAAGATAAAAGATCAAAATTATCTTTAAAAATCGGAATAATATTACTCTTTATATTTATATAAGAAAATATTGGAAAAACGAAAGCCAACACGTTCATTTGCGGTATTTTATCATGCTGCAGATGAAAATACCGGAGGAATAAATGAAAGTATTGGAACTGCCTCACAGAACAATAGATTATCTCTGTCCAGCTAATGGACTGTGCGATATCTACGAATGGAAAACTCAAAATAGAATCCCGGAAGAATTGATCTTTTTTTCCAGAATAGGATTTCAAATGATTTCTCAAAAAAGGGCTGCAATACCAAAAATGATTTTCTTCAGCCATGGTAATATCGGAAAGGATCTATTAAACCGCTGGAAAGACATAATCGGGTACAACATAATATCCGATGAAGGAAAATCATTTCGGACAACATTATCCGGGATAAAGCAACTTCTGGATAATGATATTCCCACTATCTTGTTCGGTCTGGATATGTATTATCTGCCATACTATTTAAATTTTTATCATTCCCTACATGTTCCCGGACACATCGTGCTCATGGTCGGTTATGATGATGATGTGGTATACGTTCACGACAATTCTGAAGGTGATATTCAATCCATTCCTTTGAATGATCTTCAAGCAGCCTGGGCAAACGGATATATGGGAATCAGCAAAAAAAATGCTTATTTCGGAATCGATTTAAATACCCCTGATATAGATACGGGTTGCATAATAACGAAAGGCATCGAAGAAAATGCAAATTTTTATCTCAATTCTCCAGTGAGTTTCAAGGGGAAACGTGGTATTGAAAAATTTATAAAGGAGTTTCCAACATGGAAGAATATCTTCACTGAAAGTGAAATAAAAAAAATCTATCTGCATATAGCTGAATTCACGGGAAGCGTATTGCCTGGATTACCAAATGAATTGGATGGTGGTCTCACAAAAATCAGCAATCCACATCAAGCCTCACGAGACATGTTTTTGGCCGCACTGCTCAAATATCAGGATAAATTTGGCGCTCCCATCTGGCAATCTGCTGCAGAGGATTTCCAAAGAAGTGGAAAGGTTATTGAAATAATCGTAAAAGAACTAACAAACGACATTCTTAACGATTATTTCTCAGATAGTGATAAATATTTGCCACTATTCGAAAAAGTCAAGACCATAGAGGAAAATGCATTCAGAAAGTTATTATAATAGAATGAATTATGAATATTTTCCGGATTTCTCCATTCCAGGAGTATGAATAATAAATGGTGGTTTGAATTAAACACCATTATATAATGTAATTCTTATACACCTGTACACTACATTATCTTAATATCAACAGCTCTTTCGCATTTCTTAATTGAAAAAACTTAAATTTATTTTCTCACTCTACAACCGCCAGCGCATAATTTATATGCTCAAACGCATGAAGATAATCTGTCCTGTTTGCAAAAAAACGTTTTTCGATTTCGCCTGTGAACAGATGCTCATAAATTAGAAAGCCGGCTTCTTCCAGGGCCTTTTCGAGTTCATAATAGTTGTAACATGATTTCATTGGTTCTCCACTTGCTTTGGCCATAGCTATCATATTCCGAACACGTTTCAAATCAGAGGTGAAAATGTTCTCATCGGCATAATCAAATACTATACTGCTACCCTTGGGCACGAGAGAGGAAATAGTTTTAAACATATTCAGATTCTGTTCCTTCGTCATATAATACGACACACCTAACCAACTGAAAAAGGTTCTTCTTTCAAAAATGAATCCTGATCTTTTCAACTCATCCCCCAGATTATCTTCGGAAAAATCGACGGGTACATAATGTAAATTTTCCGGAGCAATCAAACCGGCTTGTTCAACTCTCTGTTTTTTAAACGCTTGTGTATCAGGATGATCAACCTCAAATACACTCATCTTTGAAAGTACATCGTAATTTTTATATGCGGACGTATCCATTCCCGCTCCCAGAATAACGTATTGCGCAATTCCCGTCTCTATAGCATTTTCAAGCATTTCTTTGCAATACCGTGCTCTCGCCAGAGGAGTGGGAGCGAGTTGTGTCTGAACAATCCACTTCAAAATTTCGGCCTGATCCAACAATTCATCTTTTTTCTCGGGCGCAAAAAAATCTATTCCACGCACCATATATTCTGCAATCTTTTTATACTCATCATCAGTTATAAGTTCGCCGGCCAAGGCATCAGAGAATATTTTGGGATCATCATTCTCAAAATGATAGGCTCTGCCAAATGAAGAAATCAGCGCAGTCATACTTCTTTCATCTTGTTTCATCAAATACGCTCCTCTAAAATAGAATTAATTATTTGCTTAAAACCGTATTCCAAAAATTTTCCCTCAGTTGTGGAAAACTCCTTTTCAATAAACATTCCTTTATTCTTCACAAGGGTAAACAGTGATGACAGGTTTGACCAGAGAATATAAACGGTTTTTTCAGTCTGAATATCCTGCCGGACAGCACCACATCTTTTTCCGCTTTCAATAAAATCTCCCAGTGCACCATTTATTTCCTCGCCTAACAAAAATATTTTTTTCGCTGCGGGTGGGATTGAATTGAAATCTATCTTCTTAATATCCATTTTGTTTACAGATTGAAAAGATTGAGGATAATTCAAAAAATATTCTTTCATGGCAAAACAAATTCCAAAATACCGATCAAGAAATGTTGAATTTTCTGCAACGGTCTCGTTTATGCCGTGTTTTAAAGCAACCAATCCATTCAAAACGATATTATATAAAATGTCTTCTTTATTATTGAAGTAAGTGTATAATGTCCTTCTGCTATATTCAGATGCCTTCGATATATCTTCAATAGTTGCTGCCGAAAAACCCTTTTCCAGAAAAATTTTCTTTGCGGCTTCTATTATAGTTTCCTTATGAAGTCTGGCTATATTTTCTTTTTTGTTTTGTCTGTTCATATTATAGTATGCCTCTATTATATTAAATATACTAGTAGTATACAAAATATAAAAAGTGTTGTCAATCAATATTTATAAATTGTTTTCAAAAAAGCGACCGGGAAACCATGAAATGCTTTCATGTAAAAATTTGAAAAAATTGTATGAATCGTTGTATAATACGACAAATGGAAGGAATTGCGAATAATTATGAAGAAAACTCCCTTTAAACTTGATAATGCAATACAAAAACTCATGAATAATGAAAAGTTATCAACCGATGAAATATTTTTCATCTATAATAATATTCTCGAAAACGATCTGAAAGTAGAGGGTAACAGATATAAAAATGAAAAAGTGATGGAGGCTCTATTCGACTATTTCAGTAATAACGGTTATCTTCAGAATGCCATAGATCTTGGAAATATAATGATTTCCAATTTCAGTGAAGACAGAGAGGAAAGAATTGAGAAAGCCGAATTAATAAATATCATAGCCGGTTTGGAATACAGAAAAGGTAAATATTCTTCATCAATGTTACATTTAAAAGAGGCTCTACAGATTTTCGAAGAATTGAATATGGAAATAAAAAGTGCTCAGGTATACTCTAATCTTGCTAATATTTATTTTATTCTTTACGAATATGATAAATCGTTGGAATTAACGAATAAATCCTTAAGAATGGCCCCCGAAAAAAAATTCCCTAGAATATATTCAAAATCACTCAATAATAAAGGGGTAATCCTTTATGCAATAGGGAAAAAGGACGATGCTCTGGATTGTTTTTTAAAGGCAGCGGAAATAAAAGAAAGGTTTAAGGATGAAAACAGCTTAATAAATTCTTATGAAAATATTGTAGACATTTATCTCGATAAAAATGTATATGATAAAGCTAAAACATACATATTCAAAGCGGTTAAACTTGCAGAGAAATTTCCTAAAGAACATGCCAAAACATTGATTTATCTGGCACGATATTATAAAAGGACTGATGAAGAAGAAGCCAGACTGACATATGAAAAATGTTTGAAATTATTCCTTGACAGTGAAGAAAGCCATTATTTCGTTAATCTTTATAACGAGTTTTCCAAATTTGAGGCAAAAACCGGAAGGTTTGAAAGGGCCTTTGAACTGAAATGTAAGGCATATGAGCTGAAAGAGACAATTATGCTCAAAGAGTCAAAAGTAGAACTTCTTGACATAGAAAATTCTTTTGAAATAAGAAAGAGATTGACAGAGGCAAAAATAATAAAGGAAAAGAACTACGAACTGGAAAGGACAAATGAACAACTTGAAAAATTAAAAAATTTACTTGAAAATACAAACAAAGAACTCAAAAAACTGTCTATTATAGACAGTCTGACAGGTCTCTATAATCAGAGACACATGTATGAAAAATTAAACAATGAAATTGAAAAATCTATTACACAAAAAACAATATTCAGTCTCATAATGATTGATTTGGATGAATTTAAAGTTATTAACGATTCGATGGGACATCTTGTCGGTGATGAATATTTGAAAACTGTATCTTCAATAATAAGAGAAACCCTCAGAAATGAAGATTATGCTTTCAGGTATGGTGGTGATGAATTTCTCATCATACTTCCCCGTACACCTTTAGAAATAGCGATTAAGATTTCAGAAAAAATTAAAACAAAAATAGAAACTTCCGGTTTAAAAATAACATTGAGTTGTGGAATAAAAGGGTGGTCCGGAGAAAATTTAAGAGATACATTGAAAAAAGTCGATAATCTTCTTTACAGTGCAAAAAAAAGTGGTAAAAATTGTATTTGTTATGAATGAACATTTTTAAGAAATATGGTTGAAAAATCTTTTTAAAAAATTCCAGGTGAAAGGTATAACGAATTGTTATGAAGGAAACTTCTTGTAAATTCGATAATGCAATACAAAAACTCATGAATAATGAAAAGTTATCAACCGATGAAATATTTTTCATCTATAATAATATTCTCGAAAACGATCTGAAAGTAGAGGGTAATAGATATAAAAATGAAAAAGTGATGGAGGCTCTATTCGACTATTTCAGTAATAACGGTTATCTTCAGAATGCCATAGATCTTGGAAATATAATGATTTCCAATTTCAATGAAGACAGAGAGGGAAAAATTGAGAAAGCCGAATTAATAAATGTAATAGCCGGTTTAGAATATAGAAAAGGTAAATATTCTTCATCTCTGGTACATTTAAAAGAGGCTCTGCTGATTTTCGAAGAATTGAGTATGGAAATAAAAATATCTCAAACGTTCAGTAATATGGGAGCTATTTATTATACACTCAAAGAATATGACAAATCATTGGAACTATTTGAAAAGGCTATAAAAATAATATCAAAAAAAAAGCATTCAATATTGTATGCCAACACAATAAATAATAAAGGATTAACTCTTTGGGCTATGAAAAAATATGATGATGCTCTGGAACATTTTTTAAAAGCTGCAACAATTAAAGAAAAATTTGCCGATGAAATAGCTTTAATAAATTCTTACGTAAACATTGCCGCCTCTTATAACGATTTAGGTACTCCTGAAAAAGCAAAAAAATACATATTTAAGGCTGTTGAAATGGCAGAGAAATTTCCATATAAGAAAGCCATTGTATTGAAACATCTCGCACAATATTATATAGAATGTAAGGATGAAAAATTGGCAAGACAAACGTATGAAAAATGTTTAAAATTGTCTCTTAATAGTGAAGAAAATCATTTTTTCGTTAATTTTTACAACGAGTTTTCTGAATTTGAAGAGAAAGCTGGAAATTTTGAAAAAGCTCTCGCACTTAAAAAGGATGCATATGATCTGAAAGAAAAAATTATGCTCAAAGAGTCAAAAGTAGAACTTCTTGACATAGAAAATTCTTTTGAAATAAGAAAGAAATTGACAGAGGCAAAAATAATAAAGGAAAAGAACCAGGAACTGGAAAAGGCGAATGAACAACTTGAAAAATTAAAGAATTTACTTGAAAATACAAATAAAAAGTTAAAAAAACTGGCTGCTATAGATAGTCTGACAGGTCTTTATAATCAGAGATACATGTATGAAAAATTAAATAATGAAATCGAAAAATCTCTTACACAAAAAACAACATTCAGTCTCATAATGACTGATTTGGATGGATTCAAAATTATTAATGATTCGATGGGGCATCTTGTTGGTGATGAATATTTGAAAACCATTTCTTCAATAATAAGAGAGAGCCTTTGTGATGAAGATTATGCTTTCAGGTACGGTGGCGATGAATTTCTCATCATATTTCCAAAGACTTGCCTGGAAGCTGCGATTAAGACTTCGGAAAAAATTAAAACAAAAATAGAAACTTCCGGTTTAAAAATAACATTGAGTTGTGGAGTAAAGGAATGGTCCGGGGAAAATTTAAAGGAAATATTGAAAAAAGTCGACAATCTTCTTTACAGAGCGAAAAAAAGCGGTAAAAATTGTATTTGCTATGAATGATCACGAACAATTACAATACCGTACATCTACTATTCTGAAAAACCCGGGATAGAGATTATATCTACCCCGAATTGGAATTTTTTTATAAATCTTCTTTTCTGAAAAATACAAAACAGAGAATCAGTGAAATAAAAAATAATGAAACAATTATTGCAATTGAAACGGAGAGTGGATAATAAGAATATCCATTCGGGTTTATTAAAACAAAAGGAATACTGAATGGGAAAAGCTGAGCGTATTTTGAACTGATGATAACTATGTTCACCGTACTCGCAACGATTGCAAAAATCATCGTTGGAATATATTTCTTAAATAAGAACGTTATAAAAATCATGAAAGGCATGAGCATCATATTCAACAGATATGTCATTAAATAACACGGAATGTATCGCAGCATTATATCCATATTTACGCCGGAAAATCCACCAATAATACTGAAAATTACAGAAAAAGCGAATGAAGCAGCTACCATTAAAAAGATTACCACCGATATTACGATCAATTTGCTGACTATGACCATATTTCTGGAAACAGGAATGGTTAGTAACGCTTTAAAGGTGTCTTCTTCGTATTCCCTTGAAAAAACATATGAACTGACCAGTCCATATATCAATATTCCAAAGAAAATTGTATAAAAGGTAACCGTCTGGGACAACATATCTTCAAGAGTGGCCACACCGTTGTTGTTGATTTTTCGGTTTATATAGATCAAAAAATTCAAAAGAGGAGGAACCAGATTACCTAGAAAAGCCAGTCTTATCGTCGTGTTTCTTTTCAATTTTTTAAATTCCATGGCAATCGTATCGAACATTATTTTTCCCTCCTGACAACATTCAGAAAATAACTTTCCAGGCTCTTAGAATCTTTGTTAAGCCTATAAACCATCACATCATTGTATATAAGAGTTTTATTTATGATTGAAATATCGTGATCGATATCATGAATTCTGATATCTTTATCATTAAGAATACTGTAGTCAAAAATATCGAGTTCGGTTTCGAGGATTTTGCAGGCCTTCGAAGAATCACTGACGGTCAGATCAAAATAAGAGTTGTTCTCACTTTTCAATTTTTTTAAGTTCACCTCTTCCAGAATACTGCCATTATCTATTATTCCCACTCTGTCCGCGAGTAATTCCACTTCACTCAGAATATGACTTGAGAAGAAAATGGTGATGTTTTTCTCAACAGAAAGTCTTTTGAATAACGATCTCATTTCTCTTATTCCGGAGGGGTCAAGTCCGTTCACAGGCTCATCCAGGATAAGAACTTCCGGTTCGTTAATCAGCGTCCTGGCTATTCCCAGTCTCTGTTTCATACCGAGAGAATATTTACTCACCGGCTTTTTATCATTTATATCCAGCTTCACATAACCAAAAGCTTCACTCAGAGCATTTTTTTTATGAATTCCCTTCAACTTGGAGAAAATCCGTAAATTCTCATAACCGCTGAGATTACCATAAAAACCAGGAACTTCGACTAAAGAACCCACCCTTTTTAAAAAACTGAGATTCGACTGCCTGAACTTTTCATTGTTATAATAAATCTCTCCGCTTGTTGGTATAATGAGACCCAGAAGAGCCTTAATGGTAGTTGTTTTACCAGCACCGTTATTACCCAAAAAACCATAAATCTCCCCTCTTTCAATATGCAGAGAAAGATTTTTAACTGCATAAAAATTTTTATATCTCTTGGTAAGGGAATTGATTCGAATCATGAAAACCTCCTCAAAAACTATATTTACTCAGTAATAAAATATAATTTCAATCTTTCCCGGAACTTTCTTAAATCTTATATTTTTCTTAAATATAAATTTAAAAGTAGATAGTAAGAATGAATGAAGTGCTCTCATCTGAACTTATAACTTCAATGTTGCTTTCGTTAGCTTTCACAAGAGACTTAGTGATCGCCAGACCCAAACCGTAGCTGCTGTTCTGTTTCTTCCTCGAATCATCAGCTTTGAAAAGTCGATTGAAAATATGATCGATTTTATTTTCGGGAATTCCATTACCCTTATCTTTAATTTCTATCGTTAATAATTTATCGGATCTTTCAAGAAAAATCCCGAGATATTTTCCCTCGGATCCATGTTGAAGTGCGTTATTTATCAAATTTGAAGTTATTCTATTGAAGCTGTTTCTGTCAAAATTAATTATGATCTCTTTATCAGGAATAATGATTTCAGGCACAATTCCACTTTCGTTGATCTTTGGTACAAATGCCACTATAACACTTTTCAGCTCTTCCACAACATCGAAATTCTCGGGGTCAATTTTATAATCTCCCGCTTCAATTCTTGTATATTCAAAGATCTCCTCAGAGAACCTTTTCATCTCCTTGGCTTTGTCATAAACAATATCGAAATATTTTTCGAATTCTTTTGTATTACTGGCCACATTATTTTTTATTGCATCAAGATATCCGATAATAGAAGTTAGAGGTGTTCGCAGATCGTGCGCAATATTGGAAAGCTGTTGCTTAATCCTTTCCTCATTTGAAATCATATTATAATTTATCCGTTGAAGTTTTTCTATCAGATCATTTATAAAAAAATCAATACTTTCCGTTTTATTTCCCTTATTAAGAATTCTTGCATTGTAATTGCCGTCCAGAACCTGCTTTAAAACCTTTATTCTATTTAAATTTTCTTTTTTACTTTTTTTTCTTTCTAAAACAATATAAACAATAAAAAATATGTTGAATCCGAGTGATACCAGGAAAAAAATTAAAAATTCATTCATCGCTATAATCAAATCTATATCCCAGACCCCAGATGGTCTTAATATATATCGGATCGTTAGGGTTGGGTTCTATTTTTTCCCTCAATCTTCTTATATGAACCATAACCGTGTTATCGTCCCCAAAATAATCCTGATTCCATACCATTTCAAAGATCTGGCTTTTGCTGAATACTTTCCCTTTATTGTTTATGAAAAACTTCAGCAACTCGTACTCTTTTGCTCTTAAAAAGATCTCTTCATTGTTTCTCAGAACCTTACATGAAGAAAAATCAACGTTAATATCATCGAATACAAAAGAATCCATTTTATCTTTTTTATTTCTTCTGAATCTGGAGTTCACCCTTTCAACCAACTCATTTATAAAAAACGGTTTAACTATGTAATCATCCGCTCCAAGTCTGAATCCATAGACTCTGTCTATCTCAGCATCCTTCGCAGTTAAAAAAAAGACGATGACATCTTTATTCATCGCTCTGATTTTCTGCAGAAATTCGAATCCATTTATCGGTGACATCATGATGTCAAGAATCACTAAATCGAATCTTTTATCACCAAAAATTTTCAAACCCTTTTCACCATCGTATGCAACGGAAACATCGTATCCTTCAACGGTTAAATATTTTTCTATTAAATTGGTTATGTCTCTATCATCATCAACTACAAGAATATTCATAAACACCCTCCGGAAATCCACTAATTAGTATAACACGATGCAAAAAACTTTAATCGGAAAAATCGTTTATGAATTCAAAAGAAAATTTCGTATTTATTTTTCATAATTACAGACACATGATCTATTTACAAAATTCGGATGTTTGGTATGATACTGATCGTCATATGAAAAACTGAACGGAAAATATGTTTCTTCCATTTTCATATTTATAATTTACATCAGAATTGTGAAGTTCCATTATTTCCTTTACAACCGACAGCCCAAAACCAAACCCAGGTCTCCCGTTACCAGTCTCTCTGATATGATCTTTGAATATTTCACTGAATATCTCATCCGGTATCCTGTCTCCCGCATTTGAAATCTCTATCTCTGCGCTTCCATTTCTAAAGAGTTTTACCTTTACTTTCCCATTCGAAGTGTATTTTGAGGCATTATCGATCATATTTTCCAGAGCGGCTTCTATCAGATTTTTTATCCCGTTTATTATTACCTCCGGTTCAACGTCAATTTTAAATTCAATGTTTTCGTGTACTATTATATTCCTTTCAACTATCTCTAATACCAGTTCGGAAAGATCAAATTCCTTCTTCTTCTCGAGTATTCCACTCTCAATTTTTGAAATAATCAGAAAATTGGTTGTCAATTGATTTAATTTGTTAACTTCAGTCAAATTTTCTTCCAGAATCTTTGTGTAGTTCTTCTTCGTTTTTTCGCTCTGTAAAGCGAGTTGAATATCAGATTTTAATACCGAAAGAGGTGTTCTGAACTGATGAGCTATTCTCGCCGATATATTTTTCGTCTCTTTCACAAGCCTTTCGATTTCATCAAGAGAATGATTTATTTCCACTTGAAGCTTTTCAATTTCTTCACCCGTGCTTTTTACAAAAACTCTTCTTTCCGGTTCTCTGTGTTTTCCTATTTCTTCCATCTGTTTTCCGATCGTATTCAGCGGTGAAAGGAGTCTTCCTGTGAATATATTTCCGATGATGGATATACCTAAAACGGTCAGGAATGATAACAGGATTATTACCAATAAAATACCTCTCAGAACATTTTTCGACTCCTCTAAATCATACGTTGTGAACAGTTCGTATCTTTGGCCGCCCATAATCCTGGTAGTTTTTAAATATCTGTATTCATCATTTTCCCCATATCCATCATACTTTTCTTCGTGTATCTTAAGATCACTTCTGAATACGGCCTTAAGCTCATTATCAACATAAATTATAAATCCCAGCTCTTCACTTCCAGCCAGTGCAATTAAATTTTCCGATTCACTTAATTCAATGGCTCTCAATATATCATCGTTGAAATGTTGCAGGGAATTGTTTATTCTCCGATATTCGATCTCTTTTATTTCATTGTATAAAAAAGTGCATAAAATAAATATCAACAAACCGTACGTTAAAAGATAAAGTAAGGTTATTTTATTCTTTACAGTTTTCATTTTCTTTGCGCTTTAATCGGTATCCCGTTCCTGGGATGGTTTCTATATAATCTTCACATCCAACAGTCTTCAATTTTCTTCTCAAATAAAGAACATAAACATCTATTATATTACTCTTTTGATTCGTGATATTATCCCACAGAATCTCATAAATTCTTTCTCTGGTGAAGGCTATCTCTGGATTTTTCATGAACAGTTCAAGAATGGAAAATTCTTTTACGCTCAGTTTTAGAGCTTTTTTGTCAAAAAATACTTCTCTCTTTTTTGAATTCAGCGTGAGTTTTCCCACTCTCAGATCTTCCGCTTTTACAAGTTGATTTCTTCTGATCAGTGCTTTTATCCTTGCGAGCAGTTCTCTCAGGTCAAAGGGCTTGGAAAGATAGTCGTCTGCCCCGGCACCAAATCCTTTTATTTTGTTGTCTACATCTTCAAGAGCTGTAAGCATCAGTATTGGGCTGTTTATCTCCTCTTTTCTCAAAAACTCGGAAAGTTCAAATCCATTCAATCCCGGAAGGATTATATCGAGCAATATACACGAATAGTTTTTTTCAAGTGCAAGATCCAGCCCGGAATCTCCATCATAAGCCACTTCAACAGAATATCCCTTTTCTGTTAAAAAACTTTCAATATTCTTTGCGAGCTTCTCATTGTCTTCAATCAACAGTATTTTCATAAACGCACTATCCACTCTTATTTATTCTTTTTCTTATTTTTATTACCGTTATCATTCGGTGTATCGGGTTTATTATTTTCGGGTTTGTCGCTATCGGCATTTTTGTTCTTTTCTTCAGATTGTTTCTCAGTTTTTATCTTTTCCAACTGGTTTTTTACAGTAACAGATTCGAGAATTATGGGACACATAGAATCCACGGTAATAACTTCCGAGGAAGTTATTATTTTCCAACAACAATTACTCCCGTTATTTACAAGCATTGCAGCAATTGGACTCATTCCCGTTTTCAAAAATGAAAGAGAAAATGCTTCGGAAATTGACACTTCTATTTCGCCATATTCATCCTGTTCGTTTTTCTCACTACCGATAATTCTCAAAGGATCAGATTCAAGAAATATAACGGAAGATTCTGTTACTACGGCGATACGGTTTTCTCCATTATGAGGAAAAAATCGCCTGTATATTTTTTCCCACCAAACTCTCAACTGCATTGAGAAGTTCAAGGGAAATTATCTGAAATTCTTCGCTGGAATCAATTTTTGTCAGAAAATCCTCTTCTATCTGTTTAAAATCCAACGAAAATAATTGAGAAGCAACGAAAATAAGAAACATTATAAAGACTACCTTTTTTATTACAATCATCTCCTTAAAATAAAAAACAAATTTCACTCGATATATATATTTCCCAAATTCAAATCGAAATTTTCAACCTGCACATCTATTTCTTTTACAGGGATATCGTTAAATATATCGAAATTTTCCAGACTGTATACATCTTTATTAAAAATCCTCAAAGTATAATCACCCTGCGGAATTTTCGGAAATCTGAATTCACCTTCAATCCATTTATTTGATTCACAATGCGTAAATGTGGTGAATATTGTTTCCATATTTTCCTCATTTTCAAAATCACCTAAAGCCAATAAATATATTGACTCGTGGGGTACAACGATTCCCAATACATCATATGTGAGTCCAAATCTTACCGTTACAACAGGTATCATAAGCAACTTCCCCGGATCTTCCGGATCCCACTTTCCCTGTACTTTCAATGACTTTGAAAGATCAAAATCCAGAAGAACCTCCGGATCTTCACTGAAATCCACAGGAATATTGAGTTTTTACAGTACCGGATTTTACTTCAACCGTATAATCTTCAGATAGTATCGTGACAGTCGCATCGGAAACCTCAAATCTTATTTGATTATATGTCCCTGTGCCTTCTACAGTAGCCAGATCAAGCTCTGTTCCAATCAAATCGAATAAATCAACAACTTTCTGTTCATCAGATATCTGTAAAATCGGATTGTCCACCGGCCCTCCATATAATGAAATATTTTTAATATTAACATAAACATGTTCTATTTCATCAATGGGAACTACTGCATCGGTTATATAAAGACTCAATTTCCCTGAAGATTCAGGATAATAATTCAGATCAGTGTTCAAACATCCTGAGAAAACAAATATCAGTAACAATGACAAAAAACAAACTGAAAACATTCTTTTCATTTTTTCATCCCCCCTTTATTAACACTTTATATTTATACTGATTAAAAAAAGATTAAAGCCAACGGAAAGCTTTTGAAGGATAAAAAATTTCTTTAATTATTTTTTAATCTCGCAAATGTTATCTTTTATTCAATCGAAGGAGGTGTAAAATTGTGAAAAAGATTTTTATTATTTCAATTTTTATTATTTTTGCATTGGTTCTATTTGCAGGTAGTGGTTATGGTCCTGGTGACGGTATATCAGACGGTCCATCCGATGAAATCGCTTTTGGACCTGGTGCAGGAAATGGTTCCGGAAATGGAAATTCTTATGGCCCGGGCGATGGAATTTGCGATGTTCCAAATGGTCCTGGAATTTGCATTTACAATTGATCGATATTCAACAGAAAGAATATTCAAAATGGGCCGTCATTCACCGATTGGCCCATTTTTTCTTCTTCACTGCAACAGTTACTCCATCCCCTATTGGGAGAATTGTACTTTGAATTTCTTCCGAATCTACAATTGCCCGGTTGAATTCTTCTATCGCGGGAATAAGATAGTGCCATTTTTCGTCAAGATCAATCACGGGGAACAAGGTATCTTCGGCAAGAAGAACACCGTTTTCTTTCAATAGTCTGATACATTCTCTCAACAATGGTTTATAAAGTCTCTTATCCACATCCAGAAAAATCAAATCAAATTTTTCATTTAAAGAGGGAAGAATTTTTTTAGCGTCACCTATTTTTATATCGATGATATCATCAACACCGGATCTTATAAAATTCTCTTTTGCCTGTTTTGCAACGGCATCATCAAATTCTACCGTAATGATTTTTCCGTCGTTATTCTTTATTGTATTAGCCATAGATACAGTGGAATAACCGATACTCGTTCCTATTTCCAATACACTCGTCGCGTTTGTCAGGCACAGCACGAGTGACAAAAATCTTGAGACATCCTGATCCACAACTGGAATGAAATCCTTAAATGACGTGTTATTTATATAAGTTTTTTTTATCTATACCTTCTTTTTTATACAGATTTTTCTATATATTCGTTGACTTTATCAAAATTCATCTCTTTCACCTCTTTCAAAAATTGCTTTTCCATTTTCTTCTTATATTATGTGAAAGCCAAAACCATATCCTCACATATTTTTTATCCAATTTAATATTAAACCAAGAATCTTATTTTTTCCACAATCATCCATACAATCACCAAAAAAAATCTACTGAAAAGAGTTTTCAATAAAATTAAAAATCTTTGTTTCCAATCTCTGTGAATTTTTTTTAAAACATTCAAATTTTAAAAAACCTTCTTTTTTATCAAAATTGCAAAACAAAGAAACATAAAAGGCTTTTTTGTTAGCTTTACAAATCATTATATTTGTGATAATATTTATAATGTTTTGAAATAGACGTTTTCACTCGTACTATTTTATACAAAAAGACCAAAACATAAAATATCTCTGAGGATCATAGATCCTCGTTTTTTTTTATCTTCATTCACTTATAAAGATAAAATCAGTAAAAATATAATTTTGCAACATCAGACAAATAAGAATAAATCTATATGTTAATAAAAAATGATTTAATATAATCATAAAATAAAAATTTTCGTTAAAGGGAGATCTTTATGAATATCATTGAAGTGAAAAACCTTTCAAAAAAGTTCGATGATTTAATCGCTGTTAATAACATAAACTTCACTGTAAAAAAAGGCGAGATCTTCGGATTTTTTAGGTCCGAATGGTGCGGGTAAAACGACTACTATAAATATGATAATCGGACTATCCAGAATATCTCATGGAACGATAAAAGTTTCAGAACTTGATGTTGCACGTGATATAAAGAAAATTCAGAGATTTATAGGAATAGTTCCGGATGAAAGCAATTTATATATGGATTTCGACGGATATGAAAATTTATGCTTCTGCGCCTCACTCTATGGAATGAAAAAAGACGAAAGAGAACCCAGAGCAAGGGAACTCTTAAAACAATTTGGGCTTACAGATACCCTCGGCAGAACTTTCAAAACTTTTTCCAGGGGGATGAAAAGAAAACTCACAATAGCGGCAGGAATTATTCATAAACCACGAATTCTCTTTCTTGACGAACCAACAACGGGTATAGATATAGAAAGTGCCAGACGGATAAGAGATCTTATTGCAAAGCTTCATGAGGAAGGTACAACAATATTTTTAACAACTCATTACATCGAAGAAGCGGAACGATTGTGTGACAGAATCGCTTTTATCGTCGATGGAAAAATCGTAAAAACAGGTAATATTGAAGAGCTTATACGATCGGTACAGAAAGAAAATATAATTCAACTCACTCTTGATAAAAAATTATCAAACATATCGGGAGATCTCAAAAAAATTTTTGAAAATTCAATTTTCGAAATAAAAGACAACAATACTTTTATTTTCCATTCACTAAATAATATTTCATTAATGCCTCTCATAAAATTCTTCGATGAAAGGGGATTTAAAGTGCATGAAGCCAAAATTATCAAGCCTTCGCTTGAAGAGGCATTTTTAAAAATAACAGGGATTAGCATTTCTAAAGGCAATATGGAAAGGATGAGTGAAAAAAAGTGAATTCTTGGATAGCTTTTTGGAATATACTTAAAAAAGATATAAAAAATTACTATCTCAAACCACCAAATATAAGCTGGGGAATTATATTTCCTATTGCATGGACGCTGATGTTTTTTATTAAATCTTCCGTTCCCGTTGACATAAAAGAAATTCTCCCGGGTGTCATGTCGCTGTCCATATTGTTTGGAACAACTTCAATGCTGGCTGTTACCATCACATTTGAAAGGAAAGAAAAAGCATTTGAAAGATTACTTCTCGCACCTGTAAGTTTAAATATTCTGATGTTTGCAAAAACATCCGGAGCCATTATCTTCGGGATCATCAATTCTTTTGTTCCCATTATTTTTGCTTCTTTCTTTATGAATTTTTCAGAAATAAACTGGTTTTTGATCTTTGGAAGTGTTCTATTCATCTCAATAACCTCAACCTTTTTGGGATTGTTTATAGCAGTTTCAGTTAATGAAGTCTTTGAAGCACAGACCTTTTCAAACTTTTTCAGATTTCCAATGATTTTTCTTTGCGGGCTTTTTTTCCCAGTTAATGATTTGCCGGTATTCATCAGACCACTTTCGTATATATTTCCATTGACATATGGGACAGATATCTTAAAGTCCGCTATAAATGGAATATCTATGTTTCCCGTATGGTTAGATTTTCTTATCTTAATCGGATTCGCTTTTGCACTTTTCTTAATAAGCATTGAAAATATAAAAAACAAATGGATAACGTGATCTCAAAAATCCTGACAAATGAGAATAAAACAAACAACAGGGAGCAGAAGACAAAAAATCGATCAAATATTCCATAAAACTGAAAATAAGAATGAACAATAAATAAACGGTAAAAACCAGGATTCCATAATTTGACCATTAGTGGGAAATAAAATCGGAACTGAATATTTTCTCAATTCCGATTTTCGGTTTTAAAACATCAACTACTATAGATAAAAAGAAATATTGCAAAATATCGCTGAAAATTCTGAAGCCATTTTTCAGTAAATATTCTCACATATCCACACAAATGTCTTCACCTGCGACCCATTAATTGTCCCTATGATACTGAGCCTTCACCATCGATGAAAAGATTCCCTGATTTTCTTTCAATTCTACCGGTGTGCCCGTTTCCACGATGGCACCGTCTTTAATAACAACAATCTTATCCGCACCCGAAACCGTTCTCATGCGGTGAGCAATAATTAAAACAGTTTTGTTTTTTATGAGCACACTCAGTGCACTCTGGATTTTACTCTCATTTTCAGCATCGAGAGAAGCTGTGGCTTCGTCTAGCAGGATAATCGGAGCATCTTTCAGTATAGCCCTGGCTATCGATATACGTTGCCTTTCACCTCCGGATAACTTTTCTCCATTTTCTCCGATCATCGTATCGTATCCATGAGACAATTTTTTGACAAATTCATCGCATCGTGCAAGTTGCGCTGCTCTTATCACTTCTTCATCCGATGCATCTTTTCTTCCAAGACGAATGTTATCCATAACACTCGAATTAAAAAGAGTGACGTCCTGAAAAACGATTGAAAAATTACTCAAAAGAACTTCAGGATCAATCAGGGAAATGTCTTTTCCACCTAGAGTGATAACACCTTTATCTATATCCCAGAAACGTGCGGATAATTTTGCCACCGTACTCTTTCCGCCTCCTGAAGGCCCCACAAGGGCTGTTACGTCACCTTGTTTTGCAACAAAACTCACATTTTTTAATGTCTGTACATCATTTTGATAGGAGAAATCAACGTTATTGAATTCAATATTATAATTTTCAGGACTGAACTCGGTTCTTCCATTCTGTCTGGGCATTTTATCCATCTCTTTCATTCGATTAATTCGTACCCCTAAAAACAAAAGCAATGCTAAGTTGTTCATAACCTCCATGATCGGATTATAAACACGTGCGGTAATTACAAGAAAAACAAGATAAGTGAAAATATCAACTGTATCAATTGACAAAAGATAAGCGCCAAAGAGTATCACACTCGGAAGCCCGAGTTTCAATAATACATAGGACAGATTGATAAATACACCTATAACTAACTCTCCTTTGATCAAAAATTTTTTCATAATTGTCCAGTTTTGTATTTAAAACATTTGAGAAAGATTCTTCTCTGTTATATGATTTAATTTCATGGATAGAATCAAGATTCTCCTGAATATTATCTGAGATTTCTCTTTTAGCATAATAAAGCTCTTTATGCATTCTTTTCTGAAGCTTTCTGGACAGGTAAAATACTAAGCCCGCGACTGGAACTACCCAAAATACGGCAATAGAGAGCATCCAATTGTAAAAAAAACATCATTACCCGCCATGATCAGAATGGTTAATACCGCAGCATAAATCTGGGGAACTGCGTGGGAAAATTGCTGTTCAATTTGTGTAGCATCCTCCATTATCGTGGAGCTCAAATCGGCAACATCCTTTTTCCCAAAGAAAGCAAGCGGGAGCTTTCTCAACGTTTCGGCAAGACTTATTCTTCTTTTTGCACTCTCTTCATATATTTTTGGTGTATGTAGAATTGTATTGAAAATAGGCGATGACAAACATCACCAGAAAAAACGCTACAGACATCACAACGTAATAAACAATGCTGCTTCCGGGATTTCCCGAAGAGTTCAGCATGGAATTCATTTGTTCATTTAAAAATTGAAAGCTGAGAATCACCGGAATCATAAAGCTAATATCCATCAATACCGTCCAAATAATCGAATGTAAAAGATCCCTTGCTCCCTTTTCAGACATTGCATATTTATTTTGAAAATATTTAATCATCTTTACTCTCCTTTGTTTACAGCTTCTTTAGTCGCAATTTTCCACGCAACGGATTTCTGATATTCATCCCACATAGTTTTATAAAGACCGTCTTTTTTAAGCAATTCTGTATGTGTTCCTTCTTCTGCAATTTTTCCGTTTTCTATAACCAGTATTCTATCAACATTCTGCACACTGGTAAGACGATGTGCAATCATAAGGGTGGTTTTACCACGGCTGAGCTCTCCGAGAGCTTTTTGTATCAAATGCTCATTTTCAGGATCAGTAAAGGCAGTGGCTTCATCTAAAAGAACGATCGGAGCATCTTTAACAATCGCTCTGGCGAGTGCGATTCTTTGCTGTTCCCCTCCGGAAAGATAGGTTCCCTTCGTACCCATTATCGTATCAATTCCATTGGGCAAATTTTCTATAATTTCTTTTGACTGCGAAAATTCAATCGCTTTTTCTATTTCTTCTTCTCTGACGTTCTCTTTTCCAAAGATTATATTCTCCCTTAATGAACCTTTAAACAATCTTGTGCTTTGAAAAACAAAGGAAATATTGTCCATCAACTCTTCTTTAGGAATATCTTTCACATTCACTCCACCAATCAATATTTCTCCTTCATCTATATCCCAGAAACGTGCGGCCAACCGGGCAATTGTTGTTTTTCCTCCTCCCGAAGCGCCAACGAGAGCGATAGTTTCACCTTCATTCAATTTAAAACTGATTTTATCCACAGCAGGTTTTGTACTACCATCATATGAAAATGTCACATCTTTGAATTCAAGAGTGTGGTTTTTAATATTTTTGGTGTTTCTGGTATACTTCATATTCTGGTAATCCAAAAGATTATCCAGTCTGTCAATCGCTTGTTCTGCGATCAGCGTATTTTGTTGAAAATACATCGATTTCATCAAAAGCATAGTGAAAATTGGAGATATAAGAATGTAAAATATGAAATCGGCAAGAACAAGGGGAAGATTTTCTCCTCTTCCGATTAAAAAAGTGGCCATCGGAATCAAAAAAAATGCGGTAGACTGCATGATCGCTGTATAAAATGACATAGGCTTTCTCCAGAGAAGAGTGTATGCATAAACCATTTCTTTATATTTGATTATGCTGTTATAGAATCGCTTAAAAGAAAAAATAGTCTGCCCGAATGTTTTTACAACCGGAATACCACGAACATATTCCACAGATTCGGAACTCATTTTTTCCAGAGAATCGTAATACATTTTTTGGAATTTTTTTTCCCTCTGAGTTCGTCATAAACTTCATTGTTATGAAGCCCAAAACAATTGGAACAAGGGAAGCCAAACCCATTCTCCACTCAACAATAAAAATAAGTGTTAAAAGGATAATGGGGGAAATGATACTGCCCGCCATATCCGGAAGCTGATGTGCTAAAAATGAATGAGTGGTTCCTGCACCGTCATTCACAATTTTTCGTATTTTTCCACTCGAATACTTATCAAAAAAGCCGAGCGGCATAGACAGTATTTTTTTTCATACCGACCTTCTGCATTCCAACTTCTACATGAAAAGCCGCAAGGTGCGAACTCATGAGCGCAAAGAAATATACCACTACTGCTCCCAATGCACTGGCAAAGGCAAGCCAGGCATAAAAAGAGATATTTGAAACATCGATCTCTTGCGTAGATGATAATATATCGCGCGTTATGTACCACACGAACACGAAGGGTAAAATATTGAGAACCGCGGAAATTCCCGACATTACAAGTGACAAAGGTAAAAGTATTTTCTTTTTTCCCATGTAAGGCATGAACCTCTTCAAAATATTGACTTTCCTTTTCTTTGACATTAATGTTTATCCTCCTAATATGATGTTTTAGTTTTTTATGTTTTTTTGTAATTCTTCTACAGGAATGCTTTATAAGAAAGCGAGTTTTTTATATCCATTTCAGGGGAAAATTTCGAGGCGCTTTTTCTCAAGGAGAATACTTCAAATAACCCTTTTATCGTAAATATATTCGAGTTTGTCCGTGAATATATCCACGATAAATTTTTGATAAACAATCCCGACTCTTTGTGCTTATTTAACATATTTTTTCTCCTGTTAACTTAATTGTTTTCGTCCCACTATTACTATTTCACAGCCATGATAACTAAGGATGCTAACTAAGTTATCATAGGTATAAAAAAATAATGCCTAGCATATTTATTAATTATCAGATTCCGAGAACCGCCCTCCATCCTGCATTATAAAATGTAATCAATGTATGACCATATTCAAGAGCTTCTTCTTTAGTAAAATCATGAATAACCACTTCAAAAATGGATGAAAAATATGAATGAGTCAAAAGATGGCACTCTTCTTTGCGTGGTTCATGAAACTCTTTCTTTTTCATTTTCAGAATTTCGAACACTTTTTCTCTCTTGTTCATTTCAAGCGCAACCATGTCATCAACGAAACTATCATACTTTGTACCATCGGAGCACACAAGCAACAATTTAAAGGAATTAAAGTTATCATAGATATAATTTATAAAATCGGCTACTACTTTATAGGTTACCTGATATGCCTGATTAAGCACATTTTTGTTAAAAAGTTCAAAATATTCTTCTTCCGAGGCAGCATATATACTTTTAATTCCCCGAATAGCGGGTTCAACTAAAGCTGCAAACAAAGACTCTTTATCGGAAAAGTGACGATAAAACGCACCCGTAGTTATACCTGCATCCTTACAGATTTTTCTCAAATTCGCACGTTCATAGCCATGAAACAAAAAGTTCTGCTTTGCACTGATCAGAATTTTCTCATGCGTCTGTTCAAAATCTCCCGGCAATACTATACCCCCTCAGATAACTTTGTTATCTTGATTTTAAGATTAGCATCAAATATACCTTTTGTCAATATAAGTTTTTTTAAAATTTATGATTGTAAATTAAATGAAAAAACGAATAAATTCTTAATTGAGCTAAAAGGTTCTCATAAGATTTTTCAAAGCGCTTAATCCAAAATTATACAAATAGACGCTTTTTTATATTGTTCTTTTCATTTTTCAATCAGGGCTCGGCATTATTCAATTCAAATACAGATAATATCTCAATTTTTTTCTCCCTTAATTAATAGCTGCTTTTTCATACTTCTCAAAATTTCATATCGTTTTTCAAAACATGTTTTTGTTATTTTATAATAAGTTATATAAACATATATTGAAAATAAAAAATAGATTTATTATACTTGAATATATAGATATATCTATTTTTACTTTGCTGTATTATAAATTATTTTTAATTCTATAACAAAAAATTGAAAGGATGGTCAAATTAAATGAAAAAGATATTAGCAGTGCTACTCGTTTTGACAGTAGCGTCTCTGTCAGTTTTCGCAGCACAGAAATATTATGGGGAAGAAGGGAAAATTCTCATTTATCTTTCCGGTCCCGCGGCTATGATTGAAGAGTTGGAATCCACCTTTGAAAGTGAAAAAGGAGATGTAATAGATATATTTCATACCGGTTGTGGTCCGTTAAGAGAAAAAATATGGACGGAGAAAGAAGCCGGAAACATCAGAGCAGATATTGTATGGGGATCGGATCCCTTGATATATTATATGCTGAAAAAGGAAAATATGCTTCAGAAGTATTATCCGGAAGATTATGATTCATTGAAGGAAGAATACAAAAATGTTGGTGAAGGTTATTTCACTTTAGTCAACACCCGTTATGGAGTGATAGTCTATAATCCCATTTTTACTTCAAAAGAAGATGCTCCGAAAAGCTTTGCGGATTTGGAAAACCCTGTTTGGAAAGGTTTGATTGGCTTTCCAAATCCCAACAATTCTGCAACTGCTTTCGCTATGATTGCAGCTTTATGGGATATGATGGATAGAAGCATGGATTATTTTGAAAAGCTGAAAGAAAACGAACTTTTTTTAACAAGAAAAACCAGCATGGTAGCCGATAAGATAGCCCAAGGAGAACTTGATGTTGGTATCAGTGCTCATGATGCGGTTTTGAGATTGAATAAAGCGGCAAAAAAACAGGGATTCGATCCTCAACAGGCGGTATCGTGGCCGGAAGAGGGCGCATTGAGCATTGAAAGACCCATCGCTATTATTTACAATGAATCAAGGCCAACTTTGAATAATGAACTTGCTGAGGCTTTTGTTGATTTTATGATCTCCAAAGAAGCTCAAAAGATTACAACAAAATACGGTTTTGTTTCTGTGAGAAACGATATACCGCTTCCTTCAGGTATTCCGGAAAACCTAAAAATCAAGACAACCGATTGGGAAGAAATCCAAAATTATGAAGAAGAAATAAGAGCAAAATTCAACGAAATTATGCTTAATGATTGATAATTGATGCTTTTTAAAAAATTTAAATTTGATTCTTTGCTGCTTGTATTTTTTATCGTAGCAATTTCGCTCCTTTTTTTAGTAGTTTATCCATTTTCAGTGTTATTTCTCAAAAGTTTCAACGTATCTCTGGTCGGTGAAAGCTTTTTTACGTTCAATACATATTTTGAAGTTTTCACCGATAGATTTACTCTATTGGCTTTAAAAAACACGACATTGATTTCCGGAGCTGTTACTTTTTTTTCTCTTTTCGTTGGAGGCATTCTGGCCTGGCTCGTCACGAGAACAGATTTCCCATATAAAAGATTTGTAAAAAACAATGTTTTTTTAACCTTTTGTATACCTCCATATATTTTAGGTTTGTCATATATAGAATTTTTCACTCGTAACGGATATTTTCACAGATTTTTAAGAATTGTATTCAATTTAAAAAAATATACCTTCAGCGTTTATTCTTTATGGTCGGTTGTGATAGTTCTGTCTATCCACCTTTATCCACTGGTTTTTATGGCTATATCGAATGCGCTGTCTAAAACGGATAATTCTCTTGAAGACGCGGCGGTAATCACGGGAGTTCACAGATTTAAAGCGGTAATGACTATAACAATTCCCATGATCACTCCCGCAATTTTTTCAATCGGATTATTCGTATTCAGCAGAAGTATGGCCAATTTTGGGGCGACAGCTTTACTTCTACCCCCAACGGAAGAAACTATGACTACGAGGATTTACAGCTCACTCAGCCAACTCGATACGAACACCGTAGCCGTCATGTCGATAATTCTCGTATTATTTTCCGGACTGGTCTTTCTATTTCAAAATATCTTGTTGGGAAAAAAGAGGTACACTATTGAATCCAGTCAAACTTCATCACCAAGACTCACAAAATTAAAAAAATGGAAAAAGCCCATCGCCATTCTCATCGTATTCTTTCAGGTGTTGACTACCATTCTTCCTGTCCTGGTGTTATTCATCTCCTCCTTTTTAAAAAGATGGGGATTGGATTTGAGGTTAAAAAATCTAACTTTTCAGAATTATATAGACGTCTTCACCAACAATACTTCACTGAGAGCATTCAGAAACAGCATTCTCTATGGGCTTATTGCAGCCTCAATATCTATAGTTATCGGAGTAACTATTTCATATATTTCAAGCAGAACAAAATTCAGGGGAAGAAAACTGATCGAATTCACTGCTTCGTTACCCATGTCATTTCCAAATACGGTTATGGCAATATCAGCCATTTTCGCGTGGAATACCGTATTTTTCAATCTCTATAATACGGCATGGATAATTATAGTAACTTATGTCGTACTATTTCTCCCCCTCGTTTTAAAAAATATCACCGGATTGATGCAAAATCAGGATTTTTCAACTGAGGGAGCGGCAAGGATAGCCGGGGCTTCAAGACTGAAATCATTCAGAGATATTTTATTACCGGCAATAATTCCGGGAATAAAATCTGCGTTCATTGTCTGTATGCTGATTGCCTTGAAAGAAATTCCCATATCATTGATGCTCCACACCAAAGGAACAGAAACCGTTGGGGTGCTGCTTTTCAACCTCAGATCAAATTCAAAGAGTTACGAATCCACTTCAACGATAGCAATAATTGTAATAGTAATCAGCATAGTTGGAAGGTATTTTATCGAAAAAGACAGAAAAAAGAAGGGGGCTATTAACTATGAAGAAACAGGCACAGGTAATTGATTTATCTAAAAACTATGGAAAAATAAAAGCTGTTGATTCCCTCTCTCTCGATATTTACGAAGAGGAAATTCTCGCGATTCTTGGACCGAGTGGTTGTGGAAAAAGTACTCTCCTTCAGTCAATCGCAGGACTGGAAACTCCGGGAAGCGGAATAATTCTCATAAACGGTGAAAAAGTATTTTCTTCAAAGGAACATATCTACATGCTACCTGAAAAAAGAGGAACGGGGATGGTCTTTCAAAATTATGCTCTGTGGCCTCACAAAAACGTTTTTGACAATATCTCCTATCCGCTTAAAATAAGAAGAATGAATAAAAACATAATGAAGGAGAAAGTAAAACATATACTGGAAGTAGTCAGACTGGAAAAAATGGAAAAAAGATATCCCCATGAACTCAGCGGAGGCGAAAAACAGAGGGTGGCCCTTGCGAGAGCCATAATAGTGAAACCCAGACTTTTACTTCTCGATGAACCGCTTTCAAGTCTCGATGCAAAGTTGAGAGGAGAAATGCAAAAAGAAATACAGCGAATAAGGGACGTGATGAAATTAACCATCATACATGTCACTCACGACCAGCATGAAGCACTCGGAATTTCCGATAGAGTGGCAGTAATGAACAGAGGAAAAATAATTCATATAGGGACACCTAAAGAAATTTACAACAATCCGAATTCCGAGTTCGTGGCTGATTTCGTGGGCAATACAAACTTCATCAATGGAAGGATTTCCTCCACGAAAGAGGGCGATCATTTTGAAATGAAAATCTGCAAAAATGACAATTCCTCGAATTACTCATTGTATTCAATCCGACCCGAAGATATACATCTTTCAAAAAATAAAGGTGAGCATACGGGAAAAATCGTAAATATTATTTATAAGGGAAATTACATCGAATATTATATTAAATCAGATGATTACAATATTACCGTACAAACATCTCCCAATGAAAATTACACGGTTGGTGAAAACATCCACTTTTCAATTGATTGTAAAAAAATTGTGAACCTGAACAAAAACAAAAAGAAATTCAAAAAATTGGCTTGATATAATTCCCCCAGATGGATAGAATATTTATTCAGTAAATATTTATTAAAAAGAATACCGATTTCAACGGTATTTTTTTATTTTGAAATCCGATAAATTAAATCGGTTATATTTTTATAATATATATATTTTTTTGTTCTAGATTGACAAGAGAACAAAAAATATGTTATATAGTAATAGACATGTCTATTTTTAGTAATATATTCTATATTTAAAAGACGTGCAAATACATACAAGGAGAGGGTATATGAAAAGATTAATCACTTTATTATGTGTAGTTTTTATGGTAATTTCAGCCTTTGGGACAGAAGCTGTCACCGATTTAAGTAGTTGGGCTGGAGTTAATGTTTCCACCACTGCTGTACTCAATGGCATCAGATTGAATCAATATTGCAACGCAATTGCTGAATATAAGGATGGCTATACGGGAACTATGGTAAAAGCATTCGTCGAAAAAATGTTCAATACATCTTTCATGGAATTTGAAGTTTTATCAGATGGAAAAACGGTTATTTTTGACAATTACCTTGAAGCAGAATACTATTATTTAGGTTCACTGGCGACAAGCTGGCAGGGTAACGATATAACATGGACCATTTTTAAAACGGATTCAACAGAAGCCATTGCAAATAACTATAAATATTTGCTTCTCTTCCCATTCCACGGTCACGAAGATGGACTTCAGCATATGCACATGAGATACGGAAATGAAAATTTCGACTTTTTGACAACGGATCCGGGCTTAACGAACTGGTGGCCAACGTGCTACAAAGGAGATGAACTTGACAAGGATACTTTCTTCGAAGAACAAATGAGCGCAGCAAAAATGATGTCAACTATGCTTCCAAATATAACAAAATAGGATCGTCAATCCACCAGAAGCATCAGAAAACCCCCTTTCTCGTTTTGTAAGAAGGGGGTTTTTAGTAAAAAACATTACATCATAAAGTTTTTCAAAAAAATTTTTTATAAATAATAAAAGTTATTGTATTTAAATCTAAAATGCGCAGCAGGAAAATGGCGTTTGACAAAATGCTTAAAGGGAGAATAATAATGTATAAGAACAGAAAAGAAATGCTGGAAATGGATATGAAAAGTGTATTTATTAAAATGGCATTACCCGCTATGGCAGGTATGGTAGCAGTAGGTTTATACAACCTTGTAGATGCGATTTTCATCGGGCAATTCGTATCCGCGGAAGGCGTTGGAGCGGTGGTTATTTCTTACAACGTTGTCCTTCTGAATATGGCAGTCGCCATGTTATTTGCTATGGGAGCCACATCACTTTTATCGAGGGCAATTGGGGAAAATGACAATGTCACCATAAAAAAAATTTTTGGCAACGTTCTAATAGGTGTTTCCCTGTTATCAATCATAATAACTTTTTTTGTATATATTTTTGCTGAACCTATTCTTTCATTTATAGGTGCGAAAGATGAAATATTGTTTTTAGCCACGAAATATTTAAAAACACTGTCTATTGGTTTTATTTTCTCTGCATTGGGACCGGCTTTGAATTTTTTAATCAGAGGGGAAGGACAGATGAAATCGGCGATGGGAATTATAGTTTCAGGTGTTTTAATAAATATTGCTTTGGATCCTATTTTAATAAAAGTTCTTGGAATGGGAATAGAAGGTGCTGCACTGGCCACAATATTGGCACAGGCAGTGGTTTTTGTACTCGATATGATCCATTTTAAGTCAAAAAAAAGTATTATAACTCTATCCAGAGATAGTTTTAAGATGTCGTTTGATATCATTCCGGAAATATTTAGTGTTGGAATTTCGGGAATGGTTATGCAAATAATGCCGGCTATACAGATGTCAATTATGTTTAAGATTCTATCAAATTATGGAGGAAATGATAGCGTAATAATAATGGGTGCATCTTACAGAGTGATGACATTTGCCTTTATCGCCCTATGGGGAATATCACAGGGTATTCAACCGGTGATAGGAGCCAATTATGGCGCAAATAAATTCGATAGAATCAAAAAAACATTTTTATCTTTCACAGGAATTGCACTGGGAATTTCGTTTTCTTTCTGGTTGTTTTTCATGTTATTTCCAAAGTTCATATTGAGCTGGTTCATTACGGACAACAATATAATCATTCACGGGGTCACGTTCTATAGAATTTTTTTGAGTGTTTTCCTTTTGTATGGTTTGATGCCAATGGCAATCACTTTTTTTCAGGCTATTGGAAAAGGTGGAAAAGCAGCCATACTCGTTGTCGGAAGACAAATTTTATTTTTCATACCTCTGATATTAATCCTGCCAATTTTCTTTGGAGAATTGGGGGCGTGGCTTGCAATGCCTATTGGAGATTTTTTAACATTAATTTTGTCTCTTTTACTTATAAAGAAAACCTTTGACAATATTAAAACAAAGAAGAGAGAATTCGAAACGTTAACGTCGCAGGCAACCGATTAGAAAAAAATATCTATTTGTGATTGTAAGGCTTATGAAGTCTGTAAATGTGAGATTTTTGTTTATCTTGTAATCTGAATTTTTAAAAAACTACATGCACATGGAATGATATAAGTCCGATGAATATATTGAAATATTTTGAAATGTGTAATAAACTAACAGTAGTTGATATAATTATAATTTATAGATATATCTATTAATTAAGAGGTTATTTTATGAAAAAAGTTTCAATGAAAAAAATGAGTTTTATTTTGCTTGGTTTGTTGATATTGTTATTTCTTTTTTCGATTTCTATGGGAACGGTAAAGATAAAAATAATTGATATTTTAAAAGTTTTTATAAATGATTCGTCCGTAAGAACGGTATATAAAAAAATTTTAATGGACGTACGACTACCAAGGACAATTATGGCCATCCTCGTCGGAATGATGCTATCATCATCCGGTACTGTTGTTCAGGCAGTTTTCCAGAATCCCCTTGCCGAGCCATATATTATTGGAATAAGTGCGAGCGCAGTTTTCGGAGCTGTGCTGGCTTTCCTTCTTGGATTGGGCGATATTTACTACGGTGTTTTTGCATTTATAATTTCTGTATTCGTTTCCTTTATGATATTTAAACTCGCTAATTTTAAAGGAAAGGTGAATACTTCAACTCTATTAATAATAGGTGTAGCAGTTTCTTCTTTCCTTGGGGCGTTCACTTCTTTTTCAATGTACGCAATTGGTGAGGATTCTTACAAAATAATGATATGGACGATGGGCTATCTCGGTGGTGCAACATGGCAAAAAGTTGGAATAATTTCAGTACCGCTCGTTATTTCTGTTTGTTATTTTCTTTTTTACAGAAACGATTTGGATGCAATAATGATGGGGGAACAAGAGGCCCATTCTCTGGGGATAAACGTTTCAAAACTCAAAAAAAGACTTCTTGTGATTTCCTGTCTCATTGTGTCATTCTCAATTGCGTTCACCGGGATGATCGGTTTTGTAGGTTTGATTATCCCGCATACAATGAGAATGTTAATAGGATACAGCAATACAAAACTACTGATTCCAACAACTTTGGCAGGTGGAGTGTTCTTGCTTTTTTCGGATACAATAGCAAAAAATATTCTCTCTCCAACAGAAATACCGATTGGTGTCATTACAGCTTTTTTCGGCGCACCTTTTTTCGTGTATCTAGCTTTTAAAGCAAAAAAAGGAGGGACAACAGGTGGAATATAGTTTGAAGGTTGAGGATCTTTCATTCGGCTACGTAAAGGATAAACAGATATTGGAACAGATATCATTATCCGTTGAAAACAGAGAATTCCTGGGAATATTGGGACCTAATGGATGTGGTAAATCCACCCTGTTAAAAAATATAATGAATTATTTCCCTCCCAATTCTGGAACAGTCACATTATTCAACGAAGAAATACATGCCATGGATCGGAAGAAAGTAGCGAAAAAAATGAGTTATGTTCCTCAAAAATCAGGAATGCAAATGCCCCTGACAGTCTTTGAAACGATTTTAATGGGAAGGTTACCACATCTGAAGAATCGCTGGGAAGGATATTCGGATAACGATTACAAAATCGCTGAAGAAGTAATTTCCGATTTAAAGCTTGAGGAGTTTAAAAACAGAATTACTTTGTCTCTTTCGGGGGGAGAATTTCAAAAGGTGCTACTCGCAAGGGCACTCGTTCAGAACCCGGAAATTATCCTTTTAGATGAACCGACTTCGAATCTCGACATGAATCACGCTGTCGAATTGATGTCTCTCGTCAAAGAAATGACCATTAATTCAGATTTATCGGCTGTTGCGGTTCTGCATGACCTCAATCTGGCCTCACTTTTTTGTGATATCGTTCTATTCATAAAAAACGGAAAAGTGAAATATATAGGAAAACCACAAGAGGTTTTCAAAAAAGAAATCATCATGAATATATACGGGATAGACGTTCATATAGGTTATACGGATATGGGTTTTCCCTATGTGATTCCAATTTGCAAAAGTACCTACTCAAAGAAAGGAATTTATTACAATGTTTCATAGAAGATACAGATCGCATCACGATGCAGAGTTTGCATTAAAAAACTTTTTAAAGATTTCAAGACCCGAACCCCTTTCGGAAGTTCAAATGCTTAAAACGTTGAACTCTTTTCCGGAAAAAGACAACAGAGTTATCTATTTTCATGTTCCATACTGTGACAGGTTGTGTTCTTTCTGTAATCTGAACAGAAAATTTTGCGGCGGGTCGACTGAAGAGAGGAATAAAACTTTAGAAAAATATACGGATTATCTCATTCAGGAAATCGACAAATATTCGGGTTATGAATATATTAAATCAAAACCTTTCAAATCTATATATTTTGGCGGGGGAACGCCCACGATATTCAGTACCGAACAGCTCGGAAGAATATTGAAAGAAATAAACGATAAAATTCCCATGGCAAAGGATTGTGAATTTACCTTTGAAAGCACCTTACATAATTTAAACGAAGAAAAAGTAAATATGATGAAAAACTTCGGTGTCAACAGGTTCAGTATAGGAATACAAACATTCAACACGTCTGGAAGAAGAATGCTTTCCAGAAGTTTTACTTACCTGGAAACAGTGAAAAGACTCAAAGTTCTTAGAAATCAATTTGACGGAACACTATGTATAGATATCATTTATTCATATCCGGGTCAAAGTATTGAAAATATATTCAATGATTCAAACACCATTGTTTCATGCGGTGTTGACAGCGTGAGTTTTTATTCTCTGATGCTTCATGAAGAATCCTTTTTGAGCAAGCAGATTGATAACGGCAGTGTTCTGTTTGACAGAACCCTTGAATCGGATAAAAAGTATCACAACAGTTTCTATAATTCTCTTATAAAAAAGGGATTCACTCTTCTCGAACTATCAAAACTGGTAAAACCCGGAAAAGATGAGTACAGATATATAAAACTTAAATACCTCAATGCCGATGTTTTACCACTTGGAATTGGAGCAGCGGGGAGACTTGAAAATATAAGTATATACAGAATGTCCCCAACGAGGAATTTTTATGGCTTTGTGAATCCCAAATTCGATTTTTTTCATGAAATGTTGGGAAGAATGCAGTACGGCACCTATGATTTAGACTATTACAGCAGGATACTCAATGAAAAGGAATTCAAAGCATTTTTAAAAACTTTCAATCTTCTCAATGAAAAGAAGTTTTTTGAAAAAAAATCACACAATTACTACACTTTGAATACCGATGGTGTTTTTTGGGGGAACAATATAGCAATTGAATTTATGAAAAGTATCATTGAATCGGAAGATCTGAATTACCACCAAAATTCAGTAGATTTTGAGAAAAAGAGTCATTGAAAATAAAATTTTTGAATCTTTATATTAGAAAACAATTTTATTCAATAAATTTAACTGGAGGAAAAATATGAAAAAGATTATTTTTATCGCTTTATTATTATCAATTTTTAGTTTTACCGCATTTGCAGAATGGAACTATTCGATCATTCAGGATGGAAACGAAGTACCGGTAAAAGAATACAACAGAATAATTTGTATTTCTCCAGGTGCTGTAGAAGTTATATATATGCTCGGAGCACAGGGAAAAATCGTTGGAATATCAACTTCAAGAAGTGGCATCTGGCCGGAAGAGGAAACTTCCAAGCTTGAAACCGTGGGTTCATTGACTAATCCAAGTATTGAAAAAATAATCGAACTTGAACCCGATCTCATTCTTTTGAATTCAATGAATACAGATTTCACAAATCAATTAACTCAGCATGGAATTACCTATTTGTATTTTTCAACTGATTCCCTCGAAAATTTGTTGATCGAACTCCCAATATTCGGAATAATTGTGGGAAAACCCACTGAAGCAATAGAACTCAGCTCCGAAAAACTTGAAAAATTGATAAAAGTAAAAAAAGAAGTGGAAGATGAACCACTGGATCTCAAAGGGGCATTCCTTTATTCCGCATCACCGATTCAGGGATTCAATGAAAACTCTTTACCGGGACAAATTCTTCAGATTTTGGGTTGTGAGAATATTGTAACTTCTGATATGGCAAAACCGATTATCTCTCCCGAATATATTCTTGAACAGAATCCAGATTTTCTATTCGGTGCAATGGCAATAACGAGTGCCGAAGATATTTTAAACGCTAATCCTCTAATATCTGAAACAAGAGCAGGATCAGAGGGTAACATTTATCTTGTTCCTTCATATAAAATTCTCAGGCCGACACCGAGAGTTATTGATTTTATTGAAGAACTCTATAAGCAACTCAGGGGTCTTTCAAAATAAGCATACAACTGTGCAACTGGCATAACAAACCTTACTTCTATTAAATCAACACTTCAGAGGTGTTTCTTATAGCACCTCTCTTTTTTTAAATCAATTATAAAAAAAATTTTTCTGGAGGTAAAACTGATGAAAACATTATTAGTTTATTCGAGCAAAACTGGAAATACAAAAAAAATAGCAGAGCAAATATTTACAATATTACCGAAAGGAAGTGAAATTTTTCCTGTAGAAATTGCCCCTTTTTCAGAAAACTATGACAATGTCATCATTGGTTATTGGGTGAATAAAGGAATCGCCGATACAAAAACATTAGAATATATAAAGAAAATAAATAATAAAAAGGTGGCTTTTTTTGTAACCCTGGGGGCATATCCTGATTCTGACCATGCAAAAAAAGTGGTTAAGAAGGGCTATGAATTGCTCAATGATAAAAATGAGGTGTTAGGTCATTTTATCTGCCAGGGAAAAATAGATCCGGCTTTAACCGAAATGTTTAAAAAATTCCCTCCCGATCATCCACATGCCATGACTCCTGAAAGAAAAAAAAGACATGAAGATGCCCGTACACATCCAGATGAAGATGATTGCAAAAAAGCGAGAGAAATTTTCAAGAACATTTTTGAAAATATATAAAATGAGTGAAATATAATCTATAAATTATTAAAATAGTAAAAGAAAGAAAAGATATAAATATTATAAACGAATATCAAATTTATTGTAAAATTGAATCACAAACATAAACTTTATAAATTGGATGTGGTACATCGTATGGATAAGCTAAATGGGATTAGTGAAACATTGTTCATTCCTCTTGCCGGTAGAATCTATGCTTCCGAAAGATTCCCCGAATTATTTTATGATAAAAGGTTATACGAATTAAGAATAAAACTACCGGAAATAGAACCAGATTTTCCAAAACAGAATGAATATACATATCTTGCCAGTGCTTGCAGATCCTTTAACTTAGATAACGAGGTAAAGCAATTCATAAAACGATTTCCCGAAGGAACCGTCGTAAATTTGGGGGCCGGACTGGAAACCTCTTTTTTTAGGGTAGATAATGGAAAAATAAGCTGGTTCGACTTAGATTTACCTGAAGTAATTGAACTGAGAAAAAGGTTTTTTGATGAAACCGATCGTTATAAATTCATTCCCGGTTCTATTTTTGATTTTTCCTGGGTGGAAAAAATCATTTCTACAGATCCAAAGGCGATTTTGATCGTTGCATCGGGTCTGCTTTATTATTTTACAAAAGATTCAATAATCAATTTAATATGTGTTATTAAAAATAATTTTAAAGTCTGTGAGTTGGTTTTTGATGCTGTTTGTAAAAATGGGCTAAAAAGATCGAACCGATTTGTAAAAAAATCCGGAAACAGTGAAGCAACCATGTATTTTTATGTTAATGATGCCGTTAAATTTTTTGATAAAATACCATGCAACATTCAATCGGTAGATTCATACCCTTTTTATGAGAAGTTTCTAAAAATTTCAGGTAAAAAATGTTCCCTAAAAACCCAACTAATAATGAAAATTTCCGATTTATTCAATATGGTAAAGATAGTTCGTGCAAAATTAAATTAATACTATGGTCTGCTAAGAAAACAGTGTAGACAGAAAAAATATTTAAAAATCTTATACATCTTATGAAAATGTAATTGAACTCATGAACAGATTAAACATTCTCGCCTATTATTGATACTATTTCTTCTTCCCGCAATATTATTCTGACGTTGTTTATAAAAATTTCAATGGGTTCACCTTGATTTTTCCTCTCTATTTTAAAAGTTACTCCCGGAATTATGCCCATTGAAAATAATCTTTCTTTTATTTCCTTATTTCCCTTTATACGTAAAACTTTTACATTTTCCCCTGCATTAAATTTATCAACGGTACTTTCAAACTCTTTTTCATATTTTTCTAAAAAAGTTTTTACATCACAAAATTTCAGTTTATTTTTTCTGAAATATAACGTTAATGCTTCCATTCTGGTGAGTAATTTTTCATTCAAATGATGTTCCAATCCATGAGCCAATCTTCTTGATTCTTTTTTACCGATACACATCACTTCTGAAAGAAAACTTGAAACAGAGTTCTTTTTCTCAAATATTTCTGCCGCAACCAACAATCCACTTTTAGTGAGCTTTATATATCCATATTTTTGATAATTTACCAGATCTCGCTCACTCAATTTTTTCAAAGCGGATATAACGGATGATGTCTTAACATCCAAATCCTCTGCTATATCTTTAACTCTTGCATACTCATTATCCATTTGTATTTGATAAATGCTCTGTAAATAATCTTCCATACTCTCAGAAATCTTCACATTACATACCTCATCTGTTTTTTTATATTATATTATAACTCATGCGGAACAAATTACAAAAAACAACCTGTATCCAGATATAAATTTTTATTCAATCTGAATACAGGCAATATTATAATTCTAAGAAGTGGCTTATACGAGTTGTTATTATATCTTTTTTTTCTTTAATTTGGGCTTATACAATCCAAGTAAAATCGTTATTCCGATTATTATAAAATAAAATATTAAGAAAGTCACAAGACCGGTTGTTCCAAGAAGAGTTCCACCTGAAAAAATAAGAACAGCGAATAAAAACCCAAGAATAGTGGGGTAAACCAGTGAAAACAGCATCCACTTAAAACCGGCTTCCGTACCAATTGTTATAAGCGCAGCAAGACATGGAGGATACAAGGCCATGAAAATCATCATCGCAGCTGCATGAAGTGGTGTCCAGCCTTCTTCCTGCTGGGATATTTTTTCACTCAATTCCTGGGAACCCTCATCGGAATCGGATTGATAAATGCTTCCAAGAGTGGCGACGGTATTTTCCTTAGCTGCCAATGCACTTAAAAGACTTATATTCACTTTCCAGTTAAATCCTGCATACTTCGTTACCGGTTCGATAAATTTACCGGCACTTCCCATTAAACTTTTTTCAATCTTTTCATCATTATATTCTTTTCTGATAACTTTTCGTTCTCTTTCTACGGTCCTCACAGGTTTCGAAGCTGTTGTGGCCAGAGAATCTTTCAAAGTATTGCCGGAAACAGTGATTTTCCCGGTTCTCACTATTGAAAAATATAAATGGTTTGCATTTTCCCATGAGGCTGAGAACTCTCTAAACAAATCAGCACGTGTTAAAACATCCAAATTTCTTGTTTCGTCAATAAATATACTCAATGCTCTTGAATAATCTTCATTGTATTGATCAAAAAATTCCAATTCCGCTTCTGCTAACCCAAACTTGCCTCCCGTAGCAATTTTGAAAAATTCGGGATTCTTTATCAAATATGCCTTATTTATTTTCTCTATCTCCTCATCACTTTTGTTTCTTACAGAATCTTTATAATTCTGTTCAAAATCGATGTAATTCGCAAATTTTTCGGGAGTATTCAGAAAATAAATATAAGGATTTTCATAACCAACACCATTCACATAATCCTGTATAATTGTATCTTCCTGCTGTAAATACACTTTTTCGCTCTCTTTTCCGACTCCAGGAAAATTGAGCAAAAAATACAGAACCGCAGAAACCAGCGCAATTATCGTAACCACTTTTTTCAAAAATGCCCAAATTCTCTCTACTACTCTTCTCAGAACATTTTTCACAGACGGAACATGATATGGAGGCATTTCCATTACAAACGGAGACGTGTCCATCTTCTTCAGAACCGTCAGAGACAATATTTTGCTGACGCTCAACGCCACAAATATCGTTACGGTCGAAATCAAGAACATCATCACACCACTGACCTGAAAAAAGAATATATTTATCAACAAAACATAAAATGGAATTTTCGCCAGACAATTCATAAGCGGAACAACCAGAATTGTTGCATGTCTCGCTCTTTCATCCTTTATAGCCCTCGTTGCCATTATTCCGGGTATGGCACACCCCCCAACATACAATCCTCCCAAAAGCAAGGGAAGTGCCGATTGTCCATGAAGACCGAATGGGCGAAAAATTCTGTCGAGTATAAAAGCAATACGGGCCATATAACCGGAATCTTCCATTATTGCCACTAAGGCAAACAGTATTAAAAATATCGGTATATAATTCAAAACCGCTGTAATACCCTGAACAACCCATAATATAAAAGAAGTTATGAAAGGATCAGATAAAAATCCTTCGGCAGGTAGCAGAGATTCCACAAAATCCTGAAGTCCCCCCAGAACAGGCCACCAGTAATTTGTAAGATTATATCCCTGAACTATCGCCAATTCATATATTCCAAAAAGAGTAGCAAATAAAACTATTGGTCCCAAAAATCTATTACATATTATATTATCCAATTTATCCGTGAATGTTTTTTTATTATTTTTAATCCCTATAGTACATTTATTCGCAATTTTACCAGCGTTGAAGTGCCTCACTTCCGCGATTTTTACCCTTGTTGGAATTTCATTTTCTTTTACATAATTTTCTTCTATTTTCTGAAGTTTATTGAATATTTCTTTCTTCATTTATTTCTCCCTCTGAAAAATGAGAAATTAAATCTTTATCCTCACTTTTTCTTTTTCAATTAAATCTTTTATCTCTTTATCACCTTCAAGATACTTTATCGCTAACCATCTCGCTGGATAATATTTTGAAAGTTCCGTATCATCAATTATTTTTTGAACTTCTTCAATCGACTTTTCCAATTCTTCATAATTCAATCTGAAATCTTTAAACTTACTGGGTTTATTTATTTCCTCGAAAATTCCCTTTTTTAAATCTTTTATACCTATCTCTTTTCTGGCAACGGTTGAATAAACCGGAATATTCAATTCTCCGGATAATTTGGTAGTATCTATCACTATACCTCTTTTTTTTGCCGCATCGGCCATGTTTAAAACGAGTATCATCGGTCTTTCCAGTTCCAGTAATTGAAAAGATAGATAAAGACTTCTCGAAAGGTTCGTGCTATCAACAACCTGAACAACCAGTTCAATATCATCATTCAATATGACAGATCTCGCTACTCTCTCTTCCAACGAAAATGCAGTCAGGCTGTATGTTCCCGGCAAATCTATTACAGTAAATTTCGTTCCATCATACGTATAATAACCGGTCTTCTTCTCAACTGTTACTCCGGGATAATTTGCCACGAACTGTCTTGCACCCGTCAAAGCATTAAAAAGGGTCGATTTCCCTGAATTCGGTTGCCCTGCAAGCGCTATTACATATGAACTTTTCATATTTTTTCCACTTTCACCAGTTTGGCTTCCATATGTCTCAAATTTATATAATACCCATTGATCAACACTTCAAAGGGATCAGCAAATGGGGCATTCCTTCTAACTTCCAATTCGACTCCCCTTACGAATCCCATGTCCATTAGCCTCTGTCCTTCAGCGCCGGAAAGAACAATTTTTTTTATCACACATTTTTCACCCGGTTTTATGTCATTCAAACTCATCATTTCACTCATCGGAGCCCTCCAAAGGATGAACTTTAAGATTTCTTCTCAACAGGCCGCCGCCTTTTCTGAATCTATATCTATGTTTTCTTGAAAATCCATGGACGTGTTCTTTTACAGGAATCACATTGAGTTTCTTTGCCAAATCATTTTCTATCGCTATTCTGGTGTTATCCACTTTAACAAGGTAAGGGCTCCCCGCACCCCCGGGGATCATCACCTCGAATTCAACACCGTCTACCAATCCCATATCGGACAATCTTCTGGACACTTCCTCTTCTCCGGTATGTGATACAACAATCAATTTTTCTTTACTATTTATAGTATTCAGGCTGATAATTCTCTGTCTCATTTTTTTCACTCCTTAGAATAAACGGGGGAGGGGTTTAACAGCTCCCCCATAAAAATTAAAATCTACTCAATCAAAAAGGCTTATCTAAAACCTCAAGGGTAATAGTCGCTCCAACTTCCTGATCCTTTCCATCTATAGGATCTCCTTCAAGTAGTGAAGCAAATCCCCACCATCCGGACCATGGGAATGAGAAAGAGAATACACCATTCTCGTCAGTCATAATAAGCTGTGCAGGACTTTCACCATCTTCAAAATCGTATTCTTTCACATCCGCAAATGCACCTTTAAAAGCTTTAGCGTTCAAAAATTCAACTTCTATTTCCGCATTCGGAACCGGTTCTCCTTTGTAAAGAACCACTCCTCTGAAAGTACTTCCATCAAAAATATTAACAGGCCAGGTTAGAGGTACGATCTCTGCGAGCATACCCGTTTCCATACTCCAATCGGTTGGTAATCCGGCCCTGTTTAAAATAAGTTTCGAATATTGAGTTATGTATTTTCCTTCATTTTCTTCCCAATACGGTGCAGGTTCAAAAGTGAATACGAAATCTCCCATTCCTCTCACCCTATAACTGGTTTTGTATGCGACTGCTTCTCTTTGGCCGTGAGTGAAAACATATTCAACCAGAGTATCTGTTAAATCTGTATACTCTCCCTTGTTCCACACACCGAATTTCTCAGGTATACCCATATTCATCGAAAGAGGATCCGATATGTTTTCAGTACTTCCCCCTCCGGGATGAGTGAAAATGAGCTCAATATCGAATTTACTGCTGTCTCCTTCCCCTATGAAGGTATCAGGGACCTTCATCAACTGAAAATGTGCCATCGCAGATACCACAATCACCACAAAGAAAGCTATTAACAGGCTTCTTTTTAAAGTTTTCATCTTTTACCTCCCTAATTTTTTTTTTCGGTATTTTTAACAGATATTTGAATTATCATCAAAATGCATATCAAAAAAAGAAAAAGTGCTATGATTCCTAAAAATACTGTTATCAACGTCAGAAGCGTTGCATTGGTATTTCCGCCACTATTATTTTCTTCCTGTGAATAAGAATTTGATGGAAGCCATCCATAACTGTATTGTGAAGGATAATAAACCTGGCCGGTCGGCATTGTTACATTTGGCTGCTGGACTGTCTGTTGAACTGGCTGCCCGGTTGTCGGCTGAACGACTTCTCCACCAGAATTCGAAGTATCCACAGTATTAGCTTCCTTTGATTCGACATTCGTTGAAGGCTCGGGTTGACTTGTACTTTCTTCGGGTACTTTCACTTCCTCTTCTTCATCCTCTGATACAGACTGAAGAACAGGTCCTTCTTTTTTAACATTGTGGCCCGGTCCACCATCAAAAACTACGAAATATTTTTCCACAGCCGGAATTTCTACCTCAACCGAGCTGAATTCATCAAATTTTCCCTGCCACAATACGTTGCCATCCGGATCTTCAAGTCTGCATTCCATCCCCGAAGCTCCAGACCCATCGGAATACCCCGCCTCAGCATACAATGTACCATCACCGTTATCCTCAACGAGTAACAGGGGAGTGTGAGCATAAATGAGTGTTACGATCCCAACAAACAAAATAATCAACAATAAATATTTCCTGTGCATTTTTTCTCCCTTCTTTCAATTATATTTTGCATATCTATTTTTTAATTGGTGCAAACTTATTTATAGCCATATCTACTTTTATTTTATAACACTATTAAAATAGATCGTCAATATTATCTCAAAGCATATATATGAGAAATATATTAAATTAAGCATCTTTAATTCAAAAATTTAAATTTTATTAATATATGATTATTTTTTTTGCAAGTATTATATTTTCACAAATTTTACTTTACATATTGTACCGATTTTTGTATAATAATTTTAATAATAAAATAAAATGTATGTTTAAGATGAACGTATATATTATTTAATTGACATAATGTTACTAGTTTTTATATTGCGCGTTAAATACTTAAAGTCATGGGAGGGATATATGAGGGGGATGACACTGGTAGAAATTTTGATGACACTCGTTATCTTTTCGATAGTAATAATATCTTTACTCGCTATTTTCACTAATATTTCCGGCGAATCATTGAAACTTGTAAAAAGGGTGGAAGATTATGGAAATATATTCACTGCAGAAGGAATACTACAGGATGAAATTGCACAGGCCGGTCCGGATGTAAGATATATTACACTGATAAAAAATAATGATGATGAAAAATATAGAGGTTTAAGATACACTGTTTTTATACCCTTTACAGGTACCAGGATAACCAAACAAATATATTTTAAAGATAATAAAATCAAGGTCTGGGAAAAAAATTTCAATAGAACAGATTTTCCGGAAGATGCTGAATCAAAGAAAATGACAGTGAACAATCTTGAGCCAGGCGGGGTAAATATCATCTTATCAACGAGTGAATTTAGCGATCTCGATGTGAGTTTTTATAGAATAGGAAACAGAAAAGTTAACTATACAATAAAATCGACAAAACCGTACAGGGAAAAGATTTATAATTCTTCTGTTTTTCTGATTAATTTGAAATAAAATGTGGGGACGAGAAGGGAAGATTAAAATGAAAAAAACAATTATGAAAAATAGAAAAAAAGGGTTCAGTATGGTGGAATTAATAATGACACTATTTATACTGGCACTCATGATCACTGTGGTTTTCCAGATATTTGTCACTGTAAATGCCAATATGTTTCACACTTACAATAAAATGGTATGTTATGACGATTCAAAGAACGGCGGCATCGCATTATGGGATTCCAGTTCCGCTGGCGATCCATCTGTATATACGGCTAATACAACATATTCAAAGAATGATGATTTTTTCAACAGCTTAAAAGATGAAGGGATTTCAGAAAGTGTGATAAGTGATCTGCAAAATTCTATGGAATTCTGGAAACTCACATATCAAAATAATAATAGAGAGTTTTTATCGGTAAGACCTCTATCTCCCTGGCATTAAAGGAGTTGTTAATATGAGAAAAAGTGGTTTTATACTTCCTCTGGCTCTGATTATCGTTTTGTTCATATCTATAATAGGGGTGACTTTACTCACCTCGAGTTCAGCAAGGAGCAAAATCGCTCATAAGAGTATCAGTAAATCCGAGCTCCAAATATCTGCAGGTAACATTTTTTTCACAAATTACTCATTTCTCCAAAATAAATATCACCAGAATAGCTCACTCAACCTTAATAATTATTCCGAATATTCTTTGAACACAACGGAACCACAGTTATATACGGAGTTCAAAAACTCATTCAATCCTTCAACTCTTGAGGGACAGGGATGGCTAAGCTTATTAGACAAATTCAGTTCAACTAACTTTTTTTCTCCTTCTTCGGATCTTCAAACAGTTTTTAATAAAATCTCAGACGATAAAACAGTGGATATGATAATCATTCCTCATAAAAGTTATCCTAATACCCTTCTGGCAGTTGTAAAAGTGGCTCACTCAGAATTTTCTGCTTATTTCTGGGGAATAATAGCCACTAGATATTTCAGCAACTGGGGAAGATTCGAACTTGAAGGATGTGGAAATTCAATGTGGTATCCCGGCTCTGTTGTCTATGGTCCCGCTTTCATGGGCTCTATTGGAGGAAGCACTGCAACTGAAGGAGGATTAAGAGCGCGTTTCACCGTTCCGCCCGACACTTCCGATATCAGTTCATATGGCCCAATATTCAACGGGGAGATCTGGTATGAAACATGGAATTTCGATATCAGTTTAAATAATAATAACGGAACGATCTATATATACGATCCGGAAAAAAACAAATATAAATTATGGCATAAAACAGATTATGCAATATATGATGCAGGCAGTGAATATTGGATTTACACCTCTTTCAAGGATTTTTCTTATATAATTGTCGCTTCGGAATACGAGGTAAAAAACGGAAATGATCTTTACGTCAAAGGCAAAGTGGAAGATTTCGCCCCGGAAGATATATCACGGAATTTCAATCAAAAATTTTTGCCTTGGTTTTTCCCGGCCGGTTCATTGAGGGTCGACCAACAAACAATTTCCGATCTTGAAACGCGATTCAGTGAAATGGACACCTATTACAGCAGTACCTTTGGAAATATGACATCGCTCGAGGATATCTTGACCTCGTCCTATGAGGCAACCACTCTACTCCAACCATCTTATACCAGCAACGGTATTTACTTCGAAGATACGAGTCGATCCCTGGGCGAGGATAGCAGCATTCAGGAAACTGAGACTGTTGAAAATATAACCGGTACCCTGGATTTCAGTGGCGATCTATCTGATATAGTCAATCAGGTAAAAAACTGGTTTAACAGTAAGGATGATTATATATTATCCGCAAAGGACAAATTGGGATTATCTTTAAATACTGATCCTCTCACAACAAATCAGGTTGAAGGCTGGCTAGAGAATAATATAAACATTTCTGTTTCCGGTGAAGTTGAAGTAATAATCTCTCAGGAAAAAACGATTATGCAGACCCAACAAACAGGTTCCGAAACGATCGAAGATAAAGCATCAAATGTCGATATAAGTGCGGATGTTTTGACGGGGAACGAAGTGGAATCTCTTATAAAATCCGTTTTGGGACTGAATCCTGTCGATGAATTTTCTGTTATGAAATTCTCCTGGCCGCGCGTTATAAAAACTGGTGGTGATGGGAAAATAAGAAAAAGAAATAGAACAGCCACTAGAGAGGCATCTAAATATAATGAAACAAGTGAGACCATAACTATTACACTCAGTTACTACAACTGGAAATACAAAACATTTCTTTGGTGGTCTTGGTGGGAAAAAGACGGGGGACCGTTTAATATATCTCAAAATCATTTCCTGAGTATTCCAAGTGAAGTAAGCGAGTGGACCGATTGGATTTATGACGACTGGTCAAACTGGAAAGTAATTCAACCCGGAGGCGGTGGTGGCAAAACATATAATGCAGATGTTGATTATTATCTTATAACCGATTCAAATCAATTCACAAATGAAACTTACAATTCAATAGCAACATACAAGGTTAATTCTTCAAACGAAGCCGCTTATCCATCATTCACCGCGACACCGGTGTATTTTAACAACAGAGGACTCATGGTGGTCGATGAAAATTATAATATCGGTGGCGCGGGGCTAGAAAACGGATTGAGTGAAACTCTCGCAAGAGATGCAACAATAATCGATGGAAAATACACCCTTCTTGCAAAAAATGGTGATATTCATACAAACGGAGACATAATATACAGAGATCTGTTGAAAGATGCAACTTTCACAGGCTATCTGGATCAAATTGGCGAACCATTCGATGTGGGATACGATCCAAATGAAGCTGCAAACAATGTGGGATTGAACGATATGATAAATATTGTGGCTTCGGATGGAAATATAATTATGCCATATGCAGGCAATTATTATGACAGAAATAAAATAAAAGATGTGAAATTCACTGCCAACTTGTTCGCTTTCGGAGATGCCAACGGAAATGAAGGAGAGATCAATATAGGAGGTTATGACAAGTACAATGAAAATATGGGATACAGAAATATCTTCGGAACGATGGTCTCGCGAAACAACAGTGCTGCGGGACGAAGTGAGGGATATGGATTTAAAAGTAGAAACTACTATGATGAAAGATTGTATTCGAACGTTGATATGCCTTATGCGACTCCGGAATCAAATCTTCTTCAGGTATTTGGGATAGATGTTAAATAAATTGCAAAAGGTAATATTTTTTAAGGCTCATATCTGACTGGCTTTTTATTTTTATAACCGATCGGTATTGAAAAATTGCATCCTCTTTGCAAAGAACTTTTAAAATAATTATGTGTTTTAGAAATACAAATGTTATCGAAAATATTTCCAATAGATTGATTCAATAATACTATCCAATATATCAAAATGCTTTTTCAAGATTTATTTTTACAATCCAAGTTAACACTCTCCGGCATTTAATTGCTTATAATTATATTGAATATAATTTTGAGATTTGGTGATTATATTCAGAAATGATTAAATGAGAAGAGTGATAATAATGAGAGAAAAGCGAGGAGTAGTTTTAATAATAGTATTGATAGTGTTTTTGGTTTTTTCGGTTTTGAGTATATCTTTAATATTTTTGAGCTCTGATCAATTAAAAAATATGCAAGAAACTGAATATGATACCAGAGCACATTATTTAGCATATTCCGGGATAGAAATTGCAAGAAAATATTTGGACGAGTATGAAAATCCGATAATCATTCATGGAGAATTGACGGAATCTTCCACTGATTCCATATTTTCGATTACCCAGGCGAGTTCAACGGCGAATTCATTACCTCTGATGAGAGAAGATATCGAATCAAGAATCCCTTCGTTCACGGATTCAAATGTTATTACGGGAATTTATAAAGGATCGGATGGCATCATAAAAATTATTTCTTATGGAATAGTCGGAAATATTTCAAAATCACTAGTTTACAATATGGGTAACACCGGGGGAAGTTCATCTGTTAATCTGGATGCTGATAAATTTCCAAATTTATTTCCCCTCTTCGATCACGCACTTTTCGTGGAAAATTATTTATCAATCAACAAAAAAAATCTTACCATAGTCGGTCCCATAGGTTCGAATTCAAACGCAAATGGATCGATATATTCCAAACTCGAAAGTGGTGTGGAAAGTATATCATTTGTAAGTATAGGACCCGGTACAACCGAAGCAGATGCGATTGATTATGATGAAAAGGCACAACATTTCAACGAGGTAAGAAATCTTCCGGAACAGAGAAATCTGTCGATGGAAGAATACGCTTATTTTTTCGACAACAATTTCGATTCTATTGGTTCCATAGAATCACTAACAGGAAACTATGATCTTGGAAATAAGATCACGGATGTTACTTTTGTTAAAGCAAAAAACCTCGATGGCACACTAACCCTATCAGGTTCAGGATTCCTTATAGCGGAAATAACCGATGAAATAAAAGATGGCTCATACAATTTTGAAGGCAACGTAGATCAATTAATCGTTTATTATTCCGGTAATGAAGAAATCAAATTTTCTTCAGGAAACTTCACAGGAATGTTGATTGTTAAAAATGATGTGAATATCACTCTATCCACTAACTCATCGGGAGAATTCAGAGGTTTATTCTATTCGCCAAATTCAGAAGTATACTTCAGCGGTAATGGCAATATTATCGGTTCCTTAATAGCAGACAAAATGTATCTGGCACCTGCAAGCGCAGAAGTGCACTACGTGGATTACTACGACGATTTTATAGGTCATTTCATTATAAATGGAACCGGCACTTCATTATTCTCATTCGCTTTATTCGCAAACAATGAGATAAATTTTAACGGAACATATACTATAAATGGAAATGTTGGAGTTAATTCAAACACAAAAGAAAAAATAAATTTTGACAGCTCAGGTGGTGCGAATGTAAACGGAACTTTTTACATCGGACCGAATGCTACAACGACAATAGGTGATTATACCACCGGGTTTTTAATCCCATCAAATGCAGTAATAACGAGACCTTCAAAATACGTTCAAGGTTGGCTGCCGGAAAGAAAAGTAAACAATCTGATAAATACCGTAAATATGCCCACACCTGTCATCCCGGCTCAAATCGATTATTATCCTGATAACGGAACATACATAACAAATGGTAATTTTACCACAAATATATGGATAGAAAGTCTGACATATGAAATAACTCAGGACGGTAGATTCAATTCTATTACAGTGGGAAGCGGTATGAACAGAGTCATGAAAATATATACAAATGACGATCTAAGAATCATAATAGTCGACAATTTGAATATTGGTTACGGAACAATAGAAATCGTTGGAACCGGAAGTGTTGTTTTTTATGTAACCGGTACACTTTCAGTGAGTAGTGGTGCCAAAACCGGGAGTGGAAATATGTTAATGATTTATACAGGGACAAACGATGTGACTATAAATGGAGGCTCTTCAATTGAGACGCAGGGAATATATGCTCCCAATGCCACAGTAAATATCGGAAACGGCTCTTCGGTAAACGGGCCCGTATACGCGGAAAATATAAATATTTCCGGAAATTCTTTCATTGATTATCCGTCTGATAGCGAAAATCCGTTTCTTGGAATTTATGACCCTGGATTAACAATCATAAACAACGGTGAATCCGAACCAATCTGGAGCAGGTAAAGAACAGATTTTCAATTATTGATATAGTTGGAAATTCTCATAAACTTATTTATTTCAACAGAAATTATTATTTGAAATACATTTCACAACCAAAAAATGTAATAAATTTTCCCTTCAAATCCGTCCCCTTTTTCTTGTGCTTAATAAAATACTCATAGACACTTTTCCTCAATTTGTCTTTTTTAAAACTGAGCAAATACTTATTGGCATTTTATTGCTTATAATATACAGGAGAAGAGTTCAGATTCGCTTAAAATGATAAAAGAAAATGAGGGAGTGTTGAAAATGAAAAGAAAACAAGGAGTAGTTCTGATAATAGTGTTGATAGTATTCGCAGTTTTCTCTATTTTATCTTTATCCTTGACATTCATGTCAAAAAATCAAATAAATAAATTGCAAGAAGCTGAAGCGGGAACAAAAGCCCATTATTTGGCATATTCGGGCGCTCAGATAGCGATTGATTATTTAAAAAATAATGGTACAGAAGGAATAATTTATGGTGAATTAAATTCAGATAACGCGAATTTTTATTCCGAATCATTTGAAGGAAGTGTAACTAACTTCGATGATTTAAGAAGCAGTGTTGAGAATTTTTCCCCGGATTCCGATTCAAATCTGGTAATTGGGATTCAGGAAGAATCGGCTAATAATTATAGAATATTATCTTTGGGAACAGTGGGTGATATATCGAACAGTATTGCTTTAAGATACGCTATCGCAGGTTCCGGCCCAGGCAATGAACCCGGCGGTGGTGAACCGGAAAATTATGAAGATTTTGATGAAAATCAACCTCCAAATTCTACAGAAGAAGACATTCCATTTTCAGGACTCTTTGACCATGCGATTTTTGGAATTGATTCCTTAACATTCGGTGGCGGTTCAGGTAAGGTAATAGGAAGTATAGGAACTAATTCTTCCGGCGCAGGAAAAATCACCATAGACAATTATGTTTTAGAAAACGGAACGGTAATTCATGTTGGCCCCGGTGGAAACACGGGTGTTGGTAACCAAAGGAATGAAAACAATAATCCTTATCCAGACGGAGTTGTTCAATTGAAACACTGGGTGAGTCAAAATTTTGCCGTTTCAGCACTTGAAGCGACCAGAAATTATCTGCTTCCTGCTTTTCCGGATTTTGACTATGTTTCCCAAATAGATTTTCCTGATTTCCCGACTTTCCCATCCGGTCTTCCATATACGGGTACTTTGACCGGCGGGTGGTGGCCACTTCCTGAAGATGTAAGTGAAAGTGGAAGTTACGGTACGATAAATATTCAAAATTATCTTACTTTTGATACTTCTGCGGGTGATCTGCATATTCGTGTAAACTCACTAAATATATCGGGCTCAGGTGAATTAAGAGTAGAAGGAGAAAACAAATTATACCTATATATAGATGGAAGTTTAAATATTTCCGGAAGTTCAAAAATAAGTGGTAATGATAATGTTTATATATATTCTTCCGGTGTGGTTTCTATGTCTTCAAACAGCCAGAAAATAACAGCGAATACTCTTTACGTAAACAGCTCCGATAACCAGAGTTTGACTTCGCTTGATTTAAATAATCTTTATATAAATACGACCGGAGATGTTTCTTTCCCGGGAAACAGTACTTCCAATCTGGAAAATTATACACTCATAAAATGTCATGATTTCACTTTGCAATCCCATTTGAATTTCGGTAACGAGAGTTCCTTCAGAATAATATGTTCGGGCGAATTCACAGCAAGCTCCGGGGGAACTATAAATAACGTTTACAAAGGCAGAATAGTCTGTGATGAACTGACTGCAAACGGTGGAAGCAACTTCAATGTAGGAAGTTCTGAAGATGCAAGACTAAAAATATATTGTGAAAATGATTTGGACTTAAGTGGTGGATTCAGTAACGACGGATCATACAATAAAACAACGATTTATGTAAAAGGAAATTCTTCAGACGAGATTCATATAAATGGTGGAACGAATTTCACAGGCACTATCTATGTTAAAGATTCAAAAAAACTACATTTCAATGGCGGTACAAACTTCAATGGCGTACTTTTATATGGCGGAAGTGATTTAACTTTGAATGGTGGTTTTGATGCCGATGCAAATATTGTTTACGCTCCAAATGCAGTCATGACAATGCAGGGCGGAGCACATATAAGAGGAGCAGTAGTTGTAAAGGATGGAAACTTAAATGGAGGTGCAGGAATCACTTACATCTCTAATACTTCCGAAGATGTAATAGATGGAAACGGTGACACAGACACTGACTTAGACGATATAATGGATGAAATAGGAGACGAAATAACCGATGAAAATGACATAATACCCGATAATAATGACGATGAGGAAGGGGAAAATACAACTGATGGTTCAACCAAGACAACTATGGTATGGAGTAGATAATATCAGGAGTGAAATAGATTTCTGAGAAGTGAAGATCTTTTCTTCGCTTCTTTTTTATTATTCCGGTTGAATTCATTTTTAAACAAACGGATTTCAAATACAAAATTATCTCCGTAAAATTTTTTAAGCAGAAGATATTATGAGTGCCATCATATTTTCAAGAAGAAAAATTCTACTGTTTCAGAATTTTTGATTAAGGGACGAGATAGTTTGTAATATAATAGGTGAATTATCAGTGTAAATGATATACTAATTTTTGAAGAATTGACACAGAAAGAAATCCGATCGTTCAAAATTAATTGCATATGAGGAGCAGAAGATATTATGAACATAAAAAGAAAACAAGGAATGTCATTCATTGAAATAATAGTTTCGCTGGTTATTTTTGCCATTCTCATAGTATTTGGAACAACTATTTTCAGTTTGATAAGCAAAAATTATAATTATTATGGATACAGAATCGATCAAATGGCTGATGCTCAAGCTACTGTTGAAGCCAGTTATATTGGATTGAATGCTGAGACGATTGAGGCAAGTTATTCGGGTACAGGAGCCGCTTCAAAAACGATTACTATAGATGGGATAGAAATAAATGGAATTATAATACCGACCTTTTACGCCACAACGGGGGAATTATTATTATTCGTTGCAGGAGATTGATTTATGAATAAAAGAAAAAAAGGAATATCTTTAACAGAATTACTCGCGGTACTCACAATTTCGGCAATAATAATAATTGGTGCTCTTGTGATTTATAACATTGGATGGCAATCATATAATATTTCTACAAAGAATGCTGAAATACAGAGAAGCATGTTAAATGCTTATGAAATAATTTCTGAATATACACGTTTTGCCACGGAGGTTTCTATCGGCGATAATTTATCGGCCGATGCAACAGATGGAACGGAGTATAGAGTTTTTTATGTTAACAATGATAATATCTTGGTCACCTATCTATTGGATAATCAAAGTAACAAAAGTTTTCTAACAGACCCTTTTATGAGTAATATTGAATTTGGTTATGTAAACAGCATTCTAAATATATTTATGGAAAGTCTGCCTTTAAAATCAAACGATCCAACATCTGTAGCAACAATCTCAACGAAAATAAAAATGTTAAACATAGAAAAAGACGAAACCGAGTCGGGAACTCTTTTAATTATTCGCCATTTTGACGAAAACAAACAGGATGAAAATCAATAAAACCAATCCAGGGAGATGATTCTATCAGAAAAAAGGGCGTTATTTTAGTAGTTGTTTTGGTTGTTTTCATAGTATTTTCTATATTTGGATTAGTATTATTTTTTCTTTCGTCAAACCAACTTAATAAAATGAAAGAACTCGAAGCGGAAACCATGTCCCATTATCTGGCCTATTCCGGAATAGAAATTGCTTTTGATTATATTTTGGAATCCCATGATTCTTCAAGTACTATTCTCTACGGAAATCTTTCTGAAGATTCACAGATGAACAATTTTCAAATTCTTCACCGGACACCGGATTCTACCTCGTTTGAATATATGAAAAATGATATCGAATCAAATATGGATATTTTTACAGATTCAAATATAATAGTAGCCGTTTATCCGATCGCTGGAGGCTTCAGGTTTGTATCAAAGGGCTCGGTAAACGATGTGGAAAAGACCATTTCCGTTGAACGAACATTGTCTTACGGTGGCATGAGTCTTGCCGATATAGATTACGCGATTTTTACTGTCGGAGAGGGTGATTCGTTGAGTTTAAAGGGAAACTTCACTCTCGTTGATGGTGATGTTGGAACAAATTCAGATGAATATGAAAATGATGATTTCGCTGGAAAAATAACCGGAGTTTTCACACCGGGGCTCGAAATCGAATTTATATTGCCGGAATTTCCAGAGTTGGCAACCCAAACAGATATAAACGTACCACAGCATTCTGACTACACTATCGATGCAAGCAGTGCCTACGATGATATAACTGTGAGTGAATCCGGTGTCCTATATATAGATACCGGGGAATCATCATCTAATTACATAAGCGTTGTTTGTAACACCATGAGTCTGGGTTCAATTCACGAAACGGGGGCGAGTAAAGCGATTTTTTACGTTCGTGAGGGATTCACATTTGGTGGTGACGGGACTTTGGAGGGTGATATAACATTTATTTCTGCAGGTGATGTCAGCATAAATAACACCTCCGGTGAAGAATTGAATTTAGCCGTATACGCACCTGATTCTGAAATATCTTTATCCGGTAATTCAACCATAACAGGGAGTTTTATAGGAGACATTGTAAATCTTTCCGGAAATACTGAAATAGCTTTTAAAAGTGTAACCGATGGTTTGGATTTTATCGATGTTACCGATTCTCAGGGAGATTTAGTTTCAATATCTAACACCTGGAGCAGATAAAAATAATTACTGTAAAATTCTATACATTATTGTTATAATTCAATAAAAGAGTTTCATAAAGGGGGAATCTTATATCAGAGGATTCTTGTTTTTTCTTGTAATATTAATTTTAATAAGCATCGTATTCACAGGATGTAATACTCCACAATACACTATAGATTCTGTTAAAGTCGATGGTGTAAAATTTGATTTTATGGTTTCAATGAAAATTTCCGGAAAAAGTTTTATTGATCCCTCAATATTAATTACAGAAAACAGAAAACCTACCAATGCATCCGATGGAAAAATGATGAAAGGTTATTCTTTTCTATATGAAACAAATAATTCGGAAATTGACAAATTATATTTTACCCTTGTAAACAGAGAAAAATTTATAAGTTCACCATATGAATTCAAAATAGATAAATCCCTTTATACCTTGAATACACCGGATATAGATATTGAATTTAAAAAAGGGGATTTTTTCATCAACGCATTCACTGGATATGCTTCCGATCTGAGTTTTAATTTCACCATTGATGGGAAAGAATATTTCGGAAGAAATAATCAAATACAAATCACCCCTGAATCCACAACCGATATAAATGGATCTTGTTATGTAGTTGACCCACAAACGAATGAAAAATCTCAAAGAGTTTTTTTCACTTTTATACAGCCTCCAAATGAAGCTCCAACAGTGGATATTTTAAGTGAAATTTTTGATAAAGATAATTCAATAGAAGTTTTTATAAGTGATGATTATGATAAATGTGATGAACTGACAATTAATGCCACGTGTAACAATACACCATGTTTTTTTAACGGTGGTAAACTTTATTCCGAATTTCCTCTTGAAGATGGATTGTGGCCCCTGATGATAAATGTCATCGATTCTTCAGGGAAAAGTTCATTCATTAAAGAAAACGTTTATGTAAAGAATATACCGTCGGAGGATATACCCGTTCTTTTTATAGAAGAGGGTGCCGCAAGAAAGGCAAGATGGAATTCCTCCGGTGAAAATAATATTTTACAGCTTTACAAAAATAACAGTTGGAAAAACATTACGACCAGCGAAAATGATTCGGATAGAATAACTATTCAGAATGAAAATATAAGCGATGAAGGAGATGTTTACAGGTTAATATCCTATTCCGGTAACAAAAGATTTTTCCCTTCCGTTCCGGTTTTTGCAGCAGAAAGCTTTTATAAAAGATATTCATCCAACACTATTCTCTCGCTTTTCGGTGCAAACACTTTCTTACCTGGGTTTCAGGAATACAAAATTTCAAGTAATATAGCAATACCATTTGATAACATTTTGAAAATAGATAACGGGGCTTCAGTTAACTTAGCCATGGGAAGTACTATATTACTTTCAGGGGTTTTGGACATTGAAGGAAAGGATGACAGGGTAAAATTCTTTTCAAATTCATACAAAAACAGCATAGAAGTAAATAATGGCGGAGTCTTAATAGCCAGAGGAGTTAATTTTCAAAATATAAATTTAAAAATTAACGACGGTGCCATTGTGGTTCTATTTAATTGTGATTTTATTGATGGGAGCATTAAAATTGAAAAGGCAAATACAGTTTATTTTTATAATTCAAAAATTAAATCGGATATAACACTCAAAAACATTGACGAATTGAATATTTATAAATCATCATTAAGTGACGAAACTATTCAAATTGAAAATTCGTATAATACAAATATTTTGGCTTCAGAAATTCGAACCGATAATCTGGAGTTTTTATCAACGTCCAAGGGAAATATTTATGAATCGGAAATCGTTGTTTCGAATCTTTTATTTGAAGGCAATGTATTTTTTCAGATGTATGATACAAAAATTAATAGTGATAAAATAGAATTAAAGAAAAGTTCCACCATTATTGCAAAAAATACCGATATTGAAGGTAAAAAAATAACTTTACATGAGATTTCAATGATTAAAACCAATAAAAATATTCAAAATGCTGAACTGGGAGGTTTTTCAGATATAACTGTTTATGAATTTTGATGATTTTCACAATATATATAAAAATGTTTGTCAGCCTCGTGATGCAAAGACAACTCATGCCACTCAATTACTTGCCTGGTATATAAGACCTTCACGAGGTATAAAAAATGTACTGGAGATCGGAAGTGGCTCGGGGTATATATCCATTTATCTCGCAAAAAAATTCCCTTATCTTAATATTCATGGAATTGAAATTGATCGGGAAGAAACAAAATTATTTGAAACGGGTACAAAAATGAACAATTTATCAAATGTTTCAATCATAAATAATGATATATTATGTGAGGATTTTTTAAAAAAAATGGATAAATACGATATGATCGTTTCAAATCCACCTCACTATATTGAACCGGGAATACTGGGCAAAAATAAAAAAAGAATCACGGAACGTTCTTTCACAAAATCGGAATTTGAAAAATTCATTTGTTCAATGAAAAAAGTTCTGAAAAACAAGGGGGTTTTTTATTTAGTTATACATCCCAGAGATTCAATTTATTGGTTTTCAGAACTCCTGAAAAATAACATGGGAATACATAGAATGAGATTTGTTCACGGTAAATCCGAAAAACAAGCTCAATTAATATTAATAAAGGGCGTTAAAAACTCAAATAGTAATGTTGTTGTGGAACCGGCAATATTTTTAGAAAGTGGTGATAACAGTGTTCGTAACGTTTGAAGGAATAGATGCATGCGGAAAATCAACTCAATACAATTTATTTGTTAATATGCTTAAGGAAAAAAAGATACCTTTTATTTCTGTGAGAGAACCTGGAGGAACAAAAGCAGGCGAAGATATAAGAAAAATTTTGCTTCACAACGATTATTATCTCAGTTACAAAACGGAAGTCCTGTTATTCGTAGCTTCCAGGGCACAAATCACCAAAAATGTTATCGAACCGGCTCTTAATAATGGAATGATGGTTGTTGCAGATAGATTTATGGATTCATCGGTCGCTTATCAGGGGTATGGAAGAGAATTGGGAAGCGACGCCGTTAAATTTTTGAATAATTTCGCTGTTGAAAATTGTAAACCCGATATAACATACTTTATAGATATAACAGTTGATGAAGCATTCAGAAGAATGAAACTGAGCAAAAAAAAATGATAAAATTGAATTAGAAAGCAAAGACTTTTTTCAGCGAGTTAGGAATGGATATTTTGAACTGTTAAGAGAAGAAAAGAAAAGATTCATATATATAGATGGAATGAAAAATGCAAACGAAGTCTTTGATCAGATAAAAGAGGTTTTTTTCAGGAAATGCGTTTAGAAAAGAGGTGATAAAATGTATTTAGATAAATTTTCAGAGAGAACAGCGAGAATATTTATGCTTGCCCAAAGCGAAGCATATAATCTCGGCCATCCATATGTGGGAACCGAACATCTTTTGCTCGCAATTTGCAGAGCGCCGGATGAAAATTCAACTAAAATTTTAAACAGACATCAAATTTATTATCAAACAGTATTGAGAATAATAAATAGAGAAACCGGAACAAATATAAGACAATCTGTGATTGGAAGTCCTCTTCCAACGGAAAGAACTAAAAGAGTTATCGAATTTGCTTTCAATGAAATCACCAAAGATAGCAGAGATAAAATAATGGTAGAAGATATATTGATCGGTATCTTAAAGGAAGAAAATGGAATTGCTTCAAAGGTTTTTTCAGAAATGAAAACAAATAAAGAACAGATAATAAAAGAATTGAAAATCTCGATAAATATGAACAGAAAAAAATACAGGATAATTAACCCCGTTATTAAAGAAACCAAAAAGCAAAAATCTTCTATCATGAAAGCAGATGAACAGGAACCCGATAACAAAAATTTATTTGAAACTTTAAAAAGATTGAAATCATTTGGCACAGACATCACCGAAATTGCAAGAGAAGGAAGGCTGGATCCGATAATTGGAAGGGAAAAAGAAAAAACAAGGCTCATGGAGATTCTCACCAGAAGAAAGAAAAACAATCCCGTTCTGGTAGGGGATCCGGGAGTTGGTAAAACAGCTATAGTAGAAGGATTAGCACAAATGATAGTTGATAGAGTGGTTCCAAAGCCTCTGGAAAACAAGGTGATTTTTGCTTTGGATTTACCTGCACTGGTTGCAGGGACAAAATACAGGGGAGAATTTGAAAAAAGAATCGTTGACCTTGTAAATGTTTTGAAGAATAACAAGGAAATAATACTCTTTATCGATGAAATACATAATCTTGTAGGCGCCGGTTCTGCTGAGGGAACAATGGATGCTGCAAATACATTAAAACCCGCGCTGGCTTCCGGTGCAATCAAATGTATCGGAGCAACAACCGCCGAAGAATACAGAAAATATATTGAAAAGGATCTGGCCCTTGAAAGAAGATTTCAAAAAATTTCTGTATCTGAACCAACCGTTAGTGTCAGTATTGAAATTTTGAAGGGAATAAAATCCAAATATGAAAAACATCATAAAGTGAAATTCTCTCAGGAAGCTTTGGAAAAATCCGTAAAACTTTCAAAGAGGTATGTTTCAGAGAGATATTTGCCCGACAAAGCAATAGATGTGATAGATGAAATAGGCTCAAGATACAGATTAAAAAAACTTATTCTTCCAAACAAATTAAAAAAACTGCAAAATGAAATCCAGGAAATTGAAGCAAAGGGTTATGACGGAGAAGAAATAGATAAAGAATATCTGGCAAAAATTAAAGAAAAATATATAGATGCCTATAACAGATGGAAAGACAGAGCAGAGAATGAAATAATAAAAATAGAGGGTTACCATGTAGAAGAAATGATTTCAAATTGGACAGGAATACCTCTGAATAAACTGGGACAAAACGACAAACAAAAGCTGTTGAATCTTGAATACAGTTTACATAAACGAATAATAAGCCAGGACGAAGCAATAAAAGCAATTGCCAAGGCACTTAGAAGATCGAGAAGCGGAATAAAAGATCCCAACAAACCTATTGGCTCATTCCTTTTTCTGGGACCAACCGGAGTCGGAAAAACAGAATTGGCGAAGGTATTATCTGAATATCTTTTCGATGATGAGAAAAAATTAATAAGAATAGATATGTCGGAATACATGGAGAAATTTTCCGTATCAAGATTAATAGGAGCACCTCCCGGGTATGTTGGTTATGATCAGGGAGGAACACTCACTGAAATGATAAGGAAAAAACCCTATTCAGTTATACTTTTTGATGAAATTGAAAAGGCTCACATTGAAGTTTTCAATATCTTACTTCAAATAATGGATGACGGGAGATTGACTGATTCCTATGGCCACATAGTAGATTTTAGAAATACAATAATCATAATGACAAGCAACATTGGTGGATCTTTTATAAATAAAACCAAGTCTTCATTGGGTTTCACATCATCATCTGAAGAATCTGAAAGTAATTACAAAAAAATGAAAGAAATAGTCATGGACAAAGTTAAAAAAACTTTCAGACCCGAATTTATAAATAGAATAGATGAAATAGTCGTTTTTAAACAACTGAACAGAAATGAAATAAAGGAAATAATTGATTTATTATTTACAGATATTCAAAAAAGACTCGGAGAAATGCATATAAATATCGTTCTCGATGATACGGCAAGAGAATATATACTCAACAACGGTTATGATCCGGTTTTTGGAGCGAGACCTTTAAAAAGAGCCATTCAGAAAAATATAGAAGATACTCTTTCGGAATCGCTTTTAAGAGAAGAAATTTTACCCCACGATAATATAATAGTAAAAGCCCAAAACGGTTCAATAATTTTTGAAAGAGTAGAAAATAATATATTACAACCCGTGAAATGACAAAAAAGCAAACGGAATATATTTGTAGTAATTGCGGGTACGTATCCCCGGTATGGTTTGGAAAATGTCCTTCATGTAATTTATGGGATGTGGCTGTTTCTTACGAAAGAGAGAGGAAAAAAAGCTCTAAAACGGCTAAAATTAACAAAGAAACTTTAAATTCTATCTCTCTTGAAAGCAAACCAAGGTTCTTAACCGGACTCAATGAATTTGACAGAAGCATTGGTGGTGGAATTGTCCCGGGTAGCGTTACTTTATTAAGTGGTGAACCGGGAATTGGAAAATCCACTATTATGCTGCAGATATGTGAAATGATAGCAAAAAATGGGAAAAGTTCTTTATTTCACAGGAGAAGAATCTGCAAAACAAATTAAATTGAGAGCGGAAAGACTCAATTTAAAAAAATCAAAATAATATAGATATTATTTCGTCTTTTGACATTGAACCCACTATAGAAAGTATAGAGATTGAAGATTATATATTGATTGTCTTTGATTCTTTGCAAACAATAAAAAAAGGATCTCTGCCGGGGATACCAGGTAGTATAATACAGGTAAGGGAAACTGCAAATGACATTGTTAATAAAGCAAAAACTACAGGTGTTCCTATTTTTATTGTTACACATGTAACAAAAATGGGAGATATCGCCGGACCAAAAGCAGTAGAACATCTTGTAGACTGTGTATTATTTTTTGAATCCGGAAAGAAAGGATATAGAATACTTCGGACTTTGAAAAATCGTTTTGGACCTTCGGATGAAATATCGGTGTATGAAATGTCTTCCGGAGGATTGATACAGATTGAAGATATTTCCTCTATATTCGTTGATGAATACTCTTCGGCCCCTGGCAATGTTATTTCAGTGGTAAATGAGGGTTCAAGATCTTTTTTTGTTGAGATTCAATCACTCGTTTCAAAACCAATTTATGGTACACCAAGAAAATTAACATCCGGTGTTTCGCTTGATAGAGTTCTATTAACATCGGCCGTTTTAACAAAAAGATTGGGAGTACCTCTCGACAGTATGGATGTATATGTTAACGTTGCAGGAGGATTGCAAATAAAAGATACCGCCACTGACTTGGCAATCGCATTATCACTGTTGTCTTCTTTTTCCGATAAGAGTATTCCTGTTGATTTTGTAAGCTTTGGAGAAATTGCACTCGATGGAACATTGAGAAGTGTTTATGGTTCTGAAAAAAGGCTGGATAGAATCAACAGATCGAATAAAACAGGATTGTATCCTGATAAAAAAAATGGTATGCATGATGTAAAAGATTTATTCAGTTTTTTAAGGAGAATAGGAAATGGATCATGAAGTTCTCATTCAAAAACTCAAAAAGATAGCTCCAGGTACAAGTATCAGGGTAGCAATTGATAATATAATCAGTGCAGATATAGGTGCATTGATTGTTTTTGTTGATGATATTGAAAGATGTATGGATATTATTCAACCCGGATTCGAAATACAATGCTTGTTTGATCCCAATAAACTTTTTGAACTTGCAAAAATGGATGGAGCTATCATTATTTCAGAAGATATCTCCAGAATATTGTATGCTAATGTACAGCTAACACCGGATCCAACCATTCAAACAAACCGGACCGGAATGAGACACAGAGCTGCCGAAAGATTTGCAAAACAGAAAAGTGTTTTGGTAATCGCCATATCAAAAAGAAGAAAGGAAATGTCCATTTTCTATGATGATATTCATTATACACTCCTCTCTGTTGAAGCCGTACTTTCAAGATTGACTCAAACGATGTTCACACTGGAAAAATATAAAAGTGCCTTTCTCGACGGAATAGAAGAAATCGACATGCTGGATAAAACGGAAAGTTTGACTTTATACGATGTTGTTGAAACAATTCAAAAAGGCTTTGTAATATTAACCGTTTCAAAGGAACTTGAAATTTCTCTGGCTCAAATCGGAAAGGAAGGTGCCCATTCAATAATGCAACTCAACGAGATAAACTTTGGAGTCAGGGACGAACTGAAAGAGATTATGCTCGATTATAGTAAGACATTACCTTTAATTGAGAATATAGAAGAAATATTGGATAATTCAGACAATTTCATTGAAAGAGGTTCAGTAAATAAACTCACATTTTCAAAATTACTCGGTTACGAAGTTCACAACGCTTCAGATTTATTTGACACAACCGTTCAGGCGAAGGGAATAAGATTCATAAAAAGAATTCCCAGAATACCGTTGAATGTAGCTTATAAAGTAGGGTTAAAATTTGGTAGTTTTAAAAATCTTATAAAAGCGAATTACAATGAAATCAAAGAAGTTGAAGGAATAGGAGATATAAGAGCTTCAATGATTTCCAATAAAATCAATTCTTATTTAAGAGAATCCAGATAATTATAATTTATAATCTATTTTTATCTCTTCTTTTCCATCGATAAAGTAAGACGGAATAGAAATATCTCCTTCTCCTTTTCTGTTACAAAATTCATGAATATATTTCAAATAATCCTTCGCAGTAGCTTCCCAGGTATATTTCGTCATCACTCTGGAGTACCCTGCATCAGCATAAAAATTATATTTTTCTGTATCCATCATACCCTTCAATCCGATAATTATAGTGTTTATATCCATAGGATCTACCAGACAACCGTATTCGTGCAGTCTTATTATTTTTTTTGAATTTTCATAACTGATATCTTTAGAGAGCAAGGATTCAGAAGGACCACCATTTTTTGTTACAAGCACAGGCATTCCGCATGCCGCGGCTTCGAGGGGGGCCAAACCAAACGGCTCATAATAAGTTGTTAAAGCAAAAACTCCCCTATTTTTTGCGCCAATTCTGTATAATGAGGCCAATTCTAACTGGCTATCAATGTCTATGAAGTAAATAGAATCTTCAATATTATGTCTTCTGACAATTTCAAATAATTCTTTTAAAACATTTGCCTCAACAGTATCGAATTCCATACTGTATTTTCTTGGATCAACAATATTTTTCGTGACAATAATCAAATTGTAATTTCTATTTATTTCTTCCGACCTGGAAAAGGATTCTACAACTGCCTTATGATTTTTCTTCGGGTCGAGCCTACTTGAACAAATTACCGGACGCAAGTTCCTTCTATTGGGAAATTCATTATAAAGATTTTCATATTTTTTGACAACCTTCAAATCTATACTCTGCTCATTTTTATTGAATATTTTTATATTTACTCCCGGGGGTACCACTTTAACTTTTTTTTGATCAACAATATCTTTGTAAAGAACATGAGAATATTGTTCTTCCTTTTCTTGATTAGTACTGGTGAAAATCACAGAAGCGAACTTCATCGACAATCTTTCTGCCGTTATTCTTGAAGAAAAATGATAATATTCATCAAGTTTGCTGAAATTCTGAAAGGATAACAATTTATCTAATTTTTGTGCTCCCAGAGAATGTCCTGTGAAAGAGAAAGGAATACCTGTTTTTTTGTATAAAAATACTCCCGACAATCCTCCGTCACCATAATTAGCTATAAAGAAATCCGGGAATTTTTCGTTGTTTTTTTTATAAAACTCAATAATATTGTCTGTCCATTCGTTCAAATGAGACCATAATAATTCTTTTCTTAAAAATTTATCTGGCCCGCAATTGATCCTTAATATCCTTACACCTTCGATATCATGATAAAAATCCAATTCACCGGAAAATTCTTTCCATTCGGGATCATTGATTCTTCTGGTTATAATATCAATATCTTCTTCCATATGAGCCATTGATCGGGCAACTTCCTTCACATAAACTAATTGTCCTCCGAAATCCGGATGAGATCCCCATTTTCGGTCTTCCGAATCAAAATTTCCCTGAGGATTCAAAAATGCAATCTTCATTTCAACACCTTCCCTGTGAATTTTTTATATATTTCTTTTATATCCGGTATTCTTTCTTCTTTGTTCTCAGAAGATAATTTAAATGCCGAAACACAGCTGCCAATCAAAGTTGATTCAAATATATCATAACCATTCAATATACCGTAATACACTCCGGCCCATAATGCATCTCCTGCACCGGTAGTATCATATACTTTTTCGACCACCGAATTTATTTTTATAAAATTTTTGCCATCCGAAACCAGCGCACCATCTCTTCCCATCGTCAGAATTACATATTTTGCCCCACATTCATGATATTTCAAAATATATTCATGCGGAAACATCTTTCCGAAAAGGTGAAAAGAATCATCTTCAGACGGTTTAACAAGATAAATATCTTTGAGAATATTTTTAATATAGTTTATACCGTCATGATTCACTTCCCAGAGTTTTTCCCTGTAATTAGGATCAAAAGCTATCTTTACACCTTTGCTTTTTGCCTTTTTTATTATCTTTTCAACAGTATTCCTTGCCGGATTACGGGATATCGGCCAACTACTGAAATGAACAATTGATACTTCTTCGAGAATTCTATCCAATTTTTCATCATATTCAAGGTAAAAATCGGATCCCCTGATAGTGAAAAAATCAGGATTACCTGTACTTTTATTAATGAATACCATTGATGTATTTCTTTCATAATCTTTTTGCATCAGAGAAATATCGACGTTTCTTTCACTCAATCGTCTTTTAAATTCTTCTCCAAATGGATCGTTCCCAACTCTTGTAAACAAATATGCTTTAAGTCCCATATCGGCAATGTTTCTTGCTATATTTCCTGGTGAACCACCATAAGAAAGGTTGAACGTTCTTGCATCTTTTAATTTTGTATCGTAATCAATGGTAATAAGATCCAAAACGAGTTCCCCGACTACTAAAATCCCCTTCATTCTTTCGCTAAAGCCCCCATAGGATCCCATGGATCTAAAATTACTGGTTCTTTACCCAGAAGTTTTACAATCTCTGTATCAACATATTTCTTCTCAACGGCAATTTCGTACATAAATTCATCGAACCATTTATCGGTCATCAAAAAATACCCTTTATCACCAGGTTTTTCACTCCAGCTGTTTTCAACTCTCCACTTCACCGGATTGCCCTCGTCATCGAGATCTACACCAGTGAAAACCATGGCATGTGTCATCACGCTCTGGCCATAATCGAGTCTTTCGGCTTTATTGGAATTAAAGTCTTCGCCATAAAGAAGTTCGTAATCGAATATCCTGGTACTCATCACTCCTATATCTCTTTCAAGCCACTTTCCAACATCACATCCAAACCAAACATGTTTACCATCTTTGATCATTTGTATCGTCGCTTTTTTGAAAACGGAAATATCTACATTCACATATTTTATAATACTTCCTTCGATAACATTTCCTAAAAATTCAACTGTATACAATTCATTAAACGGCTTATCTTCTGTTGGAGCGTTTATTAAGCAAATCATTGAATCCAGATCAAAATTTACAAACTTTTTGAAAAATTCTTTCGGTGTTATAATTCCTTCTCTATAAAAAGCACCATCTGTGTTTTCCCATTGCCACAAAAACTTTTTTGGAGGTTCACCAAGATGAATAACCAGCATTTTATAAATTTGATTCAACATTTCACCTTTCATTTCTCTCAGTTCATCTGTAGTTTTTCCGGAATTGTAATTCTTTTTCAGAGTTGCAGCATATTCACGCAGCTTCAAAGTTACCAGGCTATTCATTACTCTGGTATTACTACTACTTTCTGTTTCGGGCATAAAACTTTTCGGTACAACTCCATATTTCTTCACCAGGTTGACAAACATATCCCACTGTCCACCATCCTGTATCGGATTCTGAAGAAGGTACATAAAAATCCTGCTCTGAATGGGTTTTTCGATAATAGAAATAACACTTTCCAAAAAATAATTAACTTTTTCAAACTTATCCCAGAACATCAGATAGTTTTGAGACAGTTCAAAATCTTTTATCTTATATTTTTTTATAACTTCATTTCTTAAAACATTCGTGCCGGCAAATAACCAGCATCTGCCACTATTTTCCTGAGACAGTATTTTGTTTTCTTCAAGTCTGTTGGAATAAACATTATTCAATTCCGCAAGATATTTCCTATTCAATACAACTTGAGCAATTGGGTTTTTTGTCACGGCATTCATAGCCAGAACATTTTTTTTCTCATCATAAAAACTTTTTGAGTAATTATCAATATCAATTTTAGTTATATTTACGTTCAAATTTATTCCCCCTTTTCATATATTTTATCATAATATCAATATAATACTTAAAGCTGAAATACTTGCTAAACTTCAATGAGAATGATTTTCACATGAATTACGATTAAAAGGGATAACGGTATCTTTATTTTTTATGGTTATATCCTATTTAATAAATTAAAAAATGAACTCTCGTATATAAAAACAAAAACCCCAATAATGGGGTTTTTGCAATCTTGCAATTCCAGTGAACTTTATATGAAGTATGAATATTGGAATCGTTCAATAAATAAAATTAATCAAGAGGTTCAACATTAACAGCTTGAGGACCTTTTTGGCCTTCAACAACTTCAAAAGATACTTTTTGCTCTTCATTTAATGTTTTGAAACCATCTGATACTATACCAGAATAGTGAACAAATACGTCGCCACCTTCGTCCGAAGTGATAAATCCATAACCCTTGTTAGCATTGAACCATTTTACTTTACCTGTCATTAATTTCCTCCTAAAAATTCCTCGCTCGTACATAGTAAGCAAGTTGCATATCCTAAAATTGTTCCCTTTGAACAATCACCTTATAATATACCAAAATATATATAAAGTTATGTAACGCATACAATAAAATTTAATGTCTTTTGCTCACATTATTAATTATATTTTAAATTCTTATTGAATTAAAAAATATTTTCATTATAAGCATTTAAATAAAAAGCCCCATTATGATATGGGGCTTTTATTGCAGGAATTCCATTATTTATATATAAAAGTTTATTATGGAATCGCAATCACTCCTCGATAAGCTCTACCTTAACAGCTTGCGGTCCCTTTTCACCATCGATAATTTCGAAGGAAACTCTCTGATCTTCATTCAATGTTTTATAACCATCTACAAGTATTCCTGAAAAGTGGACAAATACATCATTACCCTCATCAGTTGTTATAAACCCATACCCCTTTTTAGCATTGAACCATTTTACTTTTCCTTTCATTTGTTCCTCCCAATAAATCTTTATGCACCATTTGCATACAGTTGAATTAACACTTAGTTGCGCAACACGCAACTAAGATATAATATATCAGAATAAAATTTAAATTCTGTAACGTAATAGATAAATTTCATTTTCTTTATTTTATCTGAATATTATCCGTATGCATTACAACTTTACTACATGAATGGCCTAATTTATTTTCAATCTGATTGCTTTTAAGTCCTTTAATAAGTTCCAATTCTTTAGAACTGAAATTAATAATTCCTCTTCCGATAGGTTTATTCTCTATTAAAATATCAACAATATCCCCTTCGTTGAAGGAACCTGTCACACTTATAACTCCTATTGCAAGAACACTTTTTCCAGTTTTTAAAGCTCTTTCGGCACCCTTATTGAGATATATCTTACCCTTTGATTTTGTCAAAAACCCTATCCAACTTTTTCTTGCTTTTGGTTGCTCTTCAGGTAAAAAAACCGTTCCTGCATAACCAGTGGAAAGAAATTCGTTTATATTCTCGAATTCTTTCCCGTTGCATATGCAGGCTCTTACACCATTTTTAGAAGCATTGTGGGCTGCATTAATCTTTGAAGTAATTCCCCCAGAACCCCAGCTAGTGGAGTTGAAAACCTTTAAATTAATTCCTTCTTGATATTCCTTAATTAAAGACCCATCCTCCGCGATCACTCCATCGCAGGAAGTTAATAAAATAAGATAATCAGCAGCCCAACCAATAGCAAACATTGAAGCTAAAATATCATTGTCACCAAATTTGATCTCTTCGGTGGCTATCGTGTCGTTCTCATTAATTATAGGAATTATTTTCATCTGAGTCAAGCCTATCATAGTGTTGCGAAAGTTAAGAAATCTTTTTCTATCACTAAAGTCATCTCTTGTTAACAATATTTGCGCTACTTTTATATTGTAAAGGTCAAAAACATTTTCGTATATTTTTACAATTTGAATCTGTCCTGCGGAACACAGAGCCTGTTTTATATATAGATCACTTTTATTTATTTTCTCTTTAAGATATCCGTAACCCGCCGCTTTGGAGCCAGAGGTAACGAGTACTACGTTATTTCCCGTCATAAAAATTTGTGATACCACTCTACAAAGTTCAGCGATATATTTTTTATTAATCTCTCCATCTCTATCAACTAAAAGATTGCTCCCGATTTTTATTACAACTTTACTCATTTACGGCCTCGTTTGATAATCGCCCGTAACAATATATTTATATGTTGTGAGTTCTTCTAATCCAACGGGTCCTCTTGCATGAAGCTTTTGAGTGCTTATTCCTATTTCACCACCAAATCCAAATTTCCCGCCATCGGTGAATCTCGTAGACGCATTCACATAAAGGGCGGCAGAATCAATTGAATTGACAAATATTTTCGCATTGAAATAATTCTCCGTAAGAATTGATTCCGAGTGGTTTGATGAATATTTATTTATATGATCTATGGCATCCTGAACACTATCAACGATTTTTATTCCCAAAATTAAATCAAGGTATTCTTTCTTCCAGTCATCTTCCTGAGCTTCCTCTACAACTATATATTTAATAGTTCTCTCGCATCCCTTTAAAAGAACATTCTTATCATCCATTCTTTTTTTCAATAATGGAAGAAATTTTCCGGCAATTTTTTCATGAATCAAAACTTTTTCAACCGCATTACAAGTCCCCGGCCTCTGCGTTTTTGCATTATCAATAATTTCTATGGCTTTACTCAGATCTGCAGTTTCATCTACAAAAATATGGCAGTTTCCAACCCCCGTTTCCAGAACAGGTACTGTAGAATTGTTTGCGACCATTTTTATCAACGAACTCCCTCCCCTTGGAATAATAAGAGAGAGATATTCATTCATTTTCAACATCTCAGAAACTCTATCACGCGAAGTATCCAACACATATTCTATGGAATTTTCGGGTACAGCCGTTTCTTTTAAACCCGCTTTTATAAATTTTACCAAACAAGTATTTGAATTATAGGCGTCTGAACCGCCTCTGAGAAGAACGGTATTTCCAGCTTTCATAGCTATTATATATGCCTCTAAGGTGACATTCGGTCTCGATTCATATATTATACCTATTGATCCAATCGGAACTCTTATTTTCGATATTCTCAATCCGTCTTCCTGAAGCCAGGATGTCAGAATTTCACCCACCGGGTCATCTAAAGCGGCAACTTTTTTGCACGCCTGGGCCATTTCTAAAATTCTCTTTTCTGTGAGCAATAATCTATCTATCAAAGAGCGTTTTATACCTTTTTTTTCAGCATTTTCAACATCTATTCTATTCGCTTTTAAAATTTCTTCTTTATTATTCAAAATTGATTCTGAAATCTTCAACAACGCTTTATTCTTATCTTCATTTGTGAGTTTCATCAATATTAAACTGGATTCTTTCACTTTTTTTGCCTGAGTAGTTATGTTCAAGAATTGTCACTCCTTGTAAGTATCATAGAATTCTTTGGCTTTATCGTAAGTGGTTATAAGAGCTTCTAAAATAGTTCCCCTTAAACCGTTTTTTTCCATAAAATATATACCTTCTATCGTTGTTCCCGCAGGCGAAGTAACTGTATTCTTGGCAATTCCAGGATGCATCCCGGTTTTTTTGATCAGCTTTGCCGAACCTATTATGGTCTGCAACACCATTTCTTTCGACTTTTCGTATGAAAAACCCATTTTTATACCCGCATCTATCATTGATTCGATTATCACAAAAATAAAAGCCGGATTGCTTCCGCAGAGAGCTGTCACGGCGGGAAAATCCCTCTCTTTTATCTGTGTAAATTTGCCAAGAGACGAAAGAATTTTTTTCATAATTTCAAGATCGTTTTTATTTATATCATCCGAAAGGCAATATAAAGTCAGTCCATCACCAACATACGCTGGAAGATTGGGCATTATAGTAATTATTTTATTCATACCTGAAACATGTTTAATCTTATGTATGTTGAATCCTGTTATTGGGCTTATGATCAATGCATCTTTATTCTGAGAACTCTTGAATTTTATCAAAACGTTTTCTGCATACTGAGGTTTGACGCAGGGAATGATTACTTCAGAATTATTTATGACGTTTTCTTCTGTTTTACAAACGGTTACTCTCTCATCAGAATGATATTTCTTCGTTTTTTCCTTCTCCGGATCGAAAATATAGTAACAATTATCTCCATCTTCTTCCAATAATCTTTGAAGGAAAAGATCACCTATATTTCCAACTCCTAAAATTCCTATCTTCATAATTCCTCCTTAAAAATGCTGGTTAATGAATGTTGTTTTTTTCTTAAAATCCTGATCAGAGTAGTTTTCATTCACCTTTATAAAATTCATTTTAATCAATTCCTCAAAATTTGTAAAACCAGATAGAACACTTGATAACTGTCCGATGGACAATTCTATTTCAGGATTTTCTTCGCTTTTCTTAATATATAATACTCCATCATTTAATTCAATTACAAAAACTCCATTATTCCATTCACAATTTTTATCATTTATCTTGATAACGAGGGAAAAATTTTCACCATCGACTCTCAATCCATTTAGACCAATTAAGTTTACAATTCTTATCATCGGAGTTTCTATAATTTTTCTTTTAACAAAATTATAATTCTTTACATATGGCCACAAAACGAAATCGAGAGGGGCAATAAGAATAATTTTATCAAATTGAAGAGAAAGCCCTTTGAATATTTTAAAAATCATTTTTTTTACTTCTTCATTTTTATAGACGAATTCTCTTACAGTTAAAGATCCTTCTCCATCACTCACTTTTTGACCGTAGATAATATAACCCTGAACTTCACCTTCATTTTTAAATAGAATTAATTTTTTTGAAACATCATTGGGCATCCAGAGTGTAAATTCTCTTTTCCAGTGTTCTTTATTTCTGGCTATGAAATTATATTTATCTGCGGTTAAATAATTCAATTCTTCGATTAGTTTTTCATCAATTTCATCGATATTGGAATATTCTATAATCTCATATCCATCGCTTTTCAATTCAAAATCTTTAATTTCTCCGGACGGAACGATAAATTCTTTTCTTTCATCAAAAATTTCATATCCAAATTTTCTGTAAAAAGTCGCGCTGAAGGGATAAAGAACAGAAACGGGAATATTCTCACTGGTCAATAATTCAAAAGTTTTTTCCATCAAAAACTTTATTCCACCTTTGCCTCTATAAATGGAAGAAGAGCAAACGTTACCTATTCCACCCATCTTTATAACTGAATTTCTGAAGTTCATCTCTGTCTTAAGAATTATTAGAGAAGAAATCATTTTATCATTTTCAAAAGCTCCGAGTTTTATAACCGTATCATCTTTCAAAACATCTTTCAGGTGTTCCGATACAGGAACGGAAATATCCCTTGAAACTGTAAAAGAAAAACTATTTAATTTATAAAATTCATCATAATCATCTATATTTAAAAATTTTAATTTCAATATTCTTACCTACTTCAATACCCTGTAAAGAAGCTGGGCATAAATTCTCGCGGCTATCATCAATTTGTCAATCTCTACGTATTCATCGGGCTTATGCGCAATATCCTCGTCATCGGGGAAGCAAATTCCAAATGCAACGGCATTTTTCACCGCTCTTGCATATGTTCCACCACCAATGGAAAATGGTTCGGAATCAAGCCCGGTCATTTCTTCATACACTTCTCTTAACAGAACAATGAGATCACTGTCCGGCGATACATACAAAGGTTCCCTATGATGCGATCCTTCGACTTCTATACCCTTAAGAGCTTCTTTTATTTGTGAATTTATCATTTTCTCATTAAAAAATATCGGATATCTTATGTTTATTACATATTCAAGTTCATTATTTTTCAACTTCAAAGTTCCGGAATTAACCGTTAAAGGACCGGAAGTTTTGTCAGAACCAGATATACCAAGAGACTTGCCATCCATCTCGTATCCTAGTTTTTTATTTATTGTTTTAAAATATGAATTCAGTTTATCACTTGAAAAATCCAAAGATGCCAACAAATGAACCATTGCAGCCAATGAACTTATCCCGAGATGCGGCATAGAACCGTGCGCAGATTTTCCTTTGAAATGAACGGTTATCTCGTTTCCCTTGATTTCATAATCTAAAATAGCTTCATTATCCGGTTTAAAATCCTTTATGATTTGAAGATCTTCATCGGAAAAATTCTCTACGGCGGCATATGAATCCATTGCAACCATATTTGGTGCCTCGCCGCAATTCAAAGATTTCAATTTCAAACCGCCTTTCCAGTCATCAATTTTTGATTTAAATGAATAATTGACGATACCTTTTTCGGCATTAATAATTGGAAATCCGGCATCAGGTGAAACTGACATTTCAGGTTCCTCTTCTTTATTCAAATAGTGAAGTATACCACCCCAGCCAGATTCTTCCTGAGTTCCCATGATCAACCTGACTCTGTTTTTTATAGGAACACCGGAATCCTTTACTGCCTTCAATGCGTAAAGCGCTGCAACAATAGGGCCTTTATCATCCGCAGTACCCCTGCCATAAATTTTTCCATCTTCAATCTCCGCCTTGTAAGGTGGGTGTTCCCAACCTATACCCGCCGGAACAACATCGAGATGTCCCAAAACACCAAACAATTCTCCACTGTTCCCGTATTGGATATGACCGGCATAATTATCAACATTTTTCGTTTCAAAACCGAGTTCTTTCCCCATTTCCAGCGCTTCTTTCAAAGCTTCAAGAGGACCTTCGCCAAAGGGAGCGCCTTCTTCCGGCTCTCCTTCATCAGATTTAATTTTAACCAATCTTTGAACTCCTTTAATTATATCTTCACGCATCGTAAGAACTATTTCATCAATCCTCTTCTCCATATTTTTCACCCCATTTATAATATTTTTTTTACATTTTGAGTTTTGTTTATATCGGAAATAAGTATTCCCTCTTCAGAAACCACAACGACAACATTACTTAAATTAGTAATTCCAACCACCTTATCCATATAATTGATTAATAAGCTGTTTGAAACTTCATTTAATTTGAATTTCCCGATAACGGCATTTCCCACAGAATCCTTTTTTTCCAGATCGTAAACCGAAAACCAACTTCCCACGTCATTCCAGTAAAAATTTCCCGAAATGACCTCTACATTTGTTGACTTCTCCATTATCCCAAAATCTATCGATATCGAGGGTAATTTAGAATATATCTCTTCAAATTTTTCCGGATTATTCAGATAATCCAGATACCCCTGATAAACATCCGGTATTCGTTTCTGAACAGCATTTATCAAAACTTTCTTTTTCCATATAAACATACCCGAATTCCAGTAAAAATTTTTGGACATTATATAAGCTCTGGCCATTTCTAAATCAGGCTTTTCATGAAACATCTTAACTTTATAAATATTGTTTTCTCCGTTTATTAATTCTCCACGTTCAATATATCCATATCCTGTGTTTGGCTCATTCGGTGAAACACCTATTGTAATCAATTCATCGTATTTTTTAGCCTCTTCTATTGCAGCGAGTATAGTTTTTTGAAATAAATCGATATCCTTAATTATGTGGTCCGCCGGAAGAACAACCATAATATCATCTTCATTCATTCCCGCAGAGCCGAAAACTATGGCAGGGCCCGTGTTTTTCCTCGCGGGTTCTGAAATAATATTTTCTTTTGGAAAATCTCTCAAATATCTATGAAAAAGCTCAAATTGGTCCTTTGTAGTAATTATAAATATTTCATCAACAATATTTTTTACTCTGTCTATGGTTTTTTCAATCATCATTCTCTGAGACCCAAAACAATGAAATTGTTTTGGCTTCTCATCAGTACTCAGTGGCCACAATCTTTCACCGACGCCACCCGCCATTATCAATGCTTTGACCATAGAGATCACACCCCTTCGCAGAGTTTTTCCTTACAATTTTATCATTTAAAAATACAAAATAGAAATCAATTGCGGATTTTATCCTGTTTACTTATTAAAAAAATCCGAAAGAATTTTACTTATCTTTTCTATAAAAGCTTTAGAGGAAAACTGATAAGTCAATTTTCGACCCAGTTCTATATTGATTATATTTGCCGAAAGCAAAAAACCCACGGCAAAATTTATTTCATCCATAGTCATTCCCAATCTATCGGAAATTTCTCTTTTCTCGGATTCGTTGTTATCCAAAAATTTGAGTATTTTAAGTGTCTTTTCATTTGAAAGATTTGAAAAAACTTTTGTTAAAATAGATTCGGGATTTTGCTTTATGCTGATATTTTTAGCCAGATTATATCCGATAATCAAGAGTATCCTTTCATTATTTTTGAATGTTTCCTCTTCTTCGTCTTTCTTAGAAATCAGGATATCCCTGTATAAATCAAAAAAATAATTTGCATAGATACCTATTTCCTGACTTTCTTCCAGGACTGCAGAGATATCCATTAAAAACAAACTTTTTATATAATTATCCCCCAGCTTTTTTATATTCTGTTTTATTAAATCACTGTAGTCGACATTTATCTGAACGAATTCTTTTCCCCTCTCTTTAAAAAAATTATCGTAATAAAAATTGATTATTTTTATCATATCTTCCTTTGTTTCTTCAGGATTATCGAGAAAATCAAGAATATAAGATTTCTGAAAAGCGTTCAGCGTTTTCAAATCCTTGAGAAACAGTATTTTTTCTCTGTCATCATCAAATAAACTGTCTTTAATATCTTCGATAGGGTTCGAATTGGCAACAAATCCCAATATACTTTTTACAATCTCTTTAGCCGGAAGAGCAGATAAATATTCATTAACTTTTTCAATAGTATCGATATCGTTGAAATAAAAATCGAATGTGAAACCTTGAAATATTGGAATTTCCTTTATAAATTTTTTTTGAATATCCAGGATATAATTGGGTAACTTAAGGCTATTTTCTTCCACCCAATATTGTATGTACTCATCTTTTTTATATCCAATACCGTAAGTTTCAGAAGCAATTTTATTGATATAATCGTTGTTCATCATCCTGACTATCGATGTCAGCAAATCAACCATTGGGTTGCTTTTAATAACTATCTTATCCGCCAAAGACATCCGGATCACCCCTCAATATTCTATTCTTCTCAACTTCCTTTCTGTGTCCCTTTTTTGTATTGTTTCTCTTTTATCGTATAATTTTTTCCCCTTAGCCAAAGCAACTTCCACTTTCGCTTTCCCTTTATCATTAAAATATATTTTCACGGGGATCAACGTCAGACCCTTTTCCATCAACTTCTGTTTTATCTTTAAAATTTCTTTTTTGTGCATGAGAAGTTTTCTTTTTCTTTTTGGATCATGATTCCATATATTACCCTGGTTATAAGGAGTAATATTGGATTCCAACAAAAACACCTCATTTCCTTCAATCTTGCAATAGGACTCATTTAGTGAGACGGCACCTTCTCTTAAAGACTTAACTTCCGTTCCTTTTAAAGACAATCCCGCTTCCCATTTCTCAAGCAAAAAATATTGAAATCTGGCTTTTCGATTTGTAACAACTGTTTTCATTTTGCATCACCTTTTTTAATATTTCGTTTGGCCTTATACAGCTCATCTCTCAACGTGGCCGCATCTTCAAATCTCAGTTCACTCGATGCCCTCAACATTTCTTCTTCAAGTATAGCAGCATAGTCATCAGTTTCCAAACTTTCTTTGAGTGCAAAAATTCCACCCATATATTTATCCTTGGCTTCTTCTTCTTTTTCATTATCTGAGATGAACTCTGAAAAAACATTATCGTAAATAGGTTTTTTAATAGATTCCGGTATGATTCCATTGAGTTCATTGTATAGAACCTGTTTTTCTCTTCTCCGGTTCGTTTCATTTATAGCCCTTTCCATCGATCCGGTTATTCTGTCTGCATATAACAGTACTTTACCATTTACGTTTCTAGCAGCTCTCCCTATCGTTTGAATAAGAGTGATTTCAGATCTTAAAAATCCTTCTTTATCGGCATCCATAATAGCGACTAAAGAAACTTCCGGCAGATCAAGACCCTCTCTCAGAAGATTAACACCTACAACAACATCTATCGTTCCTTCCCTGAGTTGTTTGAGCACCTCGGCTCTTTCAATTGTATCGAGTTCCGAATGTAGATATTCAGATTTTATACCCATTTCATTCAAATAAGTACTCATCATTTCGGCTGTTTTTTTCGTCAGTACAGTAACCAGAGCCCTTTCTTTTCTATTTAAAACTTTCTCCATTTCATCTATGAAATCATCGACCTGATTCTCCGTAGGCTTCACTACAACTTCCGGGTCAACCAGACCAGTAGGCCTTATAACCTGATCCACGATTTGAGTTGAATTATCGAGCTCAAAATCTCCTGGAGTTGCTGAAACAAAGATCACCTGGCCCATTCTTTTTAATATTTCCTCGAACTTCAACGGTCTGTTATCAAAAGCAGAGGGAATTCTGAATCCATATTCAACCAGATTCTTTTTTCTCGAATAATCCCCTTTATACATTGCCCGGAGTTGAGGGACAGCAACATGTGATTCGTCAATAATACAAATATAATCTTTATCAAAATAATTCATTAAAGTGAAAGGAGGATCTCCTGGATTTCTTCCGTCAAAGAACCGTGAATAGTTTTCTATCCCCGAACAATACCCCATAGTGGACAACATTTCTATATCATATATGGTTCTCTGTTTTAATCTCTGGGCTTCGAGAAGTTTACCGTTCGATTCGAGTTCTTTTACTCTCGCATTCAACTCGGCTTCGATTGCCTTCAAGGATTTATTGATTTTCTCTTCCGGTGTTACGAATTCTTTAGCAGGATAAATAGTGATCTTATCTAGCTCTTCAATTTTACTCCTGTTGACATAATCGAAAGTTGTTATCTTCTCTATTTCATTATCGAAAAAATAAACTCTTATTCCGTATTCTTCATAAGGTGGATAAACTTCAAAAACATCTCCCTTAATATGAAAAACACCTGCAGAAGCAATATCCTCAGATCTGTTGTATTGAATTGCCACCAATCTTTTTGTCAGTTCTTTTCTCGTTATCGTATTTCCAACCTCAAGATTTATATTCAATCCCCTGAAATCATCGGGATTACCACTGGCATAAATGGCAGAAACACTTGCCGCAACAACGGTATCATTTCTCGTTAAAACACTTTTTAATGCGGATATTCTCATTCTTTCAATAGTCTCATTTATCTGTGCGTCTTTTTCAATATACATATCTTTGGAAGGTATATACGCTTCCGGTTGATAATAATCGTAATAACTGATAAACAACTCGATTTTATTATTTTTGAAGAAACCTCTGAATTCTCTGAATAGTTGTGTGACAAGAGTTTTATTTGGAGAAATTACAAGCGCAGGTCTCTGGACTCTCTGAAGAACGTTGGCTATGGTGAACGTTTTTCCGGAACCTGTGACACCCAATAAAGTTTGATATTTGTCCCCTCTATTCAGACCTTCTGCCAATTTCTCTATTGCCTGTTCCTGATCACCCTGAGGTATCATCTTTGTAGTCAATTCAAAAATCATTACAGAATCTCTCCATTGTAATTGTTCATAACCTTATCGATACTGTTTTTTAAAATATCTGCTGTCGCTTCGATTGATTTATCTATAACTTTCCATAGTATTTGTAAGTCATCGTTACTGAACTCTCCCAGAACATATCCGATTAAATCTTCATTATCGCTAAGTGGACCAATTCCTATTCTTATTCTCTTAAAAAATTCAGTGTTGATGTAGTTAATAACAGATTTAAGTCCATTGTGCCCTCCGGCACTACCCTTTTTTCTTATTCTTATCCTTCCAAGGTTCAGCCATATATCATCGTAAACAAGTAACATATCTTCCGGTAACAAATCGTTAGAAAACAATAGGTCTTTCACAGCCAAACCACTCAGATTCATAAAAGTCATAGGTTTGGCAAGAATAACAGATTTCCCCTCTATTTCTCCCATGAAGGATTCATACAATTTTGTTGTTTTAATTTTTTTAAATTTAAACTTCTCAACTATTCTATCCACGTAAAGGAAACCCACGTTATGCCTGGTGAATACATAACGTGGGCCTGGATTTCCCAATCCTATTATTAATTTCATTATTTTTCAGACGTTTCTTCTTCGCTTCCTTCCTGTTCTTTAATTGTTTCTACTTCTACACCTTCGCCTTCTTCGGAAACTTCCGCTTCAGCCATTAATTTTGGATGTTCCAAAATTGCAACTACTTCGTCTTCTTCAAGTCTAAGTCTGAAGCCTTCGGGAATTTTCAAATCCTTGATTAATATATGATCATCAATATCCATTCCACTGATATCAACGACTATTTCATCAATAATATCCTTTGGAAGAATCGAAACTGGAATTTCATTATGAATTATATGGAATTTGCCACCCTTTTCAATTCCTGTGGGTTCGCCTTCGAACTTTAAAGGAATATTGACTTCCATTCTATGTCCTTTAGCAGGAACAAAAAAATCAAGATGAATCAAACCATCCTTAACTTTGTGTCTCTGGATAGATTTTAAAAACGCATGATGACTTTCTCCATTCACTTTAATTTCAAACGGAGTTGTTTCGGCTACATTATTAATAAATTTTCTAATTTCTACCAGATCTAATTCGATAGGCGTTGATTCAATATCCGGACCATAAATAACAGCGGGAAGAACATTTTCCTCTAAAAGATGCTTCGCTTTTTTATTCGTATCTCTTTTTTTTGCTTCAATGGTTCTAACTTGCATTTAAATCCTCCTCTATTCAAACATGATACTGATTGATTCATTATTATAAACCCTTGAAATTGCTTCGCTCAAAAGTTCCGCAAGAGATACAACATGAAATTTATCAGGTAACTCTGCATGAGGTATTGTATCAGTAATAAACACTCCATCTATTACGGAATTTTGAATTAATTCTTTGGCCTCTCCAGAAAGAACTCCATGGGTTGCACAACAGTAAATTTTCTCCACACCCTTACTTTTTATAATGCTTGCCCCTTCTGCCAAAGAACGGCCGGTGTCTATTATATCATCAAAAAAGATAGCTGTCTTGACTTTTCTCAAATCTCCTATTACGTTAACTATTTCAACAAAATTATCTTTAGGTCTTCTTTTATCGAGAATTGCTAAAGGTATTCCAAGTTTTGTAGCAAATTTATTCGCTCTTTTTACTCCTCCGACATCAGGCGAAACAACAACACAATTTTCAAGGCAGACAAAACTATTTGAAATATAATCTGAAAAAACCGGAAAACTGTATAAATTGTCAACGGGAATATCGAAAAAACCCTGAATCTGCTCGGAATGGAGATCTATCGTTAATAATCTTGACAAACCCGCTTCCGTCAACAAATTTGCAACCAATTTTGCAGTGATAGGATCTCTTCCCCGGGCCTTTCTATCCTGCCTTGCATATCCATAATACGGAATCACAGCATTGATAGATTTTGCAGAGGCCCTTTTAAAAGCATCAATTGCAATAAACAGTTCCATCAAATTTTCATTCACAGGCCCACACGTAGACTGTATTATAAAAACGTGTCTCCCTCTAACAGTCTCATTCACTTTAATATTTATCTCGCCGTCTGAAAAAGTTGAAAACTGACAATTTCCCAACGGAACTCCCAAATATTCTGAGATTTTTTTCGCTAATCCAACATTTGAAGATCCAGAAAAAATTTTCATTTCTCTGTCGTTAAATGACATATAAAGCCTCCATTATTTTTTTATTCTATCTTTTTTATTTATCTGTCTTCCTCTTCCAAGCGCAAGAGAATAATCCGGAACATCTTCGGTAATAACAGAACCCGCCCCAACTAAAGACGATTTTCCGACATTAACGGGTGCGACCAGGGAACTGTTACTTCCGATAAAGGCCTCATCACCAATATTCGTTTTGAACTTGTTTTTACCATCATAATTACAGGTAATAGTACCTGCGCCAATATTAACGTTTTCTCCTAATGTTGCATCTCCTAGATAACTCAAATGCTGAGCTTTGGAATTTTTGCCTATATGGGTTTTTTTTAACTCAACAAAATCTCCTATCTTCACATTCTCTTCAATCACATTTTCTTTTCTCAACCTTGACCACGGACCAATTGAAACATTCCGCATCACTTTTGAAAACTCCACTTCGGATCTCTGAACAACAACATTATTCTGAAGAACACTCTCATGAAGTCGCGTCATCGGACCTATAATACAGTCTTCGCCGATTTCTGTGTTACCGGTTATATAAGTAAAAGGATATATGATTGTATCCATTCCGATCTTAACATTCGGTCCAATCCATGTGTTTTCCGGATCCAAAATTGTCACTCCATTTTCGATCAATTCATCGTTTATTCTGTTCTTTATCGCATGATTCATCTCTACGAGTTCTTTTCTATCATTGATTCCCAAAACCTGAAAATTATCCTCAACGATCATCGCACCGGATTTTTCCGCCATATCAAGGGTATCCGTAAGATAAAATTCATTTTGATCATTATTATTCTTAAGATTTTCCAGCGCCTTTTTCAGAAATTTACCATCGAAACAATATATCCCACTATTGACTTCATTGATCATTCTTTCTTCGCCAAAAATATCTCTGAATTCTTTTATTTCAATTTTATTTTTTTTATGAATTATCCTTCCGTAATGTACAGGATCTTTTAAAACCATTGACAAAACCGCAGCCTGATAACCGTTTTCTTCTCTGAACTTTATAAATTCATTAATTGTTTTCTCATTTATGAAAGGAACATCGCCATTTAAAATCAGAACTTCATCATCGGGAATAAAATTGTAAGCTGTCTTTACGGCGTGTCCGGTCCCCAGCTGTTCTTCCTGTCTGACACAAACAACTTCGTCCGGAAGAATTTTTTCAACTAACTCCGCTTTGTATCCTGTTATAACTATTATTTTCTCTGGATTTAATTTTTTTGAAGTCTCAACGACCCAATTTATTATAGGAATATCAAGAACCTTATGAAGTACCTTCGGATATTTTGATTTCATCCTAGTTCCTTTTCCAGCAGCCAAAATTATACAGGTCATACCTTACCTCCCGTTACAAAAATATTATAAATCAAAACATACTTTTTTAAAAGGGTTTTCTTTTTCACTTTTTTAAAATGTTCAGGGCCTTTCTTATTATTTCGGAACTTTCTAAATTTTTTTCCCTGGAAAAAATCTTTTTTACAGCCTTTGTAATTTCTCTTTTATCAAATCCCAAAGCCAACAGGGCTTCTATGGCATCTTCAAAATTTTCTTTCTTCATTTCCCCGGATTCAACTGTTTCATACAAGCCTGAAAGTTCTATTATCAATCGTTCGGCGGTTTTTTCACCTATTCCTGGAAGAGTACTCAAACCTTTTGCATCCTTCGTGGCTATATATTCAATTATCTTATCAGGAGTAGATGAGGAGAGAAGTTTCAATGCCACCTTTGGACCGATTTTATTAACTTTTATCAAAGCTTTAAATACTTTTTCCTCTTTTTTGTCAAAAAAGCCGTAAAGTTGCGGAGCCTTATCCTGCGATGTTTGAAGATGGGTATAAATTATATACTCGGAGTCCATTTCTATTTTCTCTAAAGTATAGTTGGAACAGAAAATATTGAAGAAAAAACCACTGTTTTCAACCACTATTCCCCATTCTTTCTTCTCATGAATTTTACATTTTATACCTGCGAGCAATTTTCTCATCTCCTTTTTGGATGAGATTTCTGAGTTCACTTATCAAATATAACGAACCCGTAAAAAGCAAATTTTCATAATCTTCGGAAATAATTTTATTAAACGCCTCTTTAAAGTCTTCGATGTATGTGGAATTTTGTTCCTTTTTCTTCCAAAACAAGAATACTTCGTACGGATTTTTTGATCTGTTGCTGGGCACCTTCGTAATTATGGCTCGATTTACAATATTCCTCAAAATATTAATACTGCCCGAAAAATCCTTATCCGACAAACTTCCGTACAGGAGTGCAAATTTTTCCTGGGGAAAATATTGTTCGATACTGTTTACCAGATTTATAGTTCCATCAAGATTATGAGCTCCGTCAAGAATAATTTTTTTATTTTTATATTTTATGAGTTCCAATCTTCCAGGCCAGGTGGTATTTAATATGCCCTTTCTCATCTTTTCTTCATCGATGGGTATCCCCGTTTCTTTTTGCACCACTTCAAATGTTTTCAAAGCTGTCGAAAGATTTTTGGCCTGAAAATACCCGTTCATTTTAAACTCAACATCTTTAAAATTATTATCACCGAAATAATCCATTGAATTATTATTTATTTCTGGCAAATAATTTTTGAAAGAATAATCGTTATTAAAAAAATAAATTTTAACATTTTTTTCGACGGCTCTTTCAATAATTCTTTTTCTTATCAAAGGCCTGGTAACTCCTGAAATAAGCGGAACATTATCTTTGAGAATACCCGTTTTTTCAAAAGCAATATCTAATTCTGTTCCCCCAAGAGTTTTCGTATGATCAAGAGATACTTCAGTAATTACGGTGGCAACCGGTTTTTCTACGATATTGGAAGCATCGAATCTTCCCCCGAGTCCGACTTCGGAAATCATTATATCTATCTTATTTTCCATAAAGTATAAATAAGCCATCGCAGTCACAACTTCAAAAAAACTCGGGGCAAATTCTTCTCCCTTCTTATCCATCGAATCTATATGGGGTTTCATCTGTGACAAAATATCAACGACTTCAGATTTTGAAATCATTTTCCCGTTGATTTGAATCCTCTCTCTGAAATCTATTATATGCGGTGAAATGTTTAAACCGGTTTTATACCCGGAAGATTTATAAATATTCTGAAGAAAAGATGCCACGCTACCCTTACCATTCGTACCGGTGATGTGAATTATCTTGTAATTATTCTGAGGATTTTCAAGTCTGTTCAGAAGTTCCTCTATCCTGAACAAACCGTACTTAATCTTTCCGTACGGTCTGTTATTATAAAGGTATTCTATTGTCTCTTCGTAATTCATTATGATTTCAAGTCCTGGATAATCTTTTCGATTCTGAAAAGATCATCTCTGTTCTTTTGCAATTTCTCTTTATTTTCATTCACTACTTCCTCTGGTGCTCTTTCTATAAACTTCTCGTTAGATAATTTCTTTTCAAACATTTTTATTTCCTTAAGAAACTTCGTTTTTTTCTCTTCCAATCTACCCACTTCCGCTTCCAAATCCATTTCGCCAAGAAAAATATAGAACATCTGTATTTCATCGGCAAAAGCTGTGGCACTACCTCTTATTTTCTCATCTTTCTTTGAAATTTCCGAAACATTCCCCAACAATTTAAGAATGTTCAGATAATTTTCGTCGAGTTTTGTTCCAATATAATAGACTTCAATTGATTTTGAAGGTGGTATACCCATTTCTGCTCTCACGTTCCTTATACCCTTTATTATCTCCATCAATCTGCCAAAATCTTTTTCGGCTTCTTTATCTCCGGGAAAATCCTCAAGTTCGGGCCATTTCTGGGTCATTATTGATTCACCCTGTACCGGGAGTTTTTGCCATAATTCTTCAGTTACAAACGGCATGAATGGATGTAATATTTTCAAAGAGCCGTCCAAAATTTTTACCAGCACATTTTGAGCTACGAGTTTTGTTTTGTTTTGATTTCTCAATCGCCCTTTTATCGATTCAATATACCAGTCGCAGAACTCGTTCCAGAAAAATGAATAGATTTTTGTGGCGGCGAGATTGAATTCAAAATTGTCGAGTGAATTTTCCACTTCCGAAACCGTGTCGCCCAGCCTGGAAATAATCCATCTATCTTCTAATTCCAAATCTTTTTCATTAATATCAATTTTTTTATAATCCTGTAAATTCATTAAAACAAATCTCGTTGCATTCCATATTTTATTAGCAAATTTCTTGTTCGCCTCAATGAATTTTACATCCAGATTAATATCGTTTCCATGAGTCAACCTCACCAGGGTAAATCGCATTGGATCTGCACCATATTCTTCAACAACTTCAATAGGATCTATACCGTTTCCCAGGGACTTGGACATTTTTCTGCCATCTTTGTCCCTGACAAGCTGGGTTATATAAACATCGTCAAATGGCCTTTCGCCCATAAATTCATACCCAGCCATGATCATTCTCGCAACCCAAAAGAAGATTATATCAAAACCGGTAACGAGAGTGGCTGTGGGATAAAATTTCTCCAGATCATCGGTCTTCTCCGGCCAGCCGAGAGTAGAAAAGGGCCAGAGTTGTGAACTGAACCAGGTATCTAAAACATCCTCATCTTGCTTTAGATTTTTGCTACCACATTTCGGACAGGAATCAGGATCATGTTCTTCACAGATAACTTCTCCACATTCCTGACAATACCATACGGGTATACGATGCCCCCACCACAGCTGTCTCGAAATGCACCAATCGCGAATTTCATTCATCCAGCGAAGATATACCTTAGTCCATCTATCCGGATGAAATTTAACTTCACCATTTTCAACCGCCTTTATCGCTTCTGAAGCAAGAGGCTTAACTTTAACAAACCACTGATCGGAAAGAGATGGTTCTATCAAAGTACCGCATCTATAACATTTTCCAACCGAATGGGTCATTTCTTCAATTTTTATCAAATATCTTTTATCCTTCAAATCTTCGACTATCTTTTTTCTGGCTTCAAATCTATCCTGGCCAGCATAAACTCCACCATTTTCATTTATTTTTCCATCGCCATCCAATATTTCAATCACATCTAAATCGTGTCTGAGTCCTATCAAAAAATCATTTGGATCGTGAGCAGGAGTTACCTTCAATGCCCCCGTTCCCATTTCAGGATCGGCGTGTATATCACCAATTATTTTTATTTTTTTATTAACAAGAGGCAGAATGACTTCTTTACCTATTAAATTTTTATATCTTTCATCGCTTGGGTTAACGGCAATAGCGGTATCCCCCAACATCGTTTCCGGTCTCGTTGTAGCAATAACTACATATTTTTCCTGATCATCGGCAAAGGGATATTTAATATACCAGAACGCCGACGGAACATCCTCGTGTTCCACCTCTTCATCCGAAAGAACCGTTCCACATCTGGAACACCAGTTAACAATGTATTTTCCTTTATATATTAATCCCTTTTTGTATAACAGGACAAACGCTTTTCTAACGGCACTTTCCAGTCCTTCATCAAGTGTAAACCTCTCTCTCGACCAATCACACGAACAACCCATCACCTCAATTTGCTGCTTTATCCTTTTTCTGAAATGGTTTGCCCATTCCCAGGTTACATCAACGAATTTTTCTCTACCCAATTCGTGCCTGTTCTTATTCTCTTTTGCCAAAGATTTTTCAACAGCATTTTGGGTTGCAATACCTGCGTGATCTTCGCCCGGAAGCCAAAGTGTAGAAAACCCCTTCAGTCTTTTATATCTGACCAGAACATCCTGCAAAGTCATGTTAAGCGCATGACCCATGTGAATCGCTCCGGTTATATTCGGAGGTGGTATCACAATAGTGTACGATTTTTCAGCATCAGATGGTTTAAAGAGTCCCTTTTCTTTCCAAAAACTGTACCATTTCTTTTCGATAGCAGATGGATTGTATTTACTTTCCAAATCTTGCATTCACTTCACTCCTAAAACAAATTTGAGAAAATTATATCACAGTCAATATGTTTGTTCATTAATTGAAGAATAAGATAGCAAAAATGATATAGGTAAACCAAATGCTTATTTTTTTAAGCTTGCAAAAAATTGTACACAGATGTTCACATACATTCAATTCTTTTATCAGGAGTTTTTAAAATAATTTATAATTGGGAATTCTTTCTTTCTAATAGAGTGAAAACAATCGCATAAGGAGTTTTGAAGAAAATTTTAAAATCGATGCAAAAAGATCTGTTTTTTAAATAATAGAGATCATATTTAGTCTTCATTATATATTCTTTTACCGTTTGAGTATATTTATAGTTAATTTGGGCCCAACCTGTGAGACCGGGTTTGATTTTTGCTCTCCAATGATAATAAGATATATTTTCAGCGGCCATCTTGTGAAAAAACATCAGTTCTGGTCTGGGTCCAACAACTGACATATCTCCTTTTAAAACATTAAAGAACTGGGGAAGTTCATCAAATCTGATCGGTCTGATTACTTTACCTATTTTTGTCTTTGTTTCTCCATCAAATTTATACGTCCTGAATTTATACATATAAAATTCTTTTTCATTTCTGCCAATCCTTTTTTGTTTTATTATTGCTGGCCTTCCATCTAATATGGCTATCAGGAAATATATTATGACAAAAATTGGTGATAATAAAACCAGCATAAAAATTGATAAAATAATATCAAGAACCCTTTTCACAAAATCATAATTTTTTTCACTGAAAGAAAGTTCCTTTATTTCTTCATCAGATAGAAAATATACCTTTTTCGTTATATACTTAAGTCGGTAAAGAATAGTATTTTTGAGGATTATATTGATTAGCGGAATGAAAATAAAATATGATATCTTTTTAAACACGATTATATATATAAAGAAGAGCAGCAAATAAAAGAGCAAAGAACCAACCAATGATACCCTTCTCGAGGTATGATTGCTGAATATAACACTTTCATTGCTTCTCATTACAAAGGATATTAGCAAGACAGAAGAAAGAGTAATAAAAAATGACCCTGAACCTGAAAAAACCGCTAATAATGAAATAAAAAAATCAAAAAGATAAAATATTTTAAACACCTCAAAATCTATAATGTATACACGTTGAATTATACCAAAAATATTATTTATTTTTATGGAGTGTAGAAATGGAAAATGATATTAAAAAAATATATTTAGCAGATTTACATCTGGGAAATGGAGGAGACACTGACTATTTCCATTTCGATGACGAATTTGAAATGCTTATCGACGAGGCCATTGAAGATAATGTAAAAGAAATCATTATAGTAGGGGATCTGCTAGAACTGATGATGAACGATAAAATTGATGAAGTCACATTTTCACTTGATTTTTCAGAATCCTGTAAAAACATCGATTTAGATATAATAGACAGTATAGAAAAAACTCACCCTAAAGTATTCGATTCTTTTAAAAAATTCTCTAAAAAAGGAAAAATAAAGTATCTTATTGGAAATCATGACGTACATTTAATTTACAATGAAAAATTGATGTTGAAAACCGCAAAAGCATTATCAGATGTAGAAGAAAATATTGAAATACTTCCGTATTATATAGATAAAGACTTCAAAGTGTTTTCTATTCATGGAAATCAATTCGATATTGCAAACAAAATTGTCGAAAGAAAAAATGGTGAAGATATTCTTCCACCCTTTTCAGATTATATGTACAGTTTCATGAAAAGAACTTTTGAGAAAAAACTGGAAAAATTGAATCTACCGATATCCATTCTTCAAAACCTGCATTTAATAAGTCCCATTCTGGATATATTCGAATATTTACAATATCTTCAGAGGAAACATGATATAAACGAAGATCTGTTGAAGCTCTGGTCGGACAATTTCATCAGGCTTCTAAACAGCGAATATGGAAATGAATGGATTTCAGTGCTCTGGCCGAAATTAAAGTTTCTCAAAAAAATATTCATCAATGAATTCGGGGGAATGTTTTTAGGACAGTTTTTAATATCTGTCGTAATGAATTTCAGAAATATCAAAAAAACAGACAATCTTTTCAGACAGGCACAAAAGTTACTGGGAGTTTATGATTCTTCAAAGGGGTTCAAAGAAGTGATCGATACAATTTCAAACTATTGGAAATTGAAAGAAAAAATCCCAATATTCCCTACTGAACTCAAAGGTGTAATAATGGGTCATAATCATAAGCATTGTGTGAGAATTATTCCTAAGCCTGAGGAATATCTTTTTTATGCAAATACAGGCGCCTGGACACCAGTAATTGAGAAAATACAGAGTAAAGGTTTAAATGGTTTTGAAAAAAGAATAGAAATGGCTTACATAAAATTGGTTAAAAATGGTAAAGATATAAGAATTATTTCGAATAATCTGAGAAAATACGGCAACAATAACGTAGTTGAATTATCGTATTAATATATCGGTTTTGGAGGGATTTGAAAAATGAACAGAAAAAAAGGAATCGCTGTAATTTCAATAATAATTTTAATATTGATTGTTGCAGGTGGAGGAATTTTAGCTTATTTTTTCTGGCCAAAACCAATTCCAAAGATTTCGATCAGTGATCTTTCTCCCCAACCCAGGAATGGAGAAAGACTTTATTATGCTGATCCGATGACATTTTATTGGGAAGCATACTATAGCAATCCCGGTGATCCTGTTTATGCAGATTTTTACTTAGGTGAATCTGAAAATGATCTTGCGCTCATTGAAAAAGGAATTTTGGGTGATCCAACATACGCTTCGGAAGGGATTTTTACCTTTAAATATGAAATGAACCTTTCACCACATAAACAATACTGGTGGACAGTAAAAGTGAAAAATGAGGATGGTAAATTTGAAGAAGTAAATCCCTGGACCTTTACTTTGAAAAATGATCAACCGAGCAAATCCGATATTCTTTTTCCACAGCCAAATGAGACGAATGTTGCCCTTGCAAACGAAGAACTTTCATGGATAAAATCCACCGACGCTGATAATGACGTTATTTTATACGATATATATTTCGGAGAAAGTCCAAACCTTTCTGATTCATCTCTTGTGGTTACAAACTGGAATAAAAACACTTTACCATTTGAAAAACTTCCCAAATTAAATTTCTCTACAAAATATTATTGGCGGGTAGTTGCGACTGATGGACAGAAAGAATCGTCATCGATTACAAGTTCTTTCACAACTGAATCAGTACAGCCTTTACCGCGTCCAGTTAAAGGTAATCCTGGGCTCACAGAAAAAATTGTTGACCCGAATATCGAAACTTTGAATTGGGAGTTATCCAACAGATATTACTCCCCTGTCGTTTATAGGGTTTATTTTTCCGATGTTGAGAACGATCCTGTTTTTTATGATTCTGCAACTTCGACCTTCATAAATTCTCCCAAATTAGAGGCACATACAAGTTACAAATGGAAGGTGGAAATCGAAGATCTTGAATCAGGAGAAATAAAATCGAGTGATGTATGGGAATTTTCGACATTGAATAGAAATCCAACAATAAACATAATAGAACAAAAAGACGAAATAATCGAAGGTATGAAAAATATTTATTTAACCTGGTCAACAACTGACGAAGATGATGATGAAGTCAATATATCGGCATATTTAATTCATCCGGACGGAGAAGAGACCATTCTGTTTGAAAATGAAAACAGAAATAATCTTATCGTCGAAGACTTAGATAAGGGAAAAAATTACACGATCAAATTGATCGCTAAAGATGCATATGGTGCTAAAACAACTAAGGAAGTGAATTATTACTCCGGTAATTTACCACCGAGGATAGAGCTTTTAGAACCGATTAATAATGCTGAGGTCTCACCATATAACGTTAAATTTGTCTGGGAAGGCAGTGATCCCGAGGGCGATTCAATAAACTATACATTGGTCATTACAGATATTTTAAGTGGTGAAAAAAATCAAAGAAACACATACGAAAATACATATTTGTTTGTAAATCTGAAGCCAAACAGAGAATATGAATGGTATGTAATAGGGAAAGATTCCAACGATGCCAAAAATCAGAGTGAAACGATAAAATTAACAACTGAAGAAAGCACGCCAGATGGTGCAATACTCGTATCTCCAGAAAATGGTGCAACAGATGTTCCTGTTGGAGAGATTGAATTTTCGTGGATGAATCTACAGGAAAATACCAACCCGAAATATCAATTACTCATTGCAGAAAATAGTGATTTCATCGGTGCAAGAGTTTACAATTCAAATAAAACATCATTAAAAGTCAGCGATGCCGTAAAAAATCAGAACACCAAATATTTCTGGAAAGTGATCTCGATAGATGGAAATGATAAAGTTGAAAGTGAACCATCCTATTTTATGAGTTACAACTCTCCTCCAAAAATCCCCGAATTGATTTCACCTGAAAATGGAAGCGATGAAGTCGACGGAAAAAATGTTGAGCTTTTCTGGAGAAATTTTGATGAAGATTCTCAGGATTTAATCTCAAACGTTTACATTATGGACGAAAGCGGAGACATAATCAAAAAAGAAGTACCTGACTCGAACGGAGAAAATAAGTTAATTTTAAGTGAGCCTTTAAAAAGCAACTCTATTTATAAATGGTGGGTCGGCGCAGAAGATGAAAACCGAGCTGAAAAAATTTCGGAAGAGTATTCTTTCAAAACTATTAAAGAACCCGTGGAAATAATAATTGACGGCGAAAAGACTTTGACCTTATCTTCCCTCCCATATATACTTAAATGGAAAATAAAAAATGCCTCCGATGCAGCCGAAATACAAATATTTTTTGTTCAGGAAGGGAAGGAAGAAAATGAACCGGAACTTTCGGGAAAAAATATAGAATCTTTCCAGATAGGTCAAAATATAAGATCACTGAATACCGATTATAATTATGATTTTTACATAAAAGTCATTGATGAAGGAAATACTTATGAGTCGGAAAAAATTAAAATCGAATTTGAAGAAGAGAAAATAAAATATACACAGCCGGAAAACGGGAGTTTGTTCAACACTGAAAATCCTTTTAAATGGGAGTATCTTGGTTTCTCTACTCCTATAAGTTATACATTCATCCTTTACGATAATGAAGATAATCTCATCGACAGGGTAGAAATAGAGGGAAATAAAAACAGTTTTGTCTATAACGGCGCCCTGAAAAACGGAACGGAATATAAATGGGCAATAGAAGTGTACGATGGGAATATTTCGCAGGGACCGGTTTATTCATTCAAAACAACGGAAAAACCTCTGCAGTTTACCTCACAGAGTCCTTCAAATAATTCTGATGAAATTGAAACTTCCGATTTAACTTTATCATGGACCTTAGCGGACGGTTCCGACGATATCACCTACGATTTGTTCTTCGAAAATATGTCCTCGCCAATCGCACGGGATATTCGGACTAATTCATATAAACTCGACAAAGCTTTAAAGGGAAATACGATGTATTCGTGGAGGGTAATGGCAAAGAGTAACGGTGATACAATTCTCTCTCCGGTTTGGTCATTCAGAACCGTAAACAGCAGACCTGTCATCGACATAATTTCTCCGGATGATAATGTTATAAATGTTAAAAATTCCATTACACTTTCCTGGACGGGCAGTGATATCGATAACGATAATTTAACTTATAAAATTTTACTGGGTAATTCAGCCTCAGAATTAAGAATTGTGGGAAACACTTCATCAAACACTTACACTTTATCCGATCTTCAGGCCGGAAGAGATTATTACTGGAGTATAGAAATATCCGATGGAAAATATTATATAAAATCACCGGTTAGAAAATTCACTACTGAAAAAATACTCAATTATTCTATAGAAGCCGGAACCCCTGACGAAAATGGTATCCTCAGCTACCCCATTTATCAATGGGATTCTAATATTGGAAACAATGTACAATATTCGTTGTACCTCGGCGATTCACCAAATTCCATGGTGAAACTGGCAACGACTTCCAACAAATACTTTGAAACGAAGAATGCACTTGAAAGAAATAAAAATTATTTCTGGCAGGTCATTGCTGAAGACGCAAATGGAAATGAGGTAAAAAGTGAAATCAAGAATTTTTCAACTACTAAATATCTATACAATCTTCCAATATTATCGAATGGGAGTCCTATAATAGCTAATTTCAATTCAACGGACAATCTCCCAGACCTGAAAAAAATAACGGATAAAAATTATTCCATAAAACCTGTTATAAAAGGAAATTATGTATATTTAGTGGATGATTACGGAGAAATTTCAACGTATCTGTATTCCGATTCAGATATGAAATTATTAAATACGTTTAATGTCAGATCCGGGCCCGTAAAGATGAATTATGCAGATAATTGTTTATGGATTCTTGACTCAGTAGGATCCGGCTCAATCAAAAAAGTTTATCTGGAAAACGGAATACCCAATTCTTTTGAAACAGTTATACAGACAGATTCAGCTCCAAGTGATTTTGCACTAACGGAAAATGCTGGTGCGATAGTCACCGCAGATAGTTTCTTCGGTATAAGAATATTCGTAAGAACCTCAAATGGTTCTTATTCCGAAAGGGGATCTTCTTCAAGGGAGAGAGAAAATCTGGATGGTTTCATAAATTGTATACAAATTAGAGATAATATGATTTTTGCTGGAGAATCCGGTAGAGAAGGCGGTCTGAAATATATTAATTTAGATTCCTTCACTAAGGAATCCGTGGGTAATTATTTCATAGTAGATATTTTAGAAAAATTCGATTCTTATCTTTTCGCTGTTACAGATTCCGGTATTTCCATAATAAATATTTTCAACCCGGCAAGTATCAATATATTGTCAGAAATAGAATTTTCTGATAATATATATTCTCTATCTGCAGATGAGAACTTTTTATACCTTGATACTCAATTCGGAGATAGATTCTATAATATATCAAATATCAAACGTCCCGTATTGATAAACTAAAGTAAAAGGAGGTTTCTGGATATGAGTTCTACATACAGGAAAGAAATGCTGGAATCGGAAATAAAAAAAGTTCTGACTTCGGCTTTAAGAGAGTCAAGGATACCAAAAATCGATCCCCTATATGTTTCAATTGTGAGGGTAACCGTTTCTAAAGACAAAAGATATTCAAATATATTTGTGAGTTATTTTGGTGAAAACGCCGAGGAAAAAAAAGAAGAAATTATTGAAATATTGAACGAAAACAAAGGATATTTCAGGAAGGCGCTTGCAAAAAACATCAGGTTGTTCAAAGTACCTGAAGTTAAATTTTTACCAGATAAAGGCATTGAGGCCAGTATAAGAGTGCAAGAATTACTCAACAAAATTCATGAAGAGGATAATAAAAATTGACAGATGAAACGAGTGGTTTTTTATTAATTGATAAAGAAGAGGGCATAACTTCACATGAACTGGTTGAAATAGCGAGGAAAAAACTGAAAATCAAAAAAATCGGTCACGCGGGAACCCTCGATCCTTTTGCTTCAGGGTTAATGATTTTGGGAATAGGAAAAGCAACAAGGATGCTGGAATTTTTATTAAAGCAGGATAAAAGTTATCGATGTACTATGAAACTTGGAATTATAACCGAAACATTCGATTTAGAAGGAAACGTGAAAGAAGAAAGAGATACAAAAAACCTCAAAGAAAATGACATTATAAAAGCGTTCGAATCTTTTAAAGATGGTTATTTTCAGACTCCTCCCGCTTATTCTGCTAAAAAATATAAAGGAGAAAGGCTTTATAAACTGGCTAGAGAAGGTAAAATAATAAACCTTCCGCCGAAAAAGGTAAAAATAAAAAATTTAGTAATAGACGATATAGATCTTAAAAATGACAGAGTTTCTTTTTTATCGGAGGTCTCTTCGGGTACGTATATCAGATCACTGGTTATGGATATCGGTTATGAAATTGGTTGTGGAGCGGTAACCGAAAAGTTGAGAAGAACTAAAATCGGAGATTTTTCAATTGAAAACGCCATTATATCCGAAGAAATTTCCAGTGAAAAAATAATCTCAATGGACAAGTTTTCAAAATTTTTACCAGCGGTGATGATAAAAAATGAATTTAATAATCCGGTAAAAAACGGCTCTCAGGTGTATTGTCACTTTGTAAAAAAAATAATAGGATCTTTTAAAAAAGAAGAAATCATCCGGATCGTTGATGAAGATGAAAAGCTCACGGCAATTGCAACTTCAGAACGTTCGTCAAGGTTTATCAGTACTTTAACTAATAAAGGTTCCAGAGAAAGAATCGCTAAATTAAAAAAGGTATTCATTTAATGTCCATTATTTCTATCGGCAACTTCGATGGTGTTCATCTGGGTCATCAGAAAATTTTAGGGGAAACCGTAAAGCTTGCAAAAATCAAAAACGTAAAATCCTTCGCTTTTTCAATTATGTACCCTTACAATTACTACAAAAATAACTTTGAAGGTCTTATTTATTCCATCGATATCAGAATCGAAAAAATTCTTAATTGTGGAATCGAAAGGATAATAACGGCCGATCTTTCCGAAATAGGTAATATGGAACCCGAAGACTTCATAAAAATGCTGCTGAAAAAAGGGGCTTCAGGAGTTGTGGTAGGTGAAGATTTCAGATTCGGCAAAAGGGGATCGGGAAACAAAGATACCTTAGAAAATTTATCGGGAAAATATAATTTTGATTTAAAAATAATCAATGATGTGAAAGAAAAAAATCACAGAGTGAGCAGTTCCATCATAAAAAAGTATATTCAGATGGGAGATATCAATGAAATTAACAGTTTGCTCGGATCTCCCTACATATTATATGGAAAAATTATTAAAAGATCCGACAAAACTATTCTTCAAAGATCATTTGAAAAACTGGTGGATTTAAAAAACGGCGACTATCTTTTCGAACAAAATAAAAAAGAAGTTAAAGTAAAAGTTATAAATGGGGAATACCTGATTCAAAGTGAAAATAAATTTGAATCATCCGAAAAAAAAATTGAGTTAAAAGCGATCAAAAAAATCTTTTAAGATATTTCAAAATTGAAGATCTTTTTTTGCTATAAAAATCTTCTTTTTATCTCTAAAGCATCGAATAAATTGATAACCGCTTCGGCATTCTTTCTTCCGTCATATCCCCCTTCCTGCACGATTAAAAGCGGGTAATTGAATTCCTTTATAACGGCGCCGATTTTTTTATAATCCTCAGTTTTTATGTTCATTCCTCCCTGTATGTCTCCTTCAACAATATCCAGCCCGAGCGAAATGATCAAACAGTAAGGTGAAAATTCATTTATTTTTTTTATAGCTGTTACCAATAATTTCAAATATTCTTCAATTCCGGTGTTGGGATCTAAGAGAATATTCAAATTGTATCCCTCTCCTTTTCCCTCACCAATCTCATTTGCAAAACCCTTAATCCACGGAAAATAAATTTCCGGTGTTCCATGTAAAGAAACATAAAGAACAGACGGATCTTCATAAAATATATCTTGAGTCCCATTTCCGTGATGAAAATCTAAATCCAATATTGCTATATTTCCTTCATGGCTTTTCTGGATATATTTTGCCGCTATAGCGGCATTATTAAAATAGCAATAGCCGCCACCAATATTTTTAGAAGCATGATGGCCCGGCGGTCTGCAGAGCGCATATGAAAACATGTTTCCGCAAACGATGTGTTCTGCGGCCGTTAAAGCAGTGAAAACGGAATAAAGAGCCGATTCGTACGAATTCCACGTGACAGGAGTACCGGTATCAAATAATTTATCATAACCAAAAACTTCCGGAAAGTATTCCTGATCGGGAGGGGTAATTTTTGATCTTTTTCTGATCCATTCCACATAATCTTTATCGTGCGTCAAGTAAAGAAAAGATTCATCAAATTCTCTTGCATTCTGTATAGAATAACCATTTTTCAAAAGTATTTCGGCTATTTCTTCAATTCGTTGCGGGGTATCTGCATTTTTAACAAAAATTCCCTTATCAATTTCTTTTTCCGGTTTGTGTTCGAGATGTTTTGGGCTGTAGAAAATCATACAATTCTCCTTTCATTCACTAGTAATACTATTTCACAATTATCATTTTTATTCAAGTGATGAGATTCTGTATTTATTTTTCTGATTAGGAATCTCAAATACAATTCAAAAATACGTTTTATATGTTTAGTATTCAAAATTTGAGATTTACAAATAATATTTTATATTTTTCTGGAGGAATTTTTTAGAAAGATATTACACATCGGATACCTTTCGCCGATTTTTAAAGAGCGACCGCTGGTTAACGGAATATTTTTGTTTTCATAAAAAAGAGGGGAGAACAAAACCTCCCTCTTTTTTATTTATGATTATTTTTATGCCCATTTAACGATGGGTAAAAATTCTCTCGCTATCAATCTTTCAGGATTCGGCACAACTCTTATTGTATACGATATTCTGCCTTCTTCAGGTAATTCGAATTCACCTTCAAAAAAATATTCATTCCCGATATCCTGTTTTTTATACTTCATCGGTACTGTGTAAAATTTTTCTATTTCATCGTCTTCATTCAGATAACCTACAAAAATCTGAGCCTCAATTTCATCCGGTTTTAGGTTACCAAGATAAATATTTGCCGAAAGTCTTATTTTCGTTCCGACACTCAGGGTGCTGAAAGTATCCGTACTGTCGATTTTTGGATTTATCCTTATATTTTTCCAATTGCCTAAAAGTTTTTCTTTCCAAACTGAAAATTCCTGAGCCATTTGGAAATTATCTTTTGAAATTTTTTCTCTGTATTTTATTGCCTTCAAATAATAATTTTCAGTATAATCCTTTATCATTCTATGAGTATTGAAATTATATCCAACCGATTTTATAGAAGCTTTCATTTTCTGCGCCCATAATCTTGGGACATTGTCTTCTTCTCTTTTGTAGTAAAGAGGAACAATAGACTTTTCGAGCTGACTGTATATTGAAACACTGTCAATCCTGTCCTGCAATTCGGTGTCATCATAATTTCTGTTATCACCTATGGCCCATCCGTTTTCTCCATTGAATCCTTCGACCCACCAACCATCCAGTGCACTGAAGTTTATAGATCCGTTCATTCCTGCTTTTTCACCACTTGTTCCACTTGCTTCATGAGGTCTTCTTGGATTGTTGAGCCAGACATCAACCCCCTGTATCATGTGTCTGGCAATATTCATATCGTAATTTTCGATAAAAACTATTTTTGTTTTGAAATCTTCAGTCCTTGAAAGTTCGTAAATTCTTCTTATAAGCTCCTTGCCGGGGTTGTCTGCAGGGTGGGCTTTCCCCGCAAAAATGAGTTGTACGGGTTTATCCGGATTACTGACAATTTGTTTTATTCTAACCAGGTCTTTAAATATTAAAGCCGCTCTCTTATAAGTTGCAAATCTTCTTGCAAAACCTATTGTGAGTGTATCTTCATCAAATATGTCTTCAACCTGCATAATATCTTCTATGGTTTCTCCCAATCTCATCCTTTGTTTATGCACTCTTCCGTGCAAAAATTCAATAAGTCTCCTTTTCAGCTTTATATGATAATTCCATAATTCTTCATCAGGAATATTATCTATCGCGTTCCACGTTTCTTTTTCAAGTATATTTTCTCTCCAATTTTCTGGAAGATATATATCGAACAAATCCTGCATTTCATGATACAACCATGTCCAAATATGCACTCCGTTGGTGACATGACCAATCGGCACTTCCGCTTCAATAAGGTCCAGATAATTCTTTTTCCACATTTTTCTGGATACCTTTCCATGAAGTTCACTCACTCCGTTCGCCTGAGCAGAAACATTCAGGGCAAGTATTGTCATGTTAAACTGTTCATACCCATTCTCTAATTTTTCTAAACCGAGTGATATAAAATCGTTTCTTGAAATTCTTAATTTTGGAAAATATTCCCCAAAATATTTATCAATCAAACTGAGAACAAAAGTATCATTCCCTGCGGGGACAGGTGTATGAGTTGTAAACATATTATTTGACTTAACGGCTTCGATAGCCTTTTTAAAATCAAATTGTTTTTGTTCAACATTTTCCCTTATTCTTTCCAGCGCCAGAAAAGCAGCATGGCCTTCATTCATATGCCATACATCGGGGAAAATATCCAGCTGCCTTAAAGCTCTTACCCCTCCAATTCCCAGAATAATTTCCTGCTTTATTCTCATTTCTCTGTTTCCACCATAGAGGTTTTCGGTAATCCCTCTGTCTTCGGGCTCATTCTGGGGAATATCTGTATCAAGTAAAAATAAAGATGTTCTGCCAACCATCGTTTTCCAGACCTTTGCCCACACTTGTTTATTTTCAAACTTAACAACAATAAAAACCTCTTCTCCTGATTTATTTTTTGCCGATACTACAGGAAAATCATCGAAATCATAAACCTCAAAATAATTCTGCTGCCAACCACTCTTATCGATACTCTGCTTAAAATATCCCTTCTTATATAACAATCCAACCGCAACGAAATTCAATCCCATATCACTGGCTGTTTTTAAGTGATCGCCAGCCAGGATACCCAATCCGCCGGAATAAATAGGAAAAGATTCATGAATCCCATATTCCATGCAAAAATAAGCGATAGTTTTCTCTTTAGCATCAGAATGATTTTTATTCAACCACGTTTCTTCATTTTTCATATAATTTTTAAACTTCTTATAAATTCTGTTCAATTCATTTAAAAAATCTTTATCCTTTGAAAGTTCATCTATTCTTTTTTGTTTAACTCTTCTCAACAGTTTTACGGGTGATCTCCCTAACTCATACCAGAGATCATAATTTATCCTTTTAAATAAATCCTGTAGTTCATAATTCCAGGTCCACCAGAAATTATAAGCTAATTCCTCAAGGGGTTTTAATTCTTCAGAAAGTTTCGGACTAACTCGTGCATTCTGAATAAATCTCATGGATAATCCTCCTACCATATAATATTATTTATATTATATAAGAGATTAGAGAAAATTATATGTAATCTTTATTAATCGAAAATATTTCCAATAAATTAATTAAAATCGCTTATTTTAACAAACAGATCATAATGTTTTATATAAACTTTAAGAGAATTTTTTATGTCATATTACCGATGGAGGTGAAAAAATGAAAAAAAATATTTTTGTAACGACAATTTTTTTAATGCTATTTGTTTTTTCTTTCGCTACGAACAATGTGTTGCTTGAATCAGTAGTAAATGATGTTGGAGTTGGAGAAACACTTGTGATAAAACTCGAGGAAAACGGTTCAACCGGTTTTATCTGGAATTACTCGCTATCAAATCCCGATTTAGTAAAATTAATCGGCGAGAAAACAATCAATCCAAATGAAGAAAAATCTCCGGAAAAACAAATGAGCGGTGCGCCTTATTTTAAAGAATGGACTTTCAAAGTAAATGAATCAGGCGAAGGCACTATTATTTTTTCTCTTTACAGACCGTGGGAAGATCCTGACACCGCTGTTGATTTCAAAGTGTACAATTTAAAGGCTTATGATTCTATAAATCTGAAAGAGGGACAGAATACATTGAGTATCGATGAAGTTGGCATGATTGAATTGGATGAGAATCCTTCCACAGGATATTCATGGACTTATAATATTGATGATTCCGAATCGCCTCTGAATATTTCGAAAAAAATAGTCAAAAGCAATTCAAAACTTCTGGGTGCATCCAACAAAGTTATATTTGAAATTTCTTCATCGAAGAGTGGGACACATAAAATTATTTTAGAATACAAAAGACCGTGGGAAGATGATCCGATTAAAACTTTTGAATATGATATTGAGGTTGTAGATTCTGTTTCTCTCGAGGAATCACAAACCGGAATTACCAAAGATCAACTGGCTTATATAGAACTATATGAAAATCCCACTACCGGATATACCTGGAATTATGAAATAACAAATAAAAAAGTATTAGAGTTTTATAAAAAAGAAATGATAACAGATGAAAATAGTGGTACAATTGGTGTGGGAAGTGAAATAAAATTTTCATTCGAGCCGATCTTAGAAGGGAAGGCTCTTATTTCTTTTAAATATTATAGAAATTGGGAAAATCCGGAAAAATCAACAAATATAATTTCTTTTAACACTGATGTATTTTTTGTTGTTGCAGTAAAGTGATTTTACATAATTCTTTTGATAGGGAGGGGTAAAATTGAAAAAGCTTTTTGTTTTTTTAATTGTTAGTTTGTTAATGGTTTCATTTGGATTTGCCGTTTATTCTGCACCCGTTGTTGCATCAAGCAAAGGGGTAGTTGCTGCCGCAAATTCTTATGCTGCCGAGATAGGTGCCCAGGTACTTGAAATGGGTGGAAACGCTGTAGATGCTGCTGTAGCCATAAGTTTGGCTCTTGGGGTAGCCGAACCTTATGCTTCCGGACTCGGTGGCGAAGGTTATTGTGTTATAACACTTGCAAATGGGGAAAAATATGCCATTGATTTCAGAAGCAAGTCACCTTCAGCAACTACTTATGAACAGCTTGAAAAGGATTTTGCAACTTTAAGCAGTAGGATTCAGGAAGATGAAGCAGGAAATAAATACTATCCAATACAATACAATGCAAAAGGTGCTTGTGTTCCTGGAGTACTAGCAGGTATAGAGGCAGCATTAGATCTTGCAGGAACCATGGATTTTTCCGACCTGATCGAACCTTCAATTTCATTAGCTGAAAATGGAATGGTGGTTAATGAAACCTTTGCAGGGGTAGTTTCAGATGCATATGATAAAGTTCTTAATAACGCTCCGGACTTTTTAAACGATGGATTCGCATGGGAAACTGGTGATGTATTCACAAATCCAGATCTGGCAGAAACATACAAACATTTACAGAAAACCGGTCCTTCGGACTTTTATGACGGTGAACTTGCAGAGAAAATAGACGCTTTCATGAAGGAAAAAAACGGTTACATAACAAAGGAAGATCTGGCAAATTATGAAGCTATAGTCAGAGAACCTTTGGAAGGAACTTACAGAGGATATGATCTTTACGTTCCTTATCCTCCTGTTTCCGGGCCTCAGGTTTTAGCGGTTCTGAACATGTTGGAAAATTATAATCTTTCCAATTTCACCTGGGATGACCCATTGGCTGTTCACATAATTCAACAGGCATTGGTTTTGGAAGATGTTGACAGAAGATATTTCATATCCGACCCTGATTTTTATGATCTTCCCACGGAAGGATTCATAAGCAAAGAATATGCAAAATCGAGAATAATGAATATCGATTTAAGCAAAGCGATAGATCCGAATACATATTACGATTACATAGGCAACGCCGAAGATTACGTTGATGGCGAATCATATGTTGATGTAATGCTTTCAGAAGCAGAAAAAGCAGCTTTGAAGACTGACGATATATACGAGCATCCTTCAACAACGCACTTCTCCGTTATTGACCAGTGGGGCAACGCCGTTGCATGGACACAGACAATTTCCAGTTTCTTTGGAACATCCGAATACATGGATGGCTTTTTCTTCAACAATGAAATGTATAATTTCAGTTCAGACAAATCATCAATCCTTGCATTGGAACCTAACATGAGACCAAGAACCACAATATGTCCTACAGTTGTTCAAAAAGACGGAAAGGTGAGATGGATTATTGGAACACCAGGTGGTGGAAGAATCGTTTCCACGATCATTCAGTTACTAGTCGATGTTATCGATTTCAATATGTCGATAGATGAAGCCGTCGCTACTCCGAAATTTGTTGGTTATTCGAGCTACAAGGACCTAAGAATAGAGGGAGGTTATCCCACTTCAACTCTTTCGTTCCTTTCGGATATTTTAGGACATGATGTGAACGAATATGGATATCCCGATCTTTTCTTCGGAGGTCCGAATATTATTTCTGTCGCAGAAGATGGAATGGCAGTGGGTGCAGGTTCAATAAGAAGAAATGGAGCCGCAGCTGCACCTGAATTGTAATATTAATTAAGAGGTGATATTAATGAAAAAAGTATCAGTAGTATTTTTTGCTCTGGCAATATTTTTTGTAGGTTTTGTTTTTGCGGAAGAAGTTTTTACACTTGAACAACCGGCATTTATCACATCGGCCGGACAGTCTCCAGGTGCTCTTCAGATGACCGTCGTTTGCAAAATGGTCAAGCTAGATTATGCATTTGAAAAGCTTATGACCGCAGATGATTTTGATCCTCAGGCTTACAATTGTGCTATTTTTGTTGTCGGAGCAAGCGGTAAGGGTTTAGGCGCCGCGGGAATCGATATAGATGAAGAAACGGCAAGAGTTGTTTCACTGGCACAAAAAGCCAAGGATAACGGTTTGCCAGTTGTCTTGACTCATCTTGAAGGCGCTGCAAGAAGAGGAGCGAGTTCTGATCTTCTATTCAATGAATTATCTCCTTTTGCAGATGCATTATTTATCAAAGAAGAAAGTGATGCGGCCGATCAAATGTTTTCTACCCTTGCAGAAGAAAAAGAAATTCCGATTTTCTTCTTCGAAAAAACGGCTGATTTGAAAAATGTAATTTCTGAAGTCTTCGGACTTTAAGTAAACTTCCCTCGCATTTTTGCGAGGGATTTTATAATTAATAAAATATATGGCGGTGAGTATTTTGAAAAGAAGGATATTAGCCTTCATTTTTTATATTTTGGTAGTAATCGTAGTTTGCATAATTGCGACGGTAAGTTTCATCAGTATGAAAATCGATCGCGTTTTGAACGGACCTGGTGTTACTGAAACAGTAAAACTGAGCAACTGGTTCGAAGGGATAAAAAATACGAATATGGATACAAATGTGTATGTTTTTGATAGTGGTGTTGAGGGAGGTTCGATTCTAATTCTGGGTGGTACACATGCAAACGAACCCGCGGGAATATTATCGGCTATAGTTATGTTGGAAAATATAAAGGTTGAAACAGGGAAAGTTTTTATTATTCCATATGCAAATAACAGTGCCATTTCTCATAATGACGCAATGGAAGGCGCTCCTGAATTTTATCATATTGATTTGCCGGATGGATCTACTAGGGAATTCAGATTCGGTTCAAGAAGAACAAATCCCACAGATCAATGGCCTGACCCAACCCTTTATAATCATCAATCGGGATCCACCTTGGGTGGTGGTGAAGTTTCCAATTTAAACAGATGCTATCCCGGAGACCCTGATGGATATCCTACGGAAAAGCTGGCTTATGCCATTGTTCAATTGATAAAAAATGAAAAAGTAGACATAGTTATTGATATGCATGAATCTTCACCGGAATATCCGGTTAACGATGCAATAGTATTTCATCAAAATGCAGCAGAACTAGCTATAACTGCTCAAATGATGCTTGAAATGGATGATATGCAAATTCGTTTGGAAGAATCGCCAATTAATTTAAGGGGACTGAGTCACAGAGAAATTGGAGATTCAACTGACGCTATGGTTTTATTGTTGGAAGTTGCAAACCCTTCACAAGGGAGATTGAGGGGGAAGACAGACGAAGATCTTGTGGTAACAGGTTTGGATAAATTTTATGTTCAAGCTGCTAAAGAAGGAAAATTATATGCACCTTATGATGAAAATGGTTATCCAATATCATTGAGAGTGGCAAGGCATATAACAACAATAAATTATATAATTCAATCCTGGAATATGATGTCGGAAAAACAGATACTTATTGATGATATTCCTTCCTACGAAAACCTTATAAATGATATAGGCTCATTTTTAATAGAACATGAAGGGTAGTGGCTAAAATGAATAAAAAGAAACTAATCATCGTATCGATTTTTATATTTGTACTGATAGTACCATGCCTTTCAAAGGAGTTTTATCCCGATATAAGACCGGGTAATGGTGTAACAGATTTCAAATGGCTTTCTGATTATTTTCCTGGAATAAAGGAAACCAATGTTGATACTCCGATTTATATTATGAGTGGTGAGGCAACCGGCGCCACTTTTCTTCTCATGGGTGGTACCCATCCCAGAGAATTGGCAGGGACAGTTGCAGCTATATCATTTATTGAAAATGCCGTTGTAAAAGTGGGAAAAGTTATCGTTATTCCTTATTCAAATTTAAGTGCCACATCCATACCGGACCTGGCGGGAAAAGTATCTCATTTTCTTCCAATTCAAACAAAATCGGGAAAAAGATATCTCGTTTTCGGCGATCGAAGAACAGATATAAACGACGAAGGAACAGAAGACCCGGAGGTTTTCGTTCATCCATCAGGAGAAACAGAATATAAAGGTGATGAGAGTAGAAATTTAAACAGAAATTATCCTGGAGAAGAAAATGGAACTTTGACTTCAAAATTGGCTTTTGCAATCATCAATCTTATAAATGAAGAAAACATTGATTTTAATCTTGATATGCATGAGAGCAGAACTCCTGAAGAATATGAAAAGAGTAATTCGGATTACAACCTTTCTTATTCTCTCGTATGTAATCCAAAAGCACTTGAAATGGGAATATTGGCTATGTTGAACCTTGAGCTGGAAACAGGAATAAATGTTAAATTGGAAGAATCCGCAAAAAATTCAAGAGGATTGAGCCATCTTGAAATAGGAAATTATACCAACAGCCTTTCTTTTTTGTCTGAAACACCAAACCCCGCTCAAGATCCTTCAAAAAATAATCCGGATCCTATGTATGATAGTAAATATCCTCTGAAACATAGGATAGGGATACAACTGGAAATCGTACAGATGCTTATAGATTCATATAATATGCTGTTCGAGAAAAAATTGGAAGTTGAAAAAATACCAACATACAGTGATCTTATGAAATACGGTTTCGAAGCGTATTTAAATTAAAGGAGAAGGATAAATGAAGAAATTTTTTATCATATTTATGGTTATAATTCTCTCATCACTTTCCATTGCAGCTTACTTTCAGCCGGATGTGAGACCGGGAAAAGGTGTTACGGGTTTTGGCTGGCTTTCTGATTATCATGAAGGGCTAAAAGGCACAAATTTGGACACTCCCGTATATTTTATGGATAGCGGCGAGGAGGGAGCGACCTTTTTATTAATGGGTGGTACCCACAGCAATGAAATTTCAACCATGATGACCGCAACAATATTCATTGAAAGAGCCGTTGTAAAAAAAGGAAGAGTAATAGTTATTCCATATTCAAATAAAAGCGGTGTATCGGTAAACGATACCAGAAATCCGAATATTGATCATTTTTTACCAATAGAAACGAAGTCCGGGCCGAGATTTATAGTTTATGGAGACAGAAGAACAGATCCTGAAGACCAGATATATCCGGACCCGGAAGTATTTAAACATTACCAATCCGATTTCACTCTGGAAGATGGTGCAGAAGCGAGAAATTTAAACAGACAATATCCTGGTGTCGCTGATGGAAATATAACACAGCAACTTGCATATGCGATCATTCAGTTAATAAAAGAAGAAGAAGTCAATATAAATCTGGATATGCATGAATCCGATCCTCCGGGATTCACATATCAAAATAGCAACGGCAGCACTTATTCAAGTGGAAGATTGGCTTATATGTTAGTTTGTAATCCAGCCGAAACCGCTTTGGAAATTGGTGCAATTGCCGCTATGGAAGTTGAAATGTTTGATCTGCCTATAAAACTGGATCAATCGAATCCGGCATTCAGAGGTTTGAGTCATCTGGAAATCGGAGATTATACAGATAGTCTTTCTTTCTTAAGCGAGAGTCCAAATCCTGGAATGTCAAAACAGGAATTTCCTGATGTCCTTTATGATGAAGACTTTCCGTTAAAACACAGAATTGGCTGGAACCTGACTGTGATCTCCTCACTCATAGACGGTTATAATATGATGTTCGGAGATTCATTGGGAATCGATAATCTTCCCGATTATTTTGAAATAATGGATAATGGTTTTGAAGAATATCTAAATTAATAAGGGGTGAGAGAGATTTATACACCGGAAGTATTTTATTTTATATTAATGCTTGGAACATTCATTTTCCTTGCAGCTATTAAAATACCAATAGGCGTCTCTTTGATGTTTTCTGCTCTTGCGGGCGCTATTGCTTTTGGAGAATTTTTCCCCGTAAGACATCTTGTTGAAGGGGCCTTTGGTTATATCGATACAATGTTAATTATAGCAACAGCCATGATCTTTATGGCTTCTATCAAACATTCTGGTTTGCTCGATACCCTTGCAAAAAAAATGGCGTTGAGTTTTAAAAACCAACCAACATTATTATTGGTATTAATGACATTTTTTATTATGATTGCCGGTATGATCACCGGTTCATCTACTGCAACCGTTTTAACTACGGGCGCCATTTCTTACCCGGTTTTAAAAAGCATGAATCTGAGTAAAAAAAAGGCGGGTGCGATAATTGCTATGGCCGGTATTTATGGGATGATAGCTCCTCCCGTCAATTTACCTGCTATGATTATCGGCCAGGGCGTCGATATGCCATATATTGGTTTTACAACTCCGCTTCTGCTTTTGACATTCCCGCTGGCAATAGTTTCTTCACTCGTTATCGCCGGAAATCAGCTTAAACCAGTTAATGTTGATGAATTAGCAATTGAAGATATCCCTTCTTCAAATTTTTCAATATATTTGCCTGCAATTGTGATGATAATTCTGATGGTATTGGAAAATGTGGGCATATTATCGTTAGGTTTGCCTTTAATTTTTATAATTTCTGCAATTATAGCCACATTTACCGGTAGAAAGGGAAATATTTTTAAAACTTCGGTCGAAGCAATGAGAGATTCACTTGGGATTCTTTCAATACTTGCTGGGGTTGGAATGTTTATACAAATTATGACTCTGAATGGTGTCAGGGGTATGATAGTTGGATTTTTAAACGGATTACCTTCAGAAATTCTTTTAATTGGAATTGCAATAGGAATACCGTTATTTGGCGCTGTTTCTTCTTATGGATCGGCTTCGGTACTTGGAGTTCCTTTCCTGTTGGCATTCCTGGGAGGTAATGATATTGTTGTTTGTTCAGCACTTTCATTACTTGCTGGGTTAGGTGATATGGTTCCTCCTACTGCTCTTGCAGGAATATTTGCTGCTCATATAGTTGGCGAAAAAAATTATTTCAAAGTATGGGCTGCGGGATTGCCATCATTTTTTATAACTATGGTTTATGCAACATTAGTTATTGCGAATTCAAAATCCATCGGAAGATTTGTCGAAGGAAATCTATTTTATCCCATATTTTTCATTGGGTTAGCAATCCTATTTGTTCTTTTCATATTATTCGATAAGTTCAAAATAAGGAGGCAAGCAGCATGATAATTACTGCAGTTTATATAATAATCACTGTATTTTTGGCCGGCATCCTTCTGTACACAACGGTTAAACACGCGAAAAAGTGGGAATGGGTAATGAGCGCAATGATAATAGTTCCTATGATTTTAAGAATTTTACTCATCAAATAAAAAAGAGAGGATTCATTCCTCTCTTTTTTTTCTTATTATATAATTTTCCTTGATAGGAAATCCTAAATCCATCTTTATCATTTTCATCGGATTGGGAGCAACACTGATTTCCTGATCATTATCGTCGTACATCTTTCTAATTTTCGTTTCTATTGATTCAGGAAGATCATATCCCAATATTTCAACTTTTTCTCCTGTGAACATCCTGTATCTCTGTTGAACCAAACTCAAATTCCGCGATTCATCGTAACCTTTCCCTATCCCGCAGAAAAGATAATCCCTAATATAGTTACTGCTGTCATATCTCTGATCTTCGTTATTCGGTTTATTAAAATAAAATCCGGTGGTAAAATCCCTGTGAGTTGATTTTTTCAGCTCATCTATCCATTCATGTTTAAAAACCCAGTGATCCGAATTTTTGTAATATTCATCGATCGCTTTTCTGTATGCCCCTACAACTGTGGCTATATAAAGTGCAGATTTCATTCTCCCCTCAATCTTCAAACTTTGAATACCGGATTCTATCAGTTGAGGAATATATTCGATCATGCATAAATCTTTTGAATTGAAAAAATATGTACCTCTATCATCCTCGGTCACCGGAAAATATTCTCCCGGTCTGGTCTCTTCAACAAGAGAATATTTCCATCTGCATGGATGCTTGCATTCTCCCCTGTTCGCATCTTTTTGTAGTAAAAAATTACTTATTAAGCATCTTCCTGAATATGAAATACACATCGCCCCGTGTACAAAAGCTTCCAATTGTATTTCACCATTCAGATTTTCACTGAACTGTTTTATTTCATTGAAATTGAGCTCTCTTGCAATAACCACTCTTTTAACTCCGTTCTTTTTCCAGAACAGTGCGGAAAGATAATTGGTTGTATTCGCCTGAGTGCTCAAATGAATCTCCATTTCCGGTGTCACTTTTTTTGAAACTTCAATTATCGCGGGATCGGAAATAATAAAAGCATCTACCTTTAAATTTTTCAAAGAGATTAAATATTCTTCCAAACCCTCAAGGTCCTGATTGTGAGCAAAAATGTTGATTGCAATATAAACTTTTTTATTCAGCTTGTGAGCAAAATTAACAGCTTCATTTATTTGTTCAAGAGTAAAATTCTTCGCCGATGCTCTTAAACTATATTTTTCTCCACCTATATAAACCGCATCTGCCCCATAAATGAATGCAAATTTCAATCTTTCAAGATCACCGGCCGGAGCCAACAATTCTACTTTATTCAACTCATTACTCCTTATATTTCCTTTTTTGCAATATTTTTTAATTTTAATTTTGGATACGTCGGTATACCATTTAAAAATAAATTTGGTGCCTCACCTTTAATCAAAGGTCTCACGTATTCAATAAATTTTTCGCTGACACTCATATTATCCTCTCCGATGAACTCCGAAGGCATGATCTTAGTTTCTCCAGCTATTCCCTCGAGTTCTACCGGCTCAAAATGTGATATATACGGATCACTATTATCCCTTACAATTGCGACCATTTTGTCCGTCATTCCATATTCGGCCGAATAAATAACCGCAACTGTACCCACTTGGGACGCTTCCTGCCAGTCAACAAAACTGGCGATGTGTCTTGAAGATCTCTGCAGATAATCGGGTAAAGAAACGTGAACTTTTTTACCTAGATTATTTTTTATTAACTTTTCAAGATAAATACCTACTTTACCAAGTTGAACGTTACCAAATTCATCAACAAAATCCGACGTGGAAATGAATTTTCCATCTGCCCCGGTCAATGCTTCCGAAGCAACAATTGCACAGAACCCATCATCGAGTAAAGAATATTCCACTTTTTGCAGAAATTTATCCTGATCAAAAGGAACTTCGGGCATCAATATTATTTCCGGTATTTCCTCCCCGTTTATTCCGGCCAAAACTCCTGATGCCGCGAGCCATCCCGCGTGTCTTCCCATTGATTCCAAAATAAACACCTGAGTTGAACTCGTATGCATTGATTTTAAATCCTTAGTTGCCTCCAGCATAGCTATAGATGTAAATTTGGCAGCCGATCCAAATCCGGGGCAGTGATCGGTTTTCATAAGATCGTTATCCACAGTTTTTGGTATTCCTATTACTTTTAAATCATATCCTGTTTTTTCAGCTTTTTTTGCTATTAAATGGGCAGTTTCCATCGAGTCGTTGCCACCATTGTAGTAAAAATATCCGATATTGTTGAGAGAAAATATTTTGAATATTTTATCGTAATCCTCTTCTGTAAGTTTTCTCCTGCATGAGCCGAAAATCGCACCCGGTGCATAAGAAATTTTCTCAATTTCCATAGGATTTTCAATGGTCATATCAACAATGTTTTGCTTCAGTATTCCATCAATTCCATTCAATGAAACATAGACTTTCTCAATTTTATCACTGGACATAGCCGCTCTGATAGTTCCAGCAGCCGAACTATTTATCACGGGAGTCACTCCGCCAGATTGTCCGTATATAGCATTTTTTTTCATGTTTTTCACCTCGTTAATAAGTCTAAAGAATTATATCAAAAAAAGATAATTCAATTTTGAAAAGTATTAATTAAAAATGACAATTATACAAAATAAATTTATTTTATAATCGCATTCTTACAATTCATTATTCGCTCTATGTTATAATTAAACAACTTTACGGAGGTATTATCAATGATTTTTACTTTAACTTTAAACCCAGCGCTTGATCGTTTTTTATATGTTGATAAATTAATTCAGGATGACACAGTAAGGGTGAATAAAATTAAAGATTATCCTGCAGGCAAAGGAATAGATGTATCAAGAGTTATAAATGAATTGAAAGGTCATACTGTTGCTATAACAATCGTTGGGGGTAACAATGGAAACAGATTACTTCAAATGCTTGATGAAGAAGGAGTGGTCTATACCAACGTAATAGTGGAAGAAGAAACCAGAATGAATGTTTTAATTCAGGAGAAAACAAAGCAATACAGAATGAGCATGAAAGGGCCAAATGTAAAAAAGATAGATCAGGAAAAAATCATTAAAACAATCGACATGCTGATAAGGAAGGGAGACACTGTTGTTTTAACAGGTACGCCTCCACGTGGTTACAAAGATACGGTTTATAAAGATCTCATAGAAAGATTAAATGGAAAAGATATTTTAACCTATTTAGATTCCGATAAAGATGCCTTCAAATATGGCGTAGAGGCCTCTCCCACGGGTATTAAGCCCAACAAATTCGAAATGGAAAGATTATTGAACAAAGAATTGTCCTCTATAGATAGCTATAAAAAAGCGTGTGTTGAAATAGAAAAAAAATACAACGTAAGAGAAATTTTACTGACACTCGGGAGTGAAGGCGCTTTATGTTATATTGACTCGGAATTCTACAGCATTTCTATTCCTGAGGTAAAGGTGAAAAGCGCTGTTGGCGCGGGTGATTCATTTCTCGCAGGTTTTATCCTTGGAAAAGAATCTGATTTTTCGATTGAAGAGTCTTTAACTTTGGCTGCTGCCGCTAGTACTGCAACAGTTACAACACCCGGAACAGAGCTGTGTAAAATCGAAAAAGTGTTAGAATTAAAAGAGAAAATAACCGTAAAGAAAATTTAGGAGGATAAAATGATTTTAGAGTGTATTCCTGTATTTTCTCCAAGGCCCTGGGGAGACAGAAGGATCAATGAAAATTATAAAATAGATAGTCAGGACCCCATAGGTGAAATATGGTATGTTTCCGATGTAAAGAATATGGAAACGAAATTAAAAGATATAAATACCAAAAAAGAATATAACCTGAATGATTTTAAAAATTATTTCGCAAAAAATTCAATCAACAGATTTCCCATTTTAATAAAGTTAATTTCAACAAAAGAGTGGGTATCATTACAGGTTCATCCCGATGATAATTTGGCAAAAGAACTTGAAAACGAGCCGTGGGGGAAAAATGAATGCTGGTATCTCCTTAACAATGGCCAAATTGCAGGCGGGATAAAAAAAAGTTTCGATAAACCGTTAAAAGATATAAAGAAGGAAGATCTGGACTTTTACAAATTGAAGAGAGGAGATTTTGCTTTTATAAAAGCCGGAACAGTTCACGCTATAGGGTCGGATACCAAATTAATTGAAATACAACAGGCTTCCGACCTGACATACAGATTATTTGACTGGAACAGAGGAAGAGAATTACATCTTGAAAAAGGGCAAAAGGCTTTAAAAAAGGACAACAAAGTACAAATAATTAAAGATTTTGACTCGTTTAAGTGTGATTATTTTGACATCGAAAAAACTTCTTCTCCAAGTGGAACAGGTATTTTTATTCAATTTTCTGAAAGTCCAAAAGTATTTATCGTTATTAACGATGTTTTAAATTCCAGTGAGGAGGGATTATGGGTAAAAAGTGGAAAATTTTGGAAATAATTTTTCTCTTATGTTTTACTCCATTAATTTTCGGTTTTTCCAATGAAGATTTACTTCAAACACTTATGGATACGGATATGGAAAATGTTTTATTACTTAAAACCGATGATTCTTCCAATTGGCAGGCAGCCTATGCAATCGTTAATTCTTTTTTATACAAAGATTCTTTAGATAAAAAATATGAACGCAGATTTTACAGGGTTTCAGAAAATATAAATACAGACAATTTGACTGAAGAAATCGGAATTATTTTTGATTTATCAAAAAAATTTGTGAAATCTTCGGTAAAGGTCATTAAAGAAATAGATTCCATTCAAAACAAAAGTGATCTTTTGAACTTCTACTATCTGCACGTTTTGTTTCATGACTGGAAATATACAAAAGATCCGAAAACCGCTGATAAATTAATTTCGATTTCCGAAGATCTTTATGAAAAACATCCAGAATCGTTGTATACATTGTATTCTCTTTTATACTACAACACAAATTCAAAATTTGGTTCAGCGAATGAAATAGAAAAAATAAGAGACGATATTCTGAACAATGAAATAGAAGCATTATATTCCGAACTGTTAACTGCAGAGTTCAACTTAGAAAACTATAATGAAGTTTTAAAAATATTCGATTATATTTCTGAAAACGATGCGGATTACAATAAATTGAAAACCTATATGGGAATTTCATTTTACAAACTGGGGAACCCCATCGATGCCGAAACCGTTTTAAAGAGCATTGACAGAACAAAAATTGATAAAAAACTCACTTCAGTTCTTTATGAAATACTGGGAAATATTTACTATAAAAATGATGAGTTCTCAAAGGCAATAGAATATTACAGTGATTCACTTGTATATGATGCATCAAATTATAATTCATTAAAAAATCTCGGTTTATCCCATTATTACTATAAAGATGGTGATAAGGGTCTTGCAAGGTATTATCTTCAGGCGAACGATTATGAGCAATCATCTGAAGAAGTCAAAAATGCTTTGAAAAAACTCAGATTTGATCACGTTTTTAATATTTTTTTAAAAAGTGTGTTACCAATTATTATCGGTGTCATTGTAGCACTCTTTCTGTTAGAATATATTCATAAAAGAAATAAAAAAAAAGAGAGGGATAATCTGCTAAAAAATGGAAATAAAAATTCTTGATAAAGGCTTCGTAAGGTTCGTAGAAATGCTCGGAAACGATATGTCCGCTGTTCAGGCTGCGAGAGTCAGTTATGGAAGAGGGCTAACCAATATAAAAAGAGATAGAAAACTTTTGTTTTACTTAATGGAGAACGGTCATCATACTCCTTTTGAACATATAGTGTTTAAATTTCATATTAAAACACCTATTTTTGTTATGAGACAATGGATAAGGCATAGAATCTCTTCGGTAAATGAAAGAAGCGGAAGATACACTGAATTCAAAGAGGACTGGTATATTCCGGAAAAAATAAGAACAGATGATAATATAAACCTTCAGGGATCGAAACTTTCCTCAGATGAAAATCTGAATTCTGAGGGATTGAAGAAAATAGAAGGATCCATTCAAAGATCGTTTGAGGAATATAGAAAACTCAGAGAACTTGGAATAGCCAAAGAGCTGGCAAGAATCGTGCTGCCGGTTTCCATGTACACGGAGTTTTACTGGACAATCAACGTCAGAAGTCTGATGAATTTTCTGAATTTAAGAGCAGATGGGCACGCTCAATTTGAAATGCAGGAATACGCTAAAGCCATTGCAAAAATATTCGAAGAAAAATGTCCGAATACTTATGAAGCTTTCATAAAATATAATTATAAAGGTGATATTTTGAAAGGAGTTGAATAGATTGAAACTGACCGAAGTAGTGGAGTATTTGGGTTGTAAAGTTTTGAATAAAACTCCAGATTACAATAATATAATTATTGAGTCTGTTGGGACCGCTGATCTCATGAGTGATGTTTTAGTTTTCGGAAAACCTGGAATGCTCTTAATAACAGGTTTAAATTCACCGCAATGCGTAAGAACGGCTTCGGTTGTCGGTGCATCAGCAGTTTTAATAGTGAGAAAGCTAAGCGTCCAGGATGCAACCATTCAACTCGCAGTAGCTTTAGAAGTTCCTCTTCTGCATTTGACCTCCTCTACTTACAAAACATGTGGTCTTTTATACAAACTCGGACTTCAGGATTCAAGAGGTGAATCATTATAAGAATGGATAAAGATGTAAATTTTTATTTCGAAAAGTTTCATAAAATATTTTCCCATATCAGGGCCAAAGATATAATGAAAAAAGACGTGGTTTTCTTAAACAGGGGCCACACACTCTGGCAGGCCAAAGAATTAATGAGAATAAAAAAGATTTCCGGAGTACCAATTATAGATAAGAAAAGATGCTTAATAGGAATTGTGAGTATAGAAGATATAATTGTCGCACTGGAGAAAAATTATATATCGGATCTTCTGGAAAATCATATGACGAAAAGTGTTATAACGGTTGCTCCGGAAGACAATATGGAAAAAATCATTCAAAAATTCAACAGATTTGATTTTGGAAGATTTCCTGTTGTTGATAAAAATTGTGTTATAAAAGGTTTGATCACAAAAAACGATATTCTGGAAACGATCTTGGGACAGTTTACAATCATATATGATCATGATGTCAGAAGAGAAGAAATGCTCAATAAAGAGATGGAATGGTTCAATAAATCACTGATAACTGGGAATACTTTAGATAAAAAAGAGGCTGATTTCGAGTTTCACATACAGTATACCGATGTAAATCTGGCCGGGATGGGTGCGGCAAGATTAAAAAAATTTTTGAATTCAAAAATGAACAACCCTGAGCTGGTTAGAAAAGCTTCAATTGCCACCTACGAAGCTGAAGTGAATGTTGTTATTCACAGTGGTAGTAATGGTTATCTTTATTGCTGGTTCAACGATAAAGAAATAAATGTAAGAATTGAAGACCATGGAAAGGGAATTGAAAATGTCGACAAAGCCATGCAAGAGGGGTTTTCAACCGCTTCTGATCACGTGAGAGAACTCGGATTTGGAGCGGGAATTGGATTGGTAAATATGAAAAGATATTCAGATAAAATGGTCGTCGTTTCGGAGGTAGGAAAGGGTGTTGTGGTAGAAATGAGCTTCTATAATAAAACGGGGGGAGTCTAATAAAAATGGTTAAAATTGCAGAGTTAATTAAAAAATGTGACTTGTCTGTTTACTCGGGAGATAATTTCGATGAAGAAGTTAAAAATGTCTATATTGGAGATTTATTAAGCGACGTTATGGGCAATGCGAAGGAAGACTCTGTATGGCTAACAGTCCAATCACATATAAACATTATCGCGGTAGCCAATATCACTTCAACTAAGGTCATCATTTTATGTAATGGATTGAATTACGAAAAGGGGACAAAAGAAAAAGCGGAATTGAACAACGTTGTTTTGTTAAAATCAAACCAAAATTCCTTTGAAACAGTCAAAAAAATTATAGAATTGGGTCTTTAATGCAATTCTTTAACTGCGATTTACATATTCATAGTTGTTTGTCACCATGCGCAGACATAACTATGACACCGAAATTGATTTCAGAAAAGCTGGAAGAACTTGGAATAGATTTGATTTCAATAACAGATCACAATACAGCCGGTAATGTCAGAGTTTTTTCTGAAGTGGTTTCAAAAAAAGGGATCCGTGTAATTCCAGGTATAGAGGTTCAAACACTGGAAGATGTTCATATACTCGGATATTTTCCATCTGTGGATGCGGCCGAAAGTTATTCAAAATGGCTTTATAAAAAAATTCCCGATTTTGAAATAGATCCTGAGAAATTTGGATATCAATTGTACATAAATGATGAAGACAACTATATAGCCACAGAGGATAAATGGTTGGGACAATCAGCAGAAATAAATATTGATGAGGCAATCGATTCAATTCATAATTTTGGAGGTTTTTTTGCTTTTTCGCATGTTAATAGAAAAATGGGTATAATATATCAATTGGGTTTTATTAACATTGTAAACAATGATCAGCGAATAATTACAGAAGTAAATTTTAAAAAAGATCTAAAATCACTCGAATTCTATGATAATCTGAAAAAAATCAAATCCAGTGATGCTCATTCTATTCAGACTTTAAAATTACCGATGAAGATATCCATGAAAAAAAGGACATTTGAAGATTTAAGAAATTGTTTGCTCAATGACGAAGGACAGGTAGAGTTAATATGGGATTGAAATACATCGCTGATCATATAATTGATATTTGTGAAAATGCTGTTAATTCCGGTTCCAAAGATGCAATTTTAAACATTAAGGAAGAAGGCGATAGTTTTTTTTCGTTTTCCGTTCAGGATTTTGGAAAAGGAATCTCTAAAGAGAAATTGGAACTCGTTCTGGATCCATTTTATACAGAAAAGAAAAAAAAGATAAAGTTCGGCCTTGGCCTTCCACTTTTAAAATACGCAACAGAGCAAACCGGTGGAGAATTTACAATTCAGTCCGAAAAGGGTATAGGTACAAAAGTAAAGGCTATTTTTATAACCAACAATATTGACTGTCAACCGATTGGAAACATTCCTGACGCTTTAACAATTATTTTTACAATGAGAGAAAATTTTTATTGGCAAATACAAAGAACAAAAGATGATGAAAGTTATGAAATTTCAACTAAAAGTATAGAGAATATTTTAGGAAAAGATTTCATATTTTCTCCAAAAAAGGTTAAAATACTTACAGAATTAATAAATGATATGGAAAACTCATTAGGAGGGGATAACGGTGTTTAAAAAATTTATTTTCATTTTATTCTTATTTTTATTATTTATCACAGTATTGTCCTTTGGTATTATTCCGAAAAAGATAATAATTGAAGGAAATAATGGCCTTAAAACAAATGAAATTAAAGATATTTTGGATATAAAGGCGAATTCGGAATATTCTGAGGAACAAATAAACCTGGCGGTTTCTTCATTGATGGAATCAGGATATTTTGATTCGGTGATCTATTTTTTTGATGAAGAGAACGGGATTTTAACTTTTGAAGTAAAAGAATTCCCCGTTATTGAAATAAAGTACAATTACGATGGACCTGAATTGTTTTCAAAAGACGAACTTAAAAAACTTGTTCTTCCCATTGAAAACGACAAGCCGTTTAACCCCGCACAATTAATCTATGCTATACCCGAGAGTTTAGAAATTATAAAAGGAAAATTTTCTGAAGGTGGTTATTATGAACCTTTTTTGGAAGTTTCATGGGATACGAATCCCTCGAGGGCAATCCTTTTAGAAGATGAATTCAATGAGGGCTACGAAATTATTTTCACTATAACGCCGTTTTATCTTTACGATATCGTTATAAATACCGAATTGACCCGGCCCGCTATCGAAAAAATCAAGAAAATCTCAGGAATAAAAACACTGAAGAAATATTTTGAAACTCCAGCAATAATAAGATGGATTAACCCCAAAAAAGAGTACGTTCCAACAATTGAAAATTTACAATTAATGCTTCGAAATATATATTCAACCTATTATTTTAATCCTGATGGAAATCTGTTGATGTCTGATTCAATATATCAAAATTTGCTCAATACATACACCCAAATGTTAAATAATGCATTCAAAGTGACCGTTGTAGAAGATGAAAAGCTCAAAGCGAAATCTCTGACAATTTCTCTTTTGCCATATAAATATTTAACCGGTTCGTTCAAGGTAAATGGCCTGTTTGTCGAAGGAAATACTTTAATTTCATCTTCAAAAATATTGAAAGAAATAGATATTGACGAAGGTACAGAAGTGTTTTCTGAGAAAATTGCGGAATCACTTGAAAGCATATATTCACTTTACAATGATGCCGATGATCCCTTTGTTTCAATTGAATACGAACTCGATGAAAAATTTGGATTTTTAACCTACACTATTCATGAACCGAAGGTAGATGAAGTCAGTTATTCTTTTGTTGGCGATCAAAAAACGCAGGATTATTTAATTCAAGATAAAATTTCAATAAAAAGTGGAGATCTGCTTACACTTGAGGCCTTACGTGATAGTTATGGAAACTTAAATACAACTGGATATTTTAAATCTGTAGTTCCTGTACCCGAATATTTAACGGATGATTTGTGGAACGTGGATTTTCAAATCGAAGATCAAACTCTCGCAAACAAGTTCCTTGGTTCTGGTGGTTGGAATGACGGTATTTACTTTAATGTAGAGATAGGCTTGGTTAACCCTTGGGGTTATGGCCAAACCTTTACTGTTGATACTTATTTAAATTTACCTGTAGGAGGAACCAAAACGGAAATCGAAGAAACGGATGACGGGACCGAAACAACAATAAATGATCCCGTTATAGATTTAACATTTGGCTACAGTATTCCAAAAATATTTAAAACTAATTTTGATTTAAGTATAGGTTTTAATCTGACATTTGATGGAGAAGAAGTTATCACTGAAACATCTACCGAAGTGGGATCAGATTTAACATATACAAAAATTACAGATAAATCGAAACAAAAAGAGTACGGAGTTTATATTTCACCGGATTATAATTTAGATCAGAATCAAAAGGTTGGATTTGATCTCGGTTATGACTATATTATAAAAGACTCATCAATTTCAACCCTTACCCAAATTGAAGATGAAGATCCAACCACAGAAAGCACAACAACTGAAGGTATTTTTTCCGGTTTTAAAATCGGTGCAAATTATACTTTAAATACTCTGGATGATTTAACAAGGCCAACATCCGGAATGTATTTATATCCGAGTATTTATGCTAAAGGACTTTTCAGTAAATATGATAACGCATTTCTGAATGCAGGTATCACATATAAAACTTTTATTCCTTTAGGTAATCCGATTTTCGGTTTAAAATTACAAACGGAACAATTATTTCCACTCAACGAATCCGGAGATATCTTTGATAGTTTCTTATTGTCTACATCAAGTATAATAAAGGTAAATCCAGATATACAGGAAAATGCTTATTATGGCGAAACTGGCGGAACAGTTCAGCTTAGATTACCTATAAGCGAAGAAATAATACCCGTGGATCTTTTGGTTTTTGGTGACATGGCATTTTATAGAGATAAAGATTCAAAGGACTTAATTGGTACCAATCTAACATGGGATGCTGGTGTAGCTGCAAATTTCAGCATTCCTTACATTGGAATGATTGGTGTTGGATATGGATATAACAGTTATAATGCAACACTGAAGGATTCATACTTCGGAGAATTTTTCTTCATGTTTGGACCAGGAATATAAAAAGAGTATAAATTAGTTTAACGGGCTTAATGCCCGTTTTTATTTTGGAGGAGTCTAATGTCAGATATGATAGTTGTTGATTATGGTTCTCAATACACTTTTCTTTTGTCGAGAAGAATAAGGGAACTCGGAGTAAAATGTGAAGTACAACATCCAAACGATATAAGAATTTCAAAAAACACAGTCGGCATAGTGCTATCGGGAGGACCTCAAAGTGTATATTCTGAAAAAGCTTATCAATTAAATCAAAAAGTAATAGATTCAAATTTACCTATACTTGCTATCTGTTACGGGTTTCAACTCATTTCAAAATATTTCAACGGAAAAGTAGAAAAACATGACCATGGTGAATATGGCCTTATGGAAGTAACGTTAGATAATACCGATCCGTTGTTAAATGATATCCCTGAAAATATTATCACATGGATGAGTCATGGTGATTCGGTAATGATGCTCCCTAAAGGATTTTCGCAAATAGCAAAAAGCTCATCCGGAATCATCGCCGGCGCGAAAAAAGATAATATTTATGCATTTCAATTTCATCCGGAGGTGCATCATACCCAATACGGGCTAAACATCATAAAAAACTTTTTGTTTAAAGTATGCAAAGCAAAAGAAAACTGGAATCTCGGAGAATACTCTGAAGAATTAATCCAAAACTTGAAAAAACAAATTGGAAACAGGAAGGTCATCGGCGGTGTTTCGGGTGGAGTAGATTCCACCGTTGCTGCATATATATTGAAAAAGGCAATCGGAGACAATATGATTGGTATATTCGTTAATCACGGATTGTTGAGAAAAAATGAAGAGAACGTTGTTCCGGATAATCTCAGAAAACTTGAAATCAATTTAATAGAAGTCGATGCATCCGAAATATTTCTACAAAGATTGCGTGGAATAACCGAACCCGAAGAAAAAAGAAAAATTATCGGCGAAACATTCATAGAAGTTTTTGAAAAGGAAGCAAAAAAAATAGACTCGGACTATCTTCTTCAGGGAACGATTTACTCGGACGTCATTGAATCGGCAGCCTCGTCAAAAACCTCCGATAAAATTAAAAGTCATCACAATGTCGGTGGATTACCCGAAAGAATGAATTTAAAATTGATCGAACCTTTAAGAGAATTATTTAAAGATGAAGTTAGAGAACTGGGAATAAAAATGGGAATTCCCGAAGAATATATCAATCGCCAGCCGTTTCCCGGACCCGGTCTCGCCATCAGAATCATTGGTGCGGTAGATGAAAGAAAGGTAAATATCCTGAAAGAAGTTGATTTTATTTACCGACAGACATTAAAAGAATTCAATATTTATAAAGATATATGGCAATCCTTCGCAGTACTTCTTCCCGTAAAATCGGTAGGTGTAAAGGGTGATATGAGATCATACGGATATGTTGCCGCTTTAAGAGCCGTCAACAGTGCAGAAGGAATGACTGCATCCTGGTACGAAATTCCATATAATGTTCTCAGAGAAGCTTCTTCCAGAATAACGGGAAAAATTTCTGAAATAGGTAGAGTAGTGTACGACATTACGGATAAACCACCTTCAACTATTGAATGGGAATAGAAAGACAATAATAACTCTGTAAAAAAATATTTTGAGAGGGGTTGACTTTTTTTTATTATAGTGTTCTAATTATATAGAACACTAGTGTAGTAGTTGAGGAGATAACCATGAAACATCGTTCTGTATTTTTAAACAAATTTTATAGATTATTTATGTCTTTATACTCGTTGATTGTAAGTGTATTCTTTTTAAAAAAGAAAAAGACAGTGATAACATATTAATCCGGAGGTGAATAAGTTGAAAAAATATCACGTTTTATTCAAAATAATGATAGCGCTGGTACTGGCTCTAATTGCTTTCATTGTACCAATATGGGGAATAAAAATTGGCCTGGCTTTTCTTGCAGTGATTTTCTTTGCATTATCATTCAGAAAATTTTCATGGTTGATTATTCTCGTAGGTACCATCATTACTCTATCCGTTATGGGAATAATGATAACTTCGAATTTCATACCAGAAATAAACAAATTTTTCAATTATGATTTTGGTTTTTTCATTCCTTTCGTGGCAAATATAAATGATTCTTCCAAAATGAATCTAATGGAAGCAAACTATGAAACAGAGTGGAAACCAAAAATATATCTTTATGGCACATCATTTAAAATTTCAAAAAAAGAAAATGATGGAATGATCTCGTTCCCTGACAGTATAGAATTCAAGCAAACTGAAAATGACATAACATTCAGAAATAATTACAATAACAGAACCGCTGAAATAATTGTTGACAGCAGTGTTCAATTCGAATTATTTTATGCAGATACCGCTGTAATATCTATCGTCAATAATTTTAATGCCAAAGATTTCAAAATATACAGTTCTGTGATCAATATAAACGGAAATTTAATTTCGGAAGACACTATGATACTTAATGGATCAGTAATAAATATCAACAACGATCTGGATTCACCAAATTCAATAAGCATTTCGGGGTCCGTTGCCAATTTAAGCGGTACTTATTCTACAAAAGAACTCGAAATCAATGGTTCGGTTTCAAACCTTTCTATCGATGTCATGAATGTTGATAATTTTAAAATAAATTCTTCAACTATATCCGGAAGTATCGATTATATTGATAATTGGGACGGTGAAAGATATCTGGATATAACTGCAAGTATTGGAAATCTGAATATCACATATGATTCCGGTCCCAACAATCAATTGACATATTCTACTTCGGGGAAGGCTAAAATATCCGTCAGCGCAAAATAAAACCGGAGGATGGAGATGATAAAATGCTAAATTCTGTGGAAAAACATATAGGAGTTCCAGCATACATTCAGATAATGAATGTGATAAAAAAAGAAATATTACTTGGAAGGCTCAAAAGCGATGACCAACTTCCCCCGGTTAGAGAATTGGCAAAAATATTCAAGGTTAATATGAATACTGTCATAAGAGCACTCGAAAAGCTTCAGGGAGAAGAAGTGATCAGAGCGGAACATGGAGTCGGATACTTTATAACAATCACTCAAAATATAGATTTTTCAATAATAGGCGAACTCAAAAAATCAATAGAAAAGGCAAAAAAAGACGGGTTGAGCCTTGGCATGATGAAACTTTTAATAGAGGAGGTATGGAAAAATGTTAAATAAATTCGAAGGTTATCTTTTAAAGGAGTTCAGTGAAAAAGCGGGCAGATTGGCAGTATTCTCACTTGGTCTGTTCATTCCGGTTTACCCGGTAAGAATAATATTCATATTTCTAACGATTGTGAGTTTATTACCACTGGATATACATAACAAAAAAATTACAACTCTGCTGGCCTTACCATTCACCAGGGGGGATCTATTCTTCAACTCGTATTTTTTACTGATAATACTCACAACAATTACAGAAATAATTTCATCGGCGTGGTTTAACATCAATTATTATTCAGCAGGTATTTTTCTCGCGGGTTCATTGATTTTCGCAACGGCCTATTACTCAATTGCCGTTATTTGCACATCCTTCGGGCTCGATAATTTCGGAATTCCATTTTTAATTTTCCTGGCAGATTTGATTATCGGGGGCGTGGGCAACATGAATATCAATCCATTCAGTTATATAAGTCCCATTCATCAAAAGAACATATTCACCGCACTGGGAACAGCTGTGGTGTTGTTGATAATAGCTTTCTATGTATTTGTTAAAAAGGGAGTGAAAAAATGATTAAAATAGACAGGCTTGTAAAAAATTTTGGAGAAAAAAACATATTAAACGATATTTCCTTCAGCGTAAAAGAAGGGGATATATTTGCATTGGTCGGTCCCAACGGAGCCGGAAAGACAACAACCCTTAGATGTCTTTTCGGTGATCTCCAGCCGGATAGCGGATCGATAAAAATCTTTGATTCCGATTTAAATTCGTCGACAAAGAAAAGAATAGCGGTAATAACAGAAGACAGACTCGTTTTTAAAAGATTCAAAGGTACTGATTACGTCAAATTATGGAAAATGTTATATCCAAATTGGAGTGAAGAGATTTTTTCAAGTTTTCTGAATCATTATAAATTTCCATTATCAGAAAAAGTTGATAATTACTCTATGGGAATGAAAACATTATTGCAAATGGCTTTGTCACTCTCCACTGATTCCGATCTTTTAATCCTGGACGAGCCAACTCAAAATCTGGATCCGGTAATAAGGCAGGAAGTTATGGACGTTTTGAAGAATTTTTCGTTAAAAGAAAGAAAAACTATAATAATTTCATCGCATGAGATATATGAACTTGAAGAAATTGCCTCTGCATTTGCTATAATATATGAGGGAAAAATAATTTACGCGGATACAATGGACGAGGCAAAGGAAAAACATCGAGTTGTAGAACGCGGGGATAGTATACCTGAAAATTCAGTAATTATAGGTAATGCTGGTGATAAAATTCTCGTAAAAACAGATGAAGAGATTGGAAATTATGCAACTTTTAATAATATAGTACTTGGATATTTGAAAAACCAGAAAAAATTTGATCCCTTCACCATTTAATAAAGGAGTACACATGGACGGTAAACCTGAAATAATATTGATTATTATAATTTTTTCTATTGGGTATGTTTTTTTAAATATTGCTAGTCTTATCGGGAAATCGGTAGCCTTTTTCAAAAGAAAAAGGAAAAAACTAAAGCCGAAAATGTTCTCTACATAATTTAAAATCAATTCAAAACCGTCCTTTTCGATTTTGAAATTTGTGATTGGGTGATCGCTTGTTTTATTTAACCAGAGAGTTTAAATTTGATTCCGCTCATAACCTGGTAAGATATCATGGGAAATGTGAAAAGCTTCATGGTCATACTTACAGACTGGCAGTGACTATATCAGGAGAAAAAAATGACGAGGATATGATCATTGATTTTTCCTTCGTAAAAAAGGTGGTTAAGAAAAAAATTCTTGATAAGTTGGACCATGCATACATAAACGATATTATTACTCAACCAACTGCAGAAAATATTTCTCAGTGGATTTACGGAGAATTAAAGAATGAACTTTCGGGAGCAAATTATAAACTTTATGAGATCACCCTTTGGGAAACAGAAAATAACTATGTGAAATATAAAGAGAAAAATGTTTAAACTCCCCTTTGGAAGATATGTATATCGTAATTCAGTCCTTCACAATATTGAACCGGTTTATAAGATTTTTTTATTTATCTCACTCTCTATAACATCATTTTTTTTAAGCAGTATACTGTTTTTTATGATCTTTTTCGGAATATTCTTACTGTTGTCCTTTCTTTCTAAAATTAGCCCTTTTGATTATTTTAAAAGTCTGAAGTTGTTCATAATTCTATTTATATTCATAATTATATTTCAAAGCTTCTTCAGTTATGGGAAAATCATATATTCTCTGGGATGGCTGAATATCACTTATGAAGGTATTTTAAATGGCATTACTTTATCTTTGAGACTCGCATTTTCAATTCTTTTCATACAGATCTTTTTATCGACTACCACTCCCATACAGATGATCGGTTCTTTAGTAAAAATTATGACTTTCTTTAAAGTTTCCCGTAAGTACTCCCTTAAAATATCCCTCATATTTTCCCTCTCAATGAATTTCATCTCAATATTTAATATTGAAATTCAAAATATTTATCTCTCACAAAAAGCCAGAGGCGCGTTCATAAAAAACTCAGGTTTTTTTGGAAAAATAAAACAATTCTTTTCGATAATTTTTCCTTTTTTTATATTAACTTTGAATTCGGCCGATGAAATTGATAAAATTTTAAAAATAAAAGGATTTGAAAAAATTTAAAAAGATCTGTTCAGAAACAGATCTTTTTATTTCAAACTATTTTTTCGTTGTTTTCAATTTTCTCCATGCATAAAATCCCAGAACTATTATAGTTATAGCGAATGGTAATGATTGAGTCAATTCATACGGAATATTAAAGAATTGCAATGAATAAGATGCAGCTTCAGTAAATCCAAACAAAAATGAGCCGGCCGCCACTCCAAATGCGTTCAAACCTCCCAATGCCTGTGCGGCAAGAGCAATCCATCCCCTCCCCGCGGTCATATCCCTTGCAAACCATGAGACATATCCCATAGATAAGAAAAGGCCACCCAGACTGGCCAAAAATCCACTGATCAGAAGTGCGATGAATTTGGTCTTGATAACAGAAATCCCAACCGAATCTGCAGCATGAGGATTTTCTCCAACCGCTCTTATTCTTAATCCCAATGGTGTTTTATACAAAAAATATTGAACAACAAAAATTAAAATTATCGCAACATATGTTATTGCATGATGGCCACTGACTATATCACCAAGAACCGGAATATCCTTAATAATAGGGATATCGATGTTCGGTATAATCAACGAATTTACAGAAGCTGATGATCCTTTATCTCCCGTTAACATTGAGAGAAAAAATATTGTGCCCCCGCTCGCAAAAATGTTCAAAGCAATTGCAGCGAGTATTATATTCGTTTTAAGTTTCAGAGCAAAATAAGCCAGCGCACTTGCCATAGCTATACCAACTGCAATACCGGCAATTATCGCCAAAAAAAGACTTTGAGTGAATCCACTGACAACAACACCGGTAAAGGCAGACATCAACATGATTCCTTCCAGGGCAATATTCGGAGTACCTGCGGATTCCGCTATCAACGCTCCAAGAGCAGCGAGAAGTATGGGAGTAGTAACTCTGATTCCCGCGGCAATAAAATCCCATGAAAAAATTCCTCTCAATGCATCATTCATTTTGCCTCACCCACTCGTTCCAGAGATAGATCTTTGTTTGATTTTGTCGCCTCTTTATTAATAGATCTCTGCTTCCATTTTGAAAGAAATGCTTCAGCCGTTACAAGAAGTATAATAACCGCCTGTAAAATAGAAACGATCTCAGGAGCAATATCGGTATACCTGCCCATTATCTTTGCTCCCACTCTTATATAAGAAAGAAAAAAAGCGGCTACAGGCACAAAAATAGGATTGTTTCTGGCTAACGTTGCGATTATTATTCCATCCCACCCATATCCGGGGGAGTATAACCATAAAAATCTTCCGTGATATCCCAGAAGTTCAATTATGCCCGCCGATCCTGCAACAGCACCTGATGCCACCTGAACCTGAAATATCATTTTTGAAGAATTTATACCGGAGTATTCAGCAAAATCCTGATTGTCACCGATCATTCTGACTTTATATCCCCATGTGGTCTTTTTCATAAGAAACCACACGAAAATCGTGATTCCTATAGCTATAAAAATTCCAATATGCCATTTATACCTCTCGTTTAAAAGTGGCAGCATAGAACCTTCCTGAAAGGGGAGAGAAACGAGTGAACCCGCTTCAGTATCTCTTAAAAACGTTTTTATTATGAAAAGTCCCATAAAAAATGCCACATAATTCAACATGAGAGAAGTGACCAGCTCGGAGGCCTTTAATTTTGCTTTTAAAAACCCGGGTATAGTGGCAAATCCAGCCCCGGCAAGCATTGCAACAACTATTACAACCACCGTTGATATAAATGGAATACCGGGAAAATATATACCAACCGCCGTTGCTATCGCAGCACCTAAAAACATTTGTCCTTCAGCCCCAATATTAAATTGCTTGGCTGAAAATACCATAGAAATTGCCAACCCGGTTATAATTATGGGAACGGATTCGTTCATCCACTGTATAAATCCGCTCTGGTTAAAAGCCGCTCCTGATGATCTCCACTTAACAACGGTACCGGTCAGAAAATATCTGTAAGCTTCATTTGCGGAATTGAATGCTTCTTTCATTTTTTCCCAGAAATCTATATCGCCGGACGGAATACTGGAAATAAAAACTATAATATAACCTATCAACAAAGCTATACCAATCGCTATTCCTATTCTATAAATAGTGAATCTGTTGTTAGCTTTCATTATAAACCACCCATTTCGTCTTCCGACATTTTTTTAATTCCCAGCATATATTCTCCGAGTATATTTTCATTTAATCCGGATACATCCTCAAAGTGAGCGACAATTTCTCCTTTAAACAGGACAATTATTCTGTCCGCCACTTCCAATAATTCCGTCAAGTCTGCTGAGACGAGTAAGACCGCCAATCCCTGTTCCCTTTCTTTTACCAATCTTCTTCTTATAAAATCCGCAGCAGCCACGTCAATACCTCTCGTTGGCTGGTCGGCAATGGTAATTTTTGAATCCGAGGTGAATTCTCTGGCCACAACCACTTTTTGAATATTCCCTCCGGAAAGCATATTAATTTCAGTTTTTGCACTGTCAGCTCTTATGTCAAATTCTTTAATCATCTTTTCGCCGAATTTACTGATAACTTTCCTGTTTAATATTCCCTTTTTTGAATATGGTTCTCTTTTGAATCTATCACTTATAATATTTGATTCTATTGAAGAATTTGAAGCAACACCTCTTTCCATTCTGTCGGCGGGAATATGGCTCAACCCGGCGTTTCTGCAAAAGCCCGGATTAGTTTTCTTCGGAACAATAATATCATCGATGACTATTTCGCCGGAATCTCTTTCGGAAATACCTGTAATCATCCTGACCAGTTCAGTTTGACCGTTCCCTTCCACACCTGCAACACCCAGGATTTCTCCTTTTCTCAGGAAAAAGGAAATATTTTTTACTGCAACCACACCGTCATTTCTAATATAACTCAGATCCTTAACCTGAAGAATTTTTTCCCCGGGATTGATCTTATTTTTGTCTATGGACATTTCAACATCCCTTCCGACCATCATTCTCGACATTTCCAACTCCGTGATATCTTTCACGTCGGCAGTACCGACGACCTTTCCCCTCCTGGTTACCGTTATTCTATCGGCAATTTCTTTCACTTCATTCAATTTATGTGTAATAAATATAATGGTCTTTCCTTTTGATGTCAGTGTTTTCAAAGCTTTAAAAAGATCGACGGTTTCCTGAGGAGTGAGAACAGCGGTAGGTTCATCCAGAATTATCAGATTTGCTCCCCTCACGAGAGTCTTTATTATTTCGACTCTCTGTTTCATTCCAACAGAAATATCTTTAATCTTTTCTGTCGAAGGAACAGACAACCCAAAGGCATCCGATTGCGCTTTAACAAATTCATATGCTTTTTCCATATTTACCGATAACCCTTTCCTGGGTTCCATCCCAAGAATAATATTTTCTGCCACGGTCAAAGATGGAACAAGCATGAAATGCTGATGTACCATTCCAATTCCAAATTCTATGGCTTTATGTGGTGATGTAACTTCAATTTCTTTCCCCTCGTAAATAATTTTTCCCTTTGTTGGTTGTTCTATTCCAAAAAGAACTTTCATCAAGGTTGATTTTCCAGCACCATTTTCTCCTAACAGAGCATGGATTTCTCCCTTTTTTACAAAAAGATCAATGGACTTGTTTGCAACAACACCGTTCGGATATATTTTCCAAATGTTTCGCATTTCAAGAATATTCTTTTCTTCCATTCAATCACCCCTTGATAAAAAACAGGCCTCCTCACGGAAGCCTGAAAATTTTATGCTGTTTATGGTCTAACAGAATCTCTTATAGCATTCAATTCTTCATTTGTTAATCCAATTGCTGTAGAAACGGTTATTTCTCCGTTCAGTATTTTTTGTTCAATTTCTTCTAATTTTGCAGCAATCGCCGGATTGTCTTCGAGGAATTTATCAAAATATTTATTTGAAGCGAGACCTACCGATCCTTCCTTCAGACCCAACGCCTCTTCTGTTCCCATCGGAAGCTCATTGTTCAAATAAAGTTTAACCGCCCTTAAAATTGACTGATCAACATTTTTAAGCATGGACGTTAACATGTGATCAACTATTCCCATATCCTTCTCTTCGTATATCAACTGCATGTCGGAATCGACACCGATTGACCACTTATCCATTTCTTTTGCCGCCTCTAAAACACCGTTTCCCGTTTCGCCTGCAACTGCAAAAACAACATCCGCACCCTGTCTGTACATCGCCAGTGTAAATTCTTTTCCCTTTGCAGGGTCATTCCATGCGCCAACATATGAAACTGCAACTTTCATTTCGGGATCGACATATTGTGCCCCCTCAATGTACCCTACCAGGAAATCGTTAATAACAGCGATATCCATACCACCCAATAAACCGAGGATTTTTTTATCCGGGTTGTTGAATTCTAAATTTTCATCTTCAGAAACCGTGGCTGCCAGGACACCCGCCAAAAAAGAACCTTCATTCTGTTTATATGTCATGGCGTAGACATTATCAAGATCTCCATTTTCAAAGGGCATTGAAGTATCATAAATTATATATGTTATGTCCGGATAGTAAGGTGCTATTTCCGCTAATGCATCCACCATCTGCCAGGTACCAACAACAATTACGTCATATTCCCCGGAATCTGACATATCTTCAAGAGTAGGGACCCATTCCGAAGGGTTGTATCCCATTTCAACCGTTTTCGTCTCAAGGCCCAGTTCACTTTCAACCATTTCCATACCCCTTGCTGCCGAATCAAAGAATGATTTGTCCCCCAGTGTACCATTGATTAAATTCAATATTTTTGGGCCTGCTGCAAAAACCGTTAATGTGAATAAAATCACCGTTAATAAAGTTACCACTTTTTTCATAAATACACCTCCTGTTATTTGTGGGCCCTCGCCCTATCTTTTTCAATCAAAAGTTCAATTGATTTAAATGCTATTTGAATCGACTTCTCCAAACCATTCTCATATTTTTCACCCGCTTGCGCCACCTCATCTCCAATTTTTCCTCTTTCTTCACGTACAGTGAGAATGGCTCCCGTTCGCAGGCCAAAGATCGCACCCAAAATATAAAGGGCAGAAATTTCCATTTCCACCGCCAGAACTCCCGCTTTAGAATATAAACTCCATAATCCCTCGGCAGGTCCAGGATTGAAAATCCTCCCGTAATAGGAATCTGCCGACTGGACTATACCTAAATGATAGGGATTTCCTATAATTTCAGCGGCATTTTTCATTTCGTTAATCACTTCGAAATCGGCTACGGCAGGAAATTGTTTTGGAACATATTCATCCATGGTACCATCATCTCTTATCGCAGCGGTGGCGATAATTGAATCACCTAATTTTATATTTGGCTGCATCGCTCCGGTAGTTCCGACTCTTATGAAAGTGTCGGATCCAAGAGTTCTGAATTCTTCCACTCCTATTGATATACACGGTGCACCCATTCCCGTTGACATCACCGAAACTTTTTCGCCTTTCAACAATCCCGTCATAGTGAAATATTCTCTGTTATCCCCGACAATTTTCACATCTTCCAGATATTTCGCCATCCTTTTTACCCTGCCTCTATCTCCGGGTAATAAAACATATTTTCCTACGAAACTGTTATCTTCAATTTGAATATGATATCTTGGATTTTCCATACTCACTCCTTATCATTTATAGTTCAAAAAAGAGCTGAAAAGCAAATCAATAAATTTATCTCTATCAGCTATTAATGCCCATTTTGAATTCGGTTTCATTCCGGATGTTTTCCAATAATCTACTACGGTTTGACCATAGGTCAATTCACCTTTGGTTTCTATCTGACAGTAGTAATCTTCATACTCAAAAATTTCCGGATCCTCCAGGTACGCTATCGTACACGGATCATGAAGGGGAGCTCCTTCAATTTTAAAGATATCATAATATGTCTGATGAAAAAATTCCAACAGTAATCCCATCTTAGAAACTATATTCGAAGAATATTTCTGCATTCTCTTTATCTCATCCATATAAATTTTTGTCTGATGAGTAACATCGAGTGGAAATACAGTTATAGGTATTCCCGAATTAAAAACTATTTGAGCGGCTTCCGGATCTGCATAAATGTTAAACTCCGCCACGGGTGTAGTATTTCCAAAATTTATTCCTCCGCCCATGATGACCAATTCTTTCACCAAAGGAACTAATTCTTCATAATCTATAACAAAATTCGCAATATTTGTGAGCGGACCAACCGCTACTATAGTAACTTCATTTGGGTTCTCCCTTATCATTTCAGATATGAATTGAACAGCCTTTCTAGGATCTTTGGCTTTCTTCGGCAGTGGTAATTCGGCCCCTTCCAACCCGGACTCTCCATGAATATCCGGTGCAACTATTTGATTTCTCACAAGGGGTTTAGAACAACCTTCACACACTGGAATATTCAATCCCGCATTTTCAACTATGATCAGAGCATTTCTCGTGGTGTTTTTAACATACGAATTCCCTGCAACAGATGTTATCCCCAGAAATTCTATGCTGTTGAGTGCTCCAGCTAACAATATGGCAACGGCATCGTCATGTCCGGGATCACAATCTAAAATTATCTTTTTTTTCACAGAACTTCTCCTTTTTCGTTTTTTTGAAAAAATCACACGGTATATTTAATGTATAATTTATAATATTATACATCAGTATGCGTAATCAATAAGGAGGTTTTATGAGATTAAAACTTGCAAATTTGCCCACCCCAATAGAAAAATTACCGACATTATCTGAAAGATACAATTTCAACATCTATATCAAAAGGGACGATTTAACAGCCTCAATAGCTTCAGGAAATAAAATCCGCAAACTGGAGTTTCTTTTGTATGATGCTTTAGAGAAAAATTCCACGACGATTTTTACATGTGGTGGTATTCAATCGAACCACGCCCGTGCCACCGCATGTCTTTCAAGAAGATTTGGTATGAGACCCGTCCTCTTTTTGAGGGGGGAAAAACCTGCCAAAATAAACGGAAATCTCTTGATAGACAGTTTGCTGGATTCAGAAAATATTTTTGTCACAAAGGAACAATACGATTCTATAGAAAAAATATATGATGAATATGAAAAAGAATTGGTCAAAAAGGGGGAAAAAATTTACAAGATTCCTGAAGGAGGATCCAATTCCCTGGGTACGCTAGGTTATCTGAATTGTGTGCTGGAAATGTCTTCGCAAATCAATCTGGAAAATATCAAGGCTATATTCTGTGCCGTTGGAAGCGCGGGAACATATGCCGGATTATTTGCAGGGTTGAATCTGATCGGCAACAAAAAAACGAGATTGATTGGAATAAACGTTACAAAAGATAAATCGGATTTTTTCAAGGAAAAAACTGTGAGACTGGTGAATGAAATTAAAAAATACGGCTATCTTATAAATGCTGAAGAAAGCAGGATAGAGATATATGATGATTTTCAGGGACCTGCTTATTCCGTACCCTCACCGGAAGATATATCATTGATAAATGAACTTGCTTTAAAAACGGGCCTGATTCTTGACGGTACATATACATCGAAGGCTTTCAGAGGAATGCTCGAAATTTCCAAAAATGAATTTGCAGGTGAGAATGTACTGTTCATCCACACCGGAGGGCTTTTCAGTATTTTTGATAATCCCGGATTATTCAGCCGTGAAAAAGATAAACTTTGAAGAGGAACTTTCCAAACCTTTAGAAGATTTTCTGATTAAAAAAGGATTTTTGATCAGGTGTGAAATAAAAAATTGTGATATGGTTGCTCAAAAGAACGAAAAATATTATTGTATTGAACTGAAAAAAAACCTCTCTGTCGATCTGCTGTGCCAGGCTGTGGAAAGAAAAAAGATGGTTGATGGAGTGTTTATCTGTATTCCCGCTCCAAAATATGGCATTAGATCGAGGAGCTTTAAAAATAAACTGAAACTACTTAAAGAACTGAATATCGGATTGATAATAATTTATATGCTGAGTAAGGACAGAATAGTAGAAATCGTTTCCACCCCAAAGATAAAAGAGAATAATAAAAAAGGCAAAAAGAGAGAGCTGTTGATAAAAGAATTCGACGGCAGAACGGGTAATTACAACAATGCGGGTATCTCAAAGAAAAAAATCATCACAGCATACAGAGAGGACTGTCTACTCGTAGCAAAGCTTCTGAATGAATATGGGAAGAGCTCCCCCGCTGAATTGATAAAGAGGGGAGCTCCATCAAAAACTCAAAGTATTTTATATAAAAATTATTACAGATGGTTCAATAGAATAGATCGGGGTTTATACGAAATATCCTTGTCCGGCAAAAAAGCTATCGATGACTTTTCTGCCATCTTAAAAGAAAAAAAATAATTATTTCAGATTCATTATCATATCTGATTTGCTTTCCATTTCATATGTTTTTGGTCCATAGGATATATAATCAACCGGAATTCCTATCTTTTCCTCGATGTAAGTGATATATTTCAAGAAATTTATACTGTGTGTGTCCTCCCATCCGGGCAATTCCTCGTAAATCGGTTCCGCTCTGAAAAAGTCGAAAGAAGTTGAAGGAACTTCGATAATTTCATCTCCGCATTTGTAAGCCGTACATACTTTGATTTTTTCAAATCCGTTCAAAACATCCGCCTTCGTCATTACAAAATTTGTGAACCCTGATCTGATTTTGGCATATCGAAGTGCCGGTAAATCAATCCATCCAACTCTTCTTGGTCTGCCGGTAGTCGCGCCAAATTCATTTCCCTTCTGCCTTATTTTTTCCGCCAGTTCTCCTTCTTCTTCCGTTGGAAATGGACCTGCACCAACTCTGGTAGTATATGCCTTTAAAACAGCCATCACGTTATCCAGTTCAAATGTGGAAAAACCGACCGAAGAAACTCCATGTGCCATACACGACCCGGAAGTTACAAAGGGATAAGTTCCAAAATCGAGATCAAGAAGAACACCCTGGGCCCCCTCGAATAATACGGAAGTGTTTCTGAATATCGAAACCATATCTATTGCACTCGTAAAGTTAACCTTTAAATTCAATAATTTATCTTTGAGATTGAGTAAATAATAAAGCATTTCATCAGCAGATAAATGAAACTTTTCATTATATTTATTTTTTTTCAGATGATAATTATCCAGCAATCTTTCTTTCAGAGTTTCTTTATCAAAAAGGTGGTACAGCTTTATACCTTCTCTGGAAGATTTATCGGTATATGCGGGACCAATTCCCCTCTTTGTCGTTCCAATTGGTTCTCTCCTCATGTCTTCCAAAAATCCATCTTCTTCTTTATGCCAGGGCAAAACTAAAAATGCCTCGGGATCAATATATACCCTGGAAGCATAACCTTTGAACTCTTTTTCATAATCTTCCAATTCACTGACCAACTGCTCAAGATCTATAACCATACCGGCTCCAAGAAATGATTTGGAATCATTGTCCGGTTTAATGCACGGGAGAAGATGATTAACATACTTCTTTTCATTATAATAAATGGTATGGCCTGCATTGGAACCACCAGAAAATCTCACAAGCCATTCATATTTGTCAGAAAAATAATTTACTACTTTTCCCTTCCCTTCATCTCCCCATAAGGAGCCTACTATTGCCATCCTATTCATCTTTTTCCTCCATCTTTTATTGAAAATCTTTTGTATATCTCATTGATATTTTTCAAAAATGCTTCGGGATTAAAAATTTCTTTGAACTCTTCTTCAGTCAATAACCCTGAAACTTCCTCATTCTCCTTAATCAACTTTTTGAAATCGATTTTATTATTCCAGGAGTCCATTGCAATATTCTGAACTGTTTTATAGCTTTTTTCTCTGGTCAAACCCTTTTCTATTAATTTGAGCATAGTTTTCTGGGAATAAATCAGATTGTAAGAAGCGTTAAAATTCCCGTTAATATTTTCATAATTTATAATCAGATTATCAACCAGATATTTCACTTTTTTCAACATATAAAAACATATCAAATTTGAATCGGGCAAAATAACCCTCTCAGTTGAAGAATGAGAAATATCCCTTTCGTGCCATAAATTTATATTCTCAATCGAAGTGCTTACATAACCTCTAAGCAATCTGGACATCCCGCATAATCTTTCACATAAAATAGGATTTTTTTTATGCGGCATCGCAGAGGATCCTCTTTGATTTACCTTGAAAGGTTCCTGCATCTCCAAAACTTCTGTCCTTTGCAAATGTCTGATTTCGGTGGCAACTCTTTCTATAGATGCCCCTATTAAGGCCAGGACAAAAACATATTCCGAGTGAACATCCCTCTGTATAACCTGTGTTGTTATTTTGGATGGTTTGAGACCAAGTTTTTTCAAGGCCAATTCTTCCACTTTTGGATCAATATTTGCATAGTTGCCAACAGCTCCGCTGAGCTTTCCAACTGAAATATTTTCAATTGCTCTCTTCAATCTATCTTTGTTTCTCAACATCTCCGAATAATAATTCAAAAATTTCAGACCCAGGGAGGTAGGTTCGGCGTGTACCCCGTGTGTTCTTCCCACTGTAATAACGTTCTTATTTTTTATAGCAATTTTTTTAAGTGAGGCAAGATAATCATCCAGAGACAATAAAAGAAGCTCACCACTGTTTTTCAACGCCATAGCCTGTGCCGTATCAACTATATCTGAAGAAGTCAGTCCCATGTGAAAAAATCTCTCTTCATCATTATCCAGATTCTCAGTTATACTCTTGATGAATGCTATTACATCGTGGTCCACTTTTTTTTCTGTCTTCGATATATCATCAATGTTTATACTTACCTTTTTCAGGATTTTTTTCCAGATTCCTCTGGGGGCGATTGCTTTATCTTCAAATGCTTTTATCACGGCAATCTCAACCGTTAACCACCTGTTGTACTTCTCTTCCTCTCCCCATATTTCTTTCATGGGTGATAGCGAATATCTTTCCAACATATATCTCTCCCGATTTTATTTGTAATCCAAAATGAAACTCCTGGATGAAGTCCTCCCCCAATTATCTGTAACAACCACTTTTGCCTCATGAGAAAAACTGGTATCCACATTATCCCAGTCATTAACAGTTATCACACTGCTTAAATCCTTAGAGTTCAAAGCGAACCAGTAATCCGAATTTGTGGAGTCATAATACACTTCGCCGGGATCAAAAGAATCTTCTTCATCGATCACTTCAAAATCTATTTCATAAGTCAGATTATTTTCTAGAAACAATTGAATTTTTTTGGGACTTATACTATATCTGAGTTTTACTGCGGCATGAAGATCAATATTCTGTCCGGATTTAATCTCAAGATTGGGTCTTTCTCCGGGATTTAAATCGTATACGTTGGAACCAATTTTTATTTTATCAACAATTATCGACGTTTCCGGATTCCCAAAATCATAATAAATATCCGGATTGATATAAACGGATTCATCGTTATCCATAATCTCTATATGAAGATAAGGCGGAACATTACCGCTGTCTCCTGATTGAGCAACAATCTGCCCGTCAAACACTTCAATTTCATTCGGATTGAATATCATTTTTTTATATCTGGTAGGACTGCCCGAAAGCAACATATCGAAAATTTTATCGAGTTTTCTCGTATCGGAAGATTCGGAAGAACCGGCACTCTCAATATGCGCAAACATAACCTTTATTCCCATTTCATTCGTAATCACGTTTTTCTGATTAGGCAAAACGATAGTAACGGTATGACCGTACAGGGAATCATTCACAGAAATAGACTCCACATAACCTTTGCCTGGCGAATAAACGTTGACTCCTGTGATTCCTCCCGTTGATATACCTATGCCGAGGTTGAAATGTTCCGGCACGGCCAGATTCTTTGAAATCGATCTGTACTCACCAAAATTCCCGGTTATTTCAATCGTTCTTTTTATCGGATCATAAAGATCTGAAGCAAAAAAATAAGAACAAATTAATATTAAAGCGATTATTATAAAAAACTTTCTCATGATTACCCCCCAAATCTATTCTCTATATTTATTTATTGTCTCCTCAAGGATTTCGCCAACCTTACTCACTACTTCTATACAGCCATTTTCTTCATCTCTCCAGTCTTTTTTTATATCACTGCAGTCATAGCTTCCAAATACCTTCTTTATTTTTGACATAAAATCTGTAGTAACGGTTTTTACCAATTCCCCCTCGTGCTGATATTTTTCAGTAAAAATGACACCAATAACTGACAGAGCACCGGTTATTGCACCACAAACACTCTCAATTTGCATTCCTCCACCAAAGGCTGACATGAGCTTGAAAGCTTTTTTATCAAGATTTAAATCATAATAATCGTTCGCACCATAAAGCATCGATTCCGCACAATTCAAGTATCCCAATGAATAAAAATCCCGAATCTTTTCCTTCAACATTTAAATACCTCCATAATCATTTCTTGTCCAATATATTTAAATAATATCATTTTTTATGTGATAAACTAAAAAAGGAGGTGGAAATACTATAAACAAGAGGTTAACAGTAAGAGAATACAGATTAAATTTTCAGGATACAGATCAATTCGGATACCAAACTCTTCCTTCTTTAATCAGATACGTCGGCGATCTCTTAACAGAAGAAAACATAAGTGAATATCCCAGACAGCATGAAATATTAACTAAATATAATGTTGCATGGATTCTGCTGAGGTGGAGAATAAAATTCAATAATGAAATCACTTATCCTTCTAAATTTATTTTAAATACCTGGCCCTATTCTCACAAGGGATTTTATGCTTACAGAAAATTTCAGAAAGTATATAACGATAAAATCCTAACGGATATCAACGCGCAAGTGATTTTGATGGATTTAAAAAAAAGAAGACCGGCCAGGATTACCGAAGAAATTGCCAATTTATATCCGAAGCCCGGTGGTGATAAAAGTTTATTTTTCAAAGAAATAAAAACATATGATAATTATGATTCTCAAAAAGAATTTTCGGTGGATTTTCTCGACATAGACTATTACAGACACGCCAACAATTCGGTATATCTGAGATGGGCAATCAATTCGATAGATTTTGATTTTTTGGAAAAAAACAGAATGGAAGAAATAGACATTCTTTATAAAAAAGAAGCTGTACTTGGGGATAACGTTGTAGTCAAAACAAAAATTTTGAAAAATATTGTGAATCAAGTGATATACAACAAAAGGGGAGATTTACTGACAAAAATCGAATCAAAATGGATCGAGAGGGGTGATTAAATGAAAGTAGAACTTTTAAGCGGAAACGAAGCGGTTGCAAGGGGAGCATACGAGGCCGGAGTAACTGTTGCTTCCGCCTATCCGGGGACACCCAGTACCGAAATACTCGAAAACATAGCACAATACAAAGAAATTTATTCAGAGTGGGCACCGAACGAAAAAGTATCGCTGGAAATGGTTGCGGGCGCTTCGATTGCCGGGGCAAGATCGATTTGTGCTATGAAACATGTCGGACTTAACGTGGCTGCCGATCCTATGTTTACCTTTGCTTATATAGGAACCGAGGGAGGGTGCGTCATCGTGACCGCCGATGACCCGGGACTTCACAGTTCACAAAATGAACAGGACAACAGATACTACGCCAGACATGCGAAAATTCCAATGATAGAACCTTCGGACAGTCAGGAAGCGAAGGATTTTCTGATAAAGGCATACGAAATCAGTGAAAAATTTAAGATTCCAGTACTTTTCAGAATGACGACAAGGGTCTGTCACAGTAAAGGAATGGTTACATTGGGCGAAAGAAAAGAACCGTCTTTCAAAAAATACAAAAGAAATATTTCCGCATTCGTATCTACGCCGGCAAACAACAGAATTCATCATTCACACCTCGAAAAGAAACTGAAAGATATAGAGGAATACAACAACTCATGTTCATTGAATAAAATAGAATTGAATTCCGGTGAAATAGGAATAATAACATCCGGCATTTCATATCAGTATTCCAAAGAAGTTTTTGGAAACGACGCTTCGTATTTAAAAATCGGGTTTACCTTTCCATTGCCCGGGAACACTATTCTGAATTTTTCAAAAAAAATGAAAAAAATATACGTCGTTGAAGAAAATGAACCGATAATTGAAAATTATTGCAGAATGTTGGGTCTCGATGTCACAGGAAAAGAAAAAATACCCGTTGAAGGGGAATTGAATCCCGATATAGTCGAAGAAAAATTATTGAATGTCAAAAACGAATTTATAAAAATAAACGAAGAGAAAATCGTCAGCAGACCTCCGACACTCTGTTCGGGATGTCCACACAGAGGGATATTTTATGAATTGAGCAAAAGAAAAAATGTGGCGATAAACGGTGATATAGGTTGTTATACTCTTGGAAGCACCGAACCACTCAATGCAATGGATACTATTATATGTATGGGAGCTAGCATAAGCGCCGCACACGGATTTTCAAAAGCATTCGAAAAAAGCAATCAGAAAATTAAAGCGATAGGGATAATAGGAGATTCAACTTTTTTTCATTCAGGTATAACAAGTTTACTGGATATTACATACAACAAGGGGAACGCCGCCGTAATAATACTTGACAACAGAATAACCGCAATGACCGGCCATCAGGAAAACCCCGGAACAGGATACACACTCAAAGATACAGAAACACCTGAAGTAAATATTGAAAATCTCGTTAAAGCACTTGGAGTTAAAAATGTGGAAACCATCAATCCAAATAATTTAAAACAGGTAAATGAAGCCCTGGATAGAGCTATAGAGAGTGACGAACCTTACGTGATTATCACGAGGTGGCCATGTGCTCTTAAAAAACTCAAAGAAGAAGAAAAAGAAAATTTCAAAAAAATTCCAGGAATTTTCAAAGTTAACAGAGAAAAATGTAAAAAATGCAAAATGTGTTTAAAAGCCGGATGTCCGTCCATTTCATTCGATGAAAACATCGGGTCCATCATAGACGAAAACACGTGCGTTGGTTGTTCGGTTTGCGCTCAAATCTGTCCCTTTGACGCAATAGAAAGAACAGGTGATCAACGATGACCAGGAATATTCTTCTCGTAGGTGTCGGTGGACAGGGGATAATACTGACAAGTAAAATCCTTGCAAAAGCATTAATAAATGAAGGATTCGACGTGAAAATGTCTGAAGTTCACGGGATGGCTCAAAGGGGAGGAAGTGTTACAACACAGGTGAGATATGGCGAAAAAGTTTTTTCTCCTATAATAGGGAAAGGGAAAGCCGACATACTGGTTGCTTTCGAAGAAATGGAAGCGATGAGATATATTGAATTTCTGAACCCCCAAGGAGTTTTGATTGTAAATCCTCACAGAATACACTCCGCTCCGATTTCCAGAGGTGCCAGTAAATACCCCGATGGGATAATCGATGAATTGAAAAATAAAGTGAATACCGTGGTGATAAACGCTTCGGAGGAAGCTAAAAAAATTGGTAATATAAGAGTTCAGAATATTATTCTTCTGGGAAAACTGGCAAAGTTTTTGGATCTGAAAAAAGTGAACTGGAACGAGATCCTGAAAAATAACATTAAGGAGAAATATATAGATATCAATTTGAAGGCCTTTGAAACGGGTTTAAATTTTTGAATTTAAAATTTTGGTAGATTCTGAAATGCTTTAAATTCAAGTTTCGATGTGAATATAGTATAGTTATTTGATTGTTACAACAATCCTAGTTATAATAGATAATGAATTAGATAATAGAAGAGGTGATTATATGCTTACTGAAGAAAAGAAGAAAGAAATAAAAAAATTTGCGAAGTCAATAAGACTTGAAACTATGAAAGAACTGGGTAACTTGGGATTTGGACACATAGGTGGTTCTATGTCCATAGTTGAACTTCTGGCAGTTTTATATGGAGAAGTCATGAATGTAGACCCAAAAAATCCAAAAATGGAAGACAGAGATTGGCTGGTAGTTTCGAAGGGTCATTCAGGGCCTGCCGTTTATGCCACACTCGCTTTAAAAGGTTTTTTCGATAAAGAATTATTAAAAACTTTAAACAAGGGCGGAACTGATTTGCCGAGTCATTGTGACAGAAATCATACCCCCGGTATCGATATGTCGACCGGTTCTCTGGGCCAGGGCATATCAATGGCTCTCGGAATTGCTGTGGGCAATGCACTGGATAAAAAAGACAATTTTGTATATGCGATTCTGGGTGATGGAGAATGTCAGGAAGGACAGGTATGGGAGGCGTTCTTGTATGCCGGAAATCATCCCATGAAAAACCTGATAGTTTTTGTTGATAACAACAAACAGCAGCTCGACGGTTACACAGATGACATCAATTCGATCGGTGATATCAGGGCAAAGATCGAAGATTTCGGGTGGTTCTCCCAGGAGGTCGACGGTCACAACATAGAACAGATTTATGATGCAATTAAAAGAGCACAGAGCTCTGATAAAAGCTCCGTGATAGTTTTAGATACGATTAAGGGTAAAGGATGCAGTTTTGCTGAAGGAGTTGAGTTGAATCATCATATGAAATTCAAAAAAGAACAGATGGATGAAGCAATCGAAGTTTTATTGAAAGAAGGTGATGAATGATGACAGTAAAAATATCTAAAACTCATGATAAATCAAAAATATTAATGAAAGATGTTTACATCGACAATCTTATAGAAAGGGCAAAAGAAGATAAAAGGATAGTTGTACTCGATGCCGATTTAATGAATTCAAACGGAACTATAAAATTCAAAAAGGCTTTCCCAGACAGGGGGATAGATGTGGGAATTCAGGAAGCGAATATGATAGGCATGGCAGCGGGATTATCCGCCACCGGTAAAATCCCGTTCACTCACACATTCTCGTGTTTCAATGCACGAAGGGCACTCGACCAGATTTATTTAGCAGTTTCTTACAATAAATTGAATGTAAAAATTGTTGGAACTGATCCAGGTGTATTGGCAGCTTATAACGGCGGTACTCATATGCCTCTTGAAGATGTTGGCATGATGAGAGGTATTCCAACTATGAAAATCATAGAACCGACAGATCCTGTAATGCTGGATTACTTGATTGATCAGATTATGGAAGATTACGGCCCTATGTATATAAGACTGCAACGAAAAAATGCGGCAGAAATTTATGAAAAGGGCTCAGAATTTGAAATCGGCAAAGGCGTTCTGGTAAAAGACGGAACCGATCTGACCATAATTGCCTCCGGAATAATGGTGGAAGAAGCTATAAAAGCTTCTGCAATACTTGAGGGAAAAAATATTTCGGCAAGAATCGTGGATCTTTTCACATTAAAACCTGTCGATACTGAAATAATCATTGAGTCCGCAAAAAAAACCGGGGCCATACTGACCGCAGAAAATCACAATGTTCATAACGGACTGGCTTCTGCGGTATCCGAAGTTTTAGTAAAAAATTATCCCGTTCCTTTAGAGATGATAGGCGTTCAGGATCTGTTTGGTGAAGTTGGCCAGGTCGATTATCTCATGAAAAGATTCGAACTGACAGCTGAAGATATAGTAAAAAAAGCGGAAAAATTACTGGCGAGAAAGTAGAAAAGGAAAATATAATGAATGAATCTATAAAATTACACGAAGAAAACAGAGGAAAATTGACAGTAAAAAGCCGGGTGAGAATACAGAATAAAGAAGATCTTTCTCTGGCCTACACTCCCGGAGTTGCAGATGTTTGTAAGGAAATAAAAAAGAATAAAGACAGGGTTTATGATCTGACAAACAAATGGAATTATGTGGCTATAGTTTCGGACGGATCTGCAGTCCTGGGTCTTGGAAACATAGGACCTGAAGCCGGACTCCCTGTCATGGAAGGAAAAGCCGTCCTTTTCAAAGAATTTGGAAATGTGGATGCCTTTCCTCTCTGTATTAATAATCAGAATTCCGAAGAAATAATAAATTTTGTAGAAATGATCGAACCAACATTCGGGGGAATAAATTTAGAAGACATTTGCGCGCCAAAATGTTTTTACATCGAAAAAATGTTAAAAGAAAAACTCAACATTCCCGTTTTTCATGATGATCAACATGGAGCGGCGATAATTATTTTAGCGGCATTGAAAAATGCTCTGAAATTCACGAATAAAAATTTAGATGATCTGAAAGTGGTTTCAATAGGTATAGGGGCAGCTGGCGGAGCCACGATAAAGATGCTGCTGGCCGCAGGAATAAAAAATATAGTTGCAGTTGATAAAAACGGGATAATCAACAAAAATGATCCAAAAACTCTCTTGAATGATTTTCACAAAGAAATTTCCGAAAGTACTAATCCTGAAAATCTGTCCGGTGGGTTGGGAGAAGCACTGGTCAATGCAGATGTTTTTATTGGAACATCTGTTGGCGGTCTCCTTACAAAAGATATGGTTAAAAAGATGAACAAAGATCCCATCATATTCGCCGCAGCGAATCCTGTTCCCGAAATATATCCGGAAGATGCCAAAAAAGCCGGCGCAAAAATCGTCGCCACCGGAAGATCGGATTTTCCTAATCAGATCAACAATGTTCTGGTTTTTCCCGGACTTTTCAGAGGTGCTCTGGATGTCAGGGCTTCGGACATCAACGACGAAATGAAGCTTGCCGCCGTGGATGCTCTTGCAGGAATGGTTCCTGAAAACGAATTAACTGTGGATAAAATAATTCCCGCACCCTTTGACAGAGATGTTGGTTATAACATAGCATTCGAAGTTGCCAAGGCCGCTGTCAGATCCGGAGTTGCCAGACTCACTCTCACCGATGAAGAAATATCACAAAAAATAAAGAAATCATTTGAAATTTTATAAAAGGGACACTTATCGTGTCCCTTTTCTTTTATATATCCTTCAATTTTTTAATGTATTCTCTCATGTAAAATGGCAAATCCATCGGTCTCCTTCCGGAGACAATATTCCCATCCAGTACAAAGGGTTTATCAAACCATTCACCTCCGGCATTTTTTACATCATCTTTAATACCGGGAGTACTGGTGACTTTCTTTCCGCTCAATATTCCGGCAGAAATCGATACCCATGGTCCATGGCAAATTTGGCCAATAATTTTATTTTGTTCGTATAATCCTTTAACAATCTTTAAAACATTTTCATACCGCCTGAGTTTGTCCGGGGCCCATCCTCCCGGTATAAGAATTCCCGAATATTCGTTAAAGTCAATCTTATTAAAACTATATTCCGAAACCACGGGAACTCCATATTTACCTACATACTTCTGATTCTCTTTCTCAGCGGTTATATGTACTTCAAAATTCTCTTCTTTTAATCTCAATACAGGATACCAGAATTCCAAATCATCGAATTGATTCTCTACAAGTGCTATTATTTTCTTCATATTATCACCTCCAACAAATCAGTCACTTTATCATATTTTAATTTTACCAAATCTTATGAGTAACTCTGTACATTTTATCCCAAAACCTTGTTTATCATCTTGTATCTTTTTTTGAGTTCTCTGTGATATATTTACCCGTAAAACCGGCTTTCCGGATCTCCAAGAGTTTCTCAATTCTACAGTGTTCTATTATCATTTTCTTATGGATTCGTTTTATTCAAAATTTCATCCACTTTTTCTTATTTATCAGGATTGTTCCTTTTTAAAACAATTTGTGATTTTTTTATTTATAAGGGGCCTGAGCCGGTGACTCGTTCTTTTATTTTTAATAGAATATTCCTTATCTTCTTTGATATTATACATTCAATAATTATATTTTATGTTTTTAATTACTGAATAGAAGTTTGTTTTTATGAACACAATCCGTGTATTATTTTTCATAAAATAATTATATAAATAAAATTTTATAAAAAAAATATACCAATAACTTGTTTTTATGGAAAAAAATGGTATAATTTATTATACACTTATGTAATGCACATATGTGCATATAAATGGAGGCATAATATGACAGGTTTGAAAAAAAATGTTGCAAGACTTTTTGAAAATGAAGATAAATTATTTTTGGTTGCTTTAGATCATCCGCAGATATTTGGTGCAATGAAAGGATTAGAAAAGCCTATTGAGCTTGTTTCAAAATTATCCGATTCGAAAGCGGACGGATTTATTTTAAATCCCGGAATTTTCAAATATATTTCAGATGAAAAAGTTTTTCCAAAAAAACAGATAATGAGAATTTCACTCGGTGGAAGCGCATTTTCGGATTTTTCGTCATGTCATCCGTCGGTGGTTACACCGAAGGCCGCTATAAACTCCGGTGCGGATGCGGCGATTGTAATGCTCATTCTTGGTGGACATGATGTCGATTCTATGGAAGGCGTGGCAAAGACTATCGATTCCTTTCATGAATATTCGATTCCGGTTATAGTAGAGGTACTGGCGAATGATTTCGGCAAAACCAACGACCCTGAATATGTGAAAAACGGGGCGAGAATTGCTGCCGAACTCGGTGCGGATGTATTAAAAGTGTTCTACTGCAAAAATTTTGAAAACGTAGTTAACAATTGTCCTGCTCCCGTTATTTTGGCAGGAGGTCCTAAAGATGAAGATATAAAAACATGGGCAAAAAATGCTATCGATTGCGGGGCAAAGGGATTCGCTTTTGGAAGAAATGTTTTCCAGAGTGAGAATCCCATGGGTTTTATTGACGAAATAAATCTAATTTTGGGGAGAGATTAATATTCCGAAGCCTGTAGATAATATTTTAATGTACAGAATTGCAAAACTTTATTATCTTGAAAATTTGAATCAATCTGAAATTGCAAAAAGGGTTGGGCTCTCGAGACCACAGATTTCCAGATATCTTAAAAAGGCCAGAGAAACAGGAATGGTACATGTGAAAATTCATGAACCTGTGGAATTGTCAAAAAAAGATATTGAAATGAAACTGGAAACAATGCTCGGTTTGAAAGATGTCGTTATAGGCTCGGTCAATCCCGGTTCCAGTTCAGATGATAAGGTTATTGAAATTATTTCTTCCACTGCGAGTGATTATCTCCCGGGAATTATTAATAAATCAAAAAATGTAGGTCTGGGATGGGGAAGAACCGTTTATTCCACAGTTTTATCCATGGATTATCACAACGACAATAATATGCGCAATTTTATCCCCCTTATCGGGGGAATAGGGCAGAAAGAACCTTATTATCAGGTGAATACCCTGATTGACAGGTTAGGAGAAAAGTTCAACGGAAAAAGGTTTTTTCTGAACGCCCCGGCCTTTATTAATCACAGCGAGAGTTACAGGAATGTTTTAATCAGTGAAAACTATAATTCTGTTTTCAAGCAGTGGAAAAATCTCGATCTTGCAATTGTCGGATTAGGCGCTCCTATTAACTTTTCCAAAGTGCTTCAGTCGGAGATCGATGCTGAAATAATTGGTGAACTTAAAAAACTGAACGCTATCGGAGATATGATAGGGCAATTTTTTGATAAATATGGAAATATCTGTAAGACCGATATGGAGAAAAGTATCATAGGATTAAGGATAGAAAAATTAAAGGAAATAAAAAATGTAGTTTGTTTATCTGGGGGAAAGGAAAAAGCAAGGGGAATTATTGCGGGCGCCAGAGCTGGCTTCTTTAATATTCTTATCACAGATTATATGACGGCAAATCAAATAATAAATATTTTGGAGGATGATTAATTTGAAAGGTTTAATCTATCTTGGACCTGGAAAACTGGAAGTCAGGGAAATCGAGAAACCTGAAGGGGACATTGTGGTTAAGGTAAAAGAATGTGGCATTTGTGGTACGGATTTAAAAACTTTTTTAAAGGGACATCCTATGTTTAAGCCTCCAACGATCCTGGGACATGAATGTTATGGAGAAGTAATAGATATGAAGAGTGATATTCCGGGTATAAATATAGGAGATTTAGTTGCGGTTGCGCCATATTATGAATGTGGTCAATGTGAACTATGTAAAAAGGGCGTACCGGAGTTATGTAAAGATAAAACTTATTTAGAAACAGGTTGTTTTGCAGAATATATAGCTATGGACAAAGAACATGCAAAAAAAGCATTGATAAAAATATCTTCAGAAAACAGTGTTTTTACTCTGGTTGAACCTCTCGCGTGTGTGTTGAATGGATATGGAAAAATAGGAAGTTGCAAAAATATTCTGATCGTTGGTGGAGGTCCAATGGGGGCCCTGTTTGCAATAACGGCCAAAGATAAGAATATTGATGTGACTATAGCAGAAACATCGGAATACAGAAAAGAATATTTGAAGAAACAGGGATTCGAACTGTATGAAAAAGATAATGAGACTATATTCGATTCCATTGTTCTGGCCGTCAATAAACCGGAACTGGTAAATGAATATCTTCCCAAAGTATCAGATGGAGGATCGCTGCTGCTCTTCAGTGGATATCCCTCAAAATCAATGTTGAGTGTGGATCCATACAGTATTCATTATAGAGAAGTTAAACTGATCGGAAGCTTTGGCTATGCGGGACCTCACTTTTTAGAAGCAATAGAATTGATAGAAAATAATCCCGATAATTATAAAAGACTGATTACAAATTATTTCAGTTTTTCCGAGGCAGATACTGCCTTCAGTTTATTGAAAGATGGAAAAGCTATGAAAATTGTTTTCAGGTGCTGAGATGTTTAGGAAAAAGAACAGAGAAAAATTTAATAAAAAGGAAGTAACAGCGGCTTACATATGTCTGGCACCGGCTTTATTACTCGCAGTTGTTTTTGTTGTCATACCATTGATCAATGTCTTTTATTTGAGTTTTACCAACTGGGACCTGATAAAAACCAGCAAAAAGTTTATAGGTCTGAGTAATTATTTTTATATATTTTCAGACTCAAAGTTTTTAAAATCTATGCTGAACACTCTCATTTTTGCGGGCGTTAAAATTCCTCTGGATCTGTTCTTATCATTATTCATAGCTATTCTTCTGGATAAAAAAATTTTTGCAAGGAGGTTTTTCAGAGCTTCTTATTTCGCGCCGGTAATTTTGCCAATGGTTGCTGCAACGTTAATATGGATCTGGATATACGATCCCACATTCGGACCTTTGAATCAAATTCTGGGATTCTTTGGTATCGCACCCATAAGATGGTTATACGACCCTAACACTTCTATGTTATCTGTAATATTTTTTTCGTTGTGGAAGGGATTGGGATACGATATCGTTATATTCCTTGCGGGATTGCAGGCAATTCCCGAAACTTATTCGGAAGCGGCAAAAATCGACGGTGGAAACAGCAGACAGATTTTTTTCAAAATCACTTTTCCTCTCTTGTCTCCAATAGTATATTTTGTAATATTGATGGGAATAATAAACTCTTTTAAAGTTTTCACCCAGATATCCGTAATGACACCCGAGGGGGGGCCGCTGTACAGCACCGGAGTCATGGTCTTCTATATTTATCAGCAGGCGTTTGAGAATTTTAAAATTGGGCGTGCCTCGGCCGCAGCGGTAATTTTATTCATGATGATTCTGGCATTAACCGCCGTGCAGAGGAAAGCGGGGCATAAACATGTTCATTATGAATAGGGAGTTTTTATCATGAAGAGCGAAAAAATTAAACAGATCATTGCCTTTGTAATACTTGCACTGGGGTTAGTTGTAGTACTCTTTCCATTTTTCTGGATGATTCTGTCTGCGTTCAAATCACAGATGGATGTTTACTCCTATCCCCCATCCTGGTTCCCAAAGGTCTGGAATTTTGATAATTTTGGAAAAGTTTTTGAAATGGTTCCATTTGGAAGATATTATATAAACAGTATTATTACCACCATATTGGCAACATTCGGACAATTATGGGTTTCAATATTTGCCGCTTATTCTTTATCCAGATTGAATTTTCCATTTAAAAAAACCATTTTCGGTTTTATTTTATCGACAATGTTGATGCCATTTGTTGTAACTATGATACCCACATTCCTTATAGTGAGCGGATTACATTGGATCGATACCTATCAGGGTTTAATTGTTCCCTTCCTTTTCAGTGGATTTTCAATCATTTTTTTAACTCAATTTTTTATGTCCATTCCTATGGATTTACAGAATGCCGCCAGAATAGATGGTTGTGGATATTTCAGAATACTATTTGCAGTAATATTGCCAAATACGAGATCTGCTATCGCAACAATCACTCTTTTCACCTTTTTAGGACAGTGGAGAAGTTATATCTGGCCTTTAATTGTAACGAACACCACGGAAATGAGAACGCTTCCTGTCGGTCTGAGATATTTAATAAGCGAAGGCGGAAGCGAATATCATCTGATGATGGCTGCATCACTTATGGCAATAGTTCCTGTGCTTCTGTTGTATATATTTTCAGAAAAACAGTTTATAAAGTCCGTCACAATGACCGGACTAAAATCATGAGGAGGTTTTTCTATGAAAAAGGTTTTTTTTGTATTTGTTTTACTTATTGTAGCCGTTTTTTGCCTTGCTGAAGCCACAGAAATCACTTTTTGGTACGCTTTGAGCGGTAGCAAGGGTGAAGTTTTTAAGGATCTCGTTGAGGAATTCAATAACAGTCAGGATGAAGTTTATGTTAAAGCAATATTTTCAGGAAAATATGCTGAAACCGCTCAGAAACTGACAGCAGCTATAGCAGCGGATATATTACCAAACGGAGGAGTCGTACCTGCCGGACCGATATTCACAGGCGCCAGGGATAACTACCTCATATTAGATTATATTGAAAATGATCCCGAATTCGATATGGGCGATTTTTATCAGGCAATGTGGGATTATTCAAAATATGACGGAAAGATCTGTGCTATTCCATACAATATAAGCACGCCTGTTATGTACTATAACAAAGAATTATTCGAAGAGGCAGGTCTGGATCCGAACAGTCCTCCACAAACATGGGAAGAACTTTTAGAATACGCTTCCAAAATCACAAAGGACGAAAACGGTGATGGGGTTCCGGAAATTTGGGGAGTCGATATGAATGATACACCGTGGATTTTCAAAGCATTTCTCTCACAGAATGAATGTGAAATAATCGATGAAAGCGCAATGGAACCTAAGTTCAACACGCCAGAAGGGTATGAAGCTGCGGAATTCTGGAAAAAGCTGATAGACGAGAAAGCCATGCCAGTCGGCCTGCACGATATCGCAGAAAAAATGTTCCTCGGCGGTACTTTAGGTATTTACCTGGGAACTTCTTCAAGAATAGGTACGTGGCCGGGAAACACAGAATTTGAATTCGGAGTGGATTATTTACCCGCGGGAAAAATCAGATCGATTCCTATAGGTGGAGCGGTTATCGTTTTATTCCCTTACAGTGAAGAAGAGAACGATGCAACTTACAAATTCATAAAATGGCTTGTTGAACCTGAAAATGTTGCATACTTTTCAATGAATACAGGATATATTCCAATAAGAGAATCAGCTTTAGAAGTACCCGAACTGGTAGAATTCATGGAAGAAAATCCAATGTATAAAGTTGCATTTGAACAATTGAAATACGGATTCTCATACTGGCATTTCAACGAAATGGGAACCATGGATGATCTCATCTGGGAAGGTCTTGAAAAGATCGAAAGAAAAATTGCAACACCTGAAGAAGCTATGGACTGGGTTTCGAGCGAACTTGAATATGAAATTGAGGCAAACAAATAATGAGAATTTCTTTTTCAACCGCGGCTCTCTATCCACGCCTGAGCTTAGAGGCCTTAAAACTATTGAACGACGTGGGGTTTAAAGAAGCTGAGCTTATGCCTCAGTGTTATCATGAAACCACCCCGGAATTCGCAAAAGAAGTCAAAAAACTGGGAATCAGAGTCAGCTCCATACATTTCCCATTGAGCTATTTTTCCGTTCTGTATAATCCGTACGAAGGTATGGTTAAAGAAGCAAAAAATTTAGTCGACGATCTGTTAATTGCTGGAGAAATCATGGGTACCGATGTTATAGTTATACATTCTCTCCCATATATGGAAGAAGCGAAGAAAGAGATTTTTTATGATGTCGTTACGGAAAATATAAAATATCTCGCATCAAAGGGAGAAGAAAAAAACATAAAAATAGCTCTGGAAAACAATCCTAACACTCTAGGAAGAACGCCGGAAGGATTACTCGGTGATGTCAGGAGAATCGGCCACGATAATGTTCAACCCATGGTAGACACGACAGAATCCTGGGAGGCGGATATTGAACCTGAAATATTCATTTCAAAAACCGAACCGATTCATCTGCATTTGAGTGATTACAAAGGCGATGTAAAACATTTGCCCCTGGGAGAAGGTAAGGGAAACTGGGAGATGATTTTTAACACGATCAAGTCGATCGATTATTCCGGTATATATGTTATTGAGCCGGCGTATAAATTTTATATCGATGACGTCGTAAACAAAGTCAGAAACGCTAAAAATTTTATTGAAAAAATTTAAAGGAAAAAATTATGAAGATTGCAGTAGTTTTTAATCCGTCAGCCGGAAGAAAAAGAATATTTTCAGAGATTGGTAAAGATCTGAATGAAAAATTAAAAGTTCAGAATGTCATAACCGGTGAAGCGGGTTATGGGGAAAACTACATCGATTCAGAAAAAGTTATAACTCTTTCGGGAACTTCTTTTTTGGAAAAATTAGAGTATTTAATGAAGAATTTCATTGAAGAAAATCCCGATATCATAATCGGTGTGGGCGGGGATGGAATCCTCACCCACATCGCTTCTATTTTGTTGAAAAGAAATGTCAGAATACCTTTAATGGGTATTGCGGGTGGAACAGCAAATGTCGGTCCTCTCATCCGCTTTAATGCATCGAATTTATTAAAAATGAACTTTGAAAATTGTTCAATCAAAGAAATACCGGCTTTAAAAGTGAACATACCGGGTAAAAGCAGCCTATACGCTTTCAATGATATAGTCATTGGCGATACTTTTCTGGGCACTCAGAATGGAAACATGGTAAATTTAAGCGTGAAAGATTTCCTGAAATTCAAAATGAAAATTGTTAAAGAACCTCAAACAAATTTGTTCGATAAAAATTTTACAATCAAAAAAAATAAAACAAAAATCACCGATCTTTTTTTGCCGGCTCAGATCGTTCTCTCTCCGCTTTATGCGAGAAAATTTTATATTGGTAAAGCGGTTTCAGGCTCTTTATGTCTTGCGGATTATTTTGATGAAGGAGCAGTTATTTGTCTGAGCAACACTATTTTAATCGATTCAAATCTCAGAAAGACACCGGCTCCGATACTTTCACAACATATCCTCTTTGGAAAAAATGATTTAATCGAATTTGAAAATTTATCTGAAGACCTCTATTTTATCTTAGATGGTAATCCAACTGTCAAAGCTTCCGAAAATGTGTCAATAGAGTATATTGAAGGCGCTATTGATTCCGTTATTTTTAATAAAAATGATATTTTACCGATACTAGAATATTAATAAGAAGAGTGTGATATATATGACAGCTTTTAATAAAAACATATTAGAGTCACTTGCTGTTGGTGATGCATTGGGTATGCCAACGGAATTTATGAGCAGAGAAAAAATAAAAAAAGAATATGGAATAGTGGATCATTTGATCGATCCGAAATATTCATTAATACATAAAGATTTAAAATATTCCCAGATTACTGACGATACGGAACAAAATTTATACCTTATAGAAACTTATTGTACTGACAGAAAAATCACGATTCAGAATACGGTCTCTTCATTAATAAAGTGGATGGAACAAACCAAAGCCGTGGAACACGGCTACATAGGGCCAAGTTCTTCCAGAGCACTGAAGAGAATAAAAGAGGGAGAATCCCCCGAAATTGCGGGGATGGGGGGAACCACGTGTGGAGCACCAATGAGGGTGATAGCTCCCGTTTTATGTTTATATGATCAATCTGAAGAAGGTCTGGAAAAAGCCATTTTCAATTGCACTGTCCCGACTCACAATACAAATCTGGCGATGGAAGCGGCAATGTGCATAGGATTTGCTATAAAGGCGGCTATAGACGGATATTCATATGATGGAATCATGCGCCGGGCTTACGAAGGTGCGGTTATAGGAAGAGCCTCATCAGATTATGATTACGTGGGAGCCTCCTGTAAAAATAAGACTGAAATTCTGGTCGGGGAGATAAAAAAAGTAAAATCGGAAGACGAAGTACTGGATATTATTTATTACCTCAACGGTACTACAATGGGGGCGAACGATATCGCTTCCGCAGTCCTTGGAATATTCTGCTTTGCAAAGGATGATGTTTGGAAATCGATTAAACTCGGTGCTTCCGTAGGGGGAGATACCGATACTATTGCAGCGATAGCGGGGGCGTTGTCTTGTTCTTATGCAAAGAAACATAACATTCCCAATGAAATTCTGAAAACGATTGTTTTCAACAATAATTTAGATTTAAACAGATATTCCGATCTGATCATTCACAGATTCGGAGAAGTTTAATGTTTTTTATCTCTATAGGATCCATTTCAATTGGAATAATGTATGGAATAGTGAACATGATATTGATTCCATTTCTTTCTCAGATTTTTTCTAGCACGGAGATTCCAGGAATCTTAATCTCTTCGGGAATGATAATAGCGAGTTTCTTTTCTCCATTCATAGGTAACTGGAGTGACAGAATAAAAAAAAGAATGCCGTTTATATCTTTCATTGTACTTTTTTCCGTGGCAGGAGCGCTTCTCCTTCTTCTGGAGAATATATATTTGAATGCGTTAGGAGCAATTATAATAGTCATAAGCGCTTACAGCATGCTGACTCCGTATTCATCTTTAGTCGCCGATTATACAACAGAAAATAAAAGAGGCATTGCATTCGGCTTAGTTATGGGAACGGTGAATACGGCGAGCTTCATCGCATCATTAATAATAAATTATTTTTATAACCTTGGAAACAGAATCACTCTTCTCGTACTCACGGGAATCAGTCTCATCTCATTTGTGTGTCTGGTTGTGTTCACACTCCGCAACAAACCGAAAAACTATGAAGAAATCTCCCAGGCAAAAAATAAAACGATCGGTATTATATCTTTATTGAAAAATTATCCTCTGTTACTTTTGTTCTTCGGAATACAATTTTTTTCATGGTTTTCACTCGGCGGATTATTTCCGTACATCACATCTTTTTTGACCGATGAAACAAATATGACTATTGGAAACGCTTCGGTATGGTTTGGAGCCTCGACACTTTTCTCGGCTTTAATAGCTTATGCAACGGGTTTTATAACCAGATTTTTTAAACGCAATACTTTATTTTTCATCTCGCTGGTTTCTTTAACCGTCGTACTGGGCATATACTCTCAATTTTACTCCGGACTGATTAAAAATGATCCTTCTATAGTGATCGGAATCATTTCCTTTTTCGTAATAAGTGTTTCTCTGGGATTTTTTTATTCCCTGAGTTCTACCATACTATCCCTTTTCGTTTCAAATGATGTTCAGGGGAAGGTATTTGGACTGAACAATATTTTTATGATTTTTTCTCAGGCGATATCGGTAGGATTGGTGGGAGGAATAATTAAACATTTCGGATATCAGGCGATGGTGACACTCGGGTTCATAGGATTTTTGATCGCAACCGTATTCACTTTTACCCTCTTCACTCTGGTTGGCAAAAAAGAAAAAAAAATAATCGGCGAAAGAATAAATTGAATAAAAAGCCCAAAAATATTTTTTGAGAAACACATATTTTTTATATCATTAACTCAATAAAAAAGAGTGCTTTCAACAGACCAGCGATGATCGAAATGACTAGCCGGTTTATAAATCCGTGAGTTTTTTGAATTTAAATGAGATTATGAAAACAATCAATGTGATCAGAAGACCTATACTTCCAACCATTCTGAAACTCTGCTTTATCTGGAGCCATTCGACTAAAAACCCCCCTATCACAGAACTGAATATGTAAGACAATCCCATGCTGGTTGCCCAGAATGCACTCTGTGCTTTTACAAGATGCTTTTCCGGCAATTTAAAATGTATGTAGTTGAACAGAGAGTAATACATCAGAATATAAGTAAATCCGTGCAAAGTTTCCATCAACAGAATTGAGGCCAGATTGAAGGCAAAAGTTACTATGATAGTCTTCACTGATGTTGCGATCAGACCCAGAATAAAAATTTTTATGTTTCCGAATTTTTTTATTATTTTGTCCGCAAAAAATAAAAACGGAACTTCCGTTATAGACATCAATGCAAGAATAATTCCGATAGCGGAATTGTCAAGCCCCATCTCCCTTGTGAGAATAGGAATGAAGGTATTATGAAAACTTCCCATAAAAACTCCAAAGAAAAAACCCACAGTCATGAGGATAAATGTGAAGAGATTTCCGTTCCTCGTAATAGGACTCTCTTTCCTGGATTTAAAACGTTTTGGCGTGTCTTTTTTGAAAAAGATAATCATCGTTGAAAAAAACAGAGTAATTGAAGCAACTATAAAGTACCAGATAAACCCGTCTTTTACCAATTGACTCAAAATCAAAGAGGTCGCAGAAAATCCTATGGTACCGAACAATCTGATTTTGTCAAAAGATCCCCCGTATTTTTTCACAGAACTCATCATGAGTGAATCCCCTATGGGAATACAGGATGAATAGAAAAATGAAAACAGAGATATTGAAATAATGCTCAATATAAAACTCTTAGAAAGAAAAATCATCCAGAAAAGAAAAGAAGAGGATAAAGAGATTATAATGAAAGCTGCTTTTTCATTAAGGCGTGATGTTAGTCTGAACCAGAAAGGATTCGATATCATTGCGATCAGAGGAAGACATGCCATTATGAAACCAATTTCTACAGGGGTGAATCCCGAAACATCATAGAATTGTCCAAGCATGTTTCTTGTAGATAGACTGGCGTAGTTCAATGCTTCAAAAATTAAATTACTTAAATACAACACACACCTCTTGAGTTCTAAAAAAACGGGGATCTTCGCAGCCCGTAAATGTATTTCGAAAATCGAAAATACAATATTTTAATTTGAATCTATTATAAGTTCAGAAAAAGATGAAGCTGTTACAGTTTGAAGAAATTATTCGTAATAAGAACAAAATAATATTTTATTTTTGATGAGAAAGATCTCCTTCCGATGCTAATCCAAGTTATTTGATCTGTGAATATACTCTTCAATTTTATTTTTTTCTGCGTCTTATTAAATTCTCTCGATTGTCCCGATCTTATAACAAAAAAAGAACCCTTTCGGGTTCTTTTAATCATTTGACATATTCTATTCCGGTTTTAACAGCTTCGATATTCAGATCAATCAGTTTGGCTTTCCTGCCGGTGAGTTTCTTTTTGAATGCTTTTTCAACACTTTCGAGAGAAATACAGTTTGTTTTGCCCATGTAAGTTCCCAGAATCACCATGTTAGCCACTTTTAAATTTCCCAACTGTTCAGCAATATCGTTGGCATTCACATAAACTACATCTATATCATCTCTTTTTGTTTTTCTGTCTACAATCGAAGTGTTGATTATCATCAATCCGGATTTCTTTAATTGTGGCTCAAATTTTAATAAAGAGGGAATGTTCATTATTATCAGTTCGTTAGGATTTGAAGTAACCGGAGAACCTATTTCCTCGTCACTTACCACTACCGTACAGTTCGCAGTGCCTCCCCTCATTTCAGGACCGTAGGATGGAAGCCATGTTGAATGCTTATTTTCAAACATCGCTGCAGTGGCTATTATCTGTCCGATTAACATTATTCCCTGTCCGCCAAATCCTGAAGCTATCAAATTGTGTTCTTTCATTTAATATCACCAACTTTATCAACAAATAGACCGAGCGGATATTCTTTTTTGAGCTTCTCATTGAGGTAACTTATAGATTCGATAGGATCCAGTCCCCAGTTTGTCGGACAGGTTGAAAGGACTTCAACCATTCCGAAACCAATATCGTTTATTTGCGCCAGAAAAGCTTTTTTAATCGCTTTTTTCGCTTTAATAACTTCCTGGGGAGAACTTACGGCAACTCTTTCGAGATAAGCAATACCGGCAGTTTCTTTCAGCAATTCCGAAACGTGAAGCGGGTAACCTTCTCTTCTGGAATCCCTTCCATACGGTGAAGTGGTAGTCTTCATCCCAATCAATGACGTTGGGGCCATCTGTCCCCCAGTCATTCCATAGATCGCATTGTTTATGAAAATAGTCGTGATCCTTTCGCCTCTGTTTGCAGCATGTATAATCTCTGCCGTTCCTATCGCTGCCAGATCTCCATCACCCTGGTATGTGAAAACAATGGAATCAGGCTTTGCTCTCTTTACGCCCGTTGCTACCGCGGGAGCCCTTCCATGTGCTGCACCTATTCCGTGAGTATCGAAAAAATCATTTGCAAAAACCGAACATCCCACCGGCGCTATATTTATAGTTTCATCCCTTATACCGAGTTCGTCTATCACTTCGGCAACGATTCTATGAACTATTCCATGATGACAACCGGGACAATACGTTAATTCTCTAGCAGTTAATGCGTCAGGTCTCTTGAATAAAATAGTTTTAGACATTATTATCACCACCAATAATTTTATTCATCACATCCAGAATTTCATTCGGCTCCGGGATAATTCCACCGCTTCTTCCATAAAAATGGATTCTCGAACTATCCTCTATGGCTAATTTTACGTCTTCAATCATCTGTCCTTCCGACATTTCAATATTAATTATAGCTTTTTTCCCTTCAGAAGCCTTTTTTAATTCTTTATACGGAAACGGCCACAGAGAAATCGGTCTGAACAGGCCTATTTTTATTCCTTGTTCTCTGGCCTCTTTGATTACACTTATCAAAATTCTTCCCATCGTACCGTAACCGACGAACATGTATTCGGCATCGTCCATAAAGTACTCTTTATAAATTATTTCGTTTTCCGTTATTTTTCTGTATTTTTTCTGATAGGCTAAATTGAGCTTTTCAAGTTCAACGGGATCGATATTGAACGCTCTTACGATTCTGGCATTTTCGCCCTCGGCATTTTTCAAAGCCCAATCACTGTGAGTAGGCAAATCATCGGGTTCAGCAAATTCGGGAAATTCCACCGGTTCCATCATCTGCCCAAGCATTCCATCGGTTAATATCATAACGGGATTTCTATATTTATCGGCCAGATCAAATCCTTTTTTTATCAAATCCACAGATTCCTGAATCGTTCCGGGAGCCAAAACAATCATATGATAATCTCCATGTCCCCCTCCTTTTGTAGCCTGGAAATAATCACTCTGTGCCGGTTGAATATCTCCCAGACCCGGACCGCCTCTTACAACGTTCACAAAAACACATGGCAATTCCGCTCCTGCTATATATGAAACTCCCTCTTGCATGAGGCTGAAACCGGGGCTTGAAGTTGAAGTCATTACTCTTGTACCCGTTGCTGCTGCTCCATAAATCATATTAACCGCTGAAACTTCGCTTTCAGATTGTAAAAAAGTTCCATTCACTTCAGGCAACCTTCTCGCCATATACTCAGTAAATTCTGATTGAGGGGTAATTGGATAACCAAAATAAAGCCTGCAGCCCGATCTTACCGCCGCTTCACCCATCGCTTCATTTCCTTTTACCATAACTTTCTCAGCCATTATCTTACCTCCTCTTCCTTTTCTCTTACAACTGTGATCGCAGTATCAGGACACATTCTATAGCAAAAGCCACAACCAACACAGTCCTGAGGACTGTGTTGTTCTGCAGGATGATATCCCTTGGAATTGAATATTTTTGAAAAACCTAAAGTCTTTTTCGGACATGCATTGATACATAATCCGCATCCTTTACATCTTTCCTGGTCGATTATTACATAATTTTTTACCATAATTATACCTCCCAAGGTGTTTTTAAAAATTTTTTAATTTCAAATCTGGGAAATCTGGTATTTCCACATTCTATATCTTCTTTTATTACCGTCATAGCCACCGGAATTCCGACACTTTCACTGATCTTTTCTGTAAAATCTTCCCCATACAAAATATTTTTGTCTTCAGTTAAATTTCCAATATTCGAATTATTCACCAAGTATGATATTTTCAGTCTCGAGGTCCTTTCCAGTCTTTTTATGTGTTCGATTGTCTTATTCACTGTATCCGTGAAGGGACGATAGGGATTTATTACGAAAAATATATCGTGATCTTCATTTCTCAGAGTTGAATAAAGTGAACTCAATACAACCGCACCGTCATCATTGCCTCCGCAATCTATGACGATTCTGTAATTTTCTTTATTTATGAATCCTTTCACTTTTGGCGATATTATCGGCAGGTCTGCATGCATCAGTTTTTCTTCCGGTGTTATTACATCTATACCCATTTTTTCAAATTCTGCTTTCAAGTCTCTGGTTCTGAAATAAGGACTTATAACATCGATATCTTCTATAGCAACTTCTTCATATTTAGATTTTAATTTCAAAGCAAAATTCAAAGCAATTTCAGTTTTCCCGCTTCCAAACATCCCGATAAATACGGCAACTCTTCTCACTTTTTCTATTTCAAACATACTCTTTTGCACTTTCATCGTTGTTTAATACTCTGAGTGCTGCGAGAGCCAGCGCCCTCTCCTCATCTCCACCGGGAATGATTTCCACCGGTGCAATAAATGAAACTCTTTCAATTATAAATGGCATTAATATATCCATATCGTTGGCCAATCCACCTGTAAAAATTATCATTCTGACATCGCCCTTAAGAACGGCGGTCATCTGACCTATCCATTTTACAATCTGATATCCCATACCAAGATAATATTTTTTGTATTCTTCATTGCCCTCTTCTATTTCCTCATTTATCTCCATGCCGCTGTTCGTTCCGGTATAAGCGTAAAGGCCGCCCTTACCCTTTATCATCTTTTTTACTCTGTTATAACTGTTTTCCTCATCAAAACAAATGTTTATCAAACCGGTCAAAGGTAAAGTGCCACTTCTTTCCGGTGAGTATGGCCCCTCACCGTTCAAAGCATTGTTCACATCTATAATCCTGCCCTTGCAGTGGGCTCCGATGGAAATTCCGCCGCCGATGTGTACCACGATGAGATTTATATCTTCGTAATTCTCACCGATTCTTTTTGAAACTTCCCTCGCAACCGCTTTTTGATTGAGGGCATGGAAAATAGATTTTCTTTCGTAATCCGGGTGCCCCGAAAGCCTTGCTATTTCACTCATTTCGTCTACCACCACAGGATCGGCGATAAAACTGGATATTTTATCCTCTGCCAGTTCTTTCGCAAGTATTCCGCCTAAATTGGATGCGTGTTCCCCATAAGTTGCTTTTTTGAGATGGTCTATCATTTTTTCATTGATATTGTAAGTACCGCTCTCAATCGGTTTTAACAGTCCACCTCTTCCGATAATCGCATCAAAATCTGAAATGTCAAAATCACTTTCATTCAGAAAATCCGCAATAATTCTTTTTCGAAAATCTTTTTGATCGTATAAGGTATCAAATTCACTTATCTCTTCCACCGAATGACGAAGAGTAATTTCATCTTTTAAATTTTCATTTTCATAGATCGCTATTTTTGTCGATGTAGATCCAGGATTTATGACTAAAATTCTACTCATTATCGCAACTCCCGGAAATCAGTATATTCAACGCAATTGAAAACAATTTCGATTCTTCGTTGTCAGCCCTTGATGTGAGAATTATCGGTTTCTTACCTCCGATAATTGAACTGGCAACTCTGGACCTGGCCAGAAAAACCAGTGTTTTATAAAATACATTACCGGATTGTATATCGGGCATAATGAGAATATCGGCTTTCCCGGCAACGGGACCGGTAATTCCCTTATTTTTTGCTGCTGTCTCCGAAATGGCGTTGTCCAGTGCAAAGGGTCCGTCGACAATGGCCCCTTTAATTTGATTTCTGTCATTCATCTTTGATAATATAGCAGCATCCAGAGTGGCAGGCATTTTTTCATTCACCACTTCGACCGCGCTTATAACAGCCACTTTGGGATTCTCAACCTCAATAGACTTGGCCACAAGAACGCAATTGACAATCGAAGCCGCTTTTTGTTCCAGGGTCGGGGAAATTACCATACCTGCGTCAGCGGATATCAGTAATTTGTCATATCCTGGAATTTCAAAAACACTCACAAGATTCATAACTCTTTTCGTTCTTAAATCATATTTTTCGTTGAGGAATTCTCTTAAAAGGGTTGCTGTTTTCACGTGTCCCTTCATCAAAAGATTACATTTATTGTCACTGACGGATTTTGTCGCGCTTTGAACAGCACAGGATTCGTTCTCACAATCGATAAATTCGATTTTTTGATATATTTCGTTCTCAAATTTCAACGATTCACATATTTCTCTCGCTTTTTTTTCATTTCCAAAAACAGAAAACGTGCAGAGATCGTTTTCAACGGCCTTTTTTACAGCCTTTAAAACTTCAAGATCTTCACCAACCGCTATCGCAACCCGGTTTTTCTTCTCTCTGGCTTTATCGATCAATTCATTGAGTCTTTTAATTTCATTTCACCTTCCATAACAAAGGATTTCGCTTTTTCTTCTCCATTCAGCACTCTGAGTGTTCCCAAAGCGAGAGCTTCCATCTCCATCTCTCCCGGATAAACAAACAACTTTCCAAATTTATTCACGTATTTCTTTATTTCGTTCACAATAAAATCACTCTTTGCCAATCCGCCGGTGAGAATTATTCCGTCTATTTTTCCGGATCCTACCGCACACATCCCACCGATCTCCTTTGCGATCTGATATATCATGGCATCTATCACCAGTTTTATTTCAGGCTTTTCATCATAAATCTGAAGCAGCTCTTTCACATTATCATTTCCCGTATAAGCGAGGAGTCCACCTAATTTAGTGTATCTTCTTTTGAAATCGGTTTTATTGAATTCTCCGGAGAAGGCTTTTTTTGCAAGATCAAGAACGGGTAAAGTACCCGTTCTGTTGGGACTGAATGGTCCTTCGTCCATAGCGTTGTTCACATCGACAATTTTATCGTCAGCCATCAATCCTATTGAGAAGCCGCCTCCCAGATGGGCTATCACATAATCCCCGTGTACTTTTCCCAGTTTTTCATTCGTTTTTTTTGCAACGGCTTTCATATTGAGTGCGTGAAGCAAACTGATTCTAGGTATTTCAGGCAGTCCGGAAAGTCTTGAATACTCCCAGAATTCATCGGTTGAAATCGGATCTGTAATGAATACGGGAATCTTCCCGTTTGAAATTGAAAATCCAACCGGAGCGGCAAAATTCGAAGGATGATTTATGATGGATTTATTTAGAGAATAATAGACCAGTTCATCATTGACGGAATATGTTCCTCCTTCCATCGGTGACAGTATCCCTCCTCTGCAGGCAATTCCATCTATTTTGTCTAATGAGAAACCATTTTTCTCAATACATTCCAAAATATCTTTTTTTCTGATATCTATTATTTCTTCTATTGAACTTCTCTCGGAAACTTTATGGATAAGGTTCTCTTCAAAAATCTTTTCTTTATTTCTGAATATAGCGATTTTCGAAGAAGTTGACCCCGGATTAATCACTAGAATAAAAAACATTCTTACAATAATCCCTTCTTATTTCCATAGGTAAGAATAGTTTTTTTAAGTCTCTTTACGCCCTCTACTATATCTTCTTCAGGCGGTAAGCAGAAAGACAGTCTCATGCTGTTGTTACATCCATTCAGAATTGAAAATGCGTCGCCGGGAATATATATAACTTTATTTTCGAGAGCTATATCCAGCATCTCATGGGTATCAAATTCCTCAGGAAGCGTTGCCCAGATAAAGAGTCCCCCTTCCGGTCTGGTCCATTTCATAGGAATATCTTTGAATTGTTCCTGCAATTCTTCGAGCATGATATCCTTTTTTCTCCTGTAAATTTTTATGGTCTCTTCTATAGTTGAATATAGACCGTACTTCTGAAGATATCGTGCCGCTATTCTCTGAGTTAACGAAGAAGTACAGAGATCGGTTGACTGCTTTGCTTTGATAAAAGCCTGGACTATATCTTCCCTTCCAATTATAAAACCTAATCTCATCCCCGGAGATAAAACCTTACTGAATGTCTTCAGCAAAAGAACCCTGTTATAGCTCCCGAGTTTGAATAACGATGGCAGACTTTCGCCGTTATATCTCAATGAACCGTAAGGATCGTCTTCTATTATCAAAATATCATATTTTTCACATATATCTATAAGTCTTTTTCTCTTCTCCAGGGAAAGAGTTATTCCGGCCGGATTGTGAAAATTGGGTACTACATAAACAAATTTCACCTTTAACAGGTCACCCTTCTGTTTGATTTCTTCCAACCTTTTTTCCAGAGTGTCCAGATCCATACCGTCTTCTTTTAATGCGAGGTCTTCATTATTTCTTGAAAATATTGAAAATGCGGAAGCGGCACCCAGGTATGCCGGTTTTGATATGAAATAAATACTGTCATGATCTAAAAAAACCTTCGAAATCAAATCAAGGGAACTTTGAGAACCTGATACGACTATCATATTTTTTAAATTCAATCCGGTGATTCCATCACGACTTTCCAGGAGTTTAAGATATTCTTCGCGGAGAAGTTTATCTCCTTCGGTTGTTCCATATTGCAGACAAACCTTATATTCATTCTTCAGAACATCTCTGGCGATTTCTGAGAGTTCATTGCGGGGAAAAGTTTCCGGATCAGGTGCACCTCCGCCGAAAGATATCATTTCCGGCTCCATGGTGTACTTCAATAATTCTCTGATAATATTCGATTTCATTCTCTTTGCATTGTGTGAATACATTTCAATTCTCAAAAAAAACACCTCCAACGTCAATTTTTTTCTTTCATATACATTCTAACCCATATTCATAAACTTTGTAAAATATACTATAATGAAATAAGAACCGATAAAGCTAATTATCTTGTTTTTTTAGCATTATGCATCTTTATGAGTAGTTGTTTTGGAGGATTGTGAATGATTGTATTTTTTGGCGCAGTAGTGTTGGTTTTGATGGTAACGATTTATTATTTCATCATCTCATCTAAAATGAATAAAGCGGCAATAGCATTTTCCGCGGGTGCCATAGTTCTTTTTCTGGCTGCGATTCTTTCGCGTTTTTTCCCCGGAGATATAACAGAAAAAATGAAACTGCTGACCCTCGATGACTTAAGTACCTATGTGGATTTCAAAACATTGGGGTTATTGATTGGAATGATGATACTCATACCGTTCATCGAAAAATCCGGTTTTTTTCAGATTGTCGCTATTTATGTTGTTAAATTGAGTAAAGGAAATCTAAAATCACTATTTATCATCACCGGCTTTATAGTCGCATTATGCTCAGCGTTTCTGAATAATGTCAGTACGGTTATGGTCTTCGTTCCTATTATACTCGCAATAACGGATTCGATTAATAAGAATCCCTTCCCATTTTTAATAATGGTTATCCTCTCCGCAAATCTGGGAGGCACAGCGACTCTGATTGGTGACCCTCCCAATATGCTGGTTGGATTCGCAGCAGATATAAGTTTTGTAGAATTTTTGGTCAATCTTTCTCCGGTTGTTTTTATAGCGATTGGTACGGTTATCTTTCTCATACTCAAGAAAGAAAAGAATTATTTTTCGCTTTCCGATGAACAGAAAGACATTATGAGCAAATTTTTAAAAGCCGATCCGAAAACGGAAATAAAGGACAAAAGATTATTAAAAATTTCCCTGACAGTCTTCGTTGGTGCTATGATCGGATTTGTTTTACCTTCGGGTCTGGGAATTGATCCTTCTCTGGTTTCACTTTTAGCAGCCGCAATTATTCTTTTGGTTCTGGTGGTTAACAATGAAACAATGGAATATATTTTCAAAAAGATAGAATGGGAAACTATTTTCTTTTTTCTTGGAATGTTCACGGTTATCTACGGACTTCAGGCCGCGGGTGTAATCGACCAGCTTGTCAATGTACTGGTCACGGTCTTTCCAAATACGTTTTTTTTAATTCTGTTCGTACTATGGTTCTCCCTTCTTTTATCCGGTTTTTTAAGTGCTGTTCCAATGGTTATGATTATGATTCCACTGGTTCAGTCACTGATCTCGAATCCAGCTTTGGGATTCATGAGCAACTCTTCGCTTACCGAGACTATCTGGTGGGCGCTGGTTCTCGGAGCATGTTTTGGTGGAAATACCACGTCGGTAGGCGCGGCAGCAAATATTGTAGTTACAGGAATGAGCAAAAATCTCGAAAAGGGAAGCATAACATTCTCCAATTATGTGAGGTATTCCTTTCCAAAAGTTATGATAACAGGTATAATTGCAAGTGTGTATATAATAATAAGAATCGTTTTGTTTTAACATTGGGGGTGAAATAAATGGCAAAAATGATAAGAAAAAATTACATTTTAGCACCGGGACCGACACCGGTTCCCACGGATTTACTTCTTGAAGGAGCAAAAGAAACCATTCATCATCGTACACCACAATTCAAAAAAATAATGCAGGAATCCACCGAACTTACAAAATACATTTTTCAGACAAAAAATGAATTATTCATGTTGACTTCAAGTGGTAGCGGTGCTATGGAAATGGCTGTCTCAAATTTACTTTCAACAGGGGAAAAAGTAATCGTATTGAGCGCAGGAAAATTTGGCGAAAGATGGGAAGCGATCTGTAAAGCATTCAAAGTTGATGCTATTGTTATCAAAAGAGAATATGGGCAAACTTTTACACCCGAAATGGTAGAAAAAGCACTGGATGAAAATCCGGAAGCAACAACGGTATTCACTCAACTGAGCGAAACATCCACCGGTACCGTAATGGATATTGAAAACATCGCCAAAGTAGTAAAGGGAAAAGGAAAACTGCTGGTTGTCGATGCAATAAGTGGATTGCTCGCAGAACCTCTGAAAACCGACGAATGGGGAATAGATGTCGTGGTAGCAGGTTCCCAGAAGGGATTCATGCTTCCTCCGGGTCTGGCCTACGCCTGCTTCAGTGAAGAGGCTTTGAAAAAAGTTGAAAAATCGGATATCACAAAATTTTATTTCGATGTTAAAGCCTATCAGAAAAATCCCGCTCCATGGACCCCTGCAGTCAATCTGATATATCAGCAGAAAATGGCGGGAAGCATGCTGAAAGAAGAGGGAATTGAAAACGTATGGGAAAGACACAGAATTCTTGCTGAAGCTATGAGATCTGCTATAAAAGCTTTGAATCTAGAATTATTTTCAGATAAACCCGGGAATCCTCTGACTGCAGTCAAAGTTCCTGCCGGCATCGATGGGACAAAACTGGTCACATTTTTGAGAGATGAATACGGCATAGTCATAGCGGGTGGCCAGGGTTCGATGAAGGGAAATATTATAAGGGTCGCTCATCTGGGTTATATGTCAAAATTCGATACAATAATAGCAATTTCAGGTCTGGAAATGGCATTGAGGCATTTTGGATATGATTTAGAATACGGTTCAGGAGTGAAGGCCGCCGAAGAAGTCTTCGAAAGAGAAAATGTATGATGGCAAAATTTAAACTTCATGCCAACGATCCCCTCGCTGAAGATGCAATGAATATTCTGAAGAATTCGGGATTATTTGAAATAAGCGCAGAACATTACGACAATGATGAATTGAAAAAGAAGCTCGACGGAGTGGATTTCCTGGTTGTCAGAAGTGCAACGAAGGTAAAAAGAGATGTCATTGAAGCCGGAAAGGATCTCAAAATAATCGGCAGAGCGGGAATAGGGCTCGATAACGTTGATCTGACAGCGGCGAAGGAAAACGGCATAGAAGTTTACAATACTCCGGGAGCCAATGCACTGTCCGTTTCGGAACTGACAATGGGAATGATACTGTCTTTCTTCAGGTTCATTCCGAGAGGAACGCACGGATTGAAAGACGGCCTCTGGGAGAAGAAGAAATTGAAGGGCCATGAGATAAATGGAAAAACGATCGGAATAATCGGATTTGGTGCTATAGGAAAAGACGTGGCAAAAAAATCCAGAGTGTTCGGTCTGGAAGTTATTGCTTACGACCCATTTATAAAAGAAACCGATATGGATGTAAAACTGGTGAATGATCTGGATATCTTATTGAAAAATTCGGATATCATCAGTCTTCATGTTCCTCTAACCGACAAAACGAAACATATCATCGGAAAAGACGAACTGGCAAAAATGAAAGACGGGGCCCTGCTTGTTAATCTTTCAAGGGGCGGTACAGTGGATGAAGAAGCGCTTTACAACACGCTTCTTGATGAAAAGTTATGTGGTGCGGCTTTAGATGTTTTTGAAGTTGAACCGCCGACCGATGAATTGAGAAGGAAACTCCTGCAATTCGATAACGTTATCTGTACTCCTCACATAGGCGCAACCACATTTGAGGGGCAGAGAAGAGTAGGATTGGAAATGGCCGAGAAATTGGTTGATGTAGCAAAAAAATTAAAAGCATAAGCAAGTTAAAAAAAAAGGTGTTATAATAATTTTTGAACTATATTTGGAGGTGTTTGAATGAAGGTTTTTGTTGATAAAACATCATGTATAGGTTGTGGAGTATGTGCAGGTTTATGTCCCGATATTTTCGGTTTGGACGATGAGGGAAAAGCAGAAGTATTGGTTCCCGAAACAGAAGATAACTGTGCGGAAGATGCGAAGGACTCCTGCCCGGTACAATGTATAACTGTTGAATAAATTTACTTTCATTTTTTTGAGGCGGTCCTGATGGACCGCTTTTTTTATGAAGGGAATTTCAGGATCTTTTCCGCAACAGAAATTTCGTGAAATCCGGTATTCTTATTACCGGAATCTGGTTATACCGTCCGGTGAGTTTTGATCGCGGAAACGTATACTCATCTGGAAGAAATTGTATTTTCAATGAATTCGACTGTACGATTTACTATTTCGGAATGTTGGTCGAAGGGAGAGATTTTTGCCTCGTTGTCTCCATTCTGAATTCCATAATCTCCGAATCCGGAATGGTTGCCACCTTTTATCTCATAGTAAAGCGTATTATCCGGAAGATAACTCTTGTTGTTCATTATTTTTTCAGGGGTTGAAAGACCATCCAGTTCGCCGTAAACAGACAATATCGGTAAATCAATATTCGATATATCGATATTTTTCCCCGTATAAGTAGCCCATAAAATCAAACCATCTATCATATCCGAATATGATTTTGAAAAATAAGCTGCGGCGATGCCTCCTAAAGAATGCCCGGCTATAAACCAATTTTCAATATCCGGACGTCCTTCAATAACTTTTTTTGCCCTTTCTATTCCAAAGATCGCAAGATTGAAAGGCATGGGAACTATAACAGTTTCGATACCCTTCTCAGCGATTTTAAAAGCTAATGTTGAATAAGCCTTGGGATCGACCTTTCCCCCGGGATATATTATCAGACATGTTTTTGAATCGTTTTTATCAGGAGAAAAAAAATACAACCTGGAGAGATTTATACCGGGATTGATAAAGTTTTCAACGACTTCTACATTCACATTCGAATGAGATGATAAATATACTTTTGAATTTTCCGATGCTTTTGAATAAGTACTCGCCCAGACAAAAAAGCCCGTTATCAAACACACCACCGAAAGAATTATCACTTTTGATACACTTATTCTGCCATTTTTCATATCCCGTCCTCCGATAAAAAATTAATACCCGAAACAAACCGGCGCGTTAAAAATCAGCCGGAACAGCGTCATTTATTTTTTAAAAAATCTTTATATATTTAAACCACGAATAACTTTTTGGATCAAGATCAACGGATATAAAATCATATCTTCATATACCCGGTGGTAAAAATTATCTTAATTCCGATATATTTATTATTTTTCCCGCTCCAATTGCCGTATAATTCTTGCCGAAATGTTTCTCGAACAATTCCAGACCCTCATCACCGGTACAGTGGCACGCAGAAATTTTTTCTATTCCAAGCTCATTCAGTCTTGATATAACATCAACTATCTGAGTTCCGGAACTTCTGAAAAGGTGAAATCCTCCTATCACATAAAGGATTTCTTTTCCGGTTTCTTCTTTAGCCTTCTCGCATATATCAACTATTCCCGGATGAGCACAACCGGTTATTATGACGATTTTCTCGTTCCCGTTTATTATAAGTGATTGCTCGATTATTTCCGCACCCATTTCTCCCGTGGAATATATTCCGTCACAGATTGGTGAAAAATCGGCGATTCTGACTATTTTTGATCTGTATTTATTTGCAAGTTCATCATAAACATATGGAAATGAGGATGGAATATAAATATCCACATCGTTATTTTCTTTTAAAAAGTCCTCAAGTCCCCCGGTGTGATCAAAATGATCATGAGATAAAACCACCGCATCCACAATCTCCGGAGACAGATTCATTTTTTTGAAATTATCCATTAAAATTGACCCTTTGGTTCCCGTGTCAAACAGAATTGTTTTTTCGGCTCCTTCAATAAGGCACGAAAATCCCCAGTCACATTGAAGGTCGTCACCTGAAATTTTATTATCGTATAAAACCGCCAGTCTTATCTTTGAAATATCAATCGTAGAATTTCCTTTAGAAAAGGACATATTCATAATTAAGAGAAAAAAAGTAAACCAACAATTCTCCTAATTTTTTTCACCCCCTTGTTTTTAATTGGAACAGAACAATTTTAACACGTGGTTACCCATGAATTTTTATATTTCCACTTTCAAATCAAAAAATCATTTTCAATGTTTTATAGTAATGAGGGTTTTTAAATCCAATTTTTTTCGCCAGTAATAAAGAAGGCTCGTTATTAAGTCTACAATGCCAGTGGGGATTTAAATTTCTATTAATCAAATCATTTATCACCGATGACGTAACAAAAGAAGCGTAACCTTTTTTTCTGTATTCTTCGACTGTATAGAGTCCCAACTCCCTCTCGTTATCGTTGGAATATACTGTAATACACCACGAAACGAATGTTTTATCCTTTATGGCACAGTATCCGGAACCGTATTTAAAAAAATCTTCTTTTGTTTTCCAGAAAGAACGTACCCAGTCGTTCAGATCATCAATTCCATTTATGTTTTTCATTTTCAGAATGTCGTTATCAACTTTTAGTACCTGAATGTCATTATAATTTTTTATATCGGGAAAATATGCCGGTTTATCGAATTCAAAATAAACCCTGTCCATCTCTGAAAATGTCACTTCATCGAAAGTGTTGATTATTTCATTTTTCAAATCGGGATTTTTTGTATCGTAATAAACTATCAAATATGGAACCTTCCAGGTTTTAAATGTGGGAAACAATTCTTCCTCAAATGTGGATAAAAGATCATCGCCATTCGTTATACTTCCACCAATTATTATGCTGTCAGTGTACGTCCAGATCATCGCAAAGGTTGGAAAATTCACATCATCAACGTATACTCTGCCAATCGTATTTTTGTTCAATATGGAATCAATCAACAGATTGTACCGAATATTTTCAAAAAATGGTTTCACAAAATCGAATTTGTCTTCCGGTAATATTTTCATCCTTTACCCCCTTCTTTATTAATTATTTATATCATAATTTTTTCGATAGATGAAAAGTTTGTTTTTCGTATTATAATACACTGGTAAAAGTAATAGTGCGGGGTATTTTATGAGTGGTTACGCAAAAAACATAATGATATATACAACGATATCGGGAACGGGACTATCAATGTACAACGTTCTGTATAATCTTTTTCTGAGAAATCTCGGTTATGCCAACGACTTTATAAGTGTTGTAATGTCTTCACAGTTGTGGGGAACGGCAATAATAGGTCTTTTACTGGGATTCCTGGCCGACATGATCGGGAGGAGAAAAATAATAATATTTTCTTCCCTCTTGATGCCTGTTGTAGGGATAATGATGCTCTATCCGATAAACAAAATTTATCTGATCGTTCTCTCATTTTTCAGAGGCGGATTTTCAGCAGTTATTTTTACAGTCGTACTGGCGGCAATTTCTTCAAATACAGAAAGTAAGGATCGTGCTAAAATTTTTGGCCTGAACTTCGGGTTGAATATGGCGAGCGGAGTTTTTGGAAATTTTATCGGGGGATTGCTGGGTGATATAATCGGCTTGAAGATCACTCTTTTCATTTCTGCGATCATTTATCTTTCGTCCGCGATTCCGATTCTGAAAATCAAAGCCATAAAAGGGCGCCCCCCCGGTAAGTTCAGTTTTAAAGGATTGAACCGGGATCAAAGGAAAATTCTCTCATATTATTTTATTTCAACCGGTGCCATAGGATTTGGCGCGGGTTTATTCGTACATTTCGGAAATTTAATATTCAAAGATTTATTCTCATTATCCACAGCGGGAATCGGTATCGTCTTATCTATAGCCCAATTGGGTACGGCGATGGGCTCCACTCTTTCACACAGGTTGGGTAAAAGATTCGGTCCTTTGAAATTCGTACTCGTGATGGAGATCATGGTCGTTCCCCTCATAATTATGATGGCCTTTTTAAGGGAACCCATAGCATTCACCGGTGTTTACACTATGAGATTCGTTTTTATGAATATAACATCCCCCATATTAACGACCATCGTTTTTTCTTCACTTCCAGAAGATAAATTATCGACCCTTTCGGGGATAAACGGATTTATCAACAATTCCATAAGGGCAATAGCCGCCATGATGTTCGGGGAAATCGTGGGTAATGCCACTTCCGGATATACCGTGCTCTTTCTGATAAGTGCATTTTTCTATGGAATAAGCGCATTCATAGCATTTTTATTCTTTAAAAATTTCGAAAAAACTGATTTTTCAAGAAAATTATATTCAAGGAAATGATTCTATTAAAACTTCATAATAATGATAAAATTGATAAAGAAATAAATGGAGGCAGGAAATTTGGTAACTTTTTTTGATGAGCTTTTTTTATCTTTAAATTTCGGAGAATCTTTTTCAAAGGGACTGGCTTATTTTATAGGACTTTCCATAATTCTTACAATTGCTATTCTGAGCAGAATAGGCCTGAGAAAATTAATTCTCAGACCCCTGAGAATTGTCGTGAAAAAAACTCCGAATATCTGGGATAACGCTTTCGTCAAAAGAAAAGTTCTCGACAGACTCTCTTATTTTTTACCCGTTGTGATTATTTATGCCACTTCGAATCAATTTCCGGATATTCAGGAGATAATCCAGAAAGCCGCTCTATCAATAATATGGTTTCTCGTCGCATTTGTACTGTCATCTGTCATGGACAGCATAAATGAGATATATTCCGGATTCAAAATTTCCGTCACGAGACCGATAAAGGGATTAGTTCAGATATTAAAAATAATAGCTTATATAGTTAGTTTTATAATGATTTTTTCAACCATCACAGATACTTCACCTCTTGGAGTATTAACTGCCATCGGCGCTTTAACAGCAGTGTTATTGATCGTATTCAAAGACACCTTACTGGCAATCGTAGCCAGTTTTCAGATTACAACGGACAATCTCGTTAGCATAGGTGACTGGATTTCAGTTCCGCAATATAATGCCGATGGTGAAGTGATCGATATATCGTTACACATTGTCAAAGTGAAAAACTGGGATAAAACAATAACGACTATACCTATATATTCCCTGGTTACAAACTCCTTTAAAAACTACAAGAGCATGGTTCTTTCCGGCGGCAGAAGAATAAAAAGATCCATCTTAATTGATATGAAAAGCATAAGATTCCTCAATGAATCGGACATAGAAAAATTCAAAAAGATTCAGCTGATCAAAAAATACATCGAAGATAAAATCACGGAAATCGATGAATACAACAGAAAAAATCACATCGATACCTCCACACCGGCGAATGGCCGAAAATTGACTAACATAGGAACCTTAAGAATTTATATTCTGGAATATCTTAAAAACAACAATCACATAAGAAAAGATTTGACGTACATGGTGAGACAACTCGATCCGACCGAACTGGGGCTGCCTCTTGAAATATATGCTTTCAGTAACGATACGAACTGGGTGAATTATGAAAATATTCAGTCGGATATTTTTGATCACATTCTGGCAATAATTCCTCAATTCGGTTTAAGAGTTTTTCAGAATCCTTCCGGATACGATTTTGATAAATTTTTCATCAAAGATGAACACGTGAATTGATATCAAATCGGAGACATTAAAAAGTTTGATTTTATTTTTTATTATTGTTATAATTAGAATGATTATAAATTAAGGAGGCGATTTTATGAGTGAAATCAAAGTTGGAAAAAAAGCACCCGAATTTACATTACCGAATGAATCAGGTACTAACATAAGTCTCTCTGATTTTATAGGCAAAAAAGTAATCGTATATTTTTATCCCAAAGATAATACATCCGGCTGTACTCTGGAGGCAGAAAATTTCAGAGACAATCAAATAGAATTCGAAAAACTCAACACGGAAATTCTGGGAATCAGTAAAGATTCTACAAGATCTCATTTCAATTTCGCAACAAAACTGGATTTGAACTTTCATCTGTTGAGCGATTCGGATGAAACAGTGCATAAATTATACGACGTTATTAAACCGAAGAAAATGTATGGAAAAGAGTACGTGGGAACAGAAAGATCCACATTCATCATAGATGAGAACGGTATTTTATTGAAAGAATACCGAAATGTGAAAGTGAAAGGCCACATTCAGGAGGTTTTTGAATATATAAAGAGCCTTTCATAAAAAAATACATTAAGATAATCGGCCCTCATATTATGAGGGCTTTTTTATTTGAACAAAACATAGAATATCGTAGTCTTATAATACACGATTAAAATAATCGGATTTAAGAGGTGTTTTTATGAAGAAATATTTGGCTTTGATAATTATGATAAGCATATTAGGAGTTGGTACTATGGCGAATGATAAAGTTATTCCTGAAATAGATATCAATATACCCCAAAATCTGGAAACGGCTTCTTTTGGCCTTGGATGTTTCTGGGGTGCAGAAGCAAGTTTCGGAGCATTGAAAGGAGTTTACAGAACGAGAGTTGGTTACGCGGGAGGAACCACCGAAGATCCGACATACTACAGTATAGGAGATCACACCGAAGTGGTTCAGATAGATTTTAACCCTTCTGAAATTTCCTATGAGAAATTGTTAGATACTTTCTGGAAAGGGCACACCCCGTATTTGTCCCCTTACTCGCAGCAGTATAAATCAGTCATTCTTTATCATAATGAAGATCAGAAAAAGATTGCAGAAGAATATATTAAAGAAAAAGAATCGACCGATAAGATGAAAGCGACAACGGAGATATACGAACTGGAAAAATTCTACATGGCAGAAAATTATCACCAGAAATATCTGTTGAAGCAAAATATAACTTTGACCTCAGAACTCGAAAAATATTATCCCGAACAATCAGGATTTGTAAATTCAACGGCCGTCGCGAGAGCGAATGGCTATCTGTTTGGTGAAAGCAATGAAGAATTGTACAGTGAAGAAAGAAATTTATTAGGACTATCTGAATACGCACTTAAATTTCTCGACAGGAGAAATGATTACTGATTTATTATATTTACCCCCTCATGAATTAGTAGATCACTGTTTTGAGCCTTCGGGCTCATTTTTTTTGTATTTAATAAATAAATATTCATCACCATTCACTTCTTTGAGCCCCCACCCGTATTCTTTCAAATTTTTCCTCAGTTTTTCCTGATCGGAAAAGTTCATTGAGATTTTTCCTCCGTTTTCCAGAGCATTTTCAATATCATAAGAGCTGCTTTCATTCGACGATTTTATCACTGTCAGTTCCATAAAACTCGGTTTTGACAAAGCGATAGAGATGATCATCATCAAAACCAGCAGACATAAAACTATGAAAGAGAAAAATATAATCCTATTCGGCCTGAATTCTTTTTTCATAAAACATTATAACCCATCCACTGAAATGCTATATAAATTATATATATATTTTTATAAAAAACAATATTAACTGAAATTAAAAAAAAGGCAAACATAATGATTTCTTTTACATCATTTTTCATGTTTTATGTTATAATTTTATTAATTCTAATGATATAAATTATTTATATTCATTTTATATTTAATTAGAGGTGATTTTTTGAAAGAAATAAACAATATTTATTTAAATATTTATGAGCAGAATAGATTTCTGAAAGATGAAATAGAATTTCTCAGAAATGAATTCAATAAAGAAAAAAATACAAACAATCAACTACAGGAATTCTTAAATGTTTTGATTCTTGAAAATTGAAATCGTAATACTCTTTTTTGAATTAATCTCCATCGCAATTCAATTTTATTATCAGGTTTTATAAAAAAAGTTCGCAATTTCAACGGTTTTTTGCCAGATTTTTCATATTTAAACCATTTATTCCTATCATTTTCCCAAAACAATCTTATGTAAAAAAATATTTTTAAATCAGAGATTATTTGTTATAAAAATTCTCTTTTTTTATAACGAATTATTTACGCGTCGCATAATTTTTACAATAAAGTGTTTGTTCCTGTTACATATTGAGAATAGCATTATATATGTTTATGCGTCGCGTAATAATGAATTTTTAGGAGGCAATCATGGAAAAAGTCGGTAAATTTGTAGTTAAATACAGAATAGCCATCATAATTACAGTAGTTCTTTTAACAGCTTTTTTTGGCTGGAAAGCGCTGGAGTTAAAATTTGACGATGATATCACAAAATATCCACCGCAAACAGATCCATTAGTATCCCATTATGAGGATCTTTCGTCAGAATTCAATATCGGGTCACTCATAATGATCGCTATGGATATAAAAAATACTGACGATTTAAAAATTGTTGATGAAATAACGGAAGATTTGGCTTCAAACGAAAATATAAAAAGCGTTTCATCCCTCAGCAATGTTCCGATCGTCAATGTTTCCGACTACGGATTGGAAGTTATAACTCTATCGGACGGAATTAAAAATGGAACCGTAGATACCGCGAATGTACTGAAGCACGATTCTATCGTCGGAAAATTCATATCTGACGATGGAAAATCGGCATTGATAACATTTTCAATTGAAGAAGGACTGAACGACAAAGAAATTTATTCCGCAATCAAAAATAACCTTGATAACAAATACAATAAAACTTTCCATTATTATGGTATTTCTCCCGTCAACAGTGCTGTGGAAACGATAGCCATGAGAAACTTATCAAAACTCATACCTATTGCACTTTTAATAATCTTTTTCATCTTACTCATGAGTTTCAGGAGTTTCCTCGGTGCATTTCTTCCCCTGCTGAATGTTATTATAAGCGTTATATGGACCATGGGAATCGTGTCATTGCTGAAAATCCCCCTCACCGTAGCGAATTCTGTCATTCCTGTCATACTCATCAGCATAGGTACCGCGTACTCAATTCACATAATAAATAAGTACATGGAAGAGAGCGGCACGAATGAGGAGAAGATAATAAACACCGAAAAAGAAGTGGGAATGGCCGTAATATTGAGTGGTCTGACCACCGCAGTGGGATTTCTTTCCCTTCTGACAGCGGAAATCAATCCGGTGTGTACACTTGGAATCTTTTCTGCCCTTGGAGTCATTCTTGCGAATCTGCTCGCGTTAACTTTTGTCCCGGCGGTACTCCAGAAAATAAAAACGAGGAAAAGTACCGTTGAAGAAACAAGACTCAGGATTCCCGAGAAACTTTTTAATCCTTATCTTGTGATAATTTTATTCGCAGGAATTGTGTCACTCATGCTTCCCATGGCTTTGAACCTCAGAACGGATATGGATATAGTGAATTCTATCAATCCGGACGAAACAATAATAAAGGATTGTGAATACATAGGTGATAAATTTGGAGGAAACGGAACAATATTTGTCGATGTGAAGGGAGATTTCAGAAGTCCCGAGCTTCTGCAGACAATGTATGGCATGGAACAGGAAATTATCAAAATAGACGGTGTGAATGAAACTTATTCGATCGCAGATGTTATGGAAAAGCTTTCAAAATCTTTCTGCGGGTTCGAATGTGTTCCGTCATCTGCGGAAGAACTGGACAATCTGTGGTTTTTTATGGAAAATAACGATGCAATTTATCAGCTCGTGAACAGGGATTTCAGCAGAGGAATCATACAGGTTTCATACGATGTCGGATCGAAAGAAGAAAATGAAATAATAATAAACGATATACAAAAAATTCTGAATAAAAACCCCGGTAAATTCGGATTGGTAAAGGTCAATGAAGAAAATATATCCGAAATATCCGATTATTATTCGAAATTCATAGACGTAACGAGTCAGGATTATGAAAACAATCTTATAAAAGCTTTGAATACTCCGGCAGGAGAATTGTTTTCTGCAAATAAAGATGAACTGAAGACAGTGATTTCCCAGGCCGATGAATTCGGTGATTATCAGCTCACCAAAGGAGAAAAATCGGAAACACTGAAAAGAATGATGAATATGGAGGAATACAGTTATGATATTCTCACATCGGATCTCGAAGGGATAAATGAATACTATGAAGATCTTTCCTACGATATCGACAGCCTGCTCTTTGTGAGGTTGAGAGAATGGAAAACAGAAAATTTCTCAAAACTTCTCGGAATAAATGATTCTGAGGAAACCATCATGGCTTTACTTCCTGCTGCACAGGAAGAAGTTTATATACCCGGAAACGATACTTCAGTCGAAATATCCCAAATAGGAACCGATCAAATATTGCTTCATATTCAGGATATGCTCTTCAACGATCTTTATGAATCGATGCTCATGACTATTGTTATAGTATTCCTGTTATTCCTCATAGAATTCAGATCACTGAAAATAGCATTGCTTGGGATCGTCCCGAGTATATTAACGGTCGTTCTGAATTTTGAAATCATGGGCATATTGGGAATATCCCTGAATACGGCAACTATATCCATTGCAGCAATAGCGATTGGAGCCGGTATTGATTATGCAATTCACTTTGTCAACAGATTTAAAATCGAATACTCAAAAAGCAACGAGTCGCTTTCGGCGGTGAGAAGAACACTGATAACGAGTGGAAAGGGAGTAATATACAACGCTCTGTCGGTCGCATTTGGGTTTTTTGCACTCATCTTTTCAGATATCGGCATTATAAGAGAATTCGGAGTTTTAACCGGTATATCCATGTTAGTGGCCGCATTCACTTCTTTATTATTCCTTGCGGCAGCTTTTTCACTTTTAAAAAATCCCCTGAAAAGAAAACAGGGCAAATAATCAGGAGGAAAAAATGAAAAAAATATTTTTTTTGAGCTTAATAGTTACCATGGTCGGAATGTTATTCGGAGCAACCGCCCAGGAAATCCTGACGGAAGTTGCGGATAATTATGAGAACCTAAACGATGCTAAGGCAACGATTTTACTGACAAAAAACGATGGAAACGATAGTGAAGAAAGCAAGTTCACGGTTTACATTTATAAAGAGGATGAAAACACGAGATACACTATAATAAGATTTTTGAGTCCGCTCTATAAAAAAAACATAACGCTGCTTTCAAAAGGACCGGAAGAAACTTATATGTATATGCCGGTCTTAAAAACGGTGAAAAAAATGGAGGCCTCTTCAAAAAATGAAAAATTCGCAGATTCAGATTTCACATACGAAGAACTCTCATTACTCTACAAAATATCCGACTTCGCTGAAAAAGCGACTATTTATGACCAGGATGATGAAAAATATATCATTGAAGTTGATCAGGAAGATGAAGACATTCCATATTCTTCCGTGAGAATTGAAATTTCGAAATCCACGATGCTTCCTGGAGAAGTTACCTTCTACAACTGGAGAAACAAAGCTTCTAAAGTAATAGACATATCGGATTATGAGGAGATAGACGGTAAAATGATACCTGGACGATAACGGCTTTCGATTACAAAACAGAGGGAAAAACCACATTGAACTTTAAAGAGGTGGAATTGGACATCGGAATGGATTCGGGGTTCTTTTCTCCAAAGAACATCTCAAGACCACATTTGAAATATTAATACCGACGCGCCCTTAAGGGGTGCGTTATTTAAATATTATTTTATAAGTTATAATAGTTTAAAATTTTAAGTAATCATATTCAGGGAGTACGGTTTGAGAATAATAAAAAAATATAAAAACAGAAAATTGTACGATTCGGTGTCGAGAAAATTCATAAAATTAAGAGATGTCTTCGACATGTTCATCGAGGGTGAGAAAATAAAAATCTTGAATCACCGTGGCGAGGATATAACGAACGCTGTCGTTTCAAAGGCAAAATTTAACAACTCTATGTATATTCCCATAGACAAAAATTACTTTAAAAAAGTTATCAATTCGTTTGAAAAACTTCTTCAGGGCAATTACGACGAATTTGCCGAAGTGTTGTTTAAACTGGTTGATGAAAAGTTTATAGATGGTAAATATGCACGTACACTCGCTATAAAAATAATCAACAGATTGGGAGAAAAACACGACGTTTCCGAAAGCGAAATAATAGAATTTTTGAAAGATTGCGGCCTTGTTCCCACTGAAAAATACGACGATTTAAAAAATGAAAATAAAAACCTGAAAAAAGAATTGGATTTTCAAACCGGGAGAATAGAAACTGTAAATTCTTTCTGGAAATATGTAAAAAATGATAAATTCAATGAATTGAATAAAATTTTGAACGAAAATGTTTGCATAAACTTTTCAAATAATGAAAAGGTATTCAAACCGGCAAAAAAATTCACCGAACTGGAAAAAAAGCATTTCAAAAAATGGAGAATCGAAGTTGAGAAAAATTATTCCTGTGAAAAAAAAGTTATTTCCATCGTAAAAATGTCTGCGGATGATTCCACGTCTTTTTATGTCACTTTCGTCTTCGGTTTTTCAAATAACTTGATTTCCTCCATTGAAGAATATTCCGAAAATAATGAATGGGAAAATAGTGTATAGTGCGTAGTGTCCAGTGTCTGGAAATGGATATTCCCCTGTAAAATAGACAGAGAGAAAAGATACAGGAGGAGCAAAAAAGATGAGAAAAACATACGAAAAAGAATTTAAATTGGAAATATGTAAAAAGATAAGAGAAGGAAAAAAGACAGTCACAGAAATATCAAAGGAATATGAAATATCAAGACCAATAGTGTCAAGATGGATGGCAGAATACAAGAAATATGGAAACAGAGCATTTAAAGGAAAAGGAAAAAGACTACCAGACAAAGCAGAGATATATGCATTAAAAAGGAAAATAGAAATACTTGAGAAAGAGAATGAAATCCTAAAAAAATTCAAGCAGTTTGTGAAGAACCAAAAGTCCTGAAGTTTGCTTTTGTGAAAAGGAATTCCAAAAAATATACAATTAGCATCATTTGCAGACTGCTAAAAATATCCAGGCAAGGATACTATGAATTTTTACATAGGAAACCATCAAAAAGGGAATTGCATCACGAATATCTCATAAAAGAGATAAAACGAATTTACAAAGAACACAAAGGAAGATATGGCTCGCCACGTATTGCTTTACAAATGTATATGGAAGGGATAGAAACTAATAAAAAGACCATTGCAAAGCTAATGCAGAAAGAAGGACTTGTCTCTATATATTATAAAAAAAGGAAGTATAAAAAAGTTGAAAAAGAATTGAGAGATTATATAAGAGAGAATATACTTGAAAGGCAATTCAAACAAGAGAAAACGGACAAAGTACTCGTAAGTGATATAACATATGTACCGTGTAGAGATGGAACACTTTACCTAACAAGTTATATAGATTTATCCTGTAGAATGCTCAGAAGTTATAAAATAAGTACCCATATGAGAAAAAGTGTGGTTATTGAACCATTAATAAATATTTTAAAGAAGAAAAACATGTTAGGGTGTATTATACATACAGACAGGGGATCGCAATATAGAAGTTATGAATACAAAGAATTACTCGAAAAAAATCAAATAAAACATTCTATGAGTAAACCTGGAACACCTTTGGATAATGCGGTTATAGAATCATTTTACAAAACAGTGAAAGTAGAACTTATTAATCCCAACAAAAATAAAACAAAGGCTGAGATGAAAGTTCTTCTTCGTAATTATTTAGAAGATTATTATCCAAAGAAGAGAATTCATACTTCATTAGGAATGACTCCTTATAAATATGAACAAATTTTATTGAGTAATTCGTAATTTATCTTTATGTAAAGAAATTTGGGGTATATCCAATTCGTAATTTATCTTTATGTAAATAAATATGGGGTATATCCAAAAAAATGTGGTCCGGTTACTTTTGGCGCACTGTTTTGTTTTTAGCACATTCCTGTCTTTCAGGCACCAAATCAAAGCGCTTTATAAGGCCTTCTAGTCTTTTACTTGCCTTTTCTTCCTTTTACGTTTTTACATTTCCATACAAGCTGAGGTTGATTTAAAATTCTACGGCAGAGATTTTCATTTTCGGTGATTAATTTTGGCTCTATAATACCGTGCTCATTTATTTTTTCAATAAATTCGAGTTCTTTTTCTCCATACGGTAAAATAAAAGCTATAATTTTTTCGCAAGTCCTTTCTATTTCCTGATAAAAACTTTTCTCTTTGATCATCGATTTTGATTTAACAACGGGAATCAATTTATTTTTGAAATCTCTCTCGCTTAAAAATAAATCTTTTTCAGATATATTTCTGAAATCGAAGCTGTTCATAGCTCCATATACAATAAAAGCTATTTTCACTTTTTTAAAATTAAAAGTATCGTTATTACTCATCAAATTATAAACGTCATAAATATCTCTGCTTGCATCTCTGGCAAATGTCGCCACTAATTTTGAAGCAAACAGCTCATCTTTATTTAAAATCGGTATATTTTCCGCGCTGAAGTCCCCCACGTTTTTTGAGTTGAGAATTTCAATATCATACAAAGGAATCCTCATCATATAATTCACGTCGACTTTCAAATTTCCAAAATTTATATTTGTACTTTTATATCTCAAATGATAAGAAGCCAAAGCATAATCCACTTTTTTTCCTCTTATTAACAATCCTTGCTTTTTTATTTCGTTTTCTATTTGGTTTTCAAATTCCGTTCTGATTTTTATCATCTGTTCTTTTTTTTCATATCCTGTGAAATTAATATCTATATCTACCGATAATCTTGGAATATCAAAATAAAAAAGATTTAAAGCGGTTCCACCTTTAAGAACAAATTTATCTTTTAAAAAATTGTTTGACGAAAAATTATTTAACAGATCAAGGAGTAAGACTACTTTTTCGATAATTTCAGTCCTGAAACCCGTTTCTGTGGAAATATTTCTCAAAGATTCTTTCGATAAAATCATTTTATCCCATCTTCTCTTTAAACAAATTCTTCGGAACAGCCAGATTCCACTTTTTTATCAGCTTCGTATTCTTTCTGAATCCACGATCCATATAATGAACGGTTTTTGGTTTGAGATCATTCAATTTCTTTAAATATTCATCGTTCACATTGAATCTTTCTTTGTTTTCTTCAAGATAATAACCGACCTTCGAATTCGTGGTTTTGTTGTTGAGCAGAAGAAGATATTTTAAAACATCCTGCAAATCCAAATATTCGATCATTTCAAGGGACTCCCAAACCTCATCTATTCCACCACAATAATTCGGTTTATCGAGCATATCGACAAAAGTTCTTTCCAGGGTGGTCATTTTTATATGTTCACCGTGAATATCCACTGTTTTTGTTAAATATTTTTCTTCTTTCTTTTTTACCAGTTCGGTGGTGAATTTTATTGGTTTATACTTTGTTTCTCTGAAAAAGAAGGGTTTTATATTCTTAGAAGTCAAGAATGTTTTTAAATTCAGTAATGAATAGGAAATTCCATAATATTCCATAGCCGAATAATAAGCAAGAACGGAATCTTCGGAGATTTTTCCTGCTACTAAAAGCGAATTTGGAATGAACAAATTCTTATCAGCATTCAATGGGATGACAGAATACAGATTGTTTCTGATCTTCATTATCCTACCTTTTTTTATGTAATATGAGAGTATAAGAAAATAATTTTTTGGATTCCCCTTTAAGTTTTTTTCTATAAAACCAACGAATTCGTCCTTTGTAAAAATCTCTCTGTTTTGAAAAAAATATTCCAGATTCATGATAAAACTCTCCTTTATATGACATTATACACCAATTTATATAATATAACTATATAAAAAAGTCATTATTGTCATTTGAATTCAATTGCTACAGTAAAAATCGAATATGTAAACAGGAGATTTTTAGAAAATTAGCATTTATTGTTTTATGCCTCATCCGCTTTTTGTTCGAATCGAGGTTGACATTATCAACCTTTTTATAGAATAAAATTATATAAAACGCCCTTTATTGTCATTTGGCTTTTCTATTCTATTTATCAATTCTCTGTTATCTAAGCTGCTTTTAAGCGGTAGTTGAACGATGGCTGAACAATAGCGAAGCAATGGGAAAAAAGCAGTGTCTGGCATTTAGTGTGTAGTACCTGGAAAAGATAATGGAGAGCAGATAAAAAGGGTAGAGGGTCCGAGGTATAGGGTGCAGTGCAAATTCAGGGTCAAGGGTACAGAGTCTAGGGTGCAGAAAAAAGAAGATAATGGAGAATTAGAGAACAAGGAACAGAGAATAAAAACAAGACATAGATCCCAAGATTATGCTTTTCAGCACTTTGGCATTTTAGCGATAGATTAACAATGGTTGAACAGTTGCATAAGGATTAGATTTTTTGATTCCTGCTCTTGGTTTTTTGCTTTTTCAGCCTGTTCTCTATTATCTAAGCTGTTTTTTCGCTGTTATCTACTTCTCTACTCTCTGTTATCTTATGTTATGCAGATTTTTCATTATCTGTTTTCGGGTATCTTTTTTTGTGAAAAAAATTTCATGAAAGCATTTGTGTCCCTTTTATGAAAAGTTTCAGTGGAAATGTGTATAGTGCATGTTTTCGTAATTTAATTTGTGTTTAATTTTTTCACAAAATAAAAATTTTATAATATATTTGTATATACATATATACGTATCAAAAGGGGGAAATTATGATTCCGATTTATATGCAGATTAGGAATTATATAACGGGAAGAATTGAGAGTGGGACTTTGAAGATCGGGGACAAAATTCCCACGGAAAATGAGTTGAGTAATCTGTTCAACGTGAGCAGAATGACCGTAAGGCATGCCATAAACAAGCTGGCCGAAGATGGTGTTCTGGTGAAATTTGTAGGCAAGGGGACTTTTGTGACCTCTGAGAAAATGCATACGAAGTTGAGTGTGCTTAAGAGTTTTTCTGAGGAGATAAAAGAATCCGGACACAAGCCTTCTGCAAAACTTCTGAGTAAGGAGCTAATAGATCCAACCGAGAAATTAATCAGGAAACTGAGAATAAACGCGAACACTAAAATATTGAAAGTGACAAGAATAAGATACGTCGATGATCTTGAAATGTCTATAACTATGTCTTATTTTCCTCTTTTAAAGGCTCTCGCATTACGAGAGGTGGATATGTCCGCTACTTCCCTTTATGCGGAGATCGAGGGTAGACTCGGGTTGCGGATTATTAAGGCGGAAGAAAATATAAGTGCCTGTCTGGCGGATCAAAAAACCGCCAATCTTCTGAGAATAAATCATAAATCCGCGCTTTTGAAGTTGTCACGATTAACGATTATCAATAATAATGTTCCGGTGGAATATATGGAGGGTCTTTTCAGGCCCGATAGATACGCAATTTATAAGGAACTTTTTAGATAGGAGTGAATAATATGAAAATGTACGAAGAAATTTTTGGAACCAAAATACCGGTAATAGGTGTAGTTCATCTTCAACCATTGCCAGGTGCACCAAGATATGAAGGTATGAGTGTTAAAGAAGTTGCCGAAATAGCAGTGGAAGAAGCAAAAGTTATGGAGGAAAACGGAATCAACGGACTTATAGTTGAAAATTTCAGAGATATGATGTTTAAAAAGAGGGTCGGTCCTGAGACGGTTGCTGCAATGACTTATGTTGCAAGTGAAGTCAAAAATGCGGTCAATATACCGATAGGTCTGTGTGTTTTGCAATCCGATGCAATTTCAGCTCTCGCAATTGCAAAAACAATTGAAGCACAATACATCAGAGTACCTTATTACACTGAGACATACATCGTGGATGCAGGAATGATGGAAAGTATTGCTTCAGATGCTTTGAGATTCAGAAAATATATTGGAGCAGAAAATGTGAAGATCTTCGCCGATGTACATATAAAACACGGCTACAGTCTTTCTGTAAGACCAATCGAAGAATCCGCAGAAGACGCAGTAGAAAGAGGTCTGGCCGATTCTATAATCGTTACAGGAAAAAAGACCGGTGGAAAAACCGACCCCGAAGATGTGAAGAGAGTGAGAAAATTCCTTCCGGAAATTCCATTGATCGTTGGAAGCGGAGTATCTGCTGAAAATATTCATGAATATTTCCCTGAATATGCCGATGCGATAATCGTCGGAACGAGTCTGAAAAAAGATGGGAAAACCGAAGAAGAAATCGATCCACAAAGAGTTAAATCATTCATAAACGTTGTAGAAAAGTTCAGAAAGTAAATTTAAGGAGGATAATGTACTATGATATGTGAAAAGGACATCAACGAATTTTTTAAAAATGAGAAACCAATTATCGGAATGCTTCATCTTCTCCCACTCCCGGGATCACCGATTTATGACGGACAGGGTCTGAAGAAAGTTATTGACAGAGCTCTCAAAGAAGCCGAAGCACTTGTCGATGGTGGTGTTGATGCATTGGAAGTTGAAAATTATAATGATCCAACTTATTTCCCGAACAATGCCCCTTCAGAAACTATCGCGGCACTTTCCATAGTGGCACACGAGATTCATAAAGCTTTTCCCGATACAACACTGGGAATATGTTTGCTGGCAGATCCTGAAGGTTCAATAGCGATTGCGCATTCTTCCGGAGCGAAGTTCGTGAGAGCGACTTTCTTCACAGAAGCTTCCGTTGATGTTTCAGGGCTCGCTTTGAGAAAACCTCATCAAATAATGAGATACAGAAAGTTCCTGGATCCTTCGATCAAGCTGTTTGCAGACGTTCATATTAAGCATTCAGCACCACTGGCAATGAGACCCATAGAAGAATCCGCATACGATGCAGCATATTTTCTGGCAGACGGAGTTATTATCAGTGGAAAACATACAGGATTTGCAACCCCTGTTGATGATGTAAAGAAGGTCAGGAGTGTTTTACCAAATTATCCTATTTTCATTGGATCCGGAACAAGAAAGGAAAATGTCAAGGAACTCCTTGAATATGCTACCGGATGTGTAGTAGGAACTACATTCAAATACGATGGAAATACTGAAAACACCGTTGATCTATCAAGAGTGAAAGAATTTATAAAAATTGTTGAAGAGGTAAGAAAGAATAAATGAAAAATGATTTAGTTGTTCTGGGAGACGTGAACTTGGATGTCGTCGGAAAAGTCGATGGCCTCCCCGTAAAGGGAGGATGTGTCTACGGAGACCGGGCGAACATTGTATTCGGTGGATCCGGGTTGAATACTTCTGTGGGAGCAAGCAGACTCGGCCTGAATGTGGCATTAGTCAGCAAAATCGGCTCCGATGATTTCGGTAAAAAAGTATGTGAATTTTTCGATAAAGAGAAGATCGATACCACAAATGTTGCTATAACCGGAGATTACCCTACAGGTTTTGTTTTTTCCGCAGTTACAGAAGATGAGAGAACTTTCTTCTCATTCAGGAAAAATGCTTCTGATATTCACCTGAAGATAAGCGATCTCCCGGAACAACTGCCTTTTTCCCCGTACTTATATATCACAGGAGTTTCAGTGATTGAAGGCAAAGAAACGTTTTTTACTTTTTTAGAAATATTGAAGATGGCAAAAGAAAAAAATGTGAAGGTGTTTTTTGATCCTAATTTGAGAGGTTTTCGCAACAACAGTGTCAGGAGAATTTTGCAGGTTCTGGAACTCACGGACGTTTTTCTTCCAAACGAAAGTGAAATAGAAATGATCTGTAAAAATCTTTCAACACACTTTGATGATTTGATCGACGCATTCGGGATTGAAGATATATGGATAAAAAAAGGAAGCAGGGGATGCGAGCTGATAAATTCAGATATCAGAAAATCTTTCGGAGGGGAAACGGTTAAAACGATCGATTCTACAGGAGCCGGAGATGCCTTCGACGCCGCTTTGATATGGGGTTATATCAAGAAATTATCGTTTGAAGAAATTGGTTCGTTTGCAAATCTGTATGCTGCAAAAAGTACTGAGCGCTTGGGTAGTGGAGAATCATATCCATATTTGAGCGAAATTAAATACAAAGATAAAGGTGGGGAAAACTTATGACAAAAGGTAAAGTATTAGTATTCTTAGTAGTTATTTTATTGAGTGTCTTTTCATTCGCAAAGTTGAATGTGGCAATCGTTGCAGGAGACGCAATAGGTGACAGAGGATTCACAGATATGGCTTATGAAGGTATTCAGGCCGCCGCCCAGGATTTTGATGTTGAATATAAAATTTTCGAATGTCACGTTGATCCTTCAAAATATTTTGATGCTTTGAAGGCTGCCGCATCCAGATACGATTTGATTTTTGTAGATCCTGGATATTACTTCGATAAAGAATTGAAGGAAATTTCAGAATTATATCCTGACAAGACCTTCGTTTACATCGACGGTGGCAGTGATCTTCCGAATGTTGTTTCAGTTCCTTTCAAGCAAAATGAAGGCGCATTCCTGGCAGGTTGTCTGGCAGCATTGTTAACAGACAAAACAGCTCTTGAATCCATCAACGATGAATATGTAGTAGGATTTGTAGGTGGAGCGGATATGCCCGTAATAAGAGATTATGAAGCAGGTTTCAAACAGGGTGTAGAATATGTCGATCCTGAAATTGAGATAGTTTCGAAGTTCGCCGGTACTCATTACGACCCTGCAAAAGGAAAGGAAACAGCTTATTCCGTATTCAAAGAGGGCGCGGATGTAATTTTCCAGGCTGCAGGTCCAACAGGTCTTGGTGTACTCGAAGCTGCAAAAGATTACGATTTTTATGCAATCGGTGTTGATACGGATCAGGCATATCTGCAACCCGGTAATATCGTATCCAGTATGCTCAAGAGAGTCGACGTTGCGGTTTATGATATTACAAAGATGGCCATTGATGGCACACTGGAAAAAGGCGCAACATATATTTATGGTGTGGCAAATGATGGTATCAGTCTGGCTTACAACGATGATATGCAATCTATAGTTCCATACGCAACATACGTAGCTGTTCAGGATATTCAGGAAAAAATAAAGGATGGAGAAATAGTAGTAGAAAGTTATATAGAATGATCTTTATTCCGGACCCGTCATCATCGGGTCCGGGTTTTCTTGGGGGAGCTGAAGTGATTACAATAAAAAATTTGACAAAAAGATATCCCAACGGTTTTGAAGCCTTGAAAGGGGTAAATTTATCCGTAAAAAAAGGTGAAATACATTCAATAGTCGGTGAAAACGGTGCGGGCAAGACCACTTTGATGAATATAATTTTCGGATTGATCAAACCGACTACCGGAAGTATAAGCATGGATGATAAGGAAGTGAATATTTCAAGTACTGGAAAAGCCATAGAGATGGGTATAGGCATGGTTCATCAGCATTTCATGATAGTGCCGAATCTTTCAGTAATGGAGAACGTTGTTCTGGGAAGCGAGAAAGATTTCACGAATTTTTTCGGCAAAATAGATTATAAGTCGATTAAATTGAAAGTTGGTAATCTGATAAAAAAGCTGAAGTTATCCCTGTCTCCCGAAGATATAGTGAGAGATCTCCCTATCGGTAAGCAGCAGTTAGTTGAAATTCTGAAGGTCCTGTATAAGGGACCGGAAATAATCATTTTAGATGAACCGACTGCGGTTTTAGTACCCACAGAGGTCAATGATTTTCTGGATTTTGTCATAAATTTAAAAAATGAAGGAAAAACGGTAATATTTATTTCTCATAGACTCAAAGAAGTTTTCAAAATATCGGATAGTATAACGGTTTTAAGAAATGGAAAAACGATTGGAAGTTATTCAAAGCAGGACATTACGAGGGACGAAGTCGCAAATCTCATGATAGGAAAGAAGTTCGATTTCAATGCTAAGCCAGCGAACAATGAAAAAGAAGAAATTTTATTTTCCGTTGACGATTTATCTTTAAAGGGAATGATGGTAAAGAATATTTCCTTCAGTATAAAAAAGGGAGAAATCCTCGGTGTTGCCGGAGTTGAAGGCAACGGTCAGGAGGATTTGTTTTCGGTTTTAACGGGAGACATTCTTCCCGAACAGGGAAGCGTCAGGCTCGTGGATAAGGAATTGAATAAATCGACGATACTGGAAAAAAGAAAAACGGGAATTGCTTATATAACGGATGATAGAATTAAAAACGGCCTTGCAATCGACAGATCGATTCTTGAAAACGGAATTGCCTATCATCATAAAGATCAGAAACTGGGTAAAATTCTGATCAACAATAAAAATTCAGAAAAACTCGTGACCGGTATAGTTGAAGATTATGATGTAAGAGGAGTAAAAAATATGAAAACTCCTGTCAGCTCGCTGTCAGGGGGTAACATGCAGAAATTGCTCGTTGGAAGGGAATTAAATAATCAGGTGAAACTATTAATCGCATCTCAACCGACATCCGGAGTAGATATTGCCGCAAAGGCTTTGATTCACGATTCTTTTAAGGAACTGACCGTAAAGGGAAGCAGTGTTTTATTGATAAGCAGTGATCTGGATGAATTGATGTCAATATCTAATCGAATAATAGTTTTATACAGGGGCAAGATCGTCGCCGAATTCAAGTATCCTGATTACGATATCAAAGAATTGAGTTACTATATGACGGGTCTGAAGGAGAGTTGCTGAATGTTTTCTAATACTTTGAAAAAAATTACAATCTGGGTATTTTTTATATTGATCATCCTTGCAGTTTGGGCCGTAATCATAGCAATAAGCGGTGAAAACCCCTTCAGTGCATTCGGATATATACTCGAAGGATCCCTGGGGGATACCGGATACTTCCTTTCAACTCTGAATAAGATGGTTCCGATAATGTTGACCGCTCTGGCAGTGGCTATTCCTTCCTGGGCGGGAATCTGGAATATCGGAGGTGAAGGGCAGCTGTTACTGGGCGGTTTCGGTGCGGCACTCATAGGATTTTCAATCAACCTGGGATCGGGCTTTTTAAATATACTTTTCGCTTTGATTGTCAGTGCATTATTTGGGCTTGTGTGGGCTTTGTGGCCAGGATATCTGAAAGTAAAACTGAATGTTGACGAAGTGGTAACGACCCTTATGGGTAACTACATCGCATCGTATTTTGTACTGTTTTTAATAAATTATCCGTTCAGGGACCACAGTTCTCCGATGGCCCAGACAAAATACATCGATTCCTCTTTTCAGATTCCGTATATGTTCAGAGGATCGCAGTTTTCATATACTTTTTTTATAGCTTTAGGAGTCGTTTTTATCTTCTATTTTATAATAAGGAAATTTAAATTCGGTTATGAAATAAGAATGACCGGAAGCAATCCCGATTTTTCAAAGATGAGCGGAATCAAGACCAAAAAAATAAAACTGGTGAGCATGCTCATGGGTGGTGCCGTTGCAGGGCTGGCGGGTGGACTGCTGGTGCTTGGAATGAATCACAGAATGATGCAGAGCTTTTCACCGGGCTTTGGATTCACCGGTCTTTTAGTCTGTTTGCTCGCGTTCAATAACCCGATTTTGATAGTTTTTATATCGTTTATTTTTGCCATGCTTCAAACGGGAAGTGTGAATCTGGAACTGTTTTCCAACGTACCCGCGGAAATCAGTGGCCTTTTACAGGCGGTTATGGTTCTTTTCGTATCGGCCTTTAAGATAATATCGATGAGGAAGGGAGGCAAATAATCATGTTTGATGAAATAACCACTTTATACACCACTACAATCAGAATGGCAACACCGATTTTACTTGCTTCTCTGGGAGGCGCCCTGACCTATTATGCCGGAATAGTCAACGTTGCAATGGAAGGTCTCATGCTGATCAGTGCTTTTTTTTCCGTTGTGTTTTCGTTTATGACGGGAAACGCTTTCCTTGGAATCTTAGGTGGAATGGCGGCTTCGGTAATTTTCTCACTCATTTATACATTTTTCGTCAGCGGGTTGAAGGCGAACAATTTCGCAATAGGTTTTGCTCTGAATATTCTTGTGAGTTCTCTGACTATCTTTTTGACGAGAGTGATGTTCGTGGGTCAGAATGTCTTCAACTCTCCAAAAATAGTTGCGATTCCCAGTCTTGACATTCATACGGGAATTTATTTCATAGATAATTATATTTTGAATTTCAGTGTTCTGACTTATGTGGCTATTTCCCTTGTTTTTTTATTTTCATTCATCATTTATAAAACCACATACGGTTTACACCTGAGAGTGTGTGGAGAAAAGCCAAAGGCACTGATTGCCGGAGGTATAAAAGTAGGTTATGTACAGCTTATCGCAAGCATTTTATGTGGATGTCTCTGTGGTCTTGCGGGTTCTCAGTTGTCGCTTTACAACGTCAGGATGTTCTCCAGAGATATGACCGGAGGAAGAGGATTCGTAGCGTTGGCCGTAATTCTTATTGCAAGGGGGAAACCGAAGTATATGATTTTAATATCATTTTTGTTCGGATTCTTCGACAGTCTTTCACTCAAACTTCAGAATCAGGCCATTCCACCACAGTTTGCGCTGATGCTTCCATATGTTATGAGCGTCGTTGTCATGCTCGTATTCTACCTGAAAGATAAAAAGAAACTGGAAATTGCGTAAAATGAAGGGCGGTGTTGATCACCGCCTTTTTTATTCTCAAAGCCGCTTTTCACCAAGCACTGAGCACTACGCAGAGAGAACGGAGAATAGAGAATCAGATAATAGCGTAGATAGCATAAAAGAAATTGGTAATTGTCATTTTCAAAAATTCAATTTTTATAATTTTTTTATTCCATTTCATCTGTTCTCTATTTGTCTATTCTCTGTTTTCTATCCCATTCCATTTCACCTGTTCTCTATTTGCCTATTCTCTGTTTTCTATAGCGCTTTTCAGCACTTTGGCATTTTAGCGATAGATTAACAATGGCTGAGCAATAGCTGAACGATTGAGAAGCGATGGCAAAGCAGTTGGGAAACGATTGTATAAGGAATAGATTTTTTGATTCCTGCTCTTGGTTTTTTGCTTTTTCAGCCTGTTATCTATTTGTCTATTCTCTGTTTTCTATCCCATTCCATTTCACCTATTATCAATTCTCCTGTTCTCTATTCTCTGCTCTGCTGCTTTTCACCAGGCACCGTTTTTCCCTGTTGCCTGTTACCCGGTTTTCTATTTTTTGTGTTGTTTTTTCTTACGTACGTTTCTGTGAATTCTTCCAGTGATTTTTCAGCATCCGCAAGGCTTTAAACGTGATCCACTTACTCTGATTACCTTTTTTCCCCATAGGAATGAGCAGTTTATCACTATTGAAAGTATTTTCTGTTTTCCATCTTCCCATATCGTCCTGTTTTTCAAGCACAACATTTATGGCCTCATCCATACGGCTGTCACTTATGCCGAGCCCGGTCAGAATACCCAGTATTTCCAGTATATCCGTCTGATACATCAAGGGAAAACTGAATTTAAGCCAGCCGGGTCTGGAAATTTTACTCAAATCATGGCTGTGTTTATAAATATGATGAATAAGCAAAAATTCAACGGCTCTTTGTATCGTATCATTTATACTGTCTGTTCTTTTTTCCTCCGGTATCCGGCTCAATCCTTTGAGAGTCTTGACCACGCCCATAAAGCAGGTATGTTTTCCCCAGCACGTTTCATACCGGTTGTAAGGAGGAAGCTGCGGGGTTTCCTCAACACCGTCATTGAAGCGCATGTACCGGGTGATCCAATCGATGCCCTTTTGCAATCTCGGATCATCGATATAACCGAAGTGTATCAAACTCCACACCATATTTCCTGTGAGACATGGGATGACCTCAGTTATTCTTCCACACCCTTTTCTTATCGCCGTATGCATTGAAAAACCACCATCTTCGTTTTCCTGTGAATTTCCGAGCAAATATTCACATTGCTTTTGTATCTGTGGACTTATACTGGCTCCCAACTCGGCAAGTGTTATCAGTTGCCACACAAGCCCCTTATATTTTGCAGTATAGAACCTGGGATAAGTTTGAAGATATGCCGGTTCACGTTGCATTTGAAGGATAACGGGTACGATACCGGACTGCATAATTAAATCTTTTGCCTGTCGCACTTTCGGATCATTTTCCTGTCTGTCTAAAATATCTTTTAATGTAAAATATCGTACGGAAGTATTTTCTTCTTCCAGCAACCAATTGATAGAATCAGCTTTAAGTAGTGTTTTCCACTCATTCACTTTTACTCCTCCTTTGAATAACGGACATAAAATGAAATTGTTGTAACCGTCTATAAACAGGAAAAAGTGAATTAATTATACCATTCGGCCATTTGAAAAATAATAACGGTTTCACTGTTAAACTATGGCTGAGCGATAGCTGAACAATTGACTAACAATAGTTGAACAATTGAAAAACGATGGGGAAACAATGGTTGAGCGATAGCTGAGCAATGGCTAATCGATGGCTGAACAATAGTCTAACAGTAGCTTAGCAATGGCCCAGCGGTTGCGAAATGATGGTCGAACAATGGCTGAGCGATTGAGAAGCGATGGCAAAGCAGTTGGGAAGCGATAGGAAGAAGATAATAGATAAGTAGAGAACAGATAATAAGATAAGGACACAGTTTCAGCAATTCAGCTTTTTTGCTCTTGAGCTTTTTCAGACTGTTGCCAATTATCCGTTTCCTGTTCTCAATCCGGATTAGTTCTATTATTTGGGGGCAGTCCTATTTCACCCCAAAAAAGAATAGGACAAAGAAACTAGTAATAGTAAAATAAAATAAAGGATAAGAGGTGAAAGAATGAAGAGAAAGAAAAAAGAATACTCTAAGGAATTAAAAATAAAAGTAATAAAAGAGTACAGAGAGACAGAAATGACATTAGAAGGACTCTCAAATAAGTATGCAGTACCCTCAACAACAATATCAGGCTGGGTAGGAAGATACAGGATAAATGGAGAAGATGAAATAATAAGGGTATTAGGAGACAAAAGGACAAAGAAAGAAAAGATACCACCGGTATTATACAAAGAATATGGATTAGAAAAGAAAAAGGAAATGGAAAAAGAAGAACTAATAGATGAATTAGGAACATTAATGATGGAAAATCAAATATTGAAAGAGATATTAAAAAAAACAGAAAAGGAAGAATGAATAAAAGAGGCAAATACCTATTAGCAAAAGAATTGAAAGAAAAAGGATATCCATTCAAAAGAATAATAGAGATGTTGGAAATAAAGAAAAGCACATATTATTATCATTTCAAAGAAAAGAATCAAGCAAAGGAATATAAGAAAAGAGGCAGAAAGAAAAGCGAATTTGTGAATACAATGAATGGGAAGATAAGGAATGAAGAGTTAAAGGAACTAATACTGGAAAAGTGTAAGAATGAAGATGCAATGAACCCAGAGTACTATATAAAAACAATGGGCTCAAAGAAGATGAAAAGCTATCTGTATTACAAATATGGAATATATATTGGACACAACAGGTTACATGGATTTAGAAAGGAATTAGGACTGGTAAGAAAATATGAAAACAGGACAAAACACCCAGTCAAAAGGGCACAGAATAGAACAATAACAAAGCAGAATCAATTATGGGAAGCAGATATAAAGTTCTTTAATGCAGGTAGAGATGGAATAGTACCACTGTTAGATATAATAGACGTCTATGACAGGAACATAGTAGCAACACACATAGGAAAGAGATGTACACATGAGGATTTCCTGGAACTAATAGAAATAGCGATAAAAGCAAGAGGAGAAAAACCAGAGGTGATAAGAACAGATAACGGATCACAATTCAAAGCAAATAAAACAAGAGAAAAAATGGAAGAATTAGGAATAATCCATGAATTTGGATACAAACATAATCCTGATTCCCAGGCATTTATTGAATCTCAGCATGCGAATCTGGAAAGAGAATTTGTTGCTTTAAATAAATTTAAGAGTGTAAAAGACTTGTATTTAAAGTATCTAGTATATATGGATTATTATCACAACTTAAGACCACATTCATCTTTGGGTTATAAAACTCCCAAACAATTTAATGCAATTCAGAGCTTTGGCAAGGAAGTTTTAGTAAAACGTTGATACGAGTTATTTTTGTCCAATATTTTGGGGTCCGTCCGCACCATTGTTTTCCTGTTCTCTATTTGCCAATTCTCTATTTTCTAAACCTCTTTTCAAAGGGGTTTTCCAGTTCATACGACGGATGATACAAACCTGTCGGCTCGTAAAAGTTATCACCGATGTACTTAAAGCCCAGCCTGGATAAGAGTTTTCGTGATGCATCATTTTGCGGGTGATGTCCCGCATAGATTTTCCTGACATTCAATTTTGCAAAAGCGTAATCAAATACGGCCTTTATGGCCTCGGAAGCATATCCTTTACCCCAGTACTTTTTTCTCATGTGAACACCTATCTCGTATGTATCGATTTCCGTTTTGAAAGGGCGCAATCCACAACAGCCGATCAACTCGCCGGTTTCCCGTTCAAAAAATGGCCAGTATTGAACACCGCAGTCATGTCCGTTTTTCACTTCCAGTGCCAGCCGCTCGGAAATTTCCCGATCCGAGAATTTTCCCGCCGAGCAGATATACTTTGTAACATCTTCTTCTCCCCAGAGCTGTTTTGCCAGTGCAAAATCTTCATCTGTCCAATGTGAAAAACTGATGCGTTCCGTTTCAATAAAAAATTCTTTCAATGTTTTATCCTTCCCGTCCAATGATTTCTGTTCTGATTTTGCGTACATTCATTATTGCTTCCTTTTCATTAAAGTTATATCACATCCGTTCATGCAAGTCTAATAAAGCAGTAATTAAACCGAAAGCGATGTTCTGTGAATAGTGATATGATAGCCACGATGAGATCGAAAATTAACTCAAGGTTAAATTGTATCTCAGCAAAAGTTAACTGACGTTATCTGGAGAAATATTTCCAGTACCTTATAATCTGAATATAGGGGGGATGGATATGCAGACAATTAAAACAGGGGAGATTGTCCGAACACTGAGAAAGAATAAAAATATTACGCAGGAGCAATTAGCAGAAATATTGGGAATTTCTTCAGCGGCAATCAGTAAGTGGGAATGTGGAATAACATATCCTGATATTAAATTGTTACCCATACTGGCACGGTATTTTCATGTTTCAATTGATTTTTTGATGGGTTTTTCAAACACGATCAGTCAGGATGAACGGGAAAAAATCTATAACGAAGTGTCTTCCGCGTTTCAATCATTCCCTTTTATCGAGGCCGTCGGGATCTGGGAATATTACATCCGCCAATATCCTGTGGATTATGATATGAAATATAATCTCGCAAATATTTTTCTGCTTCAGTTGCATAGGGCATCATCAACTGAAGAAGATACGATTTCTTTTACAACCAGACTCATCGATGTTTATAAACAGTGCACAGCGAGTGATAATTTGAAGATAAAACAAGGTTCTTATTATCAAACAGGAAATCTGTATATAGCGCTTCAGGACTACGAATCGGCTCAAAAAGCACTTGCCCGAATCCCTGTTCAGAAAGCGAGCCCACAACTGCTGCTGAATATGATACTTGTCAATAAAGGTGAGTATTCTAAAGCAATCAAGAACATTCAAAAGAGTATATTACGGGCTGTAAATGAAATAATTGGCGAACTGGGACATCTGATTAACGTGCAACAAAAAAAGAATAATCCTGATACCGCTTTAAATCTCCATTATGTACAACGGAAACTTTTAGATCTCTTTGAGTTAACTCCATTGACGGGAAAAGGGGTTATTCTGCAAATCGCCTTGTTGTTGAGTGCTATGGGAAAATATGATGACAGTTTACTCGAACTGGAAAATCTGACGGAATTGCTGGAACAATATTCTACCCGAAAGGTTATCAGTGATATACCTTTCTTCTCTGAAATTGAAACAAACACTTCATTATCGTTTCAGGGCGGAATGAATGCAGCCTGTAAAATGATGCTCGATAATATATTCAGCCAGATAAAAGATAGTGAAAGATCGCAAAAAATCAAACGACGATTATACCCATTTTTTGAATAGCAAAATCTAAGAAAATGTTTATATTTAATATCATACTCATTCATATCACAGCTCAATCATTGTCTTCTATTATTCTCAAAAAAGAAGAAGAAAATTATCCCGATCAATCGATGAACAGGAGAATAAGACATGTATTTCGAATTTAATGATATTTCTTACGCTTATGGAGACATTCGTGCCCTAGACAGAGTCACTTTTGGTGGCGACAGGGGGCAGGTTATAGGATTAATCGGAGAAAACGGGGCCGGTAAATCCACCGCCATAAAAAATATCATCAGATATTTGACGCCTGACAGAGGCACGATAGAGCTCGGTGGCAAAGATATTTTCAAAATTAAGAATGATGATTTTCCTGTTTCTTATATCCCGGATTCAGCGGTGTTTTATGAAGAGCTTTCATTATTTGAACATCTATGGTTTATAAGAGCAATATATCCCCGAAATCCCCTGGATATTGAGGAATTGATTGTGCGTTTTAAATTCCGGGAACACCTGAATAAAATACCGTCTGCACTGTCGAAGGGTACCAGACAAAAACTTATGATCGCTATGGCATTGCTTCGCGAATATGACATGCTGATTGCTGATGAACCATTCACGGATCTGGATCCAAAACAAATTGAACTGTTCAAACAAACGATTTTAAAACTGAAACAAAATGGAAAACTCATTCTTCTCTCAACACACTTACTGAATATTGTTGAAAATATCTGTGACGAGTATGTTCTGATTCTGCACGGAAAACTCATCGCATCCGGGACAAAAGCACAATTACTCGTACTTTCCGGGTTACCTGATGGGAGCACAATGGAGAGTATATATCTAAGACTGGTGGAGAAGGATGAATAAAACTGTGATTATCCTGATTTTGAAAAATAAATTACGTCTCTTTTCCGGTACACTTCGTTATACCTGGCCGACGGCTCTGGGTCTTTTGGTTTTTTTCAGTGTTCTCTTATATCAGATTTTGTTTGCCATGATTAAAATTGAAAAAGGCACACCCGCTTCGGCACAATATGTATTCTATGTGCTTGTTTTCGCATCACTTGTAAATTTTTTCAGAATTTTTTTGATCAGGACCCCGGTATTCAGGATGAATGCCGCAACTCTGCACCACTTATATAACACAAAATATTTCAGTAAAATACTTCATATTAAATATTTGGCTGCTTTGGTGAAGGCACTCATCATCTCATTCTGTATTTCCTTCTGCATGGCTGGTTTTGATTTCAGCGGAGATTTTTATGTTCTGTTTGCATTGCTGGCACTGTATCTATTCACCTGCACCGTTATGTCCTGGATTTATTATCATGGAAATAAAACGGAACATTTTATTGTTCTTTTGGTTTATGCATTGGCTACGATAATGCTTTTTCTACGGACGATACCCGCCGCTGTCGTATTGAGCGTAATACTCTTTCTTCTAATCGTTCATTCGCTATATTACATGAAACTGAACATTCCCGGGTATTACAGTCGATTGAGTTTTATCGATGTTGCAACAGCCGCGCAGAGTCAAAACAACTTCGCATTGATGCAGCGGCTGGCAGACGAAAACAGGTCACAAATTATACAGGGGCCGTCACTGAAAAGCTTACCGCTGACAAAACATACCGCACTAACCGGTAAAAGCCTGATTGAACTATTGAGAATTCAAAAGCAAATATTGATTATACTCTGTCTGCTGCTTCTTCTGGGATGGGTAATCAAACGTACTGTGTTGCTTGATTTTCTGCCTTTTTTTGAAATCCCTTCAATCAAGGGGACACTAGGTGCACTTTGTACGGCGACGGCTCTCGGCAGTCTATATCAATTACTTTCAAAACAGATTGAAAACATCGTCGATAAACAGAAGCTGGGATTATTTCTCCCGTTTTCTAAAAAACAGATTTTACTCGGGTATATGCCCGTGCCGATTATCCTTAACTTTTTAATTTCCTTGATTTTAGGAATACTGTATTCAAACTTTTCACCCCTGATTTTTATTTTATGGTTCATAATGAATATAACTTACTTCATCCAGAGTTATATTAAAATTTATAATGTAAGGACGGGGCGGATAATAATAATTTTCATGAACTTCGTTCTATGGATAGTGATATACCGGTACCTCATGATTTAATGGAAAATTGTCATAAACCGTGATTATCTTACATAATTTTATAATGTGGACAGGAAGAATAGAAAAATATGATTACGATACTTGAATAAAACTATAAAAAATATGTTATGGATAATGATGACAGGTTTAAATATTCTACTGAGTTCACCGAAAACTTTTAACGATCACTCATCACAATAATAATTCTATGCTGATGAATGCACTTTAGACTTGTTCCTGATTTCATACGTTAATGGATAGAATGGATAACATTTTTGAAATTCGTGTGATATAAATAATATACAAATAATTTGACGGGAAAATTGTGAGGTGATATTGATATGGAAAAAGATATCTCCTGTTGTGGCTGTATATGCAGCGAGTGTGCCGAATATCAAAAGAATTGCACAGGCTGTTGGGCCGTAAAAGGAAAACCTTATTGGATACAGTATGTGGACGAGGATGTTTGTCCGGAATATATCTGTTGCGTGACACAGCATGGTTACAGAACCTGTGCCGAATGCGAAAAACTTCCATGCGAACTGTGGTATCAGTTGAAGGATCCATCACAGACCGATGAAGAACATGAGGCCGGTATTCGTGAGCGAGTGAAAGTACTTCGTGGTGAAGCTTGATCATAATAACGTTCTTTTTATCAGGGAAAAAACAACGTTCTGTATCTTTATAAAATGTGAATAAGTTATATAATAAACTGAATGAAAGTGGTTAAATCATTCCGGTGTATGAGAATTGTTTGATGTGAAAACGAGGTTTCATATTTTGGTTGAGATATTGAATTTTTGCTATTCAGGGGCGTGTGATGTTCAGCAATCTGTTCATTGATGGAATAAAAATAAGTAAAGATATTGAAAAAAATGAAAGTTATATTTTTAATCTGCCTGTTGTGAAGGGACTCATCGAAAGAGAGGAATTGCTTTTCAATCGGAGGGTCACTTTCTTTATCGGTGAAAACGGAACGGGAAAGTCCACCCTTCTCGAAGCGATCGCGGTTTCTTTCGGTTTCAACGCCGAGGGAGGAACGAGAAATTTCAACTTTTCCACCGAGAAAACCCATTCGGACCTGCATGAATTTCTGACAGTCTATAAAGGGATCAAAAGACCCACCGACGGATTTTTTCTGAGGGCGGAGAGCTTCTATAATGTCGCTTCCGAAGTAGACAGACTCGATAAAATAGCCCCGATTTACAACTCCTATGGAGGAAAATCACTTCACGAACAATCACACGGGGAAAGTTTTTTATCACTGGTTTTAAATAGATTCGGAGGAAACGGCGTCTATATTCTGGATGAACCTGAAGCGGCACTGTCGCCTTCAAGACAAATGACGCTCATAGCGGCTATCGATTCCCTCATCAAAAAAAATTCACAATTCATCATTTCCACCCATTCGCCGATTCTGATGGCCTTTCCCGATTCCGATATATTCAGCTTGACGGACGACAACATCATCCACACACCCTACGAGGAAACGGAACACTATATTTTGACAAAACAGTTTTTGAACAATCCTAAGAAAATGCTGAAATATTTGCTGGAGGACAGCCCGGAATAAGAAACATTTATAGCCGTACGGTCATGACAGTATTTTATATAATTGAAATCTTCTCAAAAAGCATGAACCAAATATGAAAAAAACCCGGGTCTGAAGGAATTCTTATTTTCAGAAAATTCTTCGGGAGGAAAAAACAGCTTACGATAACGCTCCAGAAAACTGGATCGCAAAAAATGGAACGGTTACACGTAATCGTTCCATGACACCTTACCGGTTGATGTTTTACGAAAACACCCGATTAAATTATCAAATGACACTCACATTTCCTTCTGATATTTATTTATGAGATAAATAACAATTATATTGTATATCAGGTAAACGGCAATTACAGTCAATGTAACCCACACGGGCGTCGAAATGATTATTGTAATATAGGCGATTCCAATTATCATCCATTGAGTTATATTACCTGCTTTTGCTTTAGCGCGATTACGAATCATGGTGTTTCGTTCATCTTTATATTCTATCTCCGCCTGTTTCTTAAGCTCAGGATTTTTTCTTTCCAGATGTTTCATCACCAGGTTGGCCACGCTCATTCCGGAGAGCCCCGCACCGATTCCAATCAAAAGACCGGAAATCAACTTAACCTCTTCACTTTTAAAAAATAAACTCGCTATAATACAACAGATACCCGTAATTAACGTTGCAAAATAAAATGAACGTTTTATTTTCATTGTTTTTCCTCCTCGTAGATGAATATTTCTTCAATAAGCATGTTGAAATATCGGGCAATTTTAAAAGCCAACAGAATGGATGGGTTGTATCGCCCGTTTTCAAGTGATCCAATAGTCTGCCTGGACACCTCCAGAGCTGCGGCCAGCTCTTCCTGCTTTATTCCGTGTTGCTTCCGTATTTTCTCCAGTTTGTTTTTCAATCCATCACCTCATTAAAGAAAAAGGAAAGTTTGCTTTCCATAAATAAAATACCACAGAAATTCATCTATGTCAAGCTAACTTTCCATATGAGTATTAATTGGATTTCTTTATTGACTTTCATCCCCGTTATTGCAAATAATTCCGCTTCATATATCGCAAGCTATATTCCGGAGGAAAATGATACAGTTTCCAAATTAGCACATCACTTTATTCTTCAGATAAATTGCATTTTTATTAACGCTTAAATAATGTAATGTAACCGTTCCGCCCCGACTGGAACAACATTTGAAAAAACTCACGCGTATACATTACAAATTATTTTTAATTATGTATAAATAATACATCGTTTCCGATTTCGGCATACAGGTGTTGTTGTCCACAGATATTTGAAGATCGGCATGATAAATCATAATTCATTCCGGAAAAGATTCCGTTGAATTATTAACAAAATCTGTGGATTATTTTGAACGAATATATTTTATTCAATCTGTAACGATGTATCTTTCTGATGCTTTTTTCTTATTTATATGTTCTGTAAATTCTAAAACCGTGTTTGTAGCTGAATTCATCCGGCCTTCGTCTTCCGCGGTTTGCCAGACAATTATTTTCTGCGCTGTTGTACCAGCTACCTCCACGACAGACTTTTCTGGAACCCTCCGAAGGGCCGATCGGATTCAGATTATTCGATTCATCATATTTTCCATACCAGTCATTACACAGTTCCCATACATTTCCCGTCATGTCGTATATTCCCAATTCATTCGGTTCCTTTTCCCCCACTTCATGGGCGTAATCGTCCGAATTATCCTCATACCAGGCCACCGTATTGATATTGTTACTGCCAGAATATTTGTAGTGATTGGTTTTGTTTCCTCCCAATGCCGCATATTCCCATTCCGCCTCGGTTGGTAATCTATAGCCTAAAACCGTGGTTATATCGGTTGTCGGATTTCCATCGGAATCGAGTAATTTTCCGTTTTCATCGTACGCCACCGGCAGGTTCTCTTTTTCACTCAGCCAGTTACAGTATTTAATCGCATCATTCCAGCTCACATTGATAATAGGTCTGTTTTTTCTTCCCCATTCCTCATCGAAGGGCTTTTCATTCAACAATTCATCACAATATGCATCATACTCTGCAAAGGTAACTTCATACTTCCCTATTATAAAATCATAATTTAAGGTCACCTCGTGTACGGGCCTTTCGTCATTATCACCACTCGAACTGCCCATTAAATAGGTTCCGCCGCTAACGGAAACAAATTTTTCTTAATCGAATCCCGCTGCTCCGAAAACTATACCGGCTAAACCTAATGCCACAAAAAAAATCACAAATAACTTTTTCATCATTTCCCTCCCATTATTGTATTTAGTCAAACATTTTCGATAATTATAGCATTTCAGGTGATTCGTATAAAAGAAAAATTATAAGTTATAAATAGCATAGCATTAACTATATTATAAACACCGTACCATTCGGATAGTATAATGAAATCATAAAAGAACGGGAGGATGAGCGAAAGTGATAAGGGAAATATTGTTGCTTGGAAATTCCAGACTGTACGAGATCAGTGAACCGGTGAAAAGGGAAGAATTGTCTGAAGTGAAAAATATTGTCGGCGATCTGCACGACACTCTCATGGCTTTTCGAAAGAAACATGGGGTCGGCAGGGCCATAGCGGCACCGCAGATAGGTGTTCAAAAAAGGATTTTCTACATGAATACGGATTCACCCGTAGTTTTTATCAACCCGGCACTCATCCCCGTCGGCGAAGAACGAATGGAAGTTCTGGACGATTGCATGTCTTTTCCAAATCTTCTGGTTAAGGTCAAAAGGTTCAGACAGTGCAGAGTGACATATTATGATATGAAATGGAAGAAGTGTGAACTCTCGTTCCGTGACGACCTTTCTGAACTTGTGCAGCATGAATACGATCACCTGGATGGTATACTGGCAACAATGAGAGCCATCGACAATAAATCATTCATCATCAAAACGATAGACTGAAAATAAAATAATCATCTATGAACCTCATTGAAAGTCTTTTAAAGGGTAATTTCATATTCCAGGTTCAATAAATCTTAAAAGGGTGTTGACAAATAAAATTATTTGTATTATATTATCGTATGAATGAATAAAAAAATATTCATTCATATAATCGGAGGCGAAGGAATGGAAGATAAGAAAAAGTTATTATATAAAAGTGCAAAGGAACTGTTCAGTGAAAATGGATTTAAAAATACCAACGTTTCTGCGATAACGAGAAAAGCCGGGATGGCGGTGGGGACCTTTTACAATTACTATTCCTCGAAAGAAGATCTGTTCATGGATATTTATCTTGAAGAGAATTCAAAACTGAAAAGGGAAATTATGCGGTCACTTGATCTCAATCTGGAACCACTGATAGTCATAGAAAATCTCGTTGCACTCAATTTCAAAGGTATGCAGAAAAACCCTATTCTCAGAGAATGGTACAACAAAAGCGTTTTCGATAAAATCGAGCAGACCTACCGGGAGAAAAACGGAGTCGATGCTGTTGATTTTTTATATGACAGTTTTCTTGAGATCATAGAAATGTGGCAGAGCAGGGGAAAAATGCGAAAAGATATAGACAGTAAAACGATAATGATGATCTTCGTTGCGATTATCAACATCGATACCCACAAAGAAGAGATAGGAATAGAGTATTTTCCCGAACTTCTGGAAAAAATAACGGAACTGATAATGCAAAGTCTTACAAAAGATCAGGAGTAAATGCAGAAATTTTTTTTAAGTACTGATGAATGAATGCGAAATTATTCATTCACTAACAAAATAATGCCGGGAGAGAACGATGAACATACCAAAAATATTCGAGAAAAGAAACAGGTTCAAAAAAATATATCAAAAAAGGGGACGCACCGGATCGGAAGTTGCAATGTTTGAATACAAAGATTTCGCAATGAATACCGAAATTACATTTAAAATATTCGGAGAAAATGCCCCAGAAGCGTGTAACGATGCCATAGTTGAAATCAAGCGACTGGAAAAGAAGCTCAGTCGTTTCATACCGGACAGTGAAATCAGCAGGCTGAATCAGGAGGCGGGGAAGAGCCCCGTGAAAATCTCTCCGGAAACCTGCAATCTTCTGTCCCGCGCAATTTGTTATTCAAAGGCTTCAAAGGGGACATTCAACATTTTAACCGGAGCATTGATGGATCTCTGGGATTATAAACATGCGGCGGATGCACCCGAAAAAACAAAAATATTGCAGATTTCACCCTTTATCGATTATCGTGATTTGATACTCGACGAACACGACCAGACTGCAATGCTGAGAAAATCCGGGCAATCGATAGATCTGGGTGGAATCGGAAAGGGATTCGCGGCAGATTTTTGTATGGACATATTCAAAAAGAGGGGAATCACTTCGGCTTTTGTAAATATAGGCGGAAATGTTTCCGTTCTCGGAAACAAACCGGATGGTTCTCCATGGTGTGTGGGTATTCGTCATCCCCGAAGGGAAAATGAACTTCTGGCCGCGGTGAAGATTACCGGAAAAACAGTGGTTACCTCGGGGGATTATGAACGATATTTTGTGGATCACGAAGGGAAAAAATGGCATCACATCATGAATCCGGCAACCGGATTCCCTGCAGAATCCGATATCATAAGCGTTACCATAATTGCCGACAACTCGACGATGGCCGATGCACTTTCCACGGCGGTTTTCGTGGCAGGCATCGATGAAGGGTTAATGTGCCTGTCGAAATTTCCAGGAACAGAAGCGGTTTTGGTGGATAAACATGAGCAGGTTTTCATAACCTGTGGGCTGGAAAAATATTTTCAATGCGCAGAGAACATAAAAGTAAATGTGATTGAAAGGAAGTGAAAAAAATGGGTAAAACTAAAAAGAAAAAGGAGAGGATTAAAATGTGGATTATAATACCAATTATTATTGGTGGAATTGCGATTGTGCTGGCAGGAGGATATTTCATAAGTGCGCCCGGAAGGCGCGAAGTTGCAAATCTCGTCATCGATGATGTGAATTTTAAAAAATTTCGTGATGGTGTCTATGTAGGAGAGTATATCGGAGAAAACAGTCATCTCAGAGATGCACAGGTTGAAGTTACGATATCGGATGGAACGATAAGTAATATTAAAACACTGAAGGGTGCAATCGATAAAGATGGAAACCCGGTGAAATTAACCGGAAATCTGAGCGTCGACAGTATATATGAGAATGTCATGAAATCACAAACCCTTGAAGTGGATGTTGTAAGTGGTGCAACACTAACTTCCAAAGCTCATCTGAAAGCACTGGAAAACGCCTTGAAAAAGGCACAGCCCGAACAATAGTATCGGGACAGAAAAGGAGGTTGAATAATGAAAACAGCGGTAATTTCCTATTCTTACACAGGTAACAACGATGCGCTTGCGAACAGCGTTGCCAGAGAACTGACTGCGGATCACATACAGATTTCCGAGGAAAAACCCAGAACAATGGGAACTATAGTCCTGGACATGCTTATTTCCCGCACTCCGAAGGTAAATGTAAATCCGGATATATTGAAAAAATACGATATGGTTCTCTTTTTCGCACCGATCTGGATGGGATATGTTGCATCACCACTTCGTTCACATCTCAAGTATCTGAAGAAACATCCGCAAAAATACGGCTTTTTTTCTATAAGCGGCGGCGCGGACAGTGACAATCCAAAGTTGAAAGGTGAATTAAAGAAGCGCACGGGAGCTGAACCCGAGATATATATGGACTTACATATCGCAGATCTGCTATCAAAACCGAACCCCACTCGAAAAGACACATCTGTCTACAAGCTGAACGATAAAGATATAAAACAACTTACGAATGTGATAGTGAAAAAAATTAAAAAATAATATAAGTGTGGTTTTGGGATCTTTACAATACTATAACTTCGATATAAAAAGAAACACAAACATTCGAATAAACAACAAAAACTAACGGGCGATAAACGCCCTTTTTTCATATCTTTCCATTTCCGTTTGATTGTGATTTTATTTACCGAATCATTTAAATCAATGAAAAACAACTCAGAGAGTAGAAAATTGGTAAATAGAGAACAGGAAAAGGACAGTGCCTAGTGCCTGGTGAAAAGCAGCAGAGCAGATAATAGAAAACAGGAGAATTGATAATAGGTGAAATGGAATGGGATAGAAAACAGAGAATAGACAAATAGATAACAGGCTTAAAAAGCAAAAAACCAAGAGCAGGAATCAAAAAATCTAATCCTTATGCAACCGTTTGCCTACCGTTCAGCTATCGTTCAACGATCGTTTCCCAATCGCTTCAAAAGGGCAGTGTCTGGTGCGTGGTGCCTGGAAAAGAGAATAGAGAACAGGCTGAAAAGACTCAAGAGCAGTGGATATTCCCCTGTAAAATAGACAGAGAGAAAAGATACAAGGGGGAACAAAAAGGATGAGAAAAACATACGAAAAAGAATTTAAATTGGAAATATGCAAAAAGATAAGAGAAGGAAAAAAGACAGTCACAGAAATATCAAAGGAATATGAAATATCAAGACCAATAGTGTCAAGATGGATAGCAGAATACAAGAAATATGGAAACAGAGCATTTAAAGGAAAAGGAAAAAGACTACCAGACAAAGCAGAGATATATGCATTAAAAAGGAAAATAGAAATACTTGAGAAAGAGAATGAAATCCTAAAAAAATTCAAGCAGTTTGTGAAGAGCCAAAAGTCCTGAGGTTTGCTTTTGTGAAAAGGAATTCCAAAAAATATACAATTAGCATCATTTGCAGACTGCTAAAAATATCCAGGCAAGGATACTATGAATTTTTACATAGGAAACCATCAAAAAGGGAATTGCATCACGAATATCTCATAAAAGAGATTAAACGAATTTACAAAGAACACAAAGGAAGATATGGATCGCCACGTATTGCTTTACAAATGTATATGGAAGGGATAGAAACTAATAAAAAGACCATTGCAAAGCTAATGCAGAAAGAAGGACTTGTCTCTATATATTATAAAAAAAGGAAGTATAAAAAAGTTGAAAAAGAATTGAGAGATTATATAAGAGAGAATATACTTGAAAGGCAATTCAAACAAGAGAAAACGGACAAAGTACTCGTAAGTGATATAACATATGTACCGTGTAGAGATGGAACACTTTACCTAACAAGTTATATAGATTTATCCTGTAGAATGCTCAGGAGTTATAAAATAAGTACCCATATGAGAAAAAGTGTGGTTATTGAACCATTAATAAATATTTTAAAGAAGAAAAACATGTTAGGGTGTATTATACATACAGACAGGGGATCACAATATAGAAGTTATGAATACAAAGAATTACTCGAAAAAAATCAAATAAACCATTCTATGAGTAAACCTGGAACACCTTTGGATAATGCAGTTATAGAATCATTTTACAAAACAGTGAAAGTAGAACTTATTAATCCCAACAAAAATAAAACAAAGGCTGAGATGAAAGTTCTTCTTCGTAATTATTTAGAAGATTATTATCCAAAGAAGAGAATTCATACTTCATTAGGAATGACTCCTTATAAATATGAACAAATTTTATTGAGCAATTCGTAATTTATCTTTATGTAAATAAATATGGGGTATATCCAGTTTTCTTGACAGACCCTTTATGTACGTTTTTCTGCTCTTGAGTCTTTTCAGCCTGTTATCTATTTGTCTATTCTCTGTTTTCTATCCCATTCCATTTCACCTATTATCAATTCTCCTGTTCTCTATTCTCTGCTCTGCTACCTTTCACTACGCACTAGGCACTGTCTTTCAGGCACTAAATCCTAAACACCAGGCACAGTTTTTTTATGCTATTCTCTACACTGCTTTTTTATTTTAAATGTTTCTTTATAAAATAATAATCTGTTATCATATATGAGTACAGAAAATATAATTTTTCATAGATTTATTTTTCGGAGGTGTATAATTATGGATTATTTATCTTTCAGCGGAAATCACTACGCTATGGGAAAAGCGTTGGGAAACTTTTTCATAGAAAATAACGCCATATTTCCTTTGAAACTCAACGATCGTCAAAAAAGCTTCGGCAGAGAGAGTGGAAAAATTTTAGAACAGCTCTTTCCGGAAGTTTCGAAAGAAATAAAGGGTGTAACTGACACGATAAAAATAAACAACGAGCTCTTCACTTCATTGCTTATATGTGCGGGCTGCTGTTTGACTATACGCGAAAATCACAACGTGGAAGTCAGAGGCTGCACGGCTTTCAGTTTTATAAAAAACAACAAAATCTATTACGGCAGGGACAATGATTTACCCCCGTATTTGAAAAATGTGAGCAAAAGTATATATTATGAGCCGGAAAATAGGAATAAATTCATTCTCAACACGTCTTCATTCGTAAACGGTGAAGAGGGGATAAACGAACACGGACTGGTTGCCGCGATGACTTTTGTGAAACCGGTGAAAGAGGAAATCACGCCCGGACTGAACTCACTGTTTCTGGTGAGATTGATACTTGAAAATTGTTCCTCGGTGGAGGAAGGTCTGGCCTTTCTTGAAAAAGTGCCGATCGCATCGAGCTGCAACATTCTACTGGCCGATAAAAATATGAAAATGCTGGTAGTCGAATGCAATCCTCTGAAGTTAAACATAAGATATCCCGAGAAAAGCGATAGAGGCGAAGATTTCATCGTAACGGTGAATCATTTCACATCACCGGAAATGTCGGAACACGACGCGAGCAATAAAAATATTTATTCATCTGGAAAAAGATACGAAACGGCTCATACGATGCTGCAAAAAAGCGAGAAGGTCGGTACGTTAGGCTTCATAAGAGATTTGCTGAGCGGCAGATTCGGTTTTATGTGCCAGTACAAAAAAACTATTAAATTCGAAACGATATGGTCCTCCATTTTTGACATTTCGGATAAAAAGGTCTATTTGGCCGGTGGCAATCCATCCGAAACGGAGTATGTTGAGGATTTGAGATTGAAATTCAACTATTGAAGAAAAATTTTGCATTCACTTTACCCGCACCGTGAAACATCTATCAAAAGACATTTTTGTCCCGGTAGAAGTTAATTCACTTTTTAACAAACGCATTCAGTTCGTTTGGACGTTCTTCATAACGGTTAAAAACAATGAAAAAGGGAATATAAATTTGTGTACCTCCTTAAATAAAAATTAATGAGGATTTTTTTTGACTTAATTTTTTTATGGCTTATAATAAGTTGATCGTTGTATGGAGGAAATCATGGATAAAAATATTCTGGAAGAAAAGGGTTTTATTGTTTACGGTGACAATTTCGACAAAAAGAATTTAAAGGATAAAAATATCGTCTGGATCAATTCCAGGGAGAAAAATTTTTTTAAAGAGATCGCGGGAAAAAACGATATCGTTCTTTATGGTGAAGGTGTGGAAAACCTTTTCGATTTCATGGAAGAGGAAAGTTCGTTCAAAAAAATGAAAACCGTATATGAAGAAGACCTGTTCGACAAAAGAGGCTTCCAGCCATATGATGATAATCCTCTGTTCAGGAGAACGCATTGTGGATTCTATTCTTTGTTTCTGTATGAAAACGACGTTTTTGACGATGTGTATTTTTATGCGGGTAAAAAGGCGAAGAAGATCGCGTGTGAAAAGAGATACATAGATTATAAACCCGAAAAAACCATAATCTGGGAGTATGATTACTGCGATAAAAAAATTCTCTGTATAGGTGGATATTTGAATCTGTCAAAGGATAACCCGTATTTCGCCGAAACAGGGCTTTTTCTAAAAAATATAGCGAATTATCTAAATTCACCGGTTGAGAAAGACGGTAAAAAATCACAGAAGGAAAAAATGAATATACCGCTGAAAATAGAGCTCTCCGATTCTCCAGCAGAAGTAAAAAGTGGCGTGAATTTAAAGTTTTATTCGCATGGAGATTCCTATGCGAATACCTCGGGTGAAAGAATCCTCGTGAACGGCAGAGAAGACGGAACGATAGAGGAGATCTGGACCCATCCATTCAGACTGTTCACTTATCTGAACATTTTCATCGATTCTATTCCCTTAAAAGAGCAGAAACTGACCCTGAAAACGACTCCGGAAATGCTGGAATATAAAAATGAATTCATGAGTTTTGTTCTTTTCGCTTCACTGGATAAACCGGTTTTTCTCGCAGATATAAGGTTTTTCGATTCGGAAAAACACGATGTATCCGTTGAGCTTCACTCGGATCTTCAGCCGATGTGGCCAAGAAAAAAAGGTCATTACGGCCCTGTTGAATATGATATCACAGATGAAAAATGCATCTCGATCGGCAACCAACAAGGAAACTACAGAGGCTATCTGGGATTCAACAAAACATTTTCTTCAAATTTATCAATAAAGGAAAATCACCTGACCGGCGAAGTGCACTTTGGGAGTATCAACGGCCTGTCATTTTACGGTGCCGGTTACGTAGCTTCGGATAAGATTCCGGAAGAGATTTCAATGAACGAAGAATTGAAAAGAGTTATAGATTTCGACAGTAATTATTTGAAAAACACGGCCTCGCTGAAGGTGGATGATGAAGAAATAAATGACCTGTTCAAATGGTCAAAATTGAAAACGAGGAGTTTTTTCACAAACACTCCCGAAATCGGCAGGGGCCTGATGGCGGGATATTCATCGAGCAGGAAGGGATGGTTCGCCGAAAGACCTGGATACGCATGGTACTTTGGAAGAGACAGTCTCTTTGTATCCCTGACTCTTCTCTACAACGGAGATTTTGAAAGCGTCAGAGAAAACCTGAAACTTTTAATGCAATACCAGAGAGTGGATGGAAAGATTTACCACGAATTGACCACGAGCGGTTTCGTTCATTACGATGCTGCCGATTCAACTCCCCTCCTCATCTATATCATGTATAAATATCTCATGCATACTGGTGATATCGATTTTATTAAGGTCAACTACAAAAATATTATGAAGGCATACGATTACTGTATCTCAACCGATCTGGATAAAGACTTTCTAATTGAAAATACGATTGCGGGTCATGGTTGGGTTGAGGGCGGAGCTCTGTACGGTTCGCATGCTTCTTTTTACCTCAACTGCATATGGACGGCAGCGATAAAATCGGTGAATTATATTTCAAAATTGATGAATGATGAAAAAACGAATAAAAATTCAAAGAATTTGCTGAAAAATACCCAGGATGCGCTCGAGCATTTCTGGAACGAAAAAAATAAAGAATACTGTCTCGGAATAGACAGAGAGGGAAAAAGGCTGGATTTTTTCACCGTTATAAATTCCGTGGGAGTCTTTCTGGATATAACAGATTATGAAAAGTCGCTTAAAACTGTTAAAAAATTCGGTACAACCGGTTTTTCGACCGACTGGGGAACAAGAATCATAAGCAGAATGAACGGTCTATACAAAGAAACGGGATATCATGAAGGAGCCATATGGCCCTTATTCACCGGCTGGGCATCACTTGCAGAATATAAGGTCGGCGAACTGTATAATGCGGAAAATCACTGGTTAGCCAATTTAAACGAGGCAAACTTCTTTGCCAAGGGAGAAATCTCTGAAGTTATAAACGGCGGAGTTTACAAACCGACCGGAATCTGTGATCACCAGGCCTGGTCCCAGTCCTTTTCTTTACATTCCATTTATGAAGGTCTTCTGGGTCTGAACATCAATGCTCCTGAGAAAAGTGTGAAACTACAACCCCAGATATCCTTCGAATTCAACGATATAAAACTGAAAAATATCTATATCGGCGATACGAAGTTGAAAATAAAATTCAAAAGGGAAATAAAGGGTTTAAAAGTCAAAGAGAGATACGAGATGAATTCACAGAAAAAATTGAATTATTCTTTTTCGCCATACATTGCAAAATATTCAAAAATCCTTTCAATTTCAATAAACGGAAGGGAAACGGCATATGAAAAAATCGAAAGACTGAATACCGATTATCTTTCCATAAATGAATCATTCGGGGGAAAATCAGTTGTCATTGAACTGGAATACGAAGTTCCATTCATCTTAAAACCAATTAAACCAAAGTATTTTCCCAATTCCACGAGTAAACTTCCGAGAATAACGGGGATAGAAAAAAAAGGCGATTCATACGAAATAAATGTTGAAATACTTAAAAGCGCTGAAATTTTCCTCATTACAGACGGCGATGTATGCATACCAAACACAAATTTCACTTACAATATGAAAAATCTGTACATCGAAACTCTCCCTTCGGAGAATAAATACGCATCCAGGAAAATTATCATAAAAAAACCACAAATTTAAATGTAAAAATATCTTTTCCTTTGTAAACAGACCGATCGGGTACAATTTTGAAAGATGTCTATAAATAGGACAAGTAGTACATCTTATAAAATTGTTATACAACTATACATGTATAGTTGTAAACAAGTACCGATGGAATATACAGAAAATTGAGGTTTAAAAAGTTTTATAATAGAAAAGGAGAGAAAAAACGATGTGGTCGCAAATAATCTCTTTTAATATCATCAGAGACAATGAGAACATGGATTAAATTAATGTTAAATTTATTTCGGGTGAAAGAAATGAATAAAGATAATGAGAAAAATAAAAAAATATATATAACATTCGGAAATCACATGCACTGGGTCGATATGGAGTGGATGTGGGGAAGAGGCACTTTAAAAAACTCCGTTGACGACATGATAAGATTTGTGGAAGAGACCGGATTGAAGGGTGCCGTGAACTTTGAGGGTTACGGATATGAATACCTCGCTGCAAAATACCCCGAATCAATTGAAAAAATAAAAAGAATGATAAAAGATAAAAAGCTGGAAATCTGTTCGGGCTCGTTCGGACAGCCTTACGGTAATTTGTGTTTGGAAGAATCTAATATTCAGCATCTGGTCAGAGGGGTCAGAGCTTCGGAAAAAATTTTTGGAACGCGTCCAAAAATGTGGTGGGAAGAAGAGTACTGCTATTTTCCACAACTGGTTCAACTGTTAAAATTAACGGGATTCAGATGCGGTAATTTATTCTTCCAGGAAACATGGCATACCCCCTTTGTGCCGAAAACCAGAGAGGCCGTCATAAATCTGAAATCCCCGGACGGCTCTGGGTTACCCTTCATCAATTATAACGATTTTTGTATTCATCAGTGGCCGGAACATCTGGAAAAATTACTCGGTGGGATCGACTCCGAAGAAGTCACGATCGTACAGTGGCTGGAATTGATGAATTCTCCAAAATGGATGTGCAGAACTGAACTCATCGCTCCGGTTCTCAAAAAATACGAAAATAAAGGATACGATTTTAAAGCGCTTTTACCATCTGAAATATGTGAGAAAAAGGCCGGAGCAGAGAGAAAAATTTCAAATTATGAAGTTTATCAGGGCGTGTCACTTGGAAAAAACGGGGATAGTTTGTTGAAAAAACTGAGAACTGTGGAAAATAAAATAGTCGACACTCAGATACTGGCCTCTATGTACGCATATTTATCCGGGGATTATCCGCAATGGAATGATTATCCGGACTGGGAAATAGATGAAGCGTGGAACAATCTTTTGATTGCTCAGGCACACGACAACTACGAATGTGAGGGATTCTGCGGGGATATCGGAAAAAAATACCTGAATATGTCCGGAAGTTTAATCGAGGATGTTTATGAAAGATATATAGATAAATATTCGGAAAAAATCGGGACAGATGGAAACATGATAGTTTTCAACCCTACAAACCATGAGAGAAGTGAGCACGTCTCTTTTGAAAATGAATACGTTCCGGTCAAAAATTCAAAACCACTGGCTCTTGAAGTTCTGAACGATTGCGATGTTCCAAAGTTGCTCTACGAAAAAAAATCAAAATCAGTGAAGATATACGGTCCCGAAAATGAATACACCGTTTTCAACGATCTTTCGATTATGGAACATAAAACGGGGATCATCATGAATGATCTGAAAAGCATTTCAGAAAAACTGTGTTCATACGATCTAGACGTACGTCAACCTTCGGACGGAGTAATTGCAGTTTCAGGTTCTTTATCTTTTGAAGGTATATATGATGTTGAGGCGGAGATAATTTTCGATTCGCTGAATGACTGTATTAAGATTTTCAATAAGATAAAGGCTGTAAAAAAACCGGAATACGGTTACAGAGGTGCGCTTTTCGTGGAATACGGAAAAAATTCGGATGTAAAGACGGTTGAAAGTGATTATCCCTTTGGCATCGAAAGGGGCATACCTGCCCTCAAACATTTCCGTAAATATCCCGAGGATAACTGGATGACATCGAATAAAAAATATGAAAATATCAATAATCCGTTTTCGGGACTGAGATACGCAGAAATAAAATACCAGGATTCGAGTGTTGCGCTGTTCAACTCGGGAAATCAGGGTTTTTTTATGGAAGGAAACAAAGTGAAATGTTCTCTGTATCTATACGACCCCTGGGATGAAAACAACTGGGAAAGTGAAGTACAGGTGAATTATGGTTTTTCGACGGGAAAAAACAGTGATATTTCTTCACTGAAAAAGGCCATAGATTTCAACAATCCGTTGAAAATATTCAGAAGCAGATGCAGAAAAGCAAAAGGCATCGAATGTTTCGCACCGTACGGTTTTGATAGTGAGATGATTCTGACCGCTCTTTATCGCGAAAAAAACAACCATGTCGCTCATCTGTGGAACCAGAATGATGAAGATGTGTGTTTCACCGTAAGACTTCCGGAAAATATCAAGAAGGTCTTTAAAAGCGATCTGTTGAACGAAAACAGATCCGAACTGGAGATATCCGATGCGAAAGTAAGGGTGAAAGCCGGAAAAAATGAAATAATATCACTAATTTTTCTATACGAAAAGGAAATGGTTAAAAATATAGATTCTTACAGAAAAGTGTGGTCCGATTCAAGAAATTGATTGATATCTGTTTGTTATTTTGGAGGTGTGGTATTGAGGAAGGACAACTTACTCCTGGAGGTTGAGAATTTAAAAATATATTTCAAGACCGATGATGGAACAGTAAAGGCCGTTGACGGAATAGATTTTGATGTCAGAAAGGGAGAGACCCTGGGTATAGTTGGCGAAAGTGGCTGTGGTAAGAGCATAACTTCTCTGGGAATCATGAACATGATCCCAAAACCCAATGGTAGATATGAGAACGGTAAGGTTAATTATTATTTAAAGGATTCGGACGAATCGATAAATATCGTTGAGTTGAAATCCTCGTCAAAAAAGATGAGGAAACTCAGAGGAAACGAAATCTCCATGATTTTTCAGGAACCGATGACCTCTTTAACTCCCGTATATACGATCGGAAAGCAGATCATCGAAAGTCTCATGCAGGAAGAAAATATGACTAAAGATAAAGCCAGGGAAAAAACGTTGGAAATGCTGAGCCTCGTTGGTATAGAACCAGCCGGACAGCGAATAGATGAATATCCTCATCAATTCAGCGGAGGGATGCGACAGAGGGCGATGATCGCTATGGCACTCTCAAGAAATCCGAGTCTCCTGATTGCAGATGAACCGACCACAGCCCTTGACGTGACGATTGAAGCACAGATTCTGAGTTTGATCTCACAGATGCAGGAAAGATTCAATATGGCGGTCATAATAATCACTCATGATCTTGGGGTCGTAGGACAGATCTCGGATAGAATAATCGTCATGTACCTTGGGAAAATTGTGGAAAAATCCTCCGCCATGGAAATTTTCAAATCTCCACTGCATCCTTACACAGTAGGATTGTTGAAATCAATACCAAAAATCGGAAATAAGAAAAGGCTTTACAACATAAAGGGATCTGTACCGAGCCCCTATCTGCTTCCGAAAGGATGCAATTTTAATACCAGATGTGAAAAAGTCATGGAAATATGCAGGAAGAAAGAACCTCCGCTGATTGAAGTTTCCAAAGATCATTTCGTAAAATGCTGGCTGTACTCCGGAAGTGAAAAAAATGACTGATAATAAAAATACCGTACTGGAAATCAATGATCTGAAGAAGTACTTTCCGATCAAAGGTGGGCTATTCAAAACGGTGAAGGGCTATGTGAAGGCGGTTGACGGAGTGAGCCTGAATATAAATGGCAGAGAGGTCCTTGGGCTAGTTGGCGAAAGCGGATGTGGCAAAACAACTCTGAGCAGATGTATTGTGGGACTGCATAATTCCGATGGAGGAAGCATCATCTTCAGATCTTCCGATGGAAAGAAATATAACCTGTCTTCCATGACTGATAAAGAAATAAATAAAATTCGCCCAAAAATTCAGTACGTTTTTCAGGACCCCTTTTCATCACTCAATCCAAGAATGACAGTGCTCGATATTTTAACCGAACCTTTGAAAATAAACAGGGTAGGTACAACCAAAGAAAGAAAAAGAAAAGCCGAAGAAATGATGTCGCTCGTGAGTCTCAATTTGAATATGCTGAACAGATTTCCCCATGAATTCAGTGGGGGGCAGAGACAGAGAATAGTCGTGGCAAGATCACTCATGCTGAATCCGGAATTATTGATCTGTGATGAACCGGTTTCCGCACTCGATGTATCAGTACAGGCTCAGATTATAAATATATTGAAGGATTTACAGGAGGAGATGGGACTAACCTATTTGTTTGTAGCACATGATCTGAGTGTCGTTAACTATATAAGTGACAGAATAGCGGTTATGTATCTGGGAAAAATTGTTGAAATATCTACCTCCGATTCAATTTACAGCAATCCGAAACACCCGTACACGGAGGCGTTACTGGGATCTATTCCCGTTCCCGATCCGGAAAAAAAGCGTAAGAAGGTCCAATTGGAAGGAACCGTTCCTAATCCTGCCAATCCTCCTTCCGGGTGCAGTTTCCACCCGAGATGTAAATACGCGATAGAAAGATGTAAAGAAGAAACTCCAGAACTGGAAGAAGTAAACGGCCATAAAGTAGCTTGTTTCAGAGCGAAAGAATTAAAATTAAAAGGGTTTGCTTAATTTTTCGAAAGGAAGGTGAGTTAAGTGGTAAAGAGAATCAGTATGATTTTAGTTTTATGTCTGTTATTTGTTGGTATAGGTATGGCTTATAATCAGGCTCCTATACTCGAAAAGCTGGTAAGTGACGGGGAACTGCCGCCAGTTGATGAAAGATTGCCGGTCGATCCTTTAGTACTGGAAACATTTGAGGAAGTCGGTCAGTACGGGGGAGAAGTTGTACTCGTTGCCAGCAGTCTAAAGGGATTCGGATCAGATTTGCATTTCACAGCGTTTCAGACTCCTGCACAACTTTACACCGACACCACGGTGGGACCGAATGTTTTTACAGGTTGGGAAATAGGTGAAGACGGAAAAACATTGACAATTGATCTGAGAGAAGGGATCAAATGGTCGGACGGAGAAGATTTCACTGTGGATGATATTTTGTTCTGGTGGAATGATGAAGTGAATAATTCTGCGCTGGTATCATCCGTTTATATTCCTGAATTCGTTGATGCACAAATGGAAAAAATCGATGATTACACTTTTAATCTGATTTTTGCAGAGGAACTTCCGGAATTACAGATTGAAATGTTGTTGGCCACACAATGGGGTTATCTGGGAAAATGGTGGAGACCTGAGCATTTCCTGAAACAATTCAATCCAAATTACGTAGCAGAGGATAAACTTTTGGAAATGGCAAAAGCGGAAGGTTACGATACTATCAGGGATTTCTACTATTCCAAAGCCGGCTGGTCCGCAAGACAGATAAACCCGGAATGTCCTTCAATAAATGCCTACGTTATGACTTCACTATCTCCGGATATTGCAGTATGGGAAAGGAATCCATATTTCTGGAAAGTCGACCAGGAAGGGAATCAATTACCCTATATAGATAAAGTTATAGTCAGAAAAATCGATGATCTGGAAACTATTCAGGGACAGATAATCAGTGGAGAAGTTGATTTCGCTTGCTGGAACACAACTTTAGAGAATTATCCACTATACAAGACAAACGAGGAAGCCGGCGGATACAAGACCCTCTTATGGCAATCAGACAGGGGCGCAGAAGTCATGTATATGCCAAACGAAAACATCGAAGAAGATCACCTGAGAGTTCTGTTCCAGAATCCAAAATTCAGACAGGCGCTGTCCTTAGCAATAAACAGAGAAGAAATAAACGATCTGTTGTATTTCGGGAAAGCTGTACCCAGACAGTTCACAGTTCATCCATCGAGTAACTACTACGAAGAAGAATGGGCGGAATCCTACGCCGAATACGATCCCGAAAAAGCGAATGAGCTTCTGGATGAAATTGGTTTGGAAAACAGAGACAATCAGGGTTTCAGAGTGGATGAAAATGGAAACAGAGTTTCATTCGTACTGGAATACTGGCCTGAAGAACCCGCCGAAAAAACTCCAATAAGTGAACTGGTCAAAGATTACTGGGAAGCTATCGGTATTCAGATGTCGTTAAAACCACAGTCCAGAGATTTGAATGCACAGAGATCGGAAGCAAATCAGATAGAAATGAACATGTGGCATGGTGGAGGAGTAACGGACGCTTCATGGGTAAGCACACTCAATCCGCCACTTCCATATCCGGGAATCAACTGGGCTCCCGAATGGGGCGAATGGTTCTACACCGGTGGTCAGGAAGGAATGGAACCACCTGAAGATATAAAAGCACTCTACGAATTGGGTAAAGCATTCCAGAAAGAAGCTGATCCCGAGAAGAAACTTGAGATGGGTAAAGAAATATGGCAAATGCAGGCGGAAAATCTATGGTTCATAGGAACCGTGGGCATGGCACCATATCCAATCATCATAAATGAAAATCTGGGTAACGTTCCCAATACAGGAATTTACAGTGGGGATTTACTCTGGATGGATACATATCAACCCGAAACATTCTTTTTGAAACAATAATCGTTTTTTCCACTGCGTAGAGAAATCTACGCGGTGGATTATATTTGATGAGGTGAACTGTATTTTATTATGAAAAACCAAATGTTAATTTATATTCTGAGAAGATTAATGATAATGATCCCCACATTGCTTATCATTTCGGTTTTGATCTTTATCATTATTGAATTACCGCCGGGGGACTACGTTACCAGTTATGTCCAGGCTTTAAAAGGTAAAGGATACGAAATATCCCAAACACAGTTAGAGGCCCTCAGGATACAGTATGGACTCGATAAATCGTGGTTTGACAGATATATCAGCTGGGGTAGTGGTTTCATAACGGGCAATCTTGGTATGTCCTTCACATACGATGAACCTGTGAACAAACTCATCGGAGACAGATTGCCGCTAACGATCATGATATCAGTGGTAACGATTCTTTTCACCTGGCTACTGGCTATACCTATCGCAATTTTCAGTGCGGTAAAAAAATACACTTTTGGTGATTATGCCCTCACATTTATAGGATTCATAGGATTATCAATACCTAATTTTTTCTTAGCTATTCTATTGATGTATTTCGGTTTCAAATATTTTGGAGTGAGTATCGGAGGTCTGTTTTCGAGAGAGTATCTGCTCGCGCCATGGAGTTTTGGAAAATTTAAAGACTTGCTCTCGCATTTATGGGTTCCGGTGGTAGTAATTGGAACGGCCGGTACGGCGAGCATGATAAGAATATTGAGAGGAACGTTATTAGACGAGTTAGGAAAAGATTATGTAAGAACGGCAAGGGCTAAGGGATTATCAGAAATAAGAATTTTGGTTTTCCATCCGTTAAGAGTGGCTATTAATCCCCTGATAAGTACTATCGGCTGGTTGTTGCCAACTGTTATTTCGGGAGAAGTTATCACCGCTCAGGTTTTGTCAATACCAACTACCGGTCCAATGCTGCTGAGTGCACTGATGAATCAGGATATGTATCTGGCCGGAAGCTTTTTGATGGTATTGAGTATCCTAACGGTTATTGGAACGCTCATATCTGATATTCTGCTTGCCTGGTTAGATCCCAGGATAAGATATGATTGACGAGGTGGTTATGGTATTATGAAAAAGAAAAAAGATTATGTCAGCCTATCCCAGGGACAATTGATAAAGAGAAGATTTTTTAAGCACAAAGTAGCCATAGGTGCATTAGTGGTGCTGATAATAATGTACCTGACAGCATTATTTGCAAATTTTCTGAGTCCCTATGACCCGAATACCAGAAACAGCAAGTATGTATACGCTCCCCCAAACAGAATAAGAATAATGGATGAGAATGGCTTCAGTAAACCCTTTATTTACGAATATAAAATGGAAATAGATGATGAAACCTGGGAAAGGATATATACACTTGATAAAAGTAAAAAGCAGTATATAGATTTTTTTTCCAGGGGCGAAGAATATAAAATTTTGGGAATATTCACCACCAATTTGAGATTGTTCCAGACACAATCAGGCTATCCGGTTTTTTTATTCGGCTCTGATAAGCTGGGAAGAGATCTGTTCTCAAGGATTTTAACGGGCAGTCAAATCTCTTTGACGATCGGGTTGATAGGAGTTTTCCTGAGTTTGATAATCGGTATAATTCTCGGAAGCATTTCCGGGGTTTTCGGCGGTGTGGCCGATACGATAATTCAGAGAATAATAGAAGTTCTCGTATCGATTCCTCAGATTCCTTTATGGATGGCATTGAGTGCTGCGTTGCCCGCGGATTGGCCTATGATAAATGTATACTTTGGAATCACAGTCATTCTTTCAATCGTAAGCTGGACCGGAATTGCCAGGGTAGTGAGGGGAAAATTCCTGTCTTTGCGGGAGGAGGAATATGTTCTCGCCGCACAGACATTCGGTGCGAGTAAAATGTGGGTCATAAGAAAACATATGATCCCTGCCTTTTCCAGTTATATAATAGTTAATGCCACTCTCGCCATTCCAAATATGATTCTGGGAGAAACATCTCTGAGTTTTCTGGGCCTTGGCCTGCGTGCACCTGCGATCAGCTGGGGGGTTCTCTTACAGGATGCTCAGAACATAAGATCGATAGCATTTCATCCATGGTTGCTCATTCCCGGATTGTTTGTAATCGTTGTCGTGCTCGCATTCAACTTCCTGGGTGATGGGTTGAGAGATGCAGTCGATCCCTATTCTAAATAAATATGTATAAGGGTGATTAAATGTCTTATAAAACAAAAAGAACTTCAATAAACATAGTGAACAGCCTGAAAAAAATGATCGTATCGGATGATTTGAAAAAATTACCCGGGGAAATCGAACTGTCAAAAGAATTCAACGTCAGTCGTACCGTAATAAGGGAAGCGTTGAAAATCCTGGAATACGAGGGGATAATAAGAATTGTTCATGGAAGCGGATCTTTCGTGATAAAAAGTTCCGGATTTAAAATTACATTCAACGTTCCATTTGAAATAAATACTGACGATCCCAAAAACATAGTTGATCTGCTTGAAGTGAGGCGCGGGTTAGAATTGACTGCTATCAAGCTGGCGATAAACAACGCCCCAGATTATGAGATGAATGAACTCGAGGAAAGACTGCTGGATCTCGAAGAGGCCATTCAGAAGAGAGAACCCCTGGGAAAAGTGGATGCCGCTTTTCACAAAAAAATATTTGAAATCACAAAAAATAAATTTCTTTACGATGTTTTTAAAACGGTATTCAACGCGATTGAAATACTCTGGAAGTCACCTCTGGGTATGGATAATTTTGGTGATAAGGGGCTTCCATTACACAGACCTTTATTTGAAGAGATAAAAAACAGAAATATGAACAGAGCGGTCAGAATTTACAACAAAATTATCGACCTTGATCTTGAGGATATTGAGAAAGGAGTGGATTGAATGTTTGATATCTCAAATTTATCGAAAATAAAAAAAGGGATAACCAGATCGATTTCTGCCGAAAATCCCGATGGAAAAACGAGTGGTGGAGCGCTCGCAGAACCAAATGAAAAGAGCTTTTCAAGAAATCTGGGGAAGGGATGGAAAGTAAGACCCTGTATAAAGATAAAATCGGGTGAGACGGTTGAAATTGCGAATATTGAAAATAATGGACAGATAAATCATATATGGTTCACGCTGGATTCAAAATTCTACAGAAGCACGATAATAAGATTTTACTGGGATGGCGAGATACATCCATCCATAGAGGTACCGACTGGTGATTTTTTCGGTTGTACTCACGGATTGCAGTACAATCTTATCTCATTACCCGTGTCGGTTAATCCGAGAGGTGGATTGAACTGTTACTGGCCTATGCCCTTTAAAAAGAGCGCCAGGATAACGATAGAAAACATGGATGAAAAAGATATATCCGAATTCTTCTATCAGATAGATTACTGTGAAAAAGAGATAGATGGAGATGAGGCCTATTTTCATGCCAGATGGAACAGATCCACCACGACAAGGGAAAATCCCGAACATATAATTCTGGAAAATGTGAAGGGTGAAGGGCATTATGTGGGTACCGTTATCGGATGGACACAGTTTTCAAACGGATGGTGGGGAGAAGGGGAAGTTAAATTTTTCCTGGAAGGTGAGAAAAATCCAACAATCTGTACAACCGGAACGGAGGACTATTTCGGAGGAGCATGGTGTTTCGAAGAAACATTCAATTCGCCTTTCTGTGGTTATCCATTGTGGAGAAAAGAGATGGGTGAGGTACCAAGACACGGCCTGTACAGATGGCACATTACGGATCCTGTCATTTTCAGGAAAGAACTAAAGGTTTCAGTTCAGGCTCTGGGCTGGTGGCCAAATTCAACTTTTCAGCCCCTGACAGATGATATCTCTTCTGTTGGGTACTGGTATCAGAAAGAGCCTCATTCCAAATTTGACAAAAAATTTTATCTGGAAGAATTGTGGTCAAGGTAGGTGAAGAAATGCAAAAAAAAATATCTGCAAGGAAAGGATTATATTTGGAGAGCGCCGGTAAGGGCTGTCTGATAAATGGATATCTGGGAAAAGGCGTTGAAATCTGGTCTTATCCATTAAAAATCATAAGAAATTATAAGGCATCTCTGTATTTACCGGAAAAATATGAAAATATCGATATTGAAGATTACGCTTACAGTGTGGATATTTATCCTGAAAAAACCGTAATTAATTATTCGCACCCTCTATTCTCAATAAATGAGACACTCTTTTCTCCGATAAATAAAAAAACTTCATTCATTATTTATAAAATTTCTTCCAGCACAAAACTGGATTTAATCATCGAATTCATTCCTGAATTGAATCTCATGTGGCCGGGCTCAATCGGTGGTCAATACTGTTCATGGTCAGAAGGAAACAGAGGTTATATCATCGGTGAACCGGCGGGAGAGTTCTCCGCGATCATAAGAAGTAAAAATGCAAAGAAATATTCAAAAGAGGGCGATCATGCCTTCTCGGACAATCCGAACAAATTTTACATAGAAAATTCAACGGCAGAAAATGAAATAGTCATTTCTGTAACCGGTGTTCTGGGAAACAGAGATAAATGTACTGAAACGAATTCACGGGATGAAAAGACGTACCGGTCGTTGATAAAAGAATCGAAGGAATATTATGAGAATTTCATGAAAGAGAGCGTAGAACTTCATACCCCCGATCCCGAAATAAACGGGTTATTCGAGTGGGGAAAAATATCCATAAAAAAGGGAATAGTCAACAATCCCCTGCTCGGTGAGGGATTGATTGCCGGTATCGCCCCATCCGGGAAATCAACAAGACCCGGATTCGACTGGTTCTTTGCCGGTGATATGGCCATAAACACCTCCGGAATTCTGTCCTTTGGCGATTACGAGCTGATAAAGAATTCTTTGAAATTTTACTCAAAATATCAAACGGAGGACGGCAGAATTCCTCATGAAATCTCCCAATCCGCAGGGTTGATAGACTGGTTCGGCAAATATAAAGGGTTCGCCTATCTGCACGCGGATACCACGGCATATTTCATTCTGGCATTGTGTTTATATATACTGGAAACCGGAGACATCGAATTCGCAAAAGATATGAAAACCAGTCTCGTCAAAGCGTACGAATTTTACAAACCATTCTGCGATGACAACGGTTTAATTTTGAACGCAAAAGCCGGGCTGGGCGCTCTCGAAATAAGTGAATTCAGAAAACCGAAGTACGATATATACACTTCCGGAATCTGGCATGCTGCTCTTGAAAAGATGAAAACGGTGCTGGAATTATTGGAGGATTCATCGATTTTAAACGAAGTCAGAGAAAGAACTGAACAACTGTCAGAATCTATGGATTTATTCTGGTCCGAAAAGGATCAGATGTACTGCATGTCTATAAACGAAAAGAATGAAAAACTGAATTTTGTGACTCCGTGGCCTTTTTTCCCAATAGCTTTCAATACACTTGATGAGGAAAAATCCAGGAAAACATTGAGAAAACTGATGGAATCCTCCGCGGTCACCTCCTGGGGAATTCGTTCGGTTGAAGATGGAAAGTATTATGACCCCATAAACTACAATTTCGGAGCAATATGGTATTTCTTCAATGGCTACATCGCATATTCCGCTTACAACACCGGTGAGGCTGAGTTCGGGAAAAATATTTTACAGGCGGCATCAAAGGCGTTTAAATTCGTTGAAACAACCCACATGCCCGAATTGTTCTCAGGTGACAGATTATGCAGCGCAACCACGGCGGTCGATCATCAACTGTTCTGTGTTGCCCCGTTAATAATGGCCCTCGTAAGGGGAGCTTTCGGTATGGAAATAGAAAAGGGAAAAATTAAAATAAATCCTAAATTACCTCTCTCATGGGGAAAATCGGAGATGAAAAATCTTAAAATTGGCGATAAAAAATATTCCTTAATTTTCAGTAGAAAGGGTAGAGATCTGGTTCTGTCGATCAAAGGAGAAGGATCGGAAAAACTGAATGTGGAAAGCGGATATTCTTTTTCCATGACAGGCGGCAAAGGTGAAAAAGTGATCGTGCTCAAAGACGCATATTTACCCTTCGAGATTATTTTTTCCGAATTGAAGCAGGGAACGGATATTAAGGGAATAAAAATAAACAGAACGGAAATCGCTGACTATGAAACGAGAGTGAACGTTTCACTTAATGATCAAAAATATATAGATATATGGATCCAGAATGATTATATGATTGAAAATGATTACGATATCATCGAATCAAAAAATGATATCGATCTTCTGAGAATTAATTCGGAAGAGAAAAAACTGGATTTGATTTTCCGTAAAAGAGGTGCGTTATGAAAAAAAATATTTTAAAAATGCTTGAAAGAGACGACAAATGGTTTTTAGGTGGGGGGAATAAATTGATATGGACTCCACCGTTCCCGGCATATCTGAATTATCCGGGTTTTTGGGACTATATAAATTATTATGACCTGAAAATAGATCCCGGTATGACCTTGAGTGTTGCAATAAACGGCGTGTTTGAAAGATTAAAATTTGAAGAACAGAGCTGGAATCCTGCAACATTCACTTCGATATTTTCTTCGGACAGATTGAAGATCATCGAAGAGAAGTCTCTTTTGAAAAATGATTTTCTGGGCTCAAAGGTTAAAATAATCAATAAAACCTCTGAAAAAATGGAATTGGACATCGTCGTATGGTCATCACAGGAAAAAACCGATGAGCTCAACAAAAACAACAGCGAATTTCACTCTTTAGACGGAAAAAATATCGTGATAAAAAAGAATTTATATAAAGGGGACAGAAAACCGGTAGTGGCTTACGTGGAATTGTATCTGGAAGACTCACAGTCGTACAATGTCAGTTTTTCAAGAGACACCGCAAATCACCCCAATGTTTTTTACACTCCTTTTCTGGAGAAACTGACCCCGCATGGGCTGATTGAAGAGATTAAAACGGACGGCATTGATAACAACGGTCTTTTATACTGTGGATTACAGAGAAAAATAACGCTCAGTCCCCTGGAGGAAAAGACTTTCACGTATGGAATTTCCGCGGGTTCTTCATCGGAAGAGGTCAAAAAAACAATCGATGAGATAAAAAGTATCGATGATATAACCGAAATATCGGAAAAGGACTGGAATGAATATTTTGAATCCCTCCCATATTTTGAATGCTCCGACGCCTTCATAGAAAAATATTACTGGTACAGATGGTTCGGATTGAAATTATTCACACTGGATTCGAACGAGGGCAAATTCCATTATCCCGCTATAACCGAAGGGCTGGCATATTTCAGGGTGTTCATAACATACAGCTCACAATGTCATATGCTGGAAACCAGATGGATGAATGACAAAAGAATAGCACAGGGATCATTTCTCAATTTTATGGAAAACCAGAAGGAAGACGGATGTTTCCCTGGTCATATATACTTAAACGGCGTTCAGGAAAATGGATTCTATCATGCCGATTGGGGGAGAGTCATAAAAGAAACACACAAATGTTATCCGGATATGGATTTTTTGAAAAAAATATATCCGGGGTTAAAAGATTATCTGAACTATTTTATTAAAAACAGAGATCCGGAAAGTTCGGGTTTATACGATGTGGTAGATCAGTTTGAGACTGGCCAGGAATTTATGAGCAGGTATCTTGCCGTGGATGAAATGGCCGACAGATACAGGTGGATAAACAATCTTCGTTTGAAGGGCGTAGACTCTTCCACCTATGTATACAATTTAAAAAAATGTCTCGCGTGGATCGCATCGGAAATTGGTGAAGCAGATGAAGTCGAATACTTCGAAAAAGAGGCAGAGAAAACCAAGGATGCCATTTTGAAATATATGTGGAATGAAAAAGAGGAAATGTTTTTCGATGTAAATCCATATTCATTCGAACAAACGAAAATAAAAACATCGATTTGTTTCTATCCATACATGACGGATATAGTGGATGAAAAACATTTAAACGGGCTGAAAAAACATTTATTCAATCCCGAAGAATTCTGGTCGGAATATCCCGTAAGAACGACGAGTAAAGATGATGAATATTACAGTTCTTTTGCTGAGTGGAAGGGGAAAAGACATCTGTGCCCGTGGAATGGCAGAGTATGGCCGATGACAAACAGCCACATAGCCGATCTTCTGGGAATCTGTTATGAAAGATTTGGAGATAATGAAATCAGAGAAAAACTCAATGAACTGATTGAAAAATTCATAAAAATGATGTTTCATAATGGAGATCTGAGATATCCGAATTGTTATGAACACTATAATCCGGACAGCGGTACCGCTTCGACTTACAGAGGCGTCGATGACTACATGCATTCCTGGGTAATTGATCTTATAATGAAATATGTGATCGGGATAAATATAGAAAATGAAAACGTGAGGATAAACCCTTTGAACAGAAATTTAGATTTTTATCTGGATAATCTGACAATAAGGAACAAACACTTGATTGTTGAAAAAAAAGGAGATAATATTGAATATAAATACGAATAGAAAAGAAAATTCACAGATATATTCGTGATTATCACAACGACCTATGTAAAAAACAATGATCAAAGAGGGTTAAAACGATGGAATTTCATGAAAAATGGATAAACTGGGTGATAGAAACCGGAAATAAAGGGATTCTGGAGAAAATCGGCGAAAAGTGTTATATGAACATTGAGTGGACAAAAGCTCTTCCCGAATTTTCCGGCGAAAAAACGAAGGAAAACATACTCGCATTCCTTCAAAGAACTTCTCCAGGGATTTTATTCACATCAACAAAAAGAGGAATCAGGGTAAATCTGAATAATGAAGAATGCGAATGTCCACTTGTGAAATCCGGAATAACAACCAACTCAAAACTCTGTGAAGGTTCAAAGAATTTTTATAAACTCATGTATGAAAAAATATTTAACATCGACGCTGAAATAGAAATAATAGAAACTGTTCTGAGAAATAAAAGCAGTTGCATATTTGAGATAATAATTCCGGAATAATTGTAAAATTCTCAATTTAAAACAATATGAAAAGTTGTTCCATTGTATGCTATGAATATAAAAAAAATAATCCCGGTATATGCACATTACTGGGATTATTACAATTTTATCGATTTTCTATATAGCGTACTAATGCCACGAACCCAATATTCGAAATTCACGACACCTTTAAAACTCAAAATAAACACCTTAATCATAATAAAAAAATATCTATGTTTATGCCGACACAATTACCATTTTTAAGTGATGGACGCTTCGTAAATCGCCTTGGCGGAAGCGAACAATGTTGCGTTGAACTCTTCATCGGTCTGTCCGGACATTAGTCCCTGTAATAGTGCACGTGAAAAGCTGGCAATCAAACCATTGTTACGCGCAAGTTTTTCATTCGCTTCGTCCCGTGTATATCCGCCAGATAAAGCCACAACCCTTACAACGTGAGGATCGTTTATCAAATCGCTGTAAAAATTGTCTTCCGTTGGTATTGACAGCTTGAACATAAGTTTTGTATCTTTGGCCAGAGTGGACAGTTTGTTAAAAATTTCATATTTCAAAACTTTTTCCGATTCTTTTTTATCTTCGCTGTGAATATCGACCTCTGGTTCTAAAATTGGAATCAGTCCTGCCTCAGAAATTTGCACACCTATATCGAACTGCTGTTCCACTATTCTTTTTATTCCCGTGGAATTGGCTTCTTTAATCACCGAACGCATTTTCGTACCGAAAATATTCTTATCGATCGCTTGCTTTAAAAGACCATTTAAATCGGAAAAGGGTTTCATGAGCTGAACACCATCTTCGAGACCGGCGAGCCCTTCATCGACCTTTAAAAAAGGAACAATACCCTTTTTCTCCCAGAGATAGTCGGCGGTAAACCTGTCATCAACGGTACGGTTCATTGTATTCTTAAAAAGAATAGCACCTAAAATATATTCCGAATTAAATGCAGGACTCGTTATAATACGCGTCCTCATTTTGTGCACTAGATCGAACATCTCCTCATCATTTGAATAGCTGTTTTCTTCAATACCATATAGTCGAAGTGCTTTGGGTGTGCTTCCTCCGCTTTGATCCAGTGCGGCAATAAAACCTTTTTTCATACTTATCCGATTCATTTGTTCTATATTCATAAAACCACTCCTTTCATTTCGCATCTGTTATCAATAATGATTCTTGATTATATTATACCATTCTTATTAAAAAAGAGAGCTAACATATTCAAAAATGTAATAATAAGAAACGGCTTTTCCCAGCATTCGAAATACGCATATCCTTACAAATACATTATGATGACATATCCACCACGGCAACGGATTTCAATGACAATTATCAGCCGTTATCTGTATTAGAAAAGTGACAGATCGGAGAAATCTGATTCCAGATTATGGTAAATTTCGTTTCAACTGGAAAGAATATTGATATCATCTCATTAAAAGGAAACAACCTGCAATTACTCTGTGGAGGAACTAAAAATTTTACCGGATTCATTTAAAAAATATTGAATGCAAGCGTTTAAATAGAAAGGGTTTTAAAAACGCTACTACGAAGGAACTAGCGAAAAAAGCGAGTGTTCCTCCCAGTCTCATTTATTCATATTTTGAAAACAAAGAAGCACTTTTCGATGAAATCGTGCGGTCTGTTATGTTAAAACTTCCTAAGACCCTGAAACAAGCGGATGATTCCGTTGAACACGCTTTTGATAACTTCTTAATCATTGAAAAACGATTCATCCTGAAGCTGTTTGAAAAACGTCGTGAGGTTCTCATTTTAATGGATAAAAGTGCCGGTGTAAACTACAGTGATGCAAAAGAAAATTTGATCCGTCTTATTGAAAAGCATATAAAAAGAAAAGCGGTGTAGAATACAATGATTTATTTGCCAATATTCTGGCAGGTAATTTTACTGAAAGCCTGCTTGAAATAGCACGACACTGCAAAAAGTCACGAATGGACCGTAGAAATGCTGGATCTTTTAGTTAAACATTATTATCTAGGTAGTAGTTCAATTTAAAAATAAATAATAAATTCATTTTGTCTGATTAGCATCATGAGATAGAGGCTAATTTTTTCCGAATAATATTGAATATTTAAAGAAAGGAGTCTATTATGTTCAGAAAATTGTTATTCCTGTGGAACGCCTTCTCCTATCGTTCGAAATGCGAATGCCCATGGGAGAATACGTGATGATGTCGTATCCACCAGAATCTTGGATTTCCATGGCAATGGTACATCGTCATTTGTATCCAAAACGTGATATAAAAACAAAAATACGTACTAAATTGTTATAAATCCTGTTTCAGGCAAATTTATACAAAAACAAATCAACCCAAAAAAAAGTAACATAGAATAAAATCAAAGAAAATATGTAAAATTTTTATGTTGCATCAAATTTAAAAACAAAAATATAATACGTTGATCGGTATTAACAGATCGTGATAAAGTGCTTATTGCCATTCCGGACGGACCCCAAAATATTAGACAAAAACAACTCGTATCAACGTTTTACTAAAACTTCCTTGCCAAAGCTCTGAATTGCATTAAATTGTTTGGGAGTTTTATAACCCAAAGATGAATGTGGTCTTAAGTTGTGATAATAATCCATATATACTAGATACTTTAAATACAAGTCTTTTACACTCTTAAATTTATTTAAAGCAACAAATTCTCTTTCCAGATTCGCATGCTGAGATTCAATAAATGCCTGGGAATCAGGATTATGTTTGTATCCAAATTCATGGATTATTCCTAATTCTTCCATTTTTTCTCTTGTTTTATTTGCTTTGAATTGTGATCCGTTATCTGTTCTTATCACCTCTGGTTTTTCTCCTCTTGCTTTTATCGCTATTTCTATTAGTTCCAGGAAATCCTCATGTGTACATCTCTTTCCTATGTGTGTTGCTACTATGTTCCTGTCATAGACGTCTATTATATCTAACAGTGGTACTATTCCATCTCTACCTGCATTAAAGAACTTTATATCTGCTTCCCATAATTGATTCTGCTTTGTTATTGTTCTATTCTGTGCCCTTTTGACTGGGTGTTTTGTCCTGTTTTCATATTTTCTTACCAGTCCTAATTCCTTTCTAAATCCATGTAACCTGTTGTGTCCAATATATATTCCATATTTGTAATACAGATAGCTTTTCATCTTCTTTGAGCCCATTGTTTTTATATAGTACTCTGGGTTCATTGCATCTTCATTCTTACACTTTTCCAGTATTAGTTCCTTTAACTCTTCATTCCTTATCTTCCCATTCATTGTATTCACAAATTCGCTTTTCTTTCTGCCTCTTTTCTTATATTCCTTTGCTTGATTCTTTTCTTTGAAATGATAATAATATGTGCTTTTCTTTATTTCCAACATCTCTATTATTCTTTTGAATGGATATCCTTTTTCTTTCAATTCTTTTGCTAATAGGTATTTGCCTCTTTTATTCATTCTTCCTTTTCTGTTTTTTTTAATATCTCTTTCAATATTTGATTTTCCATCATTAATGTTCCTAATTCATCTATTAGTTCTTCTTTTTCCATTTCCTTTTTCTTTTCTAATCCATATTCTTTGTATAATACCGGTGGTATCTTTTCTTTCTTTGTCCTTTTGTCTCCTAATACCCTTATTATTTCATCTTCTCCATTTATCCTGTATCTTCCTACCCAGCCTGATATTGTTGTTGAGGGTACTGCATACTTATTTGAGAGTCCTTCTAATGTCATTTCTGTCTCTCTGTACTCTTTTATTACTTTTATTTTTAATTCCTTAGAGTATTCTTTTTTCTTTCTCTTCATTCTTTCACCTCTTATCCTTTATTTTATTTTACTATTACTAGTTTCTTTGTCCTATTCTTTTTTGGGGTGAAATAGATTCACAGTTATAGCAGAAACCGATAGTATCGTAGTGAATTCAGTAAGCTTATCGACCATCATCATAACCCGACAAAAAAAAGCGAGATTAATCGAATAAAATGTTGTAAAATTAATTTGATACGATGCAGAATGTCACGTGTCAATTTTTATTGATACGAAAGGAGACAACATAAAAAATGGGAAATTATTCCAATATACTTGAAATCAAGGATCTATGTGTCCGGGCAGGTGATAAAAATCTGCTTGATCATTTAAATCTTGCCATTCCGGATGGGGAAGTACATGCCCTTTTAGGACAGAACGGCAGTGGTAAAACAACGCTCATGATGACAATTATGGGTTTTTCGGATTATGAGATAATGCAGGGGCAAATACTTTTCAAAGGGAAAGATATCACGGGGCTTGACGTCTGTGAACGGGCAAGGCTTGGAATTGCTATTGCTCAGCAGCGCCCCCCTACGATCAACGGTGTAAAACTGCAAAGTATTCTGGCATATACACTGCGTAATGAGAAAAATTCTGAGGATGTACTGAATGAGCTTGCCAGAACCACACAGATGGAACAATTTTTAGATCGTAGTATTAACGACGGACTGTCCGGCGGAGAGATCAAGCGCGCCGAACTGTTGCAGCTTTTGTCTATGTCGCCAGCATTTTCCATGATGGATGAGCCCGATTCGGGTGTGGATATCGAAGCACTGGCCCTGGTGGGAAAACTCATAAATAAACTGTTTGCTCCTGATGAAAAGTATCCGGTCAAACGTAAAGCGGGGATTGTTATCACGCACAGCGGGAATGTTCTCAAATATTTGAACTTCGACAAGGCGCACGTAATGCACAACGGCAATATAGGCTGCTCTGGAAATCCGGCGTTGATTATGGATACTATCGGCAAACACGGCTATGAAGAATGTGTACGCTGCATAAATAGTGAGGAAAAAGGAGGCAAATTATGAAAAACAATAATTTAAATCCCGGCAATACAGCGGATTTTAACCGTTTTACATCATTGCCATCTGATCAGGTCGGGAAAGAGGATACCGATACGCTTGCCGAGGTAGGTGTTCTGCTCGGTAGCAGAAATCGTTCCGCCACAATGGTAGTACGTGACCATCAACCTATATGCCTGATAAACAATAATCAGGGATTCGAGATGCTTCCTATCTCCATTGCCCTCAAACGCTACGATTGGTTGGAGCAAAAATACTCTTTTAAGGCGGTTCCATACGATTTCGATGAAGTTACCGAAAAATGTGCCGCTCAGCAAAACCCGCTCGGCTTTTTCATTCACGTTAAAAAAGGAGCAAAAGTGACACTCCCCTGCCAAACTGCTATGTATATGGCAAGCAGAAATCTCACTCAGGCGGTACATAATATTGTAATCCTGGATGAGGATTCAGAGCTAGAACTTATCACCGGTTGTATGACAAGCCACAGTGTCAATGACGGGCTGCATCTTGCGGTAGAAGAGTATTATATCGGTAAAAACGCAAAGCTTGTCAGCACGATGGTTCACTCGTGGGGCAATGAAGTAATGGTATATCCCTGTACCGGAGCTATCGTGGAGGAGAACGGGAGATACGAAAGCAACTACATCTCCCTTCGAGCTGCAAAGCAGGTAAAGAGCAATCCGCAGACCTACCTCAATGGAAAGGGTGCATCTGCGAAATATCTTACCGTGGTACTTGGCACACCGGGTTCAGTAATCGATACGGCGGGAAACGTATATCTCAACGCGGAAGATACGGGCGCCGAACTTCTGCACCGGGGCGTGTGCACCGGTGGAATTATGCATCAAGGCGGATTACTAATCGCTAATGCTCCGTGTAAGGGACACGTAGACTGCGCGGGCATGTTGCTTGATACTGCAGGCGAGGGATTCATCGAGTCGATACCGGGACTTAAATCTCATCATCCCGATGCCCGTTTGAGTCACGAAGCGAGCATCGGCAAGCTTTCACCGGATCAGGTTGAGTATCTGATGTCACGCGGAATGGAAGAACTTGAAGCAATATCTATGCTCATCAGGGGCTTTTTGGGTACAGACATTGAGGGATTAGGTACGGAGCTCGATGCACAGATCGCCGAGATTGCCGAGATTGCCGGACACGGAGAAGATTAACGAAGCATTTATGAAATCGGCAGCGTTATGAGTAAGATGAAACAATGACACGAAAGAGTAAAACGGTCATAAACTAATATATATAGACACTGCGCTTACTTAATCATGAGACACGCTTTTTATCATTCTCAAGCCGCTGGTGGAAATCGTTGACAGGCTTTCGATTATTAAGCGTTTTTTGATGAAAGTTTTTAAGTTTGGGATCATTTTTTGAAACTGTTATACAACTGATGATTCTGAACGAAGAATAAAAGCGGTAAAAAAGGGAGAAGCCATGAGTTTTTGAACCTCTAATTTCTCCCTTTTAATTGTTTGATTTTATGCCTCAGATCCGTTGATCTTTCTCACTTCTACAGCGGTCAGGTATTTCTTATCGGAAACATATCGCTGCCCTTCGAAAAATTCTTCCACTGTCGATCAAAAGTTCAATACGCCGTCCATCCACCATCGGCTGTTATAACCGCACCGTTTACAAAACTCGAATCATCCGATGCCAGGAAAAGGGCGACTTCAGCGATCTCTTCCGGTTCGGCATTCCTGGGATTGATACCCGCTCCAGACATCGCAACTTTATATCCATCTTCACTGATATTACTCACACCACTAAAAATATTTGTCTTCACTGCTCCCGGTGCTATAGCATTACAGCGTATTCCTCTGGCGGCAAATTGGAACCCAACATTCTTTGTCAAACCTATGAGGGCATGTTTAGAAGCGGTGTATGCCGCCCCTGCTCTCGACCCTCTAAGTCCCCCAATCGAAGCATTGTTTATTATTATTCCCTTACCATTTTTAAGAAAGATCTCAAGGGCCTTCCTGATCGCCATCATTGGACCGTCCAGATTCACGGCAAATACTTTCTTCCAGACTTCATCCGTAACTTCGGAAGCTGTTAGAAAATTATCCAATATACCGGCATTGTTAACCAGTATATCGAGCGTTCCAAAATTGTCCACAGCTGTATTTATCATATTTTCAATGTCCGTTAATTTTGACACATCACATTTTACTGCGATCGCATTTCCACCTTCATTTTTTATTTCTTCTATCACTTTTTCCAGACCTTTAAGATCCACATCAGAAGCAATAACCATTGCCCCTTCTTCAGCAAACAACCTTGAAATAGCTCTTCCCATACCTGATGCTGAACCCGTAACCACCGCAACTTTATTTTTTAATTTCATAAAATAACCTCCTTCATTAAAAAATTAAAAGTTAAACATTTGTTTAATTATCATTCAAGAGGGAGAAATTATAACATAATAAGATTTTTGAAAAAAGGATAGTGGACAGGATAACTATTGAAAGAGTTAAAATTGTTCCGCTTTTTCCGCTTTTCATACGTTTTATAATAAAATTTGTGCTGTGTTTCCTTTGAATACTGAAAAAACTCCCTTAAACAAAGGAGTTTTAAAATGAATTCACGAAATTTTTGATACGGAGAAATCACACACTATTTAAAAATATCGCTCAACTTTATATGATAATAATCGCCACAAAAAATAAATTTTCAATAACGTCAGAGATTATAATTCACCTCTACTACTTTACCCGTTTTTGCAGATTCCAGTATGGACAGTATGACGAGAGAAGTGTTAATTGCATCTTTCATGCTCACATAGAATTCCTCTCCGGAAATAATTTTATCCACAAAATGTCTTATGCTTTCGTATGCAAATCCCTTGGCTTTTCCATGGACAAAATGATTTACAAGGACATCCGGTCTGTCATTTTTAGTTTCTGTAAATCTCTCTATCATCTGATTGTTACTGAGATCAAGGTTTATCATCCCCTTCGTTCCAGTAACATTGAATTTAATATCGTTAACGCAGGGATAAGTGTTGGGTGTGATCCAACTGTTTTCCATAGTCGCTATTCCACCATTGTTGAATTCCAGAATTGTCTGATAAATATCCGTGGTTTCCAGTCCCTTCTCTTTCAACACACCGTTGTTTGAAACTGAATAAACCCGTTTCACCTCATCATCGAAAATCCACCTGAGTGTGTCTGTGGAATGTGTTCCGAGAAACCAGAGAATTGAAGACTGTGCCGACCATGGCAGCATATCCGTTGCCACCCAGATTATATCGTTCAATCTGAAATATGCGCTCATAGGTTTTCCGAGTTCTCCATCCTCAATGGATTTTTTTGTAATAGCGAAGGGCGGACTCCACCTGTTGTGAAGATCCGTCATCAATCTGACATTATTTTCTTCTACGGCCCCATATATGTTTTTCAGATCTTCTCTCGTGGTAGCCAGAGGTTTTTCCACAATGATATCTTTCTTCGCCCTGGCAAAATCCACGACGAGTTCTCCATGGGCAAAATCGGGTGTAACTATCGAAACGACATCGAATTCGAGTTCACTGATCATCTTTTTATGATCGATATAATATGAAGGAATATCAAAGTCCTCTGCAAATTTTTTTGCCCTCTCTTCGTTCAAATCACAAATTCCCACCAGTTCCACATCTTTATGTTCTTTGTAAAGAAAAGCGTGTGTTCTGCCCCAGACACCTGCTCCCACGATTGCAAATTTCTTCATTTAGAGCCTCCCTTTATATTAAAAGATACATTCACATCCACCGAACATTCAAAGGTTCTGTTCCACGGCAAAGAAAATTTATCCAGAGATATTGAAGATACAACATATTCCTTGTCATCAACGATTATTCTTTTATTCAAAAAATTGTTTTTCAGAAATCTGTTCGCTTCCAGGGAAAAAATATCATCTCTGAATTTTAAAAAAGTCTTCGAATTCTCTCTTACCTTATATATATCTTCATTATTCCCGATGAGTGAATTTTCCAGTTTTTCCCTGTATATTCCCTGATACAGGTGATCGTCTATCAATCTTTCCATAAAAAATTTATAAAGATTCAAATACGATTTATCTTCTTTACCTGCTGCCATGCATAATAACGTACCGAGACTGTTTGAAGCGGTATTCCATGCCGAAAACCCGAGTAGTTTTTCAATTTTTTCTGAAATAACCTGATCAATCAATTCCGGATTGGACCCATTGGCCTTAAATACGTCGAGGAGGTAAATTTCTTCCTTGCTTTCATCCAGCTCTTTGATCATTTCCTTCGTTTTTTCCGGTTCACTTCCGGAAATAAGTATTGAAACTCCGGAATTTCTATCTTTCCTGAATCCCGTCAATTTCATATGTGATTCAACATTTTTTTTAAAACTTCGATCTTCAAAATCCATTATTTTATTTTTTGTCTTTTCGGAGTCAAAAATCAAATCAACAAAAGCAGAATTGAAAATCCTTATGAGCAGTTCCTGTAAAACTTCATCGGCCCCATTATGGATAAACACCTTTTCTGAAAGGCCATTACCGTTAACCAGATCACTCAATATTTCAATCTCTTTTATCTGTGGTCCGTTCTCAAAGGTATCTTCCTGAGCCAGAACGAGAATTTCAGCAATCCCTCTTTTCACGTATTCTATACAATCTTTGTTTATCTTATGGTTTCTTTCTCTCAGAGCCCAATATTCATCCACGTATTTTTCAAGAAAAGCCGGAATGGATTTTTCTTTTTTTATCAGTGTTCTATTACTCATATTTTTCAGATATTCATTCATCTCTTCCCAGTAATCCCTGGTCTCTGAAGAAAATACCGATATCGAAGCCCTTCTTATGATTGAAGACAACAATATCTTTGAGTTGGGATTTCTTTCTTTTATCTTCTCAATTGTCTTCAAGTTTTCGGCGGCCCGGGAATAGGAATTCCAGTTCTCTCTCGACGCTATTAATCCTCCATAACACAACATTTCCGTTGATATTATAAATACGTCTCCATTCTGTTTCATCAACCAGTCTTTAAGCCATTCCATGTTTCCCGGCGACATATAAAATCCCAACCGGTCCGGAGGCGGAAGTTCGATATTCAAATCGTAAATTGCGGCGAGTTCTTTTAAAAATTTGTAGTTCGGAGGCCGATTATCCATCGGAAGCAACGTTATTTTCATAATATTCCACCACTATTCAGGATGATATTTTTCAACTCATCATATTTAACTTTTCGTATCTCACCATTATTTTTCAAAGCCAGGGCCGCACAGATTCCTGCCACTTGTCCTGTTGAAGATGCGAGGGGGCTCGTTCTGATTGCGGAAAATGCCGTGTGTTGAGCGCTTATATTCCTACCCGCGAGTAAAACATTATTCAAATTCTCCGGGATGAGTGCTCTGAGTGGTATTTCATACTCTCCCGGATACGGAATTTTTATCGTTTTCAAATTCTCGGAACTGGGAAGATGTATGTCCACCGGATATGCTCCAATGGCTATCGTATCTTCGAAGTTTCTCCTGTTCAAAAGGTCATCCGTATTTATCCTATAATCGCCCTTAACATGTGTCGTTTCTCTTATTCCAATACTGCAACCAGTTTGAATCAATCCTGCATTCTGAAACCCCGGTATTTCTTTATTCAAAAATTCGACAAAATTAAATACGTCTAAATTTGCACTACTCTGCGCTGAGGTAAGCTCCCCGGGATCATTCGCATATCCGTCATACCTCGTGGTATTCATAAAAACTTCATCACTTCTATAGGGAACTTCAAAAAAGAGCAACCGGTCTCTTTTAAAATTCAATCCGTACTCCTTCGTCTTTTTCATCTGTTTGAAAAATCCTGAAACTGCCAGATAATTGAATTGAGCTTCCTCTGAAAAAACGAATTCTCCGGGATGTTTTTTAATGTAGTCTATTATTTCTTCTCTGTCAATATTCCTGAGCCTCATTACCAGGGTCATTGGCTGGCAGCTTTCCGCATTTCCATTGCCTATGGAATATGAAGATCCGGCCTTGATACAGATATTTCCATCTCCTGTGGCATCTATAAAAGTTTTACCCCGAATATCAACTTTAAATCCTGTGGAAACGATTTCTATTTTATTCAGAAAACCATCAAAAACATCAACGTTATTCACAAGACATCCCAGAAGATAATCCACTTTCTCGTCTCTCAAAAAGCTTATTAAAACAGTCTTGAGTTTTTCCGGTTCAAAAGGTGTTATAGATTCCACAAATCCTATCGGATCTTTGATATGTCCATAGGTACCTTTAATCTTTTTTAATCTGTTTATTATTTCCTGCCCTATTCCATCGGTTACCTGTCTGACAGGAGAATTAAAGGTCATCATAGGATTCACCAGTGCGCTGGTCAAAACACCTCCCAACACCATATTTTTTTCTATCAATAAGACACTCGCACCGGATCTTCTGGCAGCGATTGCGGCACTCACTCCGGCGACTCCTCCTCCAATGACAACAACATCGTATTTCGTATTCAAAAGTGTACCTCCTTTATTTGATCCCGGAACTCAATGCGGTATCGGTAAAGTATCTCTGAAAAGTTATAAAAATTATTATTACAGGAATTATGGAAAGCGCTGTCGCCGCCATAAGAGGTCCCCAATCGGCGGTGTATCTGTTTTTAAACACCTCCAGACCCAACTGCAATGTTCTCATGTTATTATCACTGGTAACTACCAGGGGCCATAAAAAATCATCCCACGCCTGTGTGAATGTGAATATAGCCAAAGCAGCCATTGAAGGTCTTCCCAATGGCAAAAATATCTTAAGAAATATTTTCAGTTCTCCTGCTCCATCTATTCTGGCTGCCTCGGATAACTCTTTCGGAAATTGCATATAAAACTGTCTCATGATAAAAACACCAAATACGCTCATTATATGAGGAACTACCAGTCCGATATAAGTGTTGAGCAAACCGGTTCCGCCGCTTCCTAAAATATCGTTCCCTCCAATAAGCGGAAAAGATTTGACCATTATAAAAGTCGGAATGAGGGTAACCTGAATTGGTATCATCATTGTGCTTAAAAGTAAAAGAAAGAGTAAATTTTTAAGCGGAAACTCCAGTCTGGCAAATGCATATCCCGCAATAGAACAAAACACCAAATTTATTGACATCGAAAGTAGTGCAACAATCGCACTGTTTAAGAAATATCTCCCGAAGCTTCTGGTGTTTATGGCATCATGATAATGCTCAAATGTCACATTATCCGGTATGAAAGTGGGTGGCCAAGAAAACAATTCCTTATTGGATTTCAGTGATGAAGAAACCATCCAGAAAAATGGCGAACCCATAATCAATGCGGCGAGAAGTAAAAGAAATATCAATCGCATTTTTTTTATCCTCATGCTCTTACTCCCTTTTCTTTTCTCCATACAAATCCCGTTACCGAAAGCACCATGATCAAAACACCCAAAATAAATGACATCGCGCTCGCATAACCCATCTTCATATAATCAAAAGCAGTTTTGTATATCAGTAATCCTACAGTGGTGGTCGACTCCAGAGGTCCACCGTTCGTCATTACGTAGACTTCGGTGAAGGTTTGCAAAGTATTAATCAATCCTACTATCAGAACATACAGATGAACAGGTCTCAGTAAAGGTAAAGTTATTTTCGTAAATCTCTGGTATGTCTTAGCACCGTCTATCGAAGCCGCCTCGTACAGATTCTTTGAAATGCCCTGAAGCCCCGCAAGATAAATAAGCATATTCCATCCGGCTCCTCTCCATACTCTCATCGCAACGATCGAATGAAGTGCTGTATTGGGATCTCTCAAAAAATTAACCGGCGGTATACTGAACAGCGACAGAATGAAATTCAACACCCCGATTTGAGGATCATAAAGCCAGAGCCATATCATACTGGCTGCAACCATAGGGGTTATAACGGGCAAATAATATATTGCCCTGAATATTCCAATTCCCTTTATCGATTGATTCACCAGCAATGCCAGTAACAAAGAAATGAGCATATTCAGAGGCAACACCTCTACTGAAAACTGCATGGTTCTCAATACTGCATTCCAGAATTCTCCATTTCCGAACAGATCCGTATAATTAGAAAAACCAATCATATTCGGTATACCAAAACCGGAGAAATCGGTAAGACTCAAATAAAGAGAAATGAATATTGGAATTATTTTAAAAATAATATTATAAATCAGCACCGGGGCAATAAACAAAAAAGCGGTTAATGCAATCCTTTTTTGCATTTTATTCAGTCTTCTAAACAACAAGGTTATTTCCTCCTGAATAACAGAGAAACCGGCCTTTTCAGACCGGTTCATTCGATTATTTCAATTTTATGATTTCTTTTGCGGCTTCATCAAGAGCTTCTTTGGGTTCCATAACACCCTTAACTGCTCTCTCAAGATATTTTGCAAGTATATCTCTTGCCTGAACCCAGAAAGGAACATTCGGGTTTCCGAAAGCGTATTTCGCACCTTCGACAAACTTCTTCAGAACTGGATCCGAGGCTACAAATTCTGCTTCGCTGGCAGATTGTCTTGGAGGCAAACTCCCAATTGCTTCGTTTATTTCAACTATGGAATCCTTCGAGGTCAGATACGAAAGAGCTTTGATTGTAGAATCGAGATTTTTAGTGGATTTTGATACCATAAATCCCGCAAATGAGTAAAATCCTGCCCTTCTGTATCTTTCAGGAGGGAAAGCCAGTTTGATTTCATCGTAAATATCCGGTGCATATTTTTTTGCTGCACTCATCGTTTCAACATCAATAAATGTAATCGCCGTGGTTCCCGCTGCTATAGGAGCCAGATTTCCTACCATTGTTAATCCATATTCAGAAGCAACTTTATCCTTCAATATCAAATCAACGTAGAACTCCAGAGCTTCTACACCTTCAGGACTGTTAAATGTTGGATTGAACTCATCATCGAAAAGACTTCCATTATTTTCAATTAAAAAACTCGTCCATACTTGCTGGAGATTCTGTCCTTCGACGGGAATGTCCAGACCCGCAACTTTAATCTGATTATTCACTCTTTCCGTAGTTTTTGAAGCAAAATATCTCAGTTGTTCCCAGGTATCCGGTGCCTGATCGGGATCTAGTCCTGCTTCTTCAAAGAAATCCGCCCTGTAAGCGAGCAACCTCCCGGAACCAAATACAGGTATGAAGTAATTTTCACCTTTGTAAATTCCCACATCGATCGCCGAACCGAAATCGGAAACGTCTTCAATTGAAGATAAAAATCCGTCTATTGGCATAATGAGGTCATTTTCTACAAAACCTGCGATAGCTGCCTGTCCATGCATAAAAATATCTGGACCTATTCCGCCTGCAAATGAGGTGGTTAATTTTGTGGATAATTCACCCCACGGAATGAACTCCACAACCAGTTCGATATCCGGATTCTCAGATTCGAATTCGGGAATCATCGTCGATTCCACCTCATTCATCAAAGATTCGGTGGTTCCGGCAAACCATACCGTAACCCGATCCTTCGCCAATCCTGCGACTAAAAACAACGATACAAATAAAACTACCAGTATCAATTTTTTCATTCTTCTCATCCCCTTATTGATTGATTGATTTTTTATACTTATTGACAATATTTCCAAACTCTTCAATTTCAGAACCGGTGACTATTGGTCCGATAATTAATCCTTTGAATCCTATTTCAATAAGTTTTTTAACCTCATCACACTTTATCTTTTTCTGAGTCGGTACAAATGCGGGAACATTCATTTTTTCTATCAGATCTTTGTATCCGATCAAATCCATTAAAGTCAAACTCTTTCCGTAATTTTCCGGATTTATTATCGAAATTTCGACGGCATCCGCCCCAAAAGATGAGAGCCGTTCTGCCATATACCGTTCATAAGTGTAGTTCAGAGCAAACATTTTGCACATTTTGCTTTTCAACAAATAAAGCGGCGCGAAATCGATATACACATCGTAGAATGAAATACCGTATTCCAACATCTCCATAATCTCCGGTTCCGATGCCATAGTTTCGGCACCTGGCACGATTCCAACGGCACAATTCAGATTTGATTTAATCTTTTCTACCACAGGTTTCACAGTTTCCCAGGAAGAGTGGATCTGTTTTGTAACTCTGTGCCTCAGGTTAATATGAAGTTTGACAGCATCTGCACCGTTCTCCACAGCAACCCGTGCGTACTCGTAAGTGTTTTCCGGCAAACTCACCACCAGCAAATTTTTTCCTTGATTCATCAGATCAGAAAAATTCATTTCAACTTCCTCCCAATTAATGTTTCTCTCATAGTGGACGTGGGCTCTACAAAAATAGAACCTTTGCCCTCATTTTTTTCATTCAATAAATCATCCAGTAACAAAAATGCGATTCTTCCCAGCAAATAGGGATTTAAAGAAATCGTCGATAATTTCGGTGTGAGATGATTACAAAAACTCAATCCTCCAAAGCCCAACAGACCTATCTGTTCCGGAACTTTGATTTTTAATATATTCAAACCTTCCAGAGCACCCTTAGCCAGCCAATCGGTGGTACAAAAAACAGCGGTCCTGTCGGTTTTCTTCTGAAATAAATTTTTTATGATGGCCTCTTTTCCAGCCCTCTCATCAAAATTATTCTGTTCAATTATTCTTATATTTTCAGTAGAAATGGAACTCTCTTTAAAACATTTCATAAATCCTTCTATTCTGTCTGAAAAAGTGGAAACTCTCGTTGGACCCGTGATTATAAATATATCCTCATATCCTTTTTTTATAAGTTCGGCAGCAGCCAGATAACCACCCCTCATATTGTCGTTATTCACGGAGGGAAATTTTTCCAATCCACTGTATTTACCTATTAAAACCACTGGAATATCTATATTGAGCAGAAAATTTTTCATGCTATCCGGCATTGGAATTCCGCCAACTATAATGCCTTGAATTAAATCCAGCGGGATTATGGAATTGTCGAAATTTTCAGACAGAGGAATAGATTGAATCAGACAGTTCGCATTTTTTTCAGTCGCACTTTCAAGTATTCCCCTCTGTACAATTGAAAAAAATTCATCACTCTCAATCGACTCGTGAGGATTCGATACAAAAAACATGATCACTTTATTATGTTTAAAATTATTTTTAAATCTGTATCCCAATGTCCTTGCAATACTGAAAATCTTTGTTTTGGTTTCCTCGCTTATTCTCGGGTCATTTTTCAAAGCTCTGGAAACTGTCGATGTAGAAAAACCCGTTTTCTCCGAAATATCCTTCAATGTTGTTGGCATTTTTCCTCCTGCAATATATGCAATTTGGTACTCAATGTAATATATATTATCAGATTTATTCGAACTCTGTGCATTTTAATTATTCGCAATTATATCTAATAAAACAGAAATAATGGCTTTTATTATGAATTATCTCCAGTATCCTCAGATTAAATCATGATAATATCAAAATAAATTTTTATGCAATTTATGCAAATTCATAATTTTTACAAAAATATTTTTTCAAAAGCAACAACGAACACGGCGCATTATACCTGTTCACCAATTTGTTTTTTAATCTTTTGAAATTAACGAAAATCTGTTTTTTAAAACAGCAAAATTGGAATCAATATTCTTTTATAGTTTTTATGAAAAATTTACACGCGAAGACTTTTTTCGTTTTCCCTGATCTTGCAGTTTTGAAATTTCAATTTTTTTCGGATACCCTCCGAATACGCGGTTCTTGTTTAAATTCGCTTCAATTGTTATTTTTGTTCTCTCCGGTTATCAGCTTTAATTCCTTTTTAGTCATTCCCATTTTTTTCAGGAACCCTGTAATAAGGGCTGTTTTTTTCTCAATATATGAATCTATATCATATTTGTATTCCTCTGCCAGTTTCTTTTTCAAATCACCATATTCCTTTGCTGCAACGGGGTTGTTTCGCAAAAAATCTCTAAGTTTCAAATGATTGGTCAGATTTACATTACCCTTTTTAATCAAATATAGATGATGTTCCATAAATTTTTTATATTTATCATTACGGGGAACACTTTCATCATCCGCTTTGAATGCCTCTCTTCCTTTGATTCCGAGATCTCCCAAGTGTTTGTAACCCAGATTTTCCAAAATTCTTATGATCTTCTCTTTCTCATTTTCCCTATCAGCTATAATATCGATATCAATTATCGGTTTCGCAGCCAAATCTTTGACAGACGTGCTTCCAACATGCTGTATATCAATATTCACGCCCTTCAACGCAACCAGATAAACTTCCTTCAGCTTATTGAATTCATTTTCCCAATCCGGATTATATTCCACCACAGTTATCTCTCTCATATACAGTCCTCCTCAATCTTTGATGATTTATATGTCCGTATTCTTCTGTATATTAATGACACATTCATAACTCAATAATGTTTCCTTCACTCGTATTCTTCCACGACGGTCTTTCCACTGATCTTTTCAAAATGAATGGTTTTTGAGGCCATTTCCATAAAATCGTTTTCATGCGACACTATGAAAGTTTGTTCCAGATCCTTAAAAAGTATGTTGAGCGTTTCAGATAATTTTTCCCTTGTTTCTCTGTCCAGATTTTGGGTGGGCTCATCAAAAATGGCGATCTTTGCGTTGCTGAATACTGAAGCCAGTGCCGCTCTCACACACAATGCCACGGCAACCTGTTCGCCTCCGGAGAGATTCGTAAAATCTCTCTCCATATTATCGATCGCAGACAACAATTTTATTCCATAGGTTTCATCCCATATGATTCTTTCTTCGAGACCTGAAATTTTATTGTAATTCAAAGTTGCTCTGGAAGAGATGTCATTTCTGAAACGCTCCGCGATCTTTTGCCCAAGTGTTTTTAAATTTTTTCTGAATTCGGATAGCAACTCTTCTTTGGATCCTATCGTTTTTATTTTTTTATTTATTTCTTTAAGATGTTTCTCCTGATCTTTTAATTTTTTGTAATCGGATTTAAGAATGTCTATTTTACTCTCCAATGTCACTCTCTTTTCTTTTTTTATATCGAGGATATCGCTCGTTTCTGTTTCTTTCTCTTTTAATTCCTCGTATCGCATCCCTTTGAACTCGGCATTCATCCTCTTTATCTCTTCATCATAACGCTTCAGTTCTTTTTCTTCTTCCTCTATCTTCTTTGAAAAGGAACCAACCTTTTTATATAACTCTTCGGCCCTTCCTGCATTATGTACGTTATCCCTGTAAAGTTTTTCTCCTCCGGACAATTCATTTATCTCTTTTCTAATCCCTTTCAGACGACCTCTCACCTTCTGAAGTTTCCCATATTCTATCTTTTTTATTTCGAAGGCAACTGTTTTCAATTCTATATTCTTTTTCAAATCTATCAGATTTTTTTCTGTTTTTTTAAGACCTTCATATTTTTTGAAAAATTCATACGCTCTGTTCTTTATATCTCTTAAAATCTCTGTCTTTTTATTCTTTTGAATATGAATATTATGTTCCATGATTTTAATGGACTGGATAACTTCGTTAATCTTTTTCTTTATTCTATTTATGATCTCTCTGTCTTTCTCATCCGTGGTGAAACCGGAAATTTCACTATCTTCAATTGTGATCGTCTTTAAAGATTTCAGAATTCTCTCCAGCTCGACATTTATCTCAAAACGTCTTGTTCTCATTTTATCCTGCATTTTATTTATTTCTTCGACTTGATTTTTTTTATTTTCAATCAATTCGAGTAAATTCTCTTTTTTTATCCTCCCGCCCCTCAAAAAATTTATTCTTTCTTCGTTCTTCTCTTTATCTTTCTCAGAATAAATCAGTTTTTCAAGTTCCTGATTTATTCCATCGATCTTCGGTTTGAAGTAAGAATCCGGATCTCCCCTTCCCTTTATATTCAAGCATTCTTCATTCAAGAGTGGGCATAATCCTCCCGAAAGCTTCTCTTTGCTGTCGATCAGGTTTTTTAAATTAAAATTAAGTCCGTTTCTTATGCTCAAAGTTCGATTTATCATTTCATTTTTTTTGTAAAGGTTCCGCAATTCCGCATCAATTTTTTCAATCTCATCGTTGATATGTTTTCCAGCGGTTATTTCCCCGGCCAATCGATTTTTTTGATTATCACTGTTCTCGATATTCGTGATATTCCTCTCCAGTTCTATTCCGGTCTTCTCGGTTTTCTCAAGAAGATCCTTCAACATTTCTTTATCGTATTCTTCTTCATTCCGGGCACTCAATTCTATTTCTCTCTTATTATTCTCATATCTGCTGAAATAATCGGCAAAACCGCTTTTCTTAAACTCCCCGATCTCCTCAAGAAGACTCTTACAATTCTGCTCTCCGTTTTTTATTCTCGTATTCAATTCATTTATATCTTTATCGAGTTGAAAATAATCTTTTTCATTTTCCAACAATTTTGCTTCTTCTTCCGACATCTCATTTTCTTTTTCTCTCAGGCTTTCATATTTGATATGTATTTCAAGATTTTTCTGTACTATTGTTTTGCTTCTCTCAGCACTTTCCAATTCCGCTTTCAACTCGTGAAAGGACCTTTCGTCACTCTTTAAAGATTTTTCTTTTTCTCCTTTTATTTCTTCTTTAATATTTTTCCTTCTCAAAAGCTCATCCGCATCATCGATCGCTTTTTTTAAACTCTTCAACAGGCTTTCGTATTTTTTTATCTCCTCATTCAACGGAGACAGTTTCTCTTCGTGTTCCTCGAGTTCCTTTCTTTTATCGGGAATCGTTTCCACTCCGGGCTTGATTTCATACACCTGCCCTTCATAAAAAACCCTTTCACTGTTCAATTTTGCCAGATATTTTTTGCAGAATTTTTCAGCCATTTCGTCGTATATATCTATCTCGAAAATTTCATTGAAGAGTTTCCTTCTGTCCCCCTGCCTTTGCTTGAAAACAGAAATAATTTCATTCTGAGCGGCGGTTATAATATTGCTGAAAACACTCTTTTCATCGCCGTTGATACCTGCAATTTCCTTAATTTTGTAAACACTCTCGCCTATACTATCGGCTATAAGATCGTCATTTTTGTAGAGCTTTATACTTTTATTGCTCCTCATATCTCTCATAACCGTATATTTTTGAAGATCGTTACCGGTAAAATCAACCCTTATAGAAGAAAAATCCGTACCCTTTCTTTTGAAAGCGTATGTGTTATTTCCCCCCTCTCTTGGAGGAATATTGAGAAGAACAAAACCAAGAGCTTCGAGAACAGAGGTCTTTCCAGATCCGTTTCTTCCAAGCAAAAGATTTATACCCCGACCGAAAACCACCAGGGAATCTTCATGACTTCTGTAATTTTTGAGTTCGATTCTATCGATTATCATTCTTTTCATCCCCCAGAATTCTCTCAAACAGGGAATCGATCTCTTCAATAAATGACTCTTCATCATTTCTCTGCTGGTAATTTTTCATCATTTTTAACGCACGAAGGGTCTCTTTGCTTTTTTCTCTATACTTTACCCATTCGCTTGAATTTTTTATAATTTCACCTATGACCTCTTCCTCTGAAAGCTTTGAATAATCTTTGAATTCAAAATTTTCCGTTTTTCTCTTAACGGAAACGAAGGCTTTCAATACCCCTTTTTCCATCAAATAATTCTCTATTTTTTTCACATCGACGGAAAAATCATACGAATCTGTTAAAATATTCAGAACAAAAAGGCAACCATTCGGAATTTCTTTTTTATCGATCTCGGCGAAAAGCTTCCCTTCAAATTCCCCGGAAAATTTTTCATTAACGGTGTAATCCATGCGTATTTTTTTCCTTATTCTTTCCAGAACACTGAAATACTCCACTTTTTTTGAAGATGTATCCAAAATGAAAAAGCCTTTCTCCCCACTCTCAGCTATATCCCAATATTCAAGTGACCCGGGTACGAAGAAGAACGGCGAGTCCGAAGGATAAATTTTTTTACTGTGAATATGTCCACCAGCAATATAAATGACCCTATCTTTGAACAAATCAAGAGTTTCGCTTTTAACGAGACCCGGGAAAAAATCCTCACCATTTCCGATACAGGTATGGGTAACTATGAAATTTTTGTTCCCTTTCAGATTTTCTGCCAGCAGAGCCAAAATTTCATCGGTATTTGACCCGAAATAGTTGATTCCATAAAAGTCTATCCCTTCAATATGAAACGGAATGAATTCGTACGAATTTCCAGTTCTCTTAACACTGTCAATGAAAAAAACATTTTCAAAACTGTCAAAAAAGGAGACCCAGGACTTCTCCTGAAAGAATGTTCTGTCGTGATTTCCCTCTATGAGTAAAACTTTTATTTTTCTATCTATAAGTTTTTTAATAAGACTCTGCGCATCTTCAAGATTTTTTGGACTTATATCTTTCTTATCAAAAAAATCTCCTGAAACTATGAAAATATCCACACCTTTTTCAATGGCTTCAGATATAACATATTCAAATGCTTTAAAAAAATCTTTGTATCTTTCCTTAGAATAAAGTGAATCCGGGGAACCTGCGGGTCTTCTTCCCAAATGTAAATCTGAACAGTGCAGAATTTTCATACATTATTCTCCTTTTAAGACCTTTTAAATAATTATATCAAATTACAAACTTTAAATTTTCAATCAACCCGGATTTTTACGTATATCTTTGAGATAAAGTATAAGAACAAATCCTGTCAAAAAATAGGATACAAATGAAAAATCATAAAAAATGCTGTGATATTAATTGTTTGTTTCAATGGATAAAACCCGTTGTCGATTAATTCTATCGGTTAACACATTGATAAACAGCGTAGTTTAGTGTAAAATTAATTTAACTTCTTTATAGGTACCTTTCTTTTTTTCTTAATCAAAGGAATCTAGAGATTAACCCGGATCTCTTAACTCAAATTGAGATTTGGGTTTTTCTTTTCAAAATTTACGGATTTACTTCACTATTGAAAGACATGTTAATTTGAAAAATCGAAAAGTGGTGCGTTCAACAATTCATATTCCTGTTGATCATGGGAAATATTGTGATCTTTTTAGTAAGCTTTTCAAATTTAATAAAAGAGTAATATTATCGGGTATAATTCTTTATATTTTTGTTGTACAATTATCTTTGCAACGGGATACCTTTCACGACAGGTTCTTAGGGAGGAAGCATAATGTTAATTATAAAAGATCTGAGTTTTTCTACGGAAGAGAAAAATATAATAAAAAATATAGGATACGATTTTAAACCGGGAAAGATATACGCCATTTTAGGTAACAACGGTGTCGGGAAATCCACTCTGGTAAAGATCATAATGGGAATGAACGGCTATTTCAAGAATCATGGCGGAACGATTTTTTTCGAAAACAACGATATAACCGAACTGTCACTGGTAGAAAGGGCAAAATTGGGGATAACCATCACAAATCAAGAACCCGCACGATTTAAAGGTATTTCCGTCGAAGCGTACCTTAAACTCGGAGGGAAAAACAGCTATTCCGACAAAGAAATCATAGACGCCTTACGGACGGTCGGACTGAATGGAATCTACAGATTCAGAAAAGTTGATAAAACGTTGAGTGGTGGGGAAAGGAAAAGAATAGAACTGGCTTCAATCCTTCTTATCAAACCCAAAGTTGTTATCTTCGATGAGCCCGATTCAGGTATAGATATGATGAGCAATTCCATGCTGGCCGACGTTATTAAAAAACTAAAAGAAAAAAATTCGACTGTTATTATCATAACTCACAGAGAGGAAATTTCATTACTTGCCGACGTAGCCCTATTGCTTTGCAACGGTTATATAAGAGATGTCGGAGATCCAGCAAGAATAAACAAGCTCTATAAAGAAACCTGTGATGTGTGTGGTCACGTGAACAGACCTATAAATGAAGAGGTGATAGAAAATGACGTTAACTGGAAATAAAGCCAAAGAATTTGAATATATATCTAAAGCTTATGAGCAATCCGGAGGAAAAATTGACAATCTACTCGCAAAAGACATCGTATCAATAGTGGTTAGCGGAAGCGAAGTTATCGGCAGAAATACGGTTGATGGTGTTCATATAGATGCAAAAACGAATGACAATTTCGTTTATATGAAACTCATAGTTGATGATAACATCGTATTAAAAAAACCCATTCACCTCTGTATCGGTTATCTAAAAGATTTTGGAGAACAGAATTTAGAATTTGAAATTAAAATCGGAAAAAATTCCAGAGTTAATTTTATTTCACATTGTACTTTCCCCGCATCCAAAAATATATATCACAATATGTTATCCAATATAACTCTCGATGAAGGTGCGGAATCTAATTATACGGATGTTCACTATCATAACGACAACGGCTTTGTGAATCTGAATACAAAATATTTCATAAATATAGGTAAAAAAGCAAAATTTGATAACAGATTCTCTCTCACTCAAACAAGAGTAGGTAAAATGAATATTTTAATGAACATGAACCTCGACGATTATGCCAGGGCTTACGCGGAAACAAAAGTAAAAGAAAAACTCGATGACAAAGTGAATATAACCGAGATAATCAAATTGAACGGCAAGAATTCCTCCGGTATGGCAAAAACATACGTTATCGGCCAGGATGAAAGTAATGCAGAGGTTTTCAACGAGGTTTACGGCATAGGTGACAATTCAAAGGGTCACATCGAATGTGATGAAATAATCGCAGGAAGAAAAGTCAAACTAACGACGATACCAAAACTCGAAGTAATCAACAATACCTCGGAAATAACGCACGAGGCTTCGGTTGGAAGAATAAATTCCGAACAACTTGAAACGCTCATGTCTAAAGGTCTAGATGAGGAAGAAGCTTCGCAAATGATAATAGATGGAATCTTGTCGGATTGAATTAATTTCCCCGTTCAGTTAAAAATAATTGAAGAGAGTTTTATACTCTCTTTTTTTATTTTTCAGAAAAACTTTTAAACTTCAAAAAGCAACTTCATAACGATAAAAAGGTACCAAAGATATCATTTTAAATCAGTATAAAGACGTATAAGATTTATAATCAGTATCTATTATCAATAGTACTGATTAGCGCTGATAGGACGTCTTTTTTTAAAGTGCTATAATGAGGAAAATGATGTTATTTTCTCGTTTTTATGACCTGATGGTCTTTGCCATTGGAAAATGATTGCTTTTAAAAAATAATTTATAATCAGTCTTTTTATTGAGGAGGTAAGCTGATGAATAAATCAGAAAGAATAATAGAACAAACTGAAAAATGGAGTGCAAGTAATTATGCCCCGCTTCCGGTGGTAATTGAAAAAGGTGAGGGTGTATGGGTATGGGACGTTAATGGCAAAAAGTATCTGGATATGTTGGCCGCATATTCCGCATTAAATCAAGGTCACTGTCACCCAAAAATTATAAAGGCTATGATTGAACAGGCAAATAAATGCACCTTAACTTCCCGGGCTTTTCATAACGATAAGATGGGAAGTTTTTTGGAAAAACTCTGCAAACTCACAGGTTTTGAAAAGGCTCTACCGATGAATTCAGGCGCAGAAGCGGTTGAAACTGCATTGAAGGTTGCAAGAAAGTGGGGCTATCAAAAAAAGGGCATCCCGAAAGATAAGGGAGAAATTATAGCCTGTGAAAATAATTTCGCCGGTAGAACGATAAGTATAATAAGTTTCTCTTCGGAGGAACAATACAAAGAAGGTTTTGGACCGTTCACACCCGGTTTTAAAATTATTCCTTACAACGATGTGGAAGCTTTGGAAAATGCAATAAATGAAAACACTATAGCTTTTATAGTTGAGCCTGTACAGGGAGAAGGCGGAATAATAGTTCCAGATGAAGGTTATCTTAAAAAAGTGAGAGAAATAACCAAAAAGAACAATGTGCTGCTGATTCTCGATGAAATACAAAGTGGGTTTGGAAGAACCGGGGAATTATTCGCATATTATTACGAAAATATAAAACCGGACATACTGGTCATGGGAAAGGCACTGAGCGGCGGTGCTTATCCGGTATCTGCGATAGTCACCGATAATGAAATTATGGATGTTTTAAAACCCGGAGACCACGGTTCTACATTCGGGGGAAATCCTGTGGCTGCCGCTGTCGCCATGGCGGCATTGGATGTACTCATAGATGAAGAACTTCCTCAAAAATCCAAAAAACTCGGCAAATACTTGATGGAAGAGTTGAAAAAGATAAACAGCCCAGCGATAAAAGAAATCAGAGGTAAGGGTCTGTTCATTGGAATTGAAATAAAGAAAGAGTTTGGCACTGCGAGAAAATACACTGAAAAACTTGAAGAAATGGGAGTGCTGTGTAAGGCAACCCATGGTCAGACAATAAGGCTTGCCCCTCCTTTAATCATCACGAAGGAAGAACTGGATTTCGCCATTGCTAAAATAAAAAATGTTCTTGAGGAAGTCACGAAGGAAGAATTGAATTTTGTACAATCGATAAAATAAAAAAGTTTCTTGAGAACGTCTGATTTAAGATTTTTAAAATACTTATAGTAATTCATTTCAAATCAATATTTAAAAGCAAAACCGCCCAAATGTGGGCGGTTTTTATCGATAAAAAATATTATTTACTCTTCTGCATCGGTTGGTGGTGTGAAGGGCGCTCTCTGTCCCAATTGCTGATCAATCATCAGCAACGCATGGCCTTTTGCACCGGTAATTTTAAGTTTTTTCAAAACATTTCTGAAGTTGTTCTCTTCTTCAATCTGCTCAGCAACATACCAACTCAGAAAGTCATTTGTAGCGGGATCACCTGCTTCATCACTCAGCTTAACCAGATTATGAATTCTCTTTGTCACATATTTTTCATGCTCGTATGCTTTTTCCAATATTTCCTGTAATGATTCAAATTTTGTTTCGGGTTTATCTACAGCGGGAATTACAATTTTTTCATCCATTTCACCCAAAAATTTTACGAATTTCATGGCATGAAACCTCTCTTCATCCGCCTGTATAAACATGAATTTGGCAGTTCCTTCATATCCTTCTTTGAGAGCCCAGGCCGCCATACCTAAATATATATATTCCGAATCAAATTCTGCTTTGATCTGATCATTTATCGCATTCACTAATTTCTTATCCATAAAATCGCCTCCTTATAGCCATTCTAAATATTAATATATCAGAAAAATCACTTTTTTTCAATATATATCATCACTCATATTAACTGTTCTGGTTCCAAGCATAGGAATATATTCGGAAATTTCTTTGTTCTCATTGTTTTTCCAATAATCGATGTACGACTCCGCCTGAGCTTCAAGTCTGTCAATATTATGAATTATTATCGCCTCAAGTGTTTTTGGCTGAACAACAGATCCCCATTCTTTCAGCCCATGATGGCTCAGAATCACATGCATTATCTGACTTTTTATCGATTGAGGAAAATCTTTTATCATGCCGAAATAGTCATTCAATATCTGCACACCTATTCCAATATGATCTTCAAGTGCTCCGTCAATGGTAATCTGAAAAGAAGCATCTTCAAGATCATAACTTTTGATTTTCCCTATATCGTGCAGGAGTGCGGACGCAATCAGCACATCTCTGTCCAGATTTTCAAATATTTTTATTTTCGATATCTGATCACATATCATCGCTATATTTAAACTATGTTGCAATAATCCACCTATTCTCACATGATGATTTCTGGTAGCCGCGGGTGCTAAAAAGTAATTCAAAAGCCTGGTTTTCTCATCTATAAATATTTTTTCAAGAAGTTCTTTTATTTTTTCATTCTTAATTGATTTTATGTATTCGATCAGTTTCTTTTCATATTCTTTTCTCTTTTCAAACACTGGCATCAACGAGCAAATTTCCGGGATCTCTTTTACTATTTCGCTATATTTCTTTATACTTCTTATATTTATGTCGTATCCCCACTTTTTATCGACACCGTATTCTGCAACTATCACTCCGCCGGCATAAGGTTCTTCCATCCAGTTCCAGGATTTTGCATTGACAATCATTTTACCATCCCTGATTTTAAGATTGTAATATTCTTTTCCATTTCTCGTGAAAGCCTTCGCCGATTCAACGACCAGAAATATTCCGTGATTGTTGTTCACAAAATTTCTTATTCCGTATTTTTCATCGCTCAGTTTTTCTTCAATATCGCTCAGAGTTGGAAAATATTCTTCCTTGATCTTTATCATCTTTTTGCAATCAATTCGATTTCTATATCTACACCTTTTGGTAAATCGCTTACTTCGACAAAGGACCTCGCCGGCTTATGATCACCAAAGAAGTCTGCATATATCCCATTAACTTTTCCGAAATTCCCCAAATCTTTCACAAATACTGTAGTTTTAACAACATTCTTTGGTTCCAGGCCGGCCTCTTTTAATATTGCACCGATATTTTTAAACACAACAGATGTTTTCTCTTCAATACTTCCTTCCGTTAACTTTCCTGTCTCTGCATCAGCAGGAATCTGGCCCGAAAGAAATACAAAATCCCCTAAATCTATTGCCTGTGAATATGGTCCTATAGCTGCCGGAGCATTTTTCGTATTAATGTAATTCATTTGTTTCCACCCCTTTTAAAATATTTTGTAATCACTGACAAATTCCGGATACATATTTGATTCATCACTACACATCTTTAAAAAATTAATCAATACCTGAATTGCGGAAGTTTCCATGTTATTAAGGGTTATAGTAGGATGAAAAACTATCCCATAAATAGGTTTATCCTTATGCTTTATCAACTTTAAGGAATTATCTCTCTCACCCCATATGAGATTTATAAAATCTTCTGGTAATGCTGTTATAGAATAATCATGATTCTCCCACACATCCAGTCTTTTTGGAACATTTTCGAGAATTGGATCATCTATATCACCCTTAAGCGCCCACACCCATTCGTGTACAGGAGCATATCTTATATTTTCACCATATAATTTCGCAATTATCTGACTACCCATGCAAATTCCCAAAACGGGAACTTCTGTTTCCAGAATATATCTTGAACCAACTATAGGTTCATTTCCCCCTTTGAAATATGCATCCGTATAAGCTCCCCCGCTTATGATAAGTCCATCATAATCATTTAATGGGGGAAATTCGCCCTCATAAGTTTTATATACCTCATAATCAACTTTTAAATCTGCAAGAGCCACCTCAATTGAAGCTCTCGTAACTTCGTAATCATGATCATTCAACAATAAAACTATCTTTGGTGTTTTCGTACTTTCTTTCGCCGCACCAAAAAACATCGCCGCTACAAATATAAAAAATAAAATAAAAAAAATTCTTTTTTTCACAGGATGAACCTCCAATAAAAACCACTTACAAACAATCCACAATAATTGTATATAAATATCCCACGAATATTAACTCTGTTTTCCTTAAACCTTTCATATTTATTCGATTTCATATAAGTTCAGATAGTAAATAATAACAAAAAAGGGGATTTAAATCCCCTTCAAATGATTCAATTAAACTATTCTTTCCTTTTTCTCCGTCTCCGGAACCGCGATTCCAGACTCGATCTGAATGTTTGAATACATATCCAGCCCTGTTCCAGCGGGAATGAGTTGACCCACCAATACATTCTCCTTCAATCCATTGAGTGTATCAATTTTTCCCTCGACAGAAGCTTCTGTGAGAACCTGAGGTGTTTGCTGGAATGAAGCTGCAGACAACCAACCTTCACTCTCAAGAGAAGCCTTTGTAATCCTAAGCAATCTCTGTTTGAATTTTATACCTTCTTTAATTCCTATTTGAATATTTTTCTGCGGTATTTCGATCTCCGGATCCAAAGATTCGAGATAACCCTGGTATTGTTTTTCATCTACATCGAAGATATCTATCACTTTCAACCCATTTAATGCAAATTTTTCCAGTATATCTACCGTTAAAACTTCTCCTTCTTCCGCCAGAGTTAACAATTTATTTTCATCGTCCTCGATTAATACTTTCTTGGCAACTCTCTTTCCCAGTGCATAATCCACGTTTTCTTCGACTTTGTTATTTTCCTCTTCTATGTATTTATTTATTCTCAATACTTCCTGTTTATTCACGAGATCTCCCGGAAGATATTTCGAATCTCCTCCATCTGTAATTTCGACCTTTGAAAGCATCTGTTTGATTATGATTTCGAAATGTTTATCATGAATTTCAACACCCTGCTCAGCATAAACCCTTTTTATTTCTGTGAGTAGATACATGGCAGTTTGAATTACTCCAAGCTTGTCCATAACTTTTCTCGGTCTAACGGTACCGGTAGTCATGGTCTGACCTTTGAGCAATCTGTCTCCGGGATCCACCTTGGGTTTAATATTTGAAGAGAGTTCATAATCCTTTATCGATCCATCTTTTGTTTCAAGATAAATTTTTCTGACATTTTCATCACTTCTGATATCTTTAACTGTTGCAACTTCATCTGTGAACAATGCTTCAGGATCCTTGAGTTTCTTTCTTGCTTCAAAAAGTTCTTCGGCCCTAGGTAATCCTCTGGTGATATCTGCTCCGGTCGCAATTCCTCCCATATGGAACGTTCTCATAGTAAGCTGTGTTCCAGGTTCTCCTATCGATTGCGCCGCTACTGTTCCTACAGATTCTCCAACATTTACAATATTGTGATTGGAAAGGTCCATTCCATAACACATTGCACATATTCCATGTTCCGATTCACAAGTTAAAGCAGATCTTACCATAATTGAAGGTCTTACTTCAATTTCTTCATAACCGTTTTTAAACAAATTGTTCGCGGTCGAAAAGTCTATATCTTCCTGATAGGCCACAAGCTTTTCATCTCTATCATTTTTATAATTCGATTCATCTCCCGCAAAAATCTGATTAATGGACGGATAAGTGAATACCTCTATTTCAGATATTTTCTCTTTTTTGAGCTTTCTGACAATATCCCATGTTAAAACAGTTTCTTTAGGTAATGTTTCATTCTCAAGATTCAATGATTCTGCCAGTATCATATTGTTGTTTAATTTCTCAATATTTTTTACTTTGATTTTTTCTTCAATTTTTACTGGAACTTTTATCGTAAAATCAGTGAGGAACTTTGTTTCTTCGTCTCTGAGCATCGTTCCTCTAAGGTATTCTTTGCCCCTCTTATCGACGAGGATTTTTTTAGTGGCAGGATTTATAATATCCTTAGATAATACTCTTCCGAAAAGGAAATCACTCAAACTCTCAATCGTAACACCATCGGCCATAATTTCTTTCGCTTCTATTCCATTTTCAGTACCACAATCGGGTGTCGATATAGTTATGCTCTGCGCAACATCAACGAGCCTTCTGGTGAGATAACCGGCAAATGAAGTTCTGAGAGCTGTATCAGCGGAACCTTTTCTTGCACCATGAGTGGAGGTAAAAAATTCCAGCTCTGTCAGTCCGTCTTTGAAATTAGAAGTTATTGGAATTTCAAGAGTTTTACCCGACGGATCTGCCATCAAACCTCTCATTCCGGCAAGCTGTTTGAGCTGATCAATACTACCTCTTGCACCAGAATCGACCATCATGTATATTGGGTTGAATTTCTCAGTTCTGAACGTATCGAAAGTTTTGTTCATCAAGTCTTCAGTGGTTTTGGTCCAGGTTCTTATTGTTTCCTCATATCTTCCCTGATCAGTCGTAAACCCCAGATTGTAGTAATTGTTGATCTCATCGACAACTTTCTTTGACTCTTTTATCAATTCCTCTCTTTTTGGGTATGTCATTATATCTCTGATCGACATCGTCAATCCACTGACAGTTGAATAATGGAAACCCAGTGTCATCATGTCATCAAGAAGATCGGCTGTCCTGTCAATTCCATATTTATAGAATACATCATAAATAATCTTCTTTATCTGTTTTTTCGTAAATTTCTTCGAATAATCTTTCAAATCGTTGGGAATTATTTCGTTGAATAATATTCTACCCACGGTCGTTAAAGAAAGACCCGTTTCATTCGTTTTTACTTCTCCATCAAAATTCACAAAGATTGGAGTATGAAGACCAATTGCATCATTATTAAGAGCCAGTTTTGCATCTTCAGGAGAACTGAAAACGAAGAGTTCTAATCCAGGAATATTTTTGGTTTTTTTAGATTTCTTCGTAGTGTTATTTTCATCTGCCGTTATGTCACCGTTGTTTTGTTCCTCTGATTTGCCCTGCAATTTATGATCTTTTTCCGGTCCGGTACCAAATATAAATTTCAATATTTCTTTTTTAGTTTCCGCTTTGGATTTTTTATCTCTTTTGAGTTTTTTCTCAAGATCAATTAACTTTTTCTCTATTTCTCCGTATTCTTCCCCAACCGTAGTCAAATAATATACTCCAAATATAATATCTTTACCAGGCATAGAAACAGGTTTACCACTTGCCGGCGAAATAACATTATATCTACTCAGAAGAAGGAATTTTGATTCGGCCTGAGCCGCGGGAGATATAGGTAAATGCACAGCCATCTGGTCTCCATCAAAATCAGCATTGAATGGTGCACATACGAGAGGATGAAGCTGTATGGCATTTCCTTCGACCAATTTTGGGATAAAAGCCTGAATTGAAATTCTATGAAGTGTAGGTGCTCTGTTCAATAAAACAGGATGACCCTTTATTACATCTTCAAGAACTTCCCATGCTTCCGGCATTTCTTTCTCTATAATTGTCTTTTTCAATTTTCTCGCTGTCTTACTGGATTCGCTTCCCTGCAACAGTTTTGACAAAACGAAAGGCTTGAACAATTCCATTGCCATTCTCTTCGGAATACCACATTCATGAATCTTCAAATCAGGCCCTACAACGATAACGGCTCTGCCGGAATAATCGACTCTTTTTCCAAGAAGATTTCTTCTGAATCTGCCTTTCTTACCCTTTACCAGGTCTGTAAGCGATTTCAATGGTCTACCTGATTTATCGGTAACAGCTTTTCCAACTCTTCCATTGTAAATCAAACTGTCCACAGCTTCCTGGAGCATTCTTTTTTCATTTCTGATTATTATATCAGGCGCTCCAATAGAAAGAAGCTTTTTCAATCTGTTGTTTCTGTTGATTACTCTTCTGTATAAATCATTCAAATCAGTGGTAGCAAATCTTCCACCTTCAATTTGTATCATGGGCCTTATTTCGGGCGGAATTACAGGTACAATTTCCATTACCATCCATTCAGGTTTGCTTTCCGATTTCATGAAATTTTTAACTATCTTGAGTCTTTTCAATAATTTTAATGCTTTACCGCTACTCTTCGGTATAGATTTCAATTCATGTTCTATATTTGCCTTTAGTTCGTGTAAATCTATCTTCTGAAGTAACTTTTTTACTGCAACTGCTCCATAATCACAGACCAGTTTTCCCGGATATAGTTCTTTGTAAGCTTCATATTCATTCTCTATCAGGATATCTCCAATGACTTTTCCCGTTTCTTCAGATACTTTATCATCTATTTCCGTGATTATTACTATTGGCCTATCACTTTCTGTATCGGATTCTTTTTCGTATTTTCCTTCATAATGCTCTTCAAATAACATGTTTTCCGTCTCTGATAAAACTTCATCTTCAAAAAGAAATCTATCTGCAAGTGTATCGCCTTTTCTTACTTCATCTCCATCTGAAACATATATCAGTGCTCCTTCAAACACAGGATATTTTTTTTCATTTCCGTTTTCATCTTTAATTATAATCCAGTTCAATTCTCTCTTCGAATTTCCCTCGCTCATTTCAACAGTAACTATACCGTCTATATCTGAAACTACAGGGCCCTTTGAATTTCTTATTCTATATCCGTTTTCTACAGTGAAATCTATTTTCTGATTGTAAATTTCGTACTCGGTATGATGAAGAGTCTGTCCCGGATAAAACTCAGTATCTTTAGGATCTATCACTACATAGAGTTTTTCAATTACTCTCTTTGAACCATAATATATAATATTTTCGAGATTTTTTGCAGGAATGTTCAAGAATGTCGACAAAATACTTGGAGCACTTTTCAAATACCACACATGAGTAACCGGTGCGGCAAGCTCGATATGTCCCATTTTTCTTCTTCTTGATTCCTTCGATTCCACTCTGACATTACATCTTTCACAAACCGTTCCTTCGTATTTTTTGCCTTTGTATTTACCACAGGAACATTCATAATCTTTTATTGGGCCAAATATTTTCTCGCAAAAAAGCCCATCTCTTTCCGGCTTAAATGTTCTGTAATTAATAGTTTCAGGTTTTTTCACCTCGCCACTTGACCAACTTAATATTCTATCCGGAGAGGCAATATTGATTTTTAACGAACTGACTTTTCTTCTAAAAACATTAGGCATTCGCATTCCCTCCTATGGGAATAATTAATCCCTTAATCATAATGTATCAACTTCCATTTCCATACCGTCGGCGTCATAAATTCTTATATCTAAAACTAACCCTTCCAGTTCTTTTATTAAAACTTTAAAACTTTCCGGTACACCTTGCTCCGGTATAGGAAGATTTTTAAGAATTGCTTTATAAACATCATTTCTACCTTTGATATCATCCGACTTAATAGTCAACATTTCGTTCAATGTATGTGCCGCACCATGAGCTTCAAGAGCCCATACTTCCATTTCTCCGAATCTCTGTCCACCAAAATGAGCCTTTCCACCAAGGGGTTGCTGATGAATCAGAGAATATGGTCCGGTAGCTCTGGCATGAATTTTATCTTTTGCAATATGCACGAGCTTTATCATATACATTATTCCGACAACTATAGGAGAATCAAAAGCTTTTCCGGATCTGCCATCTCTTAGAATAACTTTTCCGGATTTAAGTTTTTCAGAGTCACCTAAATCCAGTCCCTTTTCTTTTCTTGCACCATACAATTTATCCATGATTTCCTTTTCTTTTGCTCCATCAAATATAGGTGTTGCAAAAAAAGTGTCGGTTAAGCTTCCCAACCATCCAAGATGAGTCTCTAAAACCTGGCCTATATTCATTCTTGAGGGAACACCAAGAGGTGAAAGCACCAACTGTATAGGAGTGCCATCAGGTAAAAACGGCATATCTTCTCTAGGAATTATATTTGAAACAACTCCCTTGTTTCCATGTCTACCGGCTAATTTATCACCGATATTCAGATCTTTTCTACACGCTACAAAAACTTTAACGAGTTTATTAACTCCTGATCCTAACTCTGAAACGTCTTCTTTTTCAAAATACTTTATATCAATAACTCTTCCTTCTACTCCATGAGGAACCTTCAACGAAGTATCCTTTACATCTCTTCCTCTATCACCAAAAACCGATCTTATGATCTTTTCTTCAGGAGTGGTTTCAGATTCTCCCTTAGGAGTCACCTTACCAACTAAAATATCTCCGGAACTCACATAAGCACCAATTCTTACGATCCCATTTTCATCAAGATTCCTGAGCAAATCTCTCGAAATGTTCGGTATATCATCCGTAATCTCTTCAGGACCAAGCTGTGTATCTCTTGCAACAGTTTCATACATTTCTACGTGTATAGTAGTAAGTTGATCATCAGTTAAAATATCCTGATTCACAAGGATAGCATCTTCAAAATTGTATCCTTCCCAGGGCATGAAAGCTACGAGCATGTTTCTTCCAAGTGCAAGTTCACCCATCTCGGTCGATGGACCATCAGCAATTGGCGCGCCCTTCTGGACAATTTCGCCTTCATTTACAATCGGTCTTTGATTGACACAGGTATCCTGATTTGTTCTCATATATTTTCTGAGATTATACTCATCTATAATTGGTTTACCATTCTTAGTATAAATAGTTTTATTGTGTTCATCCAGTCTTTCTATTTTAATCTTTTTGGCATCCAGATTCACAACTCTTCCCTTTTCTTTAGCCATTATTACATAACCTGAATCTCTGGCGGCAAAATATTCCATACCAGTACCTACGATAGGTGCTTCGGGATTCTGAACAGGAACCGCCTGTCTCTGCATATTCGATCCCATTAAAGCCCTGTTAGCATCATCATGTTCCAGAAAAGGTATTAGAGCAGTCGAAACACTGACAATCTGTTTCGGCGAAATTGAAATGTAGTTAACATCTTCCTTGTTAACGTATTTTACAGACCCTTCTATTCTGACTTCAATTTGATCATCAAAAATACTGCCATCATCATTTATTTTTATCGTTGATTGAGCTATATTGTACATTTCTTCCTCATCAGCCGAAAGGTATGTTATATCATCTAAAATATATCCTTTTTTCACTTTTCTATATGGAGTGAGTAAAAAACCGTAATCATCTATCGTCGCGTAGGTTGCCATAGAAGTCATAAGACCTATATTAGCACCTTCAGGTGTTTCAATCGGACACATTCTTCCATAATGGGAATGGTGGACATCTCTGACTTCAAATCTCGCATGTTCCCTTTTCAATCCACCAGGTCCTATTGCGGATAATCTTCTCTTGTGCGTTAATTCGGAAAGTGGATTAACCTGATCCATAAACTGTGAAAGCTGACTGGTTGCAAAAAACTGATGTAATGTAGTCATTAAAGTTCTTACGTTGACTAAATTTTGTACTGTCATCTTTTCAAAACTGTTATTTAAATTTATTTTTTCCTGTAGAAGTTTATGAATTTTTACAAAGGCTTTTTCAAATTCTACTTCCATCAATTCGCCGACTGTTCTGACCCTCTTGTTTCCTAAATGATCTTTAGTATCGAGTAATTCAGGCTGTTTTAATAATTTAGACAGCATTCTTGCAGCAAGAATAATATCCTTTTCGGTTAATACCTGAGCCTGCTCAAAATAATCGAAATCTTCATCAGGGTTTCTACCCTCATAATTGATCATATAATCTTTATACGCCCTTTTTAAGCTGGAATTAATTTTGTATCTACCAACCTCAGAAAAATCAATTCTATCGGGGCTGAAATATAAATTGTAAAGATAATTTTTTGCAGCATTAATTCTCGGAATTTCACCAGGTCTGAGTTTTCTAAATATTTCTATGTAAGCATCATTGCTATTGAATTCTTCTCCGTACGTTTTTTTTAGCGCGTTGAGAGTGTTTGTGGCAAATTGCATAGGCATTTTAACATTCATCAGGTCTGAATTAACAAGCAATGTGGCCAACTCTTCAGTCAGTCTTTCCCCTTTTTTGGCTACAATTTCGTTATTGATCACTACATCCTGTAAAAGCATACCGTCAAAAAAAGGTTCCAGATGACTCAAATCAGCACATTCAGCTTTTGTTTCAAATAATCTTAATAATTCAAAATCATTTTCATATCCCAGTGCTCTTAACAAAAGGAAAAAATTCATTTTTCTTCTTCTATCTATTCTAACCTGCATTAAATCTTTATTGGGGTTTAAAAGAATTTCAAACCATGCTCCCTTAACGGGCAAAAAATGTGCAACAAATAACGGCAAATTTCCGCCAGCGGTTTTGGTAGGTTCATCAACAAAATAAACGCCTGGAGATCTTACTAACTGGTTTACAATTACCCTTTCGGCTCCGTTAATTATGAATGAAGCATTATCGGTCATGTAAGGCAAATAACCAAAAAAAGCCTCTTCCTCTTTTATTTCTCCAGTGAATAAATCTGTAATTCTCACAGTTACATTAAGTGGAACTGAATAAGTTAAACCCTTATCTTTACATTCTTGAATATTATATTTAGGTTCACCTGTCCTCGTTTTTATGAACTCCATAGAAAAACCTTTTTCGCCTTTTCTCAAATCAGATTTTTGAGTTTGTGATTTAATCGGAGAATATTTTTTCAAAACACTCAACAATCCCTGATTCAGAAATTTTTTGAAACCTTTCGTTTGAATTTCAATCAAATCCGGTATTTCTACGGGTTCAATTACTTTACCAAAAATTTTTCTTTTTCTCTTCCCAAACTGGACATCTCTCATCAGATCACCTCACCAATTTTAAAACACACCAAAACCACATCAGATTTGAAAATCTGATGTGGTTAACTATTTATTTTACCCTATTAACTTTAACTTTTTTATAACTACTTATTTCAATTCTACTTCTGCGCCGGCTTCTTCTAATTGTTTTTTGATATCCTCTGCGTCATCTTTAGTTGTTCCTTCTTTAACAACAGCATCAGGTGATCCAGCTTTTTCAACTAATTCTTTTGCTTCCTTTAATCCTAATCCCGTTAAAGCCCTGACTACTTTAATAACTCCAATTTTCTTGGCGCCAAATGATTTTAAAACTACATCAAATTCTGTTTTTTCTTCCACTTCTTCTGCTGCCGCTGTACCCGGTACTGCTGCAACTGCTACTGGTGCTGAAGCGCTTACACCAAATTCTTCTTCTAATGCTTTAACTAGTTCAGCTAAATCCGCAACTGTCATTTCCTTAATTGCCTGAATTAATTCATCTTTTGTCATAATAAACACCTCCAAATTTATTTATTATTCTTTATGATCTTTTATTGCATTTAACGCATATAAAAACTTTGTGATTACGCCATTTAACGTGTAAACAAGTCCTGTAATTGGTGCCGCTATGCCACCAACAACCTGAGCAACGAGCTCTTTCTTGGTTGGTAATTTAGAATATTCATCAACTTTGCTTTCATCGAAGAATCTGCCTTCAAGATAACCTGCTTTGATAAGGGGAAGCTTATTCTTTTTGTTAAAATCAGCAAGGATTTTAATGGCTTCGACACAGTCATCCTCAGTAATAATTAAAGCAGCAATCGTACCACTCAAATATTCTCCCCATTCCTCTTCTTTGTATCCGGCATTTCTCAACGCTATTCTAAACAAGGTATTCTTTGTAACAATATAATTTGAATCTTCTTCGTATCTTTCGTATAACTTCGATCTTAAATCACTAATTTTTTCTACATCCAAACCTTTATAATCTGTTAATACAACCAAGGAAGCTTTTTCAAGCTTATTCTGTAAATCCTGGACGTATACCTTCTTTTGCTCTTTTGTAAACATTACTAGCCTCCTAAAAAAACCCCACAAAAGTGAGGTCGTATTAATTATACGCACCTCGGTAGGCGGCCTATAGCACTTACATACCTACTGTCTCTGGTACAAATATCTATTTTTAAGAAATTGTTATAATTTACAGCACCTTTATAAATCGGCTAAAATCTACTTTTATTCCAACACCAACTGATGTAGATACGTAAACTCCACTGAAAAATCTTCCCTTTGCACCTAAAGGTCTCATTCTTAAAATCTGACTCATCGCAGAATCCAGATTTTCTAAAATCTTTTCCTCATCAAAAGAAACTTTGCCGAATGGAATATGAACGTTAGATGTCTTATCATTCTTAACTTCAACTCTTCCAGCCTTAAAAGCCGTAACGGCTTCTTCTATATCCATCGTGACTGTTCCGGATTTTGGTGAAGGCATTAAACCACGAGGCCCCAATACTCTTCCCAATCTTCCAATAACTCTCATCATATCAGGAGTGGCTATTGCTACATCGAAATCAAACCATCCACCTTGGATCTTTTCGGCCAAATCCTCCGCACCGACAAATTCCGCACCGGCCTTTTTTGCTTCTTCTTCTTTTTCACCCTTCGCAAAAACAAGAACTCTGACTTTCTTTCCTGTTCCATTAGGTAACGAAATAGTTCCTCTGACCTGCTGGTCGGCTTTAGCGGGATCAATATTCAATTTTATGTGCAATTCTAAACTTTCATCATATTTCGCAGGCTTGAAAGCCTTGATCAATTTTGCGACTTCTTCTATTTCATATGATTTCGTTCTGTCAACTAATTTTTTGTTCTCCAGGTATCTCTTAGATTTTTTCGCCATTCAACTCACCCCTAACCTACGACTTCTACGCCCATATTTCTGGCGGTACCAGCAATAATTTTTACGGCAGCATCAATAGTTCTGGCGTTAAGATCCGCCATTTTAATTTTGGCAATTTCTTCCAGCTGTGCCTGGGTAATTTTACCAACTTTATCTGCCAATGGGTTACCGGAACCTTTTTTCAATCCAATAGTTTTTTTGATCAAAAAACTTGCCGGGGGAGTTTTAGTAACAAAAGTAAAAGTTCTATCTTTGTAAACGGTTAAAACAACAGGATAAACCATTCCCTGGTCATTTGCGGTTTGCGCATTGAACTTTTTACAAAATTCCATAATGTTCACACCATGCTGACCCAATGCAGGACCTACAGGTGGGGCCGGCGTAGCTTTGCCGGCAGGCAACTGAAGCTTAATTTGCGCTATGATTTTCTTTGCCATTTTCATTCCTCCTCGTGGTCAAACGGAATTTAATCCTCCCACTATACAATTTTTTCTATTTCCGAAATATTAAGTATAACTGGCGTTTCTCTTCCAAATATACTTACAATAACTTTAACTTCCATTTTTTCCGAATCGAGATTGGTAATTTTACCCACAAAATCTTCAAATGGACCTGAGTTGATTCTGACCATTTCACCTTCTTCAAAATCAAACTCGACTTTAATCTCCTGTTTGCTCTTTTCTGGTTCAATATCCTCGATTCCAGACAATCTGAGCAAAGCTCTTATTTCTTTTTTCTTCAGTTCAACGGGTTGACCTCCCACATTCACAAAGTTGACTACATTGGGAGTTCCTCTTATGATACCTCTCGTTTCTTCGTTAAGAACAGCCTCAACAAAGATATAGCCCGGATATAACCTTATTCTGTTTATTTTAAAAACTCTGATCTCGGTTCTTCCTGGAAATTCCTTTATTTCGGTCCTGCCATCAACCTTAGAATATATTTCCTTTTCGCCACAAAGAAGCTGGTTAGCAGAAATCGCACTTCCTTTTTTCAATCTTTTAGCGGACATCGTTTCCGGATAGAGAATATATACATTCTCTCCTCCATCATCATTATTAACGACTAACCTCTTTCTCTTAAGTGAAGCAACTATCCTTCCGTCTATTTCAGAATAATACTCGCCACCCTTAGCTAAAGGAAACCCTTGTTTTATCCTAGTGCCACTTTTAATGCCAGTTTCAACCTTAGCGCTTTCAGGTATAAAATAAGTTTTCGTATATTTCTTATCGATCGTTTCGATTAAAACGATCCTATAATTTTTTATTTCCTTAACTATACCCGAATGCTTCGCATGAATCTCAGGTTCAACAGCCACTACCTGAGTCTTATAAATATCTTCATTATTTTTGACTTTTATTTTAGAGCCGTCCAGCAAAACATGCTTTTCGGGGGATACGGAAGCACCTTCCAATTTTATTTCTTCGGGTATTAATATTTTACCTACGAGATGCCCAACTCCAAAGGTTTCCACCTTAGATTCTATGGATTCTTTTATCGAATGTTCTAGGCCAGAATAAGTCTGAACGATATACCATTTTTTTCTCATATCATAAAAAGGCTATTAACCTGCTCCTCCGGTCAGAAAACGCAACAATCCGCCGATAACATTGGTATATAATACATCCAATAATCCTAAGAAAAAGCCGCTCGTCACAAGAATAACAAGCACAGCGCCAGTAGAAGATGACATGGTCTGTCTATCGGGCCAGGTTACTTTTTTCGCTTCATTTCTCACTTCACCTAGAAATCTCTTTATACTTCCTCGGGCCATTTTATCCCTCCAATAAAACTATGCTTTTGCTTCTTTATGCGCAGTATGTTTTTGACATTTTTTACAGTATTTGTTAGAATCAAGCTTAAACTTTTTTTGTCTGCTCTTAAACCTGTAATAATTTTTTCTTCCACAATCCGAACATTTTAACGTAACCAGTATTTTATCTTTCTTTTTGGCCATTATTTCACCTCTATACCAAAAATAAATGGTGGTAAGGGGTGGTTTCGAACCACCGTAGGCATTCCGCCAGCGGATTTACAGTCCGCCCCCTTTGGCCGCTCGGGCACCCTACCACCTATAGTGGAGCCAACGAAGGGACTTGAACCCCCAACCTGCTGATTACAAATCAGCCGCTCTACCGATTGAGCTACGTTGGCTTAGCACGATTTACATTATATCTATTAAACCATACCCTGTCAAGTATCTATTTTAAAATTTATAAAAATTTTTTTATAGCCACTTCCTTCCCTTTAACAGAAGAAGATACACCTGCTTCGATTACCGCCAAATCCTTGATAGCCTCTAAAGGATCTCCCATGATATTTACAGCACCGTTAAACACTCTGTAAAAGTCTAAAAACTCATTTGCAAATGAAGATTCTCTGGGAATTTTATAAGTCAGTTTTTCTTTTTCCGTTTCAACGATAAAATAATTTTTTCGAATCTTTATTGAACCGGAATCACCATAAATGTCAATTTTGATCCTCCCGTCCCCAAGTGCATAAGAAACCGTGTAGCTTCCAATATATCCTTCTTTAAAATTCATAGTCATAAACAGAGTATCATCTCCGCCAAGATAATCAGAAACTTTCTTTGTCTTGGCGTATACCGATTCAATTTCTCCCATAAATATTCTGATAGCGGCTATATGATGTACTCCGCCATCAGATAAAAACCCTCCAATATGTTTGGGCTTTTTTCTCCAGAGAGTTCCTACATATTTATTATCATTTTTCATTCCTATTAACTGTTTCCAGATAATAAATTGAAGTTTTCCAATTTTCCCGGTATCGATTATCTTCTTTATCCTGTAATGCGCATTTATATGTCTGAAATTTTCCGCTATATAAACAACATTTGAACTCAATGCTGACATGCCAAGTATTTTTTTCGACTCATCGGTATTAACCGCAATAGGTTTTTCGCAGAAAACGCTTTTGTTATTAATTAAAGCTTTTTGAATAAACTCTACATTATATTCCGTTGGCAGTGCGAGATCAACAGCGTCGAACTCCCCCCAGGCCAATAAATCATCGTACGTGTCAAAAACTCTGGGATGATTTTCGAACATATCTGAAAATTTTTCGGCATTCTTCCTTGTTTTTGAATTGACCGCTACAACGTTATATTTCTCTTTAAGCTTATTCAATGCAGGATAATGGTGTTCTTTTGCAACAATTCCACACCCCACTATAGCCAAATTAATTTTTCTCATAAATCTCCTTCATTCACAGTACAGGTTTATCAATCTTCTTTGCACCATCCGAGGAATTAACAATATAATAATCGAAATCTATACCGTATTTTTCTTTATATTTCAATTTCAAATCTTTCATTATCTCTTTCAAACATTTGCTTTCTGCTATTAATAAAATCGAACCGCCAAAACCGCCTCCTATCATTCTGGCGCCTGAAACTTTATCTGTTTTTCTGATTTCTTCTACCAAATAATCTATCTCTTCACACGATACTTCATAATCGTAAGATAAGGACTCATGACTCTGTAACAGAAACCTTCCAAGATTTTCCCAGTTGGAATTTTTCAAAGTTTCAATTGACTCTAAAACTCTACCATTCTCAGATACAACATGCATTGCCCTCTTATATAATGTTTTGTCCATTTTTTTTCTGTTCAATATCAAATCAGTTATCGTCAATTCTTTATAATTATCTTTATTCAATTCCTTTAAAGCTCTGTCGGATTCTTCTCTTCGCTGGTTGTATTTACCGGAAACATGCTCATGGTGAATTTTAGAATCCAATATAACCATAGAATATTTTTCCAGTTTAAGGGGGATATATTCATAATTGAGGGATTCGGCATCTATAAAAATGGCGTTATCTTTTTTCCCTAAAACACTCGCCATCTGGTCCATGATTCCACAGTTAGTTCCAACGAAGTTGTTTTCCGCCTCCTGGCAGTAGAGTGCTTTCTTTCTGTCATCAAGGTTCAAACCGAGAATATCATTCAGTCCCGTAATTATGGCAACTTCTAACGCAGCAGAACTCGATAAACCCGCTCCCTGAGGCAGATTCGATTTTATCTCAATTTTGAATGCAGGAAAATCAACTTTTTCTTCATCTTTTAATATTTTGAAAACCCCCTGAATATAATCCAGCCACGTGTTGGTTTTCAAGGGATTATTTGCATCGAATTCTCCAAGCTTATCGTCAGAAAACACCTCTGTCATATCGCCCTTCTTTGTTTCAAATGAAACCTGTATATATCTGTCTATAGCAACCGGCAAAACGTATCCATCGTTATAATCGGTATGTTCTCCGATTATATTTGCTCTCCCGGGCGCTAAATAAAAACTCTTCATATGTTTTTACACCTCCAAATTCCTTAATTCATTTGCAATCTCGTTTGGATCAGCGGGATTTATAAATGTCCATGTTCCAGTTTCAATACTTGCCAACCACTTCATTTTATCTGCCGTTCTTTTAGGCGGATTAAACTCTATATGAAAATGAAAATATTCTTCTGTACTTTCATGATAATTGACAGGATTCCCAAACAGCATCATCATATATGGAAATTCCGAGTCAAACAGTTTATCATATCTCCTCACAAGATCTCTTATTGAATGGGCTAAATCTTCCTTTTCCCCTTTTTTCATTTCCACTATCGACGAAATATGTCTTTTTGGATAGATATGACACTCGTATGGGAATCTTGCAAAGTAAGGCACTATTGTTATAAAACTGTCGTTTTCAAAAACAACATTCTTCCTGTAATCTTCACTCTGCAAAAGGGAACATATAAGACACTCATTATTTTCATAATAATGCTTTCTGAATCCTGTGAGTTTAACCTCCAATCTTTTCGGGATAAAAGGAAACGAATATAACTGTCCATGAGAATGTTGAAGTGTTGCTCCCACTTCTTTTCCTCTATTTTCAAAAATAAATATATATTTTATATTTTCATCTTTAGAAATTTCTCTGACTCTATCACACCATACTTCAACTAATTTTATCAACTGGATAGACGGCATATGGGGGACAGAAAGTTTATGTTCCGAAGTATAAATTATCACCTCACATTTTCCGTAAGGATCTTTATTCAACAACAAATCGTCTTCTCTGATAATGGTTGAAGATTCTTTGCTAAGAGAAGGAAATCTGTTATCAAATGATGCAAGATCATAATCCCTGTCAAGTTCCAAAACTCCAGGACAAATAGGACAGGCATCTTTCGGAAGGTTGGGTCTTTCGTTTCTGGAAGAAGCAATTATTACCCATTCCATAGATAAAGGATTATATCTCAATTCGTGCATATCATACCTCCAAATCTAAAAAATTAAAAGAGATCTTATAAAAATCAATAGCTGAAAGTGGTTCCCTCAGGACTATCCATTATTTGAATACCTGAACTATTCAATAAATCCCTTATTTTGTCCGCTTCTTTATATTTTTTTTGGTCTTTGTATTCTTTTCTGATATCTAAAAGAGCCTGGATAATAGAATCCGGCTTAAAATCTTTTTCTATCGTGTTAGAATCAAAGATTCCTAAAATCGGGCCAAATTCATTTACAATCAAATCGTATGCCAGAGCGGATTTCTTTATGTCATTATTTTCAATTTCCCTTATAAGTTTAAATATGATAGATATCGCTTTTGGCGTGTTAAAATCATCGTCAAGCACGCTTTTAAATTCTTCGATTATTTTATTTGCCCATTCATCCCTTAAAGGAAATTCTCTTTCACCGGCCAGAGTATTTTTAAAATTGTCTAAAATTTTCCGCGCTCTATCCACACCCTTTTTTGTATCAGCTAAAATTTTCTCCGAATAATCTATCGGCGATCTGTAATGCTTTGAAAAAAGAAACAATCTGGATGCATCTTTGCCATATTTTTGAACTGCTTCTTTAATTGTAATAAAGTTTCCAACTGATTTGGACATCTTTTCACCGGAAAATTGGAGCATGCCATTGTGCATCCAGTATTTTGAAAAGATACTACCGGTTTTACATTCACTCTGTGCTTTTTCATTTTCATGATGTGGGAAAATTAAATCGGAACCTCCGGCATGAATATCAAATGAATCCCCTAAAATTTCCGTTGACATAACCGAACATTCAATATGCCATCCCGGGCGCCCTTTTCCCCAGGGACTTTCCCAAAAAGGTTCTCCTTTTTTGGCCAATTTCCAGAGAGCAAAATCCTCGGGGGATTTTTTCTTCTCTCCGGGAGATATTCTTGCACCGGCGATCATATCTTCTGTTTTTCTATGAGATAATTCTCCGTAGTTGTCAAACGAGGAAACTTTAAAATACACATCTCCTTCAGATTCATACGCATGCCCTTTTTCCATCAAATTTTCAATAAAATTTATTATTTTTTTCAGATAATCGGTCGTCTTGGGATAAAAATTTGCCGGCCTTATTCCTATAGATGCAGAATCTTTCCAATATTCATTTATATATCTTTCACTTATTTCTTCAGGTGAGACCTTAAATTCATTCGATTTATTGATTATTTTATCATCCACGTCTGTAAAATTCTGAACTAAAATAACATTGTATCCCCTATATTCAAGATATCTTCTGAACGAATCGAAAGTTATCGCGGGTCTGGCATTTCCAAAATGTATCAAATTATAAACCGTGGGGCCACAAACATACATTTTAACAATACCATCTTCAATCGGAACCAGTTCAGTCTTTTTTCCCTGTAAAGTATCGTAAATTTTTATCATAATTTTCCCGCAGCCTTATCGATTCTATTCATAACCTTTGTTCTGCCAAGAAGAAATATAATATCTACCAATTCAGGTCCTTCGTCCTGGTCGGTTAAAACTTTTCTCAAACAGCTATAGAAACCTTTTCTATCCGGTTTATTAACTTTTAAGGCTTTTTTTACAAGATCAATTATTTCTTTGGGATTCCAGGCATCCATATTTTCCATCATTTCAGTCATATTCTTCAGACATACTGCTATTTCCCTGGATTTTTCATCTGAACAATCAATCAAAGACGGTTCGACTTCATCGAAATAAACCTTCAATTTTTCAGGAATCTCAGAAATAGTTAGTACCCCTTTTCTAACGGAATCCACAGCTTTTTTAAGCCACTTGAGATTCGATTCTGCCTGCGAATAAGTCATCAAACCGGAGTCTACGATATAAGGAATCGATAGTTCCGTAATCCTATCAATGCTCTCTTCTCTTATAAAATGGCCATTTATCCATTTTGCCCTCGTTTCGTCAAAAATAGCAGGGCTTGAATTCATTCTGTCTATACTGAAATTATCGATCATATCCGAAATACTCATTATATCTTTACCCTCTGGATGTGACCAACCCAATAATGCGAGAAAATTATCCAAAGCTTCCGGCAAAAAACCTTTCATTTTAAAATCCTCTATGGAAGTCGCGCCATGTCTCTTACTCAATTTTTTACCATCCGGACCTAAAATTGTTGAAGCATGTGCAAAATTAGGTATTTCAGCATCGAAAGCTTCATAAATAGCGAGTTGCTTTAAAGTATTTGATACGTGATCATCTCCCCTGATAATATCCGTTATTTTCATCAGCATATCGTCAATAACAACTGCAAAATTATATGTGGGAAATCCATTGGATCTTAAAATAGCAAAATCACCAAGCGAACCTTTTTTAAATTTTATTTCGCCTTTTATGCCATCATTAAAGCTGTATTCTTTTCTTGGCATATTGAAAAAAATTGCAGGTTTTATTCCCTTTTTCTCAAAATCATCCCTTCTTTCGGGAGTATCATATACTTTAAACATTTCTTTTGAATAATGAGGCGCTTTACCGGCATTCATCAAATTTTCATGCAAAACTTTTATCTCCTCCGCGCTGGCATAAACTTCATATGCCGCCCCGGTATCCATCAATTTTTTTGCATATTCTTTATAGATATTGATTCTCTCTGTTTGTCTGTAAGGTCCGTATTGTCCACCTACATCCGGTCCCTCATCCCAGGTAATACCCAACCATAAAAGCGAATCCAGAACCATCTGTTCGGACTCCCTTGTAGATCTTGCAATATCCGTATCTTCTATTCTCAAAATAAATTTACCACCATAGTGTTTCGCATAAAAATAGTTATAAAGAGCCGTTCTGGCTCCTCCGACATGTAAAAATCCTGTTGGACTGGGTGCAAATCTCACTCTAATCATTTTCTCACTCCTCTTCAAAAACCATAAGCAAAGCTGCTATTGTCTTCCCATCAATTATTTTGCCCTTTTTTATGTATTCTTTGATTTCATTTATTTTAATTTTTTTCATCTCAACAAATTCATCTTCATCGGGATTAGATTTTCCTATTCTATCAACCGCCGCTTTATATATATAAATTATCTCATTGGAAAAACCCGGACTGGTCGCTAATTTTGCTATAAATTTCAAATTTTCAGTTTCACATCCGGTTTCCTCAAGCAATTCTCTCTTTGCGCAATCATAGGGTTCTTCATTTTTTTCGAGTTTTCCGGCAGGGATTTCAAGTAAATAATCTCTCAATGGAAATCTGTATTGTTGAACTAAAATGACTTCATCATTATAAACAGGGACCACAGCAACCGCTCCCAAATGACTTACAACAACTCTTTCAGCCTCATTTCCATTTTCGAGAATAACCCTATGCACATCTAAATTTAAAAAAGATCCGTGATAAATATTTTTCTTCCCTATATCTTTTTCCATCTATAATTCCAGTTTAAAATCAAATGGCAGAAGCTTTTTTGTTGTCGTTCTGATAATTTCATTTTCAGAATAAATAATTACTTCAAAATCACCAAATTCACACATAAATTGCCTGCAGGCCCCGCATGGCGAAACCGGGTCATCCAAAGGTCCCGCCACAACTAATGTTCTGAATTCTCTGTCACCATTGGATACCGCCGCACATATGGCGGACCTTTCAGCACAAATGGTCAATCCTATTGAACTGTTTTCAACATTCGTTCCAATAAATATCTCATCATTTTTTGTCAGCAAAGCCGCTCCAACAGGAAATTTTGAATAAGGAGAATATGAATTATCCCGTGCTTCAAGTGCTTTATCTATCAGAATTTTTTCCAATTCCTTGGTCAACATTTTCGATCTCACCTTCCAAAGTTAATTTAATTTTCTCGATCTTATTCCTGGCGGATGCCAGGATTTCAAAAGTATAGGGAGGATCTTTTATTATCTCTCCGGTCCTTGGAAACCTCTCAAGAAGTTCTAAAAGATAACCTCCTATCGTTTCAAATTCAGTTTCGGGAAAATCTATATCCAGTTCTCTCTCTATATCATTTATCTGAGTCATTCCATCCAGAATGTAGTTTGTGTCATCTATTTTTTTTATGTTTACTTCATCATCTTCTTCATCGTATTCATCGAATATTTCTCCTGTTAATTCTTCAATCAGATCTTCCATAGTTACCATACCCGCAGTACCACCATATTCATCAATTATTATTGCAATATGACTTTTTTGATTTCTCAGCTCTTTGAGTAAATCATCGACTTTTTTCACTTCAGGAACAAAATATGGGGGCCGCATAATGTCTTTTGCCTTCATCTTTTCAAGCACCTTTGTATCTTCATTTCTTTCTAATAATAAACCCAAAATATCTTTGGCATAACAAATGCCAACAATTTTATCTATATTTTCTCTGAAAACAGGTATACGAGAGTATCCCTCATCAGTCACAATTTTAAGCAAATTAGTCAGAACATCATTTTCATCTATACAAATCATTTCAACTCTGGGGGTCATTACCTCGTCCACGGAAATGTCTTTAATCTCCATGGTTCTTTTAAGCATTTTATGTTCTTCACTCTCTAAAATTCCTTCTTCATGGCCCATATCAAATGCAGAAATTATTTCTTGCTGAGATATAATAGGAGAAAACTCCCCATCTTTATTGCCCAACAAATACATTATTAACTTCGATATCTTCAAAAGCAAGAAATTTACGGGTTTTAGAACAAAATTCATGAATGAAATTATTCCTATTACTTTCAAAAAAATCTTCTCGCTATTCGTTCTTGCATTTATTTTTGGTGTTATTTCACCAAAAACTAATATTAAAAAGGTCATTACTCCCGTAACAATCGCTAAAATTATACCCTGGGAACCGGGTACGATTGTGGTTACTAATAAAGTCGCTATCGATGAGGCCAATATATTTACCAGATTATTCATCACCAGTATGGTCGTTAAAAATCTATCGGGATTTTTGACAAAATCTTCTATCTCATTTTTTATTCTCTTACTTTTTACCCTTTCTTTCAATTCCTTTAATTTTAAAACTCCCAAAGACATCATCGCTGTTTCAGATCCGGAAAAAACCCCGGAAAGATAAAGAAGAAATCCTAAAAAAAGTATATATAAAAAAATACTAAGCGGGTCACCACCAGCAGGTCCAGCATCTTCCACTTTTTACTTTACACCTCCATTAAAAATGATATTTTTTACCTATATCTATAGTATAGCTTCTGTATAATTGTTCCAAAAGCAATAAAACACTCATCTCATGAGTAAAGGTCATTTTTGACAATGATAGTTTGTGCCAATTTTTTTCCAGTATTCTCGAACTCAGACCATATGGACCACCAATTAAAAAAGTAATTTTACTTTTACCGTTGTTAAATATATCGTTTATTTTCCTGTTAAACTCAACACTGGTAAATTCTTCCCCCTTCTCATGAAGCACGAATACTTCTTCGCTTTCATTTATATTTTTCAAATATAAATCTGCCTCTTTCTCTTTAATATTTTCAGGGGGCAGGTTCCTGTAATTTTTCAAAGGATAATATTTAATTCTGGTTTCAAAAGAGGAACTCAGCCACTTTCTATACTGATTTATTCCTTCGATTATATACCGGGAATGAGGTTTACCAATCACATGTATTTCAATTTTTGTCATAAACACATTTCCCATCTATAAATACATTGATTATATCAGAATAGTTCAAATCAAAACAAGGTTGGTCCGGCACATCCATAACACAGTAAAAATCCGCATTATTACCAATTTCAATCGGATTAAAATCGTTTCCATTCAAATTTGGAAATCTTATAGAGTTTTTCCCCATCAAATGATCTTTCAAATCATTGCTTCTGCTTTTATTCATAAAATCTTCTTTAAAAACCTTTATAGGTTGAGAATCATTCAGCAAATCTATGAGTTTTTCAGTTCCCTTAAAAAAAACCGTGGTGACACCCATTTTCAATTTTCTTCTCAGGATAAAATTGGCATGAATGTAATCGTCTAATAAATTCTCCTCTTCTTCAAAAAAAATTGTATCAACAGATCCGGGAAAAATAAGGTAACCCGATCCATCCATACATTCATATGCAAATTTATATTCTTTTCCTATATATTTATATAAACCGTTTGATAATCCTACGTTAATCTTCTCTTTAATCAATTCACCATTTTGACCATAACTGAGCCTTGAAATGTTATATATAAAATAGCTATAGTCATCATTCATTAGACTTAGCTAAAATATTGTTTTCAAGAACATAGTTTTGATCAAATTTATTTATTCTTAAATAGTATTCTGCTACTTCACAAATCGCCCTTTGTGGAACCAAACCAATTATTTCACTTCCCAGAATCTGCACACCATATCTCTCTGCTTCATTTTTAATCACTTCAAACACTCTATAAATAGGCGTCTTTTTATAATTAGTAAGATTCATTGATATTTGAACGATCCCCTTTTCTTCCAATCTGAATCCGAGTGCTTTAACATATCTAAAACCACCACTTATATGTCTGACCGCCTTCGCAATTTTTTGAGCAATTTGGAGATCGTTTGTATTCAGATCAACGTTGAAAGCTATAAGGGGTTCTCTGCAACCTACAACTGTGACTCCTGCAGTTTCATGAACAATATCAGGACCATAATCCGGTTTCCACTCCTCAAGCTTTATTTTTTCAGGAAAATTTTCAAATTCTCCCTTCCGTATATTTGAAAGATTCTTTCTGTAAGATGCAGAAGCGGATTTCTCATACATAAATACCGGTATATTCAATTCTTTTCCTATCTTTTCACCTAATTTATGAGAAATGGTAATACATTCATCAACACTGGAATTTAAAATCGGTATTAAAGGAATGACATCCGTTGCCCCTACCCGGGGATGTTCACCATGATGCTTCCTTAAATCTATCAGCTCAGAAGCTTTTTTTACCATTAAAAACAGCGCTTCCATCATATCTTCGGGTTCCCCGGCTAAAGTTACAACAGAACGATTATGATCTTTATCACTCGAATAATCTAAAACCCAAACTTTCCCGGTTTTCTTCGCCTGGGTTACAATTTCCTCAACAATTTCCTCATTTTTGCCTTCGCTAAAGTTTGGTACTGATTCAATTATTTTCAATGTTCTCCCTCCATAAAGAAAGATACCAAGTAATTATAACAAATTTAATTTTATATTTAACTACTCATTGATTTTTTTTGTATAAATTTTTTACTCATTATCACTCAAGACTTTCTCTTTTATTCTACAATAGTTACATACATCCTGAGTCGTTGGATACCCACATATTTTGCAACTTCTTTCATCTATATGCTCATCTTTCTCCTCAAAAAAAATTCTGGATTTATTCCTGTAGAAATCGAAAAGAAATCTCTGTTTAGAGCCACTCATAATTTCCTCGAGTGTTGAAAGAACATGTTTATATTTTTTTGAATTCGCTCCCTTTGAAAGCGGGCATTCATAATCAATATATTCAATTTTGTTTATCAGGTTGTAAACAGCCACTTCTCTATCAGTTAAATAAATCAGTGGTTTTGCTTTATCAACAAGTTTATCAATATTTTTTTCTAATTTTGGAAATTGTTTCTTCAAATACTCTAATTTCCAGCCCAATACATTTCCAAAAAGAAGTGCCGATTCGTCATCTAAATTGTGTCCCGTACAGATAACCCCGTATCCGCTTTCATATGCATACTTATTAAGCAAATATCTTTTGACAAGACCACAGACCGAACAATTAGTTCTATGAACCTCCCTGGCAATTTTCAATATATTATTACCCGCGAACTCATCTCCTAATTTTATTATATGTAAATCAAGGGATTTTTCTTTTGCAAATTTTTCGGAAAGTTCTACTGACTGTTCTGAGTATTGAGGGATGCCAAGATCTATTATTACACCCTTTGTCTCATATCCCAACCTAAAAAGGACATCCCACAAAGCCAGGCTGTCCTTTCCGCCGGAAATCGCTATTAAAATTTTTTCATCATTTTTGAATAAATCGAAATTCTTAATCGCTTTTTCAACTCTTGCCCTGAAAAATTCATCGTAATGATTCCTGCAAAAGGCTATATTATGCTGACGCAATTCGATTATTGCATTATCTTCACATTTTCCACACCGCATTTATCATTTTCCTCTGAACAGTATCTATTCAAATAATTTCTCGAAGCCTTTATTATATCTCCGGCTCCCATAAATATTATTACAGAATTTCTTTTTAAATTAATCCATTCATCTATTTCAAAAAAATCCACAGCATGAACTACAGGTATATTCTTCTCAAGCAAGCCACGGACAATTTCATGTTCATTTACATCGTTCTTTATTTTTTCGTATGCTTCGTATAATTTATACACACATACCTCATCGGCAAAACTGAGTGATTTGGCAAAATTACCATTTTCTCTTTTGAGTCTTGAATACCTGTGAGGCTGAAAAACAATGCAGGTTTTATTATCGGGAAAAGCCTCTTTGGCAGCCGTAATGGTACATCTTATTTCATCCGGCGTGTGAGCATAATCATCTATTATTATATTGTTGTTAGAATTCTTAGTCGATTTTATCGTGAATCTTCTGTCTACAGATTTCAACATTGGAATTTTTTCCTTAATTAAATCAATATCCATTCCATATTCAATGCAAAAGGCTATCGACGCAACAGCATTATAAACATTGAATTCTCCGGGCAGATTGATTCGGAATTCACCTAAACTTTCATTGCCTCTTTTCAATTTGAAAATCTGTGCGGTTTTATCTATTTTCCTATCATAAAATCTGTAGAAACCATTATTTTTTCCAAAAGATATCCCGTTTCCTGCGAAAATTTCCCTCGCATTTTCATCATCAGCATTATATATAACAATTCCACTTAAATTTTTTGAGTACATTTTAAAAGAATTATACAAATTTTTTTTGTTTTCAGAATAATGCTCCAGGTGATCAAACCTTATATTCGTTATTATCGCATGTTTAGGCTTAACTGTGGCGAAAAAACCATCACTCTCATCTATTTCACTCACCAATATATCCTTTCCATGCTTATAATTACTGTTGGGAAGGAAATTATAATTCCCACCCAGAAAAACCCCTGTATTCAAATATTCATTCAATAAACACGAAACTAACGCTGTGGTAGTGGTTTTTCCATCCGTTCCCGTAATACCTAAAGATTCTCTTTTCCTCAAAATCTTTTTAAGAAGTTCCATTCTGAAGATTATTCTTTTATTTTCCACAATCCCTCTTTTTATTTCGGGATTATCATCTTTTATCGCTGTGGATCTGATTATATAATCAGGATTTTTCCAATTATCGTAATTATGATTTATGAATACCTCTATCCCACGATTTTCAAGAATGACAGTCATTTCATTCTGTTCGTAATTAGACCCATAAACCTCATGCCCCTCATCCGCTAAAAACATGGCCAGGCTGCTCATACCAATTCCGCCTATACCAATAAAATGAAATCTCAAAATTCTACCTCCCGTTCTATAGCATCTATCATTATATCAACTGGATCTCTATAATTATTTATTTCTGGATGTTTCAAAGATAAAATTTTTTCAATTTTTAAAGTTAGATTCCTTTCGTTCAATTCATTTTCAAGTATAACATATCCCAAACCATATTTTTCAAGGGATTTAGCATTGTAATACTGATGGTTTTCGGCAGCATATTTTTTTGGAATTATGATACCGGGCACATTGTAATATTTCAATTCCGCAATTGAAGAAGCGCCGCCGCTCGAAACTACTCCGTCGACTACAGCAATATATTCATGAAGATTATCAATGTAATCAAAACTTCTCACAAAATCATATTTTTTTAATTCTTCGGATATTTTAATATTTCCGGTAACATGTATATAATTTATCCCTTTGTTTCCTTTTTCATATACTTTCATCATAGTATCATTTATTACAGGGGAGCCAAAACTTCCACCAACAACCAGTATTACTGGCCTGGAATCTGAAAATTTCAATTCGTCAAGTTTCTTCTCTCTATCTGGAACACACTTTCTAATCGGTATACCGGTATAAATAATTTTTTCTTCAGGTAGCAAAAAATATTTTTTGCTTTCTTCAAAAGAGATGAAAACATTATGTGCATATTTCGAAAGCTTTTTATTGCTCAAACCCGGTTTCGCGTTTTGGGAATGAATAAATATTTTCCTGTTAAGTGAATTTGCTGCTTTTATTATAGGATAAGAAACATAGCCTCCAGTAGAAAAAATGAAATCGGGGGAAAACTCTTTCAATTTTCTTTTTATTTCATTTATCTTTTTCCTGTGATTATGAACAACAATAAAGTTTTTCGGATGGTACAGCGGCCTGATAAGACCTCGAATATCAAGTGAGAATTTTTCAACTCCCGGAAAATCTTTTTCAATTTTTTTATCCTCTAATTTATCCTTAACTGTGAAGTATAAGATATCCACAGGGTATCTTCCTGCAATACCTTTTATAAATGCTAAAACTGGGTAATAATGTCCACCCGTCCCGCCACCACAAACAGCTATTTTCATTTGCCTTCCTCAATAGTTTTTTCAGATGACCCTCTATCACTTTCCTCTTCTTCTTTTTTATTTTCAAAAAGAATGCTGAAAACAAATCCGAATCCGATCGTCAGAGATATAATCGAAGATCCTCCATAGCTCACAAATGGAAGAGTAATACCAGTTGGCGGAAACAGACCCAGATTAACCGCTATATGAATTGAAGCCTGCAAAAGTATGAAAAGGGAGAAACCGACTATGTATAATTTACCATCTCTTTTTTTACAACGCTTTGTTGCAATTACTATGAGAGTTCTTGTCAGCCCAATATAAGCAAACATCAAAATAAAGACACCTACAAGTCCTAATTCTTCACCTATAGTGGCAAATATAAAATCCGAATATGTAACCGGTAAACTATATTTTATAATCCCTTTGCTAGGTCCTGTACCCAATAATCCCCCGGAAGGGAAAGCACTTATGCTCAATTCCACCTGTTCGTGTGCTTCTCCTTCAAAACCAGAGATAAAGGAAAGCAATCTTTCAACTTGATAATCTTCTAAAAATCCTCCAAAAACAGCGACGATAAAAACAACTATAACCAGTCCGACAATCATAAATAAATAAAGAAATTTTACTTCTCCTAGAACCATCATAATAAAAGTTATCATCAAAAGCACAAGCGCCGTTGACAAATCGGTTTCAACAGCCACTAATCCTATCATAGGTAAGACTAGTAAAACAGGAATAAGAACCGTTTTAATAAAATTTCCATCATCTTCTTTCTTCAGATTCCCATAATATTTAGCCATTAAAAGAATTATTATTATTTTTGCAAGTTCTGAGGGTTGAAAATTGATAAATCCTAAATCGATCCATCTATAAGACCCGCCTCTGCTGGGAAAAAGAAAAACCGCAGCGAGTAAAACGAGTATTGCTGGATAATATAATTTAAAAGATAGTTTAAAATGAGTTGTTCCTTTTAAAAGTATAATAAATATTGCCGCTAAAGCTCCAAGTATTAAAGAAAAAATCTGTCTCAAAACATTATCAGTTGCGTCAAATCCTATTAATTTTACTTCCATTGGTATTCCTGCACTATAAATGAATGCAAAACCAAAGGATAACAATATGCTCAAAAAAATTGTCAGTAATAAATAATCACGATTCATGCGCGCTCCCGATTAATTTTTTTAAAGATTCAATATTCTTCTGAAAATCATTTCCCCTTTCCTTATAGTTATCATACATATCAAAACTCGAACCCCCTGGGCTCAATAAAATTGTATCTCCTTCATTTGCTGAATCAAAAGCTTTCACCACAGCTTCTTTCATTGAGTCAACTTTTATATATTCCATATTTCTTGCTTTGAATTCTTCGATCAATACCGCCAAAGAATCTCCTATAACTATTATCTTTTTTAAAAAAGAAAGCAGATTAAGTAATCTATCGTAATTTTCGTTTTTCTCCACACCACCAAGAATAATTATAGTCTTCTTGGGGTTTTGATTAATCAACGCAGTTATTACCGCATGAGAATTTGTCGCTTTGGAATCGTCAATAAATTTTATACCATCTATCTCCCCTACCAATTGATTTCTATGATTTAACGTTTTATAATCTGTCAGCTTTTCCACGGCATCAGTATAATCCATTCCCAGCATACCAAGAATAACCACAGAAGAGAGCAAATTTTCATTGTTTTGTATACCTTTTATCTTCATATAATCTGTTTTTAAATGAAGTTTGTGAATAACTATCTCATCATTTGTATAATAGAACATCTGTCCAGGTCTGTTAGAAAATACCAGTATGCCTTCTCTTGGTTTTGAAATGATATTTTGTTTGAATTTATTCATTACCTCATCTCTCACAAAACAATAGTTCCTGGTTATATCAATAATCTTCAGCTTTGTCTTTTCATATTCTTCTAAATCAGAATAATAATTAAGATGATCCTGCTCAATATTTAACAAAATCGAAAGATCGAAATATTTTCTCCTGTATTTAAACCAGCTCAATTGAAAAGAACTGACCTCAACGATATGAAAATCATAATCGTCGTTTAAAGCTTCAATCAATGGATTTCCCAGATTTCCACCAACGAATGTTTTGAATTTTGTCTTTTTCAGAGCATATCCAATCATTGTAGTAGTTGTTGATTTACCGTTTGTTCCGGTTATTCCAACAATTATTCCGGCTTTTTTTTTCGAAAGCAAGGATAAACTTATTTCCATTTCAGTTGAATATATTTTTTTTGAATCAATCACTTCTCTTCCGACAGGAGAATCAGGGGAAACGCCGGGACTCATTATATAAGAATCACAATTTCGAATCTCTTCCGTATGCCCATTTTCTTCAAAAGGGATATCATTTTCCAGTAAATATTCTTTATATTCACTCTTTATTTCCTTTGAATCGGATACAAAATAATAATCAAGAATCTTATTTTCCAAAAAATATTTGAGTAATTTGAAATTCGAAATACCTAAACCGAGAAAACATACTTTTCCTTTATATAACATACTTTACACCTTCCATGAAATTAACCCTATAAGAGCTCCAAAAACCGCTATTGTCGAAAATAATATTACTATTCTTCCTTCACTCCAATTTAACATATGGAAATGATGATGTATAGGAGCCATTTTAAAAATTCTTTTTCCGGTAAATTTAAAATATGATATCTGAATAATTACAGAAAACATTTCGATCAAAAAAATCAATCCGAAGAAAAAAAGAAACATCTCCATCCCATTCAGAGCAAAAATAACACTTATTATTGCACCGAGGGAAAGCGAACCTACATCACCCATAATAATTTTTGCCGGGTTCCAATTATAAAATAAAAATGCTAAAAGTCCACCAAATATACCCATTAAAAGTAATGAGTTATAATTGATAGCAATCAACGGCAAAAGGGACACTATAAAAAGTGTTCCAGCTAACCCATCTGATCCATCGGTCAGGTTAAATGCATTGCTCATTCCCACAATTACTAAAACAGAAACAATATAATAAAAAAAACCGAGATCCCATTTATACGAAGTAAACGGAACTATTAAATAAGTGTGAGGATTGTAAAATTGTATAAGTATGACTATAATTATCGCAAAAGAAAACTGAAACAATAACTTTTTGAAAGCACTTATGCCTTCGGCATTTTTTTCCTTTATTTTTTTAAAATCATCAAAAAATCCAATGATGGAAAAAAGAAAACCGGCCAGTAGAGGAATGAGGGTTTCATATCTCTTTAATATCAGGGAAACCAGAAACACCACTGAAAGTGAAACCGGTATAAAAATTATTCCCCCACCCGTTGGGGTACCTTCTTTATGGCTGTGCAAATCAGGCCCTTCTTTTCTTATGGGCTGTCCAATTTTATTGTTTCTCTGATATGATATAAAATACTTCAGTAAAACCAGCGAGAGAAAATAGGAAATGAAAAAACTTAAAATTTCAATTATCATTATTATTCCGACTCCTTAAAAACATCGATTATTTCTTCAATTCTAACCGCTCTTGAAGCTTTAAAGTATATAAGATCTTCCTCGAAAGTATTTTTAAGCAACCATTTCGAAATTTCAACCGGATCATCACTAATGAGCTTCACATCGCTATACTTTTTTATAATATCAATTTGCTTATCAGAATCATAAATTAAAATGATATCAAAGGGATATAAATAATCTATAATTTTTTTATGACTTTCCTCAGAATATTTCCCCTGATCAAATATAGATCCTATAACGGCGATCTTTTTCTTTGCTTTAATTTTTTCAATTGATTCGGCAGCAGTCTTGAGAGATTCTAAACTACTGTTGTATGTATCGTCTAAAATTTTTCTTCCCTTTATGCTTTTCAGCGCAAATCTATCGGAATAAGGAAGCATAAATTCTTGCATATAAAATACCGGTTCATTTAATCCACATTCCTTTGCAATAACATAAGCTGCTCCAAAATCGCTCAGCTGCCCTCTATTCCAGATTCCATTAAATCTCAAAAACTTACTTTCACCGTATGCTTTAAAAGCACACATAGTACTATCGTTTGAATATTCAAAATCAGTCAGAAAGAAGCCTGAATTTTTTCTTCCGAATTCTATCGTTTCACCGGGGAAACTTTCCACTTTTTCTTTAATCAGCTTGTCTTCAGTGTTCACAACAGAAATCAATCCGGTATAATCATTATTAAAAACACTGAGTTTTTCATTCAAGTGTTCACGGATATTTTTAAAATTACCTCTATGCTGAGTTCCGAAATTTGTAAGAACGGAAATATTCGGTTTAATAAGATCAACCAGTTTAGATAGGTCTCCCGGTTTATCGGTACCCACTTCAAAAATACAGAATTCTGCATCACAAAATTCAGCCCTGTCCGAGATTAAAGATAGAGGAACACCGATTTCAGTATTCATGTTACCTCTTGTTTTAAAAACTTTTCCCAATTTTGAAAGGAGAAAAAATGTTATTTCTTTTGTGGTTGTTTTGCCCGTTGATCCCGTTATAACTATTCTTTTTGCAGTTTTATTTTTTTTTAAAATATATCGTGATACTTCAAAAATAAAATTCTTCGTATTATCAACCAGCAATATATTTTTTCCTTCAACGCTGTCCGATAAAGCTCCAGAGGCCCCTCTGTCAAAAGCATCATGGATAAAATCATTTCCATCATATCTGTTTCCTTTAAACGCTATATAATAATCTCCTTCATTAACTCTTCTGCTATCAATTTTAATAACCTTTCCTCTTGTCATTTCAAGAAATTCTTCAATTTTTAAAGAAGGATACAATTTATTGCCTCCTGAATTTTTTTTCTAACAATTCTTTTACCACATCTTTATCATTGAAGAGTACTTTCTTGTTATCTAAAATCTGATATGTTTCATGTCCCCTTCCGGCTATCAGTACGATATCTTCTCTGTTGCATAAAGTTAAAGCAACCGAAATTGCCTCTCTTCTATTAGATAATCTGAGATAGGGTACGGAAATATCCATACCGGCTTCAAGTTGATCTAAAATTTTCTCCGGATCATCATATTTCGGGTCATCATTTGTAAGAATTACAACATCCGAATATTTTGAAGCGATCTGCGCCATCATTGGTCTTTTTCCTATATCTGCAGAACCACCAGCTCCAAATACAAGAATAATTCTTCCTTTAGCAATCTTCTTTGTAGTGAGTAAAACCTTTTCCAGAGCATCCGGAGTGTGTGCAAAATCGATTATCACTTCAAACCCATACATTCTGGCCTTTTCCACAAACTCGAATCTTCCGGCTATTCCACTGAAATCGATCATGGCTTGAATTATATGATCAATCTCAAAATTCATTTGATGTAAAGCGGCTATCGCCGCGGTCAAATTATAAGCATTGTACTGTCCTATAAGTCTGCTGATAACTCTTTTTTGGTTGCCATCAGGAAGAACAATATAAAATTCCATTCCCTCTTTGTTAAACTCTATATTTTTTATTTGATAATCGGCATCCTCGCCTAATCCGAAAGAAATAATTTTTCTGTTCGTCTGCTTCAGATCATCTTTAGACAATTTATCCGAATTAATTATTCCCACTCCATCTTTTTTCAACATATCAAATATTTTTAACTTTGTATTATAATAATCATCAAAATCTTTATGAAAATCTAGATGATCTCTGGTTACATTTGTCAGAATAGCTATATCAAATTCCAAACCATCTATTCTTTTACTAGCAATGGCGTGCGAAGAGACCTCCATTACAAAATAATCAAAGTTCTTATCTATGGATTCCAACATATATTTACATAAAGATTCTGAACCAGGCGTAGTGTTAACAGGTTCTTTAAAAATATTACCCGCAATAATATTACTCACCGTTCCTACAAGAGAAACTTTTCCGAGAAAATGATTTATAACATGATAAATGAGTGTCGTAACAGTTGTTTTACCATTAGTGCCAGTAACTCCTATCATATTTAGCCTTTTATGAGGATTAAGATAAAAATTATATCTTATAAAAGATTCCGCACGTCTGGAATCTTCAACATATATGATCGGAATTTTTATTTTACTTTCATCGATTAACTTATCCTGAGCAATAATTGCTTTTGTTCCCTTTTCTTCGGCTTCTTTAACTACGTAATGAGAATCGAAATTATTTCCTTTTATACATACAAATAAATCGCCCTTCTGAATATCTTTAGAATTAGAAGAAATCCTTTGAATTTCAACATCTTCAAAGTTTATAAAACTTTTACAATTTTTGCCCAGGAGGTCAACTATGGCATTTAATCTCAAATTTTACACCTCGTATTTATTTTACCATTCTTAAATCACCTTGACAATAGAAATATAGCATGATAATATTGATTAGCAGTCTATAAAGGAGAGTGCTAATGAATAAAGGAAAAGCTATTTTAAATGACAGACAATTGAAGGTATTATATTGTATTGTAAAAGAATATACGAAAAAAGGGAAGCCGGTGAGCTCCAATCATATTTTGAATCATACCAGTTTGGATTACAGTTCGGCTACCATAAGAAATGACATGAGGAAACTGGAATATATGGGATATATATATCAGCCACACACGTCTGCGGGGAGAATTCCAACGGACAGTGGAATTCGTTTTTTCATTGAATCCATAAAGAATATTAATAAAGATTTGAACGACACCAATACAAATATAGCCATTAAGCAAACCAAACGAATAGGAGACATAGAAACGCTGTTGAGAAAAATGTCGAATTTACTGGCAAAACTGACAAATTCCCTTGTAATTATTTCAAAGCCGTCATTCAACAAACTTTTAATAAACAGCATAAACATAGTTAATATATCAGATGATTATTTAAATGTGACAATTCTGACCGATTTAGGTGTTTCTAAAAATATTTCTTTGTTTTCCAACATTGAAAAGGCAAGAATTCAGGAGTATCAATCTCTAATAAACCAGATAGCTGTCGGAAAAACTACTGATGAACTAATTCAGGCAATCAATAATTTCCATCTGGAAAAGGATAAATGGTATGACTCAAGATTAAATGATTTGATTGAATTCTTAAATAATATATTGGAAATAAGTATAGATGAAAAATTTTATACTAACGGCACAGAATATTTATTGAAAAACGAATACTTAAGTAATAGTGACATTTTAAAAGTTATGAACTATTTAGATAATCCTAACAAACTTACCGATTTATTTGATATAGAATATTCGGATGAAGAGGGTAAAATATTTATTGGGAACGAAATCGATAATGAAGATCTGAGAAATCTGGCAATATTCGTTGCCCCTTACAAGAAAAACGAAAATAACATTGGAAACATTGCGATTCTTGATTCAAAGGTGGTTGACTATGAAAGAGTTTTCGGTTATCTTCTTTATACTGCAAACAGAATCTCAGAAACATTTTCAAATAGATAATTTAGGAGGAACATCATGAGTGATAAAAACAGAAAAAAGAAAATAATCAAAGAAGAATTGAAAGAAAATAATGAAAAAGAAATAAAAGAAATGGATGAAAAAGAAGAAAAAGCAATTGAAAAATATAAAGAGGCCATTCAGGAAAAAGAGAGTGAAATCATAGAACTTAATAATCAGATAAATAGACTCAGAGCCGAGTTTGTAGATTATAAAAAGATTTTAAAAAGAGAAAGCAATGTCATAGTGAATTCTCATATAGAAAAAATGATCCTTAAAATCATAGACATTTTAAATCATTTTAATATAGCATTATCTCATGCAGATAATGTCGACAAAAATTTTGTTACAGGTATGAAGATGATCTATAAAAGTCTTGATTCGATATTGGAAAATCAGAACGTTAAAAAAATTGTTCCGGAAATAGGTGAGCCTTTTGACCCATTTGTAACAGAAGTCGTTGAAACTGTTATTACCGATAAATTTGAGGATATGTCTGTGATAAAAGTAAAAGAAACCGGCTACAAATTAAATGGGAAAATTTTGAAACCTGCAAAAGTTGACGTTGCTATGAAACCTAAAGAAGTAAAAGTAGTGGCTTCTCCTGATTTAAAAAATGTAATTGAGGAATCCGATAATGAAAAAGAAAATGAGAATAATAATCAGGAGCAATTTGATAATTAAAAAATAATAGGAATAGGTGATTCATATGGCTGCGAAAAAAGATTATTATAAAACTTTAGAGATAGAAAAAAATGCCACTCCGGAAGAAATAAAAAAGGCTTATAGAAAGCAAGTCAGGAAATGGCATCCCGATGCATATAAAGGTAGTGACAAAAAAGAGGCCGAAAATAAATTCAAAGAAGTTCAGGAAGCTTACGATGTTCTTACCGACCCTCAAAAAAAAGCTATGTATGATAAATTTGGATACGTTGGAGATACGGGCTCATATAACAGACAAAGAAGTGCTCAAAACTTTGGAGGAGGTTTTTTTGACGACTTTTTCGGAGGTGGCTCCGGCGTAGAAGACATTTTTGATGTCTTCTTCGGGGGATCGCGCGGAAAATCAAAACAAAGAACCGGTCCTGCTCCAATGAAAGGCGGAGATATACACGCTTCAATTACTTTGAACTTAAAAGAATTAATTGAAGGGAAAAAAGTAACTCTGGAATACGATAGACAAGTAGAGTGTAATGCTTGTCATGGTACAGGTGCTGAAAATGGTACCAGTTTCAGAACTTGTCCGACCTGTAATGGATCCGGAAGTATAACTGAAGAACACAGATCACCGTTCGGCTTCGTCACCAATAAAAGAGTTTGTTCTACCTGTGAAGGGAACGGAAAAATCATCGAAAATAAATGTCCGAAATGCACAGGTAAGGGAAGAATAAAACAAAATCACAAAGTATCAGTCACAATACCTGCTGGTGTTGAAAATGGATCGACGATAAGACTTACAAATCATGGAAATGCAGGATTAAATGGCGGACAAAATGGAAATCTTTATATCAGTGTGAAAACGAATATCCCAAAAGAATTCGTAAGAAGCAAGAACGACTTATTATTTAATTCATCGGTTGATTATATTGAGGCAGTTTTAGGAACCGCTATAGATGTACCTCTTCCGGAAGGAGGAACCGAAACTTTAAAAATTCCTTCTGGAACAAATCCAGGCCAAGTATTCAGACTTAAGAATTTTGGAGTTCCTTCTGTTAGAACAGGTAAAAGGGGTGATATAATAGTTTCAATAGATATAAAAATCTCTAAACCTGGCAGAAAGGAGAAAAAGCTTTTAAAAGAGGTTGCTTCATTGCGTAAGGCTAAAATAGTTGAATGAACTTAAAGTTCAAAGTTAATTTTGAAAAGAAAGATATAATAGATTATATTTTTATTACTATAGGCTGTTTTATAACAGCCATTTCGCTCGTTTCATTTATGATACCGAATAATATAATCGCGGGTGGAGTGAGTGGTTTGGCGATCATTGTTTATAGAACGATTGGCCTGACGGTTGGCTTTCAGATGTTATTTTATAATGTCATTTTGTTTCTACTGGGATTTTTATTGCTTGGAATAGGATTTGGCATAAAATCAATCTATAGTGCAGTAATTTTGTCCTTATTAATTGAATTTCTTCAAGGGATTGGTTTCCCTGCTTTTCATTGCCAACTCAGTACCGCTGACTATCTTCTGATAGCTTTGTATTCAGGAGTAATTGCAGGTGCGGGAATGGGTATTGTCATGTGGAGGGGAGCCTCAACTGGTGGAACAGATATTGTTGCAATGATAATCAATAAATATCTACACATATCAACTGGTTCGGGCCTGCTTCTTACAGATTCAGTCATAACCGCTCTGGCAATAATAATATTTGGTCCTTTCGTAGCGATGTATGGGATTATAACGATTTTTACGACAAGTAAAACAATTGATGCCATCCTGGAAGGTGTGGGGACAACTCGAACTGCTTTTATAATAAGCGAAAAGCTCGAGTCGATAAAAAATATAATTATGGAACAGATGGAAAGAGGAGCAACAATTTTTGATGCCACAGGCGCCTACACGAACTTAAAAAAGCCCGTTTTGATGGTCTCTGTCAGGAGAAGAGAAATCTCTCAAATCAGAAGAATCGTAAAAAACGAAGATAAAAAAGCTTTTATGATCGTCGTAAATAACTCCGAAGTTTTCGGAGAAGGTTTTAAAAACATAGGTTAATCTATATGAAATTCTTATCTTTTGATTCTTCATCAAAAAAATTATACGTGATAGCTGAAAATAATAATATTAAATCTTCAATAACCCTTGAAGATGGACGTGATTACGGTTCAAAATTACCTGTGATAATCAAAAATATTTTAGATTATTCCAATTTAAAAATAAAAGAACTCGATTTCATAGGCGTCTCTTCCGGTCCCGGTTCGTTAACCGGACTCAGAATTGGTATTTCTCTGGTAAAAGGGTTGAGCTACAGCAACAATGTAAAAATTTTACCTTTCAATTCCCTCGATTTATTCGGCTATAACAGGGAAAAGGACAAATATATTTTTAGAAAGGGTAGAAAAAATTATTATTACTGGAAAAAAAATGTATTATTCAGCAAAACTGAATACAATTCACTCAGTGAAATATATGAATTAATTCCCGCTCATACAAAAATATTATTGAGCGATGAAAAAAACAGAGATGATTTCAACAACTATAAAATAGAATTATGTGATGAAGCAAATATAAAAAATTTTTATAAAGTAATTGAAGAATATTATAAAAAGGGATACTTCACAAACACTTTTGAAATAAAACCATTATATCTTCAAAAATCTATTGCAGAGATAAATTGGGAAAAAAAGTTAAAGGGGAATCAAAAATGATTAAAAATTTTGAATTTTTTAAAGAAAAAATTATTGATTCAGAAAAAAAGAAAATAGTTCTGGTAGGATCTGAAGATAGAGAGGCCCTGATCTCTCTCAAAAAAGCGGAGAAAATAGGAATTGCCGACGCAATACTGGTGGGAAATAAAGAAATCACGAAAAAATACTGCGAAGAACTACAAATTAATTTCGAGATAATCGATTCAAAAACGCCCGAATCCGCTGTTGAAATCGGCGTAAAACTAGTTAATTCAGGTAAGGGAAACATATTGATGAAAGGACTGATAAAAACCTCCATTCTTTTGAAAGCGGTTTTAAATAAAGATTGGGGACTCAGAAAGAACAAACTTCTTTCACATATTTGTGCGATGGAGATTCCCGGAATAGACAGATTATTATTCGTTGCGGACGGCGGGATGGTAATAAAACCAAATTTAAGTGAAAAAATTGAAATAATAAAAAATAGCGTTGAGTTTTTGAATGATCTTGGGTACATAAATCCGAATGTTGCCGTTATTTCAGCAGTTGAAGTCGTGAACGATGCAATAGAGTCAACAATCGATGCTGCGGTATTAACCAAGATGAACCAAAGGGGTCAAATAAAAAATTGTACGATAGATGGGCCCCTCGGGATCGACAATGCAATAAATGAAAAAGCAGCCGAAATAAAAAAAATAAAAAGTAAAGTTGCTGGAAAAGCAGATTTGCTGATTGTACCTGATATAAATTCCGGAAATTTTCTTGGAAAATCGGCAATATATCTTTCAAAAGGAACAATAGCCGGAGTAATATTAGGATCCAAAGCACCGATTGTCTTAACTTCCAGAGCCGATGAAGAGAAATCTAAATTAAATTCAATATCTTTAGCGGTTTATTCCACGTTAAAAAAATGATACTGGAAATAGACGGAAAAATATCAACAATTGATGAAAAAATAACCGTTAAACAACTATTTAAGAGAAAAAATATCTTAACCGATTCGGCCATAGCGATAGTGGATGGGGAAATATATACCAGAGATCGGTTGATTCCTTTAAGAGCTCACGTGAAAATAATTAAAATAATTCCTTCGTATTGAAATCCAATTCATTTCATTTTTTACCAGTATTGTTTCTTAAAAAAGATTTTTATATTATTTGCTATAATTTTAATAATTAAATTTTAAAAGCAAAGATTTATTTTGGCACTACATTGCATTATTAAAACGCATGACAGAGGCTGCTTTTATGTATACAGAATTGCCTGTGGGCACGGTACTGAACAATAAATATAAAATAATTGATGTTCTGGGACAGGGAGGTTTTGGAATAACCTACTTAGCATCTGACCTGGATACAGAAAATAAGTATGCTATTAAAGAATTCTTTCCCAGAGGTTATTCGCGACATGAAAAGGATTTGGTTATACCATCCTCTATGACTAATTCTGCATTTGAAAGCAGATTGATCAGTTTTTTGAATGAGGCAAAAATTTTACTTTCAATCGAACAGAAAAATGTTGTAAAAGTTTACAGTTATTTTAGAGAGAATAAAACAGGTTATTACGTTATGGAATATGTAAATGGAATTCAACTGGAAAAATATATAAAAAAATATGGACCATTGGACACAAAAAAGGCACTTACCATTTTTATCGAAATCTGTAAAGGTATTGAAGCTATTCATGACCAAGGCTATTTACACGGAGATATAAAACCGGAAAATATTATTATAAATGAGGATGATAAGAAAATAAAAATTATCGATTTCGGTGGAAGTTTTAAAAAAGGATCCTTTTTTAAGGTCAATATAATTTCGAAAAGATACAGTCCTCCGGAAAAATTTCTTGCAGACAGCTACTTAACTCCTTCCTCAGATATCTATTCTCTTGGAGGAGTATTATTTTTTATGTTGAGTGGAACTCATCCATTATCTAATGAAGAAAGAAAAACGATGTTCAATATGAATTTTCCATACGGAGACCATAAAACGAGGAATATTATCAAAAAATCTATGGATCAAATCCCCGAAAAGAGATACAAATCAGTTTCAATGATCCTCAAGAAAATTCAACCTTCCAATATACTCAGCAAACTCTTTTTATGATATTTCTATTAAATCAAATATAGAACGGAGCTCTTGAGAAGTTTCTTTTAAACCTAAAATTGATACCCTTTTCAATGAATTGAAATAAATTTCCTTTGCAGTTTTTTTTGCTTCATTTAAAGAGACAAATTTCAAAATAGTCAGTTTGTTCTGTTTTTTGTCTTTGCCGGGAGTTTTTCCAAGTACTTCGCTTGAAGAAATTTCATCCTTTATATCATCTAAAAGTTGAAAAGAAATGCCAAAATCTGTTCCAATTTTTTCGGGTTCATCATATTTTTGATCCTTTAAAATAAAAGGTGCCGCAAAACAAAACTTAAAAAGTGCCGCAGTTTTCAATATATAAATATCCTTCAGCAGTTCTTTATTTGGAACTTTATTCATTTTTACATCTAAATATTCTCCAAGAACAACATTTAAACTACAATCGATCCATAAAGCCACAATTTTTTTAGAAATTTCCGAATTTACAGGTAAAGAATTAAGTATTTTAACCGGCAATAGCATCGAATAATCACCCGTCAATATAGCGTTATCTTCTCCGAATTTTACATGGTGAGTTTTTTTGCCTCTTCTAAGCCTATCATCATCAATACTTGGCAGATCATCATGTATGAGACTACCGGAATGAAAAATCTCAACGGCAAATCCAACTCTCTCTAAGATTTCCTGTTCTATTCCCAACTCTTTTCCGATTGAGAATATAATGAAGGGTCTCAATCTTTTTCCACCGGCAAGAGGAGTATAAATTAACATCTCTAAAAAATCTTCGTTTATTTTCAGATCTCTTAAAAACAATTCAAATTTCGGATTAAAAAAATCCTTAAAAACATTAAACTGCATTATAAATCGCTATTTCCCTTGTTACTGAAATATTGTTTCAGTTCATCGATGCTGAAATTATTTATAAACTCTTTTAATGATTCATCATCAGCTTTCTCACTGGAAATATTTATATTTCTTTTGAATTTTTTAATATCAATAGAAAAATCATTCAGTACTTCTTCATCGGTAAAAATAGGGAACTTAAATTTAACACCGAATATTATAGCTTCATAAATGGTTGTATTAACACTTTTCTTTCCATTTTCCGAATCAAAATATATACATGATGTTAATTTGCCATTTTCACTCTTTATGATCCCTTTCTCAAATTTCATTTGAAATATTCGAGCCAAATCCGAAACTATATCAAAGGTGGTTCTTTTATTGTTTTTTATTTTGAAAAGAATAAAAGCTAAAATTTCAGCTTCTTTGGCATCTATAGGAATTCTTAAACCTCTATCGCTGTTTTTTATCTGCAATAACATTTCAAATTTTTTATATTTATCGATAATAATTCCGGTTAATTTTATTACATGCATTATTTCCTAAGCTCCTCCAAATTCTTATGAATGATCTTTTCAATAAAATCAGAATAATCGTTTAAATTTTCAAAATCCCCAGAAAGCACCGGTTTATCTATTGATATTTTAATATTCGTAGGTTTGAAAGATTTGTCCTTTTTTCCAAAAAGTTTTCCTGTACCGTCTATTGAAACAGGAATGACGGGGATTTTCATTTTATAAGGTAATCCTAAACTGTCTTTCTGAAAATCTCTCATTGTGATTCCATCATCTGATCTCGTACCCTCGGGGAAAATAAGCATTACAGACCCATTTTTCAACTTCGTCACCAGATCTCTTAAGACTCTGGCTGTTTGAGATCTATTACCTCTGTCGATGAAAACGCCTCCACTTCTTTCAATAAACCAGGAAATCGGAGGAAGTTTCTTCAGTTCTTTCTTAGCTATGAACGTTAAATCCCAAAAGACATATCCGCCGGCAGCGGGAATATCAAAATAACTCTGATGATTTGATGCTATTACAAATGGCCCCTTTTTGGGAACATTTTCTTTACCAATAACTTTTACCTTAGTAAATGTGAATAAAAAAGTTGCTTTGCAAAAATAATGAATCTGTTTTTTTACATAGATAACAGCCGTTGGTTTATCTTTTATTATCTGGATTACGAAACTTATTAACAGTACAAGATCACCATAGATTACCACATAAATAACATATGTTATTGCCGTCCAAATGGTGAATAATATTTCAAAGATTTTTTTTAATATTTTCAAATGTATCAGACCCTTCTATTTTTCCATCAATCAATTTAAAAATCTTGATAGTATTAACGGTATTTTCCAGTAACTCTTCTTCTTCATATAACTCTTCTTCTCTCTTCAAATTCTTAATTCTGGTTTTCGTTGCGGGGCTATCAGGAACAAAAACAGTACAGCTATCTTCAAACGGTAGTATAGATGTCTCATAAGTTCCTATTTCTTTGGACAATTTTATTGTATCAATTTTATCAAAAGTTATCAAAGGTCTTATAACGAGTTTTTTACAGGCATCGTCAATAGAAAAAATATTTTCCAGTGTCTGACTCGCAACCTGTCCAACCGATTCTCCGGATATGACTGCTTTATAATTAAAGGAATCGCATACACTGTTACAGACTTTCATCATAAACCTTCTTTGAACTACGAGACTGACTGACGGTTTTACCGATCTTTGAATGCTCACCTGCGCTTTTGTAAAATTAACACTGTAAAACATCAACGGTCTTCCTCCATTGAAAGAAGTCAATATTTTAGCAAGATCAAGTACTTTGTTAAGAGCATCATCAGAGGTATATGGGGGGCTGGAAAAATGCATACAATCAATGCTTATTCCACGTTTCATGGCATACCAGCCTGCAACAGGGCTATCTATTCCGCCCGATAAAAGAAGTAATCCTCTTCCCGATACACCCACCGGCAAACCAGCGGCACCATTTATTTTATCGGTAAAAATATATGTTCCCTTTTCTCTTATATCTATTCCAATGTAAAAATCAGGATTGTGCAGATCGACCGAAAGTTCAGGATTTGAAGCCAACACTTTTTCTCCCATCAAAGCACTGAAATCCATACTCCTTATGGGAAAGGATTTATTTGCCCTGTTTGTATTAACTCTGAATGTTTTCTTTCCCTTCTCATAATTATAGTTTGCAAGATCACAACAAACTTTTTCAATTGTTTTTTGATCAAAATCAACATAAAAACCTATACTGAAATTCTGTATTCCAAAAATTTTTTTCATCTTACCAACTATATTTTCAGAATTCTCTTCGCTGTATGTTAATATTATTCTTCCTCTTCTTCTTGAAACTTTTGAACCTTTAAAAGTATTCTTTATGTTTGCAACCAATTTTTTTTCGAAAAATATTCTGTTTTTCCCTTTTAACCCTATTTCACCGTATCTTATTATTACGACTTTTTCCACTATTCGCCCCCATGATCATGATATAATATTCACAACATAATTATTATATATTTTTATTTTATCTTTTCATTAAAGGAGTGTAATTATTGATTTATAGATTGATTTTTTCTTTTATTCCCATTGTAGGTCTGTCAATGATTGGATTCAATATTGTCATTTCCGTCTTTGTATCGCTTCTTTTAGTTGCAGGAACTCTATTATCGAAAAACAGGGGATGGATTCCCCAGTTACAATCGGTAACACTCGTTTTATTATACGCAATTTCAATTTTCGGATATTTGAATCAGGGATATAATCACTTTGAATTGATTTTGATTTTAGTCTCGATGGGCTATTTATTCAGTGGTTTATTCGGTCTTTTTTTAGAAAGTACAAAACTCGCAATATCTTTTTCCATAATTTTCTGGAGTTTCGAAGCGGCTTCTATCGCGATGCTCGCTTTTCAGAAAATTGGAATTCCTGGAATTTTGGTATCGCTTGTTTTATTCTTGTTGATCGCATACAGAGATTACAGAAAAATTATTTTGAGCAAAAATAAAATTAACGAAGATCAAATTGATCAATAACTTCGTTATTCGTATCTTTCGCTGTAATAAAGTAAGTACCTGATCCTTCGGAATATTCACATAAGACATAATTGTTTATCTTTTTTTGAATTATCAACCCTTCATTCTTTCCTTCTAAATCATAGAGTGGGGCCCCAGCGCCTGCAGTAATAATATACATAACTCCATTTTTTTCAAATCTTTGATAAGAATGGTCATGACCCGAAAAAACGACATTAACTTTATGTTGTTCCATCAAAGGAACAATGAAATTGATCGCCTGATCGTTATTACCATGAAGACCGTTGCTGAATGGTGGCTTATGCATGAAAACGAATTTATATTTGTAATCTTCACTATTATTTAAGATTTTTTTAAACCATTTATATTGTGCGGAATTTTTATCTAAGGACTTATTAGTATTCAAAACTATAAAAATTGAATCCCCTGAAATAAAATAATAATAAGTATTTTCTTCTATTCCAGGAAAAACATTATTTATATAAAACATTGGGAATTCATGATTTCCAATTACCGGAAAATAAGGTTTATTCAATTTCGATATACTTTCCGAGAACTCTTCCCATTGCCACCAGAATAGATCTAAAAAGACCATATCACCTGTATTAAAAATAAAATCAAAACTCTCCTCTTTTATTTTTGTAAGTATAAAATTATGGTAACTTGAATTTTCTCTGTTATCACCATATACAACAAAATCTCTATTGCCGTCTGATAGAGTCCTTATACTTTCATTAAGCAATGAGTTTATACCTTTTATTACAGAGAAAGTGTACTCCTTCCCCGGCTCCAGATTATCTACAGAAACGTGATGAAATTTTCCTCTTTCCCCCAAAAAAGTTTTACCATCAAATATAACCGATGTAAAACTTTCGTCCTGAGTATACCAATTTATAGTTAACGTATCAGTTGATAAATCTGTTATATAATACGAAAGAGAAAAAGTTGAAATTATCAAAAAAAATGAAATAAGTATCCTCTTCATCAAATCACCCCACTCTATAAAAATTATAAACTCTTTTTTAAATGAATCCGTACATAAAATTATATCTTTTATAGAGCTTAATTTTTCATACATTTTGTAATCTTTTTAATTTCAAATTTAATAATAATTATAAAATTGAACAGACTCAAAAAAAAGCTCTCCGAAGAGAGCTTTTTTATATCATGAAATTTATTTTACTTCGTGTAAGCCAAATAAAACATTTTCTTCTGTATCTTTATCAAAAATATGAACCATTTCAACATCAATTGAAAAATCCATTTTCATTCCAGGTTCTGCCTTCGTTTTTGGATCAACTTTTGCAACAATATCGTGCCCATAAACATTAGCATGAATAAGCGTTTCACTACCAAGGGGTTCGACTACTTCGATCTTTCCCTTTATGATATCATCAGTATCGGGAGTTTTAGCAAACATTTTATCGTACATATCTTCAGGTCTTATTCCAAATATAATTTCTTTATCTATGTAATCTTTACATCTCGGTTCATACTTCTCAGGAATAGAAATCTTCATATCATCTCTTTGAATTACTAATTTTCCACCATCTTTTTTTATCACTGCAGAAATGAAATTCATGGCAGGTGTACCAATAAATCCCGCAACAAATTTATTTGTTGGATCAAAATAAACAGAATAAGGAGCTCCAATTTGTTGAATAACTCCATCCTTCATAATAACGATCTTATTGGCCATGGTCATAGCTTCTATCTGGTCATGAGTAACATAAATAATAGTGGCGTTAAGATTAAGATGCAGTTTTTTCAATTCAGCTCTCATTTGTCCTCTTAATTTGGCATCAAGATTCGAAAGAGGTTCATCAAATAAAAAAACCTTCGGATTTCTAACAATGGCCCTTCCAACAGCAACTCTTTGTCTCTGTCCACCGGAAAGTTGCTTTGGTTTTCTATCAAGGAGAGATTCTATTCCAAGTATTTTTGCAGCATCATTAACCCTTTTTTCAATTTCAGGTTTCGGGGTTTTTCTCAATTTCAATCCAAATGCCATATTTTCATAAACCGACATGTGAGGATAAAGAGCATAATTCTGGAAAACCATCGCAATATCTCTGTCCTTTGGTTCAACATCATTAACAACTTTATCTCCAATAGTTATAGTACCAACTGTTATTTCTTCCAAACCGGCTATCATTCTTAGCGTGGTTGTCTTACCACAACCAGATGGCCCCAATAAAACTACAAATTCCTTATCTTCGACTGTAACATCAGCGTGTTTTACAGCAACAAATCCATTAGGATATGTTTTGCCTACATCCTTTAAAAATACCTTTGACATCCCTACACCTCCGTACTTTTATCATTAAAATCAATCTGTTTTTGGACTTCTTCTTTTCCCGTATCCATTTCATAAATATCCTCAATTTCTTCTAAAAACTTATTTATTTGAAGATATTTTTCATAGGAGATAATTGCCGATGAGGGTTTTCCATTTTTGGTTATTATTATATCGTTCAAACTACTTTCTTCAATAACCTTGGAAAAATACTTTTTTGCATCGGCCACACTGTAAAATCTCAGATCGTTCAACTCGGACATATCTCACCCCTAATGGATTATACTACATGACCATAATTATAGTCAAGCACTAAATTTGTTTTTTCCTAAGCGAATTGAATATTAAATCCAGCGTTTTCGCATTATTTAGCGAATCTTCTTTCGTTACCAATTCTGCACTTTCATTCAGAACAGCTTTTGATAACTCCTGAACTTCGAACAAATAATTGTCCACTACATTAAAATATGTCTTTTCCGTGATATATTTTTTATCGATTTTTTTCAATTCAAAAAAGATCTTTCCTGAACTATTAAATGGATACTCGGTGAATATAGCTCCATCAGTACCACATATTTCGAGAAAAACTTTACTTTCCCTATCGAATGAAAGCTGAAAAGTTGAAACAATATTATCCGGAAATTCCAATAAAACAGTTGATGTTAAATCGACACCATTTTCCCCCATAGTTTCCATTATTCCGGAAGCATTCACCGGTTCTTTATCAAGCAGTAATCTTGAGACGTGTGTAGTATAGCATCCAAGATCATAAATTGCGCCTCCCCCTAAATTTTTTACAAATCTAATATCATTCGGCCTTCTTTTTTTCAAATTAAATGAAAATGATGAATTTATCGATTTAACTTTGCCTATTTTTCCCTCATCGATAATCTTTTTCATACCTTTAATTATAGGATTATATTTGTATGCGAATGCTTCCATAAGTATTTTCTCATTTTTCTCTGCCGCTTCAAACATTTCTTTGTCCTCTTCAAAATTCAACCCAAGAGGTTTTTCACACAGTACATTTTTCCCTTTATTAAGAGCTTTAATAGTCCATTCTTTATGAAGACCATCGGGTAACGGATTATAGATAATATCAATATCCTTATCATTCAATATCTCATCATATGAATGATAGCTTTTTACAGGATTAAAAAGTTTTTTAAAAATATCTACCTTTTCACTTTTCCTGCCGGCAATTGCATATAGTTCCGCATTCTCTGCCTTAATAATCGAGGGTATTAAAGCTTTCTCAGCAATATTTGCTGTCCCTAAAATTCCCCATTTTATTTTTTCCATAAAATCTCCTCCTTCATATAATCAATTCTATCATCATAATACGCGGAAGATTTGAAAACAACTGACAAGACTGTATAATTGAGTTGAATTTACTATAGGAGGAATAAATATGAAAAAATTTCTATTTATCATTACCGTTTTATTGTTTGTAACAATTTCATTCTCTGCAATTATCGCAATGACAGGTGATGGTAAAAAAGTAATATTATATGAGAATTTCACCTGGCAATGGTACAGTGGCCCTACTCCTGCTCCGACACCGACCCCTTCACCAGAATTGACATATAACATCGTCGGGACCTGGGACTTTAACATCCAGAATTTTTTCACCGAAGAATTTTCAGGATACATTTACCACGATAAGAATGGAAATCTTATGATTAATTGGAAAGGCGCAAGTGGACTTGTGGATGAAAAGGTACAAATAACCGTCACGGCAAAAAACGAATTTCAATTTGAAACAAAAACCTTTCACTATGGTGATGTGATTTTTCATGGAGTTTTGAAAAGTGATACTGAAATAGATGGAGTAACTATGATACAGGGAACTTTCTCGGGACAGGGGAAATTTTCAGCTAAAAAAACTTCAAATTAAAAAAGAGCTGATTTCTCAGCTCTTTTTTAACCAGCAGTCAAAACCTTTATAATAGCAATCAATACTCCCGCTATTCCTTCACCCCCGAGTAACCCGGAAGAAATTATTATACCTTTTTGAGTGGATTTCGGTCGTATCCTGTCAAAAATAAATCTCAATATTCCTCCAATAAAAACAACGCTTGAGATCGTCATGGGCAGGTAAAAACCTAGACCAAGTGTCATACCCGGAACGTTGAATATATAAAGTATAAAGCCCACTATCAATCCAATAGTAAATCCCAGAGTATCCGGCAACCCGTTCACCATAGTTGATACCGCATATGCTTGCGGGGCAAGTAAATCCGTTCCCGGTCCAACTCCTCCATATGCTTTGACCATAAAAAATAATACGAACACAGAAACCACTGCTCCTACCACTCCGCCTATGGTCTCTGCTATCAACTGTTTCTTAGGATCGGTACCTATCAAATGGCCGGTTTTAAAATCATTCATAACGTCTCCGGTGAGTCCACAGGCTATCGCAACAATTGCAGCAATCAAAAACCCTTCAACACTCCCTATATTGCCAGTACCAGAAACCAATTTTATAAAAAGGAGAATAATTATCCCAAATATTTCCATCGGGTTTATACCGGATTGGCCCGTCAACGAAGCGGACATCGTTGTAGTTATCCACACACCGAAAATAATTAAAACCGATGATAAAAAGGACATTTCAGTGAATAAAGTCAACACAAAGACAGTTAAAGCAAAAATAAAGGGCAAACTTATCTTTACTTTTTTCCCGGCGTTACTTATAGATGAACCATATATTTTTTTTGCCTTTGGTAATATACCCTTTATTAAAATCCCAAGACCGGTTCCAATCATCAGTCCTATTCCAAGACTGTTTTTAAACGCTTCCGCTATTGCTTCATTTCCGAATATATTTAAATTGACTCCCAGTGGTATTAATAAAAAATATGCTATTGCGGCTCCGATAAACCAAACCCCTGTATACAATGGTCCAACTATGTATCCTATTCCAACCGCCATTGGCGAAAGCCATAATCCCAAATGAAATTTCTTTTCTTCAAGTTTACTGAAATTTATATTGGCCGGAATCAACATAAACCAATCTCTTATAAATACGAAAATTGCCGATAAACCCATCGAAATGAATAAAAAAGCCGCGTTTTTCCCGAGCTTTTCACTCGTTTCAAGTGTCTCATAAGCCGCCTCTCCAATTGGAAAAGGCAAAGGTTCCTGAACAATAAAATACTTTCTTATTAAAGCGGTAAAAACAGCACCCAAAATCGTACCGGCAATTGTAACTATGAGTACTGAAGAAATATTAATCTCGGATTCTAACCCAATAATCCATATTCCTGGAATTGTAAATGCTAATCCTCCCGCCACCATGGCACCGGATGACATAGCGGTTTGAGTCACGTTGATTTCTTTAAGATTTGTTTTTCCAAGTACTCTCAAAACCGTCATGGACAAGATAGCTACAAAAACAGTCGGCCAAGGAAGCGCACCCATTCTTAGAGCAACATAAATCGAACTTGTTGTGATAATTATCGAACCAATTATCCCTATAATGATCCCACGTAGAGTTAACTGTTTTTCCTTTTTGTTTTCCATAATATCCCTCCGGGTATTCAACATTATTACCGATTTTAATTTTCATAATTAACAGATTTCATCTTCGCTTATTCCGAATTTATTCTGCATCTTTTTAAAATATTTGTCAATTAAGCGGACAAAACTCTTATGTAATTCTAAAACATATTATTGAAACATTTTATTTATTATTTTTATTTTAAACAGGTTAAATCGAATAATTTATAATAAAGACTGAAATGAATAATAATTACTTTTCTTTATTATCAATAGAAAGTATTTTTATTGGTTTGTTATAAATTTTCTTTGTTATTATATGCGTTTCTTCAAAATTTAATTGTTTTTTTGATTTAAAACATATTATTGATCCGGATCCACTCAAAAACCAAAAATCTATTCTTTTATCGTTTTCTACTTTATTTATTAATTTTTTCATTTCTTCACTGGTTTCTATTCTATATTTTTGATGAAGTCTGTCGGAAGTATATTTGAACGCTTCATCATATTTGTGTTTAGAAATCTTTGATAAAAACTGAAGACCATTTTTCATATTAAAAATTGCATCATCAAAATTCACCTTTTCGGGAAGTGATTTTCTCATTTTTTCAGTTTGCATTTCTATTTTCGGAACAATAAAACTGAGTTCAAAATTTTCAATATTAAATTTCTCAAAATCCACTTTTTTATCATCGTAATAACTGACAACCAATCCACCCAATAAACATGGAATAATATTGTCAGGATGACCTTCGAGCTCTGTCCCCATCTTCAACAATTCATTTAAAGACAGATCAGATTGACTTAAAAAATCGGCAATTTTAAGTGATGCAGCTATCGCAGAGGCACTCGATCCCAAACCTCTTTTATGAGGTATATTACACTTCTCGATTATATTGACCCCGATTTTTCTGGTTCCTGTTTGTCTGAAAAAATATTCAAAGCTTTTTTTGATCAATGAATAGGGATCAAAATGCCCTGAATACTTGCCCTCTGCAACAACATTTATTTCGTCCGAGTTGTGATTTCTTTCAAAATAAAATTCATTAAAATATTCAATTGCGATTCCAAATACATCGAAACCACTTCCAACATTAGCCGTGGTAGCAGGCGCCCTTAAATAATATTTCATATCAAATTCGCTTCCACCAATATTTTTTTCAAATTATTATCTATTGCCTCGGGAGGATTTATCCTCGAAACAATAACATTAGGATCTTTCAACCCATTACCGGTCAGCGTACACACAACTAAAGAGTTTTTTTCTATAAGATCTTCGTTATATTTCTTTAACAAGCCCCCAAAAGAAGCCGCAGAAGCAGGCTCGCAAAAAATTCCTTCGGTGGACGCAAGATATCCCTGAGCATCGAGTATTTCTTCATCAGTCAGTGATTCTATAACACCTTTTGATTCATCTCTGGCTTTTACCGCCTTTTCCCAGCTTGCGGGATTTCCTATTCTTATCGCTGTTGCAACGGTCTCAGGATTTTCAAAAACCTTATTGTAAACAATTGGGGCAGAACCATCGGCTTGAAATCCCATCATTTTCGGAAGTTTTTTACCGATATTTTTTTCAAAATATTCGGTATATCCCATCCAATAAGCAGTAATATTTCCGGCGTTTCCAACAGGCAAAAAGTGATAATCAGGAGTTTCCCCCAGTTCATCAATGATTTCAAATGCAGCCGTTTTTTGTCCCTGCAATCTGTATGGATTAAGACTGTTAACGAGAGTTACGGGATATTTTTCCGAGATTTCCCTAACCCTGTTCAGACACTGGTCGAAGTTCCCTTTAATCTGAATAACTTTTGCCCCATAGATAATCGCCTGAGAAAGTTTTCCCAGAGCAATTTTTCCTTCGGGTATTAAAACCAGGGCCTTTATATTTGTTCTCGCAGCATAAGCTGCCGCTGCCGCAGAAGTGTTTCCCGTTGAAGCACAGATAATTGCTCTGGAACCATCTTCCAACGCCTTGGCAACAGCCATGACCATTCCTCTGTCTTTAAATGAACCTGTGGGATTTGCGCCTTCATATTTTACGTAAGCACGTAAACCTGTTTTTTTATTGAAATTCACCAGAGGTATGAGTGGTGTATTACCTTCTCTTAAAGAAATAATGGGGGTCTTATCCGTAATTGGCAAATACTCTTTGTATCTTTCAAGCAATGTTTTCATTTTTTACTCCTTTCCAAGGTTAAATCTGCTGTGAATAGAAATAACCGCATCCTGAACTTTCCTGCAATCAATTATCACAGATATTCTACTTATCCCTGCATTGATCATATCTATATTTATTCCGTCATTTGCAAGTGTTTCGAATAATTCCGCCGCTATCACGGGTGATGAAGTTAAATTAATTCCAACAATGGAAACCTTGGCAAATGAATCTTCAACAATTATTTTTTCAGCCTGACTTTTCTCTTTTAGATCATTGATATTTAATCTGTCAAATTCAGTTTTTTGAATAATAAAAGACATAGAATTAACATTTTGTTCCCGCATACTCTGGATAATCATATCGATAGAAACTTTTTGCTCCGCCAGATTTCTCATCACTCTTGCCGCTATTCCAGGTTTATCCGGCACATTATATAAAACAACTTTTACAATAGATTCATCAGAAGTCACTGCCCTGACTATAGGTTTCTCCATATTGCTTCCCTCCCAAATTAGTGTTCCTCTATTCTCATCATGAGCATCTTTTATCAAAATTTTTATTCCGTACTTTCTTGCAAATTCCGCAGCTCTACTCTGTAGAACCTGTGCCCCCTGCTTCGATAATTCGATCATTTCTTCATACGAGAGCTCTTTTATGATTCTTGCGCTTTTTACAAGTGTGGGATTGGCGGTATATACACCATTTACATCTTTATACAACTCACAGACTTCCAGCCCAAGAGAATAGGTTAAGGCAATAGCCGTGAGATCCGAGCCACCCCTCCCCAGTGTGGTGATTTCACCGGAATTTGATACTCCCTGAAATCCTGCTATTACAGGTGTAATACCATCTTTCATAAACACATTTATTTTATTCGTATCGATGTCTATTATTTTTGCATCGTTATAATTTTCATCCGTATAAATCTTCGCCTGTGCCCCTGAAAAAGCCATTGATTTTATACCTTCATTTTGAAGGGCCAATGACATGAGAGCTATCGTTTCCTGTTCACCACAAGAAAGCAACATATCAATTTCCCTGGGCGCCGGAGAGGAATTTATTTCATTTGCATAAGATAAAAGTTTATCGGTTGTATTTCCCATAGCGGAAACCACTATTACAGGTTTTATACCTATTTTTATTTTCTTCTTGATTTTTTTTGCAACTATTTTTATCTTTTCAATTGAAGATAAACTGCTGCCACCGAATTTCATCACAACAAAAGATTTCTTTTCAATGTCCGCAGATCTGGAAGCTCTGACAATATCCGAAATAACAGCCGTAGCGGTAGGATTTCCACCGGCACCCTCTCCTCTTAAAACAAATTTTCCGGCAACATCCGTCTGCACTTCAATCGCATTTTCAACACCATCGACACTCCACAGAGGGTCAATTTTATCTATTTCTTCCAGCATTATTTCCGTTTTGTCATTCTCAAAATCTATAGTTCCTATAAGTTTTATTTTACACCCCTTCACTTTTGCCTTTTTTATGGTTTCTAAGCTAACATTATTTATTCCTGTTCTCTTAACTTTTTCTAACCCTATAAAATTTCCATCGACAATTCCATGAAGAACTGATAATTTATAAGCGACATCATATCCTTCCACATCATTTGTCGGAACGGATTCAGCAAATCCAAGTTTCTGAGCTTTAACCAAAGCTTCTTCATATGAGATACCATTTGTCATTGAAGTTAATATATAGTTAGTGGTTCCGTTAATTATCCCTCTGATTTTTTTTATACCATGAAAAATAAGATAATCTTCCAAAGTCGATACTATCGGTATTCCTCCCCCAACAGTTCCTTCAAAAAACAAAGATTTTTTAAGGGTCTTGCTTACTAATTCAGTTCCATGTTCAGAAATAAGTTCTTTATTTGGAGTAACAACTATTCTGTCCAGCTCAAGGGAGTGTCTGATAAGATCTAAAGCTGCACCACAACCTCCAATTGCTTCAACTACGATGTCACTGTTCATTATGAGGTCTTCAAAATCCACTGCAATTTTTTCTTCAGGAATGTTCAGCAAACCGTATGTGGACCTCGTTCTGGTGATCACCTTAGATACATAAAGATTGATATTTTTCCTGTTAAATAATTCCGTATGCTTACTGGTTAAAATTTTATAAACACTTCCGCCAACAATACCTAAACCCGCGATGCCTATTCTCAATTCACTACCTCCTGAATACCCTATATAATAAAAAAAAGCACCATAGGTGCTTTCGATTTCCTTCAAGTTTTAAAAAAGGAAATCTTATCTAATAATTGGTGGTTATGCCGAAGGTGACGTTAAAACGATAATTACTTTCAGAAAATGAGTAAGCTGTAGAAAATCCTCCAAAAAAGTCAACTACTTCAAATCCACCTTCAAATCCTGTGCCAAACTGCAATAGAATACCTTCTTTTTGATAATGCAAGGTTGCCCCCCCCAAAATCGAAAGGAATTCCGTAAAATCATATTTTCCGCAACCTCCGAAGTAAACCGTGGAAAGATAATCTTTTGATCCAACTTCGAATCCTATTTCAAATTTTTCATAATCTATCCTCAGCCCCCCAAAAAGATCCATAAAATATGAATTCTTCGGAAGAGGATATATTTTGAAACCCTTCGTACCCATAACTGCTTTTACATTTGACGAAGTTTTTCCTATCGTGAAAGCCAGATCACCACTGAATTGTGAGGTTTTAAAATCCATATCCTCGATTCCATAATTGATTTTTAGCCCCAAGTGAACATTATCATTGATCTTTTTTCCCAAACCATAATATACCATTAAGTCACTGGTAGACGAAGCCCCGGAGGTAAAACTTCCACCGAGCATCCCGGCCCATCCTGCATCAGTTTTATCATAAAACGAAAAACTCAAACAATGATCAAAAGAATTCATATTGGTAATAAAAGTCTCTGTAGATTTGGAAGTTAATAAAGTATAGTTTGCGGTTAATCCGTCCCCGGAAATGAAATTCACATCAGAGACGCTGCCAAACTGGCTCTTTAAACCATATGAAAGTACTGAACATCCACCCAGAAGATCGTTATATCCGGTGAATCCAAATACTAAAATATTAAAGATTAATAAAAAAACAATTAAGCCAAACTTTCTCATGTGGCCACCTCAGATTCAGAAACTTTCCAAAGTTATTAAACCCTTATCCAAGCATTCTTTTTTGAAACTCAAAAATTCATCCTTATATATAGAATCTCTAACTTTTTTGACAAAGTCTAAAAGAAAATGCAAATTATGATACGTCAATAACATTTTACCAAATATCTCATCTCTTTTGAAAAGATGATGAATATATCCTATACTATATTTTTTACACACTTTACAATTGCATTCTTCGTCTATCGGCTTGTTAATAAATTTATATTTTCCTGCCTTCAGGTTTATTTTACCATAATTTGTCAACGCTGTACCATGTCTTCCCATTCTTGTTGGTAGAACACAGTCAAACATATCGATTCCATTTTCAACGGCAGAGATTATTAAATCCGGCGTTCCTATCCCCATAATATATCTGGGTTTGTCTTCAGGAACGTATTTCATAACAGCATCAAGTATTTTTCTTGTTACCGGGAAAGATTCTCCCACGCTCAAACCACCAATAGCATATCCTTCGAAATCGAGTGATACTATCTGTTCGGCACTTTTCTTCCTCAATTCCTGCGAAAACCCTCCCTGAATTATTCCAAAGAGGGATTGATTCTCTTTATTATTATAATTCTTGCATTCTTTTGCCCAATTGTAAGTTCTTTCTATTGACTCTTCCACATATTTTTCATCCATATCAGGATGAACACACTCATCAAAGGCCATTGCAATATCTGATCCCAACGCCATCTGAATTTTCATTGAAAGCTCAGGAGTCATAAATATTTCACTGCCATCCAGGGGAGATTTTATTTTAACTCCTTCTTCTTCAACTTTTTTGTTCCTTATACTGAAAACCTGAAATCCTCCACTGTCAGTTAAAATAGACCTGTCCCATTTCATAAAATTATGAAGACCATTGAAGCTGTCGATTACCTCTAAACCAGGTCTGAGATAAAGATGAAAAGCATTTCCCAAAATTATTCCCACATCTAAATCTTTAAGATCATCTGTCCACATAGCTTTTACAGTTGCATTCGTGCCTACAGGCATAAAGACCGGCGTAAATATTTCTCCATGAGGTAAAGATAATTTTCCAAGTCGCGCCTTCGTTTCTTTGCTTTTTTTCAATATTTCGTATTTAAACATTTCTTTTTTTTATTACAGTCAATATTCTATCATAAGTCGAAACAACCAGATCTTCCAGCCGTGACATTTCTTCATCGATCCAATTCGCGTATATTGGATCATCAAGAGACCTCATGTTTATCCAGGTATTTGTTTTTGCCACTTTCAAAACAGCTATTAACATATGCGAAGCGGATTCAACCTCAGATAATATATTTAAATGACCAAATTTTGCCACATCTTCAAGACAAAAAATTATATTTTTACACCTTCTGGCCAAATCAAAGGGGATTTCAATAGCAGTTTTCAACGCCTGCTGAATTTTTAATTCTTTATTATTAATTTCCTGTTGAGTTTCATCGGGCAATCTGTAAACTGATACAATCTGCTCAAAAGCCTGGACATCTTTATTTACCAAATCACAAAGATAAATTGCTTCAGATTCAAAAGTCTCTTTCGCGGCCTCCACATGGCCCTGAGCTTCAATATTATTACTCTTTGAAAGGGTCAATTCAGCCGCCATAGATCCCAACGAGGCACTCAAAGCAGCTATTACGGCGCCAACCGCTCCACTTCCAGGAGTTAGGGATTTGTCTCCAATTCTTTTCATCAACTCCTTGACAGATAAATTGCAGTAATCCATCAATATTCCCCCAAATCTACTTCTTTATTCTTTAAAATTTTTATACCGGAGCTGGTGCCTATTCTATCCGCGCCTGCAACTATCATCTTAATAGCGTCTTCATAAGATCTTACTCCACCGGACGCCTTTACAAAAATATTTTCGCCAACGACAAATTTCATAAGCTGTACATCCTCTACCGTAGCCCCGCCGGTCGAAAATCCCGTTGAAGTTTTGACAAAATCTGCTCCCGCTTCTTTAGACAATACGCAAGCAATGACTTTTTCTTCATCGGTTAAAAGGCAAGTTTCTATTATAACTTTCACAATCGCTTTTCCGGATGCTTCAACAACTTTTCTTATATCATCATATGTGGCCTCATACTTTTTACTTTTCAAATATCCTACGTTAATAACCATATCAACTTCATCCGCTCCATTTTCAACCGCCCATTTCGTTTCAAATGCTTTTGTCTCTGTCGAACAAGCGCCAAGTGGAAATCCTATTACCACACATTTTTTTACTTTGGATCCGTTCAATTTTTCACTCGCTCTCTTCAGATATGATGTATTAACACAAACACTGCAAAAATTGTATTCCTTTGCTTCTTCACACAGTTTATCAATTTTTTCTTCTGTCGCATCTTGCTTGAGTAAAGTGTGATCTATATAATCGGCAAGATTTATATCAGAATCAACATCTCTTGAATAAGGTTCATATTCATTATTGAATCTTTCTAAACCTTTATTAACAATTTCATTTATATTCATAATCATCCTCCTAAAAAAATAATTCCCATGGTATTATACAAAATTTTTTGTAAAAACCAAAAATTTAACAATTATTTTTTTTGTTTGATATAAATTCTTTTCAAAATTTACATACCATCCAAAAATTAAAAATTTTTCAGTGCTGTTTTATCAATTTCAAAAATTACAAATTCTATTGAATAAAAAGTTTTATAAAATTTAATTCACAAACCAGGTATTCAATATTTATAAAAATAGAAGTACATGTCTTATGAAATAAATATATAATAATCTTCTATCTCACGTGGAATATAAAAAAAGGGTGATAAATCACCCTTTTTCTGGTGGGCTCGGGTGGAGTTGAACCACCGACCGCCCGGTTATGAGCCGGAAGCTCTAACCAAATCTGAGCTACGAGCCCTAAGACTTTGAATATTATAATATCACAAACCAACAATGTCAACTCAAAAATTAAAAAAATTATGATTTATTTCGATTTTTTATATACATTGAAAGATTTATTATATCATTCGTAGTGATGCCAGGTATTCTCATAGCCTGTCCCAAAGAATTAGGAAGGATTTTCTTAAGTCTTTCCCTGGCTTCAGTAGATATATGAGGAACTTCTTCATAATTTATATCCAGAGGAATTTTATCCAATTCCAATCTTTCAACCCTTTTTACATCATCCATCAACCTTACTATATAACCTTCATATTTTATAGATGTTTGTACCTGTTCTACCAATTCCGGATCTTCAATGGGATCATCATCATATTTTTTCAAATCCTCGTAATTGATTTTCGGTCTTTTAAGAAGCTGAGACATCCTTGTGGATTGGTAAATGGCAGAACTGTCCCTTTCAAGTAATAAATTGTTTAAATTTCCATTCGGCCTGACAGTAACATCATCAATTCTTTTCACCTGTCTCTGCACTTCATTTTTAAAATTATTTACTTTATCATAAAACCATCTTGGAATTAGCCCGTATTTATATCCGTAATCTGTAAGCCTTATATGAGCATTATCATGTCTCAAAATCAATCTGTATTCAGCCCTCGATGTTAACAATCTATAGGGTTCCAGAACGCCTCTGGTAATAAGGTCATCTATCATCACACCGATATATGATTCTCCGCGATTCATAACAAATGGTTCCATACCTCTCAATTTGGCCACAGCATTTATTCCAGCTAAGAGTCCCTGTCCCGCAGCTTCTTCATAACCACTCGTTCCATTAACCTGCCCTGCAAAATAAAGATTCTCAATATTTTTATATTCGAGCGTTCTGCTCAACTGTGTGGGTATAATATAATCATATTCCACTGCATATGCCGGTCTTACAATTTCTACATTTTCTAATCCTTTTATCGTTCTCAAAAATTCATACTGAGTTTTTATTGGTAAACTCGTTGAAACACCGTTTAAATAATATTCGTTACTATTTTTCCCTTCCGGCTCAACAAAAACATGGTGTGCCGTCCGCTCAGAAAATTTTATAACTTTATCTTCCAAAGACGGACAATATCTCGGCCCTATACCATTTATCAACTTTACATCACCATAAAGAGGTGAAAAACTTATATCTCTCTTTATTATCATATGAGTATTTTCATTGGTATGAGTCAACCAACAGGGGTAATTGTCCTGTAAAATATATTTCTCTCTGAAGAACGAAAATGCGAGAGGTTCTGATGAAGTACTCTGTTTTTCCATTTCATCAAAATTTATACTGTTTTTAAGAACTCTTGCAGGGGTACCGGTTTTAAATCTTTCAAGTTTTATATCCAGCTTAATTAATGATTCGCTCAATTCATTTGAAGGAAATTCTCCTAATCTTCCCGCTTGAAGTGTATCTCTTCCAATGAAAATCTTTCCTCTCAAAAAAGTTCCCGCTGTTATAATCACCACATTACATTTATACTCAATTCCAAAATGAGTTGTTAATCCTGACACTTTTCCATTTTTTACATTTATTTCCTTTACTATGCCACTTTGTAATGTTAAATTCTCCTGTTCTTCCAGTACTTTTTTCATTTGAGCACTGTATGAAAATTTATCTATTTGAGCTCTTAAAGCCCTCACTGCCGGGCCTTTACTGGTATTCAACTCCCTGATATTTATTGCATTATCATCGGTTGTTTTTGCCATTTCACCACCCAGGGCATCTATTTCCCGAACTACAATTCCCTTCGCAGGACCTCCGACAGCAGGATTGCACGGAGCCCATCCTACGGTATCTAAATTTATGTTAAGAATCAGCGTTTCCGCACCCATCCTAGAAGATGCGAGAGCAGCCTCAATACCAGCATGACCTGCTCCGACAATAATAACCTCATATTCATATTCTTTTCTACTCATTATCTAATATGTTACCTCCCTTTTAAACATATAATATTTAATAGGATAGTATTATTATACTAAAGCAATACAACTTTTACCAGAAAAGGGGTGATTAAATTTAACAAAGTAAAAATATTGGATACAACCTTTAGAGATGCACATCAATCTTTATTGGCTACGAGGATAAAAACCAGTGAAATGTCACAAACAATCGGTGAAATCGATAATTTAGGTTTTGCCGCCGAGGAAATGTGGGGCGGGGCAACGTTTGACTCGTGTATAAGATATTTGGATGAAAACCCTTGGGAAAGGTTGGATATCTTCAGAAAGGGGTTTAAAAAAACTCACATACAGGCTCTTTTAAGGGGACAAAACCTGGTCGGTTATAGAAATTACGCGGACGACGTTGTAGAACTATTCATAAAAACTATGGCTATTCATGGTATGGACAGGATACGTGTTTTTGATGCTCTAAATGATTTCCGAAATTTAGAGAAATCTTGTTCTGAAATCAAAAAAAATAATATGCATTTGCAAATATCTATAGCTTATACAACAAGTCCCATTCATAACGAAAAATATTTTCTGAACCTTGTAGACAAAGCAATAGAATTAAAAACCGATTCTTTCTGCATAAAAGATATGGCAGGGCTGCTAACTCCCGGCGAAGCTTTTTCACTCGTAAAAAAAATCAAAGAAAAATATCCTTCACTCACAGTTGATATCCATTCACATTTCACAACGGGATTAGCCGATATGACATACCTGAAAGCCGTTGAAGCCGGGGCAGATATAATAGACTGTTCCATAAGCGCTCTCGCTTATGGAACCGGACAACCTTCAATCGAAAGCTTATGGACTGCACTTTATTCCATGAAAAGAATGGATAAGCCAAAATATGATGCATTAAAAAAAATCAATTCACATTTTGAAAAAGTCAGAGAAAAATATAAAGATTTTGATAATGGAGTCAAAACAATAAAACCGGATATTTTAGTCAATCAGATTCCTGGTGGAATGTACTCAAATCTTGTAAGTCAATTATCTTCGCAGGGAATGTTGGATAAATTAGAAGAAGTTCTTGAAGAGGTACCTGAAGTGAGAAAAGATCTTGGCTATCCACCCCTGGTTACTCCAACTTCTCAAATAGTCGGAGTTCAGGCTGTTATGAACGTGATGTTCAAAGAGAGATACAAAACTATCACCAGAGAAGTGGAAAATTATGTTAAAGGATTGTATGGTACCCCTCCGGGGGAAATAAGTCAGGAATTGAAAAACAGAATTTTAACGGGAAATAAAAAGCAATCAAGCGTCAGACCCGCCGATAATCTTAAACCCGAAGTAGAAACAGCGAAGAAAAATCTAGGTCTTTTAAATAAAAATGATGAGGATCTTTTAATTTATCTTTTGTTCGGAGAAATAGGCAGAAAATTTTTGGTTAAAAAATACGAGGACAAGCTAAAGATAGATTTTGACCTGATACATGACGATGATGTGTCATCATACCCTGTTTAGATATATTGTTTATATTATAAAAAATTTCTAAAATATGTTAAAATTATTTTAGTTTTTCAATAATCTATAGAGGAGGTTAGCATCAATGAGAAAATGGGTGATTTTACTTATTGTTATTCTCTCAATTACTGCTTTGGCATACGCGGAAATTACCGTATGGTCTTCTGAAAATCAAATTCCGGCACTTGAAAAAATAGCAGCGGATTTTGAAAGTGATTATGGAATCAAAGTAAACATTCAACAGGTCAATTTTGGTGACATCAAATCCACCTTTTTAACCGCTGCACCGGCGGGAGAAGGCCCGGACGTTATTGTTGGTGCCCATGACTGGGTAGGGGAGCTGGCAATCAACGGACTATTGGAACCGATACCGTATTTACCTCAAAAAGATGAATATTTTCCAGTGGCTCTGAATGCATTCAGTTACGGTGGAAAGCTGTATGGTGTTCCCTATACAACTGAAGCATTAGCTATCATTTACAACAAAGATTTAATTGAAAAAGAACCTACCACTATGAGTGAGTTGTTAGAAATGGCAACAGATATCGCAGATGATGAGATAGTCGGATTCGTTTATAATGTAGGAGATTTTTATTTTTCCTATCCCTTCATTTCGGGTGATGGGGGATATATTTTTAAGGATACTCCCGAAGGACAGGATGTTTATGATATTGGCTTAAACAATGAAGGCGCTGTTGCTGGCGGAAAACTCATAAAAAGTTTCCTTGATGACGGCATTATGCCTCAAGGGGCAAATTACAACTTAGCCGACAGCCTTTTTAAGGATAGTCTGGCAGGATTCATCATCAATGGAATTTGGGCAACACCTGAATACAGAAATGTTGGTATTGATTATGCGATTCTTCCCTTCAACAAAATAACTCTGGACAGCGGTAACAATCCAAAACCCTTTGTTGGTGTTCAGGGTTTCATGGTTAATGCAAAATCAAAAAATAAACTTGAAGCTTTGGAGTTCGTAGTAAATTACATCGGAAGTTTTGAAGGACAAAAGGCCATGTTTGAAGGAGAAAGAAGAGGAACTGCAAGAGAAGATTTATTCAATGTGATAAAAACTGATGCTGGTCCCGAACTTTATGATGTTCTCATGTTTTCTGAAAGTGCCTCTATAGGTACTCCCATGCCTAATGTTCCTGAAATGGCTCCTGTCTGGGGCGCTATGGCAGATGCGCTGGGTTTAATAATCAACGATCAGGATACAGTTCAAAATGCTCTTGACTCTGCTGTAGATAAAATACTTGCACAGATAGAATAATAAAATTATAAATATTGCAATATAAAAGCGGGGGTAATACCCCGCTTTTAAATTTATATTCATAAGGGGGCCAAAATGTCTAGGAAAAAGATTATTTCCCTTATTATAGCAATAGTAATTCTTGGAGTACTTAACTCAATGGCTATAATCAGTATATCTTTGATATTTTCAGATGGAAAAACAGCTCTCGGTATTACGATGGTTATACTCGTTGTTTTAATCGATCTGGTTGTTTTAAACCCAAAATATTATGCTTTCAGATATATGATACCTGCAATAATATTATTGTTAATTCTCACTTTTTACCCCATGTACTATACATTCGAAGTGGCCTTTTCTAACTATGGAACCGGCCATCTTTTCACAAGGCAGCAAACTGTTCAAAAACTTTTAACTGAGTATTTTTTTGTACCTGAAAATTCTCAGGAATTTGACTTTTATATCTATGATAATTACTCCGGTTACAAACCTTCAGATAATTTTATAATCCTTTTAAAAAGAAAATCTGATGAGAAATTATTTTTGGCAAACAAGCCGGAGGCAACAGCCTGGGATTCTGAGGGAGACATTTCTCTTGCCATGGGAGTAATCGCACCTCTGGAAAAAAATAAAGCGACTTTAAAAGATCAAATATTTATTGCGAATTACGACTCAGAGAGTGGAAATATAGTTTCTTTCGAAAGTAACAATGAAAATTATATATATTTCTACAGCCCATTGGATCAGAGTACAAAAGCAAACGCTCCGTTTTTTTATTCAGAAATCAGGGGGAAATGGTTGAAAAATGTTGAGTACACAGGCGATAACTACAAATTGAGATTGAACGCAAATACCCTTTTTACAACATTTATTACATCCGATAATTTATATGGACTTATAAACGAAATCACAGAAGAAGGGGGAAGGGTCGTTCAAAAAAATAAAATCTATAATAAAAAAACCGATTACATCCTTCCTGAAGAAGAGGGGTATTTTATAGATAAGGATGAAAACGGACAGAATTTTAAAGTTGCAGGATATATTGATTATGTCGGATTCAAAAATTTCATTCAGATGTTCACAGATCCTAAAATTACAGGTCCTTTTTTTCAAATATTCTTATGGACTTTCATATGGGCAGGCTTAAGTGTTCTGTTCACTTTTGCAATCGGGTTAGCTCTTGCTCTTGTACTAAATGACAGAAATATGAAAGGGAAAAAAATATACAGAACACTCCTCATAATACCTTGGGCGGTTCCAGCTTTTATATCTGCTCTGGTATGGCGATACGGATTATTCAACGAAACATATGGTGTAATAAACAGATTCATAATTCAGGGAATATTTGGTGGCGAACCTATAAAATGGCTTGGTGATGCATTTTGGGCAAAAATTGCCGTACTCATTATGAATACCTGGTTGGGATTCCCATACATGATGACCGTTTCTCTGGGTGCATTACAGAGTATTCCATCCGATCTTTATGAAGCTGCATCGATAGATGGAGCAAAACCAAGGCAAAGATTTCAGAAGATCACATTTCCTCTGCTCCTCGTCACTCTCGCTCCACTTCTGGTAGGAAGTTTCGCTTTCAATTTCAATAATTTTGTGGGAATTTACCTGTTAACTCAGGGTGGGCCGGCTATCGCGGGCAGTTCTACCGTTGCGGGATCAACTGATATATTGATCTCATACACCTATAAACTGGCATTCGAAGGAAGAGGTCAGGATTTTGGGTTTGCCAGCGCGATTTCAATTCTCATCTTTCTGATCGTAGTCGGTATAAGTTATGTTAATTTCAAGCTTTCCGGTTCTTTCGAGGAGGTGAATAGATAATGGCAGTCGAAAGAAAAGCATATTGGCTGAGACATCTGATTTTAATAATAATCGTCATTATCGTTCTCTTTCCTGTAGCCTGGCTGGTAAATACATCTATCAGAAGAGATGAAGCAGCTTTTTCACCCAATTTATTCTCCTCAAGAATCACTTTTCAGCATTATAAAAATCTGTTATTTCCTCAATCCAGTGTTGGAAGATTGGTAATCGATATACAGAACGCTGTTTATCAAACCGGAGATTACAGTGATAAAAGTGAAGAAGAGATCATTGAGATAGTTCAGAATTATATAGATAAATACGATGAATTAACTGAAAAATCCATTAAAATTTCGGAATCAATAAACAGCGAACTAAAAAATTTGAGAAAAGCGATAGATGATAATATCTATCCTAATATGATCGAATCAATTAACAAAATCAGAGAAAAAGACATTGAACTGTTAAATGAAAAGACATCTCAATTGGATATAGATACTAACTCACCATATTTCATTGCGGCTGTGGGAAAAATTTTACTTTCTTACGATAACTGGAATACAGATACTTTTAAATACCTGCTCTCCGAATTCGGAAGCGTAGGTGAAGAAATATCCAATAAAATTGGCAATTTTGACAACTCGTTGAATAAATTGAAAGAAAATGAAACAAGACTCTTTGAAAAGGTTTCCAAAATGGAATTCGATGAAAAAGACAACGTTCTTAAAAGTATTTCCAATACTTCACTTTATTATGATCCTTTCGATTACACAGAATGGAGAAAAATTGAATGGCTGAAGACCATAAATAAATTTCTGAAGGACATAGACGATGAAGAACTCCAAGTGATAAAATCCGATTTCTACGATTCATTCAAGGAAGCAAGAAACAATTTTGAAATCGTCAATCAATCGATAGAAGAACTCAATACTGAAGTACAAAAGTTGATAGAAAATTCTTATACTGATAAAACAAAAAAATATCTTGATACGGTTGTCTCTTTGGAAGATATTAACAGCAGCTTAGAAAATTTATATAAAAATCTGAATTCAGATAGTGAAGCCAGAAAAGAAATCATTGATGGTTTGAACGTGGCAGACCCTGTAATTGCTCTTGAAACCGAAAAATTAGAGATTTTAAAAAATACTACTGAAAAATCACTCACAAAAAATTACCCGGCTTTAGATTCCACAGTTGAACCTGATGAAATATTTAATTCAATTCAAAATCAAAATTATTCTATCAACACCATGCTTCAAAATATTAATGCACTTGAAATCACTAAAACCATTTCAATTCTTTCTGAATTTGAAAAAACCCGGGATCTTTATGACTGGTTTTTGGAAAACGCGAGAAATATCTCATCAATTCCTGAAAATTCCGATATAAAAAATACTTTAAAAATACTCGATGCTTCTTACTCAAATCTTTTTAGAATCTTACCTTCATTTGAAAATACAATCGACGATTTAGTAACAATCGAATCAAAAATTGAGAATTATTTAATTGATATCGAAAGACTGGAAAAACAGAAAGCGGATTATGAAAAAACAATCGAAGAAAATGAGTATTATGCATTGAATGAAATTGACAATCTATCTGAAGCGGAAGAATTAGTAAATATTCTGGTAGTAAAAAACATCGCAAAAAATGAATTTTCTGATTCAGATATTGTAAACAACTATATTAAAGAAATTTCACCATTAATAGAATCATTTACAGAAGAAAAACCTAAAAAAAGATACAATGATTACTACTGGTACAGCAATGCTGAAGAAGCTTATATAAATGGTACAGAGGGATCGGTGATATTAAAAAGTACGATCGATAATATGAATACCTATATGTCATCACTCAAGGAAAATGTTTACGCCTATATAAGATTAAAGTTCCTCAAATCACCTGTAAGTATCGATGAATTCACTAAACTCCAAAATGAATTCAACACGGGATATCAGCTTTTCAATGCAAAATATCAAAGAGCTTCAAGATTAATTTCAGACATGCTGGATTCCCCCCCCTCATATTCTACAGAAATATCCGGGCCTTTAAAATCGATGGATAAAAATCTTTTTGATGTTGTTCAAATCTGGAAAACAAAACAGAGAACATATTTTTTCTTCACAAGATGGCTTTTAAACTCTGTTATAGTGGCATTATCGGTTGCTATTATAAGCGTTCTCACAGCAGCATTGGCCGCATATCCATTCAGCAGGTTGAGATTTTCCGGAAGAAGACAAGGACTACTGGTTTTGCTACTAATACAAATGTTTCCATCGGTTATGTTTATGATCGCAATTTATGCTTTACTTCAATTTTTAGGAATGTATATTCCCTCACTCGGTCTGAACAGTCTGGGGGGGTTGATATTTGCTTATTCCGGAGGTATCGCATTCAACATATATTTGATAAAAGGATATTATGATACGATACCAAATTCTCTGGAAGAATCTGCTATGATAGATGGATGTACAAGGTTTCAGGCATTTATTAAAATAGTAGCACCGCTTGCTAGACCGATATTGGCGGTTGTTGCGATTTTGACCTTTATGAACATTTTCAACGAATTTGTCATGGCAAGGGTATTTTTACAGGACATAACAAAATGGACTTACGCCGTCGGTCTATGGCAATTCTCCGGCGAATTTCAAACGGAATGGGGACCATTTTGTTCTGCCGCTCTGATAGGGGCAATTCCAATGGTTTTATTTTTCCTGATATTGCAGGATTATATCGTTGGCGGATTGACTCAAGGATCTGTAAAGGGATAAAAAATCAAACATTGAAACAAATATTTTATTTTTTAGGTGATTGTGATGCATAAAAACTGGATAAAACCTGATTTAAAAAAAATCCATTCCGAATTTTACCGGAACTATAATAAACCATTTCAACGGATCTCCCCCTGAATCTCCTTTGAATGAAGATGAATTCAATTTTAATTTAGATGGAGTAAATAAAATTATAGTCTTTATTATAGATGCTCTAGGGTACAGGTCGCTTATAGATATCATTAAAAGATCTCCCGATCTCTCTCTTTTTAAAAGCGTGCCGATCCATAAAATCACTTCGGTATTTCCGTCCACCACTTCTTCGGCATTAACCAGCTTTTATACCGGTAAATTTCCGGGAGAACACGGGATTTTTGGTTACACATTATTTTTAAAGGAATATGGTTGCTTATCAAATATGATAGAATTAACCCCCGTTTTTCAATCGAGAGACGGTTTGGAAAAAAACGGACTGGATCCAAAAAAATTCCTTGGTACTGATACGATTTTTCAAATTTTAGAAAGCAATGGAGTTAAAGGCTGTCAAATAACTTCAAAAAGCTTTGTCAACACTGGATTTACCATTATGCATTCTTCCGGGGGAAGTGTAAAAGGAACATTTGGAATGGGGGACATGTTCCATGAAACTTTAAAGAAAATAAATACAATAAAAACTAAAGGACTTATTTATTGTTATTGGGGATTGGTAGATACATTCGGTCACAAATATGGTCCAAATTCAAGGGCATTTTATCTTGAAAGCTACTCTTTACTTAAAATGATTTCCGAGTTCTACAAAAAATATCTGCCCGAAAATGTCGGTATGTTTATTACCGCTGATCACGGGCAGATTCAAAATAACTATAAAGATGAAATAAACTGGTCCAGAAGAGATGAAATTTATCAATATCTCTACTGTCTTCCCGGAGGAGAGCACAGAGCGGTTTATTTGTATACGCATGAACCCGACAACTTAAAAAGAATTATAAAAGAAAAATATAAATCTGACCTTTATATTTTATCCAGAGAAGAAGCTATAAAAGAGAAACTATTTGGAAACGAGGTACTCGAAAAATATAAAAACAGAATAGGAAATTTAATAATTCTTCCTGAAAGAAAAAAGGCATTTTGCTATAATTACAATGGTCAGGCTCATTCCATGAAAGGAAGGCATGGCGGATTATCTGAAAAAGAGATGTATATACCTTTAATATATCTGAGAAAATAGGAGGAAATCAATGAATAAAGTAGAAGTCGCTGTAATTGGCGGTGGTCCGGGTGGAACGGATTGTGCAATCAGAATCGCTCAAAGAGGTAAAAAGGTTGCTATAATTGAAAAGAAATATTTCGGTGGAACTTGTACAAATTGGGGTTGTATCCCCACAAAAGCAATGATGACATCAGCTCATCTTTACGGAAATATAATTTCCAAAGGAAAAAGACTTGGAATTAAAGCTCAGGCGGAAGTTGATATAAAAGCTTTAATGAAACATGTTAAGCGATCAATATTGAGCTCAAGAAAGGGATCTGAATTTTTGCTAAATAAATATGGTGTAGAAATAATAAAAGATGAAGCAATAATTAAGAATGGGAAATTCTGTTTAAAAAATGATGATTCGGAAATATTGGCGGATAATATCGTTTTGGCCACAGGATCCGCTCCAAAAATACCGGAATCACTCAATGTCGAAGGTGTCTGGACTTCGGATGATGTATTTGAACTGGAAGAATTACCCGAATCCTTGTTGATCATAGGGGCTGGAGTAATAGGAGTAGAAATGGCAACAATTTTCAGTTCGCTTGGAACAAAGGTCACTCTTATTGAATTTATGAACAGAGTAGTTCCATTCGAAGATATAGATATATCTCAACTACTGGAAAATGAAATGAGAAAAAAGAAAATAGAAATCATAACCGGAACGAGCGTCAATGAGATACGTAAGACCGATAATGGGTTCAACTCTTCTTTATCAAATAACAAATCTATAGAATCATCTCATGTATTAGTTGCAATAGGAAGAAAACCCGTTTACCCGGATGGACTTGAAAAAATCGTTAAAATCGAAAAGGGAATAGAAACAGATAACAACTTTTTGACGAATGAAAAAAATATTTATGCGATTGGTGACGTAAGGGCAAAGGTTATGCTTGCTCATGTTGCAAGTGCCGAAGGTGTGTTTGTAGCTGAAAAATTGTCAGGAAAAAATTCCGATTATTACAGGGAAAACTGGCCTGGAGTAATATTCTCCGAACCGGAAATTTCATCGACAGGAGTAAAGGAAACGGAAAAGGGTCTTCCCGATGGTCTGATAAAATTTGTTTTTCCAATGGCTGCCAACGGAAGGGCCAACACACTTGCCGAAAGGGAAGGCTTTGCAAAAATAATTGCAGAAAAGGACACTATGATAATCAAAGGCGCGAGTTTTATTGGGCCATTTGTCACAGATATCTTAATGGAAATAGAACTGGCGATTAACGAAAAACTCACAGTAGGCGAAGTACTGAAATCAATCCATCCACATCCAACGATATCCGAAATAGTCAAAGATACTCTCGAAGGACTTGAAGGAACACCTTTACATATATGAGATAAAAAAAGAAATCTGAATTTTTTTCAGATTTCTTTTTCTTACAATCTATTCAAAAAATATACAGCATAAATTTTCAATTATAGAAAAATCAAAAACTTTCAATTGGTTATTCGTGTTAAATCAAAATAGGTTAAAAAAGATTCATTATCAAAAACATAATATATTTTAACCTTTCACTCCTCCTGAAAAAGCCTCAACCAAATATCTCTGTATATAGAATGTCAAAATAAATGGCGGTAATATGGATAGGGTTATCGCTGCAGCGATATTTCCCCATTCGACTCCCCAGGCAGTTATAAACAAACTCGCTCCAACAGTTAAAGTAGTTGAATTTTTGATGCTCAATATCAATGCAAATAAAAATTCATTCCAGGAATAGATAAAATCAAGAATAAACACAGCTACTATTGAGTTCACAATAAGCGGGAAAATAATTTTTATCAAAATTTTAAAACTACCGGCTCCATCGATTCTGGCTGCCTCCTGCATTTCTTTTGGTACTTCCATCATAAATCCTGTCAGGAGAATTATGGATAGAGGAAGATTCACAAGGATATGAACCAGAATAATGCCGAATCTGGTATCTATCAATCCCCAATTGTTAAACAAAAGATATATGGGAACTGCAAAAACAATCAGAGGAATCGTTCTGAAACTGGTCGTAAGTGGAAAAATTATTTTTTTGCCAATTCCAAAGGTTGTAATCGCATAGGCCGCGGGAAATGTCAACAAAATTGTAAAGATCGAGGAAACTGAAGCGATTATTAAACTGTTTATTAAAAAATGAGGAAATTTAAAAGTTGCACTGTTAAAAATTTCAACATAATGGTCGAGAGTTGGTTTGAATATAAATGGGGGAGGCGAGGCAGAAATATCCGCATCTGTTTTGAATGAAGTCATAATTACATTTATCAGCGGTACGTTGAATATTAAAATTATCAATGCCAAAAGTATTATCGAAACAAATTTAGAAACCTTCTTTTTAGTTTTCTTTTTAATAATTATCACTCCTTCCTATTCCTCTAACAGAAAGGATAGTAGGAATAAGCATTATCAAGAACAGGATTAACCCGGCAGCGCTGGCTACACTTTGTTTTCCCATAGAGAAACCCATTTTATAAATGTATATACTTATACTTGTAGTCATATTTCCCGGGCCCCCTCCTGTAAGAACAAAAATTGTATCAAAAACTCTAAAAGATTCGATGAATCTTAAAAATCCAGAAGAAATTATAGATGGCAAAACAAAGGGAAAAATAACATAAAATAATATTCGTAGTTTTCCTGCACCATCTATTTCCGCTGCCTCGAGCGTCTGCTTTGGAACACCCAACATAGCCGAATATACTATCAGAAATATAAAAGGTGTCCACTGCAATATGTCGATTAAAACAAGAGTAAAAAACACCATATCCGGTCCGAAAAATTCTATATCCGCTCCAAAAAACATTCTTATATAATTCGGTACCAATCCGATAAAATTATTGAAAAGAATTCTACTCATTAGTCCAAATAAAGAAGGCGCTATCATCATAGGGGTGATTATTAAAGTCATCAATAATCTTTTGCCTCTGAAATTCTTATAGAAAAAATATGCCAAAAAAAATCCCAGCATCGCTTCAAAAACAGTCGTTAAAACACTGAAAAGCAAACTGAACTTCATCGATGACCAGAAATCATTTGAAGTCAATACATCAATAAAATTCTTAAAACCTACTACCGGCGATTCCATTAAAAAAACTACATTTCTAATACTTATATTAAACGCACTGATAAACAAATATCCCAGTGAAGCAACAACGAATATTGCTAATGGTAAAATGAACAATGAATTTTTGAATTTCTTTTGGATATGCTCCACCTCCAAAAATTTAATTAATTTTTCTCATAAATAATCCATTCTGATTCTAATTCCATTTATTAGCCAATGTCTTACTATATCTTTAGATAAACTCCTTAGCTTAATAAAATATAACTAATAGTACTTATTAATTCTATATAAAAACTTTCCACCATCACAACCATAAATTCTTAATTTACATATGTAAAAATTAATATGCAATAAATTTTTTCGTGATAAATAATAATTATTCCTTTAACAATATAGCGACTACTCGAATGAGCAGTCGCTTAAACCAAACAAGATTACTGATTCAATAAATCTTCTACTTCTTTTTGTATTAATTCTAAACCTTCTTCAACATCGTATTGTCCTGCCCAGATTCCGGTTAATCTATTAGCCATTATCTCTAGAATGGACATTGTTTCTCCTTCAGTACTTTCTACAAATCCATATTTTTTGATGTGTTCCGCAAGTAATGGTGTTTCAGGTCTTTCATCACCCATAGAAATTAAAATATCTTCTACTCCTGGTAATCCGCCATTATCAGCATAAATCTGCATAGCTTCCTTTGAAGCCAAAAATGCTAAGAAATCCAGTGCGGCTGATTTGTTCTTGCTGTATTTGCTCAAAGCAACACCCAATGAATGAATGTGTGAAGCAGGATTCGGTCCCGGAATAGGTGCTATTGCTATTTTGTCGTATATTTTTGGTGATTGTTCCGGATCGGCTAAGATGTTGTAAGCCGAAGACCAGTTTATTCCCATAAATCCCTTTTCATTTTTGATAGCTTCATTGAATTCACCGAATTCATATGTTGTACAACCCTTTGGAGTGGTGTTCATATCATACAGTTCTTTGTAAAGCAGTGCCGCTTTTTCTGCAGGTTCGGTAATAATATTGAATTCCCGTCCTCATTAAACCAGGTCCCACCATATGACCAGAGAACATCGTTCCAGATCATGATGTTATAAACCAAATTTTTCATCTGAAGTACATTTCCATATGTGGTGGGGGATTCATCGTTATATTTTTGAGTGAAAAATATCGCGGTTGCCTTATAGTCATCCCAATCCCAAAGATCTGGTGATACGGGCACCATTACTTCTCCAAGAAATTCCTGGCTAAGTTCTTTGTACTTTTCAATCCATTCTTCATTTGTCAAAAGCTCATCCATGAGATCCTTTCTATAATAAAGAAAATGAACGCTTGCATCCAACGGAACTCCATAAAGCATATTATCATAAGTCATACTGTCAAGAGTTGATTTGATAAATACATTCGGATTGATATCAAATCCCTCTAAAGGAACGAAATGTCTTGCCAATCTTCCTAAAATGTAAGTGGCCGTAAAAGCAATATCAATTGCATCAGAACCTGCACCAAGCATTGTTTCCTCTTTAGTCCAAAAACTATCCCTACTGAAATTCAATATTTCAACTTGAATATCAAGTTCTTTTCCCTGATTTTCATTCCAGTAATTTACCACTTTCTGCATTGCTTCGCTTTCCGGCCCCGGCCAGTAAACCATAGTTACATTAGTTGCAAAAATGCTTACAGTTATTAAAACTGATAGTGCCAACAACAAAAAAACTTTCTTCATAAAAAACCTCCCGTTTTCTAAAGATTAGATTTTACTGATTGTTTCTTATTCCAACTTTCTACTGCTAAATTGAACCTCTTTGTTATTAATTGTGGTCTTGTGATAGCAGATCCAACAGTGACAGCGCAGGCTCCAAGATTAAGCGCATTTACCACCTCTTCCGGCTCCCAATAATTACCTTCAGCAACTACAGGAATATCGAGTTCGTCTACTAAGTTTTTCAATAGTTCTAAATCCGGTTTTGGTCTGCTAACGGTTTCTTCAGTATAGCTCGATAGCGTTGTCGCGAAGATATCCGGTTTTAATTTCAAAATGTTTTCTGCATCATGAAAAGTAGCTATATCAGCCATTATCAACTTTTCAGGATATTTCTCTCTGATTTTTATAAAAATATTTTCAAGGGATTCCGGTCTCTTTCTATCAGTACAATCAAGCGCCACTATATCGGCCCCCGCTTCTAATACTTCCAAAGCATGTGTCGAAGTTGGTGTTATAAAAACATCATAACCTTTCAAATGATCTTTATATAATCCTATGATAGGAACATCAGTAACTTCTCTTATTTGCTTAATGTCTCTAATTCCGTTGGCCCTGATCCCTTTGGCACCACCCTCTAAAGCAGACAAAGCCATTCTGGCCATTGAATAATCTGCATAAAGAGGTTCTCCTTCAAAAGCCTGACAGGATACTATTATACCCTTGTAAAATTTTTTCATTAACTCGTTCATAAAATCACTCCAAAATATATTTAATAATTTTTAATAAATCCATTGTGCAACAGAAGCGGCGGTTTTCTTTATAGCTTCTTTACTGTTGTGTAAAGCGGCCGATACTCCATTCGTAATAAGCTTTACCATAAACAACTGCGCTGCTCTATCCGGTATCTGTCCACTTTCAAAGGGAGAGATCTTCCCAGGAATATGCAGTACAATATCCGATAATTGTGCTAAAGGTGACCTGTCATGGGAAGTTATAGAGATTATTGTTGCTCCCTGCTTCTTAGCTATAGTAGATATATCAACAACTTGGAAGGTGCTTCCACTCTGCGATACCGCTATAAACAACATCATTATCCTTCAAATTAGACACCAACATCGCATCATAGTGAACATCCCACCTCATATATTACATTCAATCCCAATCTCATCAGTCCATAAAAAAGTTCGCGTGCGCTATTCCCCGATGCACCAGATCCCAGAAGGATCAACTTATTGGCAGCGATTACTTTTTTTATCGCTTTATCAAGAGAATCGATTGAAACCATATCACTGGTCCTCTGTACGGCGTCCAAGTTTTTTTGAGTTATTTCGTTTTTTAATTTTAATAAATCATCTTTGGTAAAATTTTTAGAATTGTTATCAGAAAAATTAGATAATTGGGTTGCCAAAGCAATTTTAAAAGGATGAAACCCTTTGTATCCCAATTTTTGACAAAATCTGACTAACGATCCTTCACTGGTTTCAGTGGCATCAGTCAATTCCGTTATTGACATAAAAATGATTTCATTCAAATGTTTTTTAATATATTCGGCAATTTTTGAATCCGTTTTGGTAAATTTTTTTTCTTTGGATTTTATCAAATCGAGTAAATTTGAATTTCTTACCATTAAAATCACCTTCTGATTTCAAACAATTCTTGGTATTGGTCCATTTGATATTAATGCAATTGCGCCCATTAAGCCCATGTCATCAGGAAAATCACTTTTCTTAAGTTTGAATTCTTCAAATACCACTGGTGTCGAATGTGCCTTTATTGAAATCATCAAATCATTGTATATTTGATCAAACACGTTTGCAAGACCACCGCCAATCACTACCAATTCAGGATTTAACAGAGTGATCAATGATCCGATCGTTGTTCCCAATCTCCATGACATTTGTTTCACAGTTTCCAGAGCAACTTCATCCTCATCCTTCAGAGAAAATATATATCTGGCATCGGGATTCTCAATAAATTTTTCCGGATAATTCCCGTATTTTTCCTTCGCAAGCTCTTTAAAAACTTTTACCAAACCCCAACCCGAAGCATAAGACTCTATACAGCCTATTCCATCCACAATTGCAATCATGTCCATATGGTTCTATGCTGGTGTGACCTATCAAACCAGCATATCCGTTTGATCCACCGTATAGTTTACCCTTCGTTAAAAAGGCTCCTCCAATACCCGTTCCCAATGTCAGTATGATTATATCTTTATAATTTCTTGCAGAACCGAAGACAACTTCTCCCCAGGCCGCACAATATGCATCATTTTCAATTACTGTATTGATATTGAATTTTTCCTCAATGGCCTTCTTCAACTTGAATCCGGTCCAATCCGGGATCGTATTTGTGGCGTATTTTATTACTCCGTTTATGTGATCCAGCTGGCCAAATGTAGAGATTCCGATTCCTTCAATAAAATACCCTTTGCTCTTCGATTTTTCTAAAAGATCATCTATAACTGCATAAATATTTTTTAAAACTTTTTCAGCACCCTTTTCAGCTTCGGTGGGAATCTTCTTCTTAAATATGATGCTGCCATAAAAATCTGATATCGCTCCATTTATTTTTGTGCCACCGATATCAAGTGCGATAATATACTTTCTGATTTCGTCCATTAACCTTATATTGCTCCTATTCTTGATCTATACTTTTGCCACAATTCCAAATTTCTTTCATCTTTTCCATCGAGATTCTGGCTCACTATTATAGGCGGTTCATATCCTTTGTCGATACAATATTGAATCGCATCGAGCATAATCATATTTATTATTAATGCACCTATAACTGTTGAGGTAGGACCGGATTTTTCTTTCATTCCCGGAATTTCAATCGCAGCATCACCGAGTTCTCCGTGATTATCGATAACCACATCAGCCACTTCATATAATTTTTTACCCGATGAATGCCTTGACTCCGTTCCTTTAGAATGATTAAGATTCGTTATTGCGATGACTTGCAATCCTTTTTCCTTACAGTATTCCGCAATTTCGATGGGCGACGGATTTCTTCCGGAATTAGAAAAAATAATAATTACTTCTCCCTTTTTAACATCATATTTTTTCATCAAACTGATTCCCCAGGTTTCAAGTCTTTCAGCCATTCCATCTGATGGATCAAAGATCCTGTTAATACACGCCAGACTTCCCGCTCTTTGAAATACTTCTTTGGCGAGCATGTCGGAATGTCCTGAACCGAAAATATGGACAACATTTCCTTCAGATACAACTCTACCTATTATTTTCCCCGCTTCACGAATTTTTGATTCTTCCTCTTCCTTTACAAGCTTCATAATATTCAATATTTTGTCGTAATATTCGTCTCTTAAAAACATATATCCTCCTTCAACTCCCAAGTTGTTATGGAAAATAATACCACATTTTGGAAAATTACTCCAATCCCGATTATCTAGCTAAAATGATATTTAAATAAATTTAGAGGCATTTAAAGCTTATTTTCTCACTTTTTCTCTTGTTATTAAATTTGATAAACAATTATAAAAATGATATTATTTCATCGAATGGTAAATTTTTATGGAGATTTTCTCCTATTTTTGGAAACATTCTCCATAAAGATTTTTATATAAGGAGTGATTTTTTGAGTATTACAAAAGAAGAAATTTTTAGAATTCCTGAATTATTGAATGAAACGAAAAACTATAAAATCAACTATGACTTTGAAAAGAGGTATGTATTTATTGGTTGTGGTTCATCTTACAATTTGGGACTAATAACCTCATGTTTTCTCTTAGGAAAAGGAATACAGAGTATGGTATTATCGGCCGGCAGTGTTATATCAACCGATATTTCCAACATTCTCAATAAATCAAACGATATACTCATTTTTATTTCAAGAACGGGGGAATCTTCTGAAACTGTTCTGGCGGAAAAACTTTTAAAAAAATCGGGTTTTTGCTGTCTTGGAATAACATGCCAAAAAGATAGTTCGATAATTAAAAACAGTGACGAAAGTTTCCTTTTCGACTACGCATACGAAGAAAGTGTAGTAATGACCGGTTCTTTTGTAGTAATTTTAAATTTCCTTCTTGGACAATTTCAAAATTTCAATCTTCATGAAGAATCGGAACGTGTAATAAAAGAATCGGACGAAATCACCGATGAAATCGATCTGGAAAAATACGATCATTTTGTTTTTCTCGGATTCAATGAATTATTTGGACTGGCCAAAGAAGGTTCATTGAAGCTTCAAGAAATGGCTCTAGAGTCCGTGGAATATTACGAACCGCTGGAATACAGACACGGTCCCAAATCAACTTTAGACGACTCGACAATTGTTCTGTTTCAATCTAAAGGAACAAAATATGAGCTCGATCTAATAGAAGAACTGAAGGGCCACAACGCCAGAGTAATTGTCGTAGGCCCCCACGGAGACATAGATATAAATAACGAAGATAAAGAGATACCTTTGAGAACCATACCTTTCCTTCTGCTTGGATATAAAAAATCGATTTCAAAGGGATTGAATCCCGATTCTCCAAAAAATCTTTCAAAGACGGTGATAATATGATTTTTAAGGAAGTATTATTTGTTGACCCCCTTGAAGGGGCTTTTACCGGTAGTGTAGAAATATCCGGAGACAAAATTGTAAAAATAATAAAAAGAGAATGTACACCAAAATATATTTTAATGCCAGGGTTTGTCGATCTTCATACTCATGCACAAAAAAATATCGATACCATGTATGCAGATTATAATCAATACGTCCAGTGGGCGAAAAATAATTTTGAACAGGGGGTAACTACTTTTCTCCCTACAACCGTTTCCGCGTCAATGGAAAAATTGGAAGAAATAATAGATAGAATGCAAAAGATGCCATTATCCATTGCGGGGCTACATCTTGAAGGACCATTTATAAATCCGGTTAAGAAGGGAGCGCAAAATGGAGAATTCATTTTCCCTTCAGAAGGAAAAGATTTGAAAAAAATTCTCAGAAAACCTGTCAGACTCATAACTGCCGCTCCTGAAATTGCTGGATTCAAAAACCTTTACAACGAGTGTACAAAAAACAACATAAAAGTTTCTATAGGTCACACTGCCGCAGGTTTTGATGAAATGCTGGATGCTTTTGATCTTGGAGTGAAAAAAATAACTCACTTTCCGAATGCACTTACTCCCCTGCACCACAGAGAAATCGGCGGAACGGGTTCAGGTTTGTATTTTGATTTTTCAATAGAGATGATAGTCGATGGTATTCATACTTCACCCGAGTTTGTCAATTTAATTTACAGAATAAAAGGAGCAGATAGAATTTTCCTGATCACGGATTCTATGGCTGCTGCCGGAATGCCAAATGGAAAATATGAACTTGGAGGACTGGACGTTTATGTAAAAGACGGAAAAGCGGTACTGGAAAGCGGCGCTCTGGCTGGAAGCACATTGTTGTTTAAAAATGCTGTGAAAAATTTTGCTCAATTCACCAACTGTACATATCAGGAATTAGCCAAAGTATCATCATATAATTCTTTAAAGCAAATGAATATGACCGATAAAGTAGGATTAATACGTGAAGGTTATCGTGCAAATCTCGTTTTATTGGATATGGAATTGAATCTTAAACAGACTATTTTTGAAGGTGAAGAGGTTTATTCCAACATTTAATTTTTTTATACAGAAACAGTTTAAATATACTCAAAATTTTATCATTTTTTTCGGCCCCAGCAGGGGCCTTTTTATATACCGAAAAAAGATAAATTACAATTAAAAAAATGCAGGGCTGACGATACTAATATCTGGGATATTTGATTATATCGGACTTGAGATAATCCCATGCGGGGTTGTTATCAAAAGTGAAGAAAACATTCTCGACACCCACTTTCAAACTCTCCAGTTTATTTTCTTCATCCACAAAAATATCACTCCTGTAAATGTATAATTTCACTTCTTCATCTTTTTCCAGAGTCATTTTACCAGTTACCTTATTAAACAATGCATAATCATTATATTCATAAATTTCAGCAGAAACTCCATTAATACGAATATCATTCAAATCTATTTCAATATCATCACATTTGTTTTTTATATTCACAGAAAAAACGGGAAATACTCCGCCTTCTTCAGAGAACCTCTCTTCAAACAAATTTCTGGAAAAATCATTTTGTTCAGAAGAGCCTTCGGTATTCAACATCCACGAAAAAAACTCCTCATCCACCGGATGACAGACTATTATGAATTTTTCACTGTTTGAATAAATGTATTTCTCATTTTCACTGATATCAAAGCTGTAAATCGTCTTGAATAAAGATTGAGGATACAGGGAAAATCCGGTTACAAATATAAATATAAAAACGATTGAAAAAATAGTTTTCTTTTTTTTGTAATTAATATTTTTCAATTATACGATTCCTTTTCAAAATATATTTACCTTTTCAAGGTATTTTGTTAGATTTTTGAGGCTAGTGTAAAAGTATTGTAAAACACATAAAAAACACTGGATTTAAATCAAAAACACTGTTATTATACTTAAAAGTAATTTTTTTTTCAATCTTTGTATTTATAAATTTTATTTTTATCTTATCTTACAATATAATGGAGGGAGTCAAAATGAAAAAGGTATTTTTACTGATTTTGGTATCATTATGTCTGTTTTCGGCTATTTCTTTAGCACAAACGTTCGTAATCGCTTACAATGGCGATCCAATATCATTCAACCCATGCTGGAAAACCGATGATTACGGTGCAACAATTCACAGAAGCATTTTTAATCAACTCGTTGCTCAGGATGTCAATTATGATCTTATCCCCCAGTTAGCAACAAGCTGGGAAGTTTCCGAGGATGGAAAAGAGTATACTTTCAACCTGAGAGAGGGCGTAAAGTGGCACGACGGCGAACCATTCACTTCGAAGGATGTTAAATATACCATAGATGCTATCATCGAAAATAAGGGTTCCGCCTACAATAACGTTTCAATGATTTCAGAAGTAGTTTGTCCTGATGATTTGACCGTTGTAGTAAAATTAAACGATCCTTATGCTCCTTTTGTACCGTTCTTAGCATGGTATGGCACTCAAATTATGCCGGCTCATATTTATGAAGGTACAGATTGGGCTACAAATCCAGCAAACCAGAATCCCATAGGTACAGGTCCATTCAAGTTCGTTGAGTGGGTAAAGGGTGACCACGTTACTCTTGAGAAGAATGAGGATTACTGGGGTGAAGGTCCATTTGTCGACAAAATAGTTTACAAAATAATCCCGGATCCAAATACAGCGATGCAATCATTCCTGAATGGTGAAGCTGATATTGATCTCAACAGACCAGGATTCAATTCGCTTGGTATTCTCTCTGCAAATCCTGAAGTAGAGGTAAAAGTTATTCCTTCACCGAGCAGGTATTATGTATCTTTCAACTTAACGGACGAATCAAGAGTCGTTACTAACCAGAAGGTCAGAGAAGCTGTTGCTTATGCTATTGATAAGCAGGCAATTGTAGATAAAGTTCTGGGTGGTTATGGTGGAATTGGAGAATACTTCTACACACCTGCTATTCCCTGGGCCGTTGATACAGATATAACAGCACCAGTTTATGATCCTGAAAAGGCAAATGCGTTACTTGATGAAGCTGGTTTTGCCAAAGGAGAAGATGGCTGGAGATTTGAAGTCGATCTTCTTTATTTCCAGGGTGCCGACTGGACAGATATGGCTGCGGTTATAAAAGAAAACCTTGAAACTGTTGGAATTAAAGTCAATCTTGGAGAATATGAAATCGCTACATGGATAGAAAAGGTTATGAACGCTCATAATTATGATATCGCTATGCTAAATGGATTTCAGGGACCTGATCCTGACAATTTAACACTCAGAGCAGGTACAGGTGGAAGTTTAAATATAATGGGTTATTCGAATGAGGTTGTAGATGAGAATCTCAGTGAGGCATCTAAGAGTGCGGACATTGAAGTAAGAAAACCATATTATTATGCCGCTCAAGCTCAGCTGGCTGAAGATCTTCCTTTCATTCCATTGGCAGAAGTTTCTTATATTCACGTATACAAAACTTATGTTGAAGGAATGCCTGTAAATGAACCTGGAAAAATCAGCAGTAATGATTATTCTCTTATAAAACTCAATTTCTAAAAAAATAAATATACTGGCGGTACGAATGTGCCGCCTCTCTTTTTTTGTTCTTTCTCTTGGAGGTGAAAGGCTTGTCTTCCTTAGGTAGATTTATTATTAGGAGAACACTGAGTATTATTCCCATGGTTCTTCTTATCGTTGCAATAAATTTTTTCATAATACATTTGGCACCGGGGAATCCTGCTCAGTTAATTTCAGGGCTTGAGCAACCTTCGCCGGAGGTTATTGAAGCCCTCGAAGAACAATATGGTCTAAATCAGCCACTTATTGTTCAATTGGGTTTGTACTACAGAAATATATTCCAGGGAAACCTTGGATATTCATTTATTTATGGCACAAGTGTAAACGGTCTGATTTTCGAAAGAGTTGGTGCGACTATTCTGTTGACCGTGACTGCCGCGATAATCGCTTTTATAATTGGAACACTTATAGCGGTAGCGGTCGGAAGAAGGAAAACAAAAATTCTTGATTCAATTTTTTCCGTATTCGCATACATATTTTATGCTATGCCATCCTTCTGGTTAGCTCTGGTTTTAATACTGACCTTTTCATCAACTTTCAAATTATTTCCCACTTCCGGTATGTTCAACGTAAGAGAAAGTTATGAAGGATTTGCGAAAATCGGAGATATTCTATACCATCTTGTATTACCATGTGCAACACTTGCACTTATCCAGATTCCGATTTTCTTTAGAGTTACCCGGTCATCCATAGACCAAGTTAATCAGGATGAATACATTACAACTTTTACAGCTATCGGAATAAGCAGGAAAAAAATATTCAAAAAATATGTTTTAAAAAATGCTATTTTACCTACGATAACTATTTTTGGATTAACTTTGGGTTATGCCATTGCGGGAGCTGCTCTTGTAGAAATAGTATTCGCTTGGCCAGGAATGGGTAGATTAATGTTAGATGCCGTCTTCAGAAGGGATTATAACTTACTTCTTGGTATTTATTTTGTAATGGCCGTATGTATATGTCTGGCAATATTGATAACCGATATTGTTTATGCATTGGTTGATCCAAGAATAAGATATTAGGATTAGAAGGGAATAAATTATGACTGTGGAAAATAAGATAAATTTGTCAAGACACGAAAATAAATTGGCAAAATCAGTTAAAATGTATTTTAGAGATATAAAAGGGGTCATCGGTTTATGTATACTGTTTGTTTTTGTTGTGATGGCAATTTTTGCTCCGATGATTTCTCCATACTCCCCGGATACAATGACCGATGATGTTCTTCAATCTCCCTCATTAAATCATCTCTTTGGAACTGATCACTTAGGAAGGGATCTTTTTTCAAGAGTAATTTTTGGTACAAGAATATCCCTATCGGTTGGTTTTGTTGCGGCGGGATTATCGGCAATAATAGGAATTTTTATAGGGTCCTTTTCCGGGTATTATGGTGGCATAACGGATGATATAGTGAGTAAAGTCATTGACACATTTTTGATGATACCTGCTTTTTTTCTGATTTTGATAATTGTATCAATTTTTGGAAGTAATATCATGTATATTATGCTGGTTATTGGTCTCACAACGTGGCCAAGAAATGCCAGACTGATGCGTGCTCAGGCTCTTTCAATCAAAGAAAAAACATTCATAACTGTCGCCAGATCCACCGGTGAATCTAATACAAGAATTCTATTTGGACACGTGATACCAAACGGTGTTTTTCCCATAATTGCGAACTCGGCCCTTCAAATGGGTGGAGCAATTCTTACGGAGGCCTCTTTGAGTTTTATTGGGTTGGGAGATCCAAATTTAACAAGTTGGGGTAAATTGATATATCAAGGTAGACCGTACATGACATATGCCCCCTGGACTATCGTCATTCCAGGAATATTCGTTGTCCTGGCTGTCCTTGCATTTTCTTTCATTGGTGATGGATTACAATTTACATTCAATCCTAAAAACAAGGGGGAAAAATAATATGCCTTTGTTGCAGATGAAAAATATTGATATAAATTATAGAATGAAGAAAAATGAAGTAAAAGCGGTAAGAGATTTTACCCTTGATATAAATGAAAGAGACATAGTCGGAATAATAGGAGAATCAGGGTCCGGAAAAAGCACCCTTGCTCATGGTCTGATGAGGATTTTACCAAGAAATGGTTATATGAAGGCTTCTGAGATAAAATTGAACAATAAAGATATCTTGAACATTTCCGATGAAGAATTCAGAGAATTGAGATGGATCGAAATGTCGATTGTCTTTCAAAAGGCTATGAGTGCCCTCAGTCCCGTACATAAGATCTTCGATCAAATGTACGATGTAGTTTTAGCTCATAAACCTCAGGTATCCAGAAACGAAGCTGAAGAAAAACTGTCAAAGCTTCTGGAAATTGTTAATCTTCCAAAAAAAACCCTTAACATGTACCCCCATGAACTCAGTGGTGGAATGATGCAAAGGGTTATGATTTCTCTAGGATTAGTATTCAATCCCAAACTCGTAATTTTGGATGAAGTAACCACTGCTTTAGATGTTATTACGCAGGGACAGCTTCTTGATGAAATAAAAAGACTTGTTGATGACTTCAAATTAACGGTTATGATGATAACTCACGATGTTGGTGTTGTTAATGAAGTCTGTACAAAAATAGCAATCCTATATGCAGGGGAATTACTGGAATACGGTAATGTTAAAGATATTATCTTTGAACCATTTAATCCATATACTCAGGCTCTTGTAGAATCGCATCCTGATTTGAATCCCGATGGAGCAACGCTTAAGGGGATTCCGGGGATATTACCGGATCTGATAAATCCCCCGGAATACTGTATATTTTATGATAGATGTAAGTACAGAAAGGATATCTGCAAAAAAAGCAAACCCGTATTACAAGACTATAAAGGCAGAAAAGTAAAATGTTTTAGAGTTGGTGAGTTACATGGATAAAAATATTCTGGAAGTAAAAAATCTAAAAAAATATTTTCCGGTAAGAAAAATGGGAAAAAAGAAATATGTTAAAGCCGTCGACGATCTTAACTTTTCTATTCGCGAAGGAGAGATATTTGGAGTATTGGGTGAGAGCGGATGTGGAAAATCCACTTTGGGAAGAGTTATCAATAGGCTGGATTTTGAACAGAGTGGAGAAATAACCTTTTTAGATAATTCGATTTCCGGAAAGAACTATAAATTTGATAAGAATTTCAGAAAAAAAATGCAAATGATTTTTCAAAATCCTTATGACTCTTTTGATCCCAAAATGCTGATTTACAAAAGTATTGAACTACCAATGAAAATAAATGGTATGAATGCTGATGCGGGCAAAAGAATGAATACAATTTTAAAAACTATGAATAATGCAAAACTTACACCTGCTGAAAGTTTATTGACCAGATATCCACACGAACTCAGCGGAGGACAGCTTCAAAGAATTTCAATCATAAGGTCAATGTTACTGAAGCCAAGGTTTATCATCGCTGATGAATGTGTATCTATGCTTGATGTTTCTGTAAGGGCAGGGGTGTTGAACTTACTGTTAACGTTCCAGGAAGAACTCAATTCTGCAATGCTTTTCATTACACACGATATATCCGTCGCAACTTATATATGTAACAGAATAATGGTACTTTACGCCGGAAAAATCATGGAAATTGCGGAAAGCAAAGATATATTGGGTAACCCACTACATCCATATACAAGAGCTTTAGTATCTTATTCACCTATTATAAGTAGAGAAGAAAAAAAGCGTTTCAGGATAACGGGGGAAGTAGTGACACCAATCGATCCACCGCCAGGATGTAGATTTGCTTCGAGATGTCCTATGGCTAAGGATATCTGTAAAAAAGAGGAACCTGTATTAAAAGAAATAGGTAAAAATAGAAAAGTAGCATGTCATTTTGTATAAAGAGTGTATAAAGAGGAGGAAAAAAAGTGGATTCAATAAAAGAAATAATTAAGAATGTACCGGATTATAAAACGTTTAAAACTGTAGACGAACTAAATGAATCAAGCAAAAAACTCGCAGAAAAGTATCCTGATATTGTAAAATTCTATCAAATTGGAGAATCGATGGCTGGTGATCCAATTTATTGTTTGAAGATTGGAAATGGTTCTAAGTCAATATTGATGTATGGTTTTCCACATCCAAATGAACCCATTGGAAGTATGATGCTCGATTATCTGGCAGAGCAATTGGCAGAAAATGAAAATTTCAGAAATCAATTCGGTGATGTGAGCTGGTTTTTAGTGAAGGTTGCAGACAACGATGGTGCAAAATTGAACGAAGGGTGGTTTAAAGGCCCATATAGTCCTTTAAACTATGCATTGAATTTTTACAGACCAGCAGGATTTCAACAGGTCGAATGGACCTTCCCAATAAAGTATAAAACTCTCGATAACAACGATCCTATTCCTGAAACAAAGGCATTGATGAAGATTATTGAGGAGGAAAAACCAATTTTTATTTACAGTCTGCATAATGCCGGCTTCGGCGGAGTTTATAATTATATTTCCGACGATGTTCCATTGCTATATCCAATTTTTGAAAAAGCTTATGAAGATTTGAATATTCCCGCTTCTTTGGGTGAACCGGAAATGCCGTATGCATTGAAATTTGCTGATGCTGTTTATAAAATGCCAACAACAAAAGATACTTACGATTACTACGAAAAAAATTCGGATAAAGACCCTGCTGAAATACTAGGAAAATCAGGAACGTGCAGTTATGATTATTGTAAACAGTTTAACGACAAAGTTTTAGAACTGGTTTGTGAAGTACCATATTATTACAATCCAAAGATAGAAGATCTCTCCGAAACCGAATTTGTAAGAAGAGACCTTGTTATGAAAAATTTAGAAAATACTAAGGAAAATTATGAAAAGATCAAAGAAATTTATCTGCCTCTCAAAGACAAAGTAGTTATAGAATCTCCGCTAGTAGTTGCTTTAAATCATTTTATCGAATCATCAGAAAAATATCTTCCCGTTCAGGAAAATTGGGCAAAAACAGCCAAAGAACTGGAAAAGAAAGCAACTGTTGCTGAGGAATTCGATAATGGACCAGTCTCACAGACATATAAAATGCTGATTTGGGGAATGCTGAGAAGAATCATGCTCCTGAATTATGAGGCAACCAAAGATGAAGATTGTAAAAAAGCAGCAGAAAAAGTCTATGAAGAAATGAAAAAAATGAGTGATGAGCTGGATAAAGAGCTTGATTATACGGTAATCCCGATTAAGAAACTCGTTCAAATTCAATTAATGAGTGGTTTGTATTCCGCATTATATGCTATAGATAAAAATTAATAATTTTTTCTATTTCTATCGTAATTAATTAATTAAAGGCATCTGTAATAGATGCCTTTTTTATCAAAAAAATCTCATTTGATTTTTTTAAAATGCTCTCTCAATCTGTATAGCCAACAATCGTATTTGCATGATTTGTGGAAGAAACATCGTAATTTGAACTGTTCCAGATATCTTCCGAAGTCAAATTACTGTATTTACCCGCATTGATAGAAATAGAAATCAAATATCCCTGATTGACCAGATCTCTCAGAATATTTATATCATCGTAATCATACACTTTCAAATAATATAAATCTCCCTTTTCATTTCTATATAAAGGTGCTTCTCTCCACGCTTGTTCATCCGGCCAATCGGTACAATAGTTCATTGATCCATCGCCAGGTTTGGTTTCATAAGGAAACTTTCCCCAGGAACTCTCACCCGTATTCCAAACTAATTTTATCGCGTCTACATAAGAAGCTCCACCATCTTTACCATTATTTATCTGGTTGTAGATAAAGTTCGGACTCAATATTTTATCCTGATAACTGGATGTTGGACTTCCATAATATCCACCCTCCCAGTTTGCATCACTTAAATCCCAACCATATTTTTGAGCATTATAATATGTATTGGTGTAATAACCAACCGACCAGGCCACACATGACCCTACATTAGCTTGGTTACCAATGGGAGGAAAATATTGAGTATCTGAATTATCAACACTCGATGGAAGAGAATCGAAATTTTCATCTTTTATACCAATTATTTTTTCCGCATTACTTTTCAACCATTCAATATCATCATCAGTAAATGATTTAAGACCCGTACCATATTCATTTACTATTTCATTTGAACTATCTATTTCTTCTATATCTTCATTTCCAATCTTTTCAGTAATATACCTTGAAGAATAAATTTCTTCACTGTTATATAAGGTATTAGAACCTAATTGTACATCTATGATTGTAACAACTGTGTCATCATAATTGGAAGTATTTACCGGCAATCCTTCGGCAACATATATTTCATCAGGGTCACTCAGACTATAACTATCATAATATTCAATTGCAAAATATTCAACGGTACCAATATAACTTCCTCCCCCATCATAAACCTTTAAATATACATCATCGTCAATTGGAAGCAGCTCCGTTATATCCAATACCATTTTGTTATCAGGATAGGAATAATCTCCTCCATTCAGAAGATAGGGCGAAAATTCCTTTTCTTTACCGGGATGATCGGGATCTCCAACCCCAATATATACTTCCGTATCACCTCTTTCAGGATGCTCCAATTCAAAAACAGCGATACATCTCGGCTCCATTGTAAAGTCGGGAGTCAGAATATACGTTCTGACATTATTCTGAATCATCGCCTCATAAGTAATATACAAGAGACCGTCATCTACATTTTCCCAGCCACCGACTCCCCATGAATTTGCCACTTTAAACATTCCGGATTCAAGATTGATATACTCAAAACTCCAGGAAATGATGTTTGAATAATCGAGATCATCATCCTTCGCTCTCACTTCAAACGTATGTTCTCCTTTGGTTATCGACGACCATGTATATTGAGTGTTCGTCAATTCCTCCCATGAACCGCTGTCTTTTCTGTATTCATATCCAACGATCGTTCCATCAGAATCACTCGCGGACCATTTGAAAGTCTGACTGCTTCCATCGACAACTCCACTGGGACCACTCATCTTTGAAATGGTCGGTGGGACATTGGGGATTTTCAAAAATACCGCTGTTATCACTTTGTTAGAATTTATATCAATTGATAAAGGATTCTCACTTCCCGTTTCATCATCTTTCCATTCGGAAAAATACCATTCATCTTCCGGTGTGGCCTCTATCTGAACAGTTTCTCCATCGAAGTATTCGGATTTATCCGGTGTTTTGCTGACAGAACCATTCCCCTGAACATCGACCGTCAAAGTAAATTTATCAAGGGGTAACTGATTGAAAATCGCCGTGATCACTTTTTCTCTGTCCATAATTATTTCAACTGGATTGTCCGTACTCGATGCATCGCCTTCCCAGTGGTCAAACTCATAACCGTATTCGGGTTCGACACTCACCTGTACGATTGAACTGTATTCATACTTCGACTTATAAGGATTTTTCGTTACGTTTCCATATTCCGAATTCACAGTCAATGCATATTCATTTATCGTGAACAGAGCTTCTATATCTCTTTCTTCATATATGGCAATTTTTGAAATGGGTTCCGGAGAAACCAACTTACCATCTTCATACCAGCCGATAAAACTCCATCCCTCATCAGGAGTGGCCATCAAAGTTATTTCTTCTCCATAATAGTAAACAGATTCATCCGGACTTTTTGAAATTTCTCCGTTTCCTTCTTTTGAAAAATTGAAACTAAAACTTTTTTTCTCAAAAACTGCTGTTGCCTCTTTCGTTTCGCTCATAGTAATTGTGGTTACATCATTGTCCAAATCAGTAACATCTCCTACCCAATTGGAAAATTCCCACCCTTCATCTTCCAGAGCGGTTAAAGTAACAACATTTCCGAATTCGTACATCGCCTTATCGGGAACTTTGGTCACTGTACCTTCACCAGAAACATTAATATTCAAATAATAATCATTAATTGTAAAAAGCGCCCATAATTCCCCCGATTCAGTTAACAATATTTTTTCAGATGAATTCAATGAAAGTCTATCTCCATTTTCATACCAGCCATCGAAACTCCAACCTTCATCAGGGGTGGCTGTTATAGTAATCTCCGTTCCATGATCGTATTCAGATAAATCGGGAGTTTTTGAGACTTCTCCATTACCTGTAGCATTGAGGCTGAACGTATATTCATTAATTTCAAAATTGACTGTGATCTCTCTATCCGAATCCATTAAAACTGTATCGGGATTTTTTTCTCCTTCAAGATCCCCTGTCCAACTAACAAAATGATACCCATCATCAGACACCGCCTCCAATTCAACTGTGGTACCGTGTTCATAGGTATCTCTATCAGGATCTTTTATAACCGAACCATTTTCCGAATTCACTATTAAGGTATATTCATCAATAGTGAAAAGAGCATAAATATTTCTTTCTTCCAGGATTTCTATTTCAAGGGGATTTTCTACCGATATCTTTGCATCATTCTCATACCAGCCTGTAAAACTCCAGCCTTCATCCGGTGTTGCAGTCAGAGTTATCTCATCACCATAATAGTAAGTGGATTCGTCCGGGTTTTTTGTGATTTCTCCATTTCCCTGAGAAGAGAGGGTCATTGAAAATTCTTTTATGACAAAGTAAGCTTTTACAGATTTATTAGAATCTATCTTAAGATAAGCGGGATTAGTATCACCCTCTAAATCTCCTTCCCATTTTTCGAAATACCATCCTTCATCGGAAATGGCCTCAACTGTGATTTCTTCATTTAACACATAACTTTCTTTCGACGGGCTTAAAGTTATCTCGCCATTACCAACAACTTCCGTCGAAACATCGAACGTGAAAAGAGGACACCCGACCAAAAAAAACAGAACAAAAAAAATAACAGAAAATAAAAATACAAATTTTCTCATATAAATTCACCTTTGCCGTTAAAATAATCTTTTTATATTGATCTTCATCACAAAAATCAATACTATATACTTATATTATAATTCATCTCTGCACAATTTTTATCTATTATAAGAAAAGCAAGAATAAGCAAATTCCTTTTTAAATTTTTTAATTCTTTATTCATCATAATTATTAAAAAATAGAGGTGGTTCCTTTTGCACACAATAAAAACCTTTCCGGAAAAAATTTTCTAATTCTTCTCTGGAAATAACATCAAAATTATACAATTACAAAATATTGTAGTAATAATTACTAAAACCACAAAATAAGCATAATGATAAAAATTTTTATTCTAAATTATCTATACAAATAAAAGCAAATTGATTATACTTTTCTTCTTCACTGGAATATTCTAAAAAGTAGGGATCAAAAAGATATTTATCATTTTTTTCTGTAGATTTGTCCTTTAAACCGCTTCCCGGATCTGACGATCTTATTTTTTTCTTTTCCATCTCTTTCCCCTAAAGGTGAGTGCTAAAATTATACCTGAAAAAAATACTTAAAGCAAACAAAACAGGAGAATCCTGGTATTCTCCTGTTAAAAATCTTACTTAATATACTTTATTTTTATTCCATGTAAGAATATTTGTAACATTTTGATGGAATAAAATTCTCCTTTATTGATCTCATTGAAACCCATCTCAACAGATTAACCGAACTTCCAGCCTTATCATTGGTACCAGAAGCTCTCGCCCCCCCAAATGGCTGTTGCCCGACTACTGCTCCTGTTGGCTTATCGTTTATATAAAAATTGCCTGCAGCGTCTCTTAAAATATCCATTGCCCTTCTGATTGCAAATCTATCTTTTGCAAAAATCGAGCCCGTCAAAGCGTAAGGGGAAGTTTCGTTACAGAGATGGAGGGTTTCTTCATACTTTTTCTGATCGTAGACGAAGATCGTCATAACGGGACCGAATATCTCTTCCTGCATTGTCTTGAATTTTGGATTAGTCGTCAATATGATGGTGGGTTCAATAAAATATCCCTTCGAATTGTCACAATTCCCCCCACATAAAATTTTCGCATCATTTGATTCTTTTGCATAATCGATGTAAGCCTTTATAGTATCGAATGCATTTTTATCTATGACGGCAGACATAAAATTTGTGAAATCTGAAGGGTTTCCCATTTTTATCCCTTTTGTTTGTTCAATAAGATCATCTTTTATTTCACTCCATACATTCTGCGGTATATAAGAACGTGATGCTGCAGAACATTTCTGTCCCTGAAATTCAAAAGCGCCTCTTATAATGGCTGTTTTCAGTACTTCTCTATCGACCGATTCGTGTACAAAAATGAAATCTTTACCGCCTGTTTCCCCAACGATCCTTGGGTAAGATTTATATTTCTCTATATTCGTACCGACCGTTCTCCACATATTCTGAAATACGGCTGTCGAGCCGGTGAAATGTATTCCCGCAAGATCAGGATCATTAAGAACTAATTTCCCTACTTCAGAACCTCTTCCTGGAATAAAATTAATAACACCGCCCGGTAATCCCGCCTCCTGCAGTAATTTCATCATGAAGTACGAAGAATAAACCGCAGTCGAAGCAGGTTTCCAAAGAACAGTGTTTCCCATTATTGCCGGGGAAGTCGGAAGGTTTCCCCCGATAGATGTGAAATTGAATGGTGTTACAGCAAAAACAAAACCCTCAAGCGGCCTGTATTCAAGAGTGTTCCATACTCCCCTGGAAGAGTCGGGTTGATTTTTATATATTTCGGACATGTAATATGTATTAAACCGCCAGAAATCTATTATTTCACATGCAGAATCTATTTCCGCCTGAAATACCGTTTTGCTCTGCCCCAACATCGTTGAGGCGTTCAATGTACTCCTCCATGATGTTGAAAGCAGATCGGCAGCTTTTTTGAATATAGATGCTCTGTCCACCCATGTCAATTCATTCCAGGTTTTTTTTGCTTCCAGAGCACATGCAATAGCTTCTTTTATTTCCTTTTCTCCAACTTTATGGTATTTTGCCAGAACATGAGAATGATCATGCGGCATTACACAGTTCGCAGTATTTCCAGTTCTGACTTCCCTGCCACCTATGATTGCAGGAATATCTATAACTTTACCACTCAATTCTTCCAGTTTCTCTTCGAGTTCCTTTCTTTCCTTTGATTCCTTTAAGTAAGATAGGATTGCTTCATTTTCAGGTTTTTCGATAAAAGGAAATCCGTTCATTTTTTAATACCTCCTGTATATAATAATTATTTATTGTTCATACTACCGATGGCTCAGAGATTGTCTCTCTTCTTTCAAATCTCCCCAGATCAACCGTTATATCAAAGGGAGGTTCTTCTTCCAAAATCAAACCAGTCAGATATATTCCAATCGCGGGAGAAAGCATAAATCCGTGACCACTGAATCCAATCGCCATATAAAAACCGGCGAGTTCCTCCGATTCACAAACTATCGGCTGTTTATCAGGAGAGATATTGTAACTTCCCGCCCATTGTCTGACTATCCTGAGTTTCTTCAGGGGGGGAAGTAACCACGTTGCTTTTTTACTCATATTTTCAAGAAAATTGCAGGAGCTGTTTATTCTGTGGTTGTGAAATTCGTTTTCAGGTCCGTATCCCATTATAAAACTCCCGTGTGGTGATTGCTGGCAGTAAATATTGTAAGAAAAGGACATAACCATAGGATCGAGAACGGGATTAACCGGTTCGGTCACCAAGATTTCATGCCTTTCGGAAAAAACCGGCAGATCAAGCCCCGCCATCTTGCCAATTTCTCTTGCCCAACTTCCTGCTGCGTTCAATACTTTTTCGGTCACAATTAATCCCTTCGATGTTTCGACGCCTGTTATTCTTTCTTTTGATTTATTTATTCCCAGAACTTCTGTATCTTTCAAAATTGTGACCCCGTTTTTTTTCGCAGCTTCCGCATATGCGGCCGTCACATGAAACGGATTTGCATGACCATCGGTTGGGCAAAAAGCAGCAGCTTTGAGTTTCTCAATATTCAAAAATGGAACGATTTCCAGAGATTCTTCTGGTTCCAGGATTCTCGAGGGAATACCGTACTCGTGTTGAATAAAGATATTCTTTTCAAATTGATCGACTTCCTTATCGGAGTAGGCAAGAAGCAAATAACCTTTTTGCTTCAATTCTATATCGATTTCCGTATCCACGTAATCACGGAAATTTTCAAAAATATCCATGCTTTTTTTCGCCAGAAAACAGTTCTGCCTCGTACCCCATTGCTGCCTTATGCCAGCACCACATCTTCCAGTGGCTCCTGAGGCCAGAAAGTTTTTCTCTACGAGAACTATATCTTTAAGTCCCCTTTTTGAAAGATTATATGCCGCAGAACATCCTATTACCCCACCTCCGATTATCACTATCGACGCTTTATTTTTCATCATTATTTTCACCTAAAACTTCTGAAAATTTTATTCCGCCGAATGGCGGACGATACTTTTGAAGGTTCAGCTTATCAACAGGAATACCCGTTATCTTTGAAATTTCCCTCAAAATTATCTGCCCGCAGTTTTTACCCTGACATGGTCCCATTCCACATCTGGTCATTCTCTTTATCTCTTCTATATTAGTATAACCTCTCTTTATCAGTTCTCTTATCGCCTTAAGAGTGACATCTTCGCATCTGCAGACTATGATATTCTCTTCTTTCATTATTTCACCAACCTGATATTTCGTGCAACGTTAAAAAATTCCTTCGGAATTTCAACCGAAATCACATTCGTTTTATCCATCTTTTCATTTTTCAAAACGTTCACTACTTTTCCTGACACTACTTTCTTCCCTTTTCTGTCCAGTACATCCACTATTTCTCCCTTTTGAGGAATGGGCAACATTTCATAGGGCATAGAAACCGTCGAGGTGTTTTCAGAATAATTTTTATTTATTAAAAAAATTGCCAGGCCCGGACATCTGTTTATACAACTCCCACAACCAGTACATTTTGAATAATCGATTTTCGGCAAATTGTTAATATCCGTCCCTTCAGTTATCGCACCGAAGGGACAGTTATTAACGCATGGATCGCAGGGGATTTCTTGAAAACATTCAATCAGTGCAAAGGGGGTTTCATTCATTCTTTTCTCATCGGGAAGAATACTCTTCAAGTTTTCCCCGGAAGGAACACCGGTTTTTTTCAAAGCTTCTATCTCACTGCCGGTGTTTCTCTTCTTCTGAAAAAAAGTTTCACCTTTCATCAGTTTATTCAGACCACTTCTTATTTTTGAACCCGTTGGTCCACTTCTGAGCACTTTTAAATTATTTTTTATTTTCTCTATTCTTTCATCCTGTTTCACATCATTTATGAGGGTACTCGCCGCACATAAACCTGCCAACTCTCCCTCAAGCATGGCTGCAGTAGCTTCTTCTATGCCAGCAAGATCACCAGCTACGTAGATGTTATCTATTGAAGTCTGCATATTTTCATTTCTCACCGGAACTTCTCCACCCAGTTCGGGAATATATACCATCTCACATCCACTCTGTGAGAGAATATCCACAAGGGGACTCAATCCAACGGAGAGACATATGCAGTCACAATCGATCTCCTTTTCTGTTTCATTTATTTCATTCCAGTTTCTATCGAGTTCTATTATCTCCGCTCCCGTGACAAATTCATTTCCAAAGGCTTTTTTTATCGTGTGAGAAGTGTATAATGGCACACCCAATCTTCTTACCTTCGATGCATGAACGGCATATCCGCTTATCTCGGGAGCCGCCTCGACTATTCCAACAACCTGTACTCCTGCCTGAATCAATTGATAGGATACAATCAGGCCAATGTTCCCCGAACCAATCATGAGTATTCTCTCAGCAGGCCTAACACCGTATATGTTCATTAGTGTTTGAACGGCCCCTGCTCCATAAATCCCAGGTAAATCATTGTTTTCAAAACTCAAAGATTTCTCAAATGCTCCTGTGGCGATAATCAATTTCTTGGGAGAAAATTTGAGCATCCTACCGTTCTGTAAAACCGTGAAGATTTTCTCCTCCTCATAGTATCCCAGTGCCCTGGCATCCAGATAAAGTTCTATATTTTTGTTTTTCTTTATTTCATCCATCAGATCTTTGGCAATCCTTATTCCTCTGCTACCTGCTCTCTCTTCTTTTGAACCGAAAAATCTGTGAGTTTGTTTTATAAGTTGGCCCCCAAGAAAATCCCGTTCCTCAATAAGAACGGTTTTTATATTATTTCGTCCACAAGCAAGTGCTGCGGAAATTCCCGCGGGACCTCCACCTATAACCAGAATATCAGTTTCAATCATTCAAATCACCTCTGGGATTCTGAGAATGTACTATCATTCCTTCCTCCGCTCTGATCACGCAAATTCTCGTATTAGGAACGCCATTCACCGTCATCAAGCATGATGAACAATGACCAACCGCACAAAACAGGCCCCTTGGCCTGTGCAACTTCGGACTGGTATTGTATTTTATTATTCCATCTGCATGCAATGCAGCGGCAATCGTTTCCCCTTCAAAAGCCTTTATTCTTTTGCCGTCAAATGTGAAATATATTTCTTTTCCTTTTTCAAATGTAAGTATCGGATGCTTCTCTATTCTCATAAAACCTATGCAACCTCCATCTATCACCAAAGCTCTATTAAGATTCTTACACTAAAATGAATTCTTATAAAATTCTAAATATAGTGATTATAATTGAATAGAGGTCATTCCCTTCTTTAAAGTAGGTTATAAGTGAGTATAAATAAGTATGCGAATTTTAACATTCCTCCAGTAGGATTCTTCCCCAGAAAGCGGGAATCTGAATGTCATCATTTCCGTTTAACACTATCTCTTCATCATTTAAAACGTCACGATATTTTCCGGTTTCATTTACAGAATTAAAATTATATTCCGATTCCGAAGTGTTTACAAAAACTATCACCTTTTCTTTTTCCGTTTCCCTTTTGAAAGAAAAAAACTGCGCCTCTTTACAAATTTCAGCGTAATTTCCATATTTCAAAGCGGATGAATTCTTTCTTATTTCAATCAATTTTTTTATTGTTTTTATCAGATCTCTGTTTTCCGCAGTCGATTCAACGTTTTCTATATCTATATATGGTCTTATCTTCTTGTCGGAATCATCTTTTATACCTTCTATGCCCCATTCGCTCCCATAATAAATGGAAGGAATCCCCGGAACGGTTAAAAGAAGAATATGAATTGGATAAAGATAAAAACTACTGTCAACTGCTGTTGCTATTCTTGAGACATCGTGATTGTCCACGAAATTGAGCAGGATCTTATTTTTGTATATTCCACCATTTCCGTACTGCCTGTTCAGTGAATAAGCTATTTCAAACATATTTTTATCGTTCAGAGAAGAGTAGAACCCTTTGTAACATTCATAATTTGTTACCGATTGACTCTCTCTGTCACTTATATACCTGTTGTAATCTCCATGAATCACTTCGCTTACAAGAAAAAAATTCTTATTCAGATTCTTTATGAAGTTGTTGAGTTCCTTTATAAACTCTGTGTCGAGGCAATCCGCTGCATCCAGCCTCAATCCGTCTATATCGAACTCTTTTATCCAGAACTTCACGACATTGAAAATATATTCAACTACCTCGCGGTTTCCAAGATTTAGCTTCACCAGACTGTCGTGACCATTCCAGCTATCATATGAAAATCCATCGTTATAATGGTTGTTACTACCAAAATCGACATTTTTGAACCAGTTGATATACAGGGATGCATCTTTGTTTTTCTTCAAGTCTTTAAATGCAAAAAACTCCCTCCCCACGTGATTGAAAACACCATCAAGCATAACTTCCATTCCTAAAAGATGAATATCCTCAACCAGTTTCCTGAAAGAAGTGTTGGTTCCTATTCTTCTGTCGACCGAAAAGAAATCCTTCGTATCATATCCATGATAAATAGATTCAAACAATGGATTGAAGAGAATGGTAGTCGCTCCAAGACCCTTTATGTGCGGTATCCATTCCCAGATAGTTTTTATCTTTTCCTGAGACGAACTTTTGAAATCGTTTGGATAATAACAATCACACAGGCCTATTGGATAAATTTGATACACTATTTTTTCTTCCAGCATTTAATATCTCCTCCCATTATTTTTTTGTTATACCGATAGGTATATAAATGATAAAAAAAATCACGCGTATATCCCATGCATAAATTGATGAGAAACCGTGAATGCAAGATCTTCGTTCAGTTCACCTGGATTATTCAAATACTGATTGATATACGAATTGATTACTCCCATGAACGAAACGGTCAGATTTTTATTCTTACCTTTTAGGTTTCCGTGATGCGCGGCCATACTTACAAACATTTCATTGAGTGTTTTAAAGATCTTCAGGATGTACTCTTTTGAAACTTCACTCCATCTGTTGTCTACGGGTAAGTACTGCAAATAAAGCAAAATTCTGTAATAATCCCTGTTGTTTTTTGCAAAATTGAAAAAAGTTTTAACGGTTTTATTTATAGTGAGTGGGAGATCACCGGAATACTTCGTAGAAATGTTCAACCCCCTCATCAGATTATGATGCTGTGAATCCAACAACTCTTCTATTAGCCCCTCTTTACTGTTAAAATAATGATAAAGCGTCGGTTTTGTTACACCTGATCTGTCAACAATATCCTGAATTCCAACCGAATCAAATCCATTGTTCGAATAAAGATATAACGCTGTCTGAAGAATTTTTTCTTTATTATCTATGATAATTCACATCCTTTAACATAACCATTATACCTTTAGGTATACAAAAAAACAATAGTATTCCAAAAATACTCGTGACTTTTTATACCAATTGCAAAAAATATTTGTACATAAAATTTAAAGGCGGGGGTTACTCCCGCCTGCAGATATTTAAAGAAGATTTATTCCATTTTCCTCACAGATTTTTATCATATCTTCCGGCCATATAGAACTCTGAATTTCCCCTATATGAGCCTTTTGAAGAAAATACATGCAAATTCTGGATTGCCCTATTCCTCCACCAATAGTGTATGGCAGTTCTTTATTTAAAATCCCTTTATGGAAGGGAAGATTCAATCTATCAATATTATCCGAAATTTTCAGCTGGCTCACTAGTGAATCCTCATCTACTCTTATACCCATGGAAGACATTTCAAAGGCCCTATTCAATAAAGGATACCAGAATATGATATCACCGTTCAATTCCCAATCATCATAATCAGGGGCTCTCCCATCATGTTTAATACCTGATTTTAAAACTCCTCCGATCTTCATTAGAAAAACTGCTCCCCTTTTCTCGGTTATTTTATCTTCCCTTTCTCGCGGAGAAAGATCAGGATACAGATTTTCCAGTTCCTGAGTCGTTATGAAAAAAATTTCATCCGGAAGGGTAGATTTGAGTTTTCTATATTCATAGGTGATAAAATTCTCGGTACTTTTGAAAACTTTATAAATTCTTCTGACTATATTTTCAAGTTTTTTCCTGTTTCTGTCTTTCTTAGAAATTATCTTTTCCCAATCCCACTGATCAACATATATCGAGTGAAGATTATCCAGATTCTCTTCCTTTCTTATGGCATTCATATCGGTATATATACCCTCACCGCTTTTGAACCCATATTTCGCAAGAGCCATTCTCTTCCATTTTGCCAGCGAATGTACGATTTCGGCCCGACAGTCTGCTGCGCCCTTAACCTGAAAACTAACAGGCATTTCAACACCGTTTAAATTGTCATTCAAACCAGATTCCGGTTGAACGAAAAGTGGAGCAGACACTCTTGTAAGATTCAACTCGTAAGTTAAAGCGGACTGAAAATAGTCCTTCAGTTTTTTTATAGCAACTTCAGTGTCCCTCAAGTTCAATTTTGCCTTGTAATCCTGTGGAATTATCAATTTCCCATCTATATCACTCCCTGTTGTAAAAGATTCAATATATTATATCAGGCGGAAAATACAAAATGGAAATTTTTATAAAAATAATTTCAAGAATTTATTATCCCATCATTCTTTCAGAATTTCTGCGAGATCATTCTCAGGAGTGGTTATAGATCTAATGTTAAATTTTTCAACCAAAACATTCAGAACATTTTCTGAGAAGAAAGCCGGGTTTGTAGGTCCAATGTAGATATTCTTAATACCTAATGCGAAAAGTGTTAAAAGAATACACACCGCCTTCTGTTCGTACCACGAAAGAACTATTGATAACGGAAGATCATTAACTCCGCATTCAAATGCCTGTGAAAGTGCAGCAGCAACCTGAATCGCAGAATAAGCATCGTTACATTGTCCCATATCCATAATTCTTGGAAATCCTCCGATGGTTCCTAAATCTAAATCGTTGAACCTGAATTTGCCACATGCGAGAGTTAAAATAACAGAATCTTCGGGAGTCTGTTTAACAAAATCGGTGTAATAATTTCTTCCGGGTTTTGCTCCGTCACATCCCCCAACTAAAAAGAATCTGCTTATTGCTCCACTTTTAACAGCTGCTATTACCTGATCTGCAACACTCAATACTGCGTTGTGGCCGAATCCTGTCATCAATTCGGAACCCCCGTTTATACCTGTCATGTGTTTATCTTCGTCCCAACCACCGAGTTCTAAAGCCTTCTCAATAATTGGAGTAAAATCCTTCTTTCCATAATCATCAGGAATATGATTAGTGCCTGGGAAACCAACTACCGATGTTGTGTATACTCTATCAAAATATGAGGCCATTGGTGGCATCAAACAGTTTGTAGTGAAAAGAATAGGTGCTGGCATATTATCGAATTCCTTCTGCTGATTCTGCCATGCTGTTCCGTAATTTCCCTTGAGATGTGCATATCTCTTCAAACCTGGATATCCATGACATGGAAGCATTTCACCATGAGTGTAAATATTGATTCCCTTTCCTTCAGTTTGTTCCAGTAACTGTTTTAAATCATGTAAATCGTGGCCGGTAACTACAATAAACGGACCCTTTTCAATATCAGTTGTAACCTTTGTAGGTTCAGGATTACCATAGGTAGATGTATTAGCTTCATCTAGCAGTCCCATACATTTCAGGTTGATATTTCCAAATTCCATGAGAAGATCGAGCCATTCCTCAACAAGATGGTTTTCACCAAGGGCCTTCATCCCTTTGAAGAACCATTTATTGATTTCATCATCGTCCTTTTCTAAAACATGAGCGTGCCATGCATATGCTCCCATTCCTCTTAAACCAAGTAATAGAGTTGACCTCAAAGATACTATGTCAGGATCCCCTGACCAGAGCTCTTTGTAACTAAAATCTTCAGCACCACCTAGTTTGTTTTTTTCATCCTCTATTTCATTTAAAAGGTCCTGGATTCTCTTTTCATCGAAATTTACGTTAGTGATCGCTATAAACAATCCCTTCATCATAAGATCGTTAGCTCTTGAACTCGGATTTCCATTCGCTGCTCTTGCCAATCCCACCAAAGCTGCAGTCAATTCATCCTGTTTGTTGGCAACATCTGTATTTTTACCACATACTCCCTTTATAGTACAGCCTTTCCCCGCTGCTGTCTGTTCACATTGAAAACAAAACATATCTGACATTTTTATTCCTCCTTTTAAAATGTTTAAAGCTGATTTATATTAAACAAATCAAAAATCTTCAACTATATTTCCTTTCACACCAACTGTGATGACGTTCCATGGTATCATTTTGCTACTGCTCAACAAAGCATTTTGAACTGAGTTCACTTTTTCTCCACAACAAGACACCTTCATTCTAACAATCAAAATGCTCTTTATATTGTTCAACTGTACATGTTTATGGATTTTCTTTCGCTCCCTCGTGGCACGCATTAACGTATAATCCACAATCGTTACACTTATTTCCTTCTACAGTAATAATTTTTCTTTTCATAATTATATACCTCCGATGCATCTTTCAATTGGATTATATTATAATAATAAATACGATTATGTATCTCAAGCTACAAAGGAGGGAATATGGAAAAATACTATGAAGTACTCAAAAAAACCGAATTATTTAAAAATATAGAGAAAAGCAATATGATAACACTTTTGAGCTGCCTGAGCCCTAGAATAAGAGAATACAAGAGAAACAAAGTGATTGGATTGAATGGAGAAAATTTAAAGAATTTGGGAATAGTAGTTAGAGGAAGAGTGGAAATAGTCAAAGAAGATGTAGATGGAAATAAAAATATAATCGCTATGGTAAACGAAGGAGAAATGTTTGGAGAAACAGTGGTTTTTTCCGGATTCAACAAATATCCTGTAAACGTTTTTTCTCACACTGATTCCACAGTGTTGTTCATATCTCCAGATAAAATAATTAGTAGATGCGATCAGAACTGCTTCTTTCATGAACAGCTTATAAAAAATATATTAAGTGTCATTGCAAAAAAAGCACTGATGCTGAATCAAAAACTCGAATACGGATTAATAAAAAGCATGAGAGGAAAAATCAGCAAATATATCCAGGAACAGTATATGAAGAACGGAGAAGTTGTAGAATTCGAAATGTCAATGAACAGAAACGAACTGGCGGATTTTTTGAACGTGTCCAGACCATCCATGAGTAGAGAATTTGGAAAAATGAGAGATGAGGCAATAATAGCCTTCAAGGGGAAACATATTCAAATAAAAAATATGAAAAAACTAAAGGAAAATGCCCTTTAAAAATCTAACAATTTGTTTCAAAAACAAATCGGTTTCATATTCCGTTTTTTCAGTCACAATCCATTTCATTAATAAAAAAAGATATACAGATATTTCCTCTATATTTCTGTCTCTGAAATTCGACCGTATTTTCAAAAACTATTGTAAAGAAATTTTTTGAGAATACAAAAATTTCTTATCATATAAAGGACTTTTTCGGCTATAAGTTAAACATTAAAATTTCACATTTTATCCGATCTATTTTAAAAACACTTTCTTTCTATGATAATCCAAGTATTTTATATGTTGCTTTTCAACTTTTCGCATACTCATTTTTTCATTTATCCCTAATTTTATTCTTGCTTCATTGCTCAATCTTCTATTTATCAAAATTGTTCCCTCATCGTCAAAACTTATTATGCCGTTATCAAAAGCACTGTCTAAATTTGGAGTTAACAATAATCCATTAAATCTATCAAGACGTTCTCTGTTATTACAGTCTCTCCAAGGTTTTATGTGAAATGCCCGTAATAATGCTAAAACCTTACAGTCCGTAACTGCACAACCTTTCCAATAGTTTATTAAATCATCACGAAATTTACCCTGACCTATACGACTCTGTACTATCGTTTCCCTTTCAGTTTTGGATAAATTGAAATAACTTTTACTGTACTCTTCTATACCTTTTATAAAATTATTATAATCAAGAGAGGAACATAACACTTCAAAAAAACTCTTAAATAAGCCAAAAAATCTGAACTGTTTTTCTTCTGGCTTCTAATTTTTAATTGTTTATATTTGTTAGAAACTTTTTCAATATAAATAAAATGATATTTTCTTATCAACAGCCAGAGTTCTGAATTTTCAGAAGGGTCATAGTAACCGTTTATAGATGGTACAACCTTATATTCGGGATAATAGCTTTTCTCTCTTTCCCATCTTTCTGAATTTAATAGATTTTTTTGATCATTCAAAGATTTGCTTAAGTTTTCTTTGTCCAATGCCAACCATATTTTATTATCCGAAATCGTAAAAACTATAAGATTACCGACTAAAAATTGTATACGATCACGTTGATAATATACTCCCCATTTATCACTACCACAAAAATTGGCAAAATTAATGGATTCCTGTAACAATGATAAACACAATCTTCTTTTATTTACATCTGGAACAATAGAATTTACAATAAATTCAACATTATTATTCGCATTACCTACTGCATTAAGATCATATTTTCAAATCAGGCTTTATTTCCCCACTCATTGTAAAATGTTCTTTCTTTTTTATCTCTTTCTGTTCTCTTTTTTGGAATCTCGTCCGCATAACCCACGGGAACGAGCACCTGACATGTAATGTGATCAGGCAAACCAAGTATAGTGTTTATTTTTTCAATATTCATGAAATCCACCAGGCACCCTCTCAAACCATAAGAAACAGCGGTCAGGATCATATGTTGCGCAGCAATGTATGCGGGGGTTGACAGCAATAGAGTTTTACTGGCCTTTCGATTACCATTTTCTCTGAGATAATCAATTATTTCACTTCCATATCTCAACTTATTTCCGACGACACCATAAGCATCATCATCCTGATCCGCAATATCCCAACCGATATCTGCACAGCACACGAAAATAACCGGAGCCTGCGCGACCCAATTGGCCCAAAGAGTTGCTTCAGCTATTTGATCCTTTATATCCAGGTCATCCACAACGCCAAAATAATAATTGCATACATCAGTTTCAGGAGCAAGCCTGGCTCCTTCTAAGATTTTATCTATGATATCTTTACTCACTTCAATATCCTTGAATTTTCTTACAGATCTTCTCATTTTCATAACTTCCAGTAAATCCATAATTATTCCCCCTTCACCCCTTTTTAAAACAATTATAAAAGTATATATAGTCAACGATTTCTGCAAAATTTTCTAGATTTCAGTTCTTAAGTGGACAAATCAATTTTCGTTAAAAATACATAACTCATTCTTTTATTCCAACTTGATACAAATTTTAACCTTCACCTTGTTTTGAATTCCACAAACCCTTGATGTCCACAACAAAATACTACTACTAAAAACCCCATTAAATGTTAAGAATAACCGGTAAAAAAATCATTTTGCAATCAATAATTCGATTAATTTCTTTTTATAATTTTAAGTGGATATTGAAGAATTTTTTTGCCAAAAATATAGAAAAAAATGATCTTTTCTTCCCCATTCAGTCTTATTATTTTCCCTCAGCGAGAACAGTGCTGCAATCCGCGCCCTTCAATCTGTGTTTGAGTATATTCTTATACTCCTCAGAATAGTACCATTCTTCAAATGATCTCTTATCCGGAAATTTTATCAGGATCATTCTATCATAATCCCATTTTCCTTCAAGAGTTTCCGGATTTAAATCTGCGGCAAGGTATTCACCGTTGTATTTTTCAAAAACCTCATCACATTTTTCCAGATATCGTTCATATTCTTTTTCGTCATTTACTTTTATCTGTGCTACAAAATAAACACTCATAAAAATTCAACTCCCTTAAAATGGGCTTTGGCACAGAGAATTTTTTCAAAATAAGCGCACTTTATATAAGTCTTAAAAACAACCCTTCTCTCTGTTTTATTTTATCATCTTTACTTTTATTTAAATAAATTCAAAACTGAAAACGAATGCGTCCGTAAAATGTAAGAAATGTTTTTTTCACAATTTATTTTTCTGCAAAAAATAGTGGAACATATCTATTGAAGATTATTTGCTTTTTTTGTCCAGTTTATTACCGATAACTAATTTTTGAGATAATTCTATTTGTTTGAGAGCTTTTTCATAGCCTCTTCTACATTCATTTATACTTATCGGTTCTTTAGTTGAAAGTGACCAGGCAGTGCTGTTTTCAAATATACCATCCTTTGACAACAGAAAGAAAGTGTCACCTTCAATGAAAGACCCGTCAGGTACATAATATTGATTGGCCACAAATCCATCTTCGGAATTATTTATATCCTGACCAAAGAGTATACCCTCGGTTTCAATTATTCCAAGCAGATTCAATAAGGTGGGGGTAAAATCTATCTGCCCTGCCACAATAGAATTGGTTTCCGTAAGACCACTGCCGGGAATTTTAAATATGAGTGGTACGTTTAATGCTTCATCATAACTGTATTCATAACCAAGAAGATCCATCATGGCCTCTTGTGTCTCTTTATTGAATGGATAAAGCCCCGAGTGATCGCCGTATAAAATTATCATAGAGTTGTCATATATACCGGAATTTTTTAATTCATTTATAAATTTCCCCAATTCTTCATCGGTATAGTGTACAGCATTCAAATAATCCGCAAAAAGTGTTCCCTGGTGTTCAGGAAGGATTTCGATTTTTTGCAATTCTTCAGGTAAATAATAAGGATTATGACTCGTTAAAGTTATCAGAATGGTAAAAAATGGCTCTTTCAACTTTTTCAAAAATTCAAATGATTGCTTGAAAAATGATCTATCACTTAGACCGAATGATATTATTTCATCAGGTTCAAAATCTTCAAAACTCACAAAATTGTCTACACCCATTGAAGGATAAATCATATCACGATTCCAAAAGTTCGCATCATTTCCATGAAATATAGTTGTTTTATACCCATTCTCTTTTAACATTATTGGTAAGCTGTAAAATGTGTTGTCATAAAATTCCTTATATATGGATCTTTTTCCCATGCTGTGCATTGAATTCAGTGTAATGAATTCACAGTCTGAAGTGTTCCCGCAACCGACTTGCTGATAATATCTGTCAAAATAGATATAATCCTCTTTGAGTAAATTGTTTATATTCGGAGTCAATTCCTGTCCATTGTAGAATCTATTCACCAAAAAATCCTGAAATGACTCCAGTTGAATTATGATAATATTTTTTCCTTCTGCAACACCGAAATACTTTCCGTTTTTTCCCTTCTCATTCACATACCCCGTGTATTCTGTTTTTCCGTCCGCAATTTCTTCATTATCACGAAAACTGTCATATAAATCATAAAAGTGATACGCATATATTCCATATCTGTTGAATAGAAAAGACGCTTTAGAAATGTTATTGGGAAATAAGAATAAAAAAACTGTAATTAACATTAAAAGGACTATTAAAAAATTTGGATTCCTGTTGATTTTTGCGTTTTCAACATACTTTGCTCTCCTCAACAATATATAAATGATGGGAATATCTATAAGCATCAAAAAGCACACAGGATTCAGCGCATAATAAACCGATTGTTTCACTTTTCCAATCTGAGTGATAAGAAGTAACTCTCTTATCGACGGCATGAAACCAAAATACATAAAGTAAAGTATATCAACAAAAAGCATGCCTGAAATGATGCAATAAACTACAAAAAGTTTTATTCTACGATTCTTCCTGACTAAATTGGTGATCGAAAATATTATTGTTATACTGACTAATGTACCTATAATTAACTCCAACTGTATGTTTTCTATTGCATATACATAAAGAAGAAATGTCTTTAATAAACTTAAAATCGCTAACAATATGAAATAATTAGGTTTAAATTTATTTGTGAAAAAATTTGAAAACATATGTCCCCCCTGTATTTTCAAAAAATATTATACTACATACAATTTTTTTATTTTTTATAAAATTTTTCTATATATGTTATTATCAGATATAAATTAAAATAAATGATTCTACTACACATTATGCCACTTTTCTCAGGACAGATTGCAGTAAATTTTTATATATAATTTTTAACTCACAATTTACGAATCCTAAAAACTTGGCTATAATCAAATGATTTTTTCTTTATTATTAAAATATTAAAATGATCTCTATAATCATTACCATTTCTTAAATTAAAGGGTGTATCATTTGAATAATTAGTTTTTTAGTCATTATAACCCTTTTGAGAAATTCTATTAGCTCCTAAAATTCAGTTAATTCTGCATTAAAAAACCACCATTCAGAAGAATGGTGGTTTTTAACAAAAGGGCCGGTCATAATGACCGGCCTCGAATTAATATGGTTGAATTTTTTTTATTTAAATTTCCAGTTTTACAACTATCTCTGGATTCAACACTCTGAAGGTGAATGATTCACTTATGAATAACTTCACTTTTCTCGCATCATGTGATTGATATCCTATCGAAAAATCTCCTCCTATCGTTAACTCCAGATCACTACTTCTCTGTGGTATCATCAATGCATCTTCTATCGCAAAACTGAAAAGTATCTCAGTTCCTATGTATTCATTTATCCATTTCGTTATCTGATATGAATGTACAGTAGTGTTCAATTTTTCCAGGAATTTTTTCCCTGCTATCAAAACATACGGAGGTGTTTCAAATTTTTTCCTGAGTTTTATAGATGCCTCCGTTATCGCTTTCATTATTCCTGATCCTTCTTCTACCTTCACCGTATTTCCTTTACTGTAATGATCCAGCCCTTTTATTCCTATTGCAGGATTTCCCTTGTATATCGCTTCTTCTTCATATATCGCTATTTTCTTTGCAGCTTCTTCCAGCGTTCCCAGGTCGGGATTCTCTGCTCCTCTTTCTATGTTGTCCAGTTCCCACCTGTCGAGCGTGAATTCTATTCTCGTCTCTGTCAACGGTCTGGCAGCATAGTTCATTGCCTTCACTTCGTTTCCTTCTTCTTTTCCTTCAAGTCTTCCTTCCGGTACATGTGTGTAGTCCCATCCCATCGGACCTTTTACTTTCACCGCTTTCCTTGCCGATAATTGTGATTTCAATACTTCCTGAGCTCTTTTCTCTATTTCTTCCCAACTCTTTGTGCTGATTGGGGCCAATTCTTTTTTCAATAAATCCATCGCTTTACCTCCTATTCCAGATCTCCTATTTTTAAGCTGTCGTCGCTGCCTTCGCTCTCTTCTCCTTCTGCCGCTTCTTCGAGTTCCGTTATCTTTCCTTCTTTAAAAAGATACGTGGACAGTTCTTCATTCCATCCTTCCATGTTTCTTCTCAACCACTCTATTGCCATACATGCGTGTTCAATTTCTTCGTCCCTGTTATGTGCCATTATCGCCTTTATTTCTTCATCATTAGCTGTGTCAACTCTCTGGTTATACCAGTTTATAGCTTCAATCTCTTCTTTTAAACTACTCAATGCTTTTGATACATCCTTTGTCTTACTACTCAATAACTCATACGGTTCATGATAATCTACCATTACTTCTTCACCTCCTGTAAATATCTTTCCATTTAATTATAATATAATTCGTTTTTGAAACAAAATATATCAAAGATACTTTATTTACTTTGTCATGTTATAAATGAAAAAACTATTTTTATCTAATATAATTAATTTGCTTAATACGAATTAAATCATATATAATAAATATATTAAATTCTATGGGGATAGAGCTATGGAAAAAAACAAAAAAATCGGGGAAGAAATAGAAGTTTTTAAGAAAAGTGAAAATAGTCTTATAGATGAAGTGAAAAGTTTCGAAAAATTTTTAGATCTGTCGGATGTTATTTTTTTAGTCATTGGAAAAGACGGCAAAATAATTTTTTCGAACGAAACGACTTCAAAAATATTGGGATACTCAAAAGAATTTTTACATAAAAAAAATTGGTTTAAAACTGCATTGAGTTATGAAGAGTTAAGAAGGGTAAGAAAAGTTTTCAGTATGATTATGCGAGGAAAAATAAACGAAGTTAAAAATTTTGAAAATTATGTGCTGACAAAGGATAAAAAGAAAAGATTGATATCATGGAAAAACTCTTATATAAAAGATAAAAACAATGAAATTGTTGCTATTGTCAGTTCCGGAGAAGACATAACCGAAAAGAGAAAAATGGAAGAAAATTTGATGCGCCTGAATAGGTTGATAAAGGCCATCACAAATATAAATAAACTCATAACAAAAGAAAGCAGCGAAAAGGAGCTTATAAGAAAAGCTTGCCTGGAGTTCGTTAAAACGAGGGGTTATTTGAGTTCTTTCATAATAACCTTCGATAAAAATGGCAAATACAAAGAATTCGCTTCTGCCGGAGAAATCATCGATGAACCAATTTTTATAAAAAAAATTAAATCACTCGATATACCATGCATAAAAAATATTTTGGATAAAAACGAGATATTTTTTGTGAGGGATTCCGATAATTGTAGGGAATGTCCAAATTTTAACGATTGTGAAAAAAAGGCTACTGTTTCTTTAAAGTTATCTTATTCAGGAAGAACCTGGGGAATCTTGTCGGCAACAGTTCCTCAGGATTATCTGGATAACGAAGAGGAAATGGAACTTTTCCGGGAAGTTTCCGAGGATATTGCTTTTGCATTATACAAGATTGAAATGGAGAAATCCCAAAAGAAACTGCAGGAAGAGATTGAAAAAAATGAAAAAAGATTGAGAAATTTGTTCGAGCACACAAGTATCGGGATATACAGGACGGCTCCCGATGGAAAAATACTCTTCGCTAACCCGGCATTTTTAAACATAATTGGTTATGATTCTTTTGAGGAATTGGAAAAGGGGAAAAATGAAATAATAGATGTCACTGGTTATCCGAGAGAAAATTTCAAAAGATTAATAGAAAAAAACGGCTATATAAATGGATTCATAACTAAATTGAGAAAAAAAGACGGTTCACCGATAACTGTTATAGAAAATGCCAGAGCATTGAATGACGAGAATGGACAATACATATACGAAGGTACAATTGAAGATGTATCTGATTGGGTAAAAGCTCAGAAAGCGCTGGAAGAAAGCGAATTGAAATTCAGAACTTTTACAGAATCTATCCCAATCGGAATATTTATAATTCAAAATGATGAAATTATTTATGTAAACCCCGCCGCTATTAGAATGCTCGGTATTAACGAAAAAGATTTTAGGTATAAAAATATCTGGAATTTTATTCATCCTGAATTCATAGATATGGTGAAGGAAAAGAAAAGAACCTTTGAAAAAAATCCTGATGCGGAAAACGATTATGAATGTAAAATTGTTGATATAAATGGTACTGAAAAATGGGTCAGAATTATCGGGAGAAATATTAAATATGGTGGAAAGAGAGTGAGGTTGGTTTCTTTTCACGATATCGATGAAGAAGTGAAAAGAAGAATGGATATTTCAAGAGAAACAAATTTCAAGCAAAATCTCGTTCAAACGGTCTCCAGAATACTCTCCGGAGAACTTGATGAGAGTATATACAGTATAATATTAGAAGGATTGAAAAATTCTGTTGATGGAATAGATGAGTTAAGTATTTTAATTGAAGATGAATCCAATGTTTATAGATTTAAAGAGGCTACATTCTTAAATAAAGATCAGATAAAAAAAGTTTTTCTTACAAAGAATGATATAAATTTTCTACTCGAAAAGACTGGAACGGTGGAGCTGTGGAATTTAACCGATAAATTAAAAAACAGCAGCGGTTATTCATCCTTAGTAAACAATGCGTTACAGAAAAGAGAAATTAATTATTCTGTTTCATTTCCAATAGTCGTGGAAAAAAGGACCGTCGGTTTTTTAAATATTGGATTCAAAAAGAAGCACAGACAGCTCAATAAATCCACAAAGGATATGCTGGAAATATTCGCCCAGCAGATAGGAAGTATAATAAAACGAAAAAAATTAGAAGAAGAACTGAAATCCGAAAAAAATAACCTGCAATATATCGCATTACATGATCCCATAACGGGGTTGTCAAACAGAAGATATTTTATAGAAAGACTTTCAAAACTTATAAATTATCATGAATATAAAGGAATTTCCTTTGCCTTGATTCAAATTAATATCGAAAGATACAAAAATGTTAAGGATGTTTTTGGCCATGAAATCGGCGATCTTTTGCTAAAAAAAATAGGCGAAAAGATTTCCAATACTATTAACAGAAGGGATGAATTGTTTAAATTAGAAGGAGAGGAATTTGCAATAGTCCTTCAAAACTGTGATAAAAACAATGTATCTGAAAAACTCAAAAAAATTTTATCTGTGTTTGAAGAACCTTTTAAAATATTCGACCAATATGTTAATGTGAGTGCAAAAATCGGAATAGCTATTTATCCGGATGATGGCACCGATTATCATTTGTTATCCAGAAATTCCTCTATTGCTCTCACTAATGCTTTTTTAAGGGAAAAAGGAGTTTGTATTTTCAATGAAAAACAGAGTGTTGATCTGAATAAGAGAACTCTGTTGGAACAGGAATTAAGAAACGCAATAATGACCGGTAAAAATTTATTATTATATTATCAACCTATTTTGAATCTGAATACCAACAAAATAGAAAAACTCGAATCTTTAGCCAGATGGAAAAGTGAAAAGTATGGTTTTATCAGTCCGGATATATTTATCAATATAGCCGAAGAAACCGGTTTAATTCATAAACTTGATATGCTCGTTATGAAAAAGGTAAAAAGTGATTTAAAATTACTCAATGATAATGATATAGACGTTTCAATATCTTTTAATTTATCCGTAAAAGAGATATTGAGAGATGATATTGTTTCCGACATTTTAAATTCATTCGAAGGGGTCAATAAAAGGAAATTGAATATAGAAATAACAGAAAGCACATTTATGAAAGATATGGAGTCCACTTTGAATAAATTGAATATATTGAAAAAAGAAGGATTCTATTTAAGTATAGATGACTTCGGAACGGGTTATTCATCTTTAAGTTATCTTCAAAAGCTTCCCGTGAATTTTCTTAAAATAGATAAATCGTTTATAATAGACATTGACAATGATGATAAATCCAACGAAAACATCGTCAGAACAATTATTTCTCTGGCTAAAAACTTAAATTTGAAGACCATAGCAGAAGGTATTGAAACAGAGGAACAGAGAACTCTGCTGAAAAATCTTCATTGTGATTATGGTCAGGGGTATCTTTTCTGTAAACCTGTTTCAATAAAAGAAATGATACCTTTTATAAATAAACACTCCTAATTTTATTTAAAAAACAATAATGAGGGAGGAAGTTGAATGAAAAAATTATTTGAAAAACCGGTTTTTTTAAAATTTGTAATTTATATTTCTATAGCTATAACGCTTTTTACAATCTCCGTTTTACATATAAAAAATAATATTTATAATCAAAGAATGAACGAAATATATCGAACCGATATAAATTTTTTAAATGATTATTATAATTTCTTTTTAAATGAAATCAACAGTACAACTTCAGATTTACTGTTTCTAAAAAATGTAATCGGAAATAGCGATCAGTTTTCAAAAAAAGCTATGCAAGATGGCCTCCTACATTTTGTGGAAGCAAAAAAAGTTTATGATCAAGTGAGGTACATCGACAAAAACGGAAACGAAATCATCAGAATAAATTATAACGATGGAAATCCTTTTATAGTTTCCGAAGACGAGTTGCAAAACAAAGAAAACCGTTATTATTTTACTGAAACGATAAATCTTTCGGACGATTTTATTTATATATCACCACTTGATTTGAACGTGGAAAACGAAATTATTGAAGAACCACCAAAACCAGTGCAGAGGTATGGAACACCCGTTTATAGAGATGGTGAAATAATAGGAATAGCGGTGATAAATTATCTTGCGGCAAATTTTTTCGATATTTTTGAGAATTCAAACAATACATACGGAGAACCGATGCTGATTAATAGTGATGGATACTGGTTGTATCATGAAGAAGAATCGAAGCGTTGGGGATTCATGTATGAAAATAACCAAACCTCATTTTCCAATGAATTCGAAGAAGAATGGCGTTTAATAACTGATGGAAATGATTACATAAAAACTGAAAATGGCTTGTTTGTTGTTTTGAAAATATCTCTTGAGCTATTCACTGGAGAAAATGTTTTGTGCGCTGATAGAAACTGGTTTTTGATAGATTATATATCATCGGAAGAGTTAAAAGAAATTTTTAATCCTCTTAATTCCAATGTTTCTGTTGTAATTATTTTTGGAATAATTCTTATCTTTGTTTTAGGCTTTTTTATGTTTTTTTTATTTGAAAAAAGAAGAGAGGCTGAATTAAAAAAGGAATATTTTTCAAAATATGATTATCTGACCAATACTTACAACAGAATGTACGGAATGGAATTGTTGAATGAAAAATTCAAATACTGTGTCGATAATAATTTAAAATTTGCTTTAGTATTCGTAGACCTGGATAATCTGAAAGAGATCAACGACAGATTTGGCCACGAAAGAGGGGATATGTACATAAAAGATGCCGTTAAAATCTTAAAAAATAATCTGAGAAAAAGTGATATCTTAATGAGAATGGGTGGAGACGAGTTTATTATCTACTTTCATAATTGTACATTGAATGAAGCAGAAGTTATCTGGAACATTAGAATAAAAAAACAAATAGAAGAAAAAAATCTCGAGCAAAAGAATTGCGAATATAAGCTGAGTCATGGAACGGTTGAATGCGGTTCCAATGCGAACAAATCCCTTGATGATTATATAAGGGATGCCGATCATAAAATGTACAAAGAAAAAAGAGAGCATAAAAACAGTTTAAAAAAATCATAAAAAATCAGATATAAAACCACTATATTTTTGTCTTAAATTTTAAACTTATTTTCAAGTTTAAATAATACTTCAAAGGTGATATTTTTTCTTCTCAATTTTTTATACTATCGATTTACAACTGAATCACTCATAAAATTGATCAATAATAGAATTCAAAAAAATTTGTAAACACTTCTTTATAACCGGGATCGCATGGATTCATCTTCATAAAATATTTTTATACAATTAACACTGAGAGTTTTTGTTTTTCAAAACAAATCTTAGTTTTCGTTTATTATTCGTATTATAAAGCAAAAAAATTATATAAATGTTTTTAACAAATTTAAATTCACATTTATTGATTTCATATATATTTCAGTATATAATAGATTGTATAAGTTTAAAATAAATCAATAAAATTAATATTATGTGAAACATTGCGTGCGTTTTGTAAAAATATATGGGAGGGATATTCATGAAAAAAGCTTTATTGGTATTTTTGTATGTATCGTTATTTTTCGTATTATTTTTTTCAGCAAAGACCATCGTAGTCTCAAAAGACGGCACATTAACAACACTACAACAAGCGATAGATCTTGCTGATAACGGGGACACGATTGAAATTGAGGAGGGAGTATACGAAGAAAACGTAGTGTTGAATAAATCGATCAACATAATTGGAAAAACAGGAAAAGTTACATTCACTCACGCTGATGAGAATATACCCGTTTTATTCATTATTGGTGCAGAAAATTTGTATGTTGAAAATATCAGATTCACCGGAAAAGAAAATTTGATTAAATCGATCATGAGTAATGTAGCTATTAACGATTGTGGTTTCAGTACATATACAACGGCTATAAATTTTACAGAGGGGTCACTTTTATTAAACAACAATTCTTTTCAAGGGCATAAAATCAAAGAAGATTTATATTATTATTATAAAGGTATTGCATTTATAGTTAATGGTTGTTCGTCTGTTTCATCTTCGAATAATAATTTAAAAAATATGTCTGCAGGTTTTATGATTTATGACACCAGTAAAGTCGAAAGTAGTCGAAATGTTTTCGAAGACGTTGTCACAGGGGAAGATTATTTGAATATTTCGGATTTGAGCATTATTGATAATGATTATTACCAAAATCATGTTGCAATAACCCTTTCCGGAAGCACAAACGCTCAAATTTCAAACAATGAATTTTTTAGAACTACCAAGTGGGACATTTGCCTTTCCTCTGAGGAATGTAAATTATGTTCCGGATGTCCTGTAAAGGATTTTTCAGGAAAAGTGAGTGGCGTAGATAATATCTCAACGTCATTCAGTTGTTGTGGCGACAGTGAAATATTGGAAAAATTATTTGAGTAGATAAAAAATTTTCATCAGGATGATTCGTTTGATTTCATTTTTGATTACCCGAAAAATAATATCCGAATGAATTATCTAAAATAAGTACAAATCGATTTTACAACTTATATATATTTAAAAACCAGATCTCCGGAGATCTGGTTTTTTTATGGAAAAGATAAATTATGATTCAGTTAATAATATTGCACTGAAGACAATTTTCATCTAAAAGGTTTCTGTCACATCGTTAAAAATGTCCTTATTTTCTGACATTTTTATAGTTTTAATTTTATCTTCATTTTCTATCATTTTTTTAAAATCGATTTTAAATAGATTTGGATTGTCGTAAGTCCTAAAGTACAATTGAAGCTCCCCAAGATCTTTTATAACAATCCATTGTGTATAATCACAATTATATTGTTCATCACCGTTCTTAGAAATCCCAATCGGAACATCAACAGTATTGAGTAAATGTAATGCCAGTAAAACTCCTTCTTCAGTTGTGGTAACAGGCTCTGCAAATTCTTTGAACAAGGATGTTTTGATGAATCTGGAAGGAGGTGTACTATCTCCGGGAATTCCTATGTAACCACTTCCAAAACCTGTTCCTTCGTATGTTATTCCATTTATGGTCTTTTCAGCGTTCAAATTACTTAAATTAACATAATTTCTCAAATTCGTTATATGCCATTCAAATTGAGGAGCATTCGTAAAAACACCATTTGGATTTTCAAAGATGTTTATCGCGCCATTTATAAATTCGATAACGTAACTTTTTCCTGCTGCATCATGAATCGAAGCATGAGCGGGCAACATCTCGTTTAATTTAGGATCAATTTCGGCCCAAACTTTTATTTCATCTCTTTCTAAAGCTTTGACAACTTCATCTGTACTGCTGAAATTGCAAAGTATCCATGAAGTGAAATTATTTATCTCTACAGCTTTATCCATTTCGTTCGACCCTATTTTTTTCGAATTCACTTCCTGGCATCCAGAGCATACTCGCACTCAGTCCAGCTTCATTCATTCCATCTAAAAAGGCTAAATCATATCCCCAAGCATTTACACCAATAAAAGAGTATTCTGATTTCCAAACCAATCCATCCCCGCCATCAGGAGAGGTTCCCATAAATTCTGCCCCAGAAGGAACATAAACTATGTCTGAATTTGTTGGATAAGCAAATTCCAGGGATCTGCCACAAATAAGAATTCCATTATTTTTCTCAGGAGACAAAATAAATTCTGTACAGGCAAACAGTTGAACAAAAAGAACGGGAAACAAAAAAATAATAATAAACTTTTTCATATTTTCACCTCTATATTTCAATTTTAACATTCGAACTATTATAATACATTTTTTTAGAAATTTGTGATATTTATTATTTTATTTGATCTATAATTTCATAAATTTTATATATTTCATAATTTGAAAATAAAAAGATCAGACAAATTATCGCTGAAACTCATTGCAATATTTTATCTGATCTTGAAAATTTGCCTTTTTTAGAACTTCAAAAAATTATATGTTTTATTCCTGATTTTTAATGTAACTTTTTTTAAATTTAAAACTTCTGATCATAATTCAAATTATCAAGTTTTTAATATTTTCCATATACGGGACCATAATTCCTACATGCCCTGAAATCCGCATCCTGAAGATTATCAGTTCCAAATGCCGCCCAGGATTTCGGTCTGAATATTCTTTCTTCATCTACATTATGCATAGAAACAGGAATCCTTAATAATGAAGCGAGGGTAATAAGATCTCCACCGATATGTCCATAACTTATTGCACCGTGATTTGCTCCCCAGTTATTCATAACGGAGTAGACATCTTTGAAAGCCCCTTTTCCCGTTAATATAGGCGCAAACCATGTAGTTGGCCAGGATGGATCGGTTCTTTTATCCAGTATTTCATTAACATCTTCTTCAAGTTCAACGGTGTAGCCTTCTGCTATTTGCAGAATTGGACCTAAACCTTTAATTATATTCAACCTACACATCGTGACAGGCATTTCTCCTCTTGTCAGAAAATTGCTTGAGAACCCCCCTCCTCTGAAATATTCCCTAACAGAAGGACACCATTTTGTGGCATTCAAACATTTCTGAACTTCTTTTTCATCTATTTTCCAATAGGGTTTCATGACGGGAATTCCATCTTCATCTGATTGCTGTCCGGTTCCGTCCAGGGTCGTTGAACCTGAATTTATAAGATGAATGATTCCATCTTTTGCTTTTCCTTTGAGTTCTTTACCGGTTACCCTTTTAACCGATTCCGGACTCCAATACGTTCTAACATCCGAGAATATTTGGGGAGTATTTGTAAGAAGATAACCAAAGAGCATCGATATACCATTGAGAGAATCATTTTCTGTGGCTGTAATGTAAGGATTTCTTATTCCATTCCAATCGAAAGACGAATTCAGAATCGCCTCTGAAAAATCTCCGTTGGGGAAATGATCCGTCCATTGTCTTTGCCCCTGAAAACCGGAAACTATAGAATTATGTCCAAGTGCTTCCTCGTTAAACCCTATATCATCAAGTTTTTCATTTCCAACCATCATATCTCTCATTATCATCGTCATTTTGACCACATATTCCCATTGTTCATTCTTCTCATCTCTTGTGAATTGATTTTCTTTGGGATTTCTATCGGGTCCTTCTTTGCAATTCAATTTCACCCATTCCATCGCTTTTTTAAATTCCGCTTCATCATAAATTTTTTCCCGAATTCTTCTTTCAATTTCCGACATATCGGCATATTCAACATGCATTCCGAGGTACTTTTCTATAAAAGAAGCATCTACCATCGAACCGGCTATTCCCATGGAGACTCCCCCAATTGAAAGATAACTCTTTCGTTTCATCTGAGCAACAGCAATAGCAGCTCTGGAAAATTGCAAAATTTTCGTTTTTACATCTTCGGGAATAGTATCATCATTTGAATCCTGAACGTCTTTTCCATAAATCGCAAATGCCGGCAATCCTTTTTGGTCATGGGCAGCAGAAACCGCGGCAAGGAAAACTGCCCCGGGCCTTTCCGTTCCATTAAATCCCCATACTGCCTTTGATCTGAGGGGATCTTCATCCATAACTTCCGATCCATAACACCAGCAGGGAGTCACTGTTATTGAAATACCAACATCATTTTTTGCAAATTTTTCTGCACATCTGGCAGATTCTGCATATCCGCCAATAGTGGTGTCGGAAATAATTGTTTCAACGCTGGTACCGTCAAAATACTTTAAAGAATTCTGAATAAGATTTGAAACATTTTTAGCCATGTTCATCGTTTGTTTCTCGAGAGATTCTCTTACTCCTTTTCTTCTACCATCTATAACGGGTCTGATTCCAATTTTCGGATAATTTTTAATCATTTTATTTCCTCCTATTTTTATGATAATTTTTTGGTTACATTATTAACAGCTTCCAAAATATTTTCTCCATATTTTTCAATATTTTCATCAGTCATTCTGATTACAGGACCAGAAATACTGATTGATGCGATCACTCTCTTATTTTCGAAAATAGGAGCTCCTATACATATTATACCCTCTTCATGTTCCTGATAATCAATCGCTATCATATTTTTTCTTATAGATTTTAATTCCATCAAAAGCTTTTCCTTATCGGTTATTGTATTTTTTGTATAGGGTTTTAAATCAATATTGCTGATGATGTTTTCTATTTCTTTATCCGTGTGAAATGCTAAAATTGCTTTTCCAACTGAAGTACAATAAATCGGAGATCTTTTTCCAACCCATAACTTTATGTGGAGTGATTTGTTACTTTCTATTCCCTCAATAGAAATAACTTCGTTCCCTTCAATAATCCCCATATGTATAGATTCTCCTGTCAGTTCCTGAAGTTTTTCCATTTCAGGAAAAGCTATTTTTCTCAATTCCAAGGATCTAAGAAACATACTTCCGAGTTCGAACAGTTTTATTCCAATTCTATATTTCAGTGTTGAAGGATCTTTATTCAAAATATGCTCTTCACATAGAGCTTCACAAATCCTGTAAACGCTGGGTTTCGGAAGAGAAGTTTTTTTAGTTATCTCACTTAGAGATAGTTGAGTCTCTTCAATCGAAAAACAATCAATTATTTTTATAATTCTTTCAACACTCTGCAATTCCTATCATCTCCCGATGTAATTATCCCGCATATCCAAATAATCTTGGTAACCACAGTACAAAATCCGGTAAATATGTTATTAATATTAAACCAAAAACTTCAATCGGTATCCAGTATTTCAACATCTCTTTAAAGACTTTGCTAACAGGGGTCTTACTTATAGCGCTTGTAATATATCCCGTCTGCCCATAAGGTGGAGTATCAAGAGCAAGCATCAGGTTAACGGTCGTTATTATACCAAAATGAACTAAATCTATTCCCGCAGCCTGTACAAGCGGAAGCATTATTGGAATGACAACCAATTGAATAACTGAAACATCGAAAAACATTCCTAGAACAAAGAAAAGTACATTTGCACTCAAAAGAAGAAGAAATTTTGAATTCAAAAGTCCGAAATCAATAAATGCATTGGTTAGTATTAAAGGAATTTCCTCCCTTGAAAGAACAAATTTTACTATCAGGGCCGCAGCAATCATAAAACTTATAAAACCAACATTATAAACGGTTTTCAAAAGAACTTTTTTTAATTTCTTAAAACTCATGGTTTTATATACAAAAAAACTGATTAATAATACGTAGGCCGCCAGTACAGCTGCAGCCTCGGTCGGTGTAAAAATCCCTCCATATATACCAACTAACAAAAGTACCGGAGACATCAACGCAGCGAATGATTTCCAAAAACTTTTAAACAAAACTTTCATGGGATATTTCTTACCTACAGGGTAATTTCTTTTTTTTGCAAGATAATAGGTCATTCCTGCTTCCATCACAGCTATTAATAGTCCGGGGATTATGCCGGCAATAAAAAGATAACCCAGTGATGCGCCGGTCAACATAGCGTAGATAACCATTGGAATACTGGGCGGAATAATCGGAGAAATGGTGGCAGATGCACATGTGATCGCGCACGCAAATTCTCCATCGTATCCATCATCCATCATAGCTTTAATCTCAATTGCTCCGATTCCGGAAACATCAGCTATTTCTGAGCCGCTCATTCCTGCAAAAATAATACTGGTTGCTATATTTGCATATCCCAATCCCCCTTTCACCGGTCCCATAGCTTTTTTTACGAATCCAAAGATAGTATCGGTTATTTCGGAGTCATTCATGAGATTTGCTGCAAAGATGAAGAGAGGCACGGCCATCAAAACGTCTTTGCCACTGAGTTCAATTGCCATAATATCCATAAATGATCCCAGATTAACTCCACTCGTTATGAAATAAGAGAAACCACCCATAATCATAGCAAAGGCGATAGGAAAACCCAGAGCAAAAAGTCCTCCAAATATTATGAAGAATAATACTAATCCCATGGCTCTACCTCCTTGTCAGGTTTTTTTTCAGTGAACAATTCTCTACTATTTTTATAAATCCAAATAAGATTATGAATAAACATAAGAATCATGAATATTGGAAAGCATAACAAAAGATAAGTCCACGGAATCTTTAAAACATTTGATCTTATAAATTTGTAAAAAATAATATCATCCCAAATAGGAAAAAAAGTTATAATAAGTGCTATTGAGAAAAAAGAATCAAAGATAAGATCGAAAATTAATTGAACCTTTCTGGGAAACTTTTCATAAAGAACATTAAATCGTATATGTGAACCAAACCTTCTCGCAAGAGGAGCTCCCAAAAAAATTACCCATATAAACGAATATTGTGAGATTTCAAACAACTCCGGAGATGGGTAATTAAAGACGTATCTCAAGATAACTTGAAAAACCATAGATAAAAATAATAGAGTAAGAAAAATTGGAGCGATGTGAAATTCAATTATATTTAAAATCGAAATTCCGATTTTTTTAAAAAGTTTTATCATCATTTACCCCCCAAGTAAACATGGAAAGATCTCAGTAAGAGACCTTTCCAAAAAATCATTATTCAACGGGATATGTTTGAATATATTTATACATTCCCTCTCCCCATTGCTTGTTAAATTTATCGGAGGAATAGTATTCGGCAGCATAATTCATAAATGCTTCTTTATCAGGTATAACAACTTCCATATTGTATTCAGACATGAATTGTTCCAAAAGATTGGCTTCCTGTTCAAGAACTATTTCATTCATATAATATCTTGCTACCAGCAAAGCTTTTTCAATGTAAGTTTTGTATTCGTCTGGTAGACTCTTCCAGAACTTTTCGCTAATAACCGGATTGATTATACCAATTGAATGATCTGTCAAAACAATATATTTGGTAACTTCAACGAATTTAGCTGCTAAATCTGTTGGTAAAGGATTATCCTGGCCTTCAATTGTTCCGGATCGCAAAGCTAGGTACACTTCCCCAAAACCGAGTGGTGTCGGATTTGCCCCAAGAGCTTTACCCATTTCAAGGAAAGCCTCGTTGTTTGGCATTCTGATTTTCATACCTTTCAAATCTTCCGGTTTGTATATCGGACCGGCCTTTTCTGTTGTATTCAATTCTCTGGTCCCCAAATACCAGGTATCCAGAACCCGCATGTTGGTCTTTTCTGCTAAAGTATCAAACCATTCTGTAACAAGCGGACTGTGCATTACCGAATACATATGATCCAGATCTCTGAAAACATAAGCTGAATTTAAAATGCCCATTTCCGGCATCCCACCGAGATCGGCAAACCATGACGGCGCACCATCACCGGCCATTTCTAAATCTCCACGCATAACAGAAAGAAGAGATGTCTGTTGATCACCTAATTGTCCCGAATGAAAAATCTTAACTTCAAGATTTCCACCACTTAATTTCTCTGCAATTTCTGCGAATTTCTCCATGGCCATTACCTGTGGTTGTGTTGGAGCGGCTACTGTGTTAAATCTAATAGTGTATTCTGCTGCGAAAATAAAAGTTACTAACAAGGCTAAACAAAGAACTAACATGACTCTTTTCATTTAAAATACCTCCCTTTTAAAATGAGTGTTTTTTAAATCTTACCAATTTTTTTAAGAGACCTTTTTAAAACTTCAATTTCGTCTTCCTGCAATTCTGCCAATGGTGGTCTTACTCTTGCGACATCGAGACCAGAATGCAGCGCAAATGCCTTTTTAACACCGGGAAGAGGATTGATAAATCTTCTATTTCTACCGAAAAATGCTGTAAAAAGTGTGTACAGTTTCTTGAAAATTTTTGTGGCTTCATCAGTGTTTCCGGAAATATAATTGTTAATCATTTCTCTCATAATATCGCCTATTACGTGTGAACCACCACTTATAACTCCAATTCCTCCCTGGCTGATTATTGACAGAACCATGAGATCATCCCCGGAATAAACCGTTATATCTCCATTTGTGATATTTAAATACGCAGAAGCCTGTAAAGGATTTAACCCGGCTTCATCTTTAATTCCCACAATGTTATCTATCTTCGCTAGCTCTTTTAATGAAACCGGTTCTAAATTTGTCCCAGTGAAAAGCGGAATATTATATATCATAATAGGAAGCGAAGTGTTTTTTGCAACTTGGGCAAAATGTTTGATAACCCCATCTTGTGTTGGATGACAATAATAAGGTACAATAACCATTGCTGCATCATAACCCATTTCTTCAACTTTTTTAGTCAGCTTTATGGTTTCCATTGTATTTGAACTTCCCGTTCCAGCAATAAGTGGAATCTCATTTCCAACTTCTTCTTTTACTTTGGAAAACAGTTCGACTTTTTCTTCAAATGACATCGAATAAAATTCCCCGTTTGTTCCAGCAAGTACTAAAGAATCACAATAGTTTTTCTCAATAAGAAATCTGGCTATTTTTTTTGTTTTTTCATAATCAATGTTATAGTTTTCGTCAAATGCTGTACTCATAGGAATTAAAATTCTTCCAAATTTTTTTAATACATCCATAGTGTTTCCTCCTCAATGATATTTCGTTAAATGAAATAGCGTTTTATTTAATAAAATTATATAATAAATATTTTTAAAAGGAAAACCTTTGTAAATCCAAATAGATTCTATTATATTCAATTAGAAACAAATAAAGGCGAAAAAACGAAAAAATCAAAGAAATTCGTTTATTATAAAAAATAAAAAAAGTCCTCCGAGGAGGACAAGAATGTAAAGTTTGATTATTTAAAAAAATCACATTTTATTTTAATGTTTCATATTCAAAAATTTTCGCAAATAATTCTGCTCCTTTGATAGATGAATCGGGAAAAGAATAAGCTCTTTTAATTTTTATTCTGCTGTTTTTTTTAATGCTAAAATAATTGGTCCATTTGTTTAAATACATCAATATCTTATCATCAAAATTCATCATACCTCCTCCCAATCTAAAAGTTTTAATATCCAATAAACCAGAAAATATAGTTATGAAACGAGCAAGTTTTTTGAAAGATCCTTCGAGATTTTTATTTATTGATTCATCATTGCTGGTAAAAAGCTTCATTAATACTTGTTTTTCATCCAATTTATCAGAAAAATATTTTTTGAATTCACTATATAACGCCTTTCCAGAGCAATATGATTGAAGACAACCTTTGTTCCCACATATACATTTCTTTCCATCCGGTTCTACCACTAAATGTCCTATTTCAGCTGAACTGAAGGTGTCACCTAAAAATAATTTGTTGTTTAAAATCAATCCTCCGCCGATTCCTGAACTGATTGTAATGTACATAATATTTTCATGTTCTGGACTTTCAAATTTTTCTGCTAAAACGCCCGCATTACAATCATTTATTAATATCGTTTCGAAATCAAATTCTTCTTCGAAATATTTTTTTAAATTCAAATTATTCCATTTTAAATTTGGTGCCTTTATTATCTCACCGTCATTATTTACTGCTCCCGGGGTGCTTATCGATATTATTTTTATAAAATCTTCTGAAATTACTTCATTTATTATTGAATGGAAATTTTTCACAAAGACCTTTGGATTAGAAGTATTTAAATCACTGGTATTGATTTTACTTTCAAAAATAAAAGAACCGTTACCATCAATTATTCTAATCAGAATCTTTGTTCCCCCTATATCTATAACCAAATAATATTTATCCGATTTATATTTTTTGATTTTTTCCATATATTCTTTATTTAAATCTATTTTATCAATGGAAAATTCTTTCATATATTCGAACCGATTATCTTTTTTATTTCTTTTTTGTTTATTTCTTTTTTCAGGAAATTGATATCATCGAAAGAAACCGGTGTAAGCGGAGCCCTCATATATCTTTTTGTAACTTCCAGACACTCTAGTATTGCTTTTATTCCAGAAACATTTGTGAAATTCTTCGAAATTTTTCTGATTTCTTTTGTATCTTCCTGATACCTTTCAGACATTTCTGTTGAATTATCTTTAAATGAATCATAAAGTTTTTTGACTGTTCCAGGAATGATATTTCCTATGGTTGAAATTGTGCCCTTTGAACCATTTTTAAGATAGTTGATAATTTCTCCATCTCCACCAGAAAGATAAATTTTTTCTTTAATAAATGGCTTAATACTTTCATACCAAGAAACATTTTTTGAACTGTCCTTGATTCCAGCTATATTTTCAAACTTTAATATTTCTTTCATAGACTCCACTTCGATATTTCCATTGGTTATATCTGGATTGTTATAAACAAAAACGGGAAAATAACTGTTTCTACTTATCATGCGATAAAAATTGAGAATCTGATCCTGGGAAATTTTATACAAGTAGGGTATTAAAGTAGAAACAGCAGAAATTCCATTTATTTCCTTTAGGCAGTTTATATTTTTTAAAACTTTTTCAGTTGAAGAATCACTGACATTGACAATGATTGATCCATTGAATTTCTTAACTATGAATTTTACAAGCTCGATTCTTTCATCAAAGAATAAATGAGGGAATTCGGCTGTAGTTCCATTAACAAAAAGTCCATCAACTATGTTCTTATTCATTAGATTAATCAATTTATCAAGTGATTCAAAATCTATAGATTCATCTTCGTTAAATGGTGTGATTAAAGCAATATAAACACCTTTATTTATATCTTTCATAATTCAATTTTTATTTCCTTAGCTATTTTTTCCAAAGTTTCCTTAAATTTCTTAGCATCGTGATTTTCATTTTTATACAAAGGAGCTTTTACATTACCGGCTTTAATTCCCCTCGACTCAAGAGCCTGTTTTAAATAGAATATATTTCCACCATTTCCAAGGAAAGTATTCATCTTTTTAATGTATTTTTGGTACTCCTTTGCCGCTTCTATATCATTATTTTTTATTGCATTTTTAATTTTGACATAGTATTCAGGAAATATTGCTGCAGGACCAGATACGCAGCCAACTGCTCCGGCTATCAAACCGTACATAAACACATAATCACAGCCAACAACAACATCGATTTTATCTGAAAATTTTTCAATAAGATCCAACACAAACAAAAAATCTCCACTGCTATCTTTTATACCTACAAGATTTGAATGATTTTTTATTAATTTTTCTATTGTTTTCAAGCTTATCCAGTTCTTCGTCAGTTGAGGAATATTATACATATAAATTGAAAAATCCTTATGTTTGTTAAGAATCTCTGAGTAGAAATTATAGATTTCATCTTCGGAATTACTGAAGAAATATGGCAAAACAACAGCTGCAGCGTCTGCACCATTTTCTGAAGCATGAATAAGAAGATCATCAATGTCTTCCATTGTAGTCGCTCCGCAATGAGCAGTTATTTGAACTCTATTATTATTTGCCTTTATGAATCTTTCTAAAATTTTCTTTCTTTCTTCTATTGGAAGAATAACACCTTCCCCTGTAGTGCCGAGAACAAAAATTCCATCGACTTTCTTTTCAACCAGAAAATCTACATATTTATCAATTGATTCATATTCAATTGAAGTTCCCTCTTCATTCATAGGAGTAACAGTTGCGACTCCCACTCCCCTTAATCTTCTTATATTATTCAAAAGAAAAACCTCCATTTACTAATCTATCGCTAGCTTCTTTAAGAACTTCAGCATCTTCAACTATTCCAACTCTAACCTTTCTGTTTCCGTTAATTCCATATGCTGAGCCTGGAACAGTTAGAATTCCATACTCGTGATAAAGTAACCCTGTGAATTCCCATGGGTCTTTCATAGACTTTGGAATATCAACCCACATATACATTGCGCCCTTAGGCATTGAAAAATTGATTCCAACGTTTTTAAATCCCTGAGCCAGAATATCTCTTCTTTCCTGATACATATTTCTTTGAGCAATATAAAAACTCTCAGGGGTCTCTTCCAGAGCAGTTATAGAAGCTTTCTGAATAGGACAGAAAACATTTGAATCTATCTTAGATTTATACAATTTAACGGAATCAATGATTTCCTTTTCTCCAACTATCGCACCAACTCTCCAACCGGCCATATTATATGTTTTAGAAAAGGCAAAAAATTCTAAACCATTATATAAAGATGCATCATCATTAAAATAACTATAAACATAACTGTCATCAAAATAAATTTCAGAATAGGCCAAATCGCTGAAAACCATGGTGGCTGTTTCTTCACAGATCTTCCTGATTTTTTTATAAAATCCATCTGACACATTGTTCCCGGTGGGGTTACAGGGAAAGTTAAGAACCAATATTTTCGGCCTGTTCATTTTTAATTTTGTTTCTATTTCATTAAACAAAATTTCTTCATCGTAATTACTATTATATGTTGAGACTTTTGCCCCTGTAAAATATGCTGCTTCAAAATATGTTGGATAACCTGGATCAGGTAATAAAACAGTATCTCCCGCATTAATAATTGCATGGAAAGTGTTGAAAATAATCTCTTTAATACCAATTGTGATTAAAACATTTTCCGGCTTGATATTAGCATTAAACCTTTTTTTATACCAGTTACAAATTGCTTGCTTGAATTCAGGCAAACCATCCTGTGGTGGATAAGTATGATATTTTTCAATGTCCAGATTTTTCTTCATTGATTCAACAATCCAGGGAGGAGTAGGTTTATTTGGAGCTCCTATTGAGAGATTGATAAGTTTTTTGTATCTTGATTTCTGATGAACTAAATTTCTAATGAAACCAAATGCATCTGGCAGAAAAAAATTAAGCTTTGAACTTCTCGAAATCATGTTTTTTTCGTTCTCCTTTCTAATCTTTTAGATATTAAAATGAGTGGATAACATACAAGAACAAAATATCCACTAGCAATTGCGAAAGCAGTGAATGGTTCTAATGTTAACTGCATTACCTGTCTTGAAGTTCTTAAAACTTCAGCATAACCCACAAGTGAAATAATTGATGTATCTTTGATTGTCATTACGATTTGACCAATTATTGAAGGTATGGTCATTTTAATAACTTGAGGTAAAATTATTAAGCGCAATTTTTGAACATAAGAAAGCCCTAGGGAATCTGCACTTTCAAATTGACCTTTATCTATAGATAATAAACCACTTCTAAATATTTCAGAAAGATATGAAACTGCAGTAATAGATAAAACAATTACACCCGTTGTAAAAGCATCGAATTCAACACCAATATATGGGAGTATAAAAAACACTGAATAAACAATTAACAAAAAGGGTGATCCTCTAACAATTTCAACAACTATAAATAAAAACTGTGAGAGAACAGGTATCTTGTGAAATCTTGCTAATGCAATAAGCATACCTAAAACAACACCAATAAATAAAACAAAAGGTAAAAAAGCCAAGTTCAAAAGGAAGCCCTGACCTAATCTAGTAATCTGCTGTAATAATGATATTTCCTGCATAGAATCAAGCCCTCCTTAATTTCTTTTTCTCTTTATTACCAATTAATCTGCTAAGTGTACTCAAAATCAGATAAATCCCAAAGTACATAAGTAAAGGAATACCGAAGGCTTCAATCGGTTTGTATGTTCTTGCAGCAATTTTCCTTGCCATGTAAGTTAATTCTGGAATAACAAGAACAGCAGCTAAACTGGTATCCTTTATAAGATATGAGAATTGATTTATAAGTGGAGATATAACCCTCTTGAAAACCTGGGGGAATATAATAAATCTCATTGTCTGAAACCAGTTCAGACCAAGAGCTTTTGAAGCCTCATTCTGTCCCTTGTCAATTGATTCTAATCCGCCTCTGAAAATTTCTGAAACATAAGCCCCTGTATTTAAACTAAACGCTATTGTCGCGCTTTGAAAAGAGGGCAAAATAATTCCTATCAGAGGTAACCCGAAATGAATAAAGTATAACTGTACAAGCAAAGGCGTAGATCGAATAAAACCAGTATAAATATTTACAGGTATCTGAATATATTTCTTTTTATGAGTTGAAATTGTACCAACCACTATACCTATAATAATAGATATTAATCCACTTATGAGAGCAATTTTTAAAGTTTCAAATAAAGCATCAATAAAATCTGGAATATATTGAGTTATAAGTCGAAAATCAATCATATAAAACTCCCTTAAAGAATCTTACTTAAAAATTCTTTGGTTCTCTCACTTGAAGGATTAATAAAAAATTCTTTAGTTGGAGTAAGTTCTACTATTCTTCCACCATCAAGAAATCCAATTTTATTTGAAACTTCTCTAGCAAAACCCATTTCATGAGTAACAATAATCATAGTCATTCCCTGTCTTGCTAAATCCTTCATTACTTCTAACACTTCCTTAATCATTTCCGGATCAAGAGCTGAAGTAGGCTCATCAAAAAGCATTAATTTTGGATCCATTGCCAGAGCTCTGGCGATTGCAACTCTTTGCTTTTGCCCGCCAGATAACTGTCCAGGATATGCTTCATATTTATCAGACAATCCCACTTTATCCAGTAAAACCTTTGCTTTATCATATGCTTCATTCTTATTTACTTTCTTGACATGAATAGGAGCAAGAGCAACGTTGTCAAGAACAGAAATATGAGGAAATAAATTAAAGTGCTGAAAAACCATTCCAGTATTTTTCCTTGCATAATATAAATTCTTTTTATTTTTAATATCCTTATCTAAAACTTCAATACTACCACTCTGATACGTTTCAAGCATGTTTATACATCTTAATAATGTGCTTTTACCGGCTCCACTGGGGCCGCATAAAACCATAACGTCTTTTTTATAAACATCGAGATCAACATCTTTCAGTACATGTAATTTTCCAAAATGCTTGTTTATAGCTCTAATTTTAACTATGGCTTCCATCTTTTTTCAAAAACTCCTTTCTAATTAATCAATAATGGGCTTTTCAGCCCATTATATTTATTCATTTACTGAATTAGTCGATAATTGGATTAGGAGTCCATTCCTTTCCAACATACTTTTCATAGATTTCTCCGTAATTACCATTGAGTTTTTCCCAATCTAAGAACCAGTTGAACCAATAAACTAAAGAATCACTTTCCTGATCCTGCCTGAATGTTAATCCATATGTGTCTGGTCTTACGTATCCATCGAGAACCTTTAAATTAGGATTTTTGTTTGAAACTTCAATAAGAATCATTTCATCATCCATAACACCATCGATTCTCTTAATGCCTAAATCAGTAACCCATTCAGCTAAACTTTCATATAATGAAGCATCTTTTCCCCAGCTTTCTTCGATGAAATCAGCGTGAACTGAACCCATTGTAGCCCCCATCTTAACTCCATCAGCTTTTAAATCTTTCCAGGATGTAAAATCGGAATCTGCTCTTGTTAAACAAACTATACCTGTTAAGAAATAAGGATTTGAGAATCTAACTGATTTGCATCTTGTTAGAGTCATAGACATATTTGCAGCTATCATATCTACCTTACTAGATAACAAAGAAGGAATCAAACTTTCCCATGCTAAATCTTTCCACTCTATATCTACTCCAAGCTCTTGTGCAGCCAATTCCATAAGTTCTACAGTGAATCCTGTTGGATTACCACTTGCATCTCTATACTGCATAGGAACAGCAGTCATATCAGTAGCAACAATAATCTTACCTCTTCTTACGATTTCCTCAAGAGTACTTGCTGAGAAAACAACCATGCTAACTAACAAAATAAAAACTAACAAACATAAGACTCTTTTCATTTTTTCACCCCTTTTAAAATATTCGATATATTAGAACATCGTTCTATATAATCGCATTTATATTATTTCAAATAAAACTAATTTCATCAAATATGAAAAATCGCGATTATGAGTGATTATTAATGATTATATTCAAAATAATCAATATATCTCTTAAAATAAATCCTTCAAAATAAAAAACGATCATTCTACTAAAAATAGTTCCTTATGATAGAATAAAATAAATCATTTATCGGGGAGATATTCATGGGAAACAATAAATCTTTTTACAAAATTGACGATATATTATCCTTATTTTTAAAACAGGACAAATGGACATTGACTAATATTACAAATGAATTAAAAATTCCTAAATCTACGATCTTTTCCATTTTAAGTACACTGGTCGAAACATCCTTCTTGGAAAAAGATGGGAATTATTATATTTTAGGAATGAAAATTTTAAGGTTGAGCAATATTATTCGTTCAAAGAATAAAATAAGAAATATCATATTACCAGAATTAAACAATTTACATGATAAGGTAAATGAAACCATTAATCTGACAAGAATATATGACGGGAGAGCTATATATATAGAATGTTTGCATTCAAACCATCCGATAAGACCCCAATCTTCAATTGGAATAACTGCTCCACTTTATTGTACAGGTGTTGGGAAAGCAATGCTTGCATTTCAAGATGATAAATACATCCAGGAGTATTTGAAAAAAACAAAACTAATAAAATATACTAAAACTACAATAACCACAAAGGAAAAACTTTTAGAAGAAATATCTACAATAAGAAAAGAAAAATATTCAAACGATAGAAGCGAATATGAGGCAGGGGTCAGATGTATTTCCGTACCAATAAAAGTTAATGAAAACAGAGTAGAATATGCAATAAGCATAGCCGGTATTATCGATAGAATGACTTCAGAAGCGATAAGCAAGTACCTACCTCTTTTGTTTAAAACAAAGGAAATAATAGAAAACAAACTCAAAGATTTTTGGTATTAAGGTATTAAATACAAAAGTACTTGATTAAATTTTGCTTAAAAAATCGCAATTTCCTTTTTACAAATGTATTAAAGAATAATTCAATTTTGAATTCTTTAAAAGAAGAAATTATCATCTTCAAATTTCATCAATCCATCTCAAATTTTAAAATCGATGAATAAATGTTTACAAAAAGACAAATTGCAAAAATATTGAGAAATATTTTCTTTTTATAAATTAATATAAAGAGATATTCCAAGTTATTTTCAGTTATTGGCAGTTATTTTCAGGAAACATAAGTATACAAATAATAAAAGGCAGCAATCGAATGTAGCTGGACATAATAAATGTTTAAAGAGTATAATTGCCATTAGTCTGGTAATTTAATGGTCTAAAAAACGAGAAATTATTTTCGTTTGGGAGGAAATAACATAAAAAAATATTCTGATATAAGTGAGTCATTTATTCCACTTGATTCTCTATTTGAAATTTATTCAGAACTGGATTTAAAAATTGAGAACATCATAAATGTAACCGGTTTGAACTGTCTTCCAACATGTAGATACTGTTGCACTACACACTCAAAAAATATTGAAGCATCTTTATTTGAGATGCTTCCTCTTTCCATAAGACTCTGGCAATTTGGAGAAGCGGAATCCTGGTTAAAGAAAGCTACCCTTTCAGATGGTGAATCAAAATGTATTCTCCTTGAAGAAGATATGTCTGTAAAACCGGAAGGTGGTTGTAAATTTTATTCATACAGACCGTTACTCTGCAGGCTATTTGGCTTTTCGGGCAAAAAGGATAAAAACGGTAAAATCCAGTTCAGTTCCTGCAAACTCGTGAAAAAGATGAGCCCGCAATTTGAAATTACTGTAAGAGAATATATCGATTCAGGAAATACGATTCCAGTATATTCTGAGTTTTCACAGAAAGTGACGGGATTGAATCCCTATCTTGCCAATAAAAAATACCCTATAAATATAGCTTTCAAAAAAGCGTTGGAATATACGGGTTATAGATGGGATATTATCATAAGAAATATTAAAAAAACCGTATGAACCTTTCATGAAAATCAATTAAGAACTCGTATGATAAAATATATGGGATTGGAAGCCTGTAACAGGTATTAAATAAGTAATAAAAATTGCACAAAAAAATTATTCGAAACACTAAAAAAACGATTAAAAGTGAACGATCAAATTTTTCATAATAGAATTCAGAAGAAAGACTTTATGGACAAGAATAAAGTGTTAACTTATCTATTGAAAGATCCTGTAAAGAATTGTAACATAATAAATTTTATGCATGATTATTCCATAAAAAGTATTGAATTAGAAGGAAATTCAATATCCATTGTGGAAAATAGTGACAGGCAATGGATATACTTTTCGTCAGAGGATACAAAGGAGTTTAAAAAACTTCTTAAAAAATATAAATGTGGGAAAAATTTTGCCATCACCAATGACTGGTAGTTTTCCGTCATTGAAAAAAACAGAGAAATAGCGCGGAATCTCACATGCCTGAAATTGTATCTTCCTGGAAACAAAAAAATTCATTATTATGACAAAAATATCAAAAATTAAAGTCAGAACATGCGGACTACATATACAAAAATTACACTATAAAGAATTTACCAAGCATACTATCTAAAAGATTGAATTAACAAAAATGGAGGTTTTGGATTTTTTATCGATGAAAAATTACCGAAAAAAAGGATATGCAGAAGCATTAATGTTATCCATTACAAATAAATTGAGAATCAAAAATAAAATTCCTTTTGTACAGATAGTATAAAACAACATTCCTTCGATGAATCTTGCAAAAAAACTTGGATTTGTACCCTTTGAAAAAAACCACTGGATTGAGCTCAAATAGTTCACAGAAATTCATGTTCGTTATCGCTTTATAAGGCTTTAATAGCGGATATTATACATATGGGGATCCGGATACAAATTGTAATCATTTCTTCTGTATAAATTCATCATTTAAGCATTTTTTGGTAATTGTTTAAGTGCTAAAATCTTTCGATTTTTTAATGCAAAGGAGGATGATAGCATCTATGGAAATTACAAATGAAATTAAAAAGTTCTCAAAAGATCGCCAAACACCTTTTTTAATTATGGATCTGGATATTCTCAAAGAAAATTATAACAGGATCAAAAATATTTATGAGGGAATTCAAGTATTTTATGCTGTCAAAGCAAATTCCAATGTTAGAATTATTGAAACATTAAGAGATATGGGAAGTTCCTTTGATGTTGCGTCAAGAGGAGAAATCGAAAAACTTCTTTCCCTTAATATTTCACCTAAAAGAATGAGCTTTGGAAATACAATAAAAAAAGAAACACATATCGCCTTTGCCCACGAAATAGGCATAGAATACTTCGCGGTTGACAGTGAAATGGAACTTGAAAAAATTGCAAAGAATGCTCCTGGATCAAAAGTTTATGGAAGAATTCAGACGAATTCCATGGATTCCGATTGGCCCTTATCCAGAAAATTTGGAACGGATATCGATCACGTTCAGGAATTAATGATAAAAGCAAAAGAATACGGTCTGATCCCTTTTGGAGTTAATTTCCATGTTGGTTCCCAGACTTTAAATAAATTCAGTTGGAAACAGGCTTTACTCGAAGTAGCTGATATATTCATCACTCTTAAAGAAAATCACGGAATAGAACTTCAGTTGATAAATCTTGGTGGCGGTATGCCCATTCAACACACAAAACCGATTCCAACTGTTGAAGAGATAGGAGAAATTATTAAAACTACGATAGAAGATAATTTTAGTGATTTTCCAAATCTAAAATTATTCATTGAACCCGGAAGATCAATGGTTGGAAACATTGGAACACTGGTTTCCGAAGTCATTTTGAGGTCTAATAAACAAAAGCAGGAGTGGTTGTTTATAGATTCAGGGATATTTCATGGATTATTTGAAACGATAGAAGATTTCAGATATGAAATTATCATTCCCGAGAAGGCAAATGAAGAATTATCAACTTTCACTCTCGCCGGACCCACATGTGACAGTATCGACATAATTTATGACGAAGTAGAATTACCAGAAAGTACGACGCTCGGAGATCTTCTTTTTTTTAAAAATGCCGGAGCATATACAGTAGAGTATTCAACCTCATTTAACGGTATAAATCCCCCAGATGTTTATATTCTCCAGGATGTAAAAAAGATAAGAAATGTATTGGAAATGGTTCAATCAAGAGAAAATATAATGGAAGTATAAAAAAGGGGTTGAATACAGCCCCTTTTTTACATTAATTTTACCCCGGGTATTTCTCCCTTTTTAAATGCTGCTACCATACTTACAGCTCCTATGAGAACAGCGCCCATTACTATTTCTTTCAAATAGAAAGGAAGATTTATCATAACAAAGCCATTTGAAAGGACTGAAAGGAGTAAAGCTCCAATAACCGTGCCCCATATATTTGGCACACCGTCTTTCAGGAAGACTGCTCCGATAAACATCGCACTTATACTCGGTATCAAATATCCTTCGCCCATTCCAGGTGTACCTGATCCAAGCAAAGATCCTATCATTATTCCTGCCAATCCCGCAAGAGCAGCTGAAATAAGCAAAGAAATGAATTTTATCTTCTTAACCTTTATACCAACGTGTTCTGAAGCAAGTGGATTTCCTCCAACAGCGTGAAAGAATCTACCAAGTTTAGTATGTTCAAGTAAGACGATGAATATAACAATTATAATTCCAAAAATAATAACCGCACTTGGTATACCAAATAAAGATGATCTTCCAAGTAAAGGGAATAAATCAGGAAAATTTCCTGAGTAATATGTTGAACCTCCGGTAAGCCACTTAGTAAATCCGGCAAGCAGCGTCATCATACCTATAGTCTCGATCATCGAAGGAACACCAAGAAATACGATTATTGTTCCGTTAATAACTCCAATTCCTAGAGCTACTGCGATACCGATTAACCAGGCTGGAATTGCTCCCATCATTACTTTTCCCATCAGGATAACACTTAGTACTCCTGAAAAACTTGCAAGAGCTGCAAATGACATATCAAATTCACCTGCAATTACAACAGTGGTTAAACCTATTGCAAGGATTCCTGTTATACTGGCTTGTCTGATTATAGCAAGAACGTTTCTAAGACTGTAAAAGGAAGGTTCCATGAATGAAAAAACCCCAAATACAACTATCAGGGCGAATAATACCCCAAATCTCCTTATTGTTGTAGTAAATTTATTGTTTGAAACCATTTAAATATCCTCCTCATTTTTTCTAAAAACACTTCTATATATTTAAAGTGCTAAAGAAAGGATTTTTTCATCATTAAATTCCTTTCTTTCCAGTTCTCCATTGATAGTACCCTCTTTAAAAACATATATTCTATCACAAATTCCTGTCAATTCAGGTAATTCAGATGAAATAAATATAACCCCTATATTCTTTTTCTCTGCTAGTTCTCTTATCATTTTATAGATTTCATATTTTGTTCCAACATCGATTCCATTTGTCGGTTCATCAAGGATTAAAACATTTATTTTTTCTTTGGAAATCCATCTGCTAATTACTACTTTTTGTTGGTTTCCTCCACTAAGAAGATCGATTCCCTGATTCAAATTCACATATTTTATTTTTAAAGTATCATTTCCAACAATTTTTTCGGCCAGTCTCTTTTCTTTTCCAGAATTTACTAATCCAAACATCTTAGTAAAATTCTTTATGAAGGAAATAGTTAAATTCTGTTTCAAATCATACCTTAAGATTAAACCTTTTTCTCTTCTGTCATCTGGAACAAGGTAAACATTTTTATCCATCATCGCTTGAGGATCTGGCTTTGCATTTTCATCATTGATTTTTATGGTACCACTTTTCATGAGTCTTAAACCATAAATTAGTTCAATTAACTCTGTTCTTCCAGAACCTATTAGCCCATAAAATCCCAATACTTCTCCACTTCTCAAATAAAAACTGTTATCTTTAACTAAAGTATAATCAGAAATACTATCGACATCCATTATAATTTCTTTTCCTGAATAATTTACAGGGGGATAAAGAGAAGTGATGTTTCTATTAACCATCAACCTTATACATTCTTCTTCTGTAATTTCATCCTTTTTGCTTGTGTGGACTTTTTTACCATTTCTGAAAATAGATATTCTATCTGCGGTTTCAAAAACTTCATCCATTTTGTGAGTAATTAAAATAACAGAAACACCGTCTTTTTTTATCTGATTTATAACGTTGAACAAGGTTTCAGACTCAGTTTCAGTAAGACTTGAGGTCGGTTCATCCAATATCAAAACCTTAGGTTTGTATAATAAAGCTCTTAGGATTTCGATAGCCTGTTTCTTTGCTGAACTTAACTGTGATACAGGGTATTTAAAAGGAACATTCATTTTGTACTTTTTTTCAAGTTCTTCGGCTCGTTTTAAAATTTCCTTCTCATCTATAAAAATACCCTTTTTTAAAGGTTCCTCTTTAAGCAGAATATTTTGAGCACCTGTAAGATAAGGAATGAGGTTTCTTTCCTGGTAAACCATTCTAATACCAGCTTTTAGAGCTTCTGAAGGGTGTGAAAACTTCACTTTTTTACCATTGTAAAAAACATTGCCTTCATCTTGATTAAAGATGCCGGTGATGATATTACAAAAGGTGCTTTTACCTGCACCGTTTTCACCACAGATAGCATGAATCTCTCCCCTTTTTAATTCAAAATCAACTTTATCTAAAGCCAGGACTCCAGGGAAATTTTTAGTAATTTTTTCAGTTTTAAGAACTATTTCATTTTCACTCATATATAACACCCTTTCATTTAAAATAAAATCGGGAGACTTACGATCTCCCGATATTTAAATTTAAGAATTATTACTGAATCTGGTAAGGACCGCCTGCATCCTGCCAGTTGTACCATGCGTCAGGATCATCAGGATCTCCGCCATAGTATCCGAATACTTCATGAATTGATGTTCCTGGTGCTGGAACATTGAATTCATCAGTTACAACAGGCATCTGATATATTACTCTCCCGTGAGGAACTATTGAACCTTCGTCCCCTGGTAAAATACCCATTTCAACTTGGTTGATAGCTTCAAATACTGTATGAACGTAAAGCTCGAACGGCTGACTTACAGTTGCAGCAAATGGTTTGCCTTCTCTGATCATATCGTAAACTGCTGAACCACCGTCAATACCTGTGATAAAGATATCATCTCTTGTATATCCAGCCTGTTCAACGATCTTTGAAGCATACATACCTGGTGTATCCCAACCGGAGAAAATCCAGTCAAGATCATCACCGTATTTTGTCATCCAGTTTTCAGCAACATTCACAGCACTTTGTTCATATCCAACGAGTGGTAAGAATTCTTCGGATACTAATTCTACTGCTGGATAATCTCTTACAAATAAAGTAGCAGCTGCGTAAGCTCTTCTTCTCATAATATGCCATTTTCCACTGAAGATAGCAACGTTTCCTCTTTCGTTCATTCTTGTAAGTCCCCAGTAAGCCATTAATGATCCAGCTACAGCATTGTTCTGAGTACAACTTACAATAACTCCAGGTCTTAATTCAGTATCTACACAGTAAACTCCTATTCCAGCTTCTTCTGCTTTAAGTATAAGATCAGCAACTGCTTCCATATCCCAGTAAATGATAACGATTGCATCAACATTTTTTCTGATGAGAGTTTCCATTGTTTCTCTCTGCTGTGTATTATCTCTAACTGTCATAGCATCGATGTATTCCCAACCTCTGTGAGCACATTCGATCTTAACCTGTTGGAAGTCTCTTTGACAGGATTCAGCTTCTAATCCATGTCCACAAATAGCTACAGTAACATCCTTTGCAAATTCTTCAGCTGCAAATCCTGATACGGCAAAACCGAAGATCATTACAACTGCTAAACTTAACATAATTAACTTTTTCACCTTTTCACACCCCTTTTCATTTTAGTGAGTTATTTATCTCTTTAAAGAAGTAGAAAATTACAGTTGCTCCTGGATCTAGTTCCCCGACCGTCCTTTCAGCAAAGGCCTTTGCTCTACCCTTAGTTGCCATCATTTCTCTTGTGCTATTCATCCCCTCAACTGCTGCTTTTTGAGAGAGTTCTGCTGCTTCTTCAATTGGTAGGCCTTCATCAGCTGCTTTTTTAAGCACTTCTACAGCTGGATGTAAAGCGTCCAACATAGTTTTTTCGCCTAAATTAGCCTTTCCTCTTTTCATGATTCCCTTTTCTGCAGCTTCGAATATGGAATGAATATCGGATAGATCTATTTCAGTCTTTCCCTCGACTGTCTTTCCTCCTTCCATAAATGCTGTTGCGAGTAACATTCCAAATGTAGAAGGATTTGCTTCCATACATTCCATTCCACATTTTCTTAATATGATACCTATATCTTCAATATTAAGTTCTTCAAGTTTTTTAATCATTGCATTGTTGGATTTTGAGATAGTTATACCTAAATCACCGTCACCAATTTCAGCGTCCAGTTTTCTGAATAAGTCTATATACTTATCGTTTATGACTTTAAACGTATTTGTGAGAATTTTTTTAAGTTCCTTTGAATCTATTTTTCTTCTCATCAAATCTCCTTCTTAAAATTGTTGTAATAGCATAGGTGCTTCTACAGGCATATTCAATAATTCTTTAAATTCATCATTCAATTTGAATAGCGAAATAGAAAGACCCTTCATTTCCATTGAAGTTGCATACTCTCCAACAAAGGCTTTATATGTCTTAATTCCCTTTGCTTCCAAGATTTCATTAACCTTTCTGAACATTACATATAATTCCTGAGGAGCTGTTGCACCTAATCCGTTTATTAAAACTGCTACTTCATCTCCCTTAACATATGGAAGGTCGTCGATTATTCTTTCAGTCATGAACTCAGCTATTTCATCTGCTGTTCTTAATTTTTCTCTTTTGATACCTCTTTCACCATGAATTCCCATACCAATTTCCATTTCATCTTCAGCTATTTCAAATGTTGATTTTCCTGCTGCTGGGATTGTACATGGAGAAAGTGCAACGCCCATCGTTCGGACGTTTTCAAGAGCTGCATCGGTTACTTTTTTAACTTCTTCCAGAGAAGCTCCCATTGCTGCAGCTGCTCCGGCAATCTTGTATCCAAACATAATTCCTGCTATACCTCTTCTATCCTCTTTTTTCTCCCTTGGAGCTGAAGCTACATCATCAGCACCAATACATGTTAAAACCTTTATTCCTTCATCTTCAGCCATTTCAGCTGCCATATCGAAGTTCATTATATCTCCGCCATAGTTACCATAGAGATATAGAACACCTTTACCACTATCAATAGCCTTGGTTACTGCTAACATTTCGTTTGCAGATGGTGAGGAGAATACTTCCCCGACAGAAGCTCCGTCGATAAGATTTTTTCCTATGTAACCCAGAAATAGGGGCAGGTGGCCTGAACCACCGCCCGTAGCAATAGCTACTTTATCTTTAACAGGAGAGTTAGCATAAACAAGAGTTCTCGGATAATCCTCTATTCTTTTGAACGTATTAGGATAAGCTTTCACTATACCATTAAGCATTTCCTTTATTAGATTATCAGTCTTATTTATGATTTTTTTCATTTTTATTTACTTCCTAACCATTTAACTACATTAACCCAGAAGGTGGGATAGTCTTTCCAGTCGACCATTCCTCTACCCCAGTGAGGAGCAGGATCAGTAGCAAAAGCTAATGTTTTCCCCTTTCCATATGTGCCAGTAACAATAATTGGATCGTTGTTGTAATCAGCCAATATATCTACGTCTTTCTTTGCGACAACCTGGTTGTATCCTGAGAATAATGGAGGAGCTGAAGCAAAATCAACATCTTTGAAAATAGGGTGTTCAGGTTTTAAAATATTTGGAACCATACCCTCTGATAATTCAACCCTGTCGTCATATGGGAAACAAGTAACAGGTAATGTTTCTTCTAAGGGAGTGTTGTGCCATTTTGCCATTCCAAACATTCCACCAAATGATAACCAGCCACCAACTCCACAAAGTCCACCACCGTTTTCTACCCATTTTTTTAATCCTGTCAATCTATCTTTACCCATTGGGCAGTTATTAAATCTGTCTTCATACATGATTATTGTGTCAGTACCTACATCACTGAAAAGAACTACATCGTATTTTTTAATTTCTTCAGGACCAGGAAAATTTCTCTGACACTCACTTGTTGGTAGATAGGTTAAATCAATATCAGGGTCATCATTTAAAGCCTTTTTTAAATGGAAACTCTCATCATGTACCACTCCATCTGTCCAAGAATTCATACCCTTTACATAGGTGGTGATTAACATTACCTGGTCACCACAATAAAAAACCTTTAACATACAAATACCTCCTTATGATATTTACACTGGTTAAACCTTTGTCTGATTTTTTTAGCATATAAAAAAAGAGCACCTTGCAATATGCAAGGCACTCATAACCTTCCTAATACGCTCTTTACCACCCATGAGTAAAAAGCTCTCTAAATTTAATTTTTAAAACTATCCTTTTATTATCTACATTTCTATGTATATCTTATCAACATTCCTTATAAAATACAAATTGATCTATTCATTATGTATAACATTTATTTTTATTCAGAACCAATTATTATATATAATCTAAACCATTCTTAAATTTTTAAAAAACAGGAAACAAATTGAATCAGTAGAAAATTCTTATTTATATTCAATTATATTTTTTTGTTTTGATATTGCCTTCCAGCTTCCGATATCTTCAAAATATACATAATATATTTCTTCAATTACATTATCTCTATCATCATAAACATATTTATATTTTTCTAAAAATGGTTCTCCTAAACTCTTATTCAGAATTGTTTGCTCAATTAAATTATCATTTTTATCATAAACAGATGATGAAATAACTGTTTCTTTTTCTCCAAAACAGTCCGTTTCCTTTATCATCTTATCTTCTTGATACTCTGCTTTGTTATGAGTGGTTAATTTACCGTTTTTATCAAACATCTTGAATTCGATCATATTTCCATTGTCATCGTACCATGCTTCGTAAGTGGATAAAACATTCCCATCTATATCAACATCAAGAGCTTTAATCAAATTATTGTTTTCATCGTATTCATATATATGATTGAAGGAAAACTCTTTTTCATCGCCGTATGTGATTTCCTCTATGACATTGTTTCTTTCATCATAAACAAATTCGTTTCTGTATTCAAACTGATATCTCTGTTCGCCTTTGTATTCATATGCTATGTACTTGGATTCAGAGATAAGATTGTCGTTCTCATCATATCTAGCTTCATACATAGATCCTGTATATCCTTCAGTAAAATCCTCAGTTTTTATTAAATTATCATTTTCATCATATTCTGCAGAGTAGATTGAAATAACATTACCATCAATATCGTATCCAGTACCCTTTATCTGGTTACCTTTTTCATCATAATCATAAATGTAATTATAATAAATGGTCCCTCCTTCTCTATTTCTTCTTCCATTTACTTCAATCATATAACCATTTACATCATAAATGTATTCATATGAATATTGAAGGTTATTCTCAGCATCAAATCTGTCTTCAAAAATCATATTGTCATTCCCATCGAATTGGGCATTTATGAAATCAAGTTCATTCCAGTTGTTGTTTTCATATGTATATTCAATGACAGATATATTTTTTACTCCTTTAAAGTCTACGTCTTTTACATATGGGTCAATCCAGATCGCAAAAAAACTCACTGAAAGTACCGTTGTGATTACTAATACTAAAAATATGATTTTGAATCTATTTTCTGAATTCAATGCTCTGCCTCCTCTTTTTTACTGAAAAAATTGATCTTTAATAGATGATATTATTACAACAATTGCCTTTGCACCGGCATCATAAGCTCCAATACTTCTTTCACCAAGATATCTTGCTCTTCCCTTTGAAGCTGTTATTGTTTTAGTAGATTCTGCACCCTTTTCGGCTTCTTTAATTGCTATTTCAAAAGCGTTCTCAATTTCCAGATCTTCTTCTGCACTCTTCTTGAGAGATTCTGTCAGCGGTATAAGAGAATCGAGTAATGTTTTATCTCCGAGTTTTGCTTTTCCAACCTTCTGAATCCCATCTATCATTGACTGAAAAAGTTCTGAAACCTCTTTAAGATCGAGTGATTCCTTTCCCTTTGAGTATCTTCCTGCTCTCATGAAAGCATTTCCCCAGATAGGGCCTGAAGCTCCGCCACATTTTTCCATGATTATCATACTGCAGCTTCTCAAAAAAGAACCTATATCCTTTCTGTTTAAATTGTCCCAATCTGCTTTTATTTCAGAAAATCCTTTAGCAAGTGAGGTTCCAAAATCTCCATCTCCAGCTACAGAATCAAGGTCGCAAAAGTAACCTTCGTTTTCAATAATAGTGTCAACAACTACATTAATTATATTTATGAATTCTTTCTTAGATATACTTTTCATTATCAAAATCCCCCAGATCCCTATAGTTGTTTCCAAGCAACTGTATTTGCAGGAGCTTTCAACAGTCTCTTAAGTTCATCATCCAATTTCAAAAGTGTTATTGAAGCTCCATCCATATCGATGGATGTCATGAAATTCCCCACTTCTGTTTTGAATACCTTGATTCCCTTTTTCTTCAATATTTCTTCCACTTCATTATTTATTATGAATAATTCCTGTAAAGGGGTTCCGCCAAAACCATTTATCATTAAAGCCACTTCATCTTCAGAATTAAAGGGTAAATCACCCAGAATATTTTCCATCAATTTTTCAGTAATTCCCTTCGCGGCAATGAGATCATCTCTATATGTTCCTGCTTCACCATGAATTCCAACACCCATTTCAATCTTGTCATCTTCAAGGTCGAAGGTTGGTTTTCCCCTTGCAGGAACTGTACATGATTTTAAAGCTACTCCCATTGTTCTAACATTGTCAATAACCTTTTGAGCAATTCTTTTTACTTCAGCAAGATCTTCTCCGGCTTCAGCTGCAGCACCGGCTATTTTATGAACGTAGAGTGTTCCGGCAACTCCTCTTCTTTCATCTATATCTTTTATCGCAACATCGTCATTAACACATACTGATTCAATTTTTATATCCTCATATTCTGCCATTTCAGCAGCGCTTTCAAAGTTCATTACATCTCCTGAATAGTTTTTAATTATTAGCAGAACTCCCTTGTCGGAATGATTATTTAATATTGTATTATATACCTGCATTACTGAAGGAGATGCAAAAACGTCTCCGCAGACAGCAGCATCAAGCATTCCCTTTCCTACAAAACCACCATGTGCAGGTTCATGGCCACTGCCCCCACCACTTATTAGATTGACTTTGCCATTATCTGATTCTTTTCTGCTTATTACCACATTCTTTTCATCGAATTTAACTATATCCCCAAATGCTTTTTCCATTCCTTTGCACATCTCATTAACTAAACTCTTTGGGCTGTTAATCAATTTTTTCATTTATTTTCACCACCTATATTAATTGTTTAAACCATGTGTTGAACCAATTCACGTTCTGTTGGTTTTTTGTCTTTTCCTGCATCAAATACCGATGCAATATTTCCGTCTTTCATGATTATTATTTTATTACTTAAACCTATTAATTCCAGAAGGTCATCAGTTATAAGAACAATTGCCAGATTATTCTTAGCAGCTTCTCTTAGAAAACCGTAAATTTCTTCCTTAGCACCAACATCTATTCCTCTCGTAGGATTATCTAAGATTAAAATATCGAGATCTTTCATCATCCATTTTGCGAGGACTATTTTTTGTTGATTTCCTCCACTCAGCGAATAACATTCATCGCTTGCTCTGGCCTTTATTCTAAATTTTTCAATTCCATTTTTGACTAGTTTATTTTCTTCCTTGCCGTTTATAAAATTAATTTTACCAGTGAGTTCTCTAATGCTTGGCAAACTTAAATTCTTGGATACTTCCATGAAGTTTATTATTCCATGTTCCTTTCTTTCTGCTGGTACATAACCGACTTTCATTTTTTTAATTTTTCTCATATTTGTTTTATGTAAAGGATTTCCGTTTATCTCTATAGAACCTTCCTGAAAATTACCTATTCCAAAGAGAATTTCTCCAATTTCCTTTTTTCCAGAACCCAATAACCCACCTATTCCAAGTATTTCTCCTTTTTTTATTTCAAAATCAACTGAATTATATTCGTTCTTTGCTGTAAGATTTTTTACTTGAAGGACTACCTTTTTGTTTTCATCAACTTGAAGTTGCTCCCTGACCCTATAAGTGTCCCCGCTGAGCTCTCTTCCAACCATTAAAGGATGAATATCTTTTTCTACGGATGTTTTAGGATCAACTTCTCCAACTCTAATTCCATCTTTTAAAACAACAATTCTGTTACAAGCACTCATAAGCTCTGAAAGGCGGTGAGATACAAAAATAAATGTTGCACTTCCAGAAAAACTTTTGATTTTTTGAAGCAGAAGTTCTCTTTCCTTTTCAGGAAGACCCGCTGTTGGTTCATCAAGAAGAATAAGAGGGGTTTTAATATTGTACATATCCGCTACAACAAAGGCTCTGATTATTTCAAGCATCTGTCTTTCATGGAATGAATATTTTATTATCTCCTTTTTTGGATCGACATCAAGATTAAAATTTTTCATATATTGAGTAGCTCTTTCAATCATATTTCTTTTAGATAAAAAACCAGCTTTCTGAAATTTTTCTTCATGTGAAAGAAAAAGGTTTTCATATACAGAGAGATGCGGAACAAGGTTTTGTTCCTGAAATACCATTGAAACTCCTATGATATTTGCTTCCCTGAAGTTTCCGGGATTATAAGGTTTGCCGCCGAAAAACATTTGACCTGAGGTTGGTTTTTCAACACCGGATATTATCTTCAAAAGGGTCGATTTTCCAGCACCGTTCTCTCCTGCAAATCCTATGATATCATTTTCATAAATGTTCATCGATACACCCTTTAAAGCTTCCACTCCAGGATACTTCTTAACTATATTCTTAACTTCAAAGAGAACATCTTTATCTTTCTTTGTATCTTTTATATTATCAGTCATAAGCATCACCATTCATTAAAAATTATGTTTACTTAACCGTTTGATTTCTTGGTCTTCCAAAATTAGATGTCAAAGCCCCAAATATAACCAGGATTCCCATGGCAACATTTCTTATTTCCGGAGTAACTCCCATGAAATTCAAGCCGCTAATTAATACCGTTATGAGAACTGCTCCTAAAACAGTTCCAAGAGGACCACCCTTTCCTCCACTGAGAGAAATTCCTCCCATAACAACAATGGCAATTACTGAAAGGGTATAAGTATCTCCCATGTATGGACAGGCTGCTTCGAGAATAGATGCCTGGAGTCCTCCTGCTAATCCAACCAAAGCACCGTGAATTGTAAATGCAATAATTTGAGTTCCAATTACATTTATCCCTGAATACTGTGCAACATATTCATTGTTACCTATTGCATACAGCGATCTTCCAAATCCTGTTTTCTTTAAAAGAATTATTGTGAATACAACCACTATAACAGGAATCGTAATAGTATTAGGTATGTCTCCAATCAAATGACCCTTTGCGACAGCCATAAATCCTTCACATTCAATATTAAGGGGAGAACCCTTAAGAAGCAGCACTGAAGCTCCATTTAAAATAAGCATCATAGCTATGGTTGATAAAAAGGTTGGTATTCTTAACAGTGTTGCAATTAATCCATTAGACATACCTATAGCCGCTCCTACAAGAATTCCAAAAATAATTCCAAAACCTCCAAAGACTGGAACCATCATTGCAGAAATTACACCAGAAAAAGTTAATGTAGCTCCGACTGAAACATCAATGCTTCCCATTATAAGAATCATAGACATACCCATTGCTGCAATGAGCATTATGGTCATCTGGGTCAATAAATTTCCAATATTATTAGTCGATAAAAATGTTGGATATTGAATTCCAAATATGAGCAGCAACACCACAAGTAATATAGGAGTCCATAATTTGGCAATTATAAGATTTTTTGATTTATTTTTGGTATTTTCCATATTTATCCCTCCCATTCCTTATTTAGTAAGTGAAATTTTCCCGCGTTTAACCGAGAAAACTACCATTGAGATAGCTGCAATTAACAAAAGTCCCTTAACAATGTTTTGCACATTTGAACCAACACCCACAAGATTCATACCGTTATCAAACATTCCGATCAGGAAAACTCCAACGAATGTTCTCATCAATCCACCAACTCCACCAGCTATTGAAGTTCCTCCAACAACAACTGCTATGAGAGTATTGAAAAGGTATTTATCACCTAATTGTGCAGGAGCCATTCCGAGGTAGGCGCATAATAAAACACAACCGAATCCATTCAGTAATCCAGAAAAAATGAATGCGATAACTCTATATTTGTTTACATTTATACCCATTCTCTTCATCGATTCTTCATTACTTCCAATAGCTCGAATATACAAACCAATCTTTGTTTTCTTACTTATTATCACAAAAACAAAAAATACTATGAAGCCAAAAAGAATTATATTTGGAACTTCCGGAATTAATTTACCAGAGGCTAACCAGGTAAAGTTCCTGTTTCTAATGTTTATGTTATATCCATCGGTCATACTCGTCGCAAGACCTTTAAAAATATACATCATTGCTAAAGTGACGATGAATGATGGAAGTCTGAGGGAAACTATAAGCAAACCGTTTACAAGTCCGGAAACTACTCCCATTGCAAGAACAATCAGAATCATCCAGGGGCCACCATAGGGAAAGAAATATGCTCCAACGATAGCTGAAGAGCAGAGCATCATACCTATAGAGAGATCAATACTGCCCATGAGTATCGGAAAGGTTTCTCCGCTTGCAACAAGAAGGAAAACAGTCGAAACTGAAAGAATTCCCATTATGTTTCTGAATCTTGCGAAGGGAGGGAATAATATTGTAAATACAAGGAATACTACTCCCAATAAAATGAATGGTAAAAAACTAACTAACTTTTGTAAATTAAATTTTTTCTTTTTAGTCATCTCTGTTTTCAAGATCTCACTCCCCCACTAGAAGAGAGTAGGCTGGTATTTCAGCCCACTCCTTATTTCAAAGTTTAATTCTACAAACCTTCTCCGAATCCTTTAATATCAAATCTGTAAGGAATTTCAATTACTTCGTGTACCATTTCATCATTTTCAACTCTTTTGATAATATCTGCTCTTAATGTTTCTTCGAGAGTATTTGCAGCAAATACGTAGTTGTAAGGTGCGCTATCAACAGGTGGAATAACCCATGCTGAATCGAAATGATCAATATACATTTCGTAAACTTCATTATATTCACCAGATGCTAATGAGTCTTTGTATTCCTGAGGAATATCATAACCACGTGGCTTGTCCAAGTAGACCCAGTTTGTGAATCTGTCTGGGTAAATAGGAACTAACAATCCCTGAGGATCCCAATCTTCTGGATGTAAAACCTGTGACATAAGTGTCCAGTCATAGTCATATGGTTTGTCCTGACAGAATGTTTCAACATACCAGTCAACGTTTGCTGGTGTTATACATGTTTGCATTGAAGACATCATACTTTCAGGAACTGTTGGTCTCCAACCGTGTGACATATCATAAACAGTTACAGCCTGGTGACCCGACATCCAGAATCCGTAGATTCCAAATACAGCGTCCAAACTTCCGTCCTGTAAGTCTTTCATGTTTGATTTGTTAGCATCTGTAGTAACCTGCACAACGTGAGGAAGTCCAGCTTCTTCACATGCAACAGCAGCACCAACATTCATACTTGTGTTAGCACCAAAGATACCATCAATTTCGTCACCAAATTTTGCAATCCAGTCTTTTGTTACACTGTAACCCTTGTCTCTAACAAAATCAGCATATTCTTCTGCAATAACTTTTATATCTGGGAAGTTATCCATTAAAGCTGCTTTGTATCCTCTACATCTGTCATTACCAGCCTTTGAGCCTGGAAATCCCCATAGTATACACGTATTACCTTCACCATTTAAGTAGTTACCCATTTCAAGTCCACCTAAGTAACCATCAACATAAGCATCTGGTCCAATGAACTGTCCATAATATGGACCAGCATCGAGTGGCGTCCACCAGTCTGCGATTTCAAGAATGTTTGCATAGAAAACTTCTTCTCTGTTAACAATGGTTGATGCTTGAATAACTGAACCGATTGTTGGAGAATATCCAAAAATCATTTTAACACCAGCTGATGCAAATGATTCAATCTGTGACAGGAATTTTTCTGTCATTCTGTCATCTGTTGCACCTATGTAAGTGTTTCCTAATGCTTCTACAGCTTCTCTTGCACCTTTGTCAAATGTTAAGAAAAAGTCATTAGCCATTTGAGAATAAGTACATACCATCTTTTCGCCTGCAGCGAATACCGTTGCGCTTGTTGCTAATACTAATAAGCAAACTAACAAAACTACTACTTTTTTCACTGAAATTATACCTCCCTTTAGTTTAGTAATACTCATAAATCTGAAATCCTTTGCTAACCCTGAATTACCGAAAATACGAATTCATTTGCTATAAGCACTACCATTTATTGAAAAATGATTAAAGAACTATCCTTACGTTATATTCTCCGCCAAAACCTTCACCATAATAATCTGTCTTAAGAGCGTGAAGTTGACCTTTAAAATATCTGTTTCCAACTGGTGTATCCCATTTCTTTCCATATGCTTCAGTTACGTCACCTGTTATTTCTGCCAATTTTCCATATCTGGGCATTAGAATTGGAGTAGGGCCATCAATTGCAAATGGAGGGTAATGCCATGTTCCAAGATTCAAAAGAACACCTTCATTTGGTCCTACTAAGAATGCTCTTGTCTTGTTTACATCAGGAACTTCTCCCTCTGGGGCTAAAACGAAGATAAACTGTTTTCCACCAAGTGGAAGAAAATATTCATATGTTTCATAATGAACTTCTGTCCATGTTAATGGTTCGCCTAATGGTTTTGGATAAACATAAAGCATACCCATTGAAAATCTGTTATTTGCTCCATCGTCGTAAGGAATTAAATCCCAGTAAGCCTTTATCATATCGTTTTCGACAGCAGGTTTTACATTAATAGGATGGCATTCGTATATACCCTCTTCCTTTTCTTCTTCTCTGCCAACGATACGACCAAATGTACTGAAATCCTTCATAGTTACTTCACTTAATTTTTCAAGTTTTACATCAACAATACTCATTTTCTTACCTCCCTAACTAATATTTTTTATGAAAAATAAAAATTGCAGATAAAAATAAAAAAGTGCCTTGCACACAGCAAGGCACTCTTAACCTTTATAATCACTTCTCAATACCACTCTTGAGTAAAGAGAAATATTTAATTTTAATTGAAACAATCATTCTTTAAATCCAATAATGATATTAACAACATTAAAAAGTAAAAACAAACCGATTTAGAGCTCAATATTTTCATTTAGAGATAAATAACGGAGATTAGAACTGAATAACTAAATAAATCTTACAAAATCATAATCTGTGAAATATTACTTTAATAAATCCCTATCTATTTTTAAAACTTCTTCAGCTTTGATTATCTCCTTAGCAATTTCCGATATTTTTTTATTTGAATCTCTGCTTTTTTTCTGTAATGCTTTCATTGCTTGAGCCTCTTTTAAACCGTTTTTATCCATAATAATTCCTTTAGCACGTTCAATTAATTTCCTATCCTGAAGAGCTTCCTGTTTTTTAACAATCTCTTTTCGCATTTTCTTGAAATCTTCGAATCTTCCCATTGTAATTTCAATAGCTGGCTTTAATTCTTTTTCATCAACAGGTTTAATTAAATAATGTAAAACTCCGGCTTTGTTTGCTCTTTTGACAAATTCCTCCTTAGAATAACCTGTAATAACTATTGCCGGAATAACAAGTCTTTTATTGATTTGTTCGATTGCTTCAATACCATCCATTTTCGGCATATTGATATCCACAATCATCAGATCCGGCCGCTTTTCAAATGCAAGTTTCACCAAAACTTCACCACTATTTGCAACTCCAACAACATTGTACCCTAAATCGATTAGAGCACTTTTCAATCCAATCATAACTATATATTCATCCTCAGCTATCAAAATATTCAAATTGTTTTGCATAAAAAGCCCAGTCTCCCCCAATTCATCCCTTTGATATAGAAAGGTTCTCTTTAGGAATTAAAATGTTTGCGGTTGTTCCATCCACTCCGAAAATCTCGAAAGTTCCATGAAATTCATTTTCTATAAGTGTATGAACGAGAAACAAACCAAGATTATTTGCTTTTTTATAAGAAAAGTTTCTTGGAAGTCCCTTTCCGTTATCTTCAATATTTATTGATACATTATCATTCACAATACAACATACTATCTTAATAATTGCATTATTGTAATTATCGTCAAATGCATGTTTAACACAATTGTTGATCAGCTCATTAATCACAAGCGCTATACTTGTAGCTAGATTGTAAGGAATAAAAATATCATCAAGGTATGCCTTTATTTTTGATTCCTTTTCCAAGGTATAAAAATTTATTATGGCTTCAATCAAAGTTTTAAGATTAATAATACTTCCTCCGCCCTCGTTCTTTGACAATAAATCATGTACGGCGGCAATACTTTTTACTCTTGATACAATATCATCTATGAGAACATTTATACCCTTTTCGGGATTTCTCTTGAAATTACTTTTTTGCAAATTGATTATACTTACAATAGTTTGAAGATTATTTTTTATTCTATGATGACTCTCTTTTAAAAGGGCAGATCTTCCCATAAGTCTGGTGTTATCAATTGCAATAGCTACCTGTTTTGAAATAGCTGAGAGATATTTAAGCTGTTCAGGAGACTGCTGATAATATTCTTTATAATAAACCTGAATTAAAGCAGTATATTGGGATCTTATAAGTACTGGGTAACAGATAATAGTTTTAGCATTTTTTAATCTATTGAACATAAAACTGAAGTTTTTATCGTTATAATTTTTATAATAAAGCTTATCCTCATCCATTATTTTTAAAACCGCTTCATCTGTCAGCTCAGCCTCTATATCTTTTCTGTTATTATATTTGACAATATCCATTATTTTCTTAGGAGTTTCATTGATCAAATATACATTACAACCATCAGATCTCATAATCTTACACGAAGTTTTTTCCAGCATTTTTAAAACATCTTTGATTTCATAGTTAGAAGTTAAATACTCAGCTGCTTTGAATATCGCATCAAGCAATTCCTCATTGATAATTTCTTCAGAAGTTTTTATATACGAACCCTCACCCATATCAATTTTTCTTTCTTGATCTGAGTTTGGATTTTTATGCCATCCCGAAACCATATTAAGCAGTTCTTCAGGTTCTTTTTTTGCTTCATCAGCGTCCATAGTTCCTACAACAGAACCATTATATAGAACGGAGATCCTGTCAGCGGTTCTTATCGCTTCTTCCCAAAGGCTTGTTGCATAAATAATGCTAGTCCCCCTCTCTTTCATCTTCTTTAAAAATTCATAGAAATAACTTCTTGTTGGTGGACTCATCTGTATAGTTGGTTCATACATGACTAAAACTTTAGGATTGTACATGTAAATTTTTGCCAGTTCCACCAGTTTTTTCTCCTCATTATCAAGATTTCTTACGAGTCTTTTTGGATCAACAAAAACATTCATCTCTTTGAAAGCTTCTTTAGTTGAGTTTACTATTTTCGATTTTCTTATATACTTAAAAATGTTTTTCTGATCTCTCATAGTATAAATATTTTCAGCAACTGTTAGACTATCTGCCAGAAGAGATTCGCTGAGTAAAAACATTATTGAAGAAGGTTTTCTAGTAGTCAATTTGTTATTTACCAATTCTTCCTTAAAATAAACGTCGCCTGTCATATCGTCTTTGTAAAAACCTGATAAAACATCTACAAAAACATTTTTTCCTGTTCCCCTTTCACCAACCAAAGCATGAATTTCTCCCTTATTTAAAATAAAATCCATATTTTTCAAATTTATATTTGTTTGATTAAAGGTACTCAATTTTTTAACTTTCAAAAGCTCTTTCATAAATCCTCACAATTATCATAAATAAAAACAAGAATACCCGTAACACAAGGCATTCTTGACCTCTAGAATTTAATAATTTGCCAATCATGAGCAATATTGATTTTTCTTAATTTTTTCTAAACACACTTTTAAATTATATATACCACAATATTAGAAAAATTAAACATATGTATTTTAGCAAAATTTATTCTATTTTTAAAATCCTTTCAGCACTAATTATATCCTTTGCCACGTCAATAAGTTTTATATTTGAGTCTCTACTCTTTTTTTGGAGTACTTTCATTGCTTCGCACTCCTTTAAATTATTTCTGTTCATAATAATCCCTTTGGCTCTTTCAATAAATTTTCTCTCAGAGAGCGCCTTATCCTTTTCCTGTATTTCATTTTGCATCTTAACAAAATCTTCGAATCTGCCCATAGCAATTTCTATTGCAGGATTCAATTCCTTTTCGTCAACCGGTTTAATTAAATAATATAAAACACCGGCTTTGTTAGCTCTTTTCACAAAATCCTCACTATTATACCCGGTGATAATTATTGATGGTAAAATACTTTTTCTATTAATCATCTCAATTGCCTTAATACCATCCATTTTTGGAAGGTTTATATCTACAATGAGTAAATCAGGATTCCTTTCAAGGGCTAATTCAATCAGTTTCACACCGTCGTTTGCTATACCTATAACATTATGACCGGAATTTTCAACACTTTGCTTCAATCCCATCATAACTATGTATTCATCTTCTGCAATGACTATATTCAATTTCTTTTCCATTAAATCAACTCCTTCATAAATCATCAGAAATAGATAATGCTTCTTTTGGAATTAAAATATTTACTACGGTTCCTTCGTTTCTTATTATTTTTAAAGTGCCATGAAACTCATTTTTTACTATTGAGTTCACCAGAGGCAATCCAAGTTTATTAGTATTACCCGAATAAAAATCTTCTGAAATTCCTCTCCCGTTATCTTCGATTTTTATAGAAACATTATCTTTTAATTCTTCACAATCTATTTTTATCAGTGCATCACAAAAACTTTCAAAAGCATGTTTCATACAATTATTTATCAATTCATTAATAATAAGCCCTATGGTAGTAGCTTTATTGTATGGAATAAATATATCATCAAGGTGCAAGTCCATTTGAGGTTTTTCCCTGTGAACATAAATATCTATGATTTCTTTTATCAATAATTTTAAGTTAATGATACTTCCGCCAACTTCACTTTTTGAGAGTAAGTCATGAACCGCTGCAATGCTTTTTATTCTTGAAATAACATCTTCGATTATTTGCTTTGTGGATACTTGTGGACTATTTTTTATTTGATGTTGTTGCATTTTAATAATGGATATTATAGTTTGAAGATTATTTTTAATTCTGTGATGACTTTCTTGAAGCAAAGCAGATCTTCCCATAAGCCTGGTATTATCTATAGCTACTGCCGCTTGCCTTGAAAGCGCAGAAAGATACATCGACTGTTCTGATGTTTGTTTATATAGCTCATCATAAAAAACCTCTATTAACGCTGTATAATGTGAACGAATAAGAACAGGATAACAAATAATAGTCTTTGTTTTATCAGATCTTGAAAAATATCCCTCAAAATTTGTTTCTTCAGAATTACTGTAAAAAAAATCATTCTTTTTCATAATATTAAATACTGTTTCATTGTTCAATTCAGCTTCAACATCATCCCTGGTTCTATACTTGATAATATCAATAATTCTTTGAGATTCTTCATTAAGAAGATAGACATAACATCCTTCTGCATCCATTATTTTACATGAAGTACTTTCCAAAACTTCTATTACATCTTTTATCTCATAATTGGATGTCAAATATTCCGAAGCTTTAAACATTGCCCGAACAACTTCTTCATTAGCCATATTTTCTTTGTTTTTAATATCCTCTTTGCTATCCCAACCTAAAATGAGTCTTATAAGCCTTTCTGGATTCTTTCTTGCTTCAACAGACTCTATGGTTCCCACCATATTGCCATCATAAATTACTGAAATTCTATCCGAAACAGGTAAAACCTCTTCCCACAAACTTGTAAGATAAAGGATGCTTTTTCCATTATCTTTCATATTCATAATAAAATCATACAAAATCCCTTTAGATTTAGAACTTAAATAAACTGTGGGTTCATACATTATGATCATTTCTGGATTATAATAATATATTTTTGCAACCTCAACCATTCGTTTTTCTTCCATAGTTAGATTTTTAACATATTCTTTTGGATTGATTTCCAAATTCAAATCATCAAAAAGCTGTTTGCACAAATAATTAATAGTAGATTTTTTGACAAACTCAAAAATTCTTTTGGTATTTTTCATGAGAAAAATATTTTCGGCAACTGATAAATTATTTGCAAGAAATGGTTCATTAAGCAAAAACATGATTAAAGAATTATTTCTTGAAGAAAGTCGTTTGTTAATCAAATTACCATTAAAATAAATATTTCCCGAAAACTTTTTATTCCATCCAGCTAAAACATCAACCAAAACCTTTTTTCCTGCCCCTCTTTCACCTACTAAAGCATGAACTTCACTGTTTAAAGAAAAATTTAAATTATTTAAATTTATACCAGTTTTATTGAAGGTACATAAGTTTTTTACTGAAAAATTCACAATTATTAGTCCTTAATAATTAAAACTTTTTAAGATCATAGAACAGAGTCAGATATTGCATTTTGCAAATTAAAAATGTTTTGTAAATTAGAAAACATGAAAAATAAATTAACAAAAAAGTTTTATCTCAGTACTATTTTTTTACCACAAAAACAAGAATACCTTACATTTCGTAAGGTATTCTTCTAAAAAAGATTCTTAAACACCCCTGAGTAAAAATACTTAACTCAATTCCAAATATTACCCCGCTTTCTTTGATTCATTTTATCAAATATAAAATCCTTTCTCCAAATTTATTCACACTTTGTATTCAGTATTTATTTTAATTCTAAGCCGATTATACTCGTAAATCAAAATGATTCTTATGTTTATAAAAATATTAAAATAACAAATAATATGTCTTTCTAATAATTATTATTTCTCAATTTGACATATTTCACAATAATAAATACTCCCCCCAAAATATGTGGTTTTTTTAATTATACTTCCACAATCGGGACAGGAAGTTCCAACCGTCTTCTTGCTCATTTTTGTCCTGTATTTCCCAGGATTCCCTAAAAGATCTTTTTCCGTATTCCGACCTCCAAATTCAATCATCTGAGACAATATATTTTTTATTGATTTGAATAAATTCATTTTTTCTATTTCTGAAAGAGATTCAATTTTCGTCTTTGGATGGATTTTTGCAGCGAAAAGTATGTCCTGTAGAACACCATTTCCCAGGCCAGGAATTCTTTGTTCTGTAGCGAGGAAGGCTTTTGCACTTTTTTTCGCATATTTTTCAAGTAATTTTTCTAGATATTCGTAATCAAACTCTTCCGATAGAGGTGAAGGTTTTTCCTTTGCAATTTCATAATATTCATTTTCCCATTCTCCCTCTTTAAAACACCAAATTCCACCATACATCTGAATCTTTGCAACCAGAGATGTTCCATCACTGAAATTAAGCAGCAATTGATGTTTTTCGGGAATCTTGTCAGTCTTCTGCAACCAAATCAATTGAACACCATCACTGAAAACCATTTTTTGATCTCCAATATTTATTTCAATTAATCCTCCCATGGGTCGCGCGCTACCAACTATTTTATTCATAAGTTTCTGTCTGTATTCATCAGGATTTCCTGCAAACCAGGCAAATTTATGTGGACTATTATTAGCAATTACATTTTCGATCTCTTTTTCAGCAAGATGTTTATTTATTTGTTCGGAAATAATATGTGCTTCTGGAATTTCTAACACTTTATATCCTCCCACCAATTAAATTTTCAGATGATTCATTCTATCAAATTTTTGTGTGATTAAAAAAGATAAGTACGATGTCGGATATGAAAAGATAAAAATCATATTGATTTTGAAATTTATTCTTATAAATCCTCTCAGATTTCAAACTAACTTATAAAAACAAATGTATATGTTAACTGTTTTTTTGAAAATACATGAACTGGGGAAAAATACTCCCATTACAGTTATTCTTTAAAAACCATGCTTTTTATAGATTTTTTAAAATTATTTCATCTGTTCTATTACTTATACTATTATTTAGAATCATCATTTTTTAAAGGTTCTTTAAGCTTCACTCTGGGCAGTATAAATAGTATGACAAAAAAGTCAATTACCACAAGAAAAAGCGATGCAATCAATACAAATTGCATTGATTTCGAAAAGCTGTCTACTATGATTCTTTTAAATTCTTGCTTTTCATCGGAACTGAGTTTAATGGTCTCTAAAGGATCCGTCTCCATTTGTCTACTTTGTTTTTCTAAAGCAACCGATATTTCGCTCTTTGTATAGTTTTCTTTGTTTAGAACCTTTGAATCGGCCAATCCTGTGGCTAAACTTGAAATTATTGTACCTATTAAAATTGATCCGATTATAGCCGTGCTCAATGAATTTCCAAGGTTATTAAAAGTATAAACCATCCCTGAACCCTCATTCTGTAATTCCGGTTTTACATTAGACAAAGAAACATTGTTTATGACTGTCACAATCATTCCTATTCCTAATCCCATAAAAATATATCCGGGAATCAAATCTGTCCCTTTTATAATTTTATCTTCTGAAAACAAACCAAATAAAATTATTAATCCGGTTCCCATTAAAAGTGTTCCCAAAAGCAGAAGATATTTTGGAGATATTTTCCAGCTCAATTTTGGAGCAAAAAAGGAAATAAAAAGTAATGAAAGAGAAAGTGGCAAAATGGCTAATCCGGTTTCAAAACCAGTATATCCATCTATTGTTTGTAAATAAACAGGCATAGTGAATAAACTTCCTACAAAAGCCATTTGAGTTAGTGCACCTATAGTTACCCCTGAAGAAAAGATTTTATTTTTAAAGATATTTGGATGAAATAGAGGAGATTTTCCGATTTTAACTCTGTGTTTCAACCACGAAAATAAAAGAATTAAAAATATTAATCCTATAAATAAAAGAACAGGAGTAATAGACAGCCCAAAAATATTTATTTCCATTTTTCCTATAACAAATGGTGTTTTAGCTATCAGCCACCCATAATTTTTCGCCATTAAAAATCCAAGAATTAAAAATGAAAGCGAAAAAATAGTTAAGGCAACTCCCATCCAATCAATTTTTGCGTTTTTCACTTTTATATTTTTAATACTTGAAAACGTCCCGGAAAACATTAAAATGGCAATAACAATTATTAATTCGCCGCCAAATACAAATCTCCAACTCAAGTATGTTGAAATCAACCCTCCAAGGATAGGTCCGGCACAAAGTGCAATTGAAGCCATTGCCCCCTGAATAGAAAAAGCAATCGCTCTATCCTTTCCTTTATATATATTTGTAATTAAAGCTAAAACGGTCGGCATCATGAGCGCTGCAGCAAATCCTTCGATTATTGACCATCCTATCAATAACATAGTGGTGTTTGCTGAAAGTGCTGCAACCGAAGTACCAACACCATACACTATTGTACCAATAATAAATGATTTGGATTTTCCTATTATATCCGCTATTTTTGCTCCCAGAAGCATAAGTGAGGCCATGATCAATGTGTAGACAGACATAATATTTTGAATTCTTCCTATTGTTGTATCCAGATCCTGAACCAGATAAGAAATTGAAACATTCATTGCGGTAGTATCTATAACCATTATGAAAGATGCAAGCGACAATAAGATAAGTGGACCCCATTTACCTTTTAATTTCAGCATAGCTTTCCCCCTATTTCAAACATTAATAATTTAAAACAAATTGATCACCAGTTGAACTCCTTTTTCAAACTTCTTTCCATAAGTTTCTTTATCGATTTTTCCGGATCTGAATTATTATAAAGAACATCATAAATCGCTCTTGCAATGGGCATTTCTATATCATTTTTATCTGAAAAATTGCAAATTGCCTTAGCGGTGTATATACCTTCAGCAATCATATTCATATTATTTAGAATTTCATCAAGTTTTTTCCCCAAACCTATTTTTTCGCCAACGAATCTATTTCTACTATGAACACTATTGCAGGTTACTATCAAATCGCCTATACCAGCCAATCCCATGAATGTTTCTTTCATGGCACCGAACAAAGAACCTATTCTCACCATTTCTACGAGGGAACGTGTTATCAGAGCAGCTTTGGTGTTGTCCCATGGGCCAAGACCATCTATAATTCCTGCGCCTATGGCATAGATATTTTTTAAAGCACCACATATTTCAATTCCATTTAAATCTGTATTCGTATAAATACGTAGATTATTTCCATTGAATATTTTTTGAATTCTATTTGCTATTCTAACATCATATGAAGCGGCCACAATACTCGTTGGAATATTTTTTGAAACCTCTTCTGCATGAGAAGGACCACTGAGAGTACAGTATTTGCAATCCGGAAATTTTTCATAAAATATTTTATTTATTTGCTTTACTGTTGAAATTTCCAGTCCCTTTGAAAGGTTAACATAAATTGCTGATTTATTTTTTATTTGTTTTATCACTTCTCTTATAACCTGTGTTGGTAAAGCAAAAACGAGTATATCGGCATCTTTTTGAACAAAATCTATATCCATAGAACAATTTATATTTTTCGGCAATTTTATTCCCGGAAGGTAATATGGATTTTCGTTCCATCTAAAACTTTCAAAGACTTTTTCCTCTATCGTCCATATATATACATCATGTCCGTTGAGCGAAAGATTTTTTGAAATCGCTGTTCCCCAACTTCCCCCACCGATGATACCTATCTTCATTTCAACACCCCGCTCCACAACAACAGGAAAGAAGAGAACAAATACAGCAGGCGGCGGAGGCTATGGTCGCCTCAGGACCGATAGTATTGAAATTTTCTCTGTAATTTTTTTGCTTCAAATAAGGGCTGTTTGGATCGAGTTCTCTTACCTTATTCCAATATATTTCCGCCATGTTTTTATCCTTCAATAATTCATACGTTATTGCAAGATTTGCAAAATAATTTGGATTATCACCACCGTGTTCCACTGCGCGGTTGAATTTTTCAACAGCACGATTATACTGGCCGGTTTCTCTCAGACACACTCCATAAACAGCAAAAAATTGATGTTGTTTCATTCCCCTGCTTTCAGATTTTTCAAAAGCAACACACGCTCTTGTGAAATTTCTGATCGAATAATAAGTTAATCCCAAAAACATATAAGCTTCATATCTTTCCGGATTCATTTTTATTGTTTGTACAGCGACTCTTTCTGCATTTTCGTATTGTCTTCTCTGCAAATAGGACTGAATCGTTGTTAAGTAATAATCATAACTTCCATAATCACTTCTGCTTCTGTTATTCGAAACATTTCCCCCGACATCATAAGTACTCTTTTTTCTGGAGTCAGAAAGCACGTCATAAGCCTCCTGAATTTCTTTGAACTTTTCCTCGGCAGCTTTTCTTAATTCCGGATCCGTATATTTATCGGGATGATATTTTTTAACTTTTTCTCTATATTTCTTTTTTATTTCTTCTGGACTACTATTTCTGTCCACTCCCAAAACTTCATAATAATCAGTCATCTTTTTTACTCCATTTTTCTTTTATTTTATTGAATCTGCCCGGGATACTATATTTTACAATATTTAAAATTATATTTTTGTTTTTTTCAGTTTTTAACATATTTTCTAAACTCAATAAAGATTCAGAGATTTTCATTCTTGAGTATTCGGTTATACTTTGAAAATCATTGAATATACTGTTATAAATATTATTTCTTCCGGTTTTTAAATCGTTGAAGTAATCTTCATACGCATCCATATGATACATTATTTTAAGTAATTCCTCTGAGATTTTCTTTGCCTCTTTTTTATTTTCAGTGAATACGAATGAGAAAATATCACTTAGTGAGTCAACCACATGATAAATTTGTTCTTCAGGATTTCTCTTTTCTTCTTCCTCCATAAGAAATTTAAGAATTTTTATGTTTATAGTTTTAAAAGACGGGATAATTTTATTGAGCTTCAAAAAATTTCTTATGAATTGCTTTTTGTATTTCTGCTTATATTCAATATACTTGTTTTTTGAAGGCGAATCTATCAAACCATCCATTATTCCAAGATAAATGGAATAAATGTTCAAATCGGCAATAATATCGAATATCTGTCTTTGCTCAAAAACACTGACTTTCTTATATTTGAAAACACAACAGTTTCTTTTTATTATTTTTTGAGGAAGTATATTTTTGATATTGTCTAAAATTAAAATAAAAAATATAAAATCATTTTTCATTAATTGTGTTAATCTTGTTCCATAATTCTGCTTTATTGAAAAACACGAAGAACAATACAATGTATTATAATATTTTCTTTCATCAACCGTTAATTTTTTAAACACCGGAGCAAAGTATCCGAGCATAGATCAACCTCCAATAACTCATTATGAATGATATCACAAAGAAAGAAATATTTTTGTTTTTTATACGCATGATCAATAATATTTCCAGATAAGAATAGTTCATATACAATTATTTTTATTAAATTATTTTACAGTGAGATTTATGATTTTTGATAAAAAATATACCACAACATGTGTGGTATATAAAAAAAATTTTATTGGTATTTCTGTCAATCCAGTTGCCAAATTTTTAAAAGCTCTGATTTTTTTCTCATATAAAGATTTAATAAAGTTCTGATTCTCTCTTCGGCCTGCTGATTATTTTCTTTTTTTGTTTTTATTACAAAGTCAGCAGTCTTTCCAAAATAAATCGGAACCAGAAGTTCTATGATTTCTTTTCTCAAACTTTTCTCCCTGTATTTGGAAGACAATTCAAACAGAATATCTACCCATTTTTCGTCACTTACAATTCCTTTCTCTTTTGCATTTTCAAGATAAGAAATCAAATTTTGTGAAAGAACTTTTTCAGCTATTGAAAATTTTTCTTTTAAACCAATTTTACATTTTTCTATCATTCTATCCAGATTAACTTCTATTGGTTTTGGGTCAACAATAACTTTTCTACCATAGACAGGTGCTCTTTCAAAAGAAGTGGGTTTTTTCCAATTATTCTTATATAGATCCATTAAATTGAAAAGAGTTCCGACAACCTGGCTGAACATTGGTCCAAGTGATTCTCCGGGATCTTTGACGTCATGAATCTTTGATCCGAGATTTGCCTGGTAAACCGGCAATTTTGATTCATTTATTGCTGTTGTTGTCATGAATATATCTATTCCAAACTTAGAAATATCCGATTCCCATATCTCATCTTTTTTATTCATATAAATATTTATCATTTCTGTTCCTACCCCAAAATCTCCTCCGATAGGCTGCCTGACTTCATCTCCATACAATATTGTATTCAGGGGATAACATATCGAATTTGTTATAGTACCATCATATTTATCTCTTATATAAAACGGGGTAACGTATGAACTTTTTTCAGAGATTATAGGATTTAAAAGAAGTTCTATCCATTCAGGTTTAACACTTCTCAAATCCGAATCCAAAAAAACTATCGCCTTTACACCAGTTAAATGTCCTATTTCAAGAACACTTCTCATCGCGGTCCCTTTTCCCGGTATGCCCTTATAAATAAATGAATGTAACGGATAATTAAGGCATCGAGAACTCATGAATACATCTCTTGTTCCATCGCTTGAACCGCCATCCGAGTTAACTATGCAGGCATTCAAATCCGGGAAATATTTTTTCAATCCCACAGCCGAAGTTTCAGCAACATAAGAAATAGTATCTTCGTTATTGTAACTTGGTATCCCTATTATCAAATCATATCTTTTTTCTGAAATCATTTTAAAAAAATCTTTCGGCATCGAACCCATACTATTCCTCCATTTTTATTTTATTTAATATCGCTTTTAAATCCTTTTCAAGTGCTTCATAGGAAAAATATTTTTTCCCGATTTCAAAATTCTCTTCAGTTATCTTTCTATATTTATTTCCGTCTTTTAGAATTTTGATTATCTCTTCAACCGCTTTTTCAGTCACTTTACTGTCAACTCTTGCATATTTTTGCCCATTTGTATAACTCATTTTCCTGTATTCTTTTCCTAAAGAAATTGTTTTAAAGTTGTATGGATGTATATCCGTCACATAAACCGGATACTCGAAAATAAGGATCGGCTTTTTTGCAAATATTCCCTCAAGGAATTGGTTTCCCCATCCCTCAACTATACTGGGATAGGTTATAAAATCTGAAATAGCGTAAAAATCCCATAAGGAATAAATTTTTTCTCCTTTTTTCTCACTTCTGAATGTATCCATGAGCTTATTGCACCATATTATTTCCACATCTTTTTTCTTTGCATAAGAGTCGAGAAAATTTCTGTATTTTGAATCGGTTTCTATTAAACCCGGCATTAAAAAATGTATTCGATTCTCTTTTGAAAATATTTTTCCGTTGTATATCTTGCCTTCCAATTTGTCTCTTTCGGCCTTAAGATTACCTATCACTTTTATCGCCAGTTCAATAGCCTTTCTATCTGCTATCCTCGTTGCCTGAAGGAAAATCAGATCATTTTCATTTATATTCATTTTGCTTCTCAAATCACTGTTGTAATCATCTATTTCCCATGTTTCCCTGTCAAAATCAAATATATTAGGAATAACATATGAATCAATATTTCTTTTTAACTTAAGTTGTTCCTGGGCAATTTTGTTAATAACAACGTTATAATAATTTTTACCCGAGGGAGGGAAAATACTTTCTTGAAGTTCCCTTACAAAATCACAGGTGGGATTTGTCAAATGGGGTCTTTCCCAGAAAAAATCATGATTATGGCATAAAACTTTCAGCTTACATTCTTTAATGGCTTCATAAAATCCTATTGCTACCGAAAGTCCAACTCCAAGGGAAAAAATATTATTTGGGATCAGTAAATCAATTTTGTTTTTCTTAATTATTTTCATCAAAGAATCTTTTATAACAACCGATTCACCTATAACCATCTTTCTAAAAGATTCACATGTAGTTCCAGAAAGATTTCTATAAGCAAGAATTTCTTCCTTTTTAAAATAATGGTTATGCAAACTCATTTCGGGAATACAAAAATCACCATAATTTTTTGTTCCGGATACAAAAAAACATTTGTGTCCAAGATTTTCAAATATTTTTTTCCATTTCTCCATTTCAAGGGAAACTCCATCAGTTTCACCAACTCGAAAATGCGCGAGAAGAATATTCATAACAATCACCCACTATTTTATTCTTTCTTTAGTTTCAACGTCAAATAACAACACTCTATTTTCGTTGAATGAAAGAGAAATATTTTCATTCAAATCGTATTTAGGAAAAGTTGGTGCCGAAATCTTTACTATTTTATTGTTCAGTGTTATTGCAATTATTTGATGTGAACCCTGTGGCTCAATAACGTCTATTTTTGTTTTGATAATTTCTTTACCTTCATTTATAGAAATACTTTCCGGGCGAATTCCGAGTATTAGTTTATTTTTATCGTAATTTTTGAGAATTTGCTCATATTTTTCATCCACCGGGTATTCAAATTCGGGATTAGTCAGGATTATTTTCCCGTTCTTTCTTTTTATTTCCATATCCATGAAATTAGTTGGGGGTGTCCCAATAAATCCTGCAACAAAAACATTGGCACTGTTAAAATATACTTCATCGGTGGACCCAATTTGTTCAATACTTCCATTCTTCATAATCACTATTCTGTCCGCCATACTCATAGCTTCGGATTGGTCATGAGTAACGAAAACTGTTGTAGCCTCTGTTCTATGATGTATCGCCTTTAATTCTGTTCTCATCCTAACTCTTAATTTCGCATCCAAATTAGAGAGTGGTTCATCCATTAAAAATATTTTGGGATTTACTGCCATGGCCCTCGCAAGTGCTACTCTCTGTCTCTGACCACCGGACAATTGTTTTGGATATCTTTCAAGATATTCTGCGATACTTGTCATTTCCGCAACTCTTTTCACGGTACTGTCCATTTCATCCTTGTTTTTATTCTTCAATTTCAACGGAAAAGCGATATTTTCATACACTGTCATATGGGGCCAGACGGCATAACTTTGAAAAACCATACTGATGTTTCTTTTTCTTGGTTCCTCATATGTTATTTCTTCTTTATCCAGCAGGATTTTACCTTCAGTTACATCCTCCAAACCGGCAATCATTCTCAGAGTAGTTGTTTTTCCACAGCCGGAAGGTCCTAGAAAAACTATAAATTCTTTGTCGTTGACTTCTATATTAACATTTTTTGCGCCCCACACTTTTTTCCCATATTTTTTTGAAAGATTTATCAATTCCAAAGTAGCCATTTTCCCAACTCCTTTATTATACAGTTACTCCTCCCCACATCTGGAGAATATATTTTCGTATTATCAATGTGAACAAAACTGCCGGCAAGGCCATCGTTATTCCTCCAGCTGCAATCAGATTCACCATCCCTTTGGCACCCACCATTGTTTGATATACAACTACCGGAAATGTTGGATTGAATTGTGTCAGAACTATCGCCTGAGCCGTTTCCGCCCACGATCCGATAAATGAGTACAACGCACTTGCCGCTAATCCCGGAAGCGCGAGAGGTAAGGTGACTTTAAGAAATGCTCCTATTTTTGACCTTCCGAATACCATTGCAGCTTCTTCAAGTTCAACGGGAATACCCATAAAAACACTCGCAGTTATCCAAGTTGTCAGACCTATCTGACCTACAGAATATACAAACGATAAACCAATTGGCTTGTCATAAAAACCCATGTTTGCGAGAATTATGACCATAGGCATGGCTATTGCAATTCCGGGAAACATTCTTACAAACAACACGCTGAGTTTTAAAACATTTTTTCCTTTAAAAACATATCTTGCAAAGGCATATCCAGCCATTCCCCCAATAGTGAGAGATATGAGCACGGTCAAAAGAGCAACTTGTATACTTCTGAATAAAGCGCCCAACGAGTCAGCTGTTACTTGAAAAAAAGTGACATAATTCGCAAAAATATTTTTAAATATTGAAAAATTTGTGGAATTCAAGGGTTCCAAATCTTTTTGTGCTTGAGCCAGTTCTTCCTCAAAAGTGGTCTTTTCAAGTTCTTTTTCATTCAGTTCCTTTTCAAATTCTATTTTCATATCTTGCATACTTTCTTGATTCTGAACAAGTTTCAAATTTTTTCTCAACTTAGTCATATTCGAATTGATTTTTCTGATATCTGTATTTATCGAATCTATTTTTAAATAAATCTGATCAATTTCCGCCCGGTTCTTTTCCGTTATAGTTCCCATCTCTTCCGCTTTTTCAAGAAATAAGTCTTTCGGTATGTTACAATTCGTTTTGTTCTCTGTATAATGAAGAATCTCATCTACATCTTCCCCTTCAAAAATTGTTACATACTTTTTCTGGGCATTACTATAAACACTCAGCAAATATCCATTTTGAATGGTCCTGGATTCTTCAAGCTTAAACGAACTTGTAAACGTAGGATACATATTTATGGGCCAGTCGTATGCCTCCTGATCGGACATAAATGATATTGATAAGATAAAATATATCGGAAGAAGTATGATAAAAGCAATTCCCACAACTATGATATAGAAAAGAGTTTTTCCCAATAATTTATTGAATCCACGTTTTCTTCTCATCACGCTTCCTCCTTTTTAAATGCCCCGGAAACTTTGAGATATATTATCGATACGAAGGAAACGACAAGTGCTACAATAACACTGTATGAAAGGGCAACATGGTATTTGTTGAGTAATTCCTCTTTATAAAAAACAACTTCTTCAAGAAGAACAGGAATTCTTCTATATCCAAAAATAAGAACGATAATCAACCATACTTGTATTGCAGAAATAATTCTCAAAATAAGGGCAGTTTGTATACTTGACTTCAACATGGGCATAGTTATTTTTCTCAATACGGTCATTTTTGTGCCACCAAAGACATAGCCCGCTTCTATACACTCTTTAGATAAACCCTGTAATCCAGCTAAAAGAATGATCATCATAAATGGGATTACTTGCCAAGCATCGATCAGAATAATTAAAAAAAGTGATTCAAGATCGCCGCCGGCCAGGAAAAGCAGCTTACCATTTTCAGATATAATTCCCAGATTGTAGAGCAAACTGTTCAACCAACCATATGTTGCAAAACCACTGGACCACATGGCTCCTACAGCGACTGCCGGTAAAGCCATCGGGATAAGGCATATTGAAAGTAAAACAGATGCCCCTCTGAATTTTTTGTTAATAATCAATGCCAGAAGCATGGCAATTGCAAACTCGAGTGTTACTGAAACAATTACAAAAATTGCTGTATTGAAAATCGCCTCTCTGAAAAAAGGGTCTTTAAAAATTTCTATGTAATTTTTGAGCGTCCAACTTAAATTATTTTCATCTTTGAAACTATAAAAAAATGATGTTACAACGGGATTTAACCAAAAAACACAATAATAAATGATAGTTGGCAAAACCAATATATATGGTATCCATTTTTTCAATTTATCAGGACCCGTTTTTGTTTTAATAATAGGAATCACCACCTGTTCAAAAATAATGGGGGACCAGTCAAGATCCCCCTATTAAATTTATAAAATGATTATTTGTGTTGCTCTTGAATTCTTAAATTTAGTAATTCCAAATATGTCGGATCAAGAGTACATTCCCCTATTATCATATCCTTGAAAATATCATCATATACTAATTTGACTGCTCCCCAATCTTTCCAGACGGAATCGATAAATGAAAGATTACCTTCCTGCATAACTTTTATAGCCATTGCGATAATTTCATCATCCGGAGTATCCGCTAAGAGATCAATCGCTTCATCAACCGGAGGAATAAATCCGCCCGAACCCTTACTTGCTTCAAGCATTACATCGGGTCTTGTCATGTATTCAACGAATTTTTCTGCCAGTTCCTGATTTTTCGTTCCTTCAACAATTGCAAAGCCACTTGTACCAGCAATAGAACCAATTCCTGCCGGACCACTTGGGGTTGGACCTACAACGAACTGTGTTGGATCGTTCTTGTAAATTTCTCCAACTCTTGCACAGTGTGCCGTTGCTAACCATGCCTCGCCTCTTTTCAGAGGAGGTCTTACGTCATCGTATGTCATTACAGTAGGTGTGTAAGCATCACACATTTTGCTCATAAGGTAGAAAGTTGCCATTGCCGGCGGTGTATCCAGCCAGGGCCATCCATTTCCATAGGAAAGATAAACTCCACCATACTGATAAATCAGGGATTTTTGCGGAACACCCGTGACGGCATATTTACCTTCTCCTTCACCTTCTGCAACAGCATTAGCCCATTCAACAACTTCTTCCCATGTTAGACTTGCGACATCTGCACCTTCGGGCAAATATGGAAGAGCTTTTTTATTGGCTATGAATAAGTAAACATCCGCTCCTACAGGCAAGAAATATCTTTCACCATCAAAAACAGTCATTGAATCATAACCCTTGGAGAAAGTTCTGTCTGTCCAGCTATCCGACAGAGAAGTTAAATTTTCTACCAATCCATTTTCAACCCACTCTGGCATATTTTGACAATAAACGATTATTACATCCGTTGTTATGTTTCCTGTTTCTGCTTGAAGTTTCACCTGTTCCAGGATTTTTGTATCATCCAACGTGGAAAATTTTACTTCACAATCATTTGCTTCCTCGAAAGGCTTGATAATTTCATTGATAATAAATTCTTTTTCCGACGGCGCACTCCAAAGTCTGGATGTGACAACCAATGTGTCTTTTGCAAATGCAAAAGCGACAATAAAAACAATTACTAATAAAACAAACAGTTTTTTCATAAAGTACCTCCTTATATGAGATAAAATTGACAACGATGTCATAATTAACTTACATGAAATCATAAATATTTTATAATAAACGTGACTTTATCACAAACTTACTTATGACCACTTATATCGATTCATACTCTATTAAAATTGATTATACGCAATTAAATGGCGATTTCTTTAAATATAGACAAAAACGATTACTTTATAAATTCATCTTTTTTTGTTATCATTATGACAAGGTTGTCATAAAAAGAGGCGATAAATTATGAAAAAAGTTACTTTATCAGATATTGCAAAGGAGACAGGATTTTCAATAAAAACCGTTTCAAGGGTGATCAATGAAGAACCCAATGTTAAAGAAGAAACGAGGCGAATAATCAAAGAAGTAATTACAAAAAAAGATTACAGTGTTAATATTATGGCAAAGGCACTTAAATCGAAAACAACTAAAACAGTTATAGTTTTTATCGATAAACATTCCGGGGGTTATTGGAACGCCTGGCACAGTTTAATAATGAAAGATTTAATTCTAAAATTTAAGGAAAGAGGATTTAAAGTGATTTTTTCCCCTTCCTCAGGTAAAGATGCCATCGAAGATGAAACGGACGGATTTGAGCTTTTAAAAAGTGGTATAGCTGACGGAGCATTGATTTTTGATAATATGACCAACGATATCAGGATAAAATATCTTATATCTAACGGAATACCATTTGTAATAGTCGGAAAGGATTTGGACAACCAAAACACCTCCTACGTTGATTTGGACAATTATATGGCAGGTTTTAAAGGCGCAAATTATTTAATTGGGAAAAAATGTAAAAGAATTTTATTTTTCTTGGGATACGAAGTTTTTACAGTTGACCAGGAAAGGGCCAGAGGATTCAAAAATGCTTGTGAAAAAGCGGGTATTGATTATAAAATTGTATTCAACATAGACAAAATCGATAAATTGTATTTGGTTTCCAAGGAGATAATAAACGAATTTAATCCCGATGGAATTTTTGTATCCGGTGATGAAAAAGCGATTGCATTATATAAATCAATCAACGAATTGAAGAAAAAAATTCCAGAAGATATCATGGTATTGGGAATAGATAATTTACCACAATCAAGATTCTTATATCCACCTCTTTCTTCTGTTGATCAGAATGTTGATCAATTTTCTTCAAAATTGGTTAACTTACTCATTGAGATGCTATACAAAAATAATGTAAAGGCAAAAAGAATTTTAATCGATCCAAAAATAATTGAAAGAGAATCTACTTTAAGATAGTGCTACAACTCCAGTATATAATCACCCACAATTTTCTCTAAAACGATGGTCTTTCTTATGTTCACGTAGTTGAAGATAATTTCAATATCATATGCTGGTTATTTTGTCTTGGAAAATACGGGGTGAGTTTGAGTAGAGAATGTGAGAACTGTAAAGGAACCGAACGGTCATGATTTTTAATCCTTTAGATATGGTTTTATATCTGTTTGCTTAATGCCATCTATTAACATTAATTCTCAAATTGCACAATATCGGGATATTCAGCAAGAAGTTTTTCATTTGCCATTTCCAGTTGTTTATAGTATTTAGCGTAAGAAGAACTCCGCTTTTTTTAATGCATGAATGAATATATCGTAATACCCACTCGTGCTAATAAACTCTTTTAATAGCGATTGAATTTGAAACATGGGAGAATTTTTGTACTCATTTGATTGCTTTACTCCTAAATATCGTTCGAGTATTTCTTTGTTGACTGTCAGAAAATCATCGGGCTTTTCTGACACTTTTTTGGTGGTTTCTATTATCTCGGTGATTTGTTCAGTACCGATGTGTTTCATACTCTCCATCAGATAGTTCTGCAAATTTTCCGGAAGGGTAAATATGGGGGTATTATCTAAAAAAAGATATGATTTTATTGTATGCCAATTTTTTCTCATCCGTTGTGATTAACTCGTCTAAAAAACGGGTAAAGTGCAGACAGATAAATCTACCATAATATCCGGGAAAGGACTCTAATATCTTTTCGGTAATTGTTGTATTATCTTCGATCGCTTTTAATTCATCACTGATTTCAGAATAACTTTTCCAGGAATTGAGTTCATCGAAGATTTCTTTTTTTACCTGTTCTCTTTGGATATTAAACTCTTTCCGAACGGATAGTTTCTGCAGTACGAAACCTTCTTTATCATTTAAAACGGTTTTGATATCATTTGTACTGATTTCAAGTTTACGGAGAATAGATATTTTTTGAGTCGTTCAACATTATTTTCACTAAATTCCCGATAACCGTTTTCTAAGGGTGATGGGAAAATCACCCTCTTTCCGAATAATATTCTATTGCTTTTTTTGTTAAGTCCGTGACTTTACTAACCTCATTTATCAACATAATTATCACTTTGGTAAAATTATAAACCGACACCCAAGGCTGCAATCAACATGATTTTACAGAAATTTTCCATAGGATTCTTTTGTATATTTTTTCAAATTCATTTATATGTATACGGGTAAACTTACAATAAAAAATCCGAATCCACTCCTTCACGAAATGGGTCCGGATTTCACACATCTGGTGCCCGAGGCGGGACTTGAACCCGCATGAGGTTGCCCTCACATGAACCTGAATCATGCGTGTCTGCCAATTTCACCACCCGGGCAACAAATAGTAGTTTATCAGAAGAGATAATACCTGTCAAATGGTTTTATATCAATTATCAATATCCGTTCTAAACTCCTGTATTTTTTCCTTTCTACCAAGGATAATGAGTCCATTTCCAGGTTTTAAAACAAAATCCTTTTTCGGAAAATAATGGGTAGTTTCATTCAAGACTCCTATAACAAGCAAATCATATTTTTCATTTATCTTAAGCGATTTGAGTGGTTGAGACTCAAAATTGTCAGGGAGTGGAACCGATTCAATTGAAAAATTGTCTCTGAATGCATCCATATTATCCAAAAATCCAAGCAATTTTGGATTCTGTACCATTGCAACCATCCTGTTGGCTGATATATTGTCAAGCGCTATTACTCTATTCGCTCCGGCATATTTAATTTTGGAAATATTTTCTGCATTCTTTGCCTTTGAAATAATCTGGATATTTTTGTTCAAACCCCTTGCAGTCAAAATACAAAAAATGTTATTTTTATCGTCAGGCAAACATGAAATCAATGTAGATGCCCTATCAATTCCAGCATCTTTTAAAACTTCTTCATCCGATGCATCACCTATAACATATTCTATTTTCATCCTTTTTCTGGTAGTTTTGAGGGTATCTATGATATTAACGTCTGAGTCTATTTGAACAACATCATATTTCAATTTTATTATCTGATCTGCAACCAACTTTCCCAAATCTCCTGCTCCGGCAATTATTACATGATTATTCAATTTTTTCACCTCTTTTAAAGCCCTTTTTCTAAGAATGTATCTATCAGCATTTCTTTCCAATAATATATTAGATATACTCGTAATTGCAAAGACAACGACAGTTCCTGAAAATAATAAAACGAAATTTGTAAAAAGCATTCCATTTCTAGAAAGCGTATTCGGTAGTCCATAACCAACTGTGGTGAACGTTATTAAAGTCATGAAAATGGAATCCAGCATCGACCACTTTTCTACCATCATGAACCCCACGGTACCGAATAAAAAGTAGCCTGCTATAATCAACGACAAATAAAATAATCTTCTTTCATTCCGCTTTATTTTCATAAATCACTTCCATTACTTTTGTTAAGAATTGTATACAATAAAAGGAAACATAAAACTTTACACTGAACAAAATTTTAACTAATATTTTCTTTAAAGTAAACAAAGATGTTCATAAAATGAAAAACTGATTGAAAAATAACAAATATATAATATAATAGGTTTTTTTGTTGTTCACAAGATGAATTGAGTCTTATTTACTATTGTTAACTTTATTATAACAAAAAACTCAAAGAGGAGGAGAAAAAAATGGCAGCATTGTACTTACCACTTGTGGCTGGAATACTATCAACTATCCTTGCTTTTGTTATGCTCAGGAAAACTCTTAGTTATTCGGCCGGAAGCGAAAAAATGAAGAAACTTTCAGGCTATATTCAAGAAGGTGCAGAGACATTCTTAGGTCAGGAGGCTAAAAAGATTTTCTTGGTTGCTATTATAATAGCCGCTGTTTTAGGAATAATTTTCAGATCTTTTACTTATCCAATTTGTCTTCTGTTCGGTGCACTGGTATCTGAACTCGCAGGTATTATAGGAATGAAAACAGCTACCAGAGCTAATAGCAGAGTTGCTGAAGGTGCTAAAGAAGGTTTGCCTCAGGCTTTTAAAGTAGCATTTACCGGAGGTTCTGTAATGGGTTTATCGGTTGCGGGATTCTCATTAACAGGTTTAGTAATTGTAATGTTAATTTTTAAGGATTCGTTCGTATACGAAGCCATAAATGGAATTCAAAAGACGAGTAGCGGAATTTCTTATATTGATGCCGTAATGCTTTTAAGTTCGTATTCACTTGGAGCGAGTTTAATAGCTTTATTTGACAGAGTCGGAGGTGGAATGTACACTAAAGCAGCGGATATGAGTGCTGATTTAGTAGGAAAAACAGAAGCTCACTTGCCGGAAGATGATCCGAGAAATCCCGCTACTATAGCGGATAATGTCGGTGATAATGTTGGTGACGTAGCCGGATTGGGAGCAGATATTCTGGAATCGTATGTTGCTTCGGTCATTTCCGCTATTATTCTAACTGTTTTTATGAGAATTGCCGATACTAATCTTGCAAAAGGTTCCGCATATATGATGACGGAAAGTCAGTTTATGGGACTCATTCTTGTTCCTGTACTGATTGCCGCTGCGGGCGTTTTTGCCTCAATAATAGGTATTTTCTTCGTTGCATATATGAAAACTAAAGATGCCAGTAAAGCGCTGGGTAACGGTAATTTAATTACCGGAGGCCTTGTTTTAGTGCTTACTGCTATCATCATTGGCGTTGCCGCACCGGATTATCATTTCAATGATACATTCATTCTTAATCCTGAATTTGTTTCAAAATGGAGAATTTTCTTTGCGATAGCGTTCGGCCTTGTTGCAGGAATTATTATAAGTAGATTGAGTGAGTATTACACTTCTGATAAATACGGTCCTACGAAAAACTTGGCCAAGAAAACAAAGTCTGGAGTTGCAATAAATATAACAGAAGGCCTGGCCCTTGGTATGGGTTCAACTCTGTGGCCGGTTATCGTATTAGCTTTATCTATTTTAGGCGCTTATTTATCGGCGGGAGTTTATGGAATAGCAATTGCAGCTCTTGGAATGTTGTCTTTCGTAGGATATATTGTAACAGTTGACTCATATGGTCCTATAGCTGATAATGCGGGTGGAATAGCTCAAATGGCAGATTTGGACCCGAAAGTCAGGGATATCACAGATAATCTGGACTCTGTTGGTAATACAACAGCCGCTATAGGTAAAGGGTTTGCAATCGGATCGGCTGCATTCGCAGCTTTAGGATTAATTGTTTCTTATATCTGGGGTGCTGCTACAACTTCTGCAGAAATCATAAACAATCCTGTTGTTAATTTGGTTGAACCCTTCACAATAATAGGTGTATTGATTGGCGGGATGTTGCCATTTTTCTTCACATCTCTTTTAATCAGAGGTGTTGCAGACACAGCAGATTTGATGATCACAGAGATAAGAAGGCAGTTCAAAGAAAAACCGGGGATTCTTAAAGGTACTGAAGAAGCAGATCATATAAGATGCATTGAAATCACAACCAAAGGAGCTATCGGTAAAATGTTACCTCCTGGAATAATAGCTATTGTTACACCATTTATTATTGGATTTCTCTTTGGAAAATCTGCGGTGGCTGGTTTGTTGCTTGGAGGATTGGCAAGTGCAGTCATGATAGCTATTTTCTCAGCCAATTCAGGTGGAGCATGGGACAATGCGAAAAAGTATATAGAAGCGGGAAATGAAGGCGGAAAAGGTACAGAAACTCATGCGGCAGCGGTGGTTGGAGATACTGTCGGAGATCCGTTAAAGGATACAGTGGGACCTTCAATGGATATTTTGATCAAATTGATGTCAGTTATTTCGCTTGTATTTGGTTCATTGTTCCCGAATCAGCCATTCTTTATGTGATATAAAAATAATTTTTAAAAATTGGGTCTGCTTTTTCAGCAGACCTTTTTTATTTGTAAAGCAACTTACTAATAAAAAGTATCTACTCATTTTTTATATTAAAAAACTTAGAATTCTCCTTTATGTAAGAAAGCACATTAAAATAATTCGAACTCAATCACCCAAAAATTATTGAAATAAAATGATGCACAACTGTTGTCTTTAGTTGGTTCTGAAAAACAAAAAATATACAATAAAAAAACGGGAGGTGTTTGGTTTGGAAAAAGATTTGAAATTACAAAAATTCAATGAGTATCTGAACTGTGAAAACAAGGAAAAATGCGCAGAAATATATTTGAAAACCTTGGAAGAAAATGAAGAAAATCTCCTTAATGTTTACAATAATTACATAATCGGTTCAATAAAAAACTGGCATAAGGAATTCGAAAAGAACAGACTGGATATCTGGAAAGAACATGTGAGGAGTTCCATTTTAAGGACACTTGTAGAATGTTCCTATCCACATGTTATAAATCTTGGAAAAAAAGCCGGAAGGAAAAACAAAAAAATTTTAATCGCTTGCCCCGCTCAGGAAAAACACGATCTCGGAGCGAGAATAGTGAGTGATTACTTTGAAATATCCGGTTTTGATACAATTTATGCTGGAAATACTCTTCCGCTTGATACTTTGATAGAAGCAATTAAATTTGAAAAACCGGATTTCCTGGCATTGAGTGTAACAACAAAATATAACTTCATTTTTTTAATTGAAACGGTTAAAAAAGTCACGGAATCATTTCCTGATTTAGAAATCTATTTAGGGGGGCAGGGATTGGTCGGTGATGTTGAAAAATTAAAAATCTTTTCTAACATTAAAATAATAAATCTGAAAGAGATTTTTAATAAAGAAGGGACTGATAAACAATGAGATTGGCTTTTCAAATAGCCTGGCGATTTTTAAAAGAATCAAAAAAACAAACAATTTTAATTATAATTGGAATTGCCGTAGGTGTAACCGTTCAGATTTTTATCGGACTTTTAATAACCGGTCTTCAAAAAAGTCTCATCGAAAGTACTGTAGGAAATTCATCACAGATAACAATTGTATCCAAACAAACAGGTGGATACATTTTTGATTATGAAGAAATAATGAAAAAACTTGAAGATAATGATGAAGTAAAAAACGTTTCATATGTGCTTGAAACTCCTTCTTTTGCTAATTTATACGGATCGCAAATCTCTGTGTTTTTGAGAGGCTTTAATTTTGAGAAAGCCGAAGGCATATATGGATTTGGAGAAAAGCTTATCGACGGATCCCTACCAAAAATCGAAAATGAAATTCTTATTGGAAAGGAACTGGCTGAAAAGTACGGATTAAAAGTCAATGATGAATTTCAAATTGCAGTTCCTCCTCTCGTCTTTTTAAATAGAGATTTGATAATTTCCGGAATATTTGATTTAAAAAATGCAGCTTTAAACGGTTCATGGATAATTTCAGATATTGAAACAGTGAGAAAAATCACCGGGAAGCCCGGCGCAGTTTCCAAAATAGAGATGCAAGTGGATAAGGTATTTGAGGCAGAAAAAATAGCAAAGAAACTGTATATTGATAACACCGAAGTGGTTGTTGAAAATTGGGAAGACCAAAACGAAGAACTATTAAGCGCATTGAATGGGCAGACTATCTCCAGTTTGTTAATTCAAATTTTTATAATCGTTTCTCTTGCCATTACAATCTCAAGTATTCTGGCAATTAGTGTCATGAATAAATACAGACAGGTTGGAATATTGAAAGCAATGGGATTAGACGGGAAAAGAGCTTTTCAAATATTTTTATTTCAGGGATTAATATTGGGGCTTATAGGATCAATACTTGGAGTACTTTTAGGAACGGGATTACTTTTTTCTTTCACTGTGTTTGTAACAAATCCTGATGGTTCACCTGTAATATCCATTTATTTTGATACTACATTTCTGATTTTTTCAATTATAATTGCGACTTCTTCCGCTTCTATAGCTTCAGTTATTCCATCAAGAAAAGCTTCGAAATTAGACCCTGTGGAGGTGATAAAAAATGGTTGATGAAGAAAAAATAACAACTATCAAAACATTCGATCTGAACAAGATTTACGGCGAAGGTGTAAAAACCCAGGCTTTAAAAAATATAAACGTTGAAATAAAAAAAGAGACATTCTGCGCTATTATTGGTCAATCGGGCAGCGGAAAAAGTACTTTGCTTAATATGATAGGTGCTCTGGATAAACCTTCATCGGGATATGTTGAAATCGATGGTGTAAGAACAGATAAAATGAGTAGAAATGAACTGTCCAATTTGAGAAACAGAAAAATAGGATTTATTTTTCAATTTCATTATTTATTACCCGAATTTTCGGTTATAGAAAATGTTCTTATGCCAAACAAGATAGGATACAAAAAATTATCTAAAGAAGTACAGTCCTTTGCCTATGAATTGCTCGATGAAGTAGAACTGTTGGATCGAAAAAATGATAATATAAAGAAATTATCGGGTGGGCAACAACAGAGAGTTGCGATTGTCCGAGCCCTTTTAAACAGACCGAAGATAATTTTGGCAGATGAGCCAACTGGAAATCTGGACTCTAAAAATACTGAAGTAATTTATAAATTGATGAGAGAGTTCAATAAAAAATTTGGAATTACTTTTGTTATAGTTACACATGATGAGAATATTGCTCAAATGACTGACCGAATAATCGAAATTAAAGATGGAAAAATCAATATGGATGTTACTGTTAATAAGTATGCGGCATAAATTCATATTGAAAATGTAAAAACAATATTTCTGAAAAGAGGCCTGAAAATGACTGAAAGCTCTAAATATCCTGTAAATATTGATATAAACCTTGGAGAAGAATTGATAAATAACTGGCAGGAACTGTTGAATTTGCTCCAGCATTTATTGGAAGTTCCTTCCGCACTGATAATGAAAGTGCATCAAAGAGAAATAGAAGTTTTTGTTAAAAGTAGCAACGAAGAAAATATCTATAAAAGAGGGGAAAGAGTCTCCCTTGATTCCGGACTCTATTGTGAAACTGTTATGGATAAAAGAGATTTTTTACTTATTCCTAATGCCTTTGAAGATAAAAAATGGGATCATAATCCGGATATTAAACTCGGTATGATTTCATATCTCGGGTTTCCTTTGCTTTGGCCAGATGGAAAAATATTTGGTACAATATGCGTTTTAGATTCTGAAAAAAATGAATTTTCAGAAGTAAAAATGAATGTTTTAGAAAAATTCAGAAATCTTATTCAACTCGACCTTGCAGTTCTGTTTCATGAAAATCTTCTCCAGAATGAATTGAAAATTAAAAGAAAAATAATGGAAGCGTTGAGATTGAGTGAATTAAAGTTCAGAACATTATTTCAAACCGCCGCAGATTTTATGTTCCTATTCAAAATTTACGCAGGAAATAAGGTTGCAGAAATAAAGGATGTTAATAAACAAATGTGCAAAGATCTACATTACAAAAAGGAAGACCTGATTGGAAAAGACCTAAAATCGTTGCTTTTTTTGAAAGAAAAGGAATATCAAAAAATTATTGATGATCTTATAGAACATAACACAGTAACATTCGAAAGCAAATTTAAAAGTTTTTACAATGAAAATATTGTTGGAGAGATAAATTGCAGAATTATAGAAGTGAACAATGAGATTTTATGTCTGGCAATCGCAAGAAATATCACTCAGAGAATCGATATGGAGAACAGACTCAGATATCTGAGTTTTCATGATTCATTAACGGGTTTGTATAATAGAACATATTTTGAAAAAGAAACAATCAGGATAGATTTTGAAAGTCAGTTACCAATCTCTATAATTATGATAGATCTCAATAACTTAAAAATTATTAATGATTTTTTTGGTCATCAAATGGGCGATATAGTTTTAAAAGAAACCGCACAAAATATTAAGAAATTTTGCAGAAAAAAGGATACCGTTGCAAGATATGGTGGAGATGAGTTCATAATCATTCTTCCAAAAACATCTCCGGAATACTCAAAAAATATTGCAGTTGAAATTAAAAAATCCTGCCGTTTTAACAAAATAGGTCTCTTTCAAATGAGTTTTTCGATTGGGTACGCTACAAAAACTAAAAAAGATGAAAATTTAAATGAAATAATAAAAATGGCCGATATAAAAATGTATCTTGATAAGAAACAAAATAGAGAAAAAGACAGGTATACTCTATTAAAAATTATTAAAGAGCATTATAAAGAAAATAATACATTGAATTATAATTTGAAAAAATCTATGGAAATCTTAATGAAGGAATTTGAGAAGGTTTAAATTTCTTTTTTATAATACTCTTTCGCGATATTTCTAATTTTTCTCAAATAAAAATCTACCTTTTGGTCACAGTTTTTCGATTTTATCTTTTTATATTCCGTAAACGCTTTTTCTAAAAGATCAAGATCCCTGTATTCTTCCTGTAAATCAATTAATTCAGATGCTTTTATATTTCTCTTCTCCAGATCTTCGATTATTTCATTTTCAAAATCCACAAGATCATAATCATCATCTTTTTTAATCATTTCATTTATTTTCTCAAATTCATTTTTTCTTTTATATAAAATATAATCATTTATGGATTTATCCATTCCTCTTTTCATTTTGAATAATCTATATATCATATAGGCCATGAAACAAGCCAGAAAAATAACAAAAAAAATCATATTATCTCCCAGTTTAAAATATTGTCATTACAATGATAGCACTTTTTGAAAAACAAGAGAGAACCCTGTATACAAAATTGGGATAAATAAAATGAATTTTCGAATTATAATAATTTTTATCTTATATTTGAAATAAAAAAATTACAGAAACGACAGTAATAACCTCTAGATATATTTGAAAACTTTTTCTTCAGAAAATTTTTGAAGCTCTATTATAGTGGTAATTAATTTTTCTTTTTCTTCATTTTTAGAATATTCTTCAATTATTTTACCAAAATCAGAAATTTCCGGATATCCATACATACCACCGGTTCCCTTTATACTATGACCAATTCTTTTCAATTCTTCATAATTGTCTTTTTTTATATTATCCTTCAAATCACGAATGGATTTTTCCAGGTATTTTTTGAATTCTCCAAACATTTCTTCCGCTTCTTTTAAATTCATATCCATTTGAGAAGAGAACTTTTTTATTCTTTCATAAATTTCATAATTATCTTTTTTTATAGAAGGTTGAGTGTTTTTTTCACTTTTAATTTCGATTTTCTGAGGGTTTTTCAAATACTTTATAACCGTATTAATAAGGTCTTTCCTTTTCACCGGTTTACTCAGCATATCGGTAAATCCAGCTTTTTTAATTTTCTCGTCCGTTTCCACTAATGTATGCGCCGTGAAGGCAATTATAGGAATATGTGTATCTGCTTTTCGGATTTTTTCAATAGTAGTATAACCATCCATTACCGGCATCTGCAAATCAAGAAGAATTAATCCATAATTATTTTTTTCGAATTTTTCCAGACCAATTTTACCGTTTTCTGCCGTTTCAACGATAAAATTGCTCTGCTCCAGAATTTTTTTTATAAGTATTCTGTTAGCCTGATTGTCTTCTACGATTAAAATTTTTCTGTTTATTTCTTTTATATCCTTACCGGGATCTTCCTTTGTCGACAAAATACTATTTTCGGAAATCTCTTTAGATACTTCTGAATTTTCTTTTTTCATCACAGGTGATTTCAAAATTAATTTAATTGTGGTTCCCATTCCATAGGTACTTTTTATAGTGATTTCTCCGGACATTAAATTTGCCAGCTTCTGGCTTATTGTCAATCCAAGACCCGTACCGCCAAATTTTCTGGATGTTGTTCCATCTTCCTGTGTAAAAGCTTCAAAGATTTTTTCAAGATTTTCATTTTTTATACCGTAGCCCGTATCAATCACAGAATAAATTATCTTCTCATCGACATATTCACAATTAATACTTATATAACCTTTTTCAGTGAATTTAAGTGAATTTGAAATTAAATTAGTAAGAATTTGTCTGACTCTAAATTTGTCTCCGATAATTGACTCAGGAATATCATTTGAAATTTTCGAAATTAATTTGATGTTTTTAACTCTTGCAAGTTGCGAATAGGTTTCAATCAATTCTTGAATTAATTTTTTTGGATTATAGGGTTCATAATTTATTTCAAATTTACCCGCTTCAATTTTTGAAAGATCCAAAATATCGTTGATTAGCGAGAGAAGACCTTCACCATTTTGATAAATTAAAGAAATATATTTCCGTTTTTCAATATTTTTTTCCTGATTCAGCAACAGATCCGCAAAACCCAAAATAGCATTCATGGGTGTTCTTATTTCGTGTGAAATGTTGGCAAGAAATTCTGTTTTGGCATTACTCGCTTCTCGGGCTTTTTTGGAATATATTTTCAGTTCTTTGTTGTAATTTTTCAGCTCTCTGGATGTTTTTTCTATGTAATCCATTGTCGTATTCAATTCCGAGGCTATGATACCCAGCTCGTTTTTAGAATTTATCTCGATTTTTTCATGATTTCCACGTTTCATAGAATCAAAACCTTTTAAAATTTTATTTATTATTCCTGACAGATAATGATTGATAAACGACGAAATAAGGAATGTAACTAAAAATGCAATTGAAAGAACGATTATCATATTCATCAAAATATTCGATGTAACGGAAGATCTTAAAGCTTCTTCCTGTATTACATAAAAATGCGAATCACCAACTTCTAATTTATCAATCAAAAAGTAATCCTTGATGAATGGAAATGCATTCGAGAATTCTCCGGCGACCTCAAATGGCATTACATAAGCTTCCTCTTCCATTTCTAGAATCGATCTTATGAAAATATTATATTCAGAAAAATCCTGGGGAATTATATACTTTCCATCGAAAATCAGAAATGTTGTTGAATCGTCTCCCAAGTACTTACTTAACTCTTCCATTATATCCCGATTGAATATTTTTCCCAAAATGTAAATCTTCCCGCTCTGAGAAAGGTATTTCCATAAATACACCACTTCATCGTTGATATTATAAAATCCGGATTTTACATCGGAAAGTTCAGTTTTTTCAGCATCGGAAATCCAGATTTTATCTACTATTATTTTTTCTCCCTCTTCATCTTTTTCAATCAACAAATCATAATCTTCGGGTATGATATTATCATTTTCGTAGCTCGATATCAGGTCCTTAGCAGGAATTTTTAATTGCGCAAACCACTCATAAACTGAATTAACCTTGTTATTCAAAAAAACATCATATTCCTCTTTAATTACCCTTTGAAAAGCCAGCAGGGATAAAATAACGAATATGAATATTAAACTAAAAGACAAAACAAGAAATAAAACAGCGAACTCTCTACTTAATCTTCTCATCAATTCCTTCCTGGTTCTTTGTATTGTAACTCAATCGAATAAATATGACAAAATCAACTCGATTAAAACAAAAATTAATCTCCGGCTATATCTAACTCTTTTACGATTACAGACGGGAAGTAACAAATCGGGAAAAAAGACAGAGCATAATCAAAATCGTTTCCAATTTGTTCTACATTTTCTAATAAATTCAATATATTTCCGGAAATCGTTACCTGTTCCAACCCCGATATTATTTTACCATTTTTAACAATGAAACCCTGCGCTCCAAGGGAAAAATCTCCCGATATGGGGTTTGCTCCTGAATGGAGTCCCTCAACTGAAGTTATTATAAGGCCATTTTCAAGTTGTTCTATTAATTCCGTATAAGTTTTTTGACCTGATTTCATAGTTAAATTTATCGGCCGAATCGATGTATTGCTTTTGTAAGAACTTTTTATTCCGTTTCCAGTAGATTCGCAATTATCCTTTTTTGCAGTTTTTAAATCATATAAATAGTTATTGAGTACACCGTTTTTTATCAGATATTTTTTTCTCGTTGGAACACCCTGATCATCAAAGGTCATTTTAAGATAACTGTTTTTCAACACCGGATCATCGATAAGTGTGATAATTTCAGAAGAAATTTGTTCGTTTAATTTGTCCTTCAGTCTTGATAACCCTTTTTGAACATTTTCTGCAGAGAACATACTGACGAAAGTATTCATCATACTACCCCAGCAACTGTTTTTAAATAAAATTTTATATTTACCGGATTTTGTAGATCGGGCATTCAATTTTTCAACAGCATCATTTTTGGCTTTTTTGGCTATATAATCGATATTAATATCTTCAGGTTTTTCGAACATATTAATTCCTATTCCCATTTTATTTTTCCCACCTTCCGACGCAACAGCCATTATATACATTATTCCTCCACCGGATGCAGAGTATAAATCCAAGCCGAGAGTATTAACTATCCTTCTTTCGGAATAAAATTCGTTATAAGCACAATTCTGAATAAGTACGATTCTCTCATCCAAGGCTTTAGTTTTTCTTTCAAGCGAAGTCACAATATCAATTTTTCTTTCGGTTTTTAACCTGGAAAGTTCATTAACATACTCAGGCAACTTTTTATATTCTTTTCCAGGAGAAAAGAAAAATTCTTCATAATCACTTTCAATATATTTCAAATTATCATAAGCTTTTTGCACTAAAAAATCCGCAGCATTCTCGCTGATCATTTCAGAATAAGCAAACCCAGCCTTTCCATCTTTAATTGCTTTAAGTCCTACACCATAAGTATTCGAATCTGAATATTTTTCTATTTTAAAATCTTGTGAATCCAAATGAAAAGAACTCGATTTCGAATAGTATATTTCACAATTATCAATACCAATTTTTTTTGCTTCCATAAAAATCTTGTTTTTAAATTGTTCAAAAGTCATTTATTTCTACCTCCTACCGTTAATTCGGAAATTCTGATTGTAGGTTGCCCAACATCAGCCGGTATTGAACCCGAGGATGAACCGCACATACCTTCCCCTCTCGATAAATCGTTTCCAATTAAATCAATTTTTTTAAGAATTTCATGACCCTTACCAATCAAAGTGGCTCCCTTTACCGGTTTGTCAATTTTTCCGTTTTTTATTAAATAACCCTCGTTTACAGCAAAATTAAACTCTCCTGTTGCTGGAAAAACCGATCCTCCTCCCATTGCTTTAGCAAAAAGCCCATATTCTGTCTGAGCTATTATTTCCTCAGGATACAGATCACCTGGAACAATAAAAGTGTTGCTCATTCTTGATGTTGGAATAAAAGTATAATTTTGCCGTCTGGAGCATCCGTTTCTTTGAACATTTAATTTCTTTTCATTGGCCCTATCCACAAGAAAACTTTTGAGAATACCATTTTCTATTAACACATTCTTTCTCGTGTTCTCGCCTTCATCATCTATATTAGCCGATCCCCACCCATTTGGAATTGTTCCATCATCGACGGCGGAAACTATTTCATTCGCTATTTTTTCTCCTATTTTTCCCGCAAAAACAGAGGCCCCTTTTGCGACACCTGTTGCCTCAAGAGAATGCCCACAAGCTTCATGAAATAATACTCCTCCGAATCCATTTGAAATGATTACCGGCATCTTTCCGGCCGGACAGTACTCGGCTTCACTCATTCTCAAAGCCCTCGATGAAACATTTTTCCCGAGCAGATATGGATCGAAAGTGTTATAGAATTCAAACCCCATCGAGGCTCCCGGAGATTCACTGGAAACAGTTTTTTCATTTCCATTTGATACTATTGCCGTTGCCGATAACCTTGTTCTTGTTCTTCTGTCCTCTACATCTAAATTATCCGAGTTATATATCCAAACTCGTTGATCGGATTCCAAAATATAAATTACGGATTGACTTATTTTACCCGAAAAACTTTTCATTCCCCGATCCGTTTTCCTCATTAAATCTATTTTATCTTTAAGAGGTATATTTTCAGGAAAATATAAAATTGGATTGATGTTACCAACTTTCTTTTTATTGAAATTCATTGTGACGGTTTCTTCATTTTCACTTTTCAGTGTTGCGCATAACTTTTCTGTTGTTTTGAGTAAATTGTCTTTTCCAAAATCATTTGTATAAGCATATACAACTTTTTTATTCACAAAAACTCTTATACCCACTCCATTTATAATTCCTGAATTTATTTCTTCCACTTTTCCATCTATCATTTTTATTGCGTTTTTTTTCGAGTATTCTATAAACAGTTCTGCAAATTCTCCACCTTTTGTCAGAATTTTTGAAATTATTTCACCACATAAAACTTTATCTATCATTAATTCACCTCCCTTTCACATTATAAAATATTTTTCTCACATTATAAAATATTTTTCTCGTGTTTTTGAATAAAAAAATCATATCTTAAATTAATAATCAATCGTTCTTCAGATTTTTTAAATTATATATGATATAATTCCTGAGGAAAAATCCTGCTTTGTTAAAACAAAGCCTTTATGCCCAAAGGAGGGAAAAAATTTGGAAGAGAAAAGAATTTATGAAACTCTGTTTATCATATCTCCGAACCTGGAGGATGAGAAAAGAGACGAAATGGCAGAAAAAATCAAATCCTTCATCGAAGAAAGAGTGGAAGGAAATGTTCAGAATCTAGAAAGATGGGGAAAGAGAAAGCTTGCTTACAAAGTTAGAAAAGGCTTTTCAGAAGGCGACTACACTTTAATCCTCTTTGAAGCTGATCCCGAAAAAGTTATTGATCTTGAAAAGTATTACAAAATAGTCCCGGAAATTTTCAGATGGCAAACTTTCAGAAGAGAAGATCTTGAGAAAGCAAAATCAAAAAAAGAAGAAAAAAATGAAAAAACTGTTGAAGAAGAACCTAAGGACGAACAAATAATTGAAGAAAAAATTGCTGAGGAAAAAATAAACGAAGTTATTGATAACAAACAAAATCCTGTAGAAAATGAAAGTGTAGAAAAAGAAACCAAAACGGAGGAATAAAATTGTCAATATCATTTAATAAAATAATATTAGTTGGTAGATTGACAAGAGATCCCGAAGTAAAATACAGTACAAGCGGGACCCAAATATCTTTGTTTGCTTTAGCAGTTGACAGAAAATATAAAAGTAACGATGGAGATAATACGGACTTTATAAGAATTGTATGTTTTGGAAAATTAGCTGATTTTGTAGCTAATTATCTTGTTAAAGGCAGATTAGTACTTGTGGAAGGTGAATTGAGGGTCAGAAGATGGAAAACTTCTGAAGGTGACTCAAGAACGACTGCTGAAGTAGTTGCAGGTTCCATAAACTTTATGGAAACTAAGTCCAGATCAAATAATAATGTCAATGGTAATATTCCTGTAGTTGATGATAACTTCGATGTTTCCGGGGACTCAGAAACGTTTGGCAGTGACGACGTTTCAAATATAGAAGACAGTGATGATGATACTGTTCCATTTTGAGGAGGTTGAGAAATGAGAGATAGAAGGAGACGGATCAGATCAAAGAAAAAGTGTAGATTATGTTCTACAAAAGTAAAATATATAGATTATAAAAATATTAATTTGATAAAGGATTTTGTCAATGATAAAGGAAAGATAGTTCCTAAAAGAATCACCGGTAATTGTGCCAAGCACCAGAGAATGGTCAGACAAGCTATTCAAAGAGCTAGACACATGGCACTTATTCCCTATTCAAAAGTTAATCAATAGAAATAATTATGGTAGAAATAGAGGGGCTTTGAGCCCCTCTATTTATTTAAATACCGATTAATATTGTGATAAAATAATTATAATATAAAGAAATTTGAATGGGAGAAAAAAATGGATGTTTCAGTAGTCAGTGCATTCGGTTATGACACAAATATATATTTGTATACCAATGAAATAAGATATGATGTCGAAGCAAATTTTTCAAAAAATTATGATTTTCCTGGAGGCGGAGGTCTATACAGCTCTTTGATTTTTAATTCTCTGAATTTAAAAACATCGGTAATAGCAGCATTGGGAAATGATATTTTTGGTAAAAACATTGAAAACCTTTTGAAAAGTAAAGGAATAGATACGGCGAATTGTTTTGAAGACCCCTGTGGGACAAAAAGAAGTGTAAATATAATATACAAAAATGGAAAAAGGAAAAATTTTTATGATGGAAGGGGGTCAATGGAAATAAAGTTAGATGCCAAAGACTATGAAAAACTCTTCCATGAAGTAAAATTGGTTCATTTCAATATTGTAAATTGGTCACGCGATCTTTTGAAAATTGCTAAAGAAAATGGTTGTATTATTTCTGCCGATATTCAGGATATTGTATCTCTAAATGATCCATATAGATTAGATTACATTGAAAATACTGATTATTTGTTTTTTTCATCTGTGAATTTTCTTTCACCTGAAAAAGCTGCAGAATATTTCTTGAAAATAAATCCTGATTTAAAAATAATTTCCGGCTTGGGAGAAAGAGGTTGTTTCTATTCAGACAAAAATATTTCTAAGTACTTTCAGGCAGTAGATATAGAAGACAGGGTTTTAGATACCACCGGAGCCGGTGACTCTTTGGCAGCAGGTTTTTTGACCGCCAGAATTTTTGAAGGACTATCTTTGGCCGAGTCAATTTTATGGGGACAGATTGCGGCGAGATATATTTGTTCAAAAAGATTATACGAAGAAAGAATTATAGAAAGAAAATTATTGATCGACTATTTTACCAGATATAGGGATTCATTCTAAAAAAGGAAAAAGACACAGCACAATCTAAACTTAAAGAACGGAGGAACAAATATTTGTTTTTAGTTGTCGGAGAACAAATTGACTGGATACTATCTACACTAATAATAATACGTATGGTCGTTGTTTTAACAACCGCGACTTTTTTGAGTTTGCTGACTTATAAAGGAAATAAAAAGTTATTGTTATTAAAACATTATTGGTATTTTATGAGCATTTACGCTGTTGTAGAAATAATATTTTTGATGACTGGTAAAGATTATCTCGAAATTTTCTTGTCAATAATATTGGGATTTATCGGAATATCTCTTATAAAACTCATTCTTTCATATAAGAAAATAAAAGCCAAATATATACATTATTTAACCCCGTTTTTTTCATATGTTCCTGTCATGATGATAGGATACTTTGTCGGAAACAATTATATATATTTATCAGGAATATCTTTATATGGAATTTTACAGATATATCTCGGTAATTCAATTTTTAAATCCTCCTATAGAAATACATTGGGAAAAAACATTTTGGCACTTTCTTTTTCTGTATATGGTTTTGCGAATATCAGTTTTTATCTTAAGTTGTTTTTCCCGGAATATGCTATTTTTGTATACACTCTGGCAATAGTAATGACTATTTCAATAGCGTTTTCTTCAATTTTAATAGCTTACGAAAATGAACTCTTTTTAAGGGAAAGAGCCGAATATCTTCAATATCCCTTATTTGAAAAAGTCAGTGATTTTTTTATCAGAATTAAAAACGATGAAATTGTTTACGCCAGTAAATCAACGAGTATATTTTTTAATAAACCTATAAATTATATTGAGGATTTAAAATTTTTTTTCAGTAAAGATGATTATAAAAATTTTGAAAATCAATTAGAAAGCATAAAAAATACCGATGATATGATCACCTTCAATATAATAATCAAGAACAACAATGAAGAAAGCTGGTTCAGAGTAAATGCATTTAATTATGGTCTAGAAGATAAGGTTACGGAAATACTATTTAAAGATATTCAGGAAGAAATAAGTAGTGCTTTAAAAATAAAAATGGAAAAAAATGAATTGGAAAAACAAACGAAAATTCAGGCAGAAATGTTTTCGAAAATATCCCATGAATTGAAAACACCCATTACAATAGTAATGGGGTTTGCTGAAACTATTGAATCCATAACGGAAGATGAACAAATAAAAAATATGACTGATAAAATAATTGAAGCTTCAAGTTACCAGCAAAAACTAGTTGAAGATGTTCTCGACTTTTCAAGATTGAAAGCAAAATTGTTCAAAATAAATGTTGAAAAAATAAATATTCCGATATTTATTTATGAAATCATCGAACAGTTCAAAATAATTGCTGAAAAAAAGAATATTTTGTTGGAAAAAGAATTTTATGACATACCGGAATTTTTTCACACGGACCCTTTAAAATTGAAAAGAATACTGATAAATCTTTTGGATAACGCTGTGAAGTTCACCAATAAAGGGAAAGTAAAATTAATTGTAAGAAAAGAAACAGATCGGCATTTATTATTTATTGTTGAAGATGAAGGATCGGGTATTGACAGAGAAAATTTAAAAGTTATATTCAAAAAGTTTGTTCAGGTGAATAAGCAGAGAGGAACTATAAAAGGGACCGGTCTGGGTCTATCTATAACTAAAGAGTTAGTTGAACTGTTAAGAGGAAAAATCAGAGTAGAATCTGAATTAAATAAAGGTACTAAATTCATTTTCACTATTGAAGATTTATATCAATCAAAGGGGGAGAAATCAATATGAGTGAAACGGTAAAAGCGGAAAAGAAAAATGTTATAAATCCATTTTTCTATTTCTTGATAGGAGTTTTGTTTGTTGTTTTAGGCTTTATATCAGTCATATGGCCAACTCAGACCACAGAAATCTTTAAAGTTGCAGTTACTGTCATTTCCTTTTTATATGGTGCATTGGGATTTATTATGTGGGCAACTTTTAAAGAAGACAAATATCTTGAGAAAAAACAAAAAGGAAAAAAAGTTAAGTCCAAAGGAATTTATATTTTTCAGGGAATTTTCGGTGTGGCATTAGGAATTGCAAGCTTAGTATGGCCAGAAATAATAATTCTGTTTATCTCAATTTTATTAATTTTCTTTGGAGTGAGCGAATCATATAAGTTTTTCAAATTTGATACTCTTAAGAAAACAAAATGGTTATTTTTGTTTATAGGTATTTTTTCAATAATAATTGGTTTAGTACTAATTCCGAGTATTTCCGGTAAAGTGAGTGATATTTTATGGGTGATCTCACTTTTCACATTTGTCTTTGGAGGCTTATCTATACTAAAAGCCTTTTATTTAAAGGGAGATAGAAAATCAGCTAATTGAATCATTATTTATTATCAAATTTAGATTTATTCAGTGGACATCTAAATGGAAAAATTAAAAACAATTCAAGTATAGAGATTGAAAACGGAAGGATAAAGGAAATTTATGAGGGTATTCCTTCCGGTTTTTTTGCTGAAATCATAAATTTGAAAGGAAAATTTGCCATACCCGGATTGATAAATTCTCATTGTCATCTTATGCTTAACGGAAGCCCAAACATGACTATTAAAGGTTTTTCTGTTCATGAATTAATCAAAAATATAAAAAATGATTCTGTAAGAAATATAGTTTTAGAGAACATGCTGGAAAATTCACAGGAAGCCATCAATTCAGGGATTACAACTCTTGTATCTTTAGGGGATAAAGATAATATTGATAAAGATCTTAAAAATATAATAAAAAATACTGACAGAGTATTTCCAAAAATAATTTCTTCAGGAAATGCTCTACTTCCAGTTTCTGGTCATGGGGACATATTGGGTACAACATGTACCGATCCTATGAATTTTATTGAGAAGATAAGAAATAATATTCTAAATAAAGCCGAAATCATTAAAATAATGGTAACGGGAGGAGTTATGGATTCAAAGGAAATCGGTGAAGCCGGAACATTAAAAATGAAGCCTTCAGAAATACGCGCTTCGGTAAAAGAAGCCCACAGGCATGGTATTTTAGTATGCGCACATGTTCAAAGTACATCTGGAATATGTGAGGCATTAAAGGGGGGAGTTGATATCATTGAGCATGGTGCGGAAATCGATGATGATTTGGTTTTAAAATTCAAAAATAACAATGAATCATTGAGAGGTTATTCTGCTTTGAACCCGACCCTTTCTGCTTCAATAGAAATAATGAATAATTTTAAATCATATGAATCTTCAATGTCTAAAATTCAATATAAAAATACAGTTATTGTTTATGAAAGAATAAAAAAAGGATTCATAAAGGCATTGAAAAATGATATAAAAATTTCCATGGGAAACGATGCGGGTGTACCCTTTGTTTATCACAGAAATTTCTGGAAAGAATTGGAATACAGAGTAGAAAAATCACACGGTCTCCTGAACAACAAAAAAGCTCTTCATCTCGCAACTCTCAATAATGCACGGCTTTTCTCTCTTGATGACGATATTGGAAGTATTGAAAAAGGGAAAAAAGCCGATTTAATTATTTTAAACGAGAATCCCCTCGAAAATTTAGAACATCTTAAAAATCCCTTTATGGTAATAAAGGATGGGAAAATAGCTAATAAAAATTAAATACAATCTTTAAAAAGATCTTCAATTTTTTCTCTTTTTCTTATGAGCTTTTTTTCACCTTTATAAACTAAAACCTCTGCAGGTTTAGGCATCCCATTGTAATTGCTTGACATCGAATAACCGTATGCCCCGGCATTCTCTACAACAATATAACTTCCTATTTTTGGTATTTCGGTTAATCTGTTTTTCCCGATAATATCTCCCGTTTCACAAAGTGGTCCTACAAAATCACAGGTGCATTTTTCATCGGATTGGCTGTCTAAAACTTTAATATTATGGTGGGCAGAATATAAAACAGGTCTTATCAATACATTCATTCCGCCATCCAAAACTACAAAATATTTTTCGGATGCTTTCTTTATTTGAACCACTTTTAATAAAAGAAAGCCCGATGGACCCATTATGAATCGTCCCGGTTCAATGAAAAGTTTTCCACTGAATTGTTCAAGAATAGGCAGAACCTTCGTTCTGTATTCTTCAAAATTCAATTCCGCTCCATCATAATTAATGCCCCAGCCGCCACCGATATCAAGATATTTATATTGATATTTGTTTGTTATATTTATTGCCTTCGAAAATGCCTCAATATATGGATTAACATCCGTTATTTGTGATCCGATATGAAGATGCAGCCCATCAATTTTATCTTTTACCACATCTATTTCATCCAGGGGAATTCCAAATTTATGGGTTTTCAAACCGGTTGATATATGTGGATGAGTTTTTGCGTCAACATCGGGATTAACTCTGAGTAATTTAACAATGTCGGTGTTATCCCACATTTCAATTTCTTCAAATGAATCAATAACAACATATTTCAGTCCATTATTTATGAAAAATTTCTTATCGTCAGTAATTTTCCCATTTCCATTCCAAAGAATTTCTTTGATCTTTCCCTTTTTTGCCGCGACAAATTCTCCCGGTCCCACAATATCGGCCCCTAAATCTTTTTCACTTAAAATCTTTAACAATTCAGGATTCGAATTGGCTTTCATCGCATAGAATATCTTGTAATCAAAATTCTTGAAAATATTTTTTATAATATTTATTCTTTTTTCTATTTCCTCACCATCATATATGTATAACGGTGTCCCATATTCATTACCCAACAAATTAAAATCTATCATTTCACACCTCAAAATCAAGTTTCTCAATTATCATATCTATTTCTTCATGAGTTATGTTCAGAGCGGGCAAAAATCTTATCTGATCGTTAGCGATATTTAATAATACCTTATTTTCAAATGCTTTTTCTTTTACTTTTTTAGAATCCGGTGTGCCAACACCGATCATTAACCCATACTCTCTTACATCATTAACCCAATTCAATTTTCTCAATTTTTCAGAAAAATATTTTCCCTTTTCCTTAACAGAATCCAAAAAACCGGGTTTCATAACTTTTTCAATCACAACTTTCCCCGCCGCAAGTGATACAGGATTCGGAGCAAAAGTCGAACCGTGATCTCCTTTACTAAAGGGAGAAAAGTTTATAAAAACCGCCGCTCCTAAAGGCAATCCCCCTCCCAAAGCTTTCGCTAAAGTTACAATATCCGGTTCAATATTATAATTTTGATATGAAAAGAATTTTCCCGTTCTTCCCAACCCGGCCTGTATTTCATCACAAACGATGAAATATTTTTTTTCCTTTTTTAATTTATTTATAGTATTTATCAGATCCTCATCGATTCCAAAAACTCCGGAATTACCCTGAATACATTCCAGAAAAACTCCCGCTATTTCATTGTTTTTGGCAAATTCTATAAAAGCATCCTTTTCGAGGGGTAAAAAAACCCTGTTTTCCGCCAAAGGTTCAAAAGGTTCTCTAATTTTAGGATTATAAGTTATAGATAAGGAGGCACAGGTTCTTCCATGAAAATTGTTGTTGAAAGAGACAATTTTGCCCTTTTTATTTTTCTTAACCGCTTTTATAGCCGCTTCAGTGGATTCTGTTCCCGAATTTGTAAAAAAGGTTTCCGACTTTTTATCTATCATTTTTGAAATATTTTCTGAAATTTCCAACGCATTATCATCTAAGAAATAATTGCTTAAATGAGCATATTTATTAACCTGCTCTGTTATAGCATTTATTATTTCTTCATTTGAATGGCCAAATGATAAAACTCCTATTCCAGAAAATGTATCAATAAAAACACCTTTATCTGTTTGTAATTCAATACCCTTTGCCGATCTTACTTTTAAATTAAATGGAGAGTAAACATTCGATATCATAATTATCACCTACAAATTAAATTCATCTATTAATTCTTTCAGAGCCGTCCCGGAGTTTTCTTTTGAAACGAGGACAGATATTTTTATTTCCGAAGTGGTAGTGGCGAGAATTTTTATTCCCTTTTTATCAAGAGCAGAAAAAAATCTTGCTGCTACACCGGAACTTGATTTCATTCCTACGCCCACCGCAGAAATTTTTGAAACATTTTCATCGAAATTAAATTCCAAACTATTTTCAGATTTCAGCTCGTCGCTAATTATATTTCTTATTTTCTCCCTGTTTGCAGAGATCACCGAAAAAGTCAGATGAGCAACTTTTTCATCGTAAACGATGGAAATCATATCGACATTGATTCTCTGTTTTGCAAGAGAATCGAATATTCTTGAAAATATCCCCGTTTTATTCGGAATGCTGTATATCGTAATTTTTGTCTGGTTGTTATCCATAGTTACACCTGTAACTACGGGTTGTTCCAGCCATTCGGGTAAATTATCCACAATAAATGTCCCCCTTTCTTCTGAAAAAGTCGACGCACAATACATTTCCAGAGAATACTTTTTGGCTATTTCAACCGCTCTGGAGTGTAGCACATTTGCACCCAAAGCCGATAGTTCAAGCATTTCATCAAAAGTTATATAGTCCAGTTTTTTTGCAAATTCATTCATCCTGGGATCACAGGTAAAAATTCCCGGAAAATCACTGTAAATTTCACATTTTGCTCCTGTCTTCGCCGCAAAGGCCACAGCGGAAGTATCGGATCCTCCCCTGCCAAGAGTTGTTATATTTCCCATTTCATCTATACCTTGAAATCCTGTTACCACAATTACATCGTAATTATCGAATGATTTGAAAATCTTTTCCGCATTTATATCAAGAATTTTTGCTGAAGCATGAATGTTCGTGGTATATATCTGAAGTTGAAATGCATTATACGAGATAGCTTTAACATCGATTGAATTTAAAGCCATCGATAAAAGTGCTGCGGAAACTTGCTCACCGGTTGATAAAATCATATCTAATTCCCTTGGTTCCGGTGTTACACTTATTTTTTCCGCGAGTTTTATCAGTTCGTTGGTAGTTTTACCCATCGCAGAAACAACGACGACTATCTTTTTCTTATTTTCAACCCTTTTTTTTATTTTTAAAGCGACTTTTTTAATTTTGTCTATGGTGGCCACCGAAGAACCGCCATATTTTTGTACTACTATTTCAGTCATAATTCTCTTAAATCGTTAACAATCTGAGTTTTACTTCTGGTTTTATCATCTATTACTTTTATTACTTTTGCAGGGATCCCCGCGGCTACGGAATTCTCAGGAATATCTTTCGTTACTACAGCACCCGCAGCAACAACGGAATTTTTACCTATTTTTACACCTTCAAGAACAACTGCGTTAGCACCTATTAATACATTATCCTCAACTATAACCGGGTTGGCACTGGGGGGTTCTATCACTCCCGCAAGAACTGTACCGGCACCAATGTGACAGTTTTTCCCGATCATGGCTCTTCCACCAACAACAACATTCATATCGATCATAGTTCCTTCTCCAATGACAGCTCCAATATTTATTATTGCCCCCATCATGATGATAGAATTATTTCCGATTTCCACCATATCTCTTATAGTTACACCCGGTTCAATTCTTGCATTATATTTTGTCAGATCTGCCAAAGGTATTGCAGAATTTCTGCTCAGGACTTCGATATGAAATTTATCAATATAATCGGAATATTCATGGAGAACCTTTTTTGTTTTTTCCAGATCTCCAATGATCACACCGAAAGATTCATTCCCTATGAACTCAACATTACAAAAATCTATTTTATTCAGTTTACCGTATAAAAAGGTTTTGCTGTTTGTAATTTTTTTAGATTCCTTGATAAGTTTTATTATCTCTAATGCGTCCATTTTATTACCTCCTCAAATGAAAAAAAACCCTTTTTCTTTTCCAAAAGAAATTCCGCCGCTTTGAGTGCACCAAGGGCAAACACTTTTCTTGATACCGCTCTGTGTTTAAATTCCAACATTTCACCCTCATTAGCAAAAAGAACCGTGTGATCGCCAGGTATCCCCCCCATTCTAAGCGAATGAGAAGCAATTTCTTCTTTTTTTATTTCATTTCTCAAAAGCAAAGCCGTACCTGATGGGGAATCTTTTTTTTGATTATGATGTATTTCTATTATTTCACAATCCCAGTCCTTTAAAAATTTTGAATAATCTCTCAAAATCATTTTCAAAATATTTATACCCTGAGAAAAATTGAAGCTTTGTACAACGGGAACTTCTTCAGATAGCTTTTTCAAATCACTTATTTCAAGATCACTCAAACCGGTGGTACCGATAACCAATCCCGCATTCTTTTCCTTTGCAAGTTCGATGGCTTTATCCGTTACATCTGGGGAAGAAAAATCAATTATTACTTCGGGTACTGCAGTTTCTTCGTAAAAATCGTCGTCCATTTTAAGAACCAGCTCATTATTATCGAAAACATGCATAATTTCTTTTCCCATTCTGCCTTTGAAACCAATTAATCCGTATTTCATTTTACAATTCCTAAATTATTCAGAGTATCGATTACTATTTTTTCTGTTTCCTTTGTACAAGTACAAAGAGGCAATCTCAATTTGTTATCACAATAACCTAAATAAGACATAGCATATTTGACAGGTATCGGATTGGTTTCACAAAACAAGTTCTTCATTAAGGATAACAGTTCCAAATGCAATTTACTCGAATTTTCTAAATCACCATTCAAGGCATAGCTTATCATTTCGCTCATTTGCTTCGGAACGACGTTTGAAACAACTGATATCACACCGTCGCCTCCACTACAAACCAAATGGAACGCGCTGTCATCATTCCCGGACCATATTTTGAATTTATCGTTATCTTTAAACTGTTTTATCAAAGAATCGATTTGAAAAAGATCTCCGGATGCTTCTTTAATTCCGGCTATATTTTTTAAATTTGAGCATCTCTTAACTGTTTCGGGTAAAATATTCACACCGGTCCTTGATGGTACATTATAGATAATTATTGGACCATTCAAATTGTTTGAAAGATAGGCGAAGTGTTCAAACAATCCTTTTTGAGTTGGTTTATTGTAATACGGAGTAACAACCAGGACACCATCGGCACCGTTTTCAAACGCAAAATAACTGCTTTTAAGAGTTTTTTCGGTGGAATTAGTTCCGGTTCCAATTACCAGCGGCACCCTGTTTTTAATAATATTTTTTGAGAATTGTATTAATTCTTTTTTTTCGGCATTTGTTACCGTAGGCGCTTCACCTGTCGTTCCAAGAACAATTAACGCTTTTATACCATTATCCAATTGATCCCCAATAATCTTTTCAAATGATTTGTAATCGATTCTATTATCTTTAAAGGGTGTTATAACTGCAGTTCCAACTCCTCTGAACATCTCTCAACATCTCCTCCTAAAAAAGTATTATTTTCATTGAACAAAACTTTCAAAATACCTCCATTTGTTCTCAGCTTCACTGTTTCAGAACCATTTTTCAAACTGTAACAATAAGCTGTTGCTGTGGAACCGGAACCACATGCACCGGTTTCTCCTTCAACACCTCTTTCATAGGTTCTTATCCTTAAAAAGTCTGGAGATATTTCACTGTAAACATTTATGTTTGAATCCAATTCTTCCCTTACCGGGACGTATTTTTCCCAGTCTATATTTTCAGTATCGCTTTCTATTACAAAATGCGGGACTCCAACTTCCAAAAATGTTCCTTTTATACCACAGGATACAATCGCTTTTTTGTTTTTAACAGGAGGCATACTGACATAATACGTATCTTTTATGAACCCATCTATTTTGCCTGAATACGATTCGAAAGTATAATTTTCTTCTTTATACTTATAATTCATATATGCAAAATATGTTCTTGCTCCATTGCCGCAGAAATTTGCTCTTTTGCCGTCTCTATTGAAATAATCCATGAAATGATCTTGAACAAAAATCACCCCGTCTTTATCTGAAACATATTTTAAAACTATTCTTTCCTTTTCATCGTCCGATAGCGCTCTTTTAAAATTATCAACGACTAAAAAAGTGTTTCCCGCAGCATTATAATAATAGCCGATCATCTGTTCAATTCCATATGTTTCATCATTATTCTAACTGCATTCGTTGCTGCACCGACTCTTATATTATCTGCAACGTTCCAGAAAAGCAGCGATTTGTTGTTAAAAGTTCTTATCCTGGATATAAATGTCAGATCACTTCCTGCAATATCTATGGGTGTTATATCTCCATCGGTCAATTTTACATTTTCACTTCTCTCTAAACATTCGAAAATTTTGTCTAAAGTGAACTCCGAATTCGTTTCTATATATATAGATTCCGAATGTCCGTACAAAACAGGAACCCTGACTGTCGTGGGCCAAATATCTATTGAATAGTCACCCAATATTTTATGTGTTTCATTCACCATTTTCATTTCCTCAGTACTGAACCCTGTCTCTAAATAATCTCCTATCTTTGGAACTACATTTTCAAAAAGTTGTTTTGAAAAAACTTTCGGATTCACAATACCATTTTCCTGTAATTCCAGTTCTTCAATTCCTTTCTTGCCGGCCCCTGAAGCAGCCTGGTAAGTGCTAACTACAATTTTTGATATTCCAAAGCATTCATGAATTTTATATAAACTTAAAACCATTTGGATTGTAGAACAATTTGGATTGGCTATTATCCCGGTATAATTTTTTAATATTCCGCCATTTATTTCGGGTACTACCAATGGTTTGGTTTTATCCCCCCGAAAGGCAGAAGAATTATCAATTATATTCGATCCGTATTCTTCAGCAATGGGAGAAAATTTCTTTGATACATTCCCGCCGGCAGACATGAGTATATAATCATATTTTTTCATTAAAGATTCTTCTGTCAACTCTTTTAATCTATATTCCTTTTCGTAAAACTTTATCTGTTTTCCCGCCGATTTTGCTGAAGAATAAAAATCAATAGAATCAGGTGCAATTTTATTTTCTTGAAGAACCTTCAACATCATTCTCCCTACTTCTCCAGAAGCTCCAATTACCGCTATGTTCATAAATTACCTCCAAAACAAAAAATGTCTTCCCGATAGAAGACACCATAAAGAATGAAATTATAATTATTTCATCCAGTCGGCGCCCCACGATTTTCGTGACAGTCATACGGATATTCTCCGTATGCCCAGAATACTTTCTCGTATCCTTCGGCGCTCTCGCCTTTCAGCTAATGCTTACTGATCTCAAGCGCTCCTCCGCTGGGAATATTTAAATAATTATAACATTATCAATTTAAAAATTCAAGGTAAATTAGATATAATAAATTAAATATTACCTTTCAGGGAGGTATAAAATGTTTTTACAGAATGAGAAATATATAAACAAAGGTCTTGCTGTAACATCTGTAATTCTTATAATTGTAAGTATAGGTATAATTTTTATTGCCACAGGTTCTCTGTTTTTTTCTCTGGATTATAGTGTCTTTATGCATGATTTTAATCAAAACGGTATACATCATGGATGGAAAATCCTCGAATATATAGATACTAACCATTTAATAGGTTCCTTTGTTCTTTTTTTAATTGGGGGAATACTCTTACTTTTATCTCAAATATTTCAAATAATTGTCGTATATCAATGGTCAAGGGCTCTCAACACGAATATTGAAAATACCAGATACACTTTTCATCAATTGAAAACTAAAATCGAAGATAAATCTAAAACTGAAGCCCTGAATGTAATGGATATGGGATTATCCAACAATAAAGTTCAAGTGTGGGCGTATTGGATTTATTTTGCGATGATTATCATTTCATATTTTTCAATCGGTTCTTTATTCTGGATTTCTCTGATAGGGATAATCTTTCTCGCAATATATATAAACAGCGTTTTCAGTGTTGCAAAATACTTGCAAGATTCAAAGAATAGAGTTTATGAATATTTAGACAAAAATATTTATTTCACTAAAAGTATAATTAAAGACAGAAATGTGGGTTTATTCATTCTCTTCGTAATTATTACATTTGGAATATACTGGCTATATTTGATAATTAAGTTAAGTGACGAGATAAACAATTATTTGGCCTGGGATATTCAGACAAGAGAAAAAGCTTTAGAAAACACTAATATCCAATAACATTTTAGAGATTATCAAAAATAATATAAAAAAACATTGCGGGGTTATTATATGAAAAAATTTGTTGCTATTTTAGTGGTTTTACTGTGTTTAACTTTCTCATTTTCAATGGAATTGGTGATCGAATTTCAAAAAGTTCCCGAAACTTCCTATGTTTTCATCAAAGATAAAATGTTTTTTCACGCTGTCACACTTGCAGAAACGATCGATGCAGAATATAAATGGAACAATTCCGAAAAATCTTTATCGGTCTGGTGGAACGATCATTACATAAAATTCATCAAAGATGACGAGTCCGTTTTGCTTGATGATAAATGGATAGAGATGACTGAGCCACCTTTGTTAATAGAAAATAGATTCTTTCTCCCCTTGCTCGATTGTTGCAAATTATTCGGGTTAAGAGTGGTTGTTTATGAAGAAATGGTGCAAATTTTTACTTCACAAACCAACTTCTGTTATGACTATACGATAAATGGAGGGATTGGTTTAAAATTCGACAAACGAATAAGTTACTTGATCAAAAAGCAAACGAAGGAAATGTTAGAGTTAGAATTATATGGTGCAAGAATGGATGAAAATTATTATGAAATAACTCCAGAAATTCCGGGTATAAAAAAGATAACGATAGAAGCGACTTCGAACGAATCTTTAATCAATTATTTAAAAGTGAACGTGTTTTTAGATCCAAATATTTCACTGGTACCTGTTTTAGAAAATCAAAATACAGTATGGTTGAAACCAAGCTCCTCAAACATTGTAAGGGACAGCAAGAAAGTCGTAGTCATAGATCCCGGTCATGGTGGAATAGATACAGGATGTGTCGGAATGAACAAGACATATGAAAAAGATATTGTTTTAAATATTGCAAATGAGTTGAAAAAAATCTTAGAACAAAATGATTATATAGTTTACATGACGCGAGAGAACGATACATATATCGAATTGAAAGAAAGAGCTATTTATGCCAACTCTCTTGATGCGGATCTGTTTATAAGTATTCATATGAATTCCGCTTCTTCGAACGGGCAGTATGCAAAGGGAATGGAGATTTACTATTATCAATGGCTGGAATGGAATTATAAAATAAGATTATCCAGAATTTATTCCAAAGATACATTGACTGAAAGCTTCACAAAAGAAAAGATCGATAATAAAATATTGATGGTGGAAGAAAGTAAAAAACTCGCCGGAGAGATGATTCCCTTTGCCAAAGAAAGCGGGATTTTATTCAGAAAGGTAGATCAACAGCGATTTGATGTTATAGCAAATACAGAGATGCCTTCGATACTGGTCGAATGTAATTTTTTATCGAATCCTGGAATAGAAGAAGCTTTTAAGAGCCAAAAAACAATATCACTTTATGCAAATGTTCTTTTTGAGGGTATAAACAGTTATTTCCTGAATAATTAAAAAACTCCCGCTGGCGCGGGAGCAGAAGGAGTTTTAGTGAAAAGTTCTCTGTTATCTTAACGACATTATTAATTATACATCATAATTTAATTTTAATGTAAACATTTATAAATTAACCGAACAATTTTACTAATTGTTTACATTAATAACCCTTAAAACTTTCTCTTTTTTACATAAAAATCATTAAATTAAAAAAATGTTATGATCAAATTATAACTTATTACTAAAGTATCGGTATAATTCCGCTATGAAAAACGATTCCCTTTTGGAAGCCTTCGGCCTTCCGTTATTGCTGATTAAGCTGTCCGAAGTTTTCTCTAAATGGAATTGCCACAAAGATGAAAAAAATAGTGCTTTATGTTAGGATATAATCGTTTGAGCAATATTCTGAGAGAGAAAGTTTATTGATCTTTTTAGCTATATAAAGAATTTTTTTGATTAAAGGAGGGTTTATATGCCTAAAGTTATGCAGGCAATGGATGGTAATACTGCAGCCGCTCATGTAGCGTATGCTTTTACAGATGTTGCAGCTATCTATCCCATCACACCATCTTCGCCAATGGCAGAGTATATCGATGCCTGGGCTGCAAATGGTAGATTAAATATATTCAATCAAAAGGTACAAGTTGTTGAATTACAATCCGAAGCTGGAGCATCTGGGGCTGTTCACGGTTCTTTGGCCGCCGGTGCATTAACTACAACTTTTACAGCATCTCAAGGTTTACTTCTTATGATTCCAAATATGAACAAAATAGCTGGTGAATTGCTACCAGGAGTTTTTCATGTAAGTGCAAGAGCCGTAGCGGGTCATGCTCTATCAATATTTGGCGATCATTCGGATGTTATGCACACAAGACAAACCGGATTTGCCTTATTAGCATCCGGTGGTGTCCAGGAAGTTATGGATTTAGGGAGTATAGCCCATTTGAGCGCCATCAAATCAAGAATTCCTTTTTTGCATTTCTTTGATGGATTCAGAACTTCTCATGAAATTCAAAAAATTGAAATTTTAGATTATGAATCGTTGAAAAAATTGGTTGATTTTGAGGCTGTTAAGAGATTCAGACAAAACGCTTTAAATCCAGAACATCCTAAAACAATGGGAACAGCTCAAAACCCGGATATTTATTTCCAGGCAAAAGAATCGATTTCCAGATTCTACGAACCAATTCCCGATATTGTAGCCGATTATATGAAAAAAATATCGGAAATAACGGGAAGAGAATATAAACCATTCAATTATGTTGGAGCACCTGACGCAGAAAAAGTAATCGTATGTATGGGATCCGTTACAGATACAGCTGAAGAAGTCGTTGATTATCTTTGCTCTAAAGGAGAAAAAGTTGGTTTAATAAAAGTTCATCTTTACAGGCCATTCTCAGCCAAATACTTCTTCAATGTATTACCAAAAACAGTTAACAAAATAGCTGTTTTAGACAGAACAAAAGAAGCGGGTTCAAATGGCGAACCACTTTATTTAGATATTATGTCTTTGTTCTATGATAAAGCTGAAAGACCTTTAATTGTTGGTGGTAGATATGGATTAGGATCAAAAGATACGACTCCCGGTCAAGTAAAAGCCGTTTTTGATAATCTCAACAGCGATAGTCCGAAAAACAGATTTACTGTAGGTATAACAGATGATCTTTGCGGTACATCTTTAGAAGTAAAAGAGGAAATAAAGACAGAATCCGAAGGAATTATCAGATGTAAATTCTGGGGTTTTGGTTCTGACGGTACTGTAGGTGCAAACAAACAGGCAATTAAAATTATCGGAAATAATACAGATAAATATGCACAGGGTTACTTCTCATATGATTCAAAAAAATCAGGTGGAGTAACGGTTTCTAATTTAAGATTTGGAGACGTTCCTATAAAATCAACCTACCTTATTCAGGAATCTGATTATGTTGCATGTCATAAAAAACCTTATGTTCATCAATTTAATCTCACAAAGGGTCTGAAAAAAGGCGGAACTTTTGTATTGAATTGTGATTGGGCAACTGAAGAAGAACTAGATGAAAATCTGCCAATAGCGCTGAAAAAATATTTAGCCGAAAATGACATCAATTTTTATGTAATTGACGCAACAAAAATAGCTGAAGAACTGGGCTTGGGTGGAAGAATTAATACTATTATGCAAGCCGCTTTCTTTAAACTGGCTAAAGTTCTTGATATGGAAAAAGCAATTCAGTTATTGAAAGATTCAATTAAAAAGGCCTACGGGAAAAAAGGCGAAAAAATAGTTCAAATGAATTATAAAGCAGTAGATGCCGGCGTAGAGTCATTGAAAAAAATAAACATTCCCGCCTCCTGGAAAGATCTTAAAGAAGAAAAAATATCTGAATCTAAAGAAGAAAATGCATTTTATAAAAATGTTATGGATCCTATCACAAAAATGGAAGGAGATTCTCTACCAACAAGCTCATTTAAAGGTAGAGAAAACGGAGAATTCCCGAATGGAACCACGGCACACGAAAAGAGAGGAATTGCCGTCAATGTTCCCGAGTGGCAAATTGACAACTGTATTCAGTGTAACCAGTGTTCATATGTTTGTCCTCACGCAGCAATAAGACCTTTCCTGCTGGATGAAAAAGAACAGGCTTCTAAACCGGAAGGATTCGAAACAAAGAAAGCTCTTGGTGGCAAATCCTTCGAGGGAATGCAGTACAGGATTCAGGTATCCGTATTGGATTGTACAGGTTGTGGTAATTGTGCTGATGTATGCCCTGCCCCGAACAAAGCATTAATTATGAAACCAATCGAAACTCAGACAAAACAGGAAGATCTCTGGAAATATGCAGAAACGGTCTCTGAAAAAAGAGAGGCAATGCCTTTATCAACAGTTAAGGGCAGCCAATTCTGCAAACCTTTATTTGAATTTTCAGGTGCATGTGCAGGATGTGGAGAAACACCCTATGCGAAATTGATAACCCAGTTATTTGGGGATAGAATGATGATCGCCAATGCAACTGGTTGTTCTTCAATTTGGGGAGGCTCTGCACCTTCAACGCCATATACAATAAATGCGGAAGGAAAAGGTCCTGCCTGGGCAAACTCTTTATTCGAAGATAATGCGGAATATGGATTTGGAATGTACCTGGCGATAAAGCAATTGAGATCCAAGTTGGTTGATTTGGCAAAGGAATTTATCGAACTTGATGGAGCATGTGAAGACTGTAAAAAAGCTTTCCAGGCATGGCTTGAATCAAAAAATGATGGAGAAAAATCCAAGAAGGCATCCGCTGATCTGGTAAAAACATTAGAAAGCGAACATAAATCTGATAATCCCAGAGTTGAGGAAATCAAGAAAGAAGTTCTCGATCTGAAAGATCAGTTGGTTAAGAAATCCGTATGGGCTTTTGGCGGAGACGGATGGGCATATGATATTGGGTATGGTGGATTAGATCATGTTATTGCATCAGGTGAAGATATAAATATCATGGTTTATGATACGGAAGTTTATTCAAATACAGGTGGTCAATCATCAAAAGCAACGCCTATAGCTGCTGTTGCAAAATTCGCTGCTTCAGGTAAGAAAACAGCTAAAAAAGATCTTGGATTGATGGCAACAACATATGGCTATGTATATGTTGCCCAAATCGCCATGGGTGCAAATCAGATGCAAACTTTGAAGGCGATCAGAGAAGCTGAAGCTTATCCAGGTCCATCGTTGGTTATTGCTTATGCACCTTGTATAAATCACGGAATAAAAATTGGAATGGGCAAGAGTCAAAGACATGAAAAAGAGGCTGTAGAATCAGGATATTGGCATCTTTGGAGATTTAACCCGGAACTCAAGAAGAATGGGAAAAATCCATTTGTTTTGGATTCAAAAGAACCTACAAAACCATTCAGAGAATTTTTAGAAAGTGAGGTTAGATACTCGTCACTTCAAAAAGCTTTCCCGGAAATAGCCAAAGATTTATTTGCAAAAGCGGAGAAGAAAGCTCTTGAAAGATGGGAAACATACAAAGCACTTGCTGAAAAATAAGAAGTGTAGATAAAAATAGATTTATGGGCGCATTACTGCGCCCATTTTTATATAAAGTCGACACAAATGATCAAGTAAGGATAGAATAGCATACCGCAAAGCACATGAAAAAAACTACGAATAAATAAGAAAAAGAAAAAGGATTAAACATAAACAGCATTAATCACTTGAGAATGCCAAATTTTACATATTCGCAAAAAAAATCCCTCATTTTTATGTTATAAATATAATATCCATAAATAAAGGAGGGATAAAATATGAAAGAAGAAAGCAAAAGATTCATTACCCAAACTGATAAGGATCTCTATCTAGTGGAGACTTGTTTCAGGGATAAGAAAGATGATAAATAAATCAGAGAAAGAGTTTACCGACTCATCATCTTAATGGGAGACAGAATATTTTTTCTGTCTCCTTTTTTTTAATTCAAGCATTCGCGAACTTCTTGCCAGAGTATAAAGAGTTTTTTGAAAGAATCATCTTTCCAGAATAAATAGTTTCCTGCTTTAATTATATCTTTGGAGCAAAAGTAATAATAGTCTTGATTTATTAATTTGATCACGAATCAAATTATATTTTTTGTTATAAACATCTCAAATAAATTGAGTTTGCCAAAAATATTTATATCACATTATTTTCTGTGGGTTTTTTAAGCTTAATTTGATATAATTATCATTGTTTTTGGAGGTGATTTAATGGATAAAGAACTCAGTATTTTAAATAATATGATATATATAGAATATTTAGCGGGAGGAAGAACAGGTTTTATAGTTAAAATGGACAAACTTGTATATTCCAAACAAACCAATCTCCAAAGAATCGATGTTTTTGACACAACAGATCTGGGAAGAGTTATCGCTCTTGACGGAAAAATAGTTTATGCTGAAGAATCGGGATACATGTATAGTGAGATGCTCACCCATGTTCCATTATTCACTCATCCCAATCCACAAAGAGTTGGTGTAATCGGTGGAGGCACAGGAGCAGTTTTACATGAAATTTTAAAACATCCTGAAGTCAGAGAAGTAAGTGTCTGTGAGGAAGATCCATACTTAATTTATGCCACAAAGAAATACTTCAAACCATTCGAAAAAGATTTCTCAGATCCAAGAACAACTGTAGTTAATAAGAAAGGAACTACTTTCATGTCAATGATCTCAAGGAGATTCGATGTAATAATAATTGATGCCCCCTCTCCGATAATAAGTCAATCTGGATATCTATTCACTCAGAATTTTTATAAATCATGTAAAGAAAAATTAAATGACGGTGGAATCCTTTCGGTTGAAATAGAAGATCCGTTTTATGGGAAAGGCTGGTTGGCAATTACATATAAAAGGCTTTCCATGTTGTTTCCAAAAACTCAAATCTATACCGGGCACATCACCCCCAACCCGGTTGGGTTCTTAACGTATGCAATTGCATCAAAGGAATATGATCCTGTTGAAGATAGTGATAAAGAAAAGATCAAAAAATTCAACAGTGATTTCAAATATTATAACGACCGTATTCATTCAGCCGCTTTTTGTTTACCAAATTTCTTAAAAGATTTGATAAAAAAACTTTAAAAAAGTTAAATAAAAATAAAAAAAGACATTCCCAGACCATCATGATAAAATAATATGGAATTTGGGAGGTTTTTATGTACGACAATGATTTAATTAGAAATATATCAATCATTGCTCACATTGATCATGGCAAAACCACTCTTGTCGATAGAATATTGGATATAACTCATACGGTTGAATCAAGAAAAATGAAAGAGCAATTTTTGGATCAGATGGATTTAGAAAGAGAAAGAGGTATCACTATTAAAGCAAAGCCTCTGAAGATCTTATACCGCGCAAAGAATCAAAAGGAATATGAAATAAATATTATCGATACTCCCGGACACGTGGATTTTAGTTATGAAGTTTCAAGGAGTCTAGCTGCATGCGAAGGGGCCATTTTGCTTGTCGATGCTTCTCAGGGAGTTGAAGCACAAACGGTGAGTAACACTTATCTCGCTATTGAGAATGATTTAGAAATAATCCCGGTTATTAATAAGATCGATATGCCTAACGCTAATATTGAAGAAACTATAAGTGAGATAGAAGATTTAGTGGGGTTAGGTGAAAACGATTGTATTAAAGCCAGTGCTAAAACCGGAGAGGGTGTAATGGAAATTCTTGAAGAAGTGATAAAAAAGGTTCCGTCCCCCGGTGGGAAAAAAGAAAAAAAATTAAAAGCTCTGATTTTTGATGCAGCTTACAATAAATACAAAGGTGTTGTTATACATACAAGAATCTTCGACGGATCAATAAAAGCCGGAGACAAAATCAAATTACTGAGCACTAAAGAAAATTATGAGGTTTTAGAGGTCGGAATTTTCAATCCGGGGTTATTTGAAGTTGAGAAATTGAACGCAGGAGAAGTCGGTTATATTGTTGCCGGAATAAAGGATGTTTCAAGCGCAAATATTGGAGATACGATAACAAACTCATCGGATCCTGTTGATAATCCTTTACCCGGATATAAAGAGGCTAAACCGATGGTTTATGCAGGTATTTTTCCAGGAATGCCCGAATATTATGATGAGCTCAGAAAAGCAATTGAAAAACTTGTATTGAATGACGCTTCAGTAACATATATCCCTGAGAATTCACCTGCCCTTGGGTTCGGTTTTAGAATGGGGTTTTTAGGCGTTTTACACATGGAAATAATCCAAGAGAGACTGGAAAGAGAATACGATATTGCCTGTATTCTGACTGCGCCGAATGTAGTATTCAAAATAAATGTCGGGGGTAAAGAAGTGGAGATAAATAATCCTGCGGATTTTCCGGAAGAAGCCGATATTAAATATATTATGGAACCCTTCGTGGATTTGTCTATTATCACTCCTTCAGAATACATGGGCAACTTAATCAATTTTATCACTTCTGAAAAAAGAGGAGAATTTAAAGAAGTTGAAAATGCAGGAAAAAACAGAGTTGTTTTGAAATTTAAAGCTCCGCTGGCGGAAATTATGTTTGACTTCTTTGATAAAATGAAAGCCATATCAAGAGGATACGCATCTATGGATTATGAAATTATTGGTTATGAAAAATCAGATATGGTTAAAGTCACAATTTATATAAACCATGAAAAAGTCGATTCATTATCATTCATCGTACATAGGGAAAAAGAATATACTGTTTCAAAACAATTGGTCGATAAATTGAAAGATTTAATTCCCAAACATCAATTTGAAATCCCCATACAGGCCCAGGCCCATGGAAGATTTATCGCCAGAAGCACTATAAAAGCTTTCAGAAAAGATGTTTTAGCCAAATGTTACGGTGGGGATGTCACAAGGAAGATGAAACTGCTGAAGAAACAAAAGGAAGGGAAAAAAAGAATGAGAACTATAGGACAGGTAGAGATTCCTCAGAATGCCTTTTTAGCTCTTTTAAAAATTGGAGACACTGATAAGTAATGAATGTTTATATCGGTGCTCACATGTCCATATCGAAGGGATTTCATGAAGTCCCTTCTAACACAAGAAAGATTAATGCAAATACTTTTCAGATTTTTCCTCAAAGTCCGAGAATCTGGAAAAATAAACTTCCAGATCTGGAAGAATCCGAACTCTTTAAAGAAAATATGAGAAAAGAAGCTATAAGTTTTGACAAAGTCCTTGTTCATTCTTCCTATCTTATAAATCTTGCAAGTCCCAGAGAAGATGTGAGGGAAAAATCAATAAAATCTCTGATCTCTCAAATTAATATCGTCTCAAGACTCGGTTTGAAATATATCAATATCCATCCGGGAAGTTATCTCTATTCAACTTTGAAGGAAGGGACCGATAAAATTGCTGAAGCTATAGATTTTGTTTTCAATCAGATAGATGATAAAAATATTGAAATTCTGTTGGAAAATGTCGCGAAGAAGGGTACTAATATCGGAGTAAATTTCGAAGAGTTGAAAGATATAATTGATAGAACAGCTTTTAAAAATAGAATGGGAATTACTTATGATACCTGTCACGGTTTCGATTCAAATTATGATATTACAACCGATGAATCGGTTGAGAATTTACTGAGCATTATAGATAAAGAGCTGGGAATAAAAAGATTAAAAATGATTCATCTCAACGACAGTAAATTTTCATTGGGAGCCGGTAAAGACAGACATGAATGTTTTGGAGATGGAAATATTGCCAAAAGGAATGAGGGATTTAAACCTTTTTTGAGAAATAAAATAATCCAGTCTATTCCCTGGCTTTTAGAAACTCCAGGTAACGATGAAAACCATAAAGAAGAGATAATTAAAATAAAAAGTTTAATGGGTTGGTGAAATTGTGAAAAAGTATATTGTTGTCACTGGTGGTGTTTTGAGTGGTATAGGAAAGGGAATAGTTTCCGCATCCACGGGAAGAGTTCTGAAAGAATACGGTATAAATATAAATTCCTTAAAAATAGATCCTTATCTGAATGTTGATCCAGGTACTATGAATCCAAATCAGCATGGAGAAGTCTATGTAACTGATGACGGTTATGAAGCTGATTTAGATCTTGGTCATTACGAAAGATTTCTTGGAAAAACTATGGGAAGAGAAAACAACGTAACTGCGGGACAGATTTATAGAACTATTATCGATGGCGAGAGAAAGGGAGAATTCTTAGGAGCCACAGTTCAGATAGTTCCCCATGTAACGGATAAGATCAAAGAAAGAATAAGGAAAATCGAAGCGGATGTTGTAATGGTCGAAATAGGAGGAACAGTCGGTGATATTGAAGGAGAAATATTTCTTGAGGCCGTCAGGCAATTAACGGTAGAAGAGGGATTGGACAACTTTTTCTTTATCCATGTCACATATGTTCCATATTTAAGGGTGACAAATGAATTCAAAACAAAACCCACTCAGCAATCGGTTCAATTACTCAGAAGAATAGGTATTCATCCCAATATGATCATCGTCAGGTCGGAAACGGAGGTTGACTCGGAAGTAATGGACAAAATTTCGCTGTTTGGCGGTGTTCCGCATGAGATGGTTATAAACCTTCCAGACTCGAATAATGTTTACAGCGTTCCGGAAATGCTCCATAATAATGGAATACACAATTTAATTTCCAAGAAATTGAATTTGGATTTATCCGGAATATTCAACTGGAAATATCCAACTTCTTTTAAAAACGTGAAAATTGCTCTGATTGGAAAATATTTGGGCACGGATGATGCCTACAAAAGTATTCTTGAAAGTCTGACCCTGTGTGGTGTTAAAAGGCCGGAAGTTCTTGATTCTGAAGATTTAGAAGAAATGACTGAAGAACAAGTTTCAAATTTACTATCGAAATATGATGGACTTATTATCCCCGGCGGCTTTGGCAAAAGGGGAATCGAAGGAAAAATAAAAGCCTGTTCTTATGCAAGGAAAAACGATATACCTGTTCTTGGCATATGTCTTGGAATGCAGGTCATGGTGATTGAATATGCGAGAAATGTTCTGGGAATGAAGGACGCTAACTCTGTTGAGTTTGATAAAAATACATCATTTCCAGTAATAGATATAATGGAAAAACAGAAAAAAGTCTTGAAGATGGGAGGAACTATGAGACTTGGTTCTCAGAGAGCAATCATAATGAAGGGTTCCAAATTGATGGATATTTATAATGGAAAAGGGGAAATATATGAAAGGCACAGACATAGGTATGAAGTCAATTACGAAAAATTTAAAGAGATGTTTTCTTTCCCGGATAATATAAAGGAAGGTACTCTGGTTATTTCTGCAAAAGAAGATTTTGTTGAAGCTGTTGAATTACCTGAGAAATTATTTTATGTGGGAATTCAATACCATCCCGAATTTAAATCGCAAGTTGGTAACCCACACCCATTGTTTAAAAATTTAATTGAAACAATAACCAGGAATAAATAAATTGTTCACTTTTGATGTGTTAAATTATCCCAATATTATGGGTATTCTCAATATTACTCCGGATTCTTTCTATGAAAAAAGCAGATTAAAAAATCACTTGAATGCTGTTATGAAAGCAAACGAGATGATTAACAACGGGGCCTCGATTATAGATATCGGCGGCGAATCATCAAGACCTGGTTCCAGGTCGGTTCACTGGAAAGAAGAACTCGATAGAATTTTACCCGTTATACGTGAATTGAAAAAAAACAATTTTTTTATATCTGTGGATACTTATCATCCGGAAACAGCAAGAATTTGCCTGGAAAACGGCGTTGAAATGATAAATGATATTTCTGGGTTTACAAATCCGAAAATGGTGGAACTGGTACTGGAATTCAAACCTTATATAGTTTTAATGCACATGAAGGGTACGCCTAAGACAATGCAGGAAGAACCTTTTTACAAAGATGTTTGCACCGAAGTTTACGATTTTTTAATCGAAGGAGCAACGAGACTGGAAAAACTGGGATTACCGGAAGAAAAGATAATAGTAGATCCGGGAATTGGATTTGGAAAAAGGTACATCGATAACATAAATTTACTTAAAAACATCAGTTATCTAACTTCAAAAAAATATAAGGTTTTAATAGGGGCATCAAGAAAAAGTTTTTTGGATGTTATAATTAATGAGCCACCCGAAAATAGATTAGAGGGTACTTTGGCGGTTTCAGATTTATGTTTCAGAAAAAAAGTCGATATTGTAAGGGTACACGATGTTAAGGAGCATGATAAATTTTTTAAAGTGTTAAAAAAACTATACGAAGAGAGTGAATAATATTATGAAGAAGAGAGGTTCAAAATACTGGAAAGAAACTTTTCAAGCATATTTATTCTTGTTGCCTTCATTTATAATTCTGGGAGTGTTTGTCTTCTGGCCTATAGCATTTTCATTTGTTTTAAGTTTTTTTAAATGGGATTACACTACAACAGAAAAATATTTCATCGGATTTGATAATTATAAGGAGCTTTTCAGATTATCTTCACCAATAGATATAAACTTTTTTTATGCCCTTATCAATACTCTCGTTTATTTTTTAGCAGCCTATTTTATTATTACAATCATATACACCCTTATAAATTCTAAAAAAGAAAATTACGAAAGAAAAATTTATTGGGGATTATCAATCTCTTTAATTCTGCTGGCTTTTTATTTTATCACAAGAAATATTATGCCTGTTTATTCTCTTGTACATTTTTATATATCCGTTATAATAATTGCATTTTTCATCTTCTTCATATTAAAAAACAAAAAAGAGAGTATTTTCACCTTTTTCAGAAAAAAACCGTGGATAAATTTTTTCTTTTTTGTCTTTTTGTTTCTTTTATTATCAAGAGTTTTTGTGCCTCAGAGTTATGATCTCTTTGATTTCTTTTTCAAAGCTAAAGAAAGTTCGGATTTTTTGAAAGCGATTTTCAATACCATTTATTATGTTATATTATCCGTTCCGATTCAAATATTATTGGCACTGATAATTGCACTTTTGTTAAACTCAAGTATAAAACTGAGATCGCTTTTCAGAACAGCATATTTTATTCCATTTGTCACATCCGTAGTTGCCGTATCCCTCGTCTGGCAATGGATGTTCAACGATTCCTTTGGATTGATTAATTATTTCCTGTCATTTATCAATGTAGATAAAATAGCGTGGTTAAAAAAAGAAGTCTGGACCATTCCAACAATCGCCATGGTATCTGTATGGCAGCATTTAGGTTATACATCGGTAATATTCCTTGCAGGATTACAGAGTATCGACAGATCTTATTATGAAGCAGCAACTGTTGATGGAGCGAACAGATGGCAGCAGTTTAAAAATATAACATGGCCACTCCTTTCTCCTACCACATTTTTTATAATCATAATAACAATGATAGGTTCGTTCAAGGTTTTTTCTCAAATATTCATTTTATACAGCGGGCTGCCCGGTCCGGTTAATAAAAGCGGATTGACACTCGTTTACTATGTTTTTGAAAAATTTTATAACGAACAGAGAATGGGAGTTGCGAGCGCAGCAGCCTATGTGTTGTTTTTAATCATTCTTCTATTAACTTTTATAAATTTCAGAGTTGGCAAAAAAAGTGTTCATTACGAGAGTTAGGTGAGTTGAATGAAAAATTCTTACAAAATTTTTATTTATATAGTTGTAATCTGCGGGGCAATTTTAATGCTTATACCGTTTGCCTGGATGGTGGACACTTCATTCAAAGCATCCAGTGAAGTGAGTACCTGGCCTCCAAAATGGACGACTAAAAATGCGGCTCAGTCATATACTTTCAATACTAAAATACAGAAAAAAACGAGTGGAAGTGGTGTGGATTTAACTTCTCTGAGTTTAAGTGAATTCAAAAATTTTTCGGCTCTGTTATCTGAAAGAACGGGTGATAACATATTAGTTTTAACATTGGATGATGATCCTATCAGAAGAGGGGAAGTGGAGTTACTTCTTTTGAACAATGAAGGTGAATCAGCTTTTTATGCTCTGAATATTTCTGAAGCTGACAAGGCAAGCCTTTTTAACGAATTCACCAGTTATGAAGAACTACCGGAAGAATATTCTTTCATTAAAGATATTGAAACAAAAAATATCGATGAGTTCATCAATGAATATCTGGATTCGAGCGAATATTCAACTACAGGATTCATGAGACGAATAATCTTTGTTTCTGAAATTGATGGCACCTTAAATAAAATAAAAACTAGCTTAGAAACAAGTATTTATAATCCATTTAAAGAGTTACCAACGGATACCGAAGAAACAAAAATTATAAAAACTAATATTAAAAGCAAATTAGAAGAAGAAACCTCAGAAATAATTGATTTTATCGGAAATACTGAAGAAGAATTATTGGAATTCAGGAAAGGGAAACAAGCTGTTTTATTCAGAGAAGAGCTGTTAAAAATCACAAATATGATCGAGAAAATAGACTCATATATCGATGAATCTTTCAGTAACATCTTCTCATATCTGAATGAAACTATTCCTGAAGACGATAGATTTTTGAATATGGCGAGAAGCCAATTTGAAAAAATATATTCAAGTAACTTAGAAAAAAGACTTTCCGAGTGGATTAATTTAGTCAATCAATACATTTTTGTCAAAAATTTTTATTCAACACAACAGATAAATCAAATTGCCTCAATCAAGATAACGGGAAAAATAAGAAATAACAAAGAGATATATAATTCCCTCGTAAGCAAAATTGATAACTGGAATGTTCCAGACGACATAAAAAATGAAATACTGAACAGGATTTCTGTCAATAATATTTTAAATTCCAACAACATTTTTCTTGATCTTATGGATGGAATAACGATTGATAAGATAAAAAAATTTGATGAAGATTACATGGATATTTTCAGCGACATTAACGAAAATTTAAATTTGATAAAATCCTCAATTTATTTGCTTGAGAATGAAAATCTGAAATCTGAAATTGAAAATTTCCTCAATAAAGATGGAGATAATGAAAATTATGAAAAGTTAAAAGAACTTCTGTCAGTCCTCTCAAACGAAGTGGGACAGAGTTTTGTCTATGCGGCATTATTCAGTGATTTTGATTCCTTCGCTTCATCTTTTGGAAGCGATAATTTAATGAGCATCATTTATGAGAGATGGAAACAAATAGATTGGATCGGTGAGTTCTCAAAAATCTTTTCGGATTCCATGGGAGAACTGGATCTTTCTGAAAAACCGGAGATAGTTGATAAAGTCTACTATAGAGGAAGATTGAGTGACTCAAATAAATCCTTTGAAATCGTTTTCAAAGATATTTCAGCAGTTTGGTTTAAAGATGATGTGTCTTATGGGAGAGCTAATTATACACTTGGAGAAGTATTTTTGAACTTCTGGCAGAATTATGCCGATGCATGGAATGCCGCCCCGTTTGGAAGATACTACTTCAACACGGTTTTCGTTGCCATAGTCACAACGGTTCTGGAAATTATTTTTGCTGCTATGGCAGCTTTTGCATTTGCGAAAATGGAATTTTTTGGAAAGAAATTTATTTTTTCTCTCTTTCTCGCAACGATGATGGTACCCGGAGAAGTTCTGCTCGTTCCAAACTTCATAACGCTTACAAATCTTGGATGGATAGATACTTATTATGCACTGATCGTTCCCTGGGTTGTCAGTGTCTTTGCAATTTTCCTGCTGAGACAACATTTCATGACTATTCCCGATGAGCTTTACGATGCCGCAAAAATCGATGGAATGAATAAATGGAAATTTTTATGGGGAGTGATGGTTCCCTTGTCAAAACCAGCAATAATAACCGGCGCACTGTTAAAATTTGTTGGAAGCTGGAATTCATTCCTCTGGGTTTTGATTATAACAAAAAGTCCTGAGTACAGAACATTACCGGTCGGATTACAGAATTTCAGTAGCGCCACCGGTACGGAATATAATCTGTTAATGTCCGCCGCTACATTTTCAATTATCCCGGTAGTAGTGTTGTTTTTAGTCACTCAGAAATACTTCATAGCTGGTATATCAAGGAGTGGATTAAAATAGCCAAAAGAAATAGAATAAAACCTATTTTAGTCGTTTTTATATTAATTCTGTTATTTTTAGCCTATGTAAATATAAAAACAATCGTCGAATACAATACAATTAAAGACAAACTGGAGATAGTAGAAGATTCTTATAAAAAATTAGAGGAAGAATTAAAAATGAAACAACAACAGTTAAATATACTTCAGGATTCTGTTGAGAAAGGAAGAACAGAGGAAAACAGATGATGAACTATGTCGTAACAACATCGAACAGACCGAAATACGAACAAATAATTGCAGCAAAAAAAGTTGCGGAAGAATATAAGGTGAAATTTGTAAAAAGAAAATCTATCGGTAGTTATGTGACAGAGAATGACATAGATTTTTATTATATTCTGGATAAAAATAATCAATTGAAAATCTATGATGGCAAAGAAATGTTCTTCTTTCATCCGTCCATGTCCAAAGTGAGGCAAAAAAATTTAAAGGATGGGCAGAGAGACCATTTAATAGAATCAATAAACCCAGCAGGCGATGAGAAAATATTGGATTTAACCTTTGGGTTGGGAAGTGAAGCACTTTTAATGGCAAAATACCTGACCACGGGAACAGTAACCGGCATCGAAGCTTCAATTCATATTTACAGAATCGTTTCGCATGGGCTTAGAAATTATCCTTATCAATATGAATGGCTGAAAGAAGCGGCTTCTAAAATTGAAATAATCAATATGAACATGAAACAATATTTAAAGGATGCAAAAGATAACTCTTTTGATGTTGTTTATTGTGATCCGATGTTCGATATTCCGATATTAAAATCAAATTCATTGAATCCCATTAGAAAATTCGCGAGTTACGATACCGTTGAAGATGAAGATTTTGAAAATATGCGAAGAATAAGCAGAGATAAAATTATAATTAAAAGTAGAGTAACGGACAGATTATTTAAGAAGATCAATGAATACGGATTTGAAAACATCAATGGAAGCAAAAGATCAGGAATTATGTATGGTGTAATGAGTGTAAAATGAGAATCCCCATTATTTTAGGTCCGACAGCCGTTGGAAAAACAGAACTTTTGATTGAACTTTCAAAAAAGTACAACTTCCAGATCATATCCATGGACTCAAGGCAAGTATATAAATTAATGAATATTGGGACAGCAAAACCAACGGAAGAAGAAAACAAACTTATCAGACACCATTTAATCGATTACGTCGATCCTGAAGAACATTATGATGTCAATAAATATTTGAAAGATTCGAAAATTATAGAAGAGAAACTTTTATCGAATGGCATAGCACCGGTCTATGCCGGGGGAACGGGACTTTATGCCGACGCAATTACAAAAGGTCTGGTAGAAGGAATTCCGGGAAATGATTTCGTTAGAAAAGCACTTAAAAATATTGACCGTAATCAAAGCGGGTATTTATATAAAATTCTGAAAACAGTTGATCCTGTTGCTTTCAACAAAATTCATCTTAATGATTCGAAAAGAATTTCAAGATATTTGGAAGCATTTATGTTAAATGGTATCCCTCTTTCAAAATTACAGAATAATAATCAAATGGATAAAAAATATCAAATTATTTTTTTGAATAGAGATAGAAAAGAATTGCACAACAGAATTTCAAAAAGGGTAGATTCAATGATAAATAAGGGGCTCTTTGAAGAGGTGTTAAAATTATATAAAATGGGTTATAATAAATCAAACGGGTCTATTCGCACCATCGGATATTCGGAGGTTTTTGATTATTTAGACGGTACAATCGGAAAAGAAGAATGTATTGAATTGATAAAGCGTAATACAAGAAGATATGCCAGACGACAAATAATATGGTTCAGAAGATATGTCGATTCAATACAGATAAATTTAAGTGATACAGATACAAAAAATATTCTTATGATATTTTCTATTATTTTTAATGACTTTTGGGGGGATAATTATGGCCGAAAAATTTAATTTACAGGACAGGTTTCTTAACACTTTGAGAATTCAGAAAATTGAAGTAAAAATTTTCCTTGATGGAGGATTTCAGACAAAGGGAATCGTAAAATCGTTTGATAATTTCACTGTTTTGCTCGAAAACGAAAACGAACAGGCTTTGGTCTATAAGCACGCTATTAAAATGATGGAACCAAAAAAATATGTAAAATTGTCATCGTAACAAACGAGCATTGGAGGAATATAACTGAAAAGCGCACTATTATTAGCAGTTTTTAATAGAGAAGAATATAAAGAAAGCGAAGAAACAATTAATGAAATAAAAGATCTATCAAACACATTGGGAATAAAAATAATTCAAACAGTAATTCAAAAAAGAGAATTTCCTGATCCGAGAACTTATCTGGGGAAGGGAAAGTTTTTTTATGCAAAAGATATTTCTAATTCCCTGAAAGTAGATGTTATAATAACTACTTCGGATTTAAAGCCTTCTCAACATGCGGAATTAAAGAAAAAATTTAAAAAAGAAGTGCTTGATAGAAGTGAAATAATTCTGAACATATTTGAAAAACACGCCACTTCACGTGAAGGTAAATTGGAAGTGGAATTGGCAAAATTGATATATGCACTTCCCAGATTAAAGGGAGCCGAAAAGGGAATGTCGAGAGTAGCCGGAGGAATAGGTACCAGAGGCCTTGGAGAACAAAAATTAGAATTGGACAGGAGAAAAATTTCCAAAAATATAAGCGTTTTAAAAAATGAACTGGAAGAAATAAACAAACAGAGAATACTCAACAGAAAAAAAAGAGAGAAGAGTGAAATTCCTCTTATTTCAATCGTCGGTTATACCAACGCAGGAAAATCTTCTTTGTTAAAAAAAATGACCAATAAAGAAGTGTTTATTGAAAACAAATTATTTTCAACGTTGGATACAAAATCCTCCGAGTTGCTTCTTCCGGGTGGCAGAAAAATAATAATTTCCGACACAGTTGGTTTTATAAACCGGTTGCCGCACGAACTCATGAAATCATTCCGATCCACATTGGAGGAAGCCAAATATTCGAACTTGTTAATTATCGTTGTTGATATAAGTGATAAAAAAATTGAAAGTAAGCTAAAAACAGTGTTTTCTACCCTCGATGATATAGGAGCGGGTGGCAATCCATATATTCTTGTATACAACAAAATTGATCTCGTATCCGATGAAATAATACAGAGATTACAGAAAAAGAATGACGAAGCCGTATTTATTTGTGCAAAAAATGGGTTTAACATTGATTCACTATTCGATAAAATAAATGAATGTATTTCAAAAGATGAACAAATACACGAGATAAATTTTGACATTAAAAATATGGCGCTTTTTATGAAAATGAGAAGTTATGTTAATATAATATCTGAAAAGTATCTTGACGGAAGAGTTAAAATAAAATTTATTTCTTCTCTCAGGGTTTACAATGAATTGACAAATGCAATTCCGGAGGTATAGATGAAGAAACTTTTAACGATTCTTTCCCTCGTTTTTTTGGTTATTTTATCATTTGGAGAAGAATTTTTAAAAATGCCACTCAACAGACAGATCGAAATAACGGGCTATTTTGGTGAATATAGAACGGGCAACGATATTGTGGGACCTCATTTTCATGTGGGGATTGATTTTTCTACCGGAGGCTTAAATGGAATTGAAATATTGGCGCCGGCCGCAGGATACGTTGAATACTTTTATATAAACGATCCGCTCTATGGAAACGGACTCGTTTTATACGTTCCGTCATTTAAAAACAAAATCACAGGTGAAAATGGAATAAAAATAAATTTTGCTCACCTTCAAAGTATCGGAAGTACTAAAAATTCCAGTGGAGAATTACTCCGGAAGATATTCGATAAGCTTTTGAAAAGCTCTGAGCGCGATTACTGGAAAGTAAATCTTTCAAGTAACAGGATTGAATTCAAGGCTGGAGAAACATTAGCCCTATCAGGTGATACGGGAAATGTACCCCCGCATTTGCATCTTGAAATTCTTGATGTAGACGAAAATATGTATATAAATCCGGCTTCGTATTTTGATTTTGATTATTCCGAAACCGAAATGAGTATTACCGGAGTGAAAATCAACGGGGAAGATTATACGCAAAAAACTGAGTTTCCTATTTCTGAGGATTCCGATTTTTATATAAGACCAGAAGTTAAATTGAGGTACAATATAAATCCAAAAATAATATCCGTAAGATTGAACAACACGTCGGTTTTTCAGATAGATTTTTCTTATATACTAACCGATGACCTGTTCAATCCTGAGAAAATTTATATTGATTCGACCAATTCCGAATATTGGTATTCATTAATTAACGATTCAAAATTGAGTATAATAGTATCAAATTTGTGGAAAGATATTGATTTTTCAACATCCTACGAGGGAGAAATTATGATTGAGGATAATTGGGGAAATCAATACATTAGATCTTTCAGGATGGTTCCGGGAGGTGGATAGATGGGTCTGTTCAGTAAAAAACCGAAGGATATTAATAAAAATCCATTTTATGAATCTGGATCGGCAATAGTGATTTATTTTAAATGCAGCAAATGCGGCGAAGTGTTTATGAGTCATTTGAGAAAGTATTATGATATAACCGTAAATTACGGTCAGGATGGAGCTGCCTACAGATTGGATAAAGAATTTATAGGCGGTAATTGCCAGAATAAAATTCATATTTATGCTGATTTTAAAAGAAATTTTAAACCAATAAATTTTGAGATTTCAGGTGCGAGCTTCATATCAAAAGAAGAATATGCACAGAACAAAAAATGATAGTTTAATATTGAAGAATGGGAGGAAATAAATGAAAAAGTGGTTATTTACCAGTGAAAGTGTCACAGAAGGCCATCCGGATAAGATGGCAGATCAAATTTCAGATGCCATATTAGATGCACTATTGGAACAGGATCCAAATTCACGTGTAGCAGTTGAAACTCTATTGGCGACCGGCGCGGTTATTGTAGCCGGCGAAGTCAGTACCAAAGCTTATGTAGACATTGCAAATATTGTTAGAAATACAATTTCAGATATAGGGTATACGAGAGCGAAATATGGATTTGATTCCGAAACCTGCGCAGTATTATCATCGATCGATGAGCAATCACCAGATATCGCCCTGGGGGTAAATAAATCTCTTGAAGCGAAAGAAGGTGGCACGGATGAATTCGATCTGGGTGCCGGAGACCAGGGCATGATGTTTGGTTTCGCCACAAATGAAACGGAAGAATATATGCCGCTGCCAATTGTATTATCACACAAATTGGCCAGAAGACTGGCTTTCGTGAGAAAAAATGATCTCGTTAAAGGCTTCAGACCCGATGGAAAAACTCAGGTTACCGTTCAATATGAAGATGGAAAACCTCTTGGAGTAACAACTATTGTTGTTGCTACTCAGCATTCGGATGAACTAACCCACGATGAAATAGAAAAAGAAGTAATAGAAAAGGTAATCAAGCCGGTAATTTCTAAAGAATTGCTCCTTGATGGATATAAAATCTATGTCAATCCCACCGGAAGATTTGTGAAGGGAGGACCTGCAGCCGACGCAGGATTGACCGGAAGAAAAATAATAGTCGATACATATGGCGGATTTATTCCTCACGGGGGAGGAGCATTTTCAGGTAAAGATCCTACAAAGGTCGATAGATCTGCTCATTATATGGCAAGATACGTTGCAAAAAACGTTGTTGCAGCGGGATTGGCCGATAAAGCTATGATTCAACTTGCCTATGCAATTGGCGTCGCTTCACCCGTATCATTCATGATCGATACCTACGGAACAGAAAAAGTTCCTCTGGATGAGTTAGAAAAAGCAATTTTAAAAGAATTCGATTTAAGACCCGCTGCTATAATTGAAAGATTAAATTTAAAAAGACCTATTTACAGACAAACAGCTTCTTATGGTCATTTTGGCAGAAACGACCTCAATTTGCCATGGGAGAAGTTGGATGCGGTAGAAAATTTAAAGGAGTCTTTTAATTTATAAATTAATATGATAAAATAAGCAGGAAAATGAGAGTAAAAGGAGGAAATGATTAGGTGCCTAACAATGAATCTAACAAAAAAAGAGTGAAGCAAACAGCAACAAAAAAGGCTAGAAATAAAACATATAAAACAAGATTTAGAAATGTTGCGAAAAGTTTGCTGATTGCTATAGAAAAGAAACAAGACCTGGAATCAGTAAACAGCAAATTGGTAGAAGCTTATTCAACTTTGGATAAAGCTGCTAAAAAAGGAATAATCCATAAGAACCAAGCATCCAGAAGAAAGGCCAGGCTCAACGCAAAAGTTAAAAATTACGCTGAATCACTATAAAAAAAATGAAGCGACTTTTTTGAAGTCGCTTTTTTCATATAAAAGGACTATAATGTTATTATCCTTATAATAGTCGGGAGAAAAAGATGAAAAGTGCTTCATTGAAACTTATGGGAGTAATAGGGGTTATTATAGGATTAATGATATTATTTTTCCCGTTTATTCCTTTTATTAACGGAGAAAGGCCTGATTTCGGCGGAACTTTTTTAGGTTTGATTCCAGCAATAATAATTTTTAATATAGCTTCATTATTTTTCAAAAAATCAAAAAAAGTTGATGATAAAAATTGGGAAAAATCTTCCAGTTCTTTTTATGGCGGAAAAAACAAAACAAAAGATTTCAGTGGAATCGATTTTTCTCAAAGCAATGTTGAAAAAGAAGAAGAAAAGCTTTATGATGACTTTAAATACGAAGATAAAAAGAAACCTGTGATTCTTGCAAGATGTCCAAAATGCGATAGAGAAAATCCCTATGGCGCATCTGCTTGCAGTAATTGCGGTACTGATTTAAGAAATCTGAACAGGTGTGATTTCTGTGGAAAATTGAATGATGAAAATAATCGCTTTTGTAAAAACTGTGGTCATGATTTTACCCTGTCTTAAAATTTGTCAAAAAAAGCTGAAAAATTCACAAAAAAATAAATTCCCTTATTGACTAAGGGAAGAAATTCTGGTATATTATACTTCGTACGGGGAGTGGCGCAATTGGCAGCGCACCGGTTTTGGGAACCGGGGGTTGCAGGTTCAAGTCCTGTCTCCCCGACCACGTACGAGCGGCTGTAGCTCAATTGGTAGAGCACTAGCCTTCCAAGCTGGGGGTTGCGGGTTCGAGTCCCGTCGGCCGCTCCATTTGTTATAATGCACCTATGGCTCAACTGGACAGAGCATTTGACTTCTAATCAGAGGGTTGCAGGTTCGAGTCCTGCTAGGTGCACCATTTGTATGGTGGCTATAGCGCAGGGGTAGCGCGCCTGATTGTGGCTCAGGGTGTCGTGGGTTCAAATCCCACTAGCCACCCCATTAATTAGGAAAGCGCTCGTGGCTCAACTGGATAGAGCATCGGACTTCGACTCCGATGGTTGCGGGTTCGAATCCTGCCGGGCGCACCAAGAAAATTATTTTCAATTCTACTAAATATAAGTTTTCGATCAAGTACATATAACGCAAAGGAGGAAGCAATAATGGAAGTATTAAAGATTTCTTCAAAATCAAAACCAAATGCAGTAGCAGGAGCGCTTGCTGGAGTGCTGAGAGAAAGTGGATCGGTGGAATTACAGGCCATTGGCGCCGGAGCAGTTAATCAGGCAATAAAAGCAATTGCAATAGCGAGAGGGTATGTTGCACCGAGTGGAATGGATTTAGTTTGCGCACCATTTTTTTCAGATGTTGAAATAAACGGTGAAGAAAGAACTGCGATAAAATTCACAGTTATTCCTAAGAAGTAATAAACAACCCCTGATTTTTTGGGGGACTATATTTTTACTTTGAACATTTAAATATTTTGATTACTACGGGTTCTTCAAATGACCCATTTTTTTGTTTTATGAAGTATTTTTCATATTAACGAATAATTAATTCCTTAGTATTATTCGATAAACACATTATAAGGTTTTTTCTATTTTTTATGTATCAAGGAACCGTTATCTCATAGTTCCTGATGTATTTTATCACTTTGATTTTTGTCATGACGATTTGCTATATGCTTATATATTCAACAATAATGTTTTTTATTGAAAACAGAATTTTCAAAATTAAAATAACCTTATGTATCTGTTTTTTTATATTTTAATTTAAAAAACATTTTTGCTTTTCGTCTCACAGAACATACTTCGGACTCACAGCTTTCTCCAATATCGAGTTCTATTTCCTCCTTTTCATATTTACCGATTAGATTTGTCAAAAATGGTTTCATCTTTTTCACTCTGATAATATATTCTTTCTCACTTATGGATTCGTATGGAGCCATCTGATAGAAATTTTCATCAAGTGAAATGAAAGAAAGTGCAACGAGGTCATCCCAATGATTCCAAACCCATTCTTCAACTTCATCCCACTCCTGTTCCTTTACATGAACTGTAATCGAACAATTATGATCAACGTAATTCTGCATGAAAAGAAGATAATTTTCCAATTGTTCTATGGCCGAAATATCATATTTTGTTCTACCTTCCGGGGCTTTTACCGGGAACCCTATTATTTTTGTGCGACAGGTTTCCATATCCTGGCCTACTTCGGGAAAAATTGGATAATCGAGTTCCTCGCAAACTTTCAGCAGGGGATCGTTGGCGTTTATTCTTATTCTTCTGATATAATATGGCGAATGAGAATAATGCACCCCGCTGGATACGGTCGGCAATTGACTTAAAGTACCTTCGGGTTTTATCGTAGTTACTAATAATGGTTCCCCTTCACCAACTTCATTCGCATATGATTCAGCCGCTTTCTTGGCGGTTTCTTTAAGTTTTTTCATGAATGATGTTTGTTCAGCGATAGAATATTTTGTTTTATTGACCATGTCCTGCCATCCTGTAAGCGAGCATCCAAGAAGTTTATCTCTCTTCTGTACCGTATTACATATAGGCATTTCCAAATCAAGACACGTCATCCTGTAACTTGCTCTTGCGGAAAGTCTTTGCGCTTCCAATAATTCCTTTACATCGATTCTTCCATTCTCGTCCACAAAAGAAAATACATTAACAGTGGTGAGATTGCATAATCCTTTTGAATCAAGAAGAAGCTCACCACAGGGATTGACACCATTCATATTTGGCCTTCTTCCAGAACCTGCCTTCTCATTAATCCATCCCGGTTCCCCTGAAAGTTTCATTTGGTTCAACTGCCGGTGAAGCTGTTCTCTTGTCGGCTTCTTTCTATAATAAATGGAATTATTGCTCATTTGCCTGTGAACAATTTCTTTGCTGACAATCCATTGCTCGTTTATTTGTCTGTATAAATTATTTTTTGCTTCTATGGTTTCTTTATCCTCAGGATCAATCAATGCCATTTCTGCGGTTCTTTGCATTCCCCCGACAACAACATTTTCACCTATTATATTCGTAATATCAAGACAGTCTATCGGTGCTAGTTTTGTTGAAATCTCCCCATTTACTATTCCTCTTTTTTTGATAATATCGAAAATTTTTATAAACATATTTTTTAAACTCAAATGTCCACTGGCCGTACCACCAAAAGTTCTTAACTTTTCCCCTCTTTTTCTTACATTATCATAATTAATTATGATAGTTTTTATGTTTCTGTATTCGTTACTGTAAAGGAACTTCAAAAAGCAATCAAGCGACTCGATCCATCCTTCTTTAGAATCGCCCACAATTATTTTTGCCGAGTTTTTGTTATAAAATTCCAGACCGGAATTTACTTCTCTGTTTTCAGGCCTCCTGGGCGAATAGTCTTCATGTACCAGATTACAATCTGTTCTTATCCTGGGAAGTTTATTTACATCCTCTTTCAATATCCTTATTCCCACTCCCGCTCCAACCATTAAAAGATAAAATAAGTCCTTAAAATTATCAAACGAATCGATTATTTCAAATGCACAATTGAAATTCGCCATCGGATAGTATTTTGAAACTTCCGTTCCTCCCATCCAGAAGGCCCTTCCAGAAACGAACTGCTTAAGATTATAAATATTATCATATAATTTTTCCGCTTCATCTTTTGTGGTTGGAATTAAACTGCAATTATATTCAACCGCCCTTCTGACCGTTTCCCACCAGTATTCTCTTCTTTTCTCTTTTGGAAGCCATCTGGAATAAGTTCTATAATATACAAAACTTCCTAATTGCTTCATTGGATTTTTCCTGTGCTTGTATTGCGAAATAAATGAATCAGGAAGGAGTCTTCCATCTGTTCTTTCAGATCTGGAATCCCTGAATTTGTCTCTTTCATATCTGTACAAAATATATCTTTTCGCTGCATCTTTTCTTGGAGAATTCATTAAATACTCTTCGACAGGATCCTGGATTTCATCAACTGAAACTGGTTGAAGGTATTTTTTCAATAATTTTATCCACAAGAATGCTATCAATTCCGATCTTTGTTTCCATCATAGACAACTTTATTGCCGTAGAAATTTTTCCGATGTCATATTCTACTTTATCATCATTTCTCTTTTTAACTTTTATCATTTTTTCCTTCCCTGCTACACATTATATAGTATTAGTTTTATTATTTTATACTATATAATGTATATATTTTTGCTTAAAGTCAAGAAAATTTTATAATCACGTATCACAATCATTTATCTCTAAAGCGAACTACAATATTCATAAATATTTAAAAATTTTGATTTTTAAATGTTGTATAAAATACACTTCTATATCTGACAAAAATTTAAGATCTTAAAAATAAGTTTTGAGGTCTATTCTTAAAATATTTTTTCCGGATTTTTACAAAAACTTTGTTGTCAAAAATGCACTTGAAAAAATTACTATATATTGGAGAATAAGAAAACATATTATTTTAAATGATTTACATTGCAAAGTATTTTCGATGGTTCGTTATATGAAGTAAAATTGCTTAAATTTATAATAGTTTATTAATATTACTTAATGTTACTAATTTTAGTACTTGGTTTTATACTTATTTAGTAGTATTTTCAAATTGTAGAAGGATTCAAATCACACGCGACGTTTTATATAAATATTCTATGAAAGTTAAATGAAACAGAATCTTTTATATTATGAAATCAAAAAATTGAGTTTAATATTTGGAATTCAAGATTGTCTGAAAAGCAAAAAATATTATCTTATTCTGAAATTTATTTATTATCTAAAATGTGATTATACAGACTAAAAGAGAGAGTCTAAAAAGATCATACTAATTCTGAAGTTTTTTGTTGCTTTATACAGATTGTGTTTTAAAAAAATGATCACTGATGTGATCTAAAATACAGGGGAGGTACGTACAATGAAAAGATTTTTGGTTTTGATGTGTGTAATTTTTTACTTTGGTCTGATTTTCGGATGCACAATTCAGGCAGTGGGTACTGATGCTATGGTGGACGGATCAACAATAGTTACTCATAATGATGATTCAAGCAGTGCGGATTTCAGATTATGGATAATACCGGCTATGGACTGGAATGAGGGCGCTACCAGGGAAATCGTGATAAATTCCCATAATTACATCGATTATGGTAATTATCCGAACGTTGATTATAGTGATAACGGGTTAAAAATGGCAGAAATTCCCCAAATATCTCATACTTATTCCTATTTACATTCCAGATACTCATTCATGAATGAAGTTGGTGTAGCAATGGGTGAATCCACTTTCAGTATTTCCACCGGAACAGATCATGGTAAAGAAGTGAGAAAAGTCCTCTACGAAGACAGCTACGGAATAATAGACTGCTGGACAGCACAGGATATTTCACTTGAAAGAGCCACAACTGCGAAAGAGGCCGTAGAAATTATGGGAAACTTAGTTGAAGAGTTCGGCTGGTACGGCTCGGGGGAAATTATTAACGTTTGTGATGGAAATGAAGTCTGGATAGCAGAATTTTATGGGCTGGACTTATGGGTAGCTTTCAGACTTCCGGACGATGCTTATTTTGTCGGTGCAAATACCGCTATGATTCAGGAATATCATCCCGAAGATTCTGAAAACTGGATGGGATCACCTAACCTCATCAGTTTTGCAGTTGAACAAGGCTGGTATGATCCGAATAGTGGCGAACAATTCAATCCGGCGGCTATTTATGGACCAAAAAGTGGTACGAATATCAGAGAATGGCGTGCTTTAGACTTGGTTGCCCCTTCTTTAGAACTAGAATATGGGAAACTGTATTACCCGATGTATGTGATTCCTGACAATAAATTAACAGTAAATGATATTTTTGAAATTGCCGGAGATCATTATGAGGGAACGGAGTTCGATCTGACAAAGGGACCGGGAGCGGGTCCATGGGGAGATCCTCTGACCAATTACAGAATTGCAGGCAGGCAAAGGCCTATAGGCATACCTCTGACATGTTATCTGCAGATCGGTCAGGTGAAATCATGGTTACCCGACCCGATTAAAGGAATAACCTGGTTTGGTTACGGCTCGGTCGGCCATTCTTTTATCACGCCTTTATTCCCTGCAATGGGAAAATTACCGGAATTATATCAGAACGGTTCAAGATATGAAGAATTCAGAAGAGATTCCGGTTGGTGGATAAATACATACGTTCAGGAAGTTGTTGGTTCAAGATATGAAAAAGCAATTGAAGATTTAAAAAACTTTAGAGATCCAAAAATGCAATCGATTTACGACACTGTACCAATTTTACAGGACGCAGCAGCAAAGTTATACGAGATAAATCCCGATGCAGCAATTGACCTGTTAGGTGACTATGCTTATGATACTGCTTTGGGATGGTATGATGACTGGTTAAAATTGGGAGATGAAATTTTTGCAAGGTACGCGTGCGAAAGAATCTATTTCAGATCCAATGGATACCCGGATTGGTGGATTGAACTACTTGAAACTGATAATAAATAACTGACATATCTGTATTTTCAAATGTTGTTTTGAGGAGGATTTTCCCTCCTCATTTTTTTTAAATACAAAATATGAACACAACATGAAATGATTTTAAGGTCAAATATGAGAAAAATTTTATAATATTATACTCAATTAAGATTTTTTAATCCTGCTCAAAAACAAAGAATTTTTCTCATAATTGTTTTTAAATAGTTCTAATTAGTATTGACCCGTATTATTTAGATTTGACAAATAAAGAGTTTTTTATTAATATAATTTTGTAATACGGAATATTAATTCTACGAGGCGGAATAATGAAATATCTTGAAAAAGTATTTGAAATATTAAAAATAGTATCAAAGGGGCCGAACGAAGGCCTTTCAGTGCAGGAAGTATCAAACATCTCAAGTTTGCCCATGTCATCAACGCATAGACTTCTCAACGATATGGTCAGTTGCGATATCATCGCAAAAAATGAAGATACAAAAAAATATTTAATAAGTCCGAGGATCATCCCTATGGTGGTGGAAATTTCGAAAAAAGTACATCTGGAATCTTTCAAAAACATTCTGAGAGAATTGAGAGATAGCATAAATGAAACGGTCTTTTTGAGTGAACTTTCAGAGTCGGGAATTTCTGCCGTAATGGTAGAGGAAAGCAACAGATTCTTCAGCTTCAGAGCTAAAAGGGGAGTGTATCTCCCTCTTGATTGTACCGCTGCGGGCCTGTCGATAATAGCATTTTTAAGTGATAAAAAAATCGAAAAATTGATGAATTCAGGAAATACACTGAATCAAAACAAGGGCCTTCTCGACGATAAATTTAAAGAAAGACTCCTGAAAATAAAAAGTGAAAGTTATGCATTCTGCAACGAAGAATATGAAGAGGGTCTCAGAGCTCTTGCCGTTCCGATTTTTAATGGAAGAGGCGATGTTTTTGCCAGTATAACGGCTATTGCTCCTAAAGAAAGAATCAGTGATGATATGAAAATAAAAGAGATAGTGAAACATTTGAAAAATGCTGCGAAGAAAATCAGCGAACTTCAATGAGGAGTATATGATGAATGAACCAGTAGTATCTGTAAATAATATCTCAAAAATTTTTAAGGGAAGCAAAAAGAAAGCAAAGGATTTCGTAGCTCTGGAAAATATATCCTTCGATGTTTTTAAAGGAGAATTCGTTTCATTACTGGGGCCATCGGGGTGTGGGAAATCAACACTTCTGAAAATTATTTCAAATTTAATTTCGTCTACCGATGGAAAGATCGATATTTACAATGAAACGGAGAAAAAAATTCCACAGTTTGGTTTTGTTTTTCAGGATTCGGTTCTTCTACCCTGGAGAACTGCTCTGGACAACGCACTATTTCCTTTTGAAATAATGAGCAATAAAAAAAATGCCGATGAGAAACACGTAAAACGACTTTTCGAGCTGGCAAAATTAAACGGTTTTGAAGACTCTTATCCAAGGCAATTATCAGGTGGAATGAAACAGAGAGTGGCTATAGTAAGAGCGCTGTCTTATAATCCTGAAATTTTACTCATGGATGAACCATTCGGAGCTTTGGACGCAATAACGAGAGATGAGTTGAATAACTTACTGCTTGAAATCTGGAATTCGACAAAAAAAACGATTCTGTTCGTTACTCACAGTATAAGTGAAGCTGTTTATCTATCCGACAGAATAATTGTTATGGGGACAAAACCCGGAAGAGTTCTGGAGGATATGCATATAAATATTTCAAGACCCAGAGATGAAGACACCAAGCTGTCTCCTGAGTTTTTCAACTATGTGAAAAAGCTCAGAGTTATGTTAAAAAATTCGGAGTGATATTTTGAAAAGAAAACTGCTGATAATCATACTTTCTATTTTATTTTTAATTCTTTTTATAGGAATTTGGCAGGGATATAAAGTATTGAATGAAGTCCCATCATTTATTTTGCCGTCTCCGCAGGAAGTTGGCGAAGAATTTATATCACTTTTACTCGACGGAACATTTTTAGAAGAAGGCTGGGTAACTCTTTATACAATTTTAATAGGATTTGTAATAGGATCATCTCTTGGATTTCTGTCGGGATATTTTGCCGCAAAATCGAAAAGATTTGAAGAATTGATAATGCCCTATATGCTTCTCATTCAGGCAACACCAAAAGTATCGCTGATTCCATTATTTGTAATATGGTTCGGACTCGGAATGCCTTCAAAATTATTGTTGATCGTCTTATCGGCATTTTTCCCCGTGATGGTGAATACAATATTGGGATTGAGATCCGTTCCCGAGAACTATGAGTATCTTTTAACAATTCTCGGAGCCAACGAGAGACAGAGAGTTATAAAATTACAGTTACCCATGGCAACACCTGTCATTTTTGCCGGTTTGAAAGTTGCAATGGTCCAATCGGTTATCGGAGCTATTGTTTCAGAATGGATGGCTGGGGAGAGGGGATTGGGATATCTTCTGGTTTATGGCAGTTCACAATATAATGCGAATTTATTAATTGCCTCAATTTTCGCCACTACTTTCCTCGGTTTGGCTCTTTATTGGGTAATAGAATTTTTCGAAAGACGACTTCTCTTCTGGCATGAATCAAAACTGGCATTTAAGGAGGAAATATGATGAAAAAAACCGATAAAATTGCAAACAATCCTATCAGGGATAATTTGTTACCTCACTTGAGAATAAACCTGAACTCGAATTTTCCAGAGGTGGTTTTTTTACCGGGAGATCCTTCAAGAGTGGACATTTTTAAAGAAAATGCGGATGAATTTGAGTATCTTTCAAAAAACAGAGAATTCGTTGTGGGAAAAGGAATTTATAAGAACAGAAGATTCGGGGTTTGTTCAACCGGAATAGGCAGCGGATCGACAGAAATAGCTTTGATAGAACTGTTCGAACTGGGTTGCAGATCATTCATCAGAGTGGGCGGATGTGGGACTCTCGATAAAGATATTAATTGCGGTGATATTATTATCAATTCGGGGATGGTAAGACTCGGAGGAAGTTCAATCAATTACGCTCCAAAAGAGTATCCAGCTGTTGCAGATCCTGAATTGTTAGTCACTTTATTGAATACATGCAGAAAATTTTCCGAAAAATGCCACGTTGGTATAGGTGCTTCGGTGGATTCATATTACAAAGGCCAGGGAAGAAGTATTTCAGGCTTAAAAATAGATTTTGAAACGAAAATATTCGATGAGATGATGAGTTTGAATGTCATGAACTTCGATATGGAAACGGAGACCATTTATACTCTGTCATCCCTGAACGAAGTCAGAGCGGTCAATTTACTTGCAGTTCACGGAAACAGGGTTACAAATGAGTGGCTATCCGATTATAAATCGGTTCAACAAAAGATAGTAAGAATAAGTTTGGAGAGTTTGATTGAATTATAAATTCATACGGTACAACCCAAAAAAACAAGGAGGGGCGGTTAATGAAAAAAATTTTGTTGGTTTTGATGATTGTCTGTTTATGCGTATTCGCATTGGCAGAAAAGGTAACTTTACAGATTGAAGGTTCAGCAGTTCCATATTATGTTCCTATTTTCATGGGGATCGAATTGGGTTATTTTGAACAGGAAGGAATCGAACTGGATTATTTCTTTGGAAGTGCTTCAGATATAATAAGAAACGTGGCAGTGGGAAATGTTGATTTCGGTTTTCCAAATGGCGAACCGGTAATCACGGCAATTTCTCAGGATATTCCGGTTTATGTTATCCATACAACGTATCAACATGGCCTCGGCGCAACGCTTTTTATGGATGAAAGCGGGATAAAAACTCCAGAAGATTTAAAGGGAAAATCAGTAGCGGTAACGAGTTATGGTAGTCCAAATTACGTTCAACTTCAGGTACTTTTAAAGAAAAACGGAATGAGTCTCGATGATATCGATCTGAAAATTATTGGTACGGAAGCGATAGTCCCGGCTTTAGTAAACAACAGAGTTGACGCAATATGTTTCTCAATGCTCAGAACATTTGAACTCGCATATCAGGGAATCGAAGTATCTGAATTCAGATCGGACGAATTCTTACCTTCTTTCGGGAATGTAGTTATAACAGGAAAGGATATTCTTGAAACCAACCCTGATCTGGCCGTAAGATTCACAAGAGCGCTGAGCAGAGTGATGGCTTATCTGTCGGATCCGGAAAACATGAAAGAAGCTGCGTACTTAACAATAGAAAAGTATTCTCCAACATATGCGGGAAGAGAAGAATATATCGCAGCGGTTCTATCGGATGTATATGCCGGATACCTCTGGCAAAGCGATGATACCGAAGCGTTCGGATTCGGTTTCGGTAATATTGAAAGATGGCAGAACACTGCCGATATAATGTCTGAATACGAAATTATTTCAAAAGATGTTAATGCCGAAGATTTTGTAATTCCAAGAATATAGTTTAATTTTTCGGGTGGAGTGAGAATGAAAAAAAAGATAAATTCAAAATTATTAAGTTTTCTGTTTCTGGTTATATTAATCGCATTATGGAAGATAATCGTTACGGTATTCGATGTGCCAACACACATTCTTCCTCCACCCGAAGATATTTTATTCAAAGCTATACAATTGGTACAGATATCCGTTCTGCAAACGAATTTTCTTGCAACATTCGAAGAAATCGTTATCGGCTTTTCAATCGGGGCGTTTTTAGGAATGATTATGGGATATATTTTAGCAAAGTTAGAGATTCTGGAGAAAGCATTATCTCCGTACATACTCATCTTTCAGACCGCTCCTAAAATTTCACTCGCTCCCCTTTTCGTCTTATGGTTCGGTTTAGGTATCACATCAAAGGTTGTTTTAATAGCTCTGGTCACTCTCTTCCCCGTCATGATAAATATGATTTTAGGGGTAAGATCGACGGACAGAAATTATTATTATCTTCTGAAAGTGCTGAAGGCTAACAAATTCCAAATTATGACAAAAGTAGAATTAAAAAATGCTCTTCCATATCTTATGACCGGAACCAGACTCGCTCTGGTGATGTCAATAACGGCCGCAGTAATAGGGGAGATGATGGGATCACGAGCAGGTCTAGGCTTTTTGCTTATATTGGGAAATGAAATGTATGATATAACTTTGCTCCTGACAGTTATCATTGTTATAAGCTTATTGAGTTTTTTCTTGGATATCGGGATGAAAAAATTACAGGAAAAACTCCTCGTCTGGCATGAATCAACACAGAAAGGATAAAAATTGAATATTAAAAAAATTGCAGAATATTTGTTCAATGAATTATCAAAAATTTCAAGAAACCCGGAAGAAATAACGAGATTGCCATTTTCCGATGAAAACGAACAGACCATAGTATTTTTAAAAAACTATATGAAAAATCTTGGAAAAAAAGTTTATATCGACGACTTCGGAAATGTTGTATCACATTCTGAACATACGGGGAAAAAATTTGTTTTCGTTTCCCATTATGATTCGGTACCCTGCGGTGGAAAATACGACGGTATAGCCGGAATAGTCTTCGGATTGACATTATTAAATGAAATTAAAGATACAAAATTATTCGATAGAATTGAGGTAGTTGCATTTAATAATGAAGAATCCTCGAGATTTGGAAAGGCTTCACTCGGTTCAAAGTATTTTCTGAGCAAACTCGATAATTACAATTTTAAATCCTTAATAGAAAATGAAAGTACGATAAATGAATTGATTAAAAAATACAATTTCTCAAAATATTCGGAAATAAAAAAACCTGACTTCAAAGCAGGTTCTCATTTTTTTGAAGTGCATATAGATCAGACATTTGAGCTTTTTGAAAATGATGTAATGATAGGAATAGTCGATAAAATAGCAGGACACATAAGAATGGTGATAAAAACGAGGGGAAAGGTCGACCATTCGGGACTGATAGATATTGAAAAAAGGAAAAATTCCCTGTTACCCGCCGCTGAAACAATCCTGTATTGCAGAAAAATGTCGGAAAGATATTCTACGGAAGGAATAGTATCGACCGTGACAAGAGTAAATAATTCACCCAATGTGACCAATATGATTCCCGGATACACGGAGATATTCATTGACATCAGAGGAATAGAATTATCCAGGATGAATGAGGTGCAATCTGAAATCATAAGAAAGATAAAGGACAATGATTATAAATATAAAACAAATTCAGAAATTGAAATAATTTCCAGAAATTTTCCTGCAGAAATGAACAGAAAAATGATCAAAAAATTTGTGAAAATATTCAACAGGAACGACCTCTCAGCAAAAGTCCTGAATTCGGTTGCCTGGCATGATATAGCGGAAATAACAGATTTCTTCGACAGCAATTTGCTTTTCGTTCAGAATCCATCAGGCAGAAGTCATTGCCAGGAAGAAGACATAAATTTTGAAGCGTTCGTATCTTTATTAAAAGTTTTTGCGAATAATTTGGGTGATTTAATTGATAATTAAGAATGTAAAGTTGATAAATGAAATAAACAAAGCACAGAGTGGGTACGATATCTCAATCAAAAATGGAATTATAGAAAATATAGGTCATGGTTTAAAAGATGATGGAGATGTAATTGATGCGAAGGGTTTAACGGTAGTTCCCGGAATCGCCGACATTCATGTTCATCTGAGAGAACCGGGATTTGAATATAAAGAGACGATTGATTCGGGTGTTAATGCGGCCATATCGGGCGGAATAACTACTCTGTGCGCTATGCCAAATACCGTTCCCTGCCCTGATAATGTTGAACACTACCTGAAAATAAATGAAAAACTAAAAAACTCACCAATAAAAGTCATTCAAAGTACTGCGGTTAACAAAAATCTTTCTGGGAAAAGAACCGACTGGAAAAATCTTTTTGAAAACGGTTCATACATTTTCACAAACGACGGTCTTCCGATTGAATCTGAAATGGATTTAGAAGATGTATTATCCTTTTCAAAAAATAAAATAATAAGAATAGCCGAACATCCCGAATTTGTTGGAAAAGATGAAATCACTTACAAAGGTGAGGCAAAAATAATCCGAAGGGATTTAGAAATAAATAGTAATATTGGAGGTAATATTCATTTCCAGCACGTTAGTTTATCCGAAAGTATAGATGTTCTTGAACACGCAAAAAATGCAAAAATAAAATTCACCGCGGAAACATGTCCGCATTATATAGTGAATATAAAAAAAACCAGGAAAAAATCTTATTACAATGTATACCCTCCATTGAGAAGTTCGGATGATGTAAACTCCATTATAAATGGAATAAAGAATGGAATAATATCGATCATTTCATCCGATCACGCTCCTCATACGATGGAAGAAAAGGAATGCCAAAATCCAAACAGAGGCTTTTCAGGAACGGAACTGCTTTTTTTAACCGTGTACAATTATCTGTATTTGAAGAAAATAATAAAAATAGAAAAATTAATTGAATTACTGGTCATCAATTCTCATAACTTTCTGAATATTACGCCACCATCAATAAAACCCGGATTCAGAGCAGATTTTTTTCTTTTTGATCCTGAGGAAGAATGGATTATCGAGGAAAAGGAATTGGTTTCTAATGGAAAAAACAGCGCGTTTCTAGGTGATAAAATCAAGGGTAGAATAAATATGACCTTCTCAGATGGAAAAATGATATATAGGAGAAAATGATTTGAAAATCGATTCAGAAGATTGCAAAATACTTGATAACATAAAAGTGAGTGAAGACGGTTATGTAATGACACTGAAAACCGTAAAATTCGAAAACAAATTTTCACCCGGAAATTTTCTTCAGCTGAAGTGTTCGGAAGAAAACACGGTTTTAAGAAGACCCTTTTCAATTCTCGAAGAAACGGACGGCCATATTAAATTATACTTCAAAGTGGTCGGCAGGGGTACTCATTGGCTTTCAAACAGAAAAAACGGGGAAACAGTGAATATTATCGCGCCTATCGGTAACTCGTTCACAGTTCAAGAGGAGAAACGTGTTCTCCTTATTGGAGGCGGTTGTGGTATTTCACCGTTATTGAATTTAAGCTTTTTTTTGTCAAAAAAACAGAGCATCGTGGATGCATTATTCGGATTCAGAAATGAAAAAGACTATCCCGGTATGATAGTGGAAAACAGGAAAAAGGAACTTAATAATCTGTGGATCACGTTGGATGAAACGAATAAAAAAGAATACAATGAAGGAACCACCATCGATTATTTGAAAAAAATCGATATAGATACATACGATGTTTTTTACTGTTGCGGTCCGGTGAAAATGCTGAAGAAACTCAGTGATATATTGAAGGACAAATGGGCTCAAGTCTCATTGGAAGCCCGAATGGGTTGTGGTATAGGAATATGTTATGGATGTTCAATAAAGACCACAAACGGCAGCAGGAGAGTTTGTAATGATGGGCCGGTTTTTAACTTAAATGAGGTAATCTGGGATGAACTTTGATTATAAAACAGAATTGAAAAAAATTGCAACTCTGAACAGTCCGATAATTATTTCTTCAGGTACCTTCGGTACTTCCGGAGCATATCTTGATCTGATAAAAAATCAAAATATCGGTGCCGTTGTCACAAAAACCATCACCCTGGAGGCCAAATCCGGAAATCCGCAGCCCAGAATTTTTGAGGGAAGAAATTTTATAATTAATTCCATAGGACTGGAAAATAACGGTGTAGATGATTTTGTCATCAATTTTGACAAAAATTATAAAAATATTCCGTTCCCGATAATTGTCAGCATAAGTGGTAATAATGAATCGGAATATGTAAAAATAATAAAAAAAATAAATGAACTGAATTCGCCGGTTGCAGTTGAATTGAATCTTTCATGTCCCAATGTGGATTCGGAAGGACTAGCTTCCGCGCTGAATTTAAAATCATTTGGAAAAACTATATCCAATTGTTCTCAGGTATCAAAATTTCCAATAATTACAAAATTGAGTCCGTTTCAATGCATAAATACAGTGTATGCAGAGACAGCCGAAAAAAACGGAACTACAGCCATTTCCCTCATTAATACAGTACCAGCTATGGTAATTGACACAGAAAAAATGAGACCATTTTTGGGAAACACCGCGGGCGGAATGTCAGGACCAGCTATAAAACCAATAGCGTTGAAAATGGTTTATGAGATATATAAAAGTGTAACCGTACCGGTAATCGGTATGGGTGGAATTTCCAACTACAGAGATGCATTGGATTTTCTCATGGTCGGAGCAACTGCATTTTCAATAGGGACGATGAATCTTGTCGATCCGGAATTACCAAATAAAATTTTAGAAAATATCGATAATTTTCTTATGAAGAAAAACTTCCATAATTTTGATGAATTGAAAAAAACATTTCAAGAAAATCTGTAATAGCAAAATTTCAAAATATAATTTCATCGCTTTATTAAAAAATATAAAAGTATATATTATCACTCACATCAGAAATTATTCGAATCGGTCGTTGTGATAAATATAAAAGAGCCCGCGCTTTTCTATATTCATCCCGATAAAGATTTTTAAAAACTTTTGCAAATTATCGTAATAGTAAAACTTTTCAATTATTAGAATTTTTCTTTTAATCCGTTATCATTGTTTGAAATCATCCGTAATTTCATATAAAGATAAATAATCGGGTTTGCATATAATCAATATATATTATATATTACTTCTGAATAGCAATTAATTATCCAAATAAAATTAGGAGGTGGAGTAATGAAAAAAGGTATCATTTTAGTACTTGTTATTGTCGGTTTGTTAGTCACTACTTCTTTTGCTTCAGTAGAAAAACCCGTAATGGGAATTTCACTGATCAGTTATTACAATCCTTTCTTTTTAGCTTTGAGAGACGGAACTAAAGAAGCACTAGATGAAATAGGCGGAACTCTGCTGGAAAGTGATAGTCAGCAGGACGTTGCAAAACAGTTGGCAGCTATCGAGAGTTTCATATCCAGGGGAGTGGATGTAATTTTGCTGAATGCTGTAGACAGTGAAGGTGTTATTCCTGCAGTAGAATTGGCAAACGAGGCCGGTATTCCCGTAGTTACAGTAGACAACGACGCATCAGGCGGGGACGTGGAAGCTCTAGTAGCATCCGATAATGTTCTGGCAGGCAAATTATGTGGTGAATATCTTGTAGAAAAATTGAAAAACGAAGATGGTGTTCCGGCGGGCAACGTTGTTGTCTTGGATGCATTGCCTGTAACAGGAGTTTTAAATAGACTTCAGGGTTTTTACAGTGTAATACAGGAATATCCTCAGATAAGAATTGTTTCCACTCAGAATGCTCAGGGAAACAGGACGGATGGATTTGAAGTCATGGAAAATATTTTGTTGGCTAATTCAAATATCGACGCAGTTTTTGCCATTAATGATCCTTCCGCTCTCGGTGCTTTAGAAGCTATTGATGCCGCCGGTAGACAGGATGAAATGTTCATAGTCAGTGTTGATGGTGCAAAAGAAGCAATGGAAGCTATAAAAAATGGAACATCTTTTGAAATGACCGCTGCGCAGTTACCCACACTCATTGGAAAAATCGGCGTGGAAACCGCTATGAAAGTTTTAAATGGCGAAGAAGTTGAAAGATTTATTCCTGTTGATGTATTCAGTGTTACGCCGGAGAATGTTGACGAATTTTTAGAAATGGCTACTTTTTAGTAGATAAAAAAAGTAAGAGGTTGGTTAACCTCTTACTTTATAATTTTCATAAAGGAGAAAAAATATGGCAATATATTCTATTAATGAAATGATAAAGGATGCTCATGAGAAAAAATATGCGATAGGAGCATTTGTATGTGTTAATCTTGAAATGATACAGGCTGTAATCGAAGCTGCGGAAGAAGAGAATTCACCCGTAATCGTACAGGCACATCCCGAAATAAGATCAAAAACAACATTTGAAACTTTTGCAAACATCGTATTCAATTTTGCAAAATATTGTAAAGTACCGGTAGGATTATCTCTGGATCACGGCGAGACTCTTGAGGATGTTGTAGATGCTATCTCAGCAGGGTTCAATGGTGTTATGATTGATGGCGCTGAACATTCGTTCGAGAAAAATGTTGAAATGACCAGAGAGGTAGTGAAGATCGCGAAGGGAAAAAATATATTTGTCGAAGGATCGTTGGGCGAAATGCCTCATGGTGTTGTCCAGAAAGAGGAAGACATGCCAAAACCTGAAGAAATAAAAGAACTGTTCGAAAGAACGGGAATAGACATTGTGGCTCCCGCTGTAGGTAATATACACGGTAGTGCTCATGGTGAAGTTAAAAAGAATCCAAAACTGAATATTTCACTGATAAAAAGAATTTCTGATTTAACGAATAAGCCGATCTGTTTACACGGCGGATCATCTATAGAGGAAAATCAGATGAAAAGTGCTATTGAAGCAGGTATAAATAAGGTCATCATATTTTCCGATGTAGTTAAAGGTATAAATGATGCGATAAGAAAAGTACTTAAAAATTCCGATGAGGGAGTAAATCCATTATTCTATTTACAGGACTCTCAAAATGAGGCCAAAAAAATTATCAAGAAAAAGCTAATAACTTTTGGATCAGTGAATAAAGCTTGAACTGGAGGAATTATGAATCCATTTGTTTCGTTTTTATATAAGAATAAGGTTACAGTTGCATTTGTAATTATATTTGTTTTTTTCGCCATATTCATTCCGAATTTTTTGTCGCTCAACAATCTCATGAGTGTCGGTAAACAGGTAGCGGTTAATGGGATTATTGCGACAGGAATGACTTTTGTCATAATAACCGGTGGTATCGACTTATCGGTCGGATCACTACTTGCGGTGGCGGGGGTTTTCTGCGCCATGCTTGTAAAATCAGGTGTGAATTCAATGGTGGTGATTCTCTTAACCATTGGATTGGGTATTCTGATAGGTTTGACTAACGGACTTGTAATAACAAAACTCAAGATCGCACCTTTCATCACCACACTCGCAATGTTGTCAATTTTAAGAGCCTTCGCTCTGGGAATGAGCGGCGGAAGATCGGTCAGTGGTCTTGGGGATACCTTCAGATTCATAGGGAGGGGAGAGGTATTTTCTATTCCATTTCCTCTTTTCATAATGATCGTGGTCTTTATAATCTTCGGATTCATATTGGCACAGACGAAATTTGGAACCCATGTATACGCTATAGGCGAAAATGAAGATACTTCAAATATATTAGGATTAAAAGTAGATAAAAATAAAATTATAGTATATTGTATAAGTGGGGGACTCGCTGCACTCGCTGCAATAATTCAAACGGCAAGACTGAACTCCGGTCAGCCACTCACCGGTGAAGGGGCTGAATTGGACGCTATTGCCGCAGTTGTAATTGGCGGAACGGATCTGAATGGCGGTTACGGTAGAATCATTGGAACGGTTTTTGGTGTAGCGATTATGGGTATGCTCACCAATGGATTGATATTATTGAATATATCTTTCTATTATCAATTGGCCGTTAAAGGATTAGTGATTTTATTTGCTGTTGGTGTTTCCAGGAAGAAATAAGAGGTGATAATGATGGATGTTTTAGTTGGAATAGATGTCGGTACTTCGAATATGAAATTTATTGCTATTACACCTGGTGGTAAAGCAGTACGATTGGTTGTCAAAAAAACTCAGATCGATAGGCCCAGAGAGGGCTGGTCCGAATTCAATATTCTCACATTGAAACAAAATATTTACAGAGGTCTGAGAGAATTAGTGGAATACCTGCCGCCGGAAACAAAAATTCTGTCTATCGGAATTGATTCAATCGGTGAAAGCATAGTGGGTATAAATGAATTCGATGAAGTCATTACACCATGTCCAACCTGGTATGACAGAAGAACTAAGCACAAAAGAAAACAGTTCGGTTTGAGTGAAGAGGATTGGTTTAATATCACCGGGATGGTGGATGATGATATATATACTTTATATAGAATAGATTGGTTCAAAGAAAGATATTTTGAAGATTTTAATCATGTGAAAAAATGGATGTGCGTATCGGATTACGTCGTATATCTGCTGACGGGAGAGATGGTTGGAAACCCATCGCTTTCCGCAAGGACAGGGCTTCTCGATAGAACCACCAGACAATGGTCCGATGAAATGCTGAAATTGATTTCGCTGAGTAAAGACTCACTTCCTGAAATTCGCCCTCAATGTTCGGTCGCAGGATACACCACCGAAAGTATTCTGGAAAAAACGAATATTCCCAGCGGTACACCCGTAATAAATTCCGGACACGATCATCCATGTGCCACATTCGGCTGTTCCATATCCAATATCGGTAAAATTATTGATTCAACGGGTACCGCAGAAGCGATAAACACGTTGGTGAATAAACCACTACCTTTTAAAAAAGTGAACAATGGAAGTTATGATTGTTATCCATATGTAATTGAAGATTACTACAATTTATCCGGACACCTGCCACAATCCGGGGGATTGTTCGAATGGATGGGAAGGCTGGTAACGGGAACCAAACACGATAGTTATTTAACCATCGGTTATATGGAAGAATTATTCAGTGAAGCACTCTCCAGCGATGTTGGCGCAAGAGGCATAAGAATTATTCCATTCCTGGAAGGCTCCGGCAGTCCATGGCATAAAAGAAATAAATCAAGCAGCATTTTAGGAATAAAATCCCATCACAATCGCGGGGATATAATAAGAGCGGTTTTTGAAAGTACGGGATTCTGGCTGAAAAGTAACGTCAATTACATATCAAAGATCACTAATCATGAGTATTCTGAAGTGATTTCGACCGGCGGGGGATCAAAATCAAATATTTGGGTACAGATAAAATCCGCAATTCTTGAGAAACCGTTTGCTATCCCGATAATTTCCGAAGCGGCCGCGCTGGGTGCTGCGTTAATAGGAGGGCTTGCAATTGGCCTTTATAAAGATCCCGAAGAGGCAACCGCTTTAGAAGATATTTCCTGGAAAAAGGTATTCAACGAGGTTGAAATAGAGGGATACAGATCGATTTTTGAAAGCTATAAAAAATATTTTACGCTTGCCCTTGAAAATGAGGAGAGTGAATGAAATTGGAAAATATTCTTGAACTGAAGAACATTTCAAAAAAATTCGGGGCTGTTCATGCTCTGAACGGTACCGATTTCCACATCAAAAAAGGTGAAGTAGTGGGATTGGTAGGAGACAACGGAGCTGGAAAGTCCACTTTGATGAAAGTTATAAATGGAGTTTATACACCCGATTCAGGAAAATATATATTTGAGGGAGAGGAAAAACACATAAAAAATCCAAGAGATACCGCAGCCCTCGGTATTGAGATGGTTTTTCAGGATTTCGCGTTACTCGATAATCTAGACATATCGGAAAATATATTTCTTGGAAGGGAGTTATATAAAAATGTACTCGGTATTAATATTTTAAACCGGAAAGAGATGGCAAAAGAGAGCCAGAAAATAGTCATGGAAAAACTGAATCTGGATATCGATTCGGTGAAAAGCAAGGTGAAAAACCTCTCTGGTGGTGAGAGACAGGGAGTTGCTATTTCAAGAGCTTTATTATTCGATCCGAAATTACTCATTCTGGATGAACCAACCGCGAGTCTGTCCGTTGACAAAATAAAAAATGTTCTGAACTTAATAAAAAAATTAAAAGAACTGGGAATAGCAGTGATTCTTATCAGTCACAGATTACAGGAAATAATGGAGGTATGTGATAGAATATCTGTAATGTACAGAGGGAAAATCATTTCTGAATTGATAACTTCGGAAACTGATATCAGTGAAATAGTAACCTGCATGGTTGGAGGAAATGTAAAAGTATATTAAACGGAGATTTTATGAAGACAAATCATCAAAGCATGAGAGAAAAGAACACTCAGATGCTCATAAATCTTTTAAAAGAAAACGGTCCTATGAGTAAGGCCGCTTTATCCAGAAAAACGAATCTTGCCGCCAGTTCTGTAACAAGACTGACCCAGGAATTATTCGATGATTCAATATTATCACTCGTTGATAAAGAAAAAACCGAATCCGCCGGGAGAAAGGGAGATTTGATTTATCTAAATGTGAAAAAATCTGTATCTCTCATTATATCCTTCAATATTGATAAAATTATCTTCGACGTTTCCTATCTGGACGGCTCATTCAAGGAAATAAAGACCGTTGACTACGAAAAAACCGAGGAATTCGAGAAAGTAATTTCAAATGTTTTGAATGATATTTTCTCCAGCAATAAAATAGGCATAATACTGCTGCTGGAACCTTCCAATTTATCACTCAGAAGCAATTTATCTCTGGATATAATGCTCTCTCTCGTGAGGAAGATTTTCTTTGATAAGTTCAAAAAAGAAATAAAGATAAAAATTTTGGATCAGGGAATATTGGCATTAATAGCAGAAATGAACTTATCAAAGGATCTATCTGTTGACAATAACATCGGATATGTCCTGATAAATGAAAAAGTGAACACGGGGCTGTTTTTGAATGGGCAGATCATTAAAAAAAATGGTTACGAATATTCCTTCGGCCATACAACGATAGATATTAAATCAAAAAAATTATGTGAGTGTGGTAATCGTGGTTGCTGGGAACTGTATGCAAGTGTAAACTGGCTTCTCAACGAGTATTATGGTGATAAAATAAATGATGAAGAAAAATTCCAAAAATATATAAAACTATTGAACAAAGCCAATCAGGAATCGAAGGCAAATGAATTACTGAGAAAATATGCGTACAATATTGCTATAGGAATAATAAATATGGCGAATTCACTGGGACTGGACGCTGTGGTCGTTGGCGGTTATATATATAACGTTCAGCCGTGGGTTATAAACGAAATCGAGCAAATCGTCCTGAGCAGATCCATAAAAGATAATATAAGAATCAGAAGTTCTAAAATCTCACCGGTTAAAGTCTGCAGATATGGAGCTTCTTTTCATGCGATAGATTTGTTTTTTGATGATTATCTGAAGAAGTGAAACCAAATTTTCAAAATGTTCTTTGATTATATCTTATTGAATCCGTACGATTTGTTTTTATTAATGAGAATGACAATCCGAAAATTTTCTGAAAAACAGCAAAACCGAAAGTTTTGTTCCTTAAATAAGACTTTTTTGCTGTATTCACATATAGATATAAAAAAGACAGAATACTTTTGTTAAATTATAAACTTTTTCAATTTCTCAAACCATTTTATGGAAAAATCAATTAAACTTTTGTAATCGATCAGATATGAGTCGGCATCACCTATTTTACCCGACTTACAGTTATTCTTTGAATCTTTCAGATATTCCTTCATCAATTTGTCAAAACTGTTATTGTCATATTCAATATCTTCCAGTTGTTTCCAGATTCTTTCCCCGTGTTTCTTTACGGGAAACTGTTTTTTTATTTTATCCGATGAAATATTTCGCGTTAATATCTCCGCCAGATGGAGTGAAATGTTGTCATAAAATTCCACTCCTATAAGCAAAATATAGCCTTTAAGAAGATATAGTTTTCCAAGCGGAGAAGCCGGACCAAGGCCGAAATTCAAACTATGATTATTCGTTATTTCGTATTTTTTCTTGCCCCATGCGCAAAAGGAATAGAGGGGATGCTTGCTCCTCAGCACCCCTCCTTGTTTTCTGAATACTTCCGTGATTATTCCCGATTGAATAGAAGAACTTAAATTCTCATCGTATTCCGGAATTTCCCTTTTTATTTTTTCGTACCACAATTTGGGTATCTTTCTCTTTTTCCAGAGAGACGGGTCCGATAATTCTTCCGTGAATGTGGGCATCATGAGTGTTCCATTTTCAGTGAGAATATTTTCGATTTCTATTATCAAAGATTGACTTCCACCTGGAATCCACCCAACTTTTCCTATATCTGCACAAAGCAATAAAACCATTTCTTCATTTATCCCAATAGTCATTAAATCATTTTTTATTTGAGTTCTTGTAACTATTCTCTCTGCAGGCATTTTTTTCACTCATAGTTATTTTTTATTTTAAATTTTTATATTTGAAACAGGCAACAAAATGCTCTCCTCCATCATCCTGAATAAACGGATCTTCTCCTTTTTCACACATTTCCTCAGTGTACGGACATCTCGTATGGAATCTACAGCCTTCAGGTATATCGGTTGCATTTGGAACTTCTCCCTTTATGGGAACTTCCTTAATTCTGTTGACCTTTCCTGCAACCGGTTCGCATACAGCGGCTATAAGCGCCTGGGTGTAAGGATGTAAAGGATTATCTATTACTTCATCCGGCGTTCCCATTTCCACAATCTTTCCCAGATACATAACAGCAATTTTATCCGTAAAGTATCTCGCCGTCGATAAATCATGTGTTATATAAAGGTACGTGAGACCCAGTTCTCTCTGTACCGTTTTCATCATATGTAATATTTCTGCCCTCGTGGAAAGGTCTATCATCGAAACGGGTTCATCGGCTACAATCATCAGTGGATTCAGAATGAGACTTCTCGCCGTTGCTGCCCTCTGACGCTGCCCCCCGGAGAGCATGTGTGGAAATCTTTCCATATATTCTTGGGGTGGTTGGAGTCTCACTTCGGAAAGAGCCTTTTCAACCATTTCCAGTCTTTCCTTTTTATCATTTCCCTTTTTATGAATGATCAGAACTTCTTCAAGAACATCTTTTATTCTGAATCTTGGATTCATAGATGCGTATGGATCCTGAAAGATCATCTGTACCCTTTCTCTGTAATCTTTTAAATCATTTTTATCCAGGTGAGTCGAATCTTTCCCGTTGAAAATAATTTTCCCCCCTGTGGGATCGAGGAGTTTCATTATCAACTTTCCGGTTGTCGTTTTCCCACATCCTGATTCACCAACGAGCCCGAAAATTTCTCCTCTCATTATATCAAAACTGACCCCATCAACCGCCTTCACAAATCTTTTCTCCCCGGAAAAAACTTCGCTCATCGTTCTTTTCACCGGAAACCATTTCTTAAGATCTTCTATTTTAAATATCACATCTCTTTTTTTATCATTCTGCATTTGTAGTACACCTCCAACAGGCAACATAATGATCTTTTTCAACCAGTTCAAGGGGAGGTTCTTCGGTTTTGCATTTTTCCATAACCTCATTACATCTGAGATGAAATCTACAACCCTTTGGGGGATCGATCAAATCAGGGGGGGTACCGGGAATGAAAGCCAGTTCTTCCACTTCTTCATGTAATCTTGGTGTTGCTGCCAGAAGCCTTTTCGTATATGGATGCATCGGCCCCTGTTCACCATATATCTGCTGATTGGTTCCTATCTCGGCTATCTTTCCCGCATACATTACCTGAATTCTGTCAGAAACTTCTGCCTCGGTGGCTAGATCATGGGTTATGAATATGAATGAAAGATTCAGTTTTTCTTTCAATTCCTTGAGAAGATTTATTATCTGCGCCTGAACGACTACATCCAGTGCTGTGGTGGGCTCATCACAGATAATAACTTTAGGTTCCAGAAAAAGTGAAGTCGCTATCACAACTCTCTGCTTCATACCTCCGCTCAGTTCATGGGGATATCTGCTCATAATATGCTCCGGCAGTCCTACATAATTCAAATATTTCACAATTATCTTTTTCGCTTTTTCCTTATCCATCGGTCTATGGGTCTGAAGGGTCTCCATCATCAGCTTACCTATCGTATAAACCGGAGTCAGACAGTTCATAGCACCCTGAAAAACCATTGAAATTTTCTCCCATCTTATTCTTTTTCTTATTTCTGTTTCTGAAATTGGTATTATATCTTCTCCATCCAGCATGATCTTTCCTCCCGCAATGTATCCCGGAGGAGCCGGCATTTTCAAAAGGGCAGTTCCCGTTGTTGTTTTGCCACAACCGGATTCTCCAACCAACCCGAGTGTTTCCCCGCTTCTGAGAAAAAAATCTATATTATCCACTGCCCTCACATCACCTATACTGGTTTTATAAAATACTTTTAAATTTTTTACCTCTAATATTTTTCTTTTATCCATAATATCTACCTCGTCCTGAGCTTTGGATGCAAAATTTTGTCCGCAGCAAATCCGATAAACGCGAATGCCATGCCCATGAGAGCAATACACAGTCCCGGTGGAACAACCCACCACCAGATTCCACTCAGTATCGCACCGCTGTTGTAGGCATCACTCAATATCTGTCCCCAGGTCACTATGGTAGCATCGCCAAGACCCAGAAGACTTATTGAAGCCTCATAAACAATTGCACCGGGTATGAAAAGTGCCATTGAAGCAAATGAATACGGAATTAAAAGTGGAACCATATGTTTGAATATTATTCTCAGATTTGAAGCGCCTGCAGCTTTAGAAGCCTCAATAAAAGTCTCTTCTTTTATCTGCATCGCCATACTTCTGACGGTCTTGACCGAACCCGTCCAAAAAAATGCACACATCATGAAAATGAGTGTCCATATACTGGGTTTGAAAACCGCAGCGAGAACTATCAATACCGGTAAAAGAGGAGTGGATACGAATACTTCAAAGACTCTCATCATGAGAGAATCCTTCCATCCTCCTAAATAAGCTGAAATTACTCCGTACAGCACTCCGATTGAAACTGAAACAACGGCAGTCAACAGACCGATCAGCAACGCCCATTTGACACCGGCTATTACTCCACTCCACAGATCCCTTTTATATGAATCGGTTCCCAACAATCCGTACACACTCCCCGGAAGAACTATATAGGGATCGGAAATATTCGCATCTTCATTCTGCATTATTGAAGTCACTTTAATTTTATATATTCCGTTAAGCGGCTCTTTATTCTTTATAAAATCTTCACTCGCAACGGAAAACAAATAATCGGTGGGAGCCAGTAAATTTTTATTTATTTTCTGAAGTTCACTTCTCGGAACTTTTTTGCTTAAAAAATTATACACTGCATCTTTTGAATTGCTATCCATAGATACTCTGACATCGTTACCACTGCCAAGATTCACAGGCTTCTGAAACAGAGTGATTTTTTCGTCATCAGGACGGACTATTTCGATTATAATCATGGGTGATCCGGTGCCGTACGCCCTGAAAATTATATCCTGGGGAGGATTATAACTTTGATAATCATATGTGAATTCACCGGTCAATATTCTCAGATTCCCGTTTTGTTGCTCCGTGATCTCAGGATCATCTATTTCCATACTTTCCGCACTTTTCCTGGATGTGAACAGGTTCGTCCATGCCGGCGGCACATTCCTGGGTAAATCTTCCCAGTAGGTTATGTCCCTCCATACATCATTCGTCTCTTTAAAGGAAATTATGAGCGGTTCAAATACTACGGCAAACAGAAAGATCAAAAACAGAATGAGTCCAACGATCCCTGATTTTACCTGTCTGAATTCTTTCCAGAAATATTTTAATGAATCTTTTATATTTGATAATTTCATGCTTTACCACCAACTTTGATCCTTGGATCCAGCAGACCGTACGTTAAGTCCAAAATTACCAGACCCAATTGATATAATCCCGTTGTTACAGCCAGATTTGCCATTAAAACAGGAATGTCGTTTTGCTGAACCGCAACCCAGTAAAGATTTCCCATACCAGGCCAGCTGAAGATTCCTTCAAAAATTATGTTCCCCCCAACAGAAGCCAGCAATGCCAGTAACGACATAGTTACCAGTGGTGGAGCTGCAGATCTCAAGCCATGGCTGTACAATACCCTTCTTTCTTTTATCCCTCTCGCTCTTGCGGCCATTATGTAATCTTCCTGGAGAGTACTCAGTACGATATTCCTTGTGAGATATGCCCTTCCCCAGAATCCTAAAATAACGAGTGTTATAACGGGCAGTGCAAGATGCCACATTAGGTCGACAAATTTCGCGAATTCTCCCTGTGGAACGGGGGTAGAATGTAATCCACCAGAGGGGAAAATTCCGAACGCATACACGAACATCATTATCATAAGCATACCCAGCCACCAGGAAGGCATTCCATAAACTATCATCGTTCCTATTGAAGTGGATTTATCGAGTACGCTCCCGGGTTTCTGTGCCTTTTTTATACCCAGCAGTATCCCAAGGAATACATCTATCAACATCGCAGTAACGAACAAAAGCAATGTTCTGGGAATAGCCTCAAATACTATGCTCCTTACATCTCTTTTACCTGAATTTGATTTTATAATCGTGGATTTTCCAAAATTAAAAGTTATCGTGTCATATGCTCTCATAATGATTCTTTCAAACGACGTTTTATCCAGATTGTACGATTTGTATAAAGTTTCTTTTCTTTGTAATATCCAATTTTCTATAGACTCTGGAGTCATTCGTGAAGTATTTAAGTTGTGTAATTCTCCATTTACCTGTTCATCTATCTGAGAATAAATTGTTCGTTCTAATTGGGCATTAAAAAGAATAGAGTAAATAAATATCAGTATAACAAAAATTATAATTCCATTCAGAACCCTCTTTATTGAATATTTCCAAAACATAATTATCTCCCTATTAAATTAAAGATAAATAATGCCCCTGTTGAAACAGGGGCATTAAATTCAGATTTAGTAGATTATTATATCCGATAATTGAGAAATTGGGAATCCGCCTTCGATCTCCGTTGCGACGAGAATCTGATAGCTGCCTGCCGCCAGGCCTTCAGTTTTCGCGCCGGGAATAACGATATCGAAAACCCCATTATTTGCGACATCCGCTTCAACAATTATAGGTTCCTCGGCTTTCAGTGTCAGTATTACCTTACCTTCATTCGCATCTTCCTGTGAAATTGAAGGATATACGACCTTTGCAATGTCTAAGCTTACCACTATATCCTGTCCGGCTACACTGTATGCAGGAACACCGACGCTGTTAATGACCAGTCTCGGTACAGCGAATTTGTCCAGCCATTCCTGTGCAGAGTGAGGATATGTTGGATCCCTGAATGCGGCGATTTCAAAATAACTTGAATCTGCATCGTATTCTTTAATGAAGAAAGATCCGTTTGAAATATATGCTGTTCCATAGGTGTCTATAAAATCAATAGAAGCTTTGTAAGCGGCCTTCGCTTCTTCTACCGTCATATAATCCTTGACATATACCGGTACGTGACCGTTGTCATACATTTCCTGTAATTTTGCTCTTATATCTGCAACACAAGTTTCCGATAACAGATCGACTTCATCCGGGTCCCTTCCTCTGAAATTCCATGGAGTTCCTGATTCCGAACCAACGGCGACCATCTGTGATAGTGCTTCATAGATGTCCCAACTTACAGAAACCGGATTACCACCCAAAGCAGTGAATACAGGCGCTCCATTTGATGCGACCCTGTTTTCATCCGGAGGGAAGTTGTAATCATAGTAAGTGGTTATCGATCCGTCATCATTTATAGTCCAGGCTATTTCCGTTGCTATGTTCGGAGACATATTCGATGAATATTCACTGTCAAAGAACATATCGTTATCTCCATCTTCAGTTGCCCAGTCGTAAACCAATCCTCTCAGATAGATCAATGAATTTATAGTCTGAGGATTTCCATTGTGATAATTACTGAAGATAAAATCATATGTACATTTGCTCTGACATGTTACACCTTCGCCAACTTTTTCCCATTCTTTCGTCATTGTGTTGTAAGTCAGGGCATCTGCAGGTACTTCCAGCTTTCCAACGATTTCTCCATTTTCTTTTTCCACAACGGTTTCCAGGGAATCAATGTCCCATATAGCTCTGTTAGGAGTATCTACAGCAGTTACAGGACTCTCAAAGGAACCAAGGTCAGTCATAGCTGCTGCGAGCAAATTCGAATAGGTGTCTGAAAAACCATCCGTACCCAGAGGATCCCACGCAGACATGAATAATCCGCCCTGTGCGGAAAATTCAGTTACTGTCAACGTATTATCCTTCGTTTTCGCGGTGATCAACGACCATTCATTTACTCCATCACCAAGTCCATAAGCAAATCTTTGATCAAAAGCATCTTTATTCGCTGTGAAGAAATCTTCCTGCGAACATACATAAATCCTTACCGAATCTTCCAATCCGAGTTTTAAGGCTTCGAGAGAGTATTCCCAGTACTCATCGGAAGTGACATACTGTCCGTAGTAGGCTTTTATCGCGTAATCGTCTAAGGTTTCATTGGTGTAATTCCAGAATGTGTCATTCGCACCACCGGGCATATAGCCATAGAAAGGTGCGTACATCTGACATAAGGATACCGACCACCATCTTCTTGTTGCTCCGGCACCCCAGCCTTCAGTGTACATTCCCCAATCATAATTAGCGGGATTTTCACCATATACAACAGTTCCTGTTTTCGATCTGTCCCAGTAAAGTCTCTCGACAGGTATTCCGGCACCTTCCAACAAATCAGAAATATAGTTTCCTTCAATTAATCTTCCGTTAGGGTCATCAACTCTGATTAGAAACTTAATTGCAGCAAGCTCTGTTTTTCCATCGAAGGTCCACAGGCCATCTTTTTTAACCAGTCTGCCCTTGTTTTCCGGAAGTTCCGCAGCGGCCTTCATGGCGTCATCAATCATTTTTACAGCTTTTTCTTCATTACCCTCAGGAACGAATCCGAATTCCTGAACGATATCGTTGTATTTTTCTGTTCCCGGCTGACCCGGAGTAGCCATAGTGAAAGCCGGTTCTCCCGCTCCGCCCAGAATTTGATCAACGATGTATTGTCTGTTGATCAAGAAATTCAAAGCGTACCTCACTTCTTTAATCGCAAACGGATTAAAGTAAGTTTGTTCATCTACTTCCACCTGATAAGGAGCCTTGTCAGGAACATTGTTCAGCAAAAGTGACCAGCTTCCTGAAGGTACGTTATATATTTCAAGTTTTTCTAAGTCTTCTTCAGGCAATCCAAAAAGAGTAGGTCCGTTAACTCCATAGGCAAATACATCCGTCATACCCTGAGCAGCATCCTTCAATCCTATTTCTTCCTGCATTCTAACATTTACATAAACTGAATCTACAAACGGTCCTGGTTGATTGGCAAAAGCCATCAAACAGATAACTAACACCAGAGAAAATAATAATCCCTTTTTTAACATATTAAACCTCCTTTATAATGTAGAAAAAACCTTTTAATAATGTTGAAAAAAGCCAAATAAATTTTTAATAACTTGTAGTAATCAAATCTATACCAGCGACAACAATTAAGTAAGTGTTTCAGGTAATAATTTTTATTACTATTTGAATCGTTACAAATTACTAAAGTCACAATGCAATCATAAGATTTATAAAATAATCATTACCATCATAAAAAAGGGAAACCTCACGGCTTCCCGGTATTTTATTATTCTTTCCAGAGATCGTAATAATATATTCCAGATCTTATGGGGTGTGGGAACCATCCGCGAACCCATGTTCCTCTTACATTCATCCCGAGTGGCATGTATAAGGTAACTCCAAGAGTGTTTTCTATCGCGATCTTCTGAACTTCTATATACAATTCTTCTCTTTCATTTGCGTCTGTCGATAATAGTGCAGCGGAAATCAAAGCATCGGTATTTTCCCTCGCAAAATCCATGAATTGTTGTCCCTGTCTTGCGGAGTAGACTCCATAACTAGCATAGTAAGTCGAAATAAAGTTGTCGGGATCAGGATAATCGGCATTCCATCCAATTGTGAACACGGGCAGGAAACTCGCTCTGCTTGCTCTCAGGTAAGTTGGCCACTGTACACCCTGCGCAGTAACTTTGAATTTTGGATTCAAACTGCTTATATAAAAAGCGAGCATTTCCATCGCTGTTCTTCTTTCGTCGTTTCCGATATTGAAAAGTAATTGCAGTTCAAAACCCTTTTCCCAAACTTCTCCGTTCCATGCCTTTTTAAAATGTTCGGCGGCCTTTGCCAGATTGAAAGTTGTCAGAGGAAGTGTCGGATCATATCCCAAAAAGCCCTCGGGTAAATCCGCAGGTATCAGCTTACCAAGCCCATTCAGAACTTCATCTATGAATGTTGCACCGTCGTAGCAATATGAAAATCCTTTTCTGACATCCGGATCACTGAAAAAGTCTGCGGGAATACCTTTTCCATCCATTTCACCGCTTCCGAGATATTCCGAACCCTCCGATACACCCCAGTTAAAGTGTAACGATGTAACCGCCGCTCTCGGATAGCCGTAACTCAGGGTAACTTTTCCCTGCGCTTCAAGATCTTTCGCCTGGTCGAGGTAAGATGCGCCGAAATATGCAACATCGGCATCCCCTCTTTCAATTATCGATTTTCTTGTGGAGAACTCCGAAATATTTTCAACGATAACCGTCTTCAACTTCGCAGGCTCTCTCCAGTAATCGTCATTTCTCTCCAGAATAACTTTTTGCTGTGATCTGTCCCATTCAACGAACTTGAACGGTCCCGTACCAAAATCCCCAACATTCAATGGTGTTTCTTCCGGCTGAAGATCATGCCATTTCCACCATCCGTCGGCTTCCCAATTCCATGTACCAGCCTCAATACAGGCTTCGGAATCAATAATGACACTCCAGTAAGCGAAATGTGTGATTATATAGAGGAAAGGAGCATACGCACTGTCCAGTTTAAAAACAACATTATTTCCATCCACCACTATTTTGGGATCAATGACTTCCTCATAAAAAGAAATCAGCTTCTGTCTTGCATCTTCAGAAGTCACTTCTCTGTTTTCATCAACCGCTTCACTATACGGCATACCTGAATAGGCTTCAAACCAGGCTTCAACCGATGCGTATTTACCTCCGGTCAATGCCTGTATCAACATGATCATAGGACCAGCAGCCGGATCATATAACAATCCTCTTTCAAATGAGTATTCTACATCTTTCGGAGTCAACATGTTCCCCGAGTGAAACTTGACACCTTCTCTCATAGGAAATGTATAAACTTTACCATCCGGTGACAAAAATCCGTTTTCAATTGAAGGTACCACCGTTGAAAGCATTGGCAAAAAACTCGTTATCGATTCGCCATCATACATGATCAAATTATCATAAATACTGTTCAGTATTTCCCCGCTGGCTGTATCGTATGCATAGTGAGGATCAAGAGATGATACCTCACCTGCCCCCGTTAAATTCACAAACACATCTTTTTCCAAGGCAAATGTCATTGAAACGAAAAAAATCAAACAAAATACCACCAGTACTTTTTTCAAAAGAATCCCTCCCTTTTTTATTGAGATAAAATATTCGAAATTAAGAAACAAATTAAGAATATAGAAATATACGATTATTTTTAAGTGTATTGGGTAATAATTAATATTCGATAAAAAAAGAGGAAAGTTACGCCGGTCAATTTTAAGAGTATTAATCATATGATAAAATTGCTTTACCATGATGAGGAATAAAGTAATAAATGATGAAAAGAATAACTTAAAAATGGAATTTTTTATAAATTTATTCCAGACTGTTTTCTTTTTCTTTTCTATAATCTCAATTGCAGTTTATTCCGAAAACCTTGATAACATGGCAATAACCTTCATAATAGTTTTAAGTATTACTTTTATTCTCAAGCACACTGTTGTGTACAAATATTACGTTAAAGGATACAAATTAAACTGGGTATTTCTGATTCTTCTTTTTGAGTCATATATGGTTTACTATCTTTCCCTTTTTGATGTGACTAATTTCAACTACTACATATACGATGTCCTGATAAGCGAAGCCGTATTTTTCACCTCAATATTTTTCAGTATTTTTGTTTCCTCGAGCATTTACATCTGGACTATTTTAAGTGCAAAAGTCAATGGCCTTCCCCCATCCCACATAACAAGAAATGGTTTGAGTTTTTTATTCGTTTTTACCTTTATGCTCCTGATTAAAGTCGTTCTTGAAAAGAGCAAAACATTGAAAGAAACAAAGGAGGTTATGGATAAACAGAATAAAATGCTCGAAAAGGCAAATTATGATATTCAAAAGAGTACTCTGGTTTTAAAAGACATGATTATTCTCAAGGAAAGAAACAGAATAGCGAAGGAAATACACGACGGGGTGGGACACTCCTTAACGATAGCTATAATTCAACTGGAGGCTCTGAAAAGAATACTCAGAAAGGACACAGAACTCAGCTATGAAAAAATTTTGATAATAGAAGATATAATCAGAGAGGGAATGAGAAAATTAAGAAAATCCGTAAGGATGTTAAAAATAAACGAAATGGTTGAAGATAATTTGCAAATAGCTCTGACAAAGAATATAATTGAGATGCAAAAAATTATGGATATCAAGATCGACTATAATTTTTCAAATTTGAAACCATTTTCCAAAGATTTAAACAGGTTTTTTTACAATGTCTTTCAGGAAGGGGTTACAAACGGTTTAAAACACGGAAAGGCGAATGAGTTTTCTCTGAATCTCGGGGTAACAGATAATTATATTTCCTTCAGCCTGAGAGATAATGGAGTTGGAAAGGAAGATTTCATCGAGGGGTTCGGGTTGAATTCTATGAAAGAAAAGGTCAGTTTGTTCAGGGGAAAAATAAATTTTGTTTCGGGAAAAAATGAAGGTTTTACTATTTCTATCCTTATTCCTGTTTATGAAAAAGAAGGTGTTTTTTATGAAGAAAATAAGACTGATGCTTGTTGACGACCATACATTAATGAGAGACGGATTGAAAACCATTTTCGAAATCGAAGATGATTTTGAAATAGTCGGATTCGCTTCCAACGGCAAAGAAGCTTATGAAGAAGCTCTAAAAATTAAACCAGACATAATTTTAATGGATATCAGAATGGAAGAAATGAACGGGGTAACCAGCACTAAAATGATAAAGGAAAAGCTTCCCAAAACCATAATCATAATTCTCACGACCTTCGATGACGATGAATACATAATTGATGCATTGTCTTACGGAGCCTCGGGTTATCTTTTAAAGGATTTGCCGGCCGATCAGCTCATAAAATATGTCAGGGATTCATTTAATGGAAGAATACTCATGCCGGATATTGTGGCAAAAAAAATCGCCAACAATCTGAAAAGACACAAAGAAGACAGGGACGAAGCCTATGTCAGCTATTTGTCCAATCAGGAAACCACAACGCTTTTTGAAGAACTGTCAAAGAGAGAGGTGGAAATAGCTAAACTTTTAATCAAAGGGCTTTCAAATAAACAGATCGCGGATAATTTATATCTTTCCGAAGGAACGGTAAAAAATTATATAAGTAACATCTACGGAAAGATCGGCAGTAGTTCCAGGGTCGAGGCGGTAATATTTCTATCCAACTATTTCAATAAAACCGGAAAATTCTTTTGAGTTACCGGGAAATCTGTATGATAAAAGTTGATAAAAAAAATTATGAACAATACAATTCCCTCTTTAGAAAATTAAAATGTCATCTGGCCGTCAAAGCTACATTGGATGGGTTGACTTCGTGTGATTTATTCACAGACAGTCTTTCAAATACAGAAATTGCGATCATAAAAAGTAATAATCGATATTTCATAGAAATAAATGGGAACAAAAGCGCCTTTGAAAAACTCGTAAATTTCCTCAAAAATATTAAAGATGAAAATAACAAATATTTTCAAATCTATTTCAGTAATGAAACCACCGGAAAAAAGTTTCTGAAAAACATGAAAAACTGGAATCATAAGACATTCGATATAGTGAAATACAGAGTGAACACCTGCAAATATAAGGAGAAAACCGACTTCAGGGAGAAAATCGACTTCCCGGATTTATTGAAAATCCTGACCGCAAAGGAAGTGATTCATGACGAAGATAATTATGAAAACATCGATAAACTGAAGGAAGAAATGTGTTCGGAAAGGAAAAATGTCGAAGACTTCCTGAATAAGAGTTTTGGACTCTGTCTTCTTTTTGACAATCAGATTATCGGGTGGTGTCTCTCCGAATATAACACTCAAAACAGTTGCGAAGTGGGAATCGCAATCGATGAAAAATATCGGAACAAACTTCTCGGGACATATTTAGCGGAACAGTTCGTTTTATATTCCAAAAAAATGGGAATGAAAGAAATTCACTGGAACTCTTTAAAGATAAATATTCCATCTACAAAAACTGCCATTAAAGCCGGATTCGAAAAGGAACTGGAATATAAGGAAATTCTTGTATACTGATAAAAAAACACACATAAAACGGTATAACCGACCTATGTGTGAAAGAGTAACCTGTTTAAAAAGTTGTTTTTTTGTTCCTTGTAAAGACCTTCGTTTACTAAATACATTATATATTTTATTATACACTTTAAATAGTGAAAGGCGTAATATGAAAAAGGAAATAAAGTAATAAAATATATTAGTTTTATTAAAAATAATCATGATACTTTTCATATTACTTAGTTCACATTCATTATTTTTTATCTGTTATTCAATTTTTATGATTTAAAAATGGGAAAAATGAAATTATAAACGAAGAAAAATCTGAAATTTGCGATCAACCGATTGTAATGATGTTCCGGTGAAAAAAGGGATAAATTAAAAGATGGCCTTTCAGACCATCTTTTTTCTTAATTGTTCAAAGTCACAAAACCGAGGATTGCTGTCGTAAACTCCCCGGGCCTTTCAAGAAAGGAAGCATGACCACCGTCGGGTATCTCGAGTAAAATGGAATTTTTGATCTCCTCCGACATTTTCTTCATCTGTTCCTTCGGGGTTATGATATCTTTTCCCCCACACAAAAGCAGAGTGGGGACATCTATTTTTGAAAGAACATCCCTTCGATCGAAGTTTTTGGCGCTTCTTGAAAGCCTCAGAAAACTGTCGAACCATTCTCCGGTCAGAACTTTTTCGAAAATTTCCTTTCTTCTTTCGAGCCATTCTATATTTTTTTCATAAAATGAAGCGGAATATATAGTTGGAATCACAACTTTAAAAAAATCTTTCCCGTTGTTCAGTTTTGCGGCCACATCCCAGGAGTCCCCAAGCGCTCTCAAATGATTATTTACAAATGATGTCGCCGTAACGAGCATAAGGGTCTTCACCCTGTGCTGATGATTAATCATCAATTCGAGGGAGACCTGCCCTCCATAAGAAACACCGACGAGGTTTATCTTATCGATCCCAAGATGATCAATGAGCCGTATCAAATCCGGAATATGAAAATCGCAACCGTAATCCTCTTCATCTATTTTTGAAGATTTCCCCTGGTCCCTGAAATCGAATAAAAGCAGTCTGTTATTCTTTGAAAGGGGTTCAATAAAACTCTTCCAGCTTACGGTACTCATCATTATACCGTTGGTGAGAACTATCCACGGTCCCTTATCGCCATATATTTCGTAGTACAGTTCCCCACCGTCATTTAATTTAACGAACATAAAATTCTCCCTCTATTTCAAAAATTTTTTAAGGATATCGACAAACAGTTCCGGATTTTCAAGATTTATGCAATGACCGACATTCTCAACCTTTTTTATCTCCGCACGGGGTAATGCATCTACGGTTTTCTTAAGAATCTTTTCATTTATCAAAGAATCATTCTCCCCGACCAATACCAGAACCGGGATATCGAGTGCTTTCAATTCCTCCAGATAATTGTATTTTTCCAGTATTCTCGCATTTTGAACAAAAGCTCTTTCATCCATTAAAAGGGCATCATCAGTGATCTCATCGAGTAATTTATAAGGATCTCCGGAATAGAGCATTTTGGATAAGGCAACTCTGAGCAGTCCCCTGTTATCTTTATAGGAATTTATCAGCAGATAATTCTCTTCGGGTGTTTTAAGACCGTCTCCCGGTGCCGGATCTATCAATAATAATCTGTTTACAAGATCTCTGTTATCCATTGCGAACCTGTAAGCTACGGCTCCTCCCAGCGAATGGGCCACCAGATCGATCTTTTTGAAGCCAAGCTTTTCAATGATATCTTTCAATTCTCTGCTGTAATTCTCTATGGAAATCTCTCTCTGAGGTTTTGAAGAAGCTCCGAACCCCGGCAGGTCAACCGCAACACCTTTATAATCCGTCATCTTCAAAAGCTCTATAACCGGTCTATACCACGTGGATGAAGCAAAATTTCCATGCAAAAACACGACCGGATATTTACCATCATTTTCCGTTTCAATATAATGAACCCTTCCGTCATCTATTTTAAGATATTTTTCACTCTTATTTTCATATTTTCTCTTCCTGATGAATTTTTTAAATCTCGTATAAGGTATACTCAAATATTTCCAGTTGAATATGTACAGACCGAAACCAAGACCCCTTGGGAAGAACATGACAACTATTATGAGCATAACTCCGAAAATTATTGACATCGGAATATTCACCCTGCTGAAGAAAAAGGGAACACCTATCATCAGTGTGGCTCCGATGAAGTTACCCGATATTGATACCAGACCACCGACAACTATCATTGCGAGCAAGTTGATCGAAACACCGAGTCCAAAATCGGTAGGTGCGATATATCTTACGGTATGTGCGTATAATGCACCGGCAATTCCTGCATAAATTGCACTTATTATGAAGGCTATGAGTTTATATTTTGCAACATCAACTCCTGCAGACCTGGCGGCAAACTCACTTTCCCTTATCGCTTTCAATGCCCTTCCCGTTTTAGCCTGCAGAATATTGTATCCGATAACGAAAAGCAGGACGGTGAAAAACACTATTATATAATATTTTCCAATATCGGATCTTATCTCAATGCCGAAAAGATCCGGATTGGGGACATTTCTGAATCCCACTTTTCCACCGATGTAATCCCATGCGCCCAACATCTGTTCTACCGCTGTTCCAAAGGCCATCGTTGCGATCGCAAGATAGAATCCCTTTAATCTCAATGCAGGAAAACCGAGTATCAATCCAAAAATTGCCGAAACAACCGCCGCCAGAATGATTGTGAGTAAAAACGGGAGATTGAAATTCTTAGTTAAGACGGCCGATGTGTACGCTCCCAGGGCCAGAAAAGCCGCATGGCCGATAGAAATCTGTCCGGCATATCCGATCAGGATGTTCAGTCCAAAGGCTGCAATGCTGAATATCAACACCTGACTGAATATACTTATCAGGAAGGTCTGATTGAAGAAAAGCAAGGGTAAAGCAATCAGTGCTATAGAAAGTAGCAAAAAATTCTTTTTTAAGTTCATATTACACCCTCCTGTTGCTCGATTTTCCGAGCAGTCCTTCAGGTTTTACCAGCAATAGCACGAGTATTATCAGAAGAGCAAAGCCCAATTTCATTTCCACGGAAATATATTCCGCAACCAGTTGTTCTATTATTCCAAGGAGTAAACCTCCTACGATCGCTCCCGGTAAACTTGAAAATCCTCCCAGAACCGCGGCGGTCAGCCCCTGAATCTGAAGATTCAACATCATATTCGGATGAATATTAGTCTTGGGGGCGGCCAAAATGGCGGCCAGAGCACTCAAAAGCGTACCGAATCCCCATGCGAAGGAATAAACCGAACCGACTTTTATCCCCATCAATTTTGCGGCCTCTTCATTCTGCGAACTCGCTCTTATCGCCAATCCAAGTTTTGCATATTTCAAATAGAAAAATGTACCGAATACGGTGAATCCCGTGATCACAAATATCAGTAAATCCTGCCTTGAAATCACCAAAAAACTATCCTGTAACTTCAAAATAAACGGTCTTCCGCTCACCAGGTTGGGCAGACTCTGATAATCCTGTTTCCAGATCAAAAGTGCCAGACCTTCAAGAACCATCGTTATACCCAAAGTGATGATCAGCATCGCCGAATGCGAAAGATGCCTCACAGGCCTGAGAAGATAACGTTCGGTGAGTATTCCGACGAACAGCGCGAACACCAGCCCCACAAGAATGGAAACATAAAATGGAACTCCAAGAATACTGTAAAAAGTGAACGTCAGATAACAGGAAAACATTCCCATACTTCCATAGGCAAAGTTAACCACTCCCGTAGTTTTAAAAACTATGACCAATCCGAGAGCTATGAGTGAAAATAAACTTCCATCCCTTAATCCCAATACTATCTGTTGTAAAAGCACTATACCACCTCACCCACCAAGGTACTTTTTCTTTATATCACTGTTGCGGAGCAACTCTTTTCCACTACCCTCCAGAGAAACCAGGCCGGTTTCAAGAATGTAGGCATAATCTGAAACATGTAAAGCCACATTCGCATTTTGTTCAACGAGAAAAATCGTCTTCCCGCTTTTCTGCAAAACCACGAGTCTATCAAAAATATCTTCCACAATTTTCGGGGCAAGCCCAAGAGAGGGTTCATCGAGCATCAGTATATGAGGATCTCCCATGAGTGCCCTCGCAATCGCCAGCATCTGCTGTTCTCCTCCCGACAGAGTTCCGGCCATCTGTCTTTTCCTGTCACATAATATCGGGAAGAGTTCATACATCTCTTTGATTTTTGAGGCTATAACACTTTTGTTTTTTTGTGTGTATGCTCCGGCCAGAAGATTTTCATATACCGACAGGTCCGGAAACAATTTTCTCCCCTCGGGGCAGTGAATGATCCCCATTTTCACTATTTCATCGGTACCCTTTTCCTGAATTTCGATATCTTCGAATATTATTTTCCCTTCATAAATTCTATTGAGCCCGGAAATCGCCCTCAAAGTCGAGGATTTTCCCGCCCCGTTCGCTCCAAGCAGTGAAGTTATCGTTCCTTTCTCAATCTCTATATTCAGTCCTTTCAATGCTTCGACGTATCCATAACGTAATTTTATATTCTCCAGTTTAAGCATATTTACTTTCTCCCAGATAAGCCTCAATTACATCTTTGTTGTTTTTAATCTTTTCCGGATTGCCCTCGGCTATTTTTTTACCGAAATTCATCACCGTGATATTCTCGGAAATATCCATGACGAGGGACATGTCATGTTCAACTATTAAAATAGTGATTCCCTTTTCCTTTATTTTAAAAATGATCTTTTTCAATTCTTTCGTTTCCGCATTATTCAAACCCGCCGCAGGTTCATCGAGCAGAATTATTTTGGGTTTGCTCATCAGCGCTCTCCCTATTTCCACCATCTTCTGCAATCCATACGGAAGCATTCCGGCAAACGAATTCAGACGGTTTTCCATACCCAGAAAACTCGCAATTTCTCTGGCCTCTTTCTCGGCATTTCTTTCGATTCGTTTAAATCCGGGCGTTTTTATCCCTTCATTAAACCAGTTAGTCTTCAGCCTCGAATGATAACCCACCAGAAAATTATCCATAACGGACATGAGCTTGAATATTTCCAGATTCTGAAATGTTCTGCTTATACCTATCTTCACGGTCTGGTGCGGCTGGTGTTTTAAAAGGTTTTCATCGTCGAAAACAACATCCCCCGAAGTCGGATTTATAACTCTGGTTATAGCGTTGAAAACTGTGGTTTTACCCGCTCCATTGGGGCCAATGAGCGAGTGGATTTCCCCCCCATTGACTTTGAGATTCAATTTTGAAACCGCTAGCAGTCCGCCAAATTTTATCGTTAAATCCCTGGTTTCCAGTAATGCCATTATTATCACATCCTATAATTATCAGAAGAAAAGCTCTCCCCAATTAGAGAGAGCTTTGAAAAGCTGCCTATTCCAGTTTTATCCAATCATGATAATTTGTTAAAACTCCATCGATTACCTTCAATACGTACATTTCCATGACACCTACACGACAACTGCCATCATCTGCGCTGAATGTTTTGTAAGTTATTGTGGGTGTTATCAGTCCTGTCCAGTCGGACATTCCTTCGAGTGCTTCGACCAATTTTTCTCTCGTCGGCTCTTCACCTGCTCTGTTCAATGCTTCAACAAAAACTTCCGCCGCTATGAATCCTGCTGCGGCATAAGCATTCGGCAATTCACCCGGGAAACTTTCATCGTATATCTCATAATACTTTTGAACATTGGGGTTTTCCATGTCTCCTACATCTACCCATGCGAGTGATTCGAAATCTTCCGAAGCATCTCCGGCCAGTTGAACGATGGTCGCATCGGCATTTGCATAACTTCCCAGGAACAACGGTACATAACCATAATCCGCGGACTGTTTAATAAAGTTTGGTGTCTGAGGAACGAATGTGAGCATATAAACTGCTTTGGCTCCAGAATTCAGTAATTTAATTATCTCGTTGTCAAACGACGTGGCGGAAGGATCTACGGGAAGGGCCTCCACCAGCTTATCTTCATGGCCATTCTCTTCAAGCCATGATTTAAAACCTTCCAGAGCTTCTTTACCAGAATCATCCGCCCTGTAAACTATGGCTATCTTGTCGAATCCCCTTTTCTCAACCAAATATTTTGCGGCAACCGGCCCCTCTGTCGACAGATAGTTCGGCTGAACTGTGAAAATGTATTCCTTCGGAGGTACCGCCAGAAGGCTTGAACCGCTTCCCTGGTATACGAACGGAACTCCTGCCTCATTCAGGTAGTCCATTACGGCCAGACATCCTGGTGTTCCCAGACCACCAACGATAGCAAAAACATTATCCTGTTCCACCATTCTTTTGACTTCAACAACCGTTTTTGAAGGATTGAACTGGTCGTCCGCAACGATAAATTCAATCGTTCTTCCGTTTATACCACCATTTTCATTTATCCAGTTAAAGTATGCATCCAATCCCTTTTTCATTGAAACCCCTATAGGAGCCACAGCACCCGTTAAGGCCTGAAAACTTCCTATCTTTACAGTATCGTCTGTTACCCCTTCCGTTTCATTTGCAGCAAACAAACTGAAACTCATCAAACTCAACAATACTACTAAAAGCACTCTTTTCAATTTTTTCACTCCCTTCGTGAGATAATTAAATAAGATCTATCTTACTTGCCTCTCTATAAAGTTCTTCTCTGAAATCCGGATGAGCAATTTCTATCAGAGCCTTCACCCTTTGAAAAACGGATAACCCTCTCAGATGTGCCACACCGTATTCCGTGACAACATAATCTATATCCTGTCTCGGAATAGTTACGGGGGACCCCGCCGGCAGTATCGGAACCACTTTGCTCTTATTTTTTTTCGTGGTGGATGAAAGCGCTATTATTCCTTTTCCGTTCTTACTCATGATCGCGCCCCTGTGTGTATCAAGCTGTCCTCCCGTTCCACTGAAATGTCTCGTTCCTATTGCCTCGGAACAGACCTGCCCAGTTAAATCGACCATTATTGCCGTATTAACGCTGACCATGTTGTCATTCTGCGCTATGACATACGGATTGTTGACATAATTGCCTCTGAGCAACCATATTCCGGGATTATCATCAACATAGTCGTACATCTTCCTGCTTCCAAGGGCGAACGTACAGATCGCCTTTCCTGGCCAGAGGGTTTTTTTGAGATTTGTAATCGCACCTTCTTCAAAAAGATCGATCATCGATTCTGTGAACATTTCGGTATGAATGCCGAGATTCTTTTTGTTTACAAGGAGCTTTGCAATCGCATTAGGTATCCCTCCGATACCTATCTGTATCGTTGAACCGTCTTCCACGAGCTCCGCAATGTGTGTGGCAATTCTTTTATCCAGAGCGGTGGGTTCCGGATTGGACAGTTCGGGTATCTCGTAATCCACTTCATAAAATCCGCTTATCTGAGAAATATGTATCTGAGTATCGCCCTGGGTTTTCGGTGCGTTTTTATTCACTTCAAGAATCACATTTTTTGAAACTTGGGCGACATCTTTCTCGTATGTAACGCTCAGTGATAAGGTGAAAAAACCATGTTCATCCATCGGCGATGCTATGCCCGCATAATAGTCGGGAGAAAATCTTGAGATAAGATTTGTGCCGGCTTCGTGCAGATTGTTCGGAACATAGGTCACTGTCTTTGTACCCTCTTTCAGAATTTTTCTTATGCCAGCGTTGTGAAACCAGGAATTATGAAAAATTCTCCCTTCGTATTCTTTTTTCGTATAAAAAGAATAGTCTTTCATATTCAGACAGGAATAAACACCGATATTTTTGTGGTTTTCCACACCTTTTTCAAGATTCGAAAGAAAAACCTGAGGCTCCATAGCCGCCATGCCGCTGACTATTATGTCATTATCCTTCAGTCCATCGATAACCGCTTCCGGACTGGTTCTCTTTCTTTCATACATCTCATCAAATTTCGACATCAGTTCATCACCACCATATAACTATTGTTTTCCCCACTTGACAACCGAAGAAGCCCAGACGAATCCCAGTCCTGCACCGACCAGAACTATCGTATCTCCATCCTTTATCAATCCTCTCTTCAAGCCCAGTTCGAGAGAGATTATCTGATCGTTCTGTCCGTTATGACCGTAATCTTGCAAATATACCGTCTTTTCTTCGGATAACCCCAGTTCATCCATAATCATGTCATGAGCGGACTTTTTGAAATGAAGAATCGCGAGATAATCGATATCCTTCTGAGAAAACCCGGATTTTCTGAGGGACTCCCTTATCACCCAGAAAAAATTCGGTAAAGTCGTTTCTCCCAGTCTCTTCTTGAACTCCTTTGGATCACCCTGAATTTTAAAATGATATTTTTCCGCATCTTCAGGTTTGATCGGCCATGAAGCTGCTCCTCCCACGGGCACAATGCAATCCGTTGAAAAGGAACCATCTCCCTTGAACGCCGACTCAAGCAAAAGATTTTCATTCAGTCCCTTCTGAAGAATAAGTGCTGTTCCACTCGCGGAAAGATCGAACATAAAAGAAGTGCCGGGTTCCTTTAAATCAACGAGATCCCCATTTCTGTATCCCGATACGAGGAGAACCGTATTTATGTTTGAGTTTTTCAGCATCAGACTCTTGGCCGTTTCCATACCGGCCATCATAGAACCGCACATGGCCTCCATATCGAATCCCCATGCGTTCTTTGCTCCGAGTTTATAAGCGACGAACAGACTCGCCAGCCAGCAGGGGTAATCCTTATGTTGCGCTCCGTTCCATATAACCAGATCTATGTCCTCTGGCCCTATTCCCGCATTTTTAATTGCGTTTTCGGCAGCCTTTATTCCCATGAAAGACGTTGTATCCCCTTCGTCCGGAATATATTTCTCGGTAATTCCAAATTTTTTTATTAAAATATCCTCCGGTATATCCGTGATATTTGCAATTTCTTTCGCAGTCATTTTTTTAGATGGAAAATATGTTCCAATTCCCTTTATTCCAACATTTTCATTAATCATTGGTGAAACCTCCGGATTAAACTTCTGTATTTCTTATTATCATTGCAGTTCCCATGCCCCCGCCGATACACAGTGCGGCGAGCCCATATTTCACTTTTCTTTTTTTCATTTCGTAAATCAGCGTTACCAGAATTCTGTTTCCGCTGCATCCTATCGGATGTCCGAGCGATATTGCTCCGCCGTTGACGTTGGTTCTTTCATTCAGCCATTCTTCAGAAACACCGTGTCTTTTTGCCATCTGCCTCATGACCGCTATGCTCTGAACGGCGAACGCCTCATTCAACTCAAACAAGCCCACATCTTCTAGTTTCAAATTCGCTTTCTCAAGGGCCAGATCCACAGCCTCAACGGGGCCCATTCCCATTATTTCCGGGGCTACCCCGCTCTGGGAATATGAAACAATTTCCACAAGCGGTTTTATATTCAGTTCATTCATTTTCTCTTCAGACATGATAACCGTCATCGAAGCTCCGTCATTTATCCCGGAGGCATTACCAGCAGTTACCGACCCATCCTTTTTAAAAGCCGTTCTGAGTTTCCCGAGAATTTCCATCGTTGTATCGCCCTTTGGATGTTCATCGGTATCAAAAATTATCTGTTTCTTCCTCGTCTTTATTTCAACCGGTACGATTTCTTCCCTGAATCTATCCTCTTTTATCGCTTTATCGGTTCTCTTCTGACTTTCCAGCGAAAAGAGATCCTGTTCTTCCCTGGTTATACTGTATTCTTCAGCTATATTTTCAGCCGTCTGACCCATGTGATAGTTGTTGAAAATACATGTTAATCCATCATCCACTAGATGATCATATATTTCGCCGTTTCCCAATCGATAACCAAATCTCGCTCCTTTCAACAAATAAGGAGCCATCGACATATTTTCCATACCTCCAGTTAAAGCAATATCCACATCACCCAGTCTTATATCACTCGCCCCGATCATTATCGATTTCATTCCCGAACCACACACCATGTTAATCGTGAATGCGGGACTCTGAACCGGGATTCCCGAATTCAAACTGACCTGTCTTGCCGGTCCCATACCCTGTCCGGCCGTTAAAACGTTTCCTACTATCGTTTCATCTATCGATTCTTTTTTTATTCCCGCCTGTCCGATAGCCGCATTCGCTGCAACTACCCCCAGATCAACCGCGCTGGTATTTTTCAAAGTACCTCCGAATGTACCTATGGCTGTTCTTTTTGCACCAACTATAAATACTTTTTTCATTTCAATTCCTCCCAACTTTTTATGTTTAATCCATTAAAAATAAGTTTTGAAAGGGGTTTTATATAATGGAAAAATTCTTCTTCCGAAACATTACCCAGAATTATCAGAGAATGGCCCAGTAAATGACCGATACCCATCAGGATCTTCGCCAGCAATGCAACATCGATATTCCTTATTTGATTTTTTTCTATCGAACTTTTCAGGCCACTTTCGTATGGGATCTGTATCGAGTCGTAGTATTCCATGGCGATTTTTTTATCTATGAATTCCGCTTCTCTGATTATTGAATACACATATCTGTGTCTTGAAAAGAACTTCAGAAACGCTATATAAGACACGATTTCAAAATCTCTTCTGTCACTGAACTTGATCGCATATTTTTTCAAAAACGATCTTAAACTGCAACTTATATCCCTCTCAAGACTCTCTAAAACTTCTTTTTTGGAATTAAAATAAAGATAAAACGCTCCAACACTGCATCCACATTGCGTGGAGATCTCATGAATGGTGGTATTGTTATAGCCCTTTTCCCCGAACTGATGTTCTGCGGATTTCAAAATCTTCTTTTTCGTTCTTTCCGCTTCATCGAGTCTTATTTCATAATTCTCATCGCTGTCCATCAAAGACAGTTCCGAAAACATGAACTCATATTTAACCGGGGATATTCCGTTCATATAAAAATCAATCAGTCCGTCGATATCGCTTTCCGGAATCTCTTTTTCATTCCATAAAACCCAGTAGATACTCAAGTAGAGCAGGGGACCAATAATGAACCAGAATTGAATCAAAGCTCCTTTTTTTGCTTTCTTGCCTATCACTTTAGATATAAAATTTAAAAATATTCCGTGAAATTTGGCGGTTTCGACTATGTTGGTGAACTCCGCCTCCCTGTAAGCCTTGAATTCGCTCTTGAATTTGTACGTTATTCTGCAAAATCCTTCGACCATTCTTCTGAGATTCTGCTCCATGCTGTCTTCTTTCACATAACTGTCGTTGAATAAATTCTGCAATTCCGTCTGAAAACTCTGAAGGATGATATCAAAGATCTCTTCCTTGGAACTGAAATACTGATAGAATGTCGCGGTCGATACTTTAGCGGCTTTAGAAATTTTCACAACCGATGTCGCATGATAACCGTTTTTCAAAAACGATTTCTTTGCGGCGTCATAGATATCTCTCCACGTGCTTTCCCCTATAGAGGATTTGGGAATTCTACGTTCCATTTTAAATCACTAAACCTCCATCGACTCCCAGAATCTGGCCGGTGATAAATTTCGCCTCATCGGAAGCCAGGAAAAGAAATGCGTTCGCAACGTCCTCTTCGTCTCCCATTTTTCTCAAAGATGTTTTTTCTATCATAAAATTTATGACTTTTTCGGAAAGATTCTCGGTCATCGGGGTTTTAATGAATCCCGGAGCGACGACATTAGCCCTGATATTATATCTCGAGAACTCCTTAGCCCAGGTTAGAGTCATCCCTATCACTCCCGCCTTCGTTGCAGCGTAATTCGTCTGCCCTATATTTCCAAAACGTCCCACAACCGATGACGTACACAACACCACTCCTCCGTTTTGTTTCAAATAATTGAAAGCGGCCTGAGTAACGTTGAAAACTCCTTTCAAATTTACGTCTATCACTTTATCCCATTGTTCTTCCGTCATTTTTACCAGAAAGGCATCCCTGGTTATTCCAGCGTTATTGATTACAATATCAAGTTTTTCAAAATCATCTACAACTTTTTCAAGGGTTCTCTTAACCTCTTCCCTGTCCGTCACATCGAGATGATACGTTTTGATTGCAAGGTTCTGTTCTCTGGCTTCATCTTCGAGCTTTTTCAGATCTTCGTCCAGAACATCACATACTGCAACCTTCGCTCCCTCCATTGCAAATCTCAACGATGTCGCTTTTCCTATTCCCCTCGCTCCCCCTGTCACAAGAGCAACCTTATTTTCTAATCTCATATTCAGTACCCTCCATTATTTTTAGTGAATACACTGTCAGATTTATGTCATAACTATATAATAAATATATAAACTAAGCAAAATTTGTTTACAGGTGAATATAAATGATTAAATATGAATAATTTAAAAATACTTCTCTTTTTACCAAAATGCGAAAGAAAAGAAAAAAATTCTGCTATAGTAATAAAAGCAGGTGAAGGAATATGACTGGTACGGTATTCAACATACAAAAATTTTCCATACATGATAGGCCCGGAATAAGGACAACAGTTTTTTTAAAGGGGTGTCCCCTGAATTGTTCGTGGTGTCATAATCCCGAAAAACAAATAATATGGAATAAAAAAAGCAGCATGCACTGTCTCAAATGCATAGAGAACTGCGAAAAAAATGCCATTCAAAAATGTGAAGAAAACATCATCACCGACCCGAAGAGGTGCATAAAATGCGGAAATTGTATCTCTGTCTGTCCGGTGAATGCCAGAAGTTTTATGGGAAATGAAATGAATTCGGACGAACTCCGTGAAATATTGAAAAAGGACAGAGCAGAACTTAATAAATATGTTCAATTAAAAGGATTCTTATAGACCTTTTTTATAGAAAATCCCACTTTGAAGCAAGAGAATTTTATTTGAAATTTACAAATAAAACAGATATAAAAATTCATTATATATATTCCAAAGAGTATGAATTTGTTCCAAATATAAAGAAATTATAATTACCAATTAACTTAAAAATAGATATAGTTATAAATATTGACTTCTCTAATCTTGACTGTACACAGAAAAATTCAGAATTGATGATCTGTATTTCATTCTTTCTGTACTGGTTCACCACATTTGGGACAGTATTTATGGGACTTCCAGAAACGCCAACTATAACCACATGATTTACATGTTATAGTAAGGAGGTTTCCACAATCAGGACAAAAATTATCGTTAGATGTTATTGTTCTTCCGCATTTTGGACATTTGTTAAACGCCATTTCTATCTCCTTTCTCTTTACTCTTCATCATTGGTATCGCCGCGTTTGCGCAATTTTATCCTGCTGAACTCTGTGATATTACCCTTGCGATCCAGATGAAGTTCATAAAGCCCCAGTAAATCCATAGTTTCAGGAATCGCCTTTCTTTCCAAAGCTTCAAGGGTTATTAAGTAACCATTCTCCAAACTGCCGAAAGAAACTACAGAATCAACGGGGTATTTGCACAACGCTCCAAATTGTTTTTTTACTTTTTCCAGGACTTCTACGGGAGTCACAGAAGTTACCTCCTTTTACTATTTCGCATATTCCAAAGCTGTTACATTATTGAGATCGCTGATTTGTCCAGCCCTATTTACAAATTCCCTGGCAGAAACATCCATTGTATGCAACTGAAAACAGCTTAACTCTTTACAACGAATTTCCACAACTTCCTTGCTTTTATCGTTTTCCTCAATTATTTCAAAGTGAACCGATTCAATTTCAGTATGCTTCTTTGAAAAGAGAATTTCGACTGGACTCCTTCTGAACATAATAATACGTTTGTCTGTTAATAATAATTGACCCGGTCTCCAGGGATTATATATTTTTTCATTTTCTTTTTCCCGAATTGTGGAAAAAGTCGTTATGGAAATTTTCTCGTCAGCTCCAAGTTCTATTACACTTTTCTTTTTCTTTCTTTCATTTGTGGCTACTGATCTCTGGGCTTCGTCCCAATCGTTCCATATTCCATGATCCAGCATCGTTTGTATTCCAGCAAGAAATGCTCTCAATTTAATGCCTAAAAGGGGAATTCCGGCGACATGTATTATTACATCCGTACTGAGAACAAGTCCTTTATCCAGTATTCTGTCAAGCAAATCGTTGAGAGTTGCTTTTGTACTACATGCGGGCTTCATTTTCTTTCCCCAGCTTTTTCCTGTATTTCAACAAAACTGTACGGAGGCCATGGTCCTGTGAATATCACACCGAACCCTTCTTCAGAGTTTATTTCATCAAGCGCATTACCGAGCTCGTTGATTCTGTCTTTTCCAGCAAGGCAACTGACTTTAAGAAGAACGGATTCGTTGCCGGCCTGAGGCTTCTCTTCGACTAATTCTATACAATTCTCGTTTATTTTCTCAAGAAAACTTCGTGCCTTATTTTCCAGAAATGATTTGATTTCAGATCTTACAGCCTGATCGAGTTTCTCTTTGTAGAAATAAGTCATCCCCTTTGGTTTATTTGAAGTTTCCTCTTTCAATCTTTTAACCAACTCACTTGTTTCTTCTATATTTTTCATTATATTTTCAACATCATAAGTTACCCGTATGCCATATTCGTCATTACCAGCGAATTTATTCAACAATCTGATGAGCTCATCGTAGTTATTCTCGAGCCATTCACAAATCGCTTTCTCGGGTGGATTGAAACCCTCGGTCTTTATTATTGTATCAAAGCGCATGGGTATAATATCATCGAAAGCTTTCTTTGATAGATCAAGAATATTCTGATGGGCCAATATCCAGTCACTTACAATTGATTCTTGTTGTGATTCATAGGGTTTTGTTTCACAAACGTGAACAAGCGCACACAAATCACGATGCTTTATTGTAAATACCTTTTCATCATCGATCCCTCTGTAATCTATGATATTGTCGGCTTTTGCCTTCACTACACCATACATATAGAAAGCCATTTGTTCTTCAGCTGAAGTACCATCTTCATTGCTCAATGGAATCGACTCTTGTACGTCTGCCGGCCGACTATCTAGATCGACAACCGATTCATTTTGACTCATTTCATCACATGATTCCGGGATGTCCCCTGGCTGGTCATCGCTATCGGTGATTGACTCATTTCGGTCTGTTTCATTAATTGATTCCGGTGTATCCTTTAGTCGACTATCTCGATTGACAACTGATACATTTTGATTTATCTCATCTTTTTCAGGAAAAAATTCCGACAAATCTTTAAATTGCTCGGCTCGACCAATTTTATGAAGAACCTGATTTTTAAAGAACTTTACTATTCTTGGATCTACAAGATTGTCATTATTTTTAATCTCAGCAGTTCTTTTTTTCAGTAATTCAACAAACTTGAGTACGATTTCAAGAGCATAATTATCTGTTTCGATGGATTTTTTCTGAAGAAGAATTCGAACGTTCTCTTCATTGATCGGTTTTTCAGCAATGTAAAGAGCAATAATCGCATAGAATATGTCTTCAAGCAAGCAATTCACCCCCCCGGTTTTTCGTATTATTTTTTATCCTCTTTATCCCATTCCAAGGGATTGATTATTCTGTCAATCACATCATCCACTATATCGTCGAGACCATCCCTTACAGACTTTACTGCTTCTACAATATCCTGTTCTTTTTTTATTTTTTCAACCGCTTCATCAAGATCCATAAATGCTTCACCCAGACTGTTGCATTCTTCATCACTGAGTAAACCACTCTCAATTCTCAAAAGTGCCTGGTGCTTAAGCGAATCTCTGATAATCTCCAGAAGACCAACGAGTAGTCCAAGAAGTCCCTTTTTCAAATTATCCTGATCTATTTCGATAGCCATGTCATTTCACACCTTCTTAATCTTGATTTCCAAGATATCATTTTTTATGTTCAATTCCACTTTTGTTATATCTACTGCACTTTTCAACTGAGTAATTATCACAACATTATCCCGCTCTTCAAAAAAATCCATCAATGGTTTCTTACCGTCGGAAAATTCCATCTCATCAAGAAACCACCAGTTAAAAAAGATTTTTTCACCTGAATCAGGATCTTTATAACATTTACGGAATGCAACCAGAGGCTTTCCAAATATTTTCAGTGAAAATTTATTTATAGTGTTCTTTAACTTGTCAAGAATCACAAAATCATTTTGTGCCCCTATCAGTTCTCGTAACTGTGATATATTGAGATGATTTCGATACCACAGGTTATAAAGCAAAATTCTGCTATCTCTGTCAAGCGTTTTAAGTAATATTCCTAAATTCGGTTTCTCTTTCATACATCGATCTCGTTCAATCCGCAGGGATAGAAGCTTTCTGAACAGTTTTTTCCATAGATTTCTTTTTCAGTGCCTTCGCGCTCTGCCAACCGCACCAGGGACACCCATCATTGAGTAGTTCTTCAATCGGAACTCTTTTTCCACATTGAGGGCATTCTTCTTTTCCCTTTTGTGCTTCTTTCCAGGCAGATGTTTCATAATTGGTACCACTTGGAAATTCGAGTCCATATTGGGCAGCAGTTTCAAAAGATGCCAGTGCGGCTCTTATCTTTATTCCCAGCAATTCTACCCCCGCAACGGATACGCAAATATCTGCATTTATCACAAGACCTTTGTCAAGAATACGATCAATAACATCAACGAGTGTTGAAGATGTATTTCTAGAGGCTTCCATATTATTTAACCTCCCGATTTCCATTTTCTGCTTTTCTAATAGCGTGAAGGCGCCTTATCAATTTGATTTCCAGCTTCTCATATTCCTCTTCTGTGAGATCCCCGTTCTCAAGAAGTAATTGGTACTCCTGTAATTTCCGTTTAACAGCTTCTTTTGTCAGTAAAGCTTCCTTATCTATCTCCTCAAGTAATTTTTCAAATATCTCTTTTGTAAGAGTTAAAGGTACTTTAAAAAACAAATCTTTCAGTAAAGACATAACTCACATCTCCAGTTTCATTTTCAGAAAGTTGTAAGGAGGAAGTGGTCCAATATATTTAAAATTCAAGCGTCCGCCAGTTTCCTCATCAAGCTCGTTCAGCATGGCAATAAAAGCCTCTTCATCTTTTCTGTTTATAAGAAAAGAAGCATCCATAAGAAGCTCCACCCTTGAAATATCATTTTCTTTAGTTTCAATAGACATGTTTTTCAGTACATTGAGTGCCTTAACTGCATAAGTTCTTTTCCAGTTATCTACCGCTTTTTCAACTAATTTTCCTATTTGGAGAACAATTTCCTGTTTCTTTAAAGGTGAAGTTACAGAGTTCAATTTTTTCCTGAGGTTCGAATAATTACTGTTTTTACTGTCCAACTCATCCAGAAGATAATCACGATTCCACATGATCTTTACCTCTGCCTCAATAGTATCTGACAGTTTTTCCAATTCACTGGAAAAAACCATGTAATTCTTCTCAAGCAGTCCGTTAATAAATTTTTCAGGAACAATAGTTCCAAAACTGAGAGGTAATATGGTTTCACTCATTATGAGTTGCTCTTGAGCCTTTACATGGTTCTTTATATTTTTTCTTGTGGGATCTATCTCATTAAAAGTGGTTTTGCTTACAATAGCAGCTATGTCTTTGTAAGTTATCAAGAAGAGTTTTTCTGTTTCAATGCCTATGATATCAGGTAATTTTGAAATTTTTGCTATTGCATATACATACAGATTTGTCATCATTGAATCCTCTCCTTTTGTTCTTTCAACCATTTTAAAGCATTGTCAAAATGATGATTTCTAATCAATAATTCCGTATCACCAGAATCAATCACCTCTCTTATAGCATTCATTGAGGCCTCATCACAAATTTCTTTTATGTCTGCTCCCGAAAGACCTTCCGCCGATGTCGCTAAATCTTGTATGCTAATATTGGGTTCCATCGGCCTATTCTTTGTATGGACTTCGAAGATACTGATTCTATCATCCTTATCCGGCAGGGGAACCTCAATCAAAAGATCAAACCTTCCAGGTCTTAAAATGGCAGAATCTATCAATTCTATTCTGTTTGTGGCAGCAAGAATAAGAACTCCTTTCAATTCTTCAAGACCATCCAATTCTGTTAAAAATTGACTTATGACACGTTCTACAGATCTGGAATCATTTGATGCAACCCTTTTTGGGACAATGGAATCGAATTCGTCGAAAAAAACTATGCATGGACTGGAAAGCCGGGCCTTCCTGAAGATTTCCCTTACACTTTTTTCCGATTCACCAAGATATTTTGACATTAACTCCGGCCCTTTAATGGAAATAAAATTCACATTACTCTCATTTGCAAGTGCTTTTGCTATCAATGTTTTGCCCGTTCCCGGAGGACCAAAAAGCAATATTCCTTTAGGAATTGATACTCCCGCTTTTTTAAAATAATCCGGAAATTTCTGAGGCCATTCAACAACCTCTTCCAATCTCTTTTTTATAGATATCAAACCACCAATGTCACTCCATTTAACCTGAGGTACCTCCACAAAAACTTCTCTTATTGCCGAGGGCTCTATCTCCTGAAAGGCATTCATAAAATCGGCCATTTTTATTTCAATTCCTTCAAGTACTTCGTATGAGAGTTCACTGAGTTCGAAGTTTGCCGTGGTTATTAATCTCCGTAAAACCGTCATCGCAGCTTCTCTCGCAAGAGCCTCGAGATCAGCACCAACATATCCATGGGTAATTTCAGAAAGCTTTTTTAAATCTACATCACTGGACAGGGGCATTCCACGAGTATGTATCTGAAGTATTTCAAATCTTCCCTTTTGATTTGGAATACTTATCTCAATTTCTCTATCGAATCTTCCAGGTCTTCTCAAAGCCGGATCTATGGAATTAGGAATATTCGTCGCGCCAATTACAACTATTTCTCCACGGGACTTCAACCCGTCCATAAGACTTAAAAGTTGGGCGACCACTCTTCTTTCAACTTGCTTATCCCCACCTACATCTTCGCGTTTAGGAGCGATGGCGTCTATTTCGTCAATAAAAATAATCGAAGGAGAATTGGCTTTCGCTTCTTCAAAAACCGAACGCAGTCTGCCTTCACTCTCTCCATAATATTTTCCCATCACTTCCGGACCCGTGATGCTGATAAAAGCAGCAGAAGTCTCACTTGCCACAGCCCTGGCCATGAGAGTTTTTCCACAGCCGGGCGGTCCATAGAGCAACACTCCCTTTGGAGGAGCAATTCCAAGCCTCACAAATAATTGAGGATACTTTAAAGGTATTTCGATCATTTCGCGAACTCGTTCCAGTTCTTGTCCAAGTCCACCTATATCTTCATAAGATGTACTTTCACGACCAACCTTATTGTCTTTCACCTCTCTGATCACAATATGAGTACTTGGGGTGATCAATACAGGACCAACCGGCTGTGTTTCAACAACTGTAAAATCCTGTTTTCGAGTACCAAGAAGATTAGCTCTGAGGATATTCTCTTTCATAACAGGCATCCCCGTGAAAAATGAACCTATGAATTTACCAAAATTTTTATAATTACCGGCAGAAATTAAACCAATTGGAGAAAGAATAACTTTATTCGCGAAATTAATATCAGCTTTAGAAATCCCCACTTTTTCTTCAAGAGAAACTCCTGAACTACTCCTCAACAAACCATCCATATGCACACAGGATTGTCCCCGTTCTTCGGGATACGATGGCATAAGCTTAGCTACAGCTCCTTTGACACCTTTAATCAGAACTATGTCTCCAAGTTCTACACCAATTTCTTCGAAAAGAGCCGGGTCTATTCTCACTATACCTCTACCCACATCGCGAACTCTCGCCTCTTTCACACGTAATTCAAGTGTCGGCGAAGTCAATTCCCTCAACTCCCGGTGTTGACAGATTTTTTTGTCAATAATATCTCGAAAATTCCATTTTTCAAATAAATTTTTTGTATCTTTTCGTCCACTTCGCAGGGAAGAAGAATCTCTTTTGTATATTTTCGTTCAGCACTCACTGCATTTATATTTAAAATGTCACCTGATATTTCTATTTTCAATTCCTTTTCTGAAATGCCAGGCATTTCCGCTATAACTTTTATGATTTTTTCTTCATCAAAAACATCTACAATTGGTTCTCTGTAATCCTCTACAACCGGCCCTTTTTCACTCTCTTTAACATTTCCAAAGGTTTCGAAAGTCGTCTTGCCTGCAAGATTTTTTATAGTGACTCCGTATACTACCTTTCCTTTGTCCCCTACTTTCCGTGTACCGGAAGTTTTGACGCCTTCTTCACCGAGCTTAGATGCAACATCCACTAAATTGCTAAAATTCTTGAGCAATCCCCCGAAGTTCACTTTACCAATTCCAAAATCAATTATCACATCTTTTTCAGATTTATCTTCTTTTTCATTTTTCATCACTGTCTACCTCCACAGGTGAGCATATCTTGTCAATACTGTCAGAAATCATTTCTTTCATATCAGCATGTTTACTTTTGGGTATTTCCGAAAATAATATGTCCAGACAAATATTTCTGAACAAGCTACGCTCTATTTTTTTCATGCCACCTTTCGCCTTCACCATAGAGGCAATCATTATTGCCGCTCTCACACTTGGTACGGAATTATTTCTAGAATCCTCTCTTACTTTGCGGACGATCTCAACTATCTCTTCACAGTCCTCCCAATTCATTCCGGATCTACCCTGACAGATAGCTACTTCGGTTTCTCTGTCAAAATGATTGAGCTTTATTGTTATCATTCTGTCCCTCAAGGCATCCTGAGCCATATAGACTCCAGCATATTCTTTGGGATTTGATGTAAAAATTGTTCTGAAGTCTTTATGAACTTTAAGGTAAGATTCTCCACCTGCAGTGAGGTACAGTATTCCTTCTTCAAGAACAGAAAGCAGAACATTGTTTGCCTCGGGTCTGGAACGTGTAAATTCATCGTATATTAAAGTATATCCATTTCTACAGGCTAATGTAAGTGGATTGTCTGTCCATTGTGTTGTAACATTCTCATCTGTTTTAACCACAGACCTGATGAAATTATCTTTAACATATTTCTTTCTGAACCCTTTCATTTCGCCAATCAGATCAGAACTATTGAAGAGATGATCACCGGTCATCATAACTGCCGGGCGCTTTAATTGGGCTGCAATATGAAAAGCAAGGGTTGTCTTGCCTACCCCTGCAGGGCCACTCAAATTGAGCGGAAAACCTGCGGCTATATAATCAAGCGAACGATCAATAAGCGTTTTCAAAAATGGAGTAACGACAAAGCCTTTGCTAGGTATAAGATTCACGACGTAAGCATTCATACTCTTCCTCCCGGATATCAATACTCAAAATCATTATTAGCGGTTAAAGTCTTCTTTTCTCTTTTTTTGGATTCAGAATTACAATGTCGATTTTCCTCCTGAAGTTCTCTTCTTATTTTCATCAGTGCTTTATTTCTACGAATTTGATGAGCAATTTTTCCTCTGAGCTGAAGCAAACGTCCCTGAGATCTTTCTACCTTTTCATAAAAGCTCCTTAACTTCTGCTTTTCTTTTTGCACAAGCAATTTATCTTCTCTATTCAATGTCTCATCTGAAAGCAAAGCTTCTACTGATTCATCGCTACTCAAAGAATTATGTGTCCTCATTTTCCTGGTAGTATAAATCTTATGTACACTAACTATATCTCGCATCGTTCTCACATGCTTAAGTGATTCACTCTTCATCTAATCAGCTTCTTCTGATGGAAAATACAGCTTGTCGTATTTAGTGACTTTTCCATCGTTGACCAATCGATTCACCGGACGACCGAGAACGACCGTCGCTACATCAAATATTTTTGCAAGATCGGTAAGTGAAATTCCATCGGAATGTTTTTTTATTTCGTTCATAAGTTGTTCAGTTAAATCAGGCTCAGTTTTCGATTCGACAGTTTTTTCTTCGGGTGGTTCCAATTTCTCTTTTCCACCTTTAGAAACATCTTCAGAAGTTCCGGTATCCTTATTCGTAGTTTCTTTAATTATTTCCCGTTCCTTTTCCGACTTCTTTCCTTCTTTTTCTGAAGGAGCATCCGAAGTTTTTTCCTGCCTTTCCCCAGCTTGTTTATGTAAATCGCTCCAGGCATTTTTGGCTTCGTTTAATTCATTTCTAAACTTTTCTCTCTCTTTTTTTGAGTTTTCGCGTAATTTTCCGGCCTCTTCCCTGATTTTTTGAACTTCTTTTTTGCTATCGGCAATGCTTGCTGATAGATCATTATGAAGAGATTCAACGGTTTCAGAACGTTCTTCGCGAAATTCTTTCCTCATTTCATTGACCTGTCTGGAAAGCTCTTCCACTTCATGAAAAATTTCTTCGGAACTATTTTTGAGAAAAGCCCTCAATTCGTCCTCTTCTTTTTTTCGTGTTTCATTAAATCCTTTTCGGGTTTCATTAAACCCTTTGAGAAGTTCTTTTGTCTCCTCTCTCAATGCATTTTCTACATCCTGAAGTTCCTTTCTTCCTTTTTTTAATTCGTCTCTTTGCAACTTTCCATAATTTTTTCTTTCATTAGAAGTATCGATTATGAATTTTTTTACGTCATCGATCAACTTTTTCGTTTCCTCTTTTCTAATATTTTCGGATTTTTTCAAGTCTTCAATAAGTTTTTCAGTACCTCTCTTTCTTTCCTCTCTTAATTCGTTTAACATCTTCGAATTGTCACTCAGGCTCTGAAACGTTTCTGCTTTCAACGCATCCAATTCTTTCTTACGTTTGTCCTTTGAATCGGATATCTTTTCAGCTAGGTTCTTGACCTTCTGTCCAAATTCCATTGTTAAACCTCCTTCTTTTTATGAATACGTGCTTCACAGCTCGAAAATCTCTCATTCCTTAACCTCGACAAGAACCTGTTAACTTCTTCTTTTCTAAGTTTTTTCTCGCTTTTCCTTTTTGCGGACAGCTCTGTCCCTTTAAGTCGTCGAATATCTTCAATCTTGAGCTCCTTCCCTCTTTCAATCAGTAATTTCAACCTTCGATTCAATTCACTTTGTTCCCTTTTATAAATGAGAATTCTTTCCTGGAATCCCCGAAGTCTCTGGAGGAGCAATTCACTTTTATCGTTACATGTTATTTTAAAGGTCTCCACCAAATCCTTGAAATCTTCACCGATTTTGAGCGCAGAAAGCTGATCATTAATTTCATTGATAAATTTCTTTTGGCTCGAAAGATACTCTTTCACCGCACTCATCACAGAGCTACGCTCTTTGGAAAGGTATTCTTCTGCAACAGACAAACTTGACAATACCTTATGCATTTCTGCTCTGAAATCTTTATGCCTAATAGAACAGTTTTTTGCAAGTAACGCTTCAAGTTCCTTTTCCAAATGCTCTCTCTCTTTTTCGAACACTTTGAAGTTCTCGTCTGATTCCAGCGCTACACTATAAAAACCATCAACAAATGATTCAATAAGATCAACTCTTTTCTCATACATAGTCAGCAGACCTACAATAGCGTTCTCCATAATTATCATCTCTCCCTAGAAATGCTGCAACTAGCATAAAAAATCCTCAAAAACATACAATAAAACGTACAAAAAGAAATGAACAAAAATCAAAAAGGAATAATTTAAGAGACCCTTTGGTAAAATACGCTTTAAATAAGGGTATCTTAGCAAAGATCTCAAATTTTGCTACGCTTCGAGCGGAGCAGTAAGACCTATCGCCTCAGCGTATTTAAGATATGTCTCTACGCCAGCCAATACTACTCTTGCTTCAATAGCCAGGATTTCCAAACCCAGCAAAGAGACTCTCACCCACAAATCCAGAACTAATCCTTTGTCCAGTATTCGGTCAAGAACCTCCGCAAGACCTGATGAAGACATCGATGTTTGTACTGCCATCACTATTCACCTCCTTTTTGTGTAAAATGGTATTTGGAGCATTCGATTCATTTCGATATTGTACGTCTGCCGACTCAACAACCCTTGGTTACTATTTCCTGAATCATTCCTTTTCTAGCTTTTAAATAAATCGTCCTTTCCAGGAAAATCCGCATCTGAAAATTACATGCGACACTTTTTACTTCTTTTCTTAAAAGCTTTAGAGATGAGATTTTCTCAATGCCTCTTGCTTTAACAATTACAAAAGCTGCTTAATTTTCAAATTCTATATTTAATACTTATAATTTTTCATTGAATAGTCTGTTAAATTATATCATAGTTATTATAAATATTAAAGTAAACGGATTTCGTTTTCTTTTTATTTACCAACGAATATAAATGATTAAATATAAATAATTTAAAAATACTTCCCTTTTTACCAAAATGTGAAAGAAAAGAAATTCTGCTATAGTAATAAAAGCAGGTGAAGGAATATGACTGGTACGGTATTCAACATACAAAAATTTTCCATACATGATGGGCCCGGAATAAGGACAACAGTTTTTTTAAAGGGGTGTCCCCTGAACTGTTCGTGGTGTCATAATCCCGAAGGTATTCATCCCGAAAAACAAATAATATGGAATAAAAAAAGCTGCATACATTGTCTCAAATGCATAGAGAACTGCAAAAAAAATGCCATTCAAAAATGTGAAGAAAACATCATCACCGACCCGAAGAGGTGCATAAAATGCGGAAATTGTATTTCTGTCTGTCCGGTGAATGCCAGAAGCTTTACGGGAAATAAAATGAATTCGGACGAACTCTATGAAATATTGAAAAAGGACAGAGTATTCTATGATGAATCATCCGGAGGAGTGACATTTTCCGGTGGCGAACCTCTGTTACAGAGCGAGTTCATTTCGGAAGTTTCAGAAAAGCTCAGAAATGACGATATAAGCATCGCTATCGACACTTCGGGTTATGTGTCGTTCGAAAAATTCGAGCTCGTCGATCCGTTCACGAATATTTATCTGTTCGATCTTAAAACTATGAGTGAAAAGGATCACATAAAATATACGGGGGTTTCAAACAAACTCATAATCGAAAACCTGAGAAAACTTTCAGGTAAAGGAACGCTGATCATAATAAGAATACCGCTTGTAAAGGGAATAAATGACAGTTATAATAATTCCAGACAGACTGCGGACCTGATGAACGAACTGAATATAAAAAGAATCAACTTGTTACCGTACCACACATTTGGAAAAGATAAATACTACAGCATGAGTAAAATTCCCATACTATTTGAACCGCCGGAAGATGAAGTCTTGAACGAACTGATAAAAATATATGAAGAGAGAAGCATAGAAGTCAGGATAGGAGGATGAATCGTGAGAGGAAGTACGGAAAGAACGAAAAAACTGAGGGAAATCAGCACCGGTAAAAAACCTTCTTTGAATCTGGAAAGAGCTTTAATAATGACTGATTTTTATAAAGACAACTTCGGAAAATATTCGGTTCCAGTTATGAGGGCACTCGCCCTGAAGGAAATACTGGATAAAAAATCCATCTCCATCGAAGACGGGGAACTGATTGTTGGAGAAAAGGGAGCGACAGCCCAGGAAGCCCCCACATATCCGGAACTTTGCTGTCACACGATGGAGGATCTGGAAATATTGCAGAACCGGAAATACATCTCGTTCATAATAAGCGAAGAAGATATCCGGAAACACGAAAAAGAAATCATACCCTTCTGGAAGGACAGGTCTATAAGGAAAAAAATACTGGATAACATGTCTGAAAAGTGGGAGGACTGCTATCACGCCGGAATCTTCACTGAATTCATGGAACAGAGAGCTCCGGGTCACACAGTGGCGAATGATAAAATTTATAAGTACGGTTTCCTGGATCTGAAGGAAAAAATAAAAAATGAGTTGAACAAAATAGATTCCTTAAACGACAGAGATTCATATTCAAAAAAAGAAGAACTGAAAGCCATGTGCATAGCATGTGACGCGATAATAAACTATTCAAAGAGGTACGTGAAGCTCGCTCTCAAAATGGCGGACAGAGAAACTGATGAAAAGAAGAAGGCCGATCTTCTCCTCATAGCAGAAAATTGCAAGGTCGTTCCGGCTCACAGACCACAGACATTCTTGCAGGCACTGCAAATGTACTGGTTCGTTCATATAGGAGTGACGACCGAACTGAACACGTGGGATTCGTTCTCCCCGGGAAAGCTGGATCAGTATCTATTCCCGTTTTACTGTGCCGAAAAAGAAAAGGGCGATATCGATTATGCGAAAGCCAGAGAATATCTCGAACTGCTGTGGATAAAATTCAACAATCAGCCCGCTCCTCCGAAAGTCGGAATAACCATGAAAGAAAGCGCCACATACACCGATTTCGCGAACATAAATACGGGAGGGATAAATCCCTACACCGGAAATGACGGGGTGAACGAACTCTCCTATATTATTCTCGATGTCATGGATGAGATGAAACTCCTTCAGCCAAGTTCCAACGTTCAGATAAGCACCAAAACTCCAAACAAATTCCTGGAGAGAGCCTGCGAAGTTGCGAGAAAAGGCTGGGGACAACCGGCTTTCTACAATACAGAAGAACTCATACAGGAACTCGTTGTGGCAGGAAAAGACATCGACGATGCGAGATTCGGTGGTTCGAGCGGATGCGTGGAAACGGGAGCCCACGGCAGAGAGGCCTATATCCTCACGGGATACTTCAACATACCGAAGATCCTGGAAATAACCCTGAATAACGGATTCGATCCGGTAAGCAAAAAGCAGCTCGGATTAAAAACCGGTTCCACAGAAGAACTCGAAACGTATGAAAAATTGTACGATGCCTTCGAAAAACAGCTCAACTACTTTATAAATATAAAAATAGAAGGAAACAATACGATCGAAAGCATATACGCAAAGGAAATGCCCGGTCCGTTTCTGTCGCTGCTTATAGATGACTGCATCTCAAATGGAAGGGACTACAACGCGGGCGGATCAAAATACAACACGAGATACATTCAGGGTGTCGGAATCGGAACCATAACCGACAGTCTGGTCAGTTTGAAATACAACGTTTATGACAGAGGAATCTTCTCGCTTCGCGAAATCAAAGAAGCCATGGATTGTAACTTTGAAAACATGGAGGGGATTAAAAACGCCCTTCTGAATAACACTCCAAAATATGGAAACGATGACGATTATGCGGATGATGTCATGAAAGAAGTATTCAAAACATTCTACAACGCCGTTTCAGACAGAGACACCGTTTGCGGAGGTAAATACAGAATAGATATGCTTCCGACGACCTGCCATGTTTATTTTGGTTCCGTGACGGGAGCCACTCCGAACGGAAGAAGCGCTTTCAAACCGCTGACCGACGGAATTTCACCCGAAAAGGGAGCGGATAAAAACGGTCCGACTTCTGTTCTGAAATCTGCATCAAAAATGGATCACGTAAAAACAGGCGGGACACTGCTGAACCAGAAATTCTCACCTGCGGTTTTGGAGGGAGAAACCGGCATAAAGAATCTGTCAGCTCTCATAAGAGCCTATTTCAAACTCGGAGGCCATCACATACAGTTCAACGTTATAGATAAAAAAACACTCGTATCGGCGCAGAAGAATCCTGAGGATTACGAGGATCTGATCGTCAGAGTTGCAGGATACAGCGATCATTTCAACAACCTTGAAAGGGCCCTTCAGGATGAAATAATCGAGAGAACGGAACAGACAGTGTTTTGAACGGCGCTGTCTGAAATAGATTGCAAAGGGAAAAAATTAATCTTTGTGGACGTGAAAAAAATCTATTAACATATAAATTTATGAAAATTCAGCGGTTCGGAATACCCGTACCGCTTCGATTAACTGATTATGATTATATCTTTCATCTTATCGTAGTCATCGAACGTACTTTCATTTAAAATCTGAGAATGTCTTACTTTATGTGTTGTGATTTTTATCAATTTGAAAGTAAAAAAAACGGTTGCAGTCAGGGCAATACAAGCGGATATGAATATAATTATCGCAAAAAATCTTATATGTTTTTCAGAGAGTCTCTTTTTAACCATAGTTTCCTCCTCTATCTCACATATAAAATTATATACCCAATAGCTCGTTAATAAAAAAAATTTCATAAAACATTGAGAAAAAAATCAGAAAACCATCGAAAAAAGATATTATGGTTTTTTAAACTACTGCTTTAACCAAAAAGTTTAATGAAAAGCATCATAGATAGCAGAGAACTGGCAAATAGAGAACAGGCTGAAAGGGTTCAAGAGCAGAAAGGTCCTTTTTAGGCTATTATCTATTCACTACTTCTCTATTATCTCCTTACAACTGCTTGGCTTCGTTCACCAATCGCTCAGCTATCGCTCAACTGTTTTTCTGTTTTTTCGCTATTATCTGATTCTCTACTCTCCGTTCTCTTTTTCCCGACCACTTCTCAATTGTTTTATTATCGTTAAACTACTGCTTCCCTTTCGCATAAAAGCTGAAGGGCCTAAAAGCGAGAAAGCAAAAAGATCAAAATACAAAAATGTGGAAAAGCCTAAAAGATGAAAAACAACTTTGTTCTGCTTTTATTCTCTGTTCTCTGCTTCTCTATTATCTTATGGGTCCCTTATACACCCTGCACCCTCTTTTCTTACGGTTTTCCAATTGTTTTGCAACTGTTCAGCTATGGTTCGTCAATTGTTAGTCCATTGTTTAACAATCGCTTTTCTACCGCTTCCCCATCGTTCGGCTATCGTTTTTCCATTGTTCAACTATCGTTTTACGATCGTTGTATAAAATATGGTGAATGTATATTAAAATTAAACAGGGTTATGAAAAATACCTGAGAGGGATGTTGACTGTGAATAAAAGTTTTGATTCCGATGAATATCTGCAGAAGGTTACGGAGGCACTGGCGAAAGAGGCGGATTCTGAAAATGCGAAGGAAATGAAGAGGTATATGAAAGATAACTTCGAATTTTTCGGAGTCAACGCCACATTGCGAAGAGAAGTGACACGGGAATTCATGCAGAGGAAGGAACGTCCTCCATATGATACGCTGGAAGTTATTGCAAAAAACCTGTGGTATTTTCCGGAGAGAGAATATCAGTATTTTGGAATGGAACTTTTAGAGAAATATAAAAATGAATTTGATGAAAATATTATCGATCTGTTTGAATATATTATAATCCACAAATCCTGGTGGGACACGGTGGACGAGATTTCTAAAAAGCTCGTCGGAAATTATTTCATACGTTTTCCTGGCAACAGGGATAAATCCATAGAAAAATGGGTGGAAAGTGGTAATATATGGCTTCAGAGAAATACTCTGCTGTTTCAGTTGAGATACAAGGAAAACACTGATGTAAAATTGCTCTTCAGTTTGATCGAGCAGCTCAAAGATATCGATGAATTTTTTATTCAAAAGGCTATCGGATGGGCGTTGCGTGAATACTCAAAAATCGGCCCTGAAATTATCGAAGGGTTCGTCGATGGTCACAAACTGTCCCCTTTGAGTTATAGAGAGGCCATGAAAATCATAAAAAAAGACAAATGAAGATTTGAAAAAAATCTTATGTGTGGATTAAAAAGACTCATTCTCCCAAAGCAGGAGAACTGTAAAATATTTCTCCATATATTAATTTAAATATTTTGTGACCTCATTCGCTTATGATAAAATCTACTATCCGGAGAATATACAGATTCATGTGAGGGATTTCCCTATAATAAACAAGAAAAGGATTTTTAAAAACATTCAGGGGGGTATTATATGAGTTATTCTATCGACTTCGGCGGGATAAGTCTTGAGGATTATAAAAAGAGTATCCTGAATAAGAGTTTCATTCCCAGTCGTCAGATACTGAAGGATGAGGCCGATATTCATTTCAGTGCGTTTGAGAAGGCCGATATCAAAAATCTTGAAGAACTCTTTTCCATTATAAAAAACAAGAAAAAGAAAGCGGAACTGTTGAAAGATAAAAACATCTCGGAGGAATATCTCACGGTTTTGCTCCGTGAGTTGAACAGCATAAAATCCAAACCTCTGAAATTGAGTGAGTTCGGCTGGATTTCAGGTGATACCCTCGATAAAATGGCAGGAGCGGGAATCAAAAACACACAAATTCTGTATGAAAAACTCGGAAATGTCTCCGATAGAGAACTGTTTTTAAAAACCGTAGATGTGGATGAAGGGGAACTTCTTGAACTCTTAAAGCTCAGTGATCTGACGAGGATTCAATGGGTGAATTCGAATTTCGCGCGTGCGTTGCTGAAATCAGGGTTTGACACGGTTAAGAAAGTGGCAGATGCGGATTACGAGGATCTGTACAATAAGGTGACAGAGAAAAATAAAGAACTGGAACTTTATAAGGGAAAAATCGGGTTGAATGATATGAAGTTGTGCGTTGAGGCCGCCAATATGATAGATGTGGAAATTGAAGTGTGATTTGAAAATGGTATATCATAATTGAAGTGAAGTGTGTGAACTATAAAATTTACAGAGATCGTGCGGAGAATTATGTTTTTTAATTCAAAAATTCATTTCGAATGGACTGAATGATGATACGGGTGAATGACGAAGTATTGCTGGTATGTTGCGGAGCGTACTGTAAAACATGTCCCGTTTTTGCAGATAAACTGTGCAAGGGTTGTAAAGTTGGTTATGCCGATAATTCTCGTGATCTTTCAAGAGCGAGATGTAAAATTAAAATATGCTGCATCACCAAAAATTATATCTCCTGCGCCGATTGCTCCGATTCGGATAACTGTGAATTAATAAATGCTTTCCATGGCAAAAAAGGCTATAAGTACAAAAAATACAGGGAAGCGGTGTCTTTCATTAAAAAATTCGGATATTCAAAATTCTTTTCAATTGCGAATAAATGGAAACGGCAATACGGAAAATACGAACAGTAAAAAATACCTCAGATCATACGTATACAATTCCTCCACATTTTATTTTATATATCACAAGTCTGAAATTTTCTGAAGTTGCACCTCATCTCTGAACGCTGTATCATTATTATGACGTTTTAACGTTCTGACACTTTTGAAGGGAGAGATTCATGAAAAAATTCCTGGTTTCCACGGCTACATTACCGATGGCGGTTGGTAAAAAATTTTATGATTATGAAGGTATACCTGAGGCTTATGAAGAACTAGATGTTGATGGAGCAGAGCTGGTTTTCCTGCCCGAATGGAATAGTAAACACGCTCCTTTAACCCCCACATCCGCGGACTGGAATATCACTCCAAAAATAAATGTTTCAGAACTGGTGAATTTATGCATCGATAATGAAATCCAGGCATACTCAGTGCACATAAATCGTGATGTTGGAAACATGTTGTCGTCGTGGGAGAGAAAAGTTGTACTGGAAGGCCAGAACGTTTTAAAGAGTAACCTGTCGGGAACTTCAGACTTGGGGGTTAAGATCGCTGTCTTTCACATGTGGAACACGTACGACGACCATATAGATTTAAAACTTCTGTTTAAGAGAATGTATGAAGTTTCCAGAGATTATAAGATCAACATTGCTGTTGAAAATATCCCTCTGAGCGATAAAAATATGAATTCCACAAAAGCCTGGAAAATATTGAGTGATATCATGCCCGGAGAATACGGATTCACCCTGGATTTGAACTGGAGTTCCCTGTACAATAATTTTGAAGAACTGAAGAAATTTTTTGAAAGGATATTGAATGTGCACGTTCAGGGATTTCTCCTCATTGAAAACGGTGATTATTCTATCTCTCCAAGAGTGGGGAAACTCGATATGTTGAAAAGTCTAAATGAGTTGTGCAGTAGCGGATATGAGAATTATATCACTCTGGAAATGAACAAACCAAAAGGTCTGAACGATTTCAGGCAGGCAGTAAAAATGATCAAAGTAGCGAGCAGCCAATACCACCAAAAGTAAAAATGCCGAAACTCCACACGAAAAATTAGTGTTGCCCATCTGCCGGTAAAAACGGGTCTTTCAATTTTCATTCATTATTTTTATTATCTCATCTCCATATTTTTCAGTTTTTATCTTCCCGAATCCACTCACTTTTATCAGTTCTTCCTTCGTTTTGGGATACTTTTCAATCAAATCTTCCATTTGAGAATTGCTGAATATTATGTAAGCCTTTGTCTGCTCTTCTCTTGCTTTTTTCAATCTGAATTCCCTGAGCTTCTTTCTGAGGAGATCTTTGCCTGCGGGTTTCTCTTCTTCGATTCTGTATTCAGTTTTTTCCTCGTTGACGGTGTCTGAATAATCGTCGATCGCGATGCCATATTTTGCGATGTAATTTATCTTAACCGGTTTATGGTTCTGTATCAAAAATTCTGCTATATCAAACTGTATCTTTTCGAATACATCTACATCTTTATATTTTTTGCTGGCCATTTCCCGCTTCAGATACTCAGTGATTTGATCGTATCTGTATATCTGCCCGGAAATATTCCGTGGACATTTTCTTTTGTCGATTATCGTCCTTTCGTTGGCCAAAACAACGAGTGAAATCACCTGCGTCCTTCTGATGATTTTATTTTTTACTAAAATATCTCTGAGTATGCTCGCGTGCCTTTGATTTTGAGAAATCGGACTGTATATCCCTTCAGTTTTATAAATTTTTCCGTATTTATTCTTAAGAACTCTTATGAAATCCCCATCCTGATTGATTACTATATTTCCGGATAATTGCTTTGTTTCAAGTATTAAAATGAATTTATTTGTGATAATGACGTAATCCATCTGTGCAACATAATTGCCCTGTTCTATTCTGATATCATGCAATCCTATGAAGGGAATAAATGAATTTTTAAGTTCGAAATATACATTTTTTTCGCCCTTTATCCCAGCTTTGAGAAGCTGAATGTCTTTTCTTATTCTTTCCTTTTTTTCTCCTTCCTTAAGTTTTATCGATAATCTTTCCAGATCATCTATCTGACTGTTTTCATCTGCGAATTCTTTGGCAAAAAAAGGGCCTTTGACCTTCTTTTTCTCGTAAAAAGCAAGCTTAAGGTTTTCAAGAAAACTCATTGATAAATCTCTCCTCTTCTATTTTCACCAAACTCCAAACAAAAAAAGATAATAAATAAGAATAATTAACAAAATGATACCATACGAATTTAAAATTGAAATTGTATATTTAAAAAATAATATAAAAATACACGAGGTGTTTAAGAATATGAAGATGTTGTTATATTCATAAAAGGAATTAATTTTCTGGTGACTGAGTACCCGGGTATCTTCAATAGGTATCCGTCTTCATAATAAACGATCCCAACTCCCACGTACACTGCTGAAGTTACTTCCTCTGAAATATGAAGTTCATTCACTGTGATATCGCCCTCTTTCAACTCTATTACTGTTTCTTTATCGCGGCGTCTATCTGCGTTGCAGCACAAAAACCGATTGCGGCCATCATAATCATAGATAACAAAAAAATCGCCACTCTTCTCTTCATAACTATCACCTTCTTTCTCATTGTATTCCTGCTATTAACGGCCGTATGATAGATTTTAAAGGAACTTTTTCGTTAAAATTTGTACGAAATATGGGAAATTATGGGAAAGCACCATGAGTTTTGTCACAGAGGTGAAGTACACCGAAAGTTCTGATGGTTTTCGAAGCGAAACGGTCGATGATCGGTATCAACAGGTCTAAAAGATCGGAATTGTGTTGGATGATCCCCTATATTTCGATATTTTTAACGGATGATATATCACATATTATTTCTGTTTTTATCGGATTGCTTTTTATCGTTATATGGTTTTTTTACAATTATTCTTTCTTCTATTTTAAACCTGTCTATTTTATCTTTGAGCCTGACCAGTGAAGGACGAATTGAATCATTTTTGCTTATCAGTTTCAAAGCCAATTTTATGAAAAAAGATTCTTTGTCCTTTTTCAGATAAAAATATCCTATCAGCGCCGCCGAAAAACCACCAACGGTATCAACTATGAGATCCCACATCGTGTCAACCAGGCCGGACCTCTGGGTGTTGGTACCGAATATCTGATCTAAAGAGAACTCGAATATTTCCCAGAATACACCACACATTATTGCAAAGCAGAAGGAAAAGAGTGCGACAAAGAATGGACTCATGGAGATGTTGACATTCTCAGCATTGTTCAGAAAATATACCAGCGAAAAACCCACCAGGCCGAGAAGAAACCCTGAGAATGTATGAAGGAGTATATCCCACCACCAGACAGTTTCATAATACAGACCGATTTCTCCGACGAACATTGCGAGGAAGACAAACAACGCAAATATCAAATGAAATTCCGGAATTATGTGAAAATTAGTCAGCCTTGGAATTAAAACCGGAAGAAATACCAGCACTGTTCCCAAAATTGACGGAATTATGGTGTTCACATTTCTCAAGACAACACTCACCACAATTGCGGCTATGAAAATCATCCTTATTATCCATATGAATAAGAAATTTGCGTACTCCAGCCGTTTTTCATTTTTAAGTTTATTTTCAAGTTCCGTATTTTGTTCGGTATTTTTATCATTCATTCAAAAACCCTCCCCTCTTTTATTCTATCATCAAATAAAAAGGGAGAAAAACCCTCTCCCTTTTTGGATTATTTATAAAGATATCAAACGGCTTTTTTTTGCCTTCTGATGATTATGTACCATATGAAATAGAGAACACCCGCATAAGCGAGTAAACCGATCAGAGTATACAAAAACATGTTGGTGTCTCCGGTTCTCAAACCGATTGCGGGAATGTTGAGCAGGGCAATCAACGGAAAGCCGAAGAAAATAGCGATACCGCTACCGAAAATCAGGTTCTCGGTGGCTCCGCTTTTCATCAGCGGGTCAACTTCTCTGAGCAGGGCCATCCCTGTGGATATCTGCCCTGTTAAATTCCCATAAAACGCTATCGTATTCGGAAGACGGTGTTCTTTCATCGTTTTTCTAACAGCCAACTGTACATAGAAGAACGTTGCGATACCTCCTGCAAAGGTTATCGCAAATATTGCCCAGAAAGAATCTCTGATGTTGCTCAATACAACCGCACTGATGGAAGCCGCAACCATGAAATCGAAAACGAATCCCGCAATTCTCTGAAGCAGAAAATTGTTCAAATAGTTCTCTTTGGCAATTCCTTTCTCGTGAAGCCTATTATAAACATTTCTGAATGCTATGGCAATCAGTGCGCCAAAAACGAAGTGAAATCCCCACAGTGTAGTTCCTATACTCTCACCAAATGTTCCCAGACCCGAAAGCAGAAGATTTATAAGGGAAAGCAGCAAATAAACCGCCACATAAATGACCCCTATTATAACCATCTGTATGGTGAGACCGTCCATATCGGAGAATTCGTAATCTTTGACCGCTATTTCTCTCTTTTCTTCGACCTTTATATTTTCATACTGCTTTCTTTTATTCTTAAGTAAGATGTTAAGGATTATTATCCCACCGATAGTCGCCCACGCAAAACCCGATGCCGCTATCGCCAGGCCTACAGACCCTCCATTTGCCATTCCAAGCTGTTCCCACTGATTTCCGATCGAAAATGCCTGTCCGGGGCCCTGTCCGAATCCGAGTGGTAAAATCAGTCCCATGACTGGGGATACTTTGCTGTCTCCAGAGCTCCAGATCAGAGAGATCACGAATCCAAGTATTCCCTGCATAAGATAAGTAGTGACGATTATAAGTCCGCCGTTGAGTGCGTTGAAATCCTTTTTTCTTCTCGGCAGATTTCTCAGACTCAGACTTATGAATCCTATCGCCATAAGATGGTAGATTATTCCACCCAGGGAATCTATATTCACCGGAACGAGATTCAACAGGTTGGGACCAACCAAGAATCCTATGAACCCGGCTATTATTGAATTCGGTATGAGGTATTTTCTCAGAATGGGAATGAAACGTTTTAACAAAACAGCCGCTCCGAAAAATAACAAAATGTAAATGATGTCATCGATGGCAGACCAGTACATATTAAACACCCCCCATTTTTTGATTATACTTTAAAAGTCATAATTTATCTTTATACGAATATTACACGGAAATCGTCCACGGCTATTTAAATGGTTCGTTTAAGTTAACTCGGCAATTCATGGTTGTTCCGGAAATTGTTTTCAAACTGTTAAAAATTTGTGATGTCCCCGATGACAAAATTTTTCACAAGTACTTAAAAGAAAATTGTTAGTTTTTAATACGGATTCGTGATGAAAATAATATATAATGAATACGGTTGTGTTTTTTATAATTTTAATTTTGTGGAGGGTTTAAGTTGAGCGAAGAATCGATTCCCGAAGATGATTTGGTTCAAATATTCTATTTCTCAGGAACCGGAAATTCCTTGAGAATTGCTGAACTTTTATCAAAAAAAATTGATGGGGAAATCATTTCAATACCTTCTCTGAAAAATCAAAAGAAAATAATCCCGCGTTCGAGCTCCTTTGGGATCGTTTTTCCCGTTTATTATGCCGATTTACCGGTTATAGTGAAGAGATTTGCAAATAAGCTGGAAGGTATCGGTAACAAATATATCTTCACCGTTGCAACATATGGAGGCGATTCTGGAAAATCGCTGAGGACCCTTTCGGAGATAATTAAGTCAAGAGGCGGTAAACTATCCGGAATGTACGAGGTTCATATGCCTCAGAATGGCTTCAAAAAACCGATGGAAAATATAGATAAAATCATCAAAAATGCGAACAAGAGGATGGATGTTGTGAGTGAAAGGATAAAGAGGGAATATTCCGGTAGATTTGCCGGCAACAAAATTCAAAGCATTTTGCTGATTCCGCTTTATTTTTTACTGGGGAGATTTTATAAAAAAGGAATTGCAGAACTTTCCGGTTCCGATAAGAATATGGGTATCGATGAACTCATCAGAATGGCTGATAAAAGTTTCACGGTGAATGAAAAGTGTAACCATTGCGAATTGTGCGAAAGAATCTGTCCCGTGGACAATATTAAACTGGAAAAAGGCAGCCCTGTCTGGCTTCACAAATGTGAAAACTGTCTTGCCTGCTATAATTTCTGTCCTCAGATGGCTATAGAAACGAAAATCGCGAGCAAAGGTTACCGTTATAAATATCCGGGAATAAAGACTGATAAAATGCTGTGATTTTTTTAACGGATCATCTGCAAATCCTGTCTCAATCCTTTTCGTGCCACAAAGAGTTTTTAAAAAGAAAAAATGACGGGTTCCCTTCAAAGGGTATGTTACGCCATATGTTGAATTAACGTCTCTCAAATCCCGTACGGTATTTTTAAAAATTACCCCAAACCCGGTCACTAAAATAATTTATTAGGTGTATCACTTATAAGGAAAGCGAGTCTTATCACCCTTCATGCACGAGTATTTCGTACAGTTTTTTGTAATCATCGATGTGTATATCCGGTATCGCCGAGATCTTTTTACCCAGTTCGTCGAAGTAACAGGTCTTTATTCCGGTCCCTTTTGCAGCTAGAATATCGAGTTCTCTGTCACCTATTCCAAGAACCTCATCCTTATTGAATCCGTATTTTTCCATCACGTAGTCGAAGGCATGAGAATCCGGTTTTTTTCTGAAATTGTCATCTGCGGTAACTATTTCATAAAATAAATCCGTCATTTTATAATAATCGAGAATCTCATAAGTCGTCTTTTTTGCTCTGTGAGTAATTATTATGTTCTTTCCGCTTCTCGAGTTGATCAATTCACACACATCGACAACGTGACCATAAGGTGACATATGTTCTGGATTGGTCGGCATCGAAATGAATTCTTCATAGAGCTTATCACCCAGATCGAATTTTTCCGAAAAATAATCGAAGGCGTTTTTCATCATTATCTTAGCCTGTTTGAGTATTTCCTTTTCATCGGCATCGTGCCCAAGGTTGTTCAAAGCCTTCTTTATTTTCTTCACCATGGCCGGATACGTGTTGCATAAAGTTCCGTCAAAGTCCCATATCAAATGTTTTATCATTTAAATTCCTCCGTAATTTGTTCACATAAAGTGATAACTCCCGTATTTTTTTCTCCAGATAATCTCCGTTTTTCAGGATCAACTCATCTATGTCCTTCTCTTTCGCCAGATCAAACCATTTTATAGCGGTTATTTTATAGAATACACCATCCGGATCTTCCGGCTCATTTCCCGGGGAAGGCTTTCCACCGCAGTAATGTGCCAGGAACATTTTAACATATGGATAGGTATCTCTTGCGGGTGTACTGTATTCATCGAAATATTCGATTTTCTCCACCTCCAGGTCCGTTTCCTCTTTCAATTCCCTCATAGCTGTCTGAAGATCAGTTTCGCCTATTTCCCTTCCTCCTCCCGGAAGTAGCCAGTAAGATTTATCCGGATTCTTATGCGTTTGTTCTATGAAAAGAACTTCGCTGCCTTTCAAAACCGCTATTTCTATTCTGTATGCCCTCTTTATAACTCTTTCACATGCACTGCTAAGAATTTCTTTCTGCTTCCCGGTGAAAAAAACCTTTCCTTCTTCCATGAAATAAAGGAGAAGTTTTTCGAGACAATCTATCAGTGAATCCACCTCGAGCCGGGGAATACACTCTTTGAATCTGTTAAAATCCGCCCTATCCATGAAAGTTTCAAGTAATCGAGGTGAGTAGATATGTTCCGTCCTGTTGTATTTAAGTGTGATCAACCTGGCGCAGTTGTGAAGATTCTGGAAATGAAGCGTGTATGATCTGAAGAGGTCCTTTCTCTGTAAAACATTCCATTCGAAAATTACCCCGTCCGCGAATTCCTTAACAGTTTTATCTATCGTCTTCTCTCTGTCCTCAACGATCCCCGTCTCTGCTATTTCAATTATAGATTCTCCCAGTTCACCTTTTTTGTCTATCAAAAGTGTTCTGTCGGTATTTTTTATAAAAACTTTCCCTTTCCATCCATCGATCTCATTTTTTGCTCTGGAATAGGGCAGAAAATGAAATTCTCCCCTCGTTCCGTATTTGAATACAACTTCCGTGACTTCATGAGAATTTATATATGAAAACTGCACCGGAAAGGCTGATTCAAGCCATTTTTCCGAATCAAAATTTTTGAAATAATCATCTCCAATGAAAACATAGAGATCTATATCCGAGAACTTGTCAAAATCATCTCTAGCGTATGAACCGTAAGAAATCACGGATATTATTCTCTCGTCGTTTTCGGAAACCTGAAGAAGTTTTTGAAGTATATAAAGATTGCCCACCATAAAGCCACGTCCGTTTCAAAGATTTTCTCCCGCCGGTGATACCTGTCTTATTCATTATAATATAACTCTTCAGAAAATTATTTTTTATCTGCTTTTTTCACACCAACCGAGATGTTGGCCGTGGCAACGATTCTGTCACCTACCCTTGCCGAGCAACTCAAAAAAACCACACCCATTTTTTCTCTTTCCTTTTGAACAAAGTACTCGAGCCTGTCACCGGGTCTCACTTCCGATTTGAATTTCGCATTTTTTATGCCAAGAAAAAGCGGTGTTTCGTCATTGCCGCTTAAGAGCATTAGTCCAGCTGTTTGTGCAAACCCCTCTATGATATACACCCCGGGATATATCTTGTAATCCGGAAAGTGGCCCTGAAAAACCGGATCCTCTTCATTTATATCCCTGTATGCGATTATCAGATTGTCCTCTTCGTCCACTATTCCATCCACAAGCAGAATAGGAGACCTGTGAGGGAGTATTTTCATGATGTAATCTTTATCCTTCAAATTTTTTCACCTCCAAGCCTTTTATGAAATCTCATGCCAGGATGTTTTGAATATAAACAGTACGATTTTAGAAATTAAAAAGTGTTAACAGTCTTATTTTCATACATATTTGAAGAAAAATCAAGTGGTATGCGGTTGCACTTGTTTTTACAGGGAGGTGAATCTGTGATGAGAATAGCTGGTACAGGTTCATATTTACCAGAGAAAGTGGTTAATAACGAGGAACTTCGAAGGACGTTAGGTTTAGATAAAGGATGGATAGAAAGACGAACCGGCATTTTGGAAAGAAGGTACGTCGAAAATGAAGATATTTTGTATATTGCGGTTGAGGCAGCCAGAAGAGCGATGGAGGATTATGATGGAAAACCGGAATTAATTCTTGTTCACACTTCTTCACCGGAAAGCAGTTTTCCTTCAATTGCTTCCAAATTGGCTGAAAAATTGGGGTTGATTCCCGCTCTTGCTTACGACATTGTTTCCGGGTGCACCGGATTCAATCAGACTCTCATATCTGCCATAGCCATCATGGAGAAATTCAATCTGAAGTCTTCTATGCTGGTTTCGGCGGAAATATTGAGTAAAAAACTGGATTACTCAGACAAAGGTACTTCTATACTTTTCGGTGACGGTGCGGGCGCACTGATTCTGGAAAGTAAAGGCAGATATGGAAACTTTATAATAAGCAAAGATTTCGGAACCGATGTCAGGTTGTGTGAATCTCTGAAACTTGGAATAGATCTGAACAGCAAAATCGAAATGAATGGAAGTGAAGTTTTCAAATTCGCGGTCAGAAATTCCATTGAATCCATAAAGAACATCGTTGAAAAAATTGGAATAAGCATTCAGGATATAGATAAATTCATTCCGCACCAATCAAATGCCAGGATTCTCAAAGCGGTCATAAGGGAACTGAACATTCCCGAAGAAAAAATCGTATCAAATATTTCCCTGATAGGAAATACAGGTTCTTCATCGATTCCGATAGCGATAGATGAGGCACGTAGGAGCGGAAAATTGGAAAACAATCAGAAAGTCCTTCTCACAAGTTATGGAGCTGGCCTGAGCTGGAACAGTCTTCTGTTGAACTGGAGAATGGATGAGGAGGAAAAGAGTTGCGTATTGGAAACCGTGTTTCAGAATTACTAGGAGTTGAATACCCCATTTTTCAGGGAGGAATGGCCTGGGTTGCCACCGCTAACCTGGCCGCCGCAGTTTCAACTGCCGGAGGCCTGGGGATAATAGCGGCGGGAAATCTCAATCCTGAGAAATTATCTTCGGAAATTGATAAACTCAGATCACTCACCGATAAACCATTTGGAGTGAATCTGATGCTTCTCTCCCCTCAAATAGAAGAATTATTTGATGTAGTAGTCGAAAAAAAAGTGCCTGTGGTTTCCACGGGAGCTGGAAATCCGGCCAAATATATGGAGAGCTTCAAGAAAATTGGAACGATCGTTATTCCGGTTGTGGCCTCCGCAACACAAGCGATAAGAATGGAGAAAATAGGAGCCGATGCCGTTGTAGCCGAAGGAATGGAAGCCGGCGGGCACATCGGAAAACTCACAACCATGGTTTTGATACCGGAAGTCGTCGACAATGTTTCCATTCCGGTGATAGCCGCCGGTGGAATCGCCGACGGCAGAGGAGTTGCAGCGGCCTTTTGTCTGGGAGCGGAAGGAGTTCAACTTGGTACAAGATTCATCTGCAGTCCCGAAAGCGAAGCTCATGAAAATTTCAAAATAAAATTATTGAAATCGAGAAGTCTGGATGCTATCGTAACCGGAAATTCGACGGGGCATCCCGTGCGATCTTTGAGAAACACCTTAACGAAGGAAATAATTTTCCTCGAGAAAAAGGGAGCGGGATTCGAAGAAATAGAAACAGTGGCTCTTGGCGGATTGAGAAAAGCGGTAATAGAGGGAGACATGAAAATGGGCTCCGTCATGGCGGGACAATCCGTCGGACTGGTAAAGAAAATACTGCCCGTGGAAGAAATCATCAGGGAAGTGTTTGAAGATGCCAGGAATACGATAAAAAAATTAGAGGAAGGTGAAATAGATGAATAGTTTTATATTCCCCGGACAGGGGAGTCAGTACGTTGGTATGCTGGATCAGTTGAGAAATTTCTCAATTGCTGAAAAATATATTGAAAAGGCGAAAAATATACTTGGAGAAGAATTCATAGATGTTATTGACAACGGCCCGGAGGAAATGTTAACCCTCACAGAAAACGCACAGCCGGCAATATTTTTACAGAGCGCCATCTCTGCCGAGATACTTAAAGAAATGAGTATACTGCCGGAAATAGTCGCGGGATTCAGTCTCGGTGAGTTCAGTGCGCTCTATTTGGCGGGAGTGATGTCTTTCGAAGATACTTTAAAGCTTGTTAGGCTGAGAGGAATCGAAATGCAGAAATCAATCGAGCCCGGAAAGGGAACCATGGCGGCGATAATCGGTCTGCAGGGATCAGATGTCGAGAAGATATGTTCGAAAGAATCCGGTTGTGGTGACGTTATTGTAGCCAATTATAACTGTCCTGGTCAGGTAACGATCTCCGGTATTAAAGAAGCGGTGGATTCCGTTATGAAAAAGAGTCTTGAGATCGGAGCAAAAAAAGCCGTGCAGTTGAAAGTCAGCGCTCCCTTCCACACCAAATACATGAGAGGGGCATCGGAAAAGTTGAGGGAGTTTCTGGAAAATGTAGAGATCGCACTACCGAAAGTTCCCGTTGTGTCCAATGTGACTGCGGAGCCGTATCCACTCGATGTTGAGGGAATAAGAAAATACATAGTGATTCAGGCAGTCTCCCCCGTCAGGTGGGAACAGAGCATGAAAAATATCATTGAATTGGGAATTGAAGATTTTTATGAAGTGGGTCCGGGAAAAGTTTTGACTGGTATGATGAAAAGAATAAACAGAAAGAGAAAATGCGAATTCACGCACAATATTCTGAATTCGATAGTTGAGGAGTCGCTTATTAATGCATAAACTCGCAGTGGTAACGGGTGGATCCGGCGGAATAGGCGAAGCAATTGTGAGAAAGCTCGCAAAGAATGGTTACAGGGTCGTGTTCACTTATAGAAGCAATAAAATGAAAGCAGAAAAAATACAGAATGAACTGGGAAATGCCTTTGTATTCCCTCTCTATTGTGATTTGAGTGACTACGAATGTATTGAAGAATTCTACGACGACGTTATAGAAGTTCATGGAATTCCGGATGTGCTGGTCAATAATGCGGGGGTAACCGCCGATTCCCTGATTCTCAGGATGGAAATGGAAAAATGGAAGAGGGTCATCGATGTGAACTTGAACGGTACCTTTTTTGTAACGAAAAAATTCATAAAAGATATGATGAGAAGAAAAGGGGGAAAGATAATTTTCATATCATCCGTTTCAGGAATTCACGGGAACCCTGGCCAGGCTAACTATGCAGCTTCCAAGGCCGCAATCATAGGGCTCTCAAAAACTATTGCCAGGGAGTACGCTGCCAAGAATATAAGGTGCAATGTTATCGCACCGGGATTGATAGAAACTGATATGTCAAAAAAAGTCAAAGAAGAAAATAAATTAAAAATTATAAAGAATATACCACTGAAAAGATTGGGAAAACCGGAAGAGGTCGCTGATCTTACGGATTTTTTAGTTAGTGATTCGGCATCTTACATTACCGGTCAGGTTTTCATCATCGACGGTGGTTTATCAATATAAAAAATCTTGGAGGAAAAAAATGGAAGAAAAAATAATTGAAATTATATCTGAACAGCTTGGAATTGAAAAGGAAGATATCACACCCGAATCAAATTTCGTAGACGATCTTGATTGCGATTCGCTCGACCTTGTAGATTTAATAATGAAATTCGAAGATGAATTTGGAGTGAAAATCGCCGATGAAGACACGGCTAAACTTGCAACCGTGGGAGATGCCGTCACATTCATACAGGAAATGAAAAAATGAACAGAGTGGTTGTAACCGGGCTGGGAATAATCAGCTCGATAGGAAACACCATAGACGATTTCTGGAACTCCCTGCAAAAGGGAGTTTCGGGAATAGATTGGATTCAGGCATTCGATACAACCGATTTCAAAGCGAAGGTTGCGGGTGAGTCAAAGGATTTCAATCCCACGGATTATATGGACAAAAAAGAGGCCAGAAGAACATCCAGATTCGTACAGCTTTCAATCGCGAGTTCAAAGATGTGTTTTGAAGACAGTCTTTTGACAGAAGCCGATTTCGATATATGGAAAGCGGGCGTTATATACGGAATAGGTCTGGGTGGAATGGACATGATCGAATCACAGCATAAAAATCTTCTTGAGCGGGGTCCGGGAAGAGTCAGTCCATTCATGATTCCCATGACGATTGCCAATATGTCTTCGGGGACATTGGCCATAAAATATGGATTCAGAGGAATTAACATCACGATGGTGACCGCCTGTGCTTCGAGTACGAATGCGCTTGGAGAGGCCTTTAAAATGATCAAAGAAGGGCGACAGGATATAATAATGTCCGGCGGTACAGAAGCGGTTGTGACACCACTTTCCGTTGCCGGTTTCGATTCTCTTGGCGCACTTTCGAGAAAACCGCCCGATAAAGCCTGCAGACCATTCGATAAAGACAGAGACGGATTTGTTATGGCAGAAGGATCGGGTACCCTCCTGCTGGAGAACTACGAACACGCTAAAAAAAGAGGGGCAAAAATTTATGCCGAGATAGTGGGCTACGGCTCCACGGACGATGCATGTCATATAACAGCGCCCGATGAAAGCGGAACCGGCGCCATGATGGCTATGAAAGAAGCGGTTGAAGAAGCGGGAATCACCCCTGAGGAAGTCGATTACATAAATGCACATGGAACATCCACACCTTTGAACGATATAATGGAAACGAGAGCGATTAAAAAATTGTTCGGAAGGAGAGAAAGTTTATCGATAAGTTCGACGAAATCCATGACGGGTCACTGTCTTGGTGGAGCCGGGGCGGTCGAAGCAATTGCCTCTATTCTTGCAATAAACAAAAGTATAGTTCCTCCAACGATAAATTTGGCACAAAACGATCCTCTTTGTGATCTGAATTACACCCCGAACAATTCTGTTGAGAAAGAGATAAATTATGCTCTCAGTAATTCATTCGGTTTCGGCGGCCACAATGCATCATTACTGCTGAAAAAAATAATCTGAAAATACTGTGACATAACTGTTTCATGAATGAACATCAAATCACTTCAATCCGGGTCGCATAAAATTCTTGAATACAGGTCTGAAAATAATTTGAACGTTTTTTAATTTGATTCATATTTCTTATCCGGCCCGGTCGATTTTGAAGTGTTCTGTGAAAACGGGTGTTTCAGCTCTTCATCATTATGAAAACACCCGGTTTTCCATGAACTCTTATAGAATCGGTAAAGACTTGAACTCTACAAGCAAATTTGTGTTTTTTTCACAAATAACAGTGATTTCTGGATTTACACACAGAAAACCATCAAATTATCATCTTTTATGATAAAAATCTCACCTTTATTTTTCACAATATATTACGAATTATTTTTATCGTTGATTTTTAAATTCTTCAAAGATTTTTTATGTGTAAAAAGTGTTTTAACCTACTCCCATTGCTATATTATTTTTATGTAAATTTTTTGTAATAGTAAATCAGTGACAAAAAATTGATATATAATGGAAGGGTTTTTAAATTGGGAGATGGTTTTGTGCATGAGTTGTTTGCAGTTGTTATTTTTGTTATAGCATATGCTTTGATAGTAACTGAAAAGATTAATAGAACAATTGTTGCACTACTAGCGGCGGTCATTATGGTCTTTTTCGGTGTTTTTTCCGATCCAACGCAAATTTTCGGAGAATATATAGATTTCAACACTATCTTTCTTTTGATGGGAATGATGATCTTCGTTTCCATAATAAAAAAATCCGGTATTTTCGAATATCTTGGTACTATCGCGCTGAACCTTTCGAAAGGCAGTCTCTTGAGACTCTACATATATTTAACAACGATAGTTGCTCTGGTGTCATCCGTCCTGGACAACGTTACTACCATTCTTGTCATAGTTCCGATTACACTGGCCGTTTGTGACACAATAGAAGTTGATCCCACGCCGTTCGTCCTTGGAGAAATCTTTTCCTCAAATATCGGAGGAGCCTCTTCACTGATAGGAGATCCGCCGAATATAATGATCGGTTCAGCGGGAGATCTGAGTTTCACAGATTTTCTTGTAAATCTCGGCCCTGTTTTGCTTATAATATTCCTGGTAAGCAATGCCATGCTCATTTTTTTGTTCAGAAAAATACTGTTTCAGAAAAAGAAAGATGTCAACTCGTTTCACATGGGAAATCCTCTCAAACACAACAAAAGAAATTTTATGATCTCGGTTTATCTCCTTATAATCACTGTGGTTCTTTTTGTTTTGCAGGAGGCAATACACGTTCCGAGTTCAATGATAGCCATTCTTGCCGCGATGCTTGCAGCTTTGCTGATAAAACCCACCGATATCGAAAAATCTTTCTCAAAGATTGAATGGACTACCCTTTTGTTTTTTGTAGGTTTATTCATAATGGTTGGTGGTCTCGAAGAAACCGGGGTGCTGGATCAGCTGGCCAACTTGATGCTCACTCTTTCGAAGGGTTCTTTCAGAACATCCGAAATACTCTTCCTAAATGTTTCGGGCTTTGCTTCGGCCTTCGTTGATAATATTCCTTACACCGCAACCATGATACCAATCGTGGAATCGATGCAAAAGATCAATCCCGTGGTGTATGCTAATTTAAATCCAATATGGTGGGCGCTCTCGCTTGGAGCGTGTCTCGGTGGGAACGGAACAGCGATTGGAGCTTCTGCCAACGTTGTAGGCCTTGCAATATTGAAAAAATCTTCAAATAAGCCTTTAAAATTTATAACATTCATGGGTTATGGAATGCTCGTTCTAATCGTCAGTTTGCTTATTGCGAGTGCATATCTTATGATTTTCTTCTGATCTTTTTACAGTATAATTCACACTTGAAAGAGATATAGTGAACTGGTAATAGAGAACAGGGAGAAAGCTAAAAAACTGCTTAGATAACAGAGAACTGTAAACGGATAACAGGCTTAAAAGCTCAAAAGCAAAAGGCTTAACTGCTTAAAAGATAAAAAACATCTTAGTGAATATAGAACTGGCAAATAGAGAACAGGAAAAGGACAGTGTACAGTGTTTTGTGCTCGGTGCCTGAAAGACAGTGTCTGGTGTTGAGGTTTTGGTGCCTGGAAAAGAGAATAGAAAACAAGAGAATTGATAATAGGTAAAATGGAATAAAAAAACTAAACTCAAAATGCCAAAAAAAGCTATAGAGCGAAAAAGGCCGAAGAGCGGAAGTCAAAAAACATAATCCTTTTACAACTGTTTTTCAACAGCTTTCCTACTGCTTCTCCATCGTTAGCCAATTGTTCTCCGATCGCTTCCCAACTGCTTTCCCATTGTTTTTCCATGCGCTGTTCCCCGTTCTGGACCCTCCTACCCTTTTTCTCTACTCTCCGCTATCTCCGCCGTATTTTGTGCTCGGTGCTTGAAAGACAGTGTCTGGTGTTTTGTATTTGGTGCCTGGAAAAGAGAATAGAAAACAAGAGAATTGATAATAGGTAAAATGGAATAAAAAAACTAAACTCAAAATGCCAAAAAAAGCTATAGAGCGAAAAAGGCCGAAGAGCGGAAGTCAAAAAACATGATCCTTTTACAACTGTTTTTCAACAGCTTTCCTACTGCTTCTCCATCGTTAGCCAATTGTTCTCCGATCGCTTCCCAACTGCTTTCCCATTGTTATCCAATTGCTCAGCTATTGCTAGACCATTGTTCTGCAATTGTTAATCTTCTTTTCGCTGTTATCTGATTCTCTACTATCTGTTATCTTATTCCAATTGTTCAAATAGGATAATCACACTATTATCTTATATATGTTCTTGTTATTTTCATATTTATATTCAAGATCCCTGGCGATCTTTTTTATTATATACAGACCCATACCACCCTTTTCCAGATTCTCAAATTCTCCCAGCTTTTCTTTGTAATTTATCGGATCAAATTTTGGAGAACTGTCCATGATGATTATTTCAACAGTGTCATCTTTCAGGTTATCCAATTGAACCTCTATAACCCCACATTTGCAACATCTGTATCCATGCCTGATAATATTAGAGCAGATCTCATTAAAAATTAATTCCAATTCAAAAGCCTTTTGATCATTTATTTTTTTACGATAAATATTTCTAATCTCAGTCCCGATCTTTTCAATTTCTTCAAAGGTAGAATTGCATTTCATTTTTAATTTCATAGATAACCTTAACTGTTAATATCAATGAAGGAATCCAGTTTGAGCATTTTTAAAATCTTTAAAATATTATCCGAACAATTGATTATTCTCAAATTCACTTTTCTCTTATCCAAATCCCTTTTCAACCAGATAATAGATGCAATTCCCATGCTATCAATGAATTCGACATTTCTAAGATCCAGACCAATCGCTTCATAATCCGAAAAATTAATCCCCTTCAACCATTTTTTAAAAGTGTTTGAACTCTCTCCACTCAATCTATAATCTTTTTCAAAATGAATTCGTGCTTCCTGTTTGTCTTCACAATCGATTTCGAACATCTATTATACCCCCTTCGAAAAATCCAACCCTATAAAAGTCAAATCGTCTTCAAAAAGATCACTATCCCTGAATTTTACTAAATCTCTATATATGCTATCAATCTGATCCTTAACGGTCAGATTTTTAGTATCGTAAATTATTTTCTTCAACTTTTCAAAACCGTATGGAATACCATCCACACCAAAAGTTTCCGTCAAACCGTCGGTATAAAGAAACAACCTGGAATTATCCGCTATATCGAACTTGGTAACTTTGCCGGAATAACCTGAAATACCTATTATCCCTTCCAAAGGGCTTTCAATTACTTCACAACAGTCATTCCTCAGATATATTGGATAGCAGTGACCCGCATTGGATATCACAATTTCATTATTTTTATAATCTATTATACAGAATACCGCTGTAAAAAATAATTCAAATTTGTCAAAATTGAATTCGCTGTCCAATCCCTTGGCAAGATCTTCAAAATTTATAAAGCTGGTGTTGAGATTTTGAATATATCTGTTCATATAGCGATTGATCATAACCGAAAGCATGGCAGCATTTACCCCGTGCCCACAAACATCTATCAAATAAATGAAATATCTGTCTTCACCTAGATAAATGGCATCAAAAATATCTCCTCCGACCTTAGAAGACAATTTGTACTGCCAGTACATATTCAGTTTCTCAGGTGGAAAAGCCGGAACCAATGCTCTTTGAATCTGTTCCGCGGCAATAAGGTCATCCTCTATATTGAGTAGGGCTTTTCTCAGGGAATCTATAAGACTGTAAATTTTTAGTTGGGTCTGAACTCTCAATTTTACTTCTTCACTCAAAAACGGTTTTGAAATGTAGTCAACGGCTCCCGACTTCAGAGCGATAAGTTTATCATCGACTTGTGAAGATCCTGTTAAAACGATCACAGGAATCATTTTTGTCTCCGGTATAGATTTCACAGTTTTAAGTAAATCCAATCCATTTTCATCGGGTAACATCAAATCGAGTATTATTAAATCCGGCAATTTACTTTTAATCATTTCAAACCCTGAATGACCGGTCTCCGCTAAATATACTTCGTGGCCTTCTTTAACAAGAATCTTTTCCATCAACTTTCTAATCATCAGATCATCATCAATAACCAATATTCTTCCCATAAAAACACTTCCTAATATTCACTCAAAATATTTTATAGCTTTCGCAGGATTTATTTTACTGGCCAAATATCCGGGTATAGAAGTTGAAATAATCGATATTATATATGAAATAAGTCCTATTAAAATTATTTCAACCCATGGTATGGCAAATTCTTTCATCTGATCACTGAAAGAAAGGAAAAAATCGTACGCCGTAAGCGAACCCGTTATTATCCCGATCATTATTCCCAGGAAAACGATAAAGGTCGTCTCCAGAAAAAATGAATAAAATACCATTTTCTTTGTGAACCCTATGGCTTTTAACATTCCTATTAATCTCGTTCTTTCGTACAATGCTTTGAACATTATTATAGAGATACCTATTATTCCTACGAATAATCCGAAATATAAAAATGAATTCAAAATACTGATGGTTCCTTTGAAAAAACTAGACGTCAAATCAGCTATATCATCCGATAAATAAACGGAATTCTGGCTGTCCTCGTTCAAATAGGAAATCAAATTTCCTCTTTCTTCAACGTCCATATCACCATAATCGAATAGAATATGTACTTTAGAAAAATCTTTTCCAAAATCTTCTTCTATACTGTTTTTACTGATGTAAATTCCATTAATCATGGAAAATTCTTCCTTTTCAATATATCCAATAACCTTCAAAGTCAGATTTTTTCCTATCTTTTTTTGATCCACAGTTTCATAATTAATATTACCTGCAGAAAATATATCAATGATGCTCAGATCATCCTTCAATTCATATATTGTCAGACTTTGTCCCAATCTGATATTCGGGAAACTGTTCTTTGAAACGATACAGGTGTTTTTATTTTCCTCCAGGTAATTCCAGATCTCTTTATCCGAAGATATGCCCAAGTTTTTATCATAAATTACGTTTAATTTATTTCCTTCCTCAAATGGAGCATCGATGAAAAATACAGTAGATTTTTTCACACCTTTCGGGCTGTATGTAACTATGTTTGTATAATTCAAAGGAGTTATCTCAGACACACCCCGGTAATTTTCCAGTTTTCCGTTCAGATTTTCGACTTCATCGGAGACGAGGAAAAAAATTCCCCCGTCGAACCCGTTGAAAAAGAATTCTTTATTCTTCTCAATTACCAGCTTTTGTGAAGCAGGAATAATTGATAAAATAGTTATTATAAAAAAAACAATTGCATACATCGCTATTGCTAAAGAAGTTCTTCCCGTATTTCTCGCCGGAAAAGAAATGGCAACTTTTAGAATTGGACCGGCATTTTTAACCTTACCAAATATCTTCTGCAAAATCATCTCTATAAATTTTAAATTAAAAATAACGATTATTCCACCTGAGACTAATATCGTTAAACCTTTTAAAACTATGAACAGTTGAGATATTTCTGTCTGTGAAAAAAAAGTTATTGAATCAGTGAAAAGCGTGAATATTATCAATAATATAGAAAAAATCGTTATTAAATGTTTCATCATTTTTTCCGGAGTTAGCAGGGGAAATAAAAATCCTATTAACATTATCCCCAGATAAAAGACCGCCGGATTATTATTCTGAAGACCATTTACTAATGAAATTACCCCAAACACCACCATAAAAAATATGAAGAATTTGATCATTTTTCTTTTTTTGTTTCCAATTTTTTCAGAAATACCTCTTAAAGCAAACACTATATTCATTCCCGCAATCTTTCTTCCGGTGAAAAATATCACGATAAGAGGAATGGAAAGACCGATTACAAAACCATAAAAGACAGATTGAGGTTTTATAAAAAACGCAAATTCTATATTTGGTAAATTCGCAAAAATAAAATTCCCAAAGGGGATATTACTGGAAATATTGTAATAAAGGTCCACAACGCTGTTCAAGATCACCTTTGAAATGCCAAAACCAACAAAAACACCTATAAAAGAAGAAATCAGGGAATAAAAGAAACCCTCAAACATTATTTCATAAGTGATTTTGTTTCTTGTAAACCCAAGTGCTCTCAAGGTTCCGAGTTCCTGCCTTCTCTCTTCACCCAGCATCGTATAAACATTTATAAGCAGGAGTATTCCTGCGATTATACTGAAAGAACTCAATGCCATGAAAAAAATTCCGGTATACTCGCTGGCATCTATGCTGGCGTAAGCATCGTATTTAAGCATATCTATCTTAAATTTATTGCCTGTATTCCAATCCAGAAAAGTAGATTTGACTTCTTCACTCAGATCATTCCCCTTCAATTCATCCCCGGTGTTCGAGAGTACTATCCCTGAGAACGAATTTTCAACCTTCAACCCCACAATTTTTCTATAAACATCATCGGGAACCAGCAAAAAAGAACTGTTGAATCCTCTGAATTCACCCATATTGGGTAAAGCATTGTTCCCAAGAATACCTGTAATTTCGAGCTGTGGCAATTCTACCCAGAACAAAGTTCTCTGAACCGGATCTACAAGTAATTCTATTTTATCTCCCACAGATAAATTCAATGAATCCGCCAATGACTGGTTTATATAAACCCCATCGGTATCTATGTCATCTCTGTCTTCATTCCCGAATTTATTAAAAAGAGAGAGATCGGAACCTACAAATTCAACATTTTTTGAAAGTCCGCCATCGAGGGATCTCGCATTTCCGGGCAGTCCCACCGATATATTCGAATTTAAAACCGGCAGATATCCATCTATGAGTTTTTCTGATTCAAGCCGATCTATAAAATACTTCACTTCGTCAAAAGTGAAGTATTTTACATTTCCTCTTTCTTCATCAACCTGAACTATTTCATCGACTTCCCCCAGAGAATAGGTAACCTGGGAAAATAAATATTTCTGGAACGAATCATTGATCGCAAAGGAACCGGTTATCAATGCCGTTCCAAAAAGAGAGCCAAGTATGATCAACACGGTATCGGTTATTCTCCGGAACATATTTCTCACGCTTATCGTCAAAATAAGCTTGTTTAACAACATTTTTATTATCAAAAAAATCACAAAAATCAAAATGAGCACAGAAATAATAAAAATAAAAGTCATTTTTCTTCGCCGTTTTCCTCAAAACTGACTATTTTTCCGCTATCCATTTTTATGATTCTATCGGAATATCCTGTGATTTTTTTATCGTGGGTAACGATGATAAAAGATTGATCGTATGTAGAATTCAATTTTTTTATAAGATTTAAAATTTCGATACTCGTCTCAGTATCAAGAGCACCTGTTGGTTCATCGGCAAAAATAATCACCGGATTATGGACAAGAGCTCTCGCGATGGAAACTCTCTGCCTTTCACCACCGCTCAATTGAGAGGGATATGAATTTATTTTTTCTCCAAGTCCGACAATTTTCAAAATTTCTATAGATTTTTCCCTCGCTTCTTTTTCCGAAACTCTCAATATCTGTAATACCAGCTCTACATTTTCAACGGCATTCAAAACGGGAATCAAGTTATAAAACTGAAATATGAAGCCTAAATTTTTTGCCCTGAATCTGGTCTTTTCATTGTCCGACAAACTATGTAAATCCACACCGTCTATAATTACTTTCCCGGAATTTGGGGTATCAATACCTGACAAACAGTTCAAGAGAGTACTTTTACCGCATCCCGAAGGGCCAAAAATCGATAAAATTTCCCCGTGTTTCACATCGAAAGAAACCTCATTCAGCGCCCTAATCCTTACTTCACCATTGCAATAATCCTTGGTCAGTTTATTCACATTTATTTCCACTTTTTAAAAACTCCTTTAATCTTCGAAGGCTTTTCTCAATTTTTCTCCAATTTTTTTGATCGTTTTATTTATATTCAATACTCCCAGACGGGAAACGAGAGAAAGTAAAAATGAGGCAACATACGCTACAATAACGGTTGCGATGTTCTGCGGCACGGAAAATATAAGATAAATCAAACTGACCAACAGGGGAAAAACAGGGATTAAATACAATGAGAAGAAAAATAATTTCTTCTGAAGAATTATGCTGCCCAGTAATTTTCCCTCCAGTTTGACCACCTTTTCGTTTACTGAAGCGTATTCCTCCTGAGGTATACTTCCTTCCTTTCTTTTTTCCTCCAAAACCTGGGAAAGATTTATCAACTTTTTAGGGTCTTCAACTAAATCGACGATAGTTTTCTTATATTTTTTCGAAAATAAACCCGTTGAAAAAAAATAAATTATTATTAAAGAAACGGGAAGAAACAACGCCAAATAATTTATTGGAGTCATAAAAAAATTCATAACGGCTATTGAAATTGTAATAAAAATAAAATAAATTCTAGTGAAATTTAAATTCATTCGTACTCGGGTAAATCCTCTACAAACTGTGAGGTCATCGATAGGATTACTTTGCATTCCTTGATCTTCTTTATCCAGTCCACGGGTATCAATTTATCGCCCTTAGAGGAAAATTGCCTTGTGTCTATAGCTATATGAGTGATATTTCCCTCGTTATTACATATCAAAGATTTCACATATCCAAGTTCCTCTCCGTCGACTGAAAAAACGTATGAACCTTCTTCAAGATATTCCTGACCTTTGGGAATATTCTGCTTTGCTCCGTATAAAGGAAGGGGGTATAATTCTGTATAAGCATCTACGGGTCTGTACCAATAAATGGGTGTTATATTTTCATTATCGTTTTCGCCCTCAATAAACTGAATGCTTTCAAAATCCTTAAACTGATCCATAGCTTCACTCTCGATATTGATTCTGACTTCATCCTTTTCGGCGAATATTATATTTTCAACGGGTACAAGCTTTTCTCTTCTGTTAAAAAAACCTTTTTCAACTACTATGTGCGTTATTTTCTTTTTATTGGGATACATGACAATCGATAATAACTTTCCCACTTCCTTGCCATCTTTAGAAATTACTTTTGCGCCCCATTTCAGTTTATTTATCATACATTACGCCTCCTTTTTAGTAATTTTACCACAATATAATTCCTATATGTTAGACTTTTAGGAAGGAGGTTGAGTTGGTGAATTCCCTAAAACTTTTTTTAATTTTTTCTAAAGTAAGCTCTTTGACAATCGGTGGAGGATATGCAATGATTCCGGTGATCGAGGATTTCCTGGTAAATAAATACAAAATACTGAACGAAGAGGAATTCCTGGATATCATTTCAAAGGCTCAGACCGTCCCGGGTGTAATCGCTATAAATACCGCTATTTTACTCGGATATAAATTGTGCGGAGTGTTGGGTGCAATAGCCGCCATATTGGGATCGGCCGTTCCACCTTTTATTATAGTTTTGATAATCGCATCCCTTTTCAACAAATTTTCGGATAATAAAATAATCAATGGTTTTTTTCTTGGGGCCAGAGTCGGGGTCACAGTGATTCTCTCAAATCTGTGTTTGCAGCTTTTAATCAAATATAAAAAGAACAAACTGAGTCTGGTGGTAACTTTTATGGGTGCCTTATCAATTGTGTTCTTCCATTTACCCAGCGTACTCATATTATTTGTTGTGGCAATTATTATAATCGCTATGGAGAAGGGGAAAAAATATGTTTAATCTCTTTCTTTCCTTTTTAAAAATTGGATTTCTGGCCTTCGGAGGGGGATATGGGGCTTTGAGTCTCATTCAGGACGAGATCGTTCAGTTGAATCACTGGATTGATGCCGAAACATTTTTAAACTTAATCGCAATTGCACAGATAACCCCGGGTCCGATAGCCATAAATTCGGCCACATTCGTGGGCTACGAATTGTATGGTATTCTTGGCTCCGCCGTTGCCACACTGGGAGTCATTATTCCCAGCGTCTTCTGGTTATTTCTTCTCGAAATGATTATCAAATTATTATCAAAAAAAATTGATGTTCAAAAAATCTTTTTCATTTTAAGATTATCCACATTTTCATTGATAATCGCCGCCACATTGAGAATAGGGATATCCTCTATATTCAGTTTATTCACCATCTTTCTTTTTCTGACGGCCTTTTTACTACTGAAAATATTCAAACCCTCAGTCATATGGATTGTTCTCGGATGCGGGGGTGCAGGTGTCATATATAGCCTATTCGCATGATATAGATCAGTGAACTAGTTTTTGATTCATAATGAAAATGATATCATTTGAATAAAATATTTAACAACACATAAATATTAGCCCCGTATAATAAAAATAGCGGAAGAAATGGAGGAAGCCATATGATATCTGAGAGTTTGGAAAATTATTTAAGGGCAATTTATGAAATAAGACTCGAAAAACAAACGGTAAGGGTAAAAGATATAACGGAATCATTGAAAGTGAGAAATTCTTCGGTTGTTTCAGCAATGAGAAAACTTGTAAAAAATGGATTAATCAAATACATAAAATACGGACACATCGAATTGACACAGGATGGACTCGTTCTGGCAAGTTTAATTTATGAAAAACATCAAACTATAAAGGATTTTCTGGAAAAGGTTCTTAATTTTTCTGACAAAGAATCGGAAGAATTGGCCTGTGGAATAGAACACCACCTGAACAGCAAGCTGTTTTCAAGAATTGAAGCTCTTTCGGACTTTTTCACTTCAAATGAAGAACTGCAGAAAAAATTAAATGGATATATGAAGAGTAAAAAATACGAAGAATCAAAATCACTGGATAATTTTAAACCCGGCGAGGAGCTGGTTGTCAGCAGAGTTGCAGGTAAATTGATTATAAAAAAAAGATTGTTGAATATGGGGATTTTACCCGGAACTAAAATCTATATTGAAAGATTTGCTCCATTTGGTGACCCCATTGAAATAAAACTCAGAGGATTCAGACTCAGCTTGAGAAAAGATGAGGCTAAATCAATATTTGTTGAAAAGGCATAATGCAGGAGATTTAATAATGATTGAAAAAGAAAAGTATATGATAACAATAGCGGGAAACCCAAACGTGGGTAAAACAACTCTTTTCAACGCTTTAACAGGCTCAAATCAAAAAGTTGGCAACTGGTCCGGTGTAACCGTTGAAAGAAAAGAAGGTACGGCCAAAATAAAAGATATAAATTTGAAGGTAGTCGACCTGCCCGGAATTTATGGCCTTAATGCTTATTCTCAGGACGAAATAATCGCAAGAAACTTTTTAATAGAGAACGATCCGGATCTGGTCGTTGTAATAGTCGATGGCACAAATCTTGAGAGAAATTTGTACTTGGTACTGGAATTGATAGAACTTAAAAAAAGGGTACTTGTGGCCCTGAATATGATAGATGAACTGGAAGAAAACGGGATATCCATCGATACCAAAGGTCTGTCAAGGGAAATGGGAATCGATATCGTACCCATTTCGGCTTCGAAAAAAATAGGTATCGATAATTTAAAATCTATCATATACGATGATATTAAAACCAAAAAAACTTTTGACATCGATTATAAATATTTCAAGTCTCCTTTGAAAGAAACCATTGATGAGATAGAAATTATACTTTCAGGTCTTCCGGGATCCGAAAAATATCCGCTTAAATGGTTATCGGTAAAAATCATAGAAAGAGAAGATGATATCCTGAATCAATTGCTGGAAAACTATTCCTCAAAAGATGAAATACTCGAAAAAATAAACACTTCAATTCATAATCTTGAAAAGAAACTGAACGAGGAATCGACTGTAATAATTGCCGATTCCAGGTACGCCTATCTTCATGGTATAGCAAAGGAATTCAGCAAATATCATTACACTCTCAACCGGAGAGATCTGACAGATAAACTGGATGCGGTTTTCACAAACAGATGGCTGGGCATTCCTATTTTTTTCGTCATATTACTGTCGACCTTTCAATTAACTTTTTTCGTGGGAGATATCTTTGTCGGATTGCTTGAAGGCTTCGTCAATTATTTGAGTAATTCCATCACCATGGGCCTTTCAGGAAAGGTATCGGAAGTCGTTTTATCATTTTTGACAAATGGGATCATCGGAGGAGTTGGAACTGTGATAACTTTTCTGCCCAACATATTCATGTTATTTCTCATAATAGCGATACTCGAATCCTCCGGCTATATGTCAAGGGGCGCATTCGTTATGGATAGAATAATGCATAAAATGGGGCTTCACGGGAAATCCTTCATCCCGATGTTTATGGGTTTTGGATGTACAGTACCGGCTATTATGGCCACCAGAACCCTCAATTCAAGGAAAGACAGATTTATAACCGTGTTGATAACGCCATTCATGTCCTGCAGTGCAAGATTACCCATATACATTTTGTTTGCATCGGTATTTTTTCCGGGACATCAGGGGTTAATAATAGTCTCTATGTATATAATAGGTATAGTGGTGGCCATATTGATGGGAAAACTTTTCAAATCGACTCTGTTCAAAGAAGAAACGGCACCTCTCGTTATGGAATTACCCCCTTACAGATTGCCTTCAATAAAATATATATTCAAGGATGCATTTGACAATAGCTGGCACTTTCTGAAAAGGGCAGGAACTATTATTTTTATAGGTGTTATAATTATATGGTGTCTGGCATTTTTGCCTGCGGGTGTAGAATATGGATCCGAGATGAGTGTTGCAGGGCATATAGGAAAATTTATTGCCCCAGTATTTACTCCTCTGGGTTTTGGAAATTGGCAATCCAGTGTCGCTCTTCTTTTTGGAGCTTCAGCAAAAGAAATCGTTGTGGGTACATTGGGTACGTTATTCGCCAATGGAAGTATGAACGAAGGGCTGAAGAGTATCTTCAATCCCCTTTCGGCGTTCAGTTTTATAGTTTTCACTCTGCTGTATGTTCCGTGTTTTGGTTCGTTGATCACCATAAAAAAAGAAATAGGTTTAAAATGGAGCCTCTTCACAGCACTTTACACAACCGCAATAGCATATATAGTATCTATGATCATTTACCAAATCGGCTCTTTAATTTTATAAAAAATGTTTTAAAGGGAGTTTGAAATGTCATATATATTGAGGTGTATGAATTGTGGAAAAGAGTACAAAAAAAATGAAATCGAATATACCTGTCCCTGTTGCGGTGATAGAAAGGGAACTTTAGAAATAATACTGGAGAAAAAGAAACTAAGCCGGGATGATTTTTCGTTCTATTCAAAAAAAGGAATCTGGCAGTTTATAGACCTGCTACCCGTGGAAACGAATTCTTTTTTTCCACCTCTTGAAATAGGAAATACTCCTCTGTACAAAAGAGATGATATCGCTCAAAAATTTAATATTAAAGAATTTTACATAAAAGATGACGGAAAAAATCCCACAGCTTCCTTTAAGGACAGGGCAAGTGCTTTGGCAGTTAACAAGGCCTATGAAAAGGGATATAAAACTGTATTTTGTGCTTCAACGGGAAATGCAGCCAGTTCATTATCAGGATTGTGTGCCGCTTCCAATCTTAAAAATGTGATATTCGTACCCGCATCCGCCCCAAAAGCAAAATTGGCTCAATTACAGATATATGGTGCTAAAGTGATAAAAATAAACGGGAGTTATGATAAAGCCTTCGATATTTCATTGGAACTGGGTTTTGAAAGAAACTGGTATTGCAGAAACAGTGCAATAAATCCATATTTACTCGAAGGGAAGAAAACCTGCTCTCTGGAACTCTCGGTACAAACAGCCTGGAAGCTTCCGGATGTTATCTTTGTTTCTGTGGGAGACGGAACGGTACTCAGCAGCTTTTACAAAGGGTTCAGCGACCTGAAATACTTTGGGCTACTGGACAGAATTCCAAAAATTATCGGAGTACAGGCAGAAAATGCTTCGACGCTTATGAAAACATATTTAAGTGGAGAACCCTTCCAGTGTTCAGATGAAAACGTTTCGACGGTTGCGGATAGTATCGCGGTCGGAAAACCGAGAGATGTCTACAAGGCCTGCAAATATACCAAAAAATACGGTGGTTCATTCATAAGTGTTAAAGACAGTGAAATAATCGATGCCATATTCGAGCTTTCAAGATCCACCGGAGTATTTGCAGAACCAGCCGGAGCAACTGCCTATGCCGGGTTCAAAAAATATATTCAAAGGGAATATTCCTCAAAAATATCCGCTGCTGTTATTGTCACCGGTAACGGGCTGAAGGATTTAAACACACCATTAAACCATTTGAAACCTCTTAAAGTATATAATAACATTGAGGAAATAAAGGAGGATCTGAATGAAAATTGATTTCAATCTCAATGGTGAAAAGTACTCGTATGAACTAGAAGAGGATAAAAGGCTTCTCGATTTTATAAGAGATGATCTGAGAATGACCGGTACAAAAGAAGGGTGCGGAGAGGGTGAATGCGGAGCTTGTACAATAATTATAGACGATGAGGCAGTGAATTCTTGCCTGATGTTCGCTTCTGAAATAAATGGCCGGAATGTCCTAACCATAGAGGGTCTCGAAAAAAACGGAGAACTGGATTCGATTCAAAAAGCCTTTATAAATAACGGTGCTGTTCAATGCGGTTTCTGCACACCGGGTTTTATTATGTCAATAAAAGCATTACTCATGAAAAATCCGAATCCAACGGAATATGAGATCAAAGAAGCCCTCGAAGGAAACCTGTGCAGATGTACAGGCTATTATAAAATACTGGATGCGGTTAACGAAGTAGTAAAAAATGAGAACGACTGATTTTGCCTTCGCAGTTTTGGCTGCAGGAGAAAGCAAAAGATTTGGAGAAGAGAAAATGCTTTACCCTTATGAAGGCAAACCTCTCCTTCAAAGCCAGATCGATAAATTCAGCAATTTGGACATTCCCCTGTTCATGGTTATAAAGCCTTCTTTAATAAAAAAGATAAATGAAAGAAATTTTAATCTGCTCATAAACGAAAATTACAACATGGGAATTTCATCTTCTTTAAAATTATTGTTTAACAATGTGAAGGATAAATACGATGGAGTTATAATAATTTTGGGTGATATGCCTTCAATAGAAATTGATGATATAAAACGGATTAAATCTAAAGCGGAAGAACACCCCGATAAATTCATATATTTTGTATTTGATAGAATAAAGGGATTTCCGACATATATTCCCTCAAAGTGCTTTTTATATTCCCATCTGTTAAAAAAAGATGTAGGGGCTTACACCTTCGTCAGAAGAAATATAATTGATTTCATGGAAATAGAAGGATACGAAAGAAATATTTATGACATAGACACAAAAAACGATATAAAAAAAGGAGATGGAAAGTGATTTCCATCTCCTGCATGAAAAAATATTACTGCAGATCGTCAACAGTTATAAGTTTCAATGGAATAATTATCAGATCTTCTACATCTTTGCCGTTGATTATCTTTTGAGCAGCTTTAACAGCCTCTTGCATTTGCAAATAAGGTTGTTGTTGAACTGTAGCAACCATTTCTCCATTCAATATAGCGGCCAGTGCGTCGTCCACAGCGTCAATTCCAAATATCTTTATTTCGTCAAGTCTTCCGGCAGCATCTGCAGCTCTTAGAGCTCCCAGAGCCATTTCATCATTGTGTGCATAAATTGCATCCAATTCCGGATTACCCTGTAAAATATCTTCAGTAACCTTTGAACCTTCTTCTCTGGAATAATTTGCAGTTAATGAAGTAACAACTTCTATTCCAGGATACTTATCAACTACTTCTAAAAATCCCGCCTGTCTGTCCGTCGCTGAGGGAGCACCAGGAATTCCTTCTAAAATAGCTACTTTTCCTTCGCCGTTCAAAGCTTTTGCAAGCGCTTCACCGGCAAGCATTCCAGCTTCTTTGTTATCGATATCCAAATGCTGTTCTACGACACCTCCATTGGAAGGTCTTGTAACAGTAATGACCGGGATCCCCGCAGCATTCGCTTCAAGAACTGCTGATACAACGGCATCAGAATCAACTGGATTTATTATTAAAACATCTACGTTTCTTGTGATTAAATCCATTATCTGAGAATATTGTTTCTCCGGAGAATCTTGAGCATCGAGCACGATGAAATCAAGACCCAAATCCGCTGCCATATCTTCCCCTCCTTCCTTCATTGTTACAAAGAAAGGATTAGCCAGTGTTGAAACAGCAAAACCCACAGTCTTCGCATACCCTACAAAACAAACAACCGATACAATTAACAATACTAACAATAACTTCTTCATAGGAAACCTCCTTCTCCTTTTCCCCATTTGGGTTAGTTTTCTCTTTTTGCTAAAACAGCAACTAATATTATTACGCCCTTAACAATTTGTTGAAAAAACGATGATACACCGATTAAATTCATTCCATTATCAATTACTCCAATAAGCATAGCTCCGAGCAAAGTTCCCAAAACCGTTCCCACGCCTCCCGAGAGAGAAGCTCCTCCAAGAATAACGGCCGCGATAACCGACATTTCAAGTCCTTCTGAAGCCGTTGGTTGAGCCGAAAGTAATCTGGAAGTAGTTACGATACCACCGAGAGCCGCCAGACAACCTATTATTATAAAAACAAGAAGTCTGTATTTATTAACAGGTATTGCAGACAGTTTTGCCGCTTCTCTATTGGCACCTATCGATTTAATATAAACACCATGTTTTGTTTTATTCAGATAAAAATATGCTGCAATAAACACACAGGCGGCAATTATGGTAGATATTGGTACCGGCCCAATATATCCCGCTCCCATAGCTGAAAAATTTGCCGGAAGCTGCGAAACAGGTTTCCCATTCGTCCACACAAGGGCGATTCCTCTTGCTATCCCAAGCATCGCAAGTGTGACTATGAACGACTGAACTTTACCATAAACCGTTATTACTCCGTTGATCAAGCCAAGAACCGCCCCAAAACAAATACCAACCAGAATAGCAACAAATATAGATCCAGTTTGTTTAAGGGTAAAAGCAGTTGCCACTCCAACCAAAGCTGCCACAGAACCTACAGAAAGATCTATCTCTCCTGTCAATATAATAAAGGTCATACCGATCGCAACGATAAGAGTAATTGAAACCTGTCTTGTAATGTTGAGCAAATTTCTGGATGTGAAAAAATATGGCGAGAGGAATGAAAAAACCAGGAGCATGACAACCAGAATAAGAATCAATCCCAGTTCACCTTTCAACAATTTTCGTATTTTATTTCCTTTGCTTGAATTTATTCCAATAATCTTTTCGCTCATCAATTATCCTCCCAAAGCCACGGTTAATATATTTTCAGTGGTTGCTTCTTCGGCACTCATTTCTTTAGCTATTTTTCCGTTTCTAAAAACCAGTATCCTGTCACAAACACCACTTATCTCTTTAAATTCCGATGAAATTATAATTATGCCTGTTCCTTTGTCTGCCAATTCGTTAATGAGATTGTAAATCTCAGTTTTTGCTCCTACATCTATACCTCTGGTCGGTTCATCAAAAATTATGATTTTTGGAACACCACATAACCATTTGCCTACGACTATTTTCTGCTGATTTCCTCCGGATAAATTCTGAGCCTGCATTTTCAAATTCAGAGGTTTAACTTTCAGCTTTTCAGCAGTTATTGTAGACAGTTCCTTTCTTTTCTTGGAATTGATCACACCATTATTCAGAACCAATTCCATATTCGCTACGGTTAAATTCAAAAGAAGATTCTGGTTCAGAAACAATCCCTGTGTTTTTCTATCTTCAGGAATAAAGGCTATTTTCTCTTTTTTTGCATCACCGGGATTTTTGATATTCACTTCTTTATTCTCAATGTATACTTTTCCCTTCTCTTTTTTATCGGCGCCAAAAAGCCCCAGAGCAAGTTCGCTTTTTCCTGAACCTATAATACCGGATATACCCAGAATCTCTCCCTTTTTTAAATTCAGATCTATTTCATGTTTCATATTAAAAGATTTGAAATTTTTTATACTGAAAATAATTTCATCTTCCGGCTTTCCATGCCTTTTTGGAAATTCATCATTTAGATTTCGTCCTATCATGGCCTGTACCAGATCCGGAATTTCCAAATTCTTTACTTCGAACGTCTTTACATTTTTCCCGTCTCTTAAAACCGTTGCTCTATCACATACCGAAAAGACTTCTTCTAAATGATGAGAAATATAAATCATCGTCACATTGTGCTTTTTCAAATCTTTCATTATTTTGAATAACGTTTCAATTTCTACTTTGCTCATCCCGGTTGTCGGTTCGTCCAGAAGTAAAATCTTCGCATCAATAGCCAAAGCTTTGATTATTTCTATTATTCTCTTCTGACCCATTCCCAATTCGGAAATTTTTATGCTGGGATTTATATCTATATTAAATTTCTTCAACTTTTGACTGGCCAAATCGAAAAGCTCTTTCCTGTTGACGGTACCCAAAATGTCTTTGGTCGGTTCATTGCCCAGAAAAATATTCTCGGCAACACTCAAATCTTCTATTAAACTGAGTTCCTGATATATTGCTGCTATTCCTTTGTATCTGGCATCAACAGGGTTCAAAATTTTTACATCTTTACCAAAGAGCTTTATTTTCCCGGAATTCTTCTGATGAACACCGGTAAGGATTTTTATCAACGTAGATTTACCCGCTCCGTTTTCTCCGAGCAAAGCGTGTACTTCTCCCTCCAGAAGACTGAAATCAACGTCTTCAAGAGCGTGAATACCACCAAAACTTTTTGAAATTTTTTCTAAAACTAAAACTTCTTTCATAAAATTACTCCAAATTCATATTTTTTATAACTTCTTCAATATTCGGAATAGAAGATTGGGCACCATTTTTTGTCGTACTGAGTGCAGCGGCTACCTTCGCAAAATTCAAAGCATCTTCTAAACTTTTATTTTTTGAAAGTTCTGCAGCCAGAGCTCCATTAAATACGTCTCCCGCAGCCGTCGAGTCCACTGATTCTACTTTCATTGGAGCATATTTACCAATTTTATTCTCATCCAAACAATAAAAACCTTCTTCTCCAAGCGTAATGATTGGAATCTTAAAACCCATTTCAATTAACTTTCTCAACGCCATTTTTGCATCTTCTTCTGTTTCAATTTTTATACCTGTAATTGAAAAAACTTCAGTTTCATTGGGTTTTACTATATCCGTTAATTTACAAATTTTATCGGGAATTTTTTCCTTCGGGACCGGGGAAGGGTCAAGAATTACGAACATATCTTTTTCTTTAGCTATCTCTATGGCTTTATAAACTGTTTCTGTTTTCAATTCCATGGTTATTAAAAGAATATCGCCACCGGAAAAGATTTCAGAATTATTGACAACATCTTCAGGACACAGATCACCATTGCTTCCAGACGTGAAAGATATAGAATTATTACCCTTCTCATCGACTCTGATCATTGCGATACCGGCCTTTCCACCTTTATCAATAATAATCTCAGAAGTATCGATATTTTTATCATTCATCTCTTTGATCAAATCATTGCTAAAACTATCATTTCCCAGTTTGGAAAAGAACACCACTTCTCCGCCCAAAATTGCAGCCGCCACGGCCTGATTTCCACCTTTTCCTCCCGGATAGGTGTTAAAATCATCGGCAATAATCGTTTCACCTTTCACCGGAAGACTGCTCATTTTCATTACCAAATCCATATTTGCGCTTCCCATGGTAATTATTTTTCCCGAAAAATTGAATTTCATTAACTGATCTCCTTCCTCAATTCCTTAACTTTATTCATGAACATCGAAGTTCTTTCTTCGTCAATGGGATTTTTCCAGTTGTTACCCTTTTTGAAATAACTGCCTACAATCGCGGCATCTGCATATGCTAATAATTCTTTTACATTATCACTGGTTGTTCCGCTTCCTATGATAGTGGGGCATTTTACAGAATCAGATATGGTCTTCACCTTTTCCGCTGTCGGGGCTTTTCCCGTTTCAAAACCTGTGATGATTATCGCATCGGTTCCTTCACTTTCGGCATCATGTGCCTGAGCCGATACCGACCTGTCGGAAATAATAAAATGGCTACCGTGTTTCACATTCACATCGGAAAAAAACTTTATATCTTCTGCTTTTAAAAATGATCTGTATCTCGCCAGTTTTCCACCTATGCCTTCCGTTAATCCGGTGTGCGAAATATAGGCATTCACGAATTCAAAAATTCTGATCCATTTCGCTTCTACAGCTACTGCTACTGCCAACGCCGCTTCTCCACCGTTCAAATGACAATTAATACCTATCGGCAAATCAACTGCTTCCTTTACTTTCATTGCCGCTCTTGTCATAGCACATACGGTCTCATAAGAAATATCCTTCCCTTTCAAATATGGATAATCCCAAATGTTCTCGATCTGCAATCCATCTACTCCTGCTTTTTCGAGCATTTTCGCTTCTTTAACAGCGATATCGACCATTTCACTGACACTCTGTTTATCAGGATTGTAAAGGGGTGCACCTGGTAGTGGTCTCAGATGTATCATTCCAATTATCGGTTTTACTTCAGGAAATATAGTATTCAAAACATCAGTTATGTCAGTCAAATTAAAAATCCACTCCCGATACTAAAATAATATTTGCAAAAGGAGTAAACTCCCCGGTTTTAACGAACACTTTCATTTCCTTTCCTTCAAGACTTCCATTCAATACCAGATCTTTGAATTCAGGATGAGGAATATTCTCTTCTACAATTTCATTTCCCTTATTTTTTATTTTACCGATAACATCTTTGAATTCTTTATATATTTCCGGAGAAACCGTTTTTGTTTCATCTGCAATGATAACTTTTTCTATTTCCAATTCCTCAAGAACTGTTTTTAATACATCGACTACTCCAGGTATGCCTCTTCCGACAGATACATCTATACATTCAGTGTAATCGTGTCTGGGAAAGGGAAAACCCCTATCAGTTATGACTATCATATCTCCATGACCAACTCTTGCAATTGCTCCTGCCAATTCATTGTGTAAAATACCTTTTGTCTTCATTTGTTTTTCCTCCTTATGTAGATTCTCTTATTATTAATTCTGGTTCTAATTCAAGATTCTTATTTATTATCTTCTTTTGATGTTTTATAGCATCTATTTTTTTCAGTAAAGTTCTCATAGCTATCACTCCCGCCTCATATTTTGGCTGGTGAATAGTGGTCAGCGAAGGAACTAAATATTTACAAAAATATATATTATCAAACCCTGCCACGGCTATTTCGTCCGGAATTTTTATGTTTTTTTCCTTTATCGCTTCCAGTACTCCCCAGGCCATCATGTCATTTCCGGCAAAAACGGCCGTGGGGCAAAAATTTGTTTTCAACAAATCGTTCATCAAATTATACCCATCTTCGAATTTAAATCTTCCAAATACCACCTTTATACTCAAATCCGGATCTTCCCTGACCCTTTCAACAAATCCTGCCAACCTTCTTCTCGAACTGTGCACATTTTTTGGACCCGCAACGCAAAAAAATCTTTTGTGCTTTTTAGAAATCAGATGATCGGCCAAAATATACGATCCTTTATAGTTATTTGTATAAATAATATCGATAAATGGATTAGTAGAAATCAGATGTCTGTCAACTACAACCGTTGGAACATTATTAGAAAAACCATTTATCTTTTTTTCACTCATCCTGGGCGCTACAGAAATGATCCCGTCGACTCTGTGATCCAGAAAAAGTCTGATTGTATCCTCTTCTCTCAACGGCACACCATCGGTATTGCATAAAAATAATTGATAATCGTTTTTTAATGTTTCTTCTTCAACCCCCCTTGCAATTTCTGCAAAATAGGGATTGGTTATATCCGGAACCATCAAGCCAATCTGAAAAGTCTTTTTTATTTTCAGACTTCTCGCCAGCTTACTTGGTCTGTAGTTCAGTTCCTTTATCGCCTTATTGACCTTTTCCTGAAGATCGGGACTGACATACTTTTTCCCGGTAATAACATTGGAAACGGTCGCAGTTGAAACTTTAGCATATTTGGCAACATCCTTTATGTTTGCGGACATAACACCCTTTACCTCCCGGTTAATCGATTAGTTAATCGATTAACCTAATTTAACACACCATATTCAACCTGTCAAATTTAATTATTCGATTTCTAATATGATTAGAATAAAATATATGGGAATAGACAAAAAATACTTTTTATATCTAAGAAATTCTATAGAAATTGTTTATAACATCTAAAATGAAAAAAACTATGTATCCTCCGAGTGAAATAAATGGCCCAAAGGGCAACAGTTTATTTTTCGAACCGTTTTTTCTGGAAATTATCAAGTAATATACTATCCCCGCAAGCGATGCGATCAACACAGCAAATAGCGTTCCAATTAAGCTTATTCCTAAAGCCAGACAAGAGAAAAGTTCAACGTCTCCAAAACCAAAACTATCCTTTTTAAATTTATTCGCAATAAAAAAGAACAACGAAAAAACAGCCAGTATTATCAACGCATCTAAAAGGTTAAACGGAAAATTACCCCTTATTGTTGACCATCCGAAGCTCCCCGCCGCTATCAAAATTATCCCGGAATCGGGTATTAAATAATTATCCAAATCTATAAATGAAGTTATTATCAGACCTGAACTCAAAAGGCATAAAAATATTGCCTGCTCGATGGGAAAAAAAATTGAGTTCAATAAAAATGAAATCCCTGTTATTCCTTCTACCAAAGGGTACCGGAAGGAAATTTTCTCTTTGCAATACCTGCATTTGCCCCTCAGAAATAAATAACTGAAAATCGGGATATTATCAATCCATTTTATCTGGGCTCTGCAATTGGGGCAAAAACTTCTTTCGGGTTTAAAAATCGAAAGATCTTTCTTAGGCAATCTATAAATAACCACATTAAAAAAACTGCCGAATATCAAACCCAACACCAGGAATAATAAATTTATAATTAAATGCCACATATTTTACGTTCTTTCTCGGATAAATAATTCAGGAAAAAATCATTCTTCCCATAATAATACCACTTGTGATTCTCTTTCAATTGATTGATAGTGATTATTGCATCGACATATCTGTTCATTTTTATCAACGGGACAACCTTGAACACTATAAGATACGCGCTGTTGGGGTTGGTGGAAATATGACTGTCGATCACATCTATAACTTCGCTGTAATTCTCATTTTCATATTGAATTTTAGACCATATTTCGAAATCATTGGAATACTTTGGTATGGAATTTATGATTTCGCTTTTCATTTTATCGGCCTGATCCTTTTGATCAGTTCGAATATAATATTCCATTAAATGATATTTTGCAAGTAAGTTATCGGGATAATTCTTCAACAATTTAAGAAGTATATCCCTGGCGGCATCATCTTCGTCACATTTTTTGAGCGAGTCATGAACCATAAAATATGTATAAAGGTGATCGGGCGAGATTTCTATCTCTTTCAGCCAGTATTCCGCTGCCAGATCAAATTTCTTTTCATTATAATAAGCGTTTCCCAATTCAGAGTAAGCGGTATCCAGATTTGGATTGATACCGATCGATTCCTGTAAATAATTGATTCCCTTTTCAATCTTTCCCTCTTCCAGATAGAGTGTCCCCATCAACTCATAAATACTCGCCGTTGAAAAATTCGATTCCTTAAATGCTTCTAAAAAGCTCTGTGCAGATTTATAATTCCCGTTATTCGCCAAAGCCATCACTTTATCCGTGAATCCATTGAACGTTCCGTTTTTAAAATAAGAAAAATCGAATTCAGACTCTTCTAAATATTTTTTGAATTCAGAAAAATCAACCGGTGAAAAATTGTCCTGTGATATAGTTTCAGGATAAATATCAAAAAGCTTCTTAACAGTGACCAGCTCTTTTTCCAGCTTTGTATTTTTTAAATCCTTTTCGGCATTGGCAAATTTCCCGTCATAAACGAGATCCAATATTGCTATTAAAAATGGTGTTAAATCATTAATTTCATATTTTTTATTATCTATACGTAAAATAGTTTTACTCATTATATTCCCCCTTGCTTTTAATTATAATATATCATGAATTTATACAATAAATAATACATAACACTAGTTTCATATGCTATATTTGTTAGGGGGATAATATGAAAAAACATTTTGAAACTGAAGCCATTCACACGGAATTTTACAATGAAAATAATGCAATAAACAATCCGTTATATTTAACGAGTTCCTTCTATTTCAACACCATAAAAAGTGCGGATGATGCCTTTTCATTCAAAACCAATGATTATGTTTACACCAGGGGCAATAATCCGACAATAAGGGAACTGGAAAAAACTATTTCGATTCTTGAAAAGGGAGAAGATTCTGTCGCTTTTTCATCGGGAATGGGAGCAATCTCCGGCGTTTTAATGTCATTGTTGGAACACGGTGATTCCATCCTTGCGCACACCAACATCTACGGCTCTTCTCACTCATTTATAAAAGAAATATTGCCGAAATATGGTATCGACGTAACGTTCAAAGATTTAAATAACATTTCTAACATAAAAAATAAAAACTACAGGGTGATTTTCTTTGAAACGCCTACCAATCCTTCTCTGGAATTAATCGATATTGAAAAAGTTTCAAAATATTTCAGCAACTCAACAATTGTCGTTGATAACACTTTTTCGTCACCATATCTGCAGAATCCACTGGATTACGGAGCAGACATAGTTCTTCACAGCGCTACAAAATACCTGTCCGGCCATGGGGATGTTCTGGGAGGAACCGTAACTTCCAAAGATAAAGACTATATAAATAAATTAAAATTCGGAACTCTCTGCGAGTATGGAAGTGTAATAAGTCCTTTCAATGCATGGCTGATTTTAAGAGGTCTGAAAACACTCCATCTGAGAATGGAAAGACACTGCCTCAATGCTGAAAAAATCGTCGGATTTTTATCACAGAGAAAGGAAGTTGAAAAAATTTATTATCCCGGATTCAACGGGGAAAATGTGGACATTTTAAAAAAACAGATGAGAGACAGTGGAGGGATCCTTTCCTTTGAGATATCCGGTGAAATTGACAGAAGTATTAAATTCGTCAATTCCTTAAAATTATTAAAAATTTCGGTGAGCCTTGGAGATACCGAAACTTTAATACAAATTCCATCCATGATGACTCACAGAAGTTTCTTGAACGAAGATTTAGAAAAATTTGGATTTAAAAATAAAACCATCAGAATTTCAGCGGGACTGGAAAATCACGAAGACATTATTTTTGATTTGGAAAGAGGGTTTAAAAATATTGAGCGATAAGATGAAAGCGTTGTATTTCGATGGAAGTAATCTGAACTTAGTCGAAAGGGATATACCAAAAATCGATGAAAACGAGGTTTTAATAAAGATCATAAAGGCCGGAATCTGCAGTACAGATCTTGAAATAATGAAGGGATATCAAAATTTTGAGGGAATACCAGGGCACGAATTCGTTGGAATAGTGATCAAAAGTCACAATAAAGAGTTGATAAACAAGAGAGTTGTCGGTGAAATAAATATTCCGTGTCACGAATGCAAAATATGCAAAAGAGGTTTAACGAAACACTGTAGAAATATCAGAACTTTTGGTATCAATAATTACAATGGTTGTTTTGCAGAATATACAAAATTGCCGGTTGAAAATGTTCATATTCTCCCGGATGAAATTTCTGATGATTACGGAACCTTTGTTGAGCCACTGGCTGCGGCTCTGGAAATTGAAAATTACATCAACCCTGATGAAAAAATCTCGTTGATAGGAGATGGAAGACTGGGACTCCTTATTGCAATGGTCTTAAAAATAAAGGAATATGATTTTCTTCATATAGGAAAACATAAAGAAAAATTGAAAATATCGGAAAAAATGGGCATAAAAACTGAAATGTACAACGAAGATATAGTAGATGAATACAAGTATAATTTTGATTCCGTCATTGAAGCTACCGGTAATGAAAGCGGTTTAAAAACGGCATTAGACATCTGTATACCATCTGGAAAAATAATCCTAAAAAGTACATTCAACAAAAAGATCAATATAGATATTTCTCACATAGTAGTGAACGAATACCATTTAATAGGATCCAGATGTGGAGATTTTAAAAAGGCAATCGATTTTATCAGAATTTACAATCCGCCATTAAATGATTTGATTTCCTGTTACAGCTCATTTGATGATTCATTGAAAGCAATGGATGAGGCACGAAAAAAAATAAAGGTTATAATTGATTTATTATGAAAATAGTATATTTCGATCTGGACAACACGATACTCGATTTCGATAAATGTGAGAGAGAGGCGTTGAAAGATTTAATGATCCTCTACAATCTTGAATTTTCAGATGATCACCTGTCAAGCTACTCTGAGATAAACAAAAAATGCTGGCAAGATTATGAAAAAGGTCTACTTTCAAAGGAAAAACTTAGAGAGGAAAGATTTAAGATTTTCTTCCGTTCTAAAAGCATTGAAATAAAAAAAAATATGAATCCCGCAAAAGATTATCTGGAATTTTTAAAGGAAAAATCGTTTTTTATTCCTGGGGCAGAAAAATTATTAAAAAAACTGAAAGAAAAGAATCATAAAATGGCATGTTTGACGAACGGAATAAAAGAGATTCAGGCAAGAAGAACAAAAAAAGCGAATCTGGATGAATATTTCGATTTCATACTGACTTCTGAAGAGGTCGGAAAACCGAAACCTGATCCGTTGATATTTGAAAGAGCATCCGAAATCTCCAGAATCGAATTGAAAGATTCTCTGTACATAGGCGATTCCTTAAGCAGTGATTTTTTGGGTGCGGAAAACGCAGGAGTTGAATTCATACTCTTCTGGAATAAACCACTTTCCATATTAAAAAAAGAAAAAAGAATACCGAAAAATATCTGTACAAATTTTTCAGATCTTTACAATATGATAAGAGAAATCTAGATTTCTCTTATCATTTTCTAAGATTCGTCGATATTTTTTTCCCGGCAAACTGTATAAGCTGACTTATTAAAACAAGGATTATAACGCAGTACAATACGACATCCCATTGAAACCTATAATATCCGTAATTTATTGCCAGTTGACCCAGTCCACCGGCACCAACCGCGCCTGCGATCGCGGTGTATGTTACTAAATTGATCAGCATAACTGAAAAATTCGATATCTGATCAGACAAAGTCTCTGGAATCAATACTTTTGATATGAACTGCCAGTTAGTCGTTCCCAATGATCTTGCCGAATCAATTATTCCGGATGGTAAAGTATTAAAAGAGTTTTCAGCCAATCTGGCCATAAAGGGAACAGCAGCAATAGTCAGATTAAAGATTGCTGCGTTCGATCCGATTATAGTTCCAATGAGAACCTTTGTAAGTGGTATCAGCAATAAAACAAGAATAATAAATGGGATTGATCTGAAAATGTTGACCAGGGTATCCAGAACGAAATAAATCTTTTTTTTATCCTCGCTTCTTGAGGTAATATAAAGAAGTACTCCCAACGGTAATCCGAATAATAAAGACAAAAAACCCGAAAAGAATACCATATAAAAGGTTTCTCCAGTAGCTTTAAGTAGTTGTTCAATCATCATATCACCTCTAGATAATAGACCTTTTCCTTCAGATTTTTTATAAAATTCATACTCTGTTCTCCACTTATTTCCAATATAAGTGATCCAAAAGGTCCTTTTTTCAATTCTTCTATCTTTCCATATAGAATATTAACGTTTATATCCATGTCTTTAGCCGTGTCCCAGATAACACTCTCATGAGTATTCTTCCCCCAGAAGACAACTCTTATAAACTTTTTTTCATCTGATTCTCTTTTTTTAATTTTTTCAAAATCGGTCAAAAATTCATTTTCAAATTCCGAAACTTCCTTTGTTGTTAAAGAGGCAAAAAACTCGTGTGTTTCACCAAAAAAACTCAGATTTCCTTTTTTAAGATATGCTACTTTGTCACATATTCTTTTTACTACATCCATATCGTGTGTAACTGTGATAATAGTCAATCCTCTCTTTATAGATATATCCAAAACCAAATCCAGAATTATTTTAGTAATCATGGGGTCCAGAGCCGATGTAGGCTCATCCAGTAAAATCAGATCAGGATTCGTTATGATCGATCGTGCAATTCCGACTCTTTGTTGTTCCCCCCCCGATAACTGTGAAGGATAAGCGTTCAATCTTTCCGTTAAACCTATCTCATCGGCTATTTTTTCAACTCTTCTTTTTATTTCCTCTTTATCAATTTTCTCAAGTAAGAGCGGAAAAGCGATGTTATTGTACACATTTTTATTTCTGAACAAATTAAAATGCTGAAAAACAACCCCTATTTTCTTTCTGATCGGTATAACCGTTTTCTCATTCAGTTTTGTAATGTCTTCCCGCTCAAAAATGATCTTTCCGCTATCGGGCTTATGTAGCAAATTCAAAGTCCGGAGCAGAGAGGTTTTCCCTGCTCCGGATAATCCAACTATTCCCAATATCTCTCCCTTTTCTACTTCAAAAGAAATATCTTTAAGAATATGATTTTTATTTCCTTTTTCTTCATAAGTTAAATTCAGATTTTCGACAGATACTATATTCACTTTTTTACCTCCAAGTTAAAAAACAGGTACTACAGCCCCTTCATATTTTTCCAATATGAAATTCTTGGTCTTATCGGACGTCAGAACACTCAACAAGTCTTCAAGCCATTTTTCATTTAAATCTTCTTTTCTAACGGTTATTATATTTGCATATGGAGACTCGCTACCTTCCGAAAACAGTGCATCTACAAGCGGGTTAAGTCCAATTGGAATAGCATAGTTGGTATTTATTATCGCTCCGACGATATTTTTGTCATCCACGTACGCTCTTGGAATGAAGCCGGCTTCTACTTCAACAAAATTCAATCCATAAGGATTTTCAACTATATCGGCCACAGTGGCAGATAAATTTTTCGGATCCTTCAAAGTGATTATTCCGTTGTTGTGAAGTAATAATAAACCTCTCCCCTCATTGGTAGGATCATTGGGAACTACTATTTTGTCACCTTTCTTCAATTCATTTAAATCTTTTTTCAAGTAAAAACCCATCGGTTCAACGTGGATTAAAGCAGCGCTTACAAGGTTCGCGATACCTCTTTTTGCTGTGAAATCCTCTAAATATGGTACATGTTGAAAATAATTGGCATCGATTTCTCCATTAGAAAGGGAAAGATTCGGTAAAACATAATCGTTGAATACAACTATCTCCAGATCGTATCCCAGTTCTTCAAAATCATCCTTGATAAAATCAAGTATTTCGGCATGGGGTACCGGAGTTGCACCAATTCTTATTTTTGTTGCTGCAAAAGATAAAGAAACCAAACAAACTAAAAATAAAACAAACACTACTTTTTTCATAAAAATTACCTCCTATTTAAAATAATATTATTTGCATAAAAAAAGGGGCATCTATAAAAGATGCCCCTTTCTCCGTATCTTTATCAGTGCACTAAAAAACACCCCAAAGAACAGATAGGGGCCGGCACATCATCATATTGCTATTATAATTACTTATTTTTCTAATTTTTTTATCTTCCATAATCTCACACTCTCCGTAAAACCTTAAACATATGAAACCATTATTTCTACAAAAATAAATTAAGAAATAATTAACTCTTTCGGGATTTATAACATTATTTTAACCTAATTCTTTTTTCATTACCACCTCTGCCCACTTATATATCTCTTCTTCTACCGATTCAAGATTGGAATTCAACGGATCGTAAAAATCGATATAAGCGACCAATTCATTTTCGCCGATTAAATCTTTGAATTTCTCTAAAAAATCACCCTTCTCTCCTTCGTGAGTGTAAAAAACAGCGATTTTCTTATTCTTCACCTCATAGTCATTAAAAAAACTCTTCACAGGAGGGGAGTAAGTAAGTTCCCATATTGGAGTTCCTATAAAAATTAAATCGTAATCGTCGATCGATATCTCTAAGTCCTCCAATTTTGGATTATTGGCTAAATCATATTTTTTCCCCTTCCAGAAATACGTTTTGCAATCTCTTCTGTCTTCCGGTTCTATTGGCACCAACTCTTTGATTTCAATGTTAGAAGCATCTGAAATCATTTCTGCCAAAGTTTTTGTTTCCTGCTCCAGCGAATAATAAATAACTACTGCTTTTGAAATAGTAAACACCCCCAAAATAATTATTGTTTCTTCAAAATATTTCACATATGTAGTATTATAAATTAATATACGTATAATAACAATTAAGGGATGAAAAATGAAAAACTATCATGAAAGCAAAATAAACAACCCTGAATTCTGGATAAAAAAACTGGAAGAACCGGAAAAAATTATTTTAAACACGGATAGAATAAAAGAAATGAATAAAAAAATGTTTTCCGAAATAAATGACATGACCTTAAAAAAATACATTTTTGAGATAAATGATGATTCTTCCGGTTATTTTAAAGGTTTAACTTTGAGAAACTTTGCAAATTTAAATATACCGGCAAAATTCTGCTTTAAAAAGAATGGAAAAAAGATAAAAAAATTTAATTTTAATGATTTAATGGATAACTGTAATTTGGATAAAAAATTGATATTCAAAAATGGAATAACAAAAAAGAGAATAAACTTAAGAAGATTTCCAACAGAATTTATAAATGCAGAATTCTGGAATTCAATTCATCAGGATTTCTTCCAGGAAACCGCCTTGTCTCCCTTCGAATCCTTCTTAATTCTGCAGGAGAGCAAAGATGAAAAGTGGTTTTACATTCAATCAAATATTTATCCCGGATGGATCCGGAAAAAGCATATTGAATTAATCGATAATTTTATCGAATATGAACATTTACTCAATCCCGAATCCTTTTTAAGAGTTGTAGGCGATTATGTTCAAACCGAACCGAATATATATGTGGACAGTGGAAAAATCATAAAGTTTCAAATGGGAGACAAAATACCTTTGACCAAAAATAACCATCAGCCCTATACCCAATATTCATTGAATTCGTTCAAAGTACCCATGCCCGTGGGTTCAAAATCTGGTAAAAATATAGTTTTTATAAAAAACGACAATAAAGTGAGCGTTGGTAATATCCCTTTCAACAGAAAAAATATTGTATTGCAATCGTTCAAATTACTGGGTGAAAGATATGGGTGGGGAGGATCAAATAACAGGAGAGACTGCTCCAGATTCGTTTTCGATATATTCAGATGTTTTGGTATTGATTTACCTCGGGATTGTTCAATACAGGAAAAAATTTTACCTTTCAAAAAAATCGAATTCGCCCATAAAAACGACAGGTATAAGGAAAAAGTTTTAAATACTATGTCTTCCGGTGATCTTTTATTTTTAAAGGGTCATGTGATGATTTACCTGAACAAAATCGGAGAAAATCATTATGTAATACATAACGGATCAGGATTTTCTTGCAATGGAAAAAAATTTAATGTCCACGGTGTAATGATTATGCCATTGAGTATGTCTCTGCTTGATCAAAAAATTACTTATACAGAGGCTTTGACGAGTGTACTCTTACTATGCTAAATGAATATACAATATCAAAAAGTACTATTAAATAATTTGTTACTTGACAAGCAATTTTTATGATGATATCATGAATCTTGTTGACGCCAAAATGTGGTTGACATCCCACAAGAAGGGTCATTGAAAAATGGATAGCATAAACCGCAAACGCGAGCGAAAGCTCAAGTGAAATAGAAAAAAAGAGAAGAGTCATGGATGGAGGGTTTGATCCTGGCTCAGGGCGAACGCTGGCGGCGTGCTTGACACATGCAAGTCGAACGGGGAAAAGAGCTTCGGCTCTGATTACCAGTGGCGAACGGGTGAGTAACACGTGGAAACATACCCATTGCAGGGGGATAACTATTCGAAAGGATAGCTAATACCGCATAAAATCGAGAGATAAAAGTCACAAATGTGACGGCAATGGAGTGGTCCGCGGACCATCAGCTAGTTGGTAGGGTAAGGGCCTACCAAGGCAACGACGGATAGCCGGCGTGAGAGCGTGGCCGGCCACAAGGACACTGAGACACGGGTCCTACTCCTACGGGAGGCAGCAGTGCGGAATTTTGGTCAATGGAGGAAACTCTGAACCAGCGACGCCGCGTGTGAGACGAAGGTCTTCGGATTGTAAAACACTGTGGTAAGGGAAAAATGCCTCATAGAGTGGAAAACTATGAGAGAGGATGGTACCTTACTAGAAAGCCCCGGCTAACTACGTGCCAGCAGCCGCGGTAATACGTAGGGGGCAAGCGTTGCCCGGAATCACTGGGCGTGAAGGGAGCGTAGGCGGCCTAGAAAGTCTACTGTGAAAAATCGGAGCTCAACTCCGATCTTGCGGTAGAAACTAATAGGCTTGAGGACGGTAGAGGAAAACGGAACAGCTGGTGTAGGGGTAAAATCCTTAGATATCAGCTGGAACGCCGGTGACGAAGGTGGTTTTCTGGGCCGGACCTGACGCTGAGGCTCGAAAGCCAGGGTAGCAAACGGGATTAGATACCCCGGTAGTCCTGGCCCTAAACGATGTTCACTAGGTGTGGGGTACGTAAAGTATTCCGTGCTAAAGCTAACGCAATAAGTGAACCGCCTGGGGAGTACGGTCGCAAGATTGAAACTCAAAGGAATTGACGGGAGCCCGCACAAGCGGTGGAGCGTGTGGTTTAATTTGAAGCTAAGCGAAGGACCTTACCAGGGTTTGACATATAGGTAGTACGAAGTTGAAAGACGGAGGACCTGACTTTGTCAGGAGCCTAAACAGGTGGTGCACGGCCGTCGTCAGCTCGTGCCGTGAGGTGTTGGGTTAAGTCCCGCAACGAGCGCAACCCCTGTACATAGTTACCAGCACGAAAGGTGGGGACTCTATGTAGACTGCCGCCGACGAGGCGGAGGAAGGGGGGGATGACGTCAGGTGTCGTGCCCCTTATATCCTGGGCGACACACGCGCTACAATGGATTGGACAACGAGGACCGAGACAGCAATGTGGAGGGAAACTCAAAACCAATCCTCAGTTCGGATTGCAGGCTGCAACTCGCCTGCATGAAGTCGGAATCGCTAGTAATCGCAGATCAGCCATGCTGCGGTGAATACGTTCCCGGGCTTTGTACACACCGCCCGTCAAGCCACCCGAGTTGGAAACGCCTGAAGATGGGGTAGATAACCGCAAGGGATCACCTTGTTTAGGGTGGAGTTGGCAAGGGGGGCTAAGTCGTAACAAGGTAGCACTACCGGAAGGTGGGGCTGGATCACCTCCTTTCTTAGGGAGATTAATTGGTTTATGCTATCCAATTTTGAGTGAAGGGCTCGTAGCTCAGATGGCTAGAGCGCACGGCTGATAACCGTGAGGTCAGAAGTTCGATTCTTCTCGAGCCCACCAGTAAATGTAAATGGGGACATAGCTCAGCTGGGAGAGCGTCTGCTTTGCAAGCAGAAGGCCAGGGGTTCGAATCCCCTTGTCTCCACCATATATAAAAGGTCATTGATAAGTGCATATTGAGGTAAAGGTAAAAAGAGCACACGGAGGATGCCTAGGCAACGAGAGGCGAAGAAGGGCGTGGTCAGCTGCGAAAAGTCACGGGGAGGCGCAAACAACTATAGATCCGTGAATACCCGAATGGGGGAACCCGACTTATAGAGATATAGGTTATCGAAAGAGGTGAACCCGGGGAAGTGAAACATCTCAGTACCTGGAGGAAAAGAAATCGAAGAGATTCCCTAAGTAGCGGCGAGCGAAAGGGGAGGAGCCCAAACCATATGTATGGTACAGCCCACAAGCGATGTACATAAGGGGTAGCGGGACCTACTAGAGCAGTTGTGGAAGCTCGAAGTGGAAGGAAGGATAGACGAAGTAGCTGGGAAGCTAAACCGAAGAAGGTGAAAGTCCTGTAGTCGAAATCCGGAGATAAGCTGTAGGGATCCCAAGTAGTACGGGACACGAGAAATCTCGTATGAATCAGGGTGGACCACCATCCAAGGCTAAATACTACTCGTTGACCGATAGCGGAACAGTACCGTGAGGGAAAGGTGAAAAGCACCCCTGGAGGGGAGTGAAAGAGAACCTGAAACCGTGTGTTCATAAGAAGTTGGAGTCGAAAGACGACAGCGTGCCTTTTGATTAACGAGCCTGCGAGTTAAGTTAACTGGCAAGGTTAAGCCGGGAGAGGCGAAGCCGAAGGGAAACCGAGTCTGAACAGGGCGACAGTGAGTTAATTTAGACCCGAAACCTGGTGAGCTACATATGGGCAGGTTGAAGTTGAGGTAACACTCAATGGAGGACCGAACCAGTTAGCAGTAAAAAGCTATTGGATGACCTGTGTGTAGGAGTGAAAAGCTAAACGAACCAGGTGATATCTGGTACTCTCCGAAACGTGTCTAAGCACGGCCTTACGTGGTTAGTTATGGGGGTAGAGCACTGAATGGACTAGGGGGGCAACCTCCGAATTCAAACAAACTCCGAATACCATAACTCAAAGCGTAGGAGACAGACTGTGAGCAATAAGGTCCATGGTCGAAAGGGAAACAGCCCAGACCGACAGCTAAGGTCCCGGAGATGTGGCTAAGTGTGAAAGGAAGTGAAGAGTCGAAGACAGCTAGGATGTTGGCTTAGAAGCAGCCATCATTAAAAGAGTGCGTAACAGCTCACTAGTTGAGACTCATCGCGCCGAAGATGTAAGGGGGCTAAAGCCACACACCGAAGCTACGGAACTGGAAACAGTTGGTAGGAGAGCATTGTGTAGTAGGGAGAAGGTTAAACGGAAGTTTAATTGGACGAGACACAAGAGAGAATGCAGGCATGAGTATACGAAAGGAGAGTGAGAATCTCTCCCTCCGAAAGCCTAAGGGTACCTGGGGAAGGTTCGTCCACCCAGGGTAAGTCGAGACACTAAGGAAAACCCGAAAGGGGTATCCGATGTGAAACCGGTTAATATTCCGGTACCCACGCGTGGGAGCATAAGGCGAGACGCAGGAGGAGAATAGGTGCGTACTGGTTGCATAGTGCGTCTAAGTACAAATGCCGATGATAGCGGTAGGTAAATCCGCCGCAGGAGGAGAATGTACGAATGTGAGCGCCTACGGGTGCAAGACCTAGGGAATCATACTGCCTAGAAAAGCGTCGTATGTGATGAAAGCGAGTGGATCGTTCCGTAAACCGACACAGGTGGGTAAGCTGAGAAGGCGAAGGAGAACGGGATAACTCTTGTTAAGGAACTAGGCAAAATGACCCCGTAACTTCGGGAGAAGGGGTACTCACGTGAGTGAGTTGCAATAACCAGGCAGCGGCGACTGTTTACCAAAAACACAGGGCTCTGCGAAATCGAAAAGATGACGTATAGGGTCTGACGCCTGCCCAGTGCC
>CAXXLB010000009.1:770000-1199870 GCA_963664675.2 Petrotogaceae bacterium
CGCTGCAGCTTGAGGATTCTCACTATATTTACTTACTGCTAACTGCCATCCACCCAATGCAGCTGCTCCACGTCCAGAATCTCCTGCTGGTAGAGGGACCACACCAAATTTTCCGGCAACCGCACTATCTTCAGCATTACTTAAAGAATAAGCATAGGGCCAGTTTCTCATAAACGCGGCGTTACCTGCCTGCCATATTCCTCTTGCATCTTCTTCGCCCATTCCTACAACACCACTTGGAGAAATTGTTCCAACCCATCCTGCTACTTTATCAATTATCTCAGCAGCTTTTTCGTTGGCTATAGTGATTTCCTTATCAGCACTTATTATTGTTCCTCCACCATTTGATACAACCCATTCTAAAGCATCACAGGTTAATCCTTCATATGCATCTCCTTGCCATACAAATCCCCAGAAGTCCGGGTTGTCCTTTTTCTCACCATCCATTATAATTTTTGCAGCATTTTCTAACTCATTCCATGTCTTCGGAACTTCTAATCCATATTTCTCAAGTAAATCTTTTCTGTAGTATAACAGTCCTGCATCTGTAAACCAGGGAATGGCAACCAATTTTCCATCAACAGTATCATTTTCTACCATTGCAGGGAACATTGTGTCAACTAATTCTTTCATACCGTCATATTGATAGAGATCTACTAAATGTGCAGCCAAATCACCAGGCCAGATAACATCAATCATGTAAACATCAACTTCAGGACTTTGTGCTTCAAAGAATTGTAGATAGAGTCCCAATCTGTCTGTAGAAAGATCTGGAGTTTCTAAAACCTTTACAGTTACATCTGGATGCATTTCCATATATTTGGCCGCCGCATCCTTTGCTAATTCCAATTCCTGCCCTACTGCACCTGCTGCTAAAGTAATAACTGTTTCTGCTAATGCAAATGTTGCAAATAATACTGTCAATAGCAACACAAAAAGTGTTTTTTTCATTTTTTAAAACCTCCTTTAAAATTTGGGTAAATACCCTGTATTCTTAACCCTTTACTGCCCCTGCTGTTAAACCTGCAACAATCTTTCTCTGAAAAATCAAAACCAATACAACTACTGGTATCGTAACCGTTATAGCCGCTGCCATTATTTCACCAAATGGTTCCTGCCTTGCAATCTGTCCAGAGAATAATGCTATTGCAACCGGAATAGTTCGCGCTGCTGGTTCAACAGAAGTAAAGGTTAACGCAAATAGATACTCGTTCCATGCTGCAATGAACGATAACAATCCAGTTGTAACCAAAGCAGGCGCGGTTAACGGTAATAAAATCATATAAAAAGTTTGAAATGGAGTCGCTCCATCTACCTGTGCTGATTGCATTATTTCCACTGGTAATTCTTTAAAAAAACTAGTCAAAACCCAGGTTGTAAATGGCAAAGTGAATATCAGATATGTTATTATCATACTCGGTCTTGCACTCAATCCTAAAGTTGTAATCATCGCATACAATCCTGATAAAACAGTTACCTGCGGAAACATTGTCATAGCCAAAATCATATAAAGAGTAATTTTTTTACCTTTAAATCTGAGTTTTCCTAAGGCAAAGGCAGCAAATGACCCTATCAATAACGCTATAAATGTTGTTAACCCCGCAACGAGTGTACTGTTCAAAATACTTAAAACAAAAGTACTATTTCTAAAAATCGCCTTATAATTTTCAAAATAAAAAGATATATTTCCTTCTGCATCCCTAGGAACGAATGTCGCTGGTGTCTGCATCAATTGATTTTCGCTTTTAAAAGAAGAGTTCAAAGCCCAATAAAATGGGAATAGCATATATACAAATATTACAACTATTATTATATAAAAAATTGTTTTTGAGATGATCTTTTTAGATCTTTTGCTCATTTTGAATCAACTCCCATCATTTTTATATAAATTACTGCGAATATGGCAATTAAAATAAATATAATCATTCCTACGGCAGAAGAATATCCCATCTGTCTATAATTTATCAATTGAGTGTAATTGTACGAGGCCATCGAATACATCTTTTTCCCAAGTAAAACCTGAAATACATCGAATACTCTCAAAGCATCGAGTGTTCTGAATACTAAAGCTACCGCGATTGTAGGCTTCAAAAGAGGTAAAGTAATTTTAAAAAATCTTTTAAATCCACTTGCACCATCAACTTCTGCAGCTTCATACAATTCTTTAGGAATTAATTGTAGCCCCGCAAGAATTAATAAAGCCATAAAAGGAGTGGTTTTCCAGACATCTACCATGATCATTGAAGGCATTTGCCAAAATGAGTCAGTTAAAAACGATATTTGACCATCCGATATTCCCAATCTGAATAAAATCATATTGAAAAAACCTGAAGTTCCTGGATTCAACATATATTCCCATATTCTCGCAGAAACAACCGTGATTACTGCCCAAGGAACAAGCATGGTTGTTCTCAACGCACCCCTACCCTTGAAGTTGCTGTTCACAACCAAAGCAATAAAGATACCTAAAACCGTTTCAATAAAAACAGAGAAAAGAGAAAATATTAAAGTATTACCAACGGATTTCAAAAAAACAGGGTCCCTTGCTCCAACAACATACCTCTTTCCAAACCAGTCATATTGAAATAATTCTTTGTATCTATGCGGATCTCTCGGCAAAACTTTTACTGCTCTTTCAAATTCAGGTTCACCAGTCTTCTCGTTTATAACCTGGTTTTCATTTTCATCAAGAACAGGCGGTAATTCTACTATTGTAATACCCAAAAGATTGGCATAATTTTCAAATCCTATAAAATTTGTTTTTACCTCCGCACCACCTGCAAATTCTCTATCGGTAAAACTTGTAAACAAAACATCTCCCAAAGGATAAATAGCCACCAAAGCTAAAACAATAAATGCAGGTAATAATAATTTCAGAGCTAATTTCTGTTCCTTTTTTTCCAAATTACTTTGAGGAACTCTTTTTTTCACAAAATCACCTGACCTTTTTCATAATTTATGCCGACTTTCTCTTTATTAATTTGGGACTAAATTTTATATTTTTTATCGGTTTTGTTTCATCTTCAATCACTTCAATCAGTAATTTGGCCGCTGTTTGTCCCATTTCTTCAATTGGTTGTTCTATAGTAGTTAGTCCAATTTTTTCCGTCCATATCTGGTTATCAAAACCAACTATGAAAAAATCTTTACCGGGAACTTTGTTTATTGTAGATGCAACTTCTAAAACAATCAATGCAAAATTGTCAGTTGAAGCAAAAAAACCTGGTCTTTTATATTTGTCAAAAATTTCAATTATCTTATTATATGATATTCCGAGTAAATAATTACTGTAAATTATATTTTTGCCTGGAATTTCTATTTTATTATTTTTCAAAAAATTTAAAAATCCTTTTTTTCTCTCTTCAATATGATTGTTTTTTATAATTCGATTATCCACATCGGAATATAAAAAAATGTAATCAGATACGTTATTTTCCATAAGCAATTCTGCTGCTATTTCCCCACCCCTTATATTATCAACAGTAACACTGTTGCATTTTTTGCTTTCATTTTCTATTAAAACCAATGGTTCTCCAGTAAGAAACTCATCACTGAAAATCTCTGGAGAAATTGTAAACAAAGCCTTTCCATCTACACCACCCATTGTATATGGAGTTTTTCTCATGTTTTCAAGTCTTTTAAAATCCGTTAAAGGAAAAACAATTGAAAAATATTCTTTTTTATCCAGATATCTGTCAAATCCATCAAGCAACCTCCAGTGAAATTCCGTTTTGACTTCTGGAATATAAACAAGAATTCTTCTCGATTTTCCCCCAGCCAATTGTTGAGCGTAAAAATTTGGTCTATAACCAAGTTTAATTATGGCATTTTGTACTCGTTTTTTAGTTTCATCTTTTACTATTCCATTGTTCAAAACTCTGGAAACGGTACCAACACCAACGCCAGCCATTTTCGCAACATCTTTAATGGTTACAGATTTCTTTTCCATAAAAAAACCCTCATATTTACAAAAATAATGGAACCGCTTCCATTATATATAGATTTACATTAAATACAAAATTTGATTTAATACGTTTATTCATGATTAAACATCATTATTATTGATTATATAGAATATTCTTTTTATTAAACAGTTATCATATTTTTTAAAAGAAATTTAAAAACTTCCATACACACTAAAATCGAAGGAAATATGATCTCAAATATGCTTTTTAAAAAAGTTATAACATACACTGTTGTATAATTTTTCTTATTACACCAGCGTAAAAATAGGAATAAATATAATTTTAATTATTATGTGTTAAGAATTTTATATTAAAACTGAAATTCATTAATTTATAAAAAAAGGAAGGATTAACCTTCCTTTTCATTTTCTTCTCCAACTTTAACTCGCATTAGATGTCTTTCCAATTTATTTTTAAGTCTTTCCGCTTCTCGAATATCCTTTTCCAATGTGAGCGTATCTTCTATCTTCTTTATTCTCGCCTGGGATCTTGCAATATTTATCGAAGAAGCTTCTTCAACCGCCGGAGAAACAATACTCGTTTTTTCTCTGGTATTGAAAATAAAGCCTCCATGAACTAGAAACTTTTCGGTTTTTTCTTCAGTTTTCACAGAAGCAACAGCTATCTGTAATTCCATAATGGCTGGTGCTCTTTCAGGCAAAAAACCAATATCACCATCAATAGAACGAAAATTGATATATTCTGCTTCACCTCTCCATTTTATGCCAAATGGAGTAATAATCTCCAGGTTTATGCTCATATATATTAACCTTCTTTTTCAAGCTTTTTAGCATTTTCCAGAGCTTCTTCTATAGTACCGACCATCATAAATGCCTGTTCAGGAATATTGTCATATTTGCCATCTATGATTTCTTTAAATCCTTTAACTGTATCTTCAATGGAAACATATTTACCAGCATAATTGCTGAATTTCTCCGCAACAAAGAAAGGTTGAGTTAAAAATCTCTGAATTTTTCTTGCCCTTTGAACGGTCAATTTATCTTCTTCAGACAATTCTTCCATACCTAAAATGGCTATTATATCCTGAAGATTCTTATATCGTTGTAAAATTTCCTGAACACTTCTGGCAACATCATAATGATTTTTTCCTACAATTTCAGGATCTAAATTTTTTGAATTTGAATCGAGTGGATCAACTGCCGGATACAATCCCTGCTCAGAAATTGATCTGGACAAATTTATTACTGCGTCTAAGTGACTGAAAGTTGTAGCTGGAGCAGGATCGGTGTTATCATCCGCAGGAACATAAATTGCCTGTACAGAAGTAATGGACCCGTTTTTTGTTGATGTTATTCTTTCCTGTAAATGCCCCATTTCTGTTGCCAGTGTGGGTTGGTATCCAACTGCCGAGGGCATCCTTCCAAGTAAAGCAGAAACCTCTGAACCTGCTTGAACGAACCTGAAAATGTTGTCAATAAATACAAGCATATCTTTTTTTTGAACGTCTCTAAAATACTCAGCCATAGTTATCGCTGTTAAAGGAATTCTCAATCTGGCCCCTGGAGGTTCATTCATTTGACCAAATACTAAGGCGGTTTTATCCAGTACTCCCGCATTTTGCATATCCAGCCAAAGATCGTTACCCTCTCTGGTTCTTTCCCCAACACCGGCAAATATAGATAATCCCTTTTGTTCGATAGCGATATTTCTTATCAGTTCCATAACGAGAACTGTTTTCCCGACTCCCGCACCTCCAAAAAATCCAATCTTTCCACCTTTGCTAAAAGGGGCTAAGAGATCGATAACTTTTATTCCCGTCTCGAGTATTTCAATATTTATTGTCTGATCATCCAGTTCGGGTGGTTCGCGGTGAATCTGCCATCTTTCCTTGGTCTTTACTGATCCTTCTCCATCTATTGGATCTCCCAAAAGATTAAAGATTCTTCCCAATACTTCTTCTCCAACAGGAACCGAAATTTGCTTCCCAGTATCTTCAACTTCCTGTCCTCTTACCAATCCATCTGTTGAATCAAGGGATATCGTTCTAACTATATCATCACCAATTAATTGAGCAACTTCTAAAGTTAACTCTTTATCAGTAGATTTATTATTAACTTTTAAAGCATTTAAAATATCCGGCAATTGGCCATCTTTAAAAGAAACATCTACAATTGGTCCTACAACAGCAGATATCTTTCCTGTATTTTTTTTATTTTTTTCCTTTGCCATTGTAATACCTCCTATCAAGACTTGAGTGCATTTGCACCACTAACAACTTCCGTTATTTCTTGGGTTATATTACTCTGTCTAACTTTATTCTTCAATAACGTTAAAGAATCAATTAAATCTTTTGCATTATCGGTAGCCATTTTCATTGAATTTTGCCTGGCATAAAATTCTCCATATTTAGATTCGAAAAGAGATAAAAGCATTTTAGAAATTATCCAGTTTTTTTCGAGATCCCTGAATAATATCTCGGGATAAGGCTCAAAATCATACACATCGTCCGGAAGTACTGAATCATCAATATCATACGGCAAAATCCTTTGAATTACAGGAATCTGAACAATGGGATTTTTAAATTCGTTGTATGCAACCAATAAACCATAATCTTTTTTATCCTTATCTTTATCTTCATAAAAGGTATTAATTATTATTTCTGCATCATCGGGGGTAGGAACATCGAAAAATTTACTGAATGAATTTCTCATAAATTTCGAATTTTTGAAATAATTCTCCGCTTTTAATCCAACAGAAATAATCCCGGCTATTTTCTTTTCAGATAATTCTCTATTAACCTTCCTGAATAATTCACTGTTAAAACCTCCACACAGACCCATATCTGTCGATACAACTATCAAGAAATTCTCTTCTGTTTTGGTTTTTTCACCGAGAAAAACTTTTTTATGCAAATAGTTTATAGATTTTTTCAACTCTTTTTCATATTGCTTTATTGGTTCAAGACCATATCTGATTTTACTTAATTTGGCTCTGGCAACCATTTCCATAGCTCTGGTGATTTTCAAAGTTGAATAAGTTGAATCTATTCTTTTTTTTTAGCGTTCTCAACAATCCTCTACTCATTTAACTAATATCCTTTCAAGCTATGAATTCTTTTCTTGCTTCTTCTGCCAGCTTTTTAATATCCTCTTCGGCACTTTCAGACAAATCTTTTGTTTTTTGAATTTCTTCTAATAAATCCTTTTTATTGTTCTTAACATAATCAATGAAAAAAGCCGAAAAATCCTTGACCTTATCCGTATCGATCTCATCAAGCAACCCCTGCATTCCCAAATAAACGATCAACACCTGTTCTTCTACAGGAATCGGAGAATATTGCGGTTGCTTTAGAAGTTCACTCAATTTTTCTCCTCTCATAAGTTGTCTCTTTGTAGACGGATCCAAATCTGAAGAGAACTGAGCAAAAGACTGCAAATCTCTATATTGAGCTAATTGTAACCTGAGTTTTCCTGCAACTTTTTTCATCGCTTTTATCTGTGCAGAACCACCGACTCTTGAAACAGATAAACCAACACTTATCGCAGGTCTTGTACCACCATAAAAAAGATTCGTATCAAGATATATTTGCCCATCGGTGATAGAAATAACATTCGTGGGAATATACGCACTTAAATCATTTGCAAGCGTTTCAATTATTGGCAGAGCGGTCATCGATCCACCGCCATTTTGCTCATTCAATCTTGCTGCTCTTTCAAGTAACCTTGAATGAAGATAGAAAACGTCACCCGGATATGCCTCTCTTCCCGGTGGCCTTCTCAATAATAGTGAAAGTTCTCTATATGCAACCGCCTGTTTTGATAAATCATCATATATTACGAGAGAATCCATCCCATTAAACATAAAATATTCTCCCATGGCCGCACCGGCATATGGTGCCAAATATGAAAATGAGGCAGGGTCACTCGCGGAGGCAAATACGATCGTTGTATATTCCATCGCACCGAAGCTTTCCAATTTATTAATTATCCTCGCCAGTGCGGAAGATTTCTGCCCGATAGAAACATATATACAATAAACTCCCTTTCCTTTCTGGTTAATTATTGTATCAATTCCTATCGCAGTTTTTCCTATCTGCCTGTCACCAATTATTAATTCTCTCTGTCCTTTACCAATGGGAATCATCGAGTCGATAGCCAATATTCCCGTTTGAAGAGGCGTATCAACCGGTTTTCTCTCCACTACGCCCGGGGCTTTAAATTCAATAGGCCTGTATTTATCGGTACTGATTTTTTCTTTTCCATCTATAGGCATCCCGAGAGGATTAACAACTCTTCCAAGAAGTTTTTCGCCAACCGGAACCTGAATTATCCTCTTTGTTCTTTTAACCAAATCGCCCTCTTTTATGTCAAAATATTCTCCTAAGATGATTACTCCAACATTATCCTCTTCCAGATTCATAGCCAAACCATAAACGCCGTTGCTAAATTTTACTAATTCACTGGCCATAACTCCATTTAAACCATACACTCTTGCTATTCCATCGCCAACTTCCATAACTTTTCCAGATTCAAAGTAATCTATCTCCTGATCAGATGCTTTTAACTGGGTTTCTATTATTTTAGATATTTCTGATGGCTTTATATTCACTATATCACCCCCATAGAGGTTATTTAATCTCCTGTTTAATTCTGTTTATTCTTCCTACTATGCTCATGTCTATGATTTTATCTTCATATTTCACTATTGCACCGGCAATTAATTCATCGTTGATCACTATATCAAGATTGGGTTCAAGACCGGTGTCTTCTCTCACTATATTTTCGATAAATTTTAATTCTTCATCTTCAATTTTTTCAGCCGTTTCTACTTTTACAAATACTCTTCTATCGTTCAGTAAAACAATATCCTCAAATTGAAACAAAACATCTTTCAAGATATTCAATCTTCTTTTCTCGATGAGTAATGTTATAAATCTTTCGGAAAGTCCTTTCAAATCCGAAACAAAGTACTTTATTATATTCAGGGTCTCTTCAAGAGAAAGAGTGGGATCTAAAATATACTGCTTCAATTCTTTATTGTTAAACAAATCCAAAACCGATTTCAAAGTACCACTTATTTTTTTTCTGTTTTTATCAACCGATACATCATAAAGAGCTTTAGCATATCGATACGAAATTCTCTGAGGAATCATTTCTTACTTTCCTCCAGCTTTGCCAGCATTCTCTTCATATATTGCTCTTTTGCGTTTTTATCCATTTCCGTTTTTAAAAACTTTGTCACCAGCTCAATCGCAAGCGAAACAACTGTATTCTGTAACTCTGCCAAAACCTTTTCTTTTTCTCTTTTTGCATTTTCTTCCGCATTCTCAATAATTTTTTGTGATTCTTCCTGGGCTTTATCAGTCGCCTTTTTTACTATTTCATCCGCTTTAACCTTTGCATTATTTATTATTTCCTGGGCTCTTTCCCTGGAATTCGATAACTCTTTCTTAACTTTTTCATTCATTTCATCGGCATCTCTTCTCTTATTTTCCGCTTCTTTCAAATCATCCAATATCTTCTTCTTTCTTTTCTCCATTACTTCAAAAAACTTTGGAAAGACAAATTTGTAAAGAAACCACATCAATAACAGAAGACTCAACAATTGAAAAAGAGATGTAAAATTCAGTTCTATCAACAATATCTCCCCCTTTTAGGGTAAAAAAACCAGTTACCAACAGGAAAGTCCGGAGGACAAAATCCCATCGCTTTTAAAATCACCATAGCCAAAAACGTTCTGGTTTGCAAGTTCCCGACCATTTAAAGTAACCACATTAATAAAAAAATTCAACAATTTAAAAAATGGAACAAAATAATTCAGTACTATCAATAATATCCCTTCTTTTCAAAATAAGGAAAAAAATCAAGCTACCAACAGAATCATAAAAGCTATAACTAAAGAATATAAACCTGTAGATTCTGTAACAGCCATAGCCAAAAGCATTTTAGTCTGCAAACTTCCGGCCATTTCAGGTTGTCTTGCCATAGCATCCATAGCGTGAGCACCTATGTTACCTTCTCCAACACCAGGACCAATAGCTCCGATACCCATAGCCAAACCTGCACCAATATATTTTCCTAACGCTACCAATGCATCTGCTAATGATAAATCCATTTAATCAAACCTCCTAATTTATTCTATTACTGAACCAATATATGCTATTGCCAACAAAGTAAATACCATTGCCTGTATAAATCCTATAAACAAGCCAAAAAATCCCCATAAGAATGCGGGAAGAACGAAATATTTCAGTAAATAGCTGATAATCAAAACCAATATTCCTCCGCCCATGATATTTCCAAACAATCTCAATGAATGAGAAATAGGTTTTGCTATTTCACTGATAAAATTCATGGGAAACATTATAGGAGTGGGCTCAAAAAAAGTCTTCGCCCACCTTTTCACTCCCTTTGCTTTTATAGCAAAAACGTGACTTATTACAAGAACGAATACAGCGTATACCCCATTTGTATTCAGATCAGAAGTTGGAGAATACCACGTATCCTGGAATAATGTAAATTTTATAAGATTCCCATTTGAATCTGCAACTGCATTCAAGCCCGGGAAAGCTGTCATAAGGTTGGAAATTAAAATAAAAATAAATAAAGCCACTGCTATAGTAAAAGTGGGTTTTATAAATCTCTTAACATTTATCGCTTCTTTACATAGATTATAAACGTATTCCAATATTATCTCTATTAAAGATTGCCTTTTTCCGGGAACAATTTTAAAAACCTTTACAGAAGACATAAAAATTATCACTCCGACAATTATAACAGCCGTTATAATGATGGTGAGAGGATTCAATCCGGGTAAACTCTGTCCAAAGGGATAAATTATCCATCTGTTTCCAACACCTTCTAAAGAAAAACTAAAACCCGTTACGGCAACAAGAATGAATCCTATCACGTAACCAATTAAAATTAGTCCCAAAAATATTTTATCTCCCTTTGTTAAATTCATCTTCACCTAACCATCTCCCAAAAATCAAAATAGCTATCTTTAAGTTGAACAAGCCAACTGCCGCTCCAATAAAATAGTATATACCAAAAAACGCTGCACTGCCAACGCAAAAAATATTCAAAGCATATCTTAGAAAATAACCCCTTCTCGAATAAATCTTCCTCTTAACCGATCTTTTTATATCCTCAATTAACAAAAGCATGTTGATAACTGAGAAAATCGTTCCATAAACAATTCCAAGAGAAATTTTAAAATCGAAAATAAGGAATAAAAAAAATTCTACCAATGCAACAAAAAAGATATAAGAAGATAGTTTAATTATCGTTTCTTTTTTCATTTTCTTTTTTCTCTTCTTCCTCTATTTTTTTTGCATGGTGCAAAAGCAACTTAATTCCACTATAAAATCCGGAAATCAATCCCAGAATTATGAATAAGGCAAGCCACGCTTTATCGAAATTAAATATCCATCTAAAAAATAATCCCAGAAAGTATCCTACAAAAATATTGGAAATTATACATATACCAAATTCAAAGACCAGATTGATTTTTTTAAAACCTTTAAAATCAAACTTATAATCCATAAAACACCCTTTTTATATTAACACCAACAATCTCCCGTTTCAACATCAATTTTTAACGGGACTTTCATCCTTATAACCTCACTCATTCCTTTTTCGATAATTTTAAGCATCCCTTCTATTTCGTCTTCAGGGCACTCAAACACCAACTCATCGTGTACTTGCATTATCATCAAAGACTTTAAAGAATTCTTTTTTATCTCATTTTGTATTTTTATCATTGCCAGCTTGATTATGTCCGCTGCTGTCCCCTGGATAGGTGTGTTAATAGCTATTCTCTCACCCTCCTGAAAAATATTTTTATTTTTCGAACTTAATTGTGGAATATATCTCCTTCGATTGAATAAAGTTTTTACGTACTTATCTTTTTTAGATTTATCTTTCACAGACTGCATGAATTCCTCCACTTTTGGATATGCTGAAAAATAACTGTCTATCATTCTCTTGGCTTCTTTTCTGGATACATCTATTCTGTTAGATAATCCATACGGAGATATTCCGTAAATAATGGAAAAATTGACCATCTTACCAACTCTTCTCATCTCATAAGAGACATCATCTTCCGCTACACCAAACAATTTTGCCGCTGTCATTCTGTGAATATCTTTATTGTTATTGAAAGCATCAATAAGATTTTCATCTCCGGATATATGAGCCAATATTCTCAGCTCTATTTGAGAATAATCCGCACTTACAATTTTCCAACCCTTTTTCTGAGGTTTTATCGCCTTTCTGATTTCTCTCCCCTCTTCTTCCCTGATGGGAAGATTTTGCATATTTGGATGATGGCTTGACAATCTTCCAGTTCCCGTTCCCGTTTGGTTATAACTGCTGTGAATTCTTCCGGTAACAGGATTCACAAGTTTTGGTAAGGCAACTAAATAAGTTGAAATCAACTTTTGATGTTTTCTATAATTTAAAATTTCTCTTATTATCTCGTGCTCATCTTTAATTTTCTCTAAAATCGACGCACTGGTGGAGTAACCACCACTTTTAGTCTTTTTTGGGGGATTTATTCCCAGATCACCAAAAAGAAGATCACTGACCTGAGATGGAGAATTCGGATTGAATTCCCTGCCTGCCAATTCAAAAATTTTTGATAGTATTTTTTTAGAAATTTCATCGTATTTTTCTTTAAGTTCTTCCAATATCTCCGTATCAATATAGACACCATTCAGTTCCAAATTTACCAGTACCGGAATCAACATCAATTCTATATCTTCGTATAGTTTTTCCATCTCCAGTTTTTCGATTTTTTTCTTAAAATAATTACATAAGATTAAAGAAATGTCGGAATCTTCCGCCCCATAAAAAGCCGCTTCTTCTATCGGCACTCCTCTGAAATCTTCCTTTAAATCATGTTCTTTCATCAAATCTTCAAATTTTACAGTGGAGTAATTCAAATAATTACCTGCAAGATAATCCATATTGAACTTTTTGGAATCGGGTTCTAAAAGATAGGCAGCAATCATTGAATCCCCCTGTGGAACGGGAGGGTAAATTTCATATTTATCAAGTACCGAATAATCGTATTTCAAATTTTGTCCATATAATTTCAAACTCTTATCTGAAAATAATTTCTTCAGATCTTCAATTAATTTGTCTCCATCAATCTGCCATCCCTCACCTCTGTGTAGAACAGGGATATAAAATCCATTGTTTTCTTCATAAGAAAACGAAATCCCCACTATTTCCGCACTGATAGGATCCAGAGAAGTAGTTTCCAGATCGAATGCAAATCCTCTTCTCTTTTTCAATTCATCTATAAGATTTTCATATTCGATTTCATTTTTTATGAGCGTGTATTTTTTTTCCTTTTGTTCTTTCTTTTCTATTTTATCCAAACCATATTCTTCCAACAGAGATGTAAATTCAAATTTTGTGAAAACCTTCTCCATCAGTTCTTTATTTACTCCTGAGTAAATTATTTCAGAAAGATCCAGATCAAAATCTGAATCCTCCACAAGTTTTACGAGCTTTTCCGACAATTCAAGATCGGGTCTGCAGTCGATGAACTTCTGCCGTTGCTTCGGGGTTAATTCCCTGATATTTTTATAAATTCCCTCAATTGAAGAATATTCATTCAATAATTTCTGAGCGGTTTTTAATCCTATTCCCCTAATTCCTGGAATATTATCCGAAGCATCACCGGATATTGAAAGTAATTCTCCCACTTTTTCCGGATACACCCCAACTCTTTCTTTTATTTTTTCCCGATCCTCCAATTCCAGATTCGAAATACCCTTCATAAATCTTAAAACATTTATTCTATCATCCACTAATTGAGTAAGATCTTTATCATTGCTGACTATCAAAACTTTATCAAAATTCTCATAATACCTTCTGGAAAGAGTGGCAATTATATCATCCGCTTCGAGTGTTTGAAAGGAAAAAAACTTTATACCGAAGGACTCCACTAACTCCTCAATAAATGGAAGCTGTTTTACCAAGTCATCCGGCATGGGTTTACGGGTGCCTTTGTACTCTTTATACAGTTTATGTCTGTGTGTCTTTTCCTTTCTGTCAAATGCAAAAACACAGCCATCGGATTCTTTTACCCATTGCTTTAAAAACAAATTCAACATTCTTGCAACTCCGTAAAGTGCGTTAGTTGGGTTTCCCTCCGAATTTCTCAATCTCATGTCTATACCGTAAAAAGCACGATAAAATAATGCGGTTCCATCAAATAAAAATAATTTACTCATTGGTCTCCTTCTCTTCCAGCTCATCCAAAAATTCTATCGCTTTTCTATAATGAGGAACGACTATAGATCCTCCGACAATCAGAGCAATATTCAATGCTTCAACTAATTCGGCGTAACTGGCATTCATTTTTTTTGATTGTATCAAATGATATTTGACACAATCATCACATCTGAGAACCATAGAAGCGACCAGACCCAAAAGTTCTTTAGTCTTTGCATCAAGCTCTCCGCTTTTATAAACGCTATTATCGAGAGAAAAAAATCTCTTGGTCTGAAGATCTCCAACTTCTAAAATCCTTTTATTCATTTTTTCTCTATAATCGTTAAAATCATCAACTTTATCCATTCAAATCAAACCTCCAGATTTAAATTGAAGAGACTTTTTCCATTCCTGCACAAAATTTCCGAAACTGTCTTTGAATCGATATCTTTTATTTCAGAAATTTTCAATATAGTGTATTCAACATATTCAGGTTCATTCCGTTTCCCTCGAAATGGAACCGGTGGTAAATAAGGACAGTCCGTTTCACACAATAAATACTTTAAATCAATTTTCTTCACAGTTTCTCTTAACTCTTCATTTTTTTTATAAGTAACTGGTCCTCCTATACCGAGTTTGAAACCAAGAGATATAAATTTTTTTGCATACTCATAATCGGAAGAAAAACTGTGTATGACCCCGTTTATTTCTCCTGAATGTTCTTTCAATATTTGATATGCATCGTCATAAGCATCCCTGACATGAACTATTATCGGTTTTTTCAGCTTTTTTGCCAAATATATCTGTTCTATAAATACCTTTTTTTGAGTTTCCCTGGGAGAAAGATTTCTGAAGTAATCCAGCCCGATTTCGCCTACTGCAACGACTTTGCCGTCAGTCAAAAAATCTTTCAAAATCCCCAGATATCCCGGCGGAGCATCTTCAGAATCATGCGGATGAATTCCAACCGAAGCAAAAATATTTTCAGCTTTTTTAGTATTATTTAAAGCCATTTCAGAATCGAATAAATTCGTCCCAACATCTATTATGTATTTTATCTTCCCATTCTTTAAATCATCAATTATTCGGTCGCGGTCGTGGTCAAATTTATCATACCAAAGATGAGTGTGAGTATCACAGAGGGTAATTTCAGGCATTTGCTCTGATATGCAGGATGTCTCCGTCATAAACTATTTCATCCTTTCCGACTATTTTAACCGCTCCTTCTTTCTTGGCTTCAGACATATTTTTATACTTCATGAATTCATCATAAGCGATTTTCTCAGCTTTTATAAAATGTTTTTCAAGATCGCTATGGATTTTACCTGCTGCTTCTTTGGCAGTAAGATCTTTCTCTATGGTCCAGGCCCTGACTTCATCTTCTCCCACGGTTAAAAATGATATCAGTCCTATATGTTCGTAAACAACTTTTGAAAGTCTTTCTATACCTGTTTCGTTTATCCCGAGGTCTTCCATAAACATTTTTTTATCTTCTTCATCCAAATTGCTTATTTCTTTCTCCATCTTTCCACAGATTTCTATAAAAGAAAACCCATTTTCCCCGACTTTTTCAATCAATTCATCCCTCTTAGGATAATTTTTATCGGCGAATTCATCTTCATCTAAATTTGTAACAACAATTATCGGTTTTGCAGTGAATAAGGCTAAAGAACCCAGAATTTTCAAATCTTTCCTGTCAAGTCCCATCTGCGAAATGTATTTTTCACTTTCAAATGCTACCGATATATCCTTGAGCAATTCCTCTTCTCTCTCTTCCTCTTTGGTTGGTTTCTTCTTCTTTTTATTCTCCTCTAATCTGGCAATTCTATTTTCAACAACTTCAATATCTCTTATCAAAAACTCAGATTTAATCAACTCAAACTGATCCAGCACATTTCCCGTTCCTTCGGCCCACGCAACCGAATCATCGGAAAATCCCCTTAAAATCATCAGGATCGCATCGGAATTTTGAATAAATTGAAAAATTTTATTTTTTTCCTTCGAACTCAACGATAAATCGAAGGCGGGAATATCTATAAAAGACAGATTGGCAAAAATAGTCTTTTTAGGATTAAAAATTTTGGACAGTTCAATAACTCTTTCATCATATATTTTTGCTATACCGTGTACAGATTCATTTCTATGAACTTCATTTTCTCTTGATACTCCTGTAAGTAACGAAAAAATCGTTGTTTTACCACATTGTCCCAGACCAAAAATACCTATATCCATAAAAATTCTCCTATTCGTTTTTTCAAAAATATTATAACATTTAAATATTCATAAAATTACGTTTTACCATTGCTTTTTACCGCAACCAAAAGCTTATCTATCATTTCCACCGCAGGCACGTCCTTAATCAACATAGAAAAAACCGTCTTGAGGGGCATCTCCAAAACCATTCTTCTGAACTCATCTTCCAATCCATTCAAATAATCTTCAACACTATCAATTTCTATAAATCGATTGAAGAATTCATCGAGTACTTCCCGATAATCAGGAATTTCCAGCCATTCTTTCAAGATGCTGAATTTATTGATTAAATCTTTCTCATCTATATCAGAAAAAACGGTGATTTTTTCTATGAATTTTATATCCCTTGAAGAGCTTCCGATTAATATTTCGTAATCTCCTGGGTAAACCACCCACTTTTTCATTGCTGTATCGTAATGTTCAAAAGAATCATAATCGATTTCAATGAGCGATTTCCTCGATTCATCAGCCTCAATATATAATTTAGAATACGCCCCTAAGCTCTTCTCCGGAAGAAGGTATTTCGAGTTTAAAGGTTTTAAGTATACCTGTATTATCTCTTTGCCAGCTATTTCACTCTCATTTTTTACAGTTATTTCAACGCTTACTTTTTCACCCTTTCTCAATATGGTTTTATCCAGATTACAATTTTCATATTTGAATTTTGAATAAGACATTCCATATCCAAATGGAAATAGGGGTTTTATCTTTTTTTTATCATAATATTTGTATCCAACGAAATTCCCTTCGCCATAAAAAACTTCGTCATTTTCACCGGGATAATTTAAAAAGGCCGGTGTATCTTCCAGTTTGGCCGGAAATGTTTCAGAAAGTTTTCCGGAAGGATTTTCATCTCCGAATAATATCTTTGTAATCGCCTCTCCAAATCCCTGCCCGGCCAACCAGCCTTCAATTAAGCCTGGTGTACTATCTATCCATTCTTTACCCGTTATTGCGGAACCGTTATTCAGAACAACTATGGAATTGTTATTCGCCTTGCATACCTTTTTTATTAAATAGCTGTGCGACTCGGGTAATTCAAGGTCATTCCTGTCGTATCCTTCAGATTCAATATACTCGGGAAGTCCGGCAAAGATCAATACAAAATCTGTCTTTCCGGCTATTTCAATGGCCTCATCTATTAAATTCTCATCAACAATATCTTCGTCCATATAACCTTTAGAATAAAACACTTTCGTTTCATCATTCAAAACCTCTTTAATACAATCAACAGGAGCTCTGAGATGGGTCGGATTTACACGCGAGCTGCCCAGACCCTGGATTCTCGGTTTTTCGGCAAAAGAACCTATTATTCCAATGGACCCGATTTTAGCACGATTTAAGGGTAATATACCGTTCTCATTTTTTAATAACACGATACTTTCCACGGCAGCTTTCACCGCAAGTTCGTGATTTTTCTTAAAATTCACTTTTTCATCCGGTTTAAGATTTTTAGTTTTTTCAATCAAATTCAAAATGTTCTCAACAGAAAAATCAAGAGTTTCTTTTTTCAATTTTCCACTTTCAATCTCTTCAATTATTTTTTCATCATTAACCGGTGACGGGCCAGGCATTTCCAAATCAAGGGTGGCCTTCATACTCTTCACTCTATCCCAAACGGCACCCCAATCCGAAATTATCGTCCCATTGTAATTCCAGTTCTCTCTTAAAATTTCTTTCAATAGAAATACATTTTCCGAAGAATAAACACCGTTGATTCTATTATAAGAACACATAATGGTCCAGGGGCTGGCTTTTCTTATAATTCTCCTGAAAGCGTAAAGATACGTTTCGAAAAGGGTCTTTTCATCGATCTGTGCACTCATCGACATTCTATGATATTCCTGATTATTACAGGCAAAGTGCTTTAAAGAAGTTCCTACACCCGTTTCCTGCACCCCTCTTATGAAACTAATTGCCATTTCCGAAGATAAATAGGGATCTTCGGAATAATATTCAAAATTTCTTCCGCAGAGCGGCGTTCTCTTTATATTGACTCCCGGGCCAAGCAAAACATCGACTCCATAATGAACAGCCTCTTTAGCTATAGATACACCTACGGAATGAATCAATTCAACGTTCCACGATGAAGCCAAAGCGGAAGGCGTGGGAAAACAGGTGGCGTGTTCACTACCCTCAATTCCGGAATCGTTGGGATCTTTCATCTTTCTTAATCCATGTGGTCCATCGGATAAAAAAATAGATTTTATGCCTATCCTCTGAAACGACTTTGTCTGCCATGAATTCAATCCGGAACACAACTGCGCTTTCTCACACAATGTCATCTTTTTCAGCTTATCTTTAACACTCATAATTTATCTCCAGATTATTCAAAAAGCAATGTGCTCAAATATTTTTCCCCTCTATCTGGAAAAATAGTCACTATCGTTCCCTTTTCAAGATTTTCAGCAAGTTTAATCGAAGCATACATTGCCGCTCCGCTGCTCATTCCAACAAAAATACCTTCTTTCAGAACTATCTGCCTGGCCATTTCAAAGGCATCTTCGCTTTCGATCATTATTTTTTCATCAACAATTGATGAATCGTATAAATCGGGAACTATTGCTTCTTCAAAATTTTTTAATCCCTGAATATAATGACCCTTTACCGGGTGCGCTTCTATTATCTTTATATTCGGATTATTTTCCTTCAAACCTTTCCCAACACCCATTAAAGTACCGGAAGTTCCCAGAGCGGAAACGAAATGTGTGACTTTCCCGTTCGTATCTTTCCAGATTTCTTCTGCGGTAGTTTTATAATGGGCAAGTTTATTATATCTATTCGAAAACTGATCGGGCAAAAAATATTTATCTGGGTTCTTCGAGATAATTTCATCGACCTTTTTTATCGCCCCATCGGTGCCCAGAGTTTTATCAGTTAAAATAACTTCGGCTCCAAAGGATTTCAGCATCTTCACTCTTTCAACCGAAACAGCTTCACTCATAACTATCAATACTCTGTAACCTTTAACGGTTCCGACCATAGCTATTCCGATGCCTGTATTACCAGAAGTCGCCTCTATAATAACTTTGTCATGCGTTAGTTCACCGATCGCTTCAGCCTGTTCAATCATTCTCAGGGCAACTCTATCTTTAATACTACCGGACGGATTGAATCCTTCTAATTTTGCAAATATTTCAATTCCCTCTTTAGAGATCAATTTATTTATTTTAACTAATGGAGTACATCCGATCGCCTGCAATATATTTTCACAAATCATTATTTCCTCCATTTTTATTCGACGAATAATATTTTCAAATAACTTCGTGCTCCAATTCACAATTAATAAATATTATAATATATTTTCCAACTAATAAAAAAATAAACAAATAATATTTTTATTATGATAAAATCAATCATTGGTGGTATTTTTGCCAAATAAATCAGGAGGCTATCATGATAGGTATTATTTGCGACTCGGGAACCGATGTTCCAAGAGATTTTTTTGAAAATGATAATATTCTGGAAATTCCATTGAATGTTCAAATAAATAATGTAAACTATCAGGATTGGAAATCAATCAATCCGGAGCAAGTGTTGGAATTCATGAAGAACAATTTTCCCAAAACTTCTACTCCATCATATAAAACAATAAAAGATTCTTTCCTTGAACTCTATAAAAAAGGGTATAAAAAAATACTGGGAATAACAATTTCAAGTGCTTTAAGCGGAACAAATAATTTGTTTTCCCTTGTCTCAAGAGAACTTATGGAAGAATACGATGATCTTCAAGTTGAGATTATTGATTCGATAAATATTTCCACAGCTTCAGGAAACCTGGTGATAAAAGCCTCCAAATTAATTGAAAAGGGATTCAGTTTTGATCAGATAGTTTCAGAAATCAAAAAAAGCATAAACAAATCAAAGGTCTTCTTTGTTATTCCAACCTTAAAATTTTTACGGGCTGGAGGAAGAATCGGAAACGTTGCCGGTGTTGTTGGAGAACTGTTAAGCATTAAACCTATTATAACAGTTGGGGAAGATGGAAAATACAAGTCCATTGCCAAACCAAGGAGCATGAGTAAAGCCATCGATAAAATTTTGAATTTATTTAAAGATTTTGTTATGGGTGAAACAATTGATTTTTGCAGCATAGGAATTTGCAGTAAAGATGATAAAAGCATTTCATTTGTTAACAAAATCAAAAATTATTTATTGGAAGAGTTTTCCATAAAAGATATTTATAACTATCAACCCGCTCCTTCGATGATTTCTCATACCGGACCAGGATTGATCGGACTCTCAGTTTTGATTAAATAATTCACTTAAGTATCTCTTCTTCAAGGGCTATTCTTTCTCTTAAAAGTCTTTTTCTTCTCGGAGTTAGACAACCCATAAGATGAAGAATATATTTCCCAATAGCATATTCGAATGGCAACCACGAAATGTGACCGGTGGGTATTATTTTTTTGCTCGGTTTTCCAAGATTTATCCACAAATTTTTTCTGCAGGAAATTGGCAATGCTCTATCAAATAGAGCATCGATCATAGTAAATTTCTTATGGCGTAGAAAATTGGCAAAAGCAAGTGGTTCAATTTTTAACAAAGGATGTACATTCGCTTCGAATAATTCATTTATACCATTCATATTCTTCACTTTTTTTAAATCCCTCTCGTATACCGAATATAATTTTTCTTTATCATTCAAATAATATTCTTTACCTTTACCTAAACTAAAATCCCGTCGCGCGAATTTTAAAATTGGAGATTCCCAAAACATTTTTGGAATATCCCCTCCAACGGTCATTAAAAGAGTTTGACTTATTTCTTCTGACAGAGCATTAACCAACACAGAAAACATTCCGCCCAAACAATAACCAAAGACAAGATTGTTTTTCATCCATATGTTTTCTTGCTTCAAAAAATCTATCGTAGATAAAATATCTACTATCGAATTCTCCCAATAAGTCATCATTTTATCAATATTTGTTGCAAAATAATCCTTTCCGCTCACCGAATTATTCGCCGTTCTTGTATAATTACCGGGCAAAATCAAAACCGATGAATTTATCCCTGCACTGGCAATATGAGAAGCCATCCAGAATAAAAATTTTAAATTCATGGTTCCAAGTCCATGCAAAATAATCATTGAACCTACGGGATCAGTTCTTGGTTCATAATTCCAGATCTCCACTGTCTCTGACCCGTTTCGAGGCTTTTTATATAAACTTTTAAATTTAATTATCGATGATTTTAAATTTTTTCCTTTAGAAATATAACCCTTAGTATAATCTATCTTTACTTTATCGTATTTAAAATTTGGCTTCATTATTACCCTTCTTATTTAAATCGATTTTTTATAAAATATACATTCTCCTGTATTATTTTGATGGTTATTTGATCTTTTAGTTCAAATTCAAACCCGTGATTTCCCTTCGGATGGATTTTCAATTTTGAATTCACGTTGTTTTCTTTCAGCTTTTTGTACATTTTTATCGATGATTTATAAGGAACAGTCGTATCCATCTTTCCATGAACCAGAAAAACCGGAGGGTTGTTTTTACTGACCCAGTTTATCGGTGAAAAGTGGGTATATTCGTCCTTTTTTTTATCCAGACCACCTTTCATGGTAGTTCTAATCGCGAATCTTGCAAATAATGACTCCACATCGTTATCGTATAAATCGACTAAATCACAGGGACAATACCACGAAACTATCCCCTTTATATTTTTAAATTTTTCTTTATATTTACTGGTATTATAAATTCCATAAAAAAGAGAAAGGTGGGCTCCCGCCGACAGTCCCATCAAAATAATTCTTTTTTCGTCTATTTTTAATTCTTTTGCATTATTCACTATATATTTATACCCATTATCGTAGTCCACCAAAATATCTTCAATATAATTGAGATAACCAAACCTATAATCCATTGAAGCAACCGCAAAACCCTGGGAGGTCAGGTATTCACACCACGACATATCGTTGGCTTGCCTTCTGGAACCTGTAATCCAGCCACCCCCATGAGTAAAAATAATAACAGGATATTTGTTGTATTCTTTTGATGGATAATATATATCCATTTTGAGTTTCTTGTTTTTTACCGTTTCGTAAGTATGGGTGTATGGGCCTCTATATTTCTTTTTATCAGCCTTTAACGGTATTTTCCCGGCGATTGAAATATAAATTGTTTTAAAATTTATAATTATCAAAACAAAAAGGGCAATGATCCATCCTCCGAAAACGCCGATAAGCAGGATCCCTGCCATTAATAAAGCTTTAAATAACCTTATTATTTTTGCGGGTATCTTTTTCAAAAAATTTCCTCCAATTATTTTTTTCAAACTTTTTACATGTATTAACTAACTTCTTTCTTTTGAAACTTCCACCATGCGCAGGATATATTTTTTCAATATTATTATAATCCAAAAGCTTTAAAAAACTGCTTCGTATTCCATTAATATCCTTTCCTATTGGAGGTAGCACCGAAAATGAATTCAGAAATGGAATATTGAAACATAAATCTCCAACAAAGGCAGCTTTTTCCACTATAACAGAAATAGAACCATCGGTGTGTCCGGAAGTATTTATTATTTTACCTTCAAATCCATAATCATGAAGAGAAAACTCATTCTCCATACAAATATCGACTTTCACACCTTCAAATTCTTTTTTACTATTCCTTCCGAATTTCATCATTAATTTCCCGAAGTCTGTAAAACCCTCCGGTATGTCGAATATACCTTCTTCAATGTTCTTTACTTCCCTTCTATCGGCAAGAACAGGAGCATTTGTAAGATTTTTCACCGAGTATAAATTTCCCGTATGATCGTAATGAGAATGGGTGATTATTATCAACCTTAATCTGGAAAAATCATCTATGTTTTCTTTTAAAAATTTTTCCATAGCATTTTTATCTCTTTTAGTTCCGGTATCTATAAGAATATATTTACCATTTTTTTCAATTAAAAAAGATTTGGACATTTTACCAATTGATTTTATATGCACAAATACACATCCCATCTTTTTCAAATATATTAAAAAAAGGCCTGCTTAAAAAGCAGGCCCTTATAAAAAAACTTTTTAATCCATTGCGTTGTAAATCATCAGGAATCTTGTAACATCTTCAACTGAAATATAGAAATCTTTTGGATCAGAGATATCGAACTTATCATAAGCGGGATTCAAAAGTGTATCAATATACAATGCACCTATCAGTAATTCATAATCGGCTTCATCCACTACTTCATCACCGTTAAAATCTATATTCTGACCGGAAAAATCCGAATCTTCGACAAATGGTAATCTCTTATCTTTAGGCTCAATCATCCATGAAGAGAACCAACCGTTGTCATATGCTTCTTCAGAGATTACAGGTTGAACATAATAACCATTCCAGCCCCAGTCTCTTCCCCAGCTATTTTTTATTACCCAGAATTCGGTTGCATACCATGTCTTTCCTGTATAAACGTCGTATACTTCTACACTTTCTGCGTCGGGAGAAACCCAACCAAGATCTTTAACCGCATCCATATCCAGCCAACCGATAAGATTGGTACAGTGTCCACCACTACCACGGATAGTTGGTATATAAATACCACCAGTATAAGCACTGAAGTCTCCTGCAGTAGTAAAGCTGACTGCCAATCCACCATAACGATAAATAGTCTCTTTTATTGAATTCAAAAATATATCATATGGCGCAGAATTCGGAGGCATTATGAGCGTTTTATTTGAAAAATGAAGGTTATCTTGCCAATCATTATTAGTCGGATTCCATCTGAAATAATTATTATAATCCCAGGCCAAATACGGGAAATCCTCTTCAAGCGGAACTCCGTATCTTATATTGTTATACGCCGCAAAATACTGGTTTCCGCCTCCATCGTAGTTTGAATCCTGAATTATCATGTCATCAACCAGTCCGTTCACATATCCTGTGTAATACGAATCCTGGTAAATGGTCCAATCTATATCATGATATGCCACGAATTGCTCTGAAAAATCATATGTTTCATCTTCGTAAACCACCGGATCGAGCACCGCTCCACCAGATAATCCGTCCTTTACCAGAAGTCCGCTTTCAAAAGCAGCTGTGGTTCCAAATGCCCAACAAGCTCCATGTACTGCCTGATCTTTCGGTGAGCTGTGGATCTGAATAAAGGATTCAGGTAAGGTTATCCCCGTATACAGATAAAGCATTTCGGAAGAAACCAACTGAGAATCCCTCGTTGTCGCCTGATCGATCAGACCATTTTCTATGTTCCACAATATTTTTGAACTCTCAAAGGGTAGATCTAAACTTCCATTCCATTTGCTCATCAAAAAATCTAAATCTTCCACTCCGTTTTCCTCGTATCTGTAAAAAACGTCAGAAATACCCGCTTTCCATGGAAGATTCAATTCTTCAATATTTTTTTGAATATCCACGAGTTGTTCATTCAAAGAATCAATCAAAGCTCCGGCAAAGAAAGAAGCCGAAATAAAAAGTATTATAAAGATCAAGAATAATTTTTTCATCAAAATCCCCCCTCTACATTCCTTCTACAAGAGAAGCAACTTTGATATAATTCTCAATTATTATTCCATCAATAGTTCCGTTCTGCTCATCTCTTGTAAAATATTCAAAGGTCAACTGACATGGGAAAATTGTTCCATCGAGACTTCCATCTATTGCAAAATATAAAACCGAATAAATATCACTTGCGTCTTCGGCTTCGTCTTCTCCGCTGACAAAACCTCTGTACATTTCAATCTGACTATCGTCGTTTATCTTAAATGACGAGAAGTCTTTTTTATCTTCCATAAAATTGGGAAATTCGACATCAATAAGATCTACCATGCCATCTTGTAAATATCCGAAATAATCTTCAAAATGCAGTTCCAGATACATTAAATCCGAATTATACGACGTATCGGGTTGAAAATAATCATGTATGAAATCTTTACAGTATTCTTTGACATTTGGAGCCGTAATGAACACTGCCAGCAATCCAGACGCTTCTTCTGTCGGTGCAATATAATTATATCCTGCTATAGATATAAAAGGTGTATTTGTTTCATCATATCTTTCGCTGAATTCGAATGACTCATAATTCAATCCACCAACGTTACCCAGAGCATCCGTGGCCTGAATATACATTACATATTCTTCTCCGGTTTCAAAAGGATCATATTCAACATCGTTGATCAATATTGCCTCATTGGAGACAAAAATACTGTTTTCATAAGGATCCCAATTTACCCAGGATTCATTTCTGTTGGCAGTTGTATCTATTGTTCCGTCCGGATTGAATATGAAATACGGTCTTCCAGGTGCATTATTTTGTCTGAAACATATCTGAAGACTTGAAACAGACTCAGAATAACCCCAGGAAAGTACCATGTATCTTCCGAATGGTAAAACACCGCTCTGTTGCATTGCTGATATTTCTCTGTCGGTTCCATAGGTGAATGTGACAGTCGGTCCGGTCTTATCAATTTCGAAAAAGAATTTCGAAGGCAAAGAATCCGATTCTTTCGGTTTTACTTCAACGAATTGATTTTCTCCTTCGGAAAGTCCTTCGATAACAGCGGAAGCATTTGATGTTTCAAATGTTTCTCCCCCGTTAACACTCAATTCATAGGTGTGGTCCAACCCATCAACAGGTTCCCATTCCAAAACAAAGGAATCGGTATTGAAAGCATGATCCGTTGTCAAAAAAATAACTCCTGGGTTATATACACCAATAGTTATTTCATCAGATTCAACCGTAGATGTCTTCTCCCCTATGCCGAAACCTTTTTGCGTTACGGTTGCCTCAACTTTAACAGTATAATTTCCAGCAGTCAGAGTTCCGGAATAGGTCGTCTGATCCGTTTCAATTACATCGTTATTGATGTGAATTTTGTAACTCGCTGTTTCTACTTCACCTGGTGTTTTTAATTCCCAGGTCAGTGTGAACGTTTCTCCTGCCTGAACCGGATTTTTATCCGTTGATAAGTTTAAAACCATGTAGGCTGGCTTAAAACATGCACTCAGGAAAAACAGAAGTAACAAAAGTGCGGAAAAAAATAATACCTTTTTCATTTTACCCCTCCATTATATTTAAGATTGACTTTAAATGACATATTATAACATATATGTTACAAAAAAACGATAGAATACCAAAAATATTTTTGAAAATATTGAAATTTGTTTTTATTCTAAAACAGCCAGTACTTCCCCAGCATCCACACTTTGCCCTGTTTTTGCTTTCAAAACACTCACAGTTCCATCAAAATCTGAAAGTATAGAATGTTCCATTTTCATCGCTTCTAAAATGAGTATTTTTTGGTTCTTTGATATTTTATCACCTTCACTTACAAATACTTCCAATATTGTTCCGGCCATCGGCGAAATAATTTCTTTTCTTCCGGAGCCCTTACTCATTGGTTTCTCCTTTTGTACTTCATTCGATTTGGGTATTTCTACCTCTTTTTCAACTTTTTTTGAAGGACTTGTTTCTTCTTTATTGATTTCCGGAACATCGGTATCATTTGCCATTATTTCCTCAACTTCTACCAGATAATCTTTGCCGTTAACGCTAACTTTATATTTTTTTTGCATTTCTTTTCCTCCCCAAACGCCAATATTTTAAAGGCTCGCTTCGCTTCCAATTACTTCCTATATTGCTTTTTCTCTTTACAGATTTTATAAAAAAATCTTTATTTCCATTGTATTGATATATTGAAGAAACAATAGCGGCCACAACTTCATATTCCTCCTCAGACAAAAATTCCTCATTTTCACTTTCGGGAAATTTTTCGGGTGCCTTATACTCTTTTTTTTGTTTTCCTTTATTTGAGAAAACTCTTCCCATAAAAATAAAGAGAAAATAAAGAATCAAAAGTATTAAAAAAACTACCGAAATTCCTAATATTGTTATCTGTACGTTTATAGACATATTATATTTTATAGTGGAATATTTCCATGTTTTTTGTTGGGAAATGATTCGACTTTACTTTCAAAAATTTCAAGACTCCTGATTATCTTTTTACGCGTCTCTTCAGGCAAAATCACTGAATCTATATAACCTCTCGCGGCTGCCCTATATGGATTTGCAAACAAATCTTTGTACTCTTCTATCTTATCCTTTCTTGTTTTTTCGGGATTGTCACTCGAAGAAATCTCTTTTCTGAATATTATATTAGCGGCTCCCTCCGGACCCATGACAGCTATTTCTGCATTAGGCCAGGCATAAACCACATCCGATCCAAGGTGTTTGCTCCCCATCGCGATATATGCACCTCCGTACGCTTTCCTTAAAATTACAGTAACTTTAGGAACCGTGGATTCACTATACGCATACAAAAGCTTCGCGCCATGCCTTATTATTCCCCCGTGTTCCTGAGCAATACCCGGCAAAAATCCCGGAGTATCTACAAATGTTATTATCGGTATATTAAAAGCATCTAAAAACCGGATAAATCTGGCGGCTTTGTCTGAACAATCAATATCTAAAACACCTGCAAGGTAATTAGGTTGATTTGCCACTATCCCCACAGGAAATCCACCTATTTTACAAAAACCTGTGACAATATTTTTCGCATAATGGGAATGTACTTCTAAAAATTCTCCACTGTCTGCAATTAAAAGAATTAGATCTTTAATAGAATAAGGCGTTCTCGGATTATCAGGAATAATACTTTTCAATCCTTCAACATTTTTTAATTCCTCTCCCTGGCATGTGTTATCTACCCCGTCCAAATTATTCTGAGGAATATATTTCAAAAGATTTTTCGCTATATTCAATGCGTCTTCATCACTTTTGGCTATAAAATGCGCAACACCACTTTTCGAATTGTGTACGTTTGCACCACCTAAACTCTCTTTATCGATATCCTCACCAGTCACGGTTTTAATTACTTGCGGTCCGGTTATAAACATCTGGGATACCTCATCAACCATAATTATAAAATCGGTTATTGCAGGGGAATAAACGGCTCCACCTGCACACGGCCCATCGATGATTGTTATCTGGGGAATAACACCCGAGGCTCTTGTATTTCTGAAAAAAATCCCCCCATAACCGTAGAGGGCATCCACACCTTCCTGTATTCGTGCTCCACCAGAATCGTTTATTCCTATTATTGGAATTCCCAGTTTCATAGCCAGATCCTGAATTTTCATTATTTTTTTTGCGTGCATTTCTCCCAGGGAACCACCTTGAACTGTGAAATCCTGTGAAAAAACTGCAACCTGCTTACCGTTAATTTTACCAACACCGGTTATAACACCGTCTGCGGGAAAGCTCTTCTCATCCAGTCCAAAATAATTAGATCGGTGTTCTACAAATTTATCTATTTCCTCAAAGGTATCTTTATCGAAAAGCCTTTCGATCCTTTCCCTTGCAGTCAGTTTATTACTTTCATGTTGCCTTTGGATTCTTTTTTGTCCACCAGATTCTTCGATTGCTTTATTTATCTTTTCAAATTCTTCTCTGGGATTACTCATCATTCTCTTTTCTCCTCAAAACCAATTCAATCAGAACTCCACCTGTCGTTTTAGGGTGAAGAAAAACAACTTGACTTCCACCCGCTCCAGCTGTCGGCTTACCCAACAGTTTGATATTTTCTTTCTCCGCCAGTGACTCGATTTTATCAAAACTGTCCACTTCATAAGCTATATGATGTATGCCTTCACCCTTTTTTTCCAAATACTTCTTTATTGTACTGTAATCACTCGTTGATTCCAATAGTTCGATTCTGGTTTCTCCGACTTTGATCATTGCAACTCTCAATCCTCTGTCCTTCAGTTCTTCTATTTCTATTTCATCAAACCCCAAAAAATCCTTATATATGTTTATTTTTTCTTCAATACTTTTGACCGCAATACCTATGTGATCAACTTTTTTTCCCTTCATTAAGACCCTCCCTGATAAATTTATAGATCATTTCCAGACTTTCACAATTCAAACAGTTATCCTTTATCTCTTTCAACACGACATTAAGTAATCTATTGATTTCTCTTTTATTTTTAACAGAATTTCTGTGAGTTCTTTTACCCAATTCAATGTTTATTTTATCAAAAAGATTGTAAATTGTTTCTTTATATGTCATACCTGTCAGTAACACTTCGTTGTTTTTATTAGATAATTCCAACATCGATTTAACTTTTGCATAAAGACTTTTCGCACCAGGAAGATCCATTTTATTTACAACATATATATCGCCGATCTCCATAATACCGGCTTTCATACTCTGTATCTCGTCACCATTACCCGGTGATAGAACCAGTACAATCACGTCTGCAATATTTTTTATATCCGTTTCAGCCTGGCCGGTTCCCACAGTTTCTAAAATTATATATTCAAAACCCGATCTTCCCAAAAACTCTACCGTATCATAAATAGAGGGATTTAATCCTCCTACGCTTCCTCTGCTCGCAAGCGACCGTATAAATACCCCCTTAGAAGCGGAATCTTTCATTCTTATTCTGTCCCCTAAAAAAGCTCCTCCGGTAAATGGACTGGAAGGATCAATGGCCAGTACAGCCGTTTTACCCTTTTCTAAAAATTTCATAGAAATAATATTGGTGAGGGATGACTTCCCGACCCCAGGACTTCCGGTAATACCTACCACGAAATAGCTCTTTTCAGGAAGATTGTCTATTATTTCCTTCGCCTTACTGTGATCGTTCTCAATAATCGATATTTTTTTTGCAACTTCCAAAAAATTATTTTTCAACAATTTCCTTTATCCTTTTCGCGATCAGTTCAAGTGATGTTCCGGGACCAAATATGTCTACAATCCCCATCGATCTCAAGTTCTCATAATCTTCCTCAGGGATTATACCTCCTAAAAAAACCGGTTTATTTTCAATATTTCTTTCTTTCATAGCATCCAAAACTTTTTTACATAATCTGTTATGTGCTCCTGATAAAATAGACAAACCTATAATGTCAACATCCTCCTGCAATGCTGCATCAGCAATGGAAGAAGGTGTTTGTCTAAGACCCGTGTAAATGACTTCCATTCCCGCATCTCTCAAAGCCATTGCCACAACTTTTGCACCCCTGTCATGTCCATCCAAACCTGGTTTTGCAACTAAAACTTTAATCGGCATCCTTTCCTCCTATGATATTATCGCCTCGTTATATTCGCCGAAATTTCGCCTCAATACATTCGAAATTTCTCCCACCGTTGCATATGATTTTACACATGAGAGAATAAAAGGCATTAAATTTTCTCCACTTGATGCCGCTTCATATAATTTCAAGAGATTTTCATTCACAGCATCATTATCTCTCTCTTCCCTTAATTTTTTCAATTTTTCTACCTGTTTATTTTCTACCTCTTCGTTTATTTTCAGCACATCGTTTTTTGCTTCATCTTTTGATTTGAATTTATTCAATCCGATTATAATCTGTTCCCCTTTTTCAACATCTTTTTGATACTTATATGCCGCTTCTCCTATTTCTTTTTGTGGAAACCCTTCCTCAATCGCTTTGACCATTCCTCCAATATTCTCAATTTTATCAATGTATTTATTAACTTCGTTCTCTATCTTGTTAGTTAAATTCTCCACATAATACGATCCCGCGAATGGATCAACGACCTCTGAAACACCTGTTTCATAAGCTATAAGCTGTTGCGTCCTGAGGGCAATCGTGACTGATTCCTCGGTGGGTAATCCCAATGCTTCGTCATACGAATTCGTGTGAAGTGATTGCGTTCCTCCAAAAACAGCAGACAAAGCCTGATAAGCAACTCTTACAATATTATTCATAGGCTGTTGAGCTGTCAATGTGGAACCACCTGTTTGAGTATGAAATCTTAACATCTGTGCTTTCTTATCGGTTACATTGAATTTTTCTTTCATGATTTTTGCCCAAATTCTTCTTGCTGCCCTGAATTTAGATATTTCTTCCAAAAAATTATTATGTGAGTTAAAGAAAAAGGATAATCTTTTACCAAAAACATTCGGGTCTAGTCCGGCCTGAATCGCAGCATTAACATAAGCAATACCATCGGCCAAAGTGAAAGCGATTTCCTGAACAGCGTTAGCCCCCGCTTCTCTAATATGATATCCGCTGATACTGATGGTATTAAATCCGGGAAGCTTTTCCGCACAATATTCAAATATATTCGTAATAATTCTCATAGACGGTTTAGGAGGAAAAATATAGGTTCCTCTTGCGATATATTCTTTTAAAATATCATTTTGAATCGTTCCCCTCAATTTATCCGGACTTACTCCCTGCATTTCTGCTACAGCCATATACATCGATAAAAGTATTGCTGCCGTCGAATTTATAGTCATTGAAGTACTCACTTTGTCTAAAGGAATATTATAAAATAATGTTTCCATATCTTTTAACGAATCAATTGCAACTCCAACTTTTCCCACTTCTCCCTCGGACATTTCATCATCCGAATCGTAACCTATTTGAGTGGGTAAATCAAATGCAATAGACAAGCCTGTTTGCCCCTGAGAAAGAAGATATCTATATCTCTTATTCGATTCTTCAGCATCCCCAAACCCGGCATATTGTCTCATTGTCCATAATTTTCCCCTGTACATTGTAGGTTGAACTCCCCTGGTATACGGATATTCTCCCGGATATCCAATATCACTCAAAAAGTCTTCGGATTCAACATCAAGCGGAGAATATATATTTTTTATACCTTCTCCAAAAGATGTTTTAAATACCTCTTTTCTTTCAGGAAATCTTTTTAAAACTTTATTTAAGGTAGCTTCACTCCATTTTGCTTCTCTCTCTTTTATTTTTTTATAATCCATACAACCCCCCTCTTTCTTCTATTCTTATTAAAACAGATTAAAAAAAAATTTCAATATGCTGGAAATGTATTTAAGAGCTTTCTGAGTTATTATTTAAGTAAAATCATCATATTTTTATGATAATTTTATGATAATTAAAATATGAGGTGTCAATTTGAACATAAAAAAATGGTTGAATAATTCGGGAGTTTTGTATAGGGTCTCAAAGCCTTCGAGATATTTTGGAAATGAATTAAATATAAAAAGAAAAAAAGTCACAGATAAATTAAGGTTTTTGTTCGTTTTCCCGGATACATACGAAATTGGAATGTCGCATATGGGATTAAAAATACTTTACAGAATTTTAAATGAATCTGCGGATATTTATGCCGAAAGAGCTTTTTTACCGTGGAAAGATATGTTTTTTGAAATGAAAAATAGCAACATCCCTCTCTATTCACTTGAAACGTACTCACCGGCAAATTCTTTCGATATAATCGGAATAACTCTTCAATATGAACTATCATATACAAATATTCTTGGAATACTTGATCTGTGTAACATACCTTTCTTTTCTGCCGATAGAACGGATGAACCACTAATAGTCGGAGGCGGTCCCTGCATGATAAATCCCGAACCTGTTGCTGATTTTTTTGATTTTTTTGTCATTGGGGACGGCGAAGAAATAACTTTGGATGTTTCCAAAATCATAAAAGAAAATTTAACGCTTTTAAAGGAAGGAAAAAGGAATGAACTGCTTTCCAAAATCGGAAAACTGGATGGCATTTATGTTCCACAACTGAATCAGAAGAATATTAAGAAAAAATTTTTCAAATCCCTGTCTGACTCTGAAATAGAAACCCGTCCAATAGTCCCGTTTTATGAAATAGTTCATGACAGGGCATCAATAGAGCTGTTAAGGGGGTGCTCAAGATCCTGTAGATTTTGCGCTGCAGGCTTTTTTTACAGACCGGTCAGAGAGAGGACATATGAAGAAATAATTAAAGCGGTCCCTGAATTAATTGAAAATACAGGTTATGGGGAACTTTCATTACTGTCACTTAGTACTATGGACTACACTTCAATAAAGAAATTAACGGACATTCTATACAAATACATGAGTGAATCAAAAATTTCACTCTCTTTACCTTCTACAAGAGTCGATAATTTTGGAATAGGAATAGCTTCGAAAATAGCTTCAATCAAAAAAACCGGATTGACCTTCGCACCGGAAGCCGGAACACAGAGAATGAGAGATATCATAAATAAAAATATTACTGAAAAAGATATAATTTTAACGGCAAAGAAAGCTTTCGATTCCGGTTGGGAAAAAATTAAATTATATTTTATGATAGGACTTCCAACCGAAAGAGATGAAGATATTTATGGCATTGTTGATCTATCAAGAATGATTAAAAAAATTGGATTTCGTCAATTGAATGTTTCAGTGGGTATTTTTATCCCAAAACCTTTTACACCATTTCAATTTGAAAAACAAATAAATATCGAGGAAGCAAAAGAAAAAATCAAAAAACTGTACACAATTAATAAATTTGGAAAATTATCGATATCCGATCCCAAAAAAGCCACGATTGAAGGGATATTTTCCAGGGGTGACAGAAAACTATCCTCATTAATTGTTGATGCATATAATAAAGGCTGTATATACGATGAGTGGACGGAAGAATTCGATTATAATAAATGGGTCTCCGCATTTGAAAAAAGTGGTACAAGCCCCGAAAATTATTTATCAAAAATACCATATGAAAAAAACAATCCTTGGGAAAAAATTGATATGGGAATCAATAAAGATTTTTTGATTTCTGAAAATAAAAAAGCCTTACTTGAAAAAACAACAGCAGACTGCAGATGGAACGGCTGTTCAAATTGCGGTATATGTATGAATTTTAATTTAAAAAATATTTTAAATGAATAATTTATTTATTTGTTAATATTTCTAAAAAGTGATATACTGAAATTCGGTGATAAAATGGATCTTGTTGTTGTTTTGATAGTTTTTACAATTACATATTTTTTAATTATTACAGGAAAATTCAAAAGATCGACTGTTGCTTTTTCTGCAGGTATGGCTATCTTACTTTTCAAAATAATCTCAAATTATTCAGCGGAAAAAATTGGCTTTTACGTAGATTTCAATACACTGGGAATCCTGATGGGTATGATGATTATTGTCGGTATATTAAAATCCACCGGATTTTTTGAGTACGTTGCAATATATATCGTGAAATTCTCAAGAGGAAATGTCAGATTATTGTTTTTCTTTTTTATGATAACCATCGCATTTTTCTCGGCCCTTCTTGATAATGTGACAACAATCCTTTTGTTTTCTCCAATAATTTTTTTGGTTTCAGATTCTCTTGAAATATCTCCAAAACCATATATAATACTCACAGTATTATTTGCCAATATTGGAGGTACAGCAACAATAATAGGAGATCCTCCGAATATTCTGATCGGATCGGCGAGTACATTCGGTTTCATAGATTTCGTTATATACCTCGGACCTTTGGTGGCAATAATCACTTTTGTTTCCTTGCTTTTTTCGGATAAAAAATACTTCAGACCCGTCGCTAAAAAATCCGATTCTTTAAAAAGATTTTCCAAAACTGATCCCAAAAAGGCCATCAAATCTGAAAAAGAATTAAAAAAAGCTCTTTTTGTATTTGTTTTAGTAATTTTTGGATTTTTAACCCATGATATTTTCAATTATGATGCTTCGATAATAGCTTTGTCCGGCGCAGCATTTTTAATGCTTATTTCAAACAAAAATTTTGCGGAAATAACGAAAGAGATCGAATGGGATACAATATTTTTCTTCGTTGGTCTCTTCATAATTTCATTTTCCCTACAGGAAGTGGGAATTTCTTCATTTTTATCAGGTGTTTTGGGAAATCTTTCATCAACACCAATATTGTTGTATTTAACCATAATCTGGATAACCGCTGTTGCAGGAAGTTTTATAGGTGCAGTTCCTGTGGTGACTATAATGATACCCATAATACAAACATTGATAATAAGTTATAACGTCTCGCCGGAAATCTGGTGGTCTTTATCCATAGGTGCTTGTTTCGGCGGAAGCGGGGCAATCACCGGTGCCGCTTCAAATATGGTAGGAGTGGGATTAATGGAACAACATACCAATGAAAGATTCGGATATATCAATTATATGAAGTACTCTCTTCCCATAACTTTGCTTTCATTAATAATTGGTTCCATTTACACAGTTCTGATGACAATTTTTTAATTTCCCTTATTTCCAAATTTTTTGAATGCCTCTATTAAATTGGTTCTATTCTCTTTGTCGTGCAGTAATCTGCCTATATTCGTTCTGTGCATAACTACATTCAGGATAAGAAAGCTCAAAAAAAGCAAACCTGCAATGAACCCAAATTCCTCAAATGCTAAAGCGGTTATAACCGCCAGGGAAACTAACGATGCAACTGAAACATATTTAGTCAATATAGTTATTGCAAACCAAAAAACCAGAAAGATGGGCAAAAAGAGCCCGTTAATTGCGGTGAACGTTCCTATGGTACAGGCCACTCCCTTCCCTCCTTTAAATCTTAAAAAAAGCGGAAAGATATGGCCAATACATACCGCAAATCCAAACAACATAGCTAAATAGATATCCCATTTAAAGAAAGTTCTTCCGATGATCATGGGAATAAATGACTTGAATCCATCCATGAACATAGTGGCAAAACCTATTATCCCACCCATTTTTCTCATCACATTTGTTCCGCCTACATTTCCACTGCCAACTTTTCTAATATCAATATCAACAAGCTTTGGAACAATATAACTGAATGGAATGGAACCGATTAAATATCCTAAAAATATGGTTAAAACATAATCCATTATTTCTTTTTCCTTTTCAGTTTCAAATAAATCGGGCTACCGGTAAATGGATCAATATTCGTTCTTATCATTTTTCTCAACCCTCTCAAATAAGATTCATTAAATAATCCTGGATCGTTTACAAACAAACCTATAACAGGTGGTTTTGTAGATATTTGAGTAGAATAATAAATTTTTGCTTTCTTTCTTCCATTTCCAACAGGCGGCGTACTTAAAGTATATCTCGATACAACATTATTGAGAATTCCTGTCGGTATCTTTTTTTGAATATTTTCTCGGACTAATTCTATCGAAGCAATTATCTTTTTTATTCCTGTACCTTTTAACGCCGAAATAAACAATACCGGGCTGTAATTAATAAAATAGAATTGTATATCAAATTCCTTTATCAATTCTTTTCTCGCCTTTTCATTAATCAGGTCCGATTTGTTATAAACTACTATCACGCCTTTTCCTGAATTCTCAATAATTCCGGCAATTTTTTGGTCCTGACTTCCAATTCCTTCTGTTGCATCTATAATCATAACAACAATATCCGATTTTTGAATAGCAGTTACCGCTCTCATAACACTGTAATATTCAACATTTTTTATTTTTACTTTGGATTTTTTTCTTATTCCAGCGGTATCAATAAATATATATTCGCTTTCATTTATTTTTATTCTTTCATTCACTGTATCTCTTGTAGTACCGGCAATTTCGGTAACCAGACTCCGTTCATTCTTGATTATCTTATTAAAAATCGACGATTTTCCTGCATTAGGTTTGCCTACAATAGCAATTTTGATGGATTCTGATTCATCAGAATCCTCAAGGTCAAAACCTCTTTTTTCCAATTTGTCGGTTATAATCTCCAATAATTCATGTTTATTTATCCCATGAACTGCAGAAATAGGGAACGGTTCACCCAATCCAAGAGAATACAAATCCAATTCATGTTCTTCTTTATATTTACTTTCATTCTCAACTTTATTTGCTACTAATATTACTTCTTTACCGCTCTTCCTTATCTTTTCAGCGAATTCCTGGTCCGACCCTACAAGACCGTTTTTACCATCAACAAGATACAAAATGAGGTCACCCTCATTTATTAAATTAAAGGTAACCTCCTTCATTTTTTCTTCTATAATATCCTTGGGATTATCAAATAACCCACACGTATCGATAAGATCAAAACTCTTTTCATACCATTTAACTTTTCCGATCTTAAAATCCCTGGTTAATCCCTCTAAATTATCAACTATCGCATCTCTTCCACCGACCAACCTGTTGAAAAGAGTCGATTTCCCTACATTTGGTCTTCCAATAATTAAAACGGTTGCCAAATTTTACTCCTCTTCCTCACTATTTTCCATTTTTTCCTGGATCTGCTTTAATTGCTTCTCCATAGACGTTTCGCCAGATTCATCAATTCCTTCATTCATTTTATCTATCATTTTCCTCGCTTCTTCCTGCTCTTTATCTTTTAATAATTGCCTTATGGAAACTCTCATGTTTCTCAAATCATTTTCCGGCTGATATATTACCTTTATAATTTTAAACTCTCTTTGATCTCCGATATTCAATTCTTCTTCAATTTCTTCAATTCTACGTATAGTTACCTGCGAAATTGGCAAAAAAGCTTCTACATTACAATCATCTATAAGAACTATGGCACCGTTTTTCGTAAATCTCTTTACCGTTCCTGTGACTTTATCACCAACGCTATAGCTTTCTATAACATTTCTCCATGGATCCTCTTCGCCTTGCTTAATACTCATTCTCATTTTTTCATTTTCTTTATCTATACTGAGTATTTTTACTTTAACCATATTCCCCTCTTTTACCACATCTTCGATGCTGTCAACAAAGTTCCATGATATTTCTGAAACGGGAACAAATCCGGAAACATAATCTTCCAGTTCCACAATTACTCCCATGGGAAGAATTTTTACAACTTTTCCTTCATAAATTTTGTCTTGGAAATATTTTTCAGGAACATTATCCCACGGATTCCCTAGCACTTCTTTATAACTTAATGAAATAGTTCTCTTTTTATCATCAATTTCTTTTATTAAAACTTTTACCTTTTCTCCGGTTTCAACGACACTTTTTAAATCTTTCTTTACATTGCCCCAAAAGACTTCAGATATATGTACCAATCCCTCCACACCGGGCTCTAAAGCAACAAAAAAACCAAATGGAGTAATATTCTTAACTTCACCATTAACAACGCTCCCAACGGGATATTTTTCCAAAACATCCAGCCACGGATCCGGCGTCAATTGCTTAACACTCAAGGAAATTTTTTCTTCATTCAAATCTAAATTGATAATTTTTCCTTCCACATTTTCTCCGATTTTCAAAATATCAGATATTCTTTTCGTATTATCCCAAGAAATCTCTGAGGCAGGTATAAGAGCGGTAATATAATCATTCAGTTTGACAAATGCCCCGAAATTTTTTATACTTTCGACCTTTCCGCTCACAACCTGGCCCAATTCAAATTTTTCGAAATATTTTTCAACATACTCTCTTTTTATTTCCTTTAAGGAAACCACTATATTCGGAGCGCCTCTTTGCTTTCTATATTTTATTACTCTAAAATTGAGTTTCTTATTCAGGGGAGCTCTGCCTCTTTTATACATAGACTCAGATCCAGGCAAAAACGCCTTAATTCCCTTAAGAAGAGTAACCTGATATCCACCTTTTATTTCCTCATCTATAATTCCTTCTATATTTTCCTTTTTTTTGAAGGCATCTTCAACTTTTTTCTGAACAATTTTATGATATATTTTCTTTTCAGAAACAACACTTTGTCCTTGCTCTTCATCGTTCTTGAGAATAAGAACTTCGAGTTCATCTCCTTTTTTATATTCATTAATATCCCTGACCAGTTCACTTTCAGGCAAAAAACCATCCAATTTTCCATCAAGTATTAAAAATACTCCATCGGGCAGAATTGAATGCACCTCAGCCTTAACCCTTCCTCTGCCAATAGCAGGTTTTTCCATTTGATTCATTAATTGATCCATTGTTACTTCATTATTATTATGGACCTTTTCGTTCATTCGTTAATCCCTCCCATACTCACACACTCTCATTTATATAATTTAAAATTTCATCTATCTGCTTTTCTGGAGTGGAAGTACCACTAATAATTCCTAAGGTTTCAATTTTTTCCGAAAGATTCAACTGCTCCGGCTTTTGAATAAGATACCCCTTAACTCCACTTTTTATAACAATTTCGTACAATTTTCTCGTATTAGAACTTTTTTTACCTCCAATGACCACTATTGCATCGCATTTTTCAATTAACTCTTCAACCGCTTTTTCCCTTTTTACTGTTACATCACATATTGTATCAAAAAGCTGCACATCTTTAAAATTTTTTTCTGAAAGGATATTTTCGTAATATCCATAATTTTTACTATTCATTGTTGTTTGAGAAATTAAAGCCACCATGCTGTCTTTATTGAAATTTTCTAAAATCTCTTCAAACTCTCCTGTTTTTTGAAAAACATAGCCCCTTTTCGCCCTTGAAAGTATAGCTTTTACCTCAGGGTGGTCCTTTTTCCCGTAAATTAAAATATCGTATCCTAAGGAACTATATTTTTCTACCAGACCAAATACATTGTACACTATTGGGCAAGTCAAATCTATAACTTTACTGTATTCATTGCTTATTTTATTTTCAAATTCTTTTGTTACCCCATGGGCTCTCAATAGAATAGGGAAATCTTCGCTGTTTGCAGAAAAAATAGTCTCTTCACTGCTAACAAAAATCTGTGGGAAATCACTCATAACCGTTTCATTGTGTATAATTTCGCCAATTGAAAAAATCTTTTCATTTTTTTCACAGATATTAAATGTCATCTTAATTGCCCTTCTCACTCCCGAGCAAAAACCAATTTCTTTAGAAACTATTATCTTCATCTTTTCAACTCATTCATTATAATATCCACTACTTCTTCCAGTGTCAAATTGGAAGTGTCAATATACTTTGCGTCTTCGGCAATTCTCAGAGGGTTTATTTCCCTGGAAGAATCTCTTTCATCCCTTTCTTTTATACTGGATATGGTATTTTTCAGATTCGATTCGGTAAAATCTTCGTTTTTTTGCAAAAGTCTTCTCTTCGCTCTGACCTCAGGGTTGGCATCTAAATAAAATTTGTTTCTCGATCTTTTTAAAACCACCGTGCCGATATCTCTGCCTTCCATAACCACATTATTGTTTTCAGATATTTTTCTCTGTTCACTGACCAAAAAGTTTCTGATATCCCTATTTACTGCTATTTTAGAAGATAAAGAAGTTACCTTGTCATCCCTTATTTTATTTGAAATAGGATTTGAATCAATCAATAATCTATTTCCATCAAGGGAAAAAGATGTTTCAGAAATTAACTTCTTGACTTCTTCGTTATCATCTATATTTACATTATTATTTAACGCTTTTAAAGCCATCGCTCTGTACATCGAACCGGTATCAACATATACAAAACCTATTTTCTTTGCCACACTTTTTGCAACAGAAGACTTCCCTGAACCCGCCGGGCCATCGATAGCTATGCTCATCTTTTCTCCCCGCTTATTTTTTTATGCCTAATTCATTCAATTGATCATTCGATGGTTCGTTTGGCGCACCGGTCATCAAATCTGCTCCACTCGCAACCTTAGGAAAAGCTATAACATCCCTTATTGAGTTTGCATTGGCAAAAATAGCTATCAGCCTATCAACTCCTATTGCAATTCCTGCATGAGGTGGTGGGCCATACTTGAAGGCTTCAAGCAAATAACCGAATTTTTCATTTGCTTCGTCGTCATCTATCCCAATAATTTCGAAAATTTTATTCTGAATATCCCTCCTGTGAATCCTCACACTTCCGCTAGCCAATTCAAAACCATTCAGTACAAGGTCATAAGAAGTAGATTTGATCTTGTCTATCTCATCAGGAAAATAATTATTCAAATCATCTAAATCAGGCATGGTAAAAGCGTGATGTTCCGCTTTATATCTTTTTTCCTCTTCATCGTAACTGAACATAGGAAAATCTGTAATCCAGTGAATATCGTACCCTTCAGCAGTTAAATTATTGTCTTTAATAACCTTATCTCTCAGTCTCCCAAATTTCTTGTAATAACCATATCCCTTTCCTATTCCTATAAACAAAATATCATCTTCGGATATTGAAAAGTCTTCAACTATTTTTTTCGCTTCCTCGGGACAGACTTTCAAAATTGATGATTTTATATTATTACCGCCTTTTATCCACAACAAGCCACTCATTCCAAGACTTTTGAAAAATTCCGTAAGTTCATCGATCTTTTTTCTCGAATAATTTTCGGAAAGATTCTTTGCGATAAATCCCGTTATTTTTTCATTTTTCTCCAAGGCACTTTTTATAAAATTAACCGTGCTGAAATTAAAATAATCAGTCAAATCTTCGAATTTCATGCCATATCTCAAATCCGGTTTGTCGGAACCATAATTTGTAATGGCATCATTATACGTCATTCTTTTGAAAGGAATGTTGATTTTTGAACTTAAAACTTTTTCAAAAATATCTTTGAATAAACCCTCAATCAACTTAAAAATATCCTCCTGATCAACGAACGACATTTCTAAATCCAATTGAGTAAATTCAGGTTGTCTATCGGCTCTGAAATCTTCGTCTCTAAAACATTTTACTATTTGATAATACCTGTCAAAACCTGCAACCATTAAAAGTTGTTTATACAATTGAGGAGACTGTGGTAGAGCATAGTAATTCCCTTTTCTTATTCTGGAAGGTACTAAAAAATCTCGAGCTCCCTCAGGAGTCGTTTTTCCCAATATGGGAGTTTCAACCTCTATAAAATTCAAATTATTCAAATATTCTCTCATTACCTGTGCAACTTCATGTCTTAAAATTATATTTTTCTGTATTTTTTTTCTTCTCAGGTCAAGATATCTGTATTTTAATCTCAAATCCTCCGAAGCCTCATCTTCTTCGGTATTTATATATATTGGAGGATTTTCAGATTCCGATAATATTATAAAGTCCTCAGCTAAAATTTCTATTTCACCGGTTGCCATATTCTTATTGATGGCTTCATCCGGTCTGATTCTTACTATACCCGAAACTTCAAGAGTATACTCATTGCCGATTTTATTCGCTTTTTTATATAAATCCTTATTTTTATCAGGATCGATTACCACCTGAGTAAATCCATATCTATCTCTCAAAAGAAGAAATTTTATTCCTCCCAGATCCCTTATTCTTTCCACCCATCCATTCAAAATAATCGCTTCGCCAAGGTTTTCCTTATTAAGCTCACCACAAGTATGTGTTCTTTTCAAGAGTGACACCTCCCATAATGTAAATATTACCATGTTAACACTTCTAATGCACTATCTTTTATGATAAAATTTTATCGAATAATTGGGAGGTGAATTAATTGAAAAAAATCGTATTTATCTTATTAGCAACACTCTTTCTCCTATTTGCTAACGTATATGCCGTAAATTTTATCGATGTTAGTTCAACGCACTGGGCATATCCTGCAATTATGGAGCTTACTGATCTTGGAATTTTGAGCGGAATTAAGGGTACAGATGGAAATTATTACTTCAACGGTAATGATCCTTTAACCAGATATCAAACCGCGGTGGTTCTGGATAAGCTCATTTCATATGTAGAATCCGGTATGGGTGATAATTCTGGTTCAGTTGATCCAAGATTTGCTGTTCAACTTGACAATCTTGAATTAGCGGTAACCGACGAAAACGGGAAAATAATCCAGTCACTTGATCTGGAAGCCAGAATTAACTCTTTAGAGAGTGAAGTAAACAAGCTTTTTGTTGAATTGTCTAAAAGTGATAACAGCTCATCGTTGAATTCTACTGTTGATGCGCTGAAAAATCAAATGACAAATTTAAGCAAAGATGTTTCCCTGAACGCCAAGGACATCAGTGAATTGAGTGCTAAAATTGACAGCAACACGAATTCTATGCTCTCCAGAGTACAGTCCCTCGAAACAGATATTTCCGCTTTGGAAAACCTTGATAACACTGAATTCCAGAAAGAAATTGAGAAAAAGGTTTCCGATATAGAAGCGAGATTAAACAGCCTGGCGCTGTCTTTTGTCACGGAAAGCGATTTGCAAAAATATGCTACTTTAGCTGATGTAGAATCCAGAATTAAATTCCTCGCAGGCCAAGACGAACTGAACGGATTAAGTTCCAGATTATTGAATGTAGAAACAATCTTAGACGAAAACAAAGATTCGTTAAATAACAATGATTCGAGGATCGCCGCAAACGCAGGTAACATAACAGTATTAACTAAATCACTGACTAATCTGAAGAGTGATGTTGCAAATCTTTCAACTTCTTTTGATTACTCCGATTCGTCGAACAAGATGAAATTCGATGAAATCGAAGCGACATTACTAACTTTTGAGGCAGCAAATAAAAACTTAAGCAATGAAATTTCAAGCCTGAGCGGTAATTTTGATTCTCTGACAACACAAATAGGGAACAACACTTCAAAAATCAGTGCTAATGAAGATCAATTAGAAGTTATGAATTCAAAAATCGCTACTCTTCAGGGAATGATATCATCTTTAAATGAAAACATAGGTAAATATGCAACGAAGAGTGAGGTAGACTATTCGGTTGGACAAGTCCAGGAAAATGTCGATGCTCTGAGTACAAAAGTGGGAGAAATAAACGCGAAAGTTAATTCCGGGGTCGTTACACCGGAAGAATTGAATAAAGTGAAAACCGATTCCCAAACACTTGGCTATATTGGAATAGCAGCTGGTGTTGCGGGTATAATAGTTGGGATTATAGGCTGGACAATGCCAAAACCGGAATAATATATTTTTCAAACAATTGAAAACCCAGGATAGTCTCCTGGGTTTTTTGTTATAATTTAATTCATAAACGCAGTTAAAATAATACTGGAGGTATCAGTTTTGCATAAAATTTTAAATTCTATATTTGAAACAAGCTACGATGAAATTTTTTTAAAAAAAATCAATAATATTATTCGGAAGATATAATTATGGAAAATAATAGAGTTCTGTCTCCCGATGAAAACGGAGAAGAATATTTAATAAAAAATTTAAGGCCAAAATCAATAGGTGAATACATAGGACAAGATGATATAAAGAAAAGCCTTAATATCTCTATAAAAGCTGCTTTAAAAAGAAAAGAAACGCTAGATCACATCCTTCTTGCCGGCCCTCCTGGCCTTGGAAAAACTACTTTATCAAATATTATTGCTCATGAACTTTCAAGTAATATATACATAACATCAGGACCCGTAATTGAGAAACAGGGAGATTTGGCCGCTATGCTGACTCAACTGGAAAGGGGAGATGTCCTCTTTATAGATGAAATTCACCGTTTGGGAAAATCTGTGGAAGAAATTTTATATTCCGCAATGGAAGATTTTCAATTAGATATTATGATAGGAAAGGGACCAAGCGCAAGGTCAATAAGAATAGAAATTAATCCATTTACTCTCGTGGGTGCCACAACCCGATCAGGATTAATTGGAGCACCCTTGAGAAACAGGTTTGGAATGATTTTGGAAATAGATTTTTATGATGAAATTTCTTTAAAAAAGATAATAAACAGATCATCTAAAATTCTCGATGTAGAAATTAACTCAGAAGCGGCAGAACTGATCTCAAAAATTTCCAGGGGAACTCCCCGAATAGCTAATAGAATTCTGAGAAGAGTGAGAGATATGGCCACCGTAGACAAAAAAAATGTCATTGATATTCAAACTGTAAAAAAAACCATGGATATTTTAGGGATAGATATGTATGGTTTGGACAATACAGACAGAAAAATATTGAATATCATAATAAAAAATTATTATGGAGGACCCGTCGGAATAAAGGCGGTAAGCGCTTCTACAGGCATCGAATCTGAAACGATAAGTGAAGTATATGAACCTTACCTTCTTCAAAGAGGTTTTTTAATAAGAACTCAGAGGGGAAGATGTGCAACTGAAAAAGCTTATAAACATTTAAAGATAAAATATGAAGGGAAGAATACCAATTTATGGTAATAGAAAAATGAGAAAAAAACTTTTATTAAAATTTGGAGACAACTACTTAAATTCCTCAGAAAAAAGAAAGATAATAAAAACGATCGATAGTTTGGGATTGGAGTACACCGAAAAACTTGATGAAGGGCAATTTAATGCAATATTAAATTTTGGTGGGGATGGAACGGTTCTGAGTTCTGTACACGCAGCTATTTTAAAGGAAACACCTATTTTATGTTTTTCAAGAAATAGCAGTCTAGGTTTCTTAACACCTTTTAGAATAGAAAATTTCGAAGAAATTTTAGCTCTTTTCGTTCAGGAAAAACTGAAGAAGCATAAAGTTACCCTTCTCAGCATGAAAACAAGGGGAAAAACGTATTATTCGCTAAATGAATTCTCTATCGAGAGGGGAGACCCATCGAGAACTGTAACTTTAGATGTTAAAATCTTCAATTATTCGTCCTTCAGAGTCTCGGGGGATGGGATAATAATATGCTCATCATCCGGTTCAACGGCATATAACCTCTCCTCTGGAGGAGCGATAATAATACCTGACACAGACGTTTATCAAATAACCCCTATAGCATGTCACAATCCATATGTCGGAAGTATAGTAGCGGGAAAAGAAAAATCTACACAAATATCTGTCACAACCTGTAAAGGATATCCTTTAAAAATCTATAGTGACGGACAATTGATAAAAGAAATATTTAAAGGGGATAAAGTGATTGTCAAAATGTCCGGTAAATCGGTTTATTTCCTGGTAAAAAAAGAAATTGATTTTATAAAAATTCTGAACAAAAAGATGTTTTTTGGAGGCAGATTGAATAATGGTTGATAAAATTTCAAAAGAAAAAATTCAATCTTTAAAAAAGAATATCTTAACGATGGCAAGATATATTCAGGAGATATTGAACAAATTGGAAGTTGCTGTTATAGAGAAAAACAGCACTATGAATCACATCGTACTGTTTTCTGAAGATATAATCAATGATTATTATAATAACATCTTTAAAGAATATAACGGAATATACAGTATAATTGATGCGAGGGGAAAAAACTTAAGACTGTTGGCCATGACAAATCACTTAATAAATGTTCTATATCAAATCGGATTGTCATTAGTTGAAATTTCTAAAACAAATAAATTTTTAATAAATATAAACACACCCTTTTTTAATGAACAACTGAAATTAAGTTTCAAAACGCTTAAAGCAATGACAAGAGAGACCATAGATAATTTTATTTCTTTCTCATACGAAAAATCAAATAAAATTTGTAAGATGCAAAATTTTCTCCAAAAAATAATAGATAATCTGGAGTTTGAAATAATAGATTTTATAAAAGAATCCGGAGAATCCGGCGATAAAATTTTAAAGGTTTACAATATTTTTAAAGCAATAAATCAAATTGGAAATAACATAATTAAAATAAACGAAACCTCATTTTACATTGAAAATGCAAAAATATATAAATGTACAAACGGTACTTTGGATGAAAAAATGTAATAAAAGCTGAGGAGATAAATATGAAAATATTGTTCAAGTATATTTTTAAACAAACATTAGGACCATTTTTTATGGGCCTCTCAGCGTTTGTTGTCTTTATTAGCCTTCAACTATTATATCAACTGGCAGAACTGATTGTGCGATATAAAGTTGGAATAGATAAAATGTTGATCCTTATATATTATAACCTTCCGATGTTTATTGTTATGGGATTGCCTGTAGGAGTACTATTTGCCATTCTTTGGATACTATCCAGGATGAGGTCCCATAATGAATTAATAGCTTTTCAAACTCATGGGGTAACGTTAAGAAAACTTGTAATACCATTTATCATTATCGGAATACTTTTATGTTTTGTCGCATACTTTTTCAACGATTATCTGGTTCCTGTATCCAATAAACTCGCCGACGAAGCTATGGCAAAATTTATATATAATCGTCCTGAATCAGTAATAAAAGAAAATACTTTTATTGATGATGGATCAGGAAAGTATTTGTATATTAAAAGAATCGATCCGGAAACCGGTGTGCTGTATGATGTTCTTTTCTACGATTTTTCCGATGGTACAAAAAGAGTCGTCAGTGCAAGAAGAGCTGAAAATGAAAAAGATTCTTGGTATATGTATGATGGAAGAATATATGAAGTTGATAGGGATGGTTTTTTAATACTGGATCATCCCTTCGGTGAACTGGAATTCGAATTATCCGAAGACATTCAAGAGTATATAAGAAACACTAAAAGTGCCGATGAAATGACCAGTTCAGAACTGAGGCAACGTATAAAAACTTATTCGGAAATGGGTATAGATACTTCAGCATATCAGGTTGTGCTTCAGGAAAAGTACTCTCAGTCGATAGGCCCGTTAGTATTGGTATTATTAGGTGTGCCTCTTTCTTTAATAGCAGGCTTTAAATCCAAATCATGGTCAGTGATTCTCACTTTTATTCTCATTGTTTTTTATCAGGGATCAGGAGCCTGGCTGAGCGCGGTGGGAAAAGAGAGTATAATAAATCCTAATCTCGCCCCCTGGATACCCAATATAATTTTCATAACGATAGGATTGATTTGTTATTTCATTATTGATTCAAAATTTTCATTCAGAACCGCAACCATAATAAACAAATTAATCAAGGTTTCAATAATTCTCCTCATTTTTCTTGCTGTACCAACAATGCTGAAAGCTGGGGATAATACAAATAAACTGAATATTCAGGGAGATACATACGGCTATATCAATGAAGAAATCCTTTTTCATGATGGTGTTCATGTAATAATAACAACCGATTCATCAAAAACAGAAATAGATGCCGATTATGCGGCCCTTTTAACCGACGATGGCGATCCTGTTTCAATGTCATTCTGGGGTAATGTAATTATGAAATCCGATTCACAATATTTAGAGGCAGAAAGACTGGTAGTTAATCTGGAAAATAATTTAGTTTCGGCTGTTGAGGTTTATGGGAATACAGAACAGAACATTCAAACCCAGGATAAAAAGAAGGAAAAAAAAACAAAGTTGTATCTAAAAGGGGATCTTTCAACAACACAGTTGGAATCCCCCAATCAAACAATTTTAGAAAATGGTTATATAACAACCTGCGATCAGGCTGACCCACATTATAGATTCAATGTATCCGAAGCCGTTATAGTTCCGGACGATTATGCGGAGATAAAAAATCTTGTTGTTTACATAGGAAAAGTCCCTGTTCTTTATTTGCCATATTATAAGTTTTCACTCATTGATCCCGAACTCAGAACATTTGATTTTGACTGGAGTAATTTGACTAATAGTATTACAACAATAACTTTTAGAAATTTCGATTTATCCTGGTTAACACTTGAAGGTATATGGCAAAGGGATTGGAGTACAGCCAACGATTATTTTTCTGGTAACGCTATTTTATACAACGATTACTTCAACACAACATTGTTCGCAGAAGTTGGTGAGACCGAAGATGAAATATCCGATTATGGAGGTTATGTGGGCATACAACCAGAAACTCCTCTGGATATAAACTTTAGAGGGATTTATTATCATAACGATCCTTCCGAGTTCATTGTTGAACCATTCGAGGGATACAATTTAGGTTCAAAAAAGGAAACTGAAGACGGAGAAACCACAACTGTTTATCTGGACCCCTTTGACGTTAAAGATACACTGGATGCTACGGATATGTTGTTTTTGGGATTGGATGTTGATTCACCGGAAAATTGGAACATTGAACTTGAATCTCAATTTTCTTATGCGGATTATTTCAGTGAAAAGCTGTGGACAGTTAATTTGAGTAATCTTGAATTTAAGAACGAACTGGATGTCGTAGCGACCCCTCTTCTACTTGATTCAAACTCCTTTAAAATGAGTCTGTTAGCAGGCAGAAGAATGATAGAAAAGGAATTATTATCCCAGCTCCATACCACACTAAAAACTGAAAATTTCAAATTTGAACTTCTTTCCTTCAAAAGTTCAGTGAAAAAATTGAATTTGAACTTTTATTCTTCCGCAAAAGAATGGAAAGATATTTTTGATTCAGAAAATATAAAAGACTCAACTCTTGACATATATAAATATAATATAAATTTGGGTAACTTTTCAACAACAGGAAGTCTGGAACTGTCAATAAACGCTTCACCAACTGGAATCATAATTTCTATGCCTACAACCAGTGCCGGTGACCCCATAAATATTTTTTCATACAAATCCAATGACGAAAAATTCTCCTTATCTGGAAAGTATGCAATAGATTATAATTCAGAAGAAGACAGCACGGATACTAAACTCTTTTGGATAGACCCTTTAAAAATATCCTACAAAGGATTTGTGGATATTGATTCAAGTAATTACTTTGAAACAAGATTGAATTCTGAAATTACATGGACGTCTGAGAATTCCATATCAAAAACATTTGAGGTTTTTTCAAAGGATTATGATTTTATTTCATTCAAATCTTCTTTAATTCCTGAATATGAATTTTATTTTGAATATGATCAGGCAACTGAAACGAGTAATGAATTTAACATAGAAGAAAATAATATTGGAGTATCACTCGATAATAATATATCTTTAGATTTGGAATATTACTATCTTTCTCTCGATTACATCCCCAAAATATACTACAATTTCATTGACGGAAAGGTTGAATGGGATCATCCGGGAGAATTTAAAACGGGAATAAAAACAGGTTATTTTGATATTGATTACGAGGTTGATTTAGATTTTGAAACACTTGTTTCAAGTCCAAGCTCTTTTGAATGGATCGAAGATGGCTATTTAGAAACAAATAATAAATTTGAATTTTCCAATTTCACCTTTGAATTGAACTCCAAAAGCGTTTTACTTCCGGCTAGTTTTGAAGCAACTAAGACTGCATTAACACTCAAAACCGACATAGGCTCATTCTCACATAAAACAGAAACAAATTATCTCTGGGAGCATGATATATTTTCTGATTTTGTCAACATAGATAAATTAAAATTGGAATTTTCTTCATTTTCATTAGATCTTTCCGTTAATTGGACTTTTAATTCATCTATAACAGAAGAAGAAGACAAATTTGACGATATTTCATTGACAGCAAAGTTATCTTATGATGATATATTTTCAATTTCATTAAAAACAAAATACCCATATGTTTATAAGTCAAACAAATATTTTAAAAGATTTAAACTCGAATTCGGTGATTTCAATCTTTTAAATACATTGAACTGGAAATCCGCAATTATTGATTTTAACACCAAATTTGAAGAATTCAATTCTACTTACTATCCTTTTCCTTCTAAATATTTTTCCTCAATCGGCAATTATTCATACTCAAAATTCTTTGTCATAGATATTACAAAACTTTCGCTTTATGACATCTCATTTGATAATATATTTTTTGCCACGAGAAGAGCAACTGATGTTGAAGTCGAAGAAAATGGATTTTCCATCGGGTTAACAGGATTCAATTTTTATGGATACAAATTTATTGGCGGTGATACATCTGATAGTGATTACGAAGATTACGGATTGACTTTCGAATATAACAACTCAGAATATGATTCATACAAAATAGGCATTAACGATTTATCGATAAACCCCGCTTTGTTAAAAAGAATGACTATTGATTACGATACTGAAGGATATTTCACTTTGGAAATTGGATCATTCAGTGGTTTACTAAATGATGTTTCTCAAGACGACTGGGATGATTCTCTTTCCGAGTTGGGTCCTTTGTATTTTGATTTACACTGTCAAGCTTTAGAATTCTATTTGAAGCTTAAATTTGGAAAAGATATAGATGGATTTGGGGAAATTTTGAATAGCATAGGTATTAAATATTATATAAAAGCATTCAGCGACAGATATCTTCTTTTAGGTTTGTCGGAAGGAAAACCATTTTTTCAATTTAAATTCTGAGGTGAAAATATTGAACAATAAAGATGAATTACTGAAAAAAATAAGCAAAAAAATCGAAAAATGCAATGACTGCGTTTTATCAAAAACGAGAACGAAAACAGTTCCAGGAAGCGGTAACATGAATACACCTGTGGTATTCATAGGCGAAGGCCCCGGAGAAGAAGAGGATAAGACAGGAATTCCCTTTGTGGGAAGGGCAGGTAAATTGCTCTCTAAAATACTTGAATCAGTTGAACTGGACAGGAATGACTTTTATATAACAAATATAGTTAAATGCAGACCCCCGAACAACAGGGTCCCTACCAAAGAAGAAGAGAACAGTTGTTCAAAATATCTTTATGCACAATTGTCAATAATCAATCCCAAGTTGATAGTTACCCTCGGTTCCACCGCTTTTGCTTATCTTCTGGATTTACCAAAGGTTAAAATGGGGGAGGTCAGAGGAAATATTTTTGAATGGAGAGGTGGGGTTAAAATAATGTCAATGTACCATCCGAGTTACTTACTTAGGAACCCTTCAAGAAACCCGGGTTCACCAAAGGATAAAACCTGGCAAGACATAAAGAAAATTAAAGAATTGTACTTAAAAATAAAAAATGGGGAAGAAATTTAAAAAAGGAGTGATCAAATGGGAGAAAATATTTTAGTTACCGGTGGCGCAGGATTTATCGGTTCACATGTTGTAGATAAACTGATAGAAATCAACAAAATTCCAATAGTGGTAGATAATCTTTCCAGCGGCAAAATAGAAAATCTGGATCCGAGAGCTTTGTTCTATCAACAGGATATTACGGATGAAAAGATGATGAAAAAAATCTTTTCCTTACATAAACCCAGATATATTTTTCACTTAGCTGCACAAATAAGTGTTTCCAGATCCGTTAGAGAACCTGTATTTGATATGGATGTGAACATAAGGGGAACGCTGAATTTACTAAAACTGGCCGTTGAAAACGGAGCGGAAAAAATTATTTTTTCTTCTACCGGAGGCGCTATTTATGGTGATGATGTCAGTAAAATACCTACAGATGAAACTGAATTTCCAAAACCTATCTCTCCTTATGGAATTGCAAAATATTCTGTGGAAAATTATTTGAGATTTTTCTCTCACGAATTTGGTTTAAAATATACTGTCCTGAGATATGCAAATGTATATGGCCCAAAACAAGATCCAAATGGAGAAGCGGGTGTAGTAGCTATTTTTTCAAAAAAAATGCTTAAAAACGATGAAATAAAAATATTTGGCAGTGGAGAATGTATAAGAGACTACATATATGTCGACGATATTGCAGAAGCAAATTTAAAAGCGATGAAAGATGATAGCAATCAAATTTACAACATAGGGACCTCCAAAGGAACTTCTGTAAATGAACTGTTTACTATCTTGAGTGAAATTACCTCCTATAAAAAAGATGCAGTTTACGAACCGCCACGGCCTGGGGATTTAGAAAAATCCATTCTTAACTGCGAAAAAGTCAAGACCAATTTGAACTGGAACAGCACCGTTGAATTAAAAGACGGATTAAAGAAAACTGTGGAATTTTTTGAAAATGAATTGGAAACCACTGAGTGAAAGGCTCAGGCCCGAAAAAGTCGAGGATGTCTTTGGTCAGGACCATCTGACGGGGCCAAAGGGTATTTTAACAAAAGTTATACAAAACAAAAATTTTTATTCCATGATCTTTTATGGTCCTCCGGGAACAGGAAAAACTACTGTTGGAAAAATTATAGGGAGAAATTTACCCCTGGGATTTGAATTAGTTTATTTCAGTGCGGCCCTTCAAGGAACTCAGGATTTAAAAAAGCTTTTTCAAAGAGCGGAGCAGATGAAAAATTATGGTGGTCAAATGATCATTTTGATCGATGAAATACATCGACTGAACAAAGCACAACAGGATGTATTATTACATCATACCGAAACCGGTATTGTCATAATAATAGGATGTACAACCGAAAACCCAAGTTTTGAAATAAATTCTGCTCTTCTGTCAAGATGCCGTTTGATTATTTTTAAAAAATTAACCCCCGAAACAATTATAAAATTATTAAATAGCGCAATAAATAAAGATGATGTTCTTTCAAAAATTGAAATTAAAATAGAAAAAGATGTTCTGCAAATTATCGCTGAAAATTGCGAGGGTGACGCAAGAAGTGCTTTAAATCTTCTTGAAACACTTCTGGAAACCGCTGATTCCCTTGACAAAAAGATACTGGATATAGATACCCTGAACGAACTTGCTGTTCTACCTGCGGGGAGATATTCAAAAAAAGGTGAAGAACATTACGATCTGATATCCGCTTTTATTAAAAGCATGCGTGGAAGTGATCCGGATGCAGCGCTTTTTTATATGGTAAAAATGCTTGCCGGAGGTGAAGATCCGAAATACATTGCAAGAAGAATGATAATTCTGGCATCTGAAGACATTGGATTGGCCGATCCAATGTCACTTTTGATTGCCACTTCGGCTTTCAAGGCAGTTGAACAAATAGGCTTACCTGAATGCAAACTGAACCTGGCAGAAGCAGCTATTTATTTATCCATAGCACCCAAAAGTAATTCCACATATAAAGCTTTAAACCTTGCGGAAGAAACGATGAAAAATAACATTAACCTGGAAGTACCTTTAAAATTACGGAATCCTGTCACAAATTTATTAAAAAAAATGAATTATGGCAAAGGGTATGTATACCCTCACAAATTTGGCGGTTATTATAAAACGAATTATCTACCGGATGAAATTAAAAATCTGATATTTTATGTTCCTTCCGGAAATGGTCGTGAAAAACCAATAAAAGAAAGATTAATAAATCTTTGGAAGGGTCATAAAGATTATGAGAAATAGGAGATTTTTATGAATACTAAAGTGTTTGTCTCAAAAAGTTATAATCCTCATTTCAATTTATCAATCGAAGAATATCTCTTGAAAAAAATAGAATCCGATGAAATTTATTTTTATCTCTGGCAAAATAAGAACACCGTTGTAATCGGAAGAAACCAGAATAGCTGGAGAGAATGTAACTTCGAATTACTTTTCAAAAACGAAGGTTATTTAGCAAGAAGATTATCAGGCGGTGGTGCAGTTTATCACGATCTGGGTAACTTGAATTTCACATTCATAACTCATACAAAAAAGTATAATCTGCACAAACAATTAAAAGTTATACTCGATGCTTTAAAAAGGTTCGATATCTTCGGTGAATTCTCCGGAAGAAACGATATAACAATAAACAAAAGGAAATTTTCCGGAAATGCTTTTTTTCATGGATTCGGTGGTTCCATTCATCATGGAACACTCTTAGTAAACGTTGATATGGAAAACCTTTCAAAATACCTCAATGTTTCCAAAAAAAAGATAGAATCAAAGGGCATAAAATCGGTAAAATCCAGAGTGATTAATTTGAAAGAATTGAATTCAAAAATAGATATAGAATCACTGAAAAAAGAATTGATGGAGAGTTTTTCGAATGAATATTCCGTCCCATCGAAGATAATTCAAATTACCTCAAAAAAAGATATTCCTGATATTGAATCCCTATACGAAAAATATTCTTCAAAAAATTGGATATTTGGTAAAAGTCCGAATTTCGATTACTCCATATCGGAGAAATTTTCATGGGGCGAACTACAATTAGGTTTTGTTATAAAAAATGGACAAATTTTCAATTTGACTGCATATTCGGACTCCATGGACGTCGATTTAATAGATGAATTGAATAAAATAAAAAATATTTCATTTGAAAAAAATGAAATAATAAAAGCTCTTAACCTCTTAAAGAATGAAAAATTTTCAAATGAAATTAAGGACATAGTTGAATGGATCAAAGGAATAAACCTATAAAAAGAAAAACAAGAATTTCAGTAATTCAGATGTTGGTAAATGAAGGAAAAAAAGATAATCTGGAAAATGCAAAGAGACTAATAATCCAATCATTAAAGTTTAATCCCGATATTGTAGTTTTACCGGAAATGTTCAACTGTCCTTATGATGTTAAATATTTTCCTTCATTTTCAGAAAATGAAGGAGAAATGACGTGGGATTTTTTATCGAATATTTCTAAGGAACATAAAATAAATATAATCGGAGGATCAATACCGGAAATTCACAACGATAAAATTTACAATACCTGTTATATTTTTAACAGATCGGGGAATCAGATTGGAAAATACAGAAAAACTCATTTATTCGATGTGGATATAAAAAACGGACAGTATTTCAAAGAATCGGATGTACTGACCGCAGGAAATTCATTAGAAATAATTTCTATCGACGAAATAAAAGTTGGAATTTTGATATGCTATGATATACGGTTTCCGGAAATTTCAAGAAAACTGATGAGAGAGGGTGCAAAAATAATTTTCGTGCCTGCCGCCTTCAATATGACTACCGGTCCTCTTCACTGGGAGATCTTATTCAGAACCCGGGCACTGGATAATCAGACATTCTTCATAGCCGCATCTCAAGCGAGAAACCCATCATCCTCCTACAGAGCATATGGAAATTCGCTAATATGCGATCCCTGGGGAAGAATATTGAAAAAACTTGACGAAAAAGAGAGAATACTTTCAACAGAAATCGATCTTTCGGAAATCTCCAAAGTAAGAAATCAAATCCCCGTACTTAAACATTTCAGAAAAGATCTCTACAAATAATTTTTTTCTTAATCTAAACAAAACAGAAATAAAAATAAGTTATTATCTATTTCGATATATCGTTTTCGATATATCGTTTGGAGGTTAATAACATGAATTACTCTGTCGTGAAAAAGGCAATTTTAAATTACCTGGTAAAAAATCAGAAATTGACAGGATACGAGTTCATAAAATATTGCAGGGAAATAGGTTTTAATATATCTCCCGGAACAGTGTACCCGGCTCTAAAGAAATTGTTGGAAAAAAACATGGTTATATATAAAATATCCGGCAGAAAAAAAGTTTATGAGCTCACCGAATTAGGAAAAAAATATTATTCGAAAATTGAAACTGAAAATAAAAATGAAACCAATAAAATCAGAATGGTAATAGAATGCGAGTGTACTGGATTGCCCGAAAAATATAAAGAAAAAATCGCGAAATTTATTCAAAAACTACCAAAAACAAACTGGAAAAACCTTGAATCCGTTAAACGGATAATAGAAGATTTCAAAGAATGTGAAATACACTTGAATGAATATTACAAAAAATTAGAGGAGAGATCTTAATGAAAATCATTATTGTTGGTGGGGTAGCTGGAGGAGCATCGGCTGCTGCAAGGCTGAGAAGGCTTGATGAGTATGCTCAAATAACTGTTTATGAAAAAACAAAAAATGTAAGTTTCGCAAATTGCGGACTTCCTTATTACATAGGAAACGTTATCAAAGAAAGAGAAAATCTTCTTTTAGAAACTCCGGAAACTTTTAAAGAAAAAATGAATATTGAAATAAAAGTAGAACACGAAGTGACCAAAATTGAACCGGATAAAAACAAAGTTTACGTCAAAAATCTTAATACGGGGGGGATTCTTGAAGATAATTATGATTATTTGGTACTTTCTCCTGGAGCGGATCCAAAGATTCCGGAAATAAATGGATTAGAAAAAAATGATTCTTTCGTCCTCAGAAATTTAAAGGACATGGATAGAATTATTGAGTTTATTGAGGAGAAAAAACCAAAGAGTGCTACCGTCGTCGGAGCAGGCTACATTGGAATTGAATTAATGGAAAATTTAAAAGATAGAGGTTTAAATGTCACTCTATTGGAAATGCAAAATCAGGTTTTACCTCATCTGGACTATGAAATTTCAGCTATGATTCACGACGAATTAATTCAGAATGGAATAAATTTAATTCTGAACGATAGTATCGAAAAAGTTGAAAAAGTAGGATCAAAAAAAATAATCACAACAAAAAACAATATTAATATTACAAGTGATTTAATTCTCATGTGTATAGGTGTTTCACCAATGATCGATCTGGCAAAGGCGGCCGGTATAAAAGCAACAAAAATGGGAATAGTTGTAAATGATTATCTTCAAACAAACTTTTCAAATATCTATGCCGTAGGTGATGTAATAGAAAACAAAAATATTCTAAGCAAAGAAAAATGCAATATACCACTTGCAAGTCCTGCAAACAGACAGGGAAGATTAGCCGCAGATAATATAATAAAAGGAAAAACAGAAAAATACAGTGGCGCTATGGGCACCTCAATAGCGAAAGTTTTTAACCTTTCAGTGGGATCAACAGGATTAAACAAAAAAACTTTGAAAAGATTAAATATAGATTTCTTAGAATCTATAATAATCAGAGGAAGTAATGCGGGATACTATCCAGGTTCATTTCCATTAACAATAAAACTGCTTTTTTCAAAGAAAGGAGATATTTACGGAGCACAGGTAATAGGTTGTAAAGGTGTAGACAAAAGAATTGACGTATTAGCGACATCAATCAGAGCTGGTTTAAAGGTAAGCGATCTTGAAGAACTGGAATTGGCTTACGCTCCTCCGTATGGTTCAGCAAAAGATCCGGTGAATATATCCGGATATGTTTCAAACAATATCATTAAAAATGATATGGAAGTTATTTCCTGGGAAGAAATTGATAACATAGACAAAAACAGCGTTTTACTGGATGTCAGAACAAAAGAGGAATTTTCTCTCGGAAGTATAGAAAATGCTATCAATATTCCTCTTCAGGAACTCAGAGAAAATATAAACAAACTTGATAAATCGAAGAAATATATAATATTCTGTCAAATTGGCCACAGAGGATATCTGGCTTATAGAATCTTGAAACAATATGGATTTGATTCCAAAAATCTTTCTGGCGGTTACAAAATATATGAATATGTTCATAAATCTATAAATGGCGCAAAAAAATCGCAAAATATTCCAGTAGAATCAAAGTTGGAAAATCCGGATAAATCAAATATAAAAGAAAATATAATTAAAATCGATGCAAGAGGACTTCAATGCCCGGGACCAATAATGAAAACTTATAAAGAAATGAAAAAGATAAATGACGGAGAAATTTTAGAAATACAGGCTACAGATCCGGGATTTAGGAATGATATAAAAAAATGGGCAGAAAAAACCGGTAACACTTTAATATCAATAGAAACAAAAAATTCAATAATATATTCAAGGATTAAAAAGGGTAACAATAGAAAGAATACAGGTGATTTTTTAGAACCCCAAAAGGATGGTCAAACAATGGTCGTATTCAGTAATGATTTCGATAAGGCCATCGCAACATTTGTAATTGCAAATGGTGCAACGGCTATGGGGAAAAAAGTTTCACTTTTTTTTACATTTTGGGGGTTAAGTATACTGAGAAAGGAATCTTTTTCTTCAAAAAACAAAAATTTCATAGAAAAGTTCTTTGGCTTCGCTCTACCAAACGGAATAAATAAATTGAAGATGTCAAAAATGAACATGTTTGGCATTGGACCAAAGGTAATGAAAAACCTCATGCAAAAAAAGAAAGTTGAATCATTAGAAAAAATGATGCATACCGCTAAAGAAAATGGTGTTAAATTTATCGCCTGCCAGATGTCAATGGATTTAATGGGAATAAAAAAAGAAGAACTGATCGATGGAATAGAAATCGGTGGAGTGGCAACTTATTTGTCTCAAGCGGAAGATTCTAATCTGAATTTATTCATTTAAAGAAATCATTCTTCATCACTCGAAGGACATAATTTTACTCATTGGTTTTATGCCCTTCGAATTATCATTGATCTTAATGACCTTTTTATCATCCGTAAAACAAAAGTAATATTGCTAATATTTGAATTATTGCTTTTTTATGCATTTGGTGTTATTATCCCTATCAAATCAAAGCAATTTATAGATATTTTGACAATTTTTAAGATAAATAATCTATATCATGCATCATCGTCAATAATCGTGTTTTACACTTTAATAAATCTGGAGGTAATTTTATGAAGAAAATTCTTATTGTGTTACTTATCTGTGTGGTTTCGATCAGTTCGTTTGCTACAATTAAATTAGCCGCGCTTATGCCTATGACTGGTTCTGTGGCTGCGTTTGGAAGAATGATTTATGATGGTATTGAATTGGCCAATGAATTATTCCCGACAGTGAATGGGGAGGAAATTGAAGTTATCTTATTGGATAATAAATCCGATAAGGTTGAGGCTGTAAACACTGCCAGAAGAGCTATAGAGGTTGAAAATGTCGTAGCTATTCTCGGTGAGGTTATCTCGGGTAACACCATCGCCGGAGGAGCAGTCTCTGAAGAATCTAAGATTCCCATGGTTTCTCCAAGTTCCACAACTCCCTTAGTAACTCAAGATAAAGAATACGTATCTAGAGTTTGTTTTAGCGATCCTTTCCAGGGTTTAGCAGCTGCTATTTTAGCTTATGAAATAATGGGCTTGGATAACGCGGCAATCTTTATAGATGTTGAGCAAGATTACGCTGTTGGATTTGCAAACTATTTTAAACAAAAAGCCGAAGACCTTGGAAAAAACTATTTTTATGAGTATTATAAATCTGGAGATCAGGACTTTACGGCTCAAATCTCGGATGCAATGGCAAAGAATGCTGGCACATTTTTTATACCGGGATATTATCAAGAGATTGCTCTCATAGCATCGCAAGCAAGGCAACTGGGTTTCTATGAACCTATCTTATCCGGAGATGGAGCTGCCGTTCCCGAAACAATCGAAATCGGCGGAGATGCCGTTAATAATCTTTACTTTACCACTCACTATGATCCTGGTGCACCAAATACAACTGAAAACTCTAAATTATTTGTAGAAAAGTACACTGAAAAATTTGGTGAGGCACCGGGAACCTTCACTGCGCTTGGATTTGATACTTACATGGTTGTAAGAGATGCCATTGAAAGAGCGGGAAGCTCGGATCCTGAAATGATCGCGAAAGCTATAAGAGAAACCGTTGAATTCCCAGGTGCAACTGGATTTATTACTATAGATGAAAATGGAGATGCTATCAAGTCGGTTGCAATCGTTAAAATTGAAGACGGGGAATTTGTTTATAGTACAACCGTTAATCCATAGTTAGTCATCGTAAAAAACCGGGATGAAAATCCCGGTTTTTATTCCTGCTTGGAGGTGTAGTACTTGAGTTTCAATAACTTTATTCAAAATTTGCTTAACGGAATAAGTGTGGGTTCTCTTTATGCGTTAATAGCTGTTGGTTATACTATGGTCTATGGAATATTAAAATTAATAAATTTTGCTCATGGTGATGTATTCATGATGGCCGTATATTTTTGTTTCTATGCAGTTACCCTTTTTACAGCACCGTGGTGGCTAGCTGTAATAATAGCTGTTGCTGGAGCTGCGCTCTTAGGTTTCCTTATTGATAGAGTCGCTTACAAACCAATAAGAAATGCTCCAAGAATTTCGGCACTTATTACAGCTATCGGAGTATCATTCTTCTTAGAAAGCCTGGCGGTAGTTCTCTTTTCGGGAGTTGCGAAGTCTTTCAGAAAGGTATTTCCCAGTTTTTTGGGAGAAATGATAATAATTGGCGGAGAAGAACAGGTGAAATATGGTCAAAATGTAATCGTTGGAGGCACCAGAATTCCGGTGATTACAATAATAACAATTATCACCACTGCTGCTGTGCTTCTGATTTTATGGAGGATAGTTTATCACACAAAACAGGGTATGGCTATGAGAGCTGTATCTATGGATATCCCAACTACCTCATTGATGGGAGTCAACGTTAATAATATCATTGGGATGACCTTCGCTTTGGGGTCAGCTTTAGCTGGTATTGGTGGAATACTTTGGGCTATAAGATATCCTCAATTATGGCCTTATATGGGATTTTTACCCGGTATTAAAGCGTTTATCGCAGCCATTCTTGGAGGAATAGGATCAATTTTTGGTGCTGTCGTCGGTGGGCTGATCCTCGGTGTTCTGGAAATCATGATCGTTGGATTTTTCCCATCTCTGGCCGGTTATAAAGATGCTTTTGCTTTTTTGATATTAATAGTAGTGTTATCTGTGAAGCCTTCCGGTTTAATGGGCCAAAAAGAAATTAAAAAGGTGTGATAAACGTGATCAAATTAAATAAAAAAACTCAGTTTTTTCTTACGATTATTTTTATAGCGGTAATAATATTATTGCTATCCACGGCAAAAGAAAATCTCAATTCATATATAGTCAGAATAATAACTTTAATAGGAATTTATGGAATAATGTCGGTTAGTTTAAACCTTATCAATGGTGTATCAGGTGTACTTTCTCTCGGACACGCCGGATTTATTGCTGTAGGTGCCTATATTTCTTCACTGCTAACGATGTCTATTTACCAAAAAGAAGCCATTTTCATAATTCAAAAGGTAATATGGCCTTTTAATTCAATAGAAATGCCCTTTCTGTTCGCTACTATTATCGGGGGTATCGTAGCAGCTATATTTGCTTTTTTAGTCGGATGGCCTTCTCTGAGACTTTCAGGAGATTATTTTGCAATCACTACTTTGGGATTCGCTGAAATCATCAGAATTCTTGCACTGAACCTGACCTCCGTTACCAATGGAGCTTTGGGCCTAAAATCCATTCCCTCATATACAAATATCTGGTGGGCATGGGGTTGGTTGCTTGTAACGGTAATAGTCATCGCGAGTTATGTAAATGGAACTTTTGGAAGAGCTCTGAGAGCTATAAGAGAGGATAAAATTGCAGCGGCTTCGATGGGAATAAATGTATACAAACATCAACTAATCACCTTCGTTCTCGGAGGCTTTTTTGCAGGAATATCAGGTTCCCTCTATGCTCACTGGCTAACCACGATTGATCCCAGAATGAATACAATAGGAATTATGCTGACGTTTAATATTTTAATAATGGTTCTGATCGGCGGACTGGGAAGTATAAGCGGTTCAATAATAGGAGCTGGTCTATTTGCAATTTTAAGTGAAGTTTTGAGATTTTTTGAAGAGCCGATAAAAATATTCAATTTTGAAATAGCCGGAATATCAGGAATGAGAATGTTGATCTTTTCAGCGCTCTTCGTTTTGATAATGATTCTCAGACCAAAGGGCATTTTGGGACGAAAGGAAATCACTTGGAACAATGTTTTCAATCTTTTTCATAGAAAAGGTGATAAATGATGAGTGATCCTATATTAAAATTTAAAAATGTTACCATGCAGTTTGGAGGATTAAAAGCTGTCGATGATGTTACATTCGATATTAACAAAAAGGAAATTCTCGGTTTAATTGGTCCCAATGGAGCAGGGAAAACAACCGTTTTTAACGTAATAACGGGAGAATATGTGCCCACGTATGGAAATATTTACTACAAAGATGTAACAATAAATAGAAAAAAACCTTATGAATTAACACACATGGGAATTGCCAGAACTTTTCAAAACATAAGATTATTCAAGGAACAGACCGTATTAGAAAATGTTATGGTGGCCAAACATCATATTTTGGTTACAAAGGATGGAGAAAAGGACAGAAAAGAGGCGGGAGAAAAACCTTATGACTCTTCATACAAATGGTTCTGGAAGAATACATTCAGAATAGGTTATTCAAAAATGGAGAAAAAAATAAAGGAGGATTCTCTCAACTTGCTGTACGATCTGGGACTTAAAGAAGAGATAAATCATCAGGCTGGTTCGCTTCCTTATGGAAAACAAAGACTCCTGGAAATAGCAAGAGCAATTTCAACGGGCGCAGAACTTTTATTACTTGATGAGCCCGCTGCGGGTATGAATCCGACCGAGAGCAAAATGCTTATGAAATTAGTACAAAATATCAGAGATAAATATAATCTCACAGTTTTTCTCATTGAACATGATATGAAGGTAGTAATGAGTGTTTGCGAAAGAATACTCGTCTTGGATTATGGAAAATTAATCGCACATGGAAATTCCTCCGAAATCCAAAGTAACCCAAAAGTAATTGAAGCTTACCTTGGAAAGGAGTGGAGAAAAATTGTCAGCTAATATTCTTGAAATAAAGGATCTGTATGTAAACTACGGTGCAATAAAAGCTCTGAAGGGAATAAGTTTAAAAGTACCAAAGGGAGAAATAATCACAATAATCGGGGCCAACGGAGCCGGCAAAACCACTACGGTATCCACTATAGCAGGCATGTTGAAACCTTTAAAGGGGGAAATACTTTTTAACGATAAAAAAATAAACGGTCTTCCTTCACATGAAATAAACCATTTGGGTATAAGCTTATCCCCAGAAGGCAGAAGAATTTTTCCTGAGTTAACCGTTCTGGAAAATCTGAATATGGGTTCATATTCTTCAAAAGATAAAGCAAAAGCAAAAGAGGATTTGGAGATTGTTTTTAATCTTTTCCCAAGATTAAAAGAAAGGGTGAAACAGCTCGGCGGAACACTTTCCGGTGGAGAACAACAGATGCTGGCTATTGGAAGAGCTATGATGTCCAGCCCTTCTCTGCTTATGCTCGATGAACCTTCCCTTGGACTTGCTCCCATTCTAGTTGATGAAGTGTTCGATTCCATAGAAGAGTTGAATAAAAAGGGAGTAACCATTCTCTTAATAGAACAAAATGCCGCTAAAGCACTACAGATATCGAGTCATGGATACGTATTAGAAACCGGGAATATTACTTTAAGTGATTCATCTGATAAACTTCTGTCAAATTCTAAGGTCAAAGAAGCATTTTTAGGAGTATAAAAAAGAGCTGATTATCAGCTCTTTTTTTTTATTTAAACCATTTGCCCCTGAAAAGTACAAAACCCAAAATAACGGCCGTAGCAAATGAAATACTCATGGTTATTATAAATGCAAATGGGGAATTCTGCATGGGAAGAACTATATTCATTCCATATATTGAAGCGACCAAAGTTGGAATTTGAAGAATCAATGTAACTATTGTTAAGATCTTCATCACTAAATTCAGATTGTTTGAAATAACAGAACTGAAGGTTTCTAACATAACAGTCAATATTTCCGAATAAATTTTCGACATTTCTATTGCTTGCTTATTATCGATTATTATATCTTCAAATAACCATTCATCTTCTTCGAAAAGCGTTAATATTTCAGCTTTTTGAAGTTTTCCGAACATTATATCATTGGTAGTTAACGACGTTTTAAAATAAACTAAAGACTTTTCATAATTCAGTAATCTTATTATTTCTTCATTTTTCGGGGTACCATGTAGCTGATTCTGGATTTCATCCGAAATTCTTTTTATTTCTTTCAAATATTTTAAATAATAAAGCGTAGCACGTTCTATAATTTTCAACAAAAATTGATTATGTTTATTTGTTGAAAAATTCCTCGTTTTCTTACTCAGAAAATCGTTCAAAATATCATTTTGCTGCGATACTATAGTGATAAATGCATCCGAAGTTATCACTATACCCATAGGAATACTCTTATATGGAACATCACTATCTTCATTATCAAATAAAGGGATTCGAAAAATAACATATATTATATCTTCATCTTTTTCAAATCTTGATCTCTCATCCGGGTCAAGAGAATCATAAATAAAATCCTCTTCAATATTCATAGACTTTAATAAATTAATCTCGTCTTCCTGAGGTTTTTCCACATATATCCAACACTTTTTTTTTGTTTCATCTACTCTTTTTAAAACACCCTCTTCAGTTTGAAAATATTTAATCATTTCAATTACCTCTTCCATACAAATTTCTTGATATATTTTACCATGAAAAGCATTACGAAAGATTTATGTAAACTTTATAAATATTTTTTTAAAACCATTTGATTATGATAGTTACAAATTTTTTATTTGACAAAACTAATTAAATATCATATTCTTTATATTGATTTATAAATTGGAGGTAAATTTTGAAAAGATTCCATCTAATAAAAGAATTCGTCAAATATTATAAGCCACATACGAAATTATTCATTTTAGATATGGTATGTGCTTTCCTGATTTCAGGAATAGATCTAGTCTTCCCAAGTTTTACCAAATTAGCTTTAGACGATTATATACCCAATTCTAAAATGAAAAATCTTTTAATAACCGCAATCATTTTGATCGTCCTCTTTTCATTCAGGGCAATTTTTAACTACATAGTTAATTACTGGGGACACGTTGTTGGAGTCAGAATGGAATACGACATGAGAAAAAAAATATTTTCCCATCTTCAGACGCTTTCCTTCAGCTATTTTGATAAAGTCAGAACGGGGAAAATAATGTCGAGAATAATAAACGATTTAAGAGAAATAGCAGAACTCGCTCATCATGGTCCTGAAGACCTCTTTATTTCCGCCGTGATCTTTTTAGGATCGTTCATTATATTAATTCAAACAAATGTATTGCTAACAATAATGGTTTTCGCATATGTTCCTATAATGTTGTGGTATGGAATATGGGCACGCAAAAATATGTCAAAGGCCTTTAAAAAGGTAAGAAAAAAGATTGCCAATGTCAATGCTCAGCTTGAAAACAGCATTTCCGGAATCAGAGTTTCACAATCATTCACTAATGAAGATTTTGAAAGCCAAAAATTTGATTACGGTAATATTGAATTTAAAGAAGCCAGAGAATATGCCTATAAAGCTATGTCTCAAATGATGACAGGCATTAATTTTCTTTCAAATCTATTAAAAGTAACTGTTCTGGGTCTGGGAGGTTATTTTACATTCAAAGGATATATATCACTGGGAACATTCGTCGCGTTTTTCCTCTATATCGAATTATTCTTACAACCGGTCAGAAGAATGATGCAGTTTTCCCAACAATTTGAAGCCGGTATGGCGGGATTTGAGAGATATGTTGAAATAATGAATATAAAACCCGAAATAATCGATGGGCCCAATGCGATAAAATTGAACAAAATAAAAGGAAATATTATTTTTGATAATGTCTCTTTTTCTTATGAAAAAGGAAAGCCAGTGGTTTCAAATATTAATTTCAATATTGAAAGTGGAAAAAACATCGCTCTTGTCGGCCCATCGGGAGGCGGGAAAACTACGATTTGTCATTTAATACCAAGATTTTACGATGTTGATTCCGGTTCAATATTTATTGATAATATAGATATAAGAAAAATAAAATTGGAATCGCTCAGAGGTGCCATAGGGTTTGTCCAACAGGATGTTTTCTTATTTGCAGGTACAATCAGAGATAATATTTCATATGGTAAAGGTAATGCAACCGATGATGAAGTAATAGAAGCCGCAAAAAAGGCTGAGATTCATGACTTTATAATGACTTTAGATAACGGCTATGATACGTACATTGGAGAACGCGGCGTGTTATTATCCGGAGGTCAAAAACAAAGAATATCCATAGCCAGAGTTTTTTTAAAGAACCCCCCGATTTTAATATTAGATGAAGCAACATCCGCTCTGGATAGCGAAACAGAATTAAAAATTCAAAAATCATTCGAAGAGCTTTCAAAGGGACGTACTACTCTGGTAATTGCTCATAGACTATCAACCATAAAGAACGCGGACGAGATACTTGTTATCACAGAAAAGGGTATAATCGAAAGAGGAAGTCACGAAGAATTAATGACCAATCACAGTCATTATGAAATGCTTTATAAATCTCAATTTAAAGGTTATATTCCAGATTTATGATGAAAATTGCAGTGATAGGTAACATAAATTTTGACGTAAATGCAATTAGTTCTATTTCTGAAAATACTGAAGAGAACAGAATAAAAGAAATAAAAATTTCTCTGGGAGGTACTGCAGCGAATACTGCAATTTCTCTTTCAAATCTGGGTATCGATGTCGATATATACGGCGCTGTAGGAAATGATGAATTAGGGAAAATTTTGATTCAAAAATTAAACAAATATAAAATAAATACGGAATTTATAACAATAAAAGATGAAATTAAAACAGGTTTTTGCTTTATTGATGTTAAAAAAGACGGCCGGCGACATTTATCAACCTATCGCGGAGCCAATGAAGAGTATTTTCCGGACTTAAAAAAGAAATACGATCTCATTCATCTTGCAGGACTCAGCACTATTCAGGCGGAATACATTTTGAATCAAAAAGCCAAATATGAAGAAGCCAGTTATAATCCGGGTGGTATAGTTACATTCGAACAATCAGAAAATATAATGAATTTATCTAAAAGAATTGATATACTCATATTCAATGAAGAAGAGCATAATCACTTCAAAAAAATCGGAATTTCAAAATCAAAAATTCTGATAAAAACATTGGGCGCAAACGGTTCCAAGGCCAATGAATATATTGCAAAACCATTTAAAACAAAAGTTATAGATACCACAGGTGCCGGCGATGCATTCAATGCGGGATTTTTGTTTTCACATGTGCTCGGCAATGACCTTTATGATTGTCTGTTGTTTGGAAACAAACTAGGGGCTTACATTTGTGGGCATCAGGGAGCGAATTCATCTTTCACTTTAAATGAAATAAAAAATTTCTAATTTCCAAAATTTTCAAATTTACTCCTTGACTTTAACCGTTTTTATGTAGTATTATTAATTCAATAAAAATTTAGAGGTTTTAATTATGAAGAAAAATTATGGTTTTTTTGCTTACTTTTATATAAACAGTACTTATCGGTGAATATTTATCCCGGTAAGTGCTGTTTTGCTTACCGGAGACAAACAAAGAAGGGTCTCCTTGGCGGAGATCCTTTTTTTATTATATTGGAGGAAATATGTTTGAAGCAATAAGAGGGGCTACATCACTTGAAGCTGACTGCCCAAAGGAAATAATTGATAAATCAAAAGAATTAATCGAAAATATTGTCAGACAAAATAAAATAAACAGGATAATTTCGGTAATCGTATCCGTTACAAATGATATTGAATCATTCAACCCGGCTACTGTAATAAGAAAATATTTGAATATTGATAATCTTTCAATAATGTGTTTTCAGGAAGCATATTTTACCAATTCTCCTGAAAAAATCATAAGAATAATAGTCAATTGCGAATCTGATACTAAAAAATTTGTTTATCTTCACAGGGCAGCTAATTTAAGGAAAAATGCTCTGGAGAAATTCAACAGAGAAAGTGTATGAGAATTTCGATTTTTGGAGGTGGAACAATAGGAGGATCAATGGCATTAAAACTTAAATCTGAAAATATTTGGGTAGAAGTTAATGATCCTGATATCGAAATAAATAAAAGATTGAAAGAACTCAATATCGAAACTTTTAAAAATATCCCAATAGGAGATTTGGTAGTAATTTGTACTCCTATGAATGTTGAGGAAAAAATAATTAAAAATTACAGTTTTGACACACCTGTTATTGATGTAGCAAGTGTTATGAAACCAATGTTTGATTTAGCAAAAAATCTTGATATCGACTGGATATCCGGACATCCAATGGCTGGTAATGAATATTCAGGATATTTGGGTTGGAACATTCAGTTATTTGATGAAAAAATATTTTTTCTTTCAAAAAACGAACGAATAAGTGAAAAAAAAATGAAAATTATAGAAGAATTTGTTAAAAAACTTGGCTCTTATCCAAAATGGATTACGCCGGAAAAACACGACTTTATTTTATCAAAAATAAGTCATACAACATATTTTATTTCATGTACCGCAAAAAAAATTGGAAATGAATTCAGCAATTTTTCTGGTCCCGGTTATAAATCTACATCCAGATTAAGTAATCAGAACAAAGAAATGGTGTTGGAAATAGTAAAAAAGAACAAGATGAATATTTTACAGGATTTAAAAAAATCTATTGATTATTTAAACGAAGTTTCTTTGTTAATTCAATCGAACCAAATTGAAAAACTGGCAAAAATTCTTTAAATATTGGAGGTGGAAAAAGTGAAAAGAAACATAATAATGTTACTATTGGTAGCATTAATAATGGGAACAATAGTGATGGGAGCGTACCCGGACAAGCCCATAACACTGGTAGTACCATGGAGTGCAGGAGGGATAACGGACAGAGTATCCAGAGTACTTGCACCACTCATGGAAAAAGAGATCGGAGAGGCGATAACCGTTTTCAACCAGCCGGGAGCATCCGGAGCAATAGGAACGGATTACGTACTCAAAAAGCCTGCGGACGGTTATACAATACTATTCTCAGCAGAAACACCCGGGATATTCCAGGTAATGGGAATAAGTGATGCCAGCTTTGAGGATTTCGATCCGGTAGTCATGATATCACAGGACACAAAAATAGTAGTCGTTCCCAAGAACTCACCATACAAAACATTCGAAGAACTCGTGGCAGCAATAGAAGAAAACCCGGGTAAAATAAAATTATCATACTCAGGACCGGGCGCCAGCGGACACATACAGGGCTTACTGTTCAACCAGGTAGGATTGAAAGTGAATGCCATACCATTCGGTGGAGGAGCACCTGCAATGACAGCCACAATAGGAGGACAGGTTGACTTCACATTCGGTAACGTTGGAACAACATTGCAATACATACTCAACGGAGACCTGAAAGCACTGGCAGTATTCTCACCTGAACCTGTGGAAATACTACCCGAAGTACCATCGATGGTAGATGCGTTACCGGAACTGGAACCATATCTGTTACTCAGATTCCCGAACTGTCTGCTCGTAAAGAAAGGAACATCCGACGAAGTAAAAGAAAAAATACTCGAAGCAGCACTCGCAGCTATGGAAACAGAAACATGGAAAAACTTCTGTGAATCCAACAACTACGAAATACTGAGTTACTTACAGGGAGAAGACGTTGCGAAATACTGGAAAGACTGGACATCACTCTCTGCATGGTTACTGGATGATGCAGGAGCAACACAGAAAAGTCCGGCAGACTTTGGAATAAAAAGACTGGGAGAAGAATAAAACAAAAGCGAGGGTATAACACCCTCGCATTTCATTACAAATCGGGGGGATAAAAAATGAAAAAAGGCAGCAGGTTCAGGTTAAATGGAGAAATCATAGAAAGCATAATATTCATCATACTGGGATTGTTCATAATGATTTCTGCATTGAACATGAATACATATGGTTCATGGGCACTTGCACCGGGACTGTTTCCACTGATAATCTCCATATTACTTCTTTTCCTCTCTCTATCGCTATTTTTGCAGGGAGTAAAGAAAAACAAAAAAGAGACTGAAGGAACAGGAGAAAAAAAGAAAGAAAAGACTGAAGAAGACAAAATAAACTGGATAGGAGTACTGTTCGTATTCGGATTCAGCTTACTCTACTGCTTCGCATTACCTATCATACATTTCATACCCACATCACTGATATACCTTGCGGTTATGATGTTTTTCCTCAAGGAGAAGAGATGGTGGCTGGTAGGAATAATAACAGCAGCAACAACATTCGGACTGTACTACTTCTTTGGGATACTTCTCAAAGTAATACTTCCATAAGGAGATGAGGAAATGCTTGAATTCTTATCATCAATAGACATAAGTTTCATATTACTGGTGGCATTGGGATCATTCACAGGACTGATAGTCGGAGCGATGCCGGGATTATCGGTAACGATGGCAACCGCCCTGTTGGTATCCGTAACATTCACCTGGACGGTCAACAATGCGATAGGAATGATAATGGGAGTGTACGTTGTAGGAGTATTCTCAGGAGCTGTCACGGCGATACTTGTGAACATACCCGGAGCACCCGCTTCCGTTGCGACAACACTGGACGGATTTCCAATGACCAAAAAGGGAGAAGCAAAAAAAGCACTCAAGACAGCGACGATATACTCATTCATGGGATCGGTTGTTGGAATGGTGATACTCGCCCTCGTGGCACACCCCGTGACGAAAATAGCGCTCATGTTCTCACCTATGGATTACTTTCTGCTCGCTTTGTTCGGACTGACGACGGTCGGATCACTCACATCAAAGAACTTCATAAAGGGACTCATAAGTGCGGCACTCGGAGTATTCCTGGGAATGATTGGAATGGACCCTATAATGGGAATGGGAAGATTCACATACGGATCGATGAATCTCCTTTCGGGAATACCACTTATAGCAGCACTTATTGGATTGTTCGGATTCTCAGAAATACTCATTCAGGTCTCAGACAAAAGCATGAAACCGATATCTCATAACATAGAGAAAGGAAAGATAAGCACGAAGAAACTCCTGAAATATTTTCCGCTGGGACTGTTCTCTGCACTCATAGGAACGGTGATAGGAGCATTACCCGGAGCCGGAGGACCGGTTGCCTCGCTGATAGCATATGACCAGGCGAAGAAAACAACCAAGAATCCACCCGTACCCTTTGGTGAAGGAGCGGTTGAAGGAATAGTCGCCAGTGAATCGGCGAACAATGCATGTATAGGTGGAGCGTTGATACCGATGCTCACACTTGGAATACCCGGAGATGCGGTAACCGCAGTAATAATATCCGCTCTCTATGTGCATAATCTCCAACCCGGCCCACTTCTATTCACACAGACACCTGATCTTTTCTACACATTACTGATCGGAGGATTCATAGGATGTATCATGATACTGGTTCTTGGATTCACAATAGCACCACAACTTGCAAAGATAGTTCTGATACCCAAGAAGATATTACTGCCACTCGTGGCGATACTGTGTGTGATAGGAGCATATGCGATAAGCGGAAAAGTATACGATGTATTACTGATGATATTATTCGGATTTGCAGGATTCATAATGAAGAAGAGAGGATATTCCGTGGCACCTATGGTACTCGGACTGGTACTTGGAAAGATGATGGATGAGAACTTCAGAAGAGCCGTTTCACTCGCTCAATATGAAGATAATCCGGTGATGGCTATGTTCTCCAGCCCTATAAGCATCGTTCTCGTCTGTCTCGTTGTTCTTTCTCTTCTTTCCAATCTCCCCGCTTTTAAAAAGTTGTTCAGGGGTAAAAGAAAATGAATCAAGCAATATTACTAAAAAATGGAAATATAATTTATGAAAATGGAAAAATTGAAGAAAATAAAAATATCCTGATTAAAAACGGAAAAATTGAAAAAATATTTGAAAAAAACGTCAATGAAAGCCAGTCTCAAATAAAATGTATCGTTTATGATTGTACAAATAAATATATCACGCCAAGTTTTGTTAATCTGCATTGCCATTCTCCAATGAACATTTTCAGAGGTATAGCAGAGGATGTTTCCATAAACGACTGGTTCAATAAAAAAATTTGGCCATATGAAAACAATCTAAACGAATCTGATGTTTATTTATCAAGTGTAATGGCTTTTTTAGAAATGATAAATAATGGAATAACCGCTGTCGCCGATCATTATTTTTTTGAAAAATCCATTATTGATGCAGCTGTTGCTGTAGGCATAAAACTAGATATCGCCCCTACTATTTTTAATGAAAATTTCAGTAATCGCATTAAAAATGTTGAAAGTTTAATAAAAAATACAAAAAAAGATACTGTAAATATTTCTTTGGGCCCACATTCTCCATATTTACTCGAAAGAAAAAAATTGGAAAAAATTGCTTCTATGGCTTCAAAAAAAGGATTAAATGTTCATATGCATATTTCTGAGACAGCGGATCAAGTAAAAAAATCAATCAAAAAAATCGGTACATCACCTTTTGAATATCTTTATAAATTAGGCTTTTTCAAAACTGAAACACTCGTTGCTCACGGTTTATGGATTGAAAAGGATGATCTGAATTTTATAAACAACCAAACTTTTTTTGCTTTTTGTCCAAAAACATATTTTAAACTCTCTATGGGTTTTGGAAATATCTGGAAATATAAAAATAATCTGAATTTTTCCTTCGGCACAGACGGAGCTGCCAGCTCAAACACTTTGAATGTTCTGGAGCAAGCAAGAATATTCGCTTTGACTGGAAAAATCCTGTATTCCGCAGAAGATTTTACACTGACCGAAATCTGGAAATCTTTGATGAATGGCCATAGATTTTTTAAATTCAATTCGGGTAAGATCAAAGAAAATTTTGATTCCGATTTAATAATCTGGAATCTGAATAAAATTAATACTATTCCCTTGAATAATCCCCTTGCATCGATAATCTATTCATCGGATTCAAATAATATTGAAGCGGTGATGTTAAAAGGAAACTTTGTAAAAAAAGAAAATAAAATTGTTTCAATTGAAAATTTTGAAGAAGAATTCAAATCATTTTTAAAGAGCAAAAATAAAATTTTAAATGCTTCGAGTAAGCCTGATAGAAAATTTTAATAATCCAAATCAGATATGTCAAATATCTGTACCCTATTATTCCCATAATCTGTGACGGCAAGCAATTTTTCATCTGCAAAAAGAGCCATTCCCATTGGAAGGTCGAACTCCCCGTAATTGATTCCTTCTTTTCCAATGTTGAAATTTAACTTTCCTTTTTTATTGAATACATTGATAGAATTATCATTTTCACATGTGATAAAAATCAATTTATCTACATAACATATGCTCAAAAAGCCATTTTCAGAAAATTTTTCCGAAGAAAATTCATATTCAAATCTACCATCTTTATCATAGGAAACGATCTTATCATTAATATCATCTCCTATAAAAACATAATCATCTTCCCAGGAAACTCCTATGATTTCGATATCAATAACTTCTTCATCGCTATAACCCTCGGGTAACGATATCCTTTTTACGACATTTTGAAATTCGTTGATAATCTCTATGGTTAAATCGTACACATTAGAAACGTAAAGGTAATTATCTTCGTCTGTCCTCAAATTTCCGGGGGACCAATCAAGATCAAATTTGCTTAAAAAATTTCCGGAAGTATCAAAATAACATATTTTGTTAAAATAACTATCTCCAATGATATAGTTTGTTCCTAAAACACTTATACCAGAAATACTTTCAAATTGATAATTCTCATCACCATACCCACCGAATTTAAATATAAATTCGCCATTAAGATCATAGACATATATATAATTTGATTTATCAACGATTAAAACTCTTTCAAATCCCGGATCAAAAGCAACTATATGCGGACCGTCCAATATCTGATCATCTATGACCAAAATGGGCTCCAAATGAATAGTCTTAGCTATTAATAACGATACAGATAATAATAAGAATATAAGAATAAAACTTTTCTTCACAATACACACCCCCATTTTCCATTTTATCAAAATTTAATTATAAAAATGTGATTAAATAAAATTGAAAAAAATTATTTGTTAAACTTTTTATCGTTGTTCTTTGTCATAAAGGAGGATGAAGTTGAAAATATTAAAAATTATCTTTATATTCACATTAGCATTCTTTCTATCATATATTTTTCTCATTGAACCAAATCTTTTGAAGGTTGAATACATCAACAATGTAGAAAGCCCAAGGCTCACTATAGCTTTAATAGCCGATATACATTTTAAAAATCGAAAAAATTTTAATGAGAGAATATTAAAAAAATTGGATGAAATAAATCCGGATTTAATTTTAAATGCCGGAGACATTTTTTCCAACAATACTGATATTGATGAATTAAAGAATTTTTTAAAAGATATAAACAACATTGCGCCGATGATATCCATTTTAGGGAACTGGGAAGAATCGGCGGCTCTTGAAGCAGAAAACATTTATAAAGAAATAGGTTCTGAATTATTACACGTTGAAACTACAACAATTCAAAAAAATGACTTATCATTGAATATAACCGGTCTCCCCTCAAAATATTATTTCAAATATTTAAAGAATCTGCCTGAAAGAACAGAAGATAATATAAATATTCTTTTAATTCATTCACCCTTTGAAATAGAAAATTTTCCGGAAATTATAGATAAATTTGATTATATTCTTGGCGCACATACTCACGGAGGACAAATATACATTCCCTATATAACTCAAAAATTAATGGAATTCAGTCATGAAGGTAATTATAAATTCTTCAAGGGATTATATGATTATATGGATAGTGAAATTTATATTACGAATGGTTTGGGTCAGGTATTTCCAGGGAGATTTTTATCCATTCCTGAAATTGTCGTTTTAGAAATCGAATAATAATAATCAATTACTAACTCAAATAAGCTATTAATGGTATAATTTAATATTAAAAAACAATTAAGGGAGGTATAAAAATGCAGAGTATTGAAGAGGGCATAGAAAAGAAATTAAGGTCAATAAGTTACCGAATAAGATGTTCCGGTAGAGAAGTATTAAGAGATTTCCCGATCACGCCCGCCCAATTTGATGTCCTCCAATATATATATTTTAACGGAGATAAAAGAATGACGGATGTTTCCAACTACTTAGGCATCACTAAAAGCACCACCACAGGTTTAGTGCAAAGAATCGTAGAATTGGGATATTTAAAAAAAGATAAATCTAACAGAGACAGGCGATCATATATAATAAAAATCACTAACTCTGGAAAGAGAATAATTCAAAAAGTAATAGAAAGAAGAGTTGAATATATAAAAGGTATTATAGAAAAAATACAGACAGATAAAGTTGAAAAATTAAGTGGTATTCTATCAGAGTTTCTAGATATTATTCAAAAAAAATAATTTCGTGAGGTGTTAATGTGAAAAAAATTTTCCTTTTGATTATCGTACTGGTTTTCATATCAATCGTTTTGGCAGACCCCGTTGTTCTGAGAATAAAGAGTTTCAAAGATAAATGGGTAGATGATAAATATGTCTTAACAGGGGACGTTTATATAAACAGAGAAAAAGAAGTAACCGTTACCACAGATAATGCAACACTTACAAAAGAAAACGGAGAATGGACCGATTTAACCACATTGGGCAACACTCATACCGTATTTGAAAGTGGTAATGCAACTTCAGTATTGCTTGATTATGTTTTTGATACAATGTTAGGAACAATGACCCAACAAATTGAATGCAACATTAACGTCAGAAATGACGACGGCACAATCGACCCTGAAGGAAAGGTTATCATAGATAATGCAGATACCCTCTTTTTTGATTTAAATAACGATTATTTTCTGGGTTGGACGACCCATGATTCTTCTCCACAAATACATATTAATTTCAAAAACGAAATGGCTATGGTTGCCGATTATTTTGAATATTTCAACCAGGAAGGCAGAGTAATAATGAAAGGCAATGTGTTCGTGGACGATAAAAAAAATGGTAGAACCGTCAAGGGAGAAGAAGTTTATTACGATGTTGAAAATGATGAATTTACCGGTATTAAAACATTAATAGAATTCTATGTTGATTAGTTTTTATGAAGCGTCTCATTTTATTAATATTACTCATATTATCAGCACTTCTGTTGTTCCCGGCAACGAAAGTTTCTATATACGGCGATTACAACCGTAAATATCCCAATGAAGATCTTTTAACTCTAGATGGTAATGCCTTTATAAAAAAAGGAAATGAAATTGAAATTTATACTGATCATGCAACAATAACGGGAAATAACGGTGATTACCATACGGTTGATGCAAGCGGAAATACATTTGTTATTTTTGAAAGTGGTTCGGCCACATCAAATTATTTGAATTATGATTTAGACGCATCAAAGGGTACCCTTAATCATGTAAGCAAAGTCTTATTGAACAAAAATGGAAATGATATAAAAATGAGTAACATGAGCACATTAGACATAGATTCCAACGATAAAATATATATCGGTACCAAATCGCTGGATCAACAGGTATATATTGAATATAAAAATGACCTAAATATTAATTCCGATTATTTTGAATATTATGAAAACGAGCAAAAACTCTACTTGAAAGGTAATATATATCTGGAGGATTTAAAAAACAACAGAATTATTATGGGAGACGAATTAAATTACTTTTTAGACGATGATAGTTTTAACGGAAAGCAGATAACCGTACAAATTAACCTATAAAGGAGGTAAATTAGATGATTGATTTAAAGATTCTCAGAACTGATCCCGATTTAGTCAAAGAAGCGTTGAAAAAGAGAAATATGGATCTAACCATTTTTAATTATTTAATCACTCTGGAACAAAAAAGAAGAGAGGCTATAACTAACTCTGAATCCAAAAAGGCCGAGAGAAACTCTATTTCGTCTCAAATTGCCGCAGCTAGAAAAAATAAAGAAAATGAAAAAGCCCTTGAACTCCAAAAAAAGGCTAAGGAAATATCGAATGAAGTAAAAATTCTTGACGAAGAGACGAAAAAAATCAATGAAGATTTGATGTCAAAATTTCTTTATATACCTAATTTTCCTTCTGAAAATTCCCCCGTTGGAATAGATGAAAATGATAATAAAGTGGTAAAAAAATGGGGCGAACCCAAGAATTTTGATTTTGAACCCCTGGCACATTGGGATCTTGGACTGAGTATCGACAGTATGGATTTCGAAAGGGCTTCAAAATTAAGCGGTTCGAGATTCACAATTCTGAAAAAACAACTGGCGAAATTGGAAAGGGTTTTAGTCAATTTTATGCTTAAAGTACACACCGAAGAGAATGATTACATTGAGTTTGCACTTCCATACATGGTAAAAAGAGATATCATGACGGCCTGTGGTCAGCTCCCAAAATTCGAGGATGAAGCATACAAAACTACGGATGATATGTTTTTAATCCCGACGGCTGAAGTTCCACTCGTTTCGTTGCACAGAAATGAAATCATTGAATTTAATGATCTCCCATTAAAATACACCGGATATACTCCCTGTTTCAGAAGAGAAGCGGGAAGTTATGGAAAAGATTTAAAAGGAATGATCAGGGTTCATCAATTTGATAAGGTTGAATTAGTATGGATTACAAAACCTGAAAACTCCGACAAAGCACTTGAAGAATTGACCTTAAATGCAGAATCTATTCTTCAAAAACTAAATTTACCTTATAGGGTAGTTAATCTGTGCACGGGAGATTTGGGGTTCAATGCAGCACAGACATACGATATTGAGGTTTGGTTGCCTTCTCAGGACAAGTACAGAGAAATTTCCTCATGCAGTAACGTAAAGGATTTTCAGGGAAGAAGAGAAAATATAAGATTCAGGGATAAAGATAACGAATTAAAATTTGTTCATACACTAAATGGCTCAGGTTTAGCGGTGGGCAGAACCCTCATTGCTATAATGGAAAACTATCAGACAGAGGATGGAAAAATAAAGGTTCCGGAAATATTACAAAATGAAATGGGAGTTGAATACATAGGATAATGGCTAATGCCTGCAGAATAGATAAAATCCAGGAAAACAAAGTTTTCCTGGATTTTTTTGAAACAAATCATTTAAAAATATCAAGAAAAAAAAAGGGCGATATTATATTAGGGCTCGATGGACATGGAAATATTTATAAATTGAAATTAATAGAACTGAATCCGAAATTTTCAATAGGAAATATTCTGGAAAAAAGAAAATACAAAAAACCGGAACCGTTCATAAATTTATACATTTCTTCAATAAAATGGAAAAGAATGAAATATGCAATAGAAAAAGCTACGGAAATATCAACGACTTCAATCCATATCATTAGAAGCGAATTTTCCAATATTAAATACGATAGCCAAAAAATCGAAAAATTCCAAACTGTCATAATTGAAGCCTCAAAACAATCTTTAAATCCTTTTTTCCCAGATGTCATATTTCATGAAAATCATCCAAAATTAAATAACGAAGATTTAAATATAATATGTGATCCTGAAGGGGTCAAATTAAAAAGTATTGAAGATAAAATATTCAAAAGTAGTTCAATAAATGTTTTCATTGGCCCAGAGGGTGGCTTCTCAGATAAAGACATTTCATTTTTAAACAACTCAAACAAAGTTAATATCGCCGGAAATATTTTAAGAAGCGAAACAGCTTCGCTATATTTAATATCCATTTTAAATTATTTAACCGATAGAAGTTAAAATAGAGATAGAATTATTTATTATATTTGCAGATAATCCCCATATTACAGTATTTCCAATCCTATATTTGATCGTTGTTCTTCCATCTTTCATGATTATTGTATCTTTTTTGATTCTGAGTAAAATTTCTACAGAAAAAAAATATATATCCTCGACTTCACTAAAACTCAAATGAAATGATGTTGAATTTATGCAACCAATATAAGGAACAACCTCAATCTTATTTAGAGTAAATTGATTATCAAGTTTAGAAATAAGAGTGAAATCTTTCCTGCCTATTCCTATTTCTTCCTTCATTTCCCTTAAGGCACCTTCAAAAACTGTCTCCCCTTTTTCAACAAATCCACCGGGAAATCCCATTTGGCCGGGATGATTTTGCAGATATCTAGATCTTCTTATCATGCATAAATGAGGTTTATGAGAAATGTTTACAATTGGTACTATTACCGAGGCAATCACTTTAATTCATTTCCTTTAATTCACTCATAAGTCGTTCGGAAATAATAAATTTTCTATTCTGAATATTATCATCTTTGTTTATTTCCAAACATTTCACATTTTTAAATTTCTTTGATACTATCAAAACCCGTGTTGAAAGTGATGCTGCTTCAAAAGGATCGTGAGTAACCATTACAAAAGTTCTTTTCTTCTTTTCCCATAGATCTGAAATAACTGATATAATTTTTTCCCTGGTTAAAACATCAAGAGATCCGAAAGGTTCATCCAGGAGAAGCATATCAAATTTATATAAAATAGCTCTCGCTATACTGATCCTTTTTATCATTCCACCACTTAATTCGCCAGGATACTTGTTAATATGTTCAATCAATCCAACTTCTTCCAAAACAGTCTTTATGGATTCTTTATCATCATTAATTAATCTCAAATTACCATAAACGGTTTTCCATGGAATCAACCTGTCATCCTGAAATATATATCCTATTCTACTCAAGTTACCTTTTTCGATATGCCCTCCATAGGGTTTTAATAACCCTGAAATCAGTTTCAACAAGGTCGTTTTCCCACATCCCGAACTTCCTAAGATTGAAATGAATTCAAAATCCTTTATTTCTAAAGAAAAATCTTCTATAATAAATTTTTTGTTGAATTTGAACGATAAATTCTTAATGCTGACCATTTTTCCTCCACACTTTACTTGAAAATTGATCAAATATTTTTTCTGACAAAATTCCAAGAATAATCAAAAGAATTGTCCAGGCAAATACATCTACGGTTTCAATCATATACTTAGCATCATAAATTTCCCTTCCGATACCTGTAGAACCCACCATGAATTCTGCAACTGCCACGGATTTCCACATTACGCCAATTCCTATTCTCAACGATGAGATAATAAAGGGTACAGAAGAAGATAAATAAATATCAATTATGATTTGCTTCTTGGAAAAATTGTAAATTTTAGCCATTTCTACAAGCTTAACATCAACACTTTGCACTCCCTGCGCAATACTGATCGTTAAAATTGGAAAAAGGGTTAAAAACACTATATAAACGGGGGAACTGAAACCTATTCCCCACCATAGAATTGCCAGTGCCAACCAGGAAACGATAGGAATAGCTTGAAAAAACATAACTATAGGTTTAAACAATTGAAAGACGAAATTATTAACACCCATTAAAAAACCAAGAAACAGAGAGCAAACAACAGCTAAACACATTCCTAAAAGAGCTTGCAGTGATGTAATTAAAAGTGGATAGTAGACATCTCCTTCAATAAAAAAAAGCCCGAGCCTTTTAAATGTTTCAAAAGGCCCTGGTAATATTATGCTGTTATTTATACTTATATATAATATTTGCCAAAATGCAATCAACAATCCTATCGAAAGGAGAAAAATAAAAAGATTATTTTTTATAGAACAGGTTTTCATAGTTTAAGTTACCCACCGATTCGGGATATACAATTTTTAATTGATCAAAGAAAAAAATTACTTCCTCATTTATTTCCGGTACTTCTTTATATAAAAAATCAGTTCCTTGAACTGCCTCCCGCAATACGGGTACAGGGAAATTATTCATTTTTTCCGAAACGAAAGATACTGTATTATCAAGATCATTCAATGATTCTTCTAAAGATTTCTTATAAAATGATAATATCTCAGAAATTTGTTTATCATTTAAATTATCTGATACAAATATCCCCGATGTAGGAATATTATAGTCATTATCCCAATAACTATTCCATACCTCTTTTAAAGATATCACTTTTTTTGCACCCTGAACTTTTTTCAGTGCCAGAGAAGCGAATGGTTCAGGAACTAAAATGATATCTGCTTTATCAGCAGCAAGAAGCTGCACTGACTCGGGACCACTCACATATTGAATATTGAAATCTTTTCCAGATTCCAAACCAATCATCGTCATGGCTCCTTTTAAAATAACATCACCGGTTTGTCCGGCACCGGATAAAGTATAAATATCTTTTCCCTTAAAATCAGATAAATCAGTTATAGAATTATCTTTAGTGACAAAATAAAATCCATTCCACATAGAAACAGCTGCAAGTTTTATGTTATAACCCGATTCATTTAATTTCTCTCCTGTACTTACTGGCAAAAGAATAGCGTCAAGATCGCCCTTTCCGATTTCTGCAATCACCTGATCAAGAGAATTCCAATAAGAAACTTCTACCTGATCATTGAATTCTGAAAGATAATAAACGGGTACTAAAGTTGGACCTAGAGGATTCATAAAAGAATAAACTCCGAAAATTGAAATAGTTAAAAGAATAACGCTAATTGATAAAATTATCTTTTTCACAAATAATAACCTCCATCATTGTTATTTATACTAAAACTAAAATACAATATTTTCTTAATTGTATTGTTTCGTTGAGTTTAATTTTAGTTGTTTGACAAATTTTTTTTTTGTTATAAACTATAAGTGTTATATATAGACTAACCTGAGAATTTTATGATATAATTATGAAAAATAGGTATTAACTAATGAGAATACTAAATTGCTTTATATAGAACAATTTTAGTTAGTACATAAGGGGGGTAAGATTGTGAACAAAAAAGAACTTATTTCTGCTGTAGCTGATAAGGTAGGAGTAACAAAGAAGGATGTAAGTACTTTATTGGATGCGTTTTTGGATACTATCGAGGATGAATTATCTAAGGGTGGATTGGTAAGATTGGTTGGATTTGGAACATTTACCGTTTCTCTTAGAAAACCAAGAAGAGGTGTCAATCCCAGAACTAAGGAACCTATAACAATTCCTGGAGGAAAGGTACCGAAATTCATTCCTGGAAAAGATTTGAAAGAAAAAGTCAAGTAAGAATTATTAAATTAAAAGCGGCGGTTCTTACCGTCGCTTTTGTTTTGAGGTAAACATAATGTCAAAAAAGTTAACTATATTAATAATGATATTAATAGTGTTGTGTGTATTTATGATTTATTTTTTTTGGGAATCCTATAATTCTTTTCAAAGGGAACTTGTATTTTTGAGAAACGAAATAGCTGAAGACGAAAATACTTCTAAAATAAATGAAATGTACGATCAAATTTCAAATTTCATTTCAAAAAATAATGAGAAAGATGAAATAAATCCAACCTCTGGGGAGGGTGTAAGAATAAGAATAGATTCGGGATACGTTGGAAGTAAAGTTTTACACGACACGGATATCCTGAGTTTACTGAATGAATTATATCTTTTAGATATTACAGAAATAGAAGTAAACAATATAAAAATCATTCCTTATTCGACAGTCAGATGTGTTGGACCAACAATATCAATTAATGATCATCCAACACAAATTTCCCCTGTTATCATAGAAGTCATAGGGGACCCTGATTACATAATTTCCGGATTATCTTTGCTTAAAGAGTCTTTTAAAGAAAGAGGAATTGATGTTTCTATGCTGGCCCTTGATTATATTCAAATTGGCGATGAAGGGAGTTGATATTACGAAGTTCTTTTTATCTGTGCTTTTAATAGCACTATTTTTAATGAGCGGTTGTACCATGGTTACCAATGAAGATTTCAATCAACGAATGGATAGTCTCGAATCAAAAATTGATAGTCTTTGTCTATTTCAAGCAGAAATAGATAATTTATCAAAAAAAATCTCTGACATTTCATTTAAGATTAATTCTCTCTCAAATACAAATACAGCTTCTCTGGACAGCTCAAATATTTTATTTGAATTATATGAGATAAAGCAGAAAATGAACACTATGAGTAAAGAATTAACAGGTGAAATTTCGGTAGAGGTTGATCTTGAAGATTTGGAAAAAAAAATAGATAGTTTAATGACAAAACAGAATCAGATATTATTAGTTTTATCCGACGCTTCGTCCACTGATCAAATATATATTCCTGAAACCATCGATAATAGTTTAGGTCTTCTTTCACTCGAGCAAAAAATTGACTACATCATTAAGGGACAGACTGAAATTGAAGATAAACTAAATTACATCGACTCTTTGACAAATCAACTCAAATTTATAAATTCTTTTTTCGAAAATGCCAACAATTCAAAAGATTATGACGCACTTTTCAGCGATCTGGGTGAAATCAAAACTTTGCTAAATGAAACTAAAAATAACGAAGAGCAAATAAACGAAATTGATCAAAAACTTGACAGTATTATGAATGGAACAGTTCATAAATATTTCATGGAAGAGGAATTATCAAATATAAAGGATAATTTTCTAGAAGCGGGACTGGTTAGTCGGGAAGAAATAAACGAGATTTATTCAAAAATTCAGAATCTTCAAAACTTACTTTTATCTATTTCTGGCGATCCGACAAAACAAATTGAATCAGAATTCGGATCTGATATCGTAACAATGGACATATTTTTGGCTGAAATATCTAATTTAAAAAGTACTATTGGAGAAAAAGCTTATAAATCCTTAGATTTGAATAGTAATCTGGTTTATAAAGTACAATCTGGTGATAGCTTGTGGAGTATAGCTGAAAAATTTAACACTACAGTCGATAAAATTAAATCGGCAAACACTCAATTGACTTCTAATAACATTTTCAGAGGAGATCAAATAACAATACCGGTATCTGTAAACAGTTTATTATCTTCTAATAAAATTCAATCACATTTAGGAATATCCGAGGATTTCAATAGCCTTATAAATTCTATCGAATCGACATTTGGAAGTTATGATAAGGGTTATGCAAATCCTGGAATTGATATTTCAGTAGATGATAATACGATAATTAAGTCACTTTTACCCGGGATGGTAATTCTTTCAGAATATTTGAATGATGATTACGGGGAAACGATAATAATTGAAACAAACAGCGAACTCAGAATAGTATACAGTAAACTGAAAACACGCTTTTTAAAAGACGGCGATTATGTTAGTTCTGGTGATCAAATAGGAATAACCGAAGAGGGTAAATCGAATTTACATTTTGAAATATGGAAAAACGAAACACCGGTAAATCCCGCAGACGTTTTATTCGAGAATCTTGGTTATTATGATGCTACTATGTACACTGAGTGGGATGATGGGAAGAATCCAACTTCTCCTTCATTCAAAATGGGGGCCAGTGGAAATTATGTCAAAGGATACAGGACAATCTCAGCCGATCCGGATTATCTTCCAATAGGTTCAATAATATACGTTCCTTTTTTCGCCAACTCCCCAAATAACGGCTTTTTTGTCATAGAAGACACCGGAAGTGCGGTGATAGGAAAAAGAATTGATATATATACCCACGATTTTGATATTGCAAAAAATTTCAAGGAGGAGTTAATAGTCTATTTAGTGAATAAACCATGAACAAAATTTTTCTGCTGCTATTTATATCATTTTTGATACTGACCTGTTCACTATTTTCAATGCAAATTGTTGAAAAATACCCGGTTGGTCTTATGCCTACAAAAATGGAAAAAATTGAAAATTCTTCAGGAATATTTTATGTCATTCTTATCAAGGGTGATTCTCAATTGATGGTTTTGAATGAAAGCTATAAACCAGTTGTCTTTATAGACGAAATTTCAAACGACGGAGTAAATGATTTTATATATAAAAATGGTAGAATATATTGTTTTGGTTTTTTCAGTGGCCGTTTAATAATTATCGATGCTTCTTCCTACCCATCAAGCTGGGCTGTAACAGATAAAATCTCCACAGGTTCTAAGTTGCTTACAGGCGTAGTTTGTGATAAAAAATTAGCCGTATTGACGTATGACAAAAAATTCTTACTAATCGATACTTCATCAAAAAAAATAACAAAAACTATCAACTTACCAGTTGAGGCTCTCACAATAGTTACCGACGGAAAATATTTTTATATATCCCTTTATTATAATTACGAAATAAAAACCGAGAAAATGATGTGTGATTATGGAGTTTTAATTTATGATACAGATGGTAAACTTGTGAAAAATCTAGAAGCAGGGAAAAGGCCTTCTTATATGATTATCGACAACGAATATTTGATTGTAGTCTCATATATAAGTCAAGAAATAAAAATCTTCTCTACAAAAAATTTTTCATTAATACATAATTTCAAAATCGGCGAATATCCAAATTTTCCCTTTATCGATAATTACGATAACCTTTATCTTCCTTCAACAGGCAACGCTGCTGTTCATATGATAAATCTGAACGATTTTTCTTTTTCAAATATTTACGTTGACGGCAGGGGACCCATAAAAGTCCTGAGAAAAGATAAATATATTTATATATTAAATATAATTTCAGGCACCCTTGAGAAAAGGAATTTAATAAATGGTGATACTGAAGAACTTGATATCGATGGATATGGAATCGACATGATTATGGAAAATGAATATATTCTGGTTCTTCTCCAGGAAGATTGGACCACACTTTATGGAAGTGGTGCATTACAAATTATAAGTTTAGATTAATGAAAAAACAATTATTAATACCACCACAATTCCTATCAAAATACTTATTAAAAGTTTTTTATTTCGGTTAAAAAAATTGTTATTATTAGATTTATTCTCTTCTTTATCTTTATCTTTGTAATAATCTCTATCATAGATACTCATAATATCACCTCAAAACATTATATTATCTTTTCGAGATTGATTTTATCCTCTTCTCTCAACAAAAAATCTTTCCAAAATCTTCTGACAACCAGAATTATTGGAACTGCAAAAAGAACGCCAAATACCCCTAAAAAATCCCCAAAAGCAAGAATTGAAATTAATATTATAAACCAATTCAATTTTACTTGTTTTGAAATAATTTTAGGTGACAAAAACCATATCTCCAATTGATTAGCTATCAATAAAACAATAATTGCGAAAATTATCCCCCACCATCCATGTCTTATATAAGATAATAAAACCATTGGAATAGCTGTGATCACAACTCCCAAATAGGGAATAAAATTTGTCACACCTGCCAATAAACCTAAAAACAGAGCCTCGTTCAGTCCTATCAATCCCGCTCCTACACCCACCATTAAACCAATAAATATAGCTATCATTATTTGACCCCCAATAAAAGATTCGAGATCATTCTTCAAAGAATGTAAAAACAGATAGGTCTTTTTTTGATCACAACCGGGAAATACCATCCAAATATATTTTTTGAGCGAATCGGTTTTTTGTGCTATATAAGATGCCGCTATGACGATTATAACCGCTGAAGTGACCCATTTTGTTATATTGGAACTCAAAATACTGACGAAATTAATTAGAAAATCTGAAAGATTCTCCTTCAAAAAATTTAATATCGAATTTATTGAATCCGATAGTAATTTTGAATTCAAATCAACTTTTCTATCTTCTGAAAAAAATTTCAATATTTCTGTTTGAATCGTATGAACACTGTTGATAATTATTGGAATCGCCAAAGATATCAATAAAACCAAAACTCCCCAGATAATCAGAGCGAATATAACCCTTATCTTAGTTTTCTGTTTATCTGTTTTCTCTTTAAAAAATATCTTTATGGGATAATTAATAATCATTGAAACCATCACGGCAAAAACTAAAGAAAAAGCTACCGAAGGAAAAATAAATAGAAACAAAAAAAATATAAAAAAATATCCAATTATCCAAAGCTTAGTTTTATTAATACTCGTCAAAATAATCCTCCTATATTTACAAAATTATATCACAAAGAAAAAAGGCCATTTTAGTTTAAAACGGCCTTTTTATAGTAAACAAGATTATAAATATATATGAGTACCGGCTTTGCCTTCAATGGAAGCTTTAACCTTATCAAGTGATGTTATGATGGCATTTTTTCCAGTTTCTTCAACAAACTTTTTCGCCGATTCTATCTTTGGATACATACTTCCTCTGGCGAAATGCCCTTCTTTCATCAATTCAGTAATCTCTTCAGTACTTATATTTTCAATTTTACTTTGATTTTCCTTACCAAAATTCAAGTAAGCATAATCAACCGCAGTAAGCACAATAAAAAGAGTAGCATCAATCAATTTAGCGATCAGCGCAGAAGCTCTGTCTTTATCGATAACAGCTTCAACGCCTTCGAGCTCATTGTTGACATTTCTTATTACGGGAATACCCCCGCCTCCGCCTACTATGCATACAAAATCGGAACATACCAGATTTTTAATGGCTTCAAGTTCCACGACCTCCAGTGGATGGGGCGAAGGCACAACTCTTCTCCATCCTCTCCCGGAATCTTCTTTAAAAACCCATTTCTTTTTATCCTGAATCTCTTTCGCTTCTTTCTCTTCATAGAAGGGCCCAACCGGCTTTCTGGGATTTTGAAATGCCTCATCATATTTATCAACAACGATTTGGGTCAACAGACAACATATATTTTTTTTATAATTTCTTTTCTGCAATTCGTTTTTCAAAGATTGTGAAATCAAATAGCCTATGGATCCCTGAGTCATTGCGTCATTTATATCTATTGGAAATGGCGGAACCTCACCTTTGGAAATATCCTGTTGAATCAAGAGACTCCCAACTTGCGGACCATTTCCGTGAGTTATTATAATTTGATGTCCCTCTTCTATTAAATCCGCTATATACTTCGTCGTATGAAGCAGATTCTTTTTCATCATTTCAGCAGAAGGTTCCTGTCCGGGTTGGTTTAAAGCATTTCCTCCTATAGCCACAACTATTCTTTCCATAAAATACCTCTTCTATACAAGAGTGGCAATCATGATTGCTTTTATAGTGTGCTTCCTATTTTCCGCTTCGTCAAAAACGTATGATTTCGGCCCCTCTATGATTTCTCTCGTTACTTCCTGTCCTTTCACAGCAGGCAAACAGTGAAGGAAAATTGTATCGTTTCTCTTTGTTTTACTCATAAGTTCTTTGTTAACCTGGTATGGCTGAAGCAGATCGAGTCTTTCTTTCTTCTGTACCTGCTCTCCCATTGAAACCCATACATCGGTATAAATTACATCGGCATCTTTAACCGCTTCATCAATGCTATCTGTAATCTCTATTTTTGCACCGGTCTGATATTCCTCTACAATATCATGACATTTTTTTACCAGTTCATTTTTTGGCCAAAGTTTTTCAGGTCCACACGCTACAAAATGCAACCCCATTTTTGCGGAACCTATCAACAAAGAATTTGCAACATTATTTCTCGCATCACCCATAAATACCAATTTTTTTCCGGTTAGCGATCCGAATACTTCTTCGATCGTCATAAAGTCCGCGAGTATTTGAGTGGGGTGATAATTATCGGTCAATCCATTATAAACAGGTATTCCTGACCACTTTGCCAAACCGTTTACAGTTTCATCTTTAAACCCTCTGAATGCTATCGCATCAAACATTCTCCCCAAAACTCTGGCAGTATCCTCCAAATCTTCCTTTACTCCCAGATGAATATCATCACTCGATAAAAAAACAGGGTACCCTCCCTCTTCGCCAAAAGCCGTTTCAAAGGATGTTCTTGTTCTCGTCGATCTTTTCTCGAAGACAATTGCCAAACTCAACCCTTCAAATCTTTTTGTTTTTGTTCTCGCTCTTTTTTCATTCTTTACCTGCTTAGCAATATCCAGCAAATATCTAATTTCATTTGGAGTGAAATCCAACAAGGTTAAAAAAGATTTTCCCTTTAAATTAAAACCCATTTACATTCCTCCTAAAAAAACATTTAAATATATAGTATTATTATATGTGAAAAAAGGCAAATATTTTTATTTCTTATCATAAGGATACAGGCAACGTTATTACCACTATAATACAGTATACATGTTTATTCTTGACTATATTTTAAAACCTCCGGAGGAAACGAATGATAAAAAATTGGATAAGAGAAAAGTTAATTAAAACTCTAGATAAAATGGGAATAGAAGAAATACCTGATTTCAAAGTTGAAATCCCTCTAAATAATTTTGGAGATTACTCTTCAAATATAGCATTTTTACTTTCCAAAAAATTGAAACAAAACCCAAGAAATATTGCGTTGGATATTTCAAAACATCTACTAGATGATAAAGAGTATTTTAATAAAATAGAAGTTGCCGGGCCAGGTTTTTTAAATTTTTTTCTAAATGAAAAAGTTTACTCTGAGTTTTTATTTTTTGAATATGAAAACCCTCAATATTGGAAAAAAGCCAATAATAAAAAAATATTATTTGAATTTGCCAGTGTGAACCCAACCGGTCCAATAACAATCGGGCATGGCAGACAAGCTGTTTATGGAGATATTCTCTGCAACATTTTTCAAACCCGCGGTCACTCAGTTGAAAGAGAAATTTATCTAAATAATGCAGGCAAGCAAATTAGACTTTTAGGACGTTCGTTGTGGGTCAGATATAATAATCTTTTTAAAAACAATTATGATATACCCGAAGGCGGTTACAAAGGTGAATATCTTATTCAAACTGCAAAAAAACTCAAAGATGAAATAAAAGATAAATTTGTTGATAAATGGGATTCTTCGATAGCTGATTTTTTTAATCAATACGCTTTTGAAGCCATGTTTGAAGGAATGAAGGAAACTTTCGATAATTTATCTATAAAATTTAATAACATCTTCAAAGAAAAATCTCTCGTGGATGACGGTTCGGTTGATAAAGTTTTAAAAGAATTAGAAGAAAAAAACCTTACATACGAATCAGAGGGTGCATTATGGTTCAAAGTATCCAGATTTAAAGACGAAAAGGACAAAGTCTTGATCAAATCCGATGGTTATTACACTTATTATTTGACAGATATCGCTTATCATATAAATAAATACAATAGAAGCTACGAAAAGGCATACGATATTTTAGGGGCCGACCACGTTGGACATCTCGATAGAATGTATGCTGCCTTAGATGCTTTTGATATTCCGGAATCATTTTTAATTTTTATTCTACATCAATATGTAAATTTGAAAAAAAATGGTGAAATAATAAAAATGTCCACAAGAGCAGGTAATTTCGAAACACTTGATGATCTCGTAATTGCAGTTGGAAAGGATGCAACAAGATACTTTTTTGCCAGATTCGACCCTGATACCCAGATGTTATTCGACATAGATTTAGCAAAACAAAAAACAAATGAAAATCCTGTTTTCTATGTTCAATATGCACATGCAAGGATTTCAAATATTTTTAAAAATGCCTCCGAAAAAAATGTTTCGTTTGATGAAATATCTACAATGAAAAATTTAAATTCTGAAGAGGAGAAAAATTTAATAAAAGAAATTGATCGATTTGAAGAAATTTTAGATTCAATTTTGATAGATTACAAAATAAACAAACTGACAAATTACCTGGAGAGTCTGGCCTCTTTCTTTCACGGTTTCTACAGTAAACACATTATTGTAGACGAAAATGACATCAAGACAACAAAAGAAAGACTTGCGCTGTGCAAAGCGGTACAAAATACACTTAAAGGAGGATTATCTCTTTTAGGAGTGTCTGCTCCGGAGAATATGTAAAAAAAACCGAACAAATTATTTTTTTAATATAAAAAATTTATAATTGAAAATATTGTTTTATAAAAAACAATCCTATTCAATATCCTCAAACTGTACATTCATCACGGGATAATTCTTCCAGTCTTTAAAATCAAAATGCCACCATTCATATTCATATTGTGTGAATTCTGATTTTTCCATCACATTTTTCAGTAAATTTCTATAATATCTTGAACTGTCTGAAAGAGCCGGGTAATTTGAGTAAGCCCTTTCCGAAAATTCATCATAATCACTCCCCATGTCGACAACTTCTCCACTTTTCAAAAAATACAAACCTAAATCTACCGCTCCACCTCTATTATGTTTTGAACCGTAATCCGGATTGGCAACAAACCTTTTGAAAATTTCCGGCGTGGCATCGTAAAACATCTTTGTAACTGTCCAAGGCCTATAAGCATCATATACAATAATTCCAACCCCAAACTTCTTCAGTTCATTAACAGCACTCAACAAATTTGATGCTGCATCGTTCTGAAGATATGCCAGATTATCAGAATATAAGGGTATTCCCATAAAATTATCGGATGTAGAATACTTTATATCAATTTTTATTGAATCATCTAAACCCGCAAGATTCACTAAATCAAAATTATAATCCTCGTTAAAAGGGAACTGCGCCTCAGATGCCATTCTTTTCAATTCTTTTTCGCCGTAAAGCGAGTCAATTTTAAAAGTTTCCCCGAATTCCGGTCCATAAAAAACTCTTTTATATTTTTCATTATCCATTACCAATACCAAAGACTCTCCATAACCAAGCTGTTTTCTTTCAATTCTGATTGTACTCTGATTGAAAGGAAAATAGTAAAATGATTCTGAAACTTTATTTAAAATGTATTCTTTAAAAACTTTTCCGTCAAAAAATATTTCACCTTCATTCGATGTCAAAAATATTGTGAGTTCTTCATCCCTCTCACTCAAATAAACCATTTTGCCTGAATCACTCTCATATTTTCCGATTAGCTTTACAATTTCATTGTATTCATCTTCGCCATATTGAGAACCGTATGGAAATTTACAAACATCATAACCGAAGGTACTTACAAATATCATTAAAACAAATAAACCAAAAAATATCTTTTTCACCAGATCACCACCCACTATATTTTATAATATGTTCAAACTTATATGTCAACCGATTTTGTTATTACAAGCAAACATTTATTTTTAAGTTTTATAAATATAACAATAAAATTCAAATATTTCTGATATAATATCTTTTAGAAACCGCTAAAAAAAGTTTTTTGTAAAAATTATATTCATTTAGTATATTGTAATTACATTTGAAGGGGATATTTAATGAAAACTGTTTTAGGGTTGGATAGAGTAAGTGAATTCTCAAATTTCTTGAAAAATTTTAATATAGGTTTAATTACAAATTATTCCGGAGTAGATTCAGAATTAAACGAAAATATAGATGTTTTTCTAAATGAAAATTTAAAAATAACCAAAATTTTTGCCCCGGAGCACGGTATTTTTGGAATAGCGGATGGTGAAGCTTTTGAAGATTCGACACATCCTTTCTATAACATACCGGTTATATCACTGTATGGCGAAAAAAGAAAACCTTCAAAAGAAGATTTAGACGATATAGATATTCTCATATTTGATATTCAAGATGTTGGATTAAGATATTATACATATCTTTATACGCTGGCCTATTCGCTGATTGCTGCTTCGGAAAACAATATAAAACTCATTGTACTGGACAGGCCAAATCCTCTGGGCGGAGAAGTGATTTTGGGAAATAGAATTCCAAAAGAATTTTCTTCATTTGTAGGTGACTATGAACTTCCCATAAGGTACGGACTTTCAATAGGAGAATTTGGAAAATATTTTATAAAGTATAAAAATGTCGATGTAGATTATGAAGTTATAGAAATGAAAAATTATAAAACCGATACATATTTTGAGGATACGGGTTTGTTCTGGAATGTGCCATCGCCTGCTATTCCGTCTTTCGATGCGAATATATGTTATTCAGGTGGGTGTTTTTTCGAAGCTACCAATATTTCAGAAGGAAGGGGAACTCCAAGACCTTTTCAATATTACGGTGCCCCGTGGATAAATATGGAAAAATTATATAAAAAATTGACAAAAGAAAATATCATAGATTTCTCATTCAGAAAAAGAGCCTTTATGCCATTTTATTCAAAATATGTGAATCAAGTGTGTTTCGGTATAGAATTCATTCCAAATCATAAAAAAGCTGATTTTATTCCTGTGTCTTTAAAACTTCTGAAAAACATTTATGCTATCCATCAGGATAAGTTCAAATTTATCAAATACGCCGATGTTGAGAGACTTGATTATTTAACTGGCGATTCCGACGTAATAAAATTTTTAAAAAACAAAATGAATTTAGAAGAATTACTTTACAATTGGGATATTCAGGCAGGAAATTTCAGAGAATATGTATCGAAAGTAAGAATTTATAAATAAAATGAAATTATTAAGAAAGAGATTAGTTATAATCTCTATAATCTTTTAAAATGAGGAGTGGGATTTATGAAGAAATTATTTTTTTTAACCGTTTTAATTCTCATCAGTTCTTTGATTCTTGCGGGAACAGTTGAAATTTGGAGCTGGAGGCCTCAGGATGAAGAAGTTTGGAAAGGAGTGGAAACAGCTTTAAAAGCTGAGGGGAAAGATATTGAAATTGACTTCAGGGGATTTTTACAGACTGAATACGATTCGAAAATGCTTTTAGCATTGCAGGGGGGGAAGGGTCCTGATATAGTTTATACAAGAAGATTACCCGGGGGCAGAACACAGGCTTTGATCGAATCCGGTTTGATAAAATCATTAGCAGCCGATGTGGATTTTTCCAATTTTACCGAAAGTGTTTTGAAAAATATCACTTATCAAGGTGAAGAGTACGGTGTTCCTTTTGCAGTACAGGTAGTGGGTATTTTCTATAACAAAGACATGTTTGACGAATTCGGTTTTGAAGAACCTGAAACCTGGGGAGACTTAATGGAAATTGCCGATGGATTCAAACAAGCGGGAATTGATCCTTTCTTCGCTCCGGTAAATGAAGCTTGGGCAATTGTAATGCAACATGCTATGGCTGGAGTAAGCATTTTGCAGCCTGAATGGATTGAGAAACTCACAAAAGGTGAAACAAATTTCTTAGATCCTGAATGGATAAATATGAATCAATACATGTACGACTTAAAACAGTATTTTCAAAAGGGATTCGCTGGTAATAATACGAGTGATATGGATTCTGCATTCGCTTTCGGAGTATCTCCAATGGTATTCTATGGAATTTGGGAAGTTCAATTGTGGCAGGAACTCAATCCAGATATCAACGTAGGTTATTTTATGGTTCCTCCGATTTCAAAAGAACAGGAACCTTATGCCTACGTTTACATGGATGGATCCTTAGGGTTAACTTCCAGTTGTGAGAATGTAGAAGACACGATGGAAGTGCTTAAATTTGCTGCTACACCCGAGTTTGGAACAATTTTTTCAAATATAACATTAAACATACCTGCTGTTTCTGGTTCAGATATGCCCGATGTACCAATTTTTCAAGAAGTAAATGAAGTAGCCGAAAATCATGCATCTCCTTGGGTTTACTGGGTAGGTTCAGACTTTGTAACTGGAAAACCATCTTTATATGGTGATATTCTTTCCCCGGGGTTGCAGGAACTCTATGCAGATAAAATTACTCCTGAAGAATTGGCTCAAAGATGTCAGGATGGTTTATCACAATGGTACGGCCCATTAATGAACAAATAAAAATATTTTTCGTGTAGAGCATTTATTGCTCTACACATTTATTAAAAAGCATGGAGATGAAAAATGAAAATTAAACTGCGATATGTATTGTTATTCACATTACCGGCATTAATTCTCTACACTTTATTTGTAATCTACCCCTTTATATACAGTTTTAATCTGAGTTTTTATTCCTGGCCAGGTGTTGGTGAAAAAACTTTTGTCGGATTTGAAAATTTTAATAACATTCTCTTTGGAACTTTTTCCGGAGAATTTTGGAATACCATAGGTCATAATATTTATTTCTTTATTATGAACTGTATTTTTGAGTTGGGATTAGGATTTATAATCGCTGTTATTCTTACCTCAAAAATATGGGGCGAAAGATTTTTCAGAACTATGGTATATCTCCCAAATGTGGTATCCATGGTCTTAGTTGGATTTATATGGACGATGATGTTGAATCCTCAATGGGGATTCATAAACGGAATTTTAAAATCCATCGGTCTGGATTCCTTGACCCACGCTTGGTTAGGTGAAGAATCTACAGCCCTCACAACGGTTGTGATGGTAAATGTATGGAGAAATATCGGGTTCTATGTCCTCGTATTTGTGGCGGCTATCATCAGCATTCCTAAAGATCTCTTTGATGCCGCATATATAGATGGCGCCTCTAATTTGAAAGTTGTAAGAAAAATCGTTTTTCCGCTGACTCTCTCTTCTTTTAAAACGTTATTGATCTTATTATTCATCTGGTCCTTCAATATTTTCGACATTGTTTATTCTTTAGAAGGAGTACAAGCAAGTCCTTACAGATCAACAGATGTCTTAGGCACACTCTTTTATAGAACTGCTTTCGGGGGTTTAGGCAGTTCAGATCAAGATTATGGATTGGGCGCTTCTGTAGTCGTTTTAATTTTTATAATAGTAATTCCATTATCAATGTTTTATGCTTATCTGATGGATAAAAAAAGCAGGTCTACAAGATGATTAGGACAAAACTTTCAACCAGAATAATATTATTTATAATCTTATGTATTTATTTCATTATCATTATTATTCCTTTTTTGATGATGTTCTTAAACAGTTTTAAACCTATGAGAGAGATTTATTTGCAACCATTTAATTTACCAAATAAATGGAGTTTCTCGAATTATATTAACGCTTGGGAAAAAGCTAATTTGGGAGCAGCCTATCTCAACAGTATAATCATTACAATCTCTTCGATTGCCGGAATTTTGTTGGTATCTTCAATGTTGGCTTATGTTTTATCCAGATATAACTTCAAGTTCCGAAGATTTATTTATGTTTATATAATCCTCGGGCTCGCTCTTCCAGCCAGATTAGCTATAATACCTATTTATGTGCTTTTGGGTAATTTAAACCTCACGGACACCAGAATAGGGTTAATAATAGTGTATATTGCGACAGGTATCTCTTTTGCAACCTTTATGCTTAAAGGTTTCATGGATAGGGTTCCTTTAGCAATAGAAGAATCCGCGAGGATAGATGGGGCATCTCCTTTAAAAATATATTGGAAAATTGCTTTGCCCCTTTGTAAACCTGGTCTGGTGGTTATTGGTCTAGTGAACTTTGTCAATGTTTTCAATGATTTCTTTTTTCCATTAATAATAATATCAAGTAGATCTAAGGAAACTGTTCCTCTTGCGATTTCTATTTTCTTTGGTGAATTTTCCAATAGATGGGATCTGATTGCTGCAGCATTGTCTTCGGCTGTTATACCTATTATGATAATATTCTTTATGTTTTCTAAATGGTTTATATCAGGAATTACCGAGGGTGCAATAAAATAAATGCTTCGCAATATAATCGAATAATCTTTTTATAAAAGGTATTTAAAAATACAATTTTAGATACCTTTTATTATATAATTAATCGTAAGGGGGGAAGATTTTATGAAAATAGATTACGATTTTGGAATAAGGAACAAAACGAAAAAACAAATGCTCATTTCCGCAATCATAGGGATAGCCATCGCTCTTTTAATATTTCTTTTCCCGGGAGGAGCTTTTGTTATAACAGATGCTGCGCTTTGGGTGATAAAGATATTGATAATAGGAATAATTTTATATTTTACACTCATAAAAGGTATTTATCTTATAAAAGAAAACAACATAAATCAGGGAGTACTTTTCATAGTTTTAGGAGGAATATTGTGTCTGATAGTCGGACTCATATCTCTCACATTTTTGATTTATCTGATATCAATAATAGCATTATTACTTAGTCTGGTTTATTTTATTCTGAATATGAAAAAAAGCGGACTTGACAAAAAAATAATTCTTTCTATAATTATCATCGCCCTATCAATAATTGTCATAATATTCCCCCAGATTTTTATGATATATTTAGGAATATTCATATTGATGTGGGGTTTATATAACTTGTATAAATATTTTCAAAATTAATCATTTCCAGTGAATTTTTCCACTGTGGCATGTCCGGATTGTGATATTCCTTCACTATTAAACACTTTTTTAAAAGTCATTCCAATGATTTTAAAATCGAGTTTTAAAGACCAATTTCTAACGTACCAAACGTCCAACTTAAATTTTTCCTGCCAGCTTATCGCATTTCTTCCGTTGACCTGTGCCCATCCAGTTATACCAGGTTTCATATTGTGTCTTTCTTTCTGTTCTTCATTGTACAGTGGCAAGTATTCAACTAACAACGGTCTGGGACCTACCAGGCTCATATCTCCCTTCAACACGTTAAACAATTCAGGTAATTCATCTATACTGGTTTTTCTCAAAAATGTACCAAACTTTGTCAGGCGTTTATCATCCGGTAAAAGCCTTCCCGTTTCATCTTTCTCATTTGTCATCGATCTGAATTTGTACATGTAAAATATTTTCTCATTTTTTCCAGGTCTCTTTTGAGAGAAAAAAACGGGCGTTCCAATTTTGATTCTCACTAGAATATAAATAACTAAAAGGACCGGCGAAAGGATAACCAGTCCTAAAATGGATAATATTATATCCAAAATTCTTTTGAAAACCACTTATAAATCTACTCCCACCTGCGGAGCTATACTTTCGTAATTATCTATAAATATTTTCATCTGGGTTCTCTCATTTTCATTTCCCTTTTCACTTGTGTATTTTTCTTTCAACGAAGTATAAACCGGTTTGAATATCTCAATAATTTTTTTAACATATTCTATTCTCTGATCACTTGGTAACTCCTTGTTAAAATTTATTGCATAGGACATCAATTCATTGGGTGCATCTATAAGCAGAGAATTCATTCCAAGACTCGCTTTTGCTTTTTTCTCAGCAATATGTACCAATTTATCTTTCATTTCCTCAAGAGAATAATAATCCAATGAATTTAAAACTGTGGCATATTCATAATATATATTTTCCCAATCATCATTTACCTGTCTTCCCGCCGGTAAAATCGTTATTGCCGTTTCGTACCAGTATTCAACCATTTCTGCCGCTTCCACGACTCTTGCATCCAATTCATTCACAAGTTCTTCAAAACTCTCAAATGAATCATTAAGTTGATCCTTATAATTAGATATGTAATTAATATATTTATTTAATTCATCAAAAACGCTTTTATAAAGTTTCGCAACTATTCTCGGTGTCTGCCTTTCACTGAAAGTGATCATTGATGATTCATAATAGTCAGCGGCATCATACAGACATTGTATCTGAGCTAAATATTTTATATTCAACACATTTGCATATTGAGAATCAAAGAGGTCATTTTCATTTTCAGTCACAAAGTTTTTAAATGGAAGATCCCTTAAATCCCTTTCCGGAAGAGGAATGATATTCAAATTACCCTCAAACTCATTAACAATTTTCGAAGATAAATGATCTTCTCCCTTCAAAACCTCTACCGCATAGTCATTACTACTCTTAATTTTTTCAAATCTTTCTTGTTTTGTTGCCATTCCGGCCAGATACCATAAGGGTTTTCCATATACAGGATATATCGAATTAGAATCGATGAATTTATCCAATGCATTCTTGTAATATCCCGAAGCTCTGCCATCAAGAACATTTATCTGGTTCAATACATTATTCAATTCGTTATAAATTTTCGTTATCTCACTCGTTCGCGCATTTTCAGCGACCTTAATGAATTCCAGTTCAGGTAAATTCGGATTTTCACTTCTCAAATTGCTCTCTCTAACAGCCAAAAACGAACTTAAATCCTTCAAATAGCTGTAATTGCCTTCAAAATTTTCTAAATCTTCTATTCTTCCTTTGATAACCGATTCATCATTTTTAGCCAATTCGCTTTCGACCTGAATATAATATGTTTGATTTATCTGACCCTGCCTGAAAAATCCCTCTCCTAGATATGCTATAGTTTTAGTATAGACTAAAATTCCACACAGGATAAAAGCAGGAATATAAAAAACAAATCTTTTGTTTATAACTCTTTCTTTTTGACCGGGATTGAAATATGGTCCCATTGCAATGGCAAAAACAAAAATTGTCGCCATCTGATTGGGTTGCATGTGAAGTGGAAATTCGAACAACGTATGCAACGATATAGAAAAAATTGCAGCTCCAAGCGCCAAGTACATCGTAGCCTTATCAAAATCTTTCAATTTAAACAAATTTTTTATGTATATCACTAACATTGAGACCATCAAAATACAGATGAATATAAAACCCAATATTCCCGTTTCACCAAGTCCCTGAATATAATCGTTATGGGTTCGTTTAAAGTTACTCCAAACTGCTGCATAATCAGGATTATCTGCCTGCACCTGCCCGGTATAAATAAGATGGTAAAGTTGAAATGTTCCTATTCCCGTACCAAAAACAAGTCTCGCTCTATCTTCCTCATCGAGCAGCTGATATATGGAATTTTTCCACGCAGATATTCTGTTATCCCAGGAATTTGAAGAAGATACTAAATTTTCAAAACGGCTGTTTAAAACATCCACATTGATATTTGAAGAATCCCCTCCAATAAAAATAAAACCCAAAACCAATACGATCAAAAACGCTGAAATCAAAATAAAAACCAGATTCGATTTGTATCTAAAACTTTTCTTATCAATATTCTTCTTAAATTTGAAAAAATAAAAAACGTATAATAAAATAAATAAAATTATTCCCACAAATATCCCCGTCATGACCGTTCTGCTTCCCGCAACAAAAATTGCGGGAATCATAATCGGGAGAGACAAAACCATGAATATTTTTACAACTAAATAAAAAATCTTTGAATCGTTAAAAGCCCCTTTAAAAATATTTGGTGAAAGAATGAAATAAATAATAAGTGGTAATACCAATCCAATATAATCCGCAACAAAATTCGGATTCCCGATTGTTGACCTCATAGCGGTTCTGACTAATTTCGAGCCGGTTTCTCCTAAGAATATGTCCCATCCAAAATAATAATTGAGTAAACCATTTATAGTGACAATCAACCCAGAAATAACAAAAAACAACATCACAACTTCAATTTTTGTCTTTGTGTTCAGTTTGTTAGACATCCAGACTGCTGTAAGTGCAAGAAACAGAATATAAAATGATAAATCTATCGAATAGGGCAAATATTGAGGATTATCCATAGATAATGGAATCAAGGAAAAAAAACAGGCTATGGCAAATCCAAAAAATGCCATATGAACTATCGAAAGTTTGAATTTCAGTTCTTCTTTGCTTAAAAATTTAAAAATGAAAATAAGAGTAAAGCCAAACACGTAAACCATGTACTTGCCCGTGGATGGTTCATGAGTAAAACCCTTGACGACAAAAAGAGACACAACAAGAATTAAAATACAAAATATAATCAATTGAATATCTATTTTTTCTCTCTTAATACCTGACATAATAATCCTCCCAAAGTATATATTTTAGTGATTCAACAATAAACATTTATAACTTAATTACTGATCATTCGTACAATTTTTCTAAAAACCCATCCCATAAACTGTCAATTGCAAATGATATTTTTTTATAATTTTCAACTTCTTCATCGAATTGAGAACTATCACTGTACCATATACTCACTCCGGCAGAAGATTCATACTCACCGTTGCCGTTTCTATAATAAATTAAATCATCAAGTGCATCGATTATCTCATCGGCTTCCGTCTCCAGATAACTTATATTGCCATAAATGTTCCTCATAAAATTATTTAAATCAATATTCTGTTTTGAATTATCATAAAATTGGGAGTTCTGCGCAGCACTTTCAACTGAATTTATCAATTCAGTTGAATCGGCCGTGATTACTTTCTGAGAAAAGTCATCTATTTTGCTTATCAGATCACTATATTCTTCCGATTCAACAACCGATATGACCGTATCAATATTTGAACTGCTTATGAAAGAATCGGCCATATCTATGCATAAAGCTTCCGGAGAAATATTCGATTCACCGAATAAACCCATGATATCATCATAGGGAAATCCAAAACTTGGAACATAAGCAGCAGAAGATATTATATAATCAGAACAATTTTTCAACTCATATCCGACCTCGACCATCTGCATCAAACATGCATCAAATGCTGCCACATCTATTTTCCCATAATTGACGTTATACCAATCTTCAAAATTACCAAGATCTTCCATATCTAAAGCATCACTCGAAGAAATATCTTTACAGATATAACCATCAACGCTTTTAAGTGATTCAAAATATGTATCATATTCATACCAGCCATCACCATGATCCCACAAGACGAGAAATTTCTTTTTGCCACCAAATCTATCAACACTCCAGGAAACAAAATCTTTTAAATTTTCAACATTACCTGTATTGAGCTCGCCAAGATTTTCATATGTCGAGACATCCCCGGGCATAATTTGATATCTCCTGGTACCCGAAAAATCAATGTTCTCATTTTCAAAATCAGGAGATCTTCTATCGTACAATACCGTCAATTTCACATCATCATTAAATTCTGAAGAGCTCATTTCCAATATATCTTCCCAAGCAAAATTCTGTAAATTATTATCGGCTGCCATATATATCATTATCAACCATTCATTCGGAGAAACCAATAAACTGTCGGTTAATTCCGCTCTATTCTCACCCGAATCCACGGCTTCTATCTTTATATGTTCCGTTAAAGTACTGACGGAACTTGGTGCAGTAAATTCATACCAGTAATAATCCCCGGTGTTGTTTGGAGTGACTTTCCGATCGAATTCGAAGAAGACCTGTTCAATGTCATTCTCCTTATCCGTAATTGTAGCACCAATTGTAAATGTATCACCCGACAGAATTTTTTCGGGGATATGAACGTCTTCAATAGTGGGTGTAGAAGATTTCAACAGAAAAATCACTGAGATATCCAGGTCCGAATCGACATACAGATTTATACTGTCATTGCTACTACTTACATCACCTATCCATTTGTTAAATTCCCAACCCGGGGACGCCTGAGCGGAAATATTCACATAATCATTATAATGATATTTATCCTTGTAAGGATCGACGACAACTTTTCCCTTCCCAAAAACATCGATGCTTATCGAATACTCATCCTCTTCAAAAATACCCGTGAGGTTTAAATCTCCTTTTATTTTATACGACAGGGGATTTTCGCTACCGGTGGCATCGCCATCCCATGAGACAAAACTCCATCCCGCTTCAGGAATTGCCTGAAAATTCACGATGTCACCATAATAATAAAAATCCTTCTCCGGATCGATCGTTATTTCCCCTGAACCATCTACATTTACTGATAATTCATATTCTTCTTTTTCAAAATTTCCTTCAACGGTTTTATTTCCATTCATCCTTATCAAAACGGGGTTACTGTTACCCGAAAGATCTCCCAACCACATCGAAAATACATTTCCCGGAATTCCAACCGCAAACAATTCAACAATTTCACCATATTCATATTCTTCTTTTTGGGGGTCAACTGATATCAGCCCGTCTCCGTTGGAATACAATGTTAAATAATACTTTTCTTCACTGAAAATGGCGGTCATTGATTTATCTGAATTCATTTCTATTGTTAAATGGTTATCATTTCCAGTCGCATCACCGGTCCAATTCGAAAAATTCCATCCATCAGATGCCCGAGCTGTCAATTTCACTTCCTCATTCAAATCATAATACTCTTTCTCCGGTTCAATGATAATTGATCCCCGACCCTCCGAAACAATATCGAGTTCAAATTTATTCTGAACAAATTCGGCATTCACATTCTTATCTGAATCCACTGTTATCTCTTCAATGGAATCATTCGAGTTCAAATCACCCGTCCATTTTAAAAATTCCCATTTTTCCTTCGGTTGAGCGATAAGTGCTACCCTCTCTCCATATTCATAAAGATCTTTTTCGGGTACTTCTTTTACCTCGCCCTCTCCAAAAATATTTATATCGATCGAGTATTCTTTTTTTAAAAAATTTGCCGTTATCTCAGTATCCTCAACAATTTCAATATTCAAGGGGTTTTCCGTACTCATAATGTCACCGCTCCAGTTGTTAAATTCCCATCCCTCGCTGGCGTCTGCGGTCAGATTTACACTGGAATGCTTTGAAATATTTTCGATATATGATTCATCCGACCCATCTATCAAAACAGTTCCTTCACCATTTATATCTACCGTGAGTGAGAAAAACCATTTATAAGTACACCCGGATAAAATTATCAGGATAATAAATAACAGAATCGAAATATTTTTCTTCATAATACCTCCAAAAAAAGGGGATAGATCGTTCTATCCCCATTATATAACAAATCTTATTTATGTTCAGTTATTTATTATGTATTGTCATATTGTAATTTATTGGATAATGTTCCTTTGCCCATCCACATATACCATCAATCATAACGACAGACTTGTAACCCCAGCTGTTCAGTTTGTTATTTTCTTTAGAACCTTCACCCCTGTTCCCATAGACGACAAACCTGCATTTTTCGGGATCGGGAAACAATTCCTGAACCTGTTCCAAGTCATATGAATCATCCCCTGTAAACGCTATCCATACCGCATTTCTGATATGCGATACAAGAACATCTTCTTCAGATCTATAATCAATGAAATAAATTCCTGCCTCCGTATCCTCATAAAAAGATTCATAGGCAGCTTTCACATCAATGAATTTGCTCGTGTTCCACTGAGCGTCGAAGAGTTCGAGATTAGATTGATATTCATCATATGTTGAAAATTCTGCAGTGACATTCCAATCATAGTAAGAAAAGAACAAACTTCTCTCCGCGAATCTTCCTCCTATTGTTTTAACAGGTTCGGTTGCTACAGTCGCTTCCCAAGTATTGAAAACCCATCCGTCTTCTGGGGTGGCAAATAATTTCCCCCTGTCATTAAAATAATAATATTCCTTCGGGTCTTCGACTTCAACAGAACCCTCTCCACGGATTTCGATACTCAAGATCATTGCATTGTCAGGCTTGAAAAAACATTCGATTCGAAGATCCTCTTCGACTGTAAAATTCAACTCACTTTTATAATATTCCACGCCGTTGATTACCCACTTTACGAATTCGTTGCCTTCGGACGCGATTGCAGTCAAACTTATCTCATCACCTTCAAGATAGTTATCCTTCATAGGACTCAAAGAAACGCTTCCTTCTCCATTTATAATGAGCTCATAGCTGAATGTTTCCAGAAAAACCGCCCCAATGTTCATATCGGAATCAACAACGATCTGTCTGGGGTTTTCTTCTCCACCGAAACCTCCATACCATTCGGAAAAAATCCAGCCATCTTCAGATATCGCTGTGATTTCAACAACATCGCCGTATGAATAATATTCCTTTTCGGGGTTCATATTTACGGTACCTTCACCTGTGATTTCCTGGTTTATATAATATTTATTCTGAATGAAATTGGCAGAATAATTTTTTGTAGCATCAACTGTCACGGTTATTTCAGTCTGGGTACTGTTTATATCTCCTCCCCAGCTTTCGAAAGTCCATCCGGCATCAGGAACAGCAGTGATTCGAACTTCCTCATTTTCATAATAAGAGTTTTTATCGGGCTGTTTTTCAACACTTCCATTTCCAAATATTTCTATATTGACGGGAAATTCATTTTTTATAAACAGGGCATTCAAGGCGATATCTTCCTCTATCTGTAACAGTAAAGGATTATCATCACTTTCTATGTATCCGCTCCATCCTTCAAAAGTCCAGCCATCTTCCGGCGATGCAGCAAAGGACACTAAATCTCCATAATCATAGAGTTCTTTATCCGGTATGATTTCAACATCACCTTCACCTTCAATTTCGACAGAAACACTGAACTGTTTTTCTTCAAAAGTGGCCGTTATATTCATATTTTTATCTATATTAAAAGTTACATTTTTTTCACTTGAAGTAATATCGCCACTCCAGCCATGAAATTTCCAATTCTCATCAGGAAAAGCTTTCAGAGCGATTTCTTCGCCATATTCGTATTCATCCTTTTCAGGAGAAATCTCTATCTTCCCATTGCCAACTATCGTGGTAACAACGGAAAAAGAATCCCTCTCAAAATTCGCCGTCAAATTAACGTCATATTGTATTTTAAAATTCAAGGGATTGTCACCGGATGAAATATCACCTGTCCAATCTACAAACTTCCAGCCCGGCGAAGCCTCGGCTGTTAAAATCAAATCGGTATATTTTTCATATTTATCCTTCTCAGAATTTTTCTCTCCCTGTACATTCACCGTACCTTCTCCCGATACATCCACATTCAGACTGTAAAACCATTTATAGTAGCAACCTGTTAAAACCAAAACAAATATCATCAATAGAATGACTAAAAATCTCTTCACGTTTATCAACTCTCCGTTATAAAAATTAAAAGATCCCATTTCTGGGATCTTTATAAACTCCCCCGTATTTTAGAATACGGGGAAGCACCTTATATATTATCTAATAATTATGGTAAATTATACAGTACAGTTGCACTTTCTGTTTCATGGCAACATGGCTGTGCATCAAATGCCGTTGCGGTTGCAACAATGGAAGCCCAAACCGGAATTTCAACCGTCGCGCAAGCCGTAGGATCAAGATATATTTCCTTCTCTATATCTCCCCCGTCAACAGAATAATCTATTGTCATGTTTGAAAAATCTGTATCTGTGGCATTCCAGCAGAACTGTAACACGGTTGCTCCCGGTGTACTGATATTGAAGGAATTGATAACAGGAGCTGCATTATCTACATAGCCATCTGTAAATGTTTCCGTAGCGGTATTGCCTAACAAATCCCAAGCAACGACCTGAGCTGTTAAAGTAGCACCATCAACAGTTCCAAAATTCCAGAGTGTTTTGAATGTTACTGCACCACCACAACCACATTCGGCCCAAATTTCATCTTCAGTCAACGTTCCGATATTGGTTGTTACATTACCGACGTGATATGGTGTGGAACAGAGTTCATTACATACAAGATTAGGATCCGTAACCGTTACAACCAGCGTAGCGGAAGTGGATTCACAGGTATCAACATCACCATCGAGTTCTATCGTTATTACAGGAGCAGTGTTATCAACATAAGCCGAAAGAGTCGCAGCAACAATTTCCTGGATACAGTTGCCACAATTATCTATACCGGTAACTGTCGCATAAACTTCCTTATCCGTGACTCCGGTAAGATCCCAAATAATTGTACCCGTAGTCGATGGGTATGTCTCGCCATCGAATAAAGCAACTAGTTCTGAAAGATCTCCATCACTTACATCAACTTCAACACTATCTGCACCTTCAATAGCCCATTCAATAGTTACTTCAGTTGCAGTAACCGCAACCTTATCACCACAATAACTTACATTCTCACCAGTTATCGTGGCTTCACCTTCCGGCATAACGTTATCGATTGTGAATGTTTTGGACCATACAGCCGAAAGATCGAGATCGCAACAGTACATCTGGGGATCTTCACAGCAGATATTATCTACTGTAGCGGTAAGTGTGACATCCTCACAATTCAGATCAGGTAACTGCCATTGATATGTCTGAATGAACACGTTCGGATTCATTGTTCCAGTATTGAAAGGTGTTACCGTACCTGCACTCGTTGTTATTGTGCCAGGGATTGTTGATTCATAAAAGTAAGAACCATCCGTAGCCGTGACTGTGAAGAATATATCGGTAGCGCCACATGTTGGATCTGTTACATCAACACTGAGTTCAGGTCTTACGTTATCTATCTGTACACTACTCGGTATTGCAGGAATTTCATATCCCTCTTCCCAGCATGAGTCTTTGTACATAAGAGTGGCTGTGAAAGTTTCACAATCCAGCTTAGGAGTACAGAAGTAAAGGAATCCTTCCAACCATGTGTAGTCAGGCTCAACTTCTATATCCATATCTAATAATGCATCAACGACCTCGGAAACTGCACGTCCAAACAAGCTTGGATAACCTACGTAATCAACGTATACATTATCTGCAAATGGTGATTCGTAATTAGCAATATTTCTTTCCAGGAGCTCAAGAACAGGATATTCGTATTCGCCCTCTACTGCAGGTACATCCACTCCACATGGAACATACGGGTAATTCGTCACAATCCATACGTTTTCAGGATTGATACAGCCTAATGAATCTATCATAGGACCGATTTCCCATGCAATTTCGAACCTCTGAGTACCACAGTTGTCTTCGAGACCAAGAGGTAAATCAATTAATGATGGGCAATATACACTAATCCATGCATCCCATTCAGCATTGTGAATTATCGTATCATTTTCCAGATACTCTACATCAAAATTATTATCGTTGAGAAGCGCTTCCAACAAGGACGCAACATCTTCCAATGTTATATTGGCAAACATATCGGCGTATTCTTCGATCAAATCTTCATTTTTCTCTACATATTCTTTAATCATATTGTAGAGAGTAATATAATCAATTATGCTTTCTGGATCGGTACCGCCAAATATAACGGGTAATAACAACTCTACTATATCTTCAACGAATTCTATCGTTCCAGGAACGATCGCTTCTATTTCTTCGAATATTCCGCAATTCTCAAAATCCTCACATGCGTAATCTTTGAAAGCACATGAATCTCCTGCAACTATTATTGCCTTGAGAGTTTCGCACTTCATAGCACCGCTGAAATTCCAAACGACTTCGTCGGCATCAACAGAAGCATATGTTGATTTGTATAAAGTACCGTACAACGGAGAATAATAACCAATCATATCGAATGGGAATGAGATTACTTCTTCAACGATACCTGCACCATAATCTTCAAGGAAACCTTCATTTATCCATATGTAAACGGTAGCTGTAGAACATTCCTCAGATACACACCACAAAAGGGTTGTTGTTGAAGAATCACATTCGTCTACAATTCCCGTTTCAAATACTTCGATGCTTGGAGGAATGTTATCTATTTCGGCTTCAATGGCTTCAACAGTCTCATTTCCACATGCATCTGTAACGGTCATAGTTGCACTTATAGTGCCACATATTTCAGGGAAGCTCCATAGCATCTGATCATCAACATTTGTAGCATCAATAGTAACAGATGTCTGGCCTTCAACACCGTTTAAGTAACCATCTGAAACTTCCAGTTCTATAGTTCCAACGTTTTCTTCAATTATGAACCACTGCAACATGGAATCTTCACTGTAACATGGAATTATACAATCGTAGCTGTCACCACAGGCCTGTCCGAAGTATACTATCGGTGCTTCAACATCAATATGGAAATCGAAGGAATCGCTTCCGGTGTTACATACGATATCTTCCGCACTTACTCCAAGCACTACATCGCCTTCACCAGCAGCTAAAACAGCAGCCTTGTCGATAACCAATGTAGCTTCAATAGTATAACCATAAGGAACTACACCTGTCGGGAAATCAGCATCATAATCTAAAGTGGCAATTCCACCGTCATCTTCCAACCAAGGAGCAAATACATCCTTCAGTTCACCGGCAGAATTGTTATCCGTAACAACTACAGCAATAGGTATTCCCCAATTCAAAGCTTCCAGTTCTTCGTAATTGTAGCAAGTGTCCGGAGTAAAGCTGAATGTTGGTGGAACACAATCTAATTCATATTCACATGTAGCAGTTGCTACTTCACCGGTGACAGTAGTTACTGTCCAGGTGAATGGAGTATTGCCTGTAGGATTCAAGAATACTCCAAATTCTTCACAAGGCATTTCAAATTCAATTTCAAATCCGTAGTCTTCTTTAGTGAAAACAAAACCCGAATCTATTGTAACCAAACCATTTATATTCAGTTCAACATCGGAAATAAAATCAAGATCTTCGAAGAGAAGATTGGAAAGCATACCAACTAATGTATAACCTTCACAAATTTCACATGGGACATCACCACATGGGCTTCCTTCTACAGCACATTCCAATTCCGGTGTTTTATCAAAGTAAATTCCATCACAAACTTCCAACACTACTGGATAAATACAGCATGTTTCAGGAACATCGACTGTAACAACCAAATACGCTGTTCCGTCCATATATGGAACCATATCGGACAGATCTAATTCTTCAGTATAAAGACCCCATTCATTTGCGTAAAGATCGAAGTCCATCTCATCAACTAATCCAAGGGAATTATACAAAGCAACGTTTACAGATACTTTGGAATCAAACCAGATATCAAGTTCGAGAATTGGATTTTCAGTTATTACAACACATGAACCGTCGTACTGAACTGCCGAATCATCAGCAAATCCAACACCAGCAACTTCAAAAGGATCAGCCATCACCTGGAAGAACAAAGTTGTTCCGGCGGTTAATCCATCAGCATCTATAACGCCTATGTTAACCTCGTATGTTCCACCAACCAATTCACCTAATTCGTCATCCAAATCGGCAACATCTATAACGTATGTAGTTGGCAGATAGAAGTTCTCTGTCAAAGCAATTTCTTCTACGATTTCACCATTGGGATTGACAATTTCTATTCCCCCGATAACTATGTCATCATCGGCATCGAAGAATTGCAATTGAAGATTAAGAGTGGGTTGCCATTCACAAGCCATAGCACCGACAGTCTTAATCATGAATGGTTTCATAAGCCATTCTGCCTTTTTAACTACAGGAGTATGGATCGCGCCAACATAAACGATGACCTGATCCGAACCATCTGTATATCCGGTTTTTTCTCCAGTCACCGTAATGACACAAAAATCACCTTCATCAGCTGTTTCAGCTAATGTAACCAATCCATCAGCATCAACCGTTGCAACAGAATTATCACTACTTTCGTATGAGACCACTGCATCGGCAGGATTCGTCGTTACATTGAGCTGTACCGGATCGTTATCAGCTTTAACAATTGTAAATTCAATTTCATCAGGTTCAACAGTTACACCTACAACAGGCATCTCTGCAACAGTTACAGGAATTCTAACTGTTTTTGGGAGATTGCCTAACAATGTACCTGTTATGACTATTTCTCCACTACCCGCAGCAACTGGAACAACAACATATTCTGTTTCTGAAACATATTCCAGATTAACACAGTCAGGAGCAACCAAATCATATTCTGCACCACTCGGTCCGGAAATTGACAAAGCTCCACTACCAGAACCCATAACTAATGATAAAGGATCTGGGGTTGTCTCAACTGTAAACTCTACTTGAGGTTGTGGGTTAACTGTTACATCTACATATTTCTTTTCACTAGGATTAGCACCATCCTTTGTTCCTTGAACTTCAATCCTAGTGTTTCCTGCTGCAACAGCAGTAACCAGTCCACTCGAATTAACGGTAGCGATACCTGTATTCTCACTGGTATAGTTGATTGTTGCATCAGCTGGATTAACTGTTGCGTTAATTTGTCCAGTTGGAGTAGTACCGAGAGTAAACTCGAGGGAAGTTGTAGTAAGGTCTAATTTTACTGTGACCTTCACACACCCAACTATGACTATAGCAACTAGCAATGCCACTAGTGAGATCTTAGCAAGCTTTTTCACACATTACACCCCCTAAATTATGGTTTAAATAAATTATTTCCATAGTACCATTATACACCAAACTTGTAGATTTCTTCAATATTATACGTCCCGATAAAAAAATGTTTTTTTGTGCAAAATATTTTTTCTTTATTATACAAATATATCAAAAACACCTCTCTTTTGTCAAGAAAATAAGCATATTTCAGGCCTTTAAACCTAAATATGCATCAGTTTCTGGAATTTTTGATAAATTTTCGATTACACTTAAGTTACCAAATTCAGTTTCAAAGCTTTTCATGAGCCATTTCTCCAAAAAGTAACCCTGCCGAAACTTTTTTAACCTTTACAGTGACTTTCTCTCCTACTACGACATTTGAGTCAAAGGGAAAAACTACAAGTTTATTGTTATTTATTCTACCATAGTAATCACCGTTTTTCATTGTTCCTTCAGTAATTACTTTAAGTTTTTTATTCATGTAATACAAATTTGCTTCATAATTTATACTTTTCTGCAAATCCATCAACACCTGTAACCTTTCAGCTTTTACCTCATGAGGAACGTTGTCTTTAATATTTTCAGCAGATAACGTTCCGCTCCTGGGAGAATACAATGCAAGATTCAATCTCTCAAAACCGGCTTCTTTAACCAGATCGACGGACTCCTGGAAATCCGCTTCCGTTTCTCCTGGAAATCCAACTATTATATCCGATCCAAGAACGGCATCGGGAATATTTTCTTTTATTTTTTTAACAAGAATTAAATAATCTTCTTTCGTATATCTCCTGTTCATTGCTTTCAATATTTTATTACTACCGGCCTGGACAGGCAGATGAATAAATCTCGAGATCTTCTTTTCTTCAGAGATAACTTTTATCAAATCATCGGAAAAATCAGAAGGGTATGAAGTCAGAAACCATATTCTTTCTATTCCATCTATCTTGCAGGTTTCTTTCAATAGTTCAGCAAGCGATGTGTTATCATTCAAATCCATTCCATAAGAATCGACATTCTGTCCCAGGTAAGTTATTTCCTTATAACCTTTCGCCGCCAGTTCTTTAACTTCCATGAGAATATCACTCATATCCCTGCTTTTTTCTCTGCCTCTTGTGTACGGAACTATGCAATATGAACAAAACTTATTACATCCATAAATTATTGTCACCCATGCATGATGTTTTGAATCTCTCATTCTTGGCGTTCCAAAATTTATTTCATCCAATGAATCTTCGAATTCCGCGAATTTTTCTCCGCTTTTTGCTCTTTTTATCATCGAATCAATACCAACTATACTTCTCGTTCCAAAAATAAAATTGACTTCTTTTTTCTTTAAGAGGAGGTTTTTTTCTTTTTCCGCCACACATCCGCACAGTCCTATTATTAAATTAGGATTTTTATTTTTCTGCGCCTTTAATCTTCCCAATTTTCCATACATTTTATTTTCAGCCTTCTCTCTGACTGCACAACTGTTAATAATCGCGACATCGGCCTTTTCTTGTTCCTCAGTTATTTCGTAACCGTTTTTATGAAGAATGCCCTTCATAATCTCCGTATCATTCAAATTCATCTGACATCCAAATGTTCTAAAATAAACTTTCAACAGATATTCTCCTTCTCGATATTTATTTCCATACAATCTTAATATGATAAGAAAAAAGATGAATAAATACGATAAGTATTATTGACATTATTTTTATGAAATCATTAACTTTTTATTTTTCATAAACTATTCGGCCTCTTTTAAATACAACTTCAACCGGATTGTAGCACATATGATATTGAATGAATTCATAAGAAGGATAATCAATTATTATCATATCCGCCAACTTTCCAATATCCAGACTGCCCGTTTCATTCTCTCTGCTGAGCGCCGCTGCCGCATTTATAGTATATGCCGTTATCGCTTCTTCAATTTCCATTCCCATGTAAAGAGTTGAAAGTAAAATAATGAAAGGGACATACTCAGTGAAACAACTGCCGGGATTAAAGTCGGACGCAATTGCCACTATTGCATTATTCTTTATTATCTCTCTCGCATCTGCATACTTTTCTCTCAGGCTGAAAGCGGTTCCAGGTAATAATGTTGCAACGGTATCACTCTTTGCAATTCTTTTTATTCCCTCTTCAGAAATATTGAGTAAATGATCTGCCGAAGTTGCTCCCAATTCAACAGCAAGCTCAGTTCCACCCAAAGAAACCATTTCATCCGCGTGAATTTTTAAACTAAAACCCATCCGTTTTGCTTTTTCCAGAAGTTTTCTTGATTGATCCACCGAAAATACATTTTTTTCACAAAACACATCGCAAAATTCTGCCAATTTATATTTCTTTACATAAGGTAAAACCTTTTCTATTATATAGTTTATATATTCGTCCGGATTATCTTTGTATTCATCCGGAATCGAATGAGCACCAAGGTATGTTGAAATAATATCAATTGGATGGGTGTCATTCAATTCTTTCATTATCTCCAGTTGTTTTATTTCAGTTTTAAAATCAAGGCCATAACCACTTTTTCCTTCAACGGTGGTAATTCCTAAAGAAAGCATATAATCCAATCTTTTCCTCGCTTTTTGCAGCAATTCATCATAACTCTCTTTTCTGGTCTCTTTTACAGTTGAAATAATTCCCCCACCGCTTCTCATTATTTCCATGTAATCTTTTCCCTGAACCCTCATATTGAATTCCTTTTCACGATACCCTCCAAAAACAAAATGAGTATGAGAGTCAATGAATCCGGGCATAACAACTTTGCCGGAAGCATCAATTACAGTATATTCATTACTATAATTGTATTTCTTAAAAATATTTTCGGTTTTTCCGATATCTTTTATATATTCGCCTTCAATTACAAGAGATGAATTCTCAAGAATATTCAAATCCATCATCTCTCCGCCTCTTTTACCATGAATCCCGCTACAGGTTATCAATTGAGAAGGGTTTTTTATTATATACTTATTCATTAACAATTATCTCCAAACACTCTGTCAATCAATTCATCATTTGCAATATACGGAATAGTTATATGGTCTCCGGACTCATTTTCTTTGTTCCAGGAAATGGAGGTCCGGATGGAGTTTTCATTTCTCGCCCATGCTCTTCTCGCAACTCCTCCCATAACATCCCAGGGGATGGCCCTTTTTATTATTTCATCTACCCTTCTGCTGCCATCCAAAACAAGACCGAAGCCACCGTTAATAGCTTTGCCTATCCCCACTCCACCGCCATTATGAAGTGAAACAAGACTCATTCCTCTCGAAGCATTTCCCGCAAAACAATGTGTTGACATATCGGCCATAACATTGCTTCCATCCTTTATATTGGAAGTTTCTCTATACGGGGAATCCGTTCCTCCGGTATCGTGATGGTCCCTTCCCAGCATTACAGGACCTATTTCTCCATCTCTCACCATTCTATTGAACTCTAAAGCGATTTTTTCTCTGCCTGCAGCGTCCTGATACAGGATTCTCGCTTGTGTACCGACCACCAGATTATTTTTGTCTGCGTCTCTTATCCAGATATAATTGTCCCTATCCTGAGATCTTCTTTCAGGATCTATACAGGACATGGCCGCTCTGTCCGTTTTTAAAAGATCTTCCTTTTTCCCGGTTAAACAGACCCATCTGAAAGGACCATAACCAAAATCAAATAACAGGGGGCCCATTATGTCTTCAACATAGGAAGGAAATATGAAGCCCTCACTTGTATCTATACCGTTTTTAGAGATGCTTTTTTCACCGGCATCAAAAATTGCTTTCATAAAGCTATTTCCATAATCAAAAAAATAAGTACCTCTTTCGTGAAGTTCCTTTATTAATTTAAAATGCTTTTTCAGGGATTCATCAACTAACTTTTTGAGCTTTTCCCTGTCACTATTGAGCAATTCCGTTCTTTCTTCAAAAGTTATCCCCGAAGGGCAGTATCCTCCATCATATGGGGCATGACAAGAAGTTTGATCGGATAAAAGATCTATTTTTATTCTTTTATCAACGGCATATTGCAGTAAATCCACTATATTTCCTGAATAAGCAATTGATGTGCTTCTCCCTTCCTTTTTATATTTTTCAGCCTTTTTAAATATATATTCTAAATTATCAGAGGTTTCTTTCACCCAACCCTGATCCAATCTTGTTTTTATTCTTGAATAATCAACTTCGGCAATAATTCCCACTCCATTGGCAATTTCTACAGACTTTGCCTGTGCTCCACTCATTCCACCCAGTCCGGAACTTACGAAAAGATATCCCTTTAAATCTTCATCTTCTTTTATTCCGTATTTTATTCTTCCCGCATTGAGAAGAGTATTGAATGTTCCATGCACTATTCCCTGAGGCCCTATATACATCCAGCCGCCCGCCGTCATCTGTCCATAATTTGCAACTCCTAAAGATTGAGATTTAATCCATTGTTCCTGATTATCAAACATACCAACCATCAAAGAGTTAGTTATTATGACTCTCGGGCTTTCCTTGGAAGATTTAAATAAGCCAAGTGGATGCCCTGATGAAACAACGAGAGTTTGATTATCTTCCAATTCTTCAAGATACTTTTTTATAAGCCTGTATTGCATCCAGTTCTGACAAACCTGGCCGGTTTCGCCATAAGTGACAAGTTCATAAGGATAAAGGGCAACTTCAAAATCAAGGTTATTGTCTATCATTACCTGAAAGGCTTTCCCTTCAATACATTTTCCTTTATATTCATCTATATTTTTCCCATAGATTTTCCCCCGCGGTCTGTATCTGTATCCATATATCCTTCCTCTCGTTTCCAGTTCTTCCAAAAATTCAGACGCGAGCGCTTCGTGAAGATTTTCAGGTATATACCTCAAAGCATTTTTAAGAGCTAACTTTTTTTCCTTTCTGTTGAGAAGCAATTCCCTCTTGGGAGCCCTCCTGATATTATTTATAAATTCCGGATAGTCTGGCAATTCTTCATCAAGAGTTATTCTCATAGCATTTTTTATACTTTGATTTTCGATCATTCATCATTCCTCCTTTTTTAAAATTTTATCAAAGAAAAGAAATGAAAAGTATTCTGTTTATAAAGATTTTCATCAAATTATATCTAAATATAACTTATTTATGCTATTTTCTAATTAATGATACACTTATGGAGGATTTTATGTTAAAAAAACTATTTGGCGTTGTAGAAGGTTTTTATGGTTTTCCATGGAGTATGGCGGACAGAAAGGAGATAATAACTTTTCTGGGCAGGAAAAATTTAAATACATACATTTATGCTCCTAAAGATGATCCTTTACACCGCTTCAAATGGAAAAAAAGTTATGACAAGGATTTTGTTGAAAAATTCAGAGTATTGATCAACCATAGTATAAACAACAATATAAGTATTTCTTACGCTATAAGTCCGGGACAATCCATTAAATATTCTTCAAAAGAGGATGAAAATATTTTAACAGAGAAGTTTTCACTTTTTTACGATTTAGGAGTAAGAATTTTTTCTCTCTTTTTAGATGACATTCCGGAAAAAATTGAAAATACAGATGATTCAAAAAAATTCAAAAATCTTTTCAAAGCACAGTCTCATTTCATTAATGAAATAAACATTAAATTGAAAAAAATTGACAAATCAAATTCTCTGATCATATGCCCCACGATCTATAGGGGGAACCCATTTAATGATGAATCAAAAACATTTAAAGAAGAATTGAATAAAGATATTTATATTTTCTGGACGGGTCCGGAAGTCTGTTCAGAGAATATTCCCGTTTCAGATGCTTTGAATTTCACAGATGGATTCGGTGTGGAGCCTTTATACTGGGATAATTTTCCCGTTAATGATGCATCTATGGTATCTGAATTACATATAGGCGAATATAAAGGCAGGGACCCGGAATTATTAAACTGCTCCAACGGTATATTGTTAAATCCGATGAATCAGGCACATGCATCAAAAATTGCAATAAGTCAATTATCTGATTATATAAAAGATCCTATAAATTATAATCCGAAAGTTTCTCATAAAAAGGCCATCGAAGAAATCGCTCCGAAATGTTCAAAAAGTTTTTATGCTTTTTCAAAATTTTGTACCAAAAGCCCTCTAGACAATAAAAAGCCTGTTATATATGAAAAAATTATGAATCCTGTTATCAATAAACTGGAGAGTGGAAATATCACATCCGGATTGAAATTATTAAACAAAAATATTATGGGAATTGATAAAATAACGATTGATATAACAAAAAACTGTGATGAAAGACTTTTAAAAGAAATCAAGAATTGGCTGGATGAATTGAAAAACTGGAATGAAACTCTGAAAATTACAATGTGTCTGATAAATAGTTATATAAACTCCTATTCAAATGGAGTGATGTTAATTAAAAAGAAACCCGAAATTGAAAAAAATATAGAATTACTGGAAAGTAAATTAATAGAATTAATAAAGCAAAAAACAGACATTGGAGGAAATATTTTCAGAGAATTTGTTTATAAAAATTTATTAAAAGCCAGGGGATACCTGACACTCTATGTATAAAAAAACTTCTGATAAATGTAGCGAAACAAATGATGACCTTTTTATTTTTGATAAAAAATTCATAAAAAGATACGGAATAATTGCAGGAATGGATGAAGCGGGAAGAGGTCCTTTGGCAGGTCCGGTAGTTACGGCTATTGTCATTTCACGAAATATTCCGGAAGGAGTTAATGACTCAAAAAAATTGACCCCGCAAAAAAGGGAAGAACTGTTTCAAAAAATAACTACAAATTGTTATTATGCCATTGGGATTTCTTCAGCAGAAGAAATAGATGCTTACAATATCCTGGGGGCAACAAAAATTTCACTGAGAAGGGCACTGTCAAACTTGAAATTAAAACCTCAACATATAATAATAGATGGTAAATATATAGATATTTTTCACAACAGCGAGTGTATAATCGAAGGGGATTCAAAAAGTTGCTCGATCGCTTCCGCTTCTATTATCGCAAAGGTCTATAGAGATAATTTAATGAAAATGATTCACGAAATATATCCTCAATATAATTTTCAAAAGAACAAAGGTTATGGAACCAGGGAACATATGAAAGCTTTAGAAAATTACGGCCCCACTCCTCTCCACAGATTGACATATAAACCCGTAAAAAAAATGATAAAATTTGATGTTGTGAAAAAATGGATAGACGATTCTTTGATAAAAAGAGAAAGATTATTTAAATTAGGAATTTTTTAGGAGATTTTTATGGACAGAAAAGAGAGAAAATTTTATGAATTAACAAACACGATGAAAGCCCTCCGCGGTAAAAACGGTTGCGAATGGGACAGGGAGCAAACTCACAAATCATTGAAACCTTATTTGATCGAGGAGGCGTATGAGGTCCTCAAGGCCATTGATGAAGATAATTCTGAAGAATTAAAAAATGAATTGGGCGATGTATTACTGCAGGTTATATTTCATGCTCAAATTGCTGAAGATCAAAACGAATTTGATATTGAAGATGTTATTGATAACCTCAATCAAAAACTCATCAGAAGACACCCCCATGTTTTTGCAAATGAAAAAGGATATTCATATAAAAGATGGGAAGAAATAAAGGCAAAAGAAAAAGGGAGAGAAAACGATTACTCAGTTCTCGGAGATTTAAATAATTCATTGCCCGCTTTAAGTCTGGCGAGAAGAGTTCAGGAAAATGCAGCTACTGTAGGTTTTGATTGGAAAAATAAGGAAGATGTATTCAAAAAGGTTGTAGAGGAAACGGAAGAATTGAGGAGAGAATTGATACAAAAAAACAGAACCGGAACAGAAGAGGAATTCGGAGATCTGTTATTTTCCCTGGTAAATTTTTCAAGATTTATAGAAGTGGATCCGGAAACTTCCTTAAAAAGAGCAACCATAAAATTTATGAACCGTTTTAAGAAAATGGAAGGTCTTATCAGTAAGGATAAAAAAAACATAGAAAATTTAGATATAAATGAGTTAGACAATTATTGGAAAAGAGTTAAGGAGGTCTCAAAATGAAAAAAATTATTACTATATTAGTCGTATCAGTTTTATTGACGGCATCTGTGATTTTTGGAGCAAGCGAAAACATATTTGACTATGAAAATACAACCGTCGTCGCAACCGTAAATGAACAAAAAATCACATCCGATGAATTGTTAGGATTGGTTTTACCAAATTTTGTTAATATATCTAAAAGTATTTCTGAAATAGATCCCACCTTTTCGGATATTCTTCAAACTTCAAAAGAGGGAGAAGAATTATTGAAAGCGTACGAAAAGAAAATACTGAGTGATTATATAGATAAAGTATTGATGATACAGTATGGAAAAGATCTGGGATTATCTCTCAATAGATCTGAAATAAGGGAAAAAGTTGATGAATCAATCACAAAGACCATAAATGAAGCCGGTATAACCCAGGATGATGCGGAATTGTATTATATATTGAAAGGATACTTAGGCGGTCTGGAAATGTATATGGATGTTGTGACTAACAGGTTGCTTTATGAAGATATGGAAAAATCAATAAGAACAGCCATCACAAATGTAGCCTCGGTAACAGAAGAAGAAGCTTATGAATACTACAAAACAAATATAAATGATTATACCACGGGCAGCGATTCGGCCATTCTGAATATTGTGGAATTCGACTCTTTTGCCGAAGCGTACAGTACATGGAAAACAATCAACAGCGATGCAACTCCCACAAATTTATTATCACAAATGGATAACTTCTCAACAGTCGAACTGACCCGTGAAGAAATAAACGGCAAAAACCCCGACTTATTTCAAAAGATTAAGGATTTAAAGCAGGGATTAATCCAGTCTGTTGTTTCTTTCGGTGACAAATTCTCAATAATTTATGTTCAGGATTTCGTTCCCGCCGGGGTCAATGATTTCGAGAATTCAAAAAAAGAAATAGTCGATTTGCTTCTCAAAGAAAAAAGGAACTTACTTTGGGATGCGTGGTATGATACTTATTTCATACCGTTCAAAGAAAATTCTGAAATTTTCATTAATTTAGGAGGAGAATGACAATGAGTGACAAAATAAACAAGGATAATGTTATAGATGCTTTGAAAAAGGTTTACGATTTGGAAATAGGGTTCGATATAGTGAGTTTGGGTATGATATATGGAGTAGACATAGACGAAAACAGCAATGTTGAAGTTGATATGACGCTAACAACCCCAGCGTGTCCTATGAGTGGTTTTTTAACAGCTAATGCAAAAAAAGCGATTGAGGAAATAGACGGCATAGGAAACGTAAAAATAAACCTGGTATTCGATCCCCCCTGGTCGCCAAAAATGATAAGTGAAGAAGTAAAAAAAGCATTGGGGTTATGACGTATCTTTTCTTGCAAAAGAAAATTGAAAAAGAGTTAAACGATTCGGGGGTTGATAGCCCCCATTTTTCTTCAAAAATATTGATAATGCACTTTCTGGATATTCCTCAATATGTATTATTTATGAATTCAGAAATCTCTGAAAAATCCGAAAAATTAGAAAATTTATACAGGGCTTTATTGAAGGTAAAAAAAGGTTGTCCCTTAGACTATATTTTGGGATATAAATACTTCTTCAATCTTAAAATCTCCATCAATAACAACACTTTAATTCCAAGACCCGAAACTGAAGGACTGGTAGATCTGGTTATAAAGGAAAACAAAAACTATTCTAAAAACTTTGCAGATGTCGGGACCGGCAGTGGTGCTATAGCACTAAAATTAGCCGACACTTATCCCGGGTCAAAAGTTTATGCAACCGATATTTACAAAAAAACACTGGATAAAGCGATAGAAAATTCTAAAGCATTAAAAATTAAAAATATAACCTTTCTGCTCGGAGAAAATTACAAACCTTTGAAGAATTATACTTCCAAAATAAACATTATTGTTTCAAACCCTCCGTACATAAAAACATCCCTTATAAATAATCTGGAACCTAAAGTCAGAAATTACGAACCAGTATATGCACTGGATGGCGGGGAAGACGGAACTGACATTATCAAAGAATTAGTTCTTAACTTACCTGAAAAAACAAAATTATATTTAGAAATAGCCGATTACAATATTCCTTCTATAATAAACTATTGCAAAGCGAGAATGTTTTCATGGAGATTTGAAAAAGACATTTTCAATAAATCAAGATATGCCGTCATCAATGAATAGCTTCGATAACTTTTTTCGAAAATTCCGCTAAATTAACTCTGTAAGAGTAATCAGCTATAAAATCCAATTCGGTTGGTGTTCTGTTTATTATAATTATTTTTGCTCCGTTGTTTTTCGCAATTATTGGTAATTGTGCTGCAGGATACACAGATAAAGAAGTGCCTATAACTACGAATAATTCCGAATTCAATGCCAATTCCTCGGATTTTTTAAGCTGTTCATATGGAAGTTGTTCTCCAAAGAAAACTACTTCAGGTTTTATTATGCCCCCACAATCACATAAAGGCTTTTTTGAATCATCCAGTATGGATAGCAACTCTCTTTTTGTATACTTTTTTCCGCAGTCAACACAGCTGAATATATTTGCGTTTCCATGAATTTCAAAAATATTCTTTGAACCGGCCTTTTTATGTAATCCGTCGATATTCTGGGTAGAAATACCTTTTAAACATCCCATTTTTTCAAGAAGAAAAAGCATAATATGAGTATCATTTGGATTATTTTCTCCCATATTATGTACATATTTCATAGCAATGGAATAATATCTCGCAGGATTTCTATAAAAAGCAGCTAAATCGAATATATCTCCCGGTACCTTAGAATAAAGTCCATTTGGACTTCTAAAATCCGGAATGCCACTGTCTGTTGAAACGCCTGCCCCAGTCAAAGCACCGGTATAAGCCGACTTCTTTACCAGAGAAATAAACTCACTGACGTCCTCATCATCAATTTCCGACAATATATTTCACCTCTGGAAAAGTAATCTGTCCGACACCTGTCCAAATAAAGGTATAGTCGTTAGGTCTCGAAGTTGGTTCAGGACTTACCGAAATGACTTCCGCATCATCGGGAATTATGATAGTTAAAGAGGAATCTCCTTCTAAATCAAGTTTTGTATCACTTAATGAGGTGTTTATCTCATCTCCATTGGCAACGGCAAATCCCGAAACTACAGAATTTTCTTCAACTCTCATTGTATCATCACCCGTGACCACAGCCACTGATTCAAAGTTCTCAACAACTATAGTTCTTTCCAGTTTTTCAGCAAACGAATCCAGCGACTTTTGAAAATCCGCCAGTTTTTCCTGATTGCTCCTATCGAATTGAGCTAAAAAATCCTCCATTTGTGCGGGTTTAAGAAAAAGGATATCCATATCACTTTCCATTATTACCTTTCCTTCATTATCATATGTATATACGCTGTTATAAGATAGAGTTTCAATCTTTAATTGATTGTTGTAGGTCATAAACATATTAATGGCTGTAAAAGCCACCATTGCAATTATAACTATGATAAGAATTCTATTGAATTTCATTCACTTCCTCCTGAAATAGATAAATTTACTCATAATATCTTATCATAAAAAGAAAGTCATTTTAAATTTTAATGAGTAAAAAGCGTTTTAAAAATACTTTTATTGTTAATATATGATAAAATAGTTATGATTTAGTTTTTAGGGGGATGTCGATGAGAATCTTAAGTGGTACAAGGTCGACCGGATTACTTCATCTGGGTCATTTAATTAATTTGGAAAATTGGAAAAATTTACAGGACAAGGGAAATGAATGCTACTATTTTGTAGCTGATTGGCATGCTTTAACTTCCCATATTGATCAGACCAAAAATTACAGAAAATGGACGTTAGAAATAATAAAATCATATCTGGCTGTTGGATTAAATCCTGAGCAATCTTGTTTGTTTGTACAATCAGCCATCAAAGAGCATGCAGAATTAACGCTTTTATTCTCAATGCTTTCACCGGTTCCAAGACTGGAAAGAATTCCAACTTATAAAGACCAGAAAGAAAATATTAAAGATAAAGATTTATCAAGTGCAGGTTTTTTGATTTATCCCGTTCTGATGTCTGCGGATATATTGATGTACAAACCGGGCGGTGTTCCTGTGGGCGAAGATCAAATTTATCACGTTGAACTGGCCAGGGAAATTGCCAGGAAATTCAATAACACGTTTTCTCAAGTATTTCCTGAACCCGAACCGTTACTTTCCAGAATGCCTAAATTACCCGGTACTGACGGCAGAAAGATGTCAAAAAGTTACGATAACTTTATACTCATCGATACAAATGAAAAAGAATTGTGGAAAAGCCTTGCGCCAATGAAAACAGATCCGGCAAGAAAAAGAAGAACAGATGCGGGTGATCCTGAAAAATGCCCTGTCTGGGATTATCATAAAGCGTTCACAAACAATCAGGAAGAATTAGATTGGGTAATAAACGGTTGCAAAACTGCAGAAATAGGTTGTATAGATTGTAAAAAATGCTTATTCAAGAATTTAAAAGATAGATTAGAACCAATTTGGGAAAAAATCCACTATTATGATAAACATGAGAGTGAATTAATGGATATCATATATTCAGGTAACAAAAGAGCCAAAGATTTCGCTTCAAAAACTATGGATGAAGTGAGGGATGCCATAAGTATAAGGTGGTAAAGTGGAAAACATTATTTATTCTATCAGCGATTTTGAGGGACCTCTGGATCTATTAATAACGCTTGTAAGGAAGCATAGAGTCGATATCAAACAAATTCCTATAAATGAAATAGCAGATGAATTTATTATACAAGTTGAAAAAATGAAAGAATTGGACATAAAAGTAACGAGTGATTTCATGGTGATGGCTTCTACTCTTATGCAGATGAAATCCAAAGCTCTTCTTCCAAGACTCAGTAACGAAGAAGAAGAGTGTTTTGAAAATGCAAAGAAGGAATTTTACAGAAAAATCGAAGATTACAATACTTTCAAGAGTATCTCTGTTAATCTCAAAAATCAGCTTGTAAGATCTCATAACAGCAATAAAACAAAAACTCGTGTAGATAAATTTAAATATACAGATAAGGAAAACATACCGGAAAATTTGCTTTGTGTTTTTCAGGATGTTTTTAACGAGCAAATAGAAAGAAATAAAATTTATACGATAAATATTGAAGCTTCAAACATCGAAGACAGAATGCAGGAAATCGAAAATACGTATGAAAGATTTGAGATGTACAATCTTCTCAAAACTTACGAAACAAGACTGGAAATAATAGTGACCTTTTTAGCCATCCTGGAATTGATAAAACTTGATAAATATTTTATTGAGATATTAGACCCGGAACCGATAATCAGGAGAAAATGATGGAACCAGATATCAGGAAAAAAGCTATTTTGGAAGCTTTAATTTTTTCATCCAAAAACGGATTATCTTTAAATAAACTTGCGTCTATTATGGAAATGAAAATAAGTCAAATTTCTCTTCTTATAGATGAACTAAAAAAGGAATACTCTTCGAACGATCACGGAGTATGTTTAAAAATGATAAACGGTAAGTATATTTTTTATACTAAGGAAAATGTGGAAAATTTTGTTAAAAAAATTTTTCAGAGACCTATAGCAAAAATAACCGATTCCCAAATGGAGGTTCTTTCAATTGTTGCTGTCAAAGGACCAATTTTAAGAAACGAAGTCGAGCTCATTCGCGGAAAATCTTCACAATCACAACTTTATGAACTCGTTAAAATGGGATTGACCAGAAAAAATAAATCTAAATTACCTGGAAAACCTTATTATTATAAAGTAACCGGTAAATTTTTTCAAACTTTTCAGTTAAATGATATGAGTGGTTTTCTGGAAGAAATAAATATAAAACTGGAGGATGGGAAAACTGAAACTTCAAACATTTCTACAGAAGAATTCGGATCTGTCCCGGAGAAAAGCGGGAACGGCGATAATTGACGGAAAAATAAAAGTGAATGATAAAGTAATACTTGAACCATGGTATGAAATAAATCCGGATATTGACAAAGTAAGCTATTTGAACAATATAATAAATTTTTATGATTGTCCTTACGTGGTTTATGCTTTGAACAAACCTAAAGGGTATATATCAACTATGGATGATGAGTTCAGCAGAAAAAATATACCCGATCTTATCACTGGTAAAATAAAGGAAAATGTTTTCCACGTTGGAAGACTTGACAAAGATACCTCGGGTCTTATACTTTTAACCAATAATGGAGCTTTTGCAAATTTCCTGACACATCCATCATCAAAAATTGAAAAAACTTATATAGCAAAAATAAAAGGATCAATTACCAGTGACGAAATCAAAAAAATAGAAAACGGAATAAAATTAGAAGATGAATTCGTTACATCCCCTTCAAAGATAATAATCATAAAAACCGAACAAGATATTTCCACAATAAAAATTATGATTTATGAAGGTCACAAAAGAGAAATAAGAGAAATCTTCAAAGTTCTCAATCATAACATCTTTTATCTGAAAAGAGTAGCTATCGGTAACCTGAACCTTTCAACTGTACCAAAACCAGGAAATATAAAGAAATTGAGTAAGTCGGAAATTAAAAGTATCTCAAAAAAAGCTTTGGCTTTTTTTAAATAATTAATTCATTAATTTTATCGTCAAATTTTCATTTGGTTTTAAAATTCTCATATTTATAATAGATCTTTTAAATAAAAATGATTTCTTCCTGCCTTCCATCAAAATATATCACTTCGTTGTTTTTTATTCCCACGGTTTGTTCCAAAAAAATGAAATATTCTCTGTCTCCCCATTCGGGAATTTTTTTTGAAGCATTCAATTCCATGGCATAGCATGTATAATCATTTATCTTTAGTTCACCCTTTACGGGTACATTTTCCTGATTATCAAACATACCGATTGCCGGGCCAGCACCGTGTCCATATAATCCAATCGGATGAGAATATATTTGAGCTTTTAAATTCATACCCGTGCATTCATCGAGAGTTCTTTTCAATACTTGATTGCCGCTTAATCCCACTTTAATATTTCTCGCAAGGATATCCTGAACTTTATTACCGGTTTTCATCAGGTCACTTAAAAATTCCGGAACTCTGTTTTGATAATTTTTTCCCACATAAGCTATTCTTTGAGTATCGGTACATAAATCGAGATATTTTATTCCGTAATCACAGTGTAAAAGATCCCCGCGCAATATTTTTCCTGTGATAAATTTGTTTTTTTCCCCATTTCTCTGAAGATTTACATCGGGAGGGAACCACACTTCTAAACCTTCATTTATAGCTTTTTCCCATAATAAGTACTCAAGGTCTTCGGTGTTTGTATATCCTGGAATCACAGAATTTTCAGAGAATACTTCACTTATAAAACTATGTGCAATATGATTGATATCACTGTACAAATTCATTTCCTCAGAAATTCTTGTTTCCATCCAAAGAATTATCAATTCTTGAGAGCTTACTATTCTTCCTTTTAGATCCCCAAGAATTTTTTCAACATTTTCATACTCAGAACGACTTATTCCATCAGCCAGAGGAATATCATGTGAATAGTTTAATGCAATTTTTTCAGGATTTTTTTCTTTTATCTTTTTACAGATTGCTTCTAAATAATTTTTTTCTTTACCCACTTTCAATAATTCATAATACTTTGAAAAATCCATATTCGATCTTGCGCATATGAATTTTTCCAGTTCATTTTTTTCTTCATCGTAAAAAAACAAAACAGCAGAGTATCTTCCGGCTGAAAGCGTTTTTGAAGGCATTAAAGACTTAAAAACAGGATCTTCATTATATTCCTTTGAAAGAATCAGCCAACAATCTATACCAGCTTTCTTCATAACTTCAGGAAGAATTATTTCAAAACGCTTTTCCAAAATATCATCGTGTATTTGATGACTTTTCTTTAATGATAGAATATTTAAATCTTTAATACGTATCACCTCTTAAATTCATATTCTTTAATTTTAAAGACAAGGTATCTTTACTTTGTATCAATTTTATGTTAAATAAAAAAGAGCCTTTCGGCTCCTTTTCTTTTGGCGGGGACGACGAGGCTCGAACTCGCGGCCACCGGTGTGACAGACCGGCATGATAACCAAACTTCACCACGTCCCCAACGCTAAATAATTTTACATGAGAGATCCTATTATGTCAACCGCCTTTTTACATTTTTTATAAAAATCACAAAATATCTTCGGTCTTTACAAATATTTTTTCTATATTCATGAGAATATCAACATACTGCGCCCTTTCAAATGCAAAAATATCTTTGTTCTTGGCTTTACTCAATTTTCCTCTGAAATCTTCAAGAGAATTATAACCCTTTTCAGCCATCCATTTCTTCAGGGAATCTAAAATCTCCCCAATTTGATCGATTCCATTCTTATAAAGAGATGATACTACCTGTACAGCATCCGCACCTACGAGGATGGATTTAGCAACATCAGTTCCTGAAAAAACTCCGTTACTTCCAATCAAATCTATATCTATTTTGTCATATGCCAACCCAATGGTTCTCAATGCATTTCTAATATCTGAATAGCTACTAAAATCAATAGGATAGATATTTTTTTCATCTTTAAGATTTATATCCGGTTTAAACACCCGATTATATAAAACCACTCCACTGACACCTGCTTTTTTCATTCTTTTAATTATGTTCAGCGGGTTGGAATAACTCATACTCAATTTAACACTGACTGGAACGGTCGAATTCTTACATATTTCCGATACCAGATCTATCTGATCCTGCTCGATCACCTCCGAAGTTTTATCAAAATCAACAGGAACATGATAAAAATTCAGTTCAAGAGCATCAACACCGGCTTCTTCTATCAATTTTGAATATTCAATCCATATTTCCTTTGAAACGGCATTAACACTACCTATAACGGGTATATTCAAAGCTTTTTTTGCTTCCTTAACGAAAACTATGTGCTCAGAAGCACCTCCATGCTTTATATCGGGATGAATCGTTATCATCTCGGCGTATCTCTCATTATACATGGTGAGTTCTTCTTCCATTTGATAACTTTCATAACCTATCTGTTCTTCAAACAACGATTTTAATACTACTGCACCGGCACCGGCATTTTCTATTTTTTTCAGTGAATCAATATTGGAAGTTAATTTACACGCACCTACAACCACAGGATTTTTCAATGGAATACCTAAATAATTTGTTTTTAAATCTGTCATGATTATTACCTCCTTTATTTCTACTGATAACAATTATAAAATAAGTTCTTATTTTTCCAAAGGAAGAATAAATAATAAACTGTTACATTTATAAAATAAATTTAATCATCTATTTCAAACCTTGACATTTTATAGATTTTCCATACACTTCCACTTTTTTCAAAATATAAATCGATATACTTAGATTTTGAATCCGATTTGTCTTCATTCTTCCAAACACTGAACAAAATTTTTGCCACCGCTTGATCACCAGTAACGGTTATATCACCGCTATTGTAATTAACTCCAAGCCAAAATCCGTTATACTTGACAAAAATTGTTTGATACTTATTTTCCAACTGGGTTTCATTAAAATTTGCTGAAGTAGAAAGTACTTCCACTGGATAATCAAAAACATTTTTCATAGCATCCCAATTTCTCTGCAAATAACCATCATCATACTCATTCAATGAATCAATCAAAGCCTGATCAACAGGGTTAAATGGTTGTGTGCATCCAACAAAAACTAAAGACACTAATAATACAATAAACGAGATTGAAATAACTTTTTTCATAGAAATACCTCCGATTTTTTATTAAAAATTAATTGAACTTTTTTTATTTTTTTTAGTCATATATAATATAGAGGTGAAGACCCGATTAGACAATATCATATACAATTCCCCCAGGCCCTGGAGAAGGGCTCTTTTTTTGCAATTTTTACAACAAATTTCCTATTTTTTTTGCAATACTCTCAAGGGCTTCTTCAAGGGATTTCTCATAAACCAATGTAAATCCAGAGGCCTTCGGATGTCCTCCGCCCCCGTATTCTAAAGCTATTTTACTCACATCAAAATACCTTTTGGATCTCAAACTCACATGCGCCTTTTTATCTTCATATTGAGCAGCAAACATGGCTACCTCAACGGTATCGACAGCCCTTATTTCTGATACAAAACCATCAAAATCATTTTCAGCTATTTTATATTTTTCAAAATCTTTCTTTGTTAAATATGAATATCCCAGTTTACCGCAGGAAAGAAATTTTAAATTATTAATCGCTTCTCTCTGCAAATATAAATTTCCTACTTTTCTGTTTTCATTTATAACAAGTGATATTTTCTGAATATCTGCACCCATCTTCATCAATTCAGCCGCTATATGCAAAATTAAAGGGGTAGTATTTGAATATTTAAAAAAACCTGTATCAGTTAATATACCCAATAAATTCAAAGTTGCCAATTTTTCATCATATTTGATATTCAGCATTTTATTAATTTCATACACTATTTCTGCAACAGAAGAAGCATTGGCATCAACATAATTGATATTTCCAAAATATACATTAGTAGCATGATGGTCTAAAACAATAACATTTACATCATCACGGATAAATTTCTGAAATCTACCTATTCTATCTGGTGAAGAGCAATCAACCACGATTAAATTCTCAGGTTTGATAATCCCCTCTTTGAATTTCTTTATACTGTTCACAAAAGGCAACTTTCTAAGATTTTCCGGAATTTCCCAATCAATGAAACCCTGAACCTTCTTCCCCATACTCTTCAGACCCTCTGCCAAACATAAAACAGATGAAATACAATCTCCATCGGGCATTATATGCCCCACAATATACACATTATCAATATCTTTTATAATATCAACGATCTTTTTTAAACCCACAAATTTCACCTACATTTCTTCCAATGATATTTCAATAATTCTCTTGAATTTTTCTTCAGCTTTCTTAGCGGTCTTGATAACTTCTTCATGATTCAAAGGTTTGTTTTTTATTCCACACGCAAAATTAGTTATACATGAAAAAGCTATCAAATTTAAAGAACAATGTTTTGCTGAAATAATTTCCGGAACGGTTGACATTCCAACCATATCCGCGCCCAGGTACTTAGACATTCTTATTTCGCTTTTCGTTTCAAAACTCGGACCCGTAAACCACGCATATGTTCCTTTATTTAGTTTTTCGCCCTCTTTATTCAATTTATTCTCCACTCTTTTCAACCATTTATCATCGATTACTTTTGACATATCCGGAAATCTTGGCCCGTATTCATCTCTGTTTTTACCTATTAACGGATTGTTGAAGGCTAAATTTAAAACATCTTTAATCGCCACAATCTCACCAGGAGTATAATTCAAATTTATTCCTCCAGCCGCATTAGTAATTATGACATTTTTTACTCCAATCTCTTTAAACAGATAAATTGCTTTTGTAATGTCTTTAACGGAGTATCCTTCATAATAATGGAATCTTCCTCTCATTCCGAGGATTTTCTTTCCTTTGTATCTTCCAAAGACGAATTCATTTTCATGGCCTAAAACCGTTGAAGAGGGAAAATCAACTAACTCGCCATAATCAATTTTTATCTGATCTTCAAAAAAATCTGTAAAATAAGCTAATCCAGAACCTAAAATTATTGCCACTTCCGGAATTTCGGTTATTTTATTCATAATTATTTTTTTATTTTCAATCATATTAATCCCCCAATAATCTTTTTTTCATACAACCATAATAAAAAATGCCACCATATTTATTATTATACAGAATATCTATTGACTTTAAACATTAAGACTAATATAATTAGTGCAAATTTAGATGATTTAAGGGAGTGAATAAAATGGGTAAAAGTGAAATTTTTGAAAAAGTAAGAGAAGTTGTCAATGAAAAATTAAACATTGAACTTGAAGAAATAGAATTTACTTCTGACCTGATTGATGACCTGGGAGCTGACTCTCTTGATTTAGTTGATCTGGTTATGGCATTTGAAGATGAATTCGGAATTAAAGTGGAAGATGAAGACATAGAAAACATAAGAACTATAGGTGACATAGTAAATTATATTTCAAAAAAAATGGGAAACGAAGACAGTGATGACGATTTATAAATTAGAGAGTTTTTCTCTCTAATTTTTTTGGAGGGTTAAGTATCGAAAGGAATTTTCTGGTAAAAAAGGATAATTTTTACTTTAGATTAGATAAATTTTTAAGGCATGAGCTCAAAGAATACAAATTATCTTCAATATACAAAATAATAAGAAAAGGCGATGTCTATATAAATGATAAAAGATGTAAGAAGGAATCATTTCCAATTGAATTAGGCGACAGAATAAAAGTTAAAATCTTTGGAGATTCTGAAAAATTGAAGCGGTTGACTCCGGAAAGAAAGCCTATAATTCATGAAATGAAGTTCAATGTAATTTTTGAAAATGAAAACATTCTTGTAATTGATAAACCTGCGGGAATATCGATGCATCCTGGTACAGGAGTTCAAATAGTTACTATAATCGAAGGATTGATGGGCTATGGAAAACAAAATGGATTCAAACCTTTTCTGGTGCATAGATTGGACAAACACACTTCGGGCGTCTTAATAACAGCAAAGAATCCCGAATGGGCCAGAAAAATAACTAAAATATTCAAAGACCATAATTTAGATAAAAAATACACTGCTCTTGTAAATGGCAGATCAGATTTTATGAATTATAAAATTTTTACAAAAAACGAAGATGGATTTATTGAAAAAAGTATTGTAACAACAATTAAAAACTTCAAAGAGAGTTCTTTAATAGAAATCAAACTTCTAACAGGAAAAAAACATCAAATAAGAAGACAACTCGCCGGTTTAAATTTCCCGATAATAGGAGATAATCATTACGGAAATGAATCAATAAACAAATCCTACAAAAAAAGTGTGGGTTTAAAAAGATATTTTCTTCATTGTTCTTACATCACCTTCAATGACCCTGTAAGTTATGAAAAATTAATCTTCGAGTCTCCTCTTCCTGAAGATTTGGAGAAAATATTGCACAAACTAGATGAAAATTAAATTTTCTCTACTATTCGTATTTTTTGCATTATTCGCAATATTATGTATTTCAAAACCAATAGAATTTTCGGAAAAAAAAGATGAATCAACGCTTGATAAATTTCAAAGTATCGAAGGTGAATTAATAAATCTTTTCGGAGACGAATACCATTACTATTTAACATCAGAGGGCACACGTTCTTTTTCTTCGCTTGATGTCAATGGAAACTATTCCATAAATCTTGTTGACGAAGACGAAAGTATTTTTAGACATGAATTATTTCACATTTATTTTTTCAACTATCTGAAAGAAAAAAAAATTGAGCTTGATTCACTTCCAACCTGGTTTCATGAACTGACCGCCGTATGGTTTCAGAAATTACATAATTTGGAGGAAAATTATTCAGACTTTAGAGATTATTATTATGATTTCTTCAAATATAAAAACAACTATCCTCCACTGATTGAAGACGAACTATTTTACAGAAGTCTTTACAACTTTTCTTTTTTTTTATCGAAAAAAATTTCCTTAAAAGACTTTTTAACAATAACCACAGACTCATTCGCTCGTGATAATTCAATTTATGCAGCTTTTTATGAGGCTTTTAATGACAGATTTATTATTTTCAAATGGAATGTTTATAGATTCACGAGAAGTATTTTTTTCCGGATTTTTGTTATTATAATAGTAGTGTTGATTTTTTGGAGGATTTTAATAAGTGCCAACTTTAAATCGAGGAAAAAATAGGAAAAAATTATCAAAAAAAAGAAGTGTGAATTTCAAAAACCTGAATTTTTCTTTCAAAAATCCTTTCCACAGATTTTTTTTTGTTTTATTCATTATCAGTGGGATAGTTCTTTCTGTACTGTTCATTCCATGGTCAATAAACCACGATAATATTTATAACAAAGCAATAATTATTTTGGATAGACCACTTGATAATATCGATTCATTTTTGATAAAAAAAAATAATTATTATTCCAGAACCTCCGAAAAGTACATTCCAATAATCAATCTAACTGAAGACTGGTCGGATTTTGAAGAAATAATACAAAACAATTACACTGTTATTTTAACAGGTGTCGCTCCTTTTTTCCCTGAAGAATTGGCCAATCTTCTCGATAAATATCAAGTTTATACTGGATTTTTGGAATTCGATGAAGACGGCGAATATGTTAAAGATGTACTTTCATTGAGAAATAACCCTTCGTTGATATTCAGAGTGCACACGATCAAAAAGAAAGAATATCCTAATTATGATATTGAAAAAGCAAAAATAAGATTTTTAAGGTCCGTCAGAGAAAGAAGCATAGATGCAATATACATACAGGACACGCTCTCAGAGAATATCGATTACTCTGAATTAGTCACCGAAACAGTAAATTTGCTCGAGGAAAATGAATACCTTTCTTCCGAACTCAGATCCCCATCCACTAAAAATATTCTTGTGGAGATACTGGGAAAAATAGCCGGTGTTATGATTTTATCGAGTATTAATCCCCTTTTAGGAATCATTTATATTATAATTTCCCTCATTTCGAATACTGTATCATTAACTCTACTTGCTATTTTAGGACAATATGCGATATGGAAAAACCTTATAAAAGAAAGAAAAATAGATCAGTACAAAAGTGTATTTTCAACTTTTCTTTTTTCTCTTTTACTTGGGTTATCAATCAATTCCCAGATTTCAGGGCCCGGATATGAGAATGGAATATATTTGTTCAGAGGGGTTAAATTATCTCTGATAATACTACCCCTCTACGTATTCATATATTATGCATACCAAAACAGAAAAGAAAAATTCAAATTCTTTGACATTATAATCATAATAGCGACTGTTTTAGGAGGTATTTATTACCTGTTGAGAAGTGGTAATTATTCATTCGTTTTAGACCTTGAAAGAAATTTAAGGGATTTGTTAGACGCCACTCTTCTTGTAAGGCCAAGATTCAAAGATATTATCAGTTATCCTTTTCTTTTATTATTTATCAGAAATAAATTCAAAGTTAAGGGAAAACTGGGAACAATCGTTCCCACTTTGGGAAGTATAGCTATTGCTTCAAATGTAAACACATTCTGCCATTCCACTTCTCCATTATGGACCGAACTGCTGAGGTCTTTCTATGGATTTATTTTTGGTTTTTCAATTGGAATTGGTATAATTTCTTTGATAAATTATTTTGAAAGAGCAGGAACAAAAAAAGAAATTAAAAAGTCTGAATCAAGTGTAGAATAATTTAATAAATAATCTATAAGGAGGTATATTATGAAAAAGATTTTTATTGTTTCATTGTTCGTTTTCTTATCATTGAGCTTTGTTCTGGGGGTATCCCCAAATATTGATAAAATCATAATTGTTCCGGTTCCGGCATCTGATCTAACTGTCGATATTGAAATGAACAAACCAACCGGTTCAACGTACTCTTCGGGTGAAAACATTGAGATATATTTTAAAACAAACAAAAATGCTTACATCGCTATTTATGATATTTTGCCCGATGGTCAGGTACAGTTGCTTTTCCCAAATGCTTATGACTCAAATAATTTCGCCTTAGCCAACACAAGAATAAAAGTTCCAACAAATAATCAATATAATCTGATGGTGGGACCTTCTGACAGCGGAAAGGAAATTCTTCAAATAATAGCATCCGCGACTCCTTTGGGATTTTTATCAGATCTGACAACTCAGTTCAACTCGTCCCCCTTCCCATCTCCCGATCAAAGCGCAGAAAACTTTGTTCAGAATATTGTCATACCTTCTTTGCAGGGGAAAAATTACGCGGTTAACTCCATTTTCTTTTTTGCAAACACTTATCCCAAGACTGGCAAAATATCCGTTTCTTCAAATCCAAGCGGAGCGTTGATTTACGTAGACGGGATATACGTTGGGAATGCTCCGGTCACAACTTCAATAGACACGGGCAATCATTACGTAGTAGGATATTTAAATGGGCAATCGGAATCTCAGATGGTTAATGTTAATTCCGGCCAAACCGCCAGCGTATTTTTACAGTTTTCACAACAAACGGCCACACTTAATGTGAATTCCAATCCTTCCGGAGCGGATGTTTATATTGATAATCAATATAAAGGACAATCCCCGGTTTCGATGTCGCTTAATCCGGGAACATATACTTTAAAATTGCAAAAAGCCGGATATGAAACTTATAACGAACAATTCAATCTGAGTACAACTCTGACAAAAAATATAAACCTCACACCAACGGTTAAAAACTATGATATTTCTTTCAGTTCTAATCCATCCGGAGCAAAAATATACATCAATAATCAATATAAAGGAACGACACCAAAATCATTGACATTAGAAGAAGGTAATTATACTGCAAAATTGAGTATGAACGGTTATGAAGATTATACAGAAACTATCAACTTAGACAGAAATATTTCAAGAAACATCACTTTAAATCCGATTCAGCAAAATTATAATTTGAGCGTCAGTTCAAATCCATCCGGGGCCAGTATATATTTAAACAATTCATATTACGGCCAAACACCAATGACTGTTTCTCTAATTGAGGGAAACTACAATTTACAATTACAGATGAATGGCTACGATAATTACAGCGAAACAATCAATCTAAATAGAAATATTTCGAGAAACATCACTCTGACCCCGATTCAACAAAATTACAATTTGAGTATAAGCTCCAATCCTTCAAATGCAAGTGTTTATATCAATGACAGTTATTATGGGAAAACTCCGATGAATATTACTCTCATGGAAAATAATTACAGTCTTGAAATTGAAAAAAGCGGATATGTTAATTATACTGAAACGATCAATTTAAACAGAGATATTTCAAGAAACATCACTTTGACTCCGGAAACAAAAAATTACAATTTGAACTTGAAATCAAATCCGAATGGGGCTTCTGTTTATCTTAATAACACTTATTACGGAGTTACTCCTATTAATTTAAATCTCCAGGAAGGCAATTATGATTTACTTCTTCAATTAAATGGATACGAAGATTATTCAACAACCATAAATTTAAACAGAAACATAACAAAAACCTTCACACTGAATGAAATAACGACAGAGATAACCATCAATGTAGACCCTACGGGAGTTAAATTATACATCAATGGGAAAAGCTATGGAACTGTCTATTCCTCGGGCAAAACGGTTGAAATCGGTGCTGGTTATAATGAAATAACACTGATAAAAGAGGGATACAGAACTATTGTTGATTACAAATACTTCAATTTCGGAAGCACAAATCTGAATTATTCCATGACTACACTGAATTAATTGATTTAAAATTCTAAAAACCGGGATTTCCCGGTTTTTTTTATTATTAGCTTTTAATGGAGGTGTTCAAATGAAATATAATAAAATCGGAAAATGGGGAATAGAAATAAGTGAATTGTCTCTGGGATCCTGGTTAACCCTTGGTAATCAAATTTCTTATGATGAAACTAAAGATATATTTGTAGAAGCATTCAGAAATGGTATCAACTTCTTCGATACTGCAGAAGCTTATGCTAATGGAATTGCAGAATCCATATTGGGAGAAGTTCTTAAAAATTTTAGAAGAGATGACATCGTTGTTTCAACAAAGATTTTCTGGGGAGGCAATGGCCCAAACAAAAAAGGATTATCGAAAAAAAGAATATTTGAAGGAATGCTGGCTTCACTAAAAAGGCTGCAATTGAATTATGTAGATATAATGTATTGTCACAGGCCCGATCCGGATACACCCTTAGAAGAAACTTTGTACGCTATAGACTGTTTATTAAAAAACGGCTATATTCTTTACTGGGGAACTTCTCAGTGGGATAAAGAAAGAATAGAAAGAACGCATATATTATGTAAAGAAATGAATATCATGCCACCCATAGTAGAACAACCAATTTATAATATGTTTTCGAGAGAAAAAGTGGAAAATGAGTTTAAATCTTTATATTCCAAATATGGTATGGGGACAACTATCTACAGTCCTTTATCTTCAGGGTTATTAACGGGAAAATACCAAAAAGAAATTCCGGAAAACAGTAGATTGCACAAATTTAAATTCATCAAAGATTCTTTGGAAAAAAATGGTTTATTCGATAAATCTATTTTTGAGAAAATCGATAAATTAATTAAATTATCCAAAGAATTGGGAACTACTATAAACAGATTGGCTATCGCCTGGATACTAAAAAATGAAAATATCAGTAGTGTTATTCTTGGAGTAAGTAAAATACAGCAATTAAAAGATAATCTTGAAGCAATTCCCGTTAAGGATAAACTCGATAGTTCCGTTATGGAAGCAATTGAAAAAATACTGATATCATAATGATCATTATAACCGGTAAAAAGGGAATTGGAAAATCTACAATGCTTTCAGGAATCAACAAAGGTATAGATGCTTTAAGCATCTATACCTTTTTTAAAAATGACGACCTGTTTATAAAAATTTTGAACAAATCCTTAAAAATAGCAAAGAGATACTATAAATATAAATGCCTGATCCCAATTAAAAGCAATATGGATTTGGCCGCAAATATAATCGGAAATATTTCTGTTTTAAATTACGAATACCTTTTTTTTGATGAAATTGGTTTTATTGAAGAGTGTTCTTTAAAATTTAAAAAAACTATTTTTTATTTAATGAATAAAGAAAACGCTTCCGTTTTTGTACTGAAAAAGGATAATTCCCCATTTATCAAAAAAATCGAAAGGAATTTCAGACAGGATATTATCTATGTTTCTGAAAAAAACAGAGATTTCATTTCTTCTGAGTTAAAAAAATTGTTTAAGGACCCTCATTCGTTATAAATTCTAAAAAAACACATATTCCGGCCAACAATAATTAAATCAGAAATTTTTTTTTAATTTGATATATTTTTTCTAATATTCTACTTAAAAACAAAGTGTATATTAAATTGATATTTCACTTAAGGAGGAAATTAGATGAAAAACATTTTTGTTATTTTAATGGTATTTTTTTTGATCTCAATCACATCCAATGCTTTTGCAAATTCTACCCAAACATGCACCATATGTTTTACCGAAGATGCATCTTCAAACTGGAATTTTGAAATTGACAGAGATGAAGGAATAATACACTTTTCTAACGCAGAATATCCACTTTATCAGTTTGAAATTGATTACGATGGAACAGAAGATGATAAACATTATGTCGGTATTACCCCGATAATAGATGGAAATCGCTTCGAAACAAACTTCTTCTATAATAAGGCACCCTTATTGTATCCCGTTCTCGATCCAACACAACACGACATCTCATATGTTGAAGTGAAAAGTGAATTAACAAATGATGTAGAAAACAATGGTGACTATTTTAAAGCACTATTTTCAGGCGAAGATACATACAGACTTTTACGCCCAGTCGCTGGGCAAGATGACAATTTATTTATGGAGGCAGCATTCTTATTCACAGAAGAAGGACTTTATATATTTCTAAATGGGTTATATTACATTTTACCTAGTATGAAAGATACCGATATTTCATTTAAAACTAACGGGAAATGGATTGAAAAAAATATAAATTCTGAAACTGAATCAGATCTTGAATATTATGATTTTGTTACTGAAATAAAGGTTGACGAAAAAAGATTCGAAGAATACGGAAAATACGATATTTCAACATTTATAAACAGACTACAGATTCAGGTACATAACAATTCAGGTACAGATGGTTTTGAATTTGATTTAGATCACTCTTTCAAAGATAGAGGACAAAAAGAAATCTTCTCCAAAATTTTCTTCCAATTTTCAAATGAAGAATGATAATGAAAAACCCGGGTCTTTCCCGGGTTTTTATTTTAACTATTTTTATACATATCTATAAATTCATTTAAAACCTTCACAATATAAGAAATATCCTTTTCTTTAACCCAATGATTTGTGACAAATCTCAATTCACCGTTTTCCGGACCATTTATTTTTATTTCTCTTTTATAGAAAAATTCCTTTATGTATTTTGTATCGACTCTCTTCAATTTGAAAAAAATCATATTAATTTGAACTTTTTCTAAATCCAATTCAATTTGTGGAATTTTTACCATTTCTTTGGCCAATTTTTTTGCGTTTTCATGGTCATTTTTTAGTGGTTTTATCATTTCCTCAAGTGCTACCAACCCTGCGGCTCCCAAAAATCCTGCCTGCCTTAATCCGCCACCCATTATTTTTCTTTTTTTCCTTGCTTTTTCAATAAAATCTCTCGTTCCTGCAAGGACAGAACCTACGGGGGCACATAATCCCTTGGAAAGACAAAACATGACTGAATCAGCATACTTGGTTATTTCTTTCGGATCAACATTCAAGAAAGTCGCCGCATTAAACAATCTCGCACCATCAAGATGGACTGCTATATGATTTTCCAAAGCGTATTGATAAATTTCTTTCATCTTTTCAATCGGAATAACCGTTCCACTTGAATGAGCATTTTCTAAACATATCAAATCGGTATTGGGAAAATGAATATCATCTTCCGCTTTTCTAACTCTCTTTTTTATTTCACAAAGGGGTATAATTCCGCCATCACACTCAACTGTTCTCAGTTGTACTGAAGCAATAACTGATGCTGCGCCGACTTCGTGATCAATTATATGACTCTTATCAGAAAGTATAACTTCATTTCCCCTTTTACAATGAGTAAAAAGTGCGAGTTGATTCCCAAACGTGCCACTGGGAACAAAAAGCGCGGCTTCCTTTCCCGTTATCTCAGCAGAAAGATTTTCCAATTCTTTTATTGTGGGATCATCTTCATAAACATCATCACCCACTACAGCTTTATACATTGCTTCTCTCATTTTTTGGGTAGGCTGAGTAACCGTATCACTTCTTATATCAATCATTTATTGTTTCGACTCCTTTCTTTTTTAAACTATCAATAGCTCTATGAGCAGCCATTTGCTCGGCAGACTTTTTTGTCCTTCCGGTACCAATTCCCATTTCCTTTTCATTAATCAATACTTTAACCTTAAAAATTCTTTCCTGCGGTGGTCCGTATGATCCGACCAATTCATAAATCGGTCTTGAACCATATTCAGCCTGAGTCAATTCCTGCAAAGATGTCTTATAATCGAGAAAAAGTTCCCCCTCGACAGCCAAACTAATATATTTAAACAAATGATTAAAAACGAATTTTTTAGAAATTTTAAATCCTTTGCTTAAATAAATTGCAGCAAGAATCGCCTCAAATGCATCGGCCAAAATAGATGGCCTTTCAGCTCCCCCGGAAGCAATCTCACCCTTCCCTAAAAAAAGAAATTCTCCGACACACAGGTCTTCAGAGACCTTTGAAAGAACCACTTCGCTACCTACCATTGCCCTTATTTTCGACATTTCCCCTTCCGTCAGCTCAAAATAATTATAAAGAATATCGGCGAGCGAACAATCAAGAACCGCATCTCCTAAGAATTCAAGCCTTTCGTTAGATTGAACATCAACTTCATTCGTCTGTGAAACTTCATTTGCATAAGATGAATGACACAATGCAGTAAAAAGAACATCAGGATCCGCATCTATTTTATTTTGCTTAATAAATGCACAGACCCTTTCATAATTTTCCTCATTCATTTTTTTACCTCTCTTTAATCATCCTTGTATTCAAATAAATCATCGTTTTTGTAAATTACATCTTCAGAGTATTCTTCTTCATCATTTTTAATATTTACTTTCTTTTCTCTGAATTGATCAAAGTTCAATTTTATCATTTGTCCATCATCGGCTAAAATAGTCAATTCTTTGTAAAAGATGTTCACAGTGACTATTTTACAAGGCTTTCCTTCAAATTCAATTATTGTACCTTCGTCTGGAATATCAGTGAGTTCTTCTTCATACATATTTTGTTCATAAGACAAGCAACACAACAATCGGCCGCAACGCCCGGATATTTTTGCAGGATTGATAAGCAATTGCTGTTTTTTTGCATGTTTTAAGGTAATACTCTCAAACTCTCTCTGAAATCTGCAACAGCACGCAATCTGTCCACACAAACCAATATTACCTACTTTCTTAACTTCATCCCTTATTCCAATCTGCCTCAATTCAATCCTCGTTTTAAAATTTCTCGCCAATTCTTTTACCAATTCTCTGAAATCAACCCTGCTATCCGCACCAAAATAAAAGAGTAACCTCGATCTGTCCAGCATATACCTGACTTCAAGTAATCTCATAGACAAATTTAATTTTTTTATCAATTCCTTACACTTTTCAAGAGCCTTTTGTGCCTCAATTTTGTTCTCTTCATTTTTCTCAAAATCCGTTTCAGTTGCTTTTCTCAATACAGGGTTAATTTCCTCATCACCTAACTTTTTCGTTTCCGGTTCCGACCTAACTATACCGATATCCAAACCAAAAGCACTTTGAGCAACAACTCTGTCACCTACTTCTAAATCTATATCTCCAGCAAGAAAAGTATACAACTTTCCCACTTTATAAAATTCTACTTTACAAATTTTCCCATATAATTCCGGCATATTAAACTTCTCCTTTTGAGCAATTCACTATAACATTTATCAATTTAAATAATATAAGTTTTTTGTTATAAGAACTTACCTTTAATTTTGCAATTCTATCACACCATAAAATATCTTCTAAATTTATCCCTTTGGGATTGAATGCGGAAACATCTTCAATAAAAGATTTATAAACTATCAGATCCGATCTTTTAACATAAAAATATGTTAAAAAATCTGACAGGATATCCCGCGTTAATTTACTAAAATTAATTAAAAAATCAAACAAATATTCTTTTCTTATCTTTTCAGACAGATAATCAACGTGATAAGAAATCTTCCCGGATTTCCAAATCATCGAAAACAGAATTTCCAACGAAGCTTTTTTCAAAATTATTTCATCAACCGAATCTTCCTGTATATTTAAAATATCAATTATTTTTTCCTGACTCAATTCTTTTAATTCTCTTATTTCCTGAACAGTTTCTAATCTTTCTTCTTTCAAAAAAAAATTCAATATTTGAAAATCGTTAAAGCATAAAGAATAAATATATTTAACATCATTCAGATAAACTTTTTTTAAAGTTCCCAACTTTTCATATGGAAATTTAATTCTATAATAAAGCGCCCTGCTTCTTATAGTTTTCAAAACGTTTTCCCAGGATGTTGACGTTAAAATTATAGTTACAAAATCCGGAGGCTCTTCAAGAATTTTTAAAAAACTGTTGGCGCCTGGAATTGTAAATTTTTCAACTTCCTGAATCAATAAGTATTTCTTATTACCTGATAAGGGTTTGTGAAGGAAAAAATCATAAGCTTTTTTCACTTCATTTATTCCGATATTTCCATTTTCAGGTTTTATAACAAGGATATTTTCGGTTTCCAAACTTTTTTTATAATTAATATCATTCTCTATCAATTTATTCGCTTTTTGAGACAACAACGCTTTATCGTTACCAACTAAAGCTATCGTAATTCCTTTGTCCAAATATAAGTTTCTATAAATATTTTTTGCCAAATTATTTTCCTCACATCTTGTCCATAATTACTCAAATATTATTATATCATCGATGAATAATATATATGGTAAAATTTAACTGTACCGATTGGAGAGGTCAATAAATGGTAATTGTACGGATAAAAAAAGGAAAAGAAAAAAAGATATTGAACGGTTATCCCTGGATATATGACGACGAAATATTTTCAATTGAAAATATTTCTAAAAATATAGATAATGCAAATGTTTTCACAAAAGATTACAAATTCCTCGGAACGGGCTTTTTCAATAATTTTTCCAACAAAAAAATATTAGTTCTATCGAATAAAGAAACGAGTCTGGATTCCGATTTTTTAATGAACAAGATTAAAAAAGCATACAACTGGAGGAAAAGATTTTTCTCAAAACCGTTTTACAGACTTTTTTATGGTGAAGCGGACGGTTTAGGAGGATTTATAGTAGATAGATTTGAAAATATTCTGGTTGTACAGTTCAGAAATGGTATAATTTATAGTATAAAAAATCAATTAATTGACTGTTTAATTAAGCTTTTCAATCCAAAAGCAATACTATTGAGAAATGATTTTGAAACTAATTTTAGTGAAGAAGTAATTAAGGAGAAAGGTTTATTATACGGGGAACTAACTGACAAGACAATAAAGATAGAAGAAAATGATATCCATTATTTTATTGATGTAGTGAACAGTCAGAAAACAGGATTCTTTTTTGATCAAAAAGATTCCCGGTTATATTCGAGGAAAGTTGTTAAAGATTTTTCATTCAAAAGTGCCTTGGATCTTTTTTCTTTTACCGGTGGTTTTGGTCTGAATATGGCAAAAGAGGGTTGCAGGGTAATATCAGTAGATAAATCCGAAGAAGATCTGATTTTAGCAAAAAAGAACGCAAAATTGAATGGAGTTGAGGATAAAATAACATTTATTAACAGTGATGCTTTTAATTATTTAAAAGAGGAATGTGATAATAAATTCGATGTAAGTATAATAGATCCCCCTTCTTTAATAAAGAAAAAGGGAGAATTGGGTAAAGGAATAAAATTATTCACCGAATTATCTGAAGGAGGATTTCGAATTACAAAAAACGGAGGTATATTGACCATCTGTAGTTGTGCTTATAATTTTACTTTATCACATATCATTGAATCCATGAGAAAATCCAGTTGCGGTAAAAACATCTCTTTTAATTTTCTCAACGTCACATATCAATCAAAGGACCATCCATGGAATTTACAAATTCCGGAAACACTTTATTTAAAATGCTTATGGTCAATAATAGATAAGGAAGATAAATATGCCTGATATCTGGACTCATATCATTCATGGCTCAAAAGTCGGAAGGGAATCCGGACTTCTCTTCGATGATGAAATAAGAAGAAAAATTTTCAATCTGGGAAATATATTTATGAATATCTTCTTCTATTCTGACGACGAAGAATTTCAGGAGTTTGGCAGAATAGTCCATACCAGAAAATGTGGTTCATTTCTTAATTATTTATCGTATGAAATATTTAAGACTTACCCTGAATTTATTTATGGCATGGTGTGCCATCACTGGCTTGACAGACTCACTTATCCATATATTTTCGATAAAACTGTCAACAAAAACAGGAAAAAATTCGAAGAAAAAATCGACGAAAAAATGGTTGAAATGTATTTTAACAAACAAATACAAGAAATGGATTTAAAGAAATTTCTTCCCGAACTTATCCCTGACGTTATACTGGATAAAATAAATGAGAGTTTCAACAATATATATCTTAAGAAAGATATAAATATAACCGGTTTATATGAAAATATGATGAACAATTACATGACTCTTGAGAACAAAGGTCACAAAAGAGATATATTGAAAGGATTCAGAAAAGTATTTTTTACCGGTAACAGCGAATTAAAAACTGAAGAAGACTTCTATGATGTTTTAAACCTGAAAAATCAAAGGTGGAATCATCCTATTATGGGTTGGACTTACAAAAAGACATTTCTTGATATATATGAAGAATCAGTAAATGAAGCAATAAATTCATTATCAGATTCAATAAAAAGAGCAGCACAACCAACTATTTATAATATATCTTACTTTACAAATTTAGCTTGTACCAACTGAGGGGGAGGATATTATGAAAGTACTAGGAATAATTTTTGCAGGAGACAGAGGAGAACTTCTTGAGAAATTAACAAATAAGAGAACCCCGGCCGCCTTACCAATATATGGAAAATACAGAATAATAGATTTCAGTTTGAGCAATATGGTAAATGCTGGAATTTCGAAGATTGGTATAGTAACTCAATACAACCCGAGAAGTTTAATGGATCATATCGGTTCCGGAAAAGAATGGGACCTGGATAGAAAAAACGGGGGAGTATATTTTTTACAGCCTTATGTAACACCTAATTCAGAATCTCTGGGGTATATGGGCAATGCGGATGCTCTTTTTAAAAATATGGATATATTAAAAAGAGGAAATGAAGATTATGTTTTAATCTGTTCGGGAAAGCAAATATACAAAATTGATTTTAATAAAATGTTCCAATCACATATAGAATCCGGGGCAGATATAACTGTACTGAGTTCTAATTCAAAAGAACATAACGATATGAAAATTTCCAATTTGGCCAAAACGAATGAAGATGGAAGAATAGTAGAATGGATAAGTAATCCCGAAGAAAAGTTTAAGATAGATAAAAATCACACACACGTTTTAAACGCATTTTTTATGAACAAGTTTCTCTTGAAAGAACTGCTTTTCGCAACAGTTCCTGAAGGTAATTTTGACTTGATTGAAGGAATAATCAGAAATAATATTGATTCACTCGTTATAAATGCATACAATTTTTACGGTTTCTGGAGAAATATAAAAAGAGATGTGAATTCGTATTTTGAAACTTGCTTGAGTATTTTAAATGACGAAATTCGAAAGGAACTTTTTTATGAACACGGAAGAGTATATACAAAATTAAAAGATCTTCCGCCACCCAAAATAACTAACACGGGTGTGATAAAAAATTCTATAGTCGCCGATGGTTCATTTATAAACGGTAAAATTGAAGACTCCATAATTTCAAGATCAACAAGAATTTTAGCTGGCGCTTCCGTCAAAAATTCCGTTATTTTAGAGGGTTGTACAATAGAGGAAGGGGCCTGTGTTGAAAATGCAATTCTTGACAAAGATTGTACGATAAGAATTGGGAAAAAATTTTTAGGGAAACCTAATTCACCAAAAATTCTTGAAAAAAATGGGGTATTTTGAGGTGATAATATGAGAAAAAAAATTGTAGCTTTAATTCTTGCCGGTGGTCAGGGGACAAGATTGGGAATCTTAACAGAGGATAATGCCAAACCTTCGGTTCCGTTCGGCGGAAAATACAGAATAATAGATTTTACTTTAAGTAATTGCGTTAACTCGGGAATTTATGACGTTGGAGTTTTGACACAATACAGACCACATATGCTGAGCAAACATATAGAGATAGGCCGGCCCTGGGACTTAGACAGGAAAGAAGGCGGTGTAGTCATACTTCCTCCATTCCAGGGTAATGATCAAAGTTGGTACAAAGGAACTGCAAATGCTGTTTATCAAAATATAGAATATGTGGACAAATACGACCCGGATCTTGTAATAATTCTTTCCGGCGATCATATTTACGGAATGGATTACAGAGAAATGATCGATTTCCATCTTTCAAAAAAAGCGGATGGTACCTTGGCGTGTTTGAGAGTTCCTATAAGCGAAGCCAGTCGTTTTGGCATTATACTCACCGACTTTGAAAATAATATAACCGGATTTCAGGAAAAACCGAAAGAACCCAAATCAGATCTCGCTTCATTGGGAATATACGTATTCAATTGGAAATTTCTTAAAAAGAGACTGGTACTGGATGAAAATAATAAAAACAGCGATCATGATTTCGGAAAAAATATTTTACCTGAAATCGTTGAAAAGAAAGAAGGTAAACTTTATGCTTTCCTATTTGATGGATACTGGCGTGATGTTGGAACCATTAAATCACTTTGGGAATCGAACCTGGAATTAACCAGACCAATGCCTCCATTCAACCTTTATGATCCGAACTGGAAATTTTATACGAAAACTGAAGAATATCCACCGGCTTTCGTAGGGAAAGAAGCGAATGTAAAAAATTCTCTGATCAATGAAGGATCTCAAATCTATGGAAACCTTCAAAATTCCGTTATTTTTCAGGGTGTTTATGTAGGGAAAAATACTTATATACGTAATTCGGTAATAATGACCGATACTTATATCGGAAATAACTGTAAAATTGAAAATACAGTAATTGGAGAAAACACTGTCGTTAACGATAATGTCTCAATAGGTCTTGGAGAGAGTGTTGAGAATGAATTCAGACCGGATATTTATAATTCGGATCTGGTTTCAATTGGTTCAAACGTCGAGATACCCGAAAATGTAAGCATCGGAAAAAATTCAGCAATCAATTCAAACACAAAAAAAGAAAAACTCCTCGAAGGAGTAAAAGCGGGTAAAGTGATTTATTAATGAAAAACGGATACACTTATTTTGAACTGATATTTTTTCTCTTGACAATTTCAATATTGATCGTTTTGCTTTGCAATTCTATTTTTGAAATGCAAAAGGAAATCAAGGTTCTGAACACATTGTTTGATGATTGTCTTCAAATACGGAATGAATATGAAACTAGGGGAAAAATTGACATTAACAGTTCTTTTACTAAAAAAAAATAGAACTATTAAAATAGATGATATCACCATAAATCTTATAACACTTACAAAGAATAATATTAATATAGAATTCATTCAATCTATTTCCTATTAAAAGGAGGGTATATTATGAAAAAGTTACTATTAGTACTTATCGTATGTATTTTTGCTTTGACAATTTTTGCTTCATACGTAGATATTCTTTTTGTAAATGACACACATGGACATGCCTGGACATTCGATTCAAACATCGGTGGTTTTAATATTCTTTCAACTGTAGTATCTGCAGCGAGAATGATGGATGATAATGTTCTTTTCTTACATGCGGGTGATTTGAATACCGGTGTACCGGAATCAGATCTGAATGACGCAGCACCTGATATATTATCATTCAATATGATGAAACTCGATGTAATGACTCTTGGAAATCATGAATTTGATAATCCAGAATCTGTTCTTGAAACTCAAATGGAATTAGCCAGCTTCCCATTTATTTCAGCAAATATTTATAAAGATGGAAAACCAGCATTTCAGGAATATATTATCAAAGAATTCGGAAATCTTAAAGTCGCCATCTTCGGATTGACTGCCGAAGAAACTCAGATTCTTGAAAAATTATACGCTGGTGAATACGAATGGAAGAATGCTGTCGATGTTGCAAAAAAATTAGTTCCTGAATTAAAGGAAAAAGCAGATATCGTAATTGCATTAACTCACCTTGGCTCCATTAAACCCGTTATTGGAACAAGTTCTGTTATGCTTGCAGAAGAAGTTGAAGGCATAGATGTTATTGTAGATGGTCACAGTCACACACTTATGGAAGAACCCATGAAAGTTAACGATACATTAATTGTTTCTGCTGGAGAATGGGCAAAATATTTGGGTATGCTCCAATTGGAAACAACTGAAGAGGGAATAAATGTATTATCATACGAACTGTTCCCTATAAGATCGGATTTAACAAATGGAGATTATGATGTAGAAGTAATTTTAGACTACTTTGAAAAACTGGGTGGTGAAAAATTAGATCAGGTTTTAGCAAATTCAAAAATTTATCTCGATGGAGAAAGAGCTGATGTAAGATCAAAGGATACGAATTTGGGATTTTTGATTGCAGATGCGCTAAAGAAAATTTGTGAGGCAGATATAGCGCTTACAAACTCAGGTGGTATAAGAGCTTCAATAGAGGCCGGAGATATTACTTACAAAGATATTCTAACCGTTTTACCATTCGGTAATACAGCGTATACGATCGAGGTTCCTGGATCAGTTGTTAAAGATATGCTTGATTTTACAGCGACAGTTGCCGATGGAAAAGGAGCAAGACCTCAAGTATCCGGTATAACTTACACTATCAACAGAGCCGATCAAAAAGCCGAAAACATTTTAATTAACGGAAAACCGCTGGATATGAACAAAACTTATAAATTAGGCACAAATAATTATATTGCTTCAGGTGGGGACGGATATTCCATGCTTGAAGGATTATCTGGCTATGATACCGGATTCGTTCTTGCACAAGTTGTTGTAAATTACATCAAAGATTTAGAGGACTATTCTCCATATACTGACATTACCAATAGAATAACCGTTATAGAATAGACTGATTTTTAACAAAAAAGAGAGCTCCCCAACAAAGGAGCTCTCTTTTTTAAATAAAAAAAGGCCCTTTTACGGGCCAAATATGTCATCTTATCTCTGTGGGGTAAAAAGGGGTATTTTTACCGGGTGTTGCTTGTTCTATGTTAAGTTTAGTCTGTTAGTCTCTTCTATTACAAGGATAAAAAATTTCCTAATTTCATGACTGATAGTTTTACGTCGTCTACGTATCTTTCAATTTTTTTCCAATCATTCGAATTTCCTTTTCTCATACCAGCCTACCTCCTTATCAACTCATTACGAAATTATATTATCATTTAGTTTGGCCATTGTCAAACTAATTTCGGTAACAGTTAGATTAACTTCGAACTCATATTATTTCTTTTTAATTTCATTCTTGTCCTGAATAAAGCTTCTTTTGTAAACACATTATATAAAGTTTAACTTACATCGAACTATAAATCTGATATAATATTATCGAATTGAATCTGGAGGATCAAATGAAACTGAAAAGAGCATATTCGGAATTTGTTGATTTTTTGTACGCAATTTCTTCAATATACGTTACGAATAATGATTGTATTAAATTAAATGATTTTAACGGGCGTGAAGTCAATGCTTTCAAAAAATTGGTTTTGGAAAAGGAAAATTGGAGAATGAAAAGTCTTGCTTTAAGCATAAAAGAATTATTGTTGATCTTTACCCTTTCAACCATTCATCTTGATAACTCCTTTCATTTTTCAACATTTGACTCTTCCATTGAAAAACTGGATTCGGATTTCGAAATATATAAAAGATTATTCATCAGATTCTTTGATGAACAGTTTAAGATAAATATTGACACAAATGAATATAAAAATATACTCACAACCCTGAACTTTAGAGATGAGACTGTGTGGTTCTTATCGAATTTGATAGAATTTTCCTCTTTTTTCAAGTTCTTTCTCTTGGAACTCTATGTAGAAATGTATGAATTGTATATAAAAAGTGGTCTTAAAAATACTAATTTAGAAAGAGCGACAAGCTGGATAAAAATTAGAGATTATTCTTCTCAGACAAACGAAGTGGGAATGCTTTTTTTCTTACAAAATACTTATTTCAATAAAAGAGATATTCTTCGTAGTAGTTCTAAGGAAATAGTCATAATCTCCAATGATCTGTCTCCAAATAAAGATGAAATTGAAAACTGTGATAGTACTGAAAATGTCCGATTATTTTTGAAAATACTCTCTGATCCTACAAAACGAAAAATATTAGTCAATCTTTCTAAAAAAACACAGTATGTGGATGAGATTGCAAAAAATATGGGGTTTTCAAAAGCAACTATTTCGCATCATTTATCAATGTTAACCAATGAAAATTTGGTTATCAGGAAAAGAAAAGGGAAAAAAATATTTTTTTCTCTTCATTATGAAGTGATTTTAAGATTGCTGAATGATTTCGAAAATTTATTTTCGTGAGGTAAAATAAATGGAAACAATTACTGGTTATTTTGAAATATATGACTTAACCACCGCTGTTTATTTCTCTTATTATAATTCTCAAATTTCAAAAGTTTTAAATAAATTTGGTATAAAACAAAATATCACAAATGAATTAATTAAGTTCAAGGACCTTTTAAAAAAAGAAAGAGACTGGTCTTTAAAAATTTTTATCACTTGCTTGAATGAACTGGGTGTGATAGTCCCGATATTATTTCCGGTAAACCAGAAAATTGTCGATGGTGAATTTGTTTCAATTGAAGATTCATTAGATATAAACTACGAAGAATTAAAAATAATTCAAGAAAGATTTATAGATGTGGTAGCACAAAGAAGAATGGAGGTTTCCCTCCGAAGATCTCAGAAAATTGATTAAACATAATCCTGAAAAGGTTTCTTCTCTTGTGTCAAAAATAAATGGAATAAGCAAAGATACCGTTTGGTTTATAAAAGAATTTATTTTTATATCCGAAAAGTGCTTTTGATTTTTTTGAAAAAAAAACATACAAAAAAATTCTGAAAATTTATGAAAATACCAATTTGAGAGGTTTAAATAAAGACAGAGTAATTTGTTTTTCTATCAAAAAACCCCAAAAGAGAAAAAATTTTTAATGCTCTTGATAATTTTTTCGATTATTATTCATTCATACCCGGTGAAGATTTTTGATTCTGATAAACCATTTTTTTGTTTTACTTCAAAAATTCCATTTCACATATGAATTTAGGACTCATGGAATACCCCTCATTCAATCTTGTTATTATGGGAATAGATGAAGTAAACGAAGACTTTGCCTTTAAATTTTTCACCGGAACAGAGATTGGATAATATCTTAAAAGTAATTTCTGACTCGACAAGATTCAGTTTATTAAAATATTTTAAACAAAAATCCCTCCACTCTCAAAAAAAATTGGTTGATTACACAGGCTTGACAAAATCAACAATTTCATATCATATAAAACATGATGAAAAAAAACTTCAATAATAGATATAGACGCCTTCAATAATATTGTAAAAGTAAGAAAAGAACCTTTAAAGAAGGTACATCTTGATCTAAAAAAAACTCTTCACTATGGAGGATAAAAATGGAAAAAGAAAAAAGCAATAATTTTTGATATGGATGGAGTAATAATCGAATCAGAACCCCTTTTACAGAATAGCCCGCGGAAAAAAGTAGTGAATAACCACGGTGGAATTATATACCGATGAAATAGGGAAAAAAGGAAATGGGTTTGGGAATAATTGATGCATCAAGAGTTATTATAGAAGAAACCGGTATAAATAATATTTCTCCGGAGAATTTTTTCAAAAAGAATACATGGAAGAATATTTGAAAATTTCCGATAAAAATGCTTAAAAAAAAATGAGGGTATAAATGAGCTTATAAACTATGCGAAAAAAAGAGTATAAAAATTGCCGGTTGCCTCTTCTACAAACGGTGAAATTGTTGAAAAACTTTTAAAAAAAAATCAATCTTTTTAACGAATTCGATTTTGTGATCGGCGGCGATATGGTCACTAAAGCGAAGCCTGATCCAGAGATATATTTAACGGCCAGCAGAAATATAAATATTACTCCCGATAAATGTACGGCTATAGAAGATTCCTTAAATGGTGCTATAAGTGCTTTAAAAGCCGGCATGAGCGTACTCATTGTAAAACATTCGCTTTCAAAACATTTAACTTTCCCCGATACCTGCATAATATTTGAAAATCTATTCGAAATAAAAAATTATTTATCAAAAATAAATAATCAGTAATGAGACTATTTATATACAAATAAATTTACTATGATATAATGTAATTACATTATATCAAGTCTTGGAGGGAAAAAAATGAAAGATTTAGAAACAGAAAAAAGAAATTGTTCATCAATGAATCTGGATTTCATTGAGTATTGGAGATATTTTATCACTCATGAATTCGGAAGACAAACAAATTCCCTTTCAAATAGAAAAGTGTGTCCCTGAAATAGAAAAAGTTGTGGAACTGGTTATAGCCTCTTTATCAAATAAAGGAAGAGTTATCTATATTGGTGCGGGAACAAGCGGCAGATTAGGTGTGGTAGATGCTGTTGAAACCGTGCCCACTTTCAACGTTCCAAAAGGGCTCTTCACGGCTTTAATGGCAGGGGGAAACGATGCCATGTTCCAAGCGGTTGAAAAAAGCTGAGGATAAAGAAGAAGAGAAGCTGTAAGAATGCTAAAGGAAATTGGATTCAACAATAATGATATCTTAATAGGTATATCTGCCAGTGGGTCACACTCCATTCGTCAAAGGAGGATTCAAATATTCTCAAACGATTAAAAGCAAATCAGTACTTATATGCAACGTCTCCAATCCGGAGCTGAAAGATTTCTGTGACATCTCAATAAATGCCGTGACCGGCCCGGAAGTTTTAAACGGGTTCTCTACCAGACTGAAAGCCGGTACAGCAGATAAGATAATTTTTAAATATGATCAGTACCGCGCATCAATGGTAAAAATGGGAAAAAGTTTATGAAAATCTGATGGTAGATGTTGTCACAACAAACGAAAAAACTAAAGTACAGAGCAATAAGTATTGTTTTGCGAGGCCACAAATGCTGATGAAGAAACCCGCAAAAAGAAAAATTAAAGGAATCAAAAATGGAATGCTAAAAATGCCATTGTTTCAAATACTTTTGGATGTAAACGCCACCGAAGCCAATATTTTACTAAAAAAAAGAAAAGGGCTTCATAAGAAAGGTAATAAAAAAATAAAATGAAACGAGTTTTTAGGCATTGATGCCGGTGGAAAGCAATTTCAGGATAGCCGTTATTGATGATAATGAAAATATAATTTACCACAAGTCATTGAAGGGAAATTTTAATTATACATCGGCAGGAAATGAAATAATAGATAATTATTTTAAAAAAAATCAAAAAAAGAATTTAATAATATAAAAGCTGTTTCAATAGCGATGGCGGGTATAGGAACGAAGGATCAGAAAATTCAATTAAAAAGTATAATTTTCAACAATTTACAAAATTGCAAAAAAGCAAATATTTTTACAGATGCCGAAGGTTCACTCGAAGCAAATTTCCAGTCATCAAGTGGTATTCTGATAATTTGTGGAACAGGATCGATTGTAATTGGAAAAAATGACAACAATACATGCAGAGCGGGCGGCTGGGGATATCTTCTGGATGATGAAGGAAGCGGATTTTGGTTTTCGAAGAAAATCGTTATGGAATATCTGAGATATGTTGATGGGATCTCAAGTAACAAAGAAATTTTCGATCTGGTAAATGAAAAGTTCAACGGTTCCCCGAGGGAAATTATTTCAGATTTTTATCGTCCTGAAAAAAGAAATTTAATGGCTTCCTTTTCGCTGGATTTCTTGAAAAATTCGAATTCTTATATAAAAGATTTAATAAATACTTCTGTGTTCCATAATGTGCAAAGAATTAAAAAGGTAAAAAAAGAATTAAAAATTAAAAAACCTAAAATCGCTTTTATGGGCGGAATGTTCAACAACGAATTTTTTTTGGATTCATTCAAAAAAACTTTAATGATGGAAATAGAATATGCAGATGTAATCAAAGGAATAACTGAAATCGAAATAGAATTAGCAAAAAACGCAAAAAAAGGGTGTGGATTATGAAAATAATTGTATTGATAAAACAGGTTCCAGATACGGATAATGTAAAACTCGATACAAAAACAGGAACGATGATTCGTGAAGGACTGGGAACAATTATCAATCCTTTAGATTTAAACGCTATTGAGGAAGCTAAAAAAATATCTAAAATTATCCCCTCGGAAATTAATGTTATAACAATGGGTCCTCCTGCTGCCGAAGAAGCTATAAAAGAAGCAATAGCTATGGGAGCTGATAAAGGTTATTTGGTATCAGATAGGAAATTTGCCGGATCCGACTCATGGGCAACTTCGATGGTTTTAGCAGAAACGATTAAAAAAACGGGGAATTTTGATCTCATACTTGCCGGGGAAAAGGCAATAGATGGCGAGACGGGACAGGTTGGACCCGAAGTTGCTTCTATGCTTGATATACCGTTTTCAACTTATGTAACAAACATATCTGTTAAAGATGGCGGTGTAGAAATCGTCAGAACTGTTGAAGATGGTTACCAAAATCAATTTCTGCCTTTTCCATGTTTGTTAACAGTTCTTTCCAATATAAATGAACCTTCAATACCAAATTTAGAAGGAAAGATTAAAGCCAGAAAATATATAAGTGATAAAATAGATTCCAGCAAATTGAAAATTGAAGATGACTATCTTGGATTAAAAGGATCTCCAACAAGAGTTGTAAAAATTTCAACTCCAAAAATTCAAAGACAAAGTTCTATTTACAAAGGATCCGAAATAGATGACGGAATAAAAGATTTAATAAAAAAACTTCAAAAAATGGCTTTGATATAAAGGAGAATTATCATGGGGAAAAACATCTTAGTTTTGGGCGAAATAAGAAGAGGAAAAACACTCAACGTAACATACGAATTAATAGGAAAAGCTAAAGAACTTGCCGCTAAAAAGAATGAAAAAGTATTAGTTCTTTTGCTGTTCGATTCGATAGATAAAAAACCGGAATACCTTTTTGGTTTCGGAGCAGATAAAGTAATCTGTATAAAAAACAAAAACTTATTTTTCTTCAATCAAGAAATCCAAATAAGGATAATAAGTCACATGATAAAAAGTATCAATCCTGAAATAGTCTTATGCGGAGCGACCAGTTCCGGAAGGACCATTTTACCTGCTGTTGCAGGAAAAATTAACACCGGTCTTACTGCAGATTGTACTGGATTAGATATTGAAGAATCTTCGGGACTTCTACTACAAACCCGGCCTGCTATAGGAGGAAATATAATGGCAACTATAAAAACACCAAATCACAGGCCTCAAATGGCAACAGTACGTCCTAAAACTTTTTCAATACCACAAAGAGTAGATAAATCGGGAGAAATTGAGTATATAAATTTAGATAAAAAATTTTTTGAGAGTAAAATTAAGAATCTTTCATTTACGGATTTAAACAGCGATGAGAAAAACATTCAGGATTTAGATGTTATAGTTGCCGGCGGAAAGGGATTAAAAAGAGCGGAAACTTTTAAAACCCTTTATAACTTAGCAGAGATTCTCAATGGCGGAGTAGGCGCTTCAAGACCTACAGTTGAAGCAAAATGGATAAAATACCCCCACCAGGTCGGTTTAAGTGGTAAGGTAGTATCACCAAAATTGTATTTTGCAATAGGAATTTCAGGGGCGGTTCAGCATCTTGCCGGTATGCAGACATCTGAATTCATCGTTGCAATAAATAAAGATCCCGATTGCCCTATATTCAAGGTCTGTGATATCGGTTTCGTTGGTGATCTGTTTCAGGTTCTTCCGAAATTAATCACAGCTATTAAAGAAAAAAAGAGGTTTTAATATGTATAAAAAAATTGAAAGAGAAGACATAAATTATTTTATAAATGTTGTTGGTAACGTGAATGTTTCAAACGATCCGGAAAAACTTGATATCTATTCACATGATGAGGTTTCGGGTGACAAGTATAAATATCTCCCTGAATTGATAGTTTTTTCCGAAAACAAAGAGCAAATTTCAAAAATAATGGAATATTGCTCAAAAAACAAAATTCCCGTAACTCCAAGATCTGCGGGAACAGGATTGTCCGGAGGGGCCGTCCCTGTAATGGGAGGGATCGTTTTATCAACAGAAAAAATGAATAGAATTGTTGAATTCGACGAAGAAACCCTCACAATAACTGTGGAGCCGGGTGTCATTCCGGATGATATTCAAAAAGTTGTAAGAGAAAAGGGTTTGCTATATGCGGGTGACCCGTGTAGCAGCGATGCTTCTTTTATTGGTGGTAATGTTGCCGAAAATGCTGGTGGAAATAAAGTGATAAAATATGGTGCAACTGGTAATTCCGTTATGGCTCTGGAAGCGGTCTTACCTGATGGTTCAATTGAATGGTTCGGAGGAAAATTAGTAAAGGACGTAACCGGATATGATCTTGTCAGTTTAATAGTAGGATCGGAAGGAACATTATGCATAGTTACAAAAATAATTTTAAAACTAATTCCGTTGTCTAAATATATCGTAGATCTTTTAGTACCGTTTAAAACTATTGAAAAAGCTATTGAATTCGTTCCAAAAATGATAATCGAATCGAGAATTATTCCAACATCAATAGAATTTATGGATAATTCATCTTTGGTTCTCACTGAAAAATTTTTGAATTCAACTCTCCCTTATTCCCAGGCCGGTGCTCATTTAATCATAGAGCTTGAAGGCAATGATAAAGAAATTTTAGCCGATGAATACGAAAAAATCGGAAAATATTGTATTCAAAATGGAGCATTAGAAGTTTTTGTAGCCGATAATAAAACAACCAGAAATAGAATATGGAAAGCGAGAAAATCTATTGCCGAAGCGATCTCGAGTCTTTATAAAGATTTTTGTATGGAAGATGTTGTAGTTCCAATTAACAGGATTCCAGAACTCATGAGCGAGGTAAAAATTATTTCTCAAAAAAATGATCTGGATTGTATAAATTTTGGACATGCAGGAGACGGAAATATTCATGTCACTTTCCTGAATCACTCAAGAAACAGAAAAGAATGGGAAAATATAATTGATATTACTTTAAAGGAATTATACGAAAAAACATTTTCTTTAGGGGGAACTCTATCCGGAGAACACGGAATTGGATTGAAGAGAAAGCCCTATTTACCCATTGTTATGAGTAAGGAAAAAATAAAAATTATGAAAGGAATTAAAAAAGTTTTTGATCCTGAAGGCATATTGAATCCGGGAAAGATCTTTTAATTACTCAACATTTATTTGAATCATCATTACATCGCTTTCTATCCCATCTTTAACAACCGAAATGCCATAATGAACTGATCCTGGATGTGCCATCGGTCCGTCAATAAATTTTTTGTCTGTAGATATATTTAAAAATTTTAAATAATAATCTCCAACATCAATTTTTCTATAAATTTTATAATAATCATAAGGATAGCTATTTTCCCAATCTAAATACACTTTAAAATCATCATCATTAAAGAACCCTTTCAGATTATAAACCGGCAAAATAGCATCGCTTAGTTTTGATTCTATCCTGATAATATATGTTAAAGAATCATCTTCATTTTCCCATTCTCTTTTATAGACAAATTGCAAATCAGTTACTCCCGTTTCAGCAGAAGTTTGAATTACGAACTTTTCTATCCCACCCGTTCCATCACTCTTTTTGTTATTCTCCTCTTGAAAAAATAAATTTTCAACCGATAATATCAATTTTTCATCATAATTTTTCAAAAGATCCCAGGAATAACCTGTCGTTGGGTTTGATTCTAGCTCAACAACAATTATTGTTCCGGGAATGTAATTCAGTTCGGAAGATGTCGAATTCAAACTGTATCGACATTCAAAAGAACCACTGACTATTTCAACTTCTGCTGAAAATGAATAACAAATAAAAAAAACAACGCTTATAATCAAAACAATATTTTTTTTCATTTTCTTACCTCCGTATTATATGATCTCTAAAAAAATTTTTACCAATTCAGGATCAAAGGAACTTCCAGACTTTTCTTTAATATCTGACAAAATTTTGTCCTTATTTACAGGATTCAAATAAGAACGTCCTAATAAACCTTTCTCATAATGTTCTGCTATAGAGACAATTCTGGCATTGAGAGGTATTTTTTCACCACTTATACCCCTGGGATAACCGGACCCATCCCACTTTTCATGATGCGAGAGAATATCTTCTGCAATGTTAACTGTTTCATCATTCGCTCTTGCAATACTATATCCTTTAACCGGATGTCTCAAAGCAATTTCCCAATCATCTTTGGTGTAATTTTCTTCACTTTTCAGATTTACATTTCTATCCATCGTGATTTCACCAATTTCATGAAGATCAATGTATTTTTCGAGTAGCCGCTTCTGTTCTTTAGTAAAATTTAATTTTTCAGCCATTTTTAAAGAAATTTCTTTTATAAAATTAAGATTTTTACCTTTAACTTTTGAAACTTCATCAGCCTTTTCTTTTAAAATTGAAATAATTTTTTTTCTCGCGATCAAACCATATATTGATTTTTTCTTATACATTTCATTTTCAGCATTTTTAATCAATTCGGATATTTTCTGATTTCTATCGTTTTTTACGCTTATTCCCATAGCTATTGACAAAGGAATAGGTAAATCTTTTACCTTTTCACACTCTTTTTCAATCCTATTCACTATTTTTATTGCATGATCTTCAGTAGTACCGGGTAAAAAGAAAAGAAATTCATCTCCGCCAAATCGAATTATGATATCTGTGTTTCTACAGCAATTGTTAAAAATATCACTGAACTTTTTAAGAAGTTTATCCCCAAAGCTGTGTCCAAAAGCATCATTTATAACTTTTAAGCCATTGATATCCCCCAGGATAACACTCATAGGTAATTTTTTAAATCTATCAATAGAATTGTATTCTTTGCTTAAAAAGGTCCTGTTTAAAAGACCCGTTAATGAATCATGATAACTCAAATATTTGATTTCAGATTCCTTTCTCATTCTCTCTATTACTTCTCCAATACTCGATATAACCAATTCCGTAAACTCTACATCTTGGTCTGAAAAAGCATTTTTTTGATAAGAGATAGCCTGAAAAATTCCTATATTTCCTATAGGTAATGTCATCGCTGAACCAAAAAGTTTTGATGTTGGATCGGCTTCAGGATCATTCTGCACATCATTAGACAAATATGGTTTTTTTGTTTTAAAAACTTTGGTAGCGATTCCAGGCTCATCAAGAGAATAATTAGATATATTCACTCCTTCTTCAAATGAATCAGCTTTTACAACGAAAACATCCCCTTCAACTATATCGAAGGTATAATGATCATATTTTAATATTGACTTGATCGCTTCTTCTCCGAGTTTTATAACCCCAAATTCGGAATCACCCTTTTCAATTTTTAACGCCACATTATGCAAAGCTTTAATCTTATAACTGCTGATTTTTATCTCTTCATATAAAAAATCTTTTTCATTATGTATGTTTATTTGATCGCTAAAAAAATCAAGCAAGTTGGTAATAAAAGAATCACTTTGAATCTTATCATCAATTATAAAAAAAATCGCTCCACAGAATTTTTTTCTGAATTTCAAAAAATTAATTTTTAATGTTTCATCTGGAGCCATATTGTCAAAAAAATTATTTTCTCCATAAATTTCTTTAACTTTACTTCGATTAAATAAAGCCGTATTTTCTCTTGTAGTCTCTGCAATTTTTTTTGTTAAATCGAATAAATTGATCTCAAATTGTTTTTTATTGGAACTTTGATCGAATCGTGTTTCATCAAAGCTTATAAAAAGCAAATCATTTTCCTTTTTTTTAAATAAAACAAACGAATTTCTAATTCTGTATTCAAAACACAAATTTTTCAAAATATCTTCAATTGCTTTTTTATCAAAATTGATTTTAAATTTGTCTGATATTTTTTTAAAGATGCTCGTATTTTTATATTCCATTTTTTTTGCTACAATTTTTTTGAACAATTTCAAAAAATTATTTCTATCATCTTCCTTTTCTAAATCAAATTCATGATAATCATTTATTCCTATTCTTTTCAAATCTTTTTTTGAATGTTCAAAAGGTATTTTAGAAATGAAAATGACAGAATTTCCGTCTATATCAACCTTTTTCAGTTTGTCAATTTCACTTTGATTATCAAATGTATGATTATATATAAGAACATCATATTTATCCATTTTTAAGTCCTGGATATTTTTTGAATAGTTCATCACAACATTATCTCTATGCACAGAAGAAAAATATTCACTATTAACATTTATACATAAAATTTCTAATTTTTTATTCGTATTCTCCATAAATAACTGGTTCCCTTTTAAAATCAAATATATACTATATTATCCCATCATTTATAAATTAATTCTAACAATTAATTCTAAAATTTAATCATATCTGTTTTTCACCGATAAAGATTTTATTTTAAAAAGTTGAAAAAATTTATTATATTCATCACTTCAATTTAGAAATTATTTTTTAACATAACAATCTCTTAAAATAATCAAAACTTTAAATGAAAAATCTTTATTCAATTTAATCAAAAAATTTTAATTTTTCATCTGGACCCAAACAAAAAAGCAGTTTAAAATAATTAATTCTTATATTATTTATCCACAATCAAGGATAATTTTAAAAGTATTTTTCACTACTTATCTAAATCATTTCTATGCATTTCACTTATTTGAGAATATAATTTATCCGGATAGGAAACTCCATAAATACAATCTCTTGGATCTTCAACAACTTCCCTTTCAGAAGTCCCTCCACCATAAAAAACGGCTGTTCCATCTTTCCCTGCAATCATTCCGCCATTGACCCTTCTGCTTCCCGTCCTTATCTGTGTTGGTGTCAGTGTTATAATATTTCCAATTTTCAGAACTTTTTCAAAAAAATTCTGACTGAGATGAACCTCTGTTATTGTCTCATATGGCAAACTAATTTCATTATTTGAAAAAACTCCGAATCTGATCTTTATACCATCTTTATCAACTTCATATCTAAAGGAAAGACGATATATTTCAAATATAAATATTGATATTCCACTCACAAACAGAAAAACATAATATGGCCCATTGTACACAATATGAATGATTATATTATTAAAAAAAGAAACATTTTCAGAAATTAATAACTTGTTATAGAAAAATAATGTTGAAATCCATCCCAATACATTTAATAAAATCGGAAAAATAAAAACTATCACCTTTCTCCTTTTAAAACTGAGTATTATAGCTGGAAGCAATGTTAAAATTGACCACACAATAACTATAAAATAAAAATTCTCCTGATTAAATACTTTTTCAAAATTAAAAAAAACTATTATAAATATCGATAACGTAAAAAAATAAATATACATAAAATATCTCAAAATAAAAGCTCTTCTTGTTGGCCTCAATATCATCAATATACCTCTTATTTTTTTATTTTCCATTCAATTATATAACCTTAAATATTTATAAGCAAGTAAATAGCAATACATAAAAATTTCTTGTTTAATATGCTTCAAATCAATTCAAAAATAAATATTACCTCTCCTCTATTAGAAAAGAGGTAATATCTATAAAACTAAGTATTCACTAAAGAAATATAAATAATATCTAAAGCTCACAAATATTTATTCATATCTCAAAGCCTCTATAGGGCTCAATCTCGAAGCCTTGTTTGCAGGATAAAGTCCAGATACCAAACCTATTCCAGCAGAAACCAAAAAAGCTATTATTGCTATTTCCGGGCTTAAGCGTGCGTGTAAATTCATGCCCGTTGCTATATGTTCCACGCTGCTTGTCAATGCCCAGGCTAATAAAATTCCTATGATTCCTGCAATAAATGTAATCAAAACACTTTCCACTAAAAATTCCGTTAATATTCGTTTCCTTGAAGCACCTATCGCCATCTTAATTCCAATTTCCCTTGTTCTTTCCGTAACTGAAACCAACATTATATTCATTATCCCTATTCCTCCTACAAAAAGAGAAATAGCTGCAACAGCTACTAAAACAAGAGATAACAGACCCAACGTATCATTCATAACATCTAAAATCTGTTGCTGATTTGAAATTCTATAGTATTCATTTTCATCAAATTTAGGATACAAATAGTAATCAATCTCTTTCATGGCCTTTGATACCGCATCTTCAGAAATTGCCACAGCGATAAGGCTTGAAACTTCCCCCTGGCTCTGAAATATTCTGGCTTCTGCAGTTGAAAAGGGAATATACAAAAAATTCGATGGATCAGAAAATTGACTGGTTGTTCCGGATTCCATCACTCCAACAATTTCAAAAGAATTCTTTTTGGTATAATCACCAATATCTTGAATAACGTACACCGTTTGTCCCACAGGATCAATATCCGGGTACAATGTTTCTGCAAGGGTATTTCCAATAATTGCTACGGAATTCTTACTCAGATAATCCTCTTCAGAAAAATCAGTTCCACTTACAATATCATATTGCATTACATCCATGTATTCTTCTTCAATACCTAAAACAGTTTCAGAATCGTCGTCATAATCACTTTTAATCGTATAATTACCTTGTAAAGTAACAACGGTGTTTTCAACATGGGGACACATCGCCTCAATATCCTCACCGTAAGAGTAAAGTAATGGATAAGCATAAGAATTGAACGAAGAAACCGTTATATTCTTTGCACCTAAAGACGAAATGCTTTCAGTGACAGATGCTGTTGTTCCCTCTCCTAAAGCGGCTATGGAAACTACCGAGGTTATTCCAATAACTATTCCAAGCATCGATAAAATCGTACGCATTTTATTGTTCCATAAGGATCTTAAAGCTTCAATTATTACTTCCAATTTCTTTCACCTCTGTTGATTCTATTTCCCCATCTCTTATACGGACTACCTTGGATCCCAAAGGCACCATCTCCATGTCGTGTGTAACAATAACGATTGTTTTCCCCATTTTATTCAATTTTAAAAAAAGATTCTCAATTTCCTCTCCGCTTTTTGTATCAAGATTTCCCGTAGGTTCATCTGCAAGAATAAAAGCCGGATCATTCGATAGAGCTCTGGCAATCGCAACTCTCTGTTGCTGACCACCGGATAACTGGGAAGGCTTGTGATTTACTCTATCACCCAACCCCACCAACTCAAGGAGATCTAAAGCTTTCTTTCTCCTTTCGGATCTACTCATATGAGAATATATCATCGGAAGCTCAACATTTTCAAAAGCAGATAATTTCGGTAATAAATTATACCTTTGAAAAACGAAGCCAATTTTGGAATTTCGAATTTTAGATAATTTTTTACTTTTATATTTTGATATATCAATACCATCGATATCCAATCTTCCCTTGGTGGATTTATCAAGACAACCAAGAATATGAAGAAGTGTAGACTTACCACTTCCAGAAGGGCCAATGATTATAACAATCTCTCCTTCACCAACGGAGAATGTAACACCTTTAAGAGCATCGACCTTCACTTCGCCCATATCGTACGTCTTCCAAATTTTTTCTAAATGCATTACTGTTTTCATTTTTTTCTCCTGCTCAATCTGGTCTACCAGCTGGTGGCGAAGAATTTTGCGGAGGTCGTTCGCCTTCTCCTCCAGGACCTCCAACAAAATTTTCTTCTAAATCATTTAATCTTAAAATTTCTTCTACATCGGGCTGAATTACAAGGACATCCCCCAATTCTACTCCGGATAATATCTGAACATTATCATCTGAACTTTCTCCAATTTCAACATATACCTTTTCTGACGTTTCTGAATCATCTACCTGCTTTAAAACATAACTACCATTCTCATCTTCATAAACTGCATTCGAAGGAACCACGTTTCCCCCCGTAAAATCCTGAACTATAAGGTTAACATCACAGCTAACTCCGGAAATTATACCTTTCTCATAGGGATTTTCATTCAATTCAATCTCGATGGGAACAACTACTATTCCACTGGAGGATTCGGCCACAGGACTTATAAAATATATGCTACCTGTTATTTCAACATCGTAATTCGGGAAAGATACAATCGCTTCCATTCCATTGTAAATCTTACTCATATCAACCTCATCAATCACTCCGGAAACATACACATTTTCATAATCAACTATGGAAACTGCTGCAGATTCATCAGATATCATTTCACCCTCGTTTACATTAACAGAACTTATTATTCCATTAATCGGTGATTTAATTACTGCATAATCTAAATTCTTTTCAGCCTGTAATAATTTTAACTCTAACAGCTTTCTTTCACTCATGCTTGAATCCCAGGAATTCTCATAATCATTCAGCGCATTTATGTAATTAATTTGGTATTCAATATCATCTAAAATGGCTATTGTAGAATCTTCCGTTACATAATCTCCTTCTTTTACAAATACTTTCTCTATATCTGCAGAAATCTTAGAAATTACTTCTCTGGTTTCGGCTTCCAGGGTTCCTGTAATGCTTATATATTCCGAAATTTCATTTTCACTTTCATCGACAGGATAAACTAAATATACACTTTCAAAATCTTCATCATCACTGGTTTCGACTATCGAAGAAAGTGGATTCATCATTCCTCTTCGATTACCATTAAAATCAGTCCCTCCCGCAGACATGTTTTCCAATACATTCAATAACTGTTCCGGATCATCTTTATATTGTTCTTTAATTGTTTCAAACCTAGCCTCAGTAAGCGTTTCGGGAATAAGTCCCTGTTCTTTTAAAGATTCATAGCTATATTCATCTTTATTTCCTGAAACAAAAAATTTATATGAAAAAAACGCACCTAAAAAAATTACCACTATAACTACCAATACAATTATTATTTTCTTCTTTTTTTTGTTTTTATCTTCTTTTTTATTCATCTTCATCACCTTTCACGGTCGTTTCTATATCAAAAAAATTCACTTCTGAAATAGTATTTGAATAGATATAAAGATTTAATTTAGCTAAATACAAGCTCTCAACTTCTCTTTGGTAATTCAGCAGGCTTTTTTCATAATCATTTACTACTATTTCATAATCTATATTATTTATGTATCCGGAATCCAAAAGTTTCTTGTTTTTTTCTATCTCTTCTTCATATTCTTTCAAAGAAATCTCAGCTATTTCAACCGATATTTCAGAAGTTTCAAGTTCCATCAAATCTACTTCATAGGTACTTTCATTATCATCAACCAATTCATTCAATTTAAGCGCTTCATAGTTTGATTTTCTTTCTTCTACTTCTAAACCAACATCTTTATTGAAAATATCAAATGAAAATTGAAATCCAAAGTTCCATGACAAATCTTCAAAATCATTAATACCAAAATTAATGCTGACTTCCGGAAGGTACGGTTTATACCAGGTTTCGTTTATTAATTCTTCTGCTTCTACTCTCAACTTTTGTGCCTTTACATCTAACCTTTGATCTAAATCTGCTTCCGGTTCATCATTTTCTATTATTTTTTTAACCAACATTTGAAATTCATTATATAAATCTTCGTTGTAATCATCTAAATCAATAGATATTATTTGCTTATTATATTCCAAAATTTGTTTTTTCTGTTCCAAAATTTCACTTTTTATCTCATCTATTAATTCTTCATTGTGCTCAGCTTCCATTTCTATCTGAAGTAAATTTAAACTATTTTCTGCAATTTCTTTATTTTTAATATAGTAGTGATAACTTGAAATATCATCCAAAAGGTTCGTAAAGGCATCAAATTTGGCATTGATTAAATTAAAAGTTGAATCTAAAAAATCGGCCTCAATTTTCATATTATCAGATCTCTCATCACTGAAAATATCATCCATTGAAAGTTTTAGATTCACATTGTCAGCTTCTATTATATTTTCCGATTCTTGATCTATCACAAAGGGGATATTTATCCCCAATGTGATTCCATATATTTCTAAAAAATTTATATCAAAATCGAACTTTTTGCTATCAGAATCGCTCGCAGAAGATGTCGCATAATCAAATCCAAAGGATATATCAGGAATAAAAAATTGACTAATTTCAGAATAATCATTCAGAGCTTCACTGAAACTTTCTAAGCTTTTTGCATAGTCACTGCTATTATTTAATCTATCTATGTAAAGTTGCTCTATTGTCGCCCCAAACACACTTGTTACTAAGACAAATATTGCAATTAATAATATATTATTTTTCAAAATAAAATTTCCTCCAACTTTCTTCAACTAGCATTTTCAATGATTCACTGATTACTAAAAATTAATCTTACTAACATCTCCTCCAACAGAAATAACATATTCAATTATTGTATTATAGTAATCTTGAACAGCAGAATAATAACTATTTTGAGAATTTAGCATACTCACATAAGAGGATCTATAGTCACTATCAGAAATTAATCCTTTTCCATATCTGATACTAATATCATCAAATTCTTCTTTTAAAAGGTCCAAATTTCCACTATTAATATAAATTGTATTATACTTATCATTTAAATCTATCATATAATCTTCATTAGCTTCCTGTGATGATTCTAAGGCATTTTCATAGTTCAGTTTATTTTCTTTTACCTGAATCTCCTGATCTTTTAAATCATATTCAGATGAAAGGGCGGACATATTTTCTAATTCGTATTCTGATATTTTTAGAGCCAATTCCGAAGATTTTAAAGAATAATCATTGTTTAAATACTCTTCATCCGAAACGAATAATTCATCAGCTTTAACAACATTGAGCACAATTTCGTCAAAAGAAATCGATGTTAATTTTGAGAATTCTTCAAGATAAGTATTATAGTTTCTGAGTGAAGTATTATAGTTTATTTGTTCTTCTTCTAAACTTAACTTTGATTCCTTTAAATCTGAATCGGAAACTATTTTTTTCTCATTTAAATAAATATTGTTCTGGTAAGTTTCAGAAGCATCGGCCAGATTCATTTCATTGGTTTTCAAGTTTATTCCTTCACTGTAAACATTGAATAAATCACTCAAAAAGCTCTGATAAAGTGAAATCATATCACTTTTTTCTGTATCCATACTTGAATAATAACTATTTTCAGCATTTAATTTATCTTCCTCTGTTGTAGCTTCGATCATCGCTTTATCATAATCCATAAGATACTTTTCTCTGCTCAATGAAATTAATTCATAATCGGCATTTTCATTTAATGCACCACTAAAGAACTCATTAACTGTAACACTGAACCCTGAAATAAAAATTATTACAAACAAAGCTAAAAAAACGATTTTTTTCATATTTTCCTCCTAAATTTTTTGAAATTATATTGATTCAATCTTTTTTCAAATATTCAAACCAGACTGTTGTTCCTTCATTTTCCTTGCTTTCTACACCATATTTAAAACCATGTATACGAAATATATTCTTTATTATGGACATTCCCAAGCCACTGCTATAATCGTCCTCACTTCTCGCTCTATTCACTTTATAAAATCTGTCCCAAACATACTTTAAATCTTCTTCACTGATACCACACCCATTATCCTGTATACAAACTCTTACTCCTTCTTCGCTTTCATCAACGTACACTTTGATTATTCCATTTTTATTTGTATACTTTATAGAATTACTCAGAATATTAATCAATGCCTTATAAAGCTGTTTTTTATCACCAACTATAAAAACATCCTTTGGAACTTTATTCTCAAATATGATTCCTTTTTTTTCGGTCAAAATGTTTATCTCTTCAAAAACATGTTCAACAAATTCTCTTAATTCGATTTTTTCCAATTTCAATTTGTAATATCCCGCTTCTAGTTCTGATAATTCGGAAATTTCTGATATTCTGCTGTTCAATCTTTTTACTTCATCCATTATTACGTTTGAATATTCTTTCAATTTCTGTTCGTTTTCAAACTTTAAATCCTTAATCAACTCGGCATATACAGAAATACTACTCAAAGGAGTTTTTAAATCGTGAGATGTGTTCGATATAAATTCTCTTCTGAAAACTTCTAACTTGCTTAACTGGTAAGACATTTCATTTATCGAGTTGGCCAGTTCCTGAAATTCATCTTTGGACTTAAATACTACTTTTTCATTGAAGTTGCCTTTAGCAATCTCAGATGATACATTTTTAATTGTTACTATCTTTTTAGTAAATGATTTTGATAAAAGTAAGGCCAACAAGGATCCTGCTATCAAAGCAATTCCGGCAATATAAATGAGCTGTTTCGTTATCAAACCTGATACTTCATTTATAGGATCTAAAGGTGAAGTAACTATTACCGAGCATTTTTTCCCATCAACTGTAAAAGGCTTACCATACACTATTATTTTTAAATCAAATGATAATTTATAATTTTGTAAATTGTCGCCCCTTATTAAAAATTCTTTATTTTCACTGGCCTTTTTAAAAACCAAATTAAAAAATTGTTCATAAAGATTTGGTGGAATTTTATTAGATATAATATTTCCAGGAAATTCTATAGGAGTTTTAGAGTCGTCCAATCCATGTTCGAAATCTCTGTTAAATCTATCGTCAAAAAACAAAGAACTAAAATACGAATCACCTTTTTCATTCAATATTGCTATGCTTTCTTTACTCACAGAGGTTAACTCTGATATCTGGCTAAAAGCATCATCATTAAACCCCGATTCTTTAATAATACTTATTATCTTTTCCGAGGTATTCTTTGCCTCATTTATTTTTGCCCTGGTATAATTTTCTTTTAACATAAAAACTTGAAAAATAAATGTTATCACTATTATTCCCAACACCAAAATTGTGGTGATTCCCCAGAGCTTAAAGGATATATTATTCTTCATCTCTGAACTCAAATTTATAACCAACTCCCCAGACGGTCTTAATATTGTCTCTTTTTGATCCTAATTTAGCTCTAATTTGTTTAATGTGAGTATCCACCGTCCTGTAATCAAGAATTTCTGTGTTTCCCCAAACTTTTATTAATAATGTTTCTCTACTGAATACTTTTTTTTCATTTTCTAAAAGAAAAAGAAGCAGATCGTATTCTTTTGGAGTCAATTCAAGTTTTATTCCATCTATCGCTATTTCTCTTTGGCTATCATTTATCGAAAATCCATTTTTCATTTTTATTATCTTATCTTCTTCTTCGCCTTTATATCTTCTAATAATCGCCTTTATTTTCGCAGCCAATTCCCTGAGACTGAAAGGTTTTTGCACATAATCGTCCGCTCCCAACTCATATCCCTTCAGCCGATTATATTCTTCACCCTTTGCGGTTAGAACCAATATTGGAGTTTGTTTTGCATCGCGATTCATTTCAAGAATATCCCATCCATCGAGTCCAGGTAACATTATATCTAAAATTACAAGATCATATCTATTTTTCATAATTTTATTCAATCCATCATTTCCATCAAAAGACTGCACAACTGAATAATCCTGATCATTTAAATAAATTTTTATTGCATTAGAAAGATTTTTATTGTCCTCAATTATTAAAATACTTTTCATATGGTTATCATCTCTCTTTTATTATAATCTATTTTCATTCATTGAATTATCAAAGACCTCTTTATGTGTTACATAAATGATTATAAAAATAATTTGTGATAAATATGTGATCACAAATCATAATCTGTTTTTGTCAATTTAATTACCGGGGACTCTACGTAGTTATAAAAATAATTTTTGATAAGTATACGCACTTGGTTTCAAAAACAGGCTCACCATAAGGTAAGCCTGTATTCAATTTAAATTGTTTCTATCTTTCCCAATATTAATTGAAAAGAATCCTGTTCTATTAAAATTATTTAGAGATCACTCAATAACTTTTCCGTAAATCTAAAAGCAATTTCCTGTTGGCTTTCAATACTAGTGGATGCACTTTTGTCGCCATCAATCAATCCATAATTTGCAAAATTTGAATTATTTCCTCCCGATATACATACATAACTTGTAGTTTCTTGAGGTAAAAGGCCTCTCAAATTATTTATTTCAGATATAGTTGTTATTCCATCACTAGAACCATATATCGACAGTACTTCTAATTCAAGATCATCCTCCGTATTACCGTTGCAACCATAATCTTCTGAATGATCTACAAAATCAGTTAAATCAACAGTTGATGCATCAGAGCCCCATAATACCAAGCCTGTTACTACTCCATTTTTTACCATATCTGGATACGATTCTATAAATTCTGCAGCAGTGTTACCACCTTCACCGTGACCACCTATAGCCCATACTCCGATTTGAGTATTATCGTTTATTATCGCATTCGCTTCTTCAAAACCAGCTCCATTTTCCAAAACAAAAAATGTAAATCCGTCCTGCGCAAATTCTATCCCAGCTACTGAATATGCTTCTTTTTCCACACCAGTTTGGGAATAAAAAATTAATCCCACATTTTTTGAATCCACAGTGGGTTCAAAAGCCAGATAGTTCTCTTCTTCAATTACCTCTACAAACGAATTGCCTTTTAGCGCTTCTTCCGCGCTTGAATCCAGCACCCTTGAAAATGAAAAGACCCCTATTAATGCAACCAATAAAACTACCAATAAAACTTTTTTCTTCATAATAAATTCCTCCATTATTTTTTATAAACTCTTTTCTTTCTTAAACTCATGGCTACGACTTCAAAAAAATTTTATACTTCATTTTTGAGCTAAAAATGAGGAGTCTTTGATAGAATCGTGATTAAACATTTCTTTTTATTTTCTTAAAAAACAGGAAACATTTAAATTATTTTCTGGATAATTTCACAAAGCTTTCTATATGGTGAGTATTTGGAAACAAATCAAATAAAAGAATATTTTTTATTTCAAATCCTTCTTCAATAAGCTTATTCAAATCCTTTGCCAGTATTGAAGGGTTACATGACAGATAGTAGATGTTTTTCTCGGCTATCTTTGAGATATTTTTAATTAAACTTCTACATCCCATTCGAGGAGGGTCGATGAAAATGTTCTCATATTTTTTTTCATTTTCAGATAAAAAATCAAATACATCCGATTTTACAGAAAGAATATTACTAACATTATTTAATTTAAGATTGATTTTTAAAGATTCTATCGATCCGGGACTATTTTCTATAGAAACAACATTTTCAAATTTTTTTGATAAAGGTATCGATAAAAAACCATTTCCGCAGTACAGTTCAAGTAATTCTTTCCCTCCTTCAACCAATTCAGATATTTCATATATCATATCCTCTAAAAGAAGCTTATTATTTTGAAAAAAAGAAAAGGGATGAATTGTATATTTGTATTTTTCTAAATTTCGAGTGAAAGGTTTTTTTGAACTATCATATAAAATCTTTCCCCCTAAGACAAGTTTTTTGTTCTTATTTATCCCTATCACAAACGAACATTGTTCAAATTCATCCTTTATTGTTTCAATGAATCTGATCAAAGGAGAACTTTTCTTATTCAACATAATAATTATCATATTCTCATTTAAATTATTCTCTCTCATGACAAGATGAGTTATTTTTTTCTTTTCTTCTTCTGAAAGAGAAGAATCATTAAGTCTTTCCTCAATTTTTTTCTTTAATTGAATTATTTTTTCTGAACACAGAAAGCATCGTTCTATGTAAATTTTATCCTTTGAAGTTTTTTTATACATACCGAATTTTATCTCTGTCTCGCTATAAATCGCAATAAATTCCATTCTATTCCTATAATAAAAATTGTCACTATATATTATTTTTTCAATATAATTTTCAATTTTCCCAATTCTTTTCAACTGTTCTTTCAAAATTTTATTCTTCCATTCTAACTGACTTTTATATTCAAAATCAAGCCAATCACACCCCCCACATTCATAAAAATGTTTACACAAAGGAGTAATTCTATTTTCAGATCTATTCAAAACTTTGTATAAAGAGCAAATTTCAAAGTCTTTTTTTATTTTTAACACTTTTCCCAACACCCTTTCTCCGGGATACGCATTTTTCACAAAAACAGTTTTATTATTTTTTGATCTTCCCAAACCACTTCCTCCGCAAACTAACTTTTCGATAACAATCTCTCTGATATTATTTTCCGGTTTTTTTTTACCATCATCTCTCATATGCAATCCTTTCCTTTTCTATGAACATTATTTATATTATAATATACTTGTATCTGATATCCAGGAGGTGAAAACTTTGAAGAAAGGAATATTCCAGTTTTTTATTAAAATTATTATTCTTACGGTTCTTTTCTTTGTTATCACAATATTTTTTGTTGATAACCCCTATGCAGAATGGTTTTTGAATTCAAAATACAGTCTTCCTAAAGTAAAAATAACACAGGAAGTCCTGGAAAATGGCCAAATAAAAGTACATGAACAAATAACTTATGAAATGAGAAAACCATTTAAAGGAGTTTACCGAAATCAACCCGGAGGAAGAAAAGCGGAGTTTTCTGATCTAAAAGTTTGGATAGAAGGGGCCGAAGAAAAATATATAGAATATATAAAAAATAACATATGGGGTTTTGAGTTCAGGGTATGGCTGGTTCCATTTAATTCATACAATCAATTGTCTCCGGACGAACTCAAAACATTCACTTTAAATATTTCATACACTGTAAGTAATTTAATAGAATATGGTAGCAGCATTTCACAAATTTTCTGGAAATCGTGGGGCAGTGAATGGGACTCACCGATTCAAAATTTTGAAAGTATTTTTATTTTTCCAGATAGTTTCGTGATTGGAGATATATACGGACATCCCTCTTTAAATTATTCTAAAAATGGTAATACTTACACTTTTAAAACTGAAAACTATCCTCCAAAAGCATTTATTGAAACCAGATTTGTTTTTGAAAATCAAATCAAGGAACCTTACACCGTCCAGAATACGGATGTAACTTTATCAAATATAGAAAATGAAGAAAAAAAATATTCTTCTACGATTACTTTCAAAAATGTATTTCCTATAATTCTTTATATATCACTAATTATAATCACCGTTCTAGTTTTCATTTTTATGGGTAAAGAAACAAAAATTGATTATAATGCGCTTTACGAGAGGGAAATTCCATACAAAGATTCACCCGACGTCGTGAATGCGCTGATAAGAATGTCAACCATCGTTAATAACGATGGTATAAGTGCTGTAATTATGAATCTATATAGGAAAAATTATATAGATGTAGAAACGGATGAAAAACATAGTATCATAAAAATATTAAAAAATAAAGCTGGTGATGATTTATTCCAATCCGAAAAATATTTTTTGAAAATATTGGATAAATACAGCTTTGAAGGAATATTCGATTTTGATGTTGTTAAAAAAGAGGTAGCATATTCAAAATCCTCAGGGCAGCTATACACATCATATTACAATACTTATACTTCAGCAGTGAGAAAAGAATGTTTGGATAAAAAATATTTTGGTGATAAAGGTTATATATTTTCTATTTTGTTATCGATAATATTCTTAATAAGCTCTTTTGTGCTCAATCTTTACATTTCAAGTTCACCCACACAAAACTTAATTAATTATGCTACAGTAATACAAATTGCCTTTTGGTTTACCGGGGCCGTTATTTTCTCATTGCCTAAAATAATATTTGCAAAATGGACAAAAAAAGGCAGATTATATTCTTTAAAATGGAATAATTACAAGAGATTTTTGGAGGATTATTCTTTATTAAAGGAATATCCACCTAAATCAATCGTCATCTGGGAAGAATACCTGGTTTATGCGACTGCTCTGGGAATAGCGGATAAAGTGCTAAAATCGTTGAAAAAAATAGTTCCAGAAAATATATTGCAAGAATCAGGGCATAGATACATTTATGTTCCATATTGGTATACTATGGGTACTGGTTTCAGAACCCTGCATGCAACTGCCTATGCGGCGGCACACCCTTCAAGTTCCGGTAGTGGCGGTGGTGGATTTGGAGCAGGCGGTGCTGGCGGTGGAGCCGGTGGCGGTGGCGGTGGTGCTTTTTAAATAATCAAAAATAAAATCTCTTCCACTGATTTGTGGAAGAGATTTTTGTTATTTCATAAAATTTTCCTTCATTTAATAATAAAGAAAACATCAAATTGATTTGGTAAAATATTAATATATGGAAAGGAGTGATTAGAATGAATGACCCTATTAAAATAGTTGACAGTGTATATTGGGTGGGCATAAATGATCTTGAAACTCATCTTTTTGAAAACTTATGGCCTTTACCTAAAGGAATCAGTTATAATTCTTATTTTATAAAAGACGAGAAAAATATATTAATTGATACTGTAAAAGGAGATTATTTTGATAAATTTATAAATAAAGTTCAATCATTACTTGATAACAAAAATTTGGATTTTTTAATTGTAAATCATATGGAACCGGATCATTCCGGGTCAATTGGTATACTATTAAAAATGTACCCGCGAATGAAAATAATTGGAAATATACATACCGCTAAATTTTTAAAACAGTACTATTCCGTACCGGATTCAAACATAAAAGTTATCAAAGATAACGAAACTCTAAAAATTGGTAAATATAATTTAAGCTTCCATACAACACCGATGGTCCACTGGCCCGAAACAATGATGACATATCTTGAAAAACATAGATTAATTTTCACGGGTGATGCATTCGGAGCTTTTGGATCATTAAATGGAAAGATATTTGATGACGAACTGGACTCTGCTGAATTTTATAGTGAAGCCATAAGATATTACTCTAACATAGTGGGAAGATACAGCATGAATGTTCAACTGGCTTTTAAAAAATTGAAAAATATCGATATAAAAATTATAGCTTCAACTCACGGTCCAATCTGGAAAAATAATCCCAATCACATAATTGATTTATATGATAAATGGAGTCAACAAAAAACTGAAAAAAAAGTTGTAATTGCATATGGTACAATGTATGGAAATACAAAGATCATAGCAGAAAAAGTGGCAGAAGGAATAGCAAACAATGGTGTGAAAAAAATAAAAATACATAATATATCAAAATCTTCACTTTCATATATAATAAGAGACATCTGGGACTCAAAGGGTATCGTACTTGGAAGTTGTACATACAATACTGAACTTTTTCCATTGATGAAATCTCTTGTTTCCGCTTTAAATAATAGACAATTAAAGAATAGACTTTTAGGTATATTTGGCTCTTACACATGGAGCGGAGGAGCATTGAAGGAATTGGAAGAATACTCAAACAAATGTGGTTTAAAAAAAGTCTTACCAAGTATAGAGGTTCAGGGTTCGCCATATACCAATGATCTTGAAGAAGCATTTGAACTTGGAAAAAATATGGCAATAGAAATTACAAAATAAAAATTTCAAACTCTTCTGGAGGTGAGATATATGATGAAATATAATGAATTACTGGCTAAAATAACTGAAGAAATGCTAGGGAAATTCCAGAGAGCAGAAAAAAACACCAAATTCCTCGATTTTTTTAACATGGAGGAAAGTAAAACTGTTGATAAAATAATTCAAAACATCTTGGATGAAACGAAAGAAAAGCATATCAGAGAACTTGAAGAATTATCAAAAAAGTTGAATATAACAAAAGAAGATTTATGGAATAAGTTATGTCTTGATATTGAAGAAGGATCTCCAGATGTTAGATTAACAATCGCCAAAAAGAATTATCTTGAGGGTGAATATTTAAATTAATTTGAGGAGAATTTATTATGTTAAAAAAATTTTTTTTACTTGTTCTATTTTTAAATGTTGTAACTCTATTCATTGCTGCAGAATTTGTAGTTGGAAATGGAGGTCAGTCAACTATACAGGAAGCGATAGATTTATCGAATAATAACGATACTATCTATATTGAGGAAGGAATATATACAGAAACAATATCTATAAAAAATAAATCTATAAATATTATAGCTGAAAAAAATTCTCAGGTTATTTTAAAATCTATAAATTCAAAACCATTTTTTAATCTTTTTAATTGTGGAAAAATCACTTTAAAAGGCTTAGAATTCCAATCAGATAATATATCTTTAAATTCAAATTTGAGTAGTCTTGAAGTATATTCATGTAAATTCAAATCAAAAAAGTATTCAATATTGGCTAATAACAGTAATTTAATTATTGAAAATTCATCATTCACAGCGAGGGAATCTTTCGATTTCCTTGAAAAGAATAAACCAGTGGGAACGAGTAAATCTATAACTGCTTACGATAAATGCGATATTGTTATTAGTGATTGTAAATTTATTTATTTTGATTATGGAATTTATTTATCAATAACTGATTATGCTTTCATAGAAAACAGCACTTTTAATTCAAATAATTATCCTATTTTTGTTACTAAAAAGGGAGATGTAAATATAAAAAGCAATGAATTCTTGAGAAATACAGAGGCTTCGATTTCTCTTTCCGGAGACGGAACTATTGACTTACAAAATAACTCATTTTATAAAAATAACAAAAAAGATATAATACTCTATATCCCAACATGTGGAGGATGTGAATGCAGCGCAGGCCATTTTGACGGGGAAGTTTCAGGTGGAAATAATTACACTGATAAATCATCTTATTCCTCCTCTATTTGCCCGCTTTATTTTTGGGATGAAAGTATTATTATTTTAAATACAAAATTTGAAAAATCCAAAGAATAAACAATGATATTTAATTATTCAATATAGCCTTGAAAAGAGTTTAATTTAAGGAAAGATTTGTATATCTACCTATAATAAATATGATATACAAAAATACTTTTTCAGACAAAACCAAATACTTTAGAATGTTTTTGCTTATCTTTTAGCAAGGGCGTTTTATACTATAAAGAGAATATACTCAAAAATAATGGTTATTACTTTTTAATTTTCGCTACTTGATGTATTATTTTTTTGTCATATTTTAAAGAGGCTGTCTTATGGTGCCGGCGAAATTGAATTAGATATAAGATTTATAAGGGATAATATACCGGTGTGTTCATAATAAAATATTAAAAAATTATTTACTATAAATGTGCAGCAAAGACTCATTTAACAGTAAATTTTCTCTTTTAAATTTTCGATAAAAAATAAATAATTATTATTTAGCTTTTATTTTGAATCATAAGAATAAATGACCCAATTACAAGAAAAAATAGAACTAAAAATAATAATATTCCACTAATTAATATATATCTATCTTCAATACCAAGAGTATAAGCGATATTAAACCACCATGAAAAACCTCCTAAATTAATTTTATATATATTATAAGAAAGTGAAATAGAAGAAATTAAAAATAAAATTATTGAGGTTATTTTATTTTTCCAATAAGCAACTTTAATTTGAGAAAAAAATGCTACAAGAAAGATTAATAATGGAAATATAAATTCACGATAATCAAAAATAATTTTTTCTCCATCATAAACGTAGGAAAAAAATTTCTCTCCTATTATTAAACAAATTAAAACCAGCATAAGTAATATCAACAAATTGCTTAGTATCACCATAATTATCTTCATCAAATGTAACCCCACAGTAAAAACCCCCGGATTTTCTCCGAGGGGTTTTCTTTCTATACATAAAACGATCGATCAGTCAATAAATCGCTTTGATGATTTAGTTAAAACTTAATCAGAAACAAACTATGTACTGCGCACCAACTTGCCAGCCTAATTTATCTACACTGTCATAATAACCTTTAATCCAAACAGACAATTCATCAAATAATGTTGCAGACAACTTTGCACCAGCTTGCCAGTGTTTCTCACTAATATAGTAAGCACCAAATGGCATTATAGCAGGAGTAATATTTCCTATAGGAAGTGATAATGTCACAGCACCATATACAGAAAGATCTTTGAATGAATCTGCGCCTAAAAGATTTCCTACGTAGTCAGTTGTACCCCAATTATTACAATCAGCATAGTCTGTGAAATAATCCCCTGAACCAACTGTAACTTCAGCGGAAATTGTATCTGTAAAATCATAATCAACTGTTGCTAAAGCTGCGAGTGATGGACTTGCTCCCTGAGTATAATTGAAATCAGCACCAACGAACAACCAATCCATATCTAACTCAGGTGTTACTTCTAAGCTGAACTTTTTGGTGTTTATTTTGTATTTGAACCATGATGACAAAGTGAAAGGATCAAAATCCAATCCTACTTTAACCTTGGCATATTGTCCAGGACCATTAGCGGAAACTGTTCCCGATGCATCTTCGGAATCCCAGTAGAAACTAGGTGTAACGGTTAGGAAATCGAAATCAAATGCGTAGCTTGCGCCAGCGTACCAACCGTAAAGCATAGGATCGAAGTCTGCCCCAAATCCTGCATATACATTTAAATCAGCGATAGGATTTATAGTTGTTTCAACATATGCCCCATTTATCTTAGTAGCATCGAATGTCATTCCTACAGCAGCGTCAACAAAACCCCAGCCACCTTTCATAGCAAGTTTACCATCCTGGCCACCAATTGATAAACCTAATCCAGGCATACTTAGAATTAAAGTCTCAGCTTTATCACCACTGTCGTAGTAATCAAACCATGACAAACCGATGTTGTACCAGCCATCACAATCAGTACAGTACCAGTCACTGCCAAAAGTCTTTGAACTGTAGTACTTAACACCTAAATAGTCATTGGATAATCCAAGTTCATTAATGGAGAATGAACCATCTGTATAGTCCACATCAAAATCAATACCGAGCTCTCCACCGTTTCCTACTTCCCATCCTAGATAGAAAGGTGTACAACCATATCCGCCAAAACTTACATCGAATCCAGTTGTGCCATATACCGCTTTAGCCCTCAAACAACCATCTACATATGGATCTACAGTTATATACGTTTTTGCAAATCCAAAAGAAAGAAGACAAATTGCAACTACTAAAACTGCAAGAAGTTTCTTCATACACACTTACCCCCTTATGAGTGATTTAATAATCTTAGTTAAAATATACCATAATGTAAACTTTTTTGCAAATACTTTTAAGCTATTTTCCCTTTAAAAGTGGTGTCTTAAAATGGAAATATATATTTCTTAAAAATTACTTAACAAAAATCGCAATTGCAGCTAACGCAACAGCAACAAATGAAGATACGACAGCCACATTAGTCCAAGTGGTATTTTTATTCAAATCCGCTTTTAATCCTGCTACACCTTCATTCACATTCGCTATTTGTTCATCTACATAATCAATATCTGCTTTTTTCGCAAGTACCTTATTCATGCTGAACATTTTTGACGATAAACCATTAACTATTGTTTCTAAAATCTCAACATCATCAGCGCTTGCTTTTTTATCTAATTCGGCACTAAGCTCTTTATCAAGCTTATCCATAGCTGCTATGTTTGAATCAATTTGATCAAAAGCAATATTGAGCATTTGATCCAATTCTTCAATCATATCTTTTTCTACGGCTTCTTCAATCATAGCTTCTAAATCCGCAACTTTCAACTCAATTTTCTTGTTCAAAAATCCCAGCTTACTACTCAATTCTTCCGGTTTAATTACATTAGCATTTAGATTCATTATGGCTTTAGCATTGAACTTCACATTATTTTGTATTTCATCAAGCAAAGTCTTCTGAACCGCTTCGGCTTCTTTTTCAGTCAATTCTAACTTAGCCAGTTCATCATATACAGCCACCAGTTTTGAATCAACATCTTCCATAGTTAATAAACCTCTGTTAATTTTGAACATTTGATTTGATAAACCGTTGACGATCATTTGTAATGTTTCCAAATCTTCCGCTTTGGCCAAAAGTTCTATATCTTTTTTCATTTCATCCATAGATGCTATATTAGAATCAATTTGATCCATGGCCGCTTCCACAAATAAATACAAATCCATATCGTCTTCTTCATTCGCTTTAATCAAACCTTTTAATTCCTCGTTCATATCCAAAGCTTCATCTTTATTTTTGAGAATCATTGAATATAGGAAATCTGAGTTATCTGCTACCATATTCTCAATATCTTCTTTCGAAGGTACTTTTTCAGCTAAAGCTAAAAGTTCTGCTTTCAATCCGGCAACTTCTTTGGCCAGATCAGCACTCAACTGCTTGCTACCAGACACAGACAATGACAATTCGGCAATTTTTTTGCTCAAAGCAAATGCAAGTTCCTCCAAAGAGGCATCAGCGGCATCAATATAACTTAACATTCTATCTAATACCTGCGCTAATTCATATCTTGTAACAGTTTCGTCTCCTTTAAAAGAACCATCCGGGTAACCATTCATCACTCCAGCATCCACTACATTAGAAACCGCTTCATATGCCCAATGATCTTCGGGTATATCTGAAAACAACCCTACAGAACTTGTCGCAAACACAGCCGTAAGAAATAATGTAGCCAACACAACTAGAATCAGCTTTTTCATTAATCCTACCCCCTTATATTATGAAAATTTAATTCAATTATACTATATAATTCTGGATGAAATCAAGGTTATTAGTTATTAAATAATTACTTTATAAAATTTTTTCTTACCTATTCTAAAAAAATCACCTTTTTTTACTCCGATTTTCATAAACGGATCAGTTACAATATTGTTATTATATTTCACTGCATTTTGACTGATCAATCTCCTTGCTTCACTTCTGGATTTCACATTTAAATATTTATTCATTATCGTAATGATATCAAGATTATTCTCATGAATTTTAATTTCCGGCATTTCCTCAGGAATATTTTTTTTCTGAAATACGTTAATAAAATTATTATAAGCTTCTTCTGCTTTTTCTTTTCCGTGAAATTCCGCTGTTATCTCGGAAGCAAGCTTAAGCTTTATATCTCTGGGATTAACCTTTTTGCTTCTCAATTGCTCGACAACTTCTTTTATTTCTTCAGAGTAACAATCAGTCAACAATTCCATATATTTCACAATTAATTTATCAGGTATAGACATCAATTTACCAAACATATCGATATTAGTATCTTCAAAAGCTATATAATTATCATAGCTTTTTGACATTTTCAAATTTCCATCGGTACCCTCAATGAGCGGAAATGTTAAAACACATTGTGGTGATAACCCGTATTCTTCCTGGATTTTTCTGCCTACAAGCAAATTAAAGAACTGGTCATCCCCTCCAATTTCAACATCAGATTTAATTTCAACCGAATCCATAGCCTGCGCCAACGGATACAGAAATTCAGCAATACTTATTGTTTCATTATTTTTATATCTTTGTGAAAAATCGTTTCTCTCGAGAATTCTCGCAACCGTATATTTGGAAGCCAACCTGATAACGGCTTCAAAATTCATTTTATCAAGCCACTCAGAATTAAACCTTATTTCTGTCTGATCACCGGAAAGAATTTTTGTAGCCTGTTTAATGTATGTTTGCGCATTTTTCTCCGCTTCTAACTTAGTGAGCATAGGTCTGGTTTTGGATTTACCTGTAGGATCCCCTATTCTGGCAGTGAAATCACCTATTATTAAAACCACTTTGTGACCAAAATTCTGAAATTTCTTTAATTTCTTTAAGACAACCGCATGTCCCAAATGTAAATCAGGACGGGAAGGATCGACACCAAGTTTTATCCTTAAAGGTCTTCCTAAACTCAATTTTTTTTCCAGTTCAGATTCTGAAACGAAAGATACCGAATTTTTTGTCAGTATCTTCACCTGTTCTTTAATTGATTTTTCATCCATTATTATAATATTATGCTACTGAATGAAATGCATTATATATTACCCAAGCAATCACAACACTGTTGGTCATAAACGCTATTGCAAGTCCGAGAGTTATTTTACCAACAGTATCTAAACCCTTCTTTCTTCCAAAAGTAGTATTACCACCTCCACCGAAGGATCCTCCAAGTTCCGAAGTTTTTTTCATCTGCTTAAGAACAAAGTAAGTGAGTGCAACACATAATACTATATGTAGTCCAATTAATAAATAAGCCAATACAACCATTGTCGTGTTATACCTCCTAAGATATTTTTTTCCTACTGTATTATACTATAAGTGTAGAATGGAAAAAAATCAAGCATTAAGGAGGAAAGTTTGAAAAAAGTTCTAATTTATCTTCCGTTAGAACCGGAAAAAGCAAAGATAAATAATTTACCTGTTAAACTTCCTGTTCTTCTGGAGGATCTGGAAGATGCGAAAAATTCAAATAACTTAGACCTCAATTTGATATTAAGAGGTCTTGAAGCCCAATACAAAATTAATCCTGCAGATGAATATTATTCATCGTATTATATGTACTATTTATTTGAAAAAGCAAAAAAATGTATTAATGATAGCGAATTAATAAAAGCCCGAAAAGTCCTTGAAAAAACAAGAACAATCAAAGAAGATTACAGATATTTCTTCTTTCTCGGTTTAATAGAAGTAAAAGAAACAAAAGTAGATATTGCAGAAATTCTATTTAAAAAGGCTTTAGCCATAAGCAAAAATTTCTATCCCGCTCTTTATGAATTGGGAAAGATCTATAAATTAAAAGAAGAATATGAAGATGCTGTGGAATATTTTTCAAGATCTATCACTGCATCAAATAATAATTTTCTTTTGCCATTAATCGATATAATTGATTGTTATTTAGAATCAGGTGAATACAATAACGCCCTTTATATAATAGAAAATCTGAACGATAAGTTTCCGTTCAAAGAAGAAGTTCTTTTACGAAAAGGAATAATATATAACGAACAACAAAAATTTTCAAACGCAGCAAAAACATTTTCGGAAGGTTTAAAAATTTCAAATGACTGGAAATTATTTTATAACCGTTCTTTTTCTTTTTTGAAACTTGGAGAACTCTATAAATCATATACAGATTTAAAAAAAGCCATGGAGATAAGTAATTTTGTTGAAATTGAATATGAAATGGGACTCATTCAGAAAAAAATGGGTTTTTTTGAAGATTCACTCAACAGCCTTCAAAATTATTTTAAAAATTCAAACGATGAAAAAGCATTGTATGCAATGGTAAGGCTATTAATAAATTTAAGTAGATTTGAGGAAGCAGAAAAATTAATTCTGGATCACAAAATGAAAGCGATAACAGATATTTTAGAAAAAGTTAAAAGCATTTATTTTATTAATCCATATAAATCAAACTTATCTAAAAACAGATTTGATCTGATTTTAAAGAATTTTGGAAATACAATTGACAAAAAAGTGAATTATGAAGAAATTATAAAAAACTTAGCATCAATCTCTAAAAGCAAAAGAATCACGAATATGAAAATAGGCGTTATTTCTGAGCCTTCCGAATTTGAATATTCTCTAATAATTTTTTATCTGGAGAACTTAATAAAAATTTTTCCGGATTTTAATGAATTGGAATTGTTTTCATATAGATTTCCCTTTATAGTTTCTGGAAAAGGAAATTCCGCGGCTTTATGCAGAATCGTGTTGTTAATTGTTAAAAGATTGGTCTTTATAGGTGTTTTTGATTTTAGAAATTTTCTTGACGAAATAATTGAGGAGGTTAAAGATTTGTCTTTTACACTCGCTTCAAATATCTCGAAACTGAATTACCAGAGACTGATTGACCTTGATACAGCCCTTGAGATGGAACCAATAAGTTGTTTTAAGTTCTTAATTAAAATTTTTTCTATTTTGGAAAATGATGGCTACAATGAAGCAATTGACAGAAATGACGAATTATCGTTTTTCTTCAAATTTCTAAAAAAAATAAAGGATGTGATTTAATGAATGAAGAGTTACTAGTAAAATTTACTGATTATATTCAAAATTTAGATGCAGATAATATGTCTGAAGAAGTTATATTGTCAAAAATAAAAGAAAATTTTTCCGAGGATGAACTCCTTCAAATACTTGAGATCTTTGGCCCACTTCTTGGAAATGTCCAGGAAATGCTGGAAAATCCCAAAAAATTCTTCCTTGGAAAATCAAATGAAGAAGCAATGAAAATGATAGAAGAATCAAAGAAAAATAAAGAAGGCGCTTAAAAGCGCCTTCTTTATTAAACTTTAAACGTTTATCAATTTCTTTTTCTTTGCAAGTCTATCATATTCTATCAATCCCTTAGCCAGGATTGAACTGGCGAGTTTTATTTTTTTATCATCCAGAACATACGCAACCCTTACTTCTCTTTTCCCGGAATCCTTTGCAACATAAAAACCACTTAGTGGCGACACCATTGTCGTATATCCGTTTACATCGAAATCAGTGAGTAACCACTTAACAAACTTCTCGCTATCATCAACAGGTAACAGGACAGAAACATAAAATGCCCCTTTAGGCTTCTTAAAATATAAACCATCTACTTTATTAAGTTCTTCATAAACGATATCTCTTCTGTATTGATATTCCTTTTTAATATTATTTATATATTCTCTTCCCAACGAAAGCAACCCAATCGTTCCTATTTGAGGAAGAGTAGAAGGACTCAATCTGGCTTGTGCTATTTTTATAACTTCTCTGTGAAAATCTTTATTCTTCGTAGCCAATAATCCTACCCTAGCACCACAAGCACTGTATCTTTTTGAAATACTATCTATCATTATTATTCTATCAGAATAATCTCTAAAGCTAAGAATAGAAAATGGTTCCAAGTTATCAAAAACGAATTCTCTATAAACTTCATCACAAATTATCCATAGGTTGTATTTTTTCGCTAGTTTCAGTATTTTTTCTATTTCATTTCTCGAATAAACCGCTCCGGTAGGATTACATGGATTTGAAAATAAAATCGCTCTGGTTTTTTCCGTTATTTTATTTTCAAAATCAATTATTTCTGGCATTTTATAACCAACTTCAGGATTTGAATTAACGGGCACAAGATTCACATTTACCATTCCGGCAAATCCCTTATAATTGGCATAAAATGGTTCCACTACAAGGATCTCATCGCCAGGATCTGCTATGACAGAAAGGCTCATGATTATTGCTTCGCTTCCACCCTGAGTTATTACTACGTCATCCGCCGATAGATTTACATCGTAATAACTATAAAACTCACAAAATTTTTCTCTCAGTTCCATTATTCCAGCGGAATGACTGTAAGAATCAATATTATGTGAATAATTTTTAATATAATCAAAATAAATTTGAGGAGTTTTAATATCGGGCTGTCCAATATTCAAATGGAGGACCTTGATTCCTCTTTTTTTTGCTTTTTCGGCATAAGGTATTAATCTTCTTATGGGTGAAGCTTGCATATTGTTAACTCTTTCTGAAATATTCACTAGCCACCTCCAGATTAGATTTATTTTACTATTATATATTATATTATAAAAATAAAAATGTTAAGTTCTTCAATATTCAAATTTAGCATTATATTATTGTTCTTTGCATTCTTTTATCGCTTATTACCATATTTCAAAAATTATCTCAATTCTATATAATGTAAATAAATATATTTAAGGAGGCTGATGATGATTTATAACATAATAATAGGTGCGTTAATGGGATTAGCGAATTTAATTCCGGGTGTGAGCGGAGGTACAATTGCTCTCATTGGAGGAATATATGATAAATTAATCAATTCTATCTCTTCATTTACAGGTTTTAAATTCAAAAAAGATGACATTATTTTTCTTTTGGAAATTATAGTCGGAGCATTAACGGCAATATTCGTTTTTTCTTTTTTAATCAAATATTCGCTTGACAACAATCCACCATTAACATACGGAATATTTTCCGGTTTAGTAATAGGAAGTTTACCTTTAATGTTTAAAAGAATTAAAAAAATCTCCATAAATAATTTGATCTTATTTTTTATAGGTCTTCTGCTCATTTTAGGCATAAGCCTTATAAACCCATCTCATGCGGATGAATTTAATCAAACACATTCATTTTTAGCTTTTTTATATGATATTTTTGCAGGATTTATTGGAGCATCATCAATGATTTTACCCGGATTGAGTGGCTCATTTATACTTTTAATATTGAACGAGTATGAAAGAATAATCAACTCAATAAGTAGTCTGGACATTTTGATACTGATTTTTTTTGCCCTGGGTGTAATTTTTGGAATAGTTGTTATGAGTAAATTGCTCAAAGTACTTTTAAAAAGATTCCCCACCGAAACTTTTTCTTTTTTATTCGGTTTAATGCTTGGATCAATTCCAAATTTGTTATCCAGAACTGGTCCGGAAGCAAACATTGTATTAATCATAATCGGTATTTTGCTTGGAATGATAATATCTACCGTTCTTTTCTTTATAAATCGCAATCGAAGCAAAAACTCATAATAACTGGCATGCCCGGTGGGATTCGAACCCACAGTCTCTGGATCCGGAGTCCAGTGTTTTATCCCTTAAACCACGGGCATACAGAGTTCTCAGATATTTTTTCGTCGGAAAATATTACTTCAAAATCGTTCAAGTTTACATCGTCAATCAGATTATAAACTTCATAGTTCTTTGACTTGTAAGCTTTATATATTTGAGGATTACGCGTAAATATTGTTATCAAACTATAAAAATTTATATCCGCCAATCTATATGAAGGGGGATCATATAATAATATTCTTTTATCTCTGATTTCATCAATTTTTTCAACTTTAAAATGCGAAAAGTCCTTAACAAAATAATTCTTGCCTTTACCCTGATTGAAAGATTTTAAAATCTCTACGGCGCTTATTTGATCTTTAATCATTTTTTTATTTTTGTTTCGCAAATTTTCCATTTTATTCAGTACGGAAGTCGTCAATCTTTCATCAGCTAAATATGTTTCGCAAAAGATCTTTTTTATTTTTTCAGCAAAAGAAACAGCCTGTAAAGTCGTATTACTGAATCTACCCGACATAGATAACGGCAACCCTATGACCGCTTTTTCGATATTTTTTTCCATTATAATATTTTTAATTTTATCTTTATATCCCTCGACTGCTATAGTTTGCAAAGGTAAGTTTACTTCTCCTATACCTATAGCAAGACCTATTCGCTTTGTTCCATAATCTATTCCTAAAATATTCATTTCAAAATCCTAATTCATTAAAATCCCTTTATTAGCATTAAAATTCCTCAATAAACCTCTGGTTGTTTTTGTTGCTAAGGCAGTTGTGAAAGCTCTTGTGATTTTTTTCTCTATAAACCCTTCCCTATATCTCAGAGTATTTTTAAATTCTTCATCAGTGAATGTTTCAGCATTTATTAATTTCCACGTTTTATCTTCATTCTCGACCCTACCCATTTCCTTTAAAATAGACAGATATACTTTAAAAACCCCATCTTCAAATCCCAAAGCATTTTTTATATCATTCTCAGTCGCAGGGAGCACTTCTTTAAAATCCTGAAAAATCACTTCGAGTTCTTCTTTCGAAGGAAATAATCTGTCAATAGTATTTATATTACTCATAAGATCCGCTTTGTTAAAACAAAGATTTAAAAAAATATCCATATCTTTATTCGATCTCACGGTTATATTGTCTAAAAATTCGATATAGTTTTTAGGGGCACTGTAATAAACAACATTTGTATTCTCCCTATTTATTCCAAGGCCATCATTTGAAGGGGTGGTTATCAGAACCTTGATTTTTTTTCTTTCTACAAGTGAATAAATACTCGATCTTTGAAAATCTCTGAGCAAATAATTATAAAAAATCAATTCTCCATTTTGCAAATATTTTGAAAGAGATTTCCCTATATTTCTAGCCAATAAAGACGTTTTTTTCGGAGAATTAACTATAACTGTTATCACTTCACCATGCTTTATCAAAGATGTTAAATGATCAAACTTATTCCTTGTTCCTCTGTTATCAATTATTCCCAAATTTTTAATTTGAAACGGAAGTTTTTGCTGGACGAATTTAGTTTCATTCAAAAAATCCAAAATCTTGTTTGAATAAATACTGCCAACTATTCCAATATTTTCATTTTTCCTTATAAATTCTATTATTTCGTCATATTCAGGCAATGCTTTATAATAGTCCAATAAAATATAAGCAGGTTCATCAATTATACATTCATCATACTTTTCCATAAGATTTTTCTTATTTCTTATAAAGAAAGGAAGAGTGCAAAATAAAACTTTGCTCTCCAAATTATCGTTAAACAGTGAATTCGCATATGTTGGATTTACAATATCCAAATTATGTTGAATCGAATAAAAAGAATGAAATAACGTTCCATTCAAACCGGAAATAATCAGAGTGCTTTTGTTGTTCTTAATATTGCTTAGAATTTTCCATGAAAGAACTGAATTTTTTTCCCTTATATTTGAAAAATTCGACCATTTGTCATGTTTTTCAGATATCATCTCTCTTGACTTGTGAGTGATATTTTTCTCCAAATTACTCATTATACTGTCAATATTCTCTACATAATTGGTTTTAGGTTCTTGCTTTTTCCAATTTCTTATAAATTCGCTCACAAAGTGTTTATCCCTGGCTTCTTCATCAAAAATAGGATCAATATACAAATTCGTGTCTATAAGAGATAATTTGACCGTTTGCATTCCAAAGGACATATCACCCTTTATATTAATAACCCCATCCATTTTCAATAAACTGGGTTTAACGTATTTAAAATTTTCAAATAAATTAGTCATGTTGTAACCGATCGCCAGATTCTTTTTTTCACCGCTTCTCAAAATTAATTTAACGTGATCACCATTCACGCCAAAAACCTTTGCTCTTTCAATATTCATACCTTTGATTAGAAATGTTGGTTCGGGATTTGAATGTCCATAAGGTCTCAATAAATCTATCAAATGAAGTGTTTTTGAATTTATCATATCCGGTTCCAGAACATCATCTATTTCTATCTGATGAATTGGAGTTTTATCTTTATATAAATTTTTATATGCTTCGTTTAGTTCTTTTCTCAAATTGTCAATTTTATTCTCGGCCACACTGAATCCTGCGGCCATTTCATGTCCACCGTAGTCTTGCAGTATATTATTTTTAACATTGTTTAAAAGATTTATCAGACTGATTTGACCTGGACTCCTGGCAGAGCCTTTACCAATTCCATCACTTATCGAAACTAGAAAAACGGGCTTATTATATATACCGACTAACCTTGAAGCAACAATACCAAGAACTCCAAGATGCCAACCATCCCCGGAAACAACAAGAACCTTATCCTTCTCAAAACTCTTTTTAGATTCAATTTTTTTCTTTGCCTGTTCAAATATTTTTGCTTCGATATTTTGTCTTAAATTATTGTATTTTATCAACGAGTTAGCCGTTTTCGGGACATCTTTAACCTGATCGGACACGAGTAGTTTGAGAGCAGTTATCGCCGATCCCATACGCCCTGCAGCATTTATTTTTGGAGCAATTTTAAACGCAACATCCTTGGCAGTCAAATTTTCTTTGTATATTCTCAAATATTTGAATAAACAACTAATACCCGGAGAAGGATTCGTTTTTAAAATTTTCGTTCCCTCTTTTACTATAAATCTATTTTCATCCAGTAGTGGTACTATATCAGCGATAGTACCAAGTGCAACAATATCCAAAAAATCAAACAGATTTAATGGATTATTCAATTTTTGATTTATAGCCGTCAACAGCTTGAAAGCAACTCCTACTCCTGCAAGTCCTAAAAACGGATAATTCTCACCCAGCACTTTAGGATTTATTATTGCATCCGCGGGAGGCAAACTATCCTTCGTTTCATGGTGATCGGTTATAACAACATTCATTCCCAGATTCTTTGCAAAGGACACCTCTTCGACAGAGGTCACCCCACAATCAACGGTTACAATTAATTTATACCCTTGATCTTTTAAATCGTTTATCGATTCATTATTAAGACCATACCCCTCTTCAAGTCTCAAGGGAATATAATACCCAACATCAAACCCCAATTCTTTGAACGAATTGTACAATAACGCTGTGCTTGTTACTCCATCAACATCGTAATCACCAAAAATTACAATTGGATCTTTTTTTTGCCCGGCTTCTAAAATTATTTTAACTGCCTTTTCCATATCTTTAAACAGATATGGGTCATGTAGATCTTCTTTACGGGGATTAAGAAATTTTTCAGCTTCGTGAATACCTTCAATACCTCTATTTATAAGAAGTCTAGCCACAAATGAATCTATATTCATAGATTCTGCCATTTTCTTTATCTTTTCTTCATTCGATCCCCGAAGCACCCACTCCTTTCTCACGAGGACACCTTCTCTCTTTATTCTTTTGGTTTATTATAACATTACGGTATTATATTTTTTAAACTATTTAAGATTAAATAAAGTAGAATTAACATTATGAGATTGGATAAAGCTATTTCAAAATTTTATAATGTTTCAAGATCACAGAGCAGAAAATTAATATTGAAGGGTTCTGTAAAGATTAACGAAAAAAATATCAGGGATATTTCATTTGAAGTTTCCCCAAAGGATTTCATATCAGTTAATCAAAAAAAAATAGAATACTTCGATTATATTTACATTATTTTAAATAAACCGGCTGGATATATTTGTTCGAGAAACAGAAATGAAGGCAGAATAATATTTGATCTTATAAACACGAATTTTTCCAACGAATTATCCGCATGCGGAAGACTTGATAAAGACACCGAAGGATTATTAATTCTTTCAAATGACGGTGATTTTATACACAATATAATTTCTCCGAAAAAAGATATTGATAAAGAATACTTTGTTAAATTAAAATATAGAATTGATACCAGTATTAATAATCTAGTTCAAGGCGTATTTATTTCAGATGACGAATTTGTAGCTGCTAAAAGAATCGATATTCTGGATGAATTCAGCTTGAGAATAACCATCAGCGAAGGCAAATATCACCAAGTCAAAAGAATGTTCAAAAATGTAAATAATGAAGTTTTATATCTAAAAAGAATAAGAATTGGTTACTATAACCTACCAAAAAATTTAAAACCCGGAGAATGGCTTAAATATGATAGAGAACAAATTTATCGGAAAGTTTTAAAAATAGATGCACCTTAAGGTGCATCTATATAATTCTATTTATTTCAATTGAGTACTAATCTTTTTCTTCCAGTTCTCTTTCCCTTTCGGCTATAATTTTTGCCTGTACATCCGAAGGGGTTTCAGAATAACTATCAAATTTCATCGTAAAATAGCCTCTCCCACTGGTCATTGCGTTTATTTTCGCAGAATAATCCAACATTTCCGCCAATGGAACCTGGGCCATAACTTTTGTATAACCTTTTCCCTGGGGCTCCATTCCCAAGGGTCTTCCTCTCCTTGAAGAAATATCTCCCATTACATCTCCTGTATTATCATCCGGAACAAAAACTTCAACGTTCATAATTGGTTCAAGAATCACAGGACCGGCTTCTTTAGATCCCTTTTTAAAAGCCTGTCTTCCGGCGATCTGGAAAGACATATCAGATGAATCGACCGGGTGATAAGAACCATAAAAAAGTGTAACTCTTACATCGACAACAGGATATGACGCGAGCACTCCCTGTTTCATTGCGTCAATTACACCCTTCTCTACAGCAGGAATATAATTCTTTGGCACTACTCCACCAACTATCTTATCAACAAACTCAAAACCTTCTCCTCTCGGTAAAGGCTCAACTTTTATCTGTACGTGTCCATACTGCCCGTGTCCACCACTCTGTTTCTTATGCTTGTACTCCGATTCAATAGTTTTCCTTATAGTTTCCCTATAAGCAATTTTAGGCTTCCCAACCTCAACATCAAGTGAAAATAGATTCTTTATTCTCTCAATCATTATATCAAGATGAGAACCACCTATTCCTTTTATAACAGTTTCTCCTGTTTCGGGACTTAATTCCCACATGAATGTCGGATCTGATTCTGACAATCTTGCCAATCCCGTACTAATCTTATCTATATCCTTTTGAGATTTAGGTGTGATAGATTTTGAGATCATAGCTTCGGGCCATTCCAAAACTTCAAGTGTCAATTGTCTGTCTTTGTGGGTGATAGTATCACCACAAGAAGTTTTCTTCAATTTCGTGAGTTTGATTATATCCCCTGAAGAAACCTCCTCAACTTCAATATCTTTTATTCCTTCAGTCATGAATATATGTCCGGCTTTCTCCAAAGAATCCTCTTCAACGACTACAAACGATTCGCCTTGCTTCAATGCTCCGGAAATAATTTTTATGTAAGTTATTCTTCCGACAAATGGATCAACGACGTTCTTAAAAATATAACCCGCTAGCGGTTCCTCAACTGTAGGTTTAACTTCAATATCCCCTCCGGATAACAACTTTCCCTTCCAGGAATTTCCTTGAGAGGGATCTTTGCTGAACTTAACAATTCCATCCAATAATTGATCCACTCCTATATTTTTAGCAGCAGAGCCGAAGAATATTGGAACAATTGTATTTTCAGAAAAAGCTTTTTTCAATGTTCTGGTTAATTCTTCTTCTGAAATTTCTTCTCCTTCGAAATATCTTTCCATCAATTCTTCATCTGTTTCTACGATATCTTCAATCATTTTCGATCTGGCTTCTTCTGCTTTTTCTGAAAATTCGGCCGGTATTTCTTCAATTTTATATTTTCCATCACCATCGTAAACGTACGCTTTTTTGCTTACTAAATCTATTACACCTTTAAAATTGCTTTCTAATCCTATCGGTATCTGAAGCAAAACAGGATTTCTATCTACAATATCTCTTAATTCTTCTATATAGTTTTCATAGCTGGCTCTTTCTTTATCCAGAGCATTTATGAAAAATATCGCTCCTTTATTTAAATCCTTAGCATATACACCAAATCTTTCCGTTTGTATCTCTACTCCTGCTGCTGCATTAATTACTATAAGCATATTTTCGGAAGCATATATACCATTTAAAATCTCAGCATGAAAGTCAGGCATTCCAGGTGTATCAACAAAATTTATTTTTACCTTATTATGAACCAATCCAGTAACGTTATTGGAAAAACTGGCTTTTCTTTCCTTTTCAATTGCCTCATTATCCATAACAAATATGCCATTCCTATCGATGAGTCCCTTATTAAACAATGCCGCATCTATTAAATGCGTTTTACCACACCCATGATGCCCTACGAGTGTAATATTCCTTTTTAAACTAGCCGGGGTACTCCCCATTTACATTCACCTCCAAAAAACTATAATTTATTCTTAACATATATACATACTGGCAACACTGGTATCCCATTTCCAGGACTGCTAATTAAATCACCCATGAAATAAATCGCCGATGAACGCCCCCCATCAAGGCACATCAGATAATTGAAATTTTTATCCTCAAAGAATTCTACCATTTCCCAAAAGGTTAGTCCACTACTCTCATTTTGATACCCATCGACCACTATTAACTCTAGCAAACCATCTTTCTTTACTCCTACCAAGGTTCTGGGAGCTCTCGTATCTAAAAGTGCCGAACTATAATAATCTCTCTCTAAAGAAGTTACCGGTTTACCTTTATTTATTATAAAAGGTCCTCCTTCTATCGCAAAATCTATATTACCTCCCGAAAAATTATTGATTATTATCTCCGCTTTTTCCCCGGGATTTATATCACCGATTTTCTCTTTTACAGACGGCTTAAGTGAAAGAACACTTTCATTTTTTTCTGGTGAACACTTGTAGCCAACACTTTTAACTTTTCCATCTTCAATTACCACGTATGTATTACCTTCATGAAAAGGAATATCTTTATAAAAATTGTCCGTAAACAGGAGAACTTCTCCAATATAAAGAGTATTTACTCCTTTTACTGTCAATAAATTGTCCCCAATGAGCACATTTAAATCAGGGTTTATTCTCGTTATTATCGATTCTTCGTTATCTCTCAAAAAAAGAATTGGCCTATCAAAAGAGGGCATACTGAGAACTCTCCCCTCTTCAATTATCAATCCGATTGGTTGGGCCGTGGTGGGGTCATAATATCCCCCGTTTATCAATGCGATAGAATCTATTCTTTTTGCCATTGAATCAATGGATTCATACGATGCTATTCGATCATTAGCAAAGACAAATGATAATTCGAAATTTTTTGGATCCATTAAAAAAGAATATATCTGTAATTTTTTATCTTTGAAAACTGTCTCGCATAATCTCAATAAATATCCTTCGTCTTTAAAAGAACTTAATACCGATCCATATTCACTTTCTTCTTCACTATATCGAATAACTTTTGACTTGTTTTCGAAAATAATTTCATTTTGCATCACTTCAGGAATTGCTGAAAAAGAATTATCAAGTCTGAATCTTACAAAATCATTGCCGGGATAAAGAAAGTTTTCACCTGAAATTTCATCAGAGAGAATAAAAGGAGACAGAGTTAATGTTTTGGATCCGGATATCATATCATAAACACTCATAAAATTATCGATATACGGTCCATCTACTTTTATCGATATTTCATTGTCAGTTTTTTGAATACTGGTTATTTTAACAGGTTCATCGTAAAAAATCACCGAACTGATATTTGTGATATATTTCAAATTTATTAATGGGGCAAAAACATCCTTTAAACTCAAATAAACTGTTCCGCCAAATTCAATCGCTCCATTTCTGAGGGATTTTCCACCTTCTATTTCAACCATACCAGAATCATAGTCTATATTCACAATAATGTTAGTTGGAAGAATGAGAAGAATTTCCTTTAATTTTGTAGAATCGAAAACAGTCATCTCAGGCAAAAGTTCTTTTAATATATCCAGAGAAATAAATTCTTTTTCTCCACTTTCCAAACACCCGTTTAATTTGTTTTCGATATCTTTATCTTTCAAAATAAGAACATTTTTTGAAAAACCCACAATAATAGTAACCGCAATAAAAATTATCAATATTATTTTTTTCATCAGTATATTTTTATAACACTTTTCTCCTTTTCAGTTTTATCATTCGTCATTTCATACGATTGATGAATCAATTTTTCCGCTTCATCATAACCTTTTTTATTAATATACAATTTTACCAGTGTTTCATCCAAATTTACTCTATCTCCGATTTTTTTTAAAACTTTTAAACCGACAGAAGGATCTATTAAATCCTCTTTTTTCGCCCTTCCGGCACCTAAAAGCATCGAAGCTAAACCTATTTTTTCAGTATCTACTTTTTTTACATAACCACAATGTTTACTTTTTATCTCAATAATCTTCTTCGCAACAGGTAATTTATCATACGGATATTCAACAATATCCGGGTCCCCACCCTGTGATTCGACAAAAACTTTAAATTTATCCAGAGCTGCTCCGCTGGAAATTATTTCATAAACTTTCTTTTCGGACTGTTCGACAGAAAATCCCCCTAAATATAACATCCTGCTCGAAATCACCTCTGCCAGTTCAGTTACATCTGAAGGACCAACTCCCTTTAACGTATCGATGGCTTCTATTACTTCAAGCGAATTTCCAACCATCTGCCCAAGAGGCTGATTCATATTACTTACAACGGCGCTCATCTTTCTCCCGTGTTTTCTTCCAATATCTATCATTGAAAGTGCTAACTCTTCAGCATCCTCTTTATTTTTCATAAATGCTCCACTACCAACTTTAACATCCAGAACTATCCCCTGGGTATCTATAGCCAGTTTTTTACTCATTATACTCGCGGCTATCAGAGATATTTCATCCACAGTTGCGGTAACATCCCTTAATGAATAAATTTTTTTGTCTGCAGGAGCAACTGAAGCTGTTTGACCTGCTATGGCCAAACCATTTTTTTTAACCAGATTAATAAAATTTTCTTTCGATAAGGATGTTTTGAAACCTGGAATGGATTCCAATTTATCGATAGTTCCTCCAGTATGGCCTAACCCTCTACCAGATAATTTAGCGGCTTTTATACCCGCACATGCTACTATAGGTAAAATTATCAAAGATAGTTTATCTCCCACTCCTCCTGTTGAATGTTTGTCAATTTTTATCCCTTCTATTTCTGATAAATCTACTTTTTCACCAGAATTCAACATTATTTCGGTCAAATCAACTCTCTCTTCTGAAGAAAGGTGATTAAAATATATGGCCATTAACCATGCCGAAACCTGGTAATCCGGAACTCTCCCATCCAGATATCCATTTATCAGATCATATATCTCTTCATAACTATTTTTCAATCCATCTCTTTTTTTTGAAATAATATCCACTATTCTCATTTTCTCACCTCTTTAAAGGGATTTTTATTTCAAATGTGGTACCTTTACCGTACTCACTATGAAAGGTGATTTCTCCATTCATTATCTGTACAATATTTTTAGCAATTGATAATCCTAAACCCGTCCCGCCCATTTTTCTTGATCTGGCTTTATCAACTCTGTAAAACCTTTCAAAAATTAATTTTTTTGATTTATCGGGTATACCTATACCTGTATCTTCAACCTTTATAAGTGCCTTATTTTCCTCATAACTTTTAATTATTTTTATTGTTTTTTCTCCATTTTCTTTCAGTGAAGTATATTTTATAGCGTTATCGACAAGAATTATCAGCAACTGAACCATACGATCAAAATCACTTTTAATTTCTATACCATTTATACCTTCCTCCGTCATCCGAACATTTAATTCTTCGGCCAGAGGACCCAATATCTTTTCAACATAAGAAACCACTTCATCGATTTGAATATCTTCGTTAAAATTTCCTTCACCATTTTCTAACTTCTCAAGATCCAAGAGATCATTTATCAGCCTCGACATTCTTGCAGACTCATTCTCAATTATACCTAAAAATGATTTTATAACATCTTTATCTTCTAAATCACTGTTAATAAGTGTTTCAGCATATCCATGAATGGAAGTCAGTGGAGTTTTCAATTCATGTGATACATTCGAAATAAAATTTCTTCTATAGAATTCATTATCCTTTTCATTGGTAATATCCTTCAAATAAATTGTATATTTTTGCAAATTTTCACTTAAATTCAAAGAAGAAATTTCACAATGAAATATTTTTTTATTGGGATAATATATCGATATTTCGCTTTCCTTTGACTTATTGGTTTTTATTACTTCTTCCAGCAAATCATCGATGTAATAATTATCTATTACTTCCGATACTTTTCTTCCTTTTAAAGTTTTTTTAGAAGAAATTTCAAATATTTTTTTGTTATGATATTCAATGCATGTGTTTTTATCAGTTATTATTACACCCTCATCTAACATGTTTAAAAAAGAATAAATTCTTTTGAGAATGGAATTTGATTCCTCGCATTTTATCTCACAGCTCTTTATTTTATCTCTTATTTTTTTATATAAAATAATATCTTCAATATTTCCATCTTCCTCTTCCACAAGTAAAGAAAGCCTTTTTAATATTGCTTTTTTTCTTCTCAAAATATTGTCGTCTTTCAGATAAAGAAAAACTAGCAGCACTATTATCGCCGCTAGTATTATTAAAGCAATTATTATGATTAATCTTCCTTTCCCGGATCTCTAAATTTATATCCCTTTCCCCTTACAGTTACAATATATTTGGGATTCGAAGCATCTTCTTCTATCTTCGTTCTAAGTCTTCTAATATGAACATCGACTGTTCTGGTATCACCATAATAGTCATATCCCCATAACTTATCCAGTAATACATCCCTACTGAAAACTTTTCCTTCATTTTCGGCTAAAAATCTTAAAAGCTCAAATTCCAGAGGTGTTAAGCTCACCATTTTATTTCTTACTTTAACTTCATATTTTTCTGTATCAATTTCCAAATCTCTAGCAGATATTTTCTTCGGTCTTTCTTCTTTTGTCTGAACACTTTGCTGTATTCTTCTAAAAACAGCTCTTATTCTGGCCAAAACTTCTCTTACACTAAAAGGTTTTGTTATATAGTCATCTGCTCCTAATTCAAGACCTAAAACCTTGTCAAACTCTTCACTTTTCGCACTCAAGAAAATGACAGGAGTCTGTCTGAATTTTTCCGATGCTCTTAGATTTCTTACCAACTCAAATCCATCCATACCTGGAAGCATAATGTCAACTATAAACATATTTACATCATTATCTTCGATTATTTTTAGGGTTTCTTCCGAGTCGTACGCTTTTAAAACTTCGTAACCTTCTTTTTTTAGATTAAAGGTAAGTAGTTCAACTATGGATGGTTCATCATCTACAACTAATATTGTTTTTTTTGCCATTTTAACCCGCTCCTTTCTCAGAATTATTTTTAAATATTTCTAATAAATTACCTGATATATTCTCAACATTTTCAACCGTTTCTAAAAACTTTTCTGCTTGTTTATCTTCCATAGAGGTCAATTTATATTGTATTATTGAACTTTTTATACTTTCAAAACTTGCCTTAACACCTATTCTTTTTAATTCATTTTTCAAATATCTCTCTTTATTCCTTAAAACTTTTATATCTTCCATCCCATAATTTTCAAAGGGAGTATCCGGTTTCGGAATCAATGGATTTATACTGAGTATAACTTTTTTGTAACCTAAATTCAAACAAATATTACCTATATTTACTATTCCATCAAGATCCGTTTTTTCTTCTTCCGGACTTCCATAAATAAAATATAATTTTATTGAGTCGAAATTTAACTCCCTGCCCATATTAAGGGCTCTCAATATCTGCTCATGGGAAATACCCTTACTATAAATATTCCTGATCTTCTGTGATCCTCCCTCTGGAGCAATTGTAAATTGATTTTGATTACTTTTCTTCAAAATTTTAAGAATATTTTTCGTTAACGAATCCAGTCTCAAAGATGAAAATGAAAGATTAAAGTTATTATCAAGCGCATAATCAATTATTTCATCTAAATAAGGATAATCTGTCACCGTAGCCGAGATCAGTCCAACTTTTCTGGTGTACTCCTTCACGGAATTCATCTTATCAATTATTAATTCAGGTCGTATAAATCGAAATTTTCCAAAGTTGAATCCTACGGTGCAAAACTTACATTTTCTGATACATCCTCTACTTATCTCAATTAAAAATCTATTATCAAATATAGTTTTATCAGTTAAATAAACTGAGCTGGACAATGAACAGCTATAATTAGTTTCCTTTGATCTGAAAAAATCTTTTAAATCGAAAATTAATTCATCTTTTGTACTTCTTTTATAAAAATTTTCCATTATTTTTACAAATTCATCACTCAAATCACCATGATAAACAAAATCTGCTATTTGATCTGTAATTGAATTACTGAAATAAGTTAAAGCACCACCAAACAAAATCAACGGATGATAACTCTTTCTATTTCTTTTTCTCAACGGTATCTTATACGTTTTTAAAAGAGAAATTACATTGAGTAAATCCAGTTCGAAATTCACACTGAATGACCAAATATTGAATTGATCCAAAGGTGTAAGTGAATCGATAGAATAGTTTTTTTTAAATTTTCTATCAAAAAAAAATCTTTCACACGATATTCTTTTTGATTCATTCAATTTTTCAAAGACCTTATGAAAAGATAAACTTGAACTGGCAACTTTATAATCATTCGGATATATTAATGCTACTTTAACCTGACCCGATGTATCTATATTCTTCAAAAAAACCTCAGAATCACTGAAACTCTTTACCTTTTCATATTCATACCAAGAATCTACATTTCTTGGCCTTCTCAAGCAATGTCTCCTTCATTTTCATCATTTTTTTCGGACATTTCTTCCTGCTTTTTCACATTTTCTTTATCTCTTTCCTTAACTTCTTTATCAACTTCTCTTTCATATTCAGTTTCTCTGTAATAATTTCCTTTTTCCTTCATATCTACTATTTCAGCTAATTCTTCACCACTTAAAACCTCTTTTTCAAGCAGTACTTTTGCTGCCTCGTGCATTTTATCTTTGAATTTAATGATTATGTTTTTACATTTTTCATAAGTTTCAAAAATGATCTTTTTTATTTCGGCATCTATTTGGCTTGCTATTTCTTCGCTGAAATGGCTCATTTTTGTCAATTCTTTTCCCAGGAAAACATCTCCTTCTTCTTTTCCCCAGAAAATCGGCCCCAGTTTATCGCTCATGCCAAATTCAGTAACCATTTTCTTCGCTAAACCACTGGCCTTTTGTAAATCGTTGGCTGCACCTGTTGTAATTTCATTAAAAATTATTTCTTCGGCCGCTCTACCAGCAAGAATAGCAGTTATATTTTCATATAATTCATCTTTGGACATAAGAAATCTGTCTTCAAGGGGAAGACTTTCGGTATATCCTAATGCAGCAGTACCATGAGGAATTATGGTCACTTTATGAACAGTATTCGCACGAGGTAAAGCTATACCCACAATCGCATGACCCAGTTCATGATAAGCAATTATCTCTCTCTCCTTAGGATTTACTACCCTTGACTTTCTAGCTGGTCCCGCAATAACTCTATCAATGGCTTCCTGTAAGTCCACCATTCCTATGAGTTTTTTCTTTTTTCTTGCAGCTAAAAGCGCAGCTTCGTTTATCAAATTTTCAAGGTCGGCGCCAACGAACCCAGGAGTTCTTCTCGCTAAAAGATTCACATCTACATCCGGATCAATAGGTTTCTTTCTCATATGAATTTTTAATATTGCCGATCTTCCTCTTACATCAGGACCATCAACCATTATTTTTTTATCAAATCTTCCGGGTCTGAGCAAAGCCATATCAAGAATATCCGGTCTGTTCGTAGCAGCCATGACTATAACATTCGCTTTTTCTCCAAAACCGTCCATTTCGACCAGGATCTGGTTAAGTGTTTGTTCCCTTTCATCGTGTCCTCCACCCAATCCTGCACCTCTGTGTCTACCTACGGCATCAATTTCATCTATAAAAACAATAGCCGGGGCATTGGTCTTGGCCTGATTGAAAAGATCTCTGACCCTCGCCGCTCCAACTCCAACAAACAATTCAACAAAATCGGATCCACTAATATAGAAAAAAGGTACATTCGCTTCACCTGCAGAAGCTTTAGCCAATAAAGTTTTACCCGTTCCTGGAGGGCCAACAAGCAAAATACCCTTGGGCATTCTTGCTCCGGTCTGAGAAAAAATTTCAGGATTCTTTAGAAAATTAACCACGTCTTCCAGTTCCTGAACCGCCTCTTCAACCCCTGCTACATCTTTAAATGTAATCCTTTTTGAAGATTGAACATATTTTTTAGCCGGACTTTTCGAAAAGGTAAATGCCTGATTATTTCTCCCGGAGAACGAACGCATTACATAAAACCAAATAAAAATTATTATAACTAACGGTATTATTGTTCCTAAAATATTCAACCAAAAAACTGATCCGCTGCCATTCTCAAATTGAACATCTACACCCTTTGCTACGAGATCATCTATAATTTTCTGAAAATTATCACCGTTCATTACCTGCGTTGTTACAACGGTTTCCTGAACTCTCCTGATATCTTTTGTCAAAGTGTAAACGATTTTTCCGCTTTCGTTTATAGATATTTGAGCTATATCATTAATCTGATTCATAAAAGTTGTATATGATACGGTTTCGGACATGTTAGTCGAATACAACCCTCTTAAACCAATTATTAAAAATACTGCCAATATTACATAAAATATTATTACTCCAATTTTATACTTAGAATTCAAATGGACTCCTCCTTTCAAATCTAAAAAAAGCTAAGTTTTTTTCTTCATAATTTTCAACTCTACATAGTTCAGAGGATATAACCCCGGGAACCCATAGAATATCTCCATTTCCATTCTCCAAAATCATCAATTCATCGATAAACCCCTGAATTCCTTTTTCCTGTAAAATTTTTTTTATTCTTTTTCTTCCCTTTGTTCCAAAGGGTATAATGCAATCATTGTTCTCAATATTCCTGAATTTTAAGGGTAAAACCAATTTTTCACTTCTTATTACTGAATTTTTTTTGCCATCAATTTCTAGTGCATTTTTATAATTTTGTAAATAAATTTTACCAAAAAGATAACTCAGTTCAAAGGGTATTTCATCAATAAGAATCTTTTTTTTAAAATTTTGTTCACTATTATTTAAAATAAAAATATAATCACCGGAACCCATTATTGAAATATTTTTGAATATCTCCATCACCCATTTTTTATCAGTAGTTCCTCTTATTTTATGAACAGCACCGACAATTCTTTCTCTTGTCGGAGGATAATGGTCTTCAGATAAATCGCTTATTATATTCCTTAAAACTTCTGCTATCAGTTGGTCTTTATATGACCTTATTTCACATTTATTTATAAACAATTTACCAGGTAACTTACGAAATTTTCCCTTTAAATTTTCAATTGAGTCCTCTATAATTGCATAACTGTCATTTAAATTTTTATAAAGTCTTAAAAAAGCTTCTTTATATTGACCGTTTATCCTTTCAAAATGAGGGACTATTTCGTGACGAATATAATTTCTTTCAAAGACCGTATCATGATTAGTTCTATCTTCATTAAACTTAATCATGTTAATTGTAACATAATTTTTTATTTCCTGTACATTAACTAACAAAAACGGCCTTATATAAAATTCTCTTTGCGGCTTCAGGGCCAGAAGCCCATTTAAACCCGTTCCTTTTATCATTCTAAAAATAATTGTTTCTATAAGATCGTCCAGATGATGCGCAAGAGCCACTTTATCCGCAGAAAAAAAATCTTTACATTCTTTAAAAAATTTATACCTTTGCTCGCGGGAAATTTCTTCTAAAGATTTCGCATTGGACTCACTTTTTATTTCCTTGATATTACAAATTTTATATTTATACCGAATATCATTCAAACTACAGAATTCTTTTATTATTTTATTTTCTTTATCACCTTCCTCACCTCTCAAAGAATGATTCATATTACATACAAATAATTTTATTTTCAACAAACTTTTGAATTTATTCAAAAAATACAACAAAGCCATTGAATCTTTGCCACCTGATACAGCGATTAAAATTCTTTCATCTTTTTTTATCAAATTTTCCGAATGAATAAAATCCAACGTTTTTTTTTCTATATCCATAATTAAAAAGCGCCCTTAGGGCGCATTGGAGCCAACGAAGGGACTTGAACCCCCAACCTGCTCATTACGAATGAGCCGCTCTGCCGATTGAGCTACGTTGGCTTAGTATTCTTCACATCCTTATCATCATTATATATCACTCATCAACTTGCATATGAAACACTTCTTTTTTCTCTTATAACCGTAACTTTAATCACTCCGGGATACTCCATTTCCTCTTCAATTTTCTTTGAAATATCCGCCGCAATTTTATCGGATAAAACATCATCAACTTTATCAGGCTCCACAATAACCCTTACTTCTCTACCCGCCTGAATAGCGTATGCTTTCTCAATATGAGAAAAACTCTTTGCAATGTTTTCCAGGTCTTCCAATCTTTTTATATACATATCCAATGACTCTCTTCTTGCACCAGGCCTGGCAGCAGAAACAGCGTCCGACGCAGCAACCAAAACAGCCTCCGGTGTAATCGGTTCTGATTCACCATGATGAAATTTTATCATATTTACAACATCTGCTTTTTCACCATATCTTTTTGCAATATCCGCTCCAATATCGGCATGTGAACCCTCTATTTCGTGATCTACTGCTTTACCAATATCATGTAATAATGCCCCTCTTTTTACCTTATTCACGTTCAAATTTAATTCTGCAGCCATTATAGCAGCAATCTGGGCAACTTCAATTGAATGTGCAAGAACATTCTGTCCATAACTCGTTCTGTATTTTAACCTTCCCAACAATTTTACCAGCTCGGGATGCATAGATGCAATCCCAACTTTTATGAGAGCCTCCTGCCCCGCTTCTTTTATTTCATAATATAATTCTTTTTTTGTTTTTTCATACATTTCTTCAATTCTTGCCGGATGTATTCTACCATCTTCAACCAATTTTTCAAGAGATAATTTTGCTATCATTCTTCTCAAAGGATTAAAACATGAAATTACAACAACTTCCGGCGTATCGTCTATTATTAAATCTGCTCCTGTCATTTTTTCGAAAGCTCTTATATTTCTCCCTTCTCTTCCGATTATTCTTCCCTTCATTTCATCTGCAGGAAGGCTGACCGTGCTAACAGTTAATTCGCCCGTATATTCTGCAGAATATCTTTGAATCGCATTTGCAATAACCCATTTAGCATGTTTATTCGCATCTTCTTCATATTGATCTTTAATAATTCTATATCTTTGCGCAACATCGTATTCGTACGTTTCCTGCGCTCTTGTCAATACTATTTCTTTAGCCTGATCCTCATTTAAATCGGCCAGTTCATATAATTTTTTCTCCGCGTTTTCTTTCAGTTCCTGAACTTTATTTATCTCATCATCCAAATATTTCTTTCTATCTTCTATACTCTGTTCTTTTCTCTCTATCGTTTCTTCCCTTTTTGCCAGTCTATCCTCATATTGCTTCAGTTCCTCTTTATCTTTTTTCATTTCCTTTTCATAAGCCTCTCTTAGCTTATGAACTTCTTCTTTTCCATCTAAGACCGCTTTTTTCTTTATATGTTCCGCCTCATCAAGTGCGCCTTTTTTGATAGACTCGGCATCTTTTTTAGAAATTTTTAGTTTTTCTTCGATAGACTCTTTAGCTTTTTTCTCAATCTTTGGAAGAAAATATATATATGTCAAAAAAGCCCCTATTGCTAAACCTACAAATAATAAAATAATCTCCAGTATCATATATTTAATCGGTTTCTATATTTCTTGAAACCTCAATCCTCCTTTCTATAATTAATATAATCATTCAGAACACTCCCAATATCATAGCTCATAAATCCTCTACGATAAAGATTACCAACAATTTTATGCTTTTCGATTCTATTCAAATCAATATTTCTATATTTCTTTTCAAGATACTCTCTAACTACTTCTTTTATATCGATTTCCTTCATCAATTCATCAATAGTATCCTCTATTATATACCCTTCAATTCCAAAATTTTCTAATTCATTTTTTATTTTTAAAGGACCTTTGAATTTAATGGTTAAAGAATCATAAGCATAAAATTTTGCAAATCTCTTATCGTCCAACAAACCCTCTTTTTTCAATTGTGATATACAATCATCAATATCGTAATCAACATATCCTTTTTTTCTTAAAAGCGCTTTTAGTTCGTATTCAGATCTGAATCTGAATTTAATATATCTGTACGATACCTCTTTGATTTTATCTATATCAGGATTCAGATTCCTCATTTTCATTTGTATCCTGATCTTTTAATATTTTATACATTATTTTTATCCTTTTTTCAATCTTATTCAACAATTCTTCATTTGAAACCAAATAATCTATAGCATTATTTTTACCCTGGCCCAAACTTATCTCCTCTCCATTTTCGTCAATATAACTGTACCACGCACCTTTTCTTTCAATCATATCGTTTTCGAGCGCTAAATTGAAAAGTTCATTCTCCCTCGCAAAACCCTTTCCATAAATCAAATCTACCTGAACTTCCTTAAAAGGCGGTGCCACCTTGTTCTTAACCACTTTTATTTTTGTTTCATTACCGATCAAATCATTTCCATCCCTTATTACACCTGATTTCTTTATTTCAAGTCTTATCGAGGAATAAAATTTTAAAGCAATTCCTCCGGTTGTTGTGGTTGGACTCCCGTAAGCTATCCCTATCTTCATTCTGATCTGATTGATGAAAATTATCGTTGTCCTTGATTTATTAACAGCTCCGGAGATTTTTCTCAAAGCCTGAGACATCAATCTCGCCTGAAGACCAATTTGAAGTTCGCCCATCGATCCCTCAATTTCTGTTTTTGGTACCAAAGCGGCAACAGAATCTATAACAATCAAGTCAATGGCATTCGATCTCACCAATGTTTCCGCTATATCCAGTGCCTGTTCTCCAAAATCCGGTTGTGAAATTAAAAGACTATCAAGATTAACACCGAGTGCTTCCGCATATGAAATATCCAAAGCATGTTCTGCATCTATAAACGCAACAACTCCACCTCTTTTCTGTGCTGAGGCTATAGCATGCAAAGCCAACGTTGTTTTCCCGCTTGATTCAGCTCCATATATTTCAACAATCCTTCCTCTTGGATAACCTCCCACAGTTAACGCAACATCCAGGCTTATACTTCCGGTGGGAATTACCTCAACATTTGAAGAAGCTTTTTTTTCACCCAAATACATGATAGAACCTTTACCATGTTGCTTTTCAATACTGCTTATGGCTTTATCAAGAACCTTTTTTTTATTCTCATCAATCATATTCCTTTAACCCTCCTTCAAAATCACATATATATCTTTTTTTATAAATCGCCCCTTCTTTTTTCAGAATCGATTCATAAATTGTTAATTCTTTCACTGGAATAATTATCTTCTCGACATTTATCGTTTGAATCAATTTTTCCCAATATTTCGGACTGAATTTCATTCTTCCTATTGTTATATGAGGATAAAATTTCCCTTCAATACTTATATTAAATGATTCCAAAACTTTTTTTGTCTCTTCAAATAAATCCTGAAGATGTTTATTTTCCTCAAAACCTATCCAAAATGCTTTGGGAAGAGATTTATTTCTGAAATACCCAAATTTTGACACTTTTACCGAAAATGAAGGAAATCCCCGCATTCTATTTAAAATCATTGATCCAAGAACTGTTATCTTTTTTTCGTCAACTTCATTCAAAAACGCAAGAGTAAGATGAGCATTTTCTCTTGGAACCCACGAAGCTTTAAATCCCATACGTTTCAACTTATCAGATATACTCTCAACCATGTTCGCAACTTCAGGGCCTGTATCTATAGCAATGAATGTTCTCATTTTTGCTCATCTCCTTTAAAAAGATTCGAACTATCTAAAAGGTATTTTATGCCACTACCGGCAGTGAGTATGCCAACAATAAGCTGCAACAAAATTGATAACAAATCCGCTTTTATACCAAAAACCAAAAGAAAATACAGAAAAATTATTAAAACCATTTGCGAAACAGTTTTCAATTTCCCAAAATAATTAGCCGGTATAACCACGTCCTTACTTGCGGCATACATTCTAATACCCGAAACCAGTATATCCCTCAAAACAACTATCAACAAAATCCAAATATTCAGCATTCCAAGATAAAAAAACATCAACAAAGTGGCTGTAATAAGAAATTTATCAGATATTTGGTCGAGAAATTTACCAAAATCACTTATCAAATTATACTTTCTTGCATAATATCCATCTAAATAGTCTGTAAATGAAGCTATGACAAAAAGAACCAGAGACAAAATTGCAAAAAGAAGATTATTTCCAAACTGAAGAAACAGGATAACAGGAAAAGTTAAAATGATTCTAAGAATAGTCAATTTATTCGGTAAGTTCATATTAATTCCCCTTCTAATTGATTTTCAAAAACACCGGTTATTCTACATTTAACAAATTCTTTCGAAAAATAAGTACTGTCAATAAAAATTGTATTATCTATGTCCGGAGCAAGCGCATAATTTCTTCCAAAAATATCTCCTTCATCTTTTTCCAATAAAACAGTGTATTCTTTTCCAACCATTTTATCCAAGAAATTTAAAGAAATTTCCCCTTGAACGTTTAATAATTTGTTCAATAATTCTGTTGCACGTTCACTGTTCATAGACTCTTCCATGAAATAAGCCTCGGTATTCTCTTCTTTAGAATAAACAAAGCCTCCGAGATGATCGAATTTAACACACTTAATGAAATCGAGTGTTTCGTTAAAAGTCGTTTCTGTCTCACCTGGAAACCCCACCATTATGGTTGTTCTTATTACAGCATCATCACTTAAACTACGTATATATTCAAAGAGCTTTCTCAATTCGTCGGAAAATTTTATCCTTTTCATTGATGACAAAATCTTATTACTTCCACTCTGAACAGGTATATCAAAATAATTAATAACTTTAGGCAAAGAGATCATCGTTTGAATTAATTCACTGTTGACATGATCGGGGTGTAAATATAAAACTCTGATCCAGAATTCTCCATTAAGTTCATTGAGCCTTTTCAACAGAACAGACAGGGAGGATTTCTCTTTCAAATCCAATCCATATTGAGTTGTATCCTGGGATACAAGTATTAATTCCTTCACACCGTTTTCAATCAGAAAAGAAGCTTCATTAACTATATCGTCGGCGGATCTGCTCATAGAAATTCCTTTAAAAGACGGAATGGAACAAAAGGAACAATTTCTGTTACAACCATCACCTATTTTTATATAAGAATGAGAAGTGAGAGTTCCTCTGGATGAAAATTCACAAATGGAATTCATATTATTCGAGTAAAAAAAATAATTTTCGTCGGATATCAAATCAGCTATTTTTTCAGATGATTCAACTCCGATCAACCCGTCTATTTCAGGAATCTCTTTTTTGAAATCCTCATAGTACCTTTGAATAAGGCATCCAACGGCCACAACTTTAAAATTATTCTTATTCTTTTTTTGATTCACCATTTTGAATATTTCATTTATACTTTCTTCCTTTGCATCACGTATAAATCCACAGGTATAGATAATGGCTAAATCCGCATCATCTACTTCTGTGATTATATGATGGCCTCTTTCTACAAGTTTACCTTTCAGGCTTTGAGCATCGGCTTCATTTTTCGGACACCCCAAAGTCAAAACTACAATTCTCATTTATTATAATATTCCTTTCTTTTTTCCAGATACATATTTCTTATTTTTGTCAGCTCTTCAAGATATTTTTCATCTTTATAATTTGGATAAGTATGTTCAAAGGGGATAAATTTTCCGTCGATATACATCAGAGTAATTTCAGCATATATACCGTTTGAAATATATATTCTGTTTGCCCAATGCTTTGTAGAAGCCAGAACAAACTGGCTGTGGTGTATAAAACCGGGATCAAAATTAATCTTTCGCTTACCGTCAACAGAACACATTTTTTCAATTTTATTAGTTATTAACTTTATATTTGCAAGACTTCCAGGGTGTATAAGTCTTTTAAAACTGACCAGTTTCCCCTGAACTTTTTGTCCCATTTCGTTTGTATAATAATAAGTGAATTTATCAAAATCCAAAGTTTCGGAGATATAATCGATTTCCCCAAAATTTTTTATCAGTTCTTCCTCTATTTCCAAATATTTATAATCTATATAACTTCCAAATACAAAAACAACCAAATTTACCAGTTCAACTTTTCTCACATTTCCCATTCAACACCTCATAACAAAAAAATAGGAATTATTAAAATTCCTAAAATCAAACTAAGAAAATTATATCACGTTTCAAAAAACTTATATATGAATAAAAATGCAACAATCCTTAACAGATATTCAAAAAAATCTGAAACAAGCGACTAAATTATTTTTATCATTTTCGTAAAGCAAACAAATTTTTTTTAGAGATATAATTGTTTGTTCAATCAGGCAAGGGAAAAAAGAATAAATTACTCAAAAAGTTATAAATGATTTATTTAATTACCACTCAGTTTGATTTCTACTTAAAACTTTCAATAATAAACTTTCAACTATGCTTCGTTTCTTTTTTCCCATGTGCATTATCCCTAAAACAAACGATTCAAAGCTTTTGTCCTGAAATTGAGAAATCTACGGCTTCCTGCATTGCTGTTTTTATTGAATCAAAATGTGTCTTCTCCCGAAACAATTTTCGAAATGAAAATTGCATCACAAACAAATCCCCATTTTCCAAATTTGTCGACACCTATTTTTTTTATTCTCAAAATTATTATTATTAAAAAATATTCCTTTTGTTCCATCTTTCACTATGGATTTTTCAAAAGGAAGTTTTTTTATTTTATTCATTTCCATTCTATTTGGTAAAACATAATCAAAAATTTCATAATCAATTATTTTTTCTCCTTCAAACCACGGCGACGGGTCAAGAAATTTCCAATCGGCGTCTATTGCAGATAAATCATTCACAATATCACTTCCAAGTTCAAAAGTAGAAAAAAAAGCTAAGAATTTTTTCTTTGTTAGAATATCTTTCAATAATGGAGTGATTTTTACCCTTGTAGATCTTTCCACTCCTATTATTTTCTTCTCTTTGTAAAGAAAAATCCCTTTTTTTGAAGGATACTTAAGAGGAAATATTTTTAGATTATTTTCATATATTTTTTCATAATAATTTTCAGGATAGACAGTTCCAAAATAAACTTCAAATCCTATTTTGCTCAAAGCAAAGGCAACATTATATGCCGCCCCTCCTATTTTTGAGCTGAATATCGTTGAATGGCCTTCACCACTTATTTCAACATCTTTTAACAAACCACCGATAACCAATATTTTTCTATTTTGTCCTGAAAAGTCTATCTCCCGCATCCCCCAATCCTGGAACAATGTATCCGTGATCATTGAGTTTTTCGTCAAGTGCGGCAGTCACTATTTTAACATCAGGATGATTTCCATGAACAAATTTTACCCCTTCCGGAGCTGCAATTAAACACATCAAAGTTATCCTGGTCCCACCAGCTTTTTTAACTTCATCTACAGCAGCACTTGAAGAAACCCCTGTCGCAAGCATGGGATCAACAACAAAAATCTCATTTTCAGATATATTTGGAAATTTCGCATAATACTCAACAGGTTGAAGTGTTTCCGGGTCTCTATATATTCCAATAAAACCAACCGATGAATTCGGCATCAAAGAAAGGATTCCGTCAAGCATTCCCAGGCCGGCCCTTAATATCGGAACTATGGTTACTTTTTTTTCTTCAATAAAAAAACCATCTGCGTCACATATTGGAGTCGTAACCCTTTTCATTTTAGTTTTAATGTGCCTCGTTGCCTCGTATGTTATTAAAAACGAAATTTCTTTCAAAAGTTCTTTGAATTCCTTTGTACCGGTAGATTTTTTTCTCATCAGGGAAACCTTATGTTTTACCAGGGGATGATCTACAATTATTAATTCCTTCATAACACTCTCCTTATAATTTTTTGTATAATGGATATCTTTCAGTTAATTTATGTACTTTATCTTTAATTTCTTTTATAATATTATCTTCGAGCATTCCTTCTTCATCCTTTATGTTTTTCAAAGCACAATCGATCAAATCAGCTATTTCTGACATATTGGTTTCATCCATACCTCTCGTGGTAACCGCGGGAGTTCCTATTCTGATACCACTTGTTATGAAAGGGGATCTCTTTTCTCCGGGAACAGTATTTTTGTTTACAGTTATATCGACTCTTTCTAAAGCTTTCTCAGCAGCTTTTCCCGTAATTTCCGTATTTGAAAGATCCAGCAAAAAAACATGCGTATCGGTTCCGCCGGATACAATTTTATTTCCTCTTTTTTCAAGCTCTGCAGCCAAAGCTTTAGCGTTGATAACTATCTTCTGCTGATAAAATTTAAAATCATCTTTCAGTGCTTCTCCAAAAGAAACCGCTTTTGCCAATATCACATGCATAAGAGGCCCACCCTGGATTCCAGGAAATAGCGCTTTATTTATTTTCTTATACACATCCTTATCATTAGTTAAAAACCATCCCTCCCCTCGTTCCTCTGAGCGTTTTATGCGTAGTAGTGGTTACAACATGAGCATAATCAACAGGATTGGGATATAATCCTGCGGCAACAAGACCAGCAAAGTGAGCCATATCAACCATGAGTAAAGCGTTTATTTTATCGGCTATTTCTCTGAATTTTTTTGAAATCTATTATCCTTCCATAAGCACTTCCGCCCGCAATTATCAGTTTTGGCCTGTTATCTTCTGCAAGTTTTTCTACATTATCCATATCGATATACCCGGTATTTTCATCCACACCGTAAGAAGCAACATCATAAAGTAACCCTGAAAAATTATACGGGCGAACCATGAGTCAGATGTCCCCCCTTCACTTAAAGACATACCCATTATTTTATCTCCGGGTTTTAAAAACGCAAAATAAACCGTCATATTAGCTTGAGAACCCGAATGAGGTTGCACATTAACATATTTTGCATTGAACAAATCCTTCGCCCTGTTTCTTGCGAGGGATTCTGCCATATCAACGATTTTACAGCCACCGTAATACCTTTTATTCGGATATCCTTCAGCGTATTTATTAGTCAAAAGAGAGCCAGCAGCTTCCATTACCGAAGGAGAAACAAAATTTTCCGAAGCGATCAATTCCAAACCCTCTTCCTGTCTGTTCCTTTCCAATTCTAAAATTTCATATGCTTTTTCATCAGTTTCTTTAAGATGATCCCACATAAAGCTAACCTCCCTAAATATTTTTTATTCCTATGGTCGTAGACACGGGATAACAATTTATTTTCCCGGTCTCAAACTTTAACCCATTCATATCCACTTTAAAATCCTGCACAACAATTCTCCAGTTGCCCGATTGCTCAATATTATATTCTCCGTTAGTTGAATTGTGAATAATTAAGATCTCGTGATCTTTTCCCCTTATTATATATACTATTTTTCCATCGGCCGCATGAATTATAGATAATCTTTTTCTTATCTCCAAACTGCTTTTCAATTTAAACAAAGATTCATTTTTTCTCAGTTGAATCAATCCGGAAATGTACTTGAAATAATCTTCATAAAAATCCTTTCTCAAATAATTCAATTCATTTATAAAATGACCGGAATTATAACTGTTCTCTTCAAGCGCTTTTGTCCTCAACATTTCAGACCCGGAATGCAAAAACGGAATACCCTGTGAAGTTAAAACTATGGAAATGGCTAATGCTGCCCTTTTTTTGTGCTCTTCAAAATACATATGTGGAGTACTTTTCAATATTTTATCCCAAAGAGTCATATTGTCGTGACAGGAACAATAATTTATAACTTCAGTCGGTTCTGTAGAGAATCCCCGAATAACTCTTGAATAATTTATCTCGCCAACAATTCCTTTGGCTACCTCCAATTCCCTGTCTTTTTCTCCGGTTACAAAACCTTTACTGTAATCGTCTAAATACCCTTTGAGGGCATTTCTTAAGTCATCATTGAAAACCGCTATTCCGGTTCCCTTTTGCTCTCCTTTGAAAAAAATCCTATCCTGCATAGTAGTAGAGCCAGCGGTCCATGGTTCACCATAAAGAAGTATGTTTTTCTTTATTTTTCTCAATTCCTCTTCAATAATTTTCATGGTGTTGGTACCCATAAGCCCCATCAAATCAAATCTGAAACCATCAATATTATAATCATTGATCCAATGCTTCAAGGAATCTATAATAAATTTTCTCACCATGTACCTTTCTGTTGCTATTTCGTTTCCGCAACCAGAACCATTCGAAAACTCTCTATTCTGAGTCAATCTGTAATAATAATACGGAACCAATTTTTGAAAACACGACTCCTCCGTTTGAAAAGTATGATTATATACAACATCCAGAATTACTCCTATTTCATTTTCATGAAGCTTGTTTATTAATCCTTTAAGCTCAAGTATTCTCTTTTCAGGATCCCTGGGATTGTTTGAATATATACCTTCGGGCACATTATAAAGTGATGGATCATATCCCCAGTTATAATCTTCTGAAATTTCATCGTTGCTGAAATCCTGAATAGGCATCAGATGAATATGTGTAATTCCCAATTCCTTCAGATAGTCTATTCCGGATGATGAATTCAATGGGGTTCTGGTAACGTTTTGTAAGCTGTCGTATTTTCCATATACTTTTGCTCCTGATGTCCACGAGTGTGTTAAATCATCTATATGCGCTTCATAAATAATTGATTCCAGGGAACTTTTCAAATGAGGACCATAATTTATTGCAAGATCTTTATTTCTGATTTTTTCAAAATCGATAATATACGAGAATTCACTGTTCAAAGTACACGCTTTCCCGTAAGGGTCATGAGCATAGATGATTTCATCGTATCTTTCAATTCTATACCTGTAAGCATATCCATAAAGCTGTTTTTTTATTGAAGCTGTCCACACCCCCGGCTTTATCATTTTCCATTACAAGATCATAAATAGATTTTTCTAAATCATCCACCGAAAAAATCTCAACGAATATTCTATGAGGACCCGGGGCCCAGACTTTAAAAGTTGTTGAATTGTATGACAAAAAATTTCCCAGTTTCTGATCGGTATCGTAATTCCCATTTAAAAGAATGTGACCCGGGAAAGCTTTATACTTTTTCTTTTCACCTTCAATGATAACTCTGTCAAAGGGAGTGATAACTCTATCCAATTTAATTGAAACAAAATCACCTATTTGAGAAAAAGAAAAAAGAACAAGATCACCATTAACTATCACATTCATTATTTTTTCTCTTGTAAAAAGAGTTATTTCTGAATTTGAATCTAAAAATGCTATGTTCTCCGGCAAGTCATCACCTATTTATCGAATAATTTTTTTATCGTTTCCCTGTAAGGAGGACGCAAAATACCTTTCTCAGTAATTATTCCTGTTATCAAATTCCAAGGCGTTACGTCAAAAGCAGGATTGAAACATTTCACATTATCCGGAGCAATCTGCTTATCTCCTATATGTGTGATCTCTCTTTTATTTCTCTCTTCAATAGGTATTTCTTCGCCATCCGGTATTTCAATATCTATTGTAGACAACGGAGCGGCAATGTAGAAAGGTATACCATGCTTTTGGGCAAGGACGGCAACAGAATATGTACCTATTTTATTTGCGGTATCTCCATTTGCAGCTATTCTATCCGCTCCTACAACAACGGCATTTATTTTACCTTGCTTCATAACCCAACCGGCCATATTATCTGTTATCAAAGTAACATCAATTCCACTTTCCATTAACTCCCATGCGGTTAATCTGCCCCCTTGAAGATAGGGTCTGGTTTCATCAGCAAACACTTTTATCATTTTTCCGGAATCTATAGCTCCTCTGATAACTCCCAAAGCGGTCCCATAATCTACAGTGGCCAGTGCCCCGGCATTACAATGCGTGAGTACTGTGTCTCCATCTGACAGGATTTCCTGTCCGAATTTTCCTATAGATTTATTAATTTTTATATCATCCTCTGCTATTTTATAAGCTTCATTTTCTAATATATCTAAGATATTATCATCATTTATATTTTCTAAAAAAACTTTTTCCATTCTTTTCAGTGCCCAGAACAAATTCACAGCAGTTGGCCTGCTTGAGGCCAATTTATCGAAGATTCTTTTGGAAACATCCTCAGGCTTTTCAGATTTCAAAGAATTACTTAATTCCTTGAGTCCTAAATAATATCCAAAAGCCGCGGTCGCACCGATCGCCGGCGCTCCTCTTACGATCATATCTCTGATTGCAACATAAACATCTTCATATGTTTTACATATCATATATTCTTTTTTCGTTGGGAGCATTCGTTGATCAATTAAAATTAATTCGTTTCTGTTCCACTCAAGTGTTATCGTTTTAATCTTTTTCATTATAATTCTACTCTTTGAAGAATATTTGAAGTTAAATCATTAAAGGCTCTTTCCATTTCCGTATCCCTCATTCCAACTATTATACTTTCTCCTTTATCGGCTTTAACATTAACTTCCGGATTAAGAGGCAGTTGCCCAAGAAGCGGTAAGTCAAATTCTTCTGCCACTCTTTTTCCTCCACCTTCGCCAAAAATATTCATTTTATTTCCACATTTATCACAGATCAGATAAGACATGTTTTCCACTATTCCTATCGGCTTCCTCATCATTTTTTTTACGAAATTAATCGCTCTTCTAACATCAACGAGCGCAACTTCCTGTGGTGTTGTTACAATAAGAGCCTGTAAATCAGGAATAGTCTGAAGAATGGTGAGAGATTCATCCCCTGTTCCCGGAGGAGAATCAATTATCAGAAAATCCAGATCTCCCCATTGGACATCACCTAAAAATTGATAAATAGCCGTTGTTTTCATTGGGCCCCTCCAGATCACCGGGTCTCCTTGATCAACATAACTCGCAAGAGAAACGACCTTTAATTCTCCGGGAATTTCGACTGGAGATATCTTTCCATTTTCCAAAATTCCAAGTTTTTTATTTATTCCCAACATCTTAACAACGTTTGGACCATGCAGATCTATGTCAAGCAATCCGGTTTTGAAACCCTGATAAGTCAACGAAACAGCCAGATTAACGGCAACAGTAGATTTTCCAACTCCTCCCTTGCCAGACATCACCAATATTTTATTTTTTATTTTTTTCATATTTTCACTGATATTTTGCATTCTTTCACTCTGGTCAGTCAAGTTACTCCTCCTCGTATTTTATCTCATAATCTATTTTTAACGCCCGTTTCAACATTCCTGCTACCGGGCAATACTTTTCATGGGATTTGCTTACTGCTTTCTCTATTTTTTCTCTATTCAGGTCATTTCCTTTAAAAATATAGAACAATTTAATATAAATAAACTTACCAGGGACTTCATCTTCATTTTTAGCCTCTGCCTTCATAGAATAGGTATATTTTTCTATTCTCATTTTTCTCAGAATTGCGTTCACCACCATCGATGTACAACCCATAAGGGATGCCAGCGTTAATTCCATCGGGGTTCCCCCCAGGGCTTTCTCACCTTCTGGTCTGTGCGAATCCATAAATATTTCAACCCCATCATCTGTCACTGCTTTGTAAGCGGTTTTATTCACTCTCTCAAGCTTCATATCCATAAAATCACCTCTTCCCAAAATATTATAACAAAAAAAAAGAGGCATAAAGCCTCTCAATTTATTTTGCTGTTGCGTTTTTTGCGATGTCACAATATTCTTTAAAAGTTTCAAAATCGTTTACCGCCAGATCTGCCAACATCTTTCTGTTTATATTAATTCCTGCTACTTTTAGTCCATGCATTAATTCATTATATTTCGTATCGGCCATTCTTGCCCCGGCATTTATCCTGGTTATCCATAATCTTCTGTAATCTCTTTTCTTCTGCTTTCTACCTGCAAATGAAAAAACTCCCGATCTTACATAATATTGTCTGGCTATCCTATATCTTCTGCTTAACGCACCTCTGTAACCTTTAGCAGCCTTCAAAAATTTCTTTCTTTTCTTTTTCGAAATCATTCCGCCTTTAACACGCATCTATTTCACCTCTTCATTATTATTTATATGCAAAGACTCTTTTTTACTTTGCGTTCCATTCCCTTTGGAAGTATATCTCTTTTTTTCGCAACTCTTCTATTTCTAGGACTTTTCTTTCCAGTGTTATGTCCTGTACCCGAGTGATGGAATGAAACTTTTCCACTTCCGGTAATCTTGAATCTTTTTGCACTGGCCCTATGAGTTTTCATCTTGTTTTTACTCATTGTCATTTCCTCCCTGCTTTGGTTTATCCTTCTTAGACACTGGCCTTAAAATCATCCACATGTCTCTTCCTTCTAATTTAGGTTTTCTATCTACTTCAGAAAGTTCCGATAAATCGGAAGCAACTCTATCTAAAATTTCTTTCCCTTTATCAGCAAAAACTATTTCTCTTCCCCTGAACATTATTACTACCCTTACTTTACTCCCCTTTTCCAAGAAAGTTTTTATTCTGTTGCATTTCGTTTCATAATCATGGGTATCGATTCTTATTCTGAATTTCATCTCTTTCATCTGATTTTGTTTTGATTTTTTCTTCGCTTCTCTCTGTCTCTTTTCCTTTTCGTATTTATACTTCCCAAAATTCATTATCTTTGCAACAGGAGGTTTTGCCTCCGGAGCAACAAGAACAAGATCCAACCCCTTTTCTCTCGCTATTCTTAATGCCTCAGAAGTTGGTATTATACCTAATTGCGTTCCGTCATCATCTACAACTCTAACTTTCTCGGATCTAATTTCACCATTCTTTGGTGTATAATCATTTTTTTTACCGATAAATAATCACCTCTCAAAAAATAAAAACAGGCGGTATATACACCCGCCTATTATTGTGTTAGTTCACCTTTGTTACCCTTTACCTTAAGGCTGGGGTGGGACAGCGTCCTCTTTCTCATATTATTGGTGATCCCTGCAGGAATCGAACCTGCAACCTATTGATTAAGAATCAACCGCTCTGCCAATTGAGCTAAGGGACCAATAAATTCACTTATGAATTTTAAACCAAAATGATTTCTATGTCAACCACAAACACCAAAAATTATTCAATCATAATTATTTTGTTTTTTTCTATATTGTAAAGCCTCCGCCAAAATTTTTGGAGAAATAATTCTTTCACCTTCTAAATCAGAAATAGTTAAACACACTTTCAATATTTTGTCTATACTCCTTCCGGTTAATTTCATTTTGTCCGCAGCATTTTCCAGTAAAAGCTTTGCGGGTGTTTCCATTTCAACTATTTCCTCCAACATTTTGTGACTAAGCTGACTATTTGGGTAGATTCCATATTTTTTCAATCTATCCAGTTGAATTCTTCGGGCTATTTCCACTCTTTTTTTTATCTTCTCAGAAGTTTCACCGGATTCAAAATCCCTATATTTCTTATACACTATTCTTGGCATATTAACAAAAATATCTATTCTATCCTCCATGGGTCCCGATATTTTCTTATTATATCTTTTTATCTCATTCCAGTTACAGGTGCACTCTCTTGAATCGTCACCATACCAGCCACAAGGACATGGATTCTGAGCCAAAACCAACATAAATCTCGATGGATAAGTAACCGACAATTTCGCTCTGGAAATCGTCACTTCGGAATCTTCAAGCGGTTGCCTCAAAGCCTCGATAACATCCCTTCTGAATTCAGGAAATTCATCTAAAAAAAGCACACCATTGTGTGCCAAACTGATCTCTCCGGGTTTTGCCTGAGTTCCACCGCCTATGATCGCCGTACTCGATGCCGTATGATGCGGTGATCTATAGGGTCTTGTTACTATCAGCCCGCTATCGTTAAGCAATCCTGAAACACTGTAAATCATAGTCGTCTCAATAGCTTCATTTAAAGTCATTGGTGGAAGAATGCCCGGAATTCTCCTTGCGAGCATAGTTTTTCCACATCCGGGAGAACCCATGAGCAAAATATTGTGCCCACCGGCGGCGGCAACTTCGGCCGCTCTTTTGGCAAATTCCTGCCCTTTAATATCAGACATATCTTCCACTTTTCCGGTTTTCATCCACGGCACTTTAAACTCAACCGGTTTTTTTTCAACATAACCATTGATAAATTGGACCATTTCGTTCAAATTTTCCATAACATATATATCTATTCCTTCAACAACAGATGCTTCCGATTCGTTTTCTTTTGGGAGAATCACCTTTAAATTCTTATCATTCTTTTGAAGGCTTATTAAAATAGGAAGGACCCCTCTCACCTTTCTCAATGAGCCGTCAAGTCCTAACTCTCCAAAAAAAACAAATTCATCCAGGTTTTTACTTATAACATCATTGGCTTTCAATAATCCCGCAGCGATCGGAAGATCCAAATAAGAACCCTCTTTTTTCACATCACTTGGGGCAAGATTGACAACAATTTTTCCGTTGGGAACTTTAAATCCCGAATTTTTTATGGCACTTTTAACCCTCTTCTTACTCTCTTTAACTACGGTATCTCCAAGACCTACGATGTCTATATCGTATATCACCGCTTTTTTGTCTACATCAATTTCAACTACCACGGGAATCATTTGAAGTCCATAAAGTGTAACGGTTTTTACATTTGAATAATTCAAACATTCCACCTTCTTTTTTATATGTTCATTATTAATATATAACTTTTTAAATTTTTTATATTAAAAAGCATTGAATATTTTTTTTGCCTGGATTATTTTTGAATCCGGTAGTATAATTGCAGCTCATCTTTTTTTGCTGAAATGCATTTCAAAATACCGAAAAACAATTCAAAGTAATAATGGCCTTGAATTCTTATCTTTAATAATTTATACATAAATATCTTTGAAATTAATTTCGCAAATACAATATGATATGAAGAACCATTTCCCCAAATAATTGTATTTTCATGGGACAAATCACAAAAAAAGAAAACTGGCACACTTTTGCTTCTAAAATTCCAGATGATTATAAATTATTTAGGAGGTAACAACCATGAGGAGAAAAAATGGATTTTCATTAGTTGAATTATTAATCGTATTGGCAGTTATTGCTGCTTTGATTGCTGTAGTTACACCAATCGCATTGAACGCTATCGCAAAAGCAAAAGCAACACAGGTAGCAGAAAATCTTAAGACAATCGGAGGCGCTATTGAAAATAGCATTTACGTAGATGGTATGAGTGGTATCACTACAGGATCAGATTTGACATTATCTAACTTTGTAAAAGATGTACAATCCGGATACACAGCACAGGTCAATACTACAGCTACAGCCGGACAATATACAGTAAGCGTCAGTGGACCAGGATCGGACGAAGTTAATACCACCACAATCGGAGAAATTTTAGGAACTTCCAATTACGATACCGGTACAGGAGTTTATTCCTTTACAATCGTAGTTTATTAAAAACAATAAATTTCTATAAAGCAAAAAGGAGTGGCATATCCACTCCTTTTTTTATAAATTACTATGAATAAATTTTTAGGATTTTTTATAATTTTATCTTCTGTTTTTTTCATTCCAAATTTCACATACAACATGAGCATACCTAAATTCTTCATATGCTCAATTTTTTTCGTGATAATTTTTATAAAATATTCGATAAACATATCAAAAAACAGAGAAAAATTTGAACTATCATATCAGCTTTTATTCCCTTTGTTTTTCATAATATTTACAAATCTCTCTGCCTTATATCAATTTTTTTTACTACAGCGAAGTATTCTTTTCATCAATAACATTTTCTCTGAACATTTTTGTTTTTTTTGCTTTATATAGTATATATCTCCAACAAAAAAACAAAAAATTCATTTATTGATACTGCAATTTTTTGTCTTTGCGGGTTTAATTATCGCAATAGATTCTTTATTGCTTTTTTATTCAGGTAACGGCTTATCAAATTTTCTTAGTGGTTATAGCTTGACACCATATTCTAGAGGAAATTTAAAATCATTCGTAGGAAACGTAAATTTTACCACAGATTTCATCGCAATGCTGTTGCCGGTATCTATCTATTTTAGTCTGTCAAAAGAAAAAATCTGGAAAAATGATAAGCTCAGAAAACCTTTTTTTCTGATCTCATCTCTTATTTTCTTTTCTGTAATTTTGTTAGGACAAACAAGGGGGACAATATTATCCTTGATTATATCTCTGCTTATTCTAATAACAGGGATAATAATCTATTTTTTAAAAAATAAAAAAATTGGAATAAAAAAGCATATAAAATTGTCAAATTTGTTTTTAATAATAATTTTTTTTGTGCTACTTTTTTTCATTTTTTCCTCAGATAATATTTTTTACCGGAAATGGAAAAATAAATATTGGTTTAAGAATAACTACCGATGCCGAAAATACCCTTCAATTTGATCAAAGATTTCAAATGTGGGAAGCCTCGATCGAAATTTTTAAAACTTCTCCCCTTTTTGGAACGGGGTTCAACACATATAAATACTTTTCTTCGGAATCACTCGCAGATATTACTCAAAAAAATCCAAAAAATTATTTATATACTTTAGTTGGGATAAGCAATAAGACACACCAGGAATTTCTGCAAATTCTCGCAGAGACGGGTATAGTTGGATTCTCTTTATTTATTATTTCTCTGGTTCTTCTAATCGTTTACTGGTTCAAAAGCATCTTTTTTGAAAAAGATTTTTCGAAAATATTATTCTTTCTGTTCGTTTCATCCTCCTTTATAATAATAGTTGTTCACAGTATGGTTTCATCACCGTCTCATTTAATGCCCAATTCCCTGCTGGCAGCAACAACTCTGAGCATATGTCTTTCAAAATATTTTGGAAACAAAAAAATTGAAATCAATTCAAATTTTTTTCTACCCTTATTTATTGTTTTATTAGCGCTTCTCAATGCAGGATTAATGACAAAATATTTTTTTCTCCGAAGGCTTTTATTCACTCTCAAAATATCAGCTTCAATATAGCGAAAAATACTACGATGTCCTTGAAGAATATAAAACAGAAATCAAAAAAATCAATCAAAATTTGCTGGATTTTGATATTGCAACTGAAGAAAACAATATTTTAGCAGATCCTTCAACCGATAAGGAAATAGAAGATATAAAAAATAACTTTCCAAACGCTCCCAACAGATATATCGAATCTCTTGTAACTGATAAAAAAATAAATTCTATAAACAATTATTTATCGAACCTAAAAAACAAAAAAAATGAATACCTTTCTAAAATAAACGAATATTCAATTTCCCAATATATGGAGTATTTTAAAGGATCTGCCAACATAATCAGTTCTTTAGAAAATTCAAAAAATGGAAACAATTTATTTTTTGCCGCTAATTTTATTCTGAATAAAAACAACATAGATGATAATTATAAAAAAAATATATACCAACAAAAAAGAATTATTCTTAGCCAATGCAAATAAATTATTCAAAGGACAATCTGATTACATGAAATATATTATCAAACCTGATAATCCAAGGGAAATAATCAAACCTTTGATGGATATTAAAAATGACTATTTTAGTATTCTTCCCTCTATTATTTACAGTACATCTGATTCTACAAATATTACTAAAACTTTAAATATGATAAATATTGAAGAATTTGTCTTGTGTCAATCTTATTTGGATTCAATACAATATCAGATAAACTCACAACAATATTTCCAGGATTCTAATTCATTCTCAAACATAGGAATATTGTTATTTAATACCATGAGTATGACTTCAGATTTAACAAATAATCTTGAAAAACTCAAAAATTCGACAAACGAACTCAACATAAAAGAGCTTCAAAATACTCTCTTAAATCTCTCTCAAGATTTGAGAAACGAATTTGAATATACATACGATACTGCCATCTATTTGAGACCAACTTCTAATTTTTATTATAAGGATTATTCAGAAAATTTAGTCCTTCTATATGGTCTTGATGTAATCGATAAACTCTTTGACATAGGAGAAAAGGGAACTTTTCGCCTGGTACTATATAAAAGATCACAAACTGTGGATACCAGATAATGCTTTCAATGTTCTATGCGCTTTATACCCAGGATATTCCGGAAAACGAAAAACAAATATACATAGCAAAACTTCTGGATATGTATGAAGATGCTTATAATTGGTCAAAGGAAAAAATCAATCAATACGAAAGCGGAGAAATAAGTTTAGACGACGAAGACTTCAACAGATTGAACAAAATAATAAAAAAATACGAAGAATTGACCGGATTAAATAAATGGAGGATTGATTAAAATGAAAACGAGAGCGAGAGGATTTTCATTAATAGAGCTATTGATTGTACTGCTTGTCATCGGAGCTATAATAGCAGTCGTAACACCGTTAATGCTCAATGCTCAGGCAAAAGCAAAGGCAACACAGGTGGCCAACAATTTGAAAACTATATTCATGGCATTTGAAAACAGAGTTTATTTCGATCAGACGGATATGGGAATTAAATACCTGGTGGAGCTTGTGAGGGAAGCGGGCGATGAGTATAGAATATATTTTTTCAAACTCAACGAATTCGATTACAATACTCTGATTTATTATGATGGAAATATAAAATTTGATTTTATAGAAAATTTATTGCCGGATATTAAAGAAGCGGATGGAATCAATGGTTTATCACTACCATCTGGTTTTAAAGGCGAATTAATAACAAGCGATTCTACTTCCTTATTGGAAACAAGCTTTATTCCAGATACAGGTGTTTATTATTTACAAAAATTTCAATTATATGTGAATTGATATGAATCACAAAATACAATTTAACTTCGATTACCTTTGATTATTTTCAGAATAATCATTTTATTCTTGCTGAACTTACCATAACATTTGTTCAGGTTTGTTATAAGGATTTTTCATTTTTTATATTTTAATATTTTAAATGTATAATCTAGTTAGTTAAGGTAGTTAACTAACTGGATGGTGAAAAATGTTTAGATCAAAAAGAACACCGTTATTACTTTCTTCAACCTCAAGAAATATTATAGCCATATCTTTGAGTATGCTTCTTCAATTGAGACTGAGAGAATTGGGAGCATCTCTGTTTCTCATAAGTATTCTTTCAACCATAAAAGGAGGAATATCCGGATTTTCTTCTCCATTTTGGGGATCTATCTCCGATACAGGCAACAAAAAAAGATTAATAACGATAGTAATTTTCCTCATTCCCGCATTTTTCTATCCCATTTATGGATTATCCGACATTCCGGTAACATTTCTGATTATTACAGGTATAATAGCTTTTTTTGATTCCGGGTTCACTCCGGTATCGCTCTCTCTTTCAATAAATTATTCGGATGGTTCAAAAAGAAACATTTCCAGGGAACTGTCGTTTTTGAATGCAGCAAACGCCGTTGGAATGTTTTTGGGGAGGATAATATTATCTTTAATTTTGTTATTTTTGACTATTAAGTATTCGATCTTATTCATGTCTATATTTGGAATTCTGGCATTGATTTTTTCCATTTTTGTTTCTTATCCCGAAACCATTCAAAAAGAAAATATTACAGCAAACAAAAAGTTATTTTCAGGATTTTCAAATTTAAAAAAGTTGAAAAAAAACGGTTTGTGGTCAATTTTTGTCGGTTCTTTTATCAGATTCGTTGGAGTCACCGGAACAACATCGGTAATTGCGGTTTTCATGACAGAAAAAATAGGACTTACCGATTCTTTTTCCATGGTTGTTGCTTCATTAGATCCTCTATTCATGTTCTTTTCCCACCTGTTTTTCGGAAAATTCATATATAAAATAGGAGCAAAAAATTCAATAAACGTCGGTATTATCATGACGGTTATTTCTATTTTCTGTTTTGCCTTCGCGCAAAGCTGGATTTTGATAGGAATAGGTTGGCTTTTAATCGGATTGGCTTTTGGAGGTTTTTGGATAGGTGTTACAACATACATTTCGATAAATATTGAAAAAGAAAACAGGGGAAAATATATGGGTTTACTGAGTACTACCAGTACATTCGGTTCTATGCTGGGACCATTCTTAACCGGATTAATACTTTCAATAAATAATTCATACGTTATAATGTTCATAATTATGGCAATAATAAATTTAACGGGATTTTTTATAATAAATATTTTTGCAAAAAGTGATATGGTGAACTGAGATGATTTTGGGAGATAAAATAATTTCCTTTAATGAGATAGATTCAACTAATAAGTATGCGATAGACAATTACGACAAACTTTTATCCTCTACAGTTATATGGTCTCTTAAACAAACGGGAGGATACGGAAGATTTAAGAGAAAATGGGTTTCACCAATTGGAGGATTATGGTTCTCCGCTATTTTTAAACCTTTAAAAAACAAAAATCCATACGATTACATTAAATATTTTTCCATCGCCATATGTGAATATCTGAATGATTTATCGGTTAAAGCACAGATAAAATGGCCAAACGATATTATGGTAAACAAAAAGAAGATCTCCGGAATACTCTCTCAAACCGTTTATAGCGGACCGAAACTGATGGCTATTATCATAGGTATAGGTATCAATATAAACAATATTATAAACGAAGATCTGAAAGAAATAGCCACTTCTTTAAAAAATCTAACCGGGAAAGAATACAATCTCTCCAAAGTACTCACGGAAATTTTAAAAAGAACAAATAAAATAAAGAAAAAATATTATTCCTCAGTTTATGAAAGATATTTAAACAGAAGATGGAGAAAATATTTTGCATATTTAGAGGGTGATTTCATAACAGTAAGTCTCAATGACGGTAAAAAAATATCAGGAACGATTATAAAGATCGCTCCTGATAAACTCATTTTAAAAGATGAAAACGAAAGCATCCGTTCAATTAACTGCGGTGAAATTATTTAATCACTTCTTCAATAAATTCGGCTTTATCATTTACAACTTTTATCTTCAACGTTCTATTGGAAAAATTAATCTGAATAATATCGTCATCTTTTATCTCCGCACCGGGTTTGGTTTTATTTCCGTTTTTCAATATAAACCCTTTTTTTATAGCATCTTGAGCCATTACTCTTCTTTTTATAATATGATTGTCCTTAAGAAATTTATCTAATCTCATAACAGGCTCATTTTAAAACGAATACACTCTCCAATATATTGTCTTCATATGAAGAGCCAAAATAAATTCCCGAATCGAATTCCATACCGAGCAAGCTTCCTAAGACGCCACCTGCATCGATAAATCCTTCAAAGAATTTCGTCCCTGTCAACGGGGAAATATCGGATAATTCATAATATACTTCGCTTTCAAGAGCGCTATCTGAATTATTCAATATATTCATCGTACTCGGCTTATCCTTTAAAGAAAAATAAGCAACATTGTTATCCACCCACATGAAAGTTGGCGTTTCCGCTTCAGATCCTTCTTCCTGTTCCGGGACCATTCTTAAATAATCACCTTCATCTACATATTTCATTTCAAGTTCGTCCAATAAACTCTTCAATTTATCTTCTGAAGCAGCATATCCAACTCTTACGACCACATCGATTGGATTAGGCGTTCCCAGAGATTCTCCGTCCGAAGTAGTCATAGGCATCATAGAGCTCATCAACGCCTCAGTATCTAATGAAATATCTACCATAACCGACCCGGTCAAATCAATTATATACTCTTCAACAAATCCCAAAACCTCTTCTAATTCATCAAAATCCACCATATCTCCATCTTGTTGTAATATTGGTAATATATTTTTCTTAGCCAAGTTTACAACTCTTTCGTAATCTTCAAAACTCTTCATTTTGAACATCACTATTCCTGTATTGAGATGTTCGGTATCTACCAATTCTCCCAATCCAGCGGGATCTATGATTTCGTCCATAAGGTCTGAATTAGCCGGGTCTACCAGTTCAGCAGTAGTTTTAGCAATCAACGTTGAATTTTCAACAGAAACCTCGGTTTTTGATTCGATATCACTGTTCGACAGGTAATTAACGGCGAATACATTTTCGTTATCCGAGATTAAAAGATTCGCATCAAAACCTTTTGCAGCTGAAGCGTAAGCATCTAAAGCACCAAAGAACAGATATGAACCATTCACTTCTATCTTGCTTTCAACATCAGCGCTTCCGGTCATACCAGATACCATACTAAAAATACTCTCAAACGTTTCTTTTACAACATCGGGTTTATCAACCGGTCCCATAATAATAATCATATCCGTGTCATTGAAAAAAGCGAATGCTACACTTCCCCCAAATGAATCATATATTTCTTCGGGATCTATTTCCTGATTGTAAGCTGTTATTTCCACATACTGTTTTAATATCATTTCGATACCAAGTGTATCCATAACAGTTCCTATAAGAACCGTTTCTTTTAATTTCGAATAAACTTCATCAATATTTTCACAGACAAAAACATCAGATGAATCTGTAGGTATCATAGCAGCTAAATCTGTAATCGTTGCCATTCCCATAATTGCAATAATTGAAAACAAAACTAAAATAACGACCTTTTTCATAAAATACCTCCTAAAATATAAAAAATCAATATATTTTACCATTTAAGTGACAAAATTATGTAACTAAATCGATGTTATAATACCCATAGTCAAGTGGAGGTTTGCCGTTTTTTGAAAAAAGTATTCAGCCTTATAAAAAACGATCTTAAACTTTTTTTTTCATCCCGGGGATTTATTATCCTAATTATTTTGTTACCTTTTGTATTAACACTGGTTTGTTCTTTGACAACCTCGATTGATCCATATACAAACTTAAAGATAGCATTTGTGAATGAAGATAAAAGCCTTTTCGGAATATTTTTTATCAAATACGCTGCATCAATGTTCAAAGGAGACAATATATTTATTTACAATTCGAGGGAAGAATTGGATGAAAATATGAGTTCTCTTGATAGCGGGTTCATCATCCCGGAAGGATTTGCAAATAAAATACTTTTTCAAAAACCCTCCGAATTGATTTTCATACCCAATCCGCGCTCACTCCAAACATCCATTGCAATTTATCAGGTTCTTTCAAATGTCCTAAAGGAGTTTAAAGCTCTTCCGGTTATTGCCGACCCGGAATTTATGAATGGCGTTGAAATAGACCCAAATTATGTTGCACCAATTCTAAAAGTTGAAGGTACCGATGAAAGCTATTTGAATTTCTCGTACTTTATGTTCCCGATTATTCTTTCAATATTCCTCATGTTGACAGCTATTGTAGGACTTTCATCATCCATACACGAAGAGGTTCAGAGAGATTTTTTGAAAATATATGCCATCGCGGGAATAGATAGTTTTAAATACTTACTGTCAAAATTCATCAGTTATTTTTTAATTTTAACGCTCAATATGAGTATTTTCATACTTTTCGGATATTTTTCAAATCTGATAGTTAAAACTGATATCTTCGCTTTCTTCATCATGACGATATTCTCAATAATATTTTATATATCCCTTGGCATTTTCATAACAGTCCTCTCAGGTACAGTGCGAAGTTCTCAATTTTTTGGTGTAGCGATAGGAGTCATTTTAATTATTTTAAGCGGTGTTATTATTCCTGCATCTATGTTTCCAGACTTACTGAGAGTTTTTACAGCATATTTTCCCACAACAAAGCTTTTGGAATATTTTCAGGGGGTTGTAATAACAGGCTATACATTCAACGACATATCTCCGATTATTGCTGAAGTCAGCTTATATTCAATTGGATTGTTTAGCCTTTCCATATTATTCTTCAAAAGATTTTTCAAATTTGAAAATTGAATGTTGAATAGGATTCTTTTTATGGTATAATAATTTTAAAATTAAAAACTCCCATCGGGAGAGGGCTTTAGCCCTCATTTTTTGTTTGGAGGTACTATGAATATAAATCCAATAAAGAAATTGGCTGAAAAAGTTGCAAATGAGCTTGGTTATGTAATCTACGATATAAAATTATCCAGAAGAAAAAACGTTAGTGATGTAATAATTAGAATAGATAAAAATCAGGGGTATATTTCCATAAATGATTGCAGTAAATTTTCAAAAAAAATGGGAGTTTTACTTGATAAAGAGGATGTTTTTCCATTCAAATACAATTTGAGAATCGAATCTCCCGGGGTTGAAAGAGAATTAAGAACCTTTGATGATTTTAAAAGATTCAAAGGGGAACCGGCAAAAATAATCTTCAATATTCCTGTTGAAAACAGATCTGCGATAGTAGGAAAAATAGAAAATTGTGAAGAGGATATGATAAAAATGCTTGAACTTGATACAAAAAAGGTATTCGAATTTCGCTACAATAATGTTAAAAAAGCAAATTTAAAATTAATTTTATGAAGGGAGGGTTATAGTATGAACCTCAATTTATTAGAAGCACTTGACCAACTGGAATCCGAAAAGGGAGTTCAAAAAGAAGAAGTTTTAGAAATTTTAGAGAAAGCATTGCAAAGTGCATACAAAAAAAACTTTGTAACGGACAGCAACGTAGAAGTAACCATCGATAGACTCACTGGAGACATACTAGTTCATGAAATTTATGAAGTAGTTGAAGAAGTAGAAAATCCTTCCCTCCAGATCACGGTTGAAGATGCAAAAAAAATATCTTCCAAAGTACAGATTGGTGAACTGATCAAGAAGAAATTGAATGTAAAAAAATTCAAGAGAATAGCTGCACAAACTGCAAGACAGGTTTTAGTTCAAAAGATAAGAGAACTGGAAAAGGAAAATCTTTTTTCCATTTATTCAGAAATGAAAGGAACCGTCACCACTGCTGAAGTTCTAAGAATAGGAGAAGAACTCATAGATATCAGAATTGGAAAATTGGACACAAAGATACCTATTAGAGATTTTCAACATTCCGAATTACCTTCGCCCAATTCTTTGATAAAAGTATATGTAATAGACGTTATTCAAACACCCAGGGGTCCAAAAATGCTTGTAACAAGAAGATCGAAAGAATTCATAGAAGAATTATTAAAACTCCAAATCCCCGAAATTTCGAATGGAGAGGTTACTGTGAGAGCTATAGCCAGAGAAGAAGGGATCAGAACAAAAATCGCCCTGTCTTCCGATAATTACAAAGTTGATCCGGTTGGTTCCTGTATAGGTGAAGGTGGAACAAGAATAATGGAAATATTGAGAGAAATAAAACCTGAAAAAATTGATCTTCTGAAATGGAGTGACAGTCCTATAGAGATGATAAAAAACTCTTTGGCTCCAGCGGATGTTGTAGAAGTTAGGGTAAAAGATGAAAATGAAAAAGAAGCTCTTATAATTGTAGCGCCTTCACAATTATCTTTAGCAATCGGTAAGGGTGGACAAAACGCCAGACTTGCGGCAAAACTGACAGGGTGGAAAATAGATATAAAACCAATCATGTAGTATTTTCAGAAGATTTGTAACATTGTGTATTTGATTTGTAATTTTTTTAAAAAAATAATCTCTATAATTACTTATGTAATAACGATTATTTTTTATTTATATTTTATCAGGAGGTAGTTTCATGCAGCAAGATGTTCTCAGAAGCGAACTACGAAGAAGAAAGCAAAGAATGACAGCACAAAGAGAGTTAGTTTTAAAGGCTTTTGCAGATACTGACGCTGAACATTTGAGTTCTGAGGAAGTTTACAGAAAAGTTCTCGAGAAAAGGTTGAGAATTAGTAAAGCGACAGTTTTTAGAACAGTGGAATTATTGGCAGAGGTGGGAATTCTCAGAAAAATAGTTTTTAGAGACGGTATTGTTAGATACGAGTTGGTAGAGGATACCGAAAATGAAGAACAACAAATAATATGTAATCAATGTGGAAAGGCATTCGATTTTTCTTTAGACAAAATAAATGATTTACTCAAGTCGGCTGAAGAAAAAACGGGATTTAAAATTGAAGAAGTCCAGATCAAATTTTATGGTTTATGTCCTGAGTGCCAGGAAAGACTGGAAAGAATAAGAAAAGCAACTAATAGTGCACATATATAAGATAAATTCTCGCTTATATTTAAAACAAGATTGAGATCGGCCGCTTTTTTTATCAGAAAATCAAAAACCCTTATCAGGTAATTGGTAAACGCTCCTATTATGAGTGAAACAGAATTTAGTTTTATAAATGAAAATAATAGTATGAGCATAACATTAATGTAAATTGGATACAAAAAAAGCGGTACAAACAATATCGTGAGCGGAACTGATAAGAGTGAAACGGAATCGAAGGTCACTATTTGCAAAGGTAATAAAGCTAATTGTGGAATACACCCGATCAAAAGTACTTTGAAGGATGTTTTTATTTTGCTTTCATTTACCCTTTCTGAAAAAATCAATAGTGCGGAAGTGGCAACAAAACTCAATTGAAAAGATATATCCGCGATTATTATTGGTGATAATATTAAAAAGATTATTCCGCAAAGTCCTATTATATTTATAGAACTTTGGGGATAATCTATGAATTTGAATATTGTATATATTAAAAGCATCAAAAAAGCTCTTGATGCTGAAATTGAAGGACCTGTAGTCAACCAGTATAAAAAAGTTATAGAAAGTGAGAATCCAAGCTTAAATTTATAAGGCAGGAGAACCAAACTCACCATTGTGGTAATTAATAAATAGAATAGTCCGATATGAAATCCCGAAACAGCGAACAAATGGCCTATACCAGATTTAGATATTTCGCTTTTTTCGTTTTTTGTCAATTTTTCTTTATCCCCAAAAATAATGGAGGAAATATATTTTGAATTAAGCCCATACTGTCTTATTCTTAAAAGTATGTTTTCTTTTATCGTTTCTCCTAAATTGATGAAAACATTATCAGTTGATACCTTACCGGCAATAGCACTATCAAAAGAATAGAATGGATACCGGTTGGTTTTCTTCAAATACCCAACACTCCAAATTTTGTCACACTTATCCAGATTTGAATTCCTTGAAGACAAAAAAATCTTTCCATTGAAATTTTCCCATTTTTCAACCCCATAAATTCTTATATTCTTAATATAAGAATAATCATTTGAAATCCTTTTATCAACAACACCTGTTATTTCATAACGAATATCGTCAGGTTTAAAACAAGTTGAAAGAAATCCGGAAAAACTCCCTATAAAACACAGAAATATTTCAAAATAAATGAGAGGTTTTGCAGATTTATATAAAAGCAAAATTACAACCGATAAAACAGAAATGAAAACAAAAAAATTATAATTAATAAAAATTCCACCCAAAACCGATAAAGCAAAAATAATAAAAGAGATAAAAAGAGGAAATTTTACATTAAGGTTATAAAAGTTTTCATTACATATAATTTTTTTCATCCAGCAGCCCCTAAAATATAATAACATTAATTGCAAATTTTTTATTATAACTCTTTATTGTGCTATAATCAGTTATGATCTTTTGGGGGAAGGAAATTGAGTTTGAATTCTCATAGCGGTTTAACCTTGGTGGGTTACTACGGATATAATAATTTGGGCGATGACTTACTTTTACTGTCATCACTTGAGATACTTGATGAAATAAATTATAAAGAAAAGATAAGGGTTACTTCCGATGGAAATTTCGATGCTCTGCTGAAATTTTTTCCGGAAGGTTTAAATATAGAAAAAATTGAAAGATTACCTCTAAAGGTATTAAAAGCGATAAAAAAATCAAAAATGACGGTCTTCGGTGGAGGAAATCTTTTTCAGGATGAAACAAGTTACAGAAGTTTTTTATATTACTACTATCTCGCAAAAACAACACTTAAGCAAGGCAAAAAATTTTTAATGATGTCTCAGGGATTCGGCCCGCTTAGGAATTCACATGCAAACCAAAAACTGGATAATATTCTCAGAAATCCCAATACTTTTGGGATAATGAGGGATAAACGTTCTTTTGATTATTTCAGAAATATTTCAGACAATTGCTGTTTACAAACCGATTATGGCCCTTATTTTTTGAAAAAATCCGGTTTTTTTTCTAAAAGTATCATTAATGAAAAAGATCCCGAACTGGCAGTAATAATACCGAAATCAGGAATATGTTTCGAAAATATTGTAGAATCCCTGAAGAGAATCGGAATAAAAAGAATATGTGCGATCTCTTTTTACAATCATCACGATGAAACTAAAAGGAAAGAGGTTGAGAAAGCCGCAAAAAAATTCAAAATGGAAATAATTGAACCTCCGTATACCACCGAAGAAATAATTAATAAAATTGCAAATTCTTCAATCGTAATCAGCGAAAGATTACACGGGATAATTCTCTCACTAAGTACATATACTCCCTTCGTCTGGTGTAACAACGAAAAAATAAACAATTTCGTTCATTCATTTGATCCAAATTGCCAATTCAATTTCATATCCAACGATGAAAGCATAGATCAAATAATCCAGAATTCAATAAATTACGATTATACTAAAATAAGCGATAAATATTTTCAAAAACTCGAAACAACTATTTCCTGTTGTAAAGATACTTTGAAAAAATTGATATAGGTGAGATAAATATGTGGAACTATAATATCCCTGTTAAGATTTTCCAGGGAGAAAAGGTACTTTTAGAAAAAAAAGAGCTGTTGAATAGTTTTGGAAGAAATGCTCTTCTTGTTACCGGAAGAAATTCCGCAAAATTGAGTGGTGTTTTAGACGACCTTTTAAAAATTTTAAAAGAATATAAAATTCAATTTTATGTATTTGACAGAGTAGAAGAAAATCCATCTTATGCCACAGTTGAAATGGGAGCCACTCTTTTCAATGAATATGATTTTGATTTTGTCGTTGCTATTGGTGGTGGAAGTCCTCTTGACGCAGGGAAAGCTATTGCCGCATTGGGCACATATTATAAACATGATGCACATTTATTCAATGAAAGTGACGATATCTATAAAAATACTCTTCCGATAATAGCCATTCCCACTACTTCAGGTAGCGGGAGTGAAATAACTCCATATTCGATACTAACCAACAGAGAAAATAAAAAGAAGGGAATTCAAAACGATAGACTTTTTCCTACCATTGCGTTTCTAGATCCCAGATACACCACCACATTAAATGAAAGTCTGACTGTTTCGACCGGGCTTGATGCTTTAACACACTCTATTGAGGGAGAATTAAAGAATAACGGAACAAATCCTGTTATAAAATCGCTGTCCCTGAAATCAACCACGCTGATAAAAGAGAATTTAACGGATATTCAAAAAAAATTATCAAGTATAAAATTCAGAAAAGATCTCCAGGAAGCTTCCACTATGGCGGGGATAGTTATAAGCCACTTTGGTACAACAATAATTCATTCTGCCGGATATCCTCTGTCAAGCTTCAAAAAAGTAAAACATGGTATGGCCAATAGTGTTTTTTTCATTGACGTTCTGGAAAGAATTTCTCAAACCGAAGAAAAAAGAGTTTTGAATGCTATAGAACCTTTTGTATCCCTACAGGAGTTAAAAAATTTTTTTATCAATCTTGATATTGACAAATATAAATTCGATTTATCCGATGAAGAAATCCAAAAATGGTCTGAGGAACTCGTTGTTTCTCAAAAGAGAAAAAAAACTCCCGGGGATTTCGATTTAGAGTTTTATAAATCACTTTACAATAAAATCAGAAAGTAATAGCAATGTTCATCTATTCAGAATATTTTTTCCTTTATGATAAGATTTTATTGTATGAGGGAGATTTTTTATGCGAAAAAATTGTTTGCTTTGTCTATTATCGATAATTATCCTGTTATTCTTTTTTACAGGATGCACCTTACAAAATTTAACTGAAAATCTGGAAATCACTTCAAAAAGTTCTTCAGAAATTAAATTGGAGTTTTCTCACATACCTGAACTGGATTTTTTGGAAATATCTATCTACGATAGAGCTTCAAACAAACTCGTCAACAAATATGTGATTTATGATGAAAACATAATTATCAATCCGGAAAAAAATATCTCATATTCTTTGATAATTGAGGGAAAAAATGGATCATCGACTTTTAAATCTCCGCCTATATACATAACTTTTTATGATAACTTCCCTGAAAATGGATATTATTTCAATGGATCAAAATATTATATCAGTAACGAATATTTTTCCAACAATGAAAATTTTCTTATTTTAGAAATACCAGATGAAAATGGATATTATTATAAATTACAGGTTCAGATTTGCCCTAAAAACCCGATCTCGCCCGAAGGGTCCTTATTTTTGATTCCTGAAACAGTAATCCCCATTTATATCGAAAATTCAAAGGGAAATTTTTTAAAGATAAAAGGTGATCTTTCTACAGAAGAAGGAAACAATTTTGAATGGGAAGATCAATATGCGATAATTAAGGAAAATCTTAATTCAAACGATGGATACGTATACGTAAGCAACTGGGATTTAAGAAATCCTATTTTTTCTCAAATTCCCACAAAGATTGTACTGAGTTTTGAAAATTTTGTGACCCACGAAGGATTTCATGAACTATGGCGGGTATTACCATTTCCAAATAAAATGAACGACGTAAAAAGTAACCGGCTCTTACAATACAAAATTGATAAAAATACAATATACCCCATTCAAAAAGGTAAGAAAGCTATTATTTTCATACACGGTCATCAGGGCGGGTATGGATTTCTCAGAGATTACAAATATTCATACTGGGGAAATTATAATAGAATAAATGTCTGGTCTGAAAACTTTGATTATATTCTTAAAAACATACAAGATTTTGATAATTTTCATTTTTATGAATACATCTATGACACCAATTTTTATTCCGCAAACGAATACGCAGAATATCTGGGAGATATTTTAGTGAGTTCCAATTTATTTAAAAGTTATGATGAAATATATATCGTTGCTCACAGTATGGGAAGTCTGGTATCAAGATATTTACTGGAATATGAATATGAAAACAAAAAAATTGGTGACTATGATAGACTAAAAAAGGTTTTTACCATAAATGGGGTTCATCATGGTTCACCCATGCAGAATTTTATTCAAATTCTCTTTGATTTAAAAAATTTCCAGAATGACTACAAAAAAATAACTTATCTGAAAATTCCTGGAAATTCAAACGAAAGTTTACTGCTTTCATTTCTACAGATTCTTTATACCGGTTTTACAAGTGGTTTCGAAGATATTCTTTTTTCAGAAAATTTTATAAAACTGACTTCGGATGAATTGATGTCAATCATAGAAAATTATCCTCAAATAATGTCCATCTTTATAAACACGGGAAAAATCGGTCCCTTTAAAGGAGGGAGATCGTTTATTTATGATAATCAAAAATATTTAGATATTATAAATGAAAACGAATTCAATGATCTACAAAAAATTCACTTTACAGCGGATGATTCTCTTAAAAAATTCAATGAAGAATACGATTTTTTTGACAAATTTATAATGATCTCTTCCTTCATAGAGGATATCGATTTAAAATCAATTTCCAGTGAAACTTTTATTGATTCATTATCCATGAGCGTTCTCAATAATCTGATAAAAATAATATCCGAAGGATCGGATGAAATGGAAATGAAAAATGATGGTGTTGTTAATATTTTCAGTCAGGAAGCTCTGAATACAGGTGATAAAAATGAGATTTGGAAGTATAATAATATGAATCACCTGGAAATACCAACAAATCCTGAAGTTTGCAAAGACATTCTGAATTATATAATAAATTACAAATAAAAAAGGAGGAAAATCTATGATAATCGGAATAATAATAGGCGCACTGGTAATAATATTAATTATCTGGTTCATTTCTATCTACAATAATTTGGTCATACTTAGAAAAAGAACCGAAAATGCTTGGGCGCAGATTGATGTTCAACTCAAAAGAAGGCACGATTTGATCCCAAATTTAGTGAATTCTGTTAAAGGTTATATGAAATTTGAAAAAGAAACTCTTGAAAACGTTATAAAAGCAAGATCGGCAGCTGTTTCAGCGCAATCAATCGATGATAAAATTCAAAAAGAACAGCAATTGCAGGGTGCTTTGGGCAGGCTTTTAGCGGTATTCGAAAAATATCCTGATTTAAAAGCGAATCAGAATGTGCAAACTCTTATGGGGGAATTATCCCAAACGGAAGATAAAATTTCATATTCAAGGCAATTTTATAATGATTCTGTAACAAAATTCAACACGAAAATAGAAGTGTTCCCAAATAACATAGTAGCCAACATGTTCTCCGCTAAGTTTGAAGCGATGCCATTATTCGAATTAAAGGATGCCGCTCAAAGGGAAGTGCCGGAAGTAGATTTAAACATATAATTTGTGATCTTAAAATATTAAAAAGGGTCCACTGTCATTGTGAACCCTTTTTGTTAAAGCTTTTCCTGAAGTGAAGGATTTTTTTAATAATTGTTTTCAGATCACTCTTCGCTGAATATAAAAAGAAAACAAACATACAAACATTAATTACAACGAACCAGAGAATATCATTTATTTTTCCTTTACTTAAAAAACCAACTAAAAATAAAAGGATCCCTATGAACAGTACTTTCATAAGTCTTTTGTAAGGAATGTAATCTATTCCTTTTTTATAAAGATAAAAAGTCACAATTACAGCGTTAATTATTGAAACTATAGAAGTACTGAAGGCGATTCCGGCATGTCCAAATGGTTTTAAGAATAACCAATCAAAAAAAGTATTAGTTCCAACAGAAAAAAGTGCTATGAGACCAAAAATTTTCACTTTACCAACCGCACTTATGAATTGATTACTAGTTATAGCAATCGGCTGAGAAATCAATATCAGACTGTAGCCAATGAGTGCCGAACTAACGAGAGCGGTAGATTCTTCCGTAAAACTACCCCTCTGATAAACAAAGCTTATCAAAGGATTAGCCATTATTGCGATCCACGCCGTGAGCGGAATAACCAGATTAATCGATGTGGTAATCGTGTATTTCATTCTGGTAACGGCCTTCTCTTTTTCATCTTTCGCGATGTGTTCGGAAAGTTCAGTATAACTCGTCGTTAAAAAGGAAATTATCGCAAAAGAAACTAAGCCCAACAGTGTATGAGCAAATTGAAGAGAAGAAACTCTCCCTTCAGGCAACAAAGAAACAAAGGCTTTATCAATGATTTGATTTATCGATCCAATACCGGTTGACAGCATTATTGGCAACGCTAATTTTATAGTTCTTCTCACATCTTTGCTTAAAGGTTTGAAACTTTTCTTAAATATATCCTTCGAAAAGATAAAATAAAATACCACTATTCCAAAATTTCCCAAAATCATACCCAAAATATATGCGGATTCGGACAATCTGGGAGAGACAAATATCAAAATGGGTATATATATAAGATTGTACGCCAGCTGCGAAACGGAATAGTAGAAAAATCTTCTTTCGGCTCTGAGTAAAGTTGCGAAAATTCTACTCAGTCCCAGTATAAAGGGCATTATACTCAATATTCTTATTTTTCTTGCAGCATAAAAAACTAATTCTTTATCAAAACCGGGGGCCAGAACATTTATAATCTGTGTTGGAAAAATATAAAGTAAAACTCCTAAACCAATAGAAATAAATGAAACTGCCAGGGTCACATCCGTTGCGTATTTTCTTGAATTCAACTTGTCTTTTTCTTTGATGCGTAGATAATTTGGAAGGAATAAGTTAGTTATTCCACCCATAAATATCCCCACCAAAACGGTTATTGCGGATGACGCAATAAAAACCGCATCCAGAGCACCCGTTGTTCCAAATAATCCTGCAACTATCATTTCTCTTACAAATCCAAGTAATTTAGAAATCAATCCAAAAATAGTGAGAATTATTGCGCCACCTGAAACAGACTGTATTTTACTTAATTTATACTTCATTTACTCCTCTTATACAGCTATAATATTAATTATTTTATCCTGAATATAAATTATTTTCTTTATGTTTTTTCCTTCAATTTGAGGTTTTAACTTTTCATCTTCTTTGATTATCTTCATTAAATCGTCTTCTGAAATTCCCTGGGGAACAGAAACTTTACCACGAGTTTTACCTTTTATCTGGACTGGAATCTCAACTTTTGCATTCATTGCAAATTCCTGATAACTTCTGGGAAATCCTGAAAACAGTACTGATTTTTCTTTTCCTCCTCTAAACTTATAAATCTCTTCGGCAATAAATGGAGCATAAGGCGAAATCAACTTAGCCAGATCCCGAACAAGAGAACTTTCGATTGAACTTTCTTTAGAAGCTTCATTGATAAATTCCATCACTCCCGCGATGGCAGTATTGAATTTCATCGTCTCAAATGCATGATGGAATTTTTGTACTGTTTCCGCTATTTTAATTTTCAGAGAATTCGAACTCTTTCCCTCGGGAAGGTTCGCTATCTCCCACACTCTGTTGAGAAATCTCCTGATTGCATCCATTCCTTTATCTCTGAAATCACCACCTTCCAGAAAAGTTCCCATAAACATCAAATATGTTCTGAGACAATCAACTCCATGGGTGACAAAATATTCATTGGGATTGACTATATTCCCCTTGGATTTGCTCATTTTTGCCCCATCTTTTACTATCATCCCATGCCCTCTGAACGAAGAAAACGGTTCTTCAAAAGATAGATAACCCATATCGTACAACGCCATTGTTATAAATCTTGCATACATCATATGCATCATTGCGTGCTCGTTACCGCCAATATACATATCAACCGGGCACCATTTTTTCAACAATTCTTTATCAAATGGTTTTTTATCATCTCTCGGTGAAATATATCTCAAATAATACCACGCCGAGTCGAGAAAATTGTCGTTCACATCGGTCTCTCTCACTGCAGGGCCACCGCATTTAGGACAAGTGGTGTTTAAAAATTCTTTATTTTTTGCGAGTGGAGATTTCCCACTTCCATCAGGAATATAGTCATCACTTTCAGGCAGCATAACAGGTAAATCTTCTTCAGGAACCGTGACGGTTCCACATTTTGGACAATAAATTACCGGTATTGGTGGGCCCCAATATCTCTGCCTGGAAATACACCAATCATGTAGATGATAATTTATGGTTCCTTTTATGGAATCATCAACATCATTTATATTTTTTATAAAATCTACGCTCTTAACTCCATTATATTTTTCACTGTTTATCATAATTCCCTTTTCAACATACGGTATTTCCGATGGATCACATTTTATAACTTGTTTTATCTTTAATCCGTATTTCTTAGCAAAAAGAAAATCTCTATCATCATGAGCCGGAACTGCCATAACAGCTCCTGTACCATAATCTGCTAAAACATAATCGCCTATCCATATTTCAAGTTTTTCTCCCGTCAGTGGATGAATAGCATAACTACCTGTGAAAATTCCCGTTTTAGGCCTTGTATTAGAAGTTCTCGTTACAATATCCATTTCATTGACTTCATCAAGAAATTTTTTGTACTCATTTCTTTTCTCATCCTTTATAAGTTCTTTTGCATGAATATATTCTGGGGCAACAACTATGTAGGTAACCCCATAAATTGTATCGGGCCTTGTCGTGAAAACTTCAATAGAAAAATCGAAATTTTCTACATCGAACTTTATGGAAGCTCCTGTAGATTTCCCAATCCAGGACCTCTGAAGATTTTTTGTCGTCTCGGTCCAATCAAGATAATCCAGATTATTCAACAGTCTTTCAGCATAATCAGTTATCTTGAAAAACCATTGACTCATTTCTTTTTTTTGTACTTCACTGCTACATCTTTCACAAAAACCATTCTGTACCTGCTCATCAGCCAGAACAGTTTTACAAGAAGGACACCAGTTAACGGAAGATGTCCTTTTCTCCGCAAGGCCTTTTTCATATAACTTAATGAATATCCATTGAGTCCATTTGTAGTACTCCGGAGAAGCCGTACTCAATTCACTATCCCAGTCATAAATATTTCCAATCTTTTTAAGCTGTTCATCTCTGAAAAACTTTATGCTTTCTGGAGTCAATTCGGCAGGATGTTTCCCTATTTTCAATGCGTAATTTTCACTGTGTATTCCAAATGCATCGAATCCTATCGGTTCAAAAACATCTTTACCACTCAATCTTTGATACCTCCCATAAAGATCCGAGCCAATAAAAGAAAACATATTTCCTATATGTAAACCCTTAGCAGAGGGATATGGAAACATCATAAGATTGTAAAATGGTTTTTCCGACTTATTCATATTTACATGGAAAAGATTCTCTTCCTCAAAATATTTTTGCCATCTTTTTTCTATGCCTTCGAAATCATACATAAATAATTCCTCCTAGATCTATTTACAATATTTTAAAACAAATTTGTGGTTTGTGCTTAAAAAAAAGTTTAAGCATAATGAATTCTTTAATATGAATATAAAATAATTGTTTATGATAGAATTAGTTAATTAGATTCTGTGGGGTGAGACTTGTGAAGAACCCAGATGATTTTATGAACATCGAAAACTATGATGAGATTTTCCTGAGTAATGGAGATACCTACCTGGGTGTGATTTTAAATGAAGAATTTAATATCAGAACATCCTATGCGCATATTAACATTAAAACGAAGTACATTGCAGTCATTAATTTTAACGTTGGAATGAAAAATTTGCAGTCAATTGTGACTTTAAATAATAACCTTTTTTCAGGCTTTATAGACGAGAAGGAAATTGATTTTCGGATGCCCGGTGGCAAGGATATAAAAATAAGAATGGAAACCTTAAAAAAAATAACGTTCATGGCGGATAATTTTACCGAAGATCTTGAAAATATCGGTACATACATCCTTCTGAGAAATGAGGATTATTTCACTGGAATACTTAAGAATAAAGAATTGAACGTTCTTACTCCATATGCAACAATACCGATTGATCTTGATCATGCAGTTTCTATGAATGTTTCATACCCCGATCATAGAATGCCCAGAATAAAAATGAAAAATGGAAACAGTGTAAGAGGTTTGCTGAGCATTGAAGATTTTGAAATAAAATTGGATTTAGGGCCAAAAATAGAAATATATAAAGGTTTAATAGATCAAATAATATTTGAGGATGATCTGGTTCCCAATTCCAATGGATTGTTGACCATGAAAAAGAAAAAATCCACCAAAAACAAAAAATTTGCTCGCGTAAAAGCCGGGATTTTCCAGATGGGTTCACTGAAGGGAAATACGAATGAAAAGCCCGTTCATTCTGTAACTCTCACTTATAGCTATCTTATAAGCAAAAATCTTGTCTCCTTCGAGGATTATGATTTATTTTGCAAAGAAACCAGAATCGAAGTTCCCAATGATAATGAGTGGGGCAGAGGAAAAAGGCCCGTTATTTATATTTCCTGGTGGGATGCGATTAAATATTGCAACTGGTTGAGTAGTAAGGAAGGATTAAAATTTGCGTATAACAAAGATGGAGAATTGATAGACAGAGCCGGAAATCCTGCCGAAGATCCTTCGAATGTCGAAGGTTATCGATTACCAACTGAAGCAGAGTGGGAGTTCGCCGCAAGGGGAGGAAATGAAACAAAGGATACGACCTATGCAGGTGGCAACGAAGTGGGAGAGGTCGGGTGGTATAAATTCAATTCTGACAATAAAACTCATGAAGTCGCTCAAAAAAACCCAAACGAACTGGGAGTTTATGATATGAGTGGTAATGTAAGAGAGTGGTGTTCAGATTCATATCAGCCTTATACACGTAATTCGCTCACAAATACCTATGTTTCATCCGGAGAATTGAAAGTCGTTAGAGGTGGCAGTTGGAGTAATATAGCGGCTTTTTTAAGAATCACCCAAAGAAATAGTGAAATACCCGACGGTTCGAGTAGTCTGGTGGGATTCAGAATTGCCAGAACAGAATCCGAATCGATACAGTCACCACCCTTAACTGAAGAGCATGAAGATAAATAAAAATTGAAAAAATAACTCGAAAAGCTAAAATGTTGAAATTTTATTTCAGAATTTTAGATAAATTATTATATTTTATTAATGTGGATCATTTTGGAAGGGGAAAAAATTTTGAAAAAGAGTGATTTTTTAGGGACAGAAAAAATAAGCAAACTTCTTTTTCAACTGTCCTTTCCTGCTGTAATTGCTATGACTATTCAGGCCCTTTACAATCTTGTTGATGCGATATTTGTTGGAAGGGGTGTGGGATCCATTGGAATAGCAGGAATATCGGTCGCGTTTCCAATTCAGATTTTCAGAATGGGAGTAGCTCAGACAATAGGAATGGGAGGCGCTTCGGTAATCTCAAGATCTCTGGGTTCAGACAATCGCGAAAAAGCAAACAAAGCCCTTGGAAACATAATTTCATTGATCGTGATCACCAGTATCTTGATAACAGTATTGGGAATGTTATTTCTGGATCCACTTATGATAATTTTTGGGGCAAATGAAGAAATCCTTCCCTATGCCACAGATTATGGAAGAATAATTATTCTGGGAACAATAATAATGGCCTGGACGATGGCTATGAACAACATTATAAGATCCGAAGGTAAAGCAAAAATATCCATGATTGTTATGTTAATCGGTGCCATCAGCAATATTATACTCGATCCGATTTTTATTTTTTCTTTGAATATGGGAATAGCCGGTGCAGCATACGCAACCATTCTCGCTCAACTGTTTGGTGGTATTTTCATTATGTTTTATCTTTTCAAAGGAAAAAGTGATCTGAAATTGAAAATAAAAAATCTCTTACTCAATTTAAAAATCGTCATAGAAATTGTTTCCATAGGCATTTCTTCATTTGTAAGACAGGTCTCCGGCAGTTTACTCATGATAGTATTAAACAATCTTTTGAAAAAATACGGTGGAACGGAAGGTATAACTATTTATGGAATGATTAATCGTCTCATAATGTTCGCCTTAATGCCATTGTTTGGGCTCGCCCAGGGCCAACAACCAATTGTTGGATATAATTACGGTGCCATGAAGTATGAAAGAGTTATATCAACGATGAAAAAAACTATTTTAATCGGCACAATAATGTGTATCGTAGGTGCAGTCGTTATGGGGCTATTTCCAAAACCTCTTCTTGAGCTTTTTTCTTCGGATCTCAACTTAATCAACGAAGGAATAATAGCATTGAGGATCTTCATTATTTGTTTTGTTTTGATAGGATTCCAGGTTGTGGGAACGACTATGTTTCTGTCAATAGGTAAAGCGGTTGAGGCGCTGATTCTAGCTATGTCCAGACAGTTAATAGTGTTGATACCGGTCGTGCTTCTCACTTCTTCGATCTTCGGAATGTTCGGAATATGGATAGCTTTTCCAATATCCGATGGTGTTGCTTTTTTAATAACTTTGATATTATATAGAAGACAGATGAAAAAATTTAAATCAATACTCAGGACCTAAAAGGATGGGAAATTAATATGTCAGAAAATGAAAATGGATTAACGAGAATAAATTTGAATGGAAAAGAAATAATAATTTTGGGAACCGCTCACGTTTCAAAGAAGAGTGCTGAGCAAGTTAAGGAAATAGTGGAAAAGGAAAAACCGGATTCAATTTGTATTGAACTGTGTAAATCGAGATACGATTCAATAAAAGATCCGGACAAGTGGAAAAAAACCGATATCATAAAGATTATTAAGGAAAAAAAGGCGATGTTTCTTCTCGCGAATCTTATTTTGTCCTCATTTCAAAAAAGAATCGCAAAAAAAATGGAAATAAATTCAGGGCAGGAAATGATACAGGGTATACAATCCGCGGAAGAAACCGGTGCAAATCTGGTTCTTGCGGATAGAGACATTTCGACCACCTTTTCCCGAATCTGGGGAAAGATGAATTTCTTTGGAAAGTTCAAGTTGTTCTTTCAGTTCATTTTTGCAGCCGTTAGCAACGAAGAAGTAACCGAAAAGGAACTCGATGAACTGAAATCGGGAGATATGCTGGATGCAGCACTTGGAGAAATGTCCAAGTCATTTCCCGCCATAAAAAGTGTTTTGATCGATGAACGTGATCAGTATCTATCAGAAAAGATTAAAAACGCTCCAGGTAAAAAAGTGTTTGCCATAGTTGGCGCCGGACATCTTCCCGGAATAAGAAAAGAAATAGAGAAGGATCACGATTTGGCAGAACTGGAAAAAAAGCCTCCAAAGAAACACACTGGAAAAATAATTGGCTGGTCCCTTGCCGCTTTCATAGTCTTGATGGTAATATTTACGCTTTCCGTGGATCCATCCGCAGGATTGAGTCAGATTATGAGCTGGATAATCTGGAATGGTTCGCTCTCCGCATTGGGAACAATCATAGCTTTAGGACACCCTCTATCAATACTGACCGCATTTGTTGTTGCTCCAATAAGCTCTCTGAGCCCCTTATTGGCGGCTGGATGGTTTGCAGGTCTGGTTGAGGCAAATTTAAGAAAACCCAAGGTTATAGATTTTCAAAACCTGTCGACCGATTTATACAATGTAAAAGGCTTCTGGAAAAACAGAGTGACGAGAATATTACTGGTCATTATTCTTGCGAATCTCGGGAGTGTTTTTGGAACAGTAATCGGTGGTTTGGATATAATCAAAACATTTTTCGAAACAGTTTTTTGATTGGAATTTGAAAGTCTCTGCAACAGCGCATATTTTTTAAATTACATTTTTTTCATCTTTATCTATTATCTTTGGTTGTATAAGTGATGAATAAACGGATGAATATTCTCTTGGGCGCCAGGCTATTCTTTTCCATGTTACTATAGCGGTATTCAGGAAAAAAGTTGGAACAGATTCCACTTTTTTACTCTGAACCTTCCTCAGTTTTGTGAAGGCAACCAATCTCAATAAGAAAGCTCCAAGAAACAGAAACTGTACACCGTTAAAACCCGTTCCAAGAAAATTCAGATTGATATGTTTTAAATAAGAGGCCAGTAATCCTCCGGCTAAAGCACCTATTATTGCACTTACTCCATTCGAAAATGAAAGAACCGAAAAATATTCTTCCGTTTTTTCTCTATCGAAAATTTCCATCATTATTGTGAACAAACTCAGGTTAACAGCACTCCAGGCAACCGCCGTCGTTAAAGAATCCAAAAACAACAGTGGAACCGGGTTTATATTGACAAACAGATAAATCAACGGAATCAATGCGGCCATTAAAGTTCCAAATTCCGCAACAGGTCTGTTTCCGATTTTATCGGAAAGCATTCCCCATATCCAATAAAAAAACATTGAAACCAGTCCAGTCAGTACATTCAACGTTCCCAAAAAAGCATAGCTCATTTTAAGATTTACTATAAGATGATAACTGAAAAATGGTCCTGCAAAAGCTATAGCAAAGTTCCAGAATATAGAAAAATTCAAATACTTCTTGAAAACAGGATTTTTAAAAGATGAAGAAAAAATATTCTTCGCAATTTTTATTTCTTTTGGAGGATAATAATGATAATTCAAAATTACCGCACTCAGAGTTGCGGAGATGGAAGCAATAATCGATACAATTATAAATCCTGTTACTCCTGAAAAGCTATCCAAAATAAATGAATATAAAAGAGTAAAGAGTATATTTAAAACTGTCAAAAAGATATTTCTAAGTCCGAAATATTTCCCTGAATTTTCTGTTACTATGTCTTTCATGAGCGACAGCCAAATATTTCCCACTATACTCGTAAAGAAGGAAAAGAAACACATATATATAACGAATAAATATTGATTTCTAAATCCAATAGCCAATGCCACCGGTATCAAAAAGGTCGTATATCTGGAAATTGAAGCGGCGGTCAATATAGCTTTTTTTCTACTCCCGGTTTTCCTCAGAAAATATGGAGAAAGCAACTGTACAATTTGACTTATTGCGGGTAAAACACCGAAAAACGAGATAACCAATTCGTTTGCATTGAAAGCGAGGGCCAATCCGGTAGAAATAAATCCCTGGGTAATGATAAAAAATCCGTTATAAAAGCCCCCTTCAAAAAATGATAGAATCTTAGTTTTTTTAATACTTCTTTCCATACAAAGCCTCCCGTTTTTCAATCTCCAGACACTGTTTTAAACCAAAAAGAAAGAAAAATCAATAGGTAAAAAATTAAGAATTGAGGAAGGAAGTATTAAGTTTTGAATGCCCCATATTATGCGGTAAACAAATACATTTCCGCAACAAAAAATTAAGAATTATATGTTGATTTTAAACGAAAGAAGTACTAAAATTGTTGTTTATTTTAATTTTTTTAACCACGCGGAGACTTCGGCATCACTCGGCATTCTCCAATCTCCTCTTGGAGACAAGCTGACCGTACCGACTTTAGGCCCATCAGGAACACAGCTCCTTTTGAATTGTTGACTGAAGAATCTTTTATAAAAATTGATCAGACTATTTTTTAAAAACTCATGAGAATATTCTTCTTCAAATACATATTTTGAAAGATAAAGAATTTTCTCGGGATTATAACCATTTCTAATAAAGTGAAATAGAAAAAAATCATTTAAAATATAGGGACCTATTTCCATTTCAGTCTTTTGAATTATTTTACCGGTTTCATCCATAGGTAGCAATTCGGGGGAAATGGGTGTATCCAGTATTGAAGTCAACAACTCTTTCAATTCTCCGTCCATGAAATCACTTTTTTCCGACAACCATTTTATGACAAATTTCACAAGAGTTTTAGGAACACCGAAATTGACAGAATACATAGACATGTGATCACCATTATAAGTACTCCATCCCAAAGCGGCTTCGGATAAATCCCCTGTGCCAATAACCAACGCTCCCCTTTCATTGGCTATATCCATCAATATCTGAGTACGTTCTCTCGCCTGAGAATTTTCATATGTTACGTCAGTTATTGAAGGATCATGGTTTATATCTTTAAAATGCTGAAGAACAGCTTCCTTTATAGAGATTTCTTTATGAGTTATTCCCAGTTTTTTCATAAGATTCAAAGCATTTTTATAGGTTTGATCGGATGTTCCGAATCCCGGCATTGTAATACCAATTATATTTTTTTCATCGGTTTTCAACAATTTAAAGGTTTTATATGAAACGAGAAGTGCGAGAGTAGAATCCAGTCCGCCGGATATTCCAATGACCACATTCTTTATATTCGTATGTGATAAACGCTTCGCAAGGGCATTGGTTTGAATCTGAAATATTTCTTCACATCTTTCATCAAGGCCGGGTCCAGTGAAGGGTACAAACGGACTTTTTGAAAATTCCCTCGTAATTCCGAATTCATCAACATCGTAAGTGATCTCATCAATGTCAACTTTTATGATAGACATATCCCTGTTAAACGCCGAACATTCGGAGAAAGTTTTGTTGTTGATTCTGTCGTGCACTAGCTTATCCAGATCTATTTCGGAATAAATCAGCTTAGATTCTCTGCTGAATCTTCCCCCTTCCTTGAGGAGTATCCCGTTCTCAAATATGAGGGTTTCGCCACCAAAAACAAGATCCGTGGTAGATTCATTCACTCCGGACGAACTGTAAACGTAGCCACAGATATTTTTTGCACTCTGCACCGAAACCAACTTTTTTCTGTAATTGGATTTTGAGACGATCTCATTACTCGCGGAAAGATTGAAGATTATTTTAGCACCGTTGACACACAATTGTGAAGAAGGTGGAATGGCTGCCCAAAGTTCTTCACAAATTTCAAGCGAAAAAGATAAATTTTTATTCTCGAATATAATATTCCCAAAAGGTACCCTATCACCGTTTATTTTGACAGAATTTATTTTCTTTACGAAATCAAAACCCGAAACGAACCATCTTTTTTCATAGAATTCATTGTGATTCGGAAGATATTTTTTTGGAACAACTCCATGTATCTTTCCGTTGTGTATTACTCCCCCACAGTTGAAAAGCATGTCCTCCACTATCAAATAAAACCCTATTATTATTACAATGTCTTTCTCTACGGCAGAAAATTTTACTATCCTGTCCACATTTCTTAAATTTGATTCATACAATTCCTTTTGAAAAAAAAGATCACCGCAGGTATAGCCGGTAATACATAATTCCGGAAAGACAATTATCTTTATTCCCTTTTTTAAAGCCTCATTAACAAGTGATAGTATTTCACCGGTATTATAATCCGCGTCGGCTACCCTCATTTTCGGTGTAGCCGCGCCAACTCTTACAAAACCCAAATCTCTCATAAAAATCTCCCGTACAAATTATAACCTTTTAAACAGTGAAATCTGTATTCTATCCGCACAATTCTCCGCGATATCGGCAATTTTTCCGATCGCACTGATGAAATCTTTCAACTGTCTTTTTTCAGCCAACGGAAGATCCATTAGAAAAATTTCCTTTATATTTTCTCTTTCTATTAGATCTTCCTTGTTTTCCGAATCGGAAGTATTACTTATATACTCTTCAACTAATTTAGCATCGTTCATCAGCGAAATTGCCGCTTTTTTAGAAAATTCAAACGTGCTAAATGATGCCTGAAACTGATCCTGAATTTTTTTCTTCATTTTAATGGGAATCTCCAATCTCTCAAGACAATACTTATCGGCTATTTTCTCAGCCTTGTTGGCTATTTTATCAAATCCTTCGGTCAGTCCAAGGATGTCCCCTCTGAAACCCGGCATAAAGGATCCACGATACATAGATTTTTCCAGTAATCTTCTTTTCTTGTCCGCCAGAGTCTCGTTATCAAAAATTTCTTTCTGCAAAACAAGAATTTTTTCTTCATCTCCTTCAATCACACTCTTAAAAAATGCTTCCAAAAATTTCAAAGAATCCTCAATAGAATCAAGATAATCCAGAAAAAGTCCAATTACTTTCATTTCCTTTTTCCCAAAAAAAATCATATAATTTCCTCCCAGGAATTTTCATCAATATATACTAATTTAACATGTTTTTTATTAAAATATGCTGCAAATAAAAAAAAATGAAGAAAATCATTCATAAAATATTATATAATTTAAGCTGGGGGAGTTGGCTATGAACATTAAAATATTTTATTTCTCAGGTACCGGAAATTCACTGTATGTAGCAAAAGAAATAAAAAAATATTTAAAAGACTCTGAAATAATTCCAATTGCAAAATGTGTGTTGGAAGAGGAGTTCAATTTTGATTTTAAAAAGATCGGATTCGTATTTCCGGTTTATTATATGGGGCTTCCAAAAATAGTGGAAGATTTCGTTAAAAGTGCTAAATTCAGATACGCAGAGTATATATTCGCTCTCGCAACGAGAGGGTCTTCTCTATCGGGCGGAGCATTGAAAATGCTCAATAAATGTCTGGAAGAAAAAAGCCGTTCCCTGAATTACGGAAGGTATATAACATTCTTCAGTAATTTTATTCCCAAATTCAAAATTCCTCCGGAAGAAAAGCAGTTAAAAATTATTGCCGACAACGAAGAAATAATATATAAATACGCTCACGAAATATACAATGAAACGAAATCAATTTCAGGTAATTTTTCAGATTTTTTTGCGGAAAAATATCATAAAAAATACATTAAAGATATTAAAAACTCTTTCATGTATTTTCATGTCGATAAAAAATTATGTAATAACTGTGGACTTTGCGAGCAAATATGCCCAACAAACAGCATAATACTGGATGATCTGAAAAATCCCCTGTGGAAAAATAACTGTACTCTCTGTCTTTCATGTTTGCATCACTGTCCCAAAAATGCCATTGGTTATAAACACATGACCAAAAACAAGGAAAGATACAGTAACCCGAAAATTTCTCCAAAAGAACTCATAGAGCAGAAAAAATAAATGCTTGACATTCATAATAAAATCATTATATAATCTAACGTTTTGCAATAAAGTTAGTATATGAGGTGATTTTATGAAAAAAGAATCAATAGACATATTAAAAGTTGAGGAATTAAAAAACGGATATTTCTTCAATAAAGAGACCGGAATATTTGAATGCATAATCTGTGGTAAGCAATTCAAAGACGGATTTGTTTACGATTCGAATGGAGAAAGTTGTATCGCGAGTAAAGCTATTAAAATCCATATCCACGAAGAACACAAAGGTGTTCTGGATTTTCTGTTGAACCTGGATAAAAAGGATAACGGACTCAACGAAACTCAAAAGGCTCTTTTAAAACAGTTTTTCCTCTCAAAAAAAGACAGGGAAATATCCAAAAATATGAACCTCTCCCTCTCAAATATAAGAAATCATAGATACAGGTTACGTGAAAGGTACAGGCAGGATAAAGTTTTTCTCGCGATAATGAAAATCGTTGAACTGAATTCCAGTAAAGAAGCGAATCTCATTACATTAACCGGAAAAAATATCCCCGAAGATGATCGCTCGTTGATAACTGAAAGAGAGGAAGAAGAGGCTTTAAAGAAATATTTCGATGAAGATGGGAAAATATTGAACTTTCCTAAAAAACAGAAGAAAAAACTCATCATCCTGAATAAGATAGTCAACGATTTCAAGAAGGAAAAGTCTTATTCGGAAAAGGAAGTGAATGAAATTCTCAAAGAAAGATTTTTTGATTTCGTCACTCTGAGAAGATACATGATTGAGTATGGATTTCTCCGTAGAAATAAAGATGGAACTGATTATAGAATTAAAGAATGAATAAAAAAAGGGGCCTAAAACCCCTTTTTTATTCCTGAATATATTTTAAAAGCAATTGCAGAGTATTTTTTATTCCTTCTCTATGGGTTCTTTCATAACCATGAGAGGCGGAAACCCCGGGACCAATTAATCCGTGTTTTATTTCATATCCGGCCCTCAGAGTAGCTTCGACATCGGAACCGTATGATGGATAAATATCAACGGCATAATTCAGTTTCTCATCTTTTGCCACGTTTATCAATTTAGTGGTAACATCATAATCATAGGGTCCTCCGCTGTCTTTAGCACAGATTGAAACTTTGTATTCATCGGTTTTGAGATCGTCTCCAACAGCACCCATATCAACGGATATCATTTCAATTACATCATCGGGAATACATGAACCGCCGTGCCCCACTTCTTCATAAGTTGTAAAAATGAGATAAATTTTTCTTTTAAGATCGATTTTATTTTCTTTTATATATCTGGCAAGAGAGACAAGCACGCCCGCAGATGCTTTATCATCAAGATGTCTGCTTTTTATAAATCCTTTTTTTGTTATCTTGGTTCTGGGATCGATCGAGATAAAATCCCCAACACTGATTCCTAATTCTTCCACATCTTCTCTGTTATTTACCTTCTCATCCAGAACGACTTCAACGTTTTTATCGGTTCTCTCCTCTTTTCCCAGGTTTCTGTTCACATGAACTGCCGGATTGATATGTTTGAAAGTGCCTTCGAATTCTTTACCATTTCTCGTATGAATAATACAATCTTCGTTCTCAATCAAAACAAAGGGATATGATCCCACATTCGTTATTCTGAGCCTCCCGTTGGGCTTGATAGACCTGACCATGCCTCCAAGAGTGTCAACGTGTGCGGCTAAAACGAGAGGATCAAGATCTCCTCCAAACTGAGCCACAATACTTCCTTTTAAACTTCTATAAAATTTGCAACCGAGTTCTTTAAAAACATTCTGCAAATATTTCTCTGCTTTTTTCGTATATCCCGTTGGGCTAGGTATTTTACAGAGCTCTACAACGGTATTCACTGCGAAATCAACATATTTTTTATCCATAGTTTCTCACTCCCAAAAATAAAACAGGCCCTCAGAGGGCCTGCCTTTATAATATTATCTTTCCATCTTTTCCCTTTTTGTTCTGATTTCCAAGAGCATCGACAAAATTCGGAGGAGCAATATCTATATTTCCAGACTGTTGTCTTTGAGCTTCTTCCAATTTTTTTCTGTACTCTTTCACCTGTTCTTTGATGTCACTAACATCTCCTTCAAGCCATTTATAAATACTGTCTGTTATCCTTTTCTCGGTAATAGAAGTGTCTTGATCTTCCTCTATCAGTCCCGCTTCTTTTGTGATTTTCAATTCTTCCTTAACAGCCAGCTGAATAGTTGTAAGAGTAACTTCTTTGTTCGATATTTCTTTTATAAGCCTTAACAAAACATTATTTTTCAATCTAATATCATCCAGCGATGCTTCCATCGTTTCTAATTTGCTCATCAAACCAGATAAAAGCTGTTCTATTGATACCTGCATTGTTTCACATCCCTTCTTTTATTTTTTTTATCTCCGAGTTCGATTTTTTAGATGTAATTTTCAAACTAAAAAATGCTACCAAAACCGGAATAGCTATCGCTATCACGGCAAGTATTGTATCATTATTAATTATTCCGTGCAACCATTCATTCAATCCTTCATTGGAAAAGGAATTCAAATAAAATCCAGGTACTATTATCGTTCCAAAGGCAATAAGAATTGTAACCAGTTCGAGTATCAAAACCTGTTTTGTTCCGAGTCTTTTCATCTGAGCACCCGCTTTGAACGCTCCGGAAGACAGATAAAAATACACTCCTAGTTTGGCAGAAACGTAGAAAGTTATCCCCGCGGTGATTATCGTAAGCAATGACAGGGGATTGAATCCATAAAAAAGCATTCCTACCACAAGGATCAGTATATATTCCAAAGTGAATACACCCATTACAATTTTTATTTTACTTTCAAACAGACTTTTGAACTTTATCGGAAACGAAAGTGGGATTGGCCAACTCGTGAATTCCGACGCAAGCAGAATAACTATGAGTTGTGACGAATAAAACGATGCAATAATAACCATAAAAATAGTTGGCATCAATATGTCTCTGGAAAATAACATCATAAGAACTCCCAGAATTATGGGATAAAACATGAAAAACATTGAATTTCCTTCGCGTGAGAGTATTTTGAAATCCTTCTGCATCATTCCCATTTTTTTGTTGAAGTTCACCTTTCCCCATGTTCTGGAACTTCCCGACCCGGTATTCTCAAATGCTTTTTTATTCGCGACTCTGAATGTTATTCTGAAAATCCAGACAACGAGAATTGTGAGTAGCAACCAATCGATTAAACTTCCATTTGCTGCTTTCATAACCCATGTCGACGGTATTAATTCGTTTGTACCAAAGGAAACTAAAAATCCTATCATGTTTTCACTCGGATTTCTTATCATCGAAGTTGTATAAATCAACAATAAAAATATTACGACATCCAATAAAAGTAATATTCCACTTATTTTCTTTGAAGTTACCGCAGATAATTTTCCCGAAAGTAAACTCGCAACCAGAAAAGATATCACCAGAGGCAAAGCATAAGTTACAATTATAAGTGGTATTACGAGAGCATATCCCATAACACCTTTAGTGAACATATAAGCTAAAAATACCGGTATGAACATGGCGATCGTCATAAAAGAACCTATAATTGCATCTATCGATTTATAGACAAGCAAAATTCCTTTACTCACAGGGAGTGTTCTCAGGAACGCAAGTTCGGTTTCATCACTCAGGGAATAGATCAAATATGGCAGGAAATTCATCAGCATAACCGCCATGAGTATGAATACAACCAGAGCGAAGAATAAATCGGCGAAATTGTAACCGTTGGGTATGGAATTGTTGGGATCCAACTCCACCGAAGCGAGCTGGTCGAATGTTGATGACATCACCGGAAATAATGATATTCCAAAAATTGCCACGAATATTATAAAATACAGAATCATCATCTTTGGGCTGGCTCTTTGTCCTCCTTTCTTTGGAGGACTGAAATTCATCAATCTGTACTTAATAAGTATTCCTAATTCTCTCATAATAAACCCTTCTAATCGTTTAGCTGTTCAATGATATCCCCGAATTCCGCTCCTCCGGTCAATTCGAGGAAAAGATCCTCAAGACTGTCGGTCGTTTTTCCGGATTTTTTTCTCAGCTCTTCGAGAGTACCTTCTGCAATTAACTTTCCATCTTTTATTATTCCTATTCTGTCACACATTTTTTCAGCTATTTCCAGAACATGAGTCGTCATAAATATTGTCGTTTCGTTCTCGTCGGCCATTTTTCTGAGCCAGAGTTTCAATATCTTTGCACTCCTCGCATCCAGGCCAACTGTCGGTTCATCGAGAAAGAGAACCTTCGGTTTTCTCATAAGGGAAACCGCGAGCATGAGTTTTTGCCTCATGCCATGAGAGTAATCGCTGATATATTTTTCAAGAAAATCGATTTCAAAAGCTTTACAAATGTCATCCAATCTCTTGAGCGTCTCTTCTTTATCGAGCCCGTATATTTCCATTAAAAAATTCGCATATTCCCATCCTTTGAGGTTATCATACATTTTCGGTTCATCAGGAACGAATGCGATCTTTCTTTTTATTTCTATCTCATCCGTTGTCATATCCAAATCCAGAATTCTTACACTTCCTTCTGTGGGCATCAATATGCCGGTCAGCATTTTAACAGTTGTGGTCTTTCCGGCGCCGTTGGGACCCAAAAATCCGTATATTTCTCCGGATGTGACGTTGAGATTCAAATCTTCAACGGCTACTTTCTTACCAAACACTTTTTTTAAATTTTCAGCTTGTATTATTTCACTCACTCCTTTCCCAGGGAAATTTGTAATTCAATTCAAATTCATCTCTCAATTCAACAAACTGGTCTCTGAGTATTTTATTCAAAGGTGCTCCTTTATCCTTTCTTTCCTGCATAACCAAATATTCTTTCTCTCCCGCAGTGTAAATCCTCTCCTCTCCGGGAGCTTTTTGAGAATTTCTGAGATCTCTCAAAATTTTTCCAGTTGTTTTTTTAAATTCATCCAATTCCGTGAATGCCTCAATATTGATCGCTATGAAAAAATGACCTAAATGGTAGGGCACTCTTTTTCCTTTACTGTCAAATCCGCTCAACATTTTAAGGTAATTACCCGACTGCAGGGCGGCCGATAATATTTCAACAACGGTTGCATATCCATAACCTTTATAGCCAGACGTTTTTTCTCCTATCCCTCCAAGTGGAACGAGAGCAGCATTTCCGGTATTTAAATCCTTGAGAATCTGGTGGGTATCCGTCCTCGCCTTTCCATCTTTTCCTATCACCCAACCTTCAGGCAACTCTTTTCCCGCTCTATCGTAAACTTCTATTTTCCCTCTCTGTGAAACAGATGTTGCGCAATCAAGAAAAAATGGGAATTCTTCATCGGAGGGTATTCCAAAGGTCAAGGGATTCGTCCCGAGCATATTTTCAACTCCAAACGTCGGTGCAATTGAAGGTCTTGCATTGGTCCCGGTGATGCCTATCATTCCTTCTTTTATAGCCATTAAGGAATAATATCCTGCTATACCGTAATGGGTTGAGTTTTTTACAGCTACCATACCGATTCCACATTTCTTCGCTTTTTCAATAGCGAGTTCCATAGCTCTGTATCCAATGACATGCCCCATTCCATCATGTCCGTCAACCAAAGCGGTAGCCAATGTTTCTTTAATCACTTCGAATTTTGTCACCGGATTTTGAATTCCAAGTTTTATTCTGTCAACGTATATCGGTTTCAATCTTCCTACTCCGTGCGAATCTATCCCTCTCTTATCGGCTTCTATCAAAACATCCGCACATATCGCTGCATCCTTTTCCGGAACACCGAGAGCCTTAAAACAATCCTTCATAAAATTTTCTATAATATCAAACTTCAAATAAACTACATCGTCATATACCATATCCATTGATTTATCACCTCACATGATAATTGGTAAATTAAAGGGTTTCATACCACTTTTTCCGGTTGAATTATTGAATTCCTGCCTCAGATAAGGCCACACGATCCTCGGAATATGTTTCTGTAAAAAGAATTTCTTTATTTTCTCAACACTAATATCGTATTCCACCGTACCTATATCCTTCATTGAAAAAATCACTTTATAATCAACTTCGAATGTAAAAAACGGTGCCTCATCGTAATTCAATTTTATGTTGAAATTTATGTTCGCCTTCAATATTTTTTCCTCAATTTCAATTTCGTCGGGCTTTATATTTATTTTTACTTCAAATTTGTTAGTAGTAGGTTTAATTTCCACTTTCGAATAATTGAGTCTTGAGATATAGATATCGATGAGGCCAAGATTCGATATGAGCTCGTTGAAAGTTAAAATTTCGCTCTGATTCAATTTTATATTTTCCATAACATCTCCTCACAAAAAAAGTGCTGCCCTTTTTTAGGACAGCGAAGCGGTTTTACTGAGGGTTACCTCAACGCAATTATTTTACCACAAATTAGTGATCAAAATCAAACTACTACAAATAGAAACATTAAAAAAATTGTTAGCATATATTGTATTATTATTATTTCATATGTTTTTAAATACAAAATCTATTATAAATGATAATATTGTTTCAAATCAGAGTGAGCATGGAGTGTACTTTTAATGAATGAGATAATTGAAATAAATTGCATCGCCAATTTGACTTACGAAATCATTTTTTACAACGGAGAAATCTGCGAAAATTCAAAACCGGGACAATTCCTCATTCTTCAAAAAGATGAATTTTCAGAACGAGTACCTTTAACCATCGTGAACTGCAAAGATGAAAAGGTGAGGGTGATAATAAAGGTAGTGGGAAGATCATCACTTGAAATATCGGAAATGAAGGCAGGAGACTCATTTAAAAATGTGGTCGGTCCGCTCGGAAATCCCAGTGAAATAAGAAAATATGGAAACATAATCTGTATTGGAGGCGGTGTAGGTGCGGCCCCTCTGTTACCGATCACAAAGGAACTCAAAAAGAACGGTAATAAAATTATTTCCATATTGGGAGCCGCAGATGCGGATTCTCTCATACTGGACGATGAATTTGAAGAAATCTCGGAAAAACTTTATATAACCACGAACGATGGAAGCAAAGGAAAAAAAGGATTTGTGACGGATATCCTTAAAAAACTGCTGAAAGAAAAAAAGGCGGATATAATCTGGACGATCGGACCTATGGTAATGATGAGGGAGGTAACCAGACTTTCAGTTGAAAACGCCTTACCCTGTTGGGTTTCCTTGAATCCCATAATGGTCGACGGTACCGGAATGTGTGGAGCGTGCAGAGTTCATATAAAGAACGAAATTAAATTTGCATGCGTTGACGGTCCGGAATTTTCTGGTGCCGATGTAAACTGGGATGAATTAATAAGCAGATTATCACAATATAAAAATCAGGAAAAGAGTGCAACTGATTATAAATGCAGGTGTAATGACAATGAAAAATAAAAATAAAATGAAAATGCGGATTCAGGATCCTGAAGTGAGAATTAAAAATTTCAGAGAAGTTGCTCTCGGTTATTCGTTCGAGGATGCGAAAGAAGAAGCACAAAGATGTCTGAACTGTAAAAATCCCCAATGTATCTCCGGATGCCCTGTCAATGTCGATATAAGGGGATTCATTCAGGAAATAAAAAAAGAAAACTTTGAAAATGCGCTCAGAATAATCAAGAATACAAACGGACTTCCGGCTATATGTGGCCGGGTCTGCCCTCAGGAAAAACAATGTGAAGAAAAATGCATTCTGGGAAAAATAGGTGAGCCAGTCGCGATCGGAAGACTTGAAAGATTCCTGGGAGACAATTTCTCAATTCGGACAGAACCGCCTTCCAAAAACAGAGAAGAGAAAATAGCTATCATTGGTGGAGGTCCCTCGGGAATAACGGCTGCGATCGATTTAAGGAAAGAAGGTTTCGATGTTACAATTTTTGAGGCCTTTCCAAAACTCGGTGGAGTACTTCTTTACGGAATTCCACAATTCAGACTTCCAAAGGAAATAGTGGAAACCGAAACGAATGAGCTGAAAAATTCGGGAATTAAAATAGAGACCAACCATATTATAGGCAGAAGTTTACCCTTTGAAAAAATCGTTGAAAAATACGATGCGGTGTATATTGGAATTGGTGCCGGTGCACCGAGATTCATGGGAATTCCCGGAACAAATTTGAAAAATGTATTTTCATCAAGCGAAATACTGACCAGGGTGAATCTCATGAAAGCATATGAATTTCCCGAATACGGCACCCCTGTGTTCTGTAAAAAAAAGGCAGCCGTGATAGGTGCAGGAAATGTAACGATGGATGTCGCAAGAACACTCAAAAGACTTGGTGCAGAAGAAGTGACAATACTTTACAGAAGAACAGAAAATGAAGTCCCGGCAAGAAAAGAAGAATTCGATCATGCCAGAGAAGAGGGTATAAATTTCATGTGGTTAACTCAACCGGTAGAATACTTACCTGATGAAACGAATACTGTGAAGGCAATAAAATGTATAAAAATGGAACTCGGAGAGCCTGATTCCTCAGGAAGAAGGAGACCCGTCCCGGTAAAGGGAAGTGAATTTATTCTCGATTATCAGATGGTTGTGGAAGCAATCGGGCAGAAATCAAACTCTGTTCTTAAAGCCTTCAAGGGCTTGAAACTCAATAAACGGGGATATATTGATGTCAACGAAGAAACCCTTCAAACTAACATAGAAAATGTTTTTGCCGGTGGCGATATCGTTACAGGTTCCGCCACTGTTATTCTGGCTATGGGGGCCGGAAAAAAAGCAGCAGAAAGTATCTTAGCCTTTCTCAATAAAAAAAAGAGGTGAAAACACTTTGAATAATCAAAAAAAATCGATCAACTTTGAATTTCTGACCATAACAAACGATATCGATGAAGAAATAATAAAAAAGGTTCTGGAATACATGTCCAGATCATACTGGGCAAACAGAAGAGCGGAAGAAATAACCAGAAAGGCCATCAAAAATTCCCTCTGTTTTTCGCTTTTTTACAAGGGTATTCAGATAGGTTTTGCAAGGGTAATAACCGACTACACAACGCACGCTTATCTCTGTGATGTCTTCATAGATGAGAATTTCAGAGGATTCGGCGTGGGTCAATGGTTTATAAATGAAATGCTTGATTACCCCGATCTCAAAGGAATGAAAAGATGGTTTTTGTTAACGAAGGATGCCCAGACCTTTTATCAAAAAAAAGGGTTTAAATTTCTCGAAGACTGTAAAAAATATCTTGAATTAGTAAGAGAATAATAAAGCATTTTAATTTAAAAGCATTGATATACTTTTCCCAATCGATTATGGAATACCGGTTGTGAGATTTTTGCATTACATAATTTACTTTACGATGATTGAAATATTATTCACAATATCTGTGTTGTCCGGAAGAAGGATCGTATGCTGTTAGATCCGATAGATGCCACTCTTCATTGTCATTAGGAAGAATAATAAGCAAAAAAGTAAAAATACATTCGCTTAAATCAAAATCAATTTCTGAAAACTTTGTTGGTTATGGATTATGTGGTAAAAGTTGTCCGATACATCTTAATGTTCTGGAAATGGTCAAAAGAGGAAACATGAAAAATTCGGAATGTATTTCTTTGAGAAAAATGCGTTGATAACTGTCCAAGAAATGCCGCTGTATTCAATTAAGGAAAAGCTTATAGTTCAGAGATCTATAATTTTTTTCAGTCTTTTTGCCATTTTTATCGTTTCACGTGCTTCCTTTTCCCATGGTGAAACCCCTTTAAATCCTGTTTTTTTGATATAAGTTTTCGTTCTTTCAATCATTTCTTCGGGTGTGGATTCCCCTATTTTTTCGAGGGTATCGAATCCCGAGTTGTAATATAAAACCGCCCTTATTCCCTTGACCCCATTCAATCTCGAAAGATCTGCAAGTTTCACCAATTTTATAATCTGTTCTTCAGTTACTTCGGTTTTTTCCGAAAGAATTTCCACGCTCTTCTTATCGAATGCGGCTTTCAAAAGTTTATCTGCATCTTTTATTCCTTCGGTCGCCAATTTTTCAACTGCGTTCTTATCGACAGCGACAAATTCCTTCAATGGAAATGAAGATTTTTTTAACACGCTCTCCCTTAACTCTCGAGTCAAATTTTTCATCTTCTCATTTTCGGTGAATTCGTAATAAGGAATTAATCCCCAGAGATTGAGTTTCTTTTTCATTATTTCTCTTTTCGTTCTTCCAGTAAATTCATATAAATCCGCTCCCGTGGCTTCATCTATGGATTTTTCCTTTTTCCGCATGAATTCATCGAAATCCGCTGAAAAATTAACGATTCTCTCAATCGCATTCACGCTCTTTCCCCGGTTTTTTAAAAAAATCTTGAATCTTTCGGAATCCATAAGATTCTCCCCTTTTATCATCAATAGAAATCTCAAATGCATTATATGATAACATTAAAAATCTATGTTATATATGAAAACAACTGCTTAATATTTATATGAGATAATTGTTCAAATTACCAAAAAGGGCATTGAAATGAAAAAAGTTGTGATAACGAGAACTGGAATAGCCGGAGTATCTCAGGAGATGTTATCTTCAAATGAACAAATATGAAACAACAAAGGATAAAGGGAATTCTCTACAAATAATTGACAGGGGAGATGCAAAGTATGAAAATCACCATTATCAATGGAAATCCTTATAAAGATGATTTCGATGATTTTCTCTTGAATTTGAATAATTCACTCAGGATGAAAAAACGAGTTTGTGAAACGATATTATTGAGGAATATGAAAATAAAACAATGTATGGGATGCTTCGGATGCTGGGTCAAAAAACCCGGTGAATGCCTCTTCGAAGATGATACTATCATATTGAGAAGAAAAGTGATAAATTCCGACCTTGTTCTTTACGCTTCACCTCTCAAAATGGGATTCATAAGTTCTATTCTGAAAAAAGCTCTGGATAAACATTTACCTCTGCTCATGCCATATTTCTCTATCAGAAATGGAGAGGTACACCATATGAGAAGATACACGAAATATCCAAAAGTTGGAATTTTGATAAAGGACGATGAAGAAGTAAATGAAAAAAATATTGAAATTACAAAAAGAATCTTTGAAAAAGTTGCGATAGACATGGTTTCCGAAATGGTATTATTCGAAACCACCCGAAGAGGTTATGAGGAGGTTTCAAATGAAATTGACAATATTTAACGGCTCTCCAAGAGGAAAGGCAAGCAATTCCAGAGTTCTCTCCAACAAATTTTCAAAGGGATTTTTGATGTCAGAAGATCAAAAAGAAGAATACTTTCTGATTGAACACCAGGGAAAATATGAAAATCTGATAGAAATGGTCGAGAACGGCGAACTCTTCTACATTATATTTCCCCTTTATGTGGATAGCATGCCCGGCATGGTAAAAGAGTTTATAGATATTTTAGAACCACTGCGGGGAAAACTGAAGGGGAAAAAGTTCATCTATCATATCCACTGTGGTTTCCCGGAAGAAATTCACCTGTATGGATTGAAAAAATATCTCGTGCTACTGACGAAAATGCTGAACGGACAATTAATAGGCGTGATAACTTCCGGTGGGTCTGAAGGTTCGAGGTTTTTCCCGGACAAATATAAATTTTTTCTGAATCTGGAAGAACTGGGTAAAATATACAGAGAAACCGGAAAGCTGGACGAAGAATTGATAGAAAAGCTCAAAAAAAGGAAACAGTTCAAGGGTTTTTCCATGATGGTGTTGAAACTTTTGAATAAAACCGGAATATTGAATGCTATGTGGAATAAATCACTCAAAAAAAAACGGAGTTTTCGAAAAGAGGTTCGATAAACCTTACGATGAAAAAAACTGCTGAAAAGGGAAAACGAAGAACAGAGAATCGATAACAAGAAAACAGCAGTGTATAATTTTCCGGAATGTGGCACCCGAAAACCAGTGTTTAGTGTCTAGTGAAAAAACGACCATAAAAAATCTAATCCTTATACAACTACTTTCCTACTACTTTGCTATCGTTAACCAATTGTTCAGCCATCGCTTTCTCATTGTTCTGTCATTAATTTAAATTATGATCTTTAGAAAAACATAATTTTTACGTGTTGTCAGATTTTTTAAAATTATTTGAAAGTGAGCCTTGCAAAATTTTTTTGATCAATATATCCTTAATTTTAAGGATATCCTTTATAACTTAATGGAGGAGATTATATGAATCAGGAAAAAATTAAAAACCTTGAAAGATTGCAAAGAAAATAATATCAATATACCAAAAGATGTTTTGATAACAGGGTTCGATAATTTATTTGTTTCATCGCATATATATCCTTCACTAACTACCATAGCTCATCCGATAAAGGAAATTGGCAAAGTCGGAGCGGATGTTTTGATGGATTTTATATCAAATAAGAGAAAAAGAAAAATACACATAAAATCAGATCATAAATTGATAATCAGAAATTCGACAAAAAAAAGATTTAGGGGAGAAAAATGGAAAATAAAATAACTTTTCTAATAATTTCCGATATACATGCGGAAAAAAACTTTAAAACTTTACCCGGTAATGAAGCTTTCAAATTATTGGATTTATTTATTCTTAAGGCAGAAGATTTTTTCAAGCCGGATTTTATAGTAGATTTGGGTGATAACATCAATCCCCTTTCAGAATCGGAAGATTTTAATACACTTAGTACAATCACCGGGAAATTTTTGAACTCGAATTGTCCTGTTTTTTTGTTCAAGGTAATCATGATTTGAAAAATCAAAATATTAAAAATCATCCAAACTTATTTCATATTCATGAAAATAAAAAGGTTCAAACAGGTAATTTCAATTTGATTTTTTTGAATTCTCAAGACAAAATCATTGAAGGTGTAGGAGGTTCTATATCAAACACAACAATCAGATGGCTTGAAAAAAGTATTTATGATTCAAAATGCAATTTAATTTTCGCTCATCATGCCATAATGACTCAGGAACTCGATCAAAACCCTCATTTTAAAAACATTAAAAATCTCGGTTACATCGAACAAAAAGAAAACTTAATAAATATTTTTAATAAACATGAGGGAGTAAAATTGATATTCAATGGCCATTTACACTGGACAGATATTAAAATTGGCAAACAGACATATATTTTCCATTCCCTCTTTTATCGAAGTCTGGCAAGAAGGGATAACTCCTGAAGGGAAAATTACTTATGTAGAAATTGAAAATAATACAGTTAATTTGGGATTCTATAGTTTAGTACCTTTTATAAAAACTACCTCAATATCTTTTGAGATATGAGGATCATTCAAGGGGAGGAAATCATAAAGTTAAAAAGTTTGATGGTATTATTAGTGCTTTTGATTGTTATTAGCACTTTTGCGGTTACAGATCTTAAATTCTATTTTCCTGGCCTTTAATGATAATGGATAGCAGCAATTCGAGAACACTAACAGTAGGATTGGCTATGCTTGCAGAATCTTCTGAAAGCGCTGCCGCCTGGAATACATTAATGGCAGGAACTTTGATAGTAGTTTTACCATTGATAATTTTATTTATAATATTCCAGAAATCCTTTACAAACAGTTCTATGCAATCAGGATTAAAAGGATAAATTTCGAATAAATTACCAATTCATTTTTTAAGTGAATTGGTAATTTATTAATTCAATTGATTGTTTTTTTATTCAAAAGAGTCCTTAATTTTATCGGTTTTCTCTAAAAATATTGGATTAGTCATAAATTCCAGCTCTCTTTGGCGATTTATACCCATAAAAACAAAAAAATCTTTAAAATTATCTGTATTCCAGGTGAATTTCCCCTCTGTTTTATCCAACTCTTTTAAACCTGTTTTTGAAATATAAAAAAGTTGTAAATCGGTACAGGGATTCAAAATTTCATATCTGACAGTGATATCTTTATTGAAATACAGTTTTTCACCAAAAATTTTATCCTGGATCTCTAAATTCAATTTGGATCTTCTCGATAAATAATAGTGTCCCTTCCTCAGCGCATCTACAATATGAGTTTCTTCATTTTTACATGCCATAGCATAAATACTCAAAGCATTATCCAGGTCACCTATTCTGTGAAGATCTGCACCGCACGTGCAGAATGTTTTTATATCCTTTTTTAAGCACCCGAACCAAAAGTCCACGGCTTCCCAGTTGTTTTTAAAATTATCTATTTTCGAATTCCAAATTTCAATAAAATCAAACAATTCAGGTTTTATCTTTTTTTCCCATCTACATCCGGCGCACAGTGGGCCTCCATTCGTATATGGATGAGCGACTCCCATCAAGCCGTTTTTTAACTTCGTTTCTTTTCTTATCGATTTAATTTTCCTAAAATTTCCATTTTTTCCATACCAATTTATATGTTCATTTATTCCAAGAAGCAGTATATGCCCGTAAAATGTAGTTAATTCAAGACCTTTATAACATTTTATTTCACTTACATCTTTGAGTTCGCTCCACGCCGTTATTGAGTTATGATCAGAAATAAAGAAAAAATCATATTTCTCTTCTTTAAAATATTTCGCTAAATCCAAAAAACTGAGTTTACCGTCGGTAATATCCGTATGAGAATGCAATTCACCTTTATAAACATTGTAATCGCTATATAATTCAAAGCATATATCTAACTCGATCTCAATTTCTTCAAAAACATGAAAGATTTCAATATAAATGGTCCATTCACCGGAGGATATAACACCTACCGTAGAAACATTATCATTTATTTCAAGGCTGTTTTTATATCTGTCCAGTCTTCCATACCATTTATTTTTTCCATCAAAAAAAGAAATATCGATCTTATTTCTGAAACTCTTTTTTATGGATTCTTTCACTTTTTTTTCAACAATGATTTTTTTACATTTATCCGGGACAACAAAACTCATTTTCAATACTTTTTTTATGTCTTTTTCGTTTATTTTTATTTTAAAATGCAATTTATTCTCCTAATATTATCCCTATTTCATCTGTTATCTGTTTTTCAGAAAATGAGTCCACCGCAATAATTTTAATAGATGATTCACTGTCACCATCAGCATTTTTAATCAAATGCTTTCCTGAAAAATCGATCAGAAATTCTGAAGAGTTCTCGATAAGTAATTTATTATACATATCCACAACTGAAGGAAGCGTCCCGTTTTTATTATCATAAATCATAAGTATGATTAACTTTCCGCCCTTCAACAAATCGTTCAATAAATCTATTTCTTCGTTATTTATAATTCCATACTTTGGCATAAACGATTCTGAATCGGGCAAGGGAATTATCAATAGATCAGTATCTAAAAGACTCTGTTCGTTCAGTGCTCTGAGTTTTTCGAAATTTGCCTGAATATTTCCGGAATAATTTTGAATTATATTGTTCAATTTATTAAAATTGTTTTCGTGGCTTATATCCATCTTAATTGAGGCGGATTTGAAATCAAAATCCAAACTTTTTTCTAAAGCACCATTTAAGAAAAATTCTAAATTTCCTGTTCGATCACTCAAAGGAACAGATAACACATAGTTGCTGATCGGACCAACGTATATATCTTTTGAAAACAACGATTTATTTTCAGAATTTTTAACTTCTACAATAAATTTTTCATTTCGAAAATTCATATTTACCAAATTCACTTCTACAAAATACTCTTTTCCTTTAACCGGATCTTCCGTTTTCAAATATGGAGAGAGCAAATAAGTTTTTTTACTGTTCTGAATCCAGATCGGAGCGGTAACAATATCATCCGAATCTTTTTGAACGAGCTTCACAAAAAACCATTCATAGTTTTTTTCTATTTTTTTATTTATAGTAAAAGAAAAAGAATCCGAATCGGGATAAAAAATCTCATACCCGTTTGAAGAATACAGATAAAATTTATCCACAACTTCTCCCGGGTCATCGTATTCTACAATGAAATCAACGTTTTCTAAGTCATATAGAATTTCTCCCATCATATGATTTTCGCAATAAAAATTGACTTTTACATTTTCATCTTCACTGGCAAACAGATGTCTTTTCCTCATGGAATCGTATAAATCTTTCTCCGTTAAATCATCCATTATGAAAACCGTTCTCGCCCTGTTTTTTGTTCCCCAGTTATGCTCGTGATTATCCTGATTTGCTGTAGGTGCGATATGCCACCCTTTATTCAATGCAGCAATATAATTTTCAAAGTATACCGGTTGAATCGAATCGCTCGAATTGATTATTTCAAACATAGTCATATATTTATCCACAAGAGGGTAATATTGAAAATTGTTAAAAGTACCCCATTTCGGCTTAGGATGACAAAAATTTCCAATACCGTTATTTAAAATTATCCATTTATATATTCCATCAAAACCGGTTTCCATTGAAGAAGTGAAATTCTTCGTGTCATATATAGTTATATGACCGGGACCTGTCAATGTCCATTCGAATCCTCTGATTCCAAGAAAACTTTCATCCGAATTTAATATACCGGCATTTTCAGTATTATCCCATTCACTCTCTTTTCTGGAAGTAAAATTTATAGACCTTCCATGATCCGTAATACATAATATGTCAAGATCACTGTTGTTTTTCGCATATTCAAAGGCAATAAAGGGATCTCCTGTTCCATCTGAATATGAGGTGTGTGAATGCATATTACCAAAAAAACTTTTTGAAAATGAAGAAAAAGATATAAGAATAAAAAGAATAATACAGACTTTTTTCATATGCGGTCCTCCATGAAATTTCAATTAATAAGTTCCGTTACAGGAACTTTCCAAATATAATCGGTAGCGTATTTCGTTGTCATTAGATATTTTTTAGCCGCCGATTCATATAAAATATAAAAATAATCTTCAATTTGAATTATTCCCTCTGACATGGGAAGAACAAGCAATTCTTTTTCTAAATTCAGTTTGCTTAAAACCCACGTTGGAATATTCTTATCTTCAATTTTTATTTGGGAAACATTATCACCTATATTGATATCGTATATTTGTATCGTGGAATCGTTAGTTCTACCATAGGATTTGCTCAGAGCCAATCTGTCATCACAATTTAAAAAGGCCATACCCTGTACTATATCCGGACATGAAATAATGTAATCCGGAACAACGGGATTTGTTTCGCCTTCCATAATAATATTTGCAGGGTTATCTGTTTCATTATCCAGCTTAAACCCAACTATCCAGGCATTATTTCTCTCGCCTGTTTCTATCTTATAATAATGACTTTCATCTGTTAAGTAATTATCGTAATGATAAAATTCGCCTGCCCAAATAATCCCATCGTTATAGGAGGCAAATGAAGCATTCGTTCCCGTGTTAAATTTACTTTCAATTCTTATTTCATCACCGGTCTCTGCTTTAAAAACATCATCTAACGGTATTTTTCTCAGATACTTTTCAGAAGAAATCCAAAGATTCAATTCACTCACGGCAATTCCACCTGCATGCCCATTATAATAGGTGCCATCCTCATTTAAAACCGTCAGTGATTTGATGTATTCTCCCGTTCTTCTTTCCAGAAAAGAAAGAACACTTGGACCATTTGCACTATATGAGGAAACTACAATCCAGTCTTTTGAAGGTATATACCCCAGTCCCTGAGGAATCAATCCTTCTTTTAAACCCGGAATTATACAGAATTGTTCGCACATCTGGAAATATTCATCGTATTCTTTAAACATATTTGTTTTTCTGGGTTTCACAACACTTGTTTGAGTTATTGGGGTAATAGCTAATAAAAAAAGAGGGAAAATCAAACATACGCATAAAAAAATTTTTTTCATAATCGACTCCTAAAAAAGGCCGGAACAAGTCCGGCCATATATCCTACCAATAATAGTCGTCAAGAACTTCTTGACACTCTTCCTGTACATTCTTTAATATTTCATCACAATCAGCAGCAGGATCAGTTATTGCTTTTTCAAAGCCCTTAGTATAAATAGCAAGTAATTCTCTGTAAGGGCCAAACCACGGTCTTCTCACAGCTCTGGTTTTGAGCTGTTCGTAAGTTATATTCTTAAGAGGATTGGCAGCGAGTTCAGCTTGCATCTCTTCTGATTCATATGCAGATTTCCTACTGCACATATAACCAGTATTTATTGCCCATTTAAGGGTACTTTCGGTCGATGTTAAGTACTTCAGAAATTCCCATGCTGCTTCTTTCTCTTTTGCAGGTCTATTTTTAAACATATAAACATTTGCACCACCAATAGGAACGTCTTTTCCCCCTTGCATGGGCATCTCAAATGCTCCGACATCCCATTCGGCATTAGTCTGCAAATATGTTAGACTTCCTGTTGATCTCGTTGTGAAACCAACTTTACCTGCAAGATCAAGTTCATTTCCACCGCTGGCCGTCCAAATCCACACTCCGTCAGCAATAGCTTTCTGTGCAAATTCGAGAGCTTTTACATTTTCAGGTGAATAGATTAACATCGTTTTTCCATCTTCGGATATTATATGTCCGCCCCAGGACCACATATATTGTTCAAGTATCCAATCCGAAGCGCTGTAATGAAGTCCGTAATAACCTTCTCCAAGTTCAGCTATTGCTTTAGAAGCATCATAGACATCATACCATGTGTTCAATGGTTTGTCGGGATCAAGACCTGCCTTCTTTAAAAGATCTCTGTTAACATAAAGAAGAGGTGTACTCGGATTAAGAGGAAATCCCAATAATTGATCATCATAGGTCTGAGATGTTATAAAGTTTTCGAAGAAATCACCAACGTTGGCTTTAAATTCAGGATCTTTGTCAATAAAATATGTTAGACTTTGAAAAGCTCCACCATCTATAAACTGACCGATCCTGCTCTGCTCAATCTGTGAAATCGTAGGAAGATCATTGGCTACCAATGCGGCAAGTAGTTTTGTAAATGTATCGGCGTACGAACCTGTGTAAATGGCTTCAATTTCAATTTCACCCTCATGGAGTTCGTTAAAATCTGCAATAATATCCAATAGAGTCTGAGAATAAATTCCCGTTTGAGAATACCACATATTTACTTTTGTTGGAACTGCAAGAACTAATGTTACAAGAATCAAAACAATAAGCAAAACAATGTACTTTTTCATGCTGCTACCTCCTTGTATACTATCCCTTAATACCAATACCCCTAATTCCTTCCACGTATTGTTTCTGTACAAAGAAGAAAAAGATTATTACTGGAACCACTGCTGTTGTAGAAGCTGCCATTTTCCACGTCCATTGTGTTTCCCAGCCGGCAGAAAGCTGTGATAATCCCACCTGAATAACCTGTTTTTGTGAATCATTGATTGCAACCAGTGGCCACAGATAAGAGTTCCAATGTCCAAGGAAAGTAAAAAGAGCACTGGTAAATAGGGCTGATTTTGATAATGGAAGAATTATCTTCCATAATATTTTCAGTCTTCCTGCACCATCTATGAATGCAGCATCTTCTAATTCTTTAGGAATTCCCATAAAAAATTGCCTTAAAAGAAAGATTCCAAAAGCACTTGACATAAACGGAACTATCAATGCAGCATAGCTGTTGATCATTCCCATATTTCTTACGATAATATAGAGAGGGATAATAATTACTTCCCCAGGTATCATAAGAGTACCTACCAAAAAGTAAAAAATCGGATCTCTGCCTTTGAACTTAAATCTCGAAAGGCCATATGCAGCTAGACTATTAAAAACCGTCTGCAAAAATGTTACCGAAAGGGCAACAAATAAAGTATTGAGCAACAATCTTCCCATCGGAATTAAATCAAAAGCATTTTTAAAATTATCAAAACTGAAGAACGTCGGATAAAAACTTGGTGGCCAAGTAAATACTTCAGACTCATGTTTAAATGAAGTTACTATCATCCAAATAAAAGGAAGATTTATGATTATAAGTACAAATATCAACACACAGTATATTAATATTCTGATTGGCAATTTTGGTTTTTTCGTCATGCGTAGAATGTCCTCCTTTTCTTTAATCTGAACTGGATTAAAGTCAACGCCATCAAGAAAAAGAATATAAAAACAGCGATCGCAGAAGCATATCCAAACTTCATATTTTCAAACGCATATTGATAAAGATAGTATGTGATAACTCTCGTGCTATCCATTGGACCACCTCTCGTCATTACGCTTACCGAAACAAAAACTCTAAATGAAGCTATAATTTGAAGAATGGTTACAAATAATGTGGTGGGGGAAAGCAATGGCCAGGTAATATTTCTAAATTTTACCCAGGTAGATGCACCATCAATTTCAGCTGCTTCGTAAAGTGATCTCGGTATAATCTGCAGCCCCGCAAGAAAAAGAACCATGTTGTATCCTATTCTTTTCCATACACCCACGATTATCAATGCTAAAAGAGCGTAATCCGGATCACTTAACCACCCGATCCCTCTAATACCAAAGAAAGATAAAAACCAGTTAATTAATCCAAAACTTGGTTCAAACATCCATTCCCATATTACTGCGGCAGCAGCCATTGCAGTAATTACAGGAATATAGAAGCCGGTTCTGAATATTCCTTTTCCCTTTAGCCATTCCATATTCATAAGAAGGGCAAGGCCAAGACCTATTAATATCGCTGCAGGAACAGTACCCAGCACATATAAAATTGTTGTCCAGAGTGAATTCCAAAAATCGGGATTTCCGAACATTTTTTCATAATTGGCTAAACCAACGAACTTCATAGGCCTTATCATATTCCATTTGAAAAAGCTGATAAAAATCGCCCACCCTAAAGGAAAATATATAAACATAATTTGTGTTGATAAAGCCGGTAAAATAACCAACCATCCTGTTAAAGTATCTTTAAACTTCCTTTTCATATGCACCTCCATTTATTTTTTTTATTGATTTTCTTTCAATAATCTTAAAAGGAGGAACATCTTCCTCAAACTCTTCTTTTTTTATGATGCTTATCATTTTTCTGCCGACATATTTTCCGATTATGTATTGATCGAAGTTGACGGTGGTCAAACTGGGTGTTGTAAACTGAGCTTCAGGAACATCTCCAAATCCTGTTATTGAAATATCATCAGGAATTTTAAATCCTTCCTCTTTCAGAGCACACATGGCTCCAAAGGCCAATTGGTCGTTCTGACAATCAACAGCGGTAAATCTTTCTCCTTTCAGTAATTCTTTTGCTGCGTTATAACCAGCTTCGTTAGTAGCCCCTTTACTGATTAATACATTCTCATATTTTTCAAGTCCATTTTCTTTAAGTGCATCTATATATCCATATAATTTTTCCTTATAAACCTGCAAATTTGTGGGACCCGAAATATGAGCTATCTTTCGATGACCATTTTTTATCAATAAATTTGTGATCCTTTTTTGATATTCATAATAATTAAAATAAACACAATTTTTCTCATATTTTTTTATTTTTCTGTCAAATACTAAAATGGGAACACTTTTTTTTGTTAATTCAAGAATTTCCTCATCCGATAAACCTACGGAAATAATTATTATTCCCGCAAAATTCATATCATTCAAAAGACATATTTTTTCTATTTCTTTTTCTTTCGAATATCTGCTGCTGGTTACAAAAAATCTATATCCGGCTTCATTCACTGTGGTTTCTATCCCAAAAATAATGCTGCTGTAATGTCTTATTTCAAATCTTGTTAATATCAAACTTATAAAATTTGTTTTTCCTTCGATCAGTGCCTTCGCATATATATTTGTTTTATACCCCATTCTTTTTGCTGTATTCAGAACTCTTTCCTTCATTTCTTTGTTTACTTTAGGATTGTTGTTAAAAACCCTGGAGACCGTTGCCGGTGAAACGTTGGCCTCTTTTGCAACTTCAAGCAGGCTCGGTTTTTTCTTATTCACAGCATCCCAACTCCTTGAATAAGGGAATTTTATCCGTTATCAAAAAATCACAAATGTTTTCTATTAATTTCAAATCTTCAAGAGTGTTCACGGTCCAAAATGCGAACTTTGTTCCTTTTTCTTTTTTTAAAAAATCGAGAAAATGAATTTTTCCTTTATTCTCTTCTTTAAAAAATCTTACATCCATATTCAAACTGAAGGGATTATACTCATTAACTATATCTATAATGTATTTCTGATAATCCGTTACATCTTTAAAATCCATTATTGGTGCAATCATAGAATTAGGTATTTTTTCTTTTATTTCTTTTAAACAAAAGTGCTTGAATGAAGAGATCATGAATTTATCAATATTATATTTGTTTATGTTTTTAACTAAACTATCAATAACTTTTGGATCCTTGATTTCGATATCATAATATATTTTATTGCCTAATCTTTCAAAAACCTTTTCCAGAGTTGTTATGTCATCATCATTGAACAAATTATTTTTCTTAATATCCGCCAAATCCAGATCGGAAACTACCAAATCAGAATCATAAACCCTTTTTAATGTCTTATCATGAACACACACCGGTATATTATCCCTTGTAAGTCTTATATCTAATTCTATTCCGTCGGCACCATAAGACAATCCCTTATTAAATGCATTTAAAGAATTTTCTCTTTTTCCTTTTCCGGTTCCTCTGTGAGCCAGTATTAATATTTCTATCATCCCCTATAATAAAATGAGAAAAGCTTTTCACAAAAACATTATACGTTTTTTTATTTTTTATACAAAACTTAATTTAAAATGATTAAATGAAAATACAACGGTTTATATATAATTATCTGAAGATATCTATGTATTATGAAAAAATTTAAAATAACTGAAAAACCAGAAAATAATGAGAAACACTTTATTTTATAAAATATTTAAAAAATACAATGATTTATTTGAATAAAAGACACATAATATCAGACTAAAAATTTTTCATAGTTGTAATTTGTTATCTTGATTTTGTTATTATAATAATTATTATAAAAATATATTCGCAATTATAAATATATTATGGTAGTATTAAAAAAGGTGTTTAAAAATGAATGAATATATCGATCTGGGAATAAGATTAACCTCTGCAATGTTTGCAGGGATGGTTATAGGGTATACAAGAGAAAAATTGAATAGACCTGCAGGATTGAGAACACATTCTCTCATAACTCTAGGCTCGGCTTTAATAACAATATTGTCCGTAAATATTTTTGGAAATATATACGGAGGCGATCCTGGAAGGGTAACTGCTCAGATAGTATCTGGAATAGGATTTTTAGGTGCAGGGACAATAATAAAAACGGGATTTTCAGTTAAAGGACTTACGACTGCAGCAACGATGTGGGTTTCAGCCGCAATAGGAATAGCATTTGGAATTGGTGAATATTTTTTGGGAATATTGTCAACAATATTATCAATAGTTATAATCAGTTTGTTGCGACAGTTAGAAACTTTTATTAGTAAAAAGGAATTTAAAAAATGTATAATTCTCGCGGATAATTCGATCGATTTCATGAAGAAAATTAACAAATGGATAGACACTATGGACATTTCAATAAATAAACTGGAATGTCAGAAAGAAGATAATCAAATGAGAGTAGTAATAGAGTTCTCAAATGATGACGATTATGAAAAGGCAAAAACTGATGTTTCAAAATTATCAAAACAAGAAGAGTTTAAAGAGATAAATTTCTTATAAAAATCAGAGGAGAATAAGTGATTATTATTTATTTAATACCGGTGATATTTTTTGGGTGGTCACTGGGGGCTAATGATGGTGCAAATGTATTTGGTCCGACAGTAATAAATGGAATAATAAAATACAGAAATGCTGTGTTAATCTCGGCGGGATTTGTTTTGCTGGGAGCCATGCTCGATGGAAGAAAAGGCTTGGAAACATTGAGTTCCGTCAGTTCTCAAACATTAGTGAGTGCCACGATAAGTGTGATATGCGCGGCGGTTTCTATGACGATAATGACATATATTGGAATACCCGCATCTTCATCTCAGGCAATGATGGGATCAATAATCGGAATAGGTCTATTGAAAAGCAGTGTGGATTGGTCAGTAATCATAAAAGTAGTAATATGCTGGATAGCAACTCCAATAGGAGCTATTTTCTTCGCATTTGTATTGTATAAAACGATAGGATACTTTTTTAATAAAATACCATCGATAGTCGGAAAAAACATGTTACTAAAAATAATGGGCATAGTAATAGGTGCTTATGGATCCTATGCATTAGGCGCAAACAACGTGGCGAATGTTACGGGACCATTCGCTGAATTTTTGGATTTTGAAATGGCAGCATTGATCGGTGGATTGAGTATAGGGTTTGGAATAATTAGCTACAGCAAAAAAGTAATGTATACGGTGGGAAAATCAATAGTTCAGTTAGATTATTTTTCCTCTGTAATATCTGTTTTCGCACTATCGTTTACACTCTGGATATTCGCGCTCATTGGAGTACCGGTATCATCATCTCAGGCAATAGTGGGAGCAGTCATTGGAGCAGGTCTGGCAAGAGGTTCAACACACATGATAAATAAAAAAACGATAAAAAAAATCTCTCTTGGCTGGTTATCAACTCCACTCATATCGGGAATATTTTCAGCATTAATATTTTTTGTTTTAAGTTTGTTTTTTAAACTTTAAAATTAAGGAAATAATACTATAATAACAAAAAACAAACTGTAGAAATACGTAAATGTTATATAATAAATATGAGGGAAAAAATAGGGAGAAAAATTATGAAGTATTTTGGAAAAAAAGAACAGAAAGTAATAGATAAATTTCTTGAACATCTAGATGCCGTTGAAGAAACCGTAAGAAATTCAGTCAAATTTATTGATGCGATAAAGAACAAAAACGTGGAGGAAATTGGAAGACTTTACGATCTCGTACATGAAAACGAATCCGCAGCCGATGAAATAAGGAGAGTATTTGAAATATCAATGTATCAAGGAGCATTTCTTCCCAATTTCAGAGGAGATCTTCTGGGACTATCCGAACAATTCGATAAAATAGCGAATAAATGTGAGAGAATAACAGAATATTATGTACTGGAAAATTTGAGTATTCCTGAAATACTTATTGAGGATCTGATCCTTCAGATGGAATTATCATTAAAGAGTTTTAAATCGGCAAAAAAGGCCGCATACTCGCTTGTAAATGATACAACCAAAGTGGAAAAACACATTTCAAACTCATGTGAAAGGGAATCTATAGAAGATGAGATAGAGAGAAAACTCATTAAAAAAATATACGATATGGACATACAGCTGGCAGAAAAACAGCAACTTGGAAAATTCGTAAGAGCCATAGGTAATTTAGCGGATAAATCTGAAAACTGTGTGGACAGAATTCAACTGGCATTAATAAAAAGAATGGCCTGAATCAAATCAGACCATTTCTGTTGTGTGTCTTCAATCTTATTCTTTTATTCCCGATCTCACAAGACTCTTAACAAACAAATCCTGTAATGCGAAGAAGAGAATCAATGTAGGAAGAACCGCCACAAGGGTTCCGGCCATTATTACTCCCCAGTTCTGGGTGTTTTCAGCATCCATAAGCATCTTAGCACCTATCTGTACCGTCTTCATTTCGTCATCCATCGTCGCTATCAGTGGCCAGAGATACATATTCCATGCGTATACAAAATTAATTATCGTTGCTCCTCCTATGATCGGTTTCGAGAGCGGAAGAAGTATTTTCGTGAAATATTTCATCGGTCCGGCTCCGTCTATTCTCGCAGCATCTTCCAGTGATCTCGGTATCGTCATGAAATGCTGTCTCAAAAGGAAAACATTCGTGGCACTCGCCATGAACGGTATTGTCAACACATAATATGTGTTCACCCAGCCGAATTGGTGCATCAGAGAGAAGAGTGGTACGATCATGAGTGTTTCCGCCGGTAGAAACAACGTCGCAAATAAGAATGAAAAAGCAAAGGTTTGAAGAGTTTTTAGAATTAATTATCAGCTATTTAAAAAAACGGAGAAGAGATTTTTTGAAAGAAATAATATATGCCACCACCAATACAGGTAAACTAAACTATATAAAAGAAATTATCAAGGATTTGAATATAAAAATATTTGCATTGCCAGATAACAAAGATGGTAAAAAAATAAATCCCATTTATGAATCCGGAAAAACTCCAATCGAGAATGCGAAAATCAAAGCAACTTATTATTACGAATACTTCAAAACCCCTCTTTTTTCATGCGATTCCGGACTTTATATAAAAGGGCTTCCCGTGGAAAAGCAACCTGGAGTTAATGTGAGAAGAGTGAATGGAGAAAATTTGACCGATGAAAAAATGATCGAATATTATTCAAGTTTAATAAACAAACTCGGCGGAAAGGCCGTTGCATGGTATATAAATGCAATTTACTGCATCATAGATAAAAATAAAATTTTCAGTTATTCCGGAGAATCCATTTCTGAAAAATTCATTCTCACCGATCTGCCTCACAAAAAAAGAACAAAGGGATTCCCTCTTGATTCATTATCAATGGATATAAATTCAAATAAATATTATTTTGATTTGACGGAAAACGAAAAAGCTAACAAGGTTTCCTCAGGATTTAAGACTTTCTTCGAAAGAATCCTGAATTATTTATAATTATTGATTCTATAGAAAAAATTCAGGAATAAGAAAGGTTTATTTTATGATATACTGTTCTCAGTATATCTTTTGTAACATTTTCTCGTCCACTATTGTGCCAGCAATAGTGGATTTATTATAATACTCAAAACATTATTCGTTCTATCAATCCAAAACATCGACTAAAAATTTGAGAGCTTAAAAAATTGTGTATATGAGTTATGAATAATAAAAAAAGAAGTTGCACAGGGCAACTTCTTTTTAAATCTACAAATTATTTGGATGAACTTGAAAAATTGCTATTGTCACTCAGGGCGGGGGCCGGGACATAAGTTCCAAAATTCTTCACAACGAGATTGTCAAGATAAACATATCCTACGGTATCACTGAAAGCAAGGAGTATTAATCCTGTGGTATCATTACTTGTTGTGTTAAAGGAACCTTCATTTACCCCATCAACGAATACAGTATAAGAATTCGTCGTTAAATCAAATACCATCCGTACATGATACCAGACCCCAAAAGTGAAATCTCTCAACTTCGTGAATGATCCCCCCTCATATGCATAAAACGCTAATCCGGTCCCTGGATCATACACTGAGAAATAGGGGGTGGAAAATTGAGGGTAGGTTCTCACTCCAAACCCTGTGCTACCTGATAAAATCTTCACATCAAATTCAATCTGGCCCTTAACCAGGCTTCCCCATAGTTTTTCAAGTTTTGCATAATCACTATTAACGGGATCATAAAAATATAACCCTTTACCGGTTTTACCATTCGCAGTTATTCTCGAATAACTTGTTCCTGTTTGAGTGTAAGTACACCAAGGCAAAACATTCGCACTATTGCCAACAGCATAAGATTCAAAATCATCCGATATAACTACGCTGTAAGGATAATAACTGACTTCATTGGAACTGGCCGATTCTCCCTTATCATTGTAAGCAGTTACATGATAATAATATGTGTGTCCGGTTGCTAATCCCGTATTTACCCAGGTGGTTGCATTAGCTGCAACCGTTTGAAATAGCGAGAATGTTCCCCCGTCAATTTTTCTGTAAATTTTAAACCCGGTCTCATTTGTCGAATTATCTATCCATGACAAAGTGACGCTGTTAATCGTGTGAGCAATTATTGTTAAATTAGTGGGTGCGACAAGTGGTACTGTCGGGCACCCTGTAAATAATAAAGCTAAGATACCAAAAACAAAGATAAAAAATAGTAATCTTTTCACTAATATTCACCTCTCTTCATATAGAATAAGTTAATGTTATCACAACTGCTTTGTCGGATAAAAGAAAAATATAGTATCCTCTCAAACCCCTATAAATATATTAAAAACTTTATAATCAAACATTTAAAATAGAACTTTTGAAATATTCAACTATAAAAAATAAAAAAGAGCCACTCCGGGCAGCTCTTACATAAATATTTTTTAATTTGTCTGATTATCTCAAGATAGCTGAAAATATAATCTATTTACTGAATCTTTTCGTCTTTCTTTTTTTGTTTGATAATGAACTATCATAAGATTTCTTTTTAGAACGAAATTCATTCTTCGGATATTCATTTTTTCTCGGTTTAGCGATTTCCACGTTAACTGAATTACCTTTAATTGAACTCTCGTTCATTTTTCTGATAACTTTTTCAGCCTGACTTCTTTCTACATCCACATATGAGAACCTACTGAGGAGAGTTATTTGTCCCACGTCTCTTCCAGAAATTCCGCATTCATTGACAATTGCGCCTACAATATCGTTAACTTTTATTCCATGAGATTTTCCAACATTAATAAATAATCTCACTGCTTCCGAATTTATATTCTTAGATTTATGCGAAGTGACCATTTCAAATTCTTTTTCCTTAAGTGGTTTAGGCAGATTCATTTTTATCAGAGCCGCAGCAATTTCAATTGAAGAATAATCTTTATCAATTAATTTTTCAACGGGTGAAATGAAATCGCCAAGATCCCCCTCTTTTAAAACTGCTTCGATTTTTTTATAAAATTCATTCATTCTCTTTTTATTAATTGATTTTGCCGAAGGAATTTCTATTTTTTCAATGTTTGCCTTGATATATCTTTCAATATCTTTCAATTTTCTATAAGATCTTCCATAAGTAAAAGTAAATGCCAATCCGCTTTTTCCAGCTCTTCCTGTTCTCCCTATTCTATGAACATAATATTCCTGATCCAAAGGAACATCATAATTGAATACGGCCTCTACATTTTCGACATCTATTCCCCTGGCAGCAACATCGGTGGCAACCAGCACTTTAATATTTGAATTTCTAACATTGTTCATTACCTTATTTCTCAGATGCTGTGACATATCACCATGCAATCCTTCAACAGCAAAACCTTTATCAGATAACTCTTGAGTCAATTCATCCACTTTTTTCTTCGTATTACAAAAAACCATAGATAATTCGGGTTCATAAAATTCCAGCAACCTACCCAAAACCTCTGTTTTATAAACATCACTGACTTCCAGATAGTATTGATCAGTTGCGGATACGGTCATTTTTTTATCAACAAGATCTATCATAACCGGATCATTTATAAAAGTTTTCGCTAAACGAACAATTTCTTTTGGCATCGTTGCAGAAAATAAAGCGATCTGCCTTTCTGAACTGGTTATATTACCCAAAATGAATTTTATATCATCTATAAAACCCATATCCATCATGTTATCGGCTTCATCAAGAACAACATATCTGATCGCATCAAGTTTCAAAGTATTTCTATTCATATGGTCCATGATTCTTCCCGGAGTTCCGACAACAATCTGTGTGCCTCTTTTGAGAGCCTTAATTTGCAAATCTATTGATTGCCCACCATATATGGGAGTGATATGAATTTTTTTGTTAACAGAAATCAATTTCATCTCATTGCAAACCTGTACGGCCAGTTCCCGAGTAGGGCACAGAACGATTGCCTGTACTTCTCTTTTAGTATTCACCAGTTCATTCAACGGAATACCAAACGCAGCTGTTTTTCCCGTTCCAGTATGTGATTGAACAATCACATTTCTTCCCTCCAAAAAAGGGACTACAGTCGATGCCTGAACCTTCGTTGGAGCTTCAAATCCCATCTTATAAATCGCATCCAGTGTTTCTTTTCTTAAGTTTAATTCTTTAAATTCTTTAATCATACCCTTTCCTTTCACATAATTCACCCGCAACATTATAAAACTTTTTTATGTTATAAACAATAAGAAATATTTCTATGCGGTTAAGATGTTGGAATGAACTCCCCCAAAGCCAAAAAATATTTTCAAAATTTTTGAAATACAAAAAGACAACGTTTTTATTCTCTAACAGAGAACAATTTGATAAAATATAATTAAAATAGGTAAATGAGGTGAAGAAAAATGGCAAACTATATTTCAATAGAAAAAATGTTAAGTTTATCGGATTATCAATCCGTAAGAATAAGTCCCGATGGAAAAAAGGTGGCATATGTAGAAGTTCGTCCTAACTGGAAAGAAAATAAATATATTAAAAGAGTCTGGATATATGATTCTGAAAACGGAAAAAAATTTCCAATGACGGACCCTCTAAAAAACAGCTTTTCACCTGCTTGGTCAAGTGATTCAAAAGTCTTGGCATTTATCTCTGAAGGGGATACAAAGGAAAAAGAAAAGAAAAATCAAATATATATTAAATTTGATTCTGTTAATCCTCCGTTAAAAATAACTGACACTACGGAGGGAATCGACTTTTTCAAATGGAATCCTGACGGTCAGGGACTATATTACGTCTCAACTCCAAAGAACGAAGAAATAGAAAAAAGAAACAAAGAATATGGAGAGTTTGAATTTGTCGATGAAGAATATCCAAGAAATGCTTTATATTATTGCTCAGTAGATAGCGCAATTGAAAAAATAAACGGTTATTTTAAAACAGATTACCAAGAAACATCTGAAAAAGACAAAGAAATTTTCAGATCCGAAAAACACCACATAGACAATTTTTTGATAACAAAGAAAGGTGATATTTTACTCGCTCTTCTCCCTTCACCAAATATGGAAGAAAGGGATGAAAAAAAACTTTACCGCTTGACCAGAGAAGGAGAACTAAGAGAGACTGGAATAGATCGAATTCAGGAAATGGCAATTTCTGAAAATTCCAATTTTTTAGCAATTACCCGGGAAAAAGAAAATTCAAAGTGGTTTTTAAATAATTATCTGGAAGTTATAAATCTTAAGACATGGGAAACAACAAAAATTAATACCAATATAGATGAAAATATTTTTCTGGTTGGCTGGTATAAAGATTTTATCTACTTTCAATGGCAGGATAGAACAAAGTTCAAAACTTTCAGAGTAAATTTAAAGGAAAAAGTTGAGGCAGTTTCAACCTCCGACGAAAATATTCTGGAATGTTCGATAGCTATAGAGAACGGTGTAAACGCTTCAATCAAAAGTACGAAAGATACCCCCGCCGATATCTATTTTAAAAATATCAGAATAACAGAAAAAAAGGAAATCACAAATGATTATTCATTACCCCTGAAAAGTATAATTAAATGGAAAAGCAGCGATGATATAGAAATAGAAGGCATTTTAAGTGTACCTGAGAATTTTGATGCAACGAAAAAATATCCTCTTTTAGTCATCGTACACGGTGGCCCTACATGGGCATCATTCGATTATCCTCTGAATAACAAGATATATCCTATAGAAGAATTTATTTCCAAAGGTTTTATAGTGCTTCAACCTAACTACAGAGGAAGTAGCGGATATGGTGAGAAATTCAGAAAGTTAAACTTTAGATATTTAGGTCTGGGCGATTACGATGATGTAATATCCGGCGTTGATTTTTTAATATCAGAAGGTTTCGTTAATTCTGAAAAGGTGGGGATAATGGGCTGGAGCCAGGGTGGTTATATATCGGCATTTGTTTCGACTTTCAGCAAGCGTTTCAAAGCCATATCGGTGGGAGCAGGAATAAGTGACTGGATTTCATATTATTATGCCACGGACATTCACCAGTTCACAAGATATTATCTGGATTCAACCCCCTGGGAAGATAAAGAAATATATAAAATTACATCTCCGATGACCTATATAAAAAAAGCATGTACTCCCGTTTTAATCCAACACGGAGAAATTGATAATAGAGTACCTGTAAATAACGCTTATAAACTCTACCAAGGGTTGAAAGATATGAATATACCGGTCAAATTCGTACTTTATAAAGGTATGAAACATTCTCCGGATAAACCGGGATTTTACAGAGCGATAGCAAACCAAAATCTTGAATGGTTTTGCAAATATTTAAAAAATACGGATGCGTAAAATTATGAACGTACTTGAAAATTAAAAAACATAACATATAAAAATAAACAGTTGTTTTTCTGTAGATTGTAATTAAACAAAAAACGAGCGGATCATCGTGATCTTGCTCGTTTTTTAATAACACGTCACAAATGGCGGAGACGAAGGGACTCGAACCCTTAAGGGGATATCATCCCCACCGATTTTCGAGACCGGCTCCTTACCAGTTAGGATACGTCTCCTTCAAATCAGAATTATATCATTAAATATTCAAAAAGTATACCAGAAAGTCGGATTGTAAGCCGGATTCTGTTTCCAATGATCATCTATCTGAGATGTTTGTTACCAAACACCTTTAGCATCCTACCCGAAAGGGATTCGTCGGGTAAACTCAAACCCTTTCTGCTTGGACTTGCTCCGAATGGGGGTTACCAAACATACAGATCACTCTGTATCTGGTGGGCTCTTACCCGCACCTTTCCAACCTTGCCCTCAGGCGGTTTCCTTTTCTATGGCCCTTACCAGAGATCACTCTCTCTGGGAGTTACCCAGCATTCTTACCCGTGGAGTCCGGACTTTCCTCGGTTTCCCGCGATCATCCATCCAACTTCTGGTACACATATTTATGTATCAAAATTTGCTTCCTTGAAAGCGATTTTCTTCTAACATTTTCTTTTCAATTAAATTAATTAATTCGATTTTTCTTTTTCCCCAATTACCAAAAAGTGTACCTTCAATCGGTGGATCGGCTACAAGTCTATGTATGACTATTTTTGGTGACAGATATTCTAAAAATGTTATCGTCCTTTCAACATATTCTTCGATTGAACAAATTTTTATATTTCCCTTTTTATAGACTTCCCCCATGGGACTTCCATCAACAATATATAAAGAATGAAGTTTCACCCCATCGATTCCAAGGGCAGAAAGATATTTTGCCCCTTTTTTTATATCATTTATTGAATCCCATGGCAAATTTGTTATCATATGTACCACTATTTCAAGATCGTGTTTTTTTGCTCTGACAACGGCATCAATAAATTGAGAAAAGTCATGTTTTCTATTGATCTTTATCAATGTTTCCTCATTGACAGTTTGAAGTCCCAGTTCGAGAATAACATCAACTTCTTTACTCAATCTTTCAAGCAATGTCAATACATCTTCTGAAACCAGATCGGGCCTGGTTGAAACATCAAGAACTTTAACCCCCTTAACTTCGAGCGCTTTTCTATAAAGGGATTCCAACTTTTCAACCGGGGCATATGTATTAGAATTGGCTTGAAAATAGGCCATATAAGAATTAATATTCCTTCGTTTTAGGCTTTCAATCTTCTCATTCATCTGGTCTTTCATACTTAAATATGAGTTAACCGAAAACCCACTTCCTGATTGATCACAATATATGCAACCTTTATCCGAAAGTGTTCCGTCTCTATTCGGACAAGTGAATCCCGCGTCTATCGGTACTCTGTAAACTGATTCACCATATTTGCTTTTCAGATGAGATTTTAAATCATTGTAGGGCTTCTTCATTAATTTTTTTAGTCTCCGTTTCCATGTATTCATAAAAGGCGTCTTTAATTTCTTTTACATTTTCTTCCGGACCGGTGAAAAGAAAAAACCATTTCTGCATAAGTTGCGCCGATAAATATGAACCACCAATTTCTTCGTTTATACTACCATAGAGAAACGGAATCGTGCTGAAAAAAACCCTGATGGTAGAAAAATAATCATCCATAATTGAATACCAAAAAGAATTCGCTTCGGTTAAATCATTGAATTTTATAACAACTATCGTCACATTGTTTTGTCCCTTTGAAAGTTGTTTTTCCAGCATAACGGTACCGGGAAGAATATAATTATTATAAATGCCATCAACAATAACATTCGTGGATATATCCAGATAGCCGTCGGGAAGAAATCCTTTGAAATTACCCGGACTAGTATTCTCATTAACGGGAGAACATCCAGAAATTATTATTATTAAAATTAATACACTAATTAATCCTATTGCGTATTTTTTTAACATTGTAATAAACCTCCTCAACATCTACGGTTTTGTACTCTCCATTATAATATATCCAGTTTCCATTTATCATAGTTGCAAACACATCAGTAGAATTACCACTTTGAATAAAATTATTGAACAAATACTTTGATTCAAAGGGATAATACCATGGATTATTCGTATCAATAACTATCAAATCCGCAGAATTTCCTGATTTTAAAATTTTATCACCTAAAAAACCGATATTCGAAACATTTTCCCAGAGAATTCTGTAAATATCTTCAACTTTAAATAAATCCGGATTTTTACTTTTAGTAACAAGAAAATAATCATTGATATCTCTCAAAATATCCAGAGAATTATTTGAGCAGCTTCCATCCGTTCCTATTGTGATATTTATATTTTTATCACGATATATTTTATAAGGAGGAATTCCATTTCCGAGTTTCATATTACTTCTAACATTTATAGAAACATTAACGTTGTTTTTTTCAAATACTTCTGCAATTTTTTCATCTATATTCGTTCCATGTGCAATTATTATCTTGTTTCTTAAAATTCCCGTTTCCTCAATGTCTTCTATTTTAATTGTTTCATATTCTTTTTTAGTTTCATAAAGATGCATGGTAACCGGTAAGTCATTTTCAAGAGCAAACTCAGAAATTCTATACAGGTCTTTATAGCTCAGAGTATATGCAGAGTGCGGTCCAAGACCAATTTTAATTCTCCCGTCATAGGAATTCTTATACTCAAAAAGTTGTCTCGCTTCTCTCATTATTCTGGAATACTCACCATCTATATTTGTGACACCTCTGGTGATAAGGGCTTTCATTCCCGAATCACCAACCGCTTCTGCTATCCCGTCACATCCCATATACATATCAACAAATTGCGTGATTCCCCTTCTCGCAAACTCAAGAATTCCGAGCATGGCACCCCAGTAGAAATCTTTTCCATCCAATTTGTCTTCTCTGGGAGATATCTCTTTAAAAAGCCAGGTATAAAAATCTTTATCTTCACCATATCCCTTGAGAAGATTCATAACGACATGTGTATGGGTGTTGGTCAAACCGGGAAAAATCAATTTATTTTTAAAATCCAGAACTTCTTCGTTTTCTCTCTTCGATAAATTTTTTCCCATTTCTTTTATTGTTTTATCTTCAATTCTAATATCCATTCTCTGCGGATGGAAATTAATTCCATCGAATGTCAAGCCATTTTTCAAAATCATACAATTTCACCTAAATAATCCATGACCCTTTCTCTAGGAATTACCCTTTCTATATCTGTATTTTGGAGTTCTTTGAGATAAAATTCATAATGCTTTCCGCTTACCGGATCCATAGCCTGTGGATAAATTTCAAGTAACGGTATCAGGACAAAATTTCTGTTTCTTATATCATAATGTGGAATTTTCAAATTTTCCCTGTTAATAATTATATCGTTAAAAAGTAAAATATCAATATCAAGTGTTCTGGGTCCCCATCGAAAGGTCTTTTTTCTATCACTCCATTTTTCGGTCTTTTTTAACATAATCAAAAGATCTTCCGGAGTAGATTCGCATTCAAAAAAAGCAACCGCATTCAAAAAATAAGATTGTTTTTTATATCCATAGGGTTCATTTAAATAAAGTGAAGAAATATCTCTAAATAGAAAATTATGTTTCTTCAAATAAACAATTGAATTCATGATTCTTTTAACTCTGTTTCCAACATTGCTGCCAAAAGAAAGATAAACTTTACTTCTCATCTAAAAATACCCTTCGTTTTTTATTCGAATAATTTTTTATGCTTTGGACGGTCGCCGCTGAAAAACCGTACTCCCACCAGTATGGCAAAATAGAATTGTCTAAAAGTAATGGATCTATATCTTTATTTAACCATCCTCTATTAACTAAATCATTGAACTGTTCAGTTCCAGGAATTGGTGTGAATTCATTTATCTTTGGTAAAATTCCCAATTCAACACATTTCTCAATCGCATTATAGACATCTTTCTCTCTTTGATCAGGAAGGTTAGCCATTATATAAGCACTCACTTCATCAGTTTTAAAACCGGCATCTTTAAGATTACTAACTCCCCTGATGAATAAACTATCCGTCACTTTCCCACCCGTTGCCTTTTGCAATTCTGGATTTGAGGTTTCATAGCCCAACATTATGGTTTTAAAATTCGCTTCTTTCATCAATTCTGCCATCTCTTTATCTATAAATCTTACATGAATTCCATTAGGTAAATGAAATCTGGTTTTAATTTTTCTCTTTATAATCAACTTTAAAATATTTTTAAACACGTTTCCGATGAGCAAAGCATCGTCAAAGAAAATTATTTCCTGACTGCTATATCTTTGTATAGTTTTTTGAATAAAATCAACAACACTTTCAGGATCCTTTTGAGTGAAACCTTCCCATAATTTCCAGCCGCTGCAATATACACAACGAAATGGACAACCGGTACTCGACGTTATTACAACAACACGGTTACTTGGATATTTCCCATAAGAAGGCTCCATTTTATGAAACCATTGAGGATCTATCTCTCCATCAATTTGAAGATAATCCAAGGCGTTTTTTAAAGGCAAACAACCCGTACCAGGTGAAACAAAATCCGCTCCCGAATATTTTTTTGCATGATTCGGAAGCAATGTGGCATATACACCTCCAAGAATTATTTTTTTATCTCCCAACTCTTCTCTGATAACTCTTATCGTATCCGAAACTCCATAGTGCCAGTAGGTCATCATTGAAGTAACAAAAACCGCATCAACATTTTTATATTTTTTTAATTTTTCTCTGAACAACTCCTCAGGAAGTCCATATCTTTTCAATGATCTGGGTATTTTATATTCCTTCATGCACTGTGGATTCTGTATATTGGTTTTTTTAAATTTTCCGGTACTGTAATAGCTCGTCTTGGGAGAACCGTATTTTTCTGTCATTTCAGGATCAAATCTATCGAGATTGTCTACCAAAAAAGTATCATATCCCATATTTTCAAGCATTGACGAAATATATAACAGTCCAAGAGGTTTCAACCAGTAATCATACGCTGAAACATCTTCAATCCACGGGTTAATCAATAAAAATCTTTTTTTCAAATTTTTCTGACTCTTTCCTCAAAAAAGGCCGTCCCTTTAAGTGTTAAATCTTCCGCGATACAGTCAAAAAATTCTTTCCTTTCCTTGAAAATTCTGGAATAACCTCCGGTAGCGATTACCTTCATCGGCCCCGTTACTTTTATACACTCATTAATAATACCCTTAAGGGCATAGTAAGTTCCATTTACAATTCCTATTCTTATGTTATCTCCCGTGTTTACTCCCAGGTAATGATCTTCAAAGAATAATTCAATTTGGGGCAGTTTAGCTGTGTTTTTGAATAATGCCTTCATAGAAGTCTCAAGCCCTGGAAGAATACACCCCCCTATAAACGAGTTGTCTTTTAAAACATCCACAGTAATGGCCGTACCAAAATCCACTACAATATTATCCGGTCCATACATAACACTCGCACCTAAAACATTAGAGATTCTATCCGCACCAATTTCATGTAGATTATCCGTTTTGTCATACTTTATTCCAACGTCATCAAAAGCGTTTACGAATACGGGAGTTTTCTTTAAATATTTTTTTGAGAAATATTTCAACATAGTATCTATCGATGGAACAACTGATGAAATGGCCATACTTTTTATATCACCCATTTCAATTTCTTTTTTTTGTAAAAAGATATTCAGAAAAACAAAGAATTGATCTTCATATTCCAGGCTATCCGTTGCCAGTCTTATCTTTAAAAGGATCTCGCCGTTATGAAATATTGCAAACATAGAAGTTGTATTTCCTATATCACATATCAATCTCATTTTTATACCTCCAAATATAGCTCTAAAAATTATTTTAACATAAATATTTTTTTGAAAACCATTTAATTCGAAGGAGATAACAGATTATTTTTATATTAAAACAATTTTCAAAAAGTTATTCGATATAACAATAACTTTTCTTTATTTTTCAAATTTCTGGAATTTATTCACTCTTCTATAGTGACGGATTTTTACAAAAAATTACTCCCGGAACTTTTTAAATCGGGTAAATGAATGTGGTATAAACTGTATTTCTAAAAACAAACGATCAATTTTCATAATCGAATCTTTCCAACCCGGCTTTTTTGAACAGAAATTCTGTTACACTTCTGAATTCATCTCCAAAATACCTGTCCTTTTTATGCGGGGGTAGTAAATCCGACATTTGGTAGTAAAGTTCTTCAATTTTTTCACCGGATTTTTTGGGTTTTATAAATTCCATTGCTCTATGAGCGAGTACCGCCTCAATTGAAAGTATCTGAATAAAATTCATGAGTATTTTCCACAATTTTCTGGTGCCCCACGCACCCATACTCACATGGTCTTCCTGAAATCCCGACGTTGTTATCGTATCCGCAGATGCTGGATGGGCAAGGGTCTTGTTTTCCGAAGCCAGTGCGGCAGCGGTGTACTGCCAGATCATGTAGCCGGAGTTCAAACCCTCTTTTCCGTTTGTCAAAAATGGTGGCAAATCGTTCAGCTTAGGATTCACCAATCTATCTATTCTTCTTTCCATAATATTGCACATATCGGTAATCGCAATAGACATGAAATCAAACCCCAGCGCAATGGGTTCTCCATGAAAATTTCCTCCGGAAATAACATCTCCATTATCAAAAATTAACGGATTGTCAGTTGAAGAATTTATCTCTTTTAGCAATATATCATGCAGGTAATTTGCGGTATCTAAAACCGCACCATAAACCTGTGGAAGAGTTCTCAAACTGTATGCATCCTGAACTCTGTCACAATGCAAATGTGATGATCTGATCTCGCTGTCCTTCAGATTTTCTCTCAATTTTTTTGCCACATATATTTGTCCATTATGCGGTCTCGTTTGCTGAACCCTTTCATCGAAGGGAGAAGTACTTCCAAGAAGAGCATCAACGCTCATGGAAGCTATCAAAACAGAAATATCAAATAACTCATTGAAAATATATAGCGAACAACATCCCCAACCGGCCATGAAGGCCGTACCGTTCAACAAACTCAGGCCTTCTTTAGCTTTCAAAACCAGAGGCTCAATTTTCATTTGTTTTAAAAATTCTTCCGTTTTATATCTTTTATCTTTATAAAAAACTTCTCCTTTTCCAATCAATGCAAGTGCAACATGCGCCAAAGGAGCCAGATCTCCGCTTGCTCCTACGGAACCTTTTTCAGGGACAATCGGAATAATATTCTCATTCAAAAAAAGAAGAAGTTGATCAACAACTTCCGGTCTTATTCCTGAAAAACCTTTACAAAGTGAATTTGCCCTTATAAGCATTACAGCTCTAACAATCTCTTTTTTAATGGGCTTTCCCACTCCCGCCGAATGTGATAAGACTAAATTTTCCTGAAGTTCATCGAGTTCCTCGAAAGAAATTTTTTTATCGGCAAGAATCCCAAATCCTGTATTTATACCATAAATGGTTTTATTTTTTATAGAATTTTCCAGCTTTTTCCTTTTTTCAAGAAGAATATTGCGGACTTTCTTTGAAATTTTTACCTTTTTATTTCTAAATGCGACATCGTAAACATCTTTTATATTTAAATCATTCCCATTTATTAACAAAACATCGGAAGTTAATTCATCAGGCAAGCTAAAAATTCCGCGTTCATCAACTTCAAAGGGATAAATAGAGGAAACGGCATCAACATTTATCGGGCCATATATATGTGGGAATTCTTCATTCGAATTATAAAGATCCTCGGAAATAACCCTGCTTTTAAGATCCTTTTCATTTATTTTCAAAATTATGAGATTATCTCTACCTTTAAAATTATAATTCGCCACTCTCAATAACTGATCCAAATACGAGCAATGAATAAAGCCCTGTTTATAAAGTGATTCCGTGTGGTACCATCCATTATTATTTAAATTTTTCCAATTATCTTTATCTGTAATATGATATATCATTTTTTCTCCTGCAAAACGATTTGAAATTGTTCCATGGCAACATTCCAAAACATCAAAATTTTTTCACTTTTTAGGTGGCCAGGGGATAAACATGCTGGTTTTTTTCTTATAATTCTGAAATTCTTTGTTATCTTTATATTTTTTTTCAATTAGAGGAACACCTGAAACAAACAATAAAAGAACCGCCAACAGGATAGGTGATCCAAAAACAATAACGTCTTTGCTACTTGAAAAACCTATTAAAGCTATTCCCAACCATATTAAAACTTCACCAAAATAATTAGGATGTCTGGAATACTTCCATAAACCCTTTTTCATAATTTGGCCCGGTTTTCTGATTTTTAAAAACTTCCTCAATTGATAATCCGCAAGACTTTCAAATAAAAATCCAATTATCCATATAATTATTCCTACATAGGTTAAAAAACCTATAATTTTTGGTTTTAAAAGATTGTTTATTATAATTGGATAGGCAATAAACAACATTAAAACTCCCTGAAACATGAACACACCGAAAAAGGAAGAAATCCGAGGATTTTTCCATTTGCTCTTTATCGATTCATAGCGCCAGTCCTCCGGTTTTCCTTTACTTCTCATTAAAACATACGTTCCCAGTCTCAGAGACCATATAAAAACCGGTATCGAGATGATCCAAACGATTCCATTTGGAGGAAAATTTAAGAGTATGGAAATTACCGTGACAAGCGAAAATCCAAATCCCCATGCTATGTCTATTATTGCAACTTTATTCAGCTTCTGACTTATACCCCAAAAAACACTCATATAAGCAAAAACAGCTATTGCACAAATCAAATATTGCATTAGCATTGAATTACCCCCTTTTTAAATTTCCTTTAATTCATTTTCTCCATTTGTTAATAACTTTTACCATTCTGTCTTTTATTCTATTCAATTGTTCATCAGCAAATCTATCTTTATACAAATCACGTAAACATTCTAAAATATCTTCTTCGCCTTTTTTCTTTGAAAATAAGACCAGTAATTTATTGTCGAAATCACTTATATCCTTCTTATATTTTTTTATCAACAAAGGTTTATAAATGCCCAACCTATCCCTGGGGATCAATATTTCAACATCACCATAGGAGCTTTTAACAACTTTACTGAAATAACCATTTCTTGCAGTTTTAGATTTACTGCTCTTCTCTAAATCATATTTTTCATATCCCAGAATCTCGTCTCTTTCTCCTTCCAAAATTTCCATGATCATCGATCTTATCATTTCTTTCATTACCAGTTTAACTTTTTCAGATTTTTCCAAAGTGTTTTCACCTGTTTTCATAGTCATAAATAACCACCCCTTTACAATCCAAGTAAATCTGAAATATTGTTCATCGCTTTAAGAGAAAGTTCACAAAACTCCGGAAATTCTATTCCAAGATTCTCTATAGATTTCATGGCCTCTCTGTTTGCACCGGCGGCAAATCTTTTTTCCTTCATTCTCTTTGTGATAGATTTAACTTTCACACTTTTAACCTTTTTATCCGGATACACGAGAGCGATAGCCGTTATGAATCCGGTTATAGGATCTGCCGCGTATAAAGCCTTATCAAGAACTGTTTCTCTTGGAACCTCCGTATCTTCATTGTGTGCCAAAATTGCGTGGTACATTTCCTCATTACCAAAATTTTCTTTTTTAAGTATCTCAATTGTTCCAGGACCATGTAAACTGGGATCCTTCTTCCAATCAACCGTATCGACATCGAGATCATGAAGTAATCCCGTAATTCCCCAGAAATCTATTTTATCCGGTTCTAATTTCTCTGCAAGTGATCTCATAACCGCTTCAACTGCATATGAATGCTTAAAAATATGGTCCGATTTAATGTACTTGTTTAATAATTCTGCCGCTTTTTCTCTTTTCATTAATATTCACTCCTGTAAAAAATTGTATGAACTGTTGGCTCATCTACTAAATATTATTTATAATCTTTCCTTTTTTATATTATAATCCAATTAGAGAAATTTGTGTTAAACAAAAAATCATGTTCTTGGGAGGTTTGTTATGAAAAAATTTTTCAGTGTATTATTTATATTAATATTCTCTTTTTTGGCCTTTTCTTCCGTAAGTTATATAGAATTGACTTCGGATTATAAAGGAGACGTGGAGGGAACTGTAAGTCTTCCGTATTTCTTTATGGCGGAAAATTATCCGACGGAAATATACATAAATAACCTTGTTTCAAATGATTTTCTAAATCTTCTTGAAGATGTATATTCTGGAATTGATCAATTCAAAGAAGATTGCAAAGAAAATGATTGGCCATTCAGACCCTTTGCGGTGGCTACAGATTATCAGGTGGGTTATAACAAAGAAGATTTCTTGAGTTTCTACGTGGATTATTATCAATTCACAGGGGGAGCTCATGGTATGACTTATAGAAATTCATATAATTATAATTTGACCGGTGGTAAGAAAGTAGAATTAGCAGATTTATTCATCCCCGAGTTCGGGTGGGTCCAATACGTTACCGATTTTATTACTAAAGAGATTAATGCAAATAAACAGGAATATTTTGACGATCCTCTACCGGATATGAAATATAATCAGGAATATTATGTTACCGATGAATATTTGGTCATTTATTACCAGCTCTACGAAATAGCTCCATACTCAACAGGTTTTCCGGAATTCAAGATTCCTTTGAAAGAGCTTGGTAAAAACACCATTTTGAATTGAAACCATTAAATCTATAATTATTTTCATATAAAAAAAAGAAAAAGTCCCGCCATAAGCGGGGCTTTCTAATTTCACAAAAAATTATTAATCTCCCAATAATCCCAATCCATTAAGATACGCTTCTGCAGCTTCATCGGGCTCATAACCTTCAGCATCTACAAGATAATTGAGTCTTATCATTATATCGGCGTTGAAATATTTTACCAGTGGCGCAAGTATATCCGCAATTTCAGGATATTCTTCTAAAACCTCTGCCCTAACAAGAACTGCCGGATTATAAACCGGGAAGAAATTCAGATCATCATCCAGAACGACTAAATTATACCTCGATAGTTTGCCGTCGGTAGAAAAAACCATAGCTATATCGATATTTTTTCTGGCAATGGCCTCGTAAGTCATTCCAATTTCCATTGTTTTTACATCACTTTTATTTATATCCATTCCATATTCGTCCGCCATGGCAAAGAAGCCATCAGGTCTTTCATAAAATTCAAAGTCAATACCCATTAAGTGTTTCTCATCCGAAGTATTCAGATATTCTGACAAATCTGACAAAGTCTTTAAATTATGTTCTGCAGCGAAATCGGCTCTTACGGCAATAGCGTAAGTGTTGTTGAAATTAATTTTGTCAAGCCATACAATATCATTCTTCTCATAATCTTCGGCTTTAACCAGTTGATACAATTCATCCGGATCGGTGATTACATCTTCATGTTCCAGATAAGTTGTCCATGCCGTACCGGTATAATCGGGATACATATCCATCTGTCCCGTTTCAAGCCCGCTTCTCACAGCGAATGTACTCATCCCGAAGTTTTCATCTACATCGAATCCATTTGCTTCCAATAATTGAGAAACCAAGCTTCCCAAAATGTATTGTTCAGTGAAATTCTTCGCTCCAACTTTTACAGATTTTGCAACCATAAAACTTGTAAAAACTAATAATAATACTAATAACACGATAAATTTTTTCATGAATTTTACCTCCTAAAATTCTATAATATTTTTAAAAAGATCTTCCTTCCTGTAATATCTTGAGTCCTGGCGAAATAATTCTTTTCTGTAATCTGGCCAAAATAATATCTACAACTATCGCCAGCAAAGTTACAGGTATAGCCCCGGCTAAAATTCTCGTATAACTCATCATCCTTAACCCCAATAAAATTATTTCACCCAGTCCCCCCGCTCCTATAGTAGCGGCTATAGCAGCCGTTCCAATGTTTATAATCGCAGCGGTTCTTATCCCCGAAAAAACAGTGGGAATAACGAGTGGCAATTCAACTTTTCTTAAAATTTGAGAATTGCTCATACCCATTCCACGTGCCGATTCTTTAACTGCCGGGTCAACGTTAAGCAAACCTGAAGCCGAATTAAAAACAATAGGCACTAAGCTATATATAAAAAGTGCAACCATCGCCGGCAAAGCTCCAATTCCAAGAAATACGAAAATAAGTGCAATTATAGCAATACTCGGTATGGCCTGAGCAGCACCGGAAATGGAAAGCACAACCTTTCCGATCTTTTCTTTTCCGGAACGTGTAACGAAAATCCCCAGCAAAATCCCCGCAACTATCGCGAGCGCCCACGAAATCAGAAAAATATAAAAATGTTGCCACAGTTTCTCTAATATATAACTCCAATTTTCTACCATATATTCAAAAACTTCCATCAATATCAATCCTCACTTTGAAAAGAAGCAGCTATTTTGAATATTTCTTTGAATCTCACTACACCCAGCAATTGATCTTTTGCATTGACTACAGGACAGGTATTTAATCCGGCCACTACCATAGTCGAAATTGCTTCCATAAGATTTGAATATGGCTGTAACGATTCAATATTTTTTATCTCTTCCTTGAGTTCAGTTTCAGGGTTTCTCTTTTCGAGTTCCCTTTTTCCAACATATCCCTTAAATCTATTTTTTTCATCAACTACATAACAGTATTTTCTGCCGTTATCATCCAAAAATTTTAAAGCTTCTCCTGTCGTTTTTATCTCAGTCGTATTCATTGAATAAAAATCGGTATCAAAATTTTCTTTTACTCTCATCGTTTCCAGTCCCTTAAGAGTCCTGTCAGTGCCCAGAAGATTTTCAACAAATCCATTTGCAGGCTTATTGATAACGTTGAGTACTTCGTCATACTGAACTAATTTTCCACGATTAAAAATCGCAATTTTATCTCCTAATTTTATCGCTTCTCTTATATCGTGAGTAACAAAAATAATAGTCTTTTGAATTTGCTCCTGAATTTCCAAAAAAGCGTCCTGCAACTTTTCCCTGTTGATGGGGTCAATTGCTCCAAAAGGTTCATCCATTAAAACAACCTCAGGGTTAGCGGCAAGACTTCTCGCAACTCCTATTCTTTGTTTCTGGCCTCCTGAAAGCTGCGCAGGATATTTATACATATATTCATCCGGATCAAGATTAACAAGGTCCATTAATTCCGCAACTCTATTCTTTACTTTGTTCTCAGGCCATTTCAACAACCTTGGAACAACGGCTATATTATCAAAAATACTCATATGCATAAACAGACCTATTTCCTGAATGGCATAACCTATATGCCTTCTCAGATTAATTCTGTTCATATCGTTTATCGATTTCCCATCAAATACTATATCTCCTGAAGTTCGCTCAATAAGTCTGTTTATCATCTTTAATGTCGTCGTTTTTCCACATCCCGATGGACCGATGAGTATAGTGATTTTCTTTTCGTCAAACTCTATGTTCAAATCATCAACGGCTACTATACTTCCATAATCTTTAGTAAGGTTTTTCAATTGTATTTTCATTAAATCTCTCCTTAATTCCTGGCTCTGTTTATCTTTACACCCTTTGGAGTTAAAACATCCTCAACTTTCAACAAAGAAAAATTGGCCAATATTCCCAATGTTCCAACCAGTATCACTCCCAATAAAATCATTTCCAACCTGGATCTACTCAATCCACTGAAGATAAAGTATCCCAGACCACCGGCACCAATTAAATATGCTATGGTTGTAACGCTTATTCCCATTACGACAGCGTTTCTTATACCTGCCATGATTATGGGAATACCCAAAGGCAACCGAATCTTAAATAAAATCTGCTTATTGGTCATTCCCATTCCCCTGGCAGCTTCAACGATATAAGGATCAACTTCCTTTATTGCAACGAGAGTATTCCTTATCATGGGAAGCATGGAGTACACTATTATTGCTACAATAGCCGGTACAATGCCTATTCCCGCTTTAAGGGGAGCTAAAAGAACCACCATTATTCCAAATAATGCCAGTGAAGGAATAGTCATTAAAACACTCGCTATTTTTAACACTACTTCGGCTAATTTTGGTTTTCTTGAAACCGCTATACCGATGGGAACAGCTATAAGAATAGCAATAGGTACTGCAATTGCAATTATTTCCAGATGTCTCAATAGTTCTTCCACTATTTTATCCGTATTCTTACCTATATACTCGAAAAATTCCATAAAGGCCTCCTGTGAACAATCTGTTTTCAAACGAAAAAGCGCAAAAAAATAAGCCTTCTTTTGATTTTTCAGAAGAAGAATGAACGAAAGCTCAAAAAATTTAACACTTCATGTGTTTTACTTACAGAGCCATTATAACAAATGAAAGGTTTTTTATCAAGAAAAATGGAATACTTTATTAACTTTTTAGCAAACATATATTTATTTATACTTAATAAATTAACGTCTCCAGATTTTCTCTCTCTTTTGATATGATCAGTGCTGGTAGTTTCCAAAACCACAAAATTTTCATGTAGCCTATTAATAAATGCTCAACTTGCCATTATTTATATCAAAACCAAATTATATTAAAAACATTAAATATTTTTAACAAACAAATTCAAAACAAATCAATAAACAAACAGAACTTGCAGGTGATAGTAAATATGGCAAATATGATTAAAATACATTTTTGAAGTATGCAGTAACAACACATTAACTCTATTTACTCACAAGAAATCGTATAGAAACTATATGTTATTATTACTCCCTATATTGATAAGCATCCTTAAATTAAAAGTGAAAAAATAACTTTTTAATTATTTTTTGAAGCTTTTCATTTACAAATTTCGTGCCATACAAACCCCTGTATATTCAATTAAAAAATAAATCTCTTTTATTTAAAAATGGGATCTTTCGATCCCAAAATAAATTAATATGGAGATTACAGATGACACCCACATTTCAAAAATTAATTCCTGTACTTCAGTAGAATTGTATCAAAAATAAATATTAAATATGATATCTCAACATAAACATTATAAAAATCCTATGCGGATTACCCGTTATACTGACGCGCTTCAATCGACTTTAAAAATAAAACAGCATAAAAACTTTCAGCTTTCCCATCAATTAAGAAAAGTAAAATCAAATTTTTCTGAAAGATAATTTAAATTCATAATTTTCCGCACAGTAATACGTTCTGACGTTTTCAAAAATAATTCCATTTTCAAGGTACATAGTTCTTATTCTCTCAAATCCAAAAGTCTTTTTTGTACTCAAATATTTTATAGCCTCTTCCGGCAATTCAACCGCTTTAAATTTTTCTTCACCTGAAATCAAACTTATGTCCATCTTCTGAAGTTCCCTGTAAATAGAATTATGATCACCATATGTAATTTTACTCAGATTGAATAATCGCTCATCGCTGAAAATATTATAAAAACCAATCTCATAACCTGTCGGTTTTTCCTCTATATATCTCAGTTTCATCATCTTTAAAATCTTTTTTTTGCCATCTGTTTTAAATATTTTATTCAGAGTCTCATCGGATTCTATTACCTTCTGTCCAAGATAATCCGTCGATGTTGAAGCATCCAGCTCAGCCATTTCCGCTCTGAATCCCTTAAATTCACCGGGGTAATGTAGCTGTCTATGCTGATTCACAAATGTTCCTTTACCAGCTTTTTTTATGATGTATCCATTTCTTTCAAGATTATTCAACGCATGTCTTATAGGTGTGCGGCTCACATTGTATTTTTTCATCAAAAAATCCTCTGTAGGCAGCCTGGTTCCTATTTCGGAATCTAAAATGATCTTTTCAAGATCTTTTTGAATTTTATAATAGATTGGAACCATATTATTATCTTCTCTAAGCACATCCACTCTCCTAAATCAATTATATTAATATTACCATTTTTTTCCGTTAATCAGCTTTTTATTCCCGACATAGTGATACTCGTCATCAATTGTTTCTGCAAGAACATGAATATAAAAAGAGTCGGAATTAATGCGACCGTATTAGCAGCCATTATATAGGCCCATGGATTATAATAATCCCCCGCATAACTCGCTATACCTACCTGAATAAGTTTCATTGATTCTGAACTTGTTACAATCATAGGCCATAAAAAAGAATTCCAGTTTGCAATAAAAAAGAATACAGCCAGTGCGGCCAGCATGGGTTTCGATATGGGTAAAATTATTTTAAAAAAGGTTCCTACAATACTACAACCATCCAGTCTGGATGCTTCCTCTAACTCTTTAGGTATTCCCAGATAAAATTGCCTCATGAGAAAAATACCAAAAGCATTTGGAATCGCCGGAACTATCAGGGCCAGATAAGAATCATACCATCCCAGTTGCCTTATTATTATGAACAAAGGTACCATAATAGAAGCAAATGGTATCATAAGAGTACTTATCATAAAAATAAAAATTTTATTTCTACCTTTGAAATTTAATCTTGCCAATGCATATCCGGACATCGAATGAGTCAATAAAGCGATAACAGTTATGACAATGGAAACAAAAAATGTATTAATTATCCACTTCAAAAATGGAAGTTGTTTAAACACTTCAATAAAATTATCCCACTCGGGATTAGACGGAAGAAAAACAGGAGGGTTACTGAATATTTCTCCCGATGATTTAAGCGAGGTTATACAGATCCAGTAAAGAGGAAAAACCATTATTACACCCAAAACAATCATGATGGTATATCTTACCACTTGATAAATTCTGTTTCCTTTACTATTTATCATTTGATTTCGCCACCCTTCATAATTTTAAAAGAAACCAAAGAAAGAATTAACAAAACCAGAAAAACAAAAAAATCCATAGCCGCTGCATATCCAAAATGATAATATTGAAAGGCATTTTGAAATGCATAAAAAACTATATTGGTAGTCGAATAGAACGGTCCCCCGCTGGTGAGAACATAAATCTGATCAAAAAATTGAAAAGCTCTTATAAAACTCATAACCAACACAAAAAAACTCGTTGGTTTTAGCAATGGAAATGAAATATACCAGAATTTCTGTAATATATTTGCCCCATCCACTTCGGCAGCATCGTAATACTCCCTAGAAATATCATTCAATCCACCAAGAAAAATTATCATAAAATATCCCACACTCATGTACAATGACATAGCCAAAACTATATAAAAAGCCTGGTCTGTAGAACCAAGAAACTCCTGCTTTTCTATTCCTATATTCGATAAAAGAGAATTAATAAAACCATTCGACTGAAACATGTATGACCATACAAAACCGACAGAAATCAAAGAAATTGCCGTAGGAGCAAAATAAATAGTTCTGAAAATAGTCACACCCTTTGATTTTTCTCTGATTAAAAGCGCCATTAAAAGGGAAAAAATAAAATTAAGCGGAACAAACCATATTACATATTTGACTGTTATGACAAGAGATTTCATAAATATCGGATCACTGAACATTTTAAAATAATTTTCAAACCCGACGAAGGTTGGCTTCCCTAATCCATCCCATATTGACAGACTAATAATGAATCCGAGAACAGCAGGAAGCATTATAAAAACTATCTGCCCAACAAAATCCGGCAAAATAAAAAACCATGCGGTTAAAGATTCCCGGTGCTTATACTTCACTAACAATTACCTCCCAAAAAATAAATAGAGCCCGGGTAAAATACCCGAGCTACAAATCAATGTAATCCTTTATAACCTGAAAGGAAAGAATCAATTTCTTTTGCAGCATTGTTAGCTGCTTCTTCAGGACTGATTCCCCCAAAAATCACTGACTGTAAAACATCCTGGAGCGTTTTTACAATCTCCGGAGGAAAACGTGGTTCCGGTTTCGCAAATTCCATTATTTCAGCAAATTTTGCCAGTCCGGGATTTTCAAGGATCTCCGTTGCCTCCGCTAAAACACTTTTCAATGTTGGTATTACCCCGGCACTTACGCTTGTAACTTTAAGAAAATCTGTTTCATAAAACAGCCACATTGTAAAATCGATAGCTTCTTCTCTATATTTGCTACCATCATTAACAACCTGAATCCACCCACCGGCAACACTCATAAGTTTTGATCCATCATTTGACGGAATCGGAATAATTCCAAATTCAAAATCAGGATAACTGTTTTGTAAAACCTTTACTGCCCAAATACCACATTCCTGCATTGCTGCGAAACCGTCCGCCAGCATCGCAATATTGGAGCTCACTGCCGGTAATGTTTTTGGAGAAACTTCATATTCATTGAATGCCTTGTTGAAAAAATCGATAGCCTCTATACTGTTAGCAGAATTGATTTCAGATTTAGTCCAGCTATCATTTATCACCTTGCCATCTTCGGCCCAAAGCCATGGATAAAAAGTAAAAGCCTGGTAAGAGCCCGGGACAGGATCAAGAATAATTCCCCATCTCTCATCGGTTTTAAGTGTTTCTGCCGCCTCAAAAATTTCTTCCCAGGTTTTTGGTGCTTCCAATCCATATTCATTGAAAAGCGCTTTGTTGTAGAAAATTGCTAACGGTTCAAGACCAATTGGAATTCCATAAATATGCCCACCGGCTGTAACTTTTTCCTTCGCGGCAGCGAACATATCATCAATTTGTTCCTTTGATATATAGTCATCAAATTCTGCAAAAATCCCTGCATTAGCATACCTTAAAAAATCTCCGGGACTGATCCAGAACATGTCCGGTCCCATACCTGAAGAAAACGCTGCAGGTAATTTTGTTGAAGTATATTGTGCAAAAGGAATAAGGACAAGTTCTATTTCATTTTCATTCTCAGAATTCCATTGATCAACATACCCCTGTAAAATTGCATCATTAACCACAGAAGCGTATTTCCATAAAGTTATCTTTCCTGCAAAAACAGTACCCATAAACAACAACATCGTTACTAAAAAAATAATACCAGCTTTTTTCATACTACTCCCTCCCTAAGTATAATATTCTAGATTTCCAGGATGGTAAAGCGGGAAATCTTTTATGTGGTTCAGTTTGATACCAGAATGCCACGGAAGAAATGAAATCCGATCTTTTGTTGCCGTGTCCATGCTCTATTGTCGCTAAAACAGCTTTTTCAAAATACACAGGATCTTCAATATGAAATCTATACATACTTGAAACACCACTCCAATTATCTCCACCCGATAAAATCAAACCATGATATGGAGAACTGAATTGCTGTGTTGGACACCAAGCTGATCCAAAATAGTCTTCGGTTCCTGTTCCATGAAGTGAGGGAGGCCATTTTTCACCATCAATAAAAATCATATCATCTCCCTCTCCATACCAGTTCCATTCTCTGGTAATTCTTAAATTGAACCAGTTTAAAAAACAACCTATATAATGACCTTTACCATTTGCGTCCAAAATAATGTAATTTCCATCTCCAGTAATATTTTTACCCTTACCCAAAAATTCTTCATTCTTGGTCATGCAACCTTCACTATCTGAAAGAATTTCCAGTTCTCCTTCACATTCACAATTTCTGTATTGACTGTGAAAATAAGCCAAGTTTACCGGGACATCTGTCCATTCTTCATAATCGATATAATAATAAAATAAAACTTCTTGACTACATTGATTTTCAACTATAATCTTTGCATTTTTTGAATAGGGCATTGGAAGCCAACAATTGAATGATTTTCCATTTTCCGGATTCATCTGAAATGGCAAAGAAGAAAAATTCACCGTTTTTCCGCTCCCCGCACCAAAAAAATCTCCAACGGGTACCTCAACACTCGGATATTCTTCATCATCCCAGTACATCTTTAAAACAACTTTATTGTTAAACAGAATTTCCCTTGAATCCATAGTAATCCATATATGTTTAATCGCGCCGGGTTTATTCATCGCAGCAATCAACGTGTTTGACTTCGGCGCCAAATGACATCTGTCATCATTTCCACCGCTTTTATCATAGCTCGAAAATCTTTTTCGTTTAATATCCTTCAGCCGCATAAGATTGGATAATGTGCCATTGAAAACATCCATTTGAGTCCTCCTAAATAAGATAATTATATTATTATATAATAATATAATAATGTTATTACATTTAAAATGATAATATAAAAAAGTCTCTTATCAAAACAGCAAAATAACTTATAATAAGACTTTAAATTTATCTATATTATTTAAGGGATAATTATAATAATAATTCTTATGTTTTCAGATAAAATATCCTTTTTGACATTTTATCTGATTCTAGTCGCGTTTTTTCATTAAGAAATAACAATTTAAAATGGTTTATCCACTCTAATTCAAGCGGATATCGAATTGCAGGTGAAAAACATAAAATAATATTTCGTTCATTTAAATCAAAGTAAAATAAAGGGTAAAAAACAACTTACTTTCGATTTTTTTCGTTAATTTTCGTTTTGTTTCGAAAAATAGAGAAAACGTAAAAATAAAAAAGATATCACAAAACAATCCCAAATAAATCTATTTATTCAGTTCAAATTAAAGATTATGAACTTTGTTATAAAAATTTTATTATGCTAATCTTTTTTAAAAGGAGCCAATACATGCTTACTGAAGAAAGACTGAACAAAATATTAGATTTATTGAATAAACAGGGACGTGTTAAGTCAAAACATCTTGCGGAAATTCTTTCCGTTTCTGAAGTAACTATCAGAAACGACCTGAATATCCTTGAAAAAAAAGGATTGCTTTCCAGGGTTCACGGTGGAGCCGTCAGTATGAAAGGTGGTTATTATTATCCCCATCAGACAAATTATTATCCTTATTTAAGGAAAGATTATCACAACAGACCCCGCATATTTGATCCGCATTTTCAGGAACAGATTGCCCTGGATAAGGAAGAAAAAAAAGAAATTGCAAAAAAGGCAGCCTCTGTTGTGGAAAAAAATGATGTTATTTTTGTCGATTCCGGCAGTTCAACTCTCTTTTTTGTTGAAGAACTGATTAAAAATCCTCCTTTTAATCTTACTATTGTGACGAACTCTCTCTATGTCATCAACGAAGTAGTTCAATATAACAATGTTAATTTACTGGCACTTGGAGGTTTATTCCAGAGAAGTTCCCTGAATTTTCTTGATTTTGAAATTTCTCCTTTGATAGAAAAATACTGTGTGAATAAGATTTTTCTGGGAGCAAATGGAATGGATGAATCGGGTTTATATTCTATAAATATAATGGAAGCTAAAATAAAAAAAGAAATATGTAATCTATCTGCACAATTATTCGTATTAATAAGCTCTTCTAAAATATTCAGAAAATCTTTAAAACTCATCTGTAGTTGGAAGGGTAATGAAACAATAATAGTTTCTGAAAAAGCAGAGCTCTATAAAGATAGATTATCAGCCTTGAAAAAGAATCAGAACATAAAAATCATTTAAATACCCGTAAGGGGAAATGAGGAGGGTTAACATGAAGAAAGTACTGTTTACTGTAGTATTACTCATTGCTTTTTCAATGGTATTTGCAGCTGCCGTTGAAATTGATGTGTGGTTTCATTCCGGACGTGGGGCCGAAAGAAATGTGATTCAGGATCAAGTCGAAAGGTTTAATGAGATGCAGGATTTAATACATGTAAATGCAGTCGTTCTGCCAGAAGGTTCTTATAATGAACAGGTTCAGGCTGCGGCATATGCGAATGATCTTCCGGATCTACTGGATTTAGATGGACCGTATATGACAAATTATGCCTGGGCAGGATTCTTAAAACCTCTGAATGGTTATATGTCGGAAGAATTGAAAAGTGATCTTCTTCCTTCTATAATAAAGCAGGGAACTTATAAAGATAAAATCTATGCTCTGGGTACTTTTGACTCCGGGCTCGCAATCTGGGGAAACAAAAAATATCTTGAGGAAGTTGGTGCCAGAATCCCAACCTCTGTTGAAGATGCCTGGACAAGGGAAGAATTCATGCAAATTTTGGCAGATTTAAAAGAACTTCCGGAGATAGATTATCCTATTGACATGATGTTTTCAGATGTTGGAGAATGGTATCCTTATGGCTTTTCACCAATTTTCCAGGCTTTTGGGGCTGACTTAATTAACAGAGAAGATTTTATGTCCGCTGACGGGGTTTTAAATGGACCCGAAGCTATCAAGGCCGGAGAATGGTTCCAAAGTTTAATAGAGGATGAATACGTGAACATCAGTCCACCCAACGATGCTGCATTGCTCGAAGGGAAAGCAGGACTGGCATGGACTGGCCACTGGTACTACAATTCGGCAAAGGACGCTCTGGGTGAAGACCTGGTATTAATTCCCATGCCTAAATTTGGTCCTGCAGATTCATTGTATGGTGGTCAGGCTACCGGCAGTGGTTCATGGTGTTGGGGAATCACCAGTACATCGGAACATCCTTACGCAGCATGGACATTCCTGAGATTCATATTGAGACCGGAAGAAATAGTAAAAATGACAAATGCAAATGGAGCCGTTCCCTCAAGAAAAAGTGCTTCAATGCTGTCAGAACTTTACAAAGAGGGTGGACCATTAAGCTTATATGTTGATCAGGCGAGTTTAATATCCGTTGAAAGACCGGTTACTCCCGCATACCCGATTATAAGTCTTGAATTTATCAAAGCAATTCAGGATATCTCAAATGGAGGAGATGTAAAGGCTTCTCTTGATAACGCTGTGGAAGAAATAGATTGGGATATTGAGGATAACTCAGGTTATCCAATGGATTGAAGATCATCGGCAAGCCCTTATCCTTAAAAGGGCTTGCTTTTTTGGAGGTTTAAGTAATGACATCAGAACTGAATAAAAAGAAGAGAAAAGCCATTCTTATTTTTATACTACCTGGTTTAGTTCTATTGGGTGTATTTATTATACTTCCTTTTTTTATGTCTTTTGGTTTATCCTTTACAAATCAAAGAATTTTAAGTAGATTGCCAACACAATTCGTTGGGTTGAGAAATTATGAAAGATTATTCAAAGATGATCTGTTTTTTACTGCTTTGAAAAATAATATGATATTCGCATTGATCGTCGTTCCTGTACAAACAATTTTAGCACTGGGAATGGCATTAGTGGTCAATAAAAATCTTAAAGGAGTTAAAATTTTCAGAACGGCCTATTTTATGCCAACTGTAACCACTATGGTTGTTGTATCGGTTGTCTGGTCTTTTATGTACAACCCTCAGGGGATAATCAACAACTTCATGCAGGCTATAACGTTTGGGAAATGGGAAACTATCGATTTCCTGAAAAATTCTTCCTGGGCATTTCCAGCCATAATGCTCATGTCAATATGGCAAGGTGCTGGTTTTCAAATGCTCATCTTTCTCGCAGGATTGCAGGAAATACCCAAAATGCTTTACGAAGCCTCTACTATCGATGGCGCAAATAAATTGAAACAGTTTTTTTATATCACATTACCTCAATTGAAGAATACAACAACATTTGTTTTGATTTCCACCACTATATTATCTTTAAGGCTTTTTGACCAGATAAAAATGATGACAAATGGAGGACCTAACAATTCCACATATACCGTTATATTGCATCTGTATAATTCAGGATTCACAAAACAAAAGGTCGGCTATGCTTCGGCCATGACAGTAGTTTTTTTCGTCATAGTTCTTATTATTTCAATCATTCAAAGATTATTACTGAGAGAACAAAGGGAGGTATAAAATGTCAAAAAAAAGAAGTCTTAAGCGATCCAAAATTGTAGATAAAACAGTTGGATACATATTATTGGCAATTCTGGCATTGTTTTTTTTATTTCCCTTAATATATATGATAACCACTTCGCTTAATCCCAACGAGAGTGACATTGTAAGTAAAATGGGTTCAATAGAAGCATTTATACCAACGGATGTATCATTGAAAAATTATTTCGGTGATTCGGGCGCAGAAGATCCTGAACTGACTGAAAATAAAGGTGTGACCGGGAGAATGAACTTCGGAAGGTTCATGTTCAACTCAATACTAATTGTTGCATGCACGGTGGTTGCCGGCCTTCTTATAAACAGTATGCTCGCGTTCGGTCTGGCAAGATTTTCCTTCAAGGGACGGGCCCTTTTGGTTTCATTAATAGTCGCATTGATGATAATCCCATTTGAAGCTATTGCTATACCTCTTCTATGGCTTGTAAACACCTTCAGCTGGCTTGATTCATATCATGTACAAATCATCCCGTTCATCGCCAATCCGCTTTACATTTTTTTGTTCTATCAATTTTTTATACAGTTTCCAAAGGCACTCGAAGAAGCAGCGATCATTGATGGTGCGAGCTGGTTTAAAATATACTGGAAAGTTGCCTTACCTCTTTCAAAACCAATATTATCCAGCGTGGCAATTCTTCATTTTTTAACACAGTGGGGATCTTTCCTTTGGCCCCTCATGGTTACGAGGGGGGAGGAATACAGGCCATTGCCTGTGGCAATGCAGCAATTTTTCGGACAATACCCAAGGGATTGGGGGGACATTATGGCATTCGCCAGCATGATGACTATTCCTGTACTCATTCTGTTCATAATTCTTCAGGGACAATTTGTAAACAGTGTAAAGAGTAGCGGAATAAAGTAATTTCAAATTTGAAAAAGAAAAAAGGAAGGAAAATTATGAAGTATTCATTAAAACCTAAATATCATTTTTTCCCAATAACTGGGTGGCTAAACGACCCCAACGGCTTAATCTATTATAAAAACAAATACCATATGTTCTATCAATTCAATCCCTCAAATCCTGAGTGGGGAGCCATGCATTGGGGACACGCTATCAGCGACGATCTTTTTAAATGGAAACATTTACCGGTCGCGTTATATCCTGAAAAAACATTTGATGATAATGATATAAGTGGAATTTTTTCCGGTTCAGCCATTGAAAAAGATGGAAATTTATTTTTAATGTACACCCAGTTCTTCGATCCGAAATGCTATGAAAATCACGAGAAAGAACAACAGTGCATAGCGTTCAGTTCAAACGGAATAGATTTTGAAAAATATTCCAAAAATCCTGTTATTTCCACCCCGCCAACGAAGTTGTTTCATGATTTCAGAGATCCGAAAGTTTGGAGGGGAGAAGATTCAAAATATTATTGTGTCTTGGGTTCCGGTGAGGAAAACATAGGTAAGGTTCTGCTGTATTCTTCCGAGGATCTTAAAAAATGGGAATTTGAAAGCACACTCATCAAAATGGATCCGGAAGAATTTGAACCTATAATTGAATGTCCGGACTTTTTCAAATTAGGGAATAAATGGGTATTAATCTTTTCCGCAGGCTTTTTAACGGAGGGTGCCAGAAAAAATTATTATGTAACAGGAAATTTTGAAAAAAATAAATTTTTTCCTGAATATTACGGAGAATTAGATCTGGGGAACGATATTTACGCGAGTCAGACTTTCCTGGATGAAAAAGGCAGAAGAATTCTGATAGGTTGGGTACACACTCCGGAAAGATATAACTACACAAAAGAAGAGGGTTGGGCCGGGATAATGAGCATACCAAGAAAATTGAGTATTAATAATGGATTACTCATTCAGGAGCCCGTTGAAGAAATAAGCAATTTTATTGAAAATATAGAAAAACCTGAAATAAAAAACGATATACTCTCCATCAAAGATCTGGAAAATTGTTTTATGCTTGAAATCGACAATTCAAATGAAAAATTCGAAATTTCTCTTGAAAATTCAAAAGATAAGATAATTTTTTTAATCTCTTCCAGAGATCTTGAAATCACTGAGATCAGAAACAAAAAGAAGGAATACAGAGATTTTTATCATCTTGAATCCGAAATAAAAAATCTCAGGATTTTTTTCGATAAATCTTCATTTGAAGTCTTTATAAACTCTGGTGAAACGGTCTGTACCTGGAGAATATATCCTCATGATAATTATTCAAAACTGAATTTTAAAGATCTGCCTCCTAAAGCAATAAAAATTCGAAAGATAAACAATTCTCTCTTTGATTAAAAGGTAGCAAAGGCTGGATGAATTTATATCCGGTCTTTGTATTCTTGATTTTATTTAAAAAATGGTTATTCTCATAAAATTATTGAGTCAATCATTAATTTTTTTTATTTTTATACAAATAATAATATCGATGATTACAAGTCATATATTCTCCTCACTTACGATTTTCTTTATATAAATAAAATCTTCGCTGCCATGGATAGGAGTCCATACCTGTGCAAAGAAGGGATTGTGTTTTGCTATCTCAGCATGATTCCACGCCTCTCTTTCACATTTTGGACACCAGTGCCCTGCTTTTAAAATTAAATATGGAGTGGCCATAAATTCATGATCATAATGACATTTCCATTTTATGGGAGTATACATATCTCCTTTTATTATTTTTTTCGATAGGCATTCCCCTCCTCTGAAAATAGCCGCTTGTTTCATATCTTCTATCGTTAATTCATCGACCGGCTTTGTTTCATCATAACCATGGTTATGATGACTTTGAATATTGCTCGGTCTGTAAATTTTATAACCCTCTTCCCAACTCTTTATCTTATTTTTCTTGTTTATTGTCCCGAAAAAAGCTCCGATCCAGTCTTCATTCCTCTTTTTCATCATCCACACGGGACCTCTCTTTTTTTTCTTTACAGAATCAAAAATCTTAGAAAATACTTTTTCATTAGACAAAAGTAAATTTAAAAACGGAATAGCTTTAATCGTTTCGAATTTTTTATTGGTTTTTTCAAAATAATAATCGGGATCGATAAATCTAAATTTCGTTATATCGTTCAATTTATCAGAATCAGTGTACCACTGCCCATGAAAATTAAATAGAGCAAAATCCCTGGGATCAAATATTTTCTTTATATCAACTTCCAGACCACTCATAACCCTTTGCATAAGCTCAATATTTGTGAAGCGCCAGCGCTCACCGCCTCCAATATTATAAATTTTTCCCCAAAAACTTTCCGGAATCCAGTCTTCACAAACATTTGCAAGAAGTCTTCCGGATTCCTCCGCAGTAATCCATTCCATAACATTGTTAAGATTCTGGTGGAAAATAATAGGGTCGCGCATTCCCTTTTTATTTACAGGTAGCATACCGGTTTGTCTTAAGCAAACCCATTTTTTTAATCCAGATTCTATAACCGCTCTTTCTGCTGCTACCTTAGACACTCCGTAGTAATCAAACATCGACACTTTTATCGGGTCCCCACATCTTCCCCAGTGAATCGGTGCCATTCTACATCCGGTTTCAGCAACGCTTCCAATATATACTAAAGCTATCTTATCCATGTTAATCTGCTTCTTTATAGAATTTATAATATTCACGGTTGAACCGTAGTTAACTCTCATACATTCATGAGGATTTTCATCAGCCATAGGAGAGACCAGGGCTCCAACATGTAATATATAATCGGCATCTTTTACACACGTTTCTACAATTCGCTGATTTTTCAGATCTCCCCAGACAATTTTTAAATTTTTATTTTCTTCATATTTGGACAGTATTTTTCTGTCATTTTTTGTTCCCAAAGCCAATACTATAACTCTGAAACGTTCACTTCTTTTCAGAAGCTCCTTCAGAGTTTCTTTACCCATAGTTCCGGTTGCTCCCGTTAAAAAAACTGTTTTTTGTCTGTCCATCTTCTATTCCTTACATTAAACAACAAGTGTTGTTTTTTAATCACATGTTGAGTATAATTAAGATTGAAAAACCAGTCAACAAACAATCATAACAAAAATGTCCGGAAATCGATATATTTTATATAATTGTTGATTTGTTATTGATTTTTAATAAAAATGAGGAAAAACCGATAATGAAAAAAAACAGAAAAATAAAATATACTCAAAAAGTGATCCGGGAAAGTTTATTGAAATTACTGGAATCTAAAAAAATCGATAAAATCACCATCAAAGAATTATGCGAAGTTGCGGATATTAATCGAAGCACCTTTTACGATCACTATCATAATATTTATGATCTTGTAAATAAAATTGAAAAAGAAATTGTCGAAGATATAATGAATTATATAAGTTTAGATATACTCACACAAGAACATAGAACGGAGTTTTTTGAGAATATTTTTGAAAATTTAAAGCAGAACTCTTTGAGATATAAATTGATTCTTGTAAATCCACAGTCTGCAAACTGTTTAAATCATTTGTTTGAAAAAATATATCCATATACCAGCCGCCTTCTTCAAAATAAATATAAAGAATTATCCGAATCCCAGATTAAGTACATTTATTCATTTATTTCCTGGGGATGTAACCAACTTATAATGAGCTGGATTAAAAACGAAATGAGAGAATCTCCCGGGGAAATGGCCATTTTGATGGATAATATATTGAACGGAAAATATAACTATTAGCAAAACTGAATCGCTGAAATCTTTTAATCTCTTTTAATTCACAATATAATTGGTTCAAAATAATTAGATAATATGCAGGAACTGAAAGTTTTAAACATCATTATCTATTATTTTTTCAATATTTAAAATCCATTGTTTGTTGCGAACAATAACCAATACTTTCTACAATTTTAAGAAAATCAAAGCTATCGGAAATAATAATATGAAATATATATCATTTTAAGTATAATAATATTTTTTCCCCTGATTTTAATTATTTTTCGCTATTTTTAGTTTGATTGCATAAGCAGAAAAGTATATAATATGTTTGGACGACGAACAAACTAAATAAAAGGATTGATCAATATGAATCCAATGAGTGAAATAAAATCGAAAAATGAATACACGATTTTCGAAATAATCAGAAGAAAAGGGCCTATTTCCAGAGCGAGTCTGGCAAAAAAAACAGGTCTAACACGGGGTACTGTTTCCTGTTTAACTAAAGAAATGATAGATTCGGGTTATATAAAAGAATCTTCTATCGGCGAATCTAAAAAGGGCAAGGGCGGAAGAAAACCCATTCTACTCACCCTTGACAATAAAAAAAATTTTTTTATTGGAGTTGATGCACACTGGGATATAGTGAGCATCGCCGTATCCGATATTCTTGGAAACATTTTATATCAGGATTCTTACGACTGGGAAGGAATTTTATCTCCGGAAGAATACTTTGAAAAACTTGAAAAGGCCATATTCGACATAATAAGCAAAAATAAACTGGATAACAAAATTAATTCATTGGGAATAAGTATGTCGGGGGTAATTGATAGCAAAAAAGGTATTTTAAGATGTCTGGGCCATATGAATTGGCCGGTTGTGAATGTAAAAAAATATCTGAGAAAATTGAATTTACCAATTTACATTGATAATAGAACTTCTTCTTCTCTGGTTGCGGAAACGTGGTTCCATTACGATGTTTTTCCCGAGAATGCCACAGTGTTTTTCATGAATGTCATTGAAGGAATCGGTGGTGCTCTTATGGTAAATGGACATTTAATGAAAAGCAACAATAATAGTATAGGTGAAATCGGGCACACTTCCATAAATTTCAATGGGAAAAAGTGTTACTGTGGCAGAAAAGGATGTTTAGAAATGTATGTATCAGATAAAGTATTCGTAAAAGTTTATTCGGAAAAAACCGGAGAGAAATTCCTTATAGATAAAAACATAAGAAAAACTTCTGAAAAAATTATGGAAAAGGCATTATCAGGTGATCACATTGCGAGAGAAATTCTGGAAGATGCCGCAATAAAGATCAGTGTGGGTATATGTAATACAGTAAATTTCATTGCTCCGGGATTCATCATTATAGGGGGAACAATTACAAAAGCCTGGCATATAGTAGAACCAATAATAAAAAAAGAGGTTAAGAAAAACAGTATTGAAGAATCCCTTGGTTTAATAAATATAAGAAAAAGTTTTTATGATGATAAATCCGGACTGCATGGAGGAATAGCAATAGCCATTCAGGGATTTATGAAGAATTTTCATTGAAATCATTCCAAAAATCTTAACAAAATAATGAGGGGTTAAACGGTGGAAAAAGATTTAAAAATCGAAAACAACGCTAAATCAAAAAACGACAACAAGTTGGAAATTATCCTGATTTCGGATATTCATTTGGGTCCAAATACCAGCACACGTCCAGGTGAAGAAGCTCCTGATTTATTGGATAAATTTATAAATAAATGTAATTTACAGTTTCAACCTGATTTCGTCATAGAATTGGGTGACCGGGTAAATAACTTTAGTCATGAAGTTGATCTTGAAAGCGCCTCTGTAGTAAAGGAAAAATTCAAAAAAATTAAATTCAAAAAAATTCATATACTGGGAAATCACGATTTACACTTTCTTACTGTTGAAGAGAACCAAAAATTATTCGGAAACAACATTTGTAATTCTGCAACAATAATAAACGGTTATAAACTAATCACTCTTAACTCCCAGGACCCTGTGATCGAAGGAGTTGGAGGATATATCGGAGAAAAACAATTAAACTGGCTTGAAACTGAATTAAAAAAAGATTCTATTCCGACAATTTTACTGTGCCATCACCCGATCGATGATCAGAGTATTTCAGAAAATCCACATTTTATAAAATTTCCGACCTTTGCTTTTGTGGAAAATAAATCAAATATCTCACAAGTCATTAATAAATTTCCGAATATAATCGCTTTTATCAACGGCCATGTTCACTGGATAAACACTTCGGTTAATAGATTTCCCTACATTTCTGTACCATCATTTATCGAGGCCTGGCCAGAAAAAAGTTCAGCTCCAGGTATGTTTACAAAAATAACCATTAAAAAAAACAGTTTCATTGAATCCACTTTTTATAGCCTTAATCCTGAAAAAATAATAGGTAAATTTACCTGGACAAAATAAAGGGAGGTGTTGTAAAAAGTTTATTTGTTTCATTTTGTCAGAAATTTGAAAGTCACGTTAAAGGGGAGGAGTTTTTATGTTTAAAAAAGCATTATTTGTTATTTGCATTATTGTTTTGGCGTCATTTACATTTGCGGCAAGCGATGTTGTGCTCAGATTCTATTTCCCGGTAGGCGTAGCGGGACCTCTTGCTCAATACATAGGGGAACTATGCCAGGATTTTTCGGATAACAATCCCGGCATAATTGTTGAGCCAATATATTCCGGTGGTTATGCTGAAACATTACAAAGGGCTTTGACTGCTGCCAAGTCTGGCAATTCCGCTGATATCGCACTATTAACGGCTGCAGACGTTTGGACAGCAGTAGACGAAGGAATATTATCCGACCTAAACCCGTTTATCGAATCCGAAGGTGGAGATACATTTCTTGCGCCTTATTTCAAAGCCTTCTTAGAAGATTGTAACATATTGGGTACCTATTATGCTCTACCATTCCAAAAGAGTACTCCCATTTTTTACTATAACAAAGATATGTTCGTTGAAGCAGGGATAGATCCCGAATCACCCCCGGAAACCTGGGACGAACTAATGGAATATGCAAAAAAACTGGTAATAAAAGAAGATGGGGAAATCAAAAGATGGGGAGTGGAAATACCAATCGATCAGTGGTTATTATCCGCATTCTCAATGCAGAATGGTGGCCTGATAAATAATCCCGAAGGAACCGAAACATACTTAAATTCACCTGAAGTTATCGGTGCCTTAGAATTTTTGAGATCTCTTGCAGAGGAAGAAGTTATGCCTCCAAGGAGATTATTCGGGGATTCATCTTCAGATTTTGTGGCGGGCACCACCGCTATGATGTACAATTCCACAGGAAGTCTGACTTTTGTCAGAACCAGCGCCACTTTCGATTGGGGAGTAGCATTCTTACCGGGAAATGTGAGAAAAGCTGTTCCTACGGGAGGCGGACAATTGGTAATAATGTCGGATATTCCGGAAGAAAGAAAGGAAGCGGCCTGGAAATTTATTAAATGGATGACCGAACCGGAACAAACCGCTTTTTGGAGTATAAAAACCGGTTACGTTCCTATAAGAGAAGAAGCTTTTGAATTGCCCGAAATGATAGATTATATAGCCGAAGTACCCGGAGCACTGGTTGCTAAAGAACAACTGAAATATGTCATTGTTGGTGAACCCCCTGCAACTCACAATGCAAGACAAATATCCAGAATAATGACAGATGTAATGGAAGCGGTAATTGCTGGAAATATCAGTGCGGAAGAAGCTTTGAATCAAGCCCAGGAAGAAGCAGAAAGAGTACTCAGATTCTATCAGTGAACTGAGAATTGAGAAGTCTTTGCGACTTCTCAATTTTTTTGAAAAAAATTCGGGAGGGTTTAAGTTGTTGCGTTTAACTCAACAAAAGCGTAAATATATTCTGGCTTATTTATTGATTATGCCAAGTTTAATCTTTTTGATCATTTTCACTTATTATCCAATAATAAGATCAATAGGTCTCAGCGTTTATCAGCAAAGGCCTGGTGGTACCACCAAATTCGTGGGATTGGATAATTTTTCATATATGTTTGGAAGCAAATTATTTCAAACAGTCATAAAAAACAATTTAATATACTCTGTTGCGAGTGTAATCCCGGCTTTATTATTGGGTCTGTTTTTTGCGATATTATTAAATAAAAAACTTAAATTGAGATCACTATATAGATTTTCACTGTTTTATCCAACAATGATACCTATTGCTGCTGCTTCGATGGTCTGGATTTTCTTATTCAATCCATCCTATGGAATGATAAACAAAATATTGAGTTTTTTTAACTTACCTTCGAGTATAGATTGGTTAAATACGAGTCCCTATGCTCTCATAGCGATGATAATAGTTGCAATATGGAAATTTACCGGATATTACATGCTGCTTTTTTTAGCAGGACTTCAATCCATAGATGAATCTTTGTATGAAGCGGCAACCATTGAGGGTGCTAAAAATTTTCAGAAATTCAGATATATAACACTTCCGCTTTTATCCCCAACAACTTTTTTTGTTACTCTGGTAGCCATAATTAATTCTTTTCAATCCGTTGATCAAATATATGTCATGACACGCGGCGGCCCATATAATACCACAAATGTTTTATTATATTATATATATCAAAACGGTTTCTTATATTGGGATACAGGTATTGCAAGTGCGGCATCGGTTGTATTATTTGGAATCCTATTAATATTTACAGTTTTTTATTATTTTGGACTGCAACACTTTGTTCATTATGAAAGGTGATTTTATGAAAGAAAAAATATACAGTAAGTTTATAATATATATTTTGCTGATTATCGTAACCATAATAATGATCACACCTTTAATATGGTTGGTGACAACGTCTTTTAAAACAAAGAGTGAAATTTTTTCTCAACCATTCAATATTTTTCCGGAAAAACTTAATTTTAATAATTTCACAAATGCCTGGAGTTATGCGCCTTTCTCAGAATATTATATTAATACAATAATAATATCATTTGGATTATTGTTTATTCAACTCATTATGATCACAATGGCCGCATTTGCTTTTGCGAGAATAGATTTCCCGGGAAGAGAATTTTTTTTCATACTGTTTTTAACTCAATTGATGATCACCCCACAAAGTACTATTTTCCCTAATTATTTAACGATAAGCAATCTTGGATTACTCGACACAAAAATTGGGGTCATGTTACCTTACTTTGCTTCTGCCATGGGTACTTTTATGTTACGGCAAGCATTCAGAGAAATTCCCATATCCCTGGAAGATGCTGCAAAACTAGACGGATGCAATGTTTTTCAAATTGTGCGGCACGTTTTTATACCGATTGCCCGTCCAACATTAATAGCTTTTTCAGTAATCAGCGTCACATATCACTGGAATGAATTTCTCTGGCCTCTATTAGTAACTGAAACATCAAGATCAAGAACGGTTACCGTTGGATTAACGATCTTTGCACAACAGGCGGAAGGTGGTGCGGAATGGGGATTGCTCATGGCTGCCACTTTAATAGTAATTCTGCCGCTGCTGGTAACATTTGCAATTTTTCAGAAATTTTTTGTACAGAGTTTTGCAAATTCAGGTTTAAAGGGATAATATAAGGAGGGAAATAAAATTTTTATATCTTCTATTGTAACCGATATCGATGGGACACTTCTAAATACAGAGGGAAAAATTACATCTGAAAACATCGAAGCTATAAATAAAATTAACGAAAGAGGAATAAAATTATTTTTTGCAAGCGGAAGAATGCCAAAATCCATTAAGAATTTTTTAGCTACTTTCACTACAAAAGAATATCCCATAATTAGTTTTAACGGCGGAATGATTGAGTTCAATTCAAATATAATATACAACAGTACGCTAAATAAAAATGAAATATCGAAAATTGTCGAAGAATCTTTAAAAAGGAATTTTTATATACAGGCTTATTACAAAAACAAACTGGTAGTTCCTTTCAACTGTAGTAAAGCAATAAACTACTCCGTACATGCCTCCATAGATTTCACTGTCGAAGAGGATTTTTTAAACTATGTCACAAAAAGCAATTTGAATAAATGTCTGATAATTGAAGATAATGATGTAATTACTTCATTGAAAAAGGAATATGAAAGGAAATACCTTGAAACAGAATTTGTCATTTCGGATAATGAATATCTGGATATCTTACCCAAAAATACAAACAAAGGATTGGCCGCTGAATTTTTATGCAATTATATCGGTTTGAATATCTCAGAAATGGTTGCTATTGGTGATAATTACAACGACATATCGATGTTTAAAAAAGCCGGATTGGGTATTGCAATGAACAACAGTTCGGAAGAAGTTAAAAAATGTGCTGACATTATTGCCCCAGGCAATGATGAATCAGGATTCGCCTATATAATTGATAAACTGCTTTTAAGGTAAAATCACAGGTGGGAGTAAATAAAGAAAGGATCGTGAAGTTGAAATAAACTTCAATTGAAAAACTCATTTTTATATTGTTTTTCAAAAGATACAAGGAAAATCTTCTTTATTATTGATTTTCCGATAGAAAATTCTGAATATCATCTATGAATTTCAGTGTTCCCTTTTCTATCCTATCTTCTAAACTTTTCAGATCATCAAAATCCGGGTTTTCAATTAACGTACACTCAACAATCGAATCGTATCCCTTCGTCGAAGATGGAATTCTATATTTACTTCCCCACTTTTCCCTGAACAGTTTCCAATATTTTGTCTGTATGGTTTTATTGCTGGCCGCCAGCCAGACTTCAAAACTGATCTTTTCGTGAACGAAAACCAGTGCAATTTTCAAACCGTTTTCTCTCAGAGAACGTGGCGAAAATGAAAAGTATGTCATATCCATATAACCGTAATAAATATTTCCGGACACATAATAATCGTGGTATTTTTTCATAAAATGCGTTCTCAGATTCATAATGAATTCCATCAATCCCTTATATGCTTTGTTAATATAACCTCTTTCAATCTGTTTTTTATATTCGGACATATACTCATTCAATGAACCCATTTTCAGACCCCTTCCTTTCAGATAAATTTACGGAGAATAATTCGATAATTTAAAATTCATACATATCTCTTATATCATTTTTTCAGTCTAAAAAGAAACAGTTCATATCCCGACACTTTCAATAATTTCGAATTTTTACTCCGTATCTTGTTTGAATGTTTTAAATTCATCAGGAAAATAGAAATTTTACGTGGTTGACTTTGACCTTAGGGCAAGGTGTATATTAGTACTGAAAAAGTTTTTACAGAATCAGATTTCAGCAAAAAATATGGAGGTGAGCTTTTTGTTATCAATCGGAGAATTTTCAAAGGTATGTGAGGTTTCTACAAAAACTCTCAGATATTACGATGAAATAGGATTAATTAAACCCGATGAAGTCAATGACGAAAACGGTTACAGGTATTATTCCATCAACCAGCTGAAAAAGATGCTTTTTATCAATCGTTTGAAATCCTATCATTTTTCTTTAGAGGAAATTAAGACAATTTTGGAAATGAAAGATGATCATTCAAAAGAAAAACTCCATTCTGTTCTAATTCATAAAAGAAGAGAAATACAGGAAAAAATAAATTCGTTTGAATATATTTTAAAACAGATGAGCGAAGATATATCAAATTTGAAAAAAGGCGTATCGATTATGTCATACTTTGACAGCATAGAAGTACAACTCGTTGAAATTAAACCGATGAACATCATTTATATACGCCGAATAATGAACAGCGATGACTACGCCGAAGGATACGGAAAATATTTCAGTAAATTATATGAAAGAATCATCTCCGAAAAACTTACTTTTCTGGGTGGTCCAATGACTATCTACCACAGTTCAGAATATGATCCCACAGGTAACGATACGGAATTCGCCATTCCAATAGAAGAAACGGTAAAGGGGACGAGAAATCTACCAGGGGGTCTCTGTGCAAAATCCATTTTAAGGGGACCTTATTCCGGATTGACTTCAGTGTATGCAAAGCTGAAAGAATGGATTGAAAATGAAGGATACGAGCTGGCGGGATTTACATATGAATTATATATAACGGATCCTTATCAAACCGACCCGGAAAACAATATCACAGAAGTATATTTTCCCGTGAGGGAAAAATAACATTGTGCATGATTTTTTTATATAAAATAAAAATTTCTTAGATTTTATGTACGTAATTGAATGCTGAACTCATCTTTAAAAAGATGATAAAAAGGTTTTTTGGCATAAATTATTTAAAAAATTTAAAATTATACACTGGAGGTATTCATTATGAAAAGAGATTACTGGCCAACCGCGCATTGGCGTTCTGCGAACCCGGCTACTCTTAAAATTGTTCCTGAAAAGTTTATGGAACTCGACCATATTATAAAATCTGAATATGGTAATTTAAACGGTATCGTCGTTATAAGAAGGGGATACATTGCATTTGAAAAATATTACAACGGTTATAGTCCGGAGGATACGCAGCACATGACATCCGTAACGAAAAGCGTAATATCTTCACTCATCGGTATTGCCATAGATTCCGGGTACATCGAAAGTGTTGATCAGAGGGTACTGGATTTTTTCCCCAAATATGCTCTAAATAATTCTGATAAAATGAAACAAGAAATCACTATACGTCATCTCCTCACTATGACAACTCCCTATCCATTTGAAGACTGGCGCGAACCACTGGATAAATTGTGTATGCAGCCCAACTGGATAAAATACATTCTGGATATTATTGGCGAAGGAGGAAAAATCGGCACTTTCAAATATTCAACCGCAGGTGCGCACTTACTTTCGGCTATAATCACCCGCAGTACCGGAAAAAGCGCCCGTAAATTTGCAAATGAAAACTTATTCAGACCCATCGGTATGAAAGAAATTCCCGATTATGAAATGAAAGCATTTGGTTTTGAAGATTTATTCGGAAAAAATGTGCGGGGATGGTTGAAAGATCCGGATAACATCTCTACCGGCGGATGGGGTCTGACACTCACCCCACGTGACATGGCGCGTTTTGGTTTCTTGTATCTGAATCACGGTAATTGGGATAATAATCAGATCATTTCCAATAAATGGATCTTTGAATCTACCGTTCCTCATTCCGGAATATCGATTAATAACACTGCATTAAAATATGGTTATCTGTGGTGGATACATGAGGATAACAAAATTTTTGCATATTCAGCGGAAGGAGACGGGGGAAATGTCATCTGTTGCGTTCCATGCAAGGATTTGGTGGTAGCCATAGCATCTGGATTCACAGCCAATTCACATAAGAGAGGAACATTAATCGAAGATTTTATTATTCCCGCTATGATGGATTGAGTGTTTTCAATTTTTTTTACTCAGAGAAATCAAAAAATTCATGAAATAGTATTATTCGGAGAAAGCCTTTAACAGAGATAATATACTTTCAGATAATAAAAATCCGGATGAACCCGCACGATCGGATGATAGAATGAAATCCATACAAACAACGGAACGAATTATATTTTTTCTATATATTTTTTGTTATGAGACTTTTATAAATTTTAAAAAAATGTTATCATTTTTTCGATTTAAAAAATTGGGGGACAATGCTTCAGATGAGATCGAAAAAACCTTTAGTTGTTTTCATTCTTTGTTGGGCAGCGTACGCGTTCGCTTATTTTGGAAGAGTAAATATATCTGTTGCATTACCTTCAATACAGGAATCTTACGGGTGGAACAGAACCAGCCTGGGCATGATCGGCAGTTGTTTTTTTGCATTTTATGCATTGGGACAACTATTCAATGGCTTTATGGGTGATCGTTTAAATACAAAATGGTTCGTCTTCACCGGGTTGATTTTTTCCGGAATTTTAAACTTCTTATTTGGATTTTCCGAAACAATATTTTTGATGATGATCATCTGGTCCTTCAACGGATACTTTCAATCGATGCTCTGGGGACCTATTGTCCGTACACTTTCAAAATGGATACATTCGAGCAAAAATAATCTTCTCGCAGTCGGAATGCAAAGTTCAATGACTGTGGGTTATCTCCTTTCATGGGGTTTTTCAGGAAAAATAGTCGTGAATGCCGGCTGGCGGTGGGCCTTCTGGTTACCGGGAATGACCATCGTCTTTTTTTCCTTCATATGGATCCTTTCTCTTGGAAAACTCAATAAAAAGATAGTAAAAATAGATAAAACGAAGATCGACAAAACTGAAAAAATACCCTTCTGGAAGATGACTGCTTCAACCGGTTTATGGTTTGTCTTTATAACCTGCATTTCACAGGGAATTGTAAAAGAGGGTATAAATTTATGGGGACCATTACTGTTGAAAGAAACTCAAAATCTGGATCTTAAATCCACCGTCGGATACATTATCATAATTCCCATAATAAGTTTTTTTGGCTCTGCACTGGCAAGCTGGTTGAATAAGCTTTTTAATTACAGAGAAAAAATCGTTATTTTCATTTTAATGACGGCTTCCGTATTTTCAATAATTATGTTTTTTATATTGGGGAAATCATCTCCGACTATAGGAGCTACACTGCTAGCCATCACATCGGGATTGATAAATGGTACCAATTCGATGTTGATGACTATTATTCCTCTCAATTTTGCCAAAAGAGGGAGAGTGTCTTCGGTAGCCGGATTTTTAGATTTTTCATCCTATATAGGCGCGGGTCTTTCAGGTGTACTAACAGGTTTTGTATCGGATTTATGGAACTGGAACGGCGTAATAATCGTTTGGATCGGGGCAATTCTTATCGGAATTATTTCAATATTGATTGCCAGCACATACGACCTAAAAATAAAGGGGATCACATCATGAAAAATCGTATAATATTATTTCTTATCGACGGTTGCAGACCTGATTCATTAATGCTTGCCAATACAAAAAACATCGATAATCTTATTGAAAAAGGATCATACATCGAAGGAAAAACTGTATTCCCCTCGGTCACTTTACCATGTCATGCTTCATTAATATTCAGTGTTCCACCTGAAAGACACGGGATAACGATAAATACCTGGGTTCCCCCGGTAAGACCTATAAAGGGGCTATTCGATGTAATACACGATGCCGGTTATTCAACATCATTTTTTTATTCGTGGGGAGAACTCCGGGATCTGGCCGGTCCAAAATCACTCGATGTCTCCTTTTATATTAATCACTACACGAATAAAGGATGTGAATCAATAATAGGGAATGCAGCAGCACAATATATTTCTCCTGATCCACACGATTTTAATTTCATATACTTTGGAAATACAGACGAGGCGGGGCACGATTACGGCTTCGATAATACAAAAGAATACATCAGAGAAATAGAAAAAGTAGATAAGGTCATAGGGAAAATTGTCGATATCTTTAATACCTCCGACAATTCCAAAAACAATATATTCATAATCACAGCGGATCATGGCGGTCACGAAAGATCTCACGGAACCAGAATGAATTTGGATATGACTATCCCTCTGATAATCTGTGGGAAAAATATAAAGAAAACGAATCACAATACATTCAATATAATGGATATCGCACCGACCATCACAAAATTTCTTGAAATTAAGCCTCCAAAAGAATGGTCAGGAACATCTTTATTTTAAAGAGGATCATTCTTAAACCTTAAAAAAGATACATGGCCTCTCATACGAATATTATTTTTGATATTCTCAAAAAACAGGATTAAAAAGTTTTTCAAATTTAAATACAAAGTTATTCTGTTTTTTTGAACAATTCAAGTCAAGAATTTCTTTGAATTAAAATGATAATATTATTCAGGAGGAAAAATGTGAGTACAGAGGAACAGTTAACGGCCGTTAAAAAAATGCAAAAATTTATCAAAGATAATTTTCACGAAGAATTATCTTTAAAAAGAATATCCGAGGCAGCGGATTATTCTCCATGGTACTGTGCAAAAATATTCAAACAATTCACCGGAAAAACTCTTTTCGAATATATTAGATCACTCAGATTATCCGAGGCCGCTCTTAAATTGAGAGACAGTGGTATAAAAATCATAGATGTTGCATTCGATTTTCATTTCAGCTCTCATGAAGGGTTCACAAGAGCTTTTTCAAAACAATTTGGAATCACCCCAAAAACATATTCGAAAAAAACTCCTCCCATCCAACTGTTCATACCATATTTGGTGGAGAACTCTCATACAAATTGTGAAAAAGGAGAGAATATTATGAAAGAAAATACTAACGGTAAAATTAAAACGGTTTTTGTTCAGGTAGTGGATCGCGATGAAAGAAAATTCATATTAAAGAGAGGAATTAAAGCGAAAGGTTACTTTGAATATTGCGAAGAAGTTTCGTGTGAAATATGGGGAATTTTAACGAGCATAAAGGAAGCAATAAATGAACCGATGGGTGTATGGTTGCCTGAGAAAATGATAAAAGAAGGCACTTCGGAATACGCTCAGGGAGTTGAAGTTTCAAAGGATTTTTCGGGGGTTATCCCGGAAGGATTTGAAATAATCGAATTACCGAAATGCAAAATGATGATATTTCAGGGCGAACCTTTCGATGATGCTTTATTCAGAGAAGCGATTCAGGAAGTGTGGGATTCTATAGACAAGTATAATCCCGAGTTTTACGGCTTTGAATGGGCACCGGAAGATGCTCCTAGATTTCAGCTTGCACCCCAGGGATACAGAGGATATATAGAAGGAAAACCTGTGAGATTAAAGAAAGAATAATATAATATACAGGGGGAAAGACGAACAAGTGAATGTCTTTCCTTCATTTATATATTGATAATCAACAAACATTTCCAAAAATATATTGTACTTAAGCTTCTCCATTCACAGAATAATCAAATTGATAAATTTTTGATTTATCATAACTCTTATAGAATTTATCCTTTCAGTTTATTTTCCATTTTTTATTAACAAATATTTTACAGTAAATACTTTACATTTAACAAATCGGGTCTACAATATTTATGTAATTTATTTTTTAGGCTAAAAAAATAATTGAATTGAAAGGATTTTTATATGAGCGAAAAAAGAAGAGTCTCTGAGAAAATATCAAATTTTAATCTTAAAAATATTTTAAGATACCTTATCAGAAACAATGAAGGGGTTACCAGAAGCGAACTTTGTAAAAATTTACATGTGAGTTTTCCGGCGGTAACCTTTAATTTAAAAAAATTAATGGAACAAGGACTGGTAACAGAGGAAGATATACAATTAGAAAATGCCACCATTGGCAGAAATCCAAAAATTATCAAACTCAATGAAAAATATGGAATCATAGTTTCAATTCATATTGGCTATAAAACCGTAGAAATTCTGTTTTTGAACACAAAGGCTGATGTCATATACAAAAATGATTTTGAAATTCCAAAGAATATAAGTTTTTCCGAATTAAACGAGATGTTAGTTCAAAAGGTGAACAAAACTGCCTCTTTATGTGATTTCAAAAACGGGGCAGAAAATATTTTAGCCGTTGCAGTTGCTTTACCCGGAATAATTGATAAAGAAAAACTAAAGCTCATAAGCTCTAAATTTTATAACTGGCAAAATATTGAATTACCCGAATACATGAAGATCAACGATTCGAAAACAAATATTTACTGGGAAAACGATTCAAATGTGCTTGCGAGGGGAATTTTTTATAAAAATCCCGAACTGGACAATATACTGGCATTTTATATGGGTGTCGGTATAGGTATTGGAATAATTATAAACAAAAAGTTATATACGGGTTCAAGAGGAATGGCTGGAGAAATGGGGAATATTACATTTCCAATGAGAGAAAAAACGGTGAACCTTGAACAGTTCATTTCCGAAGAGTCGTTGATAAAGTTCGCCAAAGAAAATATGAACATCGAAGAAAAGGAGCATCATAAAATTCTCAGAGAGATGGATAAAAGAATTGATGATGAAAAACTCAAAGAGAATTTTGAAGTGATATCGAATTATGTTGGGATTTTTTTTGCATTGATCGCCAGAGCTTTTGATCCACAAAAAATTGTATTTGATGGAACAATTGTCAGAAATTGTCCGAATCTTTCACATATGATTACCGGAAAACTCAGGAATTTTACGGATGTAAAAGAAGATCAAGTATACATAGTAGACGGCAATGAAACAACTATGGTAAAGGGTCTTTACGCTATCGCAATTGACAAATCACTTGATCTGGAGTTTTTTAATGAATAATGAGATTGATAATACAGCACCGGACAATATTCAAATGACCAATGATGTTTATTTAAAATTTTTAAAAAAATACACCAACACGGCTATTGAAAAAACGAAGGAAATTGCTGTAGATAAATCCGTAAAATTTATGAATCTCCGTGATTACTCCGACGATATTTCTTTTTATATTTCTAAAATTATCTTAAAAACCAAAAATCCGTTTTTTCAAAAATGCAAAAATCATCCAATACCATTAATTGATATAAAGAACCAAAAACAACAAATAACATGCTTTTAAACTTGATCAGGGAAGGGGAAAACTTTCAATAAAGCAGAAATAGATTTGCTGCTTTTTGAAATATCGAAGGTTATAAAAACCTTCACAAAAAGGAGGGAAATATTTTGAAAAAGGCTTTTTTAGTATTACTGATTGCTTTATTGACAATCAGTTTATTTGGAACAGAAAAAATAGTTCATTGGATGCATCATTCTCCTGCCAGAGCAGAAATAATCACTAATATGGCAGAAGAATTTATGGCGGAAAATCCCGGAATTGAAATTGAGGTTCAGACTATTCCACAGGCAGAATACAAAACAAAGCTTCTCGCAGCCATTGCGGCAGGAAGTGGCCCGGATGTTGCACAGATTCCATCAAATGCGATGACCGAATTTTACAATTACGGCTTAATTCAACCATTTCCAGAAGATATCCTTTCGGCTGAATATATGGAGGAAAATTGCGTACCCGCTGTCATCGAAAAGCTTATAATTGATGGTACGTTATATGGTCTACCCACCGATGTGCAGACCATAGTACTCTTCTACAATCCTGTTCTTTTCGAAAAAGCAGGTCTTGATCCAGATACACCCCCAAAAGACTGGAACGAACTCATAGAATTTGCAGAGAAACTGACGATCTGGGAAAATGGAAAGATGATACAAAGCGGTCTCGGTATTGGTGGTTATGCTCCTGTTCTGGAAAGTTTTATGAAATCCGCCGGAGCAACTTTCTGGGAAAATGAATATGAAATCAAATACGAAGATGCACAGCTTGAAGGATTGAAATTTTTCACTGATGCGATAAAAGTTCACAGGGTATACACCCCTGAATTCGGTTCAAGGTGGACGGGATTCAGACAGGTCATTGAAGCAATGGTATTTGGCCACGGTGCAATGGTCGGCTCTTTTCAGGTTGGATCCAGAGAGGATCTGGTTTTCCAGACTGCCCCTGTCCCCGTTAATCCTGAAACAGGAGAAAGAGTAACAACCTTGACAAGTTGGTCATTGGTTATAATGAATGATTGTGAAGAAAGTGAAGCCGCGGCTAAATGGTTGAAATACATCACTTCACCAGAAGCTCAGAAATCCTGGTTCAAAACTACGGGTGAACTGCCATCCTTCAAATCTGTAATTGAGGATGAAGAATTCAAGGATGATGATTTGCTTTTAACTATTTTAGAATCGCTCAACTACTCTGCCCCAACTTTCTCAAAGGGATGGGCCGATCCGGCATCCATGTATAGAACTATAGCATACTCAGAAGCTATAAATAATGATATGGATCCAAAAGAAGCTATTCAAAAAGCGATCAAAGAAATAAACATATATCTTGATGAAACATTTTCACAGTTCTAAAATTTGAATTTTTTTACAAAAGTGAGAGGGGTCCTATCGATATCGACAAGGGCCCCCTTTCCTGGAGGGTTATTTCGTGAAATTCAACTACAAAATATATAGAATTCTGATATTTATATCTATTAGTATCATTTTTTCAGGCATGTTCTTCCCGATTGTATCTGGAAAGAAAGATATCTTTATCGTGGATTTTAACTATTTTGGATCCGTTCCGCTTGAAATAATGATAGCGATAACTATCGTTATATCAGTATTTTTTTTAATCAGGAAAAAATATTTATGGTTGCTTTCAAGTACCTTATGTACTTTGTTTCTTGTATTATCGATTTTTTTCATGAAAGTTCAATGGAATGGTGCATTAAAAAGTAAATTTTATCTGGATTTCTTTAAATGTGCTTCAACAGGCTGGTATTTGATGATAGTCGGAAGTGCAATTCTTCTTTTCTCAGTTTTAAAATTCATTCCATCAAAAAAGACTTCTCCCTATATTTTTATTTTGCCAATGGTTGTAGGTGTGGTTTTTCTGACTTTTTTCCCTGCCCTGTTCGCAGTTTTTGTTTCTTTTCACAGATGGAATATCATTGTATCGGATAAACCTTTTATCGGATTCAATAATTACGTAAAAATTGCAAAAGATGAATACTTCTGGAAATCATTATGGATAAGTTTTAAATACGCATTGGCTGTTATACCTGCAAAATTAATAATTTCATATATATTTGCATTATTGATATTTGCAATACCAAAATTTAAATCTGTTTTCAGAGTTATTTATTTCTTGCCGACTGTCACTTCAACTGTCGCAGTCAGCGTTATTTGGAACTGGATATATCACCCTTATTTTGGCCTTGCCAATTATTTTCTGAATCTTCTTGGAATATCATCAGTGGATTGGCTTGGAAATCCTGATATCGCTATTTGGTCTGTAGCTTTTGTTTCTGTTTGGAGGGGATTAGGATACAACATAATCATATTCCTTGCAGGGTTGAATAACATTCCGCAACAAGTTGTGGAATCTTCAAAAATCGATGGAACAAATCGATGGACCAGGCTTAAATATATTATAACACCTTTAATGAAGCCTTCATTGGTATTGATTTTCATAACATCAACGATAAGTGCCATACAGGTGTTTTCAGAAATATACATGATGACGGGTGGAGCTGCAGATACCAAAACAGCTGTCTATTATATTTGGGAATATGGATTCAGCCGACTCAGAATGGGGTATGCAAGTGCCATGTCACTAGTTTTTTTCGGTATTATCCTGATAATAACAATAATACAAATGAAAGTTACCAATCTATTCAAGGAGGATTGACATGCCCACAAAAAAAGTTAAAGACAGGATCTTCTATACAATCTGTTATACTGTACTGATCATTTTTGCTGTAGGAATGATAGTGCCCTTTGTGTGGATGGCCCTTTCAACTTTTAAACCTCAAAATGAACTGATGGTTTTCCCACCAAAGTTCTTGCCTGAAAATCCCACTCTTGACAATTACAAACAGGTACTCACTACCATTCCATTTGGAAAATTCTATCTAAACAGCATATTTGTAACAACTGTTTCTGTTTTACTGGTCCTGTTCACATCAAGTTTGGCGGGATTTGCTTTTGCTAAATATGAGTTTAAAGGCAAAAATATAATTTTCAAAACCCTTTTAAGTGCTATGATGATACCATTTCCAGTAACTATTATTCCCCTTTATATTATGATTTATAGCCTTGGTCTGGTGGATTCGTATTTCGCATTGATAGTTACCGGATCCGTGAGTATTTTCGGAACTTTCCTTATGCGGCAGTTTATAATAGGTATTCCCAGTGATTTGATAGATGCTGCAAGAATAGATGGCTGTAGTGATTGGATGATATATGTAAAGATAATACTCCCAAATATAAAGCCTGTTTTGTCAGCACTAGCAATTTTCTCCTTTATGAGGGTATGGAATGCATTTCTCTGGCCGTTATTAGTTGTAAATGATAACAGGCATAGAACAGTACAGCTCGGAATTCAATATTTTACACAGCAGTATGGCGATTTAATCCATTTACAGATTACTGCGGCTGCTATGGCTGTAATTCCCATTATAATACTTTACCTTTTCCTACAAAAACAGTTCATAAAGGGAATTACGATGACGGGAATAAAGGGGTAGAAAAAAATGAAACAAATTCTTTCTTTTTTGCTTATATTTGTTTTGTCAGTTTCACTGAATTTCGCCGGCACAACAGAATCAAATAAACCGGAAAACGTTATAATTCTTGTTTGTGATGGAATGGGATTCAATCATATGTATTTCTCGGAATTACTGGCAGAAAAAAATGGAATAAAACCAGCTTCCAGAGAATTCGAAAATATTTGTCTTGGTTTAAATTACACATCTGACAGCCTGGTAACGGATTCGGCCGCAGCAGCAACTGCAATTTTCAGAGGATCGATGACTAAAATTGGCTATCTTGGATTGAATCCGGAGAAAGAAGAGTTAGAATCAATTGGCAGTTTCTTTAAAAATATGGGTTGGTCAGTATCGATAATAACAAATACTGCTTATTATGACGCAACTCCCGCCGGAATATATGCAACATCAACTTCCAGAGACGATACTGAAAAGATAACAAATGATCTTATTAAAAATGATTTCATTGATGTTCTCATTGCAGGAGGCCTTGAAAAACTTGGGGTCAATTCCTTCACGGGAAAATTTAAAAAGAATTCGAGTTTGAACGCACTCGCTGAAAATGGTTATGAAATACTGGGAATCAACTTCAGTTATTTGCTTCCCCCGAAGACAACAAAAAAGGGAACAATGGCCTTCATCAGTATGGGAAATATGAATTTTGAAGATGATAAATTAGAAGGAGAATTGGCGTTCTCAGAGGTAGTTAAAGCAGGACTGGATTTACTGGATAATGATGAAAATGTTTTTGCCATGATCGAATGCGGCAGAATAGACGATGCCTGTCATATAAATGACGATGAATCCCTTAAAGCAGAACTGCTTGAATTCCAAAGAGTTCTCAACTTTCTTCTGGAAAGATTTCCGACAGATGAAACACTATTCATCGTACTCAGTGACCACGAGACGGGTGGGATTTGTTTAAACAGCGGATTCCCGGATGGAACTAATATTTTATTTCATTGGGGCAGTTTTGACCATACTGCCAGCTATGTACCCATTCTGGTTAAGGGAAATGGTTCAGAATTATTCAGAGGAATTTTTCATATAGAAGAGATATTTCCAAATATAAAAAAGATATTTGAATAAAAAGGAGAAAGAAATGAAAAAAAAACACGGGTGTTGGATCGATAAAAAAGTAATATGTATTTTAATATTTCTCTGTTTAGCCATAAATCCATTGATTGGAAGTGTAAAAACCAAAATGACAGTTATGACATACAATATAAGGCACGCATTCGGAATAAATGAAACGCTGGATCTGGACGAAGTTTTCAAAGTGATATCCGGGGAAAACCCCGATATATTGATTTTGAATGAAATTGATCAGGGAAATTCAAGATCAGGCAAGGTTTTTCAGGCAGAGTATCTGGCCGAAAAACTCGGAATGGAATATGTCTTTGGTCACACTGAAGAAAGAGATGATTACGGAAATGCGATTTTAAGTAAGTATTCTATAGTTGAAAGTGAAGTTTTTGATTTGCCTCAACCAAAATGGATGAAGGCGGTCATAAGAGGTTGTATAAGAATCAGTGTTGAAATAAACGGAAATATAATTGATATTTACGGAACCCACCTGGGTTTAGGTGGATTTCAGGAAATACAAAAAGAATTAGGTTATATATACGAAAAATATAAAGAGCGTAAAAATCCTTCGATAATTGCGGGAGATTTAAATATTGAATATTTAGATCTCAAGAGTTCAATAAAGGGTTTTTTTGATGATTTCAGATCTGCCAATCATTATCTTGGAATAGATCTGCACACTTTCCCATCGAATTTTCCGGGAGCACAGATTGATTATATTTTACTGAGCAAAGGAATTGAACCGGTAAAAGTATACACTGTGGATAGTTTTGCTTCTGATCATTTACCCATCGTCTGTGAAATTGAGGTAGACAATGAATAAAATACCTCTACTGTTCGTATCCGTTGATGCACTCGGAAGAAAAATGACAAAAGAAGCTAAAACACCCTTTATTGATTATATAAAGAAGAATGGTAATAATGTTGAAAATGCAACATCCTGTTTTCCAACACTTACAACTCCTATGATGAGTACGATTTTAACGGGGTGTTATCCCGAAAAGCACGGAATAAATTGTAATTCAAAATTCCGAAAAGATATTCAAAAAATAGAAGGGAAACTCCGTGATCTGAAGACGGAAACTATATCTGATATTTTAAGAACTGAAGGATACAGGACTCTTTCCGTACAGCACTTCATGATAGAAGGAAGGGTAGATAAATATCTTCAGATCGACGGATCAAAATCGGAATTGAATACAAAAACAATCATCCAGAGCCTTCAAAAAAACAAATTTGACGCTGTGTTCACTATTTATCAGGCCGTGGACTATTTCGGACATAAAACTGGGCCCTTTTCAAAAAAAACGATATCGGAAATAGAAAAAGTTGACCATGAACTCGAAAAGCTTGTTTCATTTCTTAATGAATATTGGGAAGATTTTCTATTTGTCTTAACCTCCGATCATTCCATGAGTCTTGCATATAAAAGCACAAAATTCGATTTAAAAGCAAAACTCAAAAACATAGGACTTAAAGGAAAATATTACAAAGTCGGACAGGATGTTGAGAAAAGTACGGACTGTGTTCTTTTAAAATATCCCACCGTTTCGATATTTCTAAACTCTGAAAAAGCGAAACAAAGTGAAAGAGAAATTTTGAAAATGCTCAAAAGTGAAAAGGATATTGAAAAAGTATACAGTAAACAAGAAATGCATAACCTTGGTAATGAAGAATATGCTGATATAGCTTATTATCTCAAAGAAGGATTATCACATTTCCCCTCAATATTACATAAATTTAAAAAATTCGGATACCATGGAACAGAAAACGAGAGTGATTCTACTATATGTTACTGGGGCAATGGGGTGGATAATTATAATATACAAAATTCAAATCTTACAGACATCGTTCCTTCCTGTCTGGATTATCTTGAATTGAATTTTAAGAAAGAACGTTTTGACGGAAAAAGTACGAGGAGATGAGAGAATTTTGAGCTTCAGCTGCAATTTTGACTATCATATGCACACATCTTTTTCGGATGGGCAGAACACAATGGAAGAGATGTTCAATAAAGTGAAATCAATAGGATTAAAAAGATTTGGAATAACAGATCATTTCGAGCTGAATGCCAAAAACACTGTCAAAGCATCGGCCCGGGAGTACAACAATAAATTCAACGAGATAAAAAAAATATCAAAAGATTCTGGAATAAAATTTTACAGAGGCATAGAAACAGGAATTGGCAAGAATGGTTTATTGATACCACAGGAAGAAATAGAAAGGGATTACACTATAGCAAGTGTCCACAAAGTATCAAATGATGAAAACTGTGATGAAAACGAGTACTGGAAAAAATACAAAAGACTTATAGAAAATGCCCTGGAAAAATATGATTTTGAAATACTCGGACACATCGAAGGATATTTACCGGTGAAAAATGATAAATATCTCAAAACTACCTTTGAACAGCGGAGAAAGATTGAAAGAAAAATTGCAATTAAATATTTTTCTTTTGACTGGTATGAAAAAATAGCTGAAATAATGAAAAAAAGGAAAATATATCTTGAGATACATGGTGCCACCAATTCGCCAAGAATAGAAGTGATTGATCTAATGAGAAAGAGAGGTGTTAAATTTTCCTTTGGAAGCGATGCTCACTCTTCAGAACAGTTGGTGATTCACAGGCAATATATTGAAAATGTGATAAATTTATTAGATTTAAATGATAATGACTTTATAAACTTTGATAAAAGTTGAGGAGGTAATTTAATGCAAAAGATCGCACTAGTTGGATGCGGAATGATGGGAAAGGTTCATTTCAACACGTATTCTCTATTGGGGAAAAGTGGATTTGAACTGAAATATATCAGTGATGTAATTGAGGAAAGGGCTGAAAAGTTATCTGAAACATCAGCCGGAGTCCGGGTGGCGGACTTTGAAGATATTCTCGATGATGAAGAAATAACGATGCTCGATATATGTACTCCTACATATGAACACAAAGATATGGTAATTGCAGCCGCGGAAAGAGGAAAAAATGTTTTTTGTGAAAAACCTATTGCCTTGAAAGTAGAAGATTCCTATGAAATGGTAAAGATCTGTAAAATGAATGGGGTTAAACTGGGAATAGGACATGTTACAAGATATTTTCCTGAATATGTTAAAAATCTTGAAATAGTCAAATCGGGTGAAATCGGAAAGCCCGTTATGGCGAGGATGTACAGAGGAGGAGTTTTCCCTTTACGCAGACCGGAATCGGATAACTGGTTCAATGATATTGAAAAGAGCGGGGGAGTTATCGTAGATCTATCGATTCATGATATAGATTTTTCCAGACAGCTTTTTGGCGAAGTGAAATCAATAGATGCGAGAAGCGCTAAACTAAGTTACAAAAACTGCCCTGAAAACTTCGATCACTCTATGGTACTATTAAGATTTAAAGATGGTGCCATCGTTCACATTGAAGGAGCATGGTCACAGCCGACAGCTATACCCACGGGTTTCAAAACCTCCTTTGAAATTTATGGAACAAAGGGCATGGTTGATTACGATTCAGAAAAAAGTACAACTTTTAAATTGTATACTTCAGTTGATTTGCCAGAGTACTCTTCTATGACTGTAACAAGGGTCAATCCCTATGTACTTGAAATTGAAAGCTTTATAGATGCTTTGAATAATAATAAAGAAATTATGCCAAACGGAACCGAAGGACTCGAAACACTTAAAATAGCTTTGGCAGCAAACCTTTCCGCGAGGGAACAGAGAACGGTTTATATGAAGGAGTTGAGTTTCAATGATTAAGATAGGGTTACTCGGTATAGCTCATATGCACGGATACAGTTATACAAAGCAATTAAAGAGTATTGATGAAGTCGAGGTAATTGGAATTTATGATCATGATGATAATAAAAAATTAAACGCCTCTAAAAAACTCGATATCATTCCCTTTAACGAACCAGCAACACTCATAAATGAATGTGATGCCGTAGTGGTAACTTCTGAAAATTCACTGCATAGAAAATATACCGAAATGGCTGCAAGGAAAGGAAAACATGTTTTATGTGAAAAACCCATAGCAACAAATGAAGAGGATGCCATTTCAATGCTAAAATGTTGTGAGGAAAACAAAGTAATACTTCAAATGGCCTTTCCTGTAAGGTATGTTCCGGCCGTAAAAAAAGCCAAAATGGTAATTGATTCGGGTACCTTGGGGGAAATAGTTGCTGTTTCCTCAACCAATCATGGAAGAATGCCCGGCGGATGGTTTGTGGAACCTGAAAAAAGCGGCGGTGGCTCGGTGATCGATCATACTGTTCACGTTGTGGATGCTGTAAGATGGATGCTTGGAGTCGAAGTAACAGAAGTAACCTGTCAGATGGATAGATTCATTTACGATATAAAAACAGAAGATTGCGGTGTCCTTTTTATGAAACTCAGTAATGGTTCTTTTATGACTCTTGATTCCAGCTGGTCAAGACCAAAATCACATCCATACTGGGGTGACGTTACAATCAGAATTGTGGGAACAAAGGGAACCATATATATAGACGCTTTCAACGCAAGTCTGAAAGTTTATTCAAACGAAGATGGAATAAAATGGGAAAATTATGGTGATAACTTCGATTATTATCTTGTGAAGGATTTCGTTGAAACCATAAAAAATAAAAATCAACCCTTTACAAACGGGAATGATGGATTACAATCGCTAAGAGTAGCTCTTGCCGCTTATGAAAGCAGCAAAAAAAAGAACCTGATAACTTTATAAAAATATACTCTGAAGAAGCATCTTGAATTCTTCTTTTTGCATGAACTCAAGATGCTTTTTTATAAGATTTCTTAAATGAACACATCGATTATATGTATCAATAGAAGAATTTTTTTCAAATCATCCGCAGAGATCTATTATTGCCTGGGTGAATATTTTTGCACTCAATAAAATTTCATCTATCACTACAAATTCATCTGCACCATGCATATTATTATCGGTACCTGGCATAACACAACCGAATCCAACACCATTCTTTGAACGATGGACGTACGTTCCCCCACCGATAGCAACACCGTATCCCTTTTTACCTGTATACAGTTCATAACATTTCAACAGTGTCTGGACGAACGGCGATTCTTCAGATACATAGTGGGGTGGATAGATATCTTTGTTCTCCAGAATTATTCCCTGCTCTGCTAATTTGTTTTTCAAAACATCCCGAAGATTCTCATTTGTAGCACAGAGTGGGGCTCTGCAATCAAATATTCCACTGAGACTTCCGGTATTAAATTTGAGAACATTCAGACTTATTGTAAGATCGCCGGACAATTCATCTTTCATCGCAACTCCAGCAGATTTTCCCCGCCAATCACCATGTGGAAAGTTTTTGTTCAGTGCACGGAGTTTTGTGATTCCCGGACCTTCAGGGAAAGGATATCCGGACAAAACTTCAAGCAATGCCGTTAATGCGTTTTTACCCTTTGCAGGTTCTGAAGCATGAGCAGTGAATCCTGTCACCTTCACCGTCGTTAAATTATCTTCCGTCGACAGATCGAATTTAATACCTGTTTTTTTATTCATCGAATCACAATACATTTTAAATTTCTTCAAATCTATTCCTTCTATCACGGCCTCTGCCTCTCCGGGTATCACGTTGCTCTTGACTCCGGATTTCAGACTTAAGATTTTCGGAATATTCTCTGATTCATCGAATTTTGACTCAAATCTGCCATGCAAACCTCCCTTTTCTATATTTATGACAGGAAAACTCGCATCAGGCGAAAAAGTCATCGGAGCCTCTTTTTCTATGTTGTAATAATATCTTATATCAGAACTCCCACATTCTTCGTCGGTACCTAAAATCAATCTTGCGTTCTTTTTCAGTGGAATCTTTAAGTCCTTCACAGCTTTCATCGCATACAGTGCGGCCATTGCTGGTCCCTTATCATCGATAGTTCCTCGCCCAAAGATTTTTCCGTCTTTTACAAGTGGTTCGAATGGTTCTGTTACCGACCATCCGTTCCCCGCAGGTACCACATCCAGATGAGCGAGGATATCCAGTTGCTTATCAAAATTGTTAAGATCTACTGTTCCAACATAGTTATCGTAATTTTTTGTTTTAAATCCCATTTTTGATGCAATTTCCAGCGCAGTTGAAAGCGCTTCTGCAGGCCCTTCACCAAAGGGTTTCCCCGGTTTTGCTTCCTGCCTGTCACTCTTAATTTTTATCAAGGCGGAAATGTCATTTATCAAATTATCTCTGTTATTATCAAAATACTTTTCAATCAACTTTTTATACATCCATTTTCAACTCCTCGTTTATCGATATTCCCCGGAAACCGAATATCCACGCTTTGAAATCGCTTTTAAAAGTAATTCCAGAGATTTCTCTATGTTTTTCTCCGGTGTAGCCACATTCATTCGGGCGAAACCACTTCCCCCCATTCCGTAGTTGACACCTCTGTCGAGTTCAAGATACGCTTCATTCAAAAGAAAAGAATATAGTTCATCATCATCCATCCCGAGTTTTCGCCAATCAATCCATATTACAAAAGAACCTTCAACATCGGATAGGGTTATTTCCGGGATATTCATATTGAAAAAATTTTTTATCAGCGATACGTTTTTCCAAACATATTTTTTCATCGCATTGACCCATTTTTCTCCTTCAATTCCATAGCCGGAACAAATAGCCGCATGCACCATCGGATCTATACTTCCGTAGTGATCGGAATCGCGCTGAATTTTGAATTTTTCTCTTATGACAGGATCTGAGATAATTATATTGGCATTATTCACTCCGGTGAAATTGAAAACTTTTCCAATCGATGTTGAAACTATCGCTCTGCTCTGTAATCCTGCAACACTGGAATATGGAAAAGATTCATTATCATCAAAGGTTATCTCCCCAAAAATTTCATCACTGAATACAATAACTCCATATTTTTCGGATAAAAAAGCAATATTTTCCAGATCACAACGGTTCCACACCCTCGCAATGGGATTGTGCGGATTGCAGAGAACCATTATCTTATTTTTCTCATATTTCATGCACTCTTCAAGGTTATTGAAATCCATGAAATATCTTCCGTTTTCATGTATTAAAGGATTGTAGACGATTTTTCTTTTCGTTCTTCTGACCGCCTGCTCATATCGGTTGTAAACAGGTGGTTGAACGATCACTCCTTCTCCTTCACCTGTGAAGGCTCTTATTGTGGTGGCCACCGAATGAATGGTGCCATAAGTTGGAACTATCCATTCGATTTTTATATCCCAGTTACGCATTTTTTTCATCCACCAGCATATGCCTGATAAATAATCCTCATCGGCCAGTGTAAATCCCATCAGGCCATTCTCGGCCCTTTTCACAAGAGCATCTATTATTACCGGTGCGGTTTTAAAATCCATTTCTGCACCGGCATAGCTTATGACATTCATTTTTTTTATGATTTCCGGGGTAGTCATATATTTCATGTTTCCAAGATTTTGTCTGTTAACCAGAGTGTCAAAATCATATTTCATTCTTAATTTTCATCTCCAATTTCGATTATAGCTTCAATTTCCACTGTAAAATCGAGTGGAAGTTGATTCGTTCCAACAGCGGTACGCGCATGTCTCCCGGCTTCACCAAAGATTTCGTACAATAATTCTGAAGCTGCATTTACGACTATGTGCTGTTTATCAAAACCAATTTCACTATTTACAAAAGCCTGTAATTTTATAATATTCACGATCCTGTCCAGATCTCCAAGATATTCTCTTACGGCAGCAAGCATATTAACAATACACATTCTGGCGGCTTCCTGACCATATTCGATTGATCTTTCGGTTCCCACTTTTCCAGTGTAAACCGGTTTTCCTTCCCTCATCGGAACCTGCCCCGAAACATACAAAATATTCCCGACCTGCCTGACCGGAATGTACATCGCACCCGGTGATGATGATGGAGGCAATTCTATTCCAAGTTCCTTTATTCTCTCTTCTACTGACATCATTTTCTCCTTTTTTTATTTATCCCGATACGTAGATTTATCAATCGCTTTCTTTTATATATTTATAAACCGTATACCTGGAGACGTTGAGCCTTTTCGATACATAGGGAACGGATTTCTGAAATGTGAAAACTTTCTCTCGCTTCAGCAGGCTTATAAATCTTATTCTGTCTGGTTTCGTCATTCTTTCCAGAGGTATTCCAATAGCTTCCAAACACTTATCAAATATGAGCGACAGTTTGTTTTTACCCGCCTCACTTATGGCGGATTGTAAATCCGATTCGACTTTTATGAAATCATTCTGCATTTTTGAAAATTCACGCATGTATGTAAAATCAAAATTTATTCCAAGCGCATAGTGATAATCCTCGCCTCTCACATGAAATGTGGTTGATTTTATAAGCTTGCCCGATTTGCCAACGGCCAGATGATTGACAAAATCATTATCAAGATATTGTGATTTGTAATTTGCGAGATCTCCGTATACGTCTTCCGTCGATCCAACTTTACGATTTGTAACGTGTCCGTTGTATATAGCAAGTATAGGATGTCTTGGAACACTCATATCATGTATCAGAGTTTCACAATTACTTCCAAACATTTTTGCTATCCCCCTGGCAATCCTGTCCAGAAATTCAAAAGTTTCCTTTTTATCCATCTTGATTGACTCCCCCCTTCAACTACTGATGCACACTGTCAATATTATCACCATATTTCTTTCTAAGATAAAAGCAATCACTCTCCATTGATCTGCAGCTTCTCAATCAACAGACTCGGTCCCCCCACGCAATAGCTTTTACGCAAAAATTCCTCAATATACAGGTCGTTTCCTGCAGAAATCACGCTCTTAAACAGATCGATTAATTTTCCACACATGGTCATTCCGGTAACATTATGATCCTCTTTTCCATTCTTGATGACAGCTCCTCTACATGGAATTGAGAACTCTCCAGAACCTATGTTTATAGAATGGAAAACATCATAAGATTCGGTTATGTAAATCCCATTTCCCATATCTTTAAGCATTTCGGCAAGGAATTTTTTTCCCGGTATTACATGAATAATTTTTGGCGTTATTATTATATCCGTTGGAATCGATCCGCTCAACAGAGCGTAGCGTCCTGCATTTCCCGTTGGTGAAGCCGCGATTTTCGATGCACTGGAAATGTTATGCATCAGCCCCACAAATTTTCCTTTGTCCATCAGAATCTGCCTTTTTGACGGTGTTCCTTCACAATCGAATTTGTAGTTATATCCCGTCAGTTCATGCGAAGGTGTATCGATCAAAGAAAAGGAACCGGATCCGATTATTTCCCCGAGTTTTCCCGATAATGCGGATGAACCATCGTTATATTTCATTCCGCTGAACAATTGCCAGGAAGTCATCATTATATTCGTGACCACAGAGCTGTCAAGTACAACTTTATATTCTCCGGATTCAATTTCAACAGCATCGTACTGATGTTTGAGCCCAGCTGAGATCTTTTCTCCGAATTTATTGAAGTTCAGATGTGGCAACTCGGGAACACTTTCATAAAAAGAAGCATTGTACTGATTACCGTTTTTCTCAGCCACTACGGATGCTGAAATACAATAAATATTCATCACCGATGTGACATCAAGTCCGTAAGAATTTATAACATGTGACAGAAAATTCTCGGCACGTATATCTACCGCGACATCGATTATATTTGGTTCGACCGTCCATATGTATTTCTCCAGATCTTTTGCCATGGATTTCATGGACGTTATATCCGGGTTTTTTTCTTCATCGCTCCGGAATATTTTTTTATCAATTGAAGGCCTGTTGAGTTCATCCTTTTGCATACGCTCTACCGGAAATGAATTTCTCAATGCCCTCATTAATACATCTTTGGGATCTTCACAAAGATCCTGTGTGTAGGCATATCCCGTTTTTTCCCCGGAAGCACGGGCAAAAAGCTCCGCAGCGCTGGATGAGAGTGTTTCCGTGACTTCTCCACCAGAATATTTTATCAACGTACTTCCTCTGTATTCAATGTCAATTTCTGCTTCCAATACTCCTTCCGGAAGATTTTTCATCACATCATTATATTTTTTAAAGTCGATCATTTACATCAATCCTCCCCACCGACAGACATCAACGATATTCGCATCCTGGGTTGAAAACTCGTCACAGGACACAATCCCGAGTCCGCACCACAGAAACTTCCTCCTTCGGTTTCCAGGGTTCTGCCGACCATGTCAACTTTCTTTATCATATCTATACCTCTTCCATTTAAAATAAAACCACTTCTGAGTCTATGATCAATTTTGCCGTTTTTTATCCAATATCCTTCGCTTACAGCTATTGAAAACTCTCTTCCTCCGGTTCCACCCCCGAGTCTTTTCACAAATAAACCATTATCCACGGAATTAATTATTTCATCATCACTATCATTTCCCGGAGCCAGATAAGTATTATTCATCCGGGGGACTGGAGCATATGTATATCCCTGCCTTCTTCCACTTCCGGTGGAGGGAATTCCCAGTTTTCTTCCACACAGTCTGTCGCAGAGATACTTTCTCAATATTCCATTTTCTATGAGAACATTCTTCTGCGTCGGATGTCCTTCATCATCTATGGCAGCCGTGCCGTATAGTCCGGGAACCGTTCCATCATCAATGAGTGTAACTTTTTCGGAAGCGACAGTTGATCCTATTTTACCAACAAAATCACTCGCATTTCTAGAGATGGCCGATGCTTCGAGTTGATGTCCGCATGTCTCATGCCAGAAAGTTCCACATGAACCTACATCAAAAACCACCGGTACACTACAGGATTTTAGAGGAACGGCTCTTAAATCTTCGGCCATATCTTCTATGAAACCTTTTGCAAAGGAGGTGTAATCGTTCTTCGTTCTGAATGCCTCGAAACCCTGGGGACGTGTAAAATCATCCCATTCATATTTCGATCTGTTCCCAGCTTCAACTGTCGCCTGTAATCTCAATCTGCTTGTAACCCTTCTGTCTTTTGCCAGAAGACCTTCGCTGTTAAATATCACAATTTTCTGATCCGTATCAAAATAGTCTACATTCAACTGTTTTATTGTATTTTCAGTACTTCTGGCAGCCAGATCCGTTTCACGAATGACCCTTATCTTATCCTCAAAACCCACTGTTGAAGGATAAATTTCAAATTTGTTGGGGTTTTCAGTTTTTTGCATCGAAAATACGATATTTCCCGTGAATTCCTTTCCCCGGGCTTCTATAAGCTCTGAAGCACGTCCCGCAGAACTCATGAGCCCCTGAAAAGTCAGATCGTTCGTATAGACATAAACACTTTTTTTGTCTGAAAGCAAATATATACCGGCACCTTTGATACGTACCGTAGTTATCCCACTTATAACTTTTTCCGAACATTTTATATTCAATTCATCCTTATCTTCGAAAAAAATTTCTGCGAAATCTCCTCCGGAAGACAAAGCCTTTTTTATTATTTTCTCTAATTTTCTCTCTTCAAGCATATGAACACCTCTTTTCACGGTGGATCTGATTTTTATAGCTGAAACTACCAGTTGTCACTATGCACCATATGGCAAGCAACCATGTGACCTTTGCCTGCATCTTTCAAAACCGGCGTTTCTTTCTCGCAAACCGCTTTTGAAAATTTACAGCGCGACGAAAAACGACAGCCGGGTACAGGATTTATCGGACTTGGAACTTCTCCCGAAAGCAGTTCATGTTTGCGATTTTTCTCATAGTCCGGATCGGCTATAGGAACCGCTTCAAGCAAACCTATCGTATATGGATGCAGAGGATCTCTGAACAACTCCTCGGTTTCGGCTTTTTCAACCAGTGTACCCATATACATTACAACGGTATCATCGGAAATATATCTGATCATACTGAGATCGTGGGCTATGAAAAAATAAGTTAGCCCAAGTTTCTTCTGAAGATCTATGAGAAGGTTTATTATTTGAGCCTGTATCGAAACATCGAGTGCCGAAATGGCTTCATCACAAACTATGAATTCCGGCCCGACTGCCAGAGCACGCGCAATTCCCACTCTCTGACGTTGCCCTCCGCTGAATTCATGAGGAAAACGGCTGGCATGTTCACGATTGAGACCGACCATTTCGAGCATTTCGTATATACGCTTCGTCCTCTCAGCCTTAGAATGACACAGTTTATGAATATCGATACCTTCTCCAACTATCGCACCAACTGTCTTTCTCGGATCCAGTGAAGCATAAGGATCCTGAAATATCATCTGCATTCTCTTAGTGAGCTGACGGTATTTCTTATTGTTCAACTCATGAACGTCAATTCCACTGAAAAATATTTTTCCGCCATCGGGTTTATAAAGATGCATAATAGTTCTTCCCACAGTTGTTTTACCACATCCGGATTCTCCAACCATTCCGAGTATCTTTCCACGTTTTATGGAAAAACTCACATCATCAACCGCTTTCAATACTTGCTTTTTTGATATATGAAAATATTTCTTTAAATTTTTAACTTCCAAAATCGGTTCCTGCACGTTATATCACATCCCCGGTGGAACTTTTATTTATTCCATGTCTCTTGACAATATACGGTGTTACGCTTGGAGCGCGTCGATCGAGAAGCCAGCATGAGGCAAAATGTCCTTTATTTATTTCTGTTTCAGATGGCTCATACTTTTCACAGACCTTCATTCGATAATCACAACGCCCATAAAAACTACAACCTTCAGGTGGCATGAACAAATCGGGGGGTGTTCCCTGAATTGTCGGAAGTTTTTCCGTTCTCTTTTTTCCGACCGCAGGTACACTGTTGAGTAATCCCCAGGTATAAGGATGCCGTGGGGAATAAAATATATCATCCGTTGTTCCGGTTTCAACAATTTTCCCGGCATACATGACCGCAATACGTTCGGCGAATCTGGCAACAATCCCCAGATTGTGAGTAATGAGCACTATGGCGGTTCCCAATTCATCTTTAAGATGATTCATGAGTTCAAGAATCTGGGCCTGCGTGGTTACATCAAGAGACGTAGTCGGTTCATCCGCAAATAGAATTTTTGGATTGCAGGCAAGTGCAATTGCTATCATTACGCGCTGTCTCATTCCACCTGAGAACATGTGCGGATAACGTGCGATGTTTTTTCTGGCATCGGATATACCAACTTCTTTAAGAAGTTTTATACTCCTTTTTTCAGCATCCGTAACGGATATCCGTTCGTGTTTTTTTATTCCCTCACAGATTTGTTTTCCTATTCGCATCGTAGGATTCAAACTGGTCATAGGATCCTGAAAAATCATTGACATTTCCTTTCCCCTCAGTTTTTCCATCTGTTTATCGGTATAATCCGTAATATCGTTATTGCAATAAATGATCTTCCCGCCTTTGAAGCGCCCCGGGGGTGTTGGAAGAAGCTTCATGACTGATTGTACCGTAACACTCTTTCCACAACCAGATTCACCTACGATTGCCAGAGATTCACTTCTGTTAACATACAACGATACTCCTCTTATGGCGTGAACTTCTCCGGCATATGTATCAAAGGAGTATTTTAAGTTATTTAATTCGAGTATTTTTTCATTCATATCATTCACTCCCGCTCAACTGCGCAACTTGGGGTCGAGTGCATCCCGAAGACCGTCACCAAATAAATTGAATGAAAGCATCGTCAGCGAAATCATTATCGCAGGAATTAAAAGTTGTACAGGATAAATCCTGAATACCGTTATGCCAAGATTTGCAAGTTGTCCCCAGCTTGGAATCGGAGGCTTTATTCCGAGTCCTATGAAACTGAGATATGCTTCCTGAAATATTGCTGCCGGTACACCCAGGGTCATTCCAACTACAACTATTCCCAGAGTATTCGGTACCAGATGCTTGAAAATTATCGAAGAATGTTTTGCACCGAGTGTACGTGAGGCCAGTACAAACTCCTGTTCCTTGATCTGAAGTATGAGTCCGCGAACATTTCGTGCAGTTCCCATCCATCCCGTTATAGCAAAGGCAAAAATGAGCGGTATCGGTCCCGAGCCTATGACAAGCATGATGAGTATGACATAGATCATGGAAGGTATACACATTATTATATCTATCAATCTCATTATTATCATGTCAACTTTACCGCCAAAATAACCCGATATACCCCCTATCACAATTCCGATAAGACTGGGTATAACCGAACCAAAAATCCCAACTGCCAGTGAAACTCGTGCTCCCACCCATACACGCACCCAGAGATCCCTTCCCAGAGAATCCGTACCAAACCAGTGTTCGGACGATGGTGCAGCATTTATATTTCTCAAATTCTGCTGACTGTATGTATATGATGATATTTCCGGAATAATTATGGAACATACGGTTATCATGAGTATTATTATCAATCCGGTCATAGCCACTTTATTCTTTAAGAGTCTCCTCCAGACATCTTTCCAGAAAGAGATACTTGGACGTGTTATAGCTTCAAACTTTTTTTCATTTTCTCCGGTGAATTCAAATGCTCCTTCGGGTATACTCACAAAATCTTTTTTCATTGCAACCGCCTCATTTCACTATTCTGATTCGCGGATCAACTATCCCATAAGCTATATCCACCAGAAAGTTTGCAGTGACCATAAAGGCCCCATAGAAAACTGTGAGTCCCATGGTCATGGTGTAATCCAATCCCGTTATGGAATTGATGTAATGCTGTCCCAGTCCTGGAATTGCAAAAATCTTTTCAATTACGAAAGTTCCCATGAGAACACTCGCAACCATGGGACCGAGCATAGTGAGTATTGGTATAGAGGCATTTCGGATTTCGTGGCTCCATACAATTTTTCTATCGGTTAATCCCTTTGCCTTAGCCGTTTTTATATAATCCTGGGTTGTCACTTCAAGCATACTTGCACGCATAACCCTTGTGAGTGTTGCAAGAAGGGAAATTGCGAGCGCTGCCGTTGGCAGGACCTTATACATTTCAGTTTTCCACTGTGCCATGGGCAGAATCCTAAGATTTATGGCAAAAATATATTGAAGGAACGATCCAAGTATGAAACTAGGTATAGAAACACCTATGACAGAAACCAGGACACATAGATAATCTACCGCCTTCCCCCTTTTTCTAGCAGATACCACTCCAAGAAATAAACCTATAGGCAATGCCACGGCCAGTGATCTCAAACCGAGGTCGGCCGATACCGGAAAGGCGGTAGCTATTATACTGTTCACCGTTCTATTCGTGTATTTAAGAGAATATCCCATGTTTCCGTGAAGCAAATTCCACATGTATGTAAGGTATTGTTCTAAGATTGGCTTGTTCAAACCGTAATAATCCATCATTCTTTCCTGCATCTCAACAGTGAGAATCTTGTCGGTTTGAAAAGGATTTCCAGGCAATGCCCTCAACATGAAAAAAGTCACAGTCGCAAGCATCCACAAGGTCAGTAAGGAGATCCAGAGGCGCTTAAAAATATATTTTGCCAATTTGTTCCACTCCTTTATTGTTTCATCTAAAAACAAATGCAGCCGCTGATAACCGTTGCCTCACGGCTGCACTGGATTTTATCTGAATTCAGGACTTATATATTATTTTTCTATGTATGCATATATAAATTCAATTCCACCGGTTTCTCTTCCGTAATGGAGTCCTTTAACATAATCCCTGCAGAGATATGCCGTTCCGGGTGTCCACAGAGGAGCAACCGGCGCTTGATCCAGAATTATTGCCTCGGCCTGCTGCAATTGCAACATCCGTTCATTTATATTCGGATTATCTGCCTGGGCCTCTATCAATTCCGTATACTCTCCGTTGTCCCAATTAGCATAGTTGTTCCCATTTCCAATGGTAAAACTGTCGAGTAGCGTATCAGGATCAACCCCTGTTCCCTGACCAACCAGGAATATATCAAAATTTCCAGTCAGTAATGCACCTATGGCCTGTGGAACTGGAAGTATGTTTATCTCAACATGAACTCCGAGAGTCTCTTCCCAGCCGGCCTGTAAAGCTTCAGCATATTGTTTGTGCGTAGCCGAATCCATACATATATAACTTATGGAAGGAAGTTCCGAAGGTTTGGATAATTCCATTTCAGAAAGGGCCTTTTCCAGATATTTCTTTGCCTGTTCAACATCACCGCTCGGGGGAACCCCTGTGGAATTGGGATAAGTTTCCACAATCGATTTACCATCCAACATTATACTCGGATCTATCATACGATCAACTACAAGCGAACCTGGGGATGCAATCGCAAAAACAATAACCTCTCTGTCAATTGCGAAGCTGAGAGCTTTACGCAGATTCACATTATCCATGACTTTTCCCGGCGAACAATTGAATGCCAGATATTGCAGAGTACCACCACTCCTGCTTCTGTAATCCGGATAATTTATGGTCTGTACCTTTGAGATGGAATAAATCTCATCTATTTCTCCCAGATCATACATACCTACACGGGTATTTTCATCCGGAATTATCAGTTCAACGACTTCGTCCAATTTTATTTTTTCCGAGTCCCAGTACCCGTCATTTTTTCCCATCGTAATTCGTGCTCCCTGTACCCATTCTGTCAGAATGAAAGGACCACAGCCTATGAACGATTCAGGGCTTGAAGCGTATGAAGTACCGTATTTCTCTACGTAGTCTTTTCTTATTGGATAGTAATTTATTCCCTCGGCAAGTTCAGCTACGAAGAAAGGATCTCTGGCAGTGAGCGTTATTTCCAGTGTCTTATCATCGACCGCTTTGATACCAACCAGAGATGTATCGGTTATTTCTCCATTATAATATGCCTTGGCATTCAGGATCGAATCGAAGGAGGAAGCCTGTGACGATCCCGTTTCCGGATTCATGGTGCGAAGGAAAGAATACTTAAAGTCTCCTGCGGTTACCGTTACACCATCGGACCATTTTGCATCACGAAGATGAAATGTATAAACCGTTCCGTCTTCAGATATATCATAGGATTCCGCTATACCGTAGTTTATTCTGTCATTTGCGTTACGAATCAACCCTTCATTTAACGCATACATTATCAACGCGGACATTTCATCATTCATCTGGCTGACATCCAGTGTCATTATGTCGTTAGAACCAGCGAATGTAAAAACCTGAGGTACTTCGGCAGTATTCGCAAGCCCGATAACCGGAATCGCTACGAGAATAACTAAAATAACCGTTAAAATCCACCTTTTCATATTTTTCACCCCTTATTTTACCTTCTATTATTTTACCCTGCCATTTTCATCGAAATATTTAGAAATAAAAAAGAACAGAGTTATTAATTATAAATATCCCACAGATTCGTGATTAATAATAAAAAGATAGCATACGACTAACAATTTGTCAACTTATCGGTTTACAAATTGTATACGATAATATCAAATAAAATATACTTTTATTTGTCAACATTTACATAAGAAGTACATTTTTAAACAGAGGAATTACGATTAAGGTAATAGAAAAAAGAGCAAAAAATATTATCAGATTTTGCAAAATATTCGCCAGAATCGCTGAAAAGATGAAGTTTCAGGTTAAGATAAAGTAGATTTATATTTATTGCTTTCAATTTCCTTTTACATCTATGTAAGCGTCCTCTCATGGAATTAACTTTATTCTGATCAGCCTGATTAAATCACTCAAAATTTCCTCATCTGTGATATTTATCATCAACAGGGTAAAGGATACAAAGAGATTTCCCGTTTTTCTTGTATTTTAAATTCCATCCAGGGTGTATAGAACACCTGCTGTAGGAAATTTCAGGCCGTGCTCTATAAGAATCCTTTAAAAAGAGAAGTTAAATTCTCCCACAATTCATTTTTCACATATTTTCTGATATCTTCCTTATCAGGCTGATTGTAATGGTCATAAACTAAATCCCACTTCATATGATCATCTTTAAAAAGGGGGCTGTTCAATATCTTCATCTTCAATCAATAACCATATTTCCATACATGTTGTATTGGCATTGTGACTGGCATAACGTTCAGCGGCGAATGGTCTGACCCTCAGTTTATGGTGTGGAATCCATGTGCTGAAAAGATATTTGTGAGCTTTGAATAATGTATCAGTTATAAGGTGTTCAAAATCTTCGGCTTCGAAGGAACAGACTATATATTCTCCTTTGGGTAATTTCCAGGATGTATAACCTTCAGGCACTTCTTTGAATATGGTTTCTCCCCCTGCGAAATACCGATATAAATCTTTTTTTGTTCCTGAAAAGGTAACACCGAGTTCTTCACCGCTTTTCTTTAATTCCGAAATGTTTGATTTATTTTTATGGAAAGTATCCCACAATTTTCCAAGATTATTTATGCCGGTTTCACTTCCACCCGGCATCCGGTCAATATTTTCTTCGATCGTGAGACCGATGAAAAATTGAGGTGAGGAAATACGTCGTCGTGTAATTTCAATAACAATATTATCGACAACTAAAGGAACGTTTTCATCTATCAATGTATAATTCAACATAAGTTGGGGTCTTATAAACTTATTCAATCTAACGGGGGCAGAACGGTATTCTTCTGGAGTCATTCCGAACGCCTCTTTGAACGACCGCGTAAAAGTTTCGTGAGAAGAAAACCCAAAATCCAATGCTATATCCAGAATTCTTTTGTTTTTTTCAAGCAAAGCATCTGAGGCCTTTGCAAGCCTTCGTAGCTTAATGTATTCTTTTACAGGTTTTTTTACCAACCGACTGAAAAGCCTCTGATAATAAAATTGTGATAATGAAGCGAGCTTTGCCAGATCATCAATGTTTATCTCTTCTGAAATATGTGTATCAATATAATCCACAGTTTTCTGTATTTGTTCCCATGCGTGCATATCCAACCCCTCCTTAAAAGTAGAATAACACACAGGAGACAAACTCCGCTTGATCTCCGATGCTCTCTTTAATATACAAATATGAATCAGAATTCTCCCACTTCTGTTTTTCAGCGACAGATATACACGCGCCAATCGGAATTCATAAAGTTAAAATCTTCCGTGATTTTTCAAATGATATCCGGTGCTATAATTTATTACATAAAATTACAGAGGAGGGAATCCCAATTTATATAAAATCCTGGAACAGCGATTTAAAAAATTTGAAAGAAATCATCTTTAAAGAGGAAAAAATTGAAGAGAGTAAGGAATTATGTCTCAGACTTCACGCGATGGTTCATTCTTCAGATATGTCTGGAATTGGTTTAAAAACCTTTGAGGACGAGCTCTGGGAAAATATGGACGAGGAAACTTTCAGAACTTCAACACAGAAAAAGGGAAGGACTGTAGCCTATGGGATGTGGCATTCGACGAGAATAGAAGATATAACGATGAACATACTCGTCGATGGCGGTCAACAGGTTCTGAATGCTGAAAATATGATTGAAAAAATAAATTCCAGTATAAAAGATACCGGAAATTCTCTGTCACCTGAAGAAATACTTCTTTTCAGCCGTGATATAGACATGTACTGGCTTAGAGAATACAGAAAGGCGGTTGGAAGGAAAACTGAAAGCATTATAAGGAAGCTCGAATTTAAAGATATGAAAAGAAAAATATTGCCCGAAAGACTCGACAGAGTGATAAATGAAGGGGCCGTTTTGAAAACGGAGGGCTCCGTATGGCTGATAGATTTCTGGGGAAGAAAGAACGTTGCAGGAATTTTATTCATGCCCGTATTGAGACATCACCTCGTTCACATAAACGAATCGATGCAGGCCAAAAAAAAGAGAATCAAATGATATTCATAAATTCTCATTGATAGATAAGCGGATAAAAAATCAAACAAATTTCATAATTATAAAAATGATTATGAATACCCATATAAAAATTATCGGCAAACCAAAATACCATTTTTTTAACAGATCGTTTTTCTGCATATTCTCCGCTTCTGTGAGGGATTCCTCCATTATTTCCCGTGGAATCAATTTCACCGATAAAATTATCAGGAGGGGAAGTATTATCAGGTCATCCAGGTATCCAAGAACAGGTATAAAATCCGGAATGATATCGATCGGCGATAACGCATAACCAATCGTTATTCCCATGATAATTTTTGCATACCATGGGGTTTCACTTTTTTTAAAAGCTATGAATATCGTTGTAAGATTTTTTTTGATCTCTTTTACCCTTTGCTTTAAGTTCATTTTCAACTATTCCTCGTATCAAAACTGCATTTTAATAATATTATAGACGATTAAAAGCATTATCAGAATCTTTCTTATGTAATCATCATTAAACTGAAAATAAAAATTTTATTCAGCAATTGTTTAATTACTAATTACAGTAAGAATAAAAACATCTGGATTGACAGACTGGAAAAAATTATCGTTATTTCTTCTTTCTTTTGTTTTTAACAGTTAAGAATTTAAACGTTATCCAGCCTTTTCTTATGAAGTAAAAAATCATAAAAGAAGCTATAAAAAACATGATTATCAATAAAATGAAATATCCGTTTTCCACTTTTAATTCCGGAATATTGATAAAATTCATACCATATAATCCTGTTAAAAAGGAAAGTGGAATAAACACCGTTGAAATGATCGTCAAAATTTTCATGATCTCATTCAGTTTATTACTCAACGAAGAAAGGTAAAGATTCATTAATTCCGTTGTGAGTTCCATATATGTTTCGACAATGTCTATTTCCTGGATTATATGATCGTAGCAATCTCTGATAAAAATCTTGTTGGCGGAACTGAATAACTTTGTATCATCTCTCAATAATGAAGAAATCAATTCACCGGTGTGCCACAGATCCCTCTTTAAGGAAAGAAATTTTTGTTTAAAAGAATAAATATCCCCCAGTTCTCCCCTCGTGGGATTTTCCATCAATATTTCTTCTTTATTCTCAATTGAAATTCCCAATACTTCCAGGACCGGGAAATAATTGTCAATTATATTGTCTATGAGAGAGTCCATAAGATAATCGGCGCCCTTTTTTCTGATAAACCCTCTGGATTTCCTGATCCTCTCTCTTATTGTTTCAAAAGAATCACCGTATTTTTCCTGAAAAGTGATTACAACGTTTTTAATCATTATCATGCTTATCTGTTCCTGAACAATCTCTCCATTTTGATTCCGTATCATTTTCATCACTATATATGAATATTCATCGAATTTTTCCATTTTAGGCCGCTGGTAAAGATTGACAATATCTTCCACAGTTAAAGGATGTAAATTATAAATTTTACCCACGGTTTTGATTATTTTTTCAGAGCCAAGTCCCTGAATATCTATCCATTTCACTTCATTCCCATTTAATAATGGGTCCGTCTCAATTTCTTCAATACCTGCATTCGGAATCTCATTAAATATCTTATCTGAATAGGCGATAACACTCATTTTGGTTTTCTGAGCGTTTTCCATCTATATTCATTATTCCGGGAAGCGTTCCCGGTTCTTTCTTTCTGATTTGTTTCCAGAAAAGCATAGACATTTTTATCACCTTCATACATTAATTGATATACAAACTATAATGAATACAACATTTGTATCGATTACTGAAAAAAGCATATAATTCATTCTTCAAATTTAAATTTTTCACTTCTGAATAAATCAACACAAGCATCAACTACTTGGGGGTCATAAAGTCGTCCGGAATTATCTTCTATTTCTTTAAGCGCCTTCTCTATTCCCAATGAGGGTCTGTAAGGTCTGTGAGAAGACATAGCTTCGACCACATCCGCAACGGCAATGATTTTGGCTTCGAGCATTATTTTATCACCCTTCAATCCTTCAGGGTAACCACTGCCGTCAATTCTCTCATGATGTTGATATATAATTTCAGCTATTGGACTCGCGAATTCTACTTTTTTAAAAAGATCTCTCCCTATTATGGGATGCTCACGGATGAATGAAATCTGTAAATCCGAGAGTTTTCCGGGCTTATTAAGAATTTCAGAAGAAATTCTTATTTTTCCCACATCATGGACCATTGAAGCAAATCTCAGAGTTGAAACCTGTTCAGAATTCAGATTCATTTTCTTTGCTATTTCCAGGGTCAGTTGGGAAACTCTTTTCTGATGTCTTCCGGTATAACCATCCCTTAAATTAACTACCGCCGACAGTGCTTTGAAAGATGATTCCATCATCTTTTTAATATTTTCCAGATTTTTTTTCAACGCTTCTTCAGCTTTTTTCTGCTTGCTGATATCGATGAACGAAGCCATTATATTACGAGGATTTCCTGATTTATCTTTAACCAGATTTGCAGATAAATGGCAATAAAAATCCGTGTTATCTTCTTTTTTCACTACCAATTCGCCTTCCCAGCTTTCTCCTTTTTTAACCGTCTCTAAAATTTCTCTCGCTTCATTCATAGCTTGCCAAAAATTCATACCATTCCTGCCTATCAGCTTTTCTTTGTCATCATAATTCAATAATTTCAAGAAAGCTTTGTTGACATATGTGATATTTCCCTGTAAATCTCCCATAGCAATTGGATTAATAGACGATTCAATAGCGTTATCTTTGACTTTTAATTCTCTTTCATATTCTTCCCGCATTTTTATTTCCTCTTCAAGAGATTTCAGAGTTTCGGAAAGTTTTTTTGTCCTCTCTATAACTTTTTCTTCCAATTCATCATTTGCTCTTTGAATTTTTTGTTTAGCTTCATTTCTTTCTATCGAGTAAAGAATGGAACGTACGAGAAGTCCGGAATCAACTTCACCTTTTATGAGATAATCCTGTGCGCCACTCCTGACAGCATTTATTCCAGATTCTTCATCATCAAGAATCGTCATTACGATTACCGCGGGAACCGCCATATCTGAAGAAAGCAAACGCTTTAATGTTTCCAGTCCCGTAATTTCAGAAAGACCTAAATCAAGTAGAACAACATCTATATCTCCCATTGAAATCCTTTGTATCCCACTTTCCAAATTGTCAACATACTCAAATATGTATTCTATTCTCCTTGATTCTTTAAGCATCTCTTTAATTAGGCGTACATCTCCGGGGTTGTCTTCAATTTGAAGAATTTTTATCCGTTTTCTTTCCATAAAATCACTCCTCCGGAAGTTTAACAATAGTGAACCAGAACTCCCCCGTTTTCTTAACTACATCGATAAATTGGTCAAAATCCACGGGTTTCGTTATAAAACAGTTTGCGTTGAGATTATAAGCCTTAAAAATATCTTCATCCGCACTGGAAGTGGTGAGGACAACCACCGGTATTCTTTTTAACTTTTCATCGGCTTTAATAATCTTTAAAACCTCTTGCCCGTCCATTTTAGGAAGATTTAAATCCAACAGAATGAGATCCGGGCGGGTTACATTCTCATATTCCCCCCGCTTTTTTAAAAAAGCTATTGCTTCTTCTCCATCCTCAACTATACTCAGATTATTCCTCAATCTTCCTTCTTTCAGAGCTTCGCGTGTGAGCCTCTGATCTCCTGGATTATCCTCAATCAGCAATATTTCTATAGGTCTTGAATTCTCATTGAACTTCATCAGGCGCCTCCTTTTTTAATGTGAAAATAAAAGTCGTTCCTTTACCGGATTCGGATTCAACAAAAATATTTCCACCGTGGCGTTCTATGATCTTTTTACAGATCGCCAATCCAATACCGGTTCCCGGATACTTATCGCGATTGTGTAATCTTTGAAAAATCTGGAAAATTCTATCATAATACTTCGGATCTATTCCAATACCATTGTCCTGAAAAGAAAATCTCCAGAAATCGTTCTCATCTTCTGCTTTTATATGAATTTCAGGAAAATTCTCCCCTTTAAATTTTATGGAATTTCCAATAAGGTTTTGAAATAATTGGCTCAGTTGTGTTTTGTCTCCCCTTACTATGGGCAGATAATCGTAGGTTATCTTTGCACCACTCTCTTCTATAGCAATTTCAAGATTATTGAGTGTATTTTTTAAAATTTCTTCACAATTCACAGGTTGAAATTCAATGCTCTTCGTTCCAACACGAGAGTACCTTAAAAGATCATTTATCAATATTTGCATACGTTTTGCCCCATCAACTGCAAAATTAATAAAATCCTTCGCATCTTCATCCAACTCATCTTTATATCTCTTTTCCACCAACTGTAAATAACTGCTTATCATTCTAAGCGGTTCCTGTAAATCATGAGAAGTAATATATGCAAAACGTTCGAGCTCTTTGTTCGAGCGTGTCAGTTCTGCTGTTCTGAGAGATACCATTTCTTCAAGATTATTTTTATGCTTTTGCAGCTCATTCTCAGTCTCCATATGTCTAAATATTTCTTCCCTAAGCGCTTTTGTCCTGTTTCTGACCTTTGTTCTCAATAAAAAACTTCCGCCTCCGAGAACAAGAATCGCTACCAGGCTCACAGCAAATATCCAGATCAACCAGGTTGGAAATATTTCATTCTCAGGACTAACAAACCATTTTTCGAGGGAATGATAATATACTGAATCTTTATCTTCTTCGATTTCTCTCAGATGGTAATCAATTCTATTTTTAAAATATGTGGTTAACTCAGAATTTTTTGGAAAAGCAAAATAAAGTGTAGAAGGCTGAAAAATAATTGGTGTGTTTATCAAATTATAATTATCTATATTTCTAATCGCAAAATCTTTACTTGCAACGGCAGCATCGGCTTCACCTTCATTGACCATCCTGAATACCTCATCGTAACTTCCAACTTCTATAAAAATGCAACTTATATTGAACGCTTTCACGAGATTTTTTATACCGTCGGGTCCTTCTACATTCACACTGTTTTTCAAAACGGCTATCTTCTTGTTTTCGAGATCAAGAATATCGTAAATTGTATTATCTTTTTTCACATAAATTCTCGACCAGCTCGTATAAACCTTTCTATTTGAAAAATCAAACAGTTCTTCTCTTTCTTCGGAGTAAGCCACATCCGGCATAATATCTATCTCTCCCGTTTCCAATCTTCGAAGGCACTCTTCCCAGGTTCCTGGAATATATTTCAATGTCCAGTCCTCATTTGATGCTATATAATCCAGTATTTCCGGCCAAAAACCCGAAGCTCTACCTTCGGCATCGGTGAATATCTTCGGTCGGTTTTCGTATACCCCAACTTTAACAGTTAAATTTTCTTCCGATGCAAATCCGCATATAAAGAAAAAAATAAAAAAAAGAGAAAAAAGGAAAATTCTTTTGTTCAATCTCTGCCTCCAAAATATCAATATCTTAAAAATAAAATCCGGAAGTTATTGTTATATTCAATCTGTATTTGTATTATTATCCAAATTATATCATTTGAGAAACTCTCGGACCAAAAAAATTAATATGCTGTATCTTGTTTTATTCTCTATTCGCTGTTTCTCTATTATTTTTTCCATTTGTTCGTCCACCGTTAAACCCATTATTTATCCTTATTTTCGCTGTTATCTGTTTCTTAGGGTCAAGGGCAGGTTGTTTTCTCTGTGCCCTATAACCCTTGACCCTTTTTTCTAGCGCTTTTTTAATTGTTTAACTACCGTTAAGCTATCGTTCAACTATCGCTTTTTGATTACTTATATATCATTAATGAAATTTTCTATTAAACTTTTGCGAATATTTTAACACATATATTAACAGCGTATGCTATCATTATTTATATTTATATAGACATTAAATATAAGGAGGTCCAAAAATGCACGCTACGGGCGAAAAACCCGGTAAGGGGATTTATCAATGTATTAATTGTAATCAGAAGGTCAAGCTCAATGGCTCATCGGATACTTTACCACCATGCCCCAGATGTCGTAAAAGCAAATACAAAAAAATAAAATAAAATTAATACCACACAAAATATTTTTATCATTAAACAGAGAACTCTGCTACTCGTCCGGATGTCCTCTGAATTATATTTACATTTTTTATTCGCAGCTTTTCCATTCTGTTCTTTCACCGGGTATAGCTATTCATTCAATATTTTAATTATCTGCTGGAATTGTTCAAGAGCAAATTGAAGATTTTCCGATATTTCTTCTGCTATTTTCTCCGGTTCAGGAAGATTTTCTGTGTCTTCCAACGCTTTATCCCTTAACCAGAATATGTTTAGATTTACCTTATCCCTTTCTATAAGTTCTTCATACGTAAACATTTTGAATCTTTCACTTTCTTTTCTGTCGAATCTATTCTCCGGGTTGTAGCATTTTATGAAATCTTTCAGATCTTCATATTTGAGTGGATTTGTTTTTAATGTGAAATGGTAATTGGTTCTTAAATCATAAATCCATAATTTTTCAGTTGCTGCTTTTTCGTTTTTCCCCTTCTTCTGAAAAAACATTACATTGGCTTTGACCCCCTTTGCATAGAATAACCCGGTTGGAAGTCTCAGGAGCGTATGAAAATCAAATTCATTCAGAAGTTTTTTCCTGACAGTTTCACCCACTCCACCTTCGAATAAAACGTTGTCCGGAATTACAACAGCGGCGGTTCCGTTTATCTTTAAAATAGTGTTTATGTGTTGAAGAAAGTTCAACTGTTTATTTGAAGTCGTTGTCCAAAAATCCTGTCTTTCACAACTTATCGTTTTCCTCGATGCTTTTCCATTTCCATTCATTATCGTTATACTGCTTTTCTTTCCAAACGGTGGATTGGTAAGAACATAATCAAATCTATCTCCCGGATCGTAACACAAACTGTCTTTAACGGTTACAGGACTTTCTTCCCCTCCTATCCCATGTAAATACATGTTCATAACACACAATCTGGCCGTCCCATCCACAATTTCCCAGCCTTTGAAGGTTTTATATTTCAAAAACTCCTTCTGTTCCTTATTTAAAGAATATTTACTCATATATTCATTTGCAGCTAGAAAAAACCCTCCCGTTCCACAGGCGGGATCACAGATAGTTTTCATAGGTTGAGGTTTTACAACCTCTACAATGGCTTTTATCAATGATCTTGGAGTAAAATATTGTCCCGCACCACTTTTAACATCCTCAGCATTCTTTTGGAGTAAACCCTCGTATATATCACCCTTTATATCCACATCCATTCCCATCCAGGTTTCTTCACTTATAAGATTGATAAGTCTTTTCAATTTCGCCGGATCCTGAATTTTATTCTGGGATTTTCTGAAAATAATACCCAGCATTCCGGAAGATGAAGACAAATTTTCCAGTGTATGTCTATAATGAATTTCCAATTTATCACCCTCAAGTTTTGCCAGTTCTCCCCATTTATATTCATCGGGGATCGATGATTTTTCATCCATAAATTTTTCGGATTCATTTGCCATTTTGAGAAACAGAAGATAAGTCAATTGTTCAACATAGTCACCGTAACTGACGCCGTCGTCTCTTAAAACGTTACAATAATTCCATAATTTTTGAACAAGCATTGCGGAATCTCTTGACACAATATTTCCCCTTTCAATTACTTTTATTTTTTCTTCTCTTTTTCTTCGCTTCCCTTTCCTTTTCTTCTGCTTTTCTTTTCTCCTTTGTGATTCGTTTGAAAAGCTCAGATGCGGACACGTCTTCGGGATTCTGGGGAACAAGCCTCCCCTCGAAAGCTTTTTTCAAAATGGATTGGTTCAGTCTTTGTGCCCGGATAAGAGATTTATCAACAATTTCTTCAATTTTATCCATGGTAAAAAATCTTCTCTCGATTTCTTCCACTATTTTTTTCTGCTCCACGATCGGTGGAACCGGAATGGGTAAAGCTGAAAGTTGCTTTTGATTTATCGAGGCCATACCTGTTGTTTGCTGTAAGTTGCAGTTGAAATAATTTCTTCCATGGAAATTTATCCAGAAATTAACATATTTACTATCGACAATTTCATTTTTCAGTTTAACCCTTATATTTTTGCTCTCAAAAATATCTCCTTCAAATTCTTTCGTAACCACCGCTGATTTTCCCACTAACTCCCTGCTGTTGAGTCTGTTAAGCAAAATATCATTCTCGCTCAGTTTGTAATCTTCAATTTCCGTCTCATCGAGTTCCATTCTTTTTACATTTTTCCGGTTTAATTTACCTTCATAGATGTTATACATTCTCAAACACGGAACACCATTATTATTATAGTAGCTCTTAGGTTTGTATATACCATTTTTCAGCGATTCGGAAACAGCATCTATATTTTTCCATATCCAGCTTTCAGGAATTTTAATCCTGAACCCATTTTTCCTGTTGAACTCGTTGACTTTCTTTTTTTTTGTATTTCCGGGATGTGGTTTTTTGCTATTTTCGCGCCATTTTTCCGTTAGCTTTCCCTCGAAAGCTTTTTTTAGAACGGATCGTCTGTAAGTTTTCAACTGAATCTTAATTCGTTCAAGTGATTTAACTCCAGCATAAAGCCTGGAAAAAAGTTCCTCAACCTTTTCGACAATTCTTTTCTGTTCATCTGGGGGGGCCAAATAAATTTGAAGTTGCAAAAACTTCGTCTTATTTATAATGGGTAATGTAGTCGAAGAAGCTCTTTTTAAAAGAAGACCCTTAAATACGGGAGAAATACAGTAAAAATATACAAATTTTGAATTTACCCCTTTAAATGGAATTATTGCATTTACTTGCTGGTTAAAGGCTCCTCCCTTTCTGAGATATCCTGCCTTTCCAATTGTTCCCACACAGGTTACCAAAATACTGTTAGCGGGGGCAAATCTGGCAACACTAATTCCTGTTTCTGAAAGCCTGCTCTTCGATGACTTCACATAATAGCCATTATCAAGGTCTCCTGGTTTATAAAAAAAATACTTATCTCCGTAATATTCTTTATTCTTAGTCTTTGGAGTATTTCCGGTTATTATCTCTCCAACATCTTTTATCTTAACTCTTTTCCAATTATCCGGTAATGTCATTTTTTCCTCTTTTTAATTAGTTTTATTAATTTTTTTCATTTTCTTAACAATTCGCCAACTCTCTTAAAAATGTTTATATTTCAATGTATGATTATAATATAAAGAAGTTTTTTGTATCATTTATACCTGAATCTTCATTCTTTGAAAAACCTCTTTTTTCAGGAAAACCACGATAAATTATATTCCGGGTGGATCTCAATTGATTTTCCGTGATCAAATATCAATTTTTTCTTAAAAACACTAAAAATTTTTTGCCTACAAAAATATTATAAAATCTACAATCATAGATCACTCTCAGCGTTTCGAAATATTTATGATTTGCAATGATTGAAAGTTTTATCCGTTCTTTTCACTTACCCGACATGAATCAAAAATGATATTTTATTATCATTTATTTTGCAGGCCAGACTATCAGATGTTTCTTTCTTCATTCTTTTCTTCGGCGTTCAAGTTCCAGTTCCAATTATAAACCACATTTTCCCAGTCTCCATAAATAGGATTCGGCAGAACAACAAATTTAGTTTCCCAGTACTCCTTCATCTGATCTACAGAAGAACTTCTGTCCTCAATGCTTTCACCACTGAAAACGGAGGAAAAATCATTCAGATCATCTCCCATCAGGACAATTATTCTGTAGTTTTCAGATACGTTTTTTCTTCTTGGTTCCTTATCAGAAGTTGTCGTTGATAACATCACATGTTCCTCATCTACATCGGGAAATCCGGATTTTTTCAAATTGTCCATAGTCATCTTTTTCAATATCTCTTTTCTGTTGGATATATAAAAAACTTCTCCACCCTTCTCAACAACATAATTTAAGAATTCGACCGCTCCGGGTTGAGGCGTCGCCTCTCTTTCTCCACACCATTTTATAAAATTATACGGGTGAGTATTGTCAGTACCAATCTGTCCTGCTCCCCAGGGGATGCTATTCAAGACCGTTTCATCTATATCAACTATTACGGCGCGCATTGCCATTTCATCCGAATGATCCTCAAAATCATCATCAAATAACATTCTTGCCATATTGAAGATCTGATAAGAAAGAGTTTTGAATTCACCAAAAGTTTGATACCACAGTACAGCCACCAATTGTTCATTCAAGTCTTTATAAGTGTATTCCGGTATCAATCTGAGTTTTTGTCCTGAAATAATAAGGTTTTTATAATTCAGAACATTATATTCAATTAATTCGTCAACTGAGACTCCTGTCACTATGGATATTTCTAAAAGATTATCTCCTTTTTTCACAAGATAGTAATCTGCGGCAAAAATTGCGGTGGTCATAAACATCATAATACAGAAAATCACTATTTTTTTCATGATATTTCCTCCCAATTAAATTCTGGCAATACAATTATGCGCTTATGAATTATATCTTGCAATTTAGGTTTTTCTTATTTATATGTTATGATTCCTTATATTTTAAAAAAATATAAGGAATCATAATGAGTAAAAATAAGAGGTGCTTAGTTACAAAATTATTATCAGTTGATGATAGAAAGTGTACGGTTAAAGATATGGTAAATAAAAAATAAAGAACAATTATATTGCCCTGATGAACCGGGTAATTTTCATCATTCCTCATGAAAATTTATAATTATCTATTTTTAAAAAAACTGAAAGGTAAAAGACAAACGGTTTTCTGGAAAAAATATTTTCATTCGTAAAATCTGAATGGATTCTTTTTTTGTATAAGGCACTTACAGATGTATACGAAACCGGAAATCACGAAAACTATGGATGTCCCATCGAGAAAACCCTGAGCAAAATCCGAAAGATTTTCACCTAAAAAATTTGTTAAAGCGCGTGTTAATTGTCCCAGACCAAAAAAGCCCATCATGAGTATATTTACTTTTTTTCTCATTTTTATCGCCGTTCTAATGTGTTTGAATGAGATATATTTTGATTACAACACTCACAAGTAATTGAAACAAAGCACATCCTATGAGAGAAAAAAATACAACTTCATTAAAATATCCGGCTATTATTCCAACGAAGATAATTATGACCGAATTCACCAGCACAACATTTCCACCGGCTTTCAGTTTTATTTGTTTCCTTCGTTCATCATTTTCGCGGTTGTACCAGAGCCGTAATTTTCTTTCATCTTTCATTACTATCAAATAATTAATTATAAAAACGCAGAAAATTCCCACTAAAGCAGCGAGCAGTCCACTCTGAAATCCGTCTATAAAGCCGCTGGAAAACGGCTCTTTATCTCCTGTGGCTACCATTTTCATTGAATTGAAAATCAAAAGAATCACTGCAATGATTATTGCAAGCGACATGAATAATATTCTTGTCTTTAATTTTTTCTTATATTTTTCCATTTAAAATTCCTCCACATCAGAGAAGTCAAAAACTTCTTCAATAGTTTTATTAAAATATTTTGCGATTTTATATGCCAGCACAAGCGAAGCGGTATATTTTTCAGTTTCTATAGATGTGATAGTCTGTCTGGTAGTTCCAACCGCATAGGCCAAATCCGCCTGAGAAATCCTTCTCTCTTTTCTCAGCACCTTTATTTTCGATTTCAAAATCTCACCTCTTTGCAATGCATGCTTTGCATTTAGTGTCAAGCAAACTTTGCATCATTTTAAAATAATATGCTAAGGATACTATATACGAAAAATCTTTTCTATTAAACCGGAATATTTTTATCATAAAAATTTTCATAAAATGTATTGATCCAGAAGATGCATAGGGTAACCGTTATGAATAGAACCAAACAAAAAGCAACTTTCAGTATTTCTGTGATGTATAATTGTACAATGACAATTATTTCAAAAACCAAAATCACCTTTTACCAGTTTTTTTAGTTATTAACCGGGATATGATGTATGAAAAAATTCCATAATGATATCCAGCAAATAGAGCTTTCTAAAAGAAAATCAGAAATCTTCAATGCCATAAGTCATCTGATAGCTACTTTAATTTCGCTGATAAGTTTGATTCTACTGATAATATTCTCCGCTCTTCAGGAAAAACCTGTTCACGTTTTAAGTTTCGGAGTATATGGAATTTCAGTTTTCTTATCCATGTTTTGCAGCAGTATGCTCCATTTTTCAAGATGGTTGAATAAATTCAGAATAATATATAGAATTCTCGATCACAACGCAATATACCTATTAATTGCAGGAACTTATACTCCCTTCTGCGCAATCGTAGTAAGGGGAACTTTGGGTTGGATAATACTCGGTATAATCTGGGGGTTGGCAATTTCCAATGTGGTTTTAAAATCTATATTTATAAATAAAATGCCAAGAAAAATCTCGGTAATCATCTACCTTGTAATGGGATGGCTTGCAGTTTTACTAATAATATCCATCTACAATCTTCTTGGAGCAGGAGCAATAATCTTGATGGTAATAGGTGGATGTTTTTATTCATTGGGTGCTATCGTTTATCTTAAGAAAAAGCCAAATCCCGTTCCAAACATATTCACTTTTCATGGCATATGGCATTTAATGGTAATGATGGGTAATATCTCATTTATGCTGATAATGTTTTTATACGTCCTTTCATACGAAATAAAATAAGTCTCTTTCAATAAAAATCAAATTTTAAATCTATCCGGATGAACTCCCTCCTGATCTTTTTGTAGAAAAAGATTTGCACTTTCTATCCTTCACAGTTAATTAATACAATTTTCTTACCAACTCTATTATATCTGTTTCATTTAATCCCATCTTTTTATAATAATTCAGATCTTTAGACATCTTTTGCTCTATTATTTCATTTTTCTTCTTATTCAGGTCATTTTCAGTAAGATTGGCCACGAAACATCCCTTCCCCACCTTCGTGTATATAAATCCATTTCTCTCAAGTTCTTCCCAGGCTTTTTTTACGGTTATAACGCTGACACGTAATTCTTTTGCAGCCACCCTTATAGAAGGCAGTATAAAGCCCGGTTTCAGTTCACCTTTTAAAATCTGTGAGCTTATCTGTTCAAAAAGTTGCTGATAAATCGGTTTTTCTGATGAATCGGATATATATACCTGCATCAAAAATCGAGCCTGTTAAATCTCTTTGCAGATAATTTAAAGGCTATGATATTGAATAAAACGAATATAAGAATTCCTCCTATCAAGGTAATAAATTTCCATATGAGTATATCAGGATTATCACTGTTCAATGCTTCTTTTAAAACCGGAACGGTCAGAATAAAAAATTCTGCACCTTCTGCGAATCCCAGGGCCCCAGCCATTGCCCCCACTAAAGGCCATAGAAGTTTATAACCTGTTTTATAGTATGTGGGGAAAAGTATCAGATTAAAAATTCCATACATTATGAATACAAATCCAAAAAAAGCTATATTCGGATTCATAAGAGCATTGTTGTTTTTATATAAAATATTATTGATAATTGCGCAGGGAACTGCAGCAGCGATATTCAGAAGTTCAATAAAACTCACGGAAAACAATCTGGCTTTCACTATATCTGTCTTTTTTACCGGCATCATCATTGAAAAGGTAATATCGTTATTAGTTTTAGACAGGGTAAAGATATTGGATATGACGATAAAAAATATGTATGACATGGCTATAAAATATACCCAACTCGGAATGAGAATCAACATGGTCAACAGTAAAACGAGGTAAAACGGCGGGTACAATACTAGTTTAAATTCCTTATATAAAAGATTTTTCAATTTAATTCTCCTCTCCTTGCGTAATATACCATGATATCTTCAAGATTTGCATCGGAGATATTGACATCCTGTCCCGGATCTATTTCATTCGTCTTTATGAGCCCTGTAAAACCAAAGGAATTCTCCTTATAAGACACAAGCGTATTTTTCAGTTCTTCAAGCTGCTTCTTACTACCCTTTACGATTTTATATGAATTTTTAAACTCATCTTTCTCCGAACTAGCAACTATTTTCCCTTCATTTATATACGTTATGAAATCGGCACATTTATCAAGATCGCTTATTATATGCGTTGAAAAAAGAATACTCTTTTTACCATCTTCGATCAATTCCTGAAATATTTCCAGAATGTTGTCGCGGGCAACTGGATCCAGTCCACTCGTCGGTTCATCAAAGATGAACAGTTTGGCATCGTGCGATAAAGCGAGTGTTAGATTGTATTTAACCTTCATGCCGTTGGAAAGTTCACAGATCTTTTTATTTTCGTCTATCTTGAATCTATTCATATATTTATGGTATGTCTCATCATTCCATCCCGAATAGAATCTTTTTACAACACCAGTCAGCACACTCACATTTTTCTTGGGATAAAAATCAACTCCTCCAAACATATAACCAATATTACTTTTTATTTCCATCTCTTCTTTTCGTATATCTTTACCAAAGATTTTAACCGTACCACTTTCTATATGAATCATATTCAGAATAGATTTCAAAGTGGTTGTTTTTCCGGCCCCATTGGCCCCGATAAATCCCATGATATAACCTTCTTCAAGATTAAAGGAAACATCACTGAGTTTAAAATTTTCATAAGTCTTATTTATTTTTTCAACTTTCAACACATCCATTAAAACTTCCTCCTTCTCAAGTGTGTATATTGTTCATATACAGTATACCCTATTTTTTTATTTTGTCAAGCCGCGCTTTAATAACGATAAAAAACGCAGTGAATCGATCACTGCGTAGAAAATGTATAAAAAATTTTAAAGGAGTTATTTTAACTCGAGCACATTAAACGCAAAGTTGAAATAATAATCTTTCCCTTTCCGATATTTTTTTGAATCAAGCAGGCACATTTAGCGATGTTCCATCCCATTACCTTTCCGATTAAAACCTCATAATCGTTACAGTCAATTATCACATTATCCGTGAAGATTCCTTCCAGTTCTCCTCCACCATTCACATAGCTCAGTTCATTCATCAGCTTTTTGTCATAATACAGGAAGCCTTTTATCCAGTTTACCTCCCAGGTTAAATTCCGGTTTAACGCTATGCTCCGGTCACTTCTGACAACCTCAAAACCCTCATATTTTCCCGGCTTCTTCATTTGAACATACACGGTATTTCCATTTTCCGCAGATTTTAAAACTTCCTCAGTGAATTCATCAAAAACCTTCACGTTATCATCGATAATATTGCCGTATGTGGCATACGAATTCACCGATATTGTTTTATCCCCACCGAGACATCTCAAAAATATTCTTCCTTTTCTCTTCGGAATATTGATTTGTGATATTCTTATCACATCTGTTCCTTCACATTCTACAAATTCCTCTCTCATGACATCATTATTAAATTTTATAATCAATTTTCCGTTAAATTTTTTGTTTGAAGTATTCGAAATGTAAACATTTCCATCTCTATCCATCACAGACAATATTTTAGAATTCAAAACTTTTAAATAATCGGTAAAGGGCTTATCGTTCCTTGAAAAATCTAAAATACCGTTAGCTTCCCACGCTATATCTGAAAGTTCCGTGATAATGAATCCCTGAATTGTTTTTTCAATCCTGATTTTTTCGATCTGATACTTCAAAGCGGCAAATTCCTGCCACTGAAGTTCTTTAAAAAAGATCGATGATTCTTCACCAAATTCAATAAGAGTTTCGGATACCATTTCTTCTATTTTTTTATTCCAAAAAGAGGATATTTCATCCAGTTACCCTTCCAGAGAGAGGGATCGGATAATCCCCAGATACCGAATTCGGAAATTATTTTTGGTAATTTTTCTATCTTTAAATTTTCTCCTTTTTCATTTTTTTCAATTTCCTCAAATGGAACAAAAATATCGCCTGAAAAATCTTCCATCGCTTTATCCCACTTACGGATATTTTCGGGATAAGAAAAATAAAAATGAAAATCGTTTATATCACTCATCACGTGGTGGTTTCCTTCACAGGGAGAATTATCCACAATGAGTCTGTCCTTTATTTTGTCCTTCGAATCAGTCCAGAATTCTTTCAACCATTCCATCTCGTCTTTTTCGTTTAAATTCACTCCCCAGCTCTCGTTTATAAGGGTCAGAATACAGAATGAAGGATCTTTCGAATATCTCTCCATCAGATCATTTCTCAATTTTTTCAGATATTTCTTCGATCCGGTATCGAATTTCATCGCATATGGAAGATCAATCCATAACATTATACCAAGCTCATCAGCCAGTTCGACGTATTCCCTTGGTGGTGTTTTAACATGATATCTCAGAGTGTTGAAACCCAGAGATTTGATTCTCAAAAACTGTTTTCTCAAATACTCTTTGGAAGGATGTACGTAATGAGTTTCCGGATAAAAATCCTGATCGAGCAACCCTTTAATATAAAAGGTAGTCCCATTTATAAGGATTTTTCCATCTCTCTGTGTTATCTCTCTGAAACCAACTCTAAATTCTTCTTTATAAACTGTTTCACTGCCATTGATAATTTTCAGTGAAAGATCATATAATTTTGGATTTTCCGGAGTCCATAATTCCAACTCTTTTCGCTCTATTGAAAATCTGGAACTGTTAACTCTCCTATGATTTTTCGGTGATCTTCCATCGAATATAGTATATTCGATTGAGTCCCAGCTTCCATCGATATCAAAACTCACGTCTATACTGTCCTTTTCAATTCTAAATTTTTTAGAATTAATATAAGTTTCATCATTCAATATCAGTTCCACGGGTTGCCAGATTCCCGTAACGTTTCCATACCAGTCCTGCTTTCCCGTTATTGTATTCTTTAATTCTTTAATGGGCCTGTCTTCAACCTTGATGATTATTTCATTGACTCTTTTGCTGAGAATTCCGGTAACATCGAATTCAAAGGAATCAAAACCACCTTCGTGAGTTCCTGTTTTTTCACCGTTGACTGACAGGGTAGTTATTAAATCCGATCCGTAAAATTTTAAAATCTTTCTCTTATTTAAATCCTCTTCACACAGTTCAAGCGTTTTTTTGTAGTAGCAAACCAGAGATTCCGGATCCGGATAATTCTCAGGCTTCAAAGGTATAGTTCCCGGCACATCCAGTCTCATGTCATAGACTCTTCCATCATAACTGGCTTTCCATTTTCCATTCAAATTGATAATCTTTCTCATTTCACCTTTACCAAAACTCCTTTTATTATTTTTTCAATTACTGCAAAAATGCCACCGTCAGCCTACACATTGAGTGCTGTTTCTGACTATTAAACTCACATCCAGCTTTTCATGGATAGTTTTTCTTTCTTTCCCATTCATAATTTTCTTCAGAATATTGAAAGCTTTGAAACCCAGTTCGTGTTTTTTGATTCTTATAGTTGTCAGAGAGGGCGTACTGAGAGAAGAAAAAAAGACATCGTCGAAGCCTATGACTCCTATCTCTTTGGGGCATTTAATTCCTCTTTCGGAGAGAGATTTCAGGACTCCGAAAGCTACCATGTCATTGAAACAGAATACCGAATCAAAACTCGGTCCCTCATCCAGCATTTCGTTCATCGTTCTACAGGAACATTGAAGGCTCATATCCGTGCCCGAAATAAAATAATCGTTTCTATTTTTATCCTCAAAGATGAATCTTTTTAAATCCTTTTCGACACCGAGTCCCGATTCCCGTAAGGCAGTTTCAAATCCTTCTAGCCTGCTGCAGGAAGTGGAATTCTTTTCATCTGTCATCAGAACTGCGCATTTCTTTTTTCCGGCCTGCATAAAATGTTTCGCGGCCATGTATCCTCCCTTGAAATCATCGTTGTAAATCTGGCAGCATTTTTTCAACTCTTCGATATTTCTTCCTATTATGAGTAAAGGAAAACCACTATTCTCAAGTTTTATTAAATCATCGTAATTTCCTTCAACGGGGGATATAATGAGTCCATCAACTCTCCTTGATATGAGAGTATCTATCGCCCTTTTTTCCTTCTTATAATCCTCTCCCGTGTTCATTAAGATGAGTTGATAATCTTCTTTATCTGCCGCTTCTTCTATCCCTTTAAAGACTTCCGAAAAAAATGGATTTGAACTGTCTTCCAGAATCACACCTACGATATGTGATTTATTAGTGCGCAGACTGCTTGCGGAAAAATTTCTTATAAAACCCAGTTCGTTGACCTTTTCTTCAATCTTTCTGGTAGTTATTTCACTGATATCATCCTTTCCTCTGATGGCTCTTGAGACTGTATTGACGGAAACACCAAGTTCCCGTGCAATATCGGACATCGTAACAAACTTTTTTTGTTCTTTCAAAATAATCACCCGCATTATCGTTAACATTATCGTTAATGTAATCATTATAACTTTTTTTTGAATTCTTTCAAATACAAATAAGGTCGATTATATTCGTCCATCGGTGATTAAAGAGAGATCATTTCATTTTTTCTCATATATTTTAAAATTTATCGAGGAAAACCGGGATAAAAAGCTCAAAGCTCCAGAAAAAATCCACTCCGGAGCTCGGGTGATTCATTGAAATTTCTGCTTTGTTCTATTCACTTTGAACTCTCCCCCGATCAGACGAATATCACTCCGTTTCACGAAGTCTTTCAACGATGCTCATGCGGTTTGAAGATCCGTAGACCTTTCCCAGAGTGAAAATACAAACAGCGCACACGGTGATTATGAGGATCAGCATTTGAATGAGGGGAAACGTAAATATCGCGTAGTCGGCCTGTTGCTGAAACATTTCAAATATGAAGTACGTCATCATACTTCCCAGAGTCCCAACCAGAAAAGTTGTGATACACGCATATCCCAAGCCCTCCAGAACGAGCATCCGACGTATCTGACGTTTTGTCATCCCAACGCTTTCGAGCATGGCAAATTCCAGCTTTCTTGCTATGACACCGGTGGCCATAACATTTACAAAATTCAGAACACCTATGAGGGCTAAAATGAGGGCAACGCCACCACCCAGAATATACATTATCAATTTAGCATCACGCAGCATCCTTCGTTGCTCCAGTTCAGAGGTTCTCGTGATCTCAAAATCACCGTCGGTCAGAATTTTAATTTTTTCAAGCGCCCGTTCTTCCAACCCATCTTCCACATCCATGTTAATTCTGTAAATTTTGGGATCGGGCATCATTTTCGCAAGTGCTTTTTCGGAAACATAGATATTCGGTGCCGTACTGCCCCCTGCAAACTGGAATCCAAAGGGAACAAAGCCACCTAAATCAATTTGTAAATCGGTATCCGAAGATAAGATCTTTACGTTCATCTCATGCACGTCGGAATAAAGATCCGGGCTATTCGTTCCAATCAGAGCAATATCTCCCTTTTTAAAAGCCTCTATATCAATTTGTTTTTCATTATCTCCGCTGAGTTCTTCTACATACCGGGTATCGATGCCGATGATGAATCCCCAGAAATTTTCCTGTATCTCCCGGTCTGAAAATATCTCTTTGATATTGAACATTCTGTAAAAGTTATCCATATGCTTTGAAAATCGTCGGGAATCATAACTCATTTTTATCTTCTCCATAGAAGTAATACGCAGATCGGTAATTCCCTCTATCTCTTCAAGCCGTTCAAAAAACTCAGAATCAAACTTCTGTTTCTCAGAAATTTCAGATCCGTTTCCAATGGCTACAATAGTGTTATTCACCAGCGTAAAATCATTTTTTACATATGTTGCGACATAATTGCTCGTGTCCAGGCTAAAAACCAGAGTCGTAATCATCATAAATGTTGTGATTCCCAAAAACAGAGAAAGAAGGACAATGAAAGTACGTTTTGGATCACGGAAAATGTTTCGCCATGCCATTTTGAAAGGTTTTCCGCCATTCGTTGAACGTTTTCTTTTTCCCATTCCATGCACTCCGGTGAACCGTAACGCCTCTACAGGTGAAATTTTCGCAACAGTCTTCGCCGACTTCGTTGCTCCAGCCAGCGTAGTCAACAACGCAAAAAATGCCGCTCCGATAAAAATCAGGGGATTGAAGGATATTTCAACACCCGTTTTCAAATCAAATATATTAAACACCATGGGAACGATTAAAAAGGAAAGGATTGCCCCGGTTAAAAGACCTAATGGAATTCCAACACCTGCAAGCTTCCATGCCTGCCCGGTAACGATTTTCTTCAGCTGATCCTTTGAGGTGCCGACCGTCTTTAACAACCCATAAAAATGGATATCTCTTGATACCGAAATATAAAAAACGTTGTATATAAGTAAATACCCGGTGAACATTAAAAATGCGACGATGGCTGCAAATGCCAGCAGAGTCAATGTACCCTCTGTTCCATTTTTTCTGTACATCGCAACCGTTCTTACCTTCTGATCTTCTGTTAGGGATAAATCTTCTTCAAGCCGCTCATTGTAACGGTCAATATTACCGCTGTCGATATAAGATACAGATACCGTCCCGTTATTCTGAACGGGACCTTCACTTTTCTGAACAAATTCATCCGATACATAAACTGCGCCCGTATTTCCTATACGAATATGTGAGTATTCTCTGCAATAACCGGAAAGGATAAAATCCTCATTTTCAGGAATACGTTCACCCTCATCCTGATAAAAACTCAGTGGAATTTTCATTCCTATTTCCGGATTGGTTATTCCCATATTATCGAGTATCCATAGCGGAATCATGATTTCGTTGTATTTCTCAGGATAATTTCCCATTATATCTGTAACTGCCGGCACACGAAATTTTTTCCACTCAATCTTGTCGTACCAATAAAGTGAAAGTCTCATGTTTCCAATTTCAGGTGTAGTTTTAATCGAACCTGCACTGTGCTGAAGTCCTACGGCTTCGACATAGGGGAGTGTCTTCAGTGTTACCACCTGTTCATCGGTGAGATTCGTAACTTCAACGTGGGCAGTCGTACCCATTAACCTGGTTTGCTGTACTTTGGTTGATTTCAGATAACTCAGTCCTATGCTGAATACCGCAGTGATAAGCATCGTTGTGAGCACAACAGCTAAAACAACATACCTGTTGTGAGAACGGTTGGACGATATTATACGGCCGATTAATTTTTTTAATACTGAAGTGGTTTTTTTAAACAAAACTGTCACCTGCCTGCGCAAAAATTCTGCCGTCTTCAATGTGAACGGTTCGGTCTGCGAGCTGTGCAACATTGATGTTATGGGTAATCATTACGATAGTCTGATTGAATTCTTCATTCATAACTCCGAGGAGTTCCAGAACCTCCCGACTGGTCCGGCTGTCTAGATTTCCTGTGGGTTCATCCGCGAGGATAATCGCGGGTCTGGTTACGAGTGCTCTTGCGATGGCAACACGTTGTTGTTGTCCACCGGAGAGATTGTTTGGAAGATAGTTCAGTTTTTCCGAAATCCCCAGAGAACGGACAATTTTTTCTACAAATCCCCGATCAACTTTTTTCCCATCCAGTTCGATCGGTAATACGATATTTTCATATACATTGAGAATAGGAACAAGATTATAATTCTGGAAAATGAAGCCAATGTTTCTGCGCCTGAAAATAGTGAGTTGTTCATTTTTCAGATCCAGCAGGTTCTTACCACTTACAGTAATTCTTCCGGCAGTCGGAGTATCCAACCCACCCAGCATATGCAACAGAGTGGATTTCCCACTTCCCGACGTTCCCACAACTGCAACAAATTCTCCCCTGTCTATAGATAAATCTATTCCATCCAGCGCCTTTACAAGGTTCGATTCAGAACCATAATACTTTTTTAGTCCCACTGTTCTTAATACTGCCGGGTTTCTCTTCAAAAAACCTATGTTTTCCTTCGATAACATAAAAAAACCTCCCTGTTTTTTAATTCAAGGAGAGTGTAAAATACAAATATCAACTTTTTATCAGTTCTTATATCGCTTCTTATCCCCTTATTTCCCGCGGAAACTCGCGGTCAGCATCGCGCCGCCGCTACTGTTATTTTCAATCAGAAGTGTCCCACCGTGTTTTTCACACAACAGTTTGCAAATATAAAGGCCGAGTCCAAAATGTGTTCCATCGTTTCCCGTGTTATTTTTATTCCTGTAATAAGGTTTGATTGCCTGTTTAAAATCTTCATCGGTAAATCCCCTTCCATCATCCGAAACTGTTATACAAAGCTTTTCATTTGCATAGCGGCATTGTATGTAAATCACACTTTCGGCATATCTGACGGCGTTCGCAATGAGATTTTCGCATACCCGGATCACAATGGAAAAATCCACGCTTATCTCGGGTTTCAGTATTTCGTTTATGAATTTAAGATTCAATCCGGTATTTTTACCCAGTGCTTCCGCAGCGGTCCGGATTTCTCCGGTCAAAAAGTCTGTTTTCACTTCACCGATTGAAACGGCTATATCTTCAAGTCTCTGCACTTCATTCATCATCTGTACATAATTTTCCAACCTAGTAATATGACCTGTCATCGTGGAAATTGTGGATATCAATTTTTCCTCGCTTATTTTACCCTGAGGCAAATAGTTCTTCAAGAAATCAGAGTATCCCCGAAGTACCGTAATCGGAGTACGCAAATCATGTGAAAAGGCTGCGTTGAGTCTTTTTCGTTCTTCCACGGCACGCCACATTTCACGGTTGTTTTTCTCAAGAGCTTCACGCATAACTTCAAACGAAGTGCAGAGATTTCCTATTTCATCTCTGCTGTTATAGTGAATGTGAAAATCCAGATCGTTATCCGCTATCTTTTCGGATGCTTCGTTGAGCTGTTCAATCGGTCTTTTTAACTTATCGTTATAAAAAAGCAATGCAGAAAACACGATACATATCCCAAAAAAGATGGGAATAGACCATATTTCAACGAAATTGCAGATATTGATGATCGTTCCGTCTTTTTTAGTATAATTTACAGACAACAAGATACCGACTTCTCCCGTGCCGTTCTCAAGAAAAAAGTTGTTTTCTGAGTCCACATAAGAAAGATTAATTCGATTCCTTACACTGGTCGCAAAGTTAATAGTGATTGAACTGAGAGCCGTAGCGAGCAACAAGAAAATCAACATATACAGCATGAATGATTTTTTAATCGACAGGTCGCGTATTGACTGTTTTATCCTACCCATTTGTAACCCACACCCCAAACGGTTTCAATGTACTCCGTACCACTCACCGCAGAAAGCTTCGAACGAATTCTCCTGATGTGTTCTGCAACTACCGAACTGTCCCCGGTACTATCCCAACTCCACACACGTTCATAGATTCGTTCTTTATCAAAAATCTGCCCCCTGTTCATGGATAAAAGTTCAATAATATCAAACTCTTTTTTTGCAAACTGGAGCTGTTCGTTGTTGCAGAAAACAGTTCTCGAAGTGTAGTCGATCACAAGATCATCTGTGAATCTCGCCTTAGATGCCGTCTGATGCCTTTCTTCGCGGCGGAGATGTGCTGAGACCCGTGCTCCTAGCTCATCTATGCTGAAAGGTTTGACAATGTAATCGTCACCCCCGACACGGAATCCATTTATTTTATCCGCATCCTCAACCTTCGCTGTCAGAAACAGAATCGGACAGGAAACGGCGTTTCGTATCTGTGTGCAGACTTTTAATCCATCAATATCCGGCATATTTATATCCAGTAGAATCAAATCGGGTTGCTTTTCCGCCTGGTTCAACGCTTTTTCACCGTTTAAAGCGGTCAGAACCTCGTATCCGTTTATTTCAAAATAATCCTTGAGCAACTTCACAATATCGGCTTCATCATCGACCACCAATATTTTGTGTGGCATTTGACCACCTCCCTAAGGTTTTATAACACTTTAATTTCAATTTTTCATCAACTGATTCAATTCTTCTCCCATATCGTCAGTTTCAGTCTCTTTAAACGTGTTTTTAAAGGCATAAATTAAAAAAAATTTTAGAGAGTGGTGGTTTTTATCTCATTTACAAATTCAGAACTCCGGAAAAAAATCAATTCCGGAGCTCAGATAATTCATTGAAGTTTTCATTTTGTTCTGTTTATTTTGAACTTCCCATAGTCAGCCCTTTAACCAGATTGTTCTGTATCAATATGCCGAATACAACCATGGGCAGAACGGTGATCAATGCCGCCGCGCTCATCACTCCCCAGTCTATGTTTCTCTCACTCACAAACATATTGACCAGAACGGGAAGGGTCCTCGTTTCCTTTCCGGTTAGTATGAGGGCGAATAAGAATTCATTCCATGAAATTAAAGCACATAAAATAGATGTGGCAGCGGCTCCCGGAATTGTGAGGGGAAGGACAATTTTTATCAGTGCCCTGAATCTGGTACATCCGTCGATCATTCCCGCCTCTTCCAGTGTTTCGGGTATTTCGGCAAAAAAACCTCTCATCATCCAGACGGCAAACGGTACGCTGAAAAAGGAAGTGGCTATTATTATGGGCAAGTATGTTCCGGAAATATCCAAATACCTGGCTATCATAAAGAACGGCAGAACCATTACGATCGGGGGAGTCATTCTTGCCAAAAGAATTATGAATGAAAGGGTGTTGGAATATTTCCATTTGAATCTGGATAACGCATATGCCGCGGGAAATCCCAATCCCAAAGCTATCCCTGTAGAGCATATAGTCACAATTATACTGTTGAAAAAGGCCCTGACGAGTTCGGGTGTGCTGAAAAAATAAATATAATTGTTCAGAGTGAAATTCTCCGGAATCCATCTTGGAGGAACGGTGAACTGCTCAGAAGAAGGTTTAAATGAGGCAAAAATAATCCAGGTCAATGGAAGTAAAGTCCAGATCAAAGTGATAATAATTATAATGAAGGTCAATATTTTCACCGATTTCTTTTTATTTTTCATCATTACCACCCCATCCGATAATTTTCATATATACGACTGTAAAAACGATCGCTATTCCGAAAATGAAAATATTTATTGTGGAAGAATAGCCCATTTTATATGATTGAAACGCCATTCTATAACCGTAAAATGCCAGTGTCTCACTCGCGGAACCAGGCCCTCCGCCAGTCATTATGTAAACTATATCGAATACTCTCAGCGAAGTTAAAGTTCTTATTACTACGGCAACCAGAATAGATGGTCTGAGGAGTGGAAGCGTAATATAAAAAAACATCTGGAATGAATTTGCCCCATCGGCTATGGCCGCTTCATAGGGTTCCCGTGATATACTTTTCAGTCCTGCCAGTATTACCAGCACCACAAAGGGTATAAATTCCCATGCATCCGCCAGTATCAAAATTGGAATAACCGCTTTAGGATTCGTCAAAAGAGGATTTTCTGTCAGACCTTTAAATCCTATGGAAATCAAAAAATGGGTGATCGGTCCAAAATCGGGATTCAGTATGAATCTCCATACGAATCCCACCACGACGGGAGCGATCATGAAGGGAATTAAAATTATCGACTGAACGACTTTCCAGCCTTTAAATTCGGTGTTCAAGGCCAGCGCTATTATAATTCCCGCAACCAACTCCAGCAAAACTGCCCCCACAACGAAATATATCGTCTGGAGAAACACCTGCCAGGTGAAAGAATCCGAGAACAATTTACCGTAATTTTTAAAGCCTATGAAAGTTATTCCCAGATCGGGTCTCAAAAGATTCCACCGTGCAAAGGAAATTACCAGAGCATAGATTAAAGGAATAAAAAAAACTACAAGAATAAAAGTTATTGCAGGCAGTATATAAAAATATTTTGATTTCTTCTGAATCATAACCCCTCCAAAGAATTAAGAACTGGGCATAAATGCCCAGTTTTATGAAAAATCAATCAATCGTAATAACCGTTTTCTTCCATGAGTTCATAAACGCCTTTTACAGCATTATCCAGAGCATCCTTCGCACTTTTAAGCCCAGTGATAAATTCTGATGTTGCGGGGGCAATGAATCCGCTGACTATGGAACCACCCTCCGGTATCAATGGGACAATAGGTGTCGGGATACAGTTCTCCATAGTGGCAGAAAAATCCTTCATCCATTCGAATTCACTTTGAAGTTCTTCACTGGCCAATGCGCTGAATCTAGCCGGAATGTTTCCAATCGGCGCGGCCTTTACTTCATTTTCGGTCGATGTCACGAATTCCAGCCATTTCAATACGGCATCTTTGTCTTCTGCGGCGGAACTGACCGAGAATCCCCAGCAAATGTAAAGCATGGGTAATTTTTCTCCGAGTCTGCTTTCCGGCCTCGGGAACCCTGCAAAAGAACCCTTTCCGACAACACTCGACTTTTCGGGATCGTCAACGTACAGAAGTCCGGTGGTCCAGATTTCCACCATCGCGCTCCTACCAGCAATAAACTCATTTACAGCATCCTGAAAATCATAATTCTTTGAGGCAGGATTGGCATAATCAAACATAACCATCAGGTCCTCCAGTGCTTCTACACCGGCCTCTGAGTTAAAGATCGGTTTCATATCGTCGTCGAGCAGATTTCCTCCGTTGGCCCACAATCTTTGCATAAAGTGAGTCGCGAGGAAAATGCTTCTCTTGCCCATCAAAGTGATTCCATACAGTTCTGGAGGTCTGTAAAAAAATTCGGCTATATCTCTGTATTCCTCTAAAGTTGTCGGTGGATTCAGTTCGTATCCGTATTTTTCTCTGAAATTCGCCTTTTCCTCCGGATTTTCAAATAGATCTTTTCTGTAAACGACTCCTCCCAGCTCATTCATGTACGGAACGATATAAAGATTCTCATTCTGTATCGCATTATTTATACCCGGTATGTCTTCCAGATTCAAATTTTCATGACCCGGAATTTCATTGATCGGATAAATATAATTCGATAACGACAACGATGGATACCAGAGCATTGAAATATATGGAATATCAAAATCCACCCTTCCCGACGTGTATGTCAGCATCAGTTGATCAAGATAATTCGCATAAGGAAACTGTTCTATCTCCAGATCTATACCGGTTTCTTCTTCAAATGTCCCCATAACACTTTTCCATGCATCCGTATGAACCCCCACTTCACTCACCAGATTCAAAGTGGTACCAAATGCCAGCAAACTGCTCAATACAATTAAAACAATCAATAATTTCCCCTTCATGTATACCCTCCTTTTTAACAATGAATTCTCTTATAAATTTCCTCCAGAGAATTTAAAATTAAAGATATGCTTTTTTTTGTGGATACTTGAATCACGTCTCTATCCGGATCTTCTACGGAAAGATCCATATTTATCCCCTTTATCTGCCTGTATCTGTTCGCATAACAAATTCCAACGAAAGCGGATTTTACATTTCTCAAAGAAGAAATCACAAAAAGTGCCGCCGCTTCCATTTCCATACTCACAACGCCTTTCCTGGCCCAATTCAAAAAATAATCACTTTCTCTGCAGTAAAAAAATGAATGTGTCCAGTTAATCCCGCTGTGAAATTTTATACTGGATTTAAACGCATTGGTCATTAAAATAGATAAAACATCCGGATCCGCTGCCGCGGGATAATTATCCGGAACATAGTACCTGGTTGCCCCATCATCTCTTATACACGCATAGGGTATAACTATGTCACCTTCATCAATCTCTTCCTGCAAACCCGCTACGCTGCCTAATCTGATCAGAACTTTCGCACCAATATTGATCAATTCCTCGTATACTATAGAACAAGAAGGTCCCCCCATACCGGTAGAAGTAACACTGACGGGATATCCATTATATTTCCCCGTGTATGTTATCAGTCCACGATTATCAGCTATCAGTTCCTTTTCATCAAATTGATCTATAATTTTTTTTACCCTTCCCTGGTCACCGGGAACGATCACAACGGGAGCAATGTCTCCCTCTTTACATCTGATGTGATATTGTTTCCGTCCTTCCAAACCGGTTTTTAAAAATTCATTTTTCACTCTATCACCTCAAATCTTTTTTCTGAAAACATGAATTCTAAAAATATCTGTGTTGATATAATCGACGGAGTACAAAAGAGCATTCCCTTCGATATCGTAATGTGTTTCATTGAGCACAACCAGTGGTGTCGCCTTGGGAATCTTCAATTTATTTGATAAAAAACTATCCGAGACTTCCGACGAAATATCGGCCACCGCGTACTTGATGGGGTCCGAGAATTTTTTCTCCAGAATATCGAATATCGTTATTGTCTTCCCTTTTATCTGGGAATATTCTTTTTCAAACTTTTCCCTTCCGCTCTTTAAAATCGGAGGAAGAATGTAAGTTTCTGCGAAGATGGCGGGAATTTTATCCGCGGAATATGTTCTCGATACCAGTAATAAATCATCATCTTCTCCGAGATTCAGCTTTTTCAAAAGAAATTCGGGTGGTTTTACATCGTTCAGTTCATCGTATTTTATAGAAGGCTCCCTTCCGGAAGTTTTTATAATATTCGGCAGTCCTCTCAAATACTCTATTCCTGTATGAACAAAACTACTGTTTTTCAGGACGAATGTTCCCAATCCCTGCTTTCTTATGATGAGTCCATCCCTTTCCAGGGCCGAAATCGCCTCTCTGACAACCGTTTTACTGACATCGTATTTTAAACACAATTCATCAATTGAAGGTATTCTTTCCCCGTCATGCATATCATTAATATCCTTTTTAACCGAATCATATACCAGTCTGTAAAGTGGCTTTTTATCTCTCGGCATATTATTTTCTCCTTTAGTCTTGTTTTAAACATCATACATCATACGTATGATGACTTAAAATATAATATCAAATGTTTTGAATTATTTGAAATTCAATAATCCCGAATAAAAGAGAATTATAAGAAAAGAAACCCACTTAAAGAGAAAATTCGTTCTTTTTCAAAGATATAAAAGCATCGCAGAGAAAAGATAGAGAGATATGAGTAAAACTAAAAAACTGTGTTTTGTGATGGTTGTACAGTGCTTAGCACATGGGATGTAGAACAAAGAACCGGCAATAGGTAACAGGGCATGGCGAACAATTGGAAAACAATTGGCTAACTATAGCAAAGCAATGGGAAAAAGGGTGCAGGGCATAGAAAAAACAGGAGAATAAAAGCAAGACATATTTTTAGTCAAGTTTCAGCAATTGGGCTTTTTTCAGCCTTCAGGCATTTAAGCGATAGTTTAACGATCGTTGAACAGTTGAGAAGCAGTGGAAGAAAGGGTAAAAAAAATCAGCAGGATTTTTTTGTTTTTCACTAAGCACTAAATCCTGAACACCAGGCACTGCCTTTCAGACACTAAATACTGAACACCAGACACCGTTTTTTCTGTTATCGATTATCGGTTCTCTTTTCTCTATACTGCTTTTCGGCTTTTAAGCTGTGGCTGAACGCCGACGCCAAGAAAGGGGATAAATGGCATGAGTCTACTCTATATATTTTTTTAAATCGGAATTCTTCGAAAGGATCTTCTCCATACCCGTTTCATCGATTATTCGATAATGGGGATTGTAGTTTTCATGATATATCCGGGAGTGGTGTAATATTTCTTCTCCTTTTTTTAAACCGGTGTTGAATTCTTCGGTGGTTTTATCGTCAAAATTATCCGATATCCCAAGGCGGTTGATTTCTTCTTTTATTTTTTCCCATAATTTTTCCCAGCCGGAGAACCCCGCTTTTCCGGACCGCAGAACGGTGTTATAAAATGAATCGGCAATCACGGAGACTGAGATCTTTCCGTCGACAATAAAATGTAGCGGAAAACGGTAGATCTTTTTTTCAAGTGAAATATCCATAATAGGGTCGGATGAATTCATGAAAGGGAAGTTGATCTCTTTTTCTATTTGCAGGCCGATACTGACTCTGTCCGAAACGATATGATTGGCGCCAAAAATACTCTGATAAAAGAGCTTATAATAATCTATCAGTTGAGCTTTTTCATGAATTTTTGCCTCTTTGATAATCAGTGCGCGAATTCGTTCTCTTTTCTGTTCAATGTCGTTCATTTTCCGTTATTTCCTTTATTTTCGGAACTATGATAATCTTCGGGCTTTTACTTTAAAACCGGTCCCATATAACCCAGAAGACTGGAAATATTTCTGGCCACCTGAGAAACTCTTATCCCGTAATATTCTTCGTCTCTGTCTATCGATATTTTGCTCAGAGCGAGATTCATGGATGCGACTATTTCACCGGTACCGTCGAAGATGGGAGCACCGAAGCATATCTCTCCGGAGGTGAACTCTTCGTTGCTCACTCCATAACCCTTCAACTTGATTTCCTGTAAATCTTTCAGAATATTTTTTTTATCCACAAGCGTAAGGGAAGCGAATTTTTTGAATTCGGTATTATCCAGGTAATCCTGTACCTTTTCCGGACTTTGAAATGCCAGGAGCACTTTTCCGAGAGAAGTACAGTAAAGCGGTATTTCGTAACCTATAATGCTGTTGATGAAAACTTTGTCCGATGCCAGACTTCTGTCCACAATCAGGGCTCTGTTGTTATTGAGGATCGCCAGATGCGAATTTCCGTGAAACTCTCTTGCAAGCCCCTGAAGATGGGGTCTCACCACCTCGATCAGATTCAGTCCCGCCAATACCATATTTCCCTTAACGACAAATTTTATTCCGAGACTGTATTTTCCGTTTCCATTTCTGACGAGGTATTTGCTCTTTTCCAGGGTAGATAATAAAGGATAAATACTGCTGAGATTCAAATTGAGCATTTTCGAAATTTCCGAAGCGGTCAGTTCTTTATTCTCCCTCGTAAAGCAATCGAGTATGCTCATGGCCTTTTCAAGTGATTTGTTCTGATATTCTCTCAAAGTAATTCATCCCCATTTACTCAACATTTATTTCATTTTACTTTATCGCAGCGAGTTTTTCAAATAGACTGGAAGTACTATTTTTAAGCTCTAAAAATATTTTATAATATTTTTCGTACTCTTTCGTCTTTTCTTCATCGGGTTCAGTTACGTCATTTATTTTTATTTTTTCATGGAGGATTGAAAAATTCCTGTACAATCCTATTCCCAGTCCTCCGGCAACCGCGGCGCCGAGGGCACCGGCCTCCTGGGTGACCGATGGACATAAAATCTTTTTACCTAGAATATCCGAAAGTATCTGTCTCCAAAGTTTGGACTTAGCTCCCCCTCCGATTACCCTTATACTGCTCGAATCATATCCCAGCCCGGAAAACAGATCCGCTATTTCCTTTAATCCATACCCCATTCCTTCAATAACGGCCCTGTACATATCGCCTGTTTTATTCGCAAGATTGAGGCCGAAGAAGACTCCTCTGGCATTGGGATTGCTGTTCCCGGCCCAGATTCCTCTCATATATGGAAGAAAAATGAGCTTGTTGGATCCCACCGGGCTCATTTTTGCCTCTTCATTCATTTTCTGAAATACATTTTTTCCATCACATGTTTTTTCAGCGTATATATTATCCCTCATCCATTGATAGCATATTCCGGCACCAGTCATCTGATAATGAATCGCGTAACTATCCGGAACTATATGAGAATAATTGACAATTTTTGAATCATAATGAAAGACGGGTTTTTCTGAAAAAAATCCCATCCACGCGGCCGATCCAAGACATATATAACTTATGTTTTCTTCAACAGTACCGGCTCCTGCAGCAGCACAAGCTACGTCACCGCCACCCATGACCACGGGTGTTCCGGGTAAAAGTCCCGTTTCTTCGGCTGCATCATCTTTAACGGAGCCTATCAGCTCCGAGGCATTCACAATTTCTGGCATCAGTGACGCTGGTATTCCTGCAATTTCCAATATTTTTTCGGACCAGACTTTATCACTTATATCCATAGCTCCCGTATTGCACGCCTGAGAACAGTCCGTGAAATATTTCCCGGTGAGCTTGCTGTCAAGAAAATCCACTGTATTCAATATTTTACAGGTTCTTTTATACAGATCGGGATAATTATTTTTAAACCAGATTATTTTAAACAATGAATATTGTTCCGGAACCTGTCCGGCTCCGGTTATTCTGTAAAACTCCTCTTTGGAAATTTTCCTGAAAAAATCCTGTACTTCTCTCTGAGCGGAAAGATCTGCATATATAGGTATTTCATCCAGAAGGGAATTCCCGTTTTTATCAACGGGCACCATGCTTGGCGAATGCCCGCTGAAAGTGACAACCGAAATATCTTTGTTCGAAATTTCAGACTTCTTCATGACCTCTTTCGTACAATCACAAACTACACGCCACCAGTCGGAGGGCCTCTGAAGCGCACAGCACCCTCTGGGATAAAATGTTCTGTATTGTTCTATATGGCTGCTCATCAAATTCAGTTCTTCATCAAAAATACATGCTTTGTTCGCAGTTGTGCCGAAATCGTGCACCAATATATATTTCATCTTCACTCTCCGGGTGTCAATTTATCGTTTTTGTCTTTAAACCTGCAGCATAAGCCAATATTTCTTCTTCGGATGTTTCCTCGGGATATAATTCTCCCGCTATCTTTCCCTTGTGCATAACAAGGATTCTGTCGCTCATTCCAAGTATTTCGGGAAGTTCCGAAGAAACCATTATTATCGACATTCCGTCCCTTGTCAGTTCCTTCATCAGCTTGTAAATCTCCGCTTTTGTTCCGACATCGATTCCTCTGGTTGGTTCATCGAGTAACAGAACGTCTGCCCCGCTGAAAAGCCATTTCGACAGAACAACTTTTTGCTGATTACCTCCACTCAGATATTCCGCCAGCTGATTCATCGTCGGAGTCGCAATTTTCAATTTGTCGATATATTCCTGAGCGGCATCTCTGTCTTTTTTTCCTTTGATAAAGGTCCATTTCGATATTTTTTTATAACCTACGAGTGATATGTTCTTTTTTACCGTCATCGGCAATATCAGGCCTGTTTTATGTCTGTCTTCGGTTACAAATCCGAACCCGTTTGAAATCGATCTCCTCGGAGTCTTATTCGATACTTTTCTGTTTTTCAAATTCACGGAGCCTCCTATCAGAGGATCGAGCCCGAATAAAGCTTCGCACAGTTCGGTCCTTCCGGCGCCGACCAACCCTGCTATTCCAAGTATTTCTCCCTTTTTCAATTCGAAATTGACATTATGAATTTTCCTGGTCGTCAGACCGGCGACTTTCAAAACCGTTTCATCGCTTTTATCTTTATCTCTCGAAGGATACATGTCTCCGATGTCCCTTCCGACCATCATTTTACATAACTCTTCTTCGTTGATTTCCGAAGGCTTTACAACATCCACATTTTTTCCGTCTTTCAGAACCGTTATTCTATCACTTATTTTGAATATTTCTTCGAAATGGTGAGAAATATATATTATACCTATATCTTTTTTTATTTTCTGAAGTATACTGTGCAGTTTTTCCAGATCGTTTTTTGGCAAAACCGCGGAGGGTTCATCCATGATCAGAATCTTCGGTTTTCTGTACAGCGCTTTCACGATTTCAACTATCTGTCCTTCTGCAACACTCAGCTCATACACTTTTTTCTTCACATCGATCTCACCGAAACCGAGTTCGTTTACGAAATCTTCCGCATCTTTCAGAACGCTTTTCCAGTTTATAAAACCCGCAGAAGACGAGTATCTTCCGAATTTAATGTTCTCCGCGACGGTCATATTTGGCTGGAGGCTGTAATGCTGCTGTACCGAAAATATTTTTTGTTTCATGGCATCTTTGGGAGTCAGTATTTTAGCTTTTTTACCTTCTATATTTATATTTCCCTCATCTCTTTTATAGGCTCCCGCCAGAACTTTAACGAGGGTGCTCTTACCCGCGCCGTTTTCTCCAACGAGTGTGTGTATCTCTCCCAGATTCAACTCGAAGTTAACACCGTCCAAAGCTTTCACACCGGGAAATATTTTGGTAATATTGTTCATTTCGAGATAGGCCATTTCACAATCTCCCTTCTGGTCTTTCATTCACTTCTGCAACCACTGTAACCGGACAGGCCTCGTTTTCAATTAAAAGAGGTATCGCCATGATTCTGTCGACTTTTTTATCCAATATATCTCTGAGATTCATATTTTCTATCACGATTCTTTTCTCATTCTCTTTTAAAAAGGCTTTGTGCCCGGGCCAACCTTTCGGTTTTCCTTCAATTATATTCTCAATGCTGAATATATCCATTCCCAGACATTTGATCTGAGGAAAATTATCGATCAAATATTGCAGACTCTCGGGAGAAAATCCCGGAGAATTCCTGATGAATCTTTCTCTCGAATTCAAATACTCACTGAATCCCGTATATACAATCAGACAATCAGCTTTTTTTAAATCATCTCTGTATTTATGCAGATCATCCACTTCAATTTTTTCTTTATCCCCTTTCAAGCATTGAATTATCAAAGGTGAATCAAAAATAAAATCTTCCGCCTCGAAATCGTCCAGGGTCAGAGCGTTATCATAGACGTGTGACGGAGCATCTATATGAGTTCCGTGATGTGAAAAAATCTTTATACTGCTCGTCTGGTTAGTCTTTCCCTGGCCGTCACCGAATTTTGCCCTCCATATTATTTCCAGGCCCGGCAGGTTCAGTACGTCATCTTCACCGCTGATATTTTTTAATCTATAAGAAAGTTCGTAAAACATATTCACACCTCTTTAAATTAGTGTATCGTCCATCCACCATCTACAAACAATGTCGTACCCGTTATATATGAAGCCTCGGATGATGTCAGAAATACAACCGCTCCCGCTACTTCCTCAGGTACGGCCAGTTTTTTTAAAGGAATTTCTCTCATTACTTCATTTAAATGGCCGGAATCTTTCATTGAGCCTCCGGAAATATCGGTTTTCACAACTCCCGGCGCAACCGCATTCACCCTGATATTATAATCCGCGAGTTCAACGGCCATTATCTTTGTCAACATAATTATTCCTGCTTTTGAAACACCGTAAGGTACATGGTGACCGGGATAATACACCACTTCTCCATCTATGGAAGAAATATTCACAATATTCCCTCCGTCATTATTTTTCATTATTTTTGCAGCTTCTTTGCTGCATAGAAATGTCCCCTTAAGATTAACTGACATGGTCTTATCCCACATCTCCTCTGTAGTGTCAAAAAATGAGCTTTTCACCAGAATTCCCGCGTTGTTAACCAGTATATCCAGTTTTCCGAATTCTTCTTTCACAAAGGTAAAAAGGGCTTTCACTTCATTTTTTTCGGAAATATCTGCTCCATGAAAAATAATTTTATTTTCTTTAAAAACATTTTTAAATTCTTCAACGGTTTTCTTTGCCTCGTCCACAAGGACATCGGTGATAATTACCGATGCTCCCTCTTCAAGATATTTTTTCGCAATCGCTTTTCCGATACCCCGTGCAGCACCTGTAATTAAAACCACTTTGTTTTTCATATCTATTTTCATTTCTACCTCTTATTACGCCGCAGAACCCAATTTCTTCCTGCTACTGCTTAAAACTGCCAGAAGTATTATCATACCCCTTATTATCTGCTGCCAGTAAATGGTTACTCCCAGAAGGTTCATAATATTTCCGATCAAACCCAATATTATTACACCTACGATAGTTCCTCCGACCGTACCTATACCGCCGTTGAAATTTCCTCCGCCGACCATAACGGAAGCGATCGCTGTCAATTCCCATCCGTCTCCTAAAACATTGGTCCCAAGCGTTAATCTGGATGTCATCATTACTCCGGCTATACCACCGAGTAAGCCTGAAATAGTGTATGACATACTTTCATACAGAATCGTACTCACACCGGCCAGTCTCACGGCCTCTTTGTTTCCACCGATTCCTCGGATAAATCTTCCCATGATTGTTTTTCCAAGAAATATTGCAACAATTATTGACATTGCAATCCATATCCACGCAACAAGGGGAATTCCCAAAAAGTATTCTCTTCCGATAAGTAAAAAATCCGGATTTTTAAAAAATACCTGCCTTCCCTTTGAAATCAATAAGCCTATTCCCTGGAACATCGTCATCGAAGCGAGTGTAACTATAAATGGAGTGATTTTTCCTACGGTTACCATCAATCCATTGAACAAACCTGCAAGAGTGGCGAACCCTATCGCCAGAATAGCGGCAACCGGCCATGGCATTCCGGTCTTTAAAAATGAAGCGGCTAAAATTCCGGAAAATGAAGCGATAGCTCCTACGGACAGATCTATTCCCCCCGTGAGAATAACCAGGAGTTCTCCAAGGGCCACTATTCCCAATGCAGCATTCTGCTTAAGCAGGTTCGTCAAATTCTGAGTGGTAAAAAATTTATCCGATAAAACAGCAGAAATTGCCACGAATGCTACTAACATCAAATACTTATCATATTTTGAAACAAAATCCAAAGCAAAATTTTTCTTGTTTATAACGAGATTTTCCTGTTCAGTCATTGGCACCACCTTAACGTCTTTCTAAAATAGGGGCGAATTAATTCGCCCCATCTGTAATATATTTATCCCTTCCAGATCAGAAACCAAGCTCCATGTATTCATCCACATTTTCATAGGAAATACCCACTACAGGAATGTAATAGCAGTTAGATAATGTTTTACCGGAAAATAAATCATTGATCAATGTGATAGTCAAATCAGCAATCATTGTAGGACTGTTCAAACCTGTAACCAGAGCGGGTCCATTTTTTCCGTTTCCCCCTGCTTTAATTTCCTCAAGCATTCTCTTTTCGCCATCGAATCCCACGATCAGTTTAACATCGTCTCTACCCTGATTTCTGATAGCTGTCAATGCACCTAAAGCCTGAGCATCGTGATGAGCGATAACAACATCGATCTCCGGATTGGCATTGAGAAGTTCTTCCATCTGTAACATTCCATCGGCTTCTCCAACATCCTGTGTTGCATATCTTTCATCGATCAGGTCATAGCCTTTAACTTCTCCCTGGTCCGATATACCGCCCATTATTCCACCGAATCTCAATGCGGGACAACCTGTATCGGTTGCGGTACTTCTTACATATACCATTTTTGCTTCTCCGCCCATCGCTTCTCCAATGAGTCTTCCTATTTCTCTTGCAATAGCAAAATTATCGATTCCTACATACACGTATCCTTCACCTGCAGATGTATTATCTACACAGAATAACGGTATGCCTTCCATTTCACACAATGCTACTACAGAAGGAACAATTTCGTCCCCAACTGGATTGAGAATAAGAACTTCGACACCTTTTGCAATTAAATCTTCCGCTAAAGACAACTGTTCTGCGGCACTTCTATTCGCACTTACAACCTGATCAAATTCAATTCCGTAATCCGCTGCCAAAGCATCGAATTCATCACTCATTGCTGCATGGTATGTTGTTCCGAGTGTCAATTGAATGAAACCTATCTTTTTACCTTCCAATGCATTATTCCCCAGATTTAAAGGATTTGCAGCAAATGAAACCGTTGCTAATAATAACATGATCGCTAAACTTACTAACAGGACTTTTTTGCCTTTCATCTTTTTTCCTCCCTTTGTTTTATCCATTTTATTTGAATAACCACCCCTATGGGTTTATTGTTAAAAATAAATCAATTACACAACTTACAATGTGTTAAATAATTTTTAAACTAAACCGAGATCCGCCATATCGTTCATAACTTTTTTGACCAGAGCGGGATCTATGTCTATGTATGGACTTCTTGGATATCCTGCATCTATTCCTCTTTCTCTCAGTATCGCATGCATTATCGGTACCGTAGGTCCTGCCTTTGTTGTCTGTCTTACCTTCAATACCTTCCTCTGCAGCTCTATCGCTTCTTCTCTTTTTCCTTCGTTGTATTTTGCATACAGTTCTGCCATCAGTTCAGGATATATATTCGCCATTCCACATACGCATCCTGTTGCTCCTGCATCGAATGCTCCCATGAATATCGCTTCCGTTCCTATTATTACGTTGAAATCTTCGTATTCCTTCACCGCTTCCTGGAAGAAGTAGAAATTAACAAGATCAAATGAACTGTCTTTCAATCCTCTCAATCCATGTTCTGCTAGTCTTTTCAATAATTTAGGTGTTATTGTATTCTGTGATAAGTGTGGATTGTTGTATATGAATACAGGGAATTCTTCTTCATTCACAGCATCGATCATAGCTGCAAAATGTGCAAACATATTATCTTCGGGTATGTTTGGTGAATAATATGGTGATATCGCTCCTACTCCCTTGGCTCCTGCCGCTTTCGCGTGTTTTGCCAGCTCTACCGTTGTCTTCGTGTCCGCTGTTCCGACGTGTGCAACCACGGGAACTTTTCCATTCACTTCATCCAGTATTATTTCCAGCGCCTTTTTTCTTTCATCTAAAGACATCAATGGACCGCATCCGTATGTTCCTATCGGATAATATCCGTTTACATATGGCAGTGTGAACTTTATTATTTCTCTTATCCCCTTTTCATATATTTCACCGTCTTTTGTGAATGATGATAATACCGGTGGTATTATTCCCTTGAACTCCTTTGCTTTCATTTCTTTACCTCCAAAATTATTTGATATAAATTAATTTTCTATTCTCACTGCTCCCGTTGAAACCGGGCCGACTCTCCTGGCATATTCATCGAGTAACTTTGCTATCCCGCTTCTCTTCTTTGGAATAAAATTCTTCTTCCTGTCTTCGATTTCTTCGGCCGATAACTCAACGTTTATGGATTTATTTTCAATATCTATATCGATTATGTCTCCGTCTTTCAAAATACCTATTTCACCTTTCTCCGCTGCTTCCGGTCCAAGATAACCCACAGATAATCCGCCGGTTGCTCCTGAGAAACGTCCTTCGGTCACGACGGCCACATTTTTCCCAACGCTCTTCAAAGCGCCCGCAACACGGTGAAGTTCTCTCATTCCCGGACCGCCCTTCGGGCCGACATATCTTATTACAACGACATCTCCCTCGTTTATCAGACCCTTTTCAATCGCATCGGTAGCCTCTTCTTCTCCATCGAATACTTTAGCGGGACCCTTGAATTTCATCATCCCTTCGGGAATTGTAGATCTTTTCACAACAGCCGTGTCCTTCGCGATGTTTCCACTGAGAATAACTATTCCTCCGGTTTCATAGATCGGATTCGATACCGGTCTGATTATTTCGTCATCTCTGATTACCGCCTCTTCTATCAACTGTGAATATGTTTTTCCCTGAACATTTTTGCAATCTTCGTTGATTAAGTCCTTTAGTTGTTTAATCACCGCCGGAACCCCGCCTGCTCTGGCGAAATCTGCCATCGAATATTCACCGTTCGGATTCACTTTGCAAAGTTGCGGAGTCTTTGAATTAATGTTTCCGATGTAATCAAAATCTATCTTTATGCCAATTTCATTCGCGATTGCAGGAACATGTAAAAGATGGTTCATCGAAGCCGCCAAAGCCGCCATAACTATGAGTGCATTATCGAATGACTTTTTCGTAACGAACATGGAAGGTTTGTATTTTTTTACGGCTATCTCCATCGCCAGTTCTCCCGTCTTTATACCGTAATTCAATCTCTCATTGGTGCAGGAAGGACAAGCTGCAGAACCGGGAAGAGCCAGTCCCAAAGCCTCGGCAACGCAATTCATGGATTGAGCGGTTCCAATATAGGGACAGATCCCCTGCTGAGGATACAGCTTTGAATTTCCCTCAGCCAGTTCTTTTTCGGAAATTTTACCCGTGAGAAAATCATTTCTCAACCTCTTTGATTCCGCAAAACTTATTGCGGGCGTACAGGTTCCACTGCAAATATGAACGGCGGGTTTATCCAGTCTTAAAGCTGCCATGAGCATTCCCGGAGTGATTTTGTCACATGAAGAAATGAACACTAACCCATCTAAAATATCCTGAGAAAGCACCATGGCTTCTATCGAATCTGCAATAACTTCTCTGCTTGGAAGTATGAAGTCCATAGCTTCATATCCCTGTGCCAGGGCATCACATGGAGCTATTGTATTGAATTCAAGAGGCAAACCGCCTTTTGCCCTTATGCCTTCTTTTACTTTATCAGCTAATTCTCTCTGGGGCATATGGCCATGATTGAATTCTGTCCAAGAATTGACAATTCCAATAATTGGTTTTTCAGAATCCTCATATGAAAATCCACATGCAATTAGATGACTTTTTATGAGCGCTCTGGTAAATCTAGGTAAACTCTCTAATTTTTCTCCCATAATAATCTCCTTTTTGATCAAGACTTTTTCAAACAATATTTGATATTTTCAAATTCAATTTTATATTATCACAAATAATTTTATATATTCAATTTTGATTTTAAATAATAAGAACGCTTATTACAGGATTATTATTGAAGAGATCAAAAAAACAAAGTATACCTGAGAAATTCACATGATTTCAAAAAAATGTATAAAAAAAGAAAATTTCCAGAGAAAAATAATCCGTCGGAATAAAAGACAAATTTTTGCATTTACAATTTAAAAACTATCTATTAATAACCCTGACAGAAATAGCAAAAAAAATAAGGATTTTTAAAAATTTACAATTTTTATCGAAAAAAATTTTTATTGGAAGGGAATGAATACTTTTTCAAAAAATTATGCGGGGAAATATGCATTTGAAATATTCCGCAGTATTTTCAGAAAATCGCTACGGAAAGATTTGAGAAACAGAATCGAAACGGGACCGGTTTTATCTGTTCAAAGACAACAAAAAAAGGGTCCCGCGGTCAGGTTATTTTTTTCAGATAACATTTAAATGTATGAAGAACTGGAGATCATCCAATCGCTGTTACAAGCGCCGCATAATCTCCAATTTTTTCTTTCAGATGGGAAGAAACCACTCTTTTCTCCAGATCATCGTTCTGCACCGCTTCATTTTTCAACTCTTTAAAAGCTTCCGATAACCAGATTCCGGGGAGTCTGTATCCAAGACCTCCTAAAACTATTCTATCCGGAGAAAACAGATCGAAAAGTATGGAAAGTGCTCTTCCAAAGTAAAAACCGCTTCTTTTCAATACTTCATTTGCTTTTTTATCACCTTTTTTTGACAATTCACCTATATCTTTACATGTTATATTTTTTTCAAAATATTGCGGGAACATCTGTATTGCGAGCAGTGAAATTCCTCCTCCGCTGCATAGACCCTCAATCGAACCCTTTTTTCCATATAAACGCGGCCCATCCTCTGCCACCCTTATATGCCCAATTTCTCCCGTAATACCATTAAAACCATAATACTTTTCCCCCCCGATGATTATTCCGGCTCCGATTCCGGTTCCAAGGGTCAGAAATATGATATTGTCACATCCCATTCCAGCGCCCAATAAATATTCGGCATAGGCTCCCGCTCTGGCATCGTGTTCAACCTCAATCGGAACGTTGAACAATCTCCCAAATTCTTTCTTCAGGTTCACAGTTCCCCACGGCAGATAGGTGGGGTTGTATATTTCACCAGTTTCGTGATTCAGGGGTCCCCCGACGGACACACCGATTCTCTCTATTTCACCGGTTCCCATTTTTAAAGAATGCTCATAAACTCTTTCCCTGAAAGACTCAAATCCTTCCAGGGAATCGGTTTTAAATTTCACCTTGTCCAGTATTTCATAAGTTTCGGTTCCTATTATCAGAGATGTTTTTGTTCCTCCGATGTCAATTCCCAGATATTTTGCCATTTTCGCAAATTTTTACGCTTTATTTTCACTGCCGAGAAGTTCAATTTTCTCTTTAACAACTTCCGTAACTTTTTTTCCCGCGTTTGTGAGTAAATTCAAAGCGGCTCTTTTAAATGGTTCTTTTTCGCATTCAGCCTTTATTCCGTCCGCATAAGTTGTCTTCAGTTTAGTTCCGATATTCACTTTTGCAAAACCATAAGAACCCAAAACCTTCAGATCTTCATTTTTTACACCACTGGATCCATGAAGAACCAGAGGAACGGAGACCGCGCTGTTTATTTCCCTAGCCCTGTCCAGCTGAAGATTGGCCTCTTGTTTCTGCATGGCATGGCAAGTCCCGACGGCAACCGCCAGAGCATCGACCTTTGATTTTTCCGCAAAATCCTTCGCCCATTCCGGTTCTGTCAGAACCTCAGGATGAAGATCTTCTCCCTCTTCCGATTTTCCAACTCTTCCTATTTCGGCTTCAACAGATACGCCTACGGCGTGAGCAACACTCACAACCGTTATAGTGTTCTTCAGATTTTCCTCGATGGGTAAAATTGAACCATCATACATAACGGATGTAAATCCTGCTTTTATCGCTTTGTATATAGAATCCAGCTTATCGGCATGATCGAGATGGCAGACAACGGGAACTTTTGTCCTCTTTGCCAGCGCATTCACAATTTCAAATGCCAGATCGTGTCCAAGATGTTTTATACAGCTTCCGGAAGCCATCAAAATAATTGGAGAATTCAACTCCTCTGCTCCTTTTACCATTGCCATAGCATCTTCATAAGTGTAAAAATTAAATCCAGGTACCGAATATCCGTTTTTAAAAGCGTCCTTTAAAACCTCTTTTAAAGTATATAAAGCCATCAAAAATTCCTCCTCTTATAAAATCCATCCAATTTATCCAAGTATTCATTGGTATTTCCAAAATTCGGTTGTAAAATAGTATAGTTCAATTTATTTATTAATTCTTTTTTTGTATTCTCATCCCCTCTTCCGGTTATCGCCGACATTATCGCACCAATAGCGGTTATTTCACTTTCTTTGAAAATTTTTATCGGTTTATTCAAAGCTTCCGCCAGCATTCTGATCAGATAATTATTCTTAGAACACCCCCCGCCACAGAAAAATTCATCTATATCACAGTATTCCTGAAGTTTTTCTGTTATCAACCGGCTCATGTATACGAGATACAGATAGAGATTGAATATCAATTCTTCCCTTTTGAAATCAACGGGAAGGTCGATCAGGTTTATTCCGGATATTCTGTCACCATATAATGGGTCCGCATTAACGGCTATCTGAAATATTTGTCTGTTTTGTAATTCTTCTATTTCTCTGTTTAAAAAATCGAAGTCACCACAATTTATGAGATTGGTTCCCCACTCCAGTAACTTTCCGAAATACCTCAGAGAGCTTTCGATGTAATACTGCCTGTCTTTGAAGGCCACTCCGGTAGTTCCCTTTGGTTTCATGAAAGCCTCAGTGAAATGCAGTTCATTTTCTTTTTCTTCAACGACCGCCGCAACGACCGAAGATGAACCCATGGATTGATAAATGAAGTTTCCCGTCTTGCTCAACTGCTTTATGGCGAATAAACCTGTGATATGATCGTGTCCGGAAAGATAATATTCCAGTTCATTATTATCCTTTCCGATAAAACTTCCAGTGTATTCTAGCTTCCCCAACTTTTCAACGGGAATATTGAAAGCATTCAGAATCGGTTTGTGCCACTTTCTTTTATGTATGTCGAACATATACGATCTGCAGGCCTGCGAATAATCCCACACCGCTTCACCTGTGAAAATATATGGAAAAAACGAAGAAATTGGAAGCCAGTAATCCTCATCGTGTATATTGAGGTTCTCTTTCATCCATATAATTTTATAGAGGGAATAAATATAATTGAATCTGACCCCGGATGTAGAATAATCGTTATTTTTCTTTATAATTTTTTCATATTTAAGCATCACTTTTTCGGTACATATGTCGTACCATAAAATAGGGTCATGAAGCAACTTGCCGTTTTTTACCGGAACAACGGATTCCCCTATGCTAGAAAATGAAATTCCAAGAACCCTGTATTCGGCCTTTATTTTATCTATAAATTCGCTTATTCTGTCCTTAAGAAAAAACAAATCTATATATTCAACATCGCTTTTTGAATACTTTCTCGTTTTAAAGTTCTCAATAGTGTTGATATTACCACCAGGATCAACACTTATGATCTTGGTGTTGGTGGTACCTATATCAAATCCTAAATAAATTTCTTTCATTTAATTACCTCTAAAACCGTTTCGCTGAGCATTTTTTCATATTCTTCCACACTGAACATACCCGAACCATAATTCAGACTATTTGCCGCTCCACATGCATTTGCGCTTTTCAAGGCTTTTTCAATTTCAAAACCTTTATCGAGACCATTCAGCAGACCAGCAAAAAATGAATCGCCACTGCCGACGGAAAAGTTCGAATAGGTTTTGCTTGAAAAAACTTTGTAAATACGGTCATCGGTGAAACAAATCGAACCTTTTTCTTCCAGTGTAATAATGAGTGTTTTAATATCATATCTTTTTTTAAAGGATTCGATATCCTCAAAATTATCAATATCTATATCAAATGCCATTTTCAATTCGTTAAAATTTATTTTCAGAATATCGGGTCGGACCTTGACCACCTCATTCAACCATTCTCCGGCGATATCAACCGCGAGGGAACATCTGTCCCTGAACCTTACGATCATATCCCTCAGATCTTTTCCTGTGAATCCTCTCGTGGCGCTGCCCGAAACGACGACCCTCGAATCACATTCTATGGCCCCATCGATAAAATTCTTCAGGTTGACAACTTCATTTTCCGACATGATCGGGCCAGGTTCATTTATTATTTTCATTTTATTGTCGTATTCATACACGATAGCAGTATTTATCCTGTTATCTCCTCTTATCCAGAAATTATTTACATTGAAGGATTCCTTTTCACAGTAATCCCGGATTATTTTCCCGATATTTCCTCCCAAAACGTTTATGCATTTAAAATTTCCGTTACCGAATATCGTTTTCAGCACTCTTGCGATATTCAGACCCTTTCCATCGACCAATCTTATTACACGGTCCCCCCTGATAACATCCGGTATTTCAGGCTTCTTTTTCAGAATAATCCAGTGATCGTAGCAGGGATTTAAATTAAGTATTATAGTTTTAATGTTATATTTCCTCCTTCGCTTCCTTGAAATATTCATAAACGAATTTTATGGTTTTTTCATCGGTAATAAGACAATCACAGAAATTACCTTTTATGAGCCCGATAATACTATCTACTTTATGATGTCCGCCGGCGATGACTATTTTGTTTGGAGTTTTTAAATATTGCTCCAGACTCAGGTTGACCCATCTCTCCTTGAAATCAAAATTGAACATTTTTCCATTTATATCGTAATAGTGAGTCAGTATGTCTCCCACTACTTTCAATTCTTCGAGCTTATCGGAATAACTCCCATCCAGGACATTCTGTCTGAAAAGCGGTGATCTGGACAATGAATATCCGACACTGCTTATGATTATATCCAGGTTGTCCCACAGTCTCTGAAGCTCAAGATACTCATTCGTTTTCTTTATCTCCTCGGCAATTTTTCTGCCTTTTAAAATAAATGAAAAATACATGGGGATTGGCTTCGCTTTCAGGGCACCCGACAGAACCTGGATGATATAGTTGACATTGAAAAACTTATCGGAAAGTTTCGAAGTTCCTCCGGAAAGCGGAGTTATGAGCCAATTACTTCTGTTGATACCTTCGAAATAATTGACCAGGTTGAAAAGGGTTTCTCCCCATCCGATTCCCACTTTCATTTCACGTGAATCAAAATTATTCGCGATATACTTCGAAGCCGTCCTGCAGAGATTGCTTAAAAGCCTCTCTTTTGTATTCGCTCCGGGAGAAAGCACCAGTTTTTTCAATCCAAAATTCTCACTGAAAAACTTTTGATAAGTATTTAAATTCTTTATATCGACATTCGGTTTATCAACAGATATCTTTACAATCCCTCTTTCCTGAGCACGCTTAAGATACTTGCCTATCTGTACTCTCGAGACACCGTACTCTTCGGCGATTTCCTTCTGCAGTTTGCCCTTTATATAATAGGCATAGGCAACATCGTAGAGCAGTTCATCATTTATCATAATAAACTCTTACTCTTTAACAGAGCCGCTGACAAGGCCCGCTATGAAATATCTCTGTAAAACCATAAATACTATCAACGGTGGTATTGTAGCTAAAACGGATCCTGCGAACAATGGGCCCCATCTGGTCTGATACTGTCCTACGAAAAGCGATAAAAAAGTCGGAATCGTTTGTTTGCTCTTGCTCACTAAAAATGACATAGAGTACATGAGCTCACTCCACGAAAATAAAAACGCATAAATTCCAACCGCCGCTATTCCGGGAATGGTAATAGGTATAATGACTTTGAAGAAGGCCTGACTGAAGTTGCACCCGTCTATTTTTGCGGCTTCTTCAAGCGATTTTGGTATGCTGAGAAAGAACGTTCTCATAAACACGATGGAAATGGGAGTAGTAAAAAGAGCATACACCAGGATCAATCCGAACCTCGTGTCCAGCAATCCGGCATTTCCAAAAAACTTCATGATCGGAACGAGAAAAACAACCTGGGGGAACATCTGAAACAGCATAACGCTGACCAGTAAATTCGACTTTCCCCTGAATGAATATCTTGAAAAAGCGTACGCCGGAAATAAAGCGATTGCAACCGATAAAAACATAGTTCCTACTCCAACTATTACGCTGTTTAAAAAATAATTCCCGAAATCCATGCTCGAAATCTTCTCAAAGTGCTCTAAAGTGGGATGAACAGGTAAATATAACAGTGGATACGCGTATATATCGGGATAGGTTTTAAATGACGTTATTATCAGCCAGATAAAGGGAAAAGCGATAATCACCGAAAGAAAAGTCAAAAGAATATATACGATGGTTTTATTGAATTTCTGCCTGCTACTTCTGTTCATTTAAGCTGCCTCCTCTTTGGAAATTCTGGAAAGAAAAACTGAAGCTATAACAAAAATTACAACGAAAAGAATATTCGATAACGCAGCAGCCTTATTGCTCTCGAGAAATTTAAATCCCAGTTTATAAATATATGTGACAACGGTTTCGGTTGCATATCCGGGTCCACCACCCGTCATCGTGTATATGAGGGGAAAATAATTGATAGTCCATATTATGGTCAGCATGAGGGTCGTCATTATAACCGGTTTAAGCTGAGGAATAGTCACATGCCAGAATCTCTTCCATGAACTCGCGCCATCGATTTCCGCCGCCTCATACAGTTGTTTTGGAATAGATTGCAGCCCCGCGAGAAAAAACATTCCGGTTAAACAGAAACCCTTCCAGACATTCGCTATTATTATTGAGATCATTGCGAGATTTTCTGAAGCCAACCACGGTATATAATCATTTATTAAATGCATTTTCATCAATAAATCATTTATTACGCCGTACATATCGTTATACATCCATTTCCACATAACACCGGCAACTATATCCAGAGTTGCCCAGGGTAAAATTAAAATAATGCTTCTATATATAACCTGACCTTTTTTTATTTGATTCAGCAATATTGCCGCAAGAAACCCAAGAAGTACCTGTCCAAGTACGCTTCCGAAAACCCAAAACCCGGTATTGACAAAAGCCTGACCGACTATTTCATCTTGAAAACAATTTATATAATTATTAAAAGTGAAGGTACCTTCTTCGTTTACAAAACTCGTGATTACATTCGATACCAGAAGAATCACAATCATCAGTATGATCAGAATAATATATGGAAGAATCATTTTGTAAGCTGTTTTTTCTTCTCTGGTTATTTTCAAGTTCAAAACTCCTTTTTAATATAAAGGACAGGCCACATAAACCTGTCCTTTTTATCTTACCAAAATTTTATCTTATTTTCCTAAGATTTCCCTCACATTTGTATCAGCGACGACTATAGCTTCTTCAGGAGTCATTTTATTCATGAGTACATTCTGTACCATCATCTGAATTTCTTCCGAAACCTGTGGATATACAGGAATTGGAGGTCTGCATACTGCAAATGGGAATGCATCGAAAATTACCTGCCATTTTTCATCGTCAAAAGTCGGAGCATCCGCACAAACATCCATTCTTACAGGCATAGGACTGCCATTTGCTTCTATCCATGTCATCCATGTATCATAACTCGTCAAATATTCGGCCAATCCCCATGCTTCCTCAGGATTTTCGCTGGACTTCGGAATAACGAGGGCCCAACCACCCAGTACGCTTGCAGGAACCGCACCATATGGATGCAATGCTACCGAATAATTACCTTTAATTGCAGGATTTGCCTGCTCAATAAGTGCAAAGGACCATGGACCACCAACGGCCATAGCAACTCTGCCCTGGGCCATCATATTTCTGTAATCATCTTCCCCGTAACTCAGTGCATTAGGTGAAACTTCCCATTTCTTTGCCAGATCAGTGTAGAATTTCAACGCCCTTAAACCTTCCGGAGTGTTGAATGCGGGTTCTGAATAATCCTCAGTTAACAGTTCGCCTCCCGCAGCATACAGGAACATCATATAACCGAGTGTTGTAACTTCCGATTTCGTTCCGCTCACACCATATCCATATGTTCTTTTGCTTGAATCTGTTATTTTATCGGCTACATAACAAAATTCTTCCCATGTTGCCGGTGGGTTATCAAATCCTGCATCTTTCAGCATAGTCTTATTATATAGTAACAATCTGCAATCGGTATACCAAGGCAAACCGTATAAGCTACCTTCGTAGTCTACAGTGGGCCACAAGTTGGGCCAGATTTGATCCGTGCCGTCCCAATTTTCTATTTGGGAATCCAGATTTACCAACCAGTCTTTAGCAGCAAAAGTCGGAACCCAACCGCCTAAATCAGCGAAAGCCAGATCGGGGCCGTAACCAGATTCCAAAGCAGCGAGAAGTTTGTCATAATATACATCGAAACCAAATAACTGAACTTCAACTTCGTTTCCGGATTCCTTTTCATATTTCGAAATGATGTCATCCCACGTTTGATCCAATTCTGCTACCTGACCACCTATCCAAATTTTTAATGTTTTAGCCATCGTTAGTGAACTGACCAGAACACATAAAATTAATACAACCAGTAAAGCTTTTCTCACCCTAATACCTCCCTATTTTTGTTTCATATGTAACTTACAAATGTAACTAAATTTATTAAAGCATAAATTTTTAACTAAATCAATATTGATTATTTCGGATTAAAACCATTCACATTTAATTTAAAGCTATCAGAACCTGTTAAAACAAATATTCTCAATTTGCAAAAAATAAAAAAAAGGATGGTTCACAATGACCATCCGAATATGTGTAAGGAGTAATTCTTTCTTGTTCGGCAATCTCTTGGGGGATGTATGAAAAAACATTTTGCGAATTTTCATCCATATTGTTTGCCTTAACAACATAATTATATACATAAATCAAAAATGTTTGTTTTATAAACGTAAGGAATGTATTACATTTATGATAACTACCGTTTTAAATACAAACATTATTTGTTATAATAAGTGCGAGGTGATTACTGTGGGGTTCGGAAAAAACTTGAAAAGAATAAGAAAGATGAAAAATTATACACAGCAGAAACTTTCAGAGAAACTGAATATTCCAAGGACAACTATAACCATGTGGGAAACCGAAAGGCATGAACCGGGCAATACAGATATAATAATCGAATTGTCCAGAATACTCAATTGTACTCCCAATGATTTACTCGGGTACAACATAGTCAATTTTGAAAATTCGCAAAAAATAGAATCACAGAACTTAATTCCCGTGTTGGGAAGAGTTGCAGCAGGTTCAGGGGTCATTTGCGAAGAAGATATAATCGATTATATAAAACTTCCGCATTTTATAAAAGTAGACTTCTGTCTGCAAATAGCTGGAAACTCGATGGAACCAACCCTGAACAACGGGGATATAATAGGTATCAAAACACAAGCATTCGCTCCAAACAACACCATCTCAATCGTTAGAATCAGAGAAAATGAGGGAGTGGTGAAGAGATTCAGTAAGACTACTAACGGAATCATTCTGACTTCAGACAATCCGGGATACTCACCAATAATAATCAGCCCGTCGGAATGGGAAAATGAGTGTGGAATAGTCGGTATAGTTGTTGGAAGATGGCAAAAGATATAAAAATCTTTTTACATTTAATAAAAGGTTTTTTCAGTAACACCGGTGGATTTTCAAATATATTTCAAAACAAAATTTTTCGGATTCCCCATTCGCATACGATATAATATTTCTCCGTCACGAAAAATACAAATATACTTTTATTAGCATTTTAAAGGCATTTTGAAAGAATTTCCTCAATATTTTCATATACTTTATAAGGACGATTTTCAGGCACCATATCTATGGATGTTTCACCCGAAAGAACTAAAATACTGTCAACTCCGGAATTCAATCCACATTTTATATCCGTATAGATTCTGTCCCCCATAATTACAGCTTTTTCCCTGGGAATATCATATTTTCTGAGCAGCATTTCCACTATATATGGATTCGGCTTTCCGACGATATAATCGGGTTTTCTTCCTGTTGAAGTTTCAAATAAAGCTAAAAAACTTCCGATATCCGGGATGAATCCATTTTCAGTTGGACAATTAATATCCGGATGCGATGCAACAAAGGGAAGATTTTTTCTCAGAAAATAAGAAAATTTCTGAATTTTTTCATAATCTATCGTCTTATCGTAGGTCAAAATGAGTATTTCGGGATTTTTATCATCGATAATCAAATTTTTTTCAAGGAACAATTTTTTTACGCTCCCGGTAGCGAGCAAAAAAATTCTTCTTTCTTTAAATTTTTCTTTTATAAATTCCGCTGTAGCTTCACCCGAAGTGTACACATCGAACAGTTCCGACGAAACTCCCAAATTACTGAGTTTTTTTATATATTCATCGGGAGTTCTGGAAGAATTATTCGTTAAAAATACCAGTTTTTTCCCCTGGGCTTTCAACTCTTCAGCAAATTTCAGACTTCCTTTCAAAAGTTTATTTCCAAGATAGAATGTGCCATCCATATCCAAAATAAATAAATCTTTATCCTTCAGCGAATCCATCTGATAAGAATCCCCCTTTTTTCGAAATTTTAAAAAACAAACAAATGATTTTATCAAAAAAATTTTTCCCATCCATTAAAATTCCATTTTATTTTCACTTTATAAAACAATTATTAAATTTATTATTTAAATATTACTTATAATATATACTTTTTAAATATATAAAATATACGTTGACTTAATCAAAAATCAGATATATAATAAAATCAATAGCAGAGAATAAAGAGAAAGCTAAACGAGTATTGTTGTGCTTTCTCTTTTCATATTTTTAAAGGGGGTTAGTGAGTATGAAAAAGGGTAACTTGATGTTTGTTTTGCTATTGGTTTTTGTTCTTACAACTGGGGTTTTTGCTGAATCTGTGGAACTGAGTTTTTATTATCCGGTAGGGGTATCTGGCCCACTGGCCAGAGTAATTGATCAAATGACAGCCGAATTCACTGAATTACATCCTGACATTAAAATTCAACCTGTTTATTGTGGAAATTATAACGACACCATGCAAAAGGTTCAAACCGCTGTAATGAGCCAGGATCCACCTGATATAGCTGTTGTAGAAGTTTCGGAATTGTATTCATTATTGGCAATGGATGCGCTTCTTCCTTTGGATGATTATATCAACAGCGAAAGCGAAGATTTTATTAATCAATATTGGGATGCATTTTTTGGTAATGCAGTTGCAAACAATCAAATCTGGGGATTTCCATTTCAAAGAAGTACTCCTGTTTTCTACTGGAATAAAGAACTCTTCCAAAAGCATGCCGATGAATTATACGCAGTTGGTTTAAGCCCGGAAAGAGCTCCAAAAACCTGGGATGAAGTGGTTCAATATGCCGATATATTAACAGAAAAAAATGGTAATGATACAGAGGTATACGGTTTAATATTACCTGGTGGCTGGAATGATTGGATTTTTGAAGCATTTGTCAGACAAAATGAAAGTTTTCTTATAGACCAGGAAAACTCTATAGCAAATTTCGATTCTCAAGAAGCATTACAGGCACTATTGCTGTGGTACAAATTAACTAACGAAATGCAAGTCAGCCCTCCTTTGAGACCATGGAATATGACAATAACAGACTTTGTAGCCGGAGACGCTGCCATGATGTATTATTCCACAGGAGGTATGCCCACTGTAAGAAAAACTGCTAACTTTGATTTTGAAGTTGCCTTTTTACCAATGCACTACACATACGGTACACCCGTAGGTGGCGGAGATTTCCATATTTTTAAGGGAATTTCGAAAGAAAAACAGGACGCTGCATGGGAATTTATAAAATTTATGACAAATCCAAAAAATTCTGCAAAGTGGTCTATGGAATCAGGATATGTTTGTGTAAATAAAGAAGGATACAATTTACCTGAAATGCAGGAATTCATGGATGATTTTCCACAAATGTGGACCGCGGCAAATCAATTACAATATTCTTACCCGAAAATGATGGCTGTTAATTATCAGCAAATCAGAAAAATCATGACAACCAATTTAGATGACGTAATGTTAGGGAACAAATCTCCTGAAAAAGCTCTCAAAACAATGCAAAAGGAAATTCAAAAAATTCTTGATATGTACAACAGATAATTTTATTAAAGGGCAAAGTAAATTTTGCCCTTTTTTATTTTTTGGGGGGGTAAAAAGTGAAGACAAAAGGGAGATTACATACTGGTTATAAACCATACATTTTTTTGTTACCGTCACTGGTATTTTTAGCAATATTTACTTATTATCCAATTTATTATTCCGTAAGATACAGTTTTACAAGCTTTAATTTATTCTCTCCAAAACCTGTTTTCAATGGTTTTGAAAATTATATCTCTTTATTCAATAACGAAGTTTTTTGGGAAGTGGTCATAAATAATATTATTTACGCTGTTTTTACGATATTTCCTACAATGATACTTGCTCTATTATTGGCCATATTAGTTAATGAAACCAAGAAATTTAAATCTATTATCGAACTCGGGTTGTTTTATCCCATGTTAATTCCTATGGCCGCTGCTGCAATGATATGGGTTTTTATGTTAGATCCAGGAATTGGTGTTATAAATAAATTTCTTGGTTTGATTGGACTACCGGAACCTGGCTGGTTGGGTGATGATAAAGCTGCTATTTGGGCACTGATAATAATGGCAATCTGGAAAAATGTGGGTTATTTCATGTTGATATACCTCGCAGGGCTTCAAAATATCCCAAACCATCTTTATGAGGCTGCGGAAATAGAAGGCGCAGGTTGGTGGAGAAAACATTTCACTATCACGTTCCCATTAGTTAGTCCCTCGACTATTTTCGTCTTTATAGTTTCTATAATACAATCCTTCAAAGTCTTTACTCAAATTCATTTAATGACTAAAGGCGGCCCGGGATACAGTACAACTGTTCTCGTTTATTATATTTACGAAAATGCTTTTAATTATTGGGATATTGGAACCGCTGCTGCGCTGACAACCATTTTAATAATTTCATTATTATTCCTGGTAATTATGGTTTTCGGAGTTTTTGGCAAAAGAGTCCACTATTCTTTATCTTAAGGGGAAAGGAGGCATAATATGGAAAAAAAATCAGTTAAATTCTTCAGAAGATTCACTTTGATAGTTTTCTTAGTACTAACTTTAATACCTCTTTATCTTGTTTTAGTAATTGCTTTTAAAAGTAATAAAGAAATCTTTTCCGGAAATTATTTACTCCCTTCTCTCACACCAAATTTTTCAAATATGAAGATCGTTTTCGAATCGGCACCTTTCTTCGTTTATTTGAAAAATACTGCGATTGTCGTGTTCGGAATTCTCTTTTTACAGTTGATAATGATTATTCCGGCAGCATATGCATTCGCGCGAATGACCTTTAAAGGCTCCACAATATTATTTTTCCTTTTTATTATTCAGATAATGCTTCCTTTAGAAGCTTTGATAGTTCCCAATTATCAGATTATTAATTCAATGCATCTAAAGGATACTCTAATTTCAATGATGCTTCCTTTTGTCGGATCCGGTTATGGAACATTTTTGTTGCGACAATCTTTTAAACAGGTTCCCAAAGAACTGGAAGATGCTGCTATCATTGATGGATGTGGGCATTTTAAGTTTTTATGGTACGTATTAATTCCATTAGCCCGTCCCACGATAATGACATTTTCTTTAATAAGCATTGCAACACACTGGAATGATTATTTATGGCCTTTGATAATCACTGACAGTCAATCAGTCAGAACATTGACAATTGGCCTTGGGATGTTTGTGCAACAAGAATCGGGAGCTGACTGGGGAGTATTGATGTCTGCTACTCTTTTTATTTGTCTTCCAATAATTCTATTATTCTTGATTCTGCAAAAGAAGTTCCTGGAAAATTTCTTAACCTCAGGATTAAAGGGATAAATTTATTCTGATTTGTATATAAAAAACGATAAAACAGATAACTTTTAACTTTGAGTGGCTTGATTTATTTCAAGCCATATTTTTATCATTATGCGAGTAACAATCCGTGCTGTGAAAAATACATAAAACCTCATCTATGCAATTATGGTAATAAAACAATATATTTTCATTCAAATACCTCATCATCTTCCAAATGTAAACTTTCCTGTAAATATTACAGGTAACATTCATTATTTTTTTGAAATACTTTTTATTTATTTTTTTGAAAATATTTAATAATTTATTCAAAAATTCTTTCAAAATTAATGAAAAGAAAGATTTTATAAAGCAAAAAAAATATTTGTTAAAATTTTGTTTTTATAGATTAATTATTAGATATATTATTTTAAATGTTATTCATAATGTCCGTTCTTTAAATTTATATTGACTTAATCAAAAATCAGATATATAATGAAATTAATAGCAGAGAATAAAGAGAAAGCTACAGGGGTGTTGTTGTGCTTTCTCTTTATATATTTTAAAGGGGGTTAACAAATGAAAAAAAAGTTATTGGTATTAGTATTAGCAATAGCGCTAATGGGGTTAGCGTATGCGGTAGACATTCAATTCTGGCATGCAATGGGGGGAGAAAGGATAGAATATTTTGAAAACGTTGCGAAAGAATTCGAAGCTCTCCATCCGGAAATAAACGTTGAAGTTCAATTCAACGGAAGTTACAGAGACAACCTCAACAAGACCATAGCTGCTGTAAACAGCGGAACACCACCGAACGTTGTTCAGGTTTTCGAAATAGGTACCCAGATGATGGTAGACAGTGGCATCATAGTTCCCGTTCAGGAATTAATAGACAATGATCCCACATTCGATCCCGGAATTTTCCTCACACCCATCACAAATTATTACACAGTACAGGGTGAACTCTATTCAATACCATTCAACTCATCGACAGCCATAATGTACTACAACAAAACCATGTTTGAAGAAGCAGGACTGGATCCCGACAATCCACCAAGGACATTTGCGGATTTCATCGAAGCCTGTAAAGCGCTGACAATAAAGGATGAAAACGGAAACATCGTTCAGACAGGTTTCACATGGCCATTACACTCATGGTTCATTGAAGAACTCCTGGCCGCACAGAATGCACCACTCGTAAACAACGGAAACGGAAGAGAAGGAAGACCAACAGAATGTGTAATCGACAGCCCTGAAGGCCTGGCAATTTTCGATTGGCTAAACACACTGGCAGAAGGCGGATACTTAATCAACACAAAATTCGAAGACTGGAGCGCTGCGAGAAACTTATTCATGTCCCAGAAAGCAGGAATTCTCTTCGATTCAACATCGAACGTTGCGAGTCATATGAACGCCGCCAAAGATAACGGATATGAACTGGGAACATGTTTCCTTCCGAAACCAGCGGAAGCACCGGCTGGTGGAGCGGTAATCGGAGGAGCTAGTCTCTGGATAATAGGCGGAAATCCCGAAGCCGAAACAGAGGCAGCGTGGGAATTTGTAAAGTACCTGAATACAAAAGAACAACAGATGAACTGGCATAAATTCACAGGTTACTTCCCTGTAACCAAAGAAGCGGTTGAAGGCTTACTGTTCTCAGGATTCTACCAGGAACAACCCGACCACATGACAGCTATGATGCAGTTGCTCTTATCCGTACCGTCCAACAACACGGCTGGAGCTATATGTGGAGTATTCCCGGAAATGAGAACAATAATTGAAACAAAGGTTCAGGAGATGTGCAATGGAGAAATAGCACCCGCCCAGGCTCTGGAAGAATCACAAATCGAGTGTACAGCGGCAATAGAAGAATACAACTCCATATTCTAAAAAAAAACATATAATAAAGAGGTGGTTTATCCACCTCTTTTTTAATAAACATTCATTATGGAGGATACACGATGAAAATAAAAAGGAAATTATTACCTTATTTACTATTGATTCCGACATTTCTTGTTATAGTAATCTTCATTTATGTACCTGCCTTTAATGCATTCAAACTGAGCCTTTACAAAACAACACCCTTTGGAAACAGACAGGTATTCGTCGGACTTAAGAATTTCGAACAGCTTTTTTCCAATCCGGCGTATCATGAAGCAGTGAGATTCACGATAATTTACATAATCTGTTCAGTTGGGATAACTATTTTTCTGAGCTTTCTCATGGCACTTCTTTTAACCAAGGAGCTTCCGGGGACAAAAATATTCAGGACCTGTCTCTTTGCACCGTACGCAATCTCCCCGGCGATTGCTGGAACACTTTGGACATTTCTTTTAAGCCCGGTAGTGGGATTTTTAAATTATGCATTTGTAGAAATGTTCGGGGTACAGGTTGACTGGTTAACGAGTAAACCCTATGCTTTTTTCGCTTTGTTATTTGCAACGATATGGAAAATGATGCCCTTCGATATGATATTCTATATTGGAAGTATTCAAAGTGTTCCATCTGATCTTTTAGAAGCTGCCACACTGGATGGAGCGGGAAGTTTCAAGAAAACATTCAAAATAATATTCCCGCTCGTATCACCGATAACATTCTACCTGGTAATAATGAACATAGTGACCACGATGTTCTCATCCTTTGCAATGATAGATGTAATGACAAAGGGAGGACCGGGAAGCTACACGACAAACATGATTTACAAAGTTTATCTGGATGCTTTTGAATTTCACAAAAATGGACCGGCAGCAGCACAGAGTGTTATACTATTCTTCGTAATGATAGTAGTAACACTGATATACTTCAAATTTGCCGAAAGAAAAGTCCATTATCAATAGGGTGATGAGATGACAAAAACAACAAAAAAAAGATTGAATGTATTATTCAGTGAAATAGTATTGATAATTGTGTCATTGATATTCGTTCTTCCGATAATACTGGCAGTGACGATGAGTCTGCAACCATCCGAGAGTGTTTATTCATATCCACCAAAATTTCTACCCACTGAATTCCACTGGCAGAATTATGTACAGGCATTTAAAAATGTTCCTTTTGCCAGACTTTTACTGAACAGCACCTTAATAGCAGTGCTGATAACGGTGGGGAAAATATTCACAGGAACACTGGCAGGATACGCATTTTCAAACTTCGTTTTTAAAGGAAAAACTTTTGCTTTCTCATTCTTGTTTGCGACGTTGTTTCTACCGGCGGAAACACTCATGATCGTACCACTCTTCTCCCTGATGCACCAATTCGGCTGGGTGAACACATATTATGCGTTGACGATACCGTTCATGGCGAGTGCCACGAATGTTTTCCTTTTGAGACAGCATTTCATGACGATACCAAGATCACTGGAAGATGCTGCGAGAATAGACGGAGCCGGACCGATGAAATATTTCACGAAAATACTTCTCCCGCTCTCGAAACCGATCATAGGAGGAGCAACGATAATTAATTTCGTATACGCATGGAATATGTATCTCTGGCCACTGATAGCGACGATGGATGATGAAATGAAGACGGTACAGATAGGTGTTAAGATGCTTATGGATGCTGAAAACACCCAGAACTGGGGAGTAATAATGGCCGGAACCCTTGTGGCGGTTCTTCCTACATTGATTCTCTTCTTTGCATTACAGGATTTGTTTGTTAAGAGTCTTGTGAGATCAGGAATAAAAGAATAAGATTGAAGACATACAACAGAAATGGTCTGATTTGATTCAGGCCATTCTTTTTATTAATTGCGATAATTTTTTATTTATTTATATTTGTCGTTTATATATAAAATGTGATATATTTTATCTGAATTGATTTTTTTCAGTTCAAAATGTATTTCAGGAGAGTTTTATGAAAGATGGTTTTATGAAAAGATATGGAAATTTTTTGTGGCACGGTTCTTTTTTAGCATTAACGATGGCATTTGTCGAGATAAACACCGTTATTCCCTCTCTTATATTGGAAGCGGGTGGCGGAAGTTTTTCGGTTGGACTTGTTTCGGCTATTTTGACAGGAATACCACTCATTGCCCAACTTCTGTTCGCCGGATTTTTAATGTCGAAGCCCAGAAAGAAGCCGTACCTTATTTTTGCAATTTATTTGAGAATAGTTTCATTAGCCGCTTTGGGCTTTATATTGGGTGGTTCATTTGAAGGAATAACCCTGCTCATAGTTATTTTCATCGTTTTGAGTATATTTTCTTTCAGTGGTGTCTTTGCTGGAATCAGTTACACCGATCTGCTTGGAAAAACAGTAGAGCAGAAAAGCAGAAGAAAATTCATGGCAATAAGGCAGATACTCAGCGGTATTTTCTCTTTACTGGGTGGTTTAATAGCTAAAACCATCGTCAGCAGTTATGTATATCCCAAAAATTATTCCCTGATGTTTTTTATCGCTTCGATTTCTCTTATGGTAGGATCAGCAGGATTTTTTTTAATCAAAGAAAATAAATCTGAAAACAAGAGAATTCTGAAGCTGTCTGAAGTGATAAGAAAAATACCTTCTATATTGAAAGATGACAGTAATCTGAAAAATTATGTTCTCTTTTCAAATTCAACAGGATTCGGTCTCGTTATTATCCCTTTTTATATAGTGCTGGCCAGGAATTCATTTGGATTAACAGGGGAAGATCTGGGAACGTATGTTTTTCTTCAGATGATAGGTATGACTGTTTCGGGTTTCCTTTGGGGTTATTTACTAAGCAAATGGAATTACTACAGAGTTATGCGAAACTGTGTTTTTCTGGGCGCGGCGCTTCCAATAATAGCCCTTATTCTATCGAATACTAATGTTGTACTATATTCAATTGTTTTTATACTTTCGGGTTCAAACCTCAGTGTCAGAAAGATGACCTTTGAGGGACTATTGATTGAAATATCAAATAAGGATAACAGGGCGCTTTACACGGGAATTGTGGGAGCACTGAATATTGTTCTCGCGCTACTTCCGCTTGTTATAGGTTCCATAATCGACAATCTCGGTTTCACGGCGGTTTTTATAGTCACTAGTGCATTTATCCTGCTGGGATTTTATTATTTGAGAAAAATAAAAATCGCATAAAAAAAGGCCGGTTTTTCGGCCCCTTTTCTTTATAAAAGGTAGGAACTATTTTCCGCTATTTTCGTTGTTTACATTGTTATTCTGCATCTGATTGTTATCTTGCACATCGTCGGGATTTTGATATATGCTGTACTGGCTGTTGAAAGCTTCCAGATGATTTTCAGATCCTGCCAGAAGGTTTTCATATACTCTTATTATAGTTGGGTTATCTGTTTGAGAGATGAGCTCTTCAAGATCCTTGATATCCAGTTCTTCGATGGCAATTCCGACTTCGATTGCAGAAAGGAGTAATTCACTTCCCTTTTCTATCAAACTATTGTAAAGTTCCTGAAGAGCCGGGTCACTGAATTTTCCTACGCCTGGCAGGACGGGATCTTCAAGGTCATAGAGTTCAATCAGATACTCGACGGTGTCTGTGTGTGTCTGCTCGCTATCCGAAATGTTTGCAAATACGTCGATACCCCATAAATCAAATAAATATGTGTAGACGTCTCTTGCCAGTTTTTCCTCTTCCCTCATCAGGAGAATTCCTTCCTCTTCTTCCTTAGTCAAAACTCCTGCGGCGAATATACTCAATGAAATTAAAACTATTAATGATATTGTTATAATTTTTTTCATATTACCCTTACCTCCTATAAGTTTATTGATTTAATATTAATCCTCAATTCTTAAACCACACTTAGTTCCAACTTAAAGGTTCCTTAGAATGATAATTCACATATTCTGATTCGATATACACATTCTCGTACTTTCAGTGTATGAAAAAGCACTGCTTTTTAGAACGGCAACGAAAGATCAGAGGCATGCTTTTTTTCATGAAATCTGGCAATCGACTGGATAACACGGATCTCCAACCTGTATTTTTAATAACTTTGTTGCATTTAAATGATCCATGAAATCCGGATATTATTTTATAAATATATAGCATGATATATAATGTGTGCATTTGATTACCTGTAAATCATAATATAATTCATCTGTGTAAGTCAAGGAAAATAAGAGGAGTATTTTTTCAAACTAAATCATAATGCTGAAATTGCTTATCAATCAGATCAGAGAGAAGTTCAGACTGTTTTTTTACCGCCCTTTTTAATTTTTTCGTGATGAAAGTAAAATTTGTAGTTCAACTCCTGTTCTTTGCAGAAAGATTCAATTTTAGATCTGAGTTCTTCCCAGTACTCATTATTCTTTCTTTTGTATATTTCTTCATAGAGAGGGATCAGATGGTTGAAGTTCCCGGATATGTATTTGAAAACTCTTGGCTTATAGACAGCTCTCAAATTCAGGTTTTCAAAATAGAATGCGTTTGCACAGGGCATAGCGGTCTTTATGATTTCCTTCCATTCCGTAATCCCGGGGAATATAGGCGACATGAACAGATATGTATCTATTCCCGCTGCCTTAAGTTGCCACAATGCTTCTATTCGTTTCGCCACGATTGGAGCGCGCGGTTCCGTTTGTCTGATGAAAGGGTTGTTCAGTGAGTTCATCGATAGCCCAACACGTAAATTTTTCATGTTTTTCAGAATATCGATATCCCGTGTAACCAGGTTTGATTTTGTCAGTATTTCAATCTTTGCATAGGAGTTTTGCAGTTTTTTCAGTATGCTTCGAGTAACTCCGTATTTTCGTTCATAGGGGTTGTACGCATCGGTGACCGAGCCGAAAAGTATTTTGGAACCGGCAAATTTCTCATAATTCATCTTCTTTTCACAGATCTTCACATCCAGAAAGTCTCCCCATTCATCTCCAGCGTGTTTGGTGAATCTTTTCATGAATTCACCGTAACAGTAAATACATTTATGAGGGCACCCGGTATAGGGATTTATAACGTAATCCGTTTCAGGAAGTTTTGATGGAGAAATATAGCTTTTCACTGTAACCTCACTTATTTTAATCATAAATTCTCCCACATTTTAGATTAAATCTGTAAAACAATACGATCTTTAACAGAGAAAATGATTTTTTAAATCAGTTTTGAAACTATAATTATCACCTTCTTTTCCGACACCGGGATGAATTTGCATCGAAAAGAAAAAGAATTATGTGTTATTTTTTATTATTTTGATATATTTCTTTTTTAAAGCAACGTCATCTTCAATTTCAATTAATTTTTCAATGTGAGATAAAATGCCGGAATCAGGTTTGTTTTTATGTATTGAATACAACGCAGATACTATGTCCTGCCGTATAAGGTTGTAATGATTTTCGAAAGAACATTTCACAAATTTTATCTCCAGTGCTTCCACAATGGCTGAAGAAATTTTGTTTTCCGCTACCGCGATTTTCCATATGTTTTGAATACACTGTCTGCAGGTGATAAATTTTTCGTCTTCCAGGAGATTCAAAATGTTCGGAAGAACTTTCCGTAAACTATTGTCTTTATCGCTTTTTGCCAGATTACACAGTAACATCACTCCAATCGATCTCTGATAAGAATTATCTGATTCCAGTCTGTTTGTAAGATCATCGAATACATCGCTGAACCAGTTGACTCTGCCGCCCGTGATTTCTAAAAGCTTTGTAAAAGCGTCGAAACGAATTTTGTTGTCCTTAGATTTAGTATCATTAAGAAGTTTTTCAATTTTGAAATCCATTTTAACCTCCGGTTTTCAATGTAGGCAGTTATGAATAGGCTTTAGGAATAAAATCACGTATTTGAAATTGCATGATCTGTTTTCTGACATAATGCATTTATACATCTTTTATATTTCTTTTCATATTTATTATATTACTTGTAAAATGAATAAAAAATTTCTCGTATAGAACATGAACAATTCTATCTATGAAGCAATATTTCCAAAATATCATAAATGTTTATTTTTACTTTGAGAAATAATAGCTACTCAGATGTAAAACTATTTATCGTATTTATTTTCATAAATTTTTTCCACTGAATTTGAATCCTTTTTTAAAGACCTTCATACACGCATTAACAACGTTTGTATCATATTTTTTACCTGAAAATATTCGTAGTTCTTCAAAGGCTTCATTCAGCGATAGTGCGGGTCTGTACGGTTTGTGCGAAGTCATTGCATCCACAACATCAGCGACTGCAAGTATGCGTGCCCCTATCGTTATTTCTCCGTCTTTCAGCTTCCTCGGATATCCCGATCCGTTAATTCTTTCATGGTGCTCATAAACAGCTTCCCATATATATTTGGGCATCTCGGATTCTCTTAATATTTCATAGGCTATCGTCGGATGCGTCATTATCATCTGGTATTCAATATCAGTTATTTTTCCGGGTTTCGTAAGGATTTCCGAAGGTATTTTTATCATTCCTATATCATGTATCCTTCCGGCAATTTCAATTTCTTCGATTTCTTTTTTACTGAGATTCAGTTCCTTTGCAATTTCTCCTGCCAACATTGCGACTCTCATCTGATGCCCAGCGGTGTATCTGTCCCTTTCTTCGATGATTTTTCCAAGCACGTTTATGAGAGAATTGAAGGATTTGTTTATAGTATGTATCGCTTTTTCCAGTTCAATTTTTGTTTTTGTAACTTCGGTTATATCTTCCAGAGTACTTATAACATATTTCATTTCATCCGATCTGGAATAGTATATAGAGGAATTGTATCGAACGTAAATATCATTTTCTAATTGAGGGGAGGAGATTTTTTCTTCAAAAGTTATTTCCTTATCATCTCTACTCTCAATTTCATTGAATATTTGTTTGAAGATTCTGCTGATTCCGAATAAATTGATTTCGTCTGCGTTTTTATTCACCATTTCTTCCATTGGTAAGTTTATAATTTTCAGCAAAGCGTTATTGACGTTTACAATTTTCCCTTTTTCGTCTGTAACAAAAATACCTATAGAAGCATTATGAAATATTCCTTCAAATCTTTTTTTACTGTCCACTAAGGCCCTTTCTATTTTTTCCTGTTCACTGATATCCCTTATCGTTACTATCACATATTTTTCATCGTCGTATTTTAGCAAACTGAGACCTATATCTCCATAAATATTTCTGTTTTTTCCTTTTATTTCAAATCTGCCCCTCGTGGTATTATCGTCGAGAATGTCTTCTATTAAATGATTTATATAGACTTTGTCGGACAATATCAAATCACACAGATACATTTTCTTTATCTCATCCGCCGAATATTCAAGTGTACGAATGACTTGGGGGTTGAAATCAACGATTTTATATATTTTATTATTCTCTTTTAAAGAACAAAGAAGTACCAGATCACTTATATTGTTGAATATTGCGAGATGTTTTTTATTCGATTCCTCGTTTTCTTTTTTCTTTTTATGATCCTCGACCTCTCTTATGATTATTAATGAGAGCTTATTCATATAGTCTTTCAAAATGTAATCCCTTGCTCCCATTTTCATCAATTCGATGGCCTTTTCATGTTTAATAGATCCCGAAACTACTATAAACGGAGTGTCAATTTCATTTTCCTTTATTATTTTATAGGCTTTATCTGCACTGAACCCGGGCATGTTGTGATCAGAAATTATTATGTCCCAGTTTCTTTTGCGCAATACTTTTATTAAGGATTCCGCATTATCGACAACTTCATAATCAACTTCAACGTTTTTCCTTTTCATATTAAGCAGCATCAATTCAATATCATATTCCGAATCTTCGATAAAGAGTATATTATATTTCAAAATATGTTTCCTTTCCTATAATTTATTCTGCACTGACATTGAGAATCAACCAGTACAGGCCGAGATTTTTGATAGCCTCTGCAAATTCAATGAAGTCGATTGGTTTTCTCACATAACTGTTCGCTCCAAATTTATAACTGCTGACTATGTCTTTTTCTTCATCGGAGGATGTTAAAATTATAATCGGAATCAAAGTGGTTTCCGGATTTTCCCTTATTTTTTTCAATACCTCCAGACCGCTCATCTTGGGAAGTTTTAAATCCAACAGTATAAGATGGGGCATAGTATGATCTGTATCTTTATATTTTCCCCTGTGGTAAAGATAATCAAGAGCTTCAACTCCATCTCCCACGACAAAAATATCATTTGCAATGTTATGTTTTCTGATAGATCTCATTATGAGAAACTGATCGTTTTCATTGTCTTCAATTACCAGTATCGTTTTATTCTTCGGTGTGTAATTTTTACCCATTATTCTCACTCCCTTCTTTCAATGTGAAATAAAATGCAGCTCCCTTTCCAATTTGCCCCTCTGCCCATATTTTGCCTCCATGCCTCGAAATTACTCTTTTTACGAGACTTGTACCTATTCCGGTTCCTTCAAATTCGGTCGATTTATGAAGTCTCTGAAATGGTTCGAAAATCATATGAGCATATTCGCTATCAAATCCAGCTCCGTTATCTCTTATATAGAAAACCCTTTGTCCATTTTCCTTTTTTACACCAAATTCTATTTCGCCTTTTTCTTCTTTTCCTGTAAATTTCCACGAATTCCCGATCAGGTTTTCAAGGGCAAGATATATAAGATTTTCATCTGCATATGCAAAGACATCGTTCTGTACTTTCACTTTTACATTTCTTTCAGGATTTTCTCTTTGGAAATAATCAAAAATAGAGTTAACCATTTTAGAAAGGTTGATCTTTTTTTTGTTCAATTCTTCTCTTGTAACTCTCGAAAGTTTTAAAATATCATTTATAAGCAGTCCCATATCTTTTGCAGAGTCACATATCTTTTTTATATAACCCTTTCCAAGTTCATCCAGATTATCCGAACAATCCTCTTTCAAGGCCTCACTAAATCCAACAACATATCTGAGTGGTGCCCTCAGATCGTGGGAGACTGAATAGCTGAATGCCTCGAGCTCTTTGTTAACCCTTTTCATTTCCTCATTATTTTCGAGGAGTTTTTCCTCTCTGTCTTTTATTGAAACCGTCATCATATTAAAATTTTCAATTAATTTATTGAATTCTTCATATTCGGTTTTTTGGATGACCTTCGAATAGTTACCCATTGCAACTTCACCCGTTCGATTGGAAAGTCTTTTTATTGAATTGTTTATTCTGTTTGCAATATATATTCCAACTGCAATTCCGATGATTCCTATTACAAAAGTTGACAGGAAAAGAATCATGTAACTGTTATTCACAGGTTCGCGTATTGCGGATGCATCAATACTTATCACGGTGAACCACCCGGTGTGGCTTATCGAGAAAAAACTGATAAATTCATCTTCAGAATAAATTTCATGTGTTTCTGAACCGGGACCATCCTTGTTGTAATAATTGTTATCATTTATATTTTCTCTTCTGATTGCCCTGGCAGGATCAGAATGGGCTATAATGTTTCCGGAATTATCTACTATTGCTATGGAAGCGATATCGTACTCAAGCGCTTTAAGAAAATCAGTAAAGTCTTTTACAACTACATAACCAGCAATGATAAAATCATCAAACTTTTCAGAAATTGTCACGGTTGTTTCGCCTGTTGCAGGATCGATAAAAGGAAGAGACCAGAAATATCCATGAGTATTCATGGCCCCGTCAAAGAAAGGTTGTCTTGACATATCAAAACCGATTTTCGTCCTGTTTTGATCGGAGGTGAATCTGACTTTTCCATCTAAATCTAAAATGAGAACCAATTCGACAGTCTTATAGATTTTTGAGATGGATTCCAACGCACTTTCCGTTTGGAAATTAGGATTCTCAATGTAATAACTGCTTATTGTACTGAGCAGTTCTTCGTGTTTGTAAAAATAGCTTTCCGCATAAATTGAAATTTCCCTCGTGATAACATCATTTTCTTCTTTTAAAGTATCTGACAGTCCCATAACAATTGTTCCGGATATTATAACAGAAACGATTATGAGAGGAATAATCAACATAAATATTAAACTGAATATCATGGTTCCCTTTAGAGTTTTGAAAGGATTTTTCATACAAGCCCCTTTGTTTACAATATTTATTCTACCGTTTGGAATTCACCGTTATCAATGACGGCTATATACATCCCTCTTTCTACATCACCATATTCATCGAATTCAATATCACCTAACAATCCTTTAAAACTTCCTTTTTCTAAAATAGCATTTTTGATGCTTTCGCTGTTCAGGTTTGGATTTGTCTTCAGTATTTCAATAACAATTGAAGCACATTCATATCCGTATAGAGCACGAGTGTTTGGGATTTCACCATATTTTCCCTTATACTTTTTTTCAAATTCTGAAAACTCATGAGTCTGAATATTGTCTCTGTAATTTGAAGTGATTATCATTCCATCAACCGCTCTTCCACCATTTTCAATCAGCTCATTTTGTTTTGCCCATGCACTGGCAATAATTTGCGTGTCCAACCCCGATGTTCTCAGATTCTGAGCAAAAAAGGCAGTATCGGCCGCGTTTGCTATGAAAAAAATCGCATCGGGTCTATATTCTTCAACTTTATCGACCAGATTATCAAAATTTACATTATTTGAATCGAATGAAACCTTGTCAATTATTTTAGCATCATCGTCAGCGAAATCCATCTCAAAACCGCTCAATATATCAAGACAGTATTCTTTATTGTTTTCATCGTAAACAGCTAAAATCTGTTTAAAATCTGTATTTTCTTTTAAATAGCCAGACAGTTTAGTTCCCGCTCTTTTGCTGGAGGACAAATTCCTTATAAAATAATCATCGAGTCCGGAAAACATGCTAGATGCGACTGTAGGAGCGAATAATAAAACTTTGTTTTCATTTGCGATGTCTATTGCCCCGGCAGCCATTCCGCTTGAAACAGGACCCAGAATAGCTACAACACCTTTCTCTATAAGTTTATTGGTGGCATTTTTTATTTTATCCGGGTTGTTTTCATCGTCGATAATAATTAATTCAACTCCCCTGCCGTTTATGCCGCCCGTTGCATTCAATTCATCGAATGCTATCAGAATTCCGTTTCTGGCAGGGATACCCAGAAGAGAATTTTTTCCCGAATATGTACCTAACACACCCACTAAAACGGGCGATTTTGAAAAATTTAATACTATCAGTATTAAAACGATCGTCACCGCCACAATCAAAATCAATGTGTATATAGAAGATTTTTTCATAATTTTTTCACCAGCTTTCTTACTTTCACACCTGTGATTTTCAGAAATATAATAATTAGCAATTGAATTCGAATCCCTCCTCAAAAAGTTCAAGGCAGGATTGAACAACTTTTGCATTGTATGCCGACCCCGCTTTTCCCTTTATTTCATCAAAAGCTGTTTCTATACCCAAAGAAGCTCTGTAAGGTCTGTGTGAACTTATAGCTTCGACTACGTCCGCCACCGCCAGTATCTGTGATTCCAGATATATTTCATTTTCAGTTAGCCCCTTTGGATATCCGCTGCCATCATTTCTTTCGTGATGCTGTAAAACGAACTCTGCGACGGGCAAATCAAATTGAATATCTTTCAACAATTCGTATCCATTTTGCGAATGTTGCTTTATCATTTCGAATTCTATTTTTGTTAGTCGGGAAGGGTTGTTAAGTATTTCGGACGGAATATATATTTTACCTATATCGTGAAGAAGAGCGGCCACTTTAATTGCTTCAATTCTTTTGAATGATAAATCCATTTTTTTTGCGATTGATGTGCTTAACTGCGAAACCCTTTGCTGGTGACCCGAAGTGTACGGATCTCTCAATTCAACAACTTTGACGAGGGTATTTATAAAAAGATCAAAATTTTTTCTGATGTTGATAATGTATGCTTCTTCGCGTTCCTGTAGAATTTTATTTTTTTCGGTTATATCTTTTATTCTGAATATCGAACCCCCGTTGCTCAATAATATCAGCAAGACTTCCTGCTGAAAAACGCTTCCATCTTTCTTTTTTCCTTCAGATACCCCTTTCCATAGTTTCTCCTTAATAAGTTCAGGAAATATGATCCTTTCAAACATACGAATCTCTTTCTCCATATAAAAGTTTTTCCATGAACTTCCGAAAAGATGTTCGGGAGTATCGTAACCATGAATTTGTGCAAAAGCTCTGCTCGAATAAATTAGATTGTGCTCACTGTCAAACAAAGCTAATGCCTCATTCAAAAGCCTGAAGATCCTTGAAAGCTCTATTCGCTCTTCACTGGTATTTTTCTCAATAACACTTAAAATAAATTTCAGATTTTCATTTTCAGATAATTCCGGCATTTCCATATTATAATTCAGCGTGCTTTTCCCTTTTTATTCAAAATTTACAACTTATGAAACAGACGTTATCACTTTTCTCGTAAAATAAACATTCAACTTAATTTCAAAAAACAGATATATATATCTTTTCCTAATGAAATTAACGGTTGAAAACTCCTTTTTTGTATTATTAACTTCAAGATTTTCATATATTTTTGAGAATGCCTGTTAACTGACAATAAAGGTTTCGATACACACTTTTTGTCAAAATATTCAAATTAACCTTCTTTGAATAATATTTTCGGCCAGCAATCGGCCCAATTATTTCAGAAATACGCAATAAATCGGAAACTCTAATCGTGTTAAATTTTTCATCGAACTCTCCACTTAATTTAACAATAATTCTTCTAATGTATTTTAGAAATCACGGAAAACAACTATAAAAAAGATAAATATATACATATACTATCACAACATTAAAAAATTTAAAAGAAATTTTTATAAATTATTTTGCAATAATCAACAAATTAAAAATTCGATTGCCGCGCATAAAATCGTTTATTCACCCGACGATCTTTTTTAATTTCGAGATTTTCTCAAAAGAAATGAATTCAATTTTGTCTGTAAAAAAAGATGGTCATAGTTTACAAAGATTTATTTTACAGATTTCGTTGAAATAAAAAATGTATATATGATCAACGAACGAAGTAGACTTATGTCTACCTCGTCCACGCTGATTTCTAAAGAAGTATTATATCTCTGAATTTTCCTTCTATCCATTTTCTGGATAACTCATTGGCAATTTTGAAATCGATATTTTTTGATCTCGTTGAAGAATAAAGAATTCCCGCATTGAAAGAATCGCCCGCGCCTATAGTATCAACTACACAATTCGAACTCGTGGTTTTATTGAATGTTTTGATGCCGTCTTCAAGTAAAAGTGATCCCCTGGGACCCATTTTGATTATTGCTTTATTGTTGAATCTATCATTATATTCATCTATTGCCCTTTCAAGTTTTGAAGTTTTCATAAGTGAAAGAAATTCCATTTCATTGGGAAGAAAATAATGAACATTTTCCAGAATATCGAGAAGGTGTGGACCGAAAAAATCCCATCCTTCAACCGGCCATCCTGGATCCAGATATATAGTATTCTTTGAATTGAGTCTTTTCAAAAGATTTTTGAATTTCGGATTTTTCAATCCTGGCAAAAGATTAACTCCGGTAAAAAGTATGTGTGAATTTCTGATCTTTTCCAGTTTTTCAGTCAGAAAATCTAAATCTATGGTATTCATTACCCCTTCATTGGTAAAAAATACTCTTTCAGTATCTTCTTTATGTGTTATACCTATTGAAAAGGCGGTTTTTCCCTTACATATCTCCAGATTTTCGATGTCTATTCCGAGTTCGGAGAACTTATTTTTAAAAATTGCTCCGAAAAGATCATTTCCTACAATGCTTATAATGGACGAAGAGAGATTTAATTCAGAGAGGGCTATGGCGGTGTTGCCTGCAGAACCCCCTATTCTTATTTCTCCGTTATTCACATTGATTTCGGTCCCCCATTCAGGCCAGTTGTGAATGGGACCGGCAACTATGTCCAGATTTACATTTCCAACTATAATTATGTTCTCCATTTTCTCACTCTTTTGTGGTGACCTTCGATGCGAATGTTCCAACACCCGCTTTGAAGTGTTTTATATCTGCGAGTTTTTCAGATAGTTTCTGAAATATTATTATCGATGGTATTGCCGACAGGACCTCGGGTAAATCCATTCCAACCACAATATTGGAATTTTCACTGTTTCCGATGACAAAAGGTTTTATCGATTCCGGAAAATCTTCGATAAGTTCATCGACTTTGTCCTTAGTGACTCCCATGAAATTGAGGATGGTCAGACCGGGGCTTAGATTTAATAATTCAAGCGGACCATGTCTGAAAGCGGCACCACTGTAAATTGAAATGGGGATCTTTGCAACTTCTGCGACGGTAAGTTTTGCCATCCCTGTTATCGGAACTCCATAACCCCTTGCTATAAGAATCTGGTGATCGTTTTTCAAAAAATTTTCCGCATAATCATCGACATCAATTTCAATGGCTTTAGTGATACTTCCGATAAGATCTGTAAAATCTATTTTCTGTTTTGTGAGAATTTCAGAAATCATCAATAATAAAACTATAGAATTTACAAAAGTCTTCGATGATCCCATGGCTTTTTCTTTACCCGCCACTAAGTTGAAAATTCTTTTCTTCGAGAAATAACCCGCACCATTACTTGAGCAATCATTGGTGATTAAAATACATTTATCTTTAAAAACAGAATATTTTTCAATAAATCTGATGAGTTCAATGGTCTCTCCTGATTGGCTCACCAGTATTATTAAATTATATTTTTCGAGGAGTTTTTCACATGAATAATTGACTACCTCGGATAATTCTTTTGTCTCAGCCAGTATTCCATTCTGTCTGAGATAGATTGCAGCGTAACATGCCGCAAAATACGAACTTCCCATCCCCGATAATAAAATCCTTTCGGGATCCATGTTTTTGACTTTTCTTTCTATTTTCTCCTTCTCTGAAAATAACCTTTCCAATGATTTCGGTTGTTCTAAAATATCTTCCATGAATAGGGACACGTTATACCTCCTGATTATTTTGATTATCCTTTTACAGCACCGCTTGTCATGCCCTGAATTATATATTTCTGAAAAATAGCGGCGATTATCAAAGGTGGAATAGTGGCTACGAGACCACCAGCCATCATCATGCTGTAATCAATTAAGTGACGCGTTGTGAATTCTGAAACAGCTACTGTGATTGTTTTTGCTCTCATATCACTGGTCAGAATCAAACCATAGAAGAATTCGTCCCAGCACATGAGAAAAGTGAAAATGAATGTCGTTGATAAACCCGGCAAAACTAAAGGAAGATCTATCTTAAGAAAGCTTTTTATTGCTGAGGCGCCATCGATCTTAGCAACTTCGTCCAATTCATTTGGAATGGTCAGAAAATATCCATACATCATCCATATTGAATATGGAAGTATGAAAGAAGTGTAGACGATTATAAGTCCCCACCACGTGTTCATGAGCCCAAGTTTTGTAATAATTAAATAAAGTGATAAAGCCAGAGCTACTTCCGGAAACATTCTTAAAGTAACAATCAGATTCAGGTAAGCTTTTTTAAATCTTTTGAACTGTTTGGCCAGTGCATATCCCGCGAAAGTTGCCAGAATTAATGAAATAAATCCGGCTATGAGCGCAATCCCAGTGCTGTTGAGCAGGGCTTTTGCAAAATTGGGAATTTCACCGCTGGTACCACTGCCTCCGGTGATAAGTTTTTTAAAGTTCTCTATAGTGGGATTCTCGGGAAACCAGTGAGGCGGTGTGCTTAATAATTCAACTTTCGGGGATATTGCCGATATGAACATCCAGTACATAGGAGCGAGTATCACGATACATATTATTATTCCAGCCACATAGAGCCATATTCTTTTTGATTTTTTATGCACTTAAATCCACCTCTTCCCTCATTAAAACATTGGTGAAGATAATGGCTATAATTAGTATCAAAACGGTTACCACCGTAGAGATCGCGGCTCCTCTTCCCATTCTTAAAGATTCAAAAGCGGTGTGATAAACATAATAAGATAGTACTTGGGTACCGTTTGCGGGGCCGCCTTTTGTCATTATATATATGATATCGAACGCTTTAAATGCCTCAGATATTCTGAGCACAAGTGATATCGCGATTGCCGGTTTCAGTAAAGGAAGAGTGACCTTAAAAAGCCTTTTCCAAAAACCCGCTCCATCAACATATGCAGCCTCATAATAATTTTTGGGGATTGCCTGTAGTGCTCCGAGGAGAACTATTGTGAAGAACCAGCAATTTTTCCAGATATCAGCTATTATGACGGAATTCAAAGCTCCAAAGGGTGTTCCGAGCCAGTTTACATATTCACTTATCAGCCCCAATTGACTGAGAAGTCCATTCAGTGCACCATAATTTGTATCGAATATCCATTGCCACATTACACCATTCGCCACAGTTGGGATTGCCCACGGCAAAACGACCAGAACTCTCAAAAATGCTTTCATTTTGAAATCCTGATTCAAAAGTATTGCGGTGAATAATCCTATAACGAATTCAATAAAAACAGAAACTCCCGTGAAATAAGCGGTTACCTTAAGTGATTGTAAAAAATCACGACTTTGAAGTACATAAGAGTAATTTTGGAAACCCACAAAGGCATTCATTGTTGGTCTCAAAAGATGTTCCCTTCTGAAACTGAGCCATATAGTGTTACCAATCGGGTATAGTAAAACGAAAGCTAAAACGATCGTTGCAGGTATTATCATTGCCCAGCGTGTCATATTTTTCTTTTTCATAAAGAGGACTCCTTTTTCGTAATTCAATTTGAATCGAAAACGCGGCGATTATCTTAATCGCCGCCATTATCATTCAGTTTATTTCTCCGTATTCTTTTAGCAAATCAACGATTTCTTTTGCAGCCTCATCCAAAGCTTCTTTTGGTTCCATATCTTTCGTTAATGCCCTTTGAATATATATTTGAAGAATTCTTGAAACTTCGTTGTAGCTTACAAGAGAAGGTCTATCGGTTACGTACGACAGCTGAGAAAGCATCGGTCCGAATTCCGGGTGAAGTTCCAGAATTTCAGGATCCGAATAGAGCGATTCAATGACCGGCATCGCTCCGTAATTGATAGCCTGTTGTTTCTGCATTTCTTTGCTTGCGAGGAATGAGATGAACTTCCATGCAGCATCTTTATGTTCTGATTGTTTCGTGATTGCAAAACCCATAGAACCACTTGAAGTGTTACTTACAATTCCGTCTTTACCAGTCGGACAAAGACCTACCTTTATGTTGCCAACCTGAGTCGATTGTTCAGGATCATTGAAGATCGTCCATGCAAAGGACCAGTCGAATCCGAAAGGTACGTCACCATTCGCAACACCATGAAGTAACGCACGATCGTCGGATGTTATCGATGAAGGATCAACAACACCGTACTCATAGATTGAATCTACCATCCATTCCAGAGCTTCCAGTCCTCCGCCACTGTTGAATGCCGGATATCCGTTTTCATCAAAAAATTTACCGCCAAAACCACCGATTAATTGAGTGTAATAACAGATCAAACCTTCTGCCTGTGCCCAGCCCCAAACCGAACCATATTTTGCAAGACCTTTATCCATAACGGTTTTGCTGAATGAAACAAATTCATCGTATGTTGTTGGGGGTTCGGACAACCCTGCTTCTTCGAGCATTTTTTCGTTGTAATAGAAGAAAAGCACGTCGTCAAACATCGGAAGTCCATAAGTCTTGCCGTTGTACTGCAATATCGTCATAACACTGGGAATTATTTCTTCTTTCATTTCCGGTGTGAGTCTGTCATCAATCTGTTCGAGTAATCCAAGAGTAACGAATTCCGGTGTCCATATACAATCGACATCTATAACATCGTACGCTTTAGGATTGGCTATTAGTGATGTCACTTCTTTTTGATACAGTTGATTATAACCGACACTGGTGAGTTCCACTTCAATATCCGGATAGAGCTTTTCAAACTCCGGAATAACTTCTCTTCTGAAGGCGGCAAAATCGTCGCTTGAAATAACTTTGATCGTTTCCTTTGAAAACCCCGTTAGAGCAAACAGTACTAATAAAGATACTAAGAACAAAACATTTAATTTCTTCATACCAAACTTCACCTCCAAATTTTTATTGATTTTTTTAGACCTGTAGTTTTTGTTTTCAAATACATATCTACCCCTGAACTAAGGGCTCCCTCCACTATAGCCCTTTCTTTCCCCTTTGAAAAAGTCAATGAAGCGGTTGTTTTCTTCTGTTTTTTCCATTCTCTGAGTATGAATTCTTCGGTAATTCCAAATCTTCCGTTCAGAACGAATTTTTCCGGATTGAGTAAAAAGCTCATATTTATGAGCAATCTTATCCACTCATTAACTAAATATTCCTGATTGGCCGCGTTAAACCGGTCCTCTATAGATACTTCTTCGATATTCAGCAATTGCCCGAGTTCACCGGCCATTCCTTCGCCTACGAACAGATTTCCATCGAATATGAACCCAGCACCTATTCCTCTTCCCCAATAAATACAAATTATATTTTTCACATTATCTGTGTAAAATCTTTCCCGTACAGCCAATAAATTGGCGTCATTTTCAAAGGCAACGATAGCTCCCGGAAATTTATTTCTTACGATTTCTACCATCTTGCTGACATGAATACCGTACCAGTCCGATATTGATGCGAAAATATTTCCCGATTTTAAAATATATCCGGATATAGCAAAAACGACTACGGCGATATCTTCGGTTATAGAATTTATTTCCTCTGTCAGATGTGCCTTGAGATTTTCAAAATTTACAGTCGATATTTCCCTGACCCAAAAATGTTTAATTGAACCGGAAAGATCCGATATCCCATATCTTATAAAATTCTGATCAATCTGAATTCCCATGATATTCGCATAACCATAATTGAATTCGAGAAGAGTAGGCCACCTTCCTAATTCTGATTTTTGTTTGCCGGAAGTTTTTAAAAGAGTACCGATAAGTGGGCTAATATTTCTTGACACGGTTGGGGCACTGAGTTTGAGAACTTTAGTTATTTCGGCTTTAGAGGCGGTTTTGTTTCGATGAATATATTCAAGAATATTTAAAAGATTGTTATTTTTAACCTGTGTTACATGTTTTGGAGAATTTTTCATTGTTACACTCCTATTTATTTACATACTGTAAAAAAATAACTATAGCTAAATTTTAGCATCTATACATGAATTGTTTAAGTTCAATTTGTTCATTTTATTCGTAAATATAAGAGGATAGATTCGATTAGCAAAGAAATGCTTTAAATTTGATACTGAAGTAAACTTTTTCAAACCGTACATCCCGAGCTTTAGTAAAAATACCACCGGGTGACTGATTTTAATTTTCAGTTTATTTCAGTATCCACAAAGATTTACTGGCGAAAAATTCAATTCAAATGATACCGATTTTGATTCTTCATAGATTAAATTGATTTTGTTTTTATCCGGTTCAACATCGCAAGATTTATTTGATATGAAACTGAAAAGAAAAGATCAAAGTATAATATTGAAATATAGGTTGAAACTATATAGTTTTTTAACCTGTGTCGGAGGGATATTTATGAAGATAATTTTTATTGTCCCTGCCGCAAAGATTAGAAGAAACAGACTGTACAGAATCGGTGGTTCTTTTTATGGCAGGAGTAATTCTATAACCGGACCATTGATACTGGGAAAGATCTTAAAGAATGCCGGTCATAATGTTGAGGTTTATGAGGAACTGTACAGGGATCTTGATTTTCAAAAAATTATTGATGCCGATGTAATTTGCATTTCTGCAATGACTTCTAATGTGGTAAGGGCGTATGAAATCGCTGACTTTTTCAGAGAAAAGTATCACAAACGAGTTATTATGGGAGGAATGCACCCGAGTTATATGCCTGATGAAGCTTCCAGGCATGCTGATTGTGTGGTGATAGGCGAGGCCGAAAACGTAATCGTTGATGTAGTCGAAGGAAATATAACCGATAAAATAGTGAAATTCGCCCCGGTTTTTGATGTAGACAACATCCCTTTTCCCGATTATTCTATTTTAAAAACACCGTGTAAAGCTGCAAATATAATGACATCCAGAGGATGTCCCTATAATTGTAATTTCTGTACGACTTCCAGAATGTTTTATCCATACAGGCAGCGCACTCCCGATAACGTTATTGAAGAACTGAGGATTTATAAAAAAATGGGGTTTAAATATGTGAATTTCGAGGATGATAATTTCACTGCCAACAAAGTGAGAGCGAAAGAAATACTGAGAAAAATGATAAAAAACAATCTGGTGTTCAAAGAAACGTTTTTTTTCGGTCGTACGGATCTGGCGGATGATGATGAATTACTTGAACTCTTAAAGGCCGCAAATCTCAAGAGAGTTCTGATAGGAATAGAATCTCTGAATCAGAAATCACAGGATTATATAAACAAAAAACAGAACATTGAGGCAATAATCAAATGTGGTAATAAACTGTTCAAATATGGGATCAAGCTCATAGCGAGTATCGTTCTCGGTTTGGATACCGATACCGCAGAGGATATTCACAGAAGTGTCGAATTCAGTAAGAACATAAATGCCTATCAGCTTCAACCGGCTATTTTAACACCGTACCCAGGTACTCCCATTTACAATCAATTCAAAAAAGAAAACAGGTTGTTGATCAAAGAATGGGAATATTATGACATGATGAACGTCGTTTTCATTCCAAAAAACCTCACACCATGGGAACTCGAGGGAGAATTTTATAAAGCCGTGAAAGATTTTTACACTCTGGGCGGTGCCATGAAAATGTTCAGGTTATACGGATTCGATGCCTGGTCCAGAAGAATGGCTCTCTGGTTTGCAACACGATTCGGTTGCGCGTTTTTCAAAAGGCAATCCGAAAAAGAAAATGGAAATATCTATAACAGATTGAAACATGTTTCGATGAAAATGCTCATGAATTGAAATAATCTTTTTCTGTAAATATGGAAGTGATTCGAACATTTTATGAACGTTTTTTTCACGAAAATGAACCTGTCGTTGAAATCGATATATCACAAAAAAATGAATATAATATCTTCGCCTGTTCATGAGTTTTATATTTGGTTTGTTGTTTTCCAAATTTATTTTATTCTTTTAATGTAAAAAAATCTGAATTTTTATCAGGTTTTTCATCAAATGGCCTTTACCCGAAAATATTTGAGTTTTGATTACCTTTTTCACTTTTGATTATCAAACAAATATATTATATTTTTTAAAAGGATGAGTGTATTTTAAAGGACCTTATTGTGAAGAGATCATTATTTTTGTCTGTCTTCATTACTATGGAACGTTTTTCTTTGTTTTAAAAGACGAATAGGGTAAAATTTATTAATCCACAGGGGAGGATGAAGATGAAAGAAGCGATGTTGGAAAAACTTTATAAAACGCTCTCGAAGGATTTCTGTTGCGAAACCGAAAATTTTATCAACCCGGGTCTTTATATAACAAAATTTTCTGAGAAAGAAGGCAGAAGAAAATTTCCCGTATCCAGTAAACATTTTTCATTCATATCGATAAATAATTCACTAATTGTCTGTACAGCCGAGAAAAATTACTACTGGTGTTTGCGAAGCTTTGAAGGAATGAGTAAACAGGATTTCTTTTCGCCGCAGAATATGGTTTGTATTGAGGAAAAAATAAAAGAGGATGGAAGTGGGTTGAGGGGGCCTGAATTTAAATTCATCTGCGAGGCAACACAGACCGAAAGACCCTTGAAGACCGATTACATAGTAGATATTTATTATAAAGATGAAATTCACAAGCTCTATAGATTCAAAAACTTTCAAAATGCTCTGATTTATAAAAAGAATTATCAGAGAGACGACGAAATAGCTCTCACAATAACTCACAAGGGGAAGATTATTGCAATAGCGGGGGCATCCTCAGATTCGGAAGATTTGTGGCAGATTGGTCTTGATGTTATGGAAAAATACAGAGATATGGGAATCGGAAAGTTTCTTTTGAACCTGATTACAAAAAATATAATTAAACTCAGGAAGATTCCTTACTATTCAACAACGGTGTGGAATATTCCCTCCATAAATCTTGCACTGTACAGTGGATATAAGTTGTTATGGGTGGAATATTATTCAAAAGTGGTTTACAGGTGAAAGACCTTGGAAGATAAGAGTATACTGAGAAAAGTTGCGGAATTGATTTTGGCGCAATATGCCTTGAATATCAAAAGTATTCAGTATTTTACCGAAGAAACCAACCTTTTTTTCAAAGTAATCGATGAGAACGGAAAAAAATACACATTGAAAATATTTCAGGAAGAATCCAGTAAAATCGAAGATAATCTGGCGGAGGTATTCTTCATGGATGCTTTAAATAAGGCATCAAATATTCCAATTCAGGATATCGTTCATTCGATAAACGGTGACGGGGTCGTGGTAGTGAAATCGAAATACACCCTACTTCCAAAAAGAGCTATACTTTATGAATGGATCGAAGGTGAAGTTTTTTGCGGTAAAGAATCGTACCGGCTTTTCAGGAGAATGGGTAAAATAATCGCGAAGATGCACACAGCGACAAAAGATGTAATTATTCCGGAGAATTTAAATCCCAAGAAATGGGATAAGGTTTTTTACTACCGTGGGGAAGTTCCCGTGTATAAAAAAACTAAATTCAAAAATGTGGTTCCTGATAAATTTATAAAAATGATGGATTATATCATTCCGGTTCTGGATAATGGATTGAGTAACTTGTATGAGAATTCAAAACCTCAATTGATTCATGCGGATCTGAATCCCTGGAACATTCTGGTCGATGGAGATGATTTGAAGATAATTGATTTTGAAGAAGCCCTGCTGGGTTTCCCGGTACACGATATTTCGGTTTTTTTATATTATTATAGGCACAATGATAAATTCGATTATTCTCTGGTTAAAAACTCCCTTTTAGAGGCATATTCGGAGATAATAAGCGATATTGATTTTAACGAGTTTTATATCGATCTTCTCATGACGGCCAGAAGGGTGAATTTTATGAATTATGTTCTCGATATAAATTACGATGATCCGAAAAAATACATAAAGGAAAGCCTTCCCAGAGTAGAAGATTTCATAAAGAAATATTTATAAACAAATTTACTTCTTTTGAACAATATATAATAGAAGCGGTTATACTTAAATCTTTTAGATCTTTGGTTGAATAAATTTCTTCATCTTAAATATTCCTAATTTTTCCATGGTTTAAATAAATGTTTTAATTATTATCTGTGCAGAAATTTTCAGCATTTTCCAATGGACCGGAAGAATTATCTATATTTCACAATAATCGGACGGGCTTCATAAAAGATGTATAAAGGGAAGATCTCCCGTACTCTGTAATCGAGTATTTTTGAATTATTCATTATTTTTATTTTTTTGATTTTAAAAGTAATAAAACTTAAAAAATTATAAATTGGTGTAACGTTTGGCAAGATGATTTCTTTCATAATTATCTTCGGATTGTTATATTTTTATATTGAATTTCAATAGAATAATACTTGTGATCCAGTAGCCGAACATGGTTATCGAAGAAGACAATAGCATACTTATATAAAAATTTATGTCCATTTTTAAAAATATAGGAAAAAAACAAAGAATAACAGCGAAGGTATTAAGAACCAGAAAATATTTATCGAGAGATTTGCACTTTCAGTTTGCCGTTGGTATCTATGTAGAGCCAGACAATGGCCAGAGTGAGTGGGAGAGAGATATTAACCCACCCCAGAAAGATGCCCTTTTACTTATTTCTGACACTAAAACAAGAATTATTGCGGATGCAACTATTTTGATAAAATATCTAATGACTGATCACACCCACCGATTTTGATTTTTGCATAACAGGTTTATATAATATACTGATTATAAGATATATTATAATTCAGGGAAAAAAATGGTTAAAGGTGATCTATGGAAAAAGTGAATTTAAAAGAAGAAGATTTTAAAGAAATACTTTTAAACTATAATTTGGGAAAATTGAAAAGTTTTCAAATTATTAAAAATGGTACAGTTCAAACGAATTATCTTGTAGTCACTGACAAGGGTAAATTTGTTTTGAGACTCTACAGCTTCAGAAAAATAGAATCCATAAAGTTTGAAATAAATCTTATTAATTATATTTTAAAGAGGAAATTTCCAACCGCATTTCCAGTAAAGGGAAAGAATAATAAGTACATTAATTTTTATAAAGATGGGCCATATGTTTTTTTTGAGTTTATAAAAGGAGAACATATAGAAAATCCAACGATAATTCAGAAAAATCTGTTGATAAAAAAGGTTGCGGAACTGGGAAATATCACTAAAAATTACAAACCAATATACAGGAGATTCAGGTGGAATTATAATCCTGAATTCTGCAGGAACTTAGCGAAGGGAAAAGCAGATGAAACAGATTCCAAAAATGCGAAAGAGAAATACGAGTGGATGGCCGGGGAACTCGAAAAACTGAATTTACCCCCCAATCTGCCCAAAGGTGTTTGCCACTGTGATTTTCATTATTCGAATATCTTTTTTGATGATGATAGATTTGTAGCACTCATAGATTTTGATGATGCGAATTATACATATCTTTCCTATGATATTGTATCGCTCATGGATCCGTTTTTACCTGAGTTTTCATGGAAAACCTGGAGAAAGTTCGATCGGGCAGATAACATTCTGGTCTTCGATGAATGCAGATGTATAGTACATGAATATCTGAAATACAGACCGATGAGTTCACTTGAAAAAAGACATGTATTCGATGTGTACAAGCTGAGCATTCTGATTGATTGCCTGTGGTATTTTCAAAGGGGAGGAGAGGAAGATTTTTTTGAAAAAAGAAAAATAGATGCGTTGAATAATCTGGGAAGAGAAAAATTCTTCTGTGTCCTTTTTAAATAAACGGTTTAAATCAAAAATTCCGAGCCGAACTTCTGTGCTTTATTTTACGGCGTACGACAGTCAGTAAAATTTCTTTATTACCCTGAATATTTTATATTCCTTATACTCTCCGAGAAGAATAACATCAAAATTATGAATGCAATCAGAAAGAACGGAAAAAGAGTCATGGTTGTATTTTTCAGTACTACTCCCACCAAAGGAGGTAAAAATGTGCTACCTATATAGCCAAATCCCATTTGATACCCTATGATCGTCTGTGAATATTTTTTACCGAATCTCCGGGGTGTTTCATGCAGCATCGAGGGAAAAATCGGTGCGAGTCCCAGACCCGTCAGAATTAAACATATGAACAGCATAAAATCCGGTACCGGCAAACTGAACAAAACCGTACCGGTCAGTGCCAAAAGTATTCCAATTCTTATCATTTGTGTGTTTTTGAGTTTGAAAGAGACAAATCCGGAAATAAATCTTCCCAGAGTTATTCCCCCATAATACATGGCAATCCAGGTTGCCGCCGTTTCTATCGATATATTTTTTACCTGAACCAGAAAGCTGCTTCCCCATAAACCGACCGATAATTCCGTAGCAACATAAAAGATAAAAGTCGCTATGGCCGCTTTCACTCCTCTTATTTTAAAAATCTTTTTTTTCTTTTTTCCCGTATTTTTATCAATTTCTTCCTGATCTTTATCTTTTTTATTTTCTTCGGTACCAAGCTGTTTTTGATGCATTTTCCACAAAGGATAACTGAACATCAAGACAACAGCAAGGGAAAGCTGAATTATAGAAATAACTCTGAATCCGGATCTCCAGGATCCAGTTTTTGAAATAGTCGCGGAAACAATGAGTGGCCCAAGAGTTGCTCCGATTCCCCAGAATGAATGCAGCCAATTCATGTGATGGGCTTTGAAATGTAAAGCAACATAATTATTGAGTGCCGCATCAACTGAACCCGCACCGAAACCGAGTGGGATTGCCAGAAGGATTAGCCAGAAATATGATTGAGAAAATGAAAATCCAAGCAGAGCGCCACCGGTTAAGAAGCAGCTTATATATGTAATTTTACCCGTTCCGATTTTTTTAATTAAATATCCGCTCATCAGACTTGAAATGATAGTGTTTCCCGAAACGATTATCGTGATTAATCCCGCAGCATCAAGCGGCATACCCCATTCTGCTCTCATTGCAGGCCATGTGACCCCGATCAGTGAATCGGGTAATCCCAGACTTATGAATGCTAAATATATCAATGCCAAAAGAAAAATAGTAATCATTTTTTCCCCTTAAACTGTTATTTTTTTATAATCTGGATTTTTTCTGAAAGGCCTTCCATACCCAAATATTTCAATCCTTCCAGATAACTTCTTTTTATGTCTTTTTCATAGGTTATCTTTGGGATATGGTCTTTGTGTGTTTTTGTCTTTAGACGATCATTTACTTTTTCCAATATACCTTTTGAAAAAGAATATCCGGAGAGGACTATATTCTCCGGATTTATAACACAATTTATACTGTGGATTATATTGGATACGTATTCCGAAAACAAATCGGGATCTTTTTGTATTTTTCCCTGAAAACTTCTCTGCGTTCCGATTGGCAGATAAGATATTTCCCCTGCAAAATTCGATTTTCCTCTGATAATCTTTTTATTAATTATTATTCCCGAACCCGGCATGCCTTCCATCGGAAAATAAATATAAACAAAACTCTCTCCTCCTGCGGATAGATTTTTATTAAAATATCCTATTGTGCAGGCGTTGACATCATTTTCAACAATTATCTTCAATCCGTATTTTTTTTTGAACAGATCGATCAGATTTTTATTGTTCAGCTTTTCAAAATCGCACGATGAAATAGTTCCATCCTTAACCACACCGGGAACACCAATACTTAAAATTTTGATTTTCGAAAATTTTTCAGTAACTTTTTTCACCACACATTCAATTTCAGTAGTTCCAATGTCACCGTATTCGAAGGTTTTTTCAAATAGTATCTCATTTCCGAGATTTATAACAAAGATGGATAGAGAGTTTGTGAAGCCTTCTTTTCTGGCATATATGGTGGAAATGTATGAAAAATTCTTGTTATAAATGAACTTTCTGGACGGCCGTCCGCCGCTGGAGGGTTCCTTTTCAATTTCCAGCACTTCACCCGTTTTTAACAATTCATTTAAAAGATTTCCACAGGTGGCCACGCTCAACCCTGTTTTTTTCGCCAGGGAAATTTTCGTGCAATAATCGTTGTTTTTTAATACATTTTTTATGCTCTGGATATTTATTTTTTTCAATTCCTTCGAATTACAAATCAAAAATATCACCGCTTTCAATAACACTTAACTTAAGTCATATTATAAATTGAAAACAAATTTCTGTCAATGAATTTTTTATTACAATTCAATGTCTGGTAGTTCTGGTTTTAATGAAATATACCGGAAAAAATTGAAATGTATAAAAAATCTAAAGTCTTATAAAAACTTTTTTATAACAAATTAATCTCATTCAAGGATCTTAATATAATTTTACAAGCATTTAATCATGATTATACTTTGTTTACTCCTTATATTATAAAAATTCTCGGTTTTTCTTGACATTTCGCCTAATTAATGATAACTTTTAAACAACATTATTTTTTGTATATCTTATTTACTTTTGGGGGTATTTTTAAAATGAAATTATCTGAAAAAGAAATTGAGCAAATTGCTCTCGGAGCTTCGCTATTA
>CAXXLB010000010.1:0-5271 GCA_963664675.2 Petrotogaceae bacterium
GAAAAAGAGCGCGACGTTCTGGCGCGCATCGTTCCCATCGAGGATCATTCGTTGCGTGAAATTGAAATATTACCCACCCCAGGGTACACCCACGGATCGACTTCGCTTATGTTCGAAACCCGCGAGGGAATCGTCGTTGTCGCCGGAGACGCCGCCGCGACGTTCGATCATTTCGACGAACGCCAGCCCACGGACAACGCCGAAGACCCCCGCGAGGCCCGCCGATCCATCGACCAAATCGCCAAAGTCGCCGACATCGTCATCCCCGGACACGATAATTATTTTGTGGTGTAGATTTTTGTTTTAAGGTTTTTGCTAATACTGTTTTGAATTGTTCGCTAAAACTAATTCATACGTAGATAGTATAGGTCTTTATAAATATTTTTTTATAATATATTATTTGTATGATTGTATATGAATTTATGGGTGATAATTAATGGAATCCTTTTTAAGATACATAGAAAGTTCGAGTACATTTGATAAAAGAATCATTTTTGGTTCAACTTGTGAAGATATATTTTTAGATTTCAAAAGAGAGTTTGATTTTGCTAGTCAGCATAAACGAGATATTGCAGAAGAATTTGCATGTGATGTATGCCAGTTTGCAAATACTTTTGGTGGATCAATTCTGATAGGTATAGAAGAAAAGTATAAAGAAAAAGAAAAACTGAAAGTGGCAAGTAAAGTATATCCAATAAACAATATCGAGAAAATACAGCAATACTATAATGATTGTGTTTTACCTCTGATTTCACCACATTATATCGATGTATGGTTTAATGTGATAAATCTTCTTGGAGGTTCGATATTATCTATTTGCATAAAGCCATTAGTAAATACAATTGCTGCAGTTTCATCTAAGAAAAACAATAAGTATCTCAGATTCCCTTACAGAACAAATTATGGGAAAAAATATATGTCTTATAATGATATTTTTAGAAGAATCAATTCATCAACAAGAGAAAAGTTCTTATCTCTATTAGATATTTGGACTCAAAATAACAAAGTTGAACTTCTCTCTCCCATAACCAAAGAAGAAAAATCTAATTCTGTCATATGGGATCATAAGGAATTTATTGTACATATCAAAGAAGTAACAGAATCCTATTTTGTTCTTCAAATAAATGACCTAAAAATAAATATCCCATATGATCTAGTTTATGCATTATGGGAAATTGATGCTCATATCATTGGCTTAGTTCTATTAGTTGAATTGGTAATTGATAAGAATAGGAAAAAAATAATATTAAAATTTAAGGATACTTGATTATGAGTGATTTATTTCTTTCAAAGCATGAATTTGAGGAAATATTTAAATCAAAACTGAAGATTGGAACATATTCAAAATCAATAGATAGTTTATTTAGTGATAGATTCATTAAAAAAATTGATTATGCTCCATATTACCAACGAAATTATGTTTGGGATAAGCATAAAGCATCATATTTTATCGAAAGTATTTTATTAGGGACAGAAATCCCTCCATTAGTCTTTTTTAATAATGGGGACACAATTGAGGTTATTGATGGAAGGCAAAGGTTTGAGACAATAAAAAGATTTAAGAACAATGATTTTTCATTGACAAAAAAAGGTCTATGCTCGTTAAAATTTCTTTCCAAAAAATCTTATGCTGCAATTTGTAATACCTATCCAGAAATACATGAATTATTTTTAGATGCAAAAATTCGTATGATTGATTTTGAAATAATTGATTGTAATAATTTCGATCCAAATTTTGAAGACCGAATAAAAAAAGAAATCTTTGGTAGATATAATTCTGGAATAACTCCATTAAGAAAGTCTGAAATTGATAATGCTGTATATGTTGAAAATATTATTACTAATCAATTTAAAAGAACTTTTAAAGAACATCCACAATATTTAAATGATTGTTACTCAATATTTTTCAAAGTTAAGGAAAAGAATATCGATGCTCCTCCAACACAAGAAATTTTGCAATTCATAAGGAAATCTTTAGTTACTTGTCGATTTCCAATTATTTATTATGCAAGGGGGATAAATAGGAATGAACTTGTTACAAAATTTTTTCAACTTTTGTCAGATACTTGCGATAACCCAATCGATATAGTAACAGGGTTTTTAAGAAAAGTTCAGATAATTAAAAATGTTATAGAAGAGTTAGAGGTACAAAGTATTCCTTATAATAGATTTGTTTTTGAATGTTTTTTATGGGGATTGAATGTCGTTGAAAATGAAGAATTAACAATAGATATTGTTGAAGATAAGCAGAATATTAATAAGTTTGCTGATTTTGTAAATAATAATTATGAAAATTATAGTGATGTTGATTATCATTATTTTAAAGAAACTATGCTTCGTTACACAAAAACAAGTGAATTTTTTACAAAATTATATGACATTGATTTTTCTATTTACTTAGAAGGTAATGAAATTAAAAAAGAGGAAATCAGAGATATTAAATCGAATCAAGAGAGCCCAATTTCTAAATTAAATGAATTGGAATCATTGAGAATAACTAAACCAGAACCAACGCGTAATTCAATCGATGATTTATTGCGAAGGATGGAAAGAAATAAATTCTTGATTCGACCTTCTTATCAAAGGGCTGAAGTTATTAATTCACCAAAAGCCTCCTCTATTATAGAGAGTATTCTTTTGGGTATTATGTTGCCCGCAATCTTTATTTATAAAAAGAAAAATGGAGTATCAGAAGTAATTGATGGACAGCAGAGATTACTAACTTTAATAGGTTTTATTGGCAAAGAATATTTGAATGAAGAGAGTCAACTATGTTGTTCTAAAAACCATAGATTCAAATTAAAGGGATTAAAAATATTAAAGGAATTGAATGGGAAAAATTTTGATGAACTTGAAGAAAAGTTACAAAATAGAATTTACGATTTTGATCTCTTGATTGTCGAAATTGAAGAGAAACTGAATGAAAACTTTAATCCGGTTGATCTATTTATTCGTTTGAATGACAAACCGTTCCCAATACCTGAAAATTCTTTTGAAATGTGGAATTCATGGGCCGATAGAGAAATTATTAGTACTATAAAAGAAAATGTTGTGGAAATTTCTAATTGGTTTTATGTCAAATCACCACTCCAAAGAAAATATATGGATAGAATGATAAATGAAGAACTTTATACAAGTCTTGTGTATTTAGACTATAGAGTTAGATATAGCAGTAATAAAACAAGTAGTAATTTAATTTCACAATATTTGGATATCTATCAAAAATTTGATAGAATTAATTCTCGTATCAAAGAGAAAAGAGATATAACTATTGTCATGACTAATATTTCAGAGAAAGGTGACAACAAAGATAAATTTTTTATTTCGTTGAATAAAATAGAAAAATTTATTCAAAAAATAGAATATTTACTGATTGGAGACCAAAAACATAATGATGCTTTGTTAAATGATTCGCTGGATCAGATATTTAGTTCTCGAGTTGGAGCAAAATATACACGTCGAACATTTCAAGATTTTTATATACTTTGGTTCTTAATCAATGAAATAGATATGTCTAAAATAAAAAAGAAAAGGAATAATATTCTAAAAGCAGTTAACAATATATATTCCTATATTAAAAATATTCCAGAAATTGATTTAAAGGAAAACAAGGGATTTCTTGCATTTCAAGAAATGGTAATAAATTTTAAACATAAATATCAGTAATTAGTGATTGTTGAATAAATTTAATTGAGTATTCTGATTGTTATTTATATTTTTGTGTCCATTTTATAGAGATATAAATAATCAGCGGGATGATGGCGATTAGCTTTGTTACAATCATTCCGCAGTAGTGAATGACGTCGAACTGTTGTCGGGTCATCTCGAAAACTATGGAGTGGTATTTGTAAATGACGTCTCCTCCGAAGGCCATGAAGATGAAATAAAACGCCAAACAAAGAGCCCATATCCAGAAGCATCGAATCATTACGCTGGCGGTTGTTTCCCAAAAATCGTAGTTGTTGGTTGCGTCGTTCACAGTCGTCCTCCTATTTGTTGTATTTTGGCCAAAACATGGGTGTTTGTTTTTTTGTACTCCTCGTAATCCCGGCCCAATTATTCTGGATTAACTTTATTCTCCGGCGTATCCGTATCCGTTTCCGCTTCTTCAATATTCCTCTTGGGGATTTCTTTTCCTAGGGCGGTTAGGCCGCCGAGGGCTCCCAGACCCATCGATTCGACCGCCGAGGAGGGGACGATAATCATCGAACCTTTTTGCCGCAGACCTTCGTAGACCATGTTCATAGCGCGGAGGTGCAGGGCGACGGGATTGTCTTTGTATTGTTCGGAGGCGCGGGCGAATTTTTCGGCGATTTCGGTTTCCGCCGTTCCCAGGATGATGCGGCTCTGCCGTTCGCGTTCGGCCTGAGCCTGGCGCGACATGGCGTCTTCGAGGCCTTTGGGGATAATGATGTCGCGGATTTCGACCGCTTGAGTGGTGATGCCCCACGAACTGGTTTTTTCGTCGAGCGTTTTTTGGATCTCTTGCCCTAACCGGTCGCGTTCGGACAGCAATACGGATAAATCGTTGCGTCCAATTGCGTTGCGTAAGGCGGTTTGCGCCGAGAGAACGACCGCCTCGTCGAAGTGTTCGACCTCCAACACGGCTTTTTCTGCGTCCCAAACGATCCAAAAGCCGATGGCGTCGACGCTGACGGGGACGGTGTCGGAGGTCAGGGTGGTTTCGGCGCTAAAATCGGATACTCGGATGCGCTGGTCGACGAATTGAGCGACTTTATCCATGATTGGAATGGCAATGAATAAACCCGGTTTACGAATTCCACGAAAACGGCCGAATCGCAAAATAACGGCGCGTTCCCATTGATAGACGATCTGTACGGATGGGGAAATCAACAATGCGGCGACGATTGTGATGAGGAGTATTTCGCTGTTCGGACGCATCATTAAGTACGAGATTAAGCAGTCCAGAGTGGCCAGTACGACAACCGCTTCCCAGACCTGCGTGAGCCGCAACAGGATCGAAAGCGTGAGGGCCGAACCGAGGAACAACGCTACGGCTTCGACCGAGAAATCGTGCGTTAGAAGGTGCAGGATCAGCCCCGCGACGTAGATTGCCACGAGAATCAGCACGTTGAGCGGCGAGAAGCGAAAATCGGCTCGCATGGTGGTTGCGAATTGTTCGAGAGAGAATGAGAACTTGCCTTTTATTGAACCTTTTGTTGAATCGCTCATGACTGTTCCTCCTTGCGCGTTTGCAATCCTGTTAGTAAGTCGTCGATGGTGAAGCCGTACGACGAGGCCCTGGCCAGC
>CAXXLB010000011.1:0-6783 GCA_963664675.2 Petrotogaceae bacterium
GAAGATTAATTGTGGAGTTTGTGGCGAGCCGGGTTGTGCTGCCTTTGCAATAAAATTATCTGAAGAAAATATAAGCGAAGAAAAATGTATGGTTGGGAAAAGGCAAAAATTTCCTGAAAAATTAAAAATAATAAAGAAACTTTCTGAAGAACAGGTGAAGAAAATATTAGTGGAAACCGGTGGCGATATTAACAAAATCAAAGAAATAATAGAGGGAAAATTAGTTGATTAGACTGGCCATTATCGGTTCAACTGGTTCAATAGGAAAACAATGTCTGGAAGTAGTTGATAAATTAGGTAAAAATAAAATAGAGATTGTGGCCATGACATGCGGCTACAATCTCGGGCTTTTTAAAAAACAGATACAAAAATATAAACCTGAATACACCGCTTCGATTTCGGGCGGGAAAGCTATGAGTGAAAATACGAATCATTTCACAGGTGAAAGTGGAATAAAAAAGCTCATTCAAATATCTGATCCTGATTATATTATGATGAGTGTATCCGGATCAATAGGTTTGAAATACAGTTTGTTTTCTCTGGATTATTGTAAGAGGCTATGTCTTGCAAACAAAGAAACGATCGTTTGCGGGGGAGAGTATTTTTTAAACAAAGCGAAAATGAAAAAAGTTGAAATACTTCCTGTGGATAGCGAGCACAGCAGTATATTCCAAACACTATTGGGCGACGTTAAACCTGAAGAAATATTTTTAACAGCTTCGGGAGGTTCACTCAGAGATAAAAATCCAGAAGAAATACAAAATGCAACGGTAAATGAGGTTCTCAAACATCCGGTATGGAGCATGGGAAAGAGGATCACTGTTGATAGTTCGACGATGGTGAATAAGGGCCTGGAGATTATTGAAGCGAGTTATCTGTTCGATTTTCCTCAGGAAAAAATCAAAACCTACATATGCAGAAACAGTTTTATACATGGAGGCGTAAAATTCATAGATGGATCTATGAAATTTCATATTGGAAAACCCGACATGAGACTCCCAATTGCATATTCGCTTACTTATCCTGAAAGAGTCGTAAGGGAAGAGGGAATAAATAATCTTGATGAATTAAATTTAAATCTGGAAAAAATTGATATCAAAAAGTACCCTTCTTTGAAGATTGCAAGAGAAATATGTGGTATTCATTCGCTTCAGATTGCATACAACGCTGCTGATGAGGAGGCGGTTAAAATGTTTCTCAATAACAAGATTAAATTTGGCCAAATCAGTGTAATCATTTCAAAAACGTTGGATAGAATTCCCGAATTGAACAATTTGAACTATGATGATATATTTAAGATCGAAAATACGGCTAGAATACTGGCCAATGAGGTGAATTTATGATTCTGTCAATTATATATTTGTTATTGATTCTTACAGCACTTGTCGTTGTCCACGAACTTGGACATTACTTGTTTGCGAGAATTTTCAAAGTGAGAGTCAAGGAATTTTCAATAGGATTTGGACCAAAAATATATGAAAAGAAGGGTAAAAAAACCAATTTTTTCTTTAAAGCTTTTTTGATAGGCGGTTATGTCAAACTGGCAGGAGAAGATCTGGACCAAAATGACGATGAAGACAATGATACAGAAGAAAAAATCCCGCATGAAGAATTGTTAACATCCAAACCTTCATGGCAACAATTTTTAATATCTTTTGCAGGCCCACTTTTTTCTGTTTTAGCAGGATTCGTAATTTTTGCGTTTTGTTCGGCAATATGGGGATTTCCTGAAATTAATGTAGATAACATCGTAACGGATTCTCCGGCTTATTATGCAGGTTTAGAAAGTGGCGATCAAATATTCTCAGTTGATGGGAACTATATTATTCAAAATCAAACACTTACCGATAAAATAAGCGAAGGAAAAGAAATCGAATTGGGAATCTCTAGAAGCGGAGACGACTTTAATGTAAATGTTATTCCGGAACTTCAACCCCAGGAATTACAAGTGGTTTTAAAAATTATGAAGGAAACATTGGAGAATCTGTTGAAACAATAAATGGTGTTGAATTCAACGGAAATTATTTCTCATATGGAGAAATGTTTCAGCAAAATGATTTCATCCAATTTGGTTTTGAAAATGGAGATAAAATAAAAGGTAATGTTCTCTCTTATCTCCCAACTGAAGAGAGATACACGATTGGTTTTTACTACAAATATTTCGATCCTTTAATAACAAAAAATATTGGTATTTTTGAAAAAAATGATATTTTACAAAGCATAAACGATTTCAAAACAGATAATAGTCTGGCTCTTTCAAGAATGGCTGAATTATTATCCTTATCCGAAGATGATATATCAATCACATTTACCGATAATAAAATCACTTGGCATGGTTATGGATTTCCTGATACATTGCAGGTTAAAATTCTTAGAAATGGTGATATTTTAGAAAAGGAAGTTTCAAAAACCGATTTAATAAATGTGATAAACGAACCCGGGGTTTTCTCACAGCAATCCGAATACTGGAAACCTGATAATGTATTTTTGGCTTTCGGTTTGGGAGTACAGTGGGCGGGAGATATGTTGAGACAAATGGTTGACATCATAGTGAAACTCTTTACAGGACAGGTATCTGCAAATTCTTTCACCGGTCCGATAGGAATGGTAAAACTCGTAGATGCCGCCAGTGGAATGGGACTAAAAATGATTCTGTTACTGGCAGGTTTTATTTCTTTGAATTTAGGAGTAGTCAACCTCATACCACTTCCCGCATTGGATGGGGGAAGAATGCTTATAAATTTGATTGAAATGATAATCAGAAGAAAAATAAATCCCAATATTGTTGGCTATATTCATGCAATAGGCTTTTTCGTATTATTGGGATTCATGATATGGATTACCGTGATAGATATAGGCAGATTTTTATGATAAAAAATGTAAAAATCGGTAGCAAAGTAATTGGAGAAAACAAAGATGTTTTAGTGCAATCAATGACCAACACAAAGACTTATGATTTAGAGAGCACCACAAATCAAATCAGTGACCTGGTCGAAAATGGCTGCGATATTGTCAGGGTTTCTGTACCGGATTTTGAAAGTGTTGATTCGTTAAAAAAAATAACTAAAACATTTTCTATACCCATTGTTGCAGATATCCATTTCAATTATAGACTTGCAATTGAATCAATAAAAGCCGGTGCCGCAAAGATCAGAATAAATCCGGGAAATATTGAAAGGGAATGGCAACTCAGAGAAATCGTTAAAATCGCGAAAGATTATAAAGTACCAATAAGAGTGGGATCAAATTCAGGTTCTCTCAATAAAGATTTTTTAAACATGGAACCTTACATTGCTCTCGGAGAAAGTGCTTTAAAACAGGTTTCAGTTTTAGAAAAATACGATTTTGACAATATCGTCATATCTGCCAAATCCTCTTCGGTAACAGACAATTATAATGCAAACAAATATATAAGAGAAAGGACAAATTATCCGTTACATTTGGGCATAACAGAATCCGGTTTTGGTGATAGCGGTATAATAAAATCTTCGATCGGTATCGGTATGTTGTTGAAAGAAAAAATTGGTGAAACAATAAGAGTTTCTTTATCAGATACCCCTATAAAAGAAGTAAAAGCCGGGATAGATATCCTTAAATCTCTTGGTCTCAGGAAAGGGGTGAATATAATTTCTTGTCCCACATGTGCAAGAACCGAAATAAACGTGATGGAGCTCGCCCAAAAGGTAAAAGAATGGACCGCTGAATATGATCTTTTTAAAAGAGAAATTAAAATAGCTGTTATGGGATGCGTAGTCAATGGGGTCGGTGAAGGTAAAAATGCCGACGTAGGTATTGCAGGAACAAAAAACGGAGCGGTTATATTTAAAAATGGGAAATTGATAACCGTAAAACCAGATCAAATTAAAGATATCTTAAAAAGGGAAATAGATAATTATTTTAAAAAGGATAAAAAATGAAAATATCTATAATTGGTTGTGGTATGGTCGGGTCATCAATTGCATATGCCGCTGTTATAAAAGGTGTAGCAGAGGAAATTGTTCTTGTGGATATGAACAAAGAACTTGCCATCGGTCACGCCGAAGATCTCAGTGATGGGATCCCTTTCATAAAACCCGTAAAGATCTCAGGTGGTGATTATGATCTGACCAAAAATTCAGATATAATAGTAATAACTGCAGGAAGAGCACAAAAACCAGATGAAACGAGATTAGACTTATTAAAAACAAATGCAAAGATCGTTTCTTCTATAGTACAGGAGTGCTTAAAGTATTCTAAAAATCCTGTATTCATTATCGTTTCAAATCCAGTCGACATTTTAACTTACGTTGCATGGAAAAAATCCAACCTGGATAAAAGAAGGATCATCGGTACCGGAACTACCCTTGATACCGCAAGGCTGAGATTTAACCTGGCGAATGAATTCAAAATAGATTCCAGATCAATTCATGCTTATGTAATAGGAGAACACGGAGACAGCGAAATAGTCAGCTGGTCCACTGCAAATATCGGTGGAATTCCGATTTTCGATGTCTGCAAAGACTGTCCTCTTTCAAAAAAAAGAAATATATATTTTAAAAAGATTTATGAAAAAACAAGAAATAAAGCGTATAAAATAATAAAGAGTAAAGGTTCCACTTATTATGGTATAGGATTATCGACCGTAAGATTAATTGAAGCAATCGCCAACAATGAAAATTCTGTTTTAACTGTTTCTTTCGTACATGATGAATATTTCAATATAAAAAATATCCCTTTCAGTTTACCGGCTGTTATTAATAAAGATGGCATAAAAAAAGTGTTGAATATAAAAATGGATGGCTACGAACTGGCCTCTTTGGAGAAATCGGCAGTAATAATTAAAAAAGCAATTGATAGTATTTATGAAGATTAAAACAAAAGCCTATATAAATTTATTTTTTGTTGTTTTTTTCTGGGGGATAACTTTTCCAATTCAAAAACTGATATTAAATGATTCAATTTCACCCGTTTTTTATAACGGTATAAGATTTTCCATATCGATTATCATACTACTCATTTTTAAAAATTACTTCAGATTGAATAAACTCAACAAAGAATTGTGGAAAAAAGGATTGATATTGGGCGTTTTTCTTTCCGGGGGCTATTTATTTCAAACCTGGGGATTATTTTACACTTCAGCATCAAAAAGTGGATTTATAACTGCTCTGTACGTTGGAATAGTAGCTATATTGTCACCTGTTTTCGAAAAAAAAATTCCAAAAAAAACTCAAATAATATCTTTATTGATATCCACAACCGGGTTAATCTTTGTCACTAATCCAAGTTTGGATTTCAACATTGGCGATCTGTTAACATTATTTTGTTCTTTTTTTTATGCCTTTCATATTATATATATTTCAATCGCTACAAAAACAATTTCTGAAAATGAAGAAAAAGCCCTTTTATTGCCTCAATTCATAGTCGTGGCCGCGGTGAATTTTTTCATCATTCCACTTGCTCCGGGGAAAATATTATTAGATTATAAAGTATTGTCCGTAGCAATCTTCGCATCAATTTTCCCAACCATCTATGCGGTTTCATCCCAGTTAAAATATCAAAAACATTTGGGGTCAGTCGGTTCTTCGTTGGCCTATGTAGGTGAACCAGCTTTTGCATTATTTTCCGCTATGATTATTCTAAATGAAATTCCAACAAAAATGGAAACATTCGGGCTGATTATAATGGCTTTTGGTATGCTTTTAGGAACGCTATCAACCCCTTTGGAAGTTGAAATTAGAGAAAATAACTGATATAATCAAACATGAAATTCTCTATTATAATAATTCTTTTTCTTATTTTTTTTTCGCTTTGTTTCGCTTATGATTCGGAAGTAAATATAGGTATATTTGAGTTTCCACCACTTGTGATGGAAGAAAATGGAAAATTCAGTGGTTTTTCAATTGATCTGTTCAATCTCTGGGCAGAGGAAAATCAATTTAATTTAAATTATTATTTTGAAGATTATAAAAAATTGATAGAATTATACGAAAATAAAAAGACAGATGTAATCGCCAACTATGTTCAGACTGAGATGGGTGAATCTCACCCGGAAAAACTTTTTGAATTCAAAGAGATGAACTTTTTCCCAGTCACAGTTTTTAAATTTCCCAGCGACAATATTTCATTAGGTCAGTTGAAATGCTGTTCAAGTGTCGGAATTCTTCCGGGATTTAAATATGAAGATTTATTTGGGGATCTGAACTATTCAGAATTCTCATCATTTTCGGATTTGACGGAGTCTTTGCTAAACGGCAAAGTTGACGCAATTATTGTTCCATATATATACTATGAATATATTTCCTGCAAGGGATTCCCTGTGATAAAGGGATCGGGTTATTTCGATAATTATGAATACGGAATCTTATTTGAAAATACGGACTTAAAAGCCAATTTCAGCGAATTTATAGACCAGAACAATGATCAATATAATAACCTGCAAAATAAATGGCTCGGCGAGACATATTTTCCACAGGCACTCACAAGCAGAGAGTTGAAATTTTTATTATTGTTGCTTTTTCTGATTTTGATAATTCTGATCATTTTTATAATTATAATCCGTACAATAACAACCAAAAACCTGAACAATTTAAAAAAAGAAATAAACCAAAATACCGAATTTAACATTAAGGCTTCAAATCTCCTGAACACAGCTTTAAGCAGGGAAGTTTCGGAAAAAAGTTTTTTTATGAAAATGCTGGATTTTATAACAGACGTAAATAAAGAAATAAATAAATGTTCTATTTCAATTTACAAGGGAAATAAAATAAAATTCATTGCACAAAAGGGCTATTCGGATATACTATA
>CAXXLB010000012.1:0-1662 GCA_963664675.2 Petrotogaceae bacterium
CTACTGGATATCCCCAATGCGCTCCGAATATAACTGCAATAGCTTATCAACCTCCTAGTAGGAATCCCCCTACTTTTCTGGGACTCCAAAAAGTGAAACCAGCAGCTAGATACCCCATTGGGGGATATTCAGATGGAAAGGATTATATGCCACGAAATTATCCACCTTATTATGCAAGAAAAAAAGCAAAAGAAGAGACCAAGCAAAATACTTCGTTTCAGCAGTCTGCAAGAGAGATGTTGAATGCAGAAAAAATTACAAAATCCCATGATTATCTTCCTTCCCGTCTTATTCCAACTATTGAAAATCCTTCTTATCATGCCTTGAAATATCTTGAGGAACAGGAGAGGCTTAACAACTCACTAGATACGCAAACTAAGGGACAAAAACTTCTCGAACCCACACACCAAAAATTCACTCAGTGGCCGGACTCTGGAAGAGAAAACTTGAACAGAATAGATCAACTAATGAAAAGAGTCGAGCTCTTAGAGAAACGCTCGGAGTCTAGATTCGGATCTGACACCCCAGCGGTTCCTTGCAGCAAATCCTCTGAACCAAATACAGCCAGAACGACGGAAAGTAAAAATAATTCCATACACAGAAATTCAGAAAATGAAACAACAATATATTCAATCTAATGAGACCAAAGAAGCCCTCCTTAATTCCCTTGGAATTGAGCCGCTACAAGATCCAAAGCTAGTCAGCGGAACGCGTTTTGGAGATTTTGATATTGAAGAAACAAAATTGTTTATCCGCGAAAAATTGCGCGGCATTAAAGAACAGAAGAGTAATTCACAACAATCTAAGCTCCGGCCTTTTGCACTTTTCCGTGGAATATGTCGAGTGATTCTGGCTTTGATATTTCTTAAAAATTATGCGAAAAGAAATATAGAAAAAATAAAAGAGGAGCAACAAAAAATTTGTCAGTACGATATCTCCATTAATCTCGAAATCACTCGAGCTTGGTTACTGCAATCTATTCGCATCATTATTGTGTCATTAATTCAAGATGATTTTCCTTTTGATATTATCAATTTATCTCTCTCACACACAGAACTTAACTTACACATTCTTCGCTTACAGGTGAGAATAAAGGGATAATTGAAGAGATAAAAAAGAGCATTGATTGTATACCGACCGCAACCCCCATAATTAATTTTCTTAACAGACTCACAAAAACAGGAAAATTCCTACCAGAAGCTTTCCTAACAGAGCCTGAAAAAATGAGGCTAATATTTGATGAAAGAGGCAGGCTATTCAATATCTCGCCAATTCAGAAAAAAATGATGATTGTTACTTTTATAATTCAAGCGTGTTTTAATTGAACAAATTCTGATGCGTTCTGATGAATTCATTTCCAAAAAACTTTCCCATAATACCAAGCACATTTTTAAACCAAATCGCGAGCGTTCTTTTTTTTCTCTGTCACATCTATTTTAACATGATATTTGGGAAAACAAAAGACATCAAGTCTGAATATACGGCTCAATTATTTCCAGTGTCAAAGTTGAAATCTGTGATGACGGATGATTGGCTAAGAAAGATGTTGGAGATATTCTCAGAAATGGTGGATAAGTGTTATGCTAACATGCAAAAATTAGAGCAGCATAATGCAAAGATTTAATTTGTGGATACAATCATAGCAGATATTTGGGGTTTTGG
>CAXXLB010000013.1:0-2764 GCA_963664675.2 Petrotogaceae bacterium
GAGAGAAACAGAACCGTTTCAAGACGTCGAATAAGCAGAATTATGAAACAGGAAGGTTTAGTTTCAAGTTATACGAAAGCTAAATATCGAACCAAAAAAGATACTTGCAATGATTCAAAAATTGAAAATAAGCTTGATCGACAATTTAGCAAACAACCTTACCGAAACATTGTTGTAAGCGATTTGACGGGAGTGTCAGAATTCTTGAGTCTTCTGCCAATAATAGTTAAACGAGCAAACGATCTTCAAAGCGAATTGTAAGCTGATTAAGAATCAAAGGCCAATTGATAAGCGGTTTATTCCATTTTTTCGAAATATCCATGGTAGCTAAATATAAGAGTTTTCTAGCGGCTTGAGGAGTAGAAAAAGAAGTCTTGTTTTTGATCACTTTACGAATCTGACGATGATATCCTTCGACAGTATTCGTCGTATAAATCAGCCGTCGGATGTGGGTTGGATACTCAAAATAGGTAGCTAATTCATCCCAGTTTTTTTGCCAAGAACGAACAGCCGCGGCATATTTATGATTCCATTTCTCACCAAGCAAAAGCAAATTAGATTCTGCTTCTTCTCGTGTTTTTGCCTTATAAACCGATTTCAGATCTACAACAAATTCTTTTTTATCTTTCCAAGTGACATATTTTAAAGAATTTCGAATTTAGTGAATGATACATCGCTGAATTTTTGTTTTGGGAAAAACGGCATGAATCGCATCTGAGAATCCAACTAATCCGTCTATCGAGGCAATCAGCACATCTTCAATTCCTCTTGCTTGCATATCTGATACCACAGACAGCCAAAAATTTGCGAATTCTCCTCCTTCCCCAATCCAATTCCCTAATAATTCTCGTTTCCCTTCTAAATTTACTCCTAAAACGTTATAAACGGCTACATTTTCAACTTTTCCATCCCGTTTAAGCTTGATATGTAAGGCATCTAAATATAAAAAAGCATAAATTGGCGATAACGGCCTCGCTTGCCAACTTCCCACCATTCCCTAGATCTTATCGGTTATTTTGCTAATCGTTTCAGGTGTGACGCTTATCCCATACAGTTCATCCAGCATATCTTGGATATCTCGCGTAGAGGTACCTTTGGCATACATCGCAATCACTTTTTGTTCGATTTCATTGGTGTTCTTTTTTAAAATTTCCGAATGAAATTCACCATTGCGATCTCTTGGTACATTTATTTCAGTATCCCCTCCTGAGGTTCTCATTTTTCGTTGATAATGACCATTTTTCTTATTTCCACTATTTCGTCCCTCTGATTCATATCGATTATATCCTAATTCATCACTAAGTTCTGTCTCTAACATTTGTTCAATCGTCTTTGAAAATACTCGTGAAAATATCCCTTCTTTTCCATAGAAATCATCGATTGATTTTGCTTTTCCTAATTCATTCATTAATTCTTCGGCTAATTATTTTGATGTTTCTTTTTCTTTTTTTGTCTGTGTCATCTTCTTTCCTTTTCCTTTAGTATACTAGAAGACACACTTTTTCTGACTGTCCCGAAAAGCTTTTACTAATGCTTTTATGAGTGTTCCAGAATATCTGAAAAAGTCTTTTACATATGATCAAGGGAAAGAAATGAGTGAACACGAACAATTTACAATTGATACTAATATGAAGGTATATTTTGCTCATCCTGCTTCTCCATGGGAAAGAGGAACGAATGAAAATACAAATGGACTCATTCGCCAATACTTTCCAAAAGGAACTGACTTTTCTTTAGTCTCTGTTGATGATATAAAGGAAGTTCAAGATAGTCTAAATGATCGGCCAAGAACTGTCTTAGACTTTTTGAAGCCTGATGAAGTTTTTAATAATCTTGTTGCACTAAAAGTTTGAGACCGCAATATATATAATTGATTTTTTTTATAACTTTAAGGAAAATTGAGTTGAATTTATGAATACATGAAATACGTTTTTTTGAACAAAACACCTTATCATTCTTAACTTTTAATACGTATAGGAAAAATCAATTAACTCTGCTTTCAAGTCAGATAACTTTGCTTTCCTACAGGTGAATACACGGTTATTATAATGAGTTATAAATCACATTATCACAGTCAGTTGAAAGAATTTGTTGCATTTTGTAGTATTGAACTTGCTATTTTTATTACTAATTTAATTCTTTCATCATTTTTTTTATTTCTAGCCTTTTTTTGCTCTTTTAATAATTATACTAAATTTTTTTAACTAGAATTCAATTTTCATTTTTCCTCGAAATTGTCCATTTGGATCTGACTTCATATACTTGACAATTGGATTAATTTATCTTATATTTCTTTTGGTAATTAGATGAAAACTTCGAAAAAAACACAAAAATATTTTGGATTGAAAGTTCAGGTTCCTCAAAGGGATGACCCTGAAGATTTTTTGCATCTACATATTGGAAGATGTTTTTACGTATAAAGTAGTAACGAATTTTTTATTTATTAAGAGTTGCGATTTATCGCGGCTCTTTTTTTATTTATGAGTCTAATTGGAGTAAAATAATATGGAATTTTTATTTAGCAATATTTGGTTTACAGTTATTGGCGGAATTATTTCTTTGACTGCTTTGGTTTATTGTGCAGATTTAGCAGTAAGAAAATTGACTGGTTTAGCAGGATACTTTCGGTTGTCTACAACCTTTGTTGGCGTTACAGTTGTTTCTTTGGCAACCAGCATCCCTGAAATTGTATCTCACTATACCGCATCGGCAGGTATATTAAGCGGATTACTAGACTATAAAGTAAGCTCCGCAATTGTTTTGG
>CAXXLB010000014.1:0-860363 GCA_963664675.2 Petrotogaceae bacterium
GAACAGAAGTGCGTTATCGTGAAATGAAAAACCTGCGTGTTTTATTTTTCCACTTTTGATGGCGACATCGAGGAATTTCGCATAATCCGCTTTTTTAGCCGCGGTCCAGAGCCTTGTGTTGAGTGTATGAAGAAGGTAAAAATCTATATAATCAGTTCCCAATCTTTCAAGCTGAATGTCCAGATATTTTTCAAAGTCGCTGTATTCATTGATTAACCAGGTTGGAGATTTTGTGGCGATTTTAATTCCTTTTCTGTGATTATGAAGAGCTTTTTTCAGGAAAGGTTCGCTTGCTCCGCCCCCTTCCATGGAACCGTGATAGGGGTAGGCCGTGTCAAAATAATTTATACCGTTTTCCACAGCATATTCTATCATTTCAGTCGCTTTTTTTTCGTCTATTATGCTGTTTTTTCCATCAATAATAGGCAATCTCATACATCCGAAGCCTAAAACTGAGACCAGTTCACCCGTTTTTCCCATTTCTCTGTAAAGCATAAAGCACCTCCTGAACATTTTTTATTCGGGTTTTTAAAAGGTATTACAGGTAATTCTACATTATTCATATTAAAACCATGAGATTCAGCATTTAAAAGTTTATTAATTAATTTTTTTTGATTCACATTTTTAAAAATTATTTTTTGAATGAAAAATAAATCACAGGAAAATTCCCGCGAATATAAAAAAGGGGAATAATGTACATTTGTATCTTAAAATTTCATATGGGCGAGAACCTGGATTGTAAAGTCGTCCGTATTTTGGAGATTCCTCCCGGAAAGGAAAAACTTTCAGTTATCAAATGCTGCGCATGTTCTCGAGTATTAAAATGTTTTCTTTTGTATTTTTGAACTGTTGAGAGAATTCTATTTTTGAAAGCGAATGAAATTCCCGGAAATTATCCAGAGCTTCGTTCAATTCTCTCATCAATCTGTCTGTTTTCCTTATATTTTTCTCCCACCAGAAATTGTTAATTATAAGATTTTTCTTTTTTGAATCCCTTCTCGGTTCGATTCTTCCTATGAGTTTGTTTCCGTAAAGGATGGGAAGAACGTAATATCCATAAATTCTCTTTGATTCGGGTTTGTAAATTTCCCAGACATATTCGAACCCGAAAATTTCTTTGATTAGTTTTCTGTCCCACAGCAGGTTATCCAGAGGGGCGACAAACGATACCTTTTTTCTCTCCCTGCTGTTTTGAAGATCATCGTAATTCTCTGTTGAGATATAAAAATTTTCCTTTATTCCTTCTATATTGAATTCTTTAATAAGCCCTTTTTTAAAAAGTCTTTTGAATGAGGAATTCCTTTCGGGTGCTTTGAAATCATCTATCCCGAGCAGTGCGTCGCTTCTTTTATTCCACAAAAAGCCGATACTGTTTATCCTTCTCAGAAGATACCAGTCGTGATATTTTTCCAGACTATCCACGGGATTTTCGGAATTCAATATTTTTTTGTCGATATATCTGTGGGCAAAATCGTAATACTTTCTTTTGTTTATTTTTCTGTGAACTATGAGTTCTCCATTAAAATACATCGCTTCAAGCACTGCTTTTCCAACGTTTGCGGAAGACCAGAACCAGTCGATTTTCTTTTTTATGTTCAGATCGAGAGAACAAATGGGTCCCTTTTCCTCGATAATTGTTCTTATTTTCGGAGTGATTTTTTGAATTTCCCCGTTTTTGAGTTTGTTCCAGTCGGAGATCTTTTCTCTGTTTCTTTTGAGATATGGCCAGTCCTTTATGGGATAAATCGACATATTCTTGTCGAATCCGTCTATCAATTCCCTTTCTTTATAAAGAAGATCGTACAGATCCTGCTTTTTGTAATTTTTGAATCTCGATCTGAGCATTATGTCGTTGTTTATTCCAACCACATCTACGGGATCATACTGTATACATCCGACTTTATTTATAAATTCCATTATTTTTTTCTTGCTGCATTTTTCGGAATGGAACTGCTGGTAATTAATCAGAAAATCTCCGGCACTCTTTTTTGAAATAATTTTTTTTTATGGCTATCTCTCCATTCATAGAAATTTTATAAATTATAGCATTTTAACTCATTTATTTTGAATTTTGGTGTGTGCATATCCATACGCTAAGTGAATAACAGGTTAAAATGAAAAACCTTGACAACTCTGGATTCCCATGTTATACTTTTAACAACAACACCTAAATGGGTGTTGTTTTTTTTATTATTTATCCTGCGTTCAGAATATTGAAAATCTCTAGGTGTACTTTTGTATTATAAGCCTGTGCAGTACTGATGGGAAAAACCTGCGAATAAGTCCTTTTGTATGTATTAAGAAAAATTACCACTTGACAACTGTTTATATAAATTATAAACAGTGTGATTGAGGTGAGTATTTGAATATCATAATTTCAAACACGGCAGGAACACCAATTTATGAACAAATAAAAGAACAAATAAAGGCCGCCATCTTCAGAGGAGAATTAAAAGAGGGTGAACTGTTGCCGTCAATACGAAGATTGGCAAGGGACTTGCAAATCAGTGTCATCACCACCATGAGGGCGTATAACGATTTGGAACAGGAAGGCTTTGTAGTAAATATACAGGGAAAAGGTTGTTATGTTCAGTCACAGAATACCGATCTTCTGCGTGAACATAAACTCAGGGAGGTTGAAAAACATCTGCAGGCCTCCGTTGTTGCTGCACGGCTCTGTGAACTTTCAGATGACGAACTTTTGAATATGCTTAAGTACTTTATGAACGAGGAGGACGAATATGAATAACATTTTAGAATTGAATGGAGTTTTCAAGAATTATAAGACTTTTGTACTTGAAGACGTTTCATTCTCGCTGCCTAAGGGTTTTATCATGGGTTTTATTGGTCCCAACGGAGCAGGAAAGACGACAACGATCAAACTCATTCTGAATATGTTGCAAAGAAACGCGGGTACAATCAAGGTATTCGGAAAAGATAATATTTCCTATGAGCAGGAGATAAAAGAAAAAATAGGTGTTGTAATGGATAATACATTTTATGTGAGTGAATGGTCTCTAAAAGATATTGAAAGAACTCTTAAACCTTTTTACAGAAGGTGGGACAGTGGAAAATATAACAGTCTGCTTTCAGATTTCCGTCTCGATATGAAGAAAAAGGTAAAAGAGATATCCCGTGGAATGAAAATGAAACTTATGATCGCGATAGCTCTTTCCCATGAAGCGGATTTACTTATCCTTGACGAACCGACAAGTGGTCTGGATGCGGTAGCACGCAACGAACTCATGGAAATATTGAGCGAGTTTATCGAAGATGAAAATAAAGGGGTGCTGTTTTCAACTCATGTAACCTCTGATCTTGAAAAAACTGCAGATTATATCACTGTGATCAATAACGGTAGAATCCTTTATAGTGGTATTAAGGACGATTTGCTTGAAAAATATGTGGTTATAAGGGGTGGTCTTGACGTTCTCGATGACGAATTGAAAACACAAATTATCGGCTGTCGCGAACATAACGTGGGCTTTGACGGGCTCATCGATCGTTCTGTTCTTCCTTTGATATCAAAAAACATTGTGACCGAAAGAAGTAATCTGGATGAGATAATAGTCAGGTTTAATAATTGGAGGGAAAACTAGTGAAAAAAACTTTATTGTTTGTTGGCATGGAACTCCGGTCTTTAAAACCATACAGAGTTTCTATTCTTATTTTACTGGTTCTTGCTATGGGGATGGGATTTTTTTCCAGGTCGTCGAATGTGCTTTCAAGCTATTTGATGATGGTACCCATCCTGTTAATGTCCTATCCTTTTGCAATAAGCGAAAAAAACAGACTGGATACTCTGTATTCAACACTGTCCATTAACAGAAAAACCGTTGTCAGAGGCCACTATTCATTTGCATTAATGGCCGAAGCTGTTTTCATAGTCCTGGCGATTTTATTTTCGTGGATTATGTCGTTATTTATTGGAACAAAATTTGATATTGTAGAAACGTTATTCCCCATTTCATTGTTGTCGGGCGTTTTCTCTTTAATTGTAGCAATTCAGTTTCCGATTTATTTCAAATATGATTACAGCAAAGCAAAGATTTTGGCGTTTATACCTTTGTTTATAGCCTTTCTCGGCATAATCCAATTTCCTCTTCTTACAAAGTTGCTGGGAATTAAATTTTCATGGAGTGACACATCGTTCCTGGCATCGGATATTCCCGTGTATTTATTTGTTGCACCTTTTATTGTTGGATTGGTTTTGTTATGGTTATCCTGCATGTTTTCGTGCCGTTTATACGCTAAGCGTGATATATAGAGTGAGAGAAATGCAAAGAAGGAGATTTGGACAAATATTGCTTGTTGTATTGGTCATTATGATTGTGGCTTTAGCAATAATCACCTGGCTCGGTCTGACAGATGCGAAAATCCTCGGTGGATTCTTTGTTATAATATTGATACTCATCGGAGCAGGTGCGTCTATATCAAAGAAGAAGTAGTTTTATGTTTATTGTGGTTCGAATAAATTTCATAAACTTATTAAGAATAAGCTCATGAATGATGTGTTTGATCGTTATCGGAAAATTTACGGAGCCAGGGAGGAATTGTGAACATAAAAGAACTGGAGAAATTTTTGTGTAAAAGCAATGCGGATTTTCAAATTATCGAACATGAGCTTCCTATTACAACTCTTGCAGATGGGAAAAAATATTTTGACATAACACGGGCGGTGCCGACCTTAATACTGAGATCCGGAATAAAAATTTTTTCATGCATGGTCAGTTCAATGCACGGGAAGATCGATTTCGCTTCGTTGAGATCCGAAATGAAACTTCCGGAACTGAAGTTGATGAATCGCAAGAAGGTTTTCAGAAGTACTGGATATGAAGTCGGAGCGATTCCACTTGTAGGGCTCGGTTTTCCGTGTATAATGGATAAAAAAATTTTGCAGTTTGATTATATATTCGGCGGAAGTGGTGATCCTCTCTTTACACTCAGGATTTCCCCGAAGGATTTAGTGACGCTAAACGATGTGGTTTATTATTTTGAGTGAAGCAGAGATTTTGAAAGTACAGAAGTGTAAATATATACGGGATTTTTATTGAACGATGAACACGAACTGTTGAAGGGTACTACCCGATGAAATATATTGTTCTTTTCAGGGAAATCAATGTCGGTGGAAAACATATTGTAAAGATGGAGGGCATGAGACATTTTCTTTCCGATTTGGGATTGTATAACGTGACAACTTACATTCAGAGCGGCAACCAGTTTTTAAAACGGTTCTTGAGGAAGACTCCCTTCTCCGGATTATACGGAACGAGTTTCAGAAAAGCTCCGGGTTTGAAAGCGGTGTGAAGGTTAGAAGTGAGAATGATTTAAAAATATTGATCGAACTGTTTCCCTTTTCGGAAGGTGAATTAGAAAGGGTGACTGTTTCTGATCCACGTATTAAGCATCTTTATGTTGATTTTTTGGAAAACTCATCGGAAAAAGAGCTGCTCGATTCCATACATGGTATTATCGAAGGAGATAAACTGGGATTTGGACACAAAGAACTGTATATACTCTGCCGAAAAAGCATACGGAATTCAAAACTTGCACTCTATCTGGCAAAAAGATTCAAATTCGCAACAGTCAGAAACTGAAAAACGGTGAAAAACTCTATGATATGTGTACTTCACATTAAAAGAAAAATATTGAAGTGATGTAAAAATCTAAATTATGAGATATGTAAAATTTTATTGTAATCTATAGACAAAAAAGGAGTTGAATGATATTATAGAATGAATAAAAAAATATTCATTCCGGCAAGAGGTGATGTATACGGAAGATACAAAAAAGGAAATTTTCAGTTGTGGGAAAGAGTTATTCAGTTTACATGGTTTTAAAAATACAAATGTTTCTGATATTACAGGTGCTGTTGGAATAGGGATAGGAAAATTTTATAAATACTATTCTTCTAAAGAACAGCTTTTCATAGAAATTTTTTTGAGTGAGAATACAAAACTTAAAAAACATATAATGAAGTATATTGATCCGAAGGATGACCCAGTAAAAGCAATAAAACAAATAGTGGTCATGAATCTTGAAGGTATGAAGTCAAATCCGATATTAAAGGAATGGTATAACAGAGATTTTTTCACCAAACTGGAGAAAGAATTTTATAAGCAGGGAGGAATAGAAAAAGGTCTTGAAGATGTAATAAATGACGATACTTTTAAGGTTTTCGCAACATGGAAAAAGGAAGGTGAAATTAGAAAGGATTTAGACGACGCATTTATACGTGCTTTATTTCAAGCAATATTTTATATCGATATTCATAAAATGGAAATTGGTATTGAATATTTTCCGAAAATTATGGAATACATTACAGAAGCTGTTATGAAACTTTTAACAGATTACAAAAAATAAAAATACGGTTAGTATTTTTATTTTTAAGAATTATGGAATGAATAAAAAAATATTCCTTCTACAACAATTTATTTTTAATAAATCATAAAAGGGAGTATGAAATTTACAATATGAAAAAGAAAGTGATTACGAAAAAACTGTTAATGAGAATAATTGTGATAGGAGTGATTGTGATTATGGGTATTTTCGGATTGAAGAGGCTTAAACCCTCTTTTGAGATCAATGATGAAAGATTTTTTTCGGCTGAAGGGATTTCAGAACTTCAAATAAATATGACAAAAGAGCAAATTCATTTTTTACAAAGTAAAACAAATGAAATGAGGCTTCATTATCATGGTGCATCAAAACAGGAATTAAAACTGAATGTTGAAAATAAGAACGGGAAAATGATTATAAATTCAACGCGTAAAACAAATTTGATGTATGAGAATTTATATTTGGATATTTATATTCCTGAGAATTATAAAAAACAGATTTCTGTTAATACAACTTCCGGTAAGGTAATAATTGAACAAATTACAGTTGAAAAAATTTCTGTTATCTCTACTTCAGGAAATATTAACTTAAAAGATTGTGTTGGAAATATTGATTTGGAAGCTTCCTCCGGTAACATTATGGCTGAGCAAATTGTGGCCGAAAAAAATTCCGTTGTTACCACTTCGGGTAGTATTAACTTGAAAGATTGTACTGGGAATTTTAATTTAAAAGCTAGCTCGGGAAATATTTTGCTTTTTTATAAAATCTTTGATGAACAGAATATAAATATTTTCACTACATCGGGGTATATTGAATTGAATCTTCCTGATACTGCGGAATTTTCGTTGGAAATGAAAACTTCAACTGGTAAAATGCTATCAGACTTTGAAATTAATACTGTAGAAAGAAAAAAGATGGTGGGTCAGATAGGTACAAAACACAATAAAATAATACTGGAAAGTACAACTGGGGGTATCAGTGTATTGAAAAATAATTAATACGCTATGTTATATTTCGGAATATGAGTAGTTAAAAAGGAGTGCTTGAACTTGTAAAAAAAAGGCGTAGATAAAATATTGATCGGTTTTTGAACTATGTTGAAGAGAGTAAAAATACGATTTTAGTATAAGAGATAGAAATTAGTTTTAAAAGAGAATCGCTTAAATATAATAATTTCATCTCATAATAACGTGAATTAAATTAATATTGAAAAGTGTTTTCTGGATAATATAGGTATGATTTCAATTGTAAATATTTAAGAACTCCATTGACTTTTTGAACGTTGTTCAGTATAATTGTTTTGAACAGTGATTTGAACAATGTTCAATAGAGGTGTGTTATGAAAAAATCGCAGAATGTCAAGGAAAACATCATTGAAGTAACGACCGAATTGATTCGGCAGAGTGATGGAGATATAAACGATATTACGATCCGTGCAATTGCAGAAAAGGCGAATGTCGGAACAGGTCTTATTAATTATCATTTCCAGAGCAAAGAAAATTTAATCACTCTGTGTGTGCAGCGAATTATAGGGAATGTCGTAATGAAATTTTCTCCTGAAGACAGACATTATCAAAACGACAGAGAACGTTTGACCGACTGGGCGATTCAGGTGTTTGATTTTCTTTTTGAGAATAAAGCTATTTCCCGTATTTCAATACTTGGTGATTTATCAGGCTATTCAGTTGACAATAATTCCGCTAAAACCCAAAAGGGTTTTAGGCTTGCCATGCACAATGTGAACGATGTTGATAAAAATATGCTTTCCTTTGTACTCACCTCTGTCATGCAAACTGCTTTTTTGAGCGAAAATGTCGGCGCGGAGTTGCTGGGTTATGATTTCAGTGACCGTTCCGGCCGGAATGTTTTTATCACCAGACTGGTGTCCGTTATATTTGATGGTATACGGAAGCAGTGAGAGGAGAAGGTAAATATGAATGGAAAAATTGGAGTGTATGCCTCCGTTGTTAATCTGGTTGCGGTCATCATGTTCGCGGTTTCTATGCTGGCAGGTTCATTGTTCCTGAGTTATCTGTCGAGTATTTTCATCGCATTCAGTTTTGTAGTGATGATATGTGCCTTTGCATATTTCAGCGGAGAAAGCTCGAAAGTGGCCGGATTATGTGCGGTTGCATTTGGAACCATGTATGCAATGTGTAATTCGGTAGTATATTTCACCCAGATCACAACAGTCAGGAACGTCAACCTTACCGGACAGGCGGCTTCGCTGCTGGATTTTCAGCAATTCGGATTTATGTTCAATCTCGATATGCTCGGATATTGTCTGATGGCAATTTCGACATTTTTTGCCGGATTAACGGTTGTGATAAACTCACGGGCAGACAGGTGGCTGAAATGGTTACTGATCATACACGGTGTATTTGCTGTAAGTTGCTTCATTATGCCGATGCTTGGATTATTCGATGCGAATATGGAAGGATCCGACTGGATAGGAACGGCAGTTTTGGAGTTTTGGTGTGTGTACTTCACTCCCATAAGCATTCTATCCATTTTACATTTTTCAAAAAAATCCTGAAATTATAATCGGTATAAAATCGGAAACAGCCATTTCTTTTAAATTTTTCAATGATATTTTCTTTTTCATCGATTCATTTTTTTCTCATTTTGTATTATAAATCGGAAAAAATGGAACGCTGCAAGGTTATTAATCCGTAAGGATTCCGTCTTCGTTTTCATTCATAAAATCAATGACCCTTTCATAAAGTGAAGGTTGAATTTCTTTGTATGTGAGATTTATCGGGAGATCATCTTGAATTTTTATTTCATCTATTTCGAAATCGCCAAGTTGCCCAAGCGAATCGATTTTCGCAAGAAAGAGTTTTCCGTAAGTTTTTTCCGATTTCTTCTGTACTGAGTAATTACATATGGGAAAAAGATCGAAACTCAAAGCACCGGTTTCTTCATAAAGTTCCCTTCCGGCTGCCTGCAAGGCATTTTCACCCTTTTCTATATGCCCACCGGGAATTTCCCAGGTTGTTCTTTCTTTATGTCTTACAAATACTCCTTTTCCTCTGTAAAGGGAGTAGATAACGACGAAAATCAATTTTTCTTCATTTTTATGATTTTCATAAAATTCAATTTTCATGTGTCGTTAATCCTTTCGCAGGAGTAAAAAATAATGCCAGCTTGATTTTCCTTTGTATATATCCTCTATCTGGCGAACTTTGAGTATTTCAAAATCTTCGAATAAGTTTTTTATATCTTCATAATCTACGAAGTAATGAGGAAGGAAGTTGCCGGCCTGCTCTTCTTTTATCCGAACATTTGAATCAACTGTTTCGCACTCCGGTGATGTGAAGGAATAGGTGTTTTTTGAAATCATGGTCAGATAAATTTCTCCGCCTTTCTTCAGGACTCTGTTTATTTCTTTGATGACGTTTCTCATTCCTTCGGAAGTCACATGATAGATTGAATGATAAGCGATAATTCCATCGAATGATTCATCTTCGAAGGGAAGATCGACAACGTTTCCCTTCACGACATCGATATCAAGATTTTTCTTTTTCGCCTCTTTTGATAAAACATTCAGACCGTTATCTGCGAGATCGAATCCTGTGACCCTGAAATCATTTTCTGCAAAAAGTAGTGAATGTCTTCCCTTTCCGCAGCCCAGATCAAGAATGTCATTAAAAGATCTGTCTTTCCATCTGTGAAGCAGGAAGTAAACATCTTCCGAGGGAATCATCCAGAAATCATCGTTGACTTTGCTCCAGTCCCAACCTTTATTTTCGCACATGTATTCCTCCATTTTGTTTTATTTATTCACATTTATTATAATTCATATGCGGCATACTATTTTTTCTCATTCAAAAAATATTCCAGGGCCGAATAGCTGATAGTCGGCCTTAAAATTTGTATTCTTTTTGCCTCTTCTTCACTGTGTGCAGCGGCAACACCATTCTGCAGAAGTGAAGCAGCGAATCCTCTTTCGACCGCTCCGTTGTACGAAAAAAGCACACAATATTCGGCCGCAAAACCACTTATTAAAACGAATTCCACGTTCCTTTTTCTCAGTATCGTTTCTAAATTTGTTTCCCAAAAAGCATTACTGAATCTTTTGTCGATTATTATATCATTCTTTTTTACATCCAGCTTTTTCACGATCTGAAAGCCCTCATCTTCCTCCGTTTTTGTAGCTCCAAGATCCCTGATGTAGATTACCGGCAAATCTTTGGATCTGAACAGTTCCGCAGTGATATTTATATATTCGATTGCAGTTTCAAAAGATCTGATCGCATTTGTTTCCTTTTTGCATTGTTTCTGCATATCAATTATCAAAAATGCCGACGACATAAAATCCCCTCCCATTTTGTCTATTGAATCTCTCATTCATAATTTTAAACCAATACTCCATCAAATAAAGATCATTAATCAGGTTAGTTTTTGAAGTATTCTTTAATTTGAAGTCTTTATAATTGCGGTTCCATTAAACTCTAGCTGTATATCTAACTGGATCAATCAGAAATTTAAAGGATAACCTCTATTTTTTCTCCTCATAAAAATGAAAAATCCGAAGTCATAATGACTTCGGATTCCTGATTTGTTTTAATCTATCTTTTTACCATCTGCTGCCAAAAGGTCCGGCGAGTCCTTCGCCCGTACAGTCATTGAATTGATTGAAATATTGCTGGTTTCCTGTATTTGCAGGATAATTTCCTCCGAAGTTTCCCCTTTGGGCATTTGTCGAAAATCGATTTCCGAAACCCATGGTTGAATTTGATCTGTAGCCCGAACCCATTCCGAAGTTTTGCTGGAATCCCGGATAAGTGTTTCCCGTCATCTGACAGTCATTACTGAAATAGTTGTTCTGACCCTTCGTGTTGATATAATTTCCCTGAGTGCCGGTGTATCTACCGCCTTTGCTACTGAAATTCTGAAATCTTCCGGAAGTTTTTCCTGCCGATACATTCTGTGAAAAGTTATTTCCATAACTTCCGGGTGTCGCCTGATAACCGTAATAATTTCTGTTTACGGAATTCTGAAATTGTTGTACGCCGTCCCCATATATACAGTCACAATATTCCTGGTTTCCAACCGAAGTTCCTCTGGTAGCATTATTCATCGAACTCATATTGCCATATCCGTTTTGTGTTCCCTGAACTGCATAATTTGAAGTGTTTGAATAGCTTCTACCCGGGTTACTTGTGGCATAACTCTGACCTCTCACTATGTTTCCCGTAACGTTGTTTTCAAATCTATCGAGTTGTTTTGTGAATGATTCGAGATGATTGTAAGAACCTGCCAATAAATTCGAATATACTGCGGTGATATTTTGATCCGATGAACTGCTTATGAGTCCCTGAAGATCTTTAATATCCAGCTCTTCTATGGCTATGGCGGCTTTTATGGCTTCCTCTATGGATACACTTCCCTGTGCAATCAAATTATCATACAATTTCTGTAATTCGGGGTCTGTAAATTTTCCCGCTTCCGATAACACCGGACTTTCTAACCCGTATAATCCAACTAATTCTGCCACTTCGTCCATATGTACCTGTTCGCTTTTTGCGATGTTTGCGAAAGATCTTAATCCCCACATATCGTAAAGTTCCTGATATACATCTCTTGCAAGCTTTTCTTCTTCACTCATTAATAAAATACCCGACTCTTCCTCCGATAAAACCGCTGCTCCAAATAAACTGAATGACATTATAACTAACAATGATGTTAAAACTAATATTTTTTTCATTTACCTTTACCTCCTATAAGTATCGTATGGTTAATAATAATATCTGTTTCTTAGAACAGACTTAAATAATTCTTATATTTCCCTTAGAAAAATATAATACCCCTCAACAAAAACAAAATTATGTTGTATGAATAATGATGAGTTCCGTGATTGATTTATTTAAAGCCACCTGGTGTGGAAGAAGGATGGATAGAATATGTTATGATTGAGAAATTGAATTTATTGAAGTATGGTTTGTTGGTGGCTGATGGAGTAAATACAGGGATATTTTCAGGACCGTTTCCTGATGTTTGAATATTGAAAGAGTGAGATAGAAAAATATGCCGGGAAAAATAAATATAATACTTAATCATTATTTAAATTTTAAAACTTGCATTCCGAATTTATATATTGAAGGTGGATTTTCAGTAATTTTCACCCGATGTGTAAGATGGAAATGAGATTGGGTTTGATAATATATTTTGAAGAAGATCTGAGGTGGTAATATGCTTATTACAAATTATCTGAATGTACAGATTGCCGGAGATTCACACGGGCCGGCGGTATATGGTATTGTAGAAGGCTTCCCGTTTGGTTTTGATGTGGATGTCAAAAAAATAAACAGCGATTTGAAACTCAGACAGACAGGTTATGGACGAGGCAGCAGGATGAAGCAGGAATGTGATGAGGTGGAGTTTGAATCAGGACTCTGGAAAGGGTTCACCACCAATATGCCGATCGTTATGAGAATAAAAAACCGTGGAACTTATCCCGAAGGCGATGATGAAAGAACATTACCGCGCCCCGGTCATGCGGATTATTCCGCATATATGAAATATAAAAACAGAGATATGAGAATCTATGCAGAAGGCGCCAGTGCAAGGAGAACAGCGGCCATAGTGGCTACGGGGAGTTTATGTAAACAGTGGCTTGAAAAAAGAGGAATCTTCGTTTTATCATTCGTCGAATCCTGTGGAGAGATTGGAACGAGAATGAATTTTGAAAATCTGAAAATCGAAGAGTTGAGAGCCAGAAGAAATGAAAGTCCAGTTTTCTGCCCGGATTCTGAAACGAGTAAAAAGATAGTTAAAAAGATAGATGAAGTCAAGAATGAAGGCGATACGCTGGGAGGAACCGTAAAAACCTTCGTGAGGAATTTTCCCGCGGGAATGGGGAGTTTTTCTTCCGCACAATCAAGAATGGATTCCGTTCTGGGTGCAAATATATTTTCTGTTCCATCCGTGAAAGGTTTTTTTATAGGAAGTCCGCATTCTCATTTGAGAAGTGGGCTGGAAGTTCATGACAGGTTTGGAAAAGAGAATGATGAAATAGTGAGGTTATCCAACAATGCGGGAGGAATAGAGGGAGGAATTTCAAACGGGATGCCCATTGTTACCACTTCATATTTAAAGCCCATTCCCTCAATTTCCGCCGGAATCGAATCCGTTGACTTGGTAACCGGGGAAGAAAAGAAAGTGGAATATGTACGGTCCGATGTGACGGCAATTTCTCCGGCCGCAATAGTCATAGAGGCTATAACAGCGATTACCGTTGCCGATTTTTGCCTGAACGATGGGGTGATGTGAGATGACCCTTTTTTTAATCGGAATGCCCGGCGCAGGAAAAACCTATTTTGGTAAAAGGCTCAGCGAATATTTGAAAATAAAATTCTATGATACAGATGAAATAATAGAGTGTAAATATGGGAAGTCTGTTAGAGAGGTGTTTTCAGAATTTGGAGAGGAGAATTTCAGAAAAATAGAATCCGAGGCTTTGGATTGTTGCTTTGGAATTTCCGAAGATATAATTTGTTCCACAGGTGGTGGGATAGTTGAAATCCAGGAAAATCTGAACAAATTAAAGAAAACAAAAACTATATATATAAAGAAGAGTCTTGAAGAATTGGAAAACAGATTGAGAGACGAAATCAGAGAAAGACCTTTATTTGGAGATGAGCCGTTCAAAAAATTGAAAACACTTTTTGAGAGAAGAAAAGGACTTTACGAACAGTTTCCTTCGATTGAAGTGCCGTTTCAGGAATTATCCGAAGAAAAGTTAAAAGAAATCATCGACGAAATAAACCGAATAGAACATTGATAAAATATAAAAAATTCCCGGTAAAGATAATTGGAATATCTATAAAATGTTCTGAAGGTTCACATTGCTATCTGAAGTAAGAACTTGTGATTCACTGAATTTCATCCGTTTTTTCAACCGAACATATGAATCTATCTATCTCGTTCTTAACCTGTTCGGTGTGGTACTCTCTGTCAACACTTTTTGATACCGCTTCAAAAAATCCGGAATGGGGTATTTTTTCCGCACAGATCGTTCCGTATTCGTAAGGATGAAGAGGATCCATCTTTGTAGCTATTATCAGTGTCGGGATCTCTATTTTTTTGAGAAGATCCAGTGAATCGATTGGTCTGGATTCGGGAAGTATTTCAAATTTCTCATACGTTTTCTTTGATATGGGATTATCAAAATAACCCGCGAAAGATACGGCCGTTGCTGGAGCTTCTTTTAAGAGGCTTTTGTATTCATCGCATTCTCTGAAAATTTCCCTGCCACCGGGTATATTTATATACTCTGCCACTCTTTTATAGAGAGCACATATATTTTTTTTCATTGGCCCGTCAAGCCATGCTATCCTTATGAGGATCAATCCCTTTATAAACCGCTGATATTTAAGGGCGAAATTCATCGAAACTGCGGCACCCATTGAAATTCCACCAATGTAAAAAGATTCGAAATTCAAATGATCGCAAACGGCTTTCACATCTTCGGCCATACAATCGAAACTGAGATCCTTCGCATTTCCCAGAGGTGTTTCCCCGTTTCCCCTCAACTCAATGAGGACCAATTTTATTCCATCCTTTGTCTTGAAATGCTCTATTGGCTGACTGAGATCTCCTCCCAAACCGTGAAGAAATATGAAAGGGGTTCCTCTTCCGAAAATTTCATAATGTATTTTAACTCCCGATCTATTTAAAAACGGCATTTATATTTTCCTTCAAAAATTTTATGCTGTCTGATATCTGATCAGGTGACAGACCGTGCATTATCAGCGGCCCTTTGTATTTGCATTTTTTCAGCAGGCTTATATAAGTTTTATAATCCAATACTCCCTTTCCGGCTGCGACATAGGAAATTTCATCGTTGTAAGCCAGGTCCTTTGCGTGGACAAGAGCGATATCGTTTCCCAGCAGGCAAAAGGCTTCCTCAAGAACATCTTTCATCTGAGCTTTTTGACCCGGATAGAATAAATTCGACCCGTCCATGATTATCTTCAAATAATCGCTTTGAATGTGGCATAGCATTTTTTTTGCTTTGATAGCGGAGTTTACCACATTCGATGTTTCCGGTTCGATCCCCAGAATGATGTTGTATTTCTGAGCGTATTTCAATAATTTTTCAAGATTGTGGCTCATTTCGTTCCATACTTCTTTTGAGTTGTTATCGGGATGAAACTTCCACATATTATCTTCATTCTTCGTTCCGGTACAGAGTGTTATGATCGGTACGTTCAGCCTCTGGGCGATCTCGCATAAGATTTTGAAATTTTTAATATTTTCGTGAAGACTCCTTTTATTGGGATCCACCAGGTTGAAGGTTCCGGAAATAGCTACGATATCCACATTGTGATTTTTACAGGTATCTTCTATTTTTTTTATAACGGATTCGTCGTAATGGGTTGGAATAGTGGGCTGACCCACACACGTCATCTTAAATTGAGTAAGGTGAAGGTTAAAAATTTCCATTTGATTGAAAATTTCATCCAGGTCCATCCCGGACCAGGTTCTTGTAAAAATTCCCAGTTTCATTTCACAAACTCCCTCCGGCATCTTTCAGCCAGATCTTTTTTCCTCCCGTTCTGACGGAATCATAAGTGGCTTTTAAAGCTCTGAGAATCAATGTCCCATCATTCACATCCGCACCCGTCATAGGCGCATTTTTCAGGATGACGTCCGCGAAACTTTCGAGCTGTCTTCTGTAAAAATGTCCGTCGGGCTCAAAGGGTCTGGTTACCAACCCAGTCGATTCGTTCCAGCATTCGACTTCAGAGGATTTAAAAAACCACGGATTGTATGTTTTTCCCGTTACACTTCCTTTGGTTCCATAGACAGTGAATCCTTCGTGCCAGTCCATTCTGACAGTGATCGTCAAATCGAGACTTGCGATTATTTCGTTTTCAAATTCACACGCAATGAGCCAGGAATACATATTTTCTTTTTTAACGAATTCGGCCTGAACGTTGAGTGGTTTTCCAACCAGAAATTTTGCCGTATCAAAGAGATGACTCCCGTGACCGAGCAGATAATATTTCTCTCTGTCTGCCTTCGGATTTCCTGTAGGTCTTTTGATGTTTTTACTCGTGTAGATAACCGGCATGACATTGTCACACATTTGATATCTTCCCGTACTGTCACAGTACCAGGCCTTTAGAGTTGTCACTTCCCCGATTTCATTTTCTATGAATTTTTTTGCGTACTGAATTCCCCCGTCAAAACGTTTCATATTTCCAACCTGGAGGACTAATCCGGATTCATGAACTATTTTTTTCAGTTCTTCACATTCTTCTATGGAAACACCGAGAGGTTTTTCTACAAAAACATGTTTCCCGGCCTTTAAGGCTTTTTTTGCACATTCAACATGAAACTGGTCCGCAATTCCAATGATCACGGCTTCTATATTGTCATCATTGAGCATTCTGTCATAATCAGTGTAAGTTTTTTCGCAGGGATAAATTTCAGCCATTCTTTTTAACAGATCTTCAGCCTGATCACATATCGCATACAATTCTATGTTTTCAGCTTTAAGGCATGATTCAAAATGAGCGGCCTGTGAAATGGCTCCACAACCTAAAATTCCGACTCTGAGCATATTATTGTTTTTCAATAAACTCACCTCGTTTTTATATTAACATAAAAATCATCTGTAATAAATGGTTGTAAAGCAGTTTTTGTACGGTAATTCCGGGATCATATTTTCTGAGTATCTTTAAAAGTTGTTATTTGCAGAATAGCTTTTCTTTGTGGGTTAAATCAACAATAAACTTTAAGACAGATTAAAAAAACCGTCAACCTTTTCAAATATTCAAATAGATTTTCGTATTCAATTTTTTAAAAGTTTGAAGGAATACCAAATTGTTTTCACCTCATAAAATGAATCTCCCCTGTTTCTTGTTCGATAGATCGAACGAACTCTGACAGAGGAGATTTTTTCTTTTTATTGATAGTATTTATTCAGATTTATGCATGATCAATTTCTTTTTTAAACTGTCTTATCACCAATATCTATGAAACCTTCTTCGAACTGGCTTAAATACAACTCCGAATAGAATCCCTTTTTCTCCAGCAACTCTTCGTGTGTTCCCTGCTCCACTATATCTCCGTGATTCATGACCAGAATTAAATCCGCGTCTCTTATCGTAGATAACCTGTGGGCAATTATGAAGTTGGTTCTGTTTTTCATTAAATTGTTCATGGCCTTCTGGATTTGAATTTCGGTTCTCGTATCGACAGAACTCGTTGCTTCATCGAGTATCATGATTTTTGGATTGGCCAGGATCGCCCTCGCGATTGTAATCAATTGTTTTTGGCCCTGAGAAATGTTTGTCAATTCCTCGTTTAGTATCATGTCATAACCTTCCGGAAGCATGTGGACAAATGAATCTACATGAGCGGCCTTTGCTGCTTTTATGACATCTTCATCCGTTGCGTCCAGTTTCCCGTATTTTATATTATCTTTTATACTTCCGTTATATAGCCATGTATCCTGTAAAACCATACCGAAGTTTTCCCTCAGGTCATTTCTTGTGAAATCTTTTATATCGTGACCATCCAGTAATATCGATCCACTGTTGAGATCGTAATACCTCATCAGAAGCTTGACCATGGTGGTCTTGCCGGCACCTGTCGGTCCAACTATGGCAATATTCTGTCCCTTTCTGATTTTGCATGAAAAGTCGTTTATTACTATTTTATCCTCTTCATATCCGAAACGAACATTTTTAAATTCGACATTGCCTTCTATGTCTGCTAATTTTACAGGGTTTAATGTATCTGGAATCTCTTCTTTTTCTTCTAAAAATTCGAACACTCTTTCGGCCGCGGCCGCAGTTTGCTGGAATACATTGGAAATATTTGCAATTTGAGCTATCGGTTGTGTGAAAGATCTCATATACTGTATGAATGCCTGAATATCTCCAACTGAAATCATGTTTTTTATTGCCAGCCATCCGCCCATGATACTTATTATTACGTAACCAATGTTTCCCACGAATGTCATGATTGGCATCATCATGCCCGATAAAAACTGTGACTTCCACGCGGAACTGTATAATTCCTTGTTGTAGACATTGAACTTTTCGATGCTTTCTTTTTCTCCGTTAAAAGCTTTTACAACTACGTGACCACCATACATTTCTTCCACGTGTCCGTTGACGTGCCCTAAATAATCCTGTTGTTTTTTAAAATATCTTTGGGAATATTTGACAACAAAGGAGATTAAACCCACCGAAACCGGCAAAATGAGCATTGCAACGAGTGTTAGCTGCCAACTGATACTGAACATCATGATCATTACACCCACAACCGTCGTTAATGATGTGATTATTTGAGTAAGACTCTGATTGAGAGTTCTACTGATTGCATCAACATCGTTTGTAACCTTTGAAAGCACTTCCCCCTGATTCGTGTTATCGAAATATTTCAGAGGGAGTTTATTTATTTTTAAAGATATCTCTTTTCTGAATCGATAAGTTACTTTCATCGAAATTCCGGACATGATCCATCCCTGAATATAGCTGAAAAGAGAACTGACCAGATACAATCCCAGAAGTAAAATTAAAGTTCTTCCTATTGCAGCAAAATCTATTCCGCTTCCCGTGCCCTGAACTTTTCTGAGAATACCTTCAAATAATTCAGTCGTAACTCCTCCGAGAATTTTTGGGCCGATTATTGCGAATACAGCGCTGGCAGCAGCGAAAATGAATACTATGATAATTTGTATTTTAAAATCTTTCAGATAATTCACGAGTTTTTTTACTGTACCCTTGAAATTTTTTGCCTTTTCTCCACCACGCATCATGGACGGGCCATGACCGAATCCACCTTGATTGTTTCGTCTGTTTTCCCTACTCATAGTAATTCCTCTTCGGATAATTGAGAAGTTGCGATTTCCCTGTATGTTTCACAACTCCTTAACAAGTCTTCATGCTTTCCAATTCCAACGAGTTCGCCTTCCTCCAGCACCAGTATCTGATCGGCATTTTTAATACTCGCCACTCTCTGACCGACGATTATTTTCGTACCGTCGCCCGCTTCTTTTTTTAATTTACGTCTCAGAGCGGCATCTGTTTTGAAATCAAGGGCAGAAAAACTATCATCGAAAAGATATATGCTCGGTCTTTTCAGAATTGCTCTGGCTATTGAAAGCCTCTGTTTCTGACCACCTGAAACATTTGTGCCTCCCTGGGAAATCTGCGTTTCATAACCTTTGGGACTTTTATCGATAAACTCGGTTGCCTGAGCAATTTCTGCAGCTTTTTCGATTTCTTCCTGGGTTGCGTTTTCATTCGCATATTTAAGATTTGATTCTATCGTTCCGCTGAACAGAATTCCCTTTTGAGGTACATATCCTATTCTTTTCCGCAGATCGTGTTGAGCGACATCCCTCACATCTATTCCATCGATTAAAACCTGACCTTTGCAAGTGTCATAAAATCGGGGAATCATATTTATCAGCGTGGATTTACCGGATCCGGTCGATCCTATTATTGCCGTAGTCTGTCCAGGGATGGCTTTGAAACTTATGTTTTTCAGTATATTTTCTTCGGCTCCCGGAAATTTGTAACAGACATTTTTGAATTCGATTTCGCCTCTGGCATCTTTATCAAATTTCTTCGGATTCTTTGGATCCTTTATTTGAGGGTCAACCGCAAGAACTTCGGCTATACGCCCAGCGGAAACAGAAGCTCTCGGTATCATTATGAACATGATGGTCATCATGAGGAATGAGAATATTATCTGCATGGCATATTGTATGAATGCCATCATGTCCCCGACCTGCATACTTGAATCAGCGATCTGGTGGGCTCCGTTCCAGACTATCAGTAAAGTGATTCCATTCATGACGAACATCATGATTGGCATCATGGATACCATTACACGATTTATGAAAAGATTGGTTTTTGTCACGTCTTTGTTGGCTTCATCGAATCTGTTTTCTTCAAATTTCTGAGTGTTAAAAGCTCTTACTACCATCAAACCCGATAAGTTTTCCCTGGTGACAAGATTCAGCCTGTCAATCAGCTTTTGTATTCGCCTGAATTTTGGAAGCGCTATGGCAAAAACAACTCCCACAAGACCCAGCAGAATGATAACCGCAAGGGCTATTATCCAGGACATTGAAGCGCTTTTCTCGAGGGCTCTTAAGACTCCTCCAACACCTAGAATCGGAGCATAGAAGACCATTCTTATTATCATTACAACGACCAGCATGACCTGTGTTACGTCGTTTGTCGTTCTGGTAATGAGAGAGGCCGTTGAGAATTCCGCGAATTCGGAATTCGAAAAATTTTCCACCTTGGAAAATATATCTTTTCTGATGTCTCTTGCAGAGCCTGCAGCTGCCTTTGCAGCTAAGAATCCGACCATTACCGTTGAGGCCGCGGCCAAAAGAGTTACCAGTATCATCAGTAATCCGGTTTTTATTATATAATCCGTTTCAATTTTTGCCGTATCTATGCCGATTGTTTCCAGCTCATCTTTCACCGCCACTACGGCGCTCTGATTGATCATGCTGTTTCCAAGAACGGCGATCGTATCATCTATGTAAGACAGCATATTCAATCTTTGTGCTTCAGGCATCAGTCTGAGAAAAACGAAAGGATCGACATTTGCAGGGAGGGTCATTCCCCCGGACATTCCACTTTCTTCCGGAGTTTTTCCGCTTTTAATTTCCGAATAAACCATGAAGGCTTTTCCTAGTATCAGATTAATTTCATCGAAATTTTCTATTTCGGTGTCCTTCAAAACGTAAACCGGCTCATTTTCAACGACAGGGTATTTTTCCAGATATGTGTCATAATCCTCCGAATTTTTGTCTATGAGGGAATAATACTGAAGGACTTCTTCTTTGTCATCCGTGCTCATAAAGAGCGTGATATCATCCATTGTGCTTTTTCTTATCACCTTTGAAATGGCGTTCTCGATTCCTCCCTGTTGTATCCCGGTATTTACGATTTTGGACATATAATCAGGGAGAGCAAGTTCGCTGATAGCCTGGACGAAAAGCAGTCCCACGGCTAAAATAACCAACCATAGATATGGTTTCATATACTTTATCAGTTTGAACATTTCGTTTCTCCTTTACTTTCCATGTTTTTTAAGAGTATAGTATGAAATTTTTCCAGAGCATTCAGGATCATTTGCAAATCATCATCGGATCCTTCGCTCATTATCTTACCGATTTTGTTCTCGATTTTTTTGAAATAATTCTTTGCCAGATTCTTGTGATCTTCGCTTAGGCTTATGATCACAACTCTTCTGTCACTTTCACTTCTTTTCCTTTGAACAATTTTGTTCTTCACCAATCTGTCTACAATTCCCGAAACAGTGCTGTTGGAAAGATCAAGTTTTTTACTCAAGTCGCTCACTCTCATATCCCCATTGTGCGCTAAACATCTGATCAACATTCCCTGAGATTCCGTGAGATTAACTTTTTTAAACTCATTTTCAACACCGTGTTTGATGAGAAACATGATTTTCTTTAGTCTGTTGACTATTAGTATTCCCGTTTCATTTTTATCCAAGTAAATTCACCTCGATATTATTCCCTGTGCTAAATGTTCGTCAACGAATATTTAGCATACGAAATATATTCTACTACTAAAATAAAAGTTTGTAAATACAGAAAACTTTGAATAAAGAGAATTCAATTATAAATATATTGAATTCTCTCAAATCTTTTCATAATTTTAATTTTTGAAAAAACGATTCATTTTTGTTTTCTTTATATAACGAAGAATTCTTAAATAAGCTTTATAGGTGAAATTCGTTTAATTTTTCAATATCTTCCGGTTTCAGTTTCAGATCGGCGGCTCTAAGATTTTCTTTCAGGTGGTCCGGTGAGGACGCTTTTGGAATCACTATCACTCTTTCTTTTGAGAGCAGCCAGGCCAGCATGATCTGATATATTGTGCACTCATATTTTTCAGCCATTTCATTTAAAATATTTTCAACTGAAAGTAAGTTTCCTCTTCTCAGTGGTGAATAAGCGGTCAGGTTCACGTCATTTTCAAGACAAAACGGCAGCAATTCCCTTTCCGGATTTCTATCGACCATATTGTACAGGACCTGATTGAATGAAATGGGTTCAGGCGAAATATGGATCGCTTCTTTCAGCAGTGCTTTGTCGAAATTTGAGACACCCATATGTTTAATGAATCCTTCTCTTTTTAATCCAGTCATAGCATTCAGAGACTCCTTCAACGGTATGTCCGGGTTTGGCCAGTGAATAAGATACAGATCCAGATAATCGATTTTCAGTCTCTTCAGACTTCTTTTCAATGCCTTTTCCAGTTCTTCTTTATTTAAATGATTTGGCCATACTTTAGAAACGATGAAAAGTTCCTCTCTGGGAAATATTTTGATGGCCTCGGCCACTAACTCTTCAGTGTGTCCGCCTCCATAATATTCCGCGGTGTCAATATGTCTGTATCCCATATCTAAAGCTATTTCCATATTAATTATAAATTCACTGTCCCTGGAATAATCGGGTGCCGATTCTCCACCTATTCCCCAGGTTCCGAGCCCCAGTGCGGGGACCTTTTCCTCTGTTTTTCCGATTTTTCTGTACAACATTTTTTCACCTCCTGATCGATAGTGAATAACCGATCGAAATGTACTATTATTATAATATAAATGGAAAAAGCGAATAAAAATTATTGCTTTTAGTGGTTTTTACATTATGTACAATGTATAAAATAACCTTTAAAAGTTCAAAAATGAGTTACGTGGATAACATTCAAGTGTTTTAAACGTGCTTTATTAATTTTTTGATTTTGATAAAAAATAGTATTATAGAAATGAAATACTTTGAATACATAAATAATATTGCTAATAAAAAGGATAAAAACCAAACGGTTGCTTAATAGATTATTTTTTCTGTTGAAAAAGGAGGTCATCAATCATGAAAGAATTGAAATCGAAGGATCTGAAAATTTCAATCAGACTTCCAAAAAATATAAAAACCTCTGAATGTATTCAGGAACTATCGGTTTTTATAGGTCAGGATGAAGCAATAAAATCACTTGAAAGAGGCCTTGAAATAAACACGAAAGGATACAATATTTTTGTATCGGGGTTAACCGACACGGGAAGAAGGACATTTGTAAAAAGATTTCTGGCAGAAAAATCTCTTCTGAAGAATGTCCCCGAAGATTGGGTATATGTGAACAATTTTGAAAATTATAGGAATCCGAATGTTATAAAATTGAAAGCGGGTTTAGGAAAACTTCTTAAGAAGAAGTTAAAAGAATCAAGGGAAATAATCGTTAAATCAATAATCGCTGTTTTTCAAAGTGAAGATTATCAAAAGCGCATATCGGAGTTACAAAAGAAAAAAAACGAAGAAAAATCAAAGTATTTGAAAGAAATGATAGACAAAGCCAGAAAACTTGATTATGATGTGAAAATCACTCAGGCAGGTGTTTCATCTTCTCCGATATATAAAGGGAAAACGTTGACTAAAGAGGTGTATGAAACTCTTCCGGAAGATATAAAAAAAGAACTGGATAAAAAGGGCGAAAAAGTAGTCGATCTTATTAACAAATACATATTGAAATTGAGCTCGATAGATAGGGATTCAATCCAGATGATAAATGATTTGAACAGAGATGTTGCAAAGTTTTCTATCAGGGGGCATATAAAGGAGCTGAAAGAATATTTTTCTGATAATAAAGAAATTCAGAATTATCTTGAAAGAATGAATGAGGATATACTGGATAATTTGAATGTTTTTTTCAGCAATGAACTCAGTCCGGATAAAAATTTTTCTCAGAAGTATTCGGTAAATCTTTTTGTCGATAATTCATCACTGGAGGGATGTCCGGTTATAGAAGAATTGAATGTGAATTATTCAAATTTATTTGGAAGAATCGAATATGAAAGTAAAATGGGTACACTGGAAACTGATTATAGGATGATAAGAGCAGGTGCATTTCACAGAGCAAACGGAGGATATTTGATTTTAGATGCCAGAACGGTATTGAGCGAACCCTATGTTTGGGAAAAACTGAAGCAGGTTTTGAGTTCTTCCCTTCAAACAATTGAGAACCTTCAGTACAGGATAGGGTTGGTTTCAACGGTGAGTCTGAAACCCGAACCGGTTCCATTGAATACAAAGGTGATAATAATTGGCGAACCATGGATTTATAACAGGTTGAGTTTGCTTGATCCGGATTTTCACAAGTTATTTAAAATAAAGGCGGAATTTGACTGGGAGATGGATTTTAATCCGGAAAACGCAATGAATATTTGCCGCTTTATTTGCAGTACAGTGAAAGAAAATAAATTGCTTCACTTCGATAGAGAAGCTTTGAAAGAGACGATAAAAAAGGCAATTTTTATGGCTGGAAACAGGAGAAAGATTTCGACGAAATTTGGTAAATTGAAACAACTCATTATTGAAAGCTCCGCGGAAGCGAATGAATCTTCTCCTTTGGTGAAAGCCATACATGTTAAAAAAGCGTGGAATGGAATAAAAATGAGAGCTTCTCTCTATAAAGAAAAGATGGAAAATGCGATTTATGATAACACAATATATATAGATACCGAAGGTGAGAAGATAGGGGAAATAAATGGCCTGACTGTTTTAGAAAACGAAGATATCGCTTTTGGCAATCCCGTAAAAATAATAGCCAAGGTATCTTCCGGGTCAAAAGGGTTTATTGATATCCAAAAAGAAACCGGTCTTGGGGGGAAAATACATCACAAAGCTTCTATGACTATTCAGGGGTATTTAAATTCTAATTTTGGCAGAGATTTTCCAATAGATATCAATGCTTTCATAAGTTTTGAACAGGTGTACGGAAAGATCGAAGGTGACAGCGCCTCGGTTGCCGAATTAGTGGCCCTCCTGTCTTCAATTTCCGAAATACCTTTAAAACAAAGTATTGCTGTCACCGGTTCAATAAATCAAAGTGGGCTTGTTCAGCCAGTTGGAGGAATTCCATTTAAAATTGAAGGCTTTTATAACATATGTAAAAAAAGAGGATTGGATGGGTCGCATGGAGTGATAATACCGTTTTCTAATATTAATAATCTTGTTCTGCCGGATGAAATTATTAATGATATCTCCAAATCCAGATTTCATATTTGGACAATTGAAAATGTTGATGAGGCGATAGAAATTTTGACGGGTAAAAAAGCCGGAAAAAGAATCAATTCAGGAAAATTTGAAAAAAACAGCTTTAATGAAAGAGTGAAAAGCAAACTGGAAAATTTTTATAATATACTTAAAAAAGACGATAAAGAAAAACATTGATATTATCAAAATAATCTTCTTATATAATAAACCAAAAATTTTTGTGAAGGTGATTAAAATGAAAACTCTCATTGTTTATGATTCGTATTTTGGAAATACCGAAAAGATAGCCAAAGAGATATTCAATACGATTCCGGAGAAGAAAGATACAGTTATTGTGAAAGTCGACGGAGTGGATAAAACAGATATAGAATCTTTCGATCTGTTGATTGTAGGATCTCCCACAAGAGCATTCAAAATGACGAAGAAGATTTCCGATTTTTTAAAATCTTTAGATGAAAAAAAATTGAGAAACAAGAAAATCGCTCTTTTCGATACTAGAATGAATGTTGAAAAGATGGACTCTAAATTTTTAAAATTCATGTCAAAACGTTTTGGATTTGCGGTCGATTCTATGACAAAAAAAATTGAGAAAAAGGCAAAAAATGCGATCTTTGAAGAAAAATGGTTTTATGTAAAGGATTCCGAAGGCCCTTTGTTAGAGACTGAACTGGAAAATGCAAGAGAATGGGTGGAAAAAATACTTAAAAAATTTTGATTAATATCCCAGTGAATAAGTTTTAAATTACAAGAAGCAACTTTATATTGAATTTTTTGAATTATGTAATTTTTTCAATGTGGAAAATTATCTATACTGTGATCATAGTAAAGAGCTGGATAATTTTTCGTAAGTTAATTATTGTATAATTTAATATAGCATTATAATATCGTTGCCCGATTTGTGGAGGATGAATTTTTGACTCAGCATATAGTAGTCAATTACTTGAATTCATTGGAAAAATTAAAAGTCATAGAAAATGATGAAGGAAAACTCATAGAAGAGGTTTTGAATCTAATTACAAAAATTGAAAAACTGAATGATTTATATTCATTCAATGTTATTTTTGAAGGGAAGCTATACTCTTCGGAAAATTTAAATACAAAAGAAGAATTTGAAAGGGATTATCCGATTGAGGTTGATTCAAAAAATTGTGGCTTTTTACAGGTATTTTCAAAGGAATTTCCCGGAGATCTGAATCCGGATCACGAATTAATTTTTATGCTGACGACTTTACATATAGGGACAATGATAGAAAAAATAAGAAAGGCCAAAAATCTTAATGACAGCAGAATTCTTTATAAAACGATAGTTGATAATTCTCATGAAGGGCTTTCTATAATTGATCAACATTTTAAAATAATTTATTCCAATAAAAAAACTGAAAAAATATTTGAAGAGAAGATTGAGAAAATTATAGGAAGAGATTTTAGGGATTTTTTGACTCCCGAAAATAAAGAAATTGTTTCGAGAAGATATATAGAGAGACAACTTGGAAAAAATGTTAAAAACGATTACGAATTTAAGATTATAACAGGGAAAAACAAGCTAAAACAGTTGATAGTGAATTCAACAATAATAAAAGACTCAGAAAATAATATCAAAACTATAGTTCAATTTTTGGACGTTACTGAATCCAAAAAAAATGAAAGAAAACTTGAAAATTATGAAAAAAGATGGAGATACGCGATTGAAGGAAGTGATCAGGGGGTCTGGGATTGGAATCTGAAAAATAATACTATCTATTATTCTGAGAAATTTAAGGAAATACTTGGATATAATGTTTCCGAGTTTAGAAGTGGTTTAGACGAATGGAAAAATATAATACATGCCGATGAGAGAGAAACGTTTATGAAAAAACTTTCAGAACATTTCAGTGGTAAAACTGATTCATTTGAAACAGTGAGTAGATTTAAAACTAAATCTGGGATTTACAGATGGATTTTGAGCCGTGGGAAAGTTATGATGAGAGATTCATACGGGAATCCCTCCAGGGTTATAGGTACTATTCTTGATATCAATGAGAGAGTTGAAAATAGAATAAGACTTGAAAAATATAACAGGTTTGCCTCTTTAATTTCGGAAATCATCCATGAAACACTGAGATCTGAATTCGACGATTCAATTTATCAGATAATATTTGACAAAGTTATCTCTGTGATTTCCGGAGCTCAGGGAGGGGCAATGTTTTTAAAGGAAGATGATGATTATTTCAGTATAGTTGCTTCCTCTCATCTAAACAAAGAAGCGTTGAAGAACCTTTGTCTAAATAAAAACGAACTCGTTATGAGAGATGATGATGAGGTAAAAATATATACCGATTTGAGTATCAATAGGAAATTGGAAGAGGAGAAGAAAAATACACTTGAAAATGTTGGAAGAGCAAATCAGATAAAGGCATTACTCTCAATACCTTTGAAATCTGATGGAGAAATAATAGGGTATTTTACCCTGGATAATTATGAGAGTGAGGATGCCTTCAGTGATGAAAATCTTGATATGGCAAAAGTTTTGGGTCAGGAAATAGAAATGCTTTTAAAGAGAATAAAGCTTGAAGAGACTTTGAAATCACAAAAGGTAATGTTGGAGAATTTGTCTTATAACGATCCTCTGACAAATTTACCGAACAGAAGGTATATTATGAATAAGGCCACGCATTATCTTGCGCTGGCAAAAAGAAGAGAATCCATATTTTGCATTGCATACATTGATCTTAAAGGATTTAAAAAGATAAATGATACATATGGTCATGAAGCCGGGGACTTTTTATTAAAAAGTTTTGGTGAAAGAATCGTTGGCAGTTTAAGAGAAAGCGATATTATGTCAAGAATAGGTGGAGATGAATTCGTATTATTGCTTCCAGACACCGATAAATTCAATGTGAATTGTATTATGAAAAAGATAAAAGTTTTGCTTGAAAAAGATTTTGAATTTATGAATGATTCAATTAAAATTGGCTGTAATATTGGGCTGGCTTTTTATCCGAAAGATGGGAAAGATTTTCAGAGTCTTTTGAAAAAAGCCGATGAGGCAATGTATTCTGCAAAGAGAGAAAAGTTACTTTATAAATTTTATTCAAATGCAAAAAATTAAAAAATCAAAAAAATGATATTTCATGGAAGTATTTTGTTATAATATTTTTATTATATCTTTTTGCCATAAATTTTTTATAAAATTCATAGAAAGGAAATGAGGATATATGGGTGGAAATGATAAAAAGGCCGAGATCGGAAAAAATCTGCAGAGATTACGCGAAAAAAATAATTTAACTCAACTTGACCTTGCAGAAAAAATAGGGGTAGATTTATTACAGGTTTCCCAATGGGAAAATGGTGTGAATTTACCGGATACTGAAAATCTTTTAAAACTTTCCAAGCTTTTTGGGGTATCGGTGGATCATCTTCTTCTTCAAAATAAGGGGAAAGAACCTTATAAAGAGAAGGAGCCTTTTTATAATGAAAAAACCGAGCCATCAAATTTTTCAAGAGGCAACAAAATAACAAATGAAATGAACCGTTTTCCATTTCCCGTAATTCCGGCATTTATTTATCTTATACTTGGTTTTTTCTTTGGATTATGGAATAAGGGATGGTTAGTTTTTCTGTCCGTTCCGATATATTACATAATAGCCGAAGGATTCAGCAAGAAAAATGGGAAAATCAGAGACATTTATCCCGTTGTACTGGCAATCATATACGTTATTTTCGGAATACTGTATAACGTGTGGCATCCTCTGTGGATTATATTCATAACGGTGCCGTTGTATTACTGGCTGGTTGATCTGATAAATAGAAAATGATCACAGGTTCAGTTTTAAAAACTCTTTTATTATTTCAGGATCGAAATGTGAGCCTGAATTTTTCTTTATATACTCTCTCACTTCATCTTTTGAAAGGGCCTCTCTGTAAGGTCTGTCGGAAGTCAGGGCGTCCCATACATCTATAACAGCGAATATTCTGGCTTCAAGGGGGATTTCATCTTTTTTAAGCCCTTCAGGATATCCTTTTCCATCCCATCTTTCGTGATGATAATACGGGATATTAATAGCGGGTCTCAGGTATTCTATAGGATATAACATTTCTCTTGCATGAATGGGATGTTTTTTCATTATTTTCCATTCTTCGTTAGTCAATTTTCCGGGTTTCAGTAGTATATTATCCGGTACGCCGAGTTTTCCAATATCATGCAACATCGCTCCCCGCTTTATATTAACCAGTTCTTTTTCGGAAAATCCCATTCTTTTCGCTAATTTCAGGGTCAATTCAGTTACCCTCCTCGTGTGTCCTTCCGTTTCTTTGTCCCTCAAATCCAAAGCTCTTGCCCAGCCTTCTATCGTTTCATCATATGCTTCGATCAATTCTTCGTTCTTCTTTCTTAAATTTTTTAGTAATTCGAAGTTTTCCAGAGAAAGCGTGATCTCAGTTCCAAATGTTTCCAGAAATGAGGACCATTCAGAGGTGTTATCTTCATGCTTTTTACTCAGTAGAATTAATACTCCTTTAATTAAGCTTTCAGAGATCAGAGGAACTATATACATGGTTTTATATCCAAAAGTGTGAAAAAACTCAAAATTTCTTTTGCTGATTTCAAAAATTTTTATTTTTTTATTTAAAAGAGCATTTTCAATAAAGTTTTCGTATAAATCATACCTGTCCTGGAAGCGATTATCTATGACAGAACCGTATGCGTGTTTTAATTTTTTTGACTCGTCGAAAAGATAAATTGAAGCGTTTTCGATGCCGAACTTTCCGGTTATAACATTTAAAACCGAGTCCAAAGTTATATCTTGGTTTGCTGATTTTGTGATCATTTCTATAGAGTGAAGTACGGAAAGTCTTTCATATCTTTCTTTCAGTTTTTTTTCATAAGTGATTCTTGTTGTAACATCTCTCATGTTTGAAAGGAAATTAACAATTTCACCCTTTGAATTTTTTATGGGAGTAATTATTTGTTCGCCGTAGAACAATCCACCCGATTTTTTTTTATTGATTACCGTGCTCTTGAAAACATCACCATTTTTTATGGTTTGCCACAATTTTTCATAGTAACTTGCTTTCTGATGTCCTGATTTTAAAATTCTTGGAGTTTTTCCATCACAATCACTCATCGTATATCCGGAAAGTTTTTCAAATGACGGATTTATATACCGGAAATATCCTTCAATGTCCGTAATAAAAACTGTATCGGCGGATTGAGTAACAGACAGTTTAAATTGATTTAATTGTTTTTCGTTAGCTTTTTTGTCAGTTATATCTTCCAAAATTACTATAAAATTAGAATTGTTTTTGGATTTTCTCACCAATTTTGAAACGGTCATCTTTACCCAAATAAGTTTCCCGTCTTTTTTGATGTATCTCTTTTCAAAATTGTAAGAACTTCTTTTGCCTTCTTTCAATTCGTGGAAAAGTGCCGAACTTTTATAGATATCTTCGGGATGAGTTATTTGAGATAACTTTATATTCTTTAATTCTTCGATAGAATATCCGGTATATTTTGACAAGTTGTAATTTACTTCAATAATATTTCCAATTGAATCTATAAGCGCGATTGCAACGGGAACATTGTTGAAAATATTTTTGAATTTAAGATCAGATTCGTTTATAAAGTTTATGTAGTAATTATCAGGTGTTATATTTCTTGAGATCAAAATTACAAAGTCTTCATATCCTTTATATTTTTTAAGAGGTAATATATGATTTTCAATATCTAAAACTTTTCCATCTTTTGATTTTATTTTGAAGATATTTTTATAGCGATTGGAATTAAGAATACTTCTGGACATTTCCTTTAAAGCTTCAAAATTATCTTCTAATACAAATTGATCGATTTCTATTCCTTTTTTCAAATCATCTTCTGAATAGCCGGTTAAAAATTCGAATCCTTCATCGGTATATATTAAAGATATCTCACTGTTTCTGATACTGAAAATAAGAATACAGTCGGGCAAAAAGTCGAAATGAGATTTAATAAACTCTGTTAATATTTCATTTGAAAATGTTTTGCCGGGAAAAATTTTTAAATTGGCTGACACTGAACTCCTCCAAAATTATATAATATATTATAATGCATAATTTGTTATTATATTGCAAGACAAGGCCAAAAGAAAAGAAAGAATTGATTTTCTTTTAAAAGTTTTGAAGAACTTTGGTTAGTTGAAATGAAAATATTAATTAATAAAAATTAAAATAAGTCAACATAAATTATATTGAAAAATGAAAAATAATGTGCTATTCTTATTAATGCTTATTTAATACGCTTAAAATACCAATCACGAGATTCTCGTTGTTTGCAAGCAGAATTGGTAGTTGGCTGAAAACTTACTAAGAAATCTTCTCATGATCTTCAAACAAAAAATGTAATCAGCTTCGATTACTGGGAAAAGCGGGCCTATTTTAAGGGCCCGCTTTCTTTATCAAGCTGTATGTATATAGAGTCTTTTGTGATATCATTTTTATGGAAATTTATTCAAAGGAGGTGTGATATGAAGGGAAGGGGATTGTTGATCGGCCTGTTGATAGTAGTAATAGTATTGATATTGTTTTTCGCGGTAGCAGGGAGTTTTGGGTTTTCAAATTTCAATTTTAATTATAATCTTTTTTCTTTCGCTCAGAGTACTTCAAATGAATACAGTTTAGAAATAAATTTGAATAGTGAAAAAGAGTTAGTTATAGATACACTGAATGGATTCATTAATTTAATCAGCTGGGATAAGAATTATATTTTTATGGAGGTAACTCAGAGCTTCAGGGGTTTTTCCGATAAAGAAGAGAAAGAGCTTATAGAGAAGACTAAGCCCGTGATAACTAAAAATGATCAAACTGTGAAAATTATTACTCCAAAATTGCAAAGGATTTTTCTTTTTAGAAGTTACGGTGTATCGTTGAATCTTTATGTGCCCTCAGAAATGATTTCGAGGTACGACCTCAGAACAAGTAATGGTTCGTTTGATATCCAAAATATATCAGGAGAGATTTTTATAACGACATCCAATGGAAGAGTTAGTCTGAAAAATCTTTCCGGAGATGTAAAGGTGAACACTTCGAACGGAGCAATTATTTCAGAAAATGTGAATGGGAATATGGATTTTAACACCACTAACGGATCATTTTCAGGAGAATATTTAAATGGAAATTTAAAGGCGGTTTCATCCAATGGTTCATTGACATTGTCAAACTCTGAGGTTCAGATTTATTTTAAAACTTCAAATGGCAGAATAAATATTAATGAAAATATTCTAACAGGAAATAATAATTACATAAAGAGTTCCAATGGAGGAATTTATATTAATTCCGATCTTGAGAATACCGGAGAGATGGAAGTAAGAACGAGTAACAGTGAAATAACTCTGCTTATGCCTGAGAATAAAAGTGCAGAAATAGAGGCCAATACCTCAAATGGAAAAATTATTTTAAATAATATTGAGATTTTAGCGAAGGAAATAGGAAAAACGAACTTTAAGGGAAGCGTGTATGAAGGCGGAGATTTAAATATCATATTGGAAACGAGTAATAGCAATATAGTAATAGGCAAAAGATAAAAGCGTAACTGAAGGAAAGCGAGTCCAAAACTTATGAACACTTTGATATATTATTTTTATAAATGTAATGAGAGTTTATTTATATGGTACATATCTTCAAGAAATAGTAATTGATTTTAGTTTTTTTTATTAGAAAATTACTTAAAAGTTTTAGATAGTTCAAGACAGGAGATCAATATGAAAAAATTGAACATAGGTGGGTTAATTCCAAAAATTCCGATAATTCAGGGAGGTATGGCGGTAGGCGTGTCTCTGGACAGGCTTTCTTCGGCAGTGGCTAATGCCGGAGGAATAGGAGTTATTGGTACGGCGGGAATACCTTTAATAAAAAATTATTCTTTGAAAAACTACAGAGAATCGAGTATCAGCGGTTTGAAGGAAGTTATAAAAAAGGCAAGAGATAAAACTGTGGGGATATTAGGAGTCAATATAATGGTGGCTCTTACGAATTACAAGGATATGGTTGTCACTTCTCTTAAAGAAAAAATAGATGTAATTTTTTCGGGTGCCGGACTTCCTCTTGATCTGCCTTCATATCTCTATGAGGGTTGTAAAACCAAGCTTGTTCCAATAATTTCCTCTGCGAAGGCAGCGAAGATTATTTTAAAAAGATGGGTCAGCAGATATGACTATTTCCCGGATGCTTTTGTCCTGGAAGGGCCTAAAGCCGGAGGACATCTGGGATATAAGCTGGATCAAATTGATTCCGAAAATTATCAGTTGAGTACAACTGTAAATCAATTAAAAAGTTTTACCGATGAGATAAAAAAAGAATTTAACAGGGATATTCCTATCATCGCCGGGGGTGCTATCAGAAATTTCAGGGATGTAAGAAATGTCATGGAATGGGGTGCTTCAGGTGTTCAGGTAGGAACACCGTTTATTGCTACAGAAGAATGCGATGCCCATCGTTTGTTCAAAGAAGCATTGATAAATGCCACTGAAAAAGATATCACGATAATAAAAAGTCCGTTGGGACTTCCGGGAAGGGCGTTGAGAAACAACTTTATAGAAAGTGTGCAAAGAAATGAGAAAAAGCCCTTCGTTTGTCCTTTTCATTGTTTAAAAACATGTGACTTTAAAAATGCTCCATATTGTATTGCCAGTGCCCTTGTGAATGCTGCAAAAGGAGACCTTGATAATGGATTTGTATTTACCGGGGAAAATATCAAATCTATAGATAAAATAACAACTGTTAAAGGAGTTATCGAAGGATTGATCTGAAATTTGATGATTAATACTTTTGAATTATCTCTTTATATCTGAAACAATCGATGAGATGATCATTTACCAGTCCGACTGCCTGCATGTGTGCATAACATATAGTAGGCCCCATAAAGGTGAAGCCTCTTTTTTTAAGATCTTTACTCATTTTTTCTGAAATCTCTGTTTTTGAAGGAATTTCGTTCAAATTTTTCCAATGATTTATAACCGGTTTTCCATCCACGAAATTCCAGATATAATTATCAAAGCTTCCAAATTCTTTTTGAATATTCAAAAACATTCTGGCATTTTTTACTGCGGATTTTATCTTAAGTTTATTTCTGATTATTTTTGGATTATTCAACAGCTCATTTAATTTCTTTTCATCATATTGCGCTACAATCTCAGGTATAAAGTTTTTGAATGCCTCACGATAACCTTCTCTTCTTTTGAGAATTGTACTCCAGCTCAATCCGGCCTGCGCACCCTCTAAAATTACGAATTCGAAGTGGGTCCTGTCATCATGAACCGGGACTCCCCATTCTTTGTCATGGTAAGAAATATACAGTGGCGTGTCTCCTGCCCATTCACATCTGTTTTTTTTCATATGTTGTTTACCTCCAGAAATTCCAGTATAAAATCATTTTATCAAAAAAAAATCATGTTGGTTAATTGGTAGTGAAATTGATTTGACATTACTAGATAAATATTGTAGTATATCAACACCCCCCATATAGGGGATGTTGTGAATAGAGGTGAAAGAGATGAATAATCAAAAAGGTCCGAAAAAGGAATATAAAATAGAAGGTATGAGTTGTGCCGCATGTGCGAAGGCGGTGGAAAGAGCTGTAAAAAAAGTAGAGGGGATAAAAGATCCCAATGTAAATTTAGCAACAGAAAAACTCACATTTAATATAGAAAATTCTGTAGATGAAGAAAAATTGTTTTCGGAAGTTAAAAAAGCTGGTTATACATTGAGTGCAATTGCCAGCAACAGGGAGATTGATTTAAAAATAATTGGTATGACCTGTGCAGCCTGTGTGAGGGCGGTTGAAAAATCCATAAGTTCGCTGGAGGGTGTGGAAAGCGTTTCGGTGAATCTGACTACGGAAAATGCAAAAATTAGTTACGATCCCGGGGTTGTGACGATTTCGAAAGTGAAAGAGGCGGTAAAAAAAGTCGGATACTCTGCAGAAATAAAACATTCAAATGAAACTGCAAAAGATGATGGTGGAATGATTACATCCAGATACTTTAAGAAGTTTGTATTTTCTGCCGTTTTTGCAGTGCCGCTTTTAATAGTTTCGATGGGGTCGATGCTCGGATTGACCCTGCCGGATATTATTTCGCCTGAGTTTTCCCCGGTAAATTTTGCCCTTTTACAGTTATTTTTAACTATTCCGATTGTAATAACGGGTAAAGATTTTTATTTAAAGGGAATTCCCAATCTTTTCAGGGGTAATCCAAATATGGATACCCTTGTAGGGCTTGGTACCGGTGCCGCATTTATCTACAGTATATATTCTATGATTCAGATTTTTTACGGCAATAATGTTTTTGTACACCATTTATATTTTGAATCTGCGGGCGTAATTATAACCCTCATATCTTTGGGGAAATATTTTGAGAGTCTTTCGAAGGGAAGAACGTCTGAGGCGATAAAAAAGCTTATGAATCTGACTCCCGAAATGGCACTCGTAAAAAGGGGCGATGACTACGTAAGTTTACCGGTAGAGGAAATTGAAGTTGGTGATATCATGCTGGTAAGGCCAGGAATGTCAGTTCCAACGGATGGGTACGTTATTTCCGGAAACAGTTCTGTTGACCAGTCTATGTTAACCGGTGAATCGATTCCTGTTGACGTTGCAAAGAATTCAAAGATAATCGGAGGAACTGTGAACATTTCTGGAACCGTTGAAATGAAAACTACAACTGTTGGAAGTGATACAGCGCTTTCAAAAATCATTAAACTGGTGGAAGATGCTCAAAGTTCTAAAGCACCTATTGCAAGACTGGCCGATATAATAAGTGGCTATTTTGTGCCGGTTGTAATGATTATCTCGGTCGTTACACTGATCGCCTGGCTTTTACTTGGATACAATTTCGAGTTTTCATTGACCATGATGATTGCGGTACTCGTGATAGCCTGTCCATGTGCTCTTGGACTGGCAACTCCTACGGCAATAATGGTTGGATCGGGGAGATCCACAAAAAATGGAATACTTTTTAAAAGCGGTGAAAGTCTTGAACAAACTCACAAAATAAATGCGGTAATATTTGATAAAACAGGAACTATAACCCGGGGTGAACCCAGAGTGACCGATATTATTCCATTGAATGATTATTCCAGAGAAGGAATGTTGAAGTTAGTGGCCTCAATGGCAAAAATGAGTTCTCACCCTTTAGATAGAGCTATATTATCGGAATACAGTGGAGATTTGTTTAGAGTGGATTCTTTCAAAGCGATACCCGGAAAAGGAATTGAAGGTTTTATTGAAGGTAAAAAAATATTGATTGGAAGCGTAAATTTTATCGAGGATGAGAATATGGTCGGAACAGTGGTGAAAGATCTGTCGGATGATGGGAAGACAGTGATTGTTTCCAAATATGATGAAAAAATAACAGGTGTTTTGGGAATATCTGACACCATTAAATCTTCTTCAGGAGAAGCTGTAGAACTTCTTAAAAAAAGAGGGATTAAAACCTTCATGGTTACGGGAGATAATGAAAAAACTGCCAGGGCGATAGCTCAAAAGACGGGCATAGATAATGTGATGGCTGAAGTTTTACCGGAAAATAAAGAATTGAAAGTGAAAGAACTTATGAAAGAGGGTTATAAGGTTGCAATGGTGGGAGATGGAATAAATGATTCTCCGGCACTTGCGGCCGCAGATATAGGAATAGCTGTCGGTTCGGGAACCGACATAGCCATAGAAGCCGCCGATGTGATACTCATGAAGAATGATCTTAAGGATGTAAATAAAGCAATTGATCTGTCCAGAATAACTGTAAGAAATATAAAACAAAATCTGTTTTGGGCATTTTTTTATAATATTATAGGCATTCCCATAGCAGCAGGGATATTTTTCATACCTTTTGGATTAAAATTAGATCCTATGATTGCAGGGTTTGCAATGGCTTTTTCGAGTGTAACCGTCGTTACTAACGCATTGAGACTTAAAAAGATAAAGCTATCAAGACAGAGGGAAGATGAGATAAAATAAGAAATGTAATCTGAATTTATATACGAAAATATACGGTGAATATTTAAAGTTTAAAAGGCATGCATGAGTTGAAAAATTTTTAGGATGATTTGGGAGTAAATTATGAATAAAGATCAGAATAATTCCAGTCAGAAAGAGCTTTTAAAACATGAAAAAGGACTGAGAATCTGTAAAACTGCAAGGGGGCAGATTGAATCGGTCATTAAAATGATAGAGGAGGGGAGATATTGTATCGACATCTCAACTCAGCTTCTTGCCACTATTTCTCTGCTTAAAAAGGCCAATACTGAAATAATCAACAAGCATATTGAAACATGCGTGAGAGAAGCTGCCGGGACTCAGGAAGTGGATGAAAAACTTGAAGAATTAGAAAAGCTCATGAAGTTCATAGAAAAAACTTTATAAAGGTTTATACGTTTAGAAGGGATATAAAATATCCGGATATCTTTGATTTTTCTGAAAGGAAAATAAGCAAAAACATTTCGTTTTTTAATATTCAGAAGATAATGATCGTTTTTGAAAAAGGGCTTCCGTTTAGAAAAAAATATATAGTTTTTTATATTTTGTTTTTTAAAATAATTTGAAAATAAATTTTAATATTGCAAGCGGAATTAGTATTATTAACAGTATTATTCCGAACCAGAAGAAGAAAAATACTAATCCGACAGAGATAGCTATTCCTATTATTGTTGATATGAGACAACCCATTGAAATCACTCCCGCATCTTTTTACAATTATACCAATTTTTTTGTTTTTTCTTCAAATGGGAAAAATTGTATTATTCTTTGTAGGCTATTATGAAAAATCTGTGCTGATTGGTGATAAGACCTCCGGATTTTTTAATGATTTTATCCAGTTCTCTTAATTTTTCGATTACTTGTGGTTTTCTGAGATCTAAATCCGGTATCTGCCACGTGATTATTTTTAAATAGTATGTTACTGCTCCTATATCTGTAAATAGAGTTGGTATGAACTGTTCTCTTTTAACGAATATTTTGAACCCTTCTTTTTCCAGTTCATTGACGGCTCCAGATAAACACCATTTGTTTTTATCTCTGGTTTTATCATTAAAAAAATGATTCAATTCTATGTTATCCATTTCCCCAACCTGTTGTGTGATGAAAAAGCCGTTTTTTTTCAGAATGCTGTGAATTTCGGGAGGATTGTAACTGCCGTGCCTGTTTATTATCAGATCCAGTGAGTCATTTTCAAAGCCAAGCGGAGCATCTCCCGGTTTGGGTATTAGAATGATTCCTAAAGGGTCCAGATTTTTTTTTGCAATGGGTATATTCGGTGAATATCCTTCAGTGGCATAAACTTCACAGGGCAAATTTTTTAAAGATTTAAGAAACTCTCCTCCTCCGGTTTCCATATCGAGAAGATTTTGAGTCCTTTCAAGATGAAATTCAACCGATCTTTTGTAACTCCAGTTTAAATATTGAAGATTTATCATCCTGTCATTCAGATATGAGAAATCCCATCCTGAAAAATATGCATCTATCGCTTCTTTATATAACGAATCAAAATCTCTGTTATCTTTTATTAATTTGATGTTTTCAACCGGAATCCATCCGAATTCATATTCGCGAAATCTTTTACACCAGGCCCAGCCGTTTAAAACCTTGATTTTTTCCAGGATTTCTCCGCAGTCTACGTTCAATTCCCTGGCACAATAATCCTCTTTCAGAACACCTTTACCGTTTTCTATAGAAAGAACCTGTTTTGGTACCCAACCCCTTCGTTGTTTTCCAGCCTTTTCACAGAAGAGCCAGTTTTTCCATTCTTTCTCGCCGGAATATTCATCCAGTATCGTTATCATATCCCCTTTTTCAAGGGTAATTGGATTTGGATAATTTGTTCTATGCTTCTTATTTACATAATAATACAATCATCGCCCCCCTAATTTTTCATTCTTTTTCCAGTAAGTCCTTTTTTTACCGTCACCAGGTTCTTCGAAACGTTTCCATTCGAATCCCTTTTTTATAAGAAAATCATGAGTTGGATTATTTATATCGTTGTTGCCCGGAAATAAAATTATCATCCCATTTTTCCTTGTTACTCTTTGCATTTCATTATATTCTTTTTCAAGGTAATCACCAAACACATGGCCTGCCAGCAAAACATCGGTGAAATCATCTTCCAGAGGAATTTCTTCCAGTACGCCATCTAAAACATAAAACTCCTTGAGCTTCATGTTAAAAGCTTTGTTTTTAAGAAATCTTCTGAGATTTTCCACGGGTTCAATGGCATAAACACATCTGGCTTTCTTTGCTGCAGAAAAGGCCAATCTTCCCGTACCGGAACCTATATCCAAAACCTTTTTGTCGGTAAAATCACAGATATCATGCAATTCACTGTCATTCCATTTTCCAATGGATAGATTTTCATATATCTCTGGTTTATAGATATACACAAGCCAATCGTTTATACTTTCAAGTACTTTTACTTCGGCACTTCTGATTTCTTCGGAAGATTTTTTTGAATTATTTTCAATAATCAGCTCTTCAAAAAAAATTTTATTTTTTGGAGAAAGATTCGAAAAATACCATAGAATATACGGATGAGCATTAAGAACGATTCCTAAAGCTTCTTTGAAATCACAGAACCTTGGGATTTCATCAATATGCTTTTTCTGAAGCATCAATAACCAGTTGATCGAAATATCTTTAACATCTATCCATTTTAAGCCCATCATATTCCTCCAGATTTTTTTGTATTTACAATAAATTCATCTGCATACACTTTTATTCTTTATATTTCTTTAACTATTTCATCATATTTTTTCCTTTTCAGTCTTTCATATAGAGTTTTTGAATTATCAAGGTATCCAAGGGATATCGCCATAACGACTTCTTTCTCCCCCTCTATGTTGAGGCCCTCTTTTATCTTTTTAAAATCCATACCGCTCATTGCGTGGGTATCTACACCCAGATCTTTGGCAGCATACATTATTGACATTGCGAGCAGCCCTGCATTGCTTTCGGCAAATTTTATCTTCATTTCTTCTGTGGAACCGTAGAGTTGTTCCGCCATCTTCTGTGATTTTTTTCGGTTTTCTTCGTTTTCAGTGTTGAGCCATGAGGTATTTTCAGCGCCATAACCATGTCTGTCTCCCAAAATTAATAAAGTAACTGGTGCTTCAAGTACTTTTGATTGAGATAAACCGTTTTCATAAAGTCTTTTCTTCCCTTCTTCGGTTTTTACAGCGATAATTCCCCATGGTTGAAGATTAAATGCCGACGGTGCCAAAACAGCCCTATCTATGATTTCTCTCAATAAACTATCATTCAGCCCTTTTTCTTTGTCAAAAAAATTTATTGATCTTCTTTCCTCATATACTTTTTTCAATTCCATGTATTTCACCTTCCTTTATGGATCAATGAATTATGTCATTAGTCCTTAAAATTGAATTTACACCTTTTCCAGTTTGTTTATAAGAATTTCAAATGTCTTTTTTTCATCCTTTGTAAATGACTTCAAAATTTCCTCCAGGCTTTTTAAATATTCCGGAAAAATTTCTTCCACTTTTTCTCTTCCGCTTTTTGTGATATTTATTAAAGTGGATCTCTTATCATCGGGGCAACAGGTTTTCTCTATATATCCAAATTTATGAAGATTATCTATTATTACTGTCATATTTCCCCCAGTCGAAAAGGTTTTTTGAATTATTTCGCAGACCTTCATATTTCCCGATCTGTATAAAATTTTTAAAACATTGAATTGAGGTGTTGTCACTCCTTTCTTTCTGATGTCCTCATTCAACTTTCTCTGTACCTTTTCTACACTTTTATTTAATCCAACTAAAATTCTTAAATCTAAATCATTGATCTCAGTAAAATTTACTTTCATAATATTATGATACTACTAATTAGTACTAAAATCAATCGGGCGAATATTTTATAAGGAACAGAACAATATGTAAAAATAATACATATAATTAGTAAAAATGCAGAGAGATCTTATAAAATCATTTGAATCCCTTCATTTGTTTTTTTGAATTTACCTTTTGAAAAATTTTGTTCCTTTGATAGATGTGCTTGTAATAGACAAAGTGATAAAATTCAATAAATAACAATGATTTTTTCTTTTTTTAAGAAAACAGATATATTAAAATAAAATAGGTACTTATTAAAGGACCGAATGGTAATGTAGAATGAATATATAATTTGATTTTTCAAGATATTTTGTTTGATATTATTGGTAAAACAGATGAGCACAGGAGGTGACAGCAAATGAGATATTTTAATATTGCGATTTCCGGAGAAGCCGGTCAGGGAATAAAAACTGCCGGTGATCTCCTTGCCAAATCCTTGTTTCGTGATGGCTATTATATACACGGAGACAAAAGCTATCACTCAAGAATCAGGGGAGGCGAATACATATCCAGAGTAAGAATTTCCGATGAACCGTGTTATACAATGATTGAAGCCCCTGACATGGTGATTTCGCTGAGTTCCGAAGTTACCAATTCAATGGAGAATATTTTTAAAGATTCTACGGTAATAATTGCGGATGAAGGCGATAAAGACCTCAAAGGAAATATTTTACAGTTTGAATTTAAAAAACTGGCCAAAGAAATAGGCAATGTTCTTACAATGAATGTCTTAATTATTTCTTCAGTTTTGAATCTTATGGATGTTCCTTACGATATTCCCGAAAAGATCATAAAAGATAAATTTGCAAAAAAAGAAGATGCCATGAAGATGAATTTGAAGGCATTGAAGGTGGGATATGGCATAAATTTGGGAATAAAAAAACCTGTACTTGATAAAAAAAGAAAAGATGAAATGATTGTATTAACAGGAACAGAAGCGGCAGGACTTGGAGCCATCAGTGCTGGTTGCAAATTTCTATCGGCTTATCCGATGACCCCAGGAAGTGGAGTTATGCTTTATCTGGCAAATAAAGCTGAAAAATATGGAATAGTAGTTGAACAGGCGGAAGATGAAATAGCAGCGATTAACATGGCTATTGGGGCTTCATTTTCTGGAGCGAGAGCAATGGTAACGACTTCCGGAGGTGGTTTTAGTCTTATGGAAGAGGGAGTCAGTCTTGCCGGAATGACGGAAACTCCTGTTGTAATTGTGGATGCTCAAAGACCGGCCCCTGCTACGGGATTGCCTACCAGGACTGCACAGGAAGATTTTTTTCTCACATTGAAATCAGGGCATGGAGAATTCGCCAGATATATAGTTGCTCCCCGAACATCCAAAGAGGCATTCGAGTTGACAGAGAAGGCATTCTATATGGCGGATAAATATCAAATTCCTTCTTTCATTTTGATGTCGCAACAACTTGTTGATTCGGAAATGACAGTTCTTAAGCCGGAAAGCAATAAAGAATATAACGAAAGATTTATCATCGATGACGCGGACGAGAATTATAAAAGATTTTTTTTAACCGAAAGTGGAATTTCCCCAAGAGCCGTTCCGGGGGGAAAAGCTATCGTAAAAGCGGATAGTGATGAACACGATGAAGAGGGAATAATTACTGAAGATTTGAAAATAAGAGTTCAGATGGTTGAAAAGAGAGTGAAAAAAGAAGAAGATATTCTGAAGGATATAAATCCTCCGTTGAAGTATAATTTAAATTCTGAAGTAATTCTGATAGGCTGGGGAGATTCCTGGGGAGTAATAGATGAAGTATGCAGAAACAACAGGCTCGGTTATCTTCATTTCAATGAATTGTACCCGATTAAAGAAGAATTTTTGGAAGATTTGAAAAATAAAAGATTAATCAGTGTTGAGGGAAATTTGAAAGGACATTTTGCTGAATTTTTGAGATCGATATCGGGATTGGAATTTGAACATATAGGAAAGTACGATGGAAGGCCAATTCATCCGGACTGGCTTGAAGATAAGTTGAGAGGGGTTGATGTTTTATGAAGTTTCTGAGAGAATGTGAACCTGCCTGGTGTCCCGGATGTGGAAATTTCCCCATAAGAAATTATCTTGCTGAAGCTCTGGAAGAATTGGACCTTGGTAAAGAAAATATATTGATGTGTACCGGGATTGGTCAGGCAGCAAAAATGCCTCATTATTTAGAATTGAATTTTTTCAACGGACTTCACGGCAGAAGTTTACCTGTTGCTTTTGCGGCGAAAGTTGTGAATCCTGATCTGACAGTTATCGCAGAATCCGGCGACGGTGATATGTACGGTGAAGGTGGGAACCATCTGTTCGCTGGGATAAGAAGAAATGTTGATATAACCGTTCTTGTACATGACAATCAAATCTATGGATTGACTAAAGGTCAGGGCTCTCCTACAACTGCACAGGGTCAAGTAACAACTTCTCAGGTGTGGGGTGTTACAAATGAACCTTTGAATCCTGTGGCTTTTGCTATTTCAATGGATACCAGCTTCGTGGGGAGAACATGGTCGGGAGATAAAGAGCATTTCAAAAAAGTAGTAAAGGCGGCTATAAATCATAAAGGATTTTCGATGGTTGATATTATGCATCCCTGTGTTTCTTTCAACAGAGTTAACAACTTTTCCTGGTATAAATCCCATCTGTACGATGTCAATGAAAAATATCCCGATTATGATCCAAAAAACAGAGTTAAAGCATTTGAGATTTCCATAGATACCGAAGAGAAATTTCCGATGGGAATCATTTATATCAACAATAAAAAGACTTATCATCAAATACACCCTGTGTTGAAAGATGGAAGAGTTATCGTAAAAAACAGGGCCAAAGTGGATGTCACTGACGAATTTGAAAAGTATAAATAAAAACGGAAATTTTTATAATTTATGAACTGTAGTTTTAAGTTTAATGATCGAAAGGCGAAGAAAATATCTCCGCCTTTCGATATTATAATTGAGTTTTAAAAAGAATCGATACATATATTTGTTCATACAAAGTATTAAAAATTTATTTATAAATATGTTCAAGGATATCTTTGAGGATTTCTGTGATTCGTGATACCTATAGGATTTCTCATATTTTAAATTTTCCATCTCTGTATATGAGTTCTCCATCCGCATATATTTCTCCGCCGTTTCTCATATCGCACAACATGTCCCAGTGAATATCAGACTTGTTTTTTCCCCCAGTTTGAGGATAAGCAGCACCAAGAGCCATATGTACTGTCCCTCCAATTTTTTCGTCGAAGAGCATATTTTTTGTGAATTTCTGTATGTTGTAATTTGTACCCATTGCCACTTCGCCCACGTTTTTCACGCCTTCAATTTTTAAGATCTCATTCAAAAGTTCCTGTCCCTTTGAGGCTTCTGCCTTTACAACCTTTCCATCTTCGAATGTCAATATAATATTTTCTATTTCCTTTCCCTGAAAAATTCCCGGAAAGGAAAATCGGATATGCCCATTTATAGAATCCTCAACCGGTCCCGTAAAGACCTCACCCGATGGAAAATTTTCGTGTCCATCACTGTTCATCCATTTTCTTCCTTCAATTGACATTCTGATGTCCGTATCTTTTGAAACGATCCTCAATTGTTTTTTTGTATCCAAAAAATTGACATATTTTTGCTGAATATCATGAATCTTATTCCATTCTTCAACAGGATCGCGGGAATTCAGATGGCAGGCATTGAAAACGAAATCCTCATATTCACTTAATGACATGGAGGCTTCCTGTGCGTCTGCAACTGTTGGAAACTGTGTTCCACACCATTTTAGTTCTTTTTTACCTGATCTTTCCATGAATATTCTCATTATTTCGCCTGCGGCTTTAGATTTCAGACCGATTTTTTCCGGTGAGATATTTGTCATTGCTCTGGTGTTCTGATTTGCCCAAATACTGAAAAATGCATCATATGTTTTTACGTCGTTAATATTTGATTCTGGAATATATTTTATTTGTTCATCAGTACCATATTTGTAAAGAATTTCACTGAGTTCATCGTCAAAAATTTTTACTTTGGGTAGTGCTCCTGCCAGTAAAGCCTCCTTATAGGCAGCCTTAATGAGCGGAAGAGCAACATGATTTCCTTCGATTAAAAGTTTTTCGCCCGCCTTCAAGTAAAGCGAATAGTTAATTATTGTTCTGGCCTGCATAATTATTCTTGAGTCCATAAAACACCTCCGAATTTATGAATAATCAATGTTAGCATTGATGGGACACGAAATTTTAGTTACGAAAGACATTATTACAGATCGATCAGGCAATCCACAGCTATCCAGAAGATCTTTTCTCTGAAATTTTTGGTTTCGGGATGATATCTGACATCCCATTCTTTACCGCTTACATCATCCCCGGCAGAAAGAATCTGACCAAAGGGAATATTTCTGAATTTCGCAACCGCCATGAGGGCAGAAGCTTCCATTTCAACCGTTAAGCATCCTTCGCACAGTCTTTTTTTTACCAGTTCTTCAGTTTCACGGTAAAAACCATCTGTGGTCCATGTTTTCCCCTTGGCAAAAGGAATATTCAATTTGTTGAAAGTGTTTTCCATGCTTTTTATCACGGACTCATCCGCATTTATTTCTCTTGAGGGTTTCAAATAGTGATAAGATGTGCCCTCGTGCCTTACGGCAGAATCAATAAGAATGATAGTTCCGCGCTTGATTTTTTTATCGAGAACCCCTGCCGAACCACAGGCTACAGTCTTTTTTATGCCATATGCAATGAGTTCATCGAAGTAACCTGCAGCACAAGGAGCTCCTAATCCGGGATTAAATACAACAATTTCTTCATTTTTTACCTTCATTTTATACAGATTGAATTTAGCAACTATACTATTCAGTGTTTTTAAATGAATCAATCTGTTTTCACTGAGTAACTTGTCAATAATTTCACCGTAGAAGACGAGTACGGCCTTTTCGGGCAATCCATCTATAGGTTTTAAAACTTTTGAAGGTTCTATGACTGCGGGAACTCTACCGTGAAATTCTAAAATTGGAAATTCTTTATCCAAAAAACCACCTCCCAATTTATTGTTTACATTATAATCTATTACTTTCCACCTTTCCATCTAGGTATATAATATATACAAAATTATGAATATGGGGAATAAAAAACACCGCCAGCGAGAAGTTATTTGGATTGATATGCAATCATTGTAACTGTTTTTTATATTCAAAAGATTTGTGTTGAAGTTTATAAATGTAAATTAAACTTTGGATTTGTTCCAATATTTAGCAGCAAATTTTGAGATTTGACTACGCTTTTTTACTCAGAGTCCAGTTGCTGATCTTCTGGGATTTATTCCATAGCATCGTATATAAACCATTTTGCATTAAAAGTTTATCATGTGTTCCCAATTCGGCAATCATTCCTTCGCTGTTCAAGACTAAAATTTGATGTGCATTTCGTATAGTAGCAAGTTTATGTGCAACGGCAAAAACGGTCTTATTTTTAACCAGCTCATTAATTGCCTTTTGAATAAGCCTCTCATTTTCAGGGTCGATATTTGCAGTTGCTTCATCCAGCAGAATGATCGAAGCGTCCTTCAATAATGCACGGGCGATTGATATGCGCTGTCTTTCACCACCGGAAAGGGTGAACCCGCCTTCTCCGATCATCGTATCATAACCGTTTTCGAAGCGTAAGATGAATTTGTGGCAATGGGCTTTCCTGGCGGCATTTATAACTTGTTCTCTTGTTGCCCGCGGATTTCCAAATAATATGTTGTTGTATATAGTGTCATGAAATAAGTATGCTTTTTGAAAGACCACACTGATATTTTCCATTATTTTCTCACATCTCAGTGTTTTAATATCCACTCCTCCGATACGGATACTGCCTCTGTTTACATCCCAAAAGCGGGCAATCAAATTCAGAAGGGTGGTTTTTCCGCTTCCCGAAGGACCTATGATTGCGGTCATAGAGTGTTCCGGCGCGTCAAAGGAAATGTGGCGTAATACCGTTTTGTCCCCATAAGAGAAAGAAACATTCTGAAAAGAGATGTCATATTTTTTTGGCGTTTTGCCGGTACTATTTATGTCCATAACCGGATAATCCATTATTGCCTGCATACGATCCAGACAGGTGTTCATAAGACGAATAAAACCGGAAACAAGTCCGATCAACTCCATTGGTGCGTAAAAGGTAAAAAGCATAGTCACGAAAATAAGAGCTGTTCCCAGAGAAATACTGGAACCCAGTAATAAATATGTTACAGCTGTGAGAACGAGAGTGGTACCTATGTGAAATGAAACCAGGTATGCTCCTATCCAAGGCAGGCCCTTCATTTCAAAATCGAATGAAACGACTTCCAAACGTTTTAATACTTCTTCCAGACGTTTTTTTTGTTTTCCGGCCAGTCGGAATGCCTTAATGACATAAATTCCCTGCAAATACTCCAGCATAATTGAAGATGCTGCAGCATGAGCCTCCTGACGTTTTTTTGAATACTTCACAAATGTTCGTTGTACAAAACGATTGGATAACCATGATAAGGGATAACCGAGGCAGGCTATAAGGGCAATTCGCCAATCCAGTATGAAGAGAAAAATTGTAACCAGTATTGAACTCGCAATTGCACTGGTTATTTTAGATACAAAATTCATTGCCAGATTTTCCACGAAAACGAGGTCATTGTTTATTACAGATGAAATATCTCCTGCATCTGTGTTACTGTAGAATCCCATGGAAAGGTGTAATAATTTTTCGCCCAGTTTCAGACGTTCATCACAGACTATTTCATAGCCAACTCCGCATTGGAAGATATATTCCAGCAATTTAAACAGAAACCTCAGAGCCAGTGATATCAATAATGATATTGCCAGAAACAATATTTTGTCAGATGTCAAAGTTTCGTTTGTTACCCAGCCGAAAGTGATAAAGATAAAGAATACTGATAATGCAAACATAGAATTTTCCAAAAAACACATAACAAAGGAAAAAATCAACTTTCCTCTGTATTTTCCTGATATGGTTAATATTCTGTGGATAATTTCTAACATACGATATCATTCCTTCCTGCTTTTATTGTCCAATTTTCTGTTTCTATATACGAAAAAAAAATATTTTGATATTCTCTGCTGTTTTTAAGCAATTCTTTATGTGTTCCCTGTGAACAAACACTTCCCTCACTAATGACCAGTATGTTGTCAAAATTCATGATTGTACGTATTCGATGAGCAATAACAATCAGCGTTTTTCTCCTTACCAAAGCAGCTATAGCTTCTTGTATTTGTTCTTCACAATCTGGATCTATGTTTGCTGTTGCTTCGTCAAGTATAAGAATAGGCGCATTTTTTAATATTGCTCTTGCGATGCAGATTCGTTGTCGTTCTCCTCCACTCAAACGGTTTCCTAAATCTCCTGCCGATGTGTTGTACCCATGCTCCATTTTTATTATAAAGTCATGACACCTGGCAAGTCTTGAGGCCTCGATAATTTCATCATCTGTCGCATTTGGGCGACCGATTCTTATGTTATCTTTGATGGACATGTTGAATAAGAATGTATCCTGGAATACAAAACTTACTATGTTCATAAACGTATACTGATCCATATCCCGTACATCCACACCACCTATTTTTATGTTACCTTTATCTATATCCCAGAACCGGCAAATCAACTTGGCGATCGTGGATTTCCCACTTCCTGATTCTCCGATAATAGCCATTTGTCGACCTTCCGGTATGGTGAAGGAGACATTTTTCAATACATCGGTTTTTCCATCATATGAAAAAGTGACTTTTTCAAAGGCCAGATCACAATTATTCGGTTTTTCTCCATTGCGTTTAATGGGCAGTTCTTGTTCAGAAAGCATCTTATGGATATTTTTTTCTGCACTGACAACCAATTTAATACCATCTGCAAATTCCGCCAGTTTGATCAGAGGTATAGCAAAGCCCATTGAAATGAGCAGAAAGAGAATATATACGGAAAATTCCAAGGAACCTTTCGATAAAAGAAGAAGCCCAATAGGTAATACTGTTACGAGAGAAGCCTGTATTAATACAGTATAAGCAGACATCAAGGGCCAGCTGGTTTTCCACCAGTCCAACACATAATATCTATATCCCTGAATGGCATTTTTGAAACGGGAAAAAGAATGTTGGGATTGATTGAAGGCCTTGATTTCCTTCATTCCATTCACATATTCCACAACAACCGCATTCATTTTATCGACAGCTTTATAATATTTTTGCATTTTTTCCTTATTTCCACGCATCATCATGATATAAAAAAGAATGGCGAATGGTACGCAAATTAACATAACCAAAGTCATTCTCCAATCAAGGAAAGCAAGATAGATAAGTACGGCGAGCGGTACTATGGCACTTGAAATTGTTTCGGGTATGTTGTGTGCCAGAAAACGTTCCAGTTCTTCTACATCGTTTTCCATAATTTTTTTTATTACACCGGAATCTCTTTTCAGAACATATCCCAACGGAATATGAATCAGTTTTTCTGCAAGCCTCAAACGAATATTTCGTAGTATCCTGTAAGCCACCTGATGAGATAATCGGGTAGATAGGAGAAACAAAATCGATTTGAGAATCAAGAACACACATACTGCAATGGGCGCAATGAAAAGACTGTGATCGAGCGTATTACAATCAACGATCTGCGTAATGAACCAGCTGATAAAAAAATATGGAATAATTCCTGCAGCTACACTTCCAATGGCAAGAAGTACAGACAGAACCATCTTGCTTTTATACTTTCCAGTCAGTTGAAACAGCCGTTTCATGCTTTCAATCATATTAAATCACCCTTTAATCTATCCCGAGTCTTGGTTTAACAGGAATTAGGAATAGGTTTTCAGGATTCATTCTAGCAATATATTTGATTTAAGACCGCCCCAAACGGGATTTTTTAAGCTCCAAAACGAAAATCACTCGGATTCAATCCATACTCATTGCGAAAAGCGGCGGCAAAATGGCTTGTGTTAACATACCCCACCATGCCCGCAATTTCACTGATACTTAAATCCATATTTTCAAGCAAATGGCGCGCATTTTTCATTCTCAGACTACGGATATATTTGTAAATACTTTTACCATACATATCACGAAAAGCAGTTTTTAATTTATACTCGTTGAGTACAACCATCTTTGATAATTCATGAATCGTGGGTGGAGAATAATAATTGGCCGATAAAATTTTTTTCGCTTCCAATAAAGCTTTTTTCTCAAAAGCAGAATAGGCAATTCGTTTTTGCCCAGTTAGCGGTAATATTATGTTTTCCTGCCACAAATCCGATAACAGGATTTTACCCAATGAATCCAAGTATACGTTCTTCATTTCCTTCCCGATATCATTATCGACTATTTCTTTGAAATAGTTATGAATCTTTGCGCCTGGTTTTTTCGGCTTTGTAAGATTGAAAAGTAAATCCCTGACTTCAGAATTGCTGCATTTTGTACATTGCTCCGAGTATGGAAGGCGTCTGTGAAAAGAAATTTTTGAGATGATTGAAGCCGTAATCACTCGTTCATTTGACGGGATTATAGTCATTCCTCTACTGCGAGGAAGGGCATACAATCCCATTTCATGTTTATTCAGGTAGGCCTTTGCAATGTTAGTTTCCAGATAAGAGATATGTCCACTAAAACAATAAATGGCTTCACAAGTATTTGGATAATCATCATAATATGTAATGATCGGCTGTCGGAGAAAAAGATCTATGATTCCTATTTCAATATCATCACTGACCTGAATAATTTTTATGTATCCGTTTCCAATTTTTGAGGAGGCAGTGAGAGTTGTTATATTACCGTCTTGTACGTACGAAAAACCATAACGATTAACAAGATCGTTCATATATTCATTTATTGAGTTCGTGAAAAAGACTTGTTTCATGTAGACAACCTCATTATTATTAGACATATCTAATAATATAACATTATGTAATTGTTTGATCAAGTAAACAAATTATAGAAATTAATGAACAGGTAGATACACTAAAACTGCTAATAAGCTGTTATCAGGAAATTTAGTACATATTGGAATAATCACAATCTAAACATTTAATCGTGATTGAATAAAAATATAATCGAATACAGAATTTATAAATTACATTCAAAAAGATATATAATTATTGTGAGGTGAACAGAAAAAATATATCTCATCAAAAGGAGGTTTTTTATGATTAAGAAGATTTTTGTTTTATTATTAATTGTCTCCATTTCCACTTTCATTTTTGCAACAGTTTCCGGAACTATTTCCGAGGTGGATAAATATGGTAACGTACATACGGATATTTCAGAAGTTGTATTTATTGAAGGAGGATTTGAACAGGGAGATATACTGGGAGTGAAGGCAGGGGAAAATGAATTGATAGCTCCTTTTGTTACTACATATGGTGATGTTGACAGAGGAACTCCGTTGATAAGGATCTCGGGTGAAAACGTCATGATGGCTATCAATTACGGTAATTTTGCTGAAACTTATTCATTGGAAGTAGGTTCAAAGGTTTCTTTCGATCTTTTAGAAAAGGGATCATATAAAGAAGAACTGGAAATTCGACATCTGGTAAGAACTGACGAAAGAGAAGATTATACAAGTGATGAAATCTTTGCAAATTTCAGAGAAGTTGATATGGGAAATATAGGCAAAGGAATTCTCTATAGATCTTCCCATCCATCAATAGACGATCCGAGAGCTCCTTATGCGAATTCCTTAATAGAAAATGCAGGAATAAAAACGGTTATCAATCTTTCTGACTCTGATGAGGAACTGGCAGAGAATTTCAATTATTCTGATTATTATAAATCAATAGCGGATAATGGAAACCTTATTAACCTGAATATGAGCGTGGATTTGTTGAGTGGCACATTTGCTTCCAAATTGAAGAGCGGATTGTTATTTATGATTGAAAAGGAACCACCGTATTTAATTCATTGTGTTGAAGGAAAGGACAGAGCCGGGATGGTCGTTGCTCTGCTTGGGGCACTTATGGATGCGCCAGCAGAAGATATTTTTTCCGATTACGTTGTATCCTATGAAAATTACTATAATGTAGAAAATGGAACTCCGGCATACGACGCTGTTGAAAATATCATAATCGATATTTTTGAAACTATTAATGATGGAAATCCTGTGAACGATGAAAATATTAAAGAAGTCGCTCTTAAATATTTAACTGAAAGGGTTGGTTTAACTCCAGAAGAAATAGATTCTCTTGAAACGAAATTGAAATAGATGAATGTTTTAAGAAAACCCGGTTTACCCGGGTTTTTTCAATTTTATCCGGAGAGATCCGATAAGGTAAAATCTAAAAAAATGGTTATGAATGAGAATTAAAAATATTTATTTTTTAATAACACAGGTAAAATTTTATATGGGAAAAGGATTTTCGATATTATTGAATGACAAAAATCGTAAAATGGCGAAATATTGGTGATAAGCTTCTTATAGTTTTAAGTGGAGGTTAAAAATGAAAAAAATAGCTGTTCTGGCATTTAGAGGAGAGAAATCCTGCTTTATGCATGCTTTGCTTAATGTAGTTGATATGAATGACAGAGGGTTCAACGTTACCATGATTATGGAAGGGCAATCACTTAAATTGCTCTCTGAGATAACAAAAAAGGAAGATAAATTGTTTTCGCTGTACAGTATCGTGAAAACAAAGGGATTAATAAGTGCTGTGTGTAGAGGATGTGCAAAGATGCTGGACGTACTTGAAATTGCAGAGAAAGAGAAATTACCCGTAATTGGAGATATGAAAAATCATGTGTCTGTTGCCAGGTATATTGAAGAAGGGTATGAAATAGTCACATTTTAATTTTATAATGATAAAAATCAAACCCGACTGAACTTTTGGAAATTAATCATATCGGCACATCATGATTCAAAGGAAGATTAGAAGTAATCATGAGAAATTGTGAATATGTTATGTGTGACCCTTTACTTAATGAAATAAAGATTAAAGAAACCGGGGAAAAAATTAAATGAACTTAAAAGAGTTTGTGAATGGAAAAAAACTTATTGCTCCTTTGATGGGAGCTCCAGGAGCAAAATTTATAGGCAGTGATTTGAGAGAGATGCTTTTGAATCCGGCTACACATGTCAGAAGCATATTGAAACTCAATGAAATGTTCAATCCTGATATATTGTTCATGATGATGGATTTATCAATTGAGGCGGAGGCGCTGGGGCTGGATGTTGCTTTTGAAAAGTATAAACATCCGAAGATAAAATGTTCTCCTGTTACGATCGATGAAAATATGGAATTTCTTAATTGGGAAGGATTTTTTTGGAGTAAAAGGATTGAAGATTATTTTAAATCTGCCGAAATACTGAAAAATGAAACGGATGTACCGATTGCGGCATATGTTGCAGGTCCGTTCACGTTGACGGCGCTGTTGATGGGAATGGAGAAAATGAAAATCGGAATTACTGAGGATCCGGAATTTGTAAAAAGAATTGTTTTCAGATCTTCGAAATTGATAGAAGAATATGCAGTAAGGCTTCAAAAGGCTGGAGCGGCTTTAGTTGTTATACTGGAACCCATCGCAACATTCCTGTCTCCGGAAGTGTTTTATGGGTTATGCGGAGTGTATATAAAGAAAATAGTGAACAGGGGAAGAATCGAGAATCCTGTTTTACATATATGTGGTGATACTACAAAACTTTTGAAAGAAATGGAAAAAACCGGCGTGCCGGCTTTGAGCTTGGATTCAAGCGTTGATTTATTTTATGCTTCGGAAGTTTTGAATGAAGGAACAATTATTATTGGAAATATAAATCCAATGCTTTTTAAAGAGGGAAACGTAGAAACTATCAAAGACTTAACTGTAAATCTGCTGACGAAAATGAAGTACAGGAAGAACTTTATATTAAGTACGGGATGTGATATGCCGTACGGTTCGAAAGAAGAAAATATCCGGGAATTTTTTGGGGTGTTTGAAAAGTTTACCGTAATATAGATAGCAGAATATGAGAAATGACTCACATAGATAAAAAGCTAATGTGAATCTTGAGAACATAATTTTTATCTTCACTATTTTAAAGTTTAAATATTGCACAAAAATTGGAATTTTAAAAACAAATTTTTTATATTATATATTATTAAAAAGAAAATATTTGATAAATGAAATTTAAAAGATCTTTAGTTGTTTTTTATGACGAGCAAGGGTCTCTTTCCGTCCCATGATCCCAAATCAATCAAGTAATTGTCAATTGTTTGATGGGCAAGATAGTCGTTCGGTTTAACATGATTATGTATTGAGATATAAATGCTCTTTTGTTATTATAAGTGGGATCATCATAAAGTTTAATAAAGGCCTCGCTTCTGTATTCGTTTAAAGAAAATCCATTCATTAAATCTTCTATATTTCTTCCTGTCGAATAAAAATTAATCAGATCCTGCCAGTTGGCTACTCAGTATCCATTACCAAAAACATTAAATATTATTTCATCCCAATTTGAATTGTAAGAATATTTCTGCCCGGTTGGACCGAAGTTTTTATAAATTATTCCATATTCCTGTGTATAGGAATTTTTCGTATCTTTAGCTAAAATTTTTCTTTCGCTAAAATTTTTCTTTCGCCGATCCACGATCCCAAATTTACAAGAAAATTGTCTATATTTTCATGTGCAGGATATCCAGAAGGTTTATTGTTAACGTGTCTTGAGAAAAAATAATATCTTGAGGGGCTGAATAAGGGGGCGCCATTCAAAGTTATGGAGATCTCCGATTGGTATCCGCTCAACCCCGGTTTGTCAAGGAGTTTTGATAAATTTGTCCCTGAATTATAATATTCTTTTATATTGTCCCAATCTGCTACTCTGTATTCTTCTCCGAATACCAGCTGACTCAATAAAAGTGTTGATAAAATACAAAGAATTATATAGTAGTCATCATTCTATAAATCATATCAGTACCTCTTTTACTTTTAAAGATTACATTACTGTATAGATTTTATCACTTTACATAAATAAACCGCTAATAATAAAAATATATTGGTTTATAAAATATATAAAATTAAAAATTACATAAAAAATGAATTGATTTAAAAGGTTTTTATAGATAAACGAGTTTAATCAAATATATTCGACTGTATTTACATTTTCATATATTTAATATCTATGATAGTATATCGTTAGTTTCTGAAACTAACAAATAAGGAGAATATATATTTTGAATCTTTTTTCTGATCCTTTGGGGGCTAAGCCCACAATTTTAAAAAATTTAAATTTATCGGCGATAGTGAGAATTTTAATGAAATACCATCCTATTTCCAGGACGGAAATATCAAAAAAGACCGGAATAAGTAAAGCCACGGTCAGCAAACTCATAAGTGTACTCGGAGATGAGAATTATTTAATTGAAGTTGGGAAAAAAGATTCCAGGGGCGGAAAGAGGCAAGTATTGCTCGGTTTAAATCCTGAGAAAGCAAAAAACATTGTAGTCGATATCAGTTTAAGAGAAACTACGATGGCGGTTGTAGATTTTTCATACAACCTCTCCAATAAAAGGGTATTTAAGACAGTTTCTAATCTTTCGAAATTTATAAAAATTCTGGTGTCAAATTTAAAGAAAATAATCGATGAAACAAAAATTATCCCATTTAAAATAGTTCTTTCAGTTTCAGGTACTGTCGACTCAAATCTTAAAAAAATATATGATGTGCCTCTTTTAAACTGGAAAAATATTTTGCTTGCAGATATGATAGAGCTTCTACTTCACAATATTGGAATTTCATCCGAGGTTATTATGGAGAATGATGCCAATTTGGGAATAATTTCAGAAGTGATGTTGAATTCAAAAATTTCTACCAGAAATAAGAATACGGTTTTTATTTTAGTAAAAGAAGGCATAGGGCTCGGATTATTTTTAAACAATGGATTTTATTTTGGAAGAACACATTCCGCGGGAGAATTTGGACATATGATTATCAATATGAATGAGGTTAAAAAACGGAAGTGGCTTGATTTGGGAGGTTCTGAAGAGCTGGAAAGGTTTGTTGATTCCAATAACATAGATGAATACTCGAAAATATTGGGGACGGGGGTTTTAAATGTAATTAATGGACTTGATCCGGATCAAGTTGTATTCAGTGGGAGTATAACAAAATACTGGGACAAAATATTTCCAGTAATAAAAAAAATGATAGTTGAAAAAACAAATGTTGAGAGTCCGGAAGAAATTTCAATAATTCCCTCCGCTTTTAAAAATATAGAATCTCCTCTGCTTGGTGGAGCGATTATAGGGTTTAGAGATTATATTGAAATGAAAAATATAAGCGATTAAAAACCGAAAAGATCGGTTTATTACAGGAGGTGGGAAAATGAAAAAGTTTATATTGTTTTTTGTAATTTTTATGTTTATTTTGGTGTTATCAGTTTCGGCTTTTGCTGCTGATGAAGAATTGGTAGTTTATCACTGGTGGACTGCCGGGGGAGAAAAAGTAGCAATAGATGCGTTGTTCGAAGCATTTTTGAATGAATATCCCGGTGTTACTATAGTGGAAAATCCTGTAGCAGGAGGGGGTGGATCCGTTTTAAGAGCCCAGATTAAAACTATGATTATGGCGGGAAATCCTCCGGATACATTTCAAATAACATACGGAACGGGTATGATTGAATCATTTGTGAGTGTTCTGCAACCAATCAATGATCTATTGGTAGATTTTAATGTACCACAAGAAGTTTTAGATTGGGGAACGATCGATGGTAACATGTATGGGGTTCCACTCAACATAATGCAAAGTAATTGTTTATGGTATAACAAGCATGTTATTGAATCCGTTGGAATAGATATGCCCCTTAAATCGATTGACGAATTGTTTGAAGCATGTGAAAAAATAAAAAATGCAGGCTATATTCCTATAGTTGTTGGTGCAGGTATGGGACAATCCTACTGGCTCGGGACGCTTTATGAAGGGATAATAACAGGGTTGCCGAACGGTGGCGATACATTGGTGGATTATTATAATGGTGAACTCATACCATCAAAAAGTGAGACTTTGAAAAAGGGTCTGGAAATATTAGCAGAATTAGAAAATAAAGGGTTTATAAATTCGGACTATAATGCTTTAACCTGGGATCAGGCAGGACAGATGCTGGCGTCCGGGAAAGCAGCCTTCTTTGTAATGGGTGATTGGACCAAAGGATTGTTCGACGCCAGTGGGCTGATAGCGAATGTAGATTATGGCTATCAGAGCTTCCCGGGGGCAACAACTTTCTTGGGGCATGCCGATTGTTTCGTATTACCCAAAGGAGTTGAAAATCAAATTGCCATAGATTGGTTAAAATATCTCACAACTACCGATGCGGAAACGGTTTTTTGCCCTTTGAAGGGTGCAACTCCACCTCGATTAGATGCTCCAATTAAAGGGATCTATGATGAAATCTCAATAGAAATAATGAATAAATTCAGAGACTTATCGGTTGTGAAGATTCTTTCACAATTCGGTGCACCGCCAGAGGCCTATCTTTCTCTCTTTGGAACGGCTTTTAGTGAATTCATGCTTAATCCCGTAGTTGATGATGCCACTATGGAGAATTTTGATATGACATATGAAGAGGTTTTTCTGTATTAAGTTTGATTGAATAAAATGGCAGATCTCTATGATCTGCCATTTTTTGGAATGCTTGGAGGTACGATGAAAAAGAAATTAGAGATATTGTTTTTTCTTTTGCCGGTATTGATCTTAGTTTCAATCTTTGTTTACGGTTTTATAGGGTGGAGCTTTTACACTTCTCAGACAGATTGGAAAGATATTGGCAACACGGGACAATATATAGGATTTAAAAATTATGAAACACTGTTTTTTAAAGACAGAACATTCAAAACTGCACTTTTTAATACATTGAAGTTGAGTTTGATATTCATAGGGGTCACCATACCTCTGGGTTTAGGACTTGCAATTTTGCTCGACTTTGATATATTCGCAAAAAAAGTGTTCAGAATTATTTTTTTGCTTCCTTTATCTTTTTCTTTTGTAGCTTCTGCGTCAATGTGGTTCTGGATGTTCTCACCTGAAATAGGAGTCATAAATTCATTTTTGAGGTTGCTGGGTCTGGAAGCATTAACTCAACCCTGGATAACATCAAGTGGCCAATCAATATTGTGTATAGCAATTGCTTATATCTGGCAGTTTTCCGGATTTTCTACTTTAGTTTATTATGCGGGTATTAGCAGTGTTCCTGAAGATATAAGGGAAGCGGCAAGAATAGATGGTGCAAATAAGTTTCAGGAATATTTCAAAGTTGTCATTCCTCTTCAGAGACCGGCTACTATTACAGTTTTGGTAATTTTACTCATGTATTCACTTAAAGTTTTTGATCTAGTTTGGTTAATGACCGGTGGCGGACCGGGAAGATCCTCAGAGGTTTTATCCACTTATATGTATAAAACTACCTTCAACAGGAACTTTTTTGGCAGAGGTGCGGCGGTAGGAATTGTGATGTTTATTTTATCCATGGTTATAATTTTACCGATTTTTTTGAGAAGGAAAAGTAACGCCTATGAGTAATACGGTCGGAAGAAAGAAAAACAGATTATTGGTAAAAATAGTTATATATATCATTTTATTTATCGCGGTTTTTTTCTATTTGTTTCCGATATATTCTGCGATCAATACGGCTTTGAAAAGCGATAAAGATTTGATGTATGGGCCGGTGGAGATAACAAAATCTCCCACCTTTGTAAATTTTGGAAAAGCATTTGAAATTATTAAGAGGCCTATGTTAAATACCATAATTTTCACATGTTTTGCAACCGTAATTTCTTCTTTTTTAGGGGCGCTGGCAGGTTATGGATTTTCCAAGCTTTATTTTAAATTCAGTAATATCTTATTATTGCTGGTTGTTTTAGGTTTTTATATCGCTCCTCAATCGATATTGATACCGCTTGTCAGGTTTATGGGTGCGGCGGGATTATATGACACTTATGCCGGTCTGATATTAACTCATACGGCTTATGGGGTTCCCATTACAACTCTTCTGTTTAAAAATTACTTCGATACCCTGCCAGTGCAGGTTATTGAGAGTGCAAGAATAGACGGTTGCAGTAACATAGGGGCTTTTTTCAGAATAGCGATACCTTTATCTCTTCCTGGTTTTGCCGTAGTTGTGATATTTCAGTTTACCAATATCTGGAATGATTTTTTATATGGCTTAACTCTTTCAAATGGTATTGAATCAATGCCCTTGACCGTTGCCATAGCCAATCTTAAAGGAACGACTGTGGCGGCCTGGAATGTTCAAATGTCGGGGATTTTAATGGCGATTTTTCCAATTTTGATTATATATATTTTCTTCATGGAATTGATAGTAAAAGGCTTACTGATGGGATCAGTAAAGGGATAAAAATATAAGGAGGATTTATATGGCAGACAAGCATGTATTATTTGTTGGAGAGACATGGACGGTAACCAAATTTCACACGAAGGGATTCGATGTCGTTGCACTTGGTGGTTTCGAAGATTTTTCAGTTTATTTGAAAAATGGTCTGGCTTCCTATGATGATATCAAAATAACGCATATACCAAATCATCTTGTTTTGAGTACTTTTCCGCAAACGATGGAACAGATATCAAAATTCGATGTTGTGATAATAAGTGATTGTGGGAGAAATACTTTGACAATGTATCCTGATATGTTCAAAGTTCCTATGGGACCGAATAGAGTAAAACTCATAGCGGACTATGTAAAAAATGGTGGTTCATTGATAATGATAGGAGGTTACGTCGATTTCCAGGGAATTCAGGGAAAAGGAAATTATCACGGAAGTGAAATTGAAGAAGTTCTCCCGGTTAATATAATGGAAACTGATGATAGAGTTGAAGGTACTGAAGGGGTTAAACCTGAAGTTTTAAAAACTGAACATCCTATATTAAGCGGAATATCACTGGAATGGCCGAAATTTTTGGGTTATCAGAGAGTATTTCCGAAAAAAGAAGCGGTTGTGTTGGCTTCAATCGGAGAAAACAAAGATGCCTTCATAGTGGTCGGGAAGGCCGGTAAAGGTAAATCAATGGCTTTCACTTCCGATCTTGCCCCTCATTGGGGAACGGATTTTGTAACATGGAAGGATTATGGAAAATTCTGGTATAACACAATTTGCTGGCTGGCCGAGTAATAAAAGGGCCCTTCCACTGAGGGGCCTTTTCTCAATATGAAAATTCCTTTTTTATATAGAAATAAGCATAGAAATAACGGTTTTATAAAGCGCATTATTTTGTGTTTTATAATAAGTATTCAAACTGTGTTGTTTTAATTTGTAATGGCAATCTTTTCAAAAAATGAAATTATAACGATTAATATTTATTCGAAATGATATAATTATTTTATGAATGGTTTTATATCATTGATATCGGATTTTTTCATGAAGAAGTTTGGAGATACGAGTGCAGGTGATTACAAACAGCAGATAAGCCAGGTGTTTTATGTAGATTTGTGGTAAAGATATGCTGAAATTTATCGATATAAATCTGTTTGCCTTTGTATTGTATCGGTAACAGCGATAAAGAATTACCTTACAATGGGATTATAGGTGTTGTTGAGGAAGTTGAAAACAATGTCTATATTTGTTCCACGTGTTATGTACGGGATAAATTTTGAACAGATATCCTGATAGAAAAGGATTTCGCTGATATGTCTATCAAAATGGAAACACAGACAATTGGGCATATATATCGGATGTTGGTAAATTCCAGGGCGTGTTTGGAGTGATAATCGGACAATTCGTAAAGGTATGTGAGATTGATGGCAGAGATAAGTTGGCGTGAATTATTCATGTAAAAAAGAAAAGATCACATGGAGATAGGATTTAAGTCTCAGAAGCGAATCATGGCAAAGTTGAACCCAGATTATGTTTATAATTCGAATAAACCAAAACATAGTTAGAAGTTTTGAGGAGATGAATAGATGTCTGATACAGAAAAATACTTAAAAAGCTTGGAGTTATCAAATATTTTTAGAGAATCTATTATAAAAACTATAGTCCATTCACTTTCGCTTCTTCCTGATAGCAGAGGATTGGATGCAGGCTGCGGAAACGGTTTTTATACTTTGATGCTGGCAGAAGAGGCTGGTATTAACAGTCATGTTACCGGACTTGACATTGAAGAAGAATTTTTAGAGAAAGGGCGTTCTCTTGCATTCAAGTCAGGTATGTCTGAAAGGGTTTCTTTCATAATGGGTAATATATGTAAACTTCCATTTGAGGAGAACACATTTGATTGGGTCTTTAGTATGGATCTTGTTGGAAATCTGAAAACTGATCCTGTATTACTGTTAAAAGAGCTTGCAAGGACTGTGAAGACAGGAGGGATGGTATATATTCTTAACTGGTCTTCACAAATGTTGCTTCCCGGATATCCGGTTCTGGAGGCCCGGTTGAATGCAACCCCTTCAGGGATAGCTCCCTTTGATGTAAAAATGAAACCGAAATTACATAAAATGTGCGCACTGGAATGGTTCAGACAGGCCGGCATGTGTGAAACAATGGCACGAACATTTGTCAGTGATATTAACACTCCATTAAGTCAGAAAATGAGAAAAGCTTTGATAGATCTTTTTGAAATGCGTTGGGGACTAGATAATCCGGAATTACCGGAGAAAGACAAAGTCGAGTATTATAATCTATGCAAAGTTGATTCTCCTGACTTTATATTAAACAAGTCATGGTACTATGGATTTTTTACATATACGCTGTTTTGTGGTCGAGTGCAATAAATAAAATATCTGTACCTGTAAGCAGAGGTAAAGAAAAAATAAATATTACCTTATGCCTGTGATTTTAAAAATTGTAAAAAATGCACAAATAAAAGTGAGAGGATGCGAACTTATGTCGATCGAAATTTATTACTTCAGCGGAACAGGTAATTCTATGTTTATTGCACAGGAACTGAAAAAGCGATTGCCGGACTGCAACCTTATTCCTATCGTGCACGTTCTTGGGAATGGCGGAATTAAAACGGATGCCGATGTGATAGGTATTGTCTTCCCGATTTATGCCACTACTTATCCCAATGAGATAAGGCAGTTTATTGAATTGCTTGATTATAATAAAGATGCGTATATTTTTGCCGTATCAAGTCGGAAATGTCGGCCACGGGTTTTTTCTGCTATTGACAGGATGCTGGCACGAAGTGGCGGTAAACTTTCCGCTGCGCGTTCTATTTCCATGCCGCAGAATTATATTCCGGTTTTCACTGTCGAAACACATGAGAATATCAAAAAACAGGACGAAGAACTTATGCGAGTACTGGAAGCGTTTGTTCAGGATGTTCTTAACAAGAAGATGTCCATTGAAAAGGCACAAAAACTTCCGGTTCGCTTTATGATCTTATACTTGTTAGTTCGGTTTTTCTCTTTCCTGAACAGAAAAACACGATACTTTAATTTGGGAAACAGATTTTATTCGGATGATAAGTGTACGGGGTGCGGTCTTTGTGAGAAAATATGTCTGATCGAACGTATCAGGTTGGATAACGGCCGGCCTGTTTGGGACTCGCGCATTTCCTGCAGACTTTGCCTGGCCTGTTTACACTATTGCCCGGCCGAAGCTATCCAGATCAGGGGAACAAAGACAGAAAAATCTGGGCGATATCATCATAAGGGAATTACTGCGGAAGACATTGCACACCAGAAATAAGTTCATTATACATAGAATGCAAGAAAGACCTCCCATCAATAGATGTGATCGAATGCGGTATAAAAACATCGGGTACGGCAGTCACTGAAGGCAACTGCGTTCGGTATTTCTGTATCTGTGATTATTTTGCTTATCCATGAAATTGAAATCATACGCAGCAATTTTAATGTTGGTTATAGCATAGAAATATTATTTCATACATATAGAACTTCTTCAATCATAATGTAACGGAGATCTTCGGATTTAAAATTGTTTTATATCCGGCTAGTCGCTTTTGTCGTCCAACTACGGTGATGGGGTTTATATTGTACTTGTTGAATACATATATATATAATATCTCTACTGAGCGAAACATTTTACGTTGTCTGCCTCTTTCACTGCATAAAGATTGGAATATATTCCTAAAGTCTGATGACTTCCAAAGCGTGTACAATTTTTAAAGATGGAAAGCGCGGTAAATTTGAAATAATGGTGTTTTTGATGTCCATATTTTCCGTTCAGAATACTAAAAAAATATTGAGAGAGAGGATTTGTGGTCTTTAATGAGATTGGAAATATAAATCCAGTTCTTTTTAAAGGACTATGGTTAAGATAATATTGCTTTAATAAAAAACTGCTGACAGAAAAATATACAGACTTATAGAATATATAAGTAAAAAGTTATAAAAATGAATTTAAAAATATTACTTATATAAACAAGACGTTTTTTGCGCTGTTTTTATATATGAATATTCATTTCATGGGGGCAATTATAGTTAAAAACGGTGAAACTTACCCCATAATTTGGGGTATTAAAGTTTGATATTTATTCGAAATGATATAATTATTTTATGAATGGTTTGATATCGTTGATGCCGGATTTTCTGCATGAAGAGGTTCTGAAGATCTGGAAAGAGTTAGATATTTTATTCGGTTTGAATAGAGTTAAAAGCACCTTATATCCGCATATTACTTGGATAATCTCTCAAAGTTGCGATGAATATAAGATTATAGAATGGCTGGAAGGGGAAAAGAAAAAACATTTTCCTTTCAATATTAAAACCAATGGAATAGGTATATTCACTGGTAAAAGACCGGCCATTTACATTCAAGTAAAGCAGAATGTAGAACTTATAAAATTTCAGCAATGTCTCTATGATAATTTTTCTCCACATGCAAAGGAACTAAAGAAGCTATATTTTCCTGAAAACTGGATACCGCATATAAGCTTGGCTATCGAAGATGTTAACGGTAATAATATATCCGGAGTTATTGAACATCTTTTATCGATAAGCTTTAAGCATGAAATAAAAATTACAGGAATATCTCTTGTGAGGAGAAGAAAGGGAGAAAATATGGAGATTGTGAAGAATTTTTTCTTCCCGGATAAAAATGATCTGGAGGCTTATGAGTGAATCTTATGATGGCCAACCACCTCCTCTATGCTATTTATGGTGGGTTTTTATGTTCCATGCACTAAACACTATATACTGCTGTTTTCCTGTTCTCTATTTATCAATTCTCTATTCTCTAAGTTGCTTTTCTGCTCTTGAGCTTTTTAATCGTATTTATAAATATTGTAAGATCCAAGATTTTTAAAAAATATTGTTTCTGATTTTATAGCTTTGAGTGCATCTTTTATTTTATCTGTTTCTTGAGAGCCTTCAAATCCAAGATAAAATAAATAATGCCATTTATCCTTTCTAGAAGGTCTGGATTCAATTTTTGTCATATTTATATTTCTGTCCGATAGTTCTCCCAGAACCCTGTAAAGGGCTCCTGCTTTATTCAGCGTGATAAATATAACAGAGGTTTTACAGTTGCCTGAAGCTTCAGCCATTTTCTTTCCCATTACAAAAAATCTTGTGGAATTAAAATGTAGATCTTCAAAATTTTTTTTGAGAATTTTTAATCCATATGTTTTTGCTGCAAGTTCACTGGCTATAGCGGCGGTATTATTTTTGTTTAATTTCAATAAATTTTTTGCGGCACCGGCAGTATCGTAAAAATCTACAGGGTCTATTTTGGATTTTTTGAGGTTTTCTCTACATTGAGAAAGTGCTTGATGGTGTGAGATAGCGTATCGAATGTCTGCTAGTTCCATCTGAGGAAGACATAAAAGACAATGCTCAATCTTTTGAGTTACTTCTGCCTGAACGAATAAATCATATTTCATTAATGCATCATAAGCAGGAATAACTGTGCCTGCGAGAGTGTTTTCAATCGGGAGCATTGCATAATCAGCTTTGTTATTTAATACTGATAATAGCAGTTCATCAAAATCTTTGCATGGAAGAGTGACCGGGCTTTCTACAAAATGCTGTTTGATTGCCTGTTCCGAATATGCGCCGTGTTCTCCTTGAAATGAAACAATGATAAGAATTCCCCCCATTCTTTCTATTAGTTTAGAGTATCACAAAAACCAGATTTTTTATATTTAAGATTTTATAAAAATGATGGGTTTTTATATTAATTTTTTTATTCATATTAAATATAAGTTGCACATAACAAATGTGAGTTAAAAAATAAAATGAAATATAAAACGTAGAATTACAAAGATAATTTTGTTTAATGGCAAATAATTAGATGAGAACAAATATATTCGAGCTAGTTAAGATTTGTATATAACAAAATTAGTTGTTAGAATCAATAAATAGAGAAGGGTTTTATAATAAAGTTTTTTGTCGTCATAATATATGTTTTTTAAACCTAATATTTTAGCTAGGTTTCCATTTTTGTTAAAGTATGAATTTATTTTCGCGTATAGCGATTAAGGAGGGAAGTAACTTATGAAAAAGTTAGTACTGATTTTCATTATTTGCCTTATGGTTTCTGTTTTTATTTTTGCTGAAGAAGTTTTAATTGGTTTTTCGATGGACAATCTAAGATTGGAAAGATGGCAGCATGATAGGGATATTTTTGTCGAAACTGCAGAAAAATTGGGTGCCAAAGTTTTGGTTCAGTCTGCAAACGGGGATGATGCTGTACAGTTGTCGCAGGCCGAAAATCTTATTGCTCAAGGGGTAGATGTCCTTGTTATTCTTCCGCACAATGGAAAAGTTATGGGAAGTATAGTAGAAGAGGCGCACGCAAATGGAATACCCGTTATCGCATATGATCGATTACTTATGGATTGTGATTTAGATTGGTATATTTCGTTCGATAATGTAAGGGTAGGAGAATTACAAGCAGAATATCTTATAAGCAAAAAAGATAATGGAAGGTTCTTCCTTTTAGGAGGATCTCCAACGGATAATAACGCTTTTCTTTTCAGAAAAGGACAAATGAATATTTTACAACCCTATATCGACAGTGGCGCGGTTGAAGTTGTTGGAGATCAATGGGCAAAGGATTGGTTGCCTCAGGAAGCAATGAACATAATGGAAAATGCGTTAACTGCGAACAACAATGAAATAGATGTTATTGTTGCTTCAAATGACAGTACATCTGGGGGAGCGATAGAAGCACTTGCCGACCAGGGATTAGCAGGAAAAGTATTTATTTCCGGACAGGATGCTGATTTGGCAGCATGTCAAAGAATAGTTGAAGGTACGCAATCAATGACAATTTATAAGCCAATCAAAGATTTGGCCACTCAAGCTGCTTTCCTGGCAATTGCGAGTGCCAGGGGTATTTTCATGAGACCAAACGGATATACCGATAATGATTTGATTGCAGTTCCATCAATTCTTTTGACACCTATTCAAGTTGATGCTGTGAATATGTATGAAACAGTTATAATGGACGGTTTCCATGGGCTAGAAGAAGTGTATAAAAATGTACCGAAAGAGCAGTGGCCTGAATAAAATTATTCCGTAAAAAACTATGATGATTTAAATGCCCCGGGATAATTAATCCTGGGGTGTCTCCTTTAAAATGAGGTGGAAGATGAATAATATTCTGGAAACAAAAAAAATAATCAAGGATTTTCCTGGAGTCAGAGCACTTAATAATGTTTCTGTGGATATAAGAGAAAATGAAATACACGCTATATGTGGGGAAAATGGTGCCGGTAAGTCGACTTTGATAAATATTTTAAGTGGTGTACATCCATACGGTACTTACTCCGGAAAAATATTAATGAATGGTGATGAAATGAAATTTCACAGCATAAAAGATGCTGAGAATTCTGGCATAGCGGTTATTCATCAGGAACTTACCCTATTCGAAGAACTCAATATTACGGAAAATATTTTTATGAATCATCAAAGAACAAAGGGGATTTCAATAAACTGGGATTATATGAACAAGGAAACAGCAAAATGGTTGGAAAAATTGAAATTAAGTCATGTTAAACCGACTGTTATTGTTAAAAATCTTGGAGTTGGTAAACAACAGCTTATTGAAATTGCAAAGGCTCTTATGAAAAAATCAAAAATTCTTATATTGGATGAACCCACAGCATCGTTAACAGAACAGGAAACTGAAATTCTTTTTGACATTATCAAAGAACTTAAAAAAGAGGGAGTAACATGTATTTATATTTCGCATAAACTCGATGAAGTGTTTGAAATTGCAGATAGAATAACAGTCTTGAGAGATGGAGAATCCATTGACACTAAAGAAATTGATGAAATAAACGAAACTGAAATTGTTAAAATGATGGTAGGAAGAGAAATAAATCAAATGTATCCAAAAAGAACTAATAAGCCTGCAAAAGAAATTCTGAGAATAGAGAGTTTTGATGTGTACGATGTGGATATTCCAGATAAAAAAGCGGTTGATAATGCGAATTTTGAATTGAGAGAAGGAGAGATTCTGGGTATATCAGGATTAATGGGTGCGGGAAGAACGGAACTTGTAAGTAGTATTTATGGAGGCTATTCGGGAAAATGGAGGGGAAAAGTTTTTTTCAAGGGAGAAGAAATAAAAATAAAAAAACCTTCCGAAGCCCTGAAAAAAGGATTTGCCTTTCTTTCGGAAGATAGAAAAGGAGAAGGAATAATACCAACGATGGATGTAAAGGAAAATGTCGCAATAGCCTTTTTGAAGAAGTTTGTGGATATTGTAGGTATTAATCAGAATAAATTAATAAGTTCGGTGAATAAAGTAGTAGATGATCTGGATATAAAAACCCCTTCTTTGAAGGCGAATATTACTACATTGAGTGGGGGAAATCAGCAAAAGGTTTTACTGGGAAGGAATTTATTGTTTAATCCAAAAATTCTGATAATGGATGAACCGACAAGAGGTATAGATGTGGGAGCAAAGCACGAGATATATGTTTTAATGAATGAGCTTACAAAATCAGGAATATCAATAATTATGGTTTCTTCAGAGCTTCCGGAAATACTTGGCATGAGTGACAGAATAATAATTTTAAAGGAAGGAAATATAGTAAAAGAATTCGATAATGAGAATAAAAGTATAACTCAGGAAGATGTAATGATTTATGCTGCGGGGGGAAATTAAAATGAAAAAACTATTCAAATTAAATATAAGGGCATATATGATGATCATTGCTCTGGTAATTATATGGGTCATTTTTTCAATCATTACAGGAGGAAATTTTCTTTCATCGAGAAATATTTCTAATCTGTTTAAGCAATCTGTATTCACATCAATTTTAGCCATTGGAATGGTTTCGGTTATTATTCTTGGCGAAATAGATCTTTCGGTAGGATCTATAGTTGGTTTAGCTGGAGGCATAACAGCCATCTTTGATGTTTGGAACGGTTTCAATCCAATATTTACAATTTTAATTACTCTCGCAATAGGAGCGGCAATAGGAATATGGCATGGATGGTGGGTGAACAATGGCGTTCCATCCTTTGTCGTTACCCTTGGGGGGTTACTCATATACAGGGGAATTCTTATAGGAATAACGAGAGGGACGACTATAGGTCCACTTTCGTCAACCTTTAAGATTCTTGGAAAAAATTATCTTCCAAATTGGTTTGGTATAGTGCTTGGTGTAATAGCTTCAATATTTGTTGTGTACTCAATTTTAAGTTCCAGAAGAAATAAAAGGAAATATAATTTTGAGGTTCCTTCGCTTGGGATAGACGTTTTGAAAATATTAGTGTTCATAGGATTGATAGCTTTATTTGTATACGAACTCAATGATTATAGAGGAATGCCAATCGCTTTTTTGGTGTTGCTTTTTGCTCTTTTATTTTTCTCATACACCACAAGAAATACCGTATTTGGACGTTCGATTTATGCTATTGGGGGAAATAAAAATGCCGCAAAATTATCCGGTATTAATATTAAGAAAAGCACTTTAATGGTATTTATGATAAACGGTATAATGGCCGCACTTGCAGGAATAATTTTAACTTCCAGATTGAACGCAGCTTCTGTTCAGTCAGGTGATGGAGCTGAATTGGATGCGATTGCCGCCTGTGTCATTGGAGGAGCGAGTTTATCGGGCGGTATTGGTACGGTTAGTGGGGCAGTTATCGGAGCTATCGTTATGGCCAGTCTTGATAATGGAATGAGTTTGATGAACATGCCGATGTTCTGGCAGTCGATAATAAAAGGATTGGTTTTGATAGTAGCTGTTTGGATTGATATAGCCACCAAGAAAAGGGCAAAAATGGCTTAGATTTTTAAAATTTATTTGTTGAACTTGTGTGAAAGATTTAATATCTCAGAATTTCTTTGCTTTCTTAATTGAAACTGATTTTGTGTTTGAATAATATAATAAGATTATATGTTTTAAAGAAATAAAAGGGGTATATAAAGTTTGAATTATTTGAAGTTCACTTGATGAAAAATGGGTTCTGAAGATTTTTTCGGGATAGATGGAGAAAAAATGGTTTTAGAATCCTTTTTTTCTATCGATAAGAAATTACCCGGACAAAGTTTTGAAAGAATTCTAAATCCGAAAAAAGGAGATGTGAATACTGCATTTTTGAATTCGTGTATAATATATGGAATTTTAAATGTGAATATTAAGCTTTTTTATAGATAATGGAAAGGCAATTCATATTTTCTACATTTTTAGTGGTGGTTCACAATTTTATATAAATTGGTTATGATTGTTGAGTAGTCATGTTAAATTTTTTATGGCTTTTCTCAAAATATATGAATTGACGGTTTTGATACTTGTAAATGGAGGAGAATATGAAAAAATGTGTGGTTATTCCAACTTATTGGGGATCGGTAGACGGAAAAGAAGAAATAGTTTTTGATCATCCTACGGACTTAAATTCGGAAGGAACACTGAAACGATTATTGGAAAATTTATCGTTATTTGAAGAGATAAAAAATGGTGAGATCTCTGTAAAAATAGTGGGAATATCCAACAGAAATGATTCGAATGCAGATGTGGAATGCATATTGGAGAAACAAATAAAATCCTTTGAAGATAGAATTGACATTTCTCTGTATTCTTACAGTCGATTGGAAAGATTCAGAAAAAAAATTTCTCCAGATCTTTTTGAACTCATAAATCCAATGAGTTATTCACAGATAAGAAATTTATGTTTATATGTTGCTTTGGAAAATAAAGTGGACATAGGAATATTTTTAGATGATGATGAAATATTGATAGATAGTGATTATTTCAAAATAGCCGAAGAGGGAATGTTTGAAAATGCCGCTGATAATGGAACTATTTTGGGAAAAGCAGGATGGTATGATCAGGAAAAATCTGATTTTGAAAAATTTTGGGAACTTAAATGGTGGCCTAAAGATGAGAAAATGAATGAAACTTTTGACAAATTGATGGACAAAAAAACCAGATTTAAACCTTCTTTAATGGGACTTGGTGGAAATATGGTTATTTCAAAGGTTTTGATGAAGAATGTATGTTTTGATCCGGAAGTGAATAGGGGTGAAGATATAGATTACGTACTGAACGCCAGATTAAAAGGTTATAGATTTTATTTTGATTCGGAGCTCAGAATCAGACATCTTCCACCCGATAAAGAAACGCCGTTGTGGAAAAAAACCAGGGAAGATATATATAGATTTCTTTACATGAGAGATAAATTCGAGTCGCACTTTTATGTAGATGAGTTTCAAAAGGTTTCTGTTAAAGAATTGGAACCATATCCGGGAATATTTTTGAAGGAAGATCTGGAAGAGAGAATTTTTCAACATAACAGAGCTTTATCGTTAAAATATTTATCTGAAAATGATAAAAAAGGATTTGAAGAATGCATGAAAAATAGTAAAATACCTTTTTATTACATAAAAAATGAAAATGCTGCGAATGATTATTTGAATGTCATAAAAAAATGGAGAAGACTTACGGAAAATTTTTAAATATTTTATAATAGTTTTAGTAATGAAAATGATTGAGTGGTGAGTTTGCATAGATAAAGTATATAAAGATAGTTATATTCCCGGTGTATACACAAGAGAAAAATTACGAAATTACCTTCAGTTTTATCAATTTAAGCATGAAGATATTTTCGTCGATAAATTTGGAAATAAGGAAATCTACAGAGATTTTATATCTGATGATTTGGTTGAAAAAGAAATTATCGGCAAAAATGGACAAAAAAAGTATCTGGAGAGTTTTAAAACATTTTGGGATTTTGAGAAATTATCGTATTTAAGTGATGAAGAAATAAGGTATAAGCTCGAGGAATTGCGACAGAACTTTTTAACTGAACATGAAAAAAAATGCTTGAAAGAGTATAAATTTAAAAGTTTGAAAAGATCCTTCGAAAATGCGGATAAAGACTTTGACATGAGCATGTATCGGAATAAATCCATTTCTTTTCTCGGAGATACGACAAAACTTTTCGAATTATTTCAATTGACTGATGAATTAAAACCCGTTTTTTTTGTAGATAGTTATGAATATCTGATTTATGTAATGTCATTTTTGAGTAAAAATTACATGGGACATGAAATAACTTTTATCCTGAAAAAGACTCCTCTGTTTTTCGAGCCTGAGGAAGACCACATTGAATATATAAAGCGCCAATTCCCGGGATTGAAATTGTTATATTCTTTTGTGGATTCAAATACTGCTGGGTTCGATTTGAGAGATTTAACTTTGGACAAAATTATTCAGGAATTCTTGAAGAAGGGGGCAACTTTTATAGTTATAGGCGAGGATGCCTCGATAACGTTTGAAGGAGGAAGATTTCCATACTGGATTGTATCCCCGATAATTAATGATAAATTCAGCAAGTATGCAGGTACCATGCCATCAATGAATAAAAATGAAATAAAAGTGATAGTTAAGAAGATGACAGATGAATGGAATTATGAATTTCAAAAGATATTCGATGGAATGGAAAGGTCTACATTCAATCTTTGCTCAGACGTCGAAAAAAATGTGAATAACTTTATGAATTTATATTCCAACACCTATCGCAGTACCAACTTCCCGGAATTTAAAATATATGAAGATGAATGGACGAAAATAGTTCTGGAAAGGGAGAAGAATATAAGTGAATTTCTCAGGAAAAACGATGAGAAAAAAATGGAATATATTTCTTCTTATTATGATCTGAAAAATCTAAATAAAATCGAATATGTTCCCGGAAAAGATGAGAATTGTGTATCCTTGAAAGGAGTTTATTTTAAAGATATTTCCGATGTGGACATAACTCCATTTTTTGCAAGTGATGTTGGACATGATTTGATAGATGTGAGGACGTTTATAAGAAAAGAAAAGAACTATAAACAACTCTCTTTTTTTATAAATTTTCTCTATTTTGCAACTGAAAATCTTATTATGTCGTACAATTCCACTTTAGGAAATAATAAAAACGAAGAAATCAATTTTAAGAATTTTTTTGTCGATTCGTATTTTGACGGAATATCTTGTACACCACCCCTTTACAATAAGGCATATATAGGGTTGACCAGAGAGAATGAAGTGAGAATTGGAAGAGAAGAATTGACAGAAGGTTTTTTAGAGATTAACAGAGAAAAATTAGATTGGAAAAAAGAGTTTATCAATGAAGAAAAAAACAATTGCGAAATATGTATTTACACGCCTATGTATAAAGAAAAGTTGAATGAAAATGAATTTCTCCGTTCTATTCGAAAGGTTGGACAGAACAGATACAATATTGTTGTTGTAGACAATAGAATAGTATGTATTCGTTTTGGCGAGGTTAATCTACCTCCATTTGGAGTTGTTATATCACTCAACGAATACAGATTTTTGAAGTTCAGAGAAACGATAGAACTTTCCGATTATGAAAATGGTTATTTTAATTTTGAAAAAAATTTAAAAGTTAATTTTAACTTTAATTCTAATAAAAATTTTATTTGGAAGTACGGGGGAGGAGCTCTTCTAGTAAAAAACGGAAAAAACTTGATGCAAAACGAAAAAACTGCAGAGAAAAATTTTGAGATGGAGGGATGGTACAATTCTTTATCGATGAAGACTCAAGAGACTCAGGTGCAGAATTGGGTCAGAGGACCAAGATCAGTTATATGTCTTGACAATAAAGGAGGAATTTTTTTCGGAGTTTTTTCCGGAAGAACGAAAGAGAGTAAAGGTGCAAGATTTGATGAAATGATTAAAATATTATCTGAGGAAATAGGAGATTTAAAAGATGTCATTAATCTTGATGGAGGTTCTTCATCATGTTTGGGAATGATATACAAAAATGAATTTTTTGAATTGTCTTATCCATCGGCAACTACATACACCTGTGCCGGAATGGCAAGACCAGTAAATTCATTTTTAATAATAAAATTTAGAGGTGATAAGCATTAAAGAAAAGGATGAAATAAAATTGTTTGTATTCGATATGGGAGAAGTTGTTGTATATAATACCGGGGTTTTAAATAAAATCAGTGATTTTTTGAATATTTCAAAAGAGAAATTCATGACTATGGCTCTGAAGTCAAAAATTGATTTGTTACAAACGGGTGGTATTAAGACTCAAGAATTCTGGGATAATTTTTCAAATATTAGCGGCATTAAAATTGAGGAAGATCTGCTTGAAAAATTTTTCAGCCCCCGTAAAAATGAACAGGTTTATGAATTGATAAATTTTTTAAAGAATAAATACAGGGTGGTTTGTGGTACAAATACGATAGATTCCCATTATTATTATTTGCGGAAAACCGATTATTATTCTGTATTTGATAAAGTCTATGCCTCAAATCTTATGGGGTATTCAAAACCACAGGAAGGATTTTACAATTATATATTGAAAGAAGAGAATGTTAAACCCGAAGAAGTTGTTTTTATAGATGACAGCATAGAAAATATAAACTCAGCCAGGAAAATAGGATTGAAAACTATTTTGTTTAATGATTATAAAGGATTAGAAGAAAAATTTATTGAATTTGAGTTACTGAAAAGTACGATATAATTCTATTGAAAATACATTTTTCTCAATATGGATAATAAATTATCATGCTGAATTTTGTCTTCTTCTTTCCAGAGTTGATGTATTTATGAGGCTTGTCAGCTTGAAATCTGAATGACTGACCTTTTTTTATTCTAAATTCTTCATCTTTTATTTTGACAACGAGTTCTCCCGAAAATACTGTTATGAATTCCTGAGTTCCTTCTTTGTGAGAATCAGATCTTAATTTTCCGTTTTTGAGTACTTCTACTTTATAAACTTCAAAATTTCTATCGGAATCTTTATTTATTATAGGGTATAACATATATTTTCCGTCATCTTCTACAATTGTTTTTATATCTTCATCTTTTATAATCATGTTTACAGGATCTTTGGTACGCATAATTCTTGAGAAAGAAACATCAAGTCCGTTAGTGATTTTCCAGAGAATGTTAACTGTAGGATTTGATTCGGCCCTTTCTATTTGACCCAACATACTTTTACTCACTCCGGTTATTTCAGAGAGCTGCTCCAGGCTCAGATTTCTTTCGTGTCTGAGGTATTTTAAATTTTTTGAAATAATCTCATTTAAATTTTCTATTATTTTCACTCCTTTTTATTATTTTATAACGTAAAAAAGTATACTATATGATTCATAAGAAATGCAAATAATTTAACAGTTAAAACTTTTTCAAAAATATTATAAAAAGTTATCATTATTGACAAAAATAGAAATATGTAATATATTACATTAAATTTGAGGGGTTTTTTTGACAAAAAAGGAAAAAAGAAAATATATTTTAGGAGCGTACTTTGTAATAGCAAATAAACTCCGGAATTATGGAGATATGTATCTCAAAGAAATCAATTTAACTACCAAACAGTGGTTGTTTTTGGCGGTTTTAGAAAAGGATTTTGAAGATAAGAATAGTTATCCTAGTATCGGTGAGATTGCATATAGGATAGGTACATCCCATCAGAATGCAAAACAAATCGCCGTTAAATTAAACGAAAAAGGCTTTATAGATTTTATCAGGAATAAGAAAGATAGAAGAATATTGAGAATAAAAAGTGTTGAGAAAAACAAAAAATTATGGGAAAAAAGAAATGAAAAAGATGATATTGAATTGAAGAATTTATTTATGGATTTTAAAGAAAGTGAATTAAGCGAATTTGTGAACTTTCTGATGGAATTTTATAAAAATATTTTAAAGAGAATAGACTACTTAAATATCAGGAGGTGAGAAAAATGAGAACTTTGATTGTATATGGATCAAAACATGGGGCAACAAAGAAAGTTGTGGATATGTTGAAGGAAAGGATCGCTGGTGAGGTTTCTGTAGTGAATGCAAAAGAAAAAATTAAATGTGATATAAAAAGTTTTGATGTTGTGATTATTGGAAGTTCAATTTATATTGGAGCAATAAGAAAAGAAGTAAAAAAATTTATTCGAAGTAATTTAAAAGAGATTTTGTCTAGAAAAATTGGATTGTTCTTAGTAAGTGGCGGTAATGAAGAGATTGAAAGTTACTACAAAAAGAATTTTCCTGAAGAGTTGCTGAAAAAAGCGGAAGCCAAAGGATATTTCGGTTTTAGTTACAATGGTGAAGGGTACAATGCTATGGAGAAAATGGTGTTGAAAGAGATAGCAAAAAATGTCGCGGTAAAGGAAAAATTTGAAGAAAAGAACATGGATGACTTTTTAAATAGTTTGCAAATCAATGAGTAGACATATTATGAAGAAGGGTAAAAAAATAGGTTTGATAATCATAATTACCATTCTGGCCTTAATAGCGGTTATAGCAATTGCGGCAGTTTATATACAATCTCAGATGAAAGTTGTTGATGATTTAGTGATAAATGATGTTGACATATCAGGAATTTCTGACGGAGTTTATTTTGGCAGATATGAGACGATTTTGGTAAAAGCTGAAGTCAAAGTAGAGGTAAAGGATCACAGTATAGCGAGTATTGAGATTATAAAACATTCACATGGGAAAGGAGAAAAAGCGGAGTCAATTGTTGACAGTATATTGAATGAGCAAAGAATAAATGTTGACGTTATCTCCGGAGCAACAATAAGCAGCAAAGTTATTCTAAAAGCCGTAGAAAACGCATTAACGAACTAGATTAACCTTTTCAACCACTGACAATAGCGATAAAATATTATTAAGGATTTTCTTCATTATGTTACCTCTGGATTTGTCCGGAGGTCTTTTTTTATTATAACCGTATCAAATAAATTGTGAATGATTGTTATATATGAAATTTTGTATTTTTTGATCAAAATAGTTGGGATTTCATCTATTATTAAAGTATTGGGGATTTTTGGTAATTTCTTCTTTTTGGTATAACACCAAGCAAATATAGTAAAAGTAATATCCATTATGATATCATCACAAAGTGATGATTTTAACTGAAAAATTTAGTGAATGAAATATCATGAATATCTTAATATCTCGTGTTGATAAATTTCTTCATCTTATAATATTTTAAAAACTTTTTCGCGTGCTAAAGAGCGTCATTTTAAAAATTGTACCTAAATATATTATTATAGGAGGGATTAAATGAGAGTAAAAAAGAATATTATTTTAGCGATTCTTATTTTTTCATTGATGTTTTTAATTATTGCGTGTATTAAACCTCAAGAAGGTTATACTCTTGATCAAGCTAAGCAGAAAGTCATAGATGAAGTGATAACGGGAGAAGCCTATTTGAATGTAATAATGTTTGGCACAACTTCAGTATTTGGAAAAGATACCACAATATCTGAACTATTTAGAGATACTGGAGATGAAATTAAGCTAGATGAAGAAGCTTATATATTTTGGGTAGATTTCCATCCGGGTGCAATGTACGTTCATCATTCAGTTATGGTAACCGTAAATAAAAGTGATGGAATACTAAAAAAATATGATTGGAATTTTTGGCCTATAATAAATGGAGTTTCCTACTGGAAAGATCCGGATCATTATTGGGATGAAACCCAATGGAGATATAGTTTTTTTGTGACTCCGGTCAAACCGATTAATCTGACTTCAATTTCTGATCATGAAAAAAATACAAAGAATTTTGATTCGGGTTTAGTTCCAAATGATGGTGAAGCAGCAATAGTGGTTAGAGGAGATAACCACGATGATTTTCAGGCAGATGAAGATCATATGAATGATTTCTACAATAATCAAGATATTTCGGTAACCTCCGTTGGACCAACAGATGGAGCTACGGGAGTTATAAATGCTATAAACACTTTAAAAGCATCGCCAACAGTTAACGATATATCGATATTTGTAACAGGTCATGGCGGGAAAACTTCATCAGGGGAACCATATATTGTAGTTGGTGCAACCAGATTGACAGCAGGGCAGTTAGCAACAGCAATGACTCCACCTCCAACGAAAACCTTCAAAGTTATCATAAATGGATGTAACAGTGGAGGATTTATTCCATATTTAGAGGATTTATCAAATGTTGTGTGTATACATACTGCAGCAGCCTCCGGAGGATATAGCTATTTTGATTGGGATCCAAGAACAGGAGGGGATCTGCAAGCAGATCCAAACGCTTCTGATACTGGAAGCGAATGGGTGAGTGGTTTCTATGAAGATTTGGAAAGTATAACTACGAACGAAGCATCAATGGTTGAAATAACTGAAGAAGCATCACAAAATGAAGTCCCCGTGATTTCTATAGTTTATAAATATGCCAAAGATTCTGCAAGAGCAAAAGATGCCGCGGCAATCAATGGTTTGTCGGACCCACAGAATAGGTCGGCGGGAGAATAAGCGGGAAATTTTTAAATAAATCTAAAATATGAGAAAGGTATCGGTCTATCTAATAGCTTTTTAATATACCCCCAATGAATGAGATAAATGATACCTTTCTCTGTTTTTATTTTCTAAAGCTTTAAAGGCTTTGTTCCAAAAACTTCTATCTGATGCTTGATAACTTCTTTTATAACATCAGTTGCAGCTTTAGTAAGATCTGGAAAAGAGACCTTTTTGGGTCCATTTATTATTTGCTTTATTTTTTCCACGGCAGCAATTGATGTTGCAGTATAAAAATTCACTTTATTTATTCCGGATTTTACAGCATTTCTGAAATCATCATCACTCAATCCCGACCCACCATGAAGAACCAGAGGGATAGAAACCGTATTTCTAATTTTTTTTATAAGAGCATTGTCAATATCTGGGGTACCTTTATAAGGTCCATGAACGGTTCCGACAGCAATTGCTAACGCATCAACATCTGTCTTTTCAACGAAGATTTTTGCATCTTCAGGTTTCGTAAATTTACTCCTGTCAACTTCCGAACCTTCTTCGAGATTTCCTTCCCCGCCACCAACATGACCTATCTCTGCTTCAACACTTACATCTGCCATATGAGCAATCTGAACAAGTTTATTTGTAATTTCAATATTTTTCTCAATTGGTAAAGTCGAACCATCAAACATTACAGATGAAAAACCCATTGAAATCGCTTTTATGCAGGTGTCGAAACTCAATCCGTGATCAAGATGAAGAACTACAGGAATGGAACACTGTGTTATTCTATTTTTGACATAAGGAATAAAGTGTTTTAAATTCAGGTATCTAAAATGAACTTCAGCGATGCTCAGTATAACAGGAGTATTCATTTCTTCCGAAGCAGACAGAATTGCTTCGACTCCCTGATAATTTGCTGCGTTGAATGAACCGACAGCATATTTTTTTTCAATAGATTCCGATAAAACTTTTTTTAAATTAACTAACGGCATTGTTTTCCTCCTTGAATTATTTCTCTATTTATTTGTTCTATACTTTCTATTCCATTTCCTCCTCCAACTGCTCTTACAGTGGCGGCACCCACTGCGTTGGCAAAAGTGCCGCACTTTTCAAAACTCCAACCTTTTATCAGACCTGTTAAGAAACCACCTACCCATGAATCACCTGCTCCCGTTGAATCTATTTCTTTGACTACGAATGGCGTGCAGTGTATTTTTCTTTTTTTTGTGGCAATGATGCACCCGTTTTTGCCAAGTTTTAGTCCGACCATTTCTACACCTTCGCTGAGAAAAATATCACAGATTTTTTCTGGATCTTTTTCAGAAACCATCACGCATGCTTCGGTATAACTTGGAAGAAAATAATCGATGTATTTTAATGAAGGTTGAATCAAGTTCATCCATCTACCTGTTTGATCCCACGCCGTATCCATTGAAGTTGTTTTCCCCATTTTTTTGGCTTTTTTAAGGGTTGCTGTTGTATTTTCACCATCAAAGGAGGGCATTAAAAAAGCCCCGGCAATGTGAACATGTTTTGCTTCATTAACAATGCTCCAGTTTATATCTTTTTCAGAGAATTCACCATTTGAACCCGGGAGATATAAAAAGGTTCTTTCTCCCTTGGAATCCACAAGCACGATTGTTTTGGAGGTGTTTTTATTTTTTGACCTTATAAGACCTCTATAATCGACTCCGTATTTCTGAAGATTCGATATTATATAATCTCCAAATAAGTCGGATCCTATTTTTCCAATTATCGAAACATTAGTTTCCAGTTTTGCCAGAACAATGCTAGTTGTTTGAGCAACGCCCCCGGTGTTTAAGAGAATTTCATCAACAAAACCGAGTTTTCCCTTTTCCGGAAGAGAATCGACACTTTTTGTGATTAAATCAGCTACCAGTATTCCTATACAGGCTACGTCGATCATTCTATTCACTCCTCTATTTTAGGTATTCTTTTTATATATGGATTCGTAAATATATCAAATTCATCCCGACTTTTTGTTGAGAATTCAGAGACAACCGCGCCCTCCTGTCCTGCCTGAAACCAGTGTTTTGTTCCTGGTTTTAAGGTATATTGCTCACCTGGAGTCAATTCAATTTCATGCCAGATGGTGTAATAACTTTCATTTCCTTTTGGTGGTTTGCAGTGCGCGTTTTCTGTTTTATTTCCTGAAACATAAATGAATACTTTTCCGTATCTGCATCTGAATGTCTCTTCTTTTCCCGGTTCACCATGAACTGGAGGGTGAATATGTTCCGGACATGTTTGGCCCGGAAATAAAACCATTTCTTTGGCACATACTCTATCCGTATTAACATATACAATCAATTGTAGTCCTATATCTTTCCTGTTTAAACCAAAATCTGCCACCTCAAAATTCTCAATTTCTTTTTCAGTCAAAACTATTCTTGCTTTTTCAAAGTATTTCAATGCCTTTTCTCTTATTTCTAAATATTCTTTTTTTTTCATATATAACCTCTCTTACTATTTTTCTTTAGCAAAACCAGCCCTTACAAATACCACCCCTATTATAACTATACCCTTAACAACCAATTGTAAATATGGAGAAACGTTTAAAAGATTGAGTCCATTGTTTAAAACTCCGATAACAAATGCACCAATCAGTATTCCAATGATTGTCCCTCTACCGCCTGCTATACTCGTACCACCAACAACAACAGCGGCTATGGCATCGAGTTCCCAACCATCACCAGAAAGGGGTTGACCCGAGCCCAACCTTGAACATAAGATGAGCCCGCTTAAGGCGGAAAGGGTTCCGGAAATTACATAAACCATCATTTTTATTTTTTTTACGTTAATACCGGATAGCCTTACTGTTTCTTCATTACCTCCCAAAGCGTAAACATGTCTTCCGAATTTTGATTTTGTCAAAACAATTCCCGAAAAAATTACTATTCCTATCATAATATATACAGGGTTTGGAATGGGATCTATGTATCCTCTTCCGAATTCTTTGAAAATAGCAGGCATACCTGATATTGGATATCCATTTGAATATAATAAAGCGGTACCTCTGGCCATAGACATTGAAGCGAGGGTCACGATAATGGCAGGAATATTTGTATAAGCTACAATTAATCCATTTATTACCCCAAAACCAATCCCGATTGCAAAACCGATTAATATAGATAGAGGAATTGGCATTCCGCTTTTTATGAACCCGGCTATAAAGGTACCTGTAACAGCCACAATAGAACCTACTGAAAGATCAATACCTCCAGTTAATATAACAAATGTCATACCGCAGGCAATTATCGCATTGAGAGAAACCTGTCTGAATAGATTTATAATATTGTTGGTTGTTAAAAAATATTCCGAAGCAAATGATAAAATTATACTTAATCCAAATAATCCTATTGCGGCATATATTTCCGGTTTATAATATGAATTGTTGAGTTTGTCGAAAAAGCCCCTTTTTTCTAAAGAGTTTTTTGTGGTTCCTATTTAGTTTACCTCCCACGCAGCACTGATCATAATTTTTTCCTGAGTTAATTCCTCTCGCTTGAATTTACCTGTAATTTCAACGTTATTCATAACGATAACGTTATCACTCATTCCTATTATTTCGGGCATTTCGGATGAAATCATTATTATAGCTTTTCCGTGGTCGGTGAGCCTATTCATGAGCCTGCTCAAAAAAGAAAGGATGGTTTTGTGGATTATTTAAGAGGGGAAAAAATCGGTTTTATAATTGAACAACCTTTTTATGAGTTTGAAGAATCCGGAATAGCTGTAAAACTTTCCAATTCAATATTGTCCCTGCCTGTACGGCAAAGACCCACAGGAATTTTCTGCATAAATGATTCCATAGCTCTTCAAACGGAAATGGCTATGAGAAAAATTGGGCTTAGATTTCCGGAAAATCTTTCGTTAATATCCTTTGATGATTCAACTTTTGCCTCATTATTGAATTTTTCTACATTTGTACATCCAAAGGAAGAATTCGGTAAAAGGGCGGTAAAAATGTTACTTAGAATGATGGTTGGGAGAAAACCGGAAAAAGAAAAGATAAAGATTAAATTCATCAATAGATGTAGTTTAAAAAAATTATAATCTATAAACTTTTTTAATCATTTCTTTCCACATCAAAGCATTCGTGTTTTCAAATGAATATCCCTGTAAGTGTCCGTTGATGTATATGTGTATATCTTTATTTCCATCCATTATAACGGTCTTAATGTCGACAGGTTTATCATCTATTAAGAGCCCTTTATCTGTGAGTTCAATTTTAACTTTCTCTCCTGTTTCCTTTTTATAAATGTCAATTTTTCTTGCAAAATCCTTCAGTGGAAAATTTACTTTATCACTCAAAGAATCATGGTATTTCCACAAATCTTTTATTTTTGGTTTCGTTAAAGAAAAACCACAGTCCTCACATTCTATTTTTTCCTTTGAACCTTTAATTTCTAAACTTCCGCATTTTGGACAGGCCCATAAATATTTTTCTATACTGCTATAATCTTTGTAAGTTTCTTCCGGGGTTGAAACATCCATAGAAAGGCAGAATCTGATGGCATCCTCAGGATCATAAAATCTTTTTATTTTTATTTCTATCTTTGACACTCCGAATTTTTTTGACCATTTTGGCATTGAGAGATGATTACCTTTCATTCTTATTGAGACAATTGGTAAATTCAAAATTTTCAGTAATTTCGATATTCCATCTTTTGGTTCTAATGGTCTCGAATCCCATGTCCTGGTAGCTTCTGGATAAAACCCGGTGATATTTCCTTCTCTTGAAAGTCTTATCATATTCATGAGTGCTCCCGGATCTTTTTCATGTTTTTTTATCGATATTGCTCCACCTACATTCATCAAAAAAGGAAATCTTTTATAATAATTTTCAGAAACACTGAATCTGACATATTTGTTTAAAGCGTATATAACGAAAGCAGGATCGATGAAATTACCATGGTTGGATATTACCACGAAGTTTTCATCCGGGATTTCTTCTCTTCCTTCAATTTTGAATCGGAATATAATGGCGAGCAGAGGTTTAGCAAAAAAATAGAGTATAAGGAAAAAAACCGAAGGACATCTTCCCTTTATATATTTTTTAATTGGAATAAAAATGGGGGTTGATTTCGCGTATTTTTCATACTCTTCTTTAAATTTCTTTTTCAGTGACTTTTCTTCTGAATATGTCTTAATAAGTATTACAAACAGATATATCAAGTAAATCGGTATGAGCAATATATTTGCATTTATCAAAAACAATCCGAGAATATAAGATGAAAAGCCAAAATAAAACGGATGACGGCATTGGGAATATACACCGGATTTTACAACTCTTTTTGGGGGATCAACTATGAATGCGGTTCCCCAACCCGTGAAATAGATGTCTCCTATTGAGATGAAGACATAAAATACCCCTATTGCTATGAAAATTGAACCGATAATATTCGTAAACGGTGAAGAGAATCTCCAGGGGAAAAGGATGTTGGAAAAAAGTATGAACAGCAACGGCATAATAACCATCATAAAAATCAAGCTAAACGAAAAAATTATTCTGTTTGTATATACATTTTTTTTAAATTTCTCATCGTCGTAAATAACCAAAGAACATTTTCCACCATTCTGTCTGAATAATAAAAATTATTTATCTCTTAAAATATATCTGTTCCTTTTCACGTTACATTTAATTTCAATCATTTCCTTCCACATTAACGCTTTAGTTTTTTGAAAACGAAATCCCTTCATTTTCCTGTCTTTATAAATGTAAAAATCAGAATGCCCGTCTATCATCATTAAATCCACTTCGGTTTTTTCATCATTTATAAATAGACCTTCATCGTTAAGCTCAAATTTATAGATTTTATCGATTATATCTTTTCCACTGATATTAATTTTTTTGGCTTTATCGATAAATGTACAGTTTTTGAATTTTTCAAGGAGAGAATCGTGATATTGTTGCACTTTCTCTATGTTAGGTTTTATATCTTCAAAACCACATTGAGGACAAAAAATACTATCTTTTTTACTTCTAAATTTTAAATTCCCACATTTTGGACATGCCCATATATAATTTTCAACACCCCTGTAATCGGGATAAATGTCTTCCGGATCATAAGATTTTTTAGATAAAGAAAAATCAATAGCTGCTTCGGGATCATCAATTCGTTCCACAACAATTTCCATAGGAGTTTTGTTGAATCCGTTTTTCCATCTTGGTTGATTCAAATGTCCTCCGTTTATCCTCACAGCCACAATAGGTTTTTTTAGCATGTTCATAAGTTTCATTATACCTTCTTTAGTAACGTACGGCCTACCGTCCCAGATTCTCGTTCCCTCAGGAAAAAAACCAACAATATTTCCTTCCTTTGAGATTCTCAAAAGCTTCAGTATGGAATTTGCACTCGTATCCCATCTCTTTATGGGAATTGATCCTGTGAATTTGAAAATATAATGTATCCTCTGATAAAAATGATCGGATGCAGTGAATCTTATGTATTTATTCAATCTGCAAATTATAAAAACTGGATCAAAGAAATTGGTGTGATTGCTGATAAGCAAAAAATCCTCATCGGGAATATTTTCTCTACCGATTACCTTAATTCTGTAAATGAACGTTGAAACAAATTTCCCTGCAAGAAAAAGAAACATCCATATCAATGATGGACAAACTCCGGAATTATAACTTCCTGTTGGGAAAAAAATGGGGGTTTTATTTATGTATTCATCGTAATTTTTTCCAAACCTTTCTCTTAATTCTCTTTCTTCTTTAATAATTATTACTGCGAGGACTCCAAGATAAATCAGGTATATGATTAATCCCATTGAAGTTACATTTAAAAAGAACAATCCCAAAAGATAAAGTGAAAATCCTAGATAAAGTGGATGCCTGCACACGGAGTACATGCCGTCTTTTACCAGTCTTTTTGTTGGGCTGTATTTTAATGGGAGTCCATATCCTCCGAAGAACAAATCACCTGTTGCCCAGAATGAAAATAACAATCCCAGAATGATAGATGAAACTCCTGGAATAGTTAGCCAGAAATTTGGTTTTCCAATAAATAGAAATGAGGTAAAAAACAATAGTAATGCCGGGAAAACCATCCAGTACATTATTATATTCATAACTATTATAAAAAGTAATTTTTTATCGAAATTCTCTTCTCTTCTTAAAATGTCTTCTCTCAAAGTGAAGTCCTTCTCAGAAAATATAGATAAACCACAGTTAATTATAAAACAAAAAAACTCTGGTTCAATTAATTGTCAGTTTACTTTTTGTGATATTAAATATATATATTAAAAAAATAACAATAAACAGGTATCATTTTTTGTATAATCAGGACCAGGAATATAGGGTTTTATACTCAGTAGCGGAGTTTCATTTCTATTTTCAAAAGGAATATAGATAAACCCGATTGGTTTTAAAAATATTTCCATTTTTCATTTTCAATAGATAATGGCAAATTTTATTATTGGGATTGTTCATATATAATTGTGGTGGGTGAAAAAGCAGGAGATGTTTTAAATGCTCACATTGAAATGTTCAAAATGTAAAAGAAAATTGTTCAGATATTTGAAAATAGGAAAAGGAGAAGTACTCAAATGTTATAAAAATAGAATTACCGATAAGTTCAACATAGAGGAGAGGGGAGAATATCTGTTTTGTTCCGGATGCGGTAATAGGATCGGTGTGGATAAAGGTGATTATTACTCTATGGTATCGAAATCATTCAAATATAGAGGGGTCAAGGAAAACAAACAGAGATAAATTTAGAAAAGTATGGAAATAAGCTACAATGAAAATACAAATAGCGAAGATCGGTTCTATTGAATATTTTGTATTTGAATAAAAGGAGGAAAATGAAATGAAAATTCCGAATTCTATAAAACCTGGAGATGTAATAGGAGTATGTGCGCCTTCATCAGGGGTTACAGGGGATCTTTTCATAAAAAAACTGGAATATGCAAAATCAATATTTCACGAATATGGATACATTGTCAAAGAGACAGATTCTTTAAGAAAAAATAACAAATGCACCAGCGCGGGCCCTGAGAAAAGACTGGAAGAATTCATGAATCTGTACAAAGACGACAGGGTAAGTGCAATAATACCGCCCTGGGGTGGGGAATTTTTAATGGAAATACTTCCACTTATCGATTTTGATGAGTTGGCAACATATACTCCGAAATGGATCATGGGTTTTTCCGATGTCAGTCTTTTATTGTTTGTTTTTACCCTGAAACTTGATATTGTAACTGTTCATGGACCCAATTTTCTCGATTTTGCATCAAGAGATCCATCGGTTTTTGCCACTTTTAATTTTCTTCAAAATAATGACAGGGAAATAAAACAGATTAATCAGGAGTATTATCAGAAAGAATGGCCCAAGTTGAGTGAAAATGGATACAATCCATATGACAAGAAAGAAATTGTCAAATGGAAAACGATAGATAAAAAATCCTGTGAGTTCAGTGGAAGATTAATAGGTGGATGCCTGGATGTTTTAGAGAGTGTTTTCGGAACACCCTATGCAAACATAAAAAAATTTACAGAAAATAATAAAAAAGATGGAATAGTATGGTTTCTGGAAAGTTGTGAAATGAACGCATCTTCTATTTATAGAACACTCTGGCAAATGAAAGAGAGTGGATATTTTGATAATTGTAATGGTATTATTTACGGAAGAACTGAAGGGTACAGTGATACGGGAGACTTTTCAAAGTTGGATGCATTCACAAGAATCGGTGGTGAATTGAATATTCCGATAATTTATGATGCGGATATTGGTCATCTTCCACCCCAATTAACCATGTTTAACGGTGCTTTTGCACGGATAAAAGTGTGTGATGGTGGCGGGGAAATAGTACAGAGCTTTTGATTTTTTGAATCAAATAGAGTTCAAAATATGAAGTTGAATAAAATTTCAACCTGTTAGCTTCCTGGAATAATTTTTATGTTGCAAAAGATAAAATATCTCTTTTATGTATAATGTAATTATTCTATTTGTTTTTTATGAACAGTTAGCGATCATTATAAAAATTGAAATGCTTTTTTATTCTTATTAACCCGCAGAGAAAATTTGCTTTTTTCTTGTACATTTGAAATTTCAAAATTTATAAATCGCCCGAGTCAATTAATATCATTTCAATTGGTTTTTCCTTGATTTGAATTTCAACGTATGTTTTCTTACCAGGGTTCAGGTTTATGTTGTAATCATTTTTATTCAAAACAAATCCTTTTGGTAGGGTAGAATCAATTATTTCTAAATTCCATTCTCCCGGTTTAAGTCTTTTCATAGAGGAAGTTCCGTCTTTGGAAGAATAAAGGACAAAATTGGATTCATCGTTTCTCAGGATAAACTCAATACCTTCAAGGTCAATTGGAGATTCAAAAGTTTCAGCTGGATTTTCCGGATTGATTTCCTTTCCATAAATCCTGTTCGGAATAACTTTTATCGAGATTTCCGATCTGTCAACTAAAACAATATCCTCGATGATTCTTTTTTCTCCTTTGGCAAGATTTATTTCAGGAGAGAACTCAGTCGTGCTGATTTGATTGAATTCTATCGATGCATTGTCTAATCTTAAAAAATAATTTCCTGGGGCTATTCCGGAAAAACAGTACCTTCCCTCTTCAGAAGTTACCGCTAATTTGTTGTTCAGATAGATTTTAACTTCAGGAATTCTTTTTTATTTTCTTCATCTTTATAATAAACATGACCCTCAACGGTCGCAAGATCTGTCCTTGGCAATATGGGTAAATCGAAATGGTGAGTGTATTCAATTCCGAATGAAAATCCGGAAAAAAAATCTTCGTTTTCATCAAAATTATACGTTATTTTGCCCCGTAATTTATTCATTTCTTTAAAATATTTATTCACAGAAAAGGAAACAAGAGCATAGTTCTTACCCGTATTTTCTGTAAATTGATATTTAAAAGATCCTTCTATTTCTAATTCTTCATCAACGGTCTTGCTGAAGTTTAGGGAGGTCTTTCCAACGGGACTGATGATATTATCATTAAACCCCAAATCCAGAGCAAACGATAAATTTCCTTTTTCATTAAAATTTTTGTTCAGCACAAAAGTGGTAGTGGCGTTTTTATCCATTGTTTCAAAATTCAAATTGAAACTTAACCCGCATTTGATAGTATAATTATTTGAGGAATTATGAATCAAATCGAGTTTTATTTTTAAAAAATTATTGTTTGCATTTTCCTTTACAGAGATGTTTTTCAATGTTGTATTAATTTTAAGATCTGTAAATTTATCGATCTTTTTAATCATATTTAGTTCGGCGGTAGTCGTTGAAACGAAGGAATCTTCAACGATTTTGAGATTATGATTTAACGACAGTGTAATGGGACTCTCTTCACATGAATTGATATCCCATGACAGTTTAAGATTTGTTATAAAGGGATTTTCAGCATTTAGCGAAAAATCAAATGGTTCATCCTTTTCGAATCCCCAATCGATTGAAAAATTATTTTCTTTGAAATCTATTTCGATACCGGCTTCAATAGAATTACCTATGTTTTCATAATTATTTCCATGAACAAACGATAAATTTAGATTTGCATTGAAAAAATCGGTATTAAAAGAATATCCGGCACTGAGATCTATATCTGTGCCGTTGCTTTTAAGATTTAGAAATGGAAATCTCAGAATTCCACTGTAATAAAATTCTTTATAGATATTTTCAAATCCGATTGAGAATACATTTTTCCGTTTTTCATCTTTTCTGATTCCATCAAGGGCGAAAAAATACTGAACTTTGTCTGATTCAGTCCAATCCGCATAGATTCCATAATATTCTGTGCTGGTGGATATGAATGAATGAAGCTGAAAGTTTTCAGTATTGAATTCCAAGTGAATACTTTCTATAGCGGTATTATAATCAAATCCGGAAAACCAGGGTGGCTTATATTTTTCATATTTTATTCTTAAGTTGTTAAATTTATAGCTTAATGAATTGATACGGAATTTCGGTAATTTTTTAAGGCCAATTGCTTCCAATTGCATATCCAGATATAAACATTTCGCGGAGTCCAGGAAGCCATTGAGTTTTAATTTCGAATGGAATTTGATGTCTTTTTCATTGAAATCTGTACCCACACTGAAAACGCATGGAACGACTACGAAACGATTGCTAAGAACGTTTTCCTTTGGGATAATAAGTGTTTCATATCTGCATATTTCCTTTTTTTGTGTTGAATTTTCCTCCACCTCTATCAGAATTCTGTGGTTTGTTTGAGTGGGAAGATTGCCATCGGTTGTAATTGTTGCCGAACTCAAAACAGTTTCTTTCATGGGAATAATGAGGACTTTATCTTTCATTTGAATGTTATATGAAAGATTGTCTGATTTTTTTAAATTTATTTCAATGGGAACATTCCCATTGTTCGTAATTGAAAAAGAAATCGTATAGTTGTCTCCTGCCATTGTATAATCCGGGTAGTGGACTTTTGCCACGTTTATACTGATAAAAGGCAGAACAATCACCTGTACAGAAATTTCTTTTCTTTCTCCAGTTTCAGAAATTGCTTCATAAATAATACGATATTCACCTGAGGGAATTCCATTTGGAATATAAACGCTGAATATTCTGAGTTGTGAAGATTGAGAATTTAAAGAAAATGAAGAAGGCAGAAATATTAATTTCCAATCATTCGGCAGAATTAATTTTTCTGATACGTTAACCGGCGAAACTCCTTCGTTGAATACAAATAAGGAAATATCGAAAACGCCTCCAGGTTTCACCTCAATTTTTTTCTCATCGGATTGCCTTATATCGATGATCGTATCGTTGTTGGCGCTAAATCCTTGAGAAATAAACAGAATAAATATGAGTAAAAAGAGCGATTTTAATATACACTTCACATTAAGTTTGCGTTATATTGAGCGCCCCATACATCATCACCATCCTGAATCAGGACGATGATTTTGTATTTTCCCGGTTTCAATCCTTTGAAAGGAATTGTATAAAGCTTGGATGTTCCGGGATAAAGGAATCCTGAATTTCCTTCGAACTCTCCTGTTAGAGAACCTGTTTCGTTATCATAAGCTCTCATGGTTATCGATGGATTTAAACCAAATATACCGGTATTTTTTAAGACTAATTGTAAATAGCTTGCGTCTACATCCTTTGAAAGGGTCCTTGAGAGTATATCCATTTTTTTATCCCCGGTTTCGGGAATTCCTACAGTTGTACTCACCTGAATTCCGTATCTTATGGTATTTTTGATTGTGATTTTTCCCCTGGAAACTTCAGATTCTGCTACAGAAGGTTCCACCATAATCATACTCCAGTATGTCCCCTTTAAACCGGATTGATTTGGCACTGAAACGGTGAATGGAATATCACTTTCTTCTCCGGGGGATATCAGAACTTCCGGGGTTTGTATAGAGATCCAGGAGGCATTCGATTGTGCAAGACTCGAAGGCGATGAATAAGAAGTCAACTGTTTCGAATTTTCAAAATAATAGAAATAATCTTTTTTATAAAGAGTCACTTTGACCGGTTCTTCGCCCGAATTCACTATGCTGATGATTTCTGTAGCTTCTTGTCCCGGTTGAACAATAATTTTATGTGATAGACCATTATTGACGTTGATTGATCCAAAAATAAATATAGCTGTGAATAAAGCTATTGCTAATAAAAACATTCTTTTAAACATATTCCCTCCATTAATCAATCGGTATCGGTCAATAGATAATAAATGGTGGTACTATAATCCGATGAATTAACCGGTTCTGTAACATTCAATTTGTATTGTATATAATATTCTTTTTCGCTTCCAGCCGAACAATTATCCGAAATTAATAATGCCGGTGATACACCAATTTCTCGATAAGAAGTTGTTCCGGGAATTCTAACTGAGATATTCAGTGAATCATTCCATAGGAAATCTTCTCTTCTGAATTCAATAGCATAATTTTCTGTGATCGTTCCATTATTGGTTATAACGATTTTACAGGCCATTGGGCTGCTTTCATAAACATCGAAACCACTTCCTGCAGATCCCGAAAGGTCCATAAAACCCAAAGAAATGTTCAGATCTTCCAATGTGACTATTGAAATTGAAAGGTTCGAACATGAACAGAAATTAACAAAAAACACGAGAAATACGAAGAGAAAAATGATTTTAGGTAGAGAAAACGGGGAAATATCATTTCCCCGCCCGAAATTTTCTGGAAAAATAATGCTCATTAATATTACGATGCTTCACCCTCTGTAATAGTGTACGTTACACTGATTGTATAGGTATCGATGTCCATATCGGCCGCACTTGCTGGTACAATGTCTCCACTGTAGGTTATACCGTAACCGTCTCCTACGCCAGTTCCAGTCCAGCCCGTGCCGATGCCTGTCACAAGATCAACCGCTGAAGCACTTGGAATAGTTTTCGCATCTGCCGCAGCATTTGTTCCACAGCTTCCAGATTCATTACCGTTCAATGCGGCTAACGCCACTTTTAAGGTAAACCAGGTTAGATTTCCCTCAGCTATTTGAGCGGTGATTTTTCTGGTATAAGTATCACTTGCGGTTGAAGTGAACTGTAAATCTCCTCCATCGGAGTCGGTCCAATTAATAGTGGGTATACCACCTTCAGTTGTCGCGGCTTCTATCTCGAATGCAGCACCCGTTACATTTGCTATTGCCAGTTGAGCTATGTTTTCGACAGTAACGCCAATTTGAGATCCAGCGGTATCCGTTGCTGCAAAAACAAATCCCGTAAGGATAACCAAGACCGATAAAATTACAATAAGTTTCTTCACAATATTAACCTCCCTTTAATCACGGTTCTAGGCCGCAATTTAAAATAATTATTTTACTAAAACGTTTTAAAAAGTATCGAAAAACAATTTCCAAAGTCCTTCAAGGCACAAAATACCATTCAAATTTAGCACTTTAAGTTTTTGATGTAAAACTTTGAGATTATTACAAAACGATTTTAAGCGATTCTGAATAATTCCCGTAAGGCAGTATACATAGGGTTTAAAATATGATGGAGTCAAATTGAAATTAATTTGATTTTTTTGAATAATATATTAAAAATAAAATAAAATGATATTGCGTAAGTTTCGAATTGTCAACACCGTGATAAAAAGTCACGAATCTACACGGAAAAAAATTTTTTAATTTTAAAACGAAACTCTATGATGTTCAAAAATATTTAACATAAAAAAAATAATAAAATTTCAAATAGCATATGAATGTTTTCTCCTATAAACAAGTAAAATTAATATTTGTGAAAATTTTTAATTTTATATTATTCTATGAAATATTTGACTTTCCTAATTATAATTAATATTTTTGACGATATTTGGTAATAACAAATGTAATTCTGCAACAATGTATATATATTATCATGAGTAGTTTAAAGTATATGGAGGTACTTTTTTATCAATGTCAAATATATAGAGATGAGGAACCGCTTTTTTAATACTGAAAATATAAATATGAACAGTTCTGAGTGGGAAATATTACTTGATAAGGAAGTAAAAAACACTTTATCTTTTGAAACAAAATTCTTTCTCAAGAATAGCCCGGAAAGTTTTGATAGGTTAAAGAGTAATTACCATAGAATTATTCATTTTACGTATAATTTGGCAATTCACCTTAAAAAAGGATTATCGAATCCATTGAAAATATCAATTTTGAAAATGCTACATTATGAATTGTTTGTTGGAATAGATGGTTGTTCTCCTCCCGGTGTTTTTAGAGAAAGCAAAATAGAAAAATCTCGTGTTGTAGTAAATTCTCCGGAAAATCCAAAGAAATGGATGAACTTTTTTGAAGAATATACGAATTATACACTTGAAAATTTAGATATAATCCGTGCTATTTCCAGGATCTACGTTTTATTCATTTCAATAAAACCATTTTATGAGGGAAATATAATTATAGCTAATATATATATAAACTTTTTGCTCTTATCCTTGGATTATTGTAATGTGTGTTTTAAGTTACTTAAAATAAATGAAGAGAAAAAAACTTTATCCGCTTTAAAATATGCGGTTGTAGGAATTGAAGAAATGCTTAAAACGAGCTGTGATTTAAATTTTTTAGAGAAAATGGATTTGATTGAAAAAGGGAACTATTTGCCAATCGAAGAAATAATTTATGAGTCGGTTAAAGAAACAATGGATTATTTAATAATGTCTTCGAATAAGGATTTGAATTTTTTTCCTGTGAATGTTATAGCGAAGAAATTGAATATTACGGAAGCCGGCGTAAAAAAAAGAATTAAATCCGGCAAACTGATAGCGAGCAAATTGAATACGAATAAATGGTATATATTTCCTTTTAATATTTTTGATACTTATTGATGATAACTGGATGGTTTAGAAAAACTGCAGGTACCATTCAAAAGATAAACATTGGAAAAATTGAGTAAAGATTGTGAGATAAAAAATATTTTTAAAGAATATTGATATAATTAGGATTTGTATATAAAAATAGGTTTTATTTATTAAATGACGTTTTTCTGGCCCTCACTGATTTTAAAAAATCTAAAATGAATTTCATAATAGCTATCTTTTTAAATTATCATAATTTTTGATATAAAAAAATCTATTAATTGAGCATTAAGAAATAAGAGTTTTTAATGAATATTTTTTATACATTTTAAAATAAAATAACTGAAAAGAGAGACAAAGAATCATCGGAAAACTGAAAAATTATCTTTGAATTATATGTGAAAAAATAGAAGTACGTATTTTCATATAACTCTGTGATACTAATTTTTTATAGATTGTTTTTTAATTTATGAAAATTTTATTTCCATTAATGAAGCTATTTCAAATTGTTTTTTTAAAAAAGAGAGTGTCCATAGACACTCTGTTGATGATTTTTTAATAAAAGCACCTAATTTATTTTCCTGAATTTTTCTTTTATTTTTTTGCCATCGATATCTATGATCTCGCTGTTCCAAAGAATTGCGTCCACTACCTCATCACTCCTGACCTCAATTAATGAAACCGTGTTAGAACCAAGTTTTATTCTAATAGTATGGGGTATTTTCTCAAAATCCAGATAATCGAGTGTGAATTCTCTTTCTTTGCTTCTGTTCATTAGAAAAATAAAGTCGCTGCTCTGTCCATGTAGTATTTCATATCTTAAATTATTTTGAAAGTCCCTTTTAAGATTTATTTCCTTTATATCTTCATATAAAGAAATATCTTCCGGAATTAAATTAAAGGATTGAAAATATTCGTTGTAGATAGGTCTCTGACCTATCAGAATCAACGTTCCGCCTTCCTTTACATATTCCGAAAGTTTTTTTTGTATATTTTCCGGCATATAAATATGACTTACTACGATTAATTTTTTACAATCGATATCAAGTTCCAGATTTGATAATGAAAAGGAAATGTTTGACCAGTATAAATCTTCACAAATTGAATTCAATTCCTGATTGAGATCGATTCTATCATTGAAAAGCTGCTTTATATGAAGTGCACCCACTCCACCCCATTTATCATATACTCTTGGATTATTGTAACCATTCCAATATCCTACGACTACTTCTGGTAATGATTTGGCATTTATTAATTCATTTCCTCTTTCTTTTAAAAAAGAGACTAAGGTTTCTAACCAGTAGTATGCTTTTCTTTTGCTTCCATCATTGGCTATCGGTGACATGCCAGGGTAAGGCTCGGGGTTATTGGAATAAGGTTTATTGTTAAGATCACCAGCGTCTGAACTGTCTAGAATAGGATAAACATTAAATCCATTTGTATAGGGTAATAAATACATAGCCTGAAACAGGAATTCTTCAGCCGATCCCCATCCCCAATTCATTTCAGGAATATAAGATTTTTCACCCAATGAGGCATTTATCATCATGATTCTTCTTATTCCTTCTATCAGAGCCCATGTGTCTTTTATGGGATGACTCGACAACCAATAATTTCCACCCGAATAGATTATTTCATTGAATTTTAAAAAATCTACAGGTGATTCTTCCTCCAGCATTAGGTAATTGTGATAAAAGGGTATATTTATTTCCATATCTTTCAGGATTCCGACATATTCTTCTAACACTTTTGTTGCGTAATAAGATTTAAAATCAGCCCAGTCACTGTATATAAGCCAGCTGTTAAAATCATTTGCCTTCCACCCCCTTGGAGGAACTATTTCTTCAAAACATTCATTTTCTGTTTGATGTAAATCGTTGTATTTTTGAATACTTTCATATTTTTCCCGGAGCCACTCTCTGTATAAGTTTACTGTGTTTTTATCGTATCCCCATGAAAATGGATTGGAAAGACCACTTGTACTGTATGGAATTTCGTTTTCAACCTGTATGGCCGAAATTATATCAGAGAAGGGATTTATGATGTTTTCGCAAACTTCTTCATACCATCTTTTAACGTATTCAAGGTATTTTTTTGAAAGATAAGAAGGAAGAGGTAAAATATCTTGCCTGAATCTGACATCTTGATTAAAAGAATCCTTCATGATAATTTCGTCATTATCGCCATCGTCTGTAATCCAATCGGGTATTCCTCCGTGCTGAACTTCCGCGCAAATAAATGGGCCGGGTTTTATAATGGCTTTCATATCATTTTTTCTTATAATTTCGAGAAATTTAACAACTTTTTGAAAATCAAAAAGTTCTTTGCTGGTTTCGGTTATGTTCCAGGGTATATAAAAAGTTAGTGTTTCAATACCAGATTCTTTTATCAATTCAATTCTGTTTTCCCACAATGATTCTTCTAATCTGTAATAAGGGAACTCTGCGGATATAAAATATCCCTGTGTGTTTAAGAAATTGCTGAATTTTTCCTTTTCTGAGCAAAAAGACATAGAAAATCCTCCTGTAATTATTATTAGAATTAACATTTTTTTTATCATTATTTTTTATTCCTTCAAACCTGTTAAGGTTATTCCTTTAATCAGATATTTTTGAAAAATTATAAATACGATTAAAATTGGAAAGACTGCGACCGTAGCAGCTGCCATCATTAAAGAATATCTGCTCCCTGAAGAACTGACCAAAAGTGATAGTTGTAATTGTAGAGTATAATTTATCGGATCGTTAATAACCACTAAAGGCCAAGTATAGCTGTTCCAATGCCAGATAAATGTAGTTACTCCTACAACTGTGAGAACGGGTTTTGAAAGGGGGAGAGCGATCTTTCTATACAGACCGAACCACCCAATTCCGTCTATCTTCGCAGCTTCAAAAAGATCGACCGGTATATTTCCAAAAAATTGTTTCATTAAAAAAAGGTTATATACAGATCCCCCCATTGGAATAATTAATCCCAGCAAGCTGTTGTACAGGTGCAGGCTTTTAGTTATGAATAACATGGGAATCAGTATTGTATAAAAAGGAACCATCATAGTGCTGAGTAATAGGGCAAAAATCTTTTTCCTGGCCGGCCATTTAGTGCAGGCAAAACTGAATGCCGCCATAGAATTAATTAATAAATTCAGAGCAGTTGCACTGAATGTAACTATTATAGTGTTTAAAAAAGCTTTTCCAATTCCGCTATATTTGAAAACGTTCAGGTAATTTTTAAAATTTATATAAATCTCTCCCGTCTTTTTATCTCTGGGTAAAAGAGTAGGGACTTCAGTGAAGACGTCGGACGATTTTTTTAAAGAAGTTGATATCATCCAGGCAAAGGGACCTACCATTACAATTATTAAGACAGAAAGAACTAAAATAGCAATAAATTTAATAATCAGTCTTTTTCTATTTTTCATGGTCACTTCCTAATCATATCTTTGTGGTAAAAATTTGAATTGAACGATTGTCAAGATTAAGATAATTACAAACAATATAAATGACATCGCACATGCTACTCCCATTTGTTCATATCTGAATGCGTGATTGTAAATGTACATTGTGAAAGTAAGCAAAGAATTGTCAGGCCCTCCATAAGATCCTCCACCGGCACCGTATAGTACATAGACAATATCAAATACTTGAAAGGAACCTATAGTGGTGGTAACAACTAAAAAAAAGGTAGTCGGTTTCAACATTGGTAGAGTGATACCAAAAAATTGTCTGAAACTTGAAGCCCCGTCAATTTTTGCTGATTCATAAAGCTGATCAGGGATACCTTTTAATCCTGCCAGATATATCAACATTGTTCCACCACATCCCCAGGCCGCTAAAATTGATACGGCAAATAAAGCAATTTTTGAATCACCAAGCCAATTAAAACCTTTTAAGCCAATTGCTTCCAGAAAAGTATTCAGAAGACCATACATAGGATCATAAACCCATTTCCATATTGCTGCCACTGCAACACTTGAGGTGATGACCGGTAAATAAAATGCCACCTTAAAAAAACCTTCCAGTTTTTCTTTTTCGATATTGTTAATTATAAGAGCGAGAACCAGTCCCGAAATAATAGTCATTGGTACTGCCAACAAGGAATAGGTCAGTGTTACTTTCAAAGAATGCCAAAAATAAGGATATTTAACACTATCAGTTAATAAGTTAACATAATTATCTATTCCTACCCAGACAGGAGTACTTCTCATATTCCATTTTGTGAAGCTGAAAAACAGAGAAAAAACAACTGGTGCTATAAGAAAAACACCTGCGTATAAAAGCATAGGCAGAGCAAAAAGAATACCCGCCAGCTTTTCTCTGCTGGCGAATAATTTTGACTTTTTCATTCTTCCTTCAAAAGTTCATTGGCCGCCTTTACGGCGTCATTTAAAGCTTCCTGAGGAGTTTTTTCATTTGAGAGAACTTCTCCGATAGCTTTTCCTATAATTTCATCATTAATTTTTAACCAATTTATTGCGGTAGGTCTTGCAAAGGAATATTTCATTTGTTCCATGAACATAGACATTTCAGGATCTTTATTAAATCTTGGATCACTTGTGGCTTCTATTCTAGTTGGAAAATTTCCCATTACCATGGCCATATCGGCTGCATTTTCTTTATTGGTGAGAAATTTAATGAACTTCCATGATGCCTCTTTGTTTTCGGAGTCTGAATAAATTACTATATCTTCTCCTCCCAGATTTGTAGCATATTTTTCTTTCATGGGAATCAATGCTATACCAAAATTAAGATCCGGCCAATTATTCCTATAACTACTCAGCATCCACGGACCATTTACAATCATTCCAATATGTCCGGTTTCAAAAGCGTTGGCGGAATCCAGAACTTCTTTTTCCGAGTACTTCTTGAGTTCTTTCATCAGATTGAGTGCATCAACCCCAGCCTGTGAATTGAAAACCGCTTTACCGTCAACCACCATTTCTCCTCCTGCCGAATGGACAAATGCAGGTATTATCCATGCCCCCCATCCATCACCTTCAAGATATTCGAAAGCGGAAACTTCACCGGGTATGTAAATCTCTTTTGATATTTCCAACAACTCGTCCCATGTTTTTGGAGGCTCTGCAATAAGATCCTTGTTATAGATCATTGCCACAGACGTCTGAGATATGGGTAATCCGTAATATTCACCTTTATAAATACATGTATCCAGTGGGCCTTTTATATAATTTGAGAGATCTAAATTATCTTTTTCAATATATTCTGTTATGTTCAATAACAAGCCATCTTTTGCAAATAAAGGTAACAATGGTTGATCGATATAAGATATGTCTGGTAATTCACCAACAGCCGCGGCTGTCTTGAGTTTTATCTCGAAATCGCTTTTGGGAAGATAAACCATATTAACTTTGATATCGTTATTTTCCAACTGAAATTTATCCACTAGACCTGCCATGATTTCTTTTTGAGAAAAATCAACTGTTTCATATCCCCAGAAAGTTATAGTTGCCTTTCCAAACAACATTAACGATAAAAACAAAATCATTAAAACAAAAATAAAATTTTTCATACTATTTCCTCCTTATTATATGACCATCAATTACCTGTTCCATTGCCAAAGCAGCAGCACCGTACGGGATATCTTTTTCTTCATTATTTGTAAAACTGATTTTTAATTTAATTTTATTGGGTGTTAATGCTTCGCCATAAACCTTTTCTTTTAACTGTTGAATCATGTATTTACCAATGATTGCTATTTCACCGCCGATAAAAATGTGTGTGGGATTAATTAAATTTACGAGATTGGTTATCAAAATTGAAAGATATTTTATTTCTTCTTCTAAAATCTTGAAAGTTTTTTGGTCTCCCCTATCAAGTGCAAATTTGAAATCTTCAAGAGAAAGAGTTTTGTTTTCAGAGCAAGCCGAGAATCTTTTTAATAAAGCAGGTACTGATGCTAAAACTTCGGCACAACCCCTCCTTCCACAATTACAACGAGAAGAACTTTCGGAAATAACCATATGGCCAGCTTCCAGAGCGCCACCAGTGCCGCCGTGAAAAATTTCGTTGTTTAAAACAAGTCCCGCTCCTATCCCTGTTCCTATAATTATTCCCAAAGTTATATCATTTTTGTCAAGATTTAAATGTTTGTGCTGGGCAAAAGCCATTAAATTTGCACCGTTTTCTGAAAATACGGGTATATTCAATCTTTCTTCGAGTAATGTGCTCACTGGTATTTGTTTCCAGTTTAAATTCGGTGCGATAATTAAGTTTTTCATGTCGGGACTAGTGATTCCTGGCAATCCGATTCCAAAACTTACTACCTTTGACAGGTCGATATTGTTTTTTTTCAGTATAAAGAAAAAATTTTCCTGAATTAGATCAAAAAGCTCTTCCGAAGATTCTCCCGGGTTGAATCTGACTGAAGAAGAGCATACAACTTCATCAGAAGGATTGATAACAATAAAATTCACTTGAGCTTCCCCAACTTCTACTCCTACAGAAAATGAACTGTTTTTACACAATTCGAGTAAAACAGGTTTTCTTCCACCATTACTGTTGCCTTGTCCCCTTTCTTTAACGAACCCGGCCTTGATTAAATAATCAACGCACCTGCTTACGGTGGAAAGGCTCAACTTCGTCAAGTGAGAAATTGAAGTTCTGGAAATTGGATAATTTCTTTTAATCACTTTGAAAACAAGTAATGTATTTTTGAATTTTATTTTCACTAACAACCACCTCGTATATACAAATAATAATTTTTTTGGAAGCAATTATCAAATTCGATTATCGACCAGGAGAAAGTTTTACGTGGATATATGGGAGATTACTAAATAAAATAAAAAGGAATTGTATAGTTAACTTTCTTTCAGAAAGATAGTAAGTGAAATTATCAAAAATTTGAAAGTGATCTTTCAGTCATATGAAATGTGGAAATGTTCTTTTAAACACATAAAATTTACAAATACGGTGACGAAAATTCATTCTTGTAGTAACAATTTTGATATTTTAAAATGGGTCAATCCAATATTTAATGACGCTTTCTCAAATATTGGGAAGAACTAAGTCAAATATTAATATTTATTCAGAGAAGAATTCTTTATTAAATAATCATTTGAATGAATCTGTAATATTCTGCGATAATAAATTTTTCATAGGGATTTTTTAAGATTCAAATTTTTAAAAAACAACTACTTGACAATGCAAAGTAGCAGTTGTATAATAAATTCACTACTATACATTGCAATATAGCGAGGGGTGATAACATAAATAATTCACAGATATTGAAAGGATTACTTGAAGGTTGTATTTTAAAATTGATTGAAAGAGAAGAGTCATATGGTTATAAGATTTGCGAAGATCTGCTTAAGGAAGGGTATAAAAAAATAAATGAGGGAACAATCTATCCGATACTTATAAGACTTGAAAAAAAGAAATTGATTAATTCAACAAGGAGAAGTTCTCCGTTTGGACCGGCCAGAAAATATTTTAATATTAGCGAAAGCGGCCGGGAATATTTAAGGGCTTTTGAATACGAATGGAATGAGATAAAAAAAATTGTGGATAAATTTGTCGGTGAAGAAGGAGGTAAGAAAGATGAAGGAGAAAATGAATAAGAATACTAAAATTCTGCTTTTGTCATCGTTGCTTTTATTTGTTATTTTAATAATAACGACAATAGTTTACTTATATAGCGCATCAAAGAATAATGGCGTAACAACAGGGATGACCATAGTAGCGATTTTTGTAGTTTCGATTGCTATGCTGTCAGTTATATTTGTTTTCGTTTTAAGAAAAAGAAGAGAGAAAAAGTATTCCTTTTTGAATAAAGAATACAGAGATTGTCTTGATGATATTATGCTCAATATAAAGATATCTAATATGAATAATTATTCGAAGAAACAAATTGAAGAAGATATACTGGATATCTTCAGCAAGGCGCAACAAAATAACAGAATCTTGAAAGAAGTAATAGGCGATGATAAGGAAAAATTCATTACGGAAGTTATAAATGTTCATGGAGCCAAGAATAATTTTTTAACCTATGAGTTATCGGGTTTTCAATACTTTATCATGTATCTTTTTGCAGTTCAGATATATGATTTCGTGAGAAATTTTAATAATAACAACGATTTCTTCAGTACAAACATCGAAAATTCCACAATTTTTTTATTTGGATTGATAGCATTGGTTACAATACCCCTCATTATGAAGGCTCGAAGTGTGGCCATGAGAAAAAACAGGATTTCTCTTGTAGTGATCTTATATATAATTGCACCGGTGATTACTCTGGGAGGATTTATCTTTTTTATGGAATACATGCGATCAATCACAGAAAAATCGGATTTTGTAATATTTATATTGGATAAGAGTACTATTATTTTTGGTAATGTATTTATGATGATTTTCGGTGTGGGATTGATATTAATGGCATGGTGGCTTAAAAAATTAATACAGAAAAGAACTCTGAATAAATATCTGTAAAGTACCTTATTAAATTGATTCAGATAACAGATGGATAAGATTAGTGAAGAAGGTACCCTTAGGAAAAGACAGAAGAAATTTACTTGAAGAAATCTTCTAAAAAATTGATTGTTTCGGCCGAATTATCTTTAACTTTGCTGTAAAATATAAAAGATATTAAAAACTTTTATGTTTGTTTTACCGATTATTGAAAAATTCATGATTGATAGAAATATAAAAAGTTATAATTATTATTGCTGTAGTGCGATTTTTATTTATAAAAATAGCGAATATTGATTGTACTTCAGTAGGCCTGCTCCATGTTGAACTTTTCCTTTTTCCCTGTTTGCCAGGACAAATTTTACAAACGAATGGAAATCTTCAACAGGAATATTCAGTTCGTTATGACTGGGAAATATTCGTTTTAAACTGGATAAAGTTGTTGTGATTTTTTCTAGTGATTCACAGTATTTGTGTGGATCAGTACTTGGATAATTCACGTATATTGTTCCTTTGTAAAACAAATCTCCGGTGAATAACATTTTTGTTTTACAATCGAAAAATACGAGGTGTCCCGGCGAATGCCCTGGGGTATGTAATATTTTTATCTTTCTTTTTCCAAGATCGATGATTTCATCCTCATCAATTATTTTGCTCGGCTCACCCGTATAAATTTTATATTTTTCAATGTCAAAATCTTCAGGAGGCGTAATGGAGAAGGGTTCTTTCATTATATTTTGTTTAATGACAGAAAGTGGAATGGGAATTCCAGATTCCATCCACTTTTTTTCATTGGTATGAACTGCGATAAAATCAAAATATTTATGTCCGCCTATATGATCCCAATGATAATGAGTTGTGAAGACTTTTACAGGTAAAACCGTTAATCTGTCTACAACTTTTTTGATATTTCCTATTCCCAATCCGGTATCGATTAAAAGGGCCGTTTCAGATCCCATTAAAAGAAAGCTGTGAACCCTTTCCCAGTGACCGTATTCACTTATTGCATAGGTGAAGTCATCGATTTTTTCCACCTTAAACCAATCGGTATTCAATATGAAACCTCCTGAGAAATCAAAAAGCATTCACCGTTCATTTCGGTAGTTTTATACAATAATTTAACAAAATACAATACATTCTTCGATCTTTTTATAGGGTCAAAATACTGTGAGCTTCAATATAAACTCTCATATAATTTTTTGTGATCCGCTTTTTTTATTTTTTTTACCGTATCGTATTCAGAATTTGTAAGCAATGTGGCAAATGTTAGATTTACATATCTTATTCGCGATAGATCTGTTAGTTTTGTAAGAAGTAAAATTTCTTCATTTGAAATTTTTAATTCTTTTTCCAATTTTTTTCTTTTTTCTTTTGTAATAATCATATCGTAAAGTTCGATTGTTGTTTTAATTCCCATATTTTGCAATTTCTTTTTGGTTGAGTCACTTATTTCAGGAAAATCCTCAATCTTTCGTGGTTGCGGATAATAACTGTTTATTTCTCTTCTGAGAACTATAAGAAAATTTTCAGGCAACGATGTCTTTAATGAAAATTGTTTCACTTCTTTTTTAGTTTTCAATGTAGATTTTAAATCACTCATAGTTTTTAGATTTTGAGACTTGATTATTTCAAAACGTTCATCAATATTCTTTTTCAAAATTTGTTGACTCGGGAGTAAATCTTCCGTTTTTAACTTTTCTTTTAATTTATCGAGTGAAATCCTGGTCAAATCAATATAATATCCCATAGTACTCCTCCATTTTACTCTAATTTTTGAATATTAAAAAATACAAATAATCATAAAATGGTTATTGAAATAAGCATACGTTAATTTTTTGAAATTTTCAGAAAGTGTAGCATCGGTTATATTTATTGATATTTGTGAGGCGTACATAATTTGCCTCATCAATAATTTATTATTCTTTATTCAAAATCTTTATCAGCTCTGTGTCATCTTCATCCGGGAGCAGTATTATTTTTCCCCCTTCTATTTTTTGTATGTATTCCGAATTTCCTGAATTTAACATTTTTCCCGATTCATCAAAGGTATCCTCAACACCAATATTAACGAGAAAATCATTATAACTCTGCACAATTTCTTCGGTCTTTTGAGCAGGATTGCCAATCATTATCAATGTACCACCACTTTTTATAAAAGTTTCCAGTATCGGATAATGCATTGTATGAAGCATCTTCATTTTATCGAATGTTCCTTCTTCTCCCGGAAGAGGAATTATAAACACATTTGCTTTATCCAGAGAATCTTTTTTTATCATTTTTTCCAGATAGCTCACTTGATTTCCTCTGTTGGACATTTCTTCAATGAATTGTGCTCTGTAATCTTCTCCGTAGTTATAATGAGTTTTATCTATTATTATGTTTAATGAGTCTTCCGACATTATTTTTATTTTTATTTCCGAATAAAATATATCATCTATATAGAGGAGCATTTTTTCTTCGTTTACGGGGATTTCAATACTCTCATAAGATATAGATTCGCCTTTGAGATTGTAATCTTTTGAAAGAATCGTTTTTTCTGTATCGCTTTTTATCGACAGATTGAGAATCTTTTCCTCCGTATTCATGTTAACCAGGTCGAAAAACAATTTTGTGAACTCTCCGCTCTTCACACTTTCCGGATATGCTTTTAAATTTAAAAGGTAAGTTTTGTTTGATGATTGAAGCCATATCGGAGTTGAAATTGCCCTTTCACCATCGCATTCTTTTATTATCAGGTAATAGAATTCATATCCTGATTCCGGTTCTATTTCAAAGTTATATTTGAATTCATTTGAATCAACGTGAATTTCATCATAAATTCCATTTTTATCGTAAATGTAAACCGTTTCAATTTTGTCATCCGGTGTTTCGATCAACTCTATATTGAATTTTATCGAAAAAGGATCGTATATTATTGAACCGGCCGGTTCATCATTTGCCCAGAATTTCAATATAAGGTTCTTGTCTTCTGTCCCGTAAGTGAGCATATTTTTCATCGAATGATAAATATCCTCCACGGCTAAAGATTTTGAATATATAGCGGTTCTGGAATCATTAGCCGATCCCCAATTTGCCTTGTGATTGTCCTGTCCGATTGTTGTTCCGACATGCCATCCATTATTCAATGCCAGGGCAAAGTTTTCAAGCATTTCCTCCGATACAGTTTGATTCTGATACCAGTTTCCGTTACCTATTTCAAATAAATTCATATATTTATCTACGTATGGATAATATTTACAATCATCGAAGTTTCCAAACATGGAAATGGGGTGATTAAACTGTCCAATTGGTTTATTAGTACTAACCCACTCATAAAGAGAAATCAGGTTCGGATCGATGTTTCTATCCGTATACGTTTTTACATCGTAAAAATTTATGTGACCCGGCCCACTCGCTGTCCATTCGAACCCGGGTATTCCAAGGAATGTATCTGTTGTCAAGGTTTTACATTCCTCAATTATAGAATCGTATTTGTTTTTACCGTTCGGCAATTCCTGTGAGAAATAATAGGCGTGATCTGTTACTGCCATAAAATCAATGAAATCATTCGCGTATTCCAGAGCCGTTTCAGGAGTTTCCACTCCATCGGAATATTCCGTATGAGAATGAAGATTCCCAAAATATAGATTGTATTCTTCGTAAAAGGTGAATCCAAGTAAAGCTATGTTCAATACTAATAACACTGAAATGATTTTTTTCATTTTTTACCCCCTTTAGAAATCCCATTTTGATCTCTCTGATGATTGGATGAAAGCTTCTACAGAATTTATGAAAGAAGATTCTTTTATATCCATCGCATCGTAGAAAACAACCAGACTCAATTCTTCTTTATCCGTTCCATAGTTGATAGCAAATTTCTTTGCGATATCATTTGGATAAAGGATCAGTTTATTATCGTATTCATTATAATAAAAATTGAGTCCTTTTTTTGTATCATCGGTGTAATAAGATTTTGAAATTAATTCGCTGCATATCAAACCGTCATCCGTAAAAAAATCAAAAGAATAATCATAAGGCGTTTGGTAAAATTCATAGGCCTTGATTATTGCTTTGAATATATCTTCCTTACTCAATTCAGGTCGCAGAGCTGCAAAAAAATCCGATTCGGCTATATTTGACAAAGGGGTCAGTGATACACATGGCGCTATTGATTCTATCACTGAAGGGTTATTGTCATTGTAATAATCGTATATTTTTTTGTAATTTTGCTGTAAATACTCACTGAATTTTAAACCGTCCAGTGATTCGATTCCAGCAAAATATTCATCCAGCTTCTGTAGATTTCCCGTATATATTCCGGAATGAGTCCAAAAACCTGGAATTCCGATATTAGTTATTTGCCATTTGTTTCTTCTGAGCAATATATCTCCGGGTAAAAGCATTTTTTCGATATTTTTTATTTCATTCCCCGATATCAATTTATTCTTTCTGGGTCCGTATTCTATGCCGGTTAAAGTTATCATTATACTTTTTCTTGCCGGGCTCAGAATAAAATTCGTGAATTTGTCCAGTTGTTCAAAAAAGTTTTCGGAATAAAAATCGAATTTTCTGCCTTCATAAAGTTCTCGAATGTAGATCTCATTAGAATTAATATAATTTAGTAAATCATTCATTTCCATATTATCGGAGATCGAAAAATTCCCATTGTCGAAATAACGGAATAATTTTTGTAAGTGGTATATATTTAATATGCTTCCCAATTCCTGTTTCAGAAAAAAATATTCGTTTCTTGGAAAAATGTTAGTTATATAACCGTAGTTCAAATAATTCTCTAAAATTTTGTTGTTGTTGAGTAGTTCTACAATTTCATAGGTATTTTTGACCTTTGACAGGAGGCAGGATGCTTCAATAATAACCGACTCTACGTTCTCATTGTTTTTGAGAGATTCTTTTATTGAACTGTACGATACATATTTATTTTGGATATATCTCAAACCCGATACATAGTCGATGAACTTCATCCAGAGCTCTGAAATTTTATTCTTTTCAGATTCGGTCATCTGAGTGAAATTCTTTTTGAAAAGTTCTTCTTCCTTTAGTATTTCTTTTGTTGTTAATTCCAGTTCATTTATGTAAAATAGTGCGTATGTTGAATCTGAATAAACTTCTTTTTTATACTGTTCTTCATTAGTTATGAATTTTGAAACTATCCAGCCCGGATTCCGGATTATGAATACGAAGTTTCCAGGCCATATTAAAAACAGAAATACTAGAAACAAAAATATTCCAAGAGTACTTCTTGCAGCGAATACTAAAATCATTTTTACTCTTTCTATTCCTGTTAAACAGTTTTTTTTAATAAGATCATAGAAATCTGAAAAGATGAGAATCAAAAGAAATATTCCCCAGCAAAGAATAATAATAAAAAATTCAAACTCTGCTGAATAGGGTTCTGTAAGTTTGAAATCAGCAATTATCAATGCAATTATCGTTTGTGTTACCGGAAAAGTTATGAAATAAAATTTGTTATATTTTTTTTTATACTTTTTTAAAATATGTATTAAATGAGAAAAAGTTATCATAAGCCATCCCGGAATAAATAACAGAGGTATGATAATCAGATCTGTAGAAATATAGGAAAAATAAGAAGATAAAAATACTGTAAATAACCCTATGAGGAAAATAAATAAGTTTTTCTTCAATGTTCCAACCCAACTCTTTTCTATAGTTTTATATATATGACGCGAAGGAAGCGAAAGTGGTTTAAAAAAAGAGAGCCTAAAGGCTCCCTTTTAGTTTTTGATTATTTTTAATCAGAGATTGTAGAATGAAGATTTTCCTCTGTATTCTGCTGCTATATCAAGATCTTCTTCAATTCTCATCAATTCGTTGTATTTCGCTATTCTTTCACTTCTGGAAGCAGATCCGGTTTTTATCATGCCGGTATTTGCAGCTACAGCAAGATGGGCGATGAAAGTATCTTCTGTTTCACCAGATCTGTGTGAAATCATAGTAGTCATATTATTTTTCTGAGCGTATTCAATTGTGTCAAGTGTTTCTGTGACGGTACCAATTTGATTGAGTTTTATGAGAATTGAATTACACGCTTTTTCTGAAACTCCCTTTTTGAGTCTTTGGATATTGGTTACGAATAAATCGTCCCCAACTATTTGAACTTTTTTGCCGTAATTTTTGTTGAACAAACTGTATGCATCCCAGTCATCCTGATCGAAAGGATCTTCGATACTTACTATAGGATATTTTTCGAGTAGTGAACCGTAGTATTCTCCTAATTCTTCCGCATTCAAATCTTTTCCATCGATATGATATTTTTTTGTTTCTTCATTATAAAATTCACTTGCAGCACAGTCGAGTCCTATAGCGACCTCTTCACCGGGTTTATATCCCGCGGCTTCTATGGCTTTTATAATGTACTGAATAGCTTCTTCATTGCTATTGAAATTAGGTGCGAAACCGCCTTCATCCCCAACTGCCGTAACGTGACCTTCAGCTTTAAGTATCTTCTTGAGATTGTGAAATGTCTCTGCGCCAGCTCTTAAAGCCTCTTTGAAATTTTTTAAGCCTATTGGAGCTACCATAAATTCCTGAATATCCAGATTATTATCGGCATGCTCTCCACCATTAACAATATTCATGAATGGAATCGGTAAAACTTTCGAATTTACTCCTCCAAGGTATTGATAAAGAGATATTCCCAGAGAATCCGCTGCGGCCTTTGCAGTTGCCATTGATACTCCGAGTATTGCGTTTGCTCCGAGTTTTGATTTTGAATCAGTTCCGTCGAGTTCGATGAGAGTTTTATCAAGAACAACCTGTTCAAACGCGTTCAAACCTATAACTTCCGGTGCGATGATTTCATTCACATTTTCTACAGCTTTTAAAACTCCCTTTCCCATATATCTTGATTTGTCTCCATCTCTTAATTCCAAAGCTTCGAATTTACCTGTAGATGCTCCCGAAGGAACCATAGATCTTCCAGATGCACCGTCATCTAAAAAAACTTCAACTTCCACTGTAGGATTTCCCCTTGAATCTAAGACTTCCCTTGCTAGTACATCAATAATTTCAGAATACATTTAAACACCTCCATTTAATCCGGTAATACAAAAGTACCGATTTCTCTCCCTATTATAGCATTAAGTATATTTCCTTTTTTGAAAAAATCCAGAACTAAAATAGGCTTTTTAAACCTTTCACACAGTGAAAAAGCCTCGTTATCCATTATCTTGATTTTTTTGCTGATAGCCTCTGTAAACGTCAATTTTTTGAATTTTTTTGCGTCGTTATAAATTTTTGGATCTTTATCATAAACTCCGTCAACCTTTGTAGCCTTTACTATTAAATCGGCATTGATTTCTATTGCTCTGATTGCTGCAGCGGTATCTGTTGTAAAATAAGGCAATGTTGTTCCGCCACCGAAAATCACTATTTCATTTTTTTCAAGATATTGTTCCGTCGTTTTGTATTCATAATTTTCAAAGGGAGGAAGATTGACAATTGAAGTTATTGCATGAGCCCTCAACCCGTAATTATTGAATCTTTCAGATAGATATACTGCATTGATGGCTGTTCCCAACATTCCTATACTGTCGGCAATACTTGTTTTTATATTATCGAGTTCTTTTCCTCTGAAGATGTTACCGGCACCAATTACTATAGCAATCTGTGACTGAGAATGAATAGAAGCGATTTCTTCTAAAAGATATTCCATAGAGTTTTTTTCAAAGCCATTATTTCCTTCGCCACTCAAAGCTTCACCACTTAATTTTAGTAATATTCTTTTAAACATATCTCCCCCAAAAAAAAAGGTGAGCTAAGCTCACCTCTTAATTTTTTATTCTGATACTTCTCCAACAGTCCATCTGACGAACCTTGAAATTTTAATGTTTTCTCCTGTTTTTGCAATTGTTTCTACTATCATATCTTTGATTTTCTTTCCTTTTTCAAATACATATTCCTGATTTAATAGGCAATTATCGTCATAGAAAGCATTCAGTTTTCCTTCAGTAATTCTTTCCCATACCTGTTCAGGTTTGCCGGATTCTTTGAGTTGTGCTTTATAAATGTCTCTTTCTCTTTCAATTACATCTTCGGGAACATCTTCCGGTGAAACCCATCTTGCGCCCATAGAAGCAATTTGCAAAGAAATTTTGTGTGCCAATTCTTTAAACTCGTCTGTTCTAGCTACAAAATCTGTAACACAGTTTAATTCAAGTAATACCGCTAATTTGCTGTTGTGGTGAATGTATGAATAAACTATACCCTCGGCTGTCGATCTTCCCGCAACTTTGTCTGCTTTGGCCACTCCCTTTTTTCTCAAAAGGTCTTTTGCCTTTTCAAAGTCACCTTCAACTTCTGTAAGAGCTTTTTTACAATCCATCATTCCGGCGCTTGTCATATCTCTCAATTTTTTAACCATTTCCGCAGTAACTTTCATTGAAAATTCCTCCTAAATTTATTATTTTTCCAATGGATTATAACTCAAAAAAAATAAAATGTTTTACTATTTTGTTACATGCTTTCTTTTAACTTCTTTTCAAACATTTCAATCACGTAATCAGAAACCCAAAGTGAAATATCTCCGCCGTGTATTATCACCTGTTTGACCACGGTTGAAGAAACAAAAGAAAAATTCGGGTCAGTCATTAAAAAGAAGGTTTCAAAATTTTTGTAAAGTGTCCTGTTTGCATTTGCCATCTGTAACTCCATTTCAAAGTCATCAACGGCTCTAAGCCCTCTTAGAGAAGCTTTATAATCATATTTTTTTGCATAATCTATTAACAAACCTTCATATGTATCTGCGGTTATATTTTTTTGCTCTTTAGTATCCTTTATATAATCTTTGACTATATTCAGTCTTTCAGTTATTGAAAACATATATTTTTTCTGCATATTATTCAGGACAAGAATTCTCACTTCTTCAAAGTTTTTTGCGGCTCTCATCAATACGTCATAATGTCCATAAGTAAACGGGTCAAAAGAACCTGGATAAATTATTTTCATGATCAAATTTCAGCTTCAGTCTTCAATTTAGATAAATCAAAAATTTCTTCAGAAATATTCAAGTTCAATAGATTTTCAACCGTCATATCTTCAAGTTCTTTGAACATGGCATTGTGTACCTTATACCATACATATCTAACGGCACAGGTAGAGGTGTATTCGCAATCCTTTTCGCTGCCTATACACTTAAAAGATCCAAGTGGATTGTCCAGTGTGAGAACTATATCCTTTATCTTTATATCCTTAGGCTCCTTTGAAAGTGCGTAACCTCCATATCTCCCCCTAATAGATTTGATGATATTTTTATGTTTAAGCTCCCCGAAAATTTTCTCTAAAAAATCCTTCGGGATATCTGTCCCTTTGACAATATCACTGATTGGAATCGCATTTTTCTTCTCATTCTTCATTTTTTGAGCAATGATGAAAATTCCCCGCAGTGCATAACTACTTTTTAATGTAAACCCCATTATGAATCACCCTTTTTAAAGATTATTATCATCAGAAATCAATGCATTGACAAAATCTTCCGCATTAAATTCTTTCAAATCATCTACACCCTCGCCCAGTCCGATATATCTGACCGGAATTTCAAGTTCTTTGACGATCGCAAAAGCAATACCACCTTTGGCAGTACCATCCAGCTTAGTCAAAATTATTCCTGTTAAATCGACGGTTTCTTTGAATTTTTTTGCCTGAATCAGACCATTTTGACCAGTTGTTGAATCCAGAACCAACCATGTATCATGGGGAGCTTCCGGAATTCCTTTTTTGATGACACGATTTATTTTTTTCAATTCTTCCATCAAATTACTTTTTGTATGCAATCGTCCGGCGGTGTCTATTATAACCACGTCTTTGTTTTTACTTTTTGCGTGACTTACAGCATCAAATGCTACAGCAGCGGGATCGGCATTTTGTCCCTGGCTGATAATGGAAGCTCCGGTTCTGTCACTCCAAATCTTCAATTGATCTACAGCTGCAGCTCTAAATGTATCACAGGCTGCGAGGACAACAGATTTTCCCTCTTTAACTTCTTTATTCGATAGCTTTCCAATCGTTGTAGTCTTACCCGTTCCATTAACTCCAACTATGGACAAGACGTATGGTTTGTTATTTTTTTCTTTATCTTCATACGAAATAATAAGTATTTCCTTTAAAATTTCTTTTAAAACTTCAATTGGATCATCTTTTCCATTACATCTTTCTTTTAATTTCGAAATTACTTCTTCTACCGTGTCTATTCCCATATCCGAAAGAATCAATAATTCTTCAATTTCTTCCAGGGTATCATCATTCAGCTTATCGAATTTAAGAATATCCTTTATTTTTGAAAAAAAAGATTTTCTTGTTTTTTCCAATCCTTTGTCATACTTTTTTTTAAATAAACCCATATCTATTCTCCGGTTTTTTCAATTGGATTGTAGTTTTTTAATATTTTTTCGATTGTTTTCATTAATAAATCGGTATCTTCTATAGTGATTTCTTTTTTGTCCCTATTCAGTCTTGATTTCAATTCAACTTTTCCTTCTTTTATTTTATTTCCCACTGTAATTCTTAAAGGGAACCCTATTAAATCGGCGTCTTTAAATTTAAAACCTGGAGATAACTTTCTGTCATCAATTATAACTTCATATCCATTTCCTTTCAACATATTATACAATTTTAGTCCGATTTCCTTTTGAGTAGTATCAGAAAAATTAACCACAGTGATTATTATTTGATAAGGGGCAATTGATAAAGGCCAGATTATCCCATTTTCATCGTGTAATTGTTCTACAGAGGCTTCAAGAGTTCTCGAAATACCCCAACCATAACATCCCATGTAATATGGTTTGCTTTTTCCATTTTCATCGGTGAAAACTCCATTCATAGAGTTCGAATATTTGATTCCCAATTTGAATACCTGGCCGAGTTCTATTCCCTTTTTTTCCTTCATAAGCTTTCCACATACAGGACAACGATCACCTTTTTTTACCATTTTTAAATCGGTAAAAAGTTTTATATTAAAGTCTTTGCCGGGGGACACATTTTTGTAGTGGTAATTATTTTCCATACCGCCAACAACGTAATTTTTCATCCCTTCTATAGATTTGTCGCCTATTATTTCTACCTTTTTTGAAATTCCAACAGGTCCTATAAAACCAACCGGAACGTTGAATTCTTCCATGATTTCATTTGAATTGGCCATTTGGATTGTCTGATCGCCATAATATGATTTCAATTTTGCCTCATTTAAATCCTGATCCCCCCTTACCATGACAAGAATGAACCCTTTTTTCCCTTTGTACAGAAGTGATTTAACAATTTTTTCTCTGGAAATTTTCAAAAATTTGGATACATCCTCGATTGTTTTTACATTTGGGGTTTCTACTTTTTCCATGGGTAGAAGTTCTTCGTTGCTTTTGGTTGTTTCAATCTTATATTCAGCTTTTTCATTCGTGGCGGCATAACCACAATCACAATAAAGTATGGTTGATTCTCCTGCTTCCGCCAGTGCGTTGAATTCATGAGAACCTTTTCCGCCGATTGTTCCACTATCCGCTTCTACTGCCAGATATTTCAATCCCAATCGTTTCATTATTTTGTCATAAGCGGAATAAAACAAATCGTAATATTCGTCAAGCGATTTCTCATCGGGATGAAATGTATAAGCATCCTTCATTATAAACTCCCTGGATCGCATTAAACCAAATCTGGGTCTTATTTCATCTCTATATTTATTTTGAATTTGATAAAGTGATAGAGGCAATTGTTTATATGACTTAAGTTCATTTCTTACAACTGCGGTGATCATTTCTTCGTGTGTAGGTCCAAGCGTAAAATCTCTATCATGTCTGTCCTTCAATTTCATCATTTCAGGTCCATAATCTTCCCATCTTCCAGATTCATGCCATAATTCGGCAGGTTGAATAATTGGAAGCATTATTTCTTGACTCCCGATTGCATCCATCTCTTCTCTCACGATGGTTTCGATTTTTTTTATAACTTTCCAACCAAGAGGCAAATAGGTATAAATACCTGCAGCAATTTTTCTTACAAAACCAGCTCTGATTAAGAATTTAATACCTATTAAATCCGCGTCTGATGGTGACTCTTTTAAAGTTGGCGCATAAAGTTTCGAAAAAAACACTTGTTTCAACCTCCAATACCCCTAAGGAACTCAATTTATCGGAATTATACCACAGTCTAAATGTATTGTAATATTGATAAAAATTTGAAATTTTTTTTATTCTTTTGGTATAATGATTTTAACGGAGGTGTAAGAATGAAGAAAATTCCAGAATATGCGAAAAATGTTAGAGAGGCATCAGATTTTGTCCGTTCTAAAACAAATTTTAAACCTAAAATAGCGATTGTTTTAGGTTCTGGTTTAGATATTATTTCACAAAATATTGAAAGTCCGGTTCATATAGATTATTCAGAAATACCTCACTTCGAGAAATCCACCGCGCCCGGTCATAAGGGAGAATTGATAGTTGGAAAATTGGGTAATGATAACGTTATCCTGATGAATGGACGTCACCATTATTATGAGGGATATACGATGAAGAAGGTAACTTTTTCAATAAGAGTTATGCAAGAACTTGGAGTTGAGGTGTTAATGCTTACAAATGCCTGTGGAGGTTTAAACTCGGGTTTTAAAAGAGGTGATATAATGCTTCTTAGAGATATAATTAATTTCATGGGTGACAATCCTCTTATCGGTCCCAATTTTGATGAGTGGGGACCAAGGTTTCCGGACATGAGTAATCCCTTTGATAACGAATTGAATGATCTTGCGAAAAAGGCAGCACAAGATTTGGACATTGATTTAAAAGAAGGAGTTTATATAGCTGTTACAGGTCCTTCTTTTGAAACCCCTGCGGAATTAAAAATGTTTCAAAAGATAGGTGCCGACGCCGTTGGAATGTCGACAGTTCCGGAAGTCATTGTCGCAAGACATGCGGGGATAAAAGTTCTCGCTATTTCATGTATAACCGATATGGCACTACCAGATGAACTGGAACCACTCACTTCAGAAATGGTAAATGAAACATCAAGAAAAAACGGTGATAAGATTGCCAGAATTTTCGAAAAGGTTATTGAGAAATTATAAAAATGGTGGGTGCGGTAGGGATTGAACCTACGACCTCTTCCTCGTCAAGGAAGCGCTCTCCCACTGAGCTACGCACCCAATCGTTCTATAGATTCTAGCATTAACTTTTATGAATGTCAATTATTAAAATATCTTGTATATTTTGAAATATAGTGTTTTTTAATGTATAATTAAGTATTATATGCTTTTAAGCAATTATTATTATGAGTAACTATTTGAAACCTAAAATTTCAATAAAAGGGGGCAATACTGTGAAGAAAGTTGTTTTGTTTTTACTGGTAACTTTGTTTTTTGTAACTGTATCGTTTGCTGCACTTGAGAAAGATGTATTTGTAAGTTTGGATATTGGTGAACCAGAGACATTAGATCCCCATTATGCCTATGATACGGCAAGTGGAGAGGTTATCAACAATATGTATGATAACCTTATAAAATATGTTGGAGAATCAACAACAGAAATGGCTCCAATGTTATCAACGGAAGTTCCTACACTTGAAAATGGATTGATAAGTGAAGGCTCAACTGTTTACACTTTCCCTATAGTGGAGGGTGCCACTTTCCATTCCGGGAATCCTATAACTCCTTATGATGTAGAATGGTCATTCGAAAGAGGTCTTCTTTATGATCCTTCTGCCGGTCCAATGTGGATGATGATGGAAGCGTTGTCCGGTGGGGAATTTGCTTCTGTAGAGGCATGGTTTGAAGGTTATACCGGTATGCCTTACACCGAAGCTGTTGATGAAAATAATGAACCAACATCAGAGGATGCAAAAGAGAAATTGATCGCTTTTTACAATGATGTTATCGATCCGGCTGTTGAAGTCGATGGTAACAACGTTGTTTTCACACTTGAAGCACCTTTCGCACCATTCATGAATATCATTGCACATTACAATTACTGGAGTGCGATTATTGATTCAAAGGCTGGTATAGAAGCTGGCGCATGGGATGGAAATGCAGATGGTTGGTGGAAATGGCATGATATAAGACCCGAAGATACACCTTTCCATACGGCAGATTTCGGTTCAGGTCCATTTGAACTGGTAGAATGGGATAGGGCACAGCAGAAGATCATTCTTGAAAGATACGATGATTATTTCAGAGGTGCTGCAAAACTTAAGACAGTTATTATCGATGGTATTGATGAATTTTCAACAAGAAAATCGATCATTGAAGCCGGAGATGCGGATATAGCTTATTTTGGCGCTTCATATCTCGATCAGGCAATAGAGCTTCAAAATGCGGGCAAAGTTGTTTTAACAACGGGATATCCTTTAGCTCAAGTTAATACGATTCACTTCAACTGGGGAATCAAAGAAGGATCCGAATATGTTGGCAGTGGAAAACTCGATGGCAAAGGTATACCATTAGATTTCTTTACCGATGCTGATGTAAGAAAAGCATTTGGATATTGTTATGATGGCGCAACATTCATTTCCGAAGTTGTTAATGGCTTGGGTAAACTCGTTCCTGCGGATCTTCCGGAAGGCTTCTTGGGATACGATGGTAGTTTGCCACTTCCTGTATTCGATCTCACAAAGGCTGCAGAACATTTCAAGAAAGCCTGGGGAGGAGAATTGTGGGAAAAAGGATTCAAACTCCAACTTCTTTACAACACAGGTAATGATACAAGACAAACAGTTATGGAAATGCTTAAGTTCTATATTGAAAGTATCAATCCAAAGTTCAAATTGGATGTACAGGGTGTACAGTGGCCAACTTATCTCGCCGCACAGAAAGCGGAATTTCTTGCCTGTTTCGTAATTGGATGGGTAGCAGACTATCCTGACCCACACAATTTCATAGCAACGTTCTATGCAAGCTATGGACCGTATGGTGGAAGACAGGGAGAGGCATTCAGAGAATTCTGTAGAGAAAATATGGACGGATTGGTACAGGCTGGGGTAAGCGAGGCAGATCCTGTAAAGAGAGCTGCAATCTATAAAGAAGTTCAGGAAATTGCCATAGATAACGCAATAGGTATTCCTGTAGATATGCCACTCGGAATGAATGTAAGATCTCCTGAAGTCAAAGGTTGGTTCCCGAATGTTGTGAGATCCGGTTACTATTACTACGATCTCTGGAAAGAATAAGAAAATAAAGTAATATATAAATAAGGGCCGGTTTTTACCGGCCTTTTTTAAATTTTGGAGGGTATTATGAAAATTTATGATTTTGTCGTCAATGATATCTATGGATTTCAAAAAAAACTATCCGATTTTGAAGGAAAAGTTTTACTCGTGGTTAACACAGCGAGTAAATGTGGATTTACTCCACAGTACGAAGGATTAGAGAAACTGTATAAAAAATATAAAGATAATGGATTTGAAATCCTTGCTTTTCCCGCTAACAATTTTTTAAATCAGGAACCGGGATCTAATGAAGAAATTAAAGAATTTTGTTCGACCAATTATGATGTTTCATTTCCTATATTTGAAAAGATAAGTGTTAAAGGTAAAAATCAGCATCCACTCTATAAGTATCTGACAGAGGAAACTGGAGAATTCAAGGGAAAAATAAGGTGGAATTTCGATAAATTTTTGATAGATAGAGAAGGGAATGTTATAAACAGATTTAAACCAAAAATTAAACCTGAGAATATTGAAAAACAAATACATGATGCCTTGGAAACCTGATATTTTTTTATTCTCGGTATTCGTTGGAACCCTTGAATTAAAAAAATATAAATTGCAATAATTGGAATGGAAAACATTGTTTTTTGTAAAACTTCGATTTTTATATATTGATAGCCCCAAAACTTGTTGATAACTTAGTTTTTATTAATGATTCCGCATTATAACCCAAAACAGGCAAGAATTTTATGAATAAAATAATATCAAGATATTTATTGAAAACTAAAGATATGTGGCAATTCAATTTCAGGGAAGGAAAATTGAACAAAAACCAGTGATAAATATTTTGAGAGATGTTTAAAAAGTTGATGTTACAATTAATAACTGTACCTGCTATTTTTCCGGGGTTTAGAAAACTATCGAAATGATGAAATTGATTTAGTGAAAAATTAGATATTTCTTTAATAAATCTCATTTTTATCAATATTTCAAACAAAAAAACAATTAATCATATATAATACTTTTCGGAGGAAAGAGAATTGAATAATTTTTCCAGAAGAGTATTGAGTATTGCGATACCTATAACAATTCAGAATATAATTTCATCAGGTTTGAATCTTGTGGATAACATTATGATTGGAAATCTGGGCCCTTTGCCTATCGCATCCGTTGGCCTTGTTAATCAATTCATGTTTATCCTAACGCTTACAACTTTTGGTTGTGCCAGCGGTAGCGGAATTTTCGTCGCTCAATACTGGGGAGTTAAAGATTTTGATAATATTGAAAAAACTATCGAACATATTTTAAAGGTTACTTACAGTTTATCGATACTTTTTTTTATCGTTCTATTTTTCTTTCCCGAACAGATGTTGAGTGTTTTTTTAAAAGATTCAGAGGTTATTAGTATCGGCATACCTTATGCTAGAATTGTTTCGTTTACAACTCTTTTGACTTCTTTCAGTTTCATAATTGCCATGGCTTTAAGAACTGTTGAAAAAGCAAAAATTCCAATGTATGTAAGTCTTGTTGCTCTTGGATTCAATACTGTTGGAAACTATCTGCTTATTTTTGGGATAGGGCCATTTCCTGAGCTTGGTGTTACAGGTGCGGCAATAGCGACTCTTTTATCGAGGTTAGCAGAATTTTTTATTTATGTTTTTTTGGTGACTTCTAAAAAGTATCCAATTAGATTATCTTTTAAAGGGATGTTCACGTTTGATGCTGTTTTCTTTAAAAAACTCATGAAATACGCTTCCCCGGTAATTGTCAATGAATTTTTATGGTCGCTCGGTATGACAACTTACACTTTTGTTTTTGCAAGGATGAGCACCACAGCGGTGGTGGTCAGAAATATAAGCAGTACTATTGAAAATTTTGGCTTTGTATTTTTTGGGGGTCTATCATCCTCCACGGTAGTGATCGTTGGTTCAGAACTGGGAAGGAAAAAATACGATTTGGCAAAAAAATATGCCAGAAAATTTCTTCAATTGACAATTATAGCGTCTTCCATAGCTGGATTGGCAGTAATACTCTTTTCAAGAGTTATCATAAATTTATATAATGTAGATGAATTTATCAGAAATACCGTTTTGACTGTGATTATAATAGTTGGAGTTGCTCAGCCAATTAAAATGCTGAATGGAGTAAATATTGTTGGAATTTTAAGAAGTGGTGGTGAAACGAAGTTCGCGATGTTTCTTGAAATTGTTTCTCTGTGGTTTATAGGAGTTCCTCTCGTTGCAATCACAGGTTTGGTTTTTAAATTGCCGATAACGGCGGTGTATTTATGCACTATAGTTGAAGAAATATTCAAAATAATTTTGGGAATGAAGAGATACAAGTCGGGTAAATGGATAAAGAATCTTATTAATGAATAAGGGACTCATAAATCCTCTTTAACTTGATTTTTACTGCAATTTTAATCAAAAATTTTGACTTATAGCATTATTGAGCACTTTACTGAATTATATTGAATTTTTTCATTTGAATATGACTCCCATACCTATCTGTAAACTCTATTCTGAGAAAGTGATTTCAAGATTTCAGATTTTCGAACATATCTATACTCCATATATATATGTTGACTTTTTTTGGAATATAGAAAATCGGGATATAATTCGGAAATTCTCGCTTTTTTCCTCCTAAAAAATAAGAAAAGGATGAAATCTTTTCTGAATTCTTCCCGGTGAACTTTTTCGATCGTTTTTTTAACAGCGAATAATTTTCTGTTGCACAGGTAACTCTATATAGAAATACTTTCATACCTTTATTTTCTCTCATTCATTTGAATTTTATAACTCAGAATTTTTATAAGAATTAAAAATAAGATTTATAAACAAATTTTGTTAGAAATTTTTAAAGTTTTTTTGTAGATAGAAACCGTGTAATGTCCTTATATTAATTTGTTTTTTTATATATGGTATATGTTATTTTGAAATAAACTGTATTTAGAATTGTTTGTGAGAATTAAAAGTTTTTATAGAATTATTTATTTCCAAGATTTTATGTTCAATTATATCTCTGTTTTTTTGATATAAAACTTCCTTTGCTGTGAAATACGTTTGAAAAAATACTTCGAATCCTGCAACTGTACGTTCAGCTATTCCGTTGCTTTTGTCTATTCCAAAGGCTAAAAAGCTGTTTTTGACGAATTTTACATTTTTATTCATACTCTGTATTACCTGAGGAAAGAAGGAGTTATCGCTTTTTATTAAAAGGCATTTATAAATTGAGATAATGTTGAACATTCCGAAAGTAAGACCGTGTAATCCCATTATCATTTTTCCCTTATCGTTCAGAATTAAACCCTGCAATGATTTATTTATCTCCTCCATCCAGCCTAAAAATTCTTCATTTACATACTTCTCTCTTTTTTTAAGTAGCGCTTCATCCCACAAAAAATTTTCTGCTCTTTTTTTGACTTTTAAAAAATAGTTTTTCGGATCGAAAAGAATAACAGCAGTTTTCAATCCTGAAATATTTTTTGAAGCCTTTATGGGTGAAGTGAAAGTTTCTTCCAGCGCTTTTTTGTTCAAATACGATATGACAAAGTATTTTTTATCAATTATTTCAATTTTAGGTTCTTTTTTTCTCGTTTTCAGACATAAAATATCTATATCGCTGAACTCATTTTCCTCATTCCTAGCATAGCTTCCAACGAGTGCAACAGAAATTATTCCGTTTTCTTTTTTCAAAGTTTCAACCCGTTTTAAAATGAAATCTTTGATCATTATTTTCTCCGGTTTCTCTGCAATTCCTGAAGTTTTTCCAGCAATTCTTCCTTTGTCATTCCTTTTAGTTCTGATTTGGTTTTCTTAAATGGATTTGGTTTGCTTATAGATGTGAGATCGAGACAATCGCGAATCTCTTTATAATCCAGAAATCTTGACATTTTTTCAAAGTTGGAAACTCCACTGTCATAACCCGTATGATGAAAAGTAAGGTATAATTTTTTCTTCGCTCTGGTTACTGCAACATACAAAAGTCTTTTTTCTTCTTCGATGTTTTCGTCATTATTGAGAGAATACATTGAAGGCATTTGACCGTCAGCCAGACCAACAATAAAGACAGCGCTCCATTCCAGCCCTTTGGCAGAGTGAATGGTTGAAAGTGTCAGGGGTTTTTCATCATTTTTTAAAGGTTCGACATCGGTTACTGTGGTTTCAGGAGTCTCAATGGATAAATCGGAGATGTAATCCTGAATATTGTTGTATGTGGAAGCTATTTGCTGAAGTGCAGTCAGATCGCTTATTCTTTTGTTCCAGTCATCATATTTTTCTTTCATCAGAGGCTTATAATAATCACAAATGATCTGGACCTTTTCTTCGATCGTTACATTTTCTTTCATCAAAACTTTCAAAGCATCTGTGAGCATAATAATATCAGTGGATTTTTTTATGATTTTTCCAAAATCGGGCAAAATGTTACTTAGGATTATTTTTAGATTGTTTGAATTTACAATGTTTTCTATAACTCTGGAGGCTTTTTTGGGGCCGATGCCGGGAATAAGTCTCAGAACTCTATCCCACGACAATCTATCTATGGTATTCACATAAATTTTTAGGTGGGCTATTATGTCTTTAACATGGGCTGTTTCGTTGAACTTTTTACCTCCGAAAAATTGAAATGGAATATTTCTTCTTTTTAATTCAAGTTGAACAGGAATAGAAACAAAGGAAGATCTGAACAAGACCGCCTGATCATCTAAGTCTATGCCTTCTTCTCTGTTTTTTATAATCTCGTCTACAATCTGTTCTGCCTCAATTTGATCATTTTTAAATTCAAGTAGTTTCGGTTTTTGGCCCATTTCTTCTGAAGCTGCCTTCAGATCTTTTTTGTATTTTCTGATCATGGTTTCTAAAATTGTATTGCTTAGATGTAGAATGCTCTGCGTAGAACGATAATTTTGTTCTAGTTTTATTATTTTAGTATTTTCGAAAAGTTTTGGATATTCCATAATATTTTCATGAGTTGCTCCTCTGAAACCATAAATACTCTGAGCGTCGTCTCCGACTACAACTACGTTTTGATGTTCCATTCCAAGAAGATACGTTATTCTTCCCTGAAGGTGATTGGTATCCTGATACTCATCCACCATTATGAATTTATATTTTTCCGATATCCTTTTTCTTATATCATCTTTTTCAAGAATCAAAATAGTGTAGAGAAGTAAATCATCGTAATCTATGTAATTGTGTTTTAATTTGTATTTTATGTAGTAGTCCCTTATTCTTTCAAGTTCATCCGAATATTCCGAATAATGAGGGTATTCATTATCCAGCACATCTTCTATAGAACAATTTTTGTTTATCGTTCTACTGAATATTTTTGCCAGAGTGGGGTTTTTTGGAAATCTTTTATTTTTTTTCTTTATTTCCAGATCTTCAACGCAGAATCCAATAGCCTGCTCAATATCTCCCTGATCCAGAATGGTAAAATTTCCATCTATGCCTATACTCGAAGAATATATTTTTAAAAGCCTATAACCAAATGAATGGAAAGTTCCCCCGCTCACATAATTACATCTCGGATCATGTTGTGTTGCTCTGCTCAGCATTTCTTTTGAAGCTTTTCTCGTAAAAGTCAATAATAAAATAGAAGATGGATTTACGTCTGAGAGAATGCATTTCAAGACTCTGTATTCGATTACCCGGGTTTTTCCGGAACCTGCGCCGGCTATTATAAGCATTGGTCCATATATTTCTTCCACAGCCTGTAATTGCTGTCTGTTCAGCACTTTATCAAAGTCAAACATTATTTTTTTTCCTTACGATATTTATGAATAAAAGTATGAAGGGTATAGAAACAAAAAGCAACGAGCTTATTATCGGCAAAAAGAAACCGAGTACGGTTATTATTAAAGGGACAAAAAGCAGTATTTTGTTTTTTAAAGATTCGGTGGCTATCTCTTCTTTTGAAAATTCTTCCTTTAAAAAGTGTGTTCTTTTTGTTGCGTATCTCCATTGCAAACAAGCGAATAAATATGCTGCAAAGACATTTAAATGAAAAAGGACCTCCGAAACATATAAATCGGGGAAATCTCCCATTAGTGAAGTTGTAAAAGGAAATAGGGTTATAAAAAATAAAAAGAAGAAATTCAAGATTAAATGGACTTTATCGGTATGTTTTATCATTCTTATTTGATGTATATGAATTATCCAGAAAATTGATAATAGTAAAAATGTTATCACATAGTTAATGATTTGAGGTAAGATATTAAAAATACCATTTAAAAGATCATCTGAAGTTAGAATTCCCGTTGGGGGAATTTCGAGATCTAAAATCAGTAAAGTCATAACTATAGCAAAAATGCCGTCAGTAATGGCTTCCAGTCTGTTAAGTGATAAAACATTTTTCTTTTTTTCCAAGATGATTATTCCTCCAAGTAATTAATTATAACAAAGAAAAAAGATAGACAATTGATACATATTTTTTAACTTTTTTTTCTGTAGACTTTTTTTATCATTGCTATTCCAAAGGGTAGAGATAAATATGCCCAGGAGCTGTATCCGGATATAAAAAAAGTGAGCACTAATGCAACCAAAGGAACTGTCAATTTAAATTTTTGGATAGTTTCTTCTTTTTTTACCATATCATTTGAAATCGAATCCGATTTCAACTTTACGACATGAATTGCGTAATGCCATTGGACAATTGATGCAACATAAACCATAAAAATATTCAAATGAAAAATGCTAACCGCCATTTTGTATCCGGAATAATCTCCGACCAGAGTAGTTGTAAATGGAACGAGGGAAACGAAAAAAACATAGATGAAGTTGAGTAAAATGTGATGTCTGTTTGTATTTTTCAACATTTTTAATTCCATGATATGAGTCATCCAGAATGTGGAAGTTAAGAAAAAAGAAAGAATATAGTTCATTATCAGGGGTAAAGTGTTCAGCAATGCAATATTAAGATCTTTGGAAGAACTTACATTGTCCCCATCGGGAACTGAGATTGTGAGTATTAATATTGTTATTATTATTGCGAAAATACCGTCGGTAATCGCTTCCAGTCTTGAAAGAGAAAATAAACTTTTATTGTTGTCCATTTAAACACCCCTCTGCTAATTATATCAAAGATGTGAGTTTCATTGTTTATTTATTGTATAATTAATTGAAGAAAGGAAGTGATAGATATGATTAAGTCGAATTTTAACTTTTATATGCCTACGAATATTATTTTCGGGCCGGGAAGACTCAAAGAGTTGGCCGCTATTAAGTTGCCGGGAAAGAAAGCCTTGATTGTAATTGGCGGGAAATCCGTGAAAAAATATGGATATATCAATAGAGTGGAAGATTATTTGAAAAAAAATAACGTCGAATCTGTTGTTTTTGATAAAATTCAGCCCAATCCAATTTTAAATCATGTCATGGAAGGAGCTCAATTAGCTAAGGATAACGACTGTGATTTCGTTATTGGGCTTGGTGGAGGAAGCGCGATCGATTCTGCGAAAAGTATAGCTATAATGGCAACTAATCCCGGAAATTATTGGGATTATGTTTGTGGGGGCACCGCTCTTTGCAAGCCTGTTCCAAATGATCCTTTGCCTATAGTTGCAATTACGACTACTGCAGGAACAGGTACGGAAGCGGATCCGTGGACGGTAATAACGAATATGAAAACAGAGGAAAAAATAGGGTATGGATATTCAAAAACATTTCCTGCCATATCGATAGTTGATCCTGAATTGATGATCACTGTTCCCAAAAATTTAACGGCATTTCAGGGCATGGATGCTTTTTTTCACTCTGTTGAAGGATATTTATCTAAGAATGCTCAACCATCATCAGATTTATTTGCACTTGAGACTGTGGGTCTTATTTCAAAGTATTTACCAATTGCTGTAAACGACGGAGAAAATATCGAAGCGAGAACGGCAGTTGCCTGGGCGAATACTTCTGCTGGAATTGTCGAATCAACCTCTTCCTGCATCTCACACCATTCAATGGAACATGCTTTGAGTGCTTTACACCCCGCTTTACCCCACGGTGCGGGATTGATCCTTTTATCGGTGGCATATTTTTCGTTTATGGCGGAAAGGATTCTTCCCGAAAGATTTATAGCTCTGGCTAGAATAATGGGGGAGAATGTGAATAAGTATAGCAGTTCGGAAAAACCCATGGTTTTTATAAGTGCGTTGAAAAAATTGATAAAAAACATCGGGTTATCGGATTTGAGATTTTCCGATTATGATATTTATAACGATGAAAAGGAGAAATTAGCCGATAATGCCATTGATACTATGGGCGGATTGTTTGATGTTGATCCATACAAATTGGAAAAGAAGGATGTTATAGAAATATATAATACGGCATTGGATAAATAAATATTAGTGCGATTTTTAAAAGGTCGATTCTTAACGGATCGACTTTTTATTTTATATTTTTACCTGGAGATCTTTGAAACTTTCAAATTTGAAACATATTTTAAAGTTTGGGTGTTTTTTTATAGATATTGGAAGTTTTATAATTTGTGTTATATAAATATCTTTAAATAAAGACCATTGAGAGATCTAACATTAATACAGGAATTTTTAAATGTTATACTTGTAATTAATTTAACGGCCCATTCAGAACATTTATGCATCTATGTTTTCCGGTTGTTAATAGTGAGTCGATAGTGAATAAAAAATATCTTTTATATTACGTATCGTTAGTATGAATTCTGTACATGATGTTTGTATAATAAATAATGGTGAATGGCAGGTGATAGTATGAGAGTGGTTTTTCCTGAAGAAATGAGAGAAATTGATAGGATAACTATAGAAAGAGGAGTGCCTTCTCTTATATTGATGGAACATGCCGCCAGAAGTTTATTCGAGGAAATTGTCAGAACTGATGCTTTGAAGATAACAATTCTTTGTGGAGCCGGTAACAACGGAGGAGACGGATACGCTTTGGCAAGATTGCTGAAATTCTGCGGATTTGATCCGGAGGTTGTGGCGATTTACGTCCCCAAGACTAAGGATTGTAAGAAAAATGTTCAGTTATTTAAAAATTCCGGAGGAGCGATATACAAATTTCAAAAACTTTCAAAAAGTAAATTGAATTCGATTATAAACGAAAGTGAGTTGATAGTCGATGCAATTTTTGGAACTGGTTTCAGAGGAGAATTACCTGGTGAAATTTCAGAATTGATAAAAAATATAAATAATTTGAAAAAACCTGTTCTGGCTGTCGATACACCGAGTGGCATAAATTGTGAAAACGGAGAAGTGTGCCCTTTAACTTTCGACTGCTATAAAACTGTAACCTTTGGTGCTCTGAAATTCGGCCAGTTGCTTTTTCCCGCCAGAAATTTCTTGGGAGAAATTATTGTGGCAGATACGGGTTTCGCAAAGAAAGTGATTTTTGAAAATTCATCGATAAATTTGATTCATAGAACGATGGTAAAAAATATATTGCCACCAAGAATGGCCGATTCTTATAAAGGAACATACGGAAAAGTATTAATAATAGGAGGAAGCAGAGAATACTCAGGCGCGCCTTTATTGAGTGCCATGGGGGCACTGAGAACCGGGGCCGGAATTGTTTATACATTTACTCCATCAAGGGTTCAGGAAGTCATAAGAAATAAATATCCGGAAATTATCGCTTCGGGTGGTGAAGATTCGGATTTGTTAATTGAACAGGACATTTTCCAGATTGAAAAATTAGTGAGAGATATGGATGTAGTTGTTTTAGGTCCGGGAATAGGAAGAACAAAGAATACGGTTAATCTGGTTTTTAAAATAATTGAATTGATAAAAAAGCAGAAGAAATTTCTGGTTATTGATGCGGATGGTCTTTATGGCGTCTCTCATGATATAAATGCCGTGATGAACTCCGATAGAATTGTTCTGACACCTCACCCCGGTGAATTCAAAAGATTGATAGGCGATGAAAATCTGAATTTGAAAAATAATCCGAAATATATAATTGAACAGATAAAAAAGTTGAAGACTAATGTTCTGTTTAAGGATACAATATCTATATTCACAGATTTCAACGGTGAATCATGGATCAATGTTCATGGTAACACATCGTTGTCAAAGGGAGGAAGTGGTGATTTACTCTCCGGTAGTATAGCAGGATTCTTTGCCCAGTCCAAAGACATCATTAAATCGACTATTCTGGGAACTTATTTTCTTGGACGATCGGCAGAACTTTTAGATGTATCTGAAGCTTTTGCCTTACCGGAGGATGTTTGCAGAGGATATGACAAGGTATTCAATGACCTTTTAAAATAAAGAGGAATTTTTATGAAATTGAGACAGGAAATATCTCAAAAGCTGGAACAAAAACAAAAATTGAGTATTAAAGTCCAGAACTCTATTAAATTATTGCAGTGCAATACTCTGGATCTCAATAACACACTTGAAGAAATCATACAGGAAAATCCTTTACTGGAAGTCGAAAGAAATGATTATGATTTAATAGATGATTCTGAGCAGGAAATGGAAGAAGATTACAGTGAAAATAGCTATTATGGACTTTCATTACCTCAGAGAAACCCGGACTTCGATGGTTATGATTTTGACAGGATAGAGTCGCATCATATCACCTTTGATGAGGTGGTCGATCAAGTGGCTTCCTATATACTGGATGAAAATGAGTACGAAATCTTTCAGGATTTACTGGAACAAATTGATGAAAGAGGTATACTGACCAAGACGAAGGCAGAAATATTTAAAAATGAACATATAGATGAAAAAATATTGAGTTCCGTTATAAATAAAGTTAGAGATGCCGGATTCGAAGGAATATTTTCTGAAACAATTGAGGAGTTGAAAGATTTAAGAGAAGACGATTACTTCCCCTCATCCGGATTTGATGATAACGTTCCTTTACGCTACATTGAACCGGATATATTCATTGAATTCGTAAAGGAAAAATTCATCGTTAATGTCAAAAGATATGGATTAGTTATAAACGTCGATGAATCCTATGAAAAGATAATTGCTGGAGAAAGCAGCGAAGCGAAAAAATACCTGGAAGCAAAACTGGATGAAGCGAATTATTATCTTTCGGCCATGGAGAGAAGGGAAAACACTCTTCTGTTTATTGGAAGAGAAATAGTTCAAAGAAATCCCGGTTTTCTTTTAGGGAGGGCAAAAAAAATCAATTTAATGACTATGACGGAAGTGGCCGATTTTATGGAAGTTAATCTATCAACGATCAGCAGAGCAGTTAACGGAAAATATATTTTAACACCTGTTGGGACTTTTCCACTGAGATACTTCTTTGGGAACAAGATGAATAAAGAAGAGATATTATCTACCATTGCGGAAATAATAAAAAACAATCCGAAAATAAGTGATTCGAAAATATCAAAACAATTGAACCAGAAAGGAATGAAAGTTGCCAGAAGAACCGTGAACAAATACAGAAAATCTATAGGAATGGAAAAAAACAAATGATCCGTGCCTGTATGATTTTGGGAGGAGATATCGATTCTTCCACTGAATTTATAAAAGATGAAATCAATAAAACGAAATTCATAGTCGGTGTCGATTCCGGAACGGATGTTTTAAGAAGGATCAATATACTTCCGGATGTATTGATTGGGGATATGGATTCAATTTCTGTGGATACTTTTTTGTGGATAAATGAGAACGAAGTTGAGAAACATATATTTAAACCTGAAAAAGATTTTACCGATTTTCACCTGTCAATGGAATATATCGGAGAAAAGGGTGTTACGGATATTTCGATTTTAGGGGCTTTTGGAAATAGAGAAGATCACTTTTACGGGAATCTTATAACTACTCTCAATTTTTCAAAGAATATGAAGGTAATATTGAAATCAGAGAATAAAAATTGTGGTTTTCTTTATGGTGAAAATCATTTAGATGCGAAGATCGGTGAAACGTGGTCATTTTTCCCCTTTGGAGAGAAATTGCCTGTCATTTCTTTAAACGGCTTTGAGTATAAATTGGCAAAAAAGACCCTAGACTATTCGAATCCTCTCGGTGTTTCAAATATTTCAAAGAAAAATACAATAACTGTTACGGTACATAACAGAGCGCCGGTGCTTTATTTTAGATATTTGGGAAAGAAATTATGAATTTGAAAAAAGATGTAGAAACAATATTTCTTAAGGCTCTCGAATCCCAATTTCCTGAAAATGCTGTGATTGAAAATTTGGAAAAAATAAGATTGAGCAAAAAGATATTTATTCTGGCTGTTGGAAAGGCCGCATTTAGAATGGCTAAGAGTGCCAGGGAATATCTTGGTGAAAGCGTTTGTGGTGGGGTTGTTATAACTAAGTACGGGCATTCAGAAGGAAAAATTGAGAACCTGGATATTTTTGAGGCCGGACACCCGATTCCTGATGAAAACGGTATAAAGGCTACAGATTTTGCCCTTCAAAAAATCGAAAAATTGAAATGTGATGTTGAAATACTCTTTTTGATATCCGGCGGGGGATCGGCACTCTTTGAAAAACCTTTAGCAGGGGTCACATTGGAGGATTTGATTTTTATAAATAATTCATTATTGAGATGCGGGGCAAATATCGTTCAGATAAATACTATTCGAAAACATCTTTCTTCGGTTAAAGGGGGAAGGTTTGCGCATTTGAATAAAAATAGGAATATTCTCTCGCTCATCCTCTCGGATGTTTTAGGAAACAATCTGGATTTTATCGCATCCGGTCCTTCTGTTGCGGATACATCAACTTCAAAGCAATGTTTTGATATTGTAGAAAGATTTAATCTTTCGCCTGAAAACAGAATATTGGAGGTTTTGAAAAATGAAACTCCCAAAAATGTTGAAAATTCGAAAAATATCGTGATCGGAAGCATCGATGGACTTATCAGAACCGCGAGAAAAGAAGCGAAGTTGTTGGGATATTTTCCAATAGTATTATCTTCTAATATTACGATTGATGCAAAAGAGACCGGAGAGTTGTTTGCGGAAATTGGCAGGGATTTCCCATCGTTTAACGAAAAATTATTGCCGGTTGCCATTATTGGGGGTGGAGAGACAACCGTCAGAGTCCGGGGAAATGGAATCGGAGGAAGGTGTCAGGAAATGTGTCTGGCTTTTTTGAATAGAGTCAGAAATGAGAATTCAATGAGAAATTTTTCGTTTTTGTCTTGTGGAAGTGATGGTACCGATGGACCAACGGATGCTGCAGGAGGGATTATCAGTAATGATACTGTTAAAATAGTGAATAAAAAAAATATAGATTCGAATATATTTTTAAATAATAATGATTCATATTCTCTTTTAAATGAAATCGATGCTCTTGTAAAAACGGGTCCGACCGGTACCAATGTAAACGATATTCACATTCTTTTAATTAAATGAATCTTGGGGGGGTTATGTCAAAAATAAAAATATACTTGAATAAAATTGAAAAAAATGCAAAAATGATAAAAAACATTTGTGATTCTTATAATGTATCGATTAATGCAGTAACCAAGGGAGTGTGCGGAGATATAAGAATCACAGAGAGCATTATAAAATCAGGAATATCTGAATTGGCCGATTCCAGAATTGAAAATATAAAAAAAATAAGGGGAGCGGGAATTAAATCAAAATTCATGCTTTTAAGACCACCTTCGTATGAAAAACTGAAAGATAATATTGATTTGGTTGATGAAATATTGATTTCCGAAGTGGAAACACTTCAAAAAACGGTCGATTTTTGTGAAGAAGAAGGTCATGATTTGGATTTCATCTATATGATTGATCTTGGAGATTTGAGAGAGGGAGTATGGTATAAGAATGCTGTTGAAGAAATATCATATGCCCTTTCGGTTGACGGTGGACGAATTGTTGGAATAGGAACTAATTTGGGTTGTTATGGCGGTGTGGTTTATACGAAGGAGAAAATGATTGAACTTGTGGAAATAAAGAGAAAAATTGAGAAAAAAACATCGAGGAAGTTGAAAAAAATATCCGGAGGAAGTACGGCTGCCCTTCAACTTTTATATAGAGAAGAGTTGCCTGCGGAAATCAATAATTTCAGAATCGGGGAAGCGATTCTTCTGGGAACGGATACAACTAATGATGTTGAAATAGAATGGTTGAATAAAGATACTATGCTTTTTTGTGCCGAAATAATAGAATTAAAAGAAAAACCGACCGTACCCGTGGGAAAAATTGGTAAAGATGCCTTTGGAAGAGATCCCGTATTCAAAGACAGGGGAATTAGAAAGAAAGCGATCCTGGATGTTGGAGAGCAGGATATTTTTCCATCCGGTCTGAAACCGATCGATAAAAATATAAAAGTTATTCATGCATCGGGTGATCATCTGATCTGTGATGTAACGGATTGTGATAAAGAGTTGCATCTTGGTGATGAAATAGTATTCAGAATGACTTATGGATGCATGATGAGAGCGATGAATTCGGAGTATATAAAAAAAATATATCTTTAAAAATCACCGGCAAACTTTTCAGACATTTCTATATGTTTTTTGAGTATAAATTGATATTTAATATGCGATATAACATATTGTGATAAAGGTTTAAAGCTAAGAAACCATATAGATTTTAAAATGGAATATAGGTTTATACAATTTTTGAAAGGATGAGTTAAAAATATGTCGAAAGAATATATTTATAGAGATATAACTTTAGAAGATGAAAATGATATTTTGAACATTTCCAGAAGCATATGGGATGGCGATGATTATATTCCTTTTGTCTGGAAAAAATTTATAAAGGATAGCAATAACTTTTTTAAGGGGATAGAAGTCGATAAAAAATTAATAGGATTCAGCAATATGGTGATTTTTAATGAGGATTCTGCCTGGTTTGAAGGATTGAGAGTTTTGAATTCCGAAAGAGGAAAGGGCTATGGAAAACTTGTATCGAAAAGTATGATGAAATTTGCCCTGGAAAATGGGATAAAAAATTTTTATTTTTCAACATATTATCAGAATATTGAATCTATAAAATTGCATGAGAAAATGAATTTTCGAATGATAAAAAAATATAAATATCTGAGAAAAGATGTCAGTGATAAAAGTAATTGTGGTGAAATAATTTATGATGATTTTTTTTATCCGGAAAAGATTGTGAATAACGATTGGGTTTTTATAATCCCGGAGGCGAAAGACAAAGGCAGATTTTTTCCGAATTCGGGAATGATTAAAGATAGTTTTAAAAATATAATTCTGTTTTCCGATGATTTTAAAAGTGATGATACGCTTGCAATAAATTATGTGAAAATTAGTGATGAAAATGAGTTTATAAAACTTTTGAACAGTTTGAAGAACATTGCAAGCAGTAGAAATAAGGGGAATCTTTCTGTCATGTGTGAAACAGAAAAAGAAACTTCCCTTTTTAAAAGAGAGGGTTTTGAGGAATTTACGGATGAAAAATATGATGTTTTTTTATATTATGTGAATGAAAGTGATTTAGACTTATGTAATTAGGAGGGAATCTGTGAAAAGTTTCAGGGAAATTTATTCGTCATGTGAAAAAAGATTGAAAGATGAGGTTCTTTTAAAGGGAAAGAATTTGGGAAATGGAATATTGAAAGTGGATTTTTTTATCAATCATCAGATTTATCCGGAAATTATGGAAATGGTGGGAGAATCCATCGCTTCTTTTTTTGAAGATAAAGAAGTTACTAAGGTTATCACTGTTGAGTCTTCAGGGATTGTACCGGCTTATGTGGCCGCAAAATACTTAGGTGTTCCTATGGTTTTTGCAAGAAAAAGTAAACCGATCACAATGGAAGAGTCTATTTGTGATTCCGCTCCCTCGCACACCAAAGGAGGAATAGTTCATCTTCACATTTCAAAGGAGTTTTTGAATAAAGAAGACAGTGTATTGATCGTTGACGATTTTCTTGCGAGTGGTAAAACGATCGAAGCTCTCTGTAAAATGTTGAAATCCGAAGAGATTGATATTGCCGGTGTGGCTGCTGTAATCGAAAAAACATTTGAGTCGGGCAGAGATTTATTGAAAACTTCCTTTGATTTTCCAGTTCTCAGTATGCTCAGGATAGCTTCTCTTGAAAACGGAAAAATAATACTGGAGTAATTTATGTACGCATATTTTAATGATGAGATAATTGATTTAAGAAAAGGAGTTATACAGCTTCAAAATCGATGTTACACTTTTGGTGATGGTTTATACGAAGTATTGAGAATAATCGATGGAGTACCCGTATTTTTTGAAGAACATTTGAACAGATTGAAGAAGAGTGCCGATTATTTCAAAATAAAAATTGAAAGTTTGGAGGAGATAAGAAGAAAAGCAGATAATTTGATAAGGATCAATGATTTTTCGAGTGGCGAACTTTATATTCAACTCTCCAGAGGAACGGATTTTTTCAGAGAACATGGAATAAAGAGCTTGGAATCGATTGTTTCGATTTTGACGATCCCTCTCAGAAATATAAATGAAGATAACTGGGTTTCAGGGGCAAAGGTCGTTTCCTTTCCCGACATGAGACATGGTTTCTGCAATCATAAAACGGTTAACCTGTTTGCGAATGTTCAGGCTAAATCATATGCATATTCCAATGATGCCTATGAAGCCATAATGTATAGATCCGATTCAAAGGGGAAATATGTTACCGAGGGTGGCAGTTCAAATTATTTTTTTGTGAAAAACAATGATGTATACACTCCTGAGATCGATAACATTCTCCCTGGAATCACCAGAGAAAAGGCAATTTCTCTTTTGCGGGAAATGGGAGAAAATGTTGTTCAAAAGAGATTTTATTTTGATGAAATAAAAGATGCAGATGAAATTTTTCTCGTCAGTACGGTTTCAAAGATCATGCCGGTGAAACTTGTGGATAATTTTTCCTTTAAAATTGGAGAAAAAACGCTAAAATTGATGAAGAGATTTGAAGTGATGATAAGAGAATATAAAAAAAGCCGGAAGTGAATCCCGGCTTTTCAAATTTAAAGAAAAATCACCAGTTGATCATTTTCCCCAACAATGCCTGTGCTGCGCCATAGGCATTATTAAATGTTTCCATGCTGCTGAACGCAACAACTCTCCCTTTTGTAGCATTCTCAGCTACCAGGACATCAGGATATGTTCCGATTTCATCGATTTCCGATTCCGAAGAATCCGGAGCATTTCCGGTGGCGTAGGCTACCTTTATGCTTGAGGGAGCGTTGACAATATTTCTTCCGTTCAAAGCACGAACATTTCCGGTATCGAAATAGTCTCCTAAAGACGTAGGGTAAAACAAAATATTATCGTTGTATCCCGAGAAAGATACTGTGCCAAAGTTGAAACTTATACCCACACCTTTAATATTCAAAGAGGAAATTAAACTGTTTAAAATATTATTGGAGTTGTTTCTCGAATCTGCCAATAAGATCAATTTTCCCCCGGAAGACATGTAGGCATTCAACTGTGAAACAGCGTTGGTTCCGAATGAAGTATTTGGTGCCGGAATAATAACCGCTTTATCGAATAATGTTTGAGGTTGATAGGTTTCTAAGTTTTCGGTTTTGACCTGATACCCCAGTCCTGAAAGGGTACTGATTAAACCAGTTATGGAAAAACCCGTATGTCCTTCATCTATAACGATGTACCTCAGTTGAATTGGGCCACAAGCGGCAAAAATTAAAATTAACACCACAAAAATAGCCAAAATAATCGACATTCTTTTCATCAATATACCTCCTTTAATTTGCTTGATAAAATTATATCATTTTGTTCAACCCTGGCAAAGAAAAACAATATCAAAACACATTCAACGAGATGTTCAGCATTATCACGAAAAAAACACCAAAAAGGGCAGCCATAACTAATTTTACCTTTGCTGCAATTTTTTGTTTCATCATCAGTTCCTGGATTTTTTTCGCGGATATTCCAAAGTATGTGACCAGGGTTATTCCAATTATTGGAATGATGAATCCCAGATTGTATAACATCAAATATAAGAAAGCCTGAAAGCTTTGCTCTGTTCCCTGTACCAAATATACTATAGTTGGCAAATAAATCTGACCAGTGCACATGAACTCCACAAACGATATCAAAAGTCCGGCCGCAAGAGATGCGAATAATATTGCACTTGACCTTGCGGATTTTCTTATTATCGAATGGGTTTTTTGTTTCAAACCCTTAGACAAACCTAAAATCGGTTGTTTGTTTCCATAGTTCATTCTGAAAAAATCAACAAGGGAGAATAACATGAGGAAGAATGTTACTCCAGCCATTATCGGATAAAATATTTTTTGAAATAAATTTGAAATGCTCTCTAAAAAATCGACCGCCTGTAATAGGCCCATTCCCAAAGCTAAATAGGCTATGAATATTCCCAATGCAAAAAATAATCCAGAAATCAGGATATCTTTGCTTTCTCTTCCAACGAAGTATAAATAGGATATAAGAAAAAGTAAAACTACAAAGGCACATGGATTAATACCATCTATTAATCCTGCTCCAAGGACTACCCAGAATCCGAAATTTTTAAAATTTTCTTCTATTTCGTTTTGGGCGTTTACTTTCGAATTTTCTATTTTTTCAAGCATTGTTTCATATTTTTTCGGGGTAAAATTCTGTAGTGCTTCCAATAGAGAGTCGTATGAGGCGGTTTCATGAATCAGGTATTTATCGCCAATAAATACGAGAGGTGTCTGCCCCTCGTATTCTTGAGGTACTTCATAAGCATCCATGTACTTGTATTTGAGTTCCTGATTTTCTTGTTTATCCAAATCGTAATAATTCATTACAACTTCGTCATCAACTTCGAATTGAACCATTTCAAGAAGCGTTTTCACCTCAGCACAATTCAAACAAGTATCCACTCCAAAGAAATCAACAACAATTTCAGAAAAGGAAAGTGTAGAAATTAGAAGAATGAGTACAAAGATTATTTTTTTCAAAATATTCCTCCGCTTTATTTATTTTTACTCTGCAGAATCCACATTCATAAAATCTTCCGGCCAGTAATCAACCGGACAAATTGAATCGGAAAGAACAGTCTTATCCGAAATATTGTTGGTCCCCGCTGCTACACCGGTGAATTTACTTGAGCTGCAACCACAAGCACCGCAATCGGGTATTGAAAGGATAATATCTCTTTTAACATTTTCTGAAAACGTATTTTCAGAAATAGTCAGTTTGCCTTCTCCTGTCAGCCCAATCGCTTCATCAAAACTATGAATAAAATTATTTCCCAGAATTATGAATTGTCCTTCCCTTGCCACCCATATTGCATTATTATTAGATATGAAGCTGGAATCTTTAATATTTGCAAAACCACTGAAAGAAAAATACAAACCATAATTACATTGTTTAAAGGATGAATTTGAAATGTTCAAATCGCTTTTCCCATAAACCATGATTCCTGTTGTTTTTTTAACGGCGCTTTCGTAATCGTCCGAATTTTCCAAAGTGTAAAAATAACAATTGTTAAAATCTATTTCGCCTGAAGAAATTAAAACTCCATATTTTTTTATCATTATTTTCACATTTTCTATAACTCCGACTCCTTTGGTAATTTGTAAAGAGATTTTTTCGGCCTTTAAGGTCAGATTTTTTATAACGAAATCTTTAGCTTTATAGACGTTGAAAGTAGGTTTTTCTTCAGTATTGTTGATTATTGTATTTTCAACATTTTCTCCGACTATTTCGATGGATTTTCTTAAATCTAATTTTTCGTTGTATGTCCCTTCTTTTATAAAAACAGTATCGCCATCAACGGCAACATCTACAGCTTCTTTTATTGTTGGGTATTCACCCTCACCGGTTCCAACGGTTAATGTAGTTGAAAATGATATTGCCGCTAATAAAATCAAAAAAATAGTGAATAAAAAATTTTTCATTTGTAAAAACCTCCTGTAATAATCATTAAAAATTAATTTTATCAATGAAATCTGTTAAAGCTTTTAAATCAGGGTCAAATATTCTCTCATTGTGAAGTATTTCTTCGGAATCCATATACATTCCAAAGAACTTTTTTATACGATCAGTGTTTTTCTCAATGACAGAACCCTTTAAACTCACTCCGAAAAATATTCCTTTAGAAATAGAGTATGAATACATTGCAGCGTTCAAAGTATAATCCGTTTCCGCATCGAGCGATCTTCCCACAGGTCCTGCAGCTACATCCAGATTAACTCCAAGAGTGACATTTGTATTTTGTGAAAAATTCTTAAAAGCGGAATCATTCATTACGAGTAAAACTAAACCAGTTTTTGAGACTCCGAACTGAAATCCGCCGCTGATACCTTTTAAAGTTAAAAAAAGCGGGCCATACCATATGTTGTCATCATCTTTTCTCAATAAAATTCCTTCACCATAGTTACCGCCTACAAAAAAGCCTGCCTTAACCAAGTTGGGATAAATGACGATCCCTTTAGCTTTTTTCAGGATATTTTTAAACATTACTTTATCGGGTATATCGGATAATTCCTTTAAAACATCGAGCGACTCTTTAAAAATATAATCCATATCCAATATTATTTGCTTTCCAGATATTCTTCAACTGTCTTATCTATATAATCCGTGATTGAAACAACTTCCATACCTGTTGCCTGAATATTATAAATAATATTCTGTGGTTCCTGCAGTTGACCATAGTATTGAATTGTAGCATCATTGAATTGTTCTATAACTGATCCTTCGATTGAAAGCCCCGCATATGCTCCCTTTGAAATTGAATATGAATAAATCGATGCATCCAGAGTATAATCCGTTTCAGCACTGAAGGACCTCCCCAGAGGACCGGCCGCAATTCCGGCGTTTCCTCCTAAAGTTACATTATTGTTCTGAGTGAAATTGTTAAATGCGCTTTCGTTCATTAAAACAAGAATTAGACCGGTTTTAGAAATACCAACCTGGAATCCCACGCTGACACCTGTCATTTTCAAAAATAATGGGCCGTACCATACATTATTTGAATCTTTTCTCAGCAGGAAACCTTCACCATAACTTCCACCGATAACCAGTCCGGCCTTTATCATACTTGGATATATCACTACTCCCTTTGCCTTGCTCAATATTTCCTTAAAAACAACTCCGTCAGGAGCCTCTGTTATCTGTTGCAAGACGTCGAGTGAATCCGCAAACATGGTATCGAAGTTCACCGTTTTAGAAAAAGAAAAAATTCCGATAAAAATCATAAATAGAATAAGTAATATTTTTTTCATAAATACACCTCCAAATTAGGATTGTAATTTGTTGATTATATCATTAACAGCCATAAAAGCTGTAGAAAAAGCTGCTTGAATATTGTAACCTCCTGTTTTGCCATCTATATCAATTATTTCACCTGAAAAATACAATCCCGAAACTTTTTTTGACTCCATAGAATAACTTTTGATATCATTTCTGGAAACTCCACCTCTGGTTACCATAGCTCTAATAAATGATTTGCCTTTAACTGAAAAATCCATTTTAGAAATTTTATCGAATACACTTTTTCTTTCTTTTATTGGCAAAGACTTCCATTTTTCCTTCGAATATTGTTTTAACAGCTTGTTTATAAATCTTTTTGGCAAATCAGTTTTCTTCGCAATGACGTTTGTAACTGATGATTCGCCATTTTTTGAATCGTTTTCTATATTATAATATTTTTTTTCTGTAAATGATATAGAAATTTCATCATTTTTATCGGCATATCTTGAGAAATCTAAAACAGCCGGACCCGACAAGTTTTCATGTGTGAAGAGTAAATCCCCCTCACAGTAAATTTTTTTATTTTTTTTCAAAGATATTCTGATATTATTTATTGAAATTCCGCTTAAATCGCCAAAAATATAATTTTTAACCGTTAACGGGCAGAGAGCGGGAACGGGTTTTACAATACGGTGCCCCAGCATTTCTGCCAATTTATATCCCGAACCGTCTGATCCGGTAAATGAATAACTTTGACCACCAGTCGCCATAATAATTTTTTTTGATAAAAATATTTTTGTTCCGGTTATTATTTTAAAATCATTTTTCTTTTCTATTTCTTTTATTTCAGTGTCACATCTGATAAATACGTTATTTTTTTCACATTTTTTTATAAGAATATTTACTAATCCTTTAGCTGAAAAATTTTCAGGGAACAGTTTTCCATTTTTATCCGAATAAAAACTCACACCCTCTTTTGAGAAAAAAGAGAGCAAATCGTCATTTGAAAATTTATAAATAGCTCTTTTTAAAAAGTTGACACTTTCGTAATAGTTTTGAAGCAGATCCTGAATTTTACCATTATGTGTTATATTACATTTTCCGGACCCGGAGATCGAAAATTTTTTCCCAAGAATGTTATTGTGATCTATTATCAGAACTTTCAGTTTTTTTTCTGATAAAAGGCTGGCGGAAAAAAGGCCTGCGGCACCGCCGCCTATAATAGCAACGTCAAAAATCAATGATCTTCCATCCATGGACCTAAAAAGTGTTCCCATATTCTCTTTATTACAAGGCATGCTGGAACCGCTATAAATGAGCCGGCAAAACCAAATAACTGACTCATTAAAACCATCATAATGATTATGAAAAATGGATTCACTTTATTCAATCCCTGAGAGATTTTTAGAAATAGAATGAACGCGAATGCGTGGAGGATTATTATTATTATTACCAATATGATAAAATCAAACCAGCTTTTTGAATAGAGAGCCAGAAGTAAAACCGGTACAACCTCAAAGGCTACGCCGATAACGGGAATAAGATTAGTTATGGCAGCCCAAAATCCAACTAATAATGCGAACGGCAAACCGAGTAATTCAAATGAAATACCCATTGAAAAACCGACAATTAAGGCACAGATAATTATGGAAATCAGATATCTTTCCAAACTGATGTATGTGTCTTTCAAAAATGGAATGGCTTCATTTCTGCATTTTTTGGGATATAACAGAGGAATGAATTTTTTGAAACCACCAAAGTAATAACTGAGGTAAATTGCTCCAAGTATTATGAAGAATACAATATAGACGGTAGTTCCAAGAAAGTTAGGTATTTTCTCCAACCAGTGCGGAATATTGGTCTTAACGAAGTTTTTTAATTGATTCAAAATGTCTTTTATTGTTTTCATCATCTGCTCTTTTCTTTCGTTGCTGATAGAAGATGGAATGAAATATTCCGCAGCATCTTTCCATAGTTCTTTTGAGTTGGTACTCAATGCGCTTCCATAGATCTTCGATGAAATATAAGCAGAATTTTCAGAAGACAGATATTTATCTGTGATTTTTTCTACGGCTTCAAGCGAATAATTTCCTTCATTTTCTGGGTAAATTATGACAATATTATTTTGAGGATAATTTTGAAGTATATTATCAAGTGTCCCTTTTTCATCATCATGAAAATCCAGTTTTGAATAATAGTCTTTCAGATCGCTTTCCAACAACCCAATGTTACTTTTTTCAGAATCACTGAGATTTTTAACAAAATAATCTTCCGATAACACTTTTGAAATATTATTGTTTATTTCAAATGATGTGATGTTATTATTTTGATCGGTGGGGAAAAAATCCATGGAAAGATTGTACAAATTGGTAGCTTCCCTGAAAATTACAGGGATAAGAAAAAAGATAACAAGGCTGATAATTACAATGATAATTGCAAATGCGATTGAAATTGAAAATCCTTTACGAATTTTTAATCTTTCCGAAAGAAATCTGTTCCATGGTTCAAGGAGTAAAACAATACCGATGATGCCAAAAGAAATTATTGCGATCGACGCAGAAGAGAATCCCATTATGATAAAGATTCCCAGATAAAAAAATGTAAATAGTGCTGCTATATTTCTTGAAGTTAATTTTTTAAACATAATTTACTCCTTGAATGGTAATTTAAAAAGATTTTTTATAATTTCTAAATCTTCAGATATCCCAAGTGTGATGATCAATCTTATTCTTGCCTTCTGTGATGAAAGTTCCTGAGCAAAAACTGCTCCCGCTTCCTGAAGCTCTTTCCCCCCGCCCGTATATCCGTATATACCGAGCACTCTACCTTTCCAGCATCTTGAAGTTATTACAACAGGTATATTTTTTTCTTTGATTATTCTGATAATCCTTTCTGAAACTGCAGGTGGAACATTTCCTCTTCCAAAAGATTCAAGAACGATACCGCTGTAATTTTTTTTGCCTACATAATCGATTATATCTCCATTGTCTCCGGTAAAAGTTTTTATCAGAACGACATTGGATTGAATTTTTTCAGGGGAAAGTGTACATCTCAGAATAGATTTTCTAAAAAACAAAACGGCATCTTCGTCTACTATCCCTAATGGTCCATGACCCGGCGAATCAAAGGTGGCTACATTACTGGTGTAAGTCTTTGTAACTTCTCTTGCAGCATGAATTTCATCATTTAAACACACCAGCACACCTTGATTTTTACTGTATTTATTCAAAACAACTCTGACAGAGGAAAAAATGTTTCTTGGGCCATCGGAACCAATTTCATCACTATTTCTCATTGCGGCTGTAATTACAACCGGTTTATATGTATCCAAAACGAGATCTAAAAAATATGCTGTTTCTTCCAGTGTATCCGTGCCGTGAGTTACCACAATTCCCTCAATGTCTTCCTTCAGTTTTTCTTTTAATAATTTTGATAGTTCCCACATTAATTCCGGAGTCATTTGAGGACTTGGAATATTGCTGAATTCTATATGTTCAATTTCAGCAATTCTCCTCAATTCATTGAATGAAAGCAAATCAACACTGTCTTTAATTATTGAGGCATGTGATTCAGGATCTGTAATCATTCCAATTGTTCCGCCGGTTGTTACCACCAATACTTTCTTCATAATTATTCCTTATTGTCTCTGAATAGATGTATTTTTTTGATTAATTTAAAAACTTCCTGCCCGAAAATTTCTATAAAATCTTTTGAACACTCAAAAGGTCTTTGGAGAATTATTTTTTTTGCAAATTTTTTTCCAATTCCGGGAATCAATTTTAACTCTCTCTCGGTTATTTTATTGATATCTGTTCCCAAAATTATACCTGTGATTGATCTTCTTCCATGATCAACTACTATGATATCATTTATTCTTTTACGATTATCGGTATAACCTATTAAAATTGGATAGGTTCCAAGAGTTCTACCAAAGGCTATTTCTCCATTTGAATACTCATAAAGAACATTTTTAATAATCGTACCGATCGGAAAAATTTTTTTGAGCATTTTATTGTCAAAATTATTTCTTATTTTTTCCTTAAATCTATCGAATTCTCTGTTGTTTATTTTAGGTAAATCCACTTTACCCAGTCCTGTACTGGGAAAAACCATAACCTTTCTTATATTGATTCTTCTGATCAAATTTCCGGATTCCAAAATTTTATTAAGTGAATTATAATCGTTTTCATAGGTGCTTTTTGAAAATCCTGGCAGACCATATAAGAGATTTATTCCTGGAAGAAGTGACGGAATTCCATTTTTCCTGATTTTTCCAAAATGATTTACCAGATCTATTGAGTAGAAAATATCATTTGTTTTTCCTCCCAGATTGTTCATCTTTCTCACATTTTCGTCGAAGGATTCCACTCCGAATGAAAGTGAATTTCCTTCGGTGCAATAATTTACAATCGAACTCAGAATTTTTTCTGAATCTTTTCTGTGGTTGGAAATGAAAATGGGGTTACCGTTGTCTATATGAAATATTTCCGGATTTAAAATTTCTCTTGTTGAAGAAAACAGGATTTCGATCTTTTCCGGTGACGCTTTGTTGCTTTTTATATCATAACCATAGGCTAATACATTAGCACTCCTTCCAAATCTGATATATTTTGCCCCATTATTTTTTAAAGAGATAAGTTCTTCCTCTATATTCGAAAGTTTTCTGAATTTAAAAGAGCCGTAAAAGACACTTTCGGTACAGAAGGAACAGTACCCGTCCGTTCTTTCACATCCCGAACTGATATCGATTTCAACCATCAAATATGGAAAATTAGGATGGTTTTTAATTAAATTAGCACCGAGCGAATAATATAAATCGCGATTTTTATAATAATCGGCATGAATTTCTTTGTTGAAATATTTTAACAGTTCTTCAAATGATTCTATTTTTTTTGCATTTTCTATATTCACATCGATAACTCTTTGTCCACCTTTTATCGAATACCCTTTTGTTATTGGACCCATAAGGATACTGTTTTTCGAAATCCTTTTGTTCAGAATTTTTAAAATATCGTTTAAAGTGATTGGTGATCCGCCTATATATCTGCCGGGTGTGGAAATGCCTCCAAAAATTATGAGTAAATCATATTTTCCTAAAGAATTCATCGTTGAAGATTTTCTCATTTGATCGATAGTAAAATAATCAATTTCATATTTTTCAAAGAGCAGTAGTCCATATATCAATCTTATCTTTGGAGAAATATACGGCGGAACTCCAAATGCCGCCGGTTCATCGGTATATCCATCAATTAATAAAGCCTTCATTATTTTTACCCTCCGGTTACTGACAAAAAATAAAATTAGTGTTAGATTATTTCAAGTGTATAATATATATATAAGTTTTTGGAGGTATTGAAATTGTCAGTCGAAAAAAGTTGTTCGTTTTGTGGTAGAAGTGCTTCTCAAGTTAATAGATTGATCGCGGGATCCGACGGGTATATATGTGATGATTGTGTAGAGATGTTTCATGAAATTATCGAACAGGATCAACTTCAGTTCGATAAAAAAGAGTACAAATTACTGAAGCCCTCTCAGATTAAAGGCGAATTGGATAAATATGTTATTGGGCAGGAAAGTGCCAAAAAGATGTTATCTGTAGCCGTTTATAATCATTATAAAAGGATTAATTCTATAAATTCCGATGTGGAGATTGAAAAATCAAACATTCTTTTGATTGGGCCAACCGGGTCCGGAAAAACTCTCATAGCCAGAATTTTAGCTAAAATACTCAATGTTCCCTTTGCGATTGCCGATGCGACACCATTAACACAGGCAGGATATGTGGGAGAAGATGTTGAAAATATAGTATTGAGACTCTTACAATCCGCAAATTATGATGTGGGAAAGGCTGAAAAAGGAATAATATATATAGATGAAATAGACAAAATAACCCGCGGTACTCCCAATCCATCGATAACGAGAGATGTTTCGGGGGAAGGGGTGCAGCAAGCTCTATTGAAAATCGTGGAAGGGACTCAGGCGAATATTCCTCCTCAGGGAGGCAGGAAACATCCTTATCAGGAGTTTATTAAGGTGGATACCTCTAATATTTTGTTCGTTGCAGGGGGAGCTTTTGATGGCCTGGATAAAATAATTAAGCAGAGAGTTATGACTTCCACTATGGGTTTTGGTGCAAATATCCAGAATAAAAAAGATTTCAGGCTTGGAGAAATTTTAGAGCAGGTTGTTCCGGATGATCTTATTCATTATGGAATGATTCCGGAATTTGTTGGAAGATTTCCTGTTTTATCAACTCTGCATGATTTGTCAAAGGAAGATTTGATAAAAATAATGCTAGATCCGAAAAATGCTATAATCAAGCAATATAAAGCGTTGTTTCAAATGGACGGTGTAGATTTGGAATTTACGAAATGTGCACTTGAAGAAATTGCAAAGAAGGCAATGGAAAGAGGAACTGGTGCCAGAGCTTTAAAAAATGTACTTGAGTCTTTTATGATTGATTTAATGTTCGATGTTCCTGAATATAAGGAATCTTATAAGATAATCGTTGATAAGAATTTTGTTTTAACGAAGAATATAGATAAATTGAAAAGAGAAAGTGCATAATACAATGAAAATACTCGCTATTGAAAGCTCCTGTGATGATACAGGAGTTTCTATTTCTGAAGGCAGAAAAAAGATTCTTTCAAATGTGTTGGCATCTCAAATTGAAATTCATAGAAAATATGGAGGAGTAGTTCCCGAAATAGCTGCGAGGAAACATTTGGAGATTATTTCTTATCTTGTACAAGAGGCTTTGCAGAAAGCGGAATTGAGCATTTCTGATATAGATGTTTTTGCCGCAACTTATGGTCCTGGACTGGTGGGCTCTTTATTGATAGGTTTGTCTTTTGCTAAAGGATTGGCAATCTCAGAAAGTAAACCCTTTGTTGCAGTAAATCACTTATATGGACACATATTTTCAAATTTTCTTTCTTTTCCTCATCTTGAATTTCCCTATGTTGTACTTCTTGTATCCGGAGGACACACGGAAATATTGATTGTCAGAAGTTATGATGACATTACAAAAATTGGAAAAACTATAGATGACGCTGCCGGAGAGGCATTTGATAAAATAGCAAGAATACTCGGGTTAAATTATCCCGGGGGGCCTGAAATAGAAAAAATAGCAGACGGTGGAAAAGAAATATACAAATTTCCGAGACCTTTGAGCAAAAAAGATAATTTTGATTTTTCATTCAGTGGTCTGAAAACATCGGTTCTGTATTTTCTTAAGAAAAATAGAGATAAGTTCGATATAAAAGATATTGCATATTCATTTCAGGAAGCAATCGTCGATGTGCTAACGAAGAAAGTATTCGGCGCGGCCAGGAAAAATAAAGTGAAAAATATTGTATTTGCCGGAGGAGTTGCGGAGAATAAAAGATTGAGAGAGCGGGCTGAAGAAATAGCCATCGTTGAAAAAGCGAATATTTATTTTCCTCCTTTGAGCCAGTGTACAGATAATGCTGCGATGATAGCGATTGCAGCAAATGAAAAGATTCAAAAAAGGGGAGAATACTCTCCCCTTTCTACAAATGCGATACCTTATCTTGATATAGAAAATGATTGATTAAATTATTTGGAAACTTCCGCTTTTTTTGAAGATGCTTTTTTAGAATCTGTTGAATAAAATCCAGATCCTTTGAAGACAACTCCTACGTTTCCGTAAACTCTTTCTGTATCTTCAGAATCACAATAAGGGCAAGAAGCCTTTTTTTCTTCATTTATCTTTTTTAAAACTTCAAAATTTTTTTTGCAGGAATTACATTTGAATTTGTAAAACGGCATTTAATCACTCCTTAATAAAATCGAGAACATTAATCCTTATTTCTATTATAATTCATTTTTTCGCTTTTTTGGAATTGATTTCTCGAATTGTGATTTCTTTTTGGTTTATCGTATTTTTTATTTGCTGTATCTATTACAACTTTTCTATAGGGTTCCAACCCGATTGAATAACTTTTTAAATTTTTATATTTTGTAATCACTTCGTGAACAATTCTTCTTTCATAAGAGAACATGGGTTCGAGAACGATTTTTTCATTATTTGACAAAGAATTTTTGGCAGCTTTATGTGCTATGTACTCAATAATTTCCTTTCTGTCATCTTTATACCCCCCAATGTCAACTTTGACGTTTACTTTTACATCGGTGAGCCTGTTGGCATAGATATTTAAAATGTGCTCAAGAGCGGCAACGGTTTTTCCATGCCTGCCTATTAATCGAGAAATATTATCCCCGTTTATGATAACGTGAAAAGTTCTGTTTCTCATAGAAACTTCAAAAACAATTTCACTTCCGAAATTTTCAGAAATTGTATTTAAAAAATCTAAAATTTTTCTTTCATAATGTTTTGGTTTTAAAGTGGCATTTATGACCGCATTTTTAGAACCAAAAATTCCAAAAAAACCTTTAGAGCCTTCATCAATAATTTTTATATCTACTTCTTCTTCAGTGGCATCTAAGCTTTTACAAGCCTTGTTTACAGCTTCCTTCAAACTAGTACCACTAACTTCAACAGTTTTCATTATCATTTAGAACAATACCTCCAAATTTGGTGATTATCTTTTTTTTCTAGAGTTTTTCTTTTTGGTTTCCTTTTTAGATTTGATTCCGAAGACTTCCTTTAAAGGAATACCTTTGACATTGTATTTTTTATATACAAAATTTGTCAGTAATAATTGTATTAAACTCTGTGCAGCCCAATAAATCATAAGACCTGTTGGGAAAGAGAAGAACATAATGGGAAATATCATCGACATTGCTATTGATGTTCTTGCACTCTTTACGTCTTGTGCAGTGATAGGTGCCATAAGTATTCCGGTTAATAAACTTATTAAGATAAGAGGTAAATTTTGAACGAACCCTCCCGTTGAAAGATCCTGCCAGAAAAGGAAAGGCGAATATGCAAACATTTCGCTGAAATATTGAATAACATTGTACAACAAAATGATTATCGGGAATTGTACTAACAACGGCAAACATCCACCGGCAGGATTTACACCCTTTTCCTTGTAAAGTTTGGCCGTTTCCTCCTGTTGCTTTCTTGGGTCTTTATATTTATGTTTTATTTTTTCTATTTCGGGGGCCAATGTACGCATATTTATCATAGATTTGGTTTGCATATGTTGAAGTGGATATAAGATAATTTTTACGACCACAGTAAACAGGATAATTGCCCAGCCGAAACTTCCTGTCAGTTCATATAGCCAATATAAGAAAACTACTATTCCATGATGAATCCAGCTGAAAATTGTCAGAGCACCCGCCTGCGAGAGAATCTGTTTTGCTTCTTCGTAATAATTACCGATCCCATTTTCTATGTAAACCAATTTCATAGGACCTGCATAAGTTGATATTCTTGCTCTGCCGGAAGATTCAAAATACTTATTTCCAAATACTCCCGATCCATCGGATGAGACTGTCATGAATAATGTTTTTTGTCCTTTTACTTTATCATAAGATGCGAAATAACCGTTCCCAATGTAGTAGTTTTCATATGAAATGAAAGGCAATGAGACCTTTATTTGTTTCGAAAAGTTAAAAATTATATCGAAAGTGTAATAAGGATCATTTTTTATAAAGTAAGTTTTTGTTCCATTTTCGTATTTAAATTCAAGGAAAAAATTGCCATAATCATCTTCGTCTAAAGAATAACCAGTTGGTAATAAAACATTCTCCTCAGAATCAAAAACATCATAACCATCATCACCGTATATATAAACGAGGTTGCTTGAGTTTAACGGAGTATCAGTTAGTGAGAGAAGCGTTCCTTTTGTTTTATTAAAAACCATTTCCATTTCTTTCAATTTAAAGGTTATTGTATCAGTCCCCGTTTCCGTTTCAATAGAAATCGCATTTACGAGAGTAAAAGAAATCGCCACGAGGATCAAAATTAACAGAGTTTTTTTCAATTTAGGGTCCTCCTAAAAGTAAATTTTGTTGGTACTGGATCGTTACCTCCGTGATTTAAAGGATTACATCTTAATATTCTCCAAATACTTAAAAGTAATCCTTTAAAAACTCCAAATCTATCTATAGCCTGGATAGCATAAAGAGAGCATGTAGGTGTAAATCTACACGAAGGAGGTTTACTTGGAGATATATGTTTTTGATAAAACTTAATTATTTTGATTAATATTTTTTTCATCTTTTTTTCCAATACTTTCAAATAACAAAAAAAGCTGCCTTTTTATAAGCAAATAATTCGGTTCTTTTTCATCAAACGAGTCTGATAGTCCTTTCCTTGGTATAATAAGTATATCATAATGATCTCTTATGCTTTGCTTGTTCTTTCTGAATATTTCTTTAATTATCCTTCGTAACTTGTTTCTTTTGTGAGCTTTACCAAATTTCTTTTTTATTGAAATAGCCAACCTTGTAAAAGGCAGACTATTTTTTAAATATATTACCACAAAATAGGGGCTAACAACACTCGACCCTTCTTTATAAATTTTTTCAAAGTCTGCCTTTTTATTAATTCTTTCATCTCTTTTTAATGTTAAGGTTGGTTGAGTCACACAGCGAGTCTGCTCCTGCCCTTTCTTCTTCTATTTTTGAGCACTCTTTTGCCCCCAACGGTTTTTTTTCTTTCTAAAAAGCCATGAGTTCTGCTTCTTTTAACTCTTGACGGTTGGTAAGTTCGTTTCATCGTGTTACCTCCTAAATCTTTTTCTGCACTTTGTTAATTATACGGAGAGAGAGTACCCCTGTCAAGAGTATAATTATAAAGTGTTTTTTACTTTATTTTAAAATATTGTATTATATATAGTGACTGAAATAATTTGAGGTATGATTTATGTTGGTTTCTTTGATCGGTGTTAATTTTTATTTTTTTAAAAAGATAAATATAGAATTTTCAAGAAGGATGAATGTTATCTCCGGTGAGTCAGGGGCGGGAAAAAGCATTATACTAAGGGCTATTAAAGCTTTGATTGGGGAGCCCCCTGAATATAAACCTGAGGGAGAATCTTTTGTCGAAGGAGTGTTCTATATAAAAGATTTTTTAAGAAAAAAGCTTTTAAATAAAGGATACGATTTTGAAAAAGAAGATTATTTATTGATAAATGTTAATTTTTCCTCAGGGAGAATTATTTACAGGATCAATGGAAGAATAATTCCAAGATTAGTGGTTAAGGGGATTTTTTCGGATGTTGTAGAAATTCATTCCCAGTTTGACAGTATAGGTTTGCTGAATATCAATAGACATTATTTGATTTTAGATAAACCATTCAAAAACGAAAATTTTTATACTTCGTATCTTGAAAAATATACCGAGTATTTGAAAGTTAACAAAACACTTAACAATCTTGAAATTAATCCTGAAGAGATTGAAAAAGAGAGAGATTACGTTGAGTATCAGATCGATGAAATAAATAAAGCGAGCATAAATCCGGAAAGAGATAATGAAATACAGATTGAATATAAAAAACTTCAGAGAATCAAACAGATACAGGAAATATTGAACGAAAATGTGTTTTTGATAAACGATGATGATATATCCATATTATCTACGATGGAGAAAGTTTTGAATAATTTGTCCAGGATAACCGACGTGGGTTATGAAAAGATGTATGAAAAAATAAAAATCGTTGAAGAAGATATACTGAGTATTTATAATGAGATTCAGGGAGAAATAGAAAATCTTTCCACCGACGAAGAAAGACTGTTTGAATTTGAAGAAAGAATAAACATCATACAAAATCTGAAAAGAAAGTATGGAAATTCAATAGAAAAAATTTTAGAATATTATGCTGCCTTAATTCAAAAGAGAGAGAGGTTTAACTTTTTGCAGAATGAAAAGGATGATTTGGAAAAGAAGAAGATGAAATTGCTGGTTGAGTTGAAAAATTTGGGTTCTGAAATTTCCAAAAGAAGAGAAAAAGTTTCCGGGGAAATAGAAGACAGCATCAATAAAGAATTTGTTGAATTGAAAATGAAAGGGGCGTCGCTGAAGTTTAGTATAACCGAACAGGATGAACCCAAACATTATGGGACTTCCAGAGTAAATATAATGGTAAAAACGAATCCTGGGAACGATTTCAGAAATATTGAAAAAATAGCCTCCGGGGGAGAACTTTCAAGGATACTTTTGTCTCTTGAATCGGTTTTAAAAGATTCTCTTGATGTTTCCACTATAATTTTTGACGAAATAGATTCCGGAGTGGGACAGAGACTGGCAGATACATTGGGACAAAAACTTTTTGAAATATCTGAAAGTGTGCAATCGGTCGTTGTAACACACCTTCCTCAAGTGGCGAAAAGGGGAGATAAACATTTTATTGTGAAAAAAATTATTAAGGACCATACAACCGAATCTGTAATATACTCTCTTGACGGTGAGGAAAGAGAAAGAGAAATATATGAAATGGCGGGTAAAAAATAATGCAAAGTGAAGAATTGATAGAAAGAATAGTGGAAGAAAAGGGTGAAGAAGCGATACCGGTTTTGAAGTCTCTTTTAATTGAATCTGACGATGAAAAATTGGTGAAGTTGATAATAGAGACTTTGGACAAATTAGGAAAAGCCGGAAAAGAAGAGATTTATAGAGTTTTTTTAGAATTTCGTAGAAATAAAAACGAAATAAATAATCCGAAAATTTATTATCTGATTGATTTTTTGGCAAATAACGATGACAAGAGAATAATACCTGATCTGATGAGTATTTTGAAAAAAACGAAGTTTGAAGAGACTAATTTACTCATTTATGATGCTTTGGCTATGCTTGGTGAAGGGGAAAAAGTTGTCGATGTTTTAACGGTTATGAGTGAAGAAGAATTTGATCGGGATAGTTGGGAGATTCTTATTATGGCTTTAAGCCATACAAAATCTGTTAAAGCATTTCTGAAGTTGAAAGAAATGTATAATGATCAAAAAGATGAAAATCGGAAAATTATGATACTCGAAGGAATGATTAATATTTTGAACGAAAGAGAAGAACTCATTCCTCAGTTGAATAATGATGAAAAAGGAAGAGAAATTTTAAAGAAGATCGATTTATGGTTGGAGAATAATGAAAAAAATTTTCAATAAATTATATCTTCTCGGTTGTGAAGTCAAAAAAAACTACCCTCTTAAATTTTTAACTTCAATAAAAATTGGGGGGGAGGCGAAATTTCTTGTAAAACCTTATGATTGCGAGTCATATATTCAATTGTTGAAATTCTTGTTCAACAACGGTATCAAGTTTAAAGTTGTTGGAAACATGTCAAACATAATACCCGGAGAATTTTATGATGGAATCATAGTATCCACCAATTATTTGAATTTTTTTAAAATTCAAGAGAATTTTATATATGTGGAACCTGGAATGCAAATAAATAGTCTTATAAGAATATTGCTGAATAATGGATATGGAGGATTTGAATTTTTAAGTGGTCTGCCAGGCACCGTTGGTGGCGCTGTTTTTATGAATGCAGGAGCATTTGATGGAGAAATTAAAGATGTTGTTGAAAGTGTTTTTTTAGTGGATAAAAATGGAAATGAAAAGATTTTTTCCAGGGAAGATATGAATTTTTCTTACAGGAACAGTATTCTTCAGGAGAAGAATTTTTTTGTCAAAGGCATAAAAATTAAAATAAGAAGAATAAAACCAGAAAGTTTATCGAAGAGAATAAGTGAAATTCTATGCAGAAGACTTGAAAAACAGCCGTTGCTTGAAAATAACTCGGGAAGTGTTTTTATAAGGCCATTTAAGACATTTTATGTAGGATCAACGATAGATAGGTATAAATTGAAAGGATTGACGGTTGGTGATGCACAGGTTTCATCAAAACACGCCGGATTTATAATCAACAAAAAGAATGCCACTCAAAGAGATGTTAAAATACTTATAAGGAAGATCCAGGATATAATTTTTGAAAATGAAGGAGTATTAGTTAAAAGAGAAATTGAGTTTATTTAAGAAAATTAGAAAAGAGGTGAAAATATGGAAGATTTTGATTTTGAATACCATGAGCCAGAGAAAAAAAGAAATATTAATTTTAATCCTTCGAAGAAAACGATTAAGCTTGTAGTAATAATAGTTGTAATTGCGATAATTGCAATTTATTTTCTTTCGGGTTTGTATATGATCGATCCCGCTGAAATCGGACTGGTGAAAACATTTGGGAAATTTGTAGGAACAACAGGTCCCGGTTTGAATTATCATATTCCCGCTCCTTTTCAAAGTGTAGCTAAGGTGAATGTATCAACACTCAGAAAGGAAGAAATCGGTTTTAGAACGTATGATATAGGAGCTTATAACACTTATGAAAAAGAAGCGCTTATGCTCACCGGAGATGGGAACTTCGTATCTTTAGAAGCGGTTGTTCAATATTATATAAGCAACCCCGAAGATTATATTTTCAATTTACTTTCCAATACGAACATTTATGGTACCGATGATATTGTGAGATTTACAGTTCAATCTATATTGAGAGAAGAAGTAGCGGCAAACACAATTGATGCGGTATTAACAACACAAAGGGATGTTATTGCGGCAAAAACAACTGCTAAAGTTCAGGATCAGTTCGATAGTTTGAAAATTGGTATTCAGGTAAAAAATGTTTACTTACAGGAGGTAAGTCCTCCTAAACAGGTTATAGAAGCTTTTGATGATGTTAATAATGCAAAACAGGACCAGGAAAAACTTGTAAATCAGGCGACTCAGTATAAAAATGATGTTGTTCCTAATGCACAGGGACAGGCCGCTCAGATTATAAAAGAAGCCGAAGGATATTCTGAACAAGTTGTACTAAAGGCAGCCGGTGAGGCTAACAGGTTTTCTGCCGTGTTAAAGGAGTATCTACAGGCTCCTGAAATTACAAAGAAAAGAATGTATCTTGAAACTGTTAATGATATCTTGGATACAGCGAAAAAATTCGTTGTCTTAGACAGTGATGAAGTATTTAAATTTCTGGATCTGAATAATATGATCGGAGGTGATTCGAATGACTAAGATCAAATGGATAATATTGGTAGTTGTTATAATTGTTGTGGCCATTTTACTGCCTTCTTTCTTTTTTATTGTTGATCAGACCGAATTCGCTGTTGTAACAAGGTTTGGAGATATAATAGATGTTGTGCTAAACCCGGGTTTAAATACAAAAGCGCCATTCGTTGATGCTGTTGAAAAATTTGATAAAAGAATCAGAACTTATGATGTTCCTCCCGAAAGAATATATACAAAGGATAAAAAAACCTTACTCGTTGATACATATGCATTGTGGAAGATCGATGATCCGGAGAATTTTGTGAAGAAACTTAAAACTATTGACCTGGCTTCCACAAGAATTGATGATGTTGTTTATTCTGTAGTTAGAAACACATTTGGAAAATTGAATTATGATGATATTATTTCGGAAAAAAGAGATGAATATCTGGGAAATATGTCTTCGGATGCTGCTTATGAAATGGCAGATTATGGTATTTCAATAATAGAAGTGAGAGTACTGAAAACGGATTTACCCGATGAAAACAGGAATGCAGTTTTTGAAAGAATGAAATCGGAGAGAAATCAGGAGGCTTCTCTCATAAGAGCCGAAGGAGAAAGAACCGCTCAGGAAATCAGGGCCGGAGCAGATAAAGAAGTTACAATTCTTTTGGCCGATGCCGAAAAAACTTCGGATATTATTAAAGGTACAGGTGAAGCGTCGGCGGTAAAAATATACGCTGAAGCCTTCGGCGCAGATGAAGATTTTTATGAATATCAAAAAACTCTTGAAGTATACAAAGAAACTTTGGATGATGCGCAATATATCCTGGGACCACAGATGGAGTTTTTGAAGGACTTAATAGGTGGAAATTGATTTTTGGAATATTTGTCAATAAAAGAATCTGGAAAAGCCAAACAGAATATTAGAAGATCCATATTCATTGGAAATGCATTTTATTCCGATTCGGAAGATATGGCAAAGAGTTTTATTAAAGAAATAAGCGAGAAACATAAAACTGCTACTCACAATTGTTGGGCCTATAAAGTTATGAATGATGGTAATGCTGTTTCAAATTTTTCGGATGCCGGTGAACCCCATGGGTCTGCCGGTAAGCCGATTTTTTCCTCAATTGAGAAAATGAATCTGCTCAATATAACAATCATAGTTACAAGATATTTTGGAGGAGTGAAGCTTGGGGTCAGAGGTCTGATAGATGCATACAGATCGACTGCTCTTGAAGCGCTGAAAAACACGTCCCTATATGATTATTCCGAAGGAATAAAAATAACCTTCGAAACATCCTATAAAAATTGGGATGAATTCAACAGAATATTTAAAGAAAATATCGATTTTATTTTAAATGATTCCACATTTTCTGAAAACGTAAAAACTACCATTTCTTTGAAAAAAAACTTTCAAAAAAACACCTTTTCTTACTTTGATAAGAAAAACATCACAATTTTAGAAGAGAAAAATATAATTTTTATCAAGAAAACTAAATAAATGCGGAAATTCCGCATTTATAATGATTATTTAACTTTTTTTTCGATTGTTTTAATATATTTTTCAATGAATTTGACGTTCTTTTCCCCCATTTTAACCTTTTCTTTGTACTCGCTAACTAAAGTTTTTTCACCCTTTGCTCTGAATTTATCGATTTTTCTGTCCCATCTTTCCAGATCCTTTTTTATTTCGTTTTTCATTTTTCTAAGCCTAGAAGCTTTTTTTGTTTCATCATTTGGAAGCATATTCTCAATAGTTTTTTCATCAAAAACCTTTTCTTCCTTTACTGGTGAAAACTTTCCCATGCTATATTACCTCCAGATATTTGATTGACTAAGTTATTATACAATAAAATTTTTGTCTTATCAATTTTGCTTAAAAAGAGTATAATTAAAACAAACAATAAAAAGGCGGTGTTTGTTGTGTTTTGTAGTCTGTTTCAGAAGAAAATAGATAAAATAGATGGATATTGCAAAGAAAATAATGCCGACGGGGCTTTGTTTTCAAGATGTGATAATTTTTCCTGGATTACTTATGGTGGGAGGAGTCACATAACGCTCAACACTGTTGAAGGAGAAGCGAAGATTCTGGTAATTGATGGAGAGATGCATCTTTTTGCCAACAATATAGAAATGAAAAGATTATTGACTGAAGAAATTTCTGATGCGATAAATGATAAATTTATAATTCATGAATATAATTGGTGGAGTTATGATAATGATTTGGATAGTTTTTTAAAGGGTAAAAAAATATTATCGGATTCTTACTACAATAAAACCATATATTCAGAAGGATTGAATAAATTACGGTTAAAACTCGATGAGATAGAAATAGATACTTTTAGAAATTTGGGTGTAGTATGTGACCGAATTCTTTATGAAACGGCTCATGAAATGAATCCTGAAATGACTGAATTAGATGTACATGGGATATTATTCAGTAAGTTAGTGAGTGAAAATATTGAACCGATTTTAGCCCTGGTATTTTCGGATATAAGCAGAAATGAATACAGGCACAATTTATCCAGAAATATTAAATTGGGAAAAAGAATATTTTTCAGTATATGTGCCAGAAAAAAAGGGTTGATTTTATCTGCAACCAGATCACTTTTATTTATTTCTGACTCTACTTTGAAAAGTCAATATGAGAAAAATTGCTATGTGGATGCTGTGGCAATAAAAAAGACCCGTCCGGGAAATAAACTCAATTCCATTTTTGAAAACATCCAGGAAGCTTATCAGGAAGTAGGATTCAATGGTGAATGGATGAAACATCACCAGGGTGGATTGGCGGGATTTGCCGCACGTGAAATTACGGCATCCCCTTCAACCTGTGACATTATTGAAGAAGGCAATTCCGTTGCATGGAATCCCACTATTACCGGAACGAAGTCCGAAGATACCGTAATAGTACTGAAGAATAACAACGATATAATTTCTTATCCAAAAAACAGTAGATGGCCCGAACTGATAATTAGCATTGAAGATGAAAAAGTCAGACGACCTGACCTTTTATTAATATAAAGTAGCTTAAAATTAATAATATTAGTAATTTTGTATCGTTTGTAACCTTTATAAATAAATTAAAGTTTACGATAATTTTTTTAATTAAACAAATATTTCATTATATCCAGATTATTTTACAAAAACGAATTTTATTGTTACTAAGATCTGCTATCTTAAAATATAACCACAAAATTTCAGGAGGTAAAAAATGAAAAAAATTTTAGGATTAGTATTTTTAGTGATTATGGTTTCATTGATTTTTGCAGAACCCTTGAAGGTTGCATTTGTTTATATCGGCCCCGCAGGAGATGCAGGCTGGACATTCGAACATGACAGGGGACGACTTTATCTTGAAGAGGCTCTGGGGGACAACGTCGAAACTCAATTTATTGAAAATGTTCCGGAAAGTTCTGAAGCTGCAGGAGTAATTCAGGGATATGCGAGAAAGGGATTTGATTTGATTTTTACAACCAGTTTCGGTTATATGGACCCAACACTGGAAGTTGCAAAAAAATATCCAGAAACAACATTTATGCATTGTTCGGGTTACAAAACAAATGAAAATATGGGTACTTACTTTGGAAGAATGTATCAACCAAGATATTTATCAGGACTCATGGCTGGAGAAATGACCGAAGATAATTTAATAGGTTATGTAGCTGCTTTCCCTATTCCTGAAGTTATAAGAGGAATCAATGCGTTTGCTCTTGGTGTGAAAGCCGTTAATCCGGATGCCAAAATTAAGGTTGTTTGGACAAACACTTGGTTTGACCCGACAATCGAAAAAGAAGCTGCAATTTCATTGTTGGATTTGGGCGCGGATGTTATTGCACAACATCAGGATTCTCCTGCTGCACAACAGGCCGCTCAGGATTATGGAGCATATTGTATAGGTTATGACAGTGATATGAATGCTTTCGCTCCCGAAGCATATTTGGGGGCCCCGATTTGGGATTTTGGCCCATACTATACAAAGATAGCCGAAAGTGTTCAGAATGGAACCTGGACTAGCGGGCAATTCTGGGGAGGACTTGATACGGGTATAGTAAAATTGGTTATCAGTGATTTAGTTCCCGAAGACGTAAAAGAAATGGTATTGGAAAAACAGGAAGAAATAATCGATGGAGAATTAGAGCCGTTTGCCGGTCCGATTTATGATAATGAAGGCAATTTGAAATATGCCGAGGGAGAACTACCCACAGATGAGGAATTGCTGGCGATGGATTGGTTTGTTGATAATGTCGAAGGAAATCTTTAAAAACTTTTTTAATATATAAAGGGGCCTGTGCCCCTTTTTTTAACAGGGTGATTGTATGGATGATGTGAACATAATTGAAATGAAAAACATCACGAAATATTTCCCGGGTATATTGGCCAATGATAATATAAATCTGGAATTGAAAAAAGGTGAAGTCCTGGCCCTTCTTGGAGAAAATGGTTCCGGAAAGACAACACTTATGAATATTTTATTCGGGCTTTATAAACAGGATGAAGGCGAAATATTTCTCAATGGTAAAAAAATAAAGATTCATTCTCCGTCCGATGCGTTAAATAATGGGATAGGAATGGTACAGCAACATTTTACAATAATACCTTCTTTTTCAGTATCAGAAAATGTAATTTTGGGATTGAAAGATGAAAAGTTTTTTATAAAAACAAAGAATGTAGATGAAAAAATAAGTAAGATAGGCAAGGAATATAAATTACCTGTTGATCCCAAATCAAAGGTCTGGACACTCTCTGTGGGTGAAAAACAAAGAGTGGAAATTTTAAAAATATTATATCGTGGAGCAAATATACTTATTTTGGATGAACCGACAGCGGTTTTAACACCCACAGAAACCGATTCGTTATTCAAAGCGATTAGAAAATATACTTCTGAAGGCTGTTCGGTAATTTTTATAAGTCATAAACTGGATGAAGTGATGGAAATAAGTGACAGGGTGACTATTTTAAGAAAAGGAAAAAAGGTGAATACTTTTATTACAAAGGAGATTAACAAAAAAATTCTTGCCAGGGAAATGGTAGGAAGAGATGTTCTTCTTGATATAAAAAAACCCGATGTTGAAATTGGTGAAGAAGTATTGAAAATTGAAAATTTGTCTGTAAAAAATGATAAAGGATTGATGGCCGTTAAAAATCTTTCCTTGTCCATAAGAAAGGGTGAAATTCTTGGAATTGCAGGTGTTTCCGGGAATGGTCAGAAAGAGTTGTCCGAAGCAATATATGGATTGAGAAAGGTGGAAAACGGAGAAATCATTTTTTGTAATAAAAATATTACGCACAACGGAATAAAGAGAAATATAATTCAGGGAATTTCTTTCATTCCTCAGGACAGAAAAGGCGTGGCAACAAGTCCAAATTTATCGGTTAGAGAAAATATTTTTGAAAAAACATTTGCAAAGGGACACGGATATTCTCCTTTTAATATTAAAAACAGAGAGATGAAAATAGAATCCGATAAGATAATTAAAGAGTATTCTATTTCCACTCCTAATTCGGAAACAGTGATAAAACTGCTTTCAGGTGGTAACATACAGAAAGTGATTCTTGCGAGAGAATTATCTTTGAATCCTGAATTGATAATTGCTTCACATCCCACCAGAGGTCTTGATATAGGAGCTATGAATTATATTTATAATACTTTGCTGGAAGAGAAAAAGAAGGGACATTCAATCCTCCTGTTGGCTGGAGAACTTTATGAAATATTCAGATTGTGTGATAGAGTTGCTGTGATATATGAAGGAGAGATAATGGGCTACACTCCCCCTGATCCAGATTATTACGATAAAATAGGTTTGATGATGGCCGGTACTAAGATAGGTGATTTATTTGAAAATAAAAATTGAAAAAAGACCGATTCTTTCAAATATTCAGAGTGTTTTTGTTACAATCATCTCTTTATTGGTTTCAATATTAATAATGGGAATAATTCTTACAGTTTACTTCGCTTTTGATAAAAATTTAGATTTTGGTGGTGCTTTAAAATTAACTGCGGAATCATATGCGGAAATGTTTTATTGGCCTTTTTTTGATCAATATGGTATTCAGAGTACTTTTTTAAAAATGATACCGCTTTCTTTTGTTGCGCTTGGCCTGATATTTGCATACAGGTTAAAGATATGGAATATTGGTGGTGAAGGTCAACTTTATATGGGAGCAATGGCCGCTACATATGGAGCGTTATTTTTATTTAAAGATGTGAATAATCCAATTATTATGATTATACTTTTGATTTTTATGGGAGCGATTGGCGGAGGACTCTGGGCAGCAATTCCCGCGTTCATGAAGGCTTTTTTTAAAACTGATGAAATAGTTATCACTTTAATGCTGAATTATATAGCAATATTCTTTGTGGATTATCTTGTCTACGGACCATGGAAAAATCCAGAAGGTTATGGATTTCCAGGGACGGCACCTCTTCCGGATTCTGCCAACTTACCTTATATAGGTAATTCCGATATTCATATAGGGATTATTTTTGTGGTAATTTTAGCAGTGATAATGGCCTACATTTTTAAGAAGACAAAATGGGGATTTAACTCAAAAATAGTCGGTGATAATAAAGATAATGCAAAATATGCTGGAATAAATGTTAAATTTTACACTATAATCTCTCTGGTGGTTAGTGGAATGATAGCGGGTATAGGTGGAGCAGTTCAAATGATGGGAACCCAACATTCTCTACAACACGGATTTTCTCCCGGATATGGTTTTACTGCGATAATAATAGCCTGGTTGGCGAAACTCAATCCAATTTCGGTCCTTTTAACCGGTTTCCTGTTTGGAGGTCTTTTAGTTGGAACGGATTCTCTTCAAATGTTCTACGGGGTTCCGACTTCACTGGTAGATCTTTTCCAGGGGTTAGTACTGTTCTGTTTGCTTGGAGGAGAAGCAATAGCACGTTATAAAGTAGTTTTTAGGGAAAAGGAGGCTATTGTTTGATGGAAAATTCGTTTGTGGTTTCCACTTTAACGGCGGCTATAAGATCGGGTACTCCCTTGCTTTTTGCTGTTTTAGGTGATATTTTGACTGAGAGAACAGGCGTTATGAATCTGGGAATAGAAGGATTGATGCTTGTTGGAGCAATTGGGGGATTTTTCACTTCGTATTTAACGGGAAATCTTTTGCTTGCAGTTATAGTTGCGATGGTTGCCGGAGCGTTATTAGCATCCGTACATGCCTTTTTTACAATAACCTTAAAAATTAATCAGATCGTAAGCGGACTTGCCATAACTTTTCTGGGTACAGGTATCAGTGGAATTTGGGGAGCAAATTATGTAGGTATTGTAGCTGAAAAATTTGATCCTGTCAAAATTCCTTTGCTTGGTGACATACCGTATATAGGGAAGATAATGTTCAATCAGGATTTATTGGTTTATATAAGTTATTTATTAGTTCCGGTACTTTTTATATACATATACAGGACAAAATCGGGAATGATGTTGAGGGCGGTTGGTGAATCTCCGAGAGCGGCGGATTCAAGAGGTATAAGCGTAACGAAAACAAGGTACCTATATACCATAGCCGGAGGAGCATTAACAGCAGTTGGCGGTGCATATCTTTCTCTGGCCTATAATTCAATGTGGATAGAAGATATGACTGCAGGGAAGGGGTGGATTGCTGTTGCTCTCGTGCTGTTTGCGACATGGGATCCTGCAAAGGCGATGTTAGGAGCATATTTGTTTGGAGGAATTACTGCTCTTGGATTAAGATTGCAGGCTATAGGCACACATATTTCATCTGACTTTTTAAAGATGCTGCCATATATTTTAACGGTTATTGTCCTTTTATTCACCTCAACTGAGAAGCTAAAAAGAAAAGTTGGAGCACCGGAGGCTTTGGGCATTCCATATTCGAGAGAAGACAGGGAATAACTACACTTGACAATGGAATTAATAAGTGATATAAAATGTATTAATAGATTGAAGGGAAAAATTATGGCAAATTATAAGTTTATAGAAAACAGAAAAAAGAATACGAATCTTTGGTGGTGGAAGAGGACCCTTTCGATAGGTTCTCTTTTTGTGCTGTAATTTATATAAAGAGATTATGGAAAGGGTATCCGAAAGATGGATACCCTTTTTTTATTTTGAGGAGGATTAAAAATGTTAAGAAAAATTTTATCTGTTCTGGTTATTTTATCTGTTGGTATGATTTTATTTGGGAATTTTTCAGTTGGAATTTCTTCAATCGTGGAGCATCCATCATTGAATGCTATCAGGGATGGAATAATTGATTATTTAAAAAGTAGTGAATTATCGAATGAGATTGAAATCGATTTCAAATGTGCTCAGGGAGATATGAAAATAGCGAAGTCCATAGCAGATCAATTTGTGGGTGACAATGTTGATTTGATAATAGGGATTTCGACTCCGATTGCACAGGCATGTGCGGCCGCGACGAAAGAAATTCCGGTGCTGTTTTCCGCAGTGACGGATCCCATAGGAGCGGGACTGATTGCAAATATGGGATTGAATGAAAGCAATATTTCCGGAATATCAGATTTAACACCGGTGCTGTCTCAATTTCAACTGTTGAAGTTATGCTTTCCGGAAACAAAAAAAGTAGGATTCATTTTCAATCCAAGTGAGGCCAATTCTGTAACTATTCTGGATTTATCAAAACAAGCTGCGGAACAATTGGGCATGGAAATAATAGAAATTTTGGGAACTACAACAACCGAGATGATAACTGCTTTAAATGCGACCGTAGGCGATATTGATGCGATTTATATTGGAAATGATAACACTGCTGCTTCTTCAATTTCCAGCTTGGGAAGCATTGCAGAAAAAAATGCAAAGCCGATAATAGCTGCTTTTTTTGATGAAGGAGTCTTAATTGGTTTTGGATTCGATTATTATGAAGTTGGACTCAGAACAGGAGAACAGGCCTTGAAAATTTTGAATGGTGTGAATATTAATCAGATACCCAGCAAGATACTTCCTGCAGAAGTTTTAGAGCTTTATATTGATATTGATTTGGCGAATGTTATGAAGCTTGAAATACCAGAAGTGGTTATAGAAAAAGCGGACATGATAATTGTAAACGGTGAGGAAATATATAGCAACAATTGACATATTTTGAAATGAAAAAGAAATTCTTGAATAATATTACTTATTAAGCCTTTTAAAAAATCCTGATTGGTAGAATATGAATTTTTAACAATAGACTTGACGGATTACATTTTTTTGTGGTATAAATAAGTCAGAAACATTGGAGGATATTATGAATAACCAAAATCCATTTCAGAGCAAATTGAATAGTTCGTTTTATTTTTATTATTTTTGGTGGAAGGCCCTTTCTAAGGACTCCCGCATTTCTGACATGGAATAGGTGGAGATAGATAGAAAGGGCATCCGAAAGGGATGCCCTTTTTTTTATTAAAATTATTCTTTTTATATATTGGAGGTACCATAATGAAGAAAATTCTTGTTCTATTGTTAGTCAGTTTGTTTTCAATTACCATTTTTGCCGAAGTAAAAATTGGAATTACCGCCGTTGTTGAGCATCCTGCACTTGATGCATGCAGGGAAGGTGTTTTAGATTTGCTTGAAGAGGAAGGATTGCTTGATGGAGTAATTGTTGATTTTCAGAATGCGCAGGGAGATATGAAAATTGCCAAATCTATCGCGGATAAATTTGTGAGTGATGGAGTTAATTTGATCGTTGCGATTGCTACCCCTGTTGCCCAGGCATGCGCCGGTGCTACAAAGAATATACCTATTGTTTTTTCCGCTGTGACTGATCCTGTTGGGGCGGGTTTGATTGAGAAATTGGGAAAGAATGAAGGAAATATAGTAGGTGTTAGTGATATGACGCCTGTGTTAACGCAACTTCAACTTTTGAAATTCGTCCTTCCTGATGCCGTAAAAGTTGGTTTTGTTTTCAATCCGAGTGAGGCAAACTCATTGACTCTTTTGGATTTAGCAAAACAAGCTGCGGAACAACTTGAAATGGAAATTATTGAAATCCCCGGTTCTACAACCAGTGAAATGATTACCTCAATGAATGCACTTATCGATGAGGTCGATGCAATTTATATTGGAACGGACAACACGGCTGCATCTTCGATTCAAAGTCTGGGTACGATAGCGAAGAACGCTGGTGTTCCAATTATTGCAGCGGATATAGATATTGCAAGGGGTGGAGGAGTAATTGGTTTCGGATTCAATTACTACAAAATAGGTTTAAAGACGGGAGAACTTGTTGCGGAAATATTGAAGGGAACACCTGTGAATGAGTTAGAAAGTGGGATTCTTTCTGCCGATTCACTTGACTTATACATTGACTTAGATTTGGCTTCGGATTTGGAGCTTGAATTGCCTGAGTCTCTTATTGTTAAAGCTGACTTCATTGTTGAAAACGGTCAGGAAACTGAAATTAACTAGAAGGTGATGATGTAGTGATAATTTCTATTCTGGAAATAGGGACCATTCTTGGAATAATGGCGCTTGGAGTTTATTTAACATTCAGAATTTTAGATTTACCTGATTTAACCTGTGATGGTTCCTTCGCTTTAGGAGGTGCAATAACTGTTGCCTCTCTTTTGAGTGGAATACCTGTAGTATATTGCATTTTTTTAGGAGCGATGGGAGGGGCTTTAGCGGGCCTTGCAACTGGATTGATACATACTAGATTGAAAGTTAATTCCTTATTGGCGGGAATATTAGTTATGACAATGATTTACTCTATAAATCTTAGAATTATGAATGGACCTAACCTCCCGGTTCCCAGAGTATCTTCAAATGAAGAGATTCAAAGTTTTGAAGATCTGAGTGGTGGTACTAAACTTGACGAATTGTTTTCTGATTTTGGAGAAATGAAAGTATCGACAAAAAGTGATATTAAAGCACAATCGAATATCTTCAACAATGAAAAAGATGGAAGTGATTTAACTTTAATTATTTTAATTACGTGCGGAATAATTTTTGTCCTGGCTATATTTTTAAGAACAGATATCGGTATGGCTATAAGGGCTTTTGGATCGAATAAAAATGCCGTTCAATCCTTTGGGATTTCAAAAAATGTGTTGGCAGTTCTTGGACTCGTTATTGCTAACTCTCTTGTCGGATTGAGCGGTTCGCTTTTTGCCCTCTACAGCGGATTTGCAGATGTGCAGATGGGTCAGTCCATGATAGTAACAGGATTGGCGGCGCTTATGTTGGGAGAAATAATTTTATCAAAAATAAATATTATTTATGGGTTATTTGCACCGATCATTGGTGGGATTTTATATCAACTGTTGTTATCTCTGGCAATTAAATATGGTTACAGAATAGGTTTATTGGCTTCGGATATGAAGTTGCTCACTGCGCTGTTTATTATAATTGTTATTGGAGTAAGTCTTGTGACGACGCAGAAGGAGGGAAAGAAAAAACTTAAGAAAGGGGTAAAAAAATTATGGTCAAACTCAAAGATATAAAGGTTGTGTTCAACAAGGGTACCGAAAATGAAAAAATCGCCCTTGATAAAATTTCTTTAACTATAAAAGAAGGAGATTTTGTCACGATAATAGGTTCCAATGGGGCCGGGAAATCTACGATGCTTAAAGTTATTCTTGGAGAGATTTTTCCGAATTCCGGAATATATATGATCGATGATTCTGTAATGAATGGAACCAATTCATATAAATTAGCGAAATTTATAGGGAGGGTTTATCAGAATCCAAATTCAGGGGTTTTCCCAAATTTATCTATCAAAGAGAATCTTATTCTGGCCAGTAAGAAGGGAATGAGATATTTGGGATTTTCTAAAGTTTCTGATTTTGGAGTAGAATTGTTGACCAATCTGGGAATTGGATTGGAAAAAAGATTGAATACAAAAGCAGGGCATCTTTCCGGAGGGCAGAAGCAATCGCTCGCCATGGTGATGTCAATTATTTCGCGACCAAGATTACTTTTGCTGGATGAGCATACGGCTTCGTTGGACCCGCAGAGTTCAGAAAAGATAATGGAATTGACGAAGAGAATAAACATTGAATATGGAATAACAATAATGATGATAACTCATAATATGGAAATTGCTTCCAAATATGGAAACAGATTCATTAAATTGAGTGAAGGTAGAATTTTAGAGGATTCAATAAGAGATCATGTAAGCGCATCATAAAATGAGTTATGACCCTTGTTATACCCCTTTTTATAGTTTGGCTATGAATTCTGTAAACCCATATTGTCTATTTTGATCTTTATAACATTATAAACAAAGCACCCGCTGAGGGTGTTCTTTTTTTGTCACAAAAAATTGTAGGAAGAAATATTTGAAAAATCTCTTTAACGAATTTCCAGAAAATAAAACTTAATATGAGTGCGAAAAGAGTTTTTTGTATAAATTTGAAAATTTTTTGCTATACAAATGAAAAAATATTACCCGGTAAAAATTAAAAAAGAAACTATAAATGTTGTTTTAAAAGCCAATTATATAATTCCGGATTATCGTATGTTATTGTCCAAGAATCGTGTTTAAGGTTTGGGTATTTAGTGAATTTCACTTTGCCGTTTTCTTCTTTTAAAAAATTTACGATTTTTTCTGATTCTTCGATTGGAACGACATCATCCTTTTCACCATGAAAAACCCATATAGGAGTATTAACGAGTTTTTTGAATTTGTGTGGAAATCCCAACAAGGTAAATACTCCTCCACAGATCGGAACGACGGCGGCAAAAATTCCGGAATATTCCGCCGCTAAATGCCAGGAACCATATCCACCCATACTTAACCCTGTTAGATAAATTCTTTTTTTATCTCCGTTATATTCTTCAACTGTTTCGAAAAGAACATCCTTCAGAAGTTCAAATTTGTCGTTCCACCACTCATCCGCAGGACATTGAGGAGAAATTGTCAAAAAAGGGAAATCAGGATTTTCCAAAGCAACCTTAGGTATCCCCTTTTTTTTTATCAGGTTTAAGTTATTGCCTCTTTCTCCAGCACCGTGAAGAAAAAGGATCGTTGGAAAAGGTTTGTTATATTCGTTTTTTGATGGAAGAGTTATAAAACAATTCAGTTCCTTTTCTATTGTTTTTTTGAATTTTTTAATCATAACGATCACTTCCTTTTATTATATTTATATAAAAATAAGTTATAATAAATTTGTTAAATACAATTATACAATGAATAAGGAGGTAATTTCTTTTGTACAAATTAGTTTTAATCAGACATGGAGAAAGTGAATGGAATAAAGCCAATTTATTCACCGGGTGGACTGATGTGGATCTATCAGAAAAGGGAATAAAAGAGGCAAAAGATGGAGGGAAATTATTGAAAGAAGAAAATTATACTTTCGATATTGCCTTTACATCTGTTTTAAAAAGAGCCATAAGAACTCTAAATTTAGTACTTGATGAGCTAGACTTAATGTGGGTACCTGTCAGGAAAAGTTGGAGATTGAACGAAAGACATTATGGTGCTCTTCAGGGATTGAATAAAGCTGAAACGGCCGAAAAATATGGTGATGAACAGGTTCTTGTCTGGAGAAGAAGCTATGACGTTCCACCGCCGGCATTAAAAGAGGATGATAAAAGATATCCCGGAATCGATCCTAAATACGTTATGTTGGATAAGAGAACATTGCCATTCAGTGAATGTTTAAAAGATACTGTTGAAAGATTTTTGCCATACTGGCACGATCAAATTGCCCCCACGATAAAATCGGGTAAAAAGGTTATTGTTGCTGCTCATGGTAATAGTTTAAGAGCACTTGTAAAATTTCTGGATAATATCTCTGATGAAGAAATTGTCAAACTGAATATTCCAACGGGAATTCCTCTGGTGTATGAATTAGATGAAAATTTAAATTCAATGAAATCTTATTATCTCGGGGATCCGGAGGCAGCAAAAAAAGCTGCAGAGGCGGTTGCAAATCAGGCAAAAAGAAAATAAAACGGGGGTCTATCCCCCTTTTTTTTACAATTCTAAATCTTCTTTTAACTTATCAGCTTTTGTGAATTTTATAGATTTTATTCCATAATCTAAAGCTGCTTTAACATTCGTATCATTATCATCTATAAATATTGTTTTATCTAAATCCAGAGAAAATTTTCTGTGAATATGTTCGTAAATTTCTTTTTCGGGTTTTATCAAATTAATATAACAGGAGATGACTTTACCGTCAAATATATTGAAAAATTCATATTTTTTATATACATATTCGAAGCCTATTTGGGTAAAATTCGATAAAAGGTATAATTTCTTTCCCTTTTTCTTTAAAGTATAGAGTATTTCTATCGTTTCACCCAAAACTTCCATATATTTAAAGATCTCAAATATTAGGAATCTTATTTCATCGGGATAATCCGGTTCAATCTTTATAAAATACCTGTATAGATTTTCTCTGTCTAAAAGGCCTCTGTCGTATTCCGCCCATCTTTTTGTAAGTGTGAGATTAGAAAGTTTTTTTGAAATTTCTTTATCATAGAATTTATTTAAAATAGCTTTGGGGTCCCAATTCAAAAGGACCCCGCCGATATCAAAAATTAAAGCATCATACCTCATTTATTTTTCATTTTTTCCTTTAGTTTAGCTTTTTCTTCTTCTGAAGCGATATGAACAGCCTTTCCAAACTTTTTGCATACAAATAATATAACAATTCCAAGTATTAGAAAAACTATAGATATTACCTGTGCTGTTCTGAATTTATTGTTTATATAAAGACTGTCAAGTCTTAAGCCTTCTATCAAAAATCTTCCTATTGAATAAAGAATTAAATATATTCCCGTTATTTCCCCATATTTTTTTCTTTTTTTCAGAATCCATGTTAATAGGAAAATGAATATGAGTGTATCCAATATACTTTCATATAAAAAAGTCGGGTGAAAAAATTCAAATTCCGAATACCCGGGCATTCTATAAAGAGTGGGAATAAACATTTTCCATGGAAGATTGGTTGGAGAACCGTATGCTTCATAGTTAGTGAAATTTCCCCATCTTCCAATGGCTTGCGCGAGAGGTAGTACCACGATAAAGAGGTCTGTGGCCTGTAGAAATTTTAAGTTCGCCTTTTTTCTGTATTTTGTATAAAGAAAAGCTGCAAATATTCCACCGATTATTCCTCCGTGTATCGCCAAACCCCCGTTCCATGTCATGAAGATTTCATTCAAATGCTGACTGTAGTAATCCCAGGTAAAGGCAACATAATATAGTCTCGCACAGATAACGCCTAAGATAACTCCGAGAAAAACTGCTTCTAGTATGTATTCTTCATCTATTCCTTCCCTGAATGCCAGCTTTCTTCCTATTAAATATGCTATGACAATTCCGGATGCGATGAGAAGCCCATACCAGTGAATCTCAATATTTCCAATTGTTAATAAAATTGGTTTTAATAATATATCACCCCTGAATACATAAATTACAAAAATAGCTAGGAATACAAGAGCAATTATCAAAATTACGAGAAAAACGGTCTTTTTCATTTTAACTCATCCTTTAATCTTTTTTATTTTCCTCTTTATCTTCACCTTTTTTCATATCGGGTTCTTTTTTTGTTTCCACATTTTCTTCCTTTGTTTCGTTATCTTTATCGGCAGTTTCTACAGACTTATCTTCTTCAGAAGAGGTCTCTTCAATTTCAGCCTTTTCAATTATCAGCTCCAAAACTTTATTGTTTATGAGAGAACCCTTGAGCTCATCTTTTATTTCTTCCTTAGCTTCTATCATTTTCTTTGCTCTGTCTACAGAAACTCCCCAATTTTTCGACAGGGGTTCTGCCATTTCCATTATTTCTTCATCAGTTACTTCTAAATTTTCTTTCTTTGAAACTTCTTCAATGAATCTACTCGATTTTATTTCATTTACGATACTTTCTCTCAATTCTTTAGTGAGTTTCTCAAAATCGCCATCCGCCTGCTGTAAATACTGCTCGTAAACTTTATCTTTTTTCATGTTGTTTATCGCTGTTGCGAGATACATATCCAAAGTTTCCGGGGAAATTTTTAAATCAATCAATTCTGGTAATTTCGCATTCACTTGATTTCTAAGGATACTTTTTTTCCATTCTTCAATTTGCTTTATGCCCTCTTCCCTGATCTTTGTATTCAGTTCTTCCAGCGTGTTCAGATCCGGCTCAACTGTTTTTACAAATTCATCATTCAATTCCGGAATTGTTTTTTTCAAAACTTCTTGAATTTTTCCGAAATATCTGTATTTATTTTTTGAATCTGAAAATTCTCTTTCAAAATCGAATTCTTCATTCGCTTTTTTGTCTATTGCATTTTTGGCTATCGGTCTGAATTCGTCATCGGTAATAGAAATTTCCTGTTCTTTGTTTTCAGATATTAATTTTCCATCTTTTTCAATAGAATATATCAATTTGACCATATCTCCAACTTCAGCAGGGCCTTCCTTTGGTTCAAGAAGGGCATTCTGGTCTCTGAGTTCTTTTATTCTGTTCTCGATGAATTTTTCTACACTATCCGCAGTGCTTATTGTTTTCAATTTTAATCCAATATAATCTTTTAATTCGACTTCAGGTTGCCTGTGAAGTTGTACGCTTACAATCAGTTCATCATTTTCCCATTTGATATCGCTTATTGTTGGTGGTAATATTACTTTTTCGTCTTTAAATTCATCGCTTAGATCTTTGGTTATTTCTTCTTCCAACATTGGTTTGTAATTATCACCAAGAAAATTCTTTATTATTCTCACAGGGGTTTTCCCTCTTCTGAAACCGGGAATATTGTATTTTGTATTCATATAATTAATCAGTTCCCTTTCGGCCTTATTTACTTCTTCAGAATTGTAATAAATTTCATAAATATCCAAATTTTCTTTTTTTTCTAAAAATTTCTTTTCCATATTGCCTCCTACTAGATTTCTATTATTCTATTTTCGTTTGTTTTTTCATTTAATAAGACAAATGTACTTTTTCCAGTCAGATAACCACAAATTTCTCCCGGATTAATTATCATTTTTTTGTCTTGTCTTATATCTATTTTATGGAGATGACCGTAAAAAACATAATCATATTCCAAATTTTCAAAATCAACAGGGGGTTCATGCATAAGAAGGACTTTTTTGTTTCCTATGTTTATTTTTTTTGGTTTTCTGGAGACATTCTGACCCAGTATTTTACGCAAACCTGTGATTTCACCATCATTGTTTCCAAAAACAACGTATAAGTTACCGTTAAAATTTTTCAAAATTTTTGCGCTGAACGGAGAAATGATATCGCCACAATGAAACAATGCATCAATCTTGTTTTTGTTGGCGTATTTTATAGCACTTTCCAATTTATCAATTCTATCATGAGAATCACTCATAATCATCCACATATTCATTCCTCCTCTTTCTCATTTATCAAAAAAAGGCGAGTTTTGCAACTCGCCAAAAGTTACTGAATAAATCTATTCTATTTCACTTTCTTTTTCCAGTTTTTCAGTTTCTTCAATGTTTTCAGCTATTTCTTTACCGGGAGCTTCAACTATAATTTCTTCGGATTCTTTATTAATTTCTTCAACATCTGTTGATTCATCGGCGGTGGCATCACTTTTCTGTGATTTTTCTTCAATTGAAATTGTTCTTCCTTCTCTTCCTTCTAAAATAGCATTTCCAATCGTGTTTGCAATGAGTTGGATGGCTCTTATAGCATCATCGTTACCCGGGACAAGATAATCTATAACATCCGGATCACAGTTTGTGTCTGCTATTCCAATTACCTTCAATCCCAATTTATTGGCTTCCGCCACGGCGATTTCTTCTTTTTTTGGATCGACAACGAATAAAACCGAAGGAACATCTGTCATTTCTTTTACTCCGCTGAGATTTTTCTTCAGTTTATCAAGTCTTTTTCTTACAACACTCTGCTCTTTCTTTGGAAGTTTGGCCAATTCGCCGTTTTCTTCCATTTCCTCATATTCTTTCAACTTCTTGATCCTTGTTTTAATCGTTTCGAAATTTGTCAATAATCCGCCGAGCCATCTGTTGTTTACGTAGAAAGCTCCACATCTTTTGGCCTCTTCTTCGATTATTTGCTGTGCCTGTCTTTTTGTTCCAACGAATAAAAAATTTGCACCCTCTTTTGCTTTGTTGAGAACAAAATCATAAGCTTCTTCAGTTAATTTAAGGGTTTTCTGCAGATCGATTATATATATACCCTTTCTTTCTCCGTAGATGTAAGGTTTCATCTTCGGATTCCATCTTCTTGTCCTGTGGCCAAAATGCACTCCAGCTTCGAGAAGCTGCTTCATAGAAATAACACTCAACTAAATTACACCTCCAAAATTTGGTTAATCTCCTGAACGATCGACTTCGTCTGAAGCACCGGGATCATTCATAAAAAGATTTTTTCATTCAAATTGTTTTCAAACTACTTATATCTACTTCAATTCCATTAAGCCAGAGAGTTTCCAACGAATACAGTTCCCTAGCTTCCTTTTTGAATATGTGGATCATGAAGTATCCACAATCAACAACCAACCAATCATATCCTTTACCCTTATCATAATAAATTACGTTTTCGTTACTTTTTTCCAATAATTCTAATATTTTATCTCTGAGGGCTGACATATGGGGATCTGAATTGGCAGTTACAATAATAAAATAATCTGTAAAACCCGATACTTTTGATATATCTATTACTTTTATATTTTCTCCCTGAGTATCATCAAGAATTTGTATTATTTCCTTGATAGTTTTATCCAAAAAACACCTCCTCGTTATTCAACGGTTACACTTTTTGCCAAATTTCTGGGTTTATCCGGATCGTATTTTCTTAAAATTGATACATAATAAGCAAATAATTGTAAAAAAGGAGACATTATAAGAGGATAGAGAGCATCGATTATTTTCGGTACCTCTATTCTGCTATTAATTATCTTCGATACTTCCTTATCTTCTTCGGTGCAAATACCGACAATTTTTGCGTTTCTCGCTTTTGTTTCAATTACATTAGAAAGAGTTTTTTTCTTTAATGCATCATCGGGAACTATTGCAAAAACAGGAAATTCGTCATCAAGTAAAGCTATCGGTCCGTGCTTGAGTTCGCCCGCCTGGTAAGCCGAGGCGTGAATATAACTTATTTCCTTCAATTTAAGTGCCCCCTCAAGTGCGGATGGATAACTGTATCCCCGTCCGATATACATGAAGTGTTTGTATTTATAAAATTCTTTGGCGAGCTGTAAACAAACGTCGGGTGCATATGAAAGTATATTTTCGATTACCGTTGGCATATCCATCATATTTAGAATTATTTTGTTCAATTTATCTTTGGATACATTTTTAAGTGCAGCCATATACGTTCCTAAGAGATAAAGAATCGTCAACTGGGTAACATAGGTTTTCGTTGCGGCAACACCAATTTCTAAACCTGCATTCAGGTATATTACGGCATCAGCTTCTCTCGAAATGGTGGATCCCACGATATTTGTTATTGCGATTATCTTCGCGCCTTTAGATTTTGCTTTTCTAACACCTTCTAATGTATCTGTAGTTTCTCCTGACTGAGAGATCGCGATTACAATTGAATCTGTATCAATAATATTATTCTTATATCTGAATTCTGAAGCAACATCAATTTCTACCTCAATATTTGCATAATCTTCAATAAATTTTTTAAATATTAAACCCGCATGATAACTGGTTCCACAGGCAATAACATTGATCTTCTTTGTTTTTGAAATGTTTTCGCTTATACTGTCCAATTCTTTGAAAACGACTTTTTCATCAGAGATTTTGCCCATCAATGCGTTTCTGATCGATTGGGGCTCATCAAATATCTCCTTTAGCATAAAGTGTTCGAATCCGCCTTTTTCTGCCGATTCTTCATCCCAATTTATTAATGTGGATTGTCTGTTAATTCTTGTCCCATTTACACTGAAAATTTCAATTTTGTTCTCTGATAAATGTGCAATATCCCCGTCTTCTAAAAAAATCATTTCTCTCGTGTATTTTAAAGCAGGGGTTACATCGGATGCGAGAATTGCTTTGTCATCATTTTTTCCGAGAACTAAGGGACTTCCTTTTCTTGCTGCAATGATTTCTCCCGGGTGGTCATTGTGAATCACTGCTATTGCATATGCTCCACAAAGATCAAGAATTGCATGTGATACAGCTTTTTGAAGATCACCATAATAGTATTCTTCGATTAAGTGAGCGATGACTTCAGTGTCTGTTTCAGATGAAAACCTGTGACCTTTTTCTATTAAAACATGTTTTATTTCCATATAATTTTCTATTATTCCATTGTGGACAACGGCTATTTTACCGGTGCAATCTGTATGAGGATGTGCATTCAGTTCTGACGGTTCTCCGTGAGTTGCCCATCTTGTATGAGCAATACCGGATTCAACAATTTTTTCATTAATATCTCCCAGCATATTTTCAAGATTCAATATTCTTCCTTTTTCCTTTTTTACATATACATTTCCTTTGTCCTGAAAAGCTATCCCGGCAGAATCGTATCCCCTATATTCGAGTTTTTTCAAAGCCTTTACAAGCTCTTTTACCCTTATATCCTTTCCTGTTAGACCGACTATTCCGCACATCATTTAACCTCCGAAACGTTTTGATATTTCGTAAACGAGATTCTTTTCAACTCCTTCAGAGGCAACTCTTATTGCGTTCATAATAGCTATTGAATTTGAGTTTCCATGGGCCTTTACCACTATGTTTTTTACTCCGAGAATAAATGCTCCGCCGATTTCAGACGGATCGAATTTTTTTCCTATTTTATTGAAGGTCTTTTTAAGAAGCAAACCACCTATTAAACCCAGCGGTCCGGAGCTTTTAATATTTTCTTTGAGGGTACTTGAGAAGAATTTTAAAGTCCCTTCCATAGTTTTCAAAGCTATATTGCCTTCAAACCCTCCGGCAACTATAACATCAACATCTCCGAGCAGAATATCTCTTCCTTCAACATTCCCCACAAAAGAATTTTTGAGCTTTTCTCTCAATAATTTATTTGCCTGTTTTTGAATTTCCGTTCCCTTTTCTTCTTCTTCACCAACATTCAAAAGGCCGACTAGAGGATCAGAATTGCCCTTGAATTTTGCATATTCTAATCCCATTTCTCCGAATGATTCCAATACCTCGGGTTTTACCTCACTGTTCGCCCCGGAATCTAAAAGTATTGAAAATCCCTTTTTAGATGGAAATGTTGTGGCAATAGCCGCCCGGCTGACGTTTTTTATTCTCCCGATAACGAAAAGAGAACATGCAAGTAGTGCTCCCGTATTTCCTGCAGAAACGAGTGCGTCTGCTTCTCCGTTTTTAACAAGTTCAGCCGCTTTATAAAGTGAAGTTTCCTTTCTCCTTATTATCAAAGAAGGCTTTTCGCTCATCGGAAAAACATCATCGGCATTAACAATCTGAATATTGTACTTTTCAGCATTTTTGGCCTTTAATTTCTTCTTGAGCTCTTCTTCTTTTCCAACTAAGATTACTTTTGTTTCACTGTACTTATTTAAAACAGAAATAGCACCTTCTATGTTAACGTCAGGTGCTAAATCACCGCCATATGCATCTACGGCTATCCTAATTAAAGCCATATATTATTCACCAATTTCGAGAACTTGCTTTCCTCCGTAGTAACCACATCTCAAACAAATTCTATGTGGCTGCTTTGGTTCGCCACAATGGGAACAAGTGCTTACCGCGACTTTTATAGCTTTGTATCCCTTCGCTCTTTTCATATGCGTTCTTGATCTTGACCTTTTTTGTTTTGGAACTGCCATTAAAATACCTCCCGGATCTTCTATTCAATAGTTTTTTTTAACTCATTAAGTTTTTGATGCCATTTGTCTTCTTCAGACTTTTCCTCATCTTCACAAACATGATCAGGATTTTCATTTAAATCTGTACCACATGACGGACATAATCCTTTACAATCAACAGAACACAATGCCTTCACAGGTACCTCAATGATTATAGCCTCAATTATTGGATCTGACAAGTCCAATTTTTCTCCCGTAATTGGAAAAATCATATCTAAATTTTCAATTTCCCCTTCTCTTTGCAATTCATCAAAAGTGCTTTCTCCGACATAAAGCATCTCTATTTTTCCTTCTATTGTTTTTTCAATGGGCTTTAAACATCTAGCACATTCGATAATTATGGTCGTTTTCACCTTGCCCGTAACTAAAATATCATTTTTTTCTTTCTTCAATATAATATCAATTTCTATGGGTTTTATACAATTTAAATCATCGGATGAATTTGAGATTTTGGTTATAATTTTCTTTTCTTCCATGAAGCTGTTTATATCTATTATCAAAGAACTATCCATACTCATTTTTAACCACTTCCTTTGAATTTTACCAAAACTTGACTAAAATTATCACTACCAATTATACAAAATATTAGTGAACAAAAATCGAAAAATCAGAGCATTATTTATGAAATTTTACTAGATCTTTACATTGAAAAATAATATGTATTCCGAATTATAAAAAAATGCTTTACAATATTTCAAGGGGGAGTTTTATATGAAAACATTTTTTCTTGTTTTTATCTTTTTGTTTTTTCTCGTAACTGTGTTCGGTGCTACAGTGAATTTTCAGGATGTTCAGATGTTTTCTTCTTCAGAAATAAAGATAAATAAAATAATCTCGAAAGATAATAAAATACTTGTTGTCGGTTCGAACGAAAATGAAGATATGTACTATGGAATAATCGAGAATGATGATCTTATTTTTGAGAATACTATTGTTGGCGAAAAAGAGGATTATTTATCGGATGTTTTAATCAGTGGTGATGGTAGTATCTATTTATTGGGATTTTCTGATTCAAAAACGGGTATTTTCGAAGATCAAAGAGGATTCGGTGACATAATACTCGTTAAGCTCAACTCTCAATATGAAGTGGAATGGCTCAGACATTACGGTGGAAATCTGCTTGATAGGGCCTATGATATCATTGAATCTTCAGATGATTATATATATGTTTGCGGAATGACAAATTCCAGCAATGTGGAAAATTATTCGAGAGTTGAAGATGCGTTCGTCATAAAGGTGGATACAGAAGGAAATGAGGAATGGAATAAAGCCTATGGAACGTACAATGCAGAGCAATTTAATGATATTGTTCAGATCGGTGAAGACAATTTTGTATTGACCGGGTACCGTTCAATTAATGACAAATCGGTTTCGTGTAATTACACTAATATTGATTTGATACTTTCTTCGATTTCAGGAGATGGAAATCTGAACTGGGAAAAGGTGTATGGTGGCTTTTACGAAGAAAAAGGGTTCTCCATTGTGTTGAATGATGATAAACTTTTCATTTTGGGATCGAAAGAAGATATAAGCAGTTTTCTCAGTGAAGGTTATGGAAAAACGGATTTTTGGGTTTTGAATACAGATTTGAATGGAGAATTGATTGAGGAATATGTTTACGGAGGATCGTCACAAGATTATCCAAAGGAAATGTATAAAACTGAAGATGGTTTAATATTAGCCGGAACTACAAAATCTGATGATGGTTTATTAAAAATGTACAAGAAAGATAAAGTGAAAGAAATCTTGATTTTTGAAATAGATTTTTCTGGAAATATTTCTCAAACTATTATTTTGGGAAATAAAGGAGAAAATGATCTTAACGATGTTGCCATAAATGGAAATAATCTCTTCGTATCATTTGTAAATCTGGAAAATAATTATATTTTTAAATAGGGGCTTTGATCCCAAATTTTCGAAGTGGAGGTAAATACGAGTGAAAAGGTATCTTTTGGTATTAACGGTGTTGGTTTTGAGTCTGTTAAGTTTTGCTTGTACGACAGTTATTGTTACAAAGGGTGCTTCAGCAGATGGGTCTATAATAGTTACTCATTCTGCGGATTGTGGAAACTGTGATTTCAGATTGGTTCCTGTTCCGGCTATGGATTATGAACCCGGAAGCAAAAGGGCAGTTTATCCTTTCATTGAGCATTACCCGAGATATGTTGGTACTGACATGGGTGAAGTTTACAATACACCTGGATATGAACCAACGGAACCCCTCGGTTACATTGACCAGGTTGAGCACACATACGCATATTTTGATGCGGTATATGGAGTAATTAACGAATTCCAGCTTGCAATCGGTGAATGTACTTGTGCAGCGAACACTTATGCACAGGGCAGTGCAGAATGTATGTTCGATATTGCAGCTCTTTCAAGGGTAGCAATGGAGAGATGTAAAACTGCGAAGGAAGCAATAGAATTAATGGGTTCTCTGGCTGTTGAATATGGTTATTACGGTTGGGGTGAAACATTGACTGTATGTGATAAAAACGAAGCATGGGTTATTGAAATGTGTGCTTCCCCTGATCAGAAGAGTGCATTGTGGGTAGCAAAGAAAGTTCCCGATGGAACAGTTTTTGTTGAATCCAACGAATTCAGAATCAGAGAAGTGGATCCTGATGATCCTGATATGATGTATTCACCGAATTTATTCGAAGTAACTGCAGAAGCTGGCTGGTACGATCCTTCAACCGATGAGGTATTCGATTGGTTGACAACAGTAAGTCCTGGAGAATACAACCATCCTTACTATTCCTTAAGAAGACAGTGGAGTATGTACAACAGAATCGCTCCATCTATGGAATTGAGCCCATGGGTAGAAGATGCTTATACAGAAGAGTACCCGTTCTCAATCGCTCCTGATGAAAAATTATCCATTCAGGACGTTTTTGCTCTTTACAGAGACCATCTGGAAGGAACAGAATTCGATCTTACCAAAGGTTTAGCCGCAGGACCATTTGGTTCTCCTAACAGATACGAAGGTGGAAATAAACTCGTTACAGGTGCATGGGAAAGAGCAATTTCTCTTTTCAGATGTGCTTACACTTTTGCTACACAGGTAAGAGATTGGTTACCGGATCCTGTTGGAGGAGTTGTATGGTGGGGACCCGATGCTGCTCATGATACAATTTTCGTTCCATTCTACTGTCAGATGACAGAAATTCCTGCCGCATATTCAACCGGTAGTCTGGATAAATTCGATAAGGATATCGCATTCTGGCTTCATGATTTTGCAGGTAACTGGGCAGATCTCAAATGGAGTTACGTGATAGAGGATATTAAAGCTTTGCAGAGCGAACTCGAAGGAAAAGAAGTTGCACTTCAGCCTGCAGTCGAAGCCGCTGCTGTAATGCTTTACGAAACTGATCCTGAACTTTGTAAAGCATATTTACAGGATTACTGTATCAACAATGCAAATGAAGTCGTTGCCAAATGCCAGGAATTTTGTGATTTCTTGATTACGAAATATCACGATGGTTATGTAAATGTTCCTAACATCGGTAGCAGTGTAGGTTATCCGGCTGAATGGTTAATGCAAGTTGGATATGAAGATGGTCCTGTTGATTACAGACCACTAGAAGAAAGAGACTGATAAATTTCATTTGAATTAATTAACAATCCGGTCTGCAAATCGCAGACCGGTTTTTGGGAGGCTATTTATGAAAAAGTTTTTAATTGTACTATCCATATTATTTGTTGGTTTAACTCTTTTTGCAGCCGAAGAAGTGACAATGGACATGCCATTTGTAGTTACTTCCGCCGGTCAGAGTGCTGAAGTAGAAACCGTTAATTATATTTTGGATGAAGTTGGTTTGCCCTATGATTATCTTGATGTTCTTTCTGTTGATGAATTTAAGGCTGGAGTAGGATTGGCCGGTGCGGTAAGTGGTCCTGGTAAACATGTTTATGTTGGTTCAACTGAACCCGAAGGTACACCTTATGGAACACTTCTTTTGGCCTTAGGAGCCAGCTTAAAAGGCATGGGTGCGTCTGGACTCTCGGTTGACGGTGAAGTTGGAAGAATTAAAGAACTTATCAAGTATGCAAAGGAAAATAATATAGAAGTTCTTGTTGTTGCTATCGGTGGTGCGATAAGAAGAGGACTTCCCGGTAGTCCTAATGAAGTTATCATTGAAGAAGTAGTTCCATCCGCGGACTATGTGGTTGTTTCTAAAGAAACTAATCCGGATGACAAGTTCAATGAAATTGCAGATGCCGAAGGGATTCCCGTATTGGAAATAGATAGCGCATTTGATTTGATAGAGGTTTTTAATAATCTCTTTAGTCTATAAGACTGGGGGAGATTATTTTGGATGCTGGTTTAATTTACACTCAAACGATACTTGCTGGTGTCGCTATGATAGCAGCATATATTGTAGGAAAGATATTTAAATTAAAAACTGAAATTTGTCTGTTGTTAACGGTTATTGCCGGTGGATTAGTCGGCGGAGCTGGTTTGGGTCTTTTCAGACATATGGCCGAGGGATCGGCAACATTTTTAGATATAGCTTTGATATTTGTTTTTGCGACTCTATTCATGAATATACTGAAGGAATCGGGTGGAATAAATTTTTTAGTTAAGAAGATTATCAGCGGATTTCATAACAAGAAAATACTTTTATTGATTCTACTTATGATAATTATATTAATCCCGGGAGCTTTAACGGGTGCAGGAAGTATATCTGTTCTTGTTGTTGGTGGAACGGTAGCGGCCGCTTTAAATGCCATGGGTCTGACGAAAAAAAGAACTGCGGCAATAATTTTTATTGTAGCAGGTTTGAGCGCTGCATGTCCTCCGGTTAATGTATGGGCTATGATGACATGTGCCGGAACAGCCATTCCTTATGTTGGATTCACTTTTCCACTGTTGATACCGGTTTTAATCACAGGTCTGTTTACGGTTTTGTTTCTCGGCAGGGGTGCAAAAAATATAGACAAAGAAGCAGCTCTTAGTCAGATAGAAAGCCCTAAAGACTATAAAAGTTATAAAATAATATTGCCCTTTGTGTTGTTAATAGTATTGTTAATGGCTTCAAGAATATGGCCTTTTGACTTTCCCGTATTAGGATTACCATTGGTATTTGCTATTTGTGCTTTTTTTGCATGGATATTGGATGCGAAAGCGGTAAATATTGTAAAAACAACTAAGAAGACTGTTGAAGATTTAACGCCTCTTGTTGCGACTACGGTGGTTGTTGGGATGTTGCTCCAGATAATGAGTATGAACGGTACACGTGGTTTAATTTCAATGTTGATCGTGACGGCTCCTGTGGCGGTAATTTTCATTATAATTCCATTTGTAATTCCAATATCAGAAGGTGTTTTGACCTATGGTGGAGCGATGGTATTTGGTATTCCTCTTATATGGATGTTCAATTCAATGGGATTGAATCCTGTAATTATTTTAGCGGGATTGAGTTTAATGTGGCCGCTTGGAGATGCTTTGCCTCCAACAGCGTTAATTGGAAGACTAACCGTTTCTACGGCAGGATACGAAGGAAAATATTCTTCTTTTCTTAAGGAGTGTATAGTTCCATGGGTAGTAATCACTGTTGTAGGTATGATTATGGTTTTATTCAGTAATCAGCTTAGTTTTTTAATGTTCACTAACTAAAGGAGGATATTATGCCATTAATTACGATTTTTTATTACATTATGACTGGTATTGTTGCCATAATGATGATCTGGAATTTTATCAAGGAAAGGGATATACAAAAGGAAATTTTAATAATTATGGCTATAATTCCATTTCTTCTGAGATTATTCAGATTAAAGTGAAGAGTGAGTGGTTATTATGAAAAGTAAAATTATTTTAATAGTTGTATTGGTTGTTTTTATTATTTTGGCTGGAATTCCTCTTTATCAGCAGAGGCATTTTGAAGAAAAAATTATAGCTGGTGATTCGGTAGTTGACGTTTTAAAATTAAGTGAATACTTTGAACCTCTTAAGGGAACTATACAGGATACGAATGTATATAAGCTTGAGGGCGAGGAACCCGGAGGAAAGGTTTTAATCATTGCCGGTACTCATGAAAATGAACCATCCGCCGCTACTTTTGCATTTTTTATGGTAGAGAATATGAAGGTTGATAAAGGAACAGTATATATAATTCCTCACTTCAATAAAAGTGGATCGCTTGGTACGCAGGCAGGTGGAGGATTTCCTCTGTATTATGATATAGATACAGAATGGGGAGAAAAAGTATTCAGGTTTGGAGACAGAGGTTTACAACCACTTGATCAGTGGCCTGATCCTGATGTTTATGTTCATTATCCTGAAGGACAGCTTCTGTCATATATCGATTCCAGAAATACAAATAGAACATGGCCGGGTAAGGCAAACGGTACTCTTGCAGAACAGACAACATACGCAGCAATGCAGATGATAGAGGATGAAGATATCGATATAGTTATTGATTTACACGAAGCAGAAACTATGTATCCGGTAACGAATTGTATAGTTGTTCCTGAAAAATCAAAATCTTATGCAATTGGAACAGCACTATTTGTAAAGGGAAGAGAAGGATTTGAAAATCACGTTGAGCCTTCTCCAACTGGATACAGAGGCCTTTCTCATAGAGAAATTGGTGATTATTCAGACGCATATCCATTCTTGTTTGAATCACCTGGACCACATCTTGATCAGATTACAGCCGGAAAAACCGTGGATTTAATTGTTTCAGGTATTGATCCCTTTATTATGGAAGCGGAGAAAAAAGGTTTGTTGTTTGTTCCTTATGATGAGAATGGATTTTCAATGGATAGAAGAGTTGGGCAACATTCTTCTGTTTTCCAGGAACTCATGAGTCAGTGGTCAAGAAAGAACAAGGATAAAGAAGTGATTGTTGAGGTACCAAAGTATGCAGATATTATCGAAAATGGCCTTGGATATTATTTCAAAAATCCTGATGAGGTTGACGAAGATATAGTTTACATAGAATAAAAAAAGCGGTGAAAATACCGCTTTTTTTATTCCTTTATTAAGATTATTCGAAGGAAAAAAATTAATTTTTGTTATCTTTATTTTCTCTGGTTATGGCTATTCTGAAGCCAATGAATGGCTTTTTTTCATTGTAATTATTTTCAAATCGATAAAAAGGTTTACAATATTCAAAGATCGAATTTGCTCCACCACCTCTGATGATTTTATTATCATTTGTGTTGTAGTATGGATTAACCACATTTGAACCGTATATATTTATACGGTAAGAGGAATCCGTTACCCATTCCCATAGGTTTCCACTCATATCGTACAATCCGAGTTCATTTGACGCTAGAGAACCTGCAGGATGGATTTTAAAATCGGAATTTTTTCTATACCAGCAGACTTCATTTATGTCATCACTACCTGAATATGTGCAGAACGTTGTGAATATACCACCTGTAGCCGCCTGTTCCCATTCTGCATCCGTTGGTAACCTGAAGCCAACAACTTCGGAAGGATCGTCGGTTTTATAACCGTTTTCATTTAATAAGTTCCCTTTATTGTCATAAGAAGGGGGAAATTTATATTTTTTACATAGCCAATTACAAAAATTAACAGCATCCAGCCAACTAACTTCACAAATGGGATTTAAGGAATTTTCTTCATAATAAATATCAGCATCTATTGAAAATTCAAGATTGGTATCTCTGACAAATTCCATAAACAGATCTTTGCTTAATTCATATCTTCCTATGAAATAATCGTAAGTAAAATCTATATAATGCATTAAGAGGGGAAAGTTAGAATTACATTCTATACACGGATTGCCCATAGAAAAACTGTATGTTTCCACCAGAACCAAGTCCAGTTCTTCAATATAATTTTTTGAAAAAACGAAAACGAAAATTAGAATTATGATTAAAACTGTTATTATTTTTTTCATATCACACCATATATGAGTATAAGGAAAAATTTCACCAGAAAAGTTACTATTGATAAACATATTATTGTTTTAAAAACTCCTTGCTTATACATATCGTTCGCTATCAATCCGGGAATTATAAAACCTATAACTCTCAGATCCAAATCGAGAGAAAAGTTAAGCGTGCTGGTATAGATCAGAGAAACCAACCATCCAAGAATGAATCCTATTAAGATACTCAGAATGAATCTTCGCCTACCGAAGAGTATGATAAAATTCGAAAGCAATTTTACGGTAAAATATGTCACAATGGCTGCGACAAGTGTCATAACAATTCTTCCGGGTTCATTGACATAAATTGCCAGATATCCTCCTGAAATCAATCCTCCCGTCAATAAAGAGGTGAATTCAGAGAATATAAAACTCACCAGTAAACTCAAACCAACCGAAATCGTAATCATATAAATTCTCCATTTTTTATAAAGTAATCAATAATTTTTATTCCCGCATCTTTAATATTACCGAGACCAAAAAAAACCTTTTTTCTTTCATTTTCGAATTTTGTCATAAGATTCATATCCTTGTTTTTTAACAAATGTACTTTTTTCATGCCATTTTCATTCAATTTTTTGTTCGTGGTTAATTTATAACTTCCGGTTAAGAAAACTTCTTCGCATGGAAGCTCTGAAATTGCTTTTAACATTTCTTCCACTCTGAAAAACCGATCATCCCTGTTGTTCAAAATAACTGAAAGAGAATATTGCGAAAGATCAATTTTTTCATTTATCCGTTTCCACAGATTGATAGTTGATTCATAATCATTTGCTGCAAATCCATTTATAAAAAGGTTATCACCGTTTTTTATTATCATTGTTGCTCCAACATCGGGAGTTACTTTCAAAATTCCCTCTTTTATGGTTTTTTCATCGATATTGAGTAATTTTGCCACCTCTACCGCACAGGAAACATTTTCCTCAAATTCCACATAAGGAAGTTCACTGACTATATTTTTCGTAAAAAGCGATTTGTCGGCGGTTATGAGTTTGTTGTTTTTCATTTCGCATATTTCCATGATTTGATGTATATATTTTTTTTCCGATGTGATTATTGTGGAATTTTCCGGAAATGAAAGACTCAACGAATCAAAAATACTGTCTTCGGTGTCTCCTAAAACATCCAGATGGTCTCTTCTGATGTTTGTTAAAACGAAAATATTTGCTCGTATTAATTTATTTTCAGAACAGAATTGCATTTCTGGGTTTATTGCCATACATTCAAAAACAATCGCATCGGCTCTTTTTTTATATGCCTTGTCTATCATTACTTTCTGTTCAATTATTCTGGCGGGTCCCATTCTTCTGATATCGTTTTCGTCACCATTGAAATCAATTATTCTCGGTGCGGATCCGGTAGTTTTTCCGATAGTTTTAATTCCACTTTCTCTAAGTATTGAAGCAATTAACCTCGTTGTGGATGATTTTCCTCTTATGCCATTTACATGAATCCTGTATTTTATAGAGTTTCTATGTTTTCTGTAAATCCTGTATTCAAATATCCCATAAACAATAATCAACATGGTCAAAAATAAAATGATAATCATTTTTTTCTCCAGATAAATCCATAAATGAAAATTAAAAATAGTATAAAAATAATTGAACCAACGATCAAAAATGTGTTGTAGCTCTTCTGAAAATATATCTCGCTTTTTCCAATTCCTGGGAGAGGGACGGGATCGATGGAAATTCCATTTTTCAATGCCAGATCTATGATATTCAAAAGATGAATTACAGGAATTCCTCTATCCAGGTATTCGAAAATCAATCCCCTTTCGGGATCATCGCTTATTTTTTCTTCGTAATGGACCGTGAGACCATTTGGGAAAGAAATCGATTCTGTGATGTTTCCAAAATTTGCGCTGGCTCCCCCAACATTTACAAAAGCTTTTATATCTTTTTTATCATAAATTTCCATTCGTTTGGAAATACTTTCAACGAGGGAGGGTTCGTTTATGTAATTTTTTCCTGATGAAAGTGCTATTGAATCTATTATATCGACCGAATCCGGAAAAAGCATTCCTGCAGCCTGGTCATGTACACCGCCTTTAGAGACAGCGACCAAACAATCACTTATAATATTATTTCCCACAAGTTTATTATACATATCTAAGAATGTGAAATCTTCAAGATTTGCGCCATACATGGAAGAACCTATGGAATAAATAAATATCGGATTCAACTTCATACTTTCCGCAGCGCACATTACGGCAAGAGCGAGACTTGGAAATGAACCGCTTGAACCAACGGCTATATAATCTCCTTCTTTCAGTCCAAGATTATAAAAGTAATCCACTATAAGAGCTGCAAAATCTGGATTTGTGGAGGTCCTTTTGGCGGATAAATCACCCAGCGTGGTTGTTAGTTTTGTAAACTCGCCACCAATCAAACCTGTTTTATTGGGATCCAGTTCGGTGTCAATTCCACCGAATCTTTCCAATTTAAAGTTTGAAATGATGTTTATACTTTTTTCCATTCTTTGAGCGGCATCAAACTGTACGGTATAATAATCCTTCTTTTTTATACCACCGGAAACAGATATCAAAATATAAAGAAGAATAGAGATACAAAAAATAAAAAAAATAAATTTAAAATTTTTAACTTTTACCCAGGGTTTAATAAATTTCACATTAAATTATCGCCATTTACTCCATTCGAAATCCATTTTTTCATTGAGAACTTCTTCTCTATCTGGAAAACTCGTGATTTTTTTAGCCTCGTCAACCGACTTTAGAGTGTAATACTCTTTGTATAAAGAAAATACGCAAACCAGGGAAGCAGAATAATAATCGAATCTCATGCCACATTTACGGCATAGATTTGTTGATTTAATCGCTTCGTCGTAATTCACAATATCATTATACCTTCTGCAGAAGCAATGTATTCCGTCTTTAAGAAAAAAATTTATTGCAACCGGTTTAAAATTCTGAACTTTATGTAGATTAGTATCATCTAAAAATTTGTAATGTGCTTCTTTAAGTTTTTCTTTATATAATGGTTCTTTATACATTTTATTCACCTCTTTATTACAATACAACTGTATAATATACCATAGATTATTATAATTAACGAGGAGGAATTTCATTGAAAAAGGTTTATATTGCGGTATTATTTGTAATATTCTTATCAATAATTGGATTTGCGACAGAAGATGAATTGAATAGTTCTTATCTGGCAGCAAATATTCTAATGGGTGGTCAGAATATCGGCGAAGAGTATGGGATTACTTTAAATCAATACAATGACGTTATGGAAAGTACGATTTATTCTTTGGAATCACAGGGGACGGCGGTAGATGATTATTTTGATAATCAGGATATTCCAAGCAAAGTTGGACTTGGGTATTTCACAGTCATTTATCTTGGCAACGATCAAATAGCTAAATACTATGCAACACAGAATGGACTTCTGCCAGGTGAGGAGGAATTAAATTCTGCTGTTGATGAAATTTATAACTACAATGTTACCTCCGATGAAGTGGCATCACAGGTAATAATCAATTATGGTTCAGTAGATGCATTTAAAGATATAATAAGAGATTCTGTACGAAGGGAAATGATAAATGAAAATGTAATGAATGCTGTTGTAAGCATGGATACGGAAAAAATAAGGGAATATTTCAATGAGAATATTGATTCACTGAAAGGTTCCTATGAAAAAGCCAGTGCAAGACATATTCTCGTTGAAACAGAAGAAGAGGCGTTGAATGTGAAAAATATGGTAGAAAACGAGGAGTTATCTTTCACAGAAGCGGCTTCAAAATTTTCAATAGATACAGGTACTAAAGATAATGGAGGGGATCTGGGAGAATTTTCAAGAGGACAGATGGTTCCGGAATTTTCCAATGCTGTTTTTGACTCGGAAATAGGTGTTATAACGAATCCCGTTAAATCAGATTACGGATATCATTTAATTCTTGTAGATAACAAAACATCATTTGATACCCTTGAAGAATTTATGGAATTGGAAGCATATCCAGAATTTTTAGAAGGTTATAAAAATACCCAGTTTGAAAAATGGATCGTTCGGTATAAAAATGAGAAAGATTTTTCAATTGAAATTTTGATTCCGGATATAAAATTGTATGCAGAATTTTTTAGCTCGGCTTCCAAACCGGAAAAAATCAGCGATTTTTATCAGGAAATTAAAAAGAAAGTATTCACAGACGATGGATCGATTAATGAAAATGCCACCAATTTCGAATTGGTAACATATATTCAAGTTGCGGATATGAACGGTGAAAGTGACTCGAAAATTTATAATGACGTGGTATTAAAGCTTTATGAAAGACTTCCGGAAAATATCACGGTCGTTCAACTTGCTTACACTGCCTTCCCGGATTCTCCAGAGGTTATAGTGGGCTATGAAAGAATGAGACTCAATGATATTGAGTCAATTCTCTATGATCCAAATGCATTACAGCAATATTTCAACATGTATGGAAACCAGCTTATAGATCTGATATATTATATTCTGGATGGTATAACAGAAAATGTTGATAAAATAGTCGATTCTAATGCCATGCCTGAAGTGCAGATAAAAGCTATTGATCTTGGGTTAGAGAGTTTAGAAATTTATTCTTTGCTCACGAACAATCCCGGTGAAAAAATTCTTAATTACAATGCGGAAATAGAACTGCTTGAAAAAAAGCTCATATTGACCGGAGACGAAACTATTAATGAAATGATAAATGAAGTTAATGGTTTAATTGAAGAAGCGAAAACATCAATTCAGGAAACAACTGAAGAATCCACTGATCTCACACCCGAAGCAACTAATTAAAAATAAATAAAAAATAAGAAGAGTCTGTAACATTATTTGTTGCAGACTCTTTTTATGTTAAAATGAATTATCTATTTGTTTAAAATAATCAAAGGGGGGATGAAAGTGCAGAATTTCTTTAAAGTTGATTTGAAGAAATTGAAAAAGTTCTGGTTGTTAACACTTATTCTTGGAATAGTACTCATTGTTATCGGTTTCATAGCGTTACTTTTTCCATTGATTGCAGGATTGGAATTCACAATAATAATAGGAATCTTTTTCCTGGTATTCGGAGCAATTAACTTTGTAAGGGTCTTTACAAGAAAGGGTGTTAGTTCAAAGGTATTGAGTGGGATATTAGCGGTTGTCTTTGTAATTATGGGTATAATGCTTCTTTCGCATTTGCTTGCAGGTGAAATAGCATTGACATTGTTCATGGGAATAGTTTTCTTTGTGGATGGATTTTTTGGAATTTTTTCAGCTTTTGATTTAAAAAATGTAGGGAATTCAAGCTGGGGATGGTTTTTATTTAATGCTATTCTGAGCTTATTGTTGGGGATAATAATAATATGGCAATGGCCGTGGGGTTCATTGGTTCTTCCCGGAATTCTTTTCGCAATAATACTCATATCAAACGGCTTCTCATTCACAATGCTTTCTCTCAGTGCAAAGGGAATTAAAGATACTATTGAAGAAAAAAAGACCGAAGCAAAGTAATTAATAATTAAATATAATAAAAATTTTAAGGGAGATGTATTTTATCTCCCTATTTTTTGTAAACATTCAAGATTTTCCCATAATATATGGTATGATAATCGTTTCCTTTGTAAAAAGTATTTATTAAATGATCGTTCAACAAATTAGGAATGAGAGGAGCCTTACCCACGATCTCACATTCATAATAAAGACCGCAGCCTTCAATAATTGGGCTCTGAACATTTTTTGACTTTCTTAACTTTAAAGAGCATTCTTTGAATTTATCATAATCTCTTCCAGATTTTGTTCCACAAAATATCAGTTCGTCTTTCAGATTTTCGTCGAGTGGAATATTAACGGTAAAATCCTTTGCATTTTCTATGAGTTCATAAGTGTATCTTGATTTTCTGACCAAAACGGAGAAAACTGGAATATTCCATTCATAACCAATATTTCCCCATGCGATTGTCATTGTATTTATCAATTCTCCGGACTTAACTGTCAAGAATGCCCCTTTTGTATGTAACCATTTAAACCCCTTCTCGAAATTTTCAAGAAAATCCATTTTATTACCTCCCTGTGAATAATAAAAAACTCCCCGCATAATGGGGGAGCTTTAAAAAAATATTATTTCAAAACAACCTTCAACGGCGTAGGATTTGAAAGATTATCTGAAACTGGGCATCTGCTTTCGACAGCCTTTATCCACTTGTTTAAAGTTTCTTTATCTGCATCTGCCTCAACTTCAAGTTCAGCAACGATCTCTTTATAGCCCGCTCTTCCTTCGGTTGTTTTACCGAATAAGAAATCCGGATCCAAAGGACCACTTATGTTAATTTTAAAACTTTTTAAAGCAAAACCCATTTCTTTTGCTATAAGATTTCCCATAACGTTCAAACATCCTGCAAGAGCCGCTAATACAAATTCAACAGGATTTGCACCCTCGTCTTTTCCGCCCAATGCAGGAGGTTCATCTATAACCATACTGAAATTCCTTGCTTTTACAACGGTTTTTGTAGCATTTTCAGATACTGCTTTAATACTAAATTTTGTGTCTGCCATAAAAATATCACTCCTTTATCAATAAAATCCATAAAAATTATAATCCCAATTTTATTAAAGGGTATTAATAACAAATAAATCAATAATGAAATAACAGTTACTCATTTTGCGAAAAATAGAAGTATAATACTGTTATGAAAATAGTTAGCTATAACATTGCGTACTTTTCGGGGTTGACAGGAAAGAAATTCCATTATGTTTCGAAATTTCATAAAATGTTATTTCATTCAAAGAAAAAAATGAGTGAAATAATCGATTTTCTAAAGAAAGAAAAGCCTGATGTTGTCGGATTGATCGAAATAGACGGAGGTTCCATGAGAACACTGTATAAAAGCCAGCCTGAAAAAGTGGGAAAACAAATGGAATACAACATGCTCTTCAACCAGAAATATGGAGAAAATAAAATAAAAACTAAAATACCTATACTTAAAAAACAGGGAAATGCATTTATGACCAGAAAAGGAATTGAAGAATATGAATTTTTTTTATTACCGGTGGGCTTCAAAAGATTAGTAATAAGAATAAGATATGAGGGAATACAATTTTATCTTGTTCATCTGGCACTTTCAAAAATGACCAGATCGATTCAGATTGATTTTCTCAGAAGGAAGATAAATAAAGAAGATAAAAATATAGTTCTTGGAGATTTCAACACTTTTAACGGAGAAATGGAACTGAGAAAGCTGATTGAAGATTGTGACCTTAAAAATCCAAACGAGGAAAAAATCCCCACTCAACCATCCTGCAAACCGAAGCATATTTTGGATTATATACTCGTATCGAAAGAAATAAAAGTAAAAAAATTTACGGTACCGTCATTACAATATTCGGATCATCTTCCAGTGATAGTAGAAATCTTTACAAAAGAGAAGGTAGATTAACGGTAAAATTGTCAATTTTATTAAAAATCATTTCGGAATTCTTCAAAAAAGAGAAAGTTAAGATTTTTTTGGCGGACTTTTCTTACACCTGTCATATTTTTGAGAGTTTTAATATTTCTTTTTCTCTTTTATTGGCCGTGTTTTCTATAAATTCTACTTTTTTCTCCATTTTTTCTCTGTAGTCTTCATCTTTTATTCCCGAGAGGTTTATTTTTACATTTAAAAGAGCGGATAAGATGGAACTTCTGAGCATTAAAGCCGCTACCAGTCCGTCTGATTCCGCATTTTTATTTCCATTTTTAACAACAAATTCTGCAGCATCAAATAATTCCAACGCTTTTTCCGCTATGTTCAGAGGAACTTCAATAGCTTTTTTATATGCTTTTTGTATTCTCTCTTTACGGTATTCCTTCTCTTCTTCTGTTGTTTTTGGTAATTTAAAGCAATCGAGAACATTCTGGAATGATTGACTGTCTTTATGTATGTCTTCCAGAAAATCGTTTCTTGCAGGTTTTGTTTGTTCGATTATTTTTTGCATCTGATCGTTAACCTGTAGATATTTCTTTTTCCCGATTGTCAGATTAGCAACCATCTCTATCAGTGATGTTCCCAGTGAAGCACTCAAAGCAGCTACACTCCCACCACCGGGTACAGCATCCTTTGAAGCCAGCTTATCTATGAATTCATTGAGTTTTAATTCTTTCATTTTCATCCCACCTATTCGTTTATTATATTAATTATTTCCTGTGTTACTTTACCATTTGAAAATATCATCTGTTCCGTTTGAAACGGAGTTATTTCTCTGCCACTCCAATCTGTTATCTCCCCTCCAGCCTCTTTGAGTATAAGATATCCTGCAGCAATATCCCATGGATGTATAGCCTTTACTATAAAAGCGTCGCAATATCCCGATGCAACATATGATGAATGCAATGCTGCCGCACCAAATAATCTCATTCTTCTGACTTTCCTATTGAATTTATTCAATAAATTCAGCTTATCGAAATTGGAAATTCCAAACATAATAATACTTTTCTTTAATTCTGAATTTTCCGATACTTTTATTCTTCTTCCATTCAGGTAAGCCCCTTTTTCCTTTTGAGCATAAAATAACTCTCTTGTAATTGGATTTAAAACAAATCCGAATACAGGTTCATTATTTTCGTAATAGGCTATGGATATTGCAAAGAAGGGAATCCTATGAATAAAATTTACTGTGCCGTCTATGGGGTCTATTATCCAGATATTTTTATTTTTCCAATTTTTTATTTTGTCCATTCCATTTTCTTCCGCAAGAATTGAATCTTTGGGAAATTCCTTTTTTATTTTTTGAATTAAAAACTCTTGTAATTCAAGGTCAAACTGGGTTACCAGATCAAATTCATCTTTTTTTTCAGATATTTCTCTCTTTTCAAGATAGAAGTCTGTGAGCTTAAGTCCGGCTTCTTTTATTAAATTTTCAGTGAATTCAAATTTTTTCATGATCCTCCTCATATAATAATCAGTAATATTCACTCATTTTTTAAAATCAAACTTCTCTTTTCTTTATTGAGTATTACTTTTTTATTCACATGTTTGAATTTTATTTTATTTCCCTTTATAAGTTCGTATGTTGTAGTTTCTTTATTTATTATAATATTTAATACATTGCTTTTATAGTTGATTGTGAAACAGAAGCTTTTCCATCTATCGGGTATATCCGGATTGAATGAAAGTTCATCTTCGTAGGTTCGCATTCCTGCAAAGCCGAAAACGACACAGAGCCATGATCCCCCCATAGAGGCGGTATGGATTCCCCATTTTGAGTTGGAATGCTTATCATCAAGATCCGTTCTTACATTTTCAAAAAAATATTTGTATGAAAGCTTTTTTTTCTCCAACCTCGTTTCCCACTATGCTGAATATACTCTTCGAAAGTGATGAATCGTGAGTGGTGATTGAATTGTAATAATGAAAATCTCTTTTTTTCTGTTTCAACGAGAACTTGTCACCATGAAGAAACTGAGCGAGCACAACGTCGGCCTGTTTACATACCTGATATCTGTATATTACCAGAGGATGATAGTGTAGCAATAACGGAAACTTGTCTTTGGGAGTGTTTTCCAAATCCCATTTTTCTTTGTGAAGGAAAGAATCATCTTGCGGGGTTATCCCATTTTCTCCGACCTCCGGTAAGTAAATATTTTCGCTTATTTTTTGCCATTCATCCACTTCCGTTTTTGATAATTTAATTTTTTTTATAATTTTTATATAATCATCTTTATAATTGTTTTCCAACAATCTTGATGTGTATGCAGCATATTTCAAATGTTCTTTTGCCATCAGGTTAGTGTAATAATTGTTGTTTATGAGAGCCGTGTATTCATCGGGACCTGTTACACAGTTTATACAATACTTGTCATTTCTAAGTGGATCTTTTGAACTCATCTCTTCCCATATTCTTGCCGTTTCGAACAACATTTCGGCACCATATTCTCTTAAAAAATCATAATCTTCGGTTGCTTCTACATATTTTTTAAGTGCATGACAGATATCGGCATTTATATGAAATTGTGCGGTTCCCGCCGGATAATACGCTGAACTTTCTCTTCCGGATATGGTTCTCCATGGAAAAAGAGCTCCTTTTGTAAAAGCAAGTTCTCTCGCTCTTTTTCTTGCCTGTGGAAGAATATTATATCTGAATTTCAGAAGTTCTCTGGCTATTTTTGGATTCGTGTACAAAAAAAACGGAAACATGTATATTTCTGTATCCCAAAAATAATGTCCACTGTAGCCCTCACCCGATAACCCTTTTGCACAAATATTTGTTTTACCGTTTTTTCCAACATGCTGGAGTAGATTGAATAGATTAAAATTCAATCCCTGGCTGGTTTCAGGATCGCCTTCTATTTTTACCGATGAATTTTCCCAAAAGTTTTGAAGGTAGTCTCTCTGCATTTTCTTTGTTTCTTCAAAGTTCAGTTCGGCTGTTTTTTCAAAGCTTTCTTCTGAATATTTCACTAAATCAGTTTTTTCTTCGAGCGGGAAAAAATAATAGCCTGTCTTTTTTTCGACGATCTTTTCCTGTCCTTCATTAAGAAAAAAAGTTGCGACATGATTGTCATTTTCGAATTCTAATCCGGAACACTCTACCTTTTCTTCAATCACTATTGAAAGGTCACTGCTTTTTGTTTTATAGAGTTGTGTAAGACTTTTCTCGGCGACTTTTTGCTTTTCCAGGATAAGTATTTCGGTTGAATTACCGTTCTCTACCCGCGGGTCATTCGTTTTTTTCAAAGTTGTTGTTTTTCAGTTGTAATCCGGTTTTTAAATTTATTTCAGCAGAACCATATAACATTTTTATGGAAATCTTATAAATACAGAGATTTTTTTTAATAAAAGAAACTATTTTAAGTACCCTTAATCTGAATCTTTTTCCCAGACTAGTTTCATAGATCGTTTCTCTTTCAAGATATCCTTCTTTCATATTAAGGGTTCTTTTGTGCTCTAATATCTTTGTCTTCCCTACTTTAATTTTTTCGCCGTCTACAGTCAATTCCATGTTATTTGAATCAACATTATTTATCATTATTTCCTTTTTTTCAGGATATCCATAGGCCCATTCGCCGTATTTTATTCCAAATATTTCATAGAAGCCGTTTATAAATGTTCCCTTTTTATGAGGAAAATCTTCTGAATATCCTTCTATGAAATTTCCTCTTATTCCCAGAAATCCGTTTCCTATAGTGAAGATACTTTCGTGAAGTTCGTTTTCCTTTTTTTCGATTTTTTTCTCATCTATTTTCCAGATATTTGTACAGTCCATTCTTCCTGACCACCTCATTTACTTCTTACAATATATTATCATAAAAAAATTAACAGTTTTAAAAGGTCCATCCCATATTGTATAATAAATTTCAGGAGTGTATTTATGAAGAAAAAAAGTATCTTTTTAGAATCGAAATTTCTATTTGTCAATTATTCCATTTTGGCATTGACCGCTATTTTGAGTCAGTTTTATAAATTCAGGGGCTTTGGTGATTTTCAGATAGGTGTACTGAATGCTGCATTGCCTGTTATGGCATTGATAACCAACGCTCTGTGGTTTAAAATTATTGAAAAGTTTCAGGTAAAAAAACTCATCGCTCTTTTAAGTATTTTTTCATTTTTGACTATTTGGGGAATTTATTTGAGTGATAGTTTTATTTCCGAATTGGTTTTTGTATCGATTTCAGCCTTTTTTTTTATGGGAATCCTGCCACTCTCTGAGTTGGTTGTCATCAGATCAATAAAAGCTAAAGGTCAGGATTTTGGTAAAGTAAGACTTTGGGGAACTATAGGATTTTCCATTATTTCAATAACTACCGGATTTCTCCTGAATATAAGTTATTTTATGCTTTTTATAGTTTTCGGGGCCGTATTTTTATCGATTTTTTTGTTCAATTTCAAAATTAAAATTCAAAAGCGTGATGAGAATATAAATATTAAGAAAAGAGAAAGTGGTTCTTTTAAGGTCTTTGTTCTCATGCTGATTTTCGGGTTTTTTCTAAATTCTGTGAATGCTTTCAATATGGTTTTTTTACCCGTTTATATTATGCAAAATAATTATCCCACTGCAGTTTCGGGAATTGCAATTTCTTTGATGGGGTTATCTGAGATTCCGTTTTTATTTTTTTCCAGGAGAATAATCAAAAGGGTTGGACATTTAAATTTATTATTTATTTCACTACTCACAATGTCAGTCAGAATTCTTCTGACCCCACTTGTTAGGATCCTTCATTCTGCTCATCGCTTTGCAAATTCTTCACGGAGGCACATTTATAGTCATGTACTTCACCATTCAGAACTATATACATTATAATTTGAATGAAAAAGATACTAACAAAGGACAGATGCTTCTATGGATGACCTTACAGGGATTCAGTTTCTTTTCCGGATCTTTCTTCGGAGGAATATTAACCGAGAGAATCACCATTGCAAATTCGTATTATTTGTTGGGATTCTCCTCCCTGCTTATTTCTGCTGTTTTGCTTTTGATAATAATTGTCAGAAAAAAATTTTTGTCAAGGGCTTAAAGAACCTAATTCATTTTGAATATGACAGATCGTATCTCAGAAAATCCAGAACCGTCTCTGCTGCAACTACAGGTTTTTCACGATGAAGCGAGTGAGTACATCCTTTTATCTGAATCAGCCATGCCCCTGGAACGAGTGCTGCCAACTCAAGAGAAGAATCTATACCGACTACAGTATCATCAGTTCCGATAAGAAGCATTATATCGTTTTTAATTTCCGGATATTTTTCTAGCGGTGCGGACCATGAAAGATTTGCATTCATCTGTTTTTGAACCGTTACAGGTATATCCGTTGAATCGGAAGCGAAAGACAGATCCACGTCATTTCCACTTATTCCGGTTGCATGCCATACAACTTTGTTAACCATCTGAGGGTATTCCAGTACGGTAATCTGAGCGAGAACACTACCCATTGAATAACCAAAAACATTTGGTTTATTTATTTCCAATATTTCAATCAAACCCTTTATATCTTCAACTAATTGTGCATAAGTGTAATCTGCATCATTGTCGGAAGTGTAACCCATTCCTCTGTTGTCGAAGAGAATTAACTGATTGGTTGCCGAAAGTATATCTATGAATGTCTGATCCCACTGTGACATTTCCATGCCGAGACCGCATATCAAAAGTAGCGGATCACCCTGCCCTAACAATTTATAACCAATTTGAATTCCATTAACTTCAACACTGTAAATTGCATTTCCATTCACGTCATTTTCAACAAAATTTCCTTTGTATTCTACTGCTGCGAATGAGAAAATCACCATAATCAAAATTAATAAAACTGACAGATACCTTTTCATTTTCATCCCCCCTGTGAAATTGATATTTGTTTAAAAGTGTTTCCTTTTCTGTAAATTAAAGATATTTTTCATCGGATAGAATAAATTGTAGATAAACAATTGAGCCTATAAATTTTTTATACCGTTTTTATCATATATTATATATTAAAATTCTGACTGTGAATTGTTGACATCCAATTATTAACAGATAAAGATTATTTCAATTATAACAGATCTATTACATGTACCGAAATATCATTGAAAACAATATTTTATAAGTACATTGACTTTTTTCATCAGAGGTGTTAATTTTTCCTCGCAAGAACATTGCGACGGCAGAAAAATATCAACATTCAATATTGGAATTCATACCGATCGTAAAAGGTGTTTCGCAAATGGAATCTGTAATAATTATTTTTTTTCTATTTTTACAAGCTCGTATCCGGAATTCTGAATAACTTCATTGAGTTCATCGAAACGCATATCCCTTATTGTATCAAGGTCAGCAGTTCCATCATCCAGAATTAACTTTCACAGTTTTTATCGCTTCATGGTTTTTTAAAGCTTCTTCAACTCTTTTTTTACAGTGTTCACATGACATGCCTTTTATATACAATTTATGAAACATTTTATACCTCCGCTTAATTGAATTTGATAATATCCTCGCCTTCAATTATAGGTTTGACTTTAACATCCGTTGCCACTATATCCAGATACTCCTTTATTACATTTATCATTTTAGAGGCGTCATCGTATAACTTTTCAGTATTTGTATCTCTTGCATCTATGCTGAATTTCAATTGAATATTCACTGTGTCATTTGAAACAGCAATGTCAATAATATCTTCTTCGTTTAAGAGTCCGGTTTTAAGTATTTTATCAATTTGGAGGGGGAGCATATTTGCAAAATCCTCCTGAAGAATTTTTTTTATTTGAGCATCTAAGCTGTAAACTAAATACATTTTTTCTCCTTATATTGTTTTCATTTCGGAATTGTATTATATATTTTCCAGAATACATCCCAACTTACAAAATAGTATCCGATTCGTTCATAGTCTTTTCTGTGCTTTTTTAAGGTGCATTTTGGATTTTCTAACCTTATTTTTCAACCCAAAAATACTTTTATATCATAGAAAAATTTTAGCACATTCGGGTTACAACCATTTATAAATTTTTCTGCTTTTCAAATTCATATGTTCCGGGTTTTCCAAAGAAACTGAAATTACTATTTTTTATTTCATAATATAACTTTAAAAAAATTATTTGTTGAAATAAAAAAAAGATCCTTAATAATAAGGATCATGGTGGCGAGGGAGGGAATCGAACCCTCCACACATGGATTTTCAGTCCACTGCTCTACCTACTGAGCTACCTCACCGGTAGAAATAAAAAAAATGGTGGAGGCGGCAGGGATCGAACCTACGACCTACTGCTTGTAAGGCAATCGCTCTCCCAGCTGAGCTACGCCTCCCCATTTGGCGCCCTCACGGGGATTTGAACCCCGGTCGCCGGCGTGAAAGGCCAGTGTCCTAGACCCCTAGACGATGAGGGCATTGAGTAGCACGAATAATATAATACATTAATTTTATTATAAGGTCAAGTGGTCATAGAAAATTTTTATTAAAAATATTTTAACTGTTTAAAGCTTTAATAATTTAGCCTTATTTTTCTTTATTAAAGCCGACTTATTGATACTCAATTCTTCTTTTGTGATAAAATTAACCAGGGGGTTTTATATGGCTGTTGATTTTAGAATGACCAAAAAGGGTTTGATACTTCTTATCGAATCATTCGATTCTCTTGACAATTTGAAGCAGGAGATAGCTCAAAAGTTTGCTGAAAACAAAACATTTTTCACTGAAGGTGATGAGATTTCACTTATGCTAACCTGAAGAACCCAGCAAAAGTGAAGATATTGTAAAAATAGTAGGCATGGTGAGAAATTTGGGTATCGGGGTAAAGGACATTCTCGTGGGTTCTGCTGATAGTAAGAATGTGAAGATCGGTCAGAAATATGATCTGGTTAAGGAAAAAAAACATGAATACCAGGGATGTGAATTGATAAGAAGAACACTAAGATCCGGACAAATCGTTGTTCATAATTATGATGTTATAGTTATGGGTAATGTGAATAATGGTGCTGAAATTATCGCGGGAGGCAATATTGTTGTCATGGGTTCCGTAAGGGGAGTCTTAAGAGCGGGATATGCGATAGGAAATTCGGCAATAATAACGGCACTGGATCTTCAACCAAATTTTTTACAGATTGGAAGTATCATATCTCAGGATTATCAAAGAGTCCAGGGTCCATGTGTGGCCCATGTAAAAACGGGTAGAATTTTCAATCAGAGAGTCGAAGAAGTGACCTTTGATTTAGACTTTAAATAAATTAGTGTAGGGGGAATGATGTGAAGACTGATGATGTTTTAATGAAGCTTTCTGATTCCTTTGGCCCTTCAGGTTATGAGGATGAGGTTTTAAACTTAATCGAAGAAAGCATTGAGGATGATGTCGATGAAATAATTCGAGACAGTTTAAAAAATTTAATAGCATTGAAAAGGGGTAATGGAAAGAAAAAAATCGCTATTTTCACACATGTGGATGAAATAGCTTTTTTTAATTTCAAGTGTTGATGAGAGAGGATTTGCAAGAGTTGAGATGATTGGGGGAGTTGATCCGAAAGTCATTATTTCGCAAAAAGTAATTATTAAATCCAGAGACGGAAAAATTAGGAAAGGAATTTTTGGTATGCTTGCTCCACATCTTCAGAATAATGAAACAAGAAAAAAAATACCTGATTATTCTTCGTTATTTTTGGATGTTTCCATGAATGCTGATTGGAAGAATATCGAGGTTGGTGATTTAGTCGGCGTTGATACGAAAGCTGTAAAGCTTGCCGGTCTTGTTTGTGGTAAGGCTATGGATAACAGAGCCAGTATACTTGTTAATATGCTTCTAGCTAAGGAATTAAATAAATATTCTTCTTACCCTGATGTTTATCATGTTTTCAATACACAGGAAGAAGTGGGACTCATAGGGGCTACGGTTAGTTCTCATAGAATCAATCCTGATCTGGCGATTGTGATGGACGTGACTTTTCATGATCCGGAAGCAGATGTAAAGATCGGTGGCGGACCGGCAATTGCTGTAGGAGGCCCCAACGTAGATAAGAATTATTACAAAAAATTAACTGAATATGCTTCCGGTAACGATTTCAAATTTCAATATGAAATTGCGAACGGAAGGTCGGGTTCCGATGCAGATGCTGTACAGTTAGCCGGAAAAGGTATTCCAACATTACTTTTATCTATCCCAATAAAATATATGCATACTCCTGTTGAAATAGTTGGTGTTAAAGATATAGAAAATACCGCTAAATTACTTGCAGGGTTTCTATATTCTCTGACCGAAGAAGGTGAAAATTAATGAAATTAAACAGATTGGAGAAATTATCGAATCTTTCAGGTGTTTCAGGTTTTGAAGAGAAAGTAGCGGAGTTCATAATGGAGGAAATAAAAGGAAAAGTTGACGAAAGCTATGTGGATAATGTAGGAAATGTGATCGCATATAAAAGAGGATTCAGGGAAAAGACATTGATGCTTTGTGCCCATATGGATGAGGTTGGATTGATTGTTTCTTCTCTCAAAAAAAATGGTACGGCCGGGTTCAGTGCCCTTGGAGGAGTTGATCCGAGAGTTCTGATGGGTAAAAAAGTTTATGTTGGTGAAAAAGGTGTTCCCGGTGTGATAGGATTTAAAGCGATTCATAATCAAAATAGCAGCGAAATTTTTATGCCGCCTAAAATGGAAAACTTAACTATAGATTTTGGATTTGAAGATGAAAAAGGATTGAAAGAAAAAATAAATATCGGTGATCCTGTTGTTTTTTCCACAGAATTTGAAAGAGTGGATAATTTTTTGATAGGAAAGGCTTTTGATGACAGATCTGGTTGTGAGGTTTTATTGAGCCTGATAGATTATTTACAGGAAAATCCCGTTGATTATACGGTTGCATTCGCATTTGTTGTTCAGGAAGAGACGGGACTGCGTGGCAGCGGGATAGCGGCAAGACAGATAAAACCTGATGCAGCGTTGATTTTTGAAAACACAACAGCGGGAGATAACCCTGAACTTTCTGAAGGCAGATGGTCGACAAGACTTGGGAAAGGCCCTGCACTGGCCTTCGCTCACGGAGGTCTTGTTTTGGATGAATATATTCTCGATGTTATTCAAAATACGGCCAGAGAAAATAATATAATGTATCAATTCAAATCCAGAACAAGAGGGGGTACAGATGCTGCTAGAATTTCAAGGATGGATGAAGGAACTCCATGCGGAGTGCTATCGACCCCATCAAGGTATATTCATTCACCGATGTCCATGATAAATATAGAGGATTTTGAAAATGTTATAAAACTTGCCAAACTGCTGGTAAAAAATGGAAAATTAATAAAGGGAAAGGAGAATTAATTATGAAAGAACTATTAAAAAATATAACGGAAATATCTTCTCCAAGCGGCAGAGAAAAAAATATAAGGAATTTCATTATAGAAGAAATTAAAGATTATGTTGATGATTATAGAGTGGATAGTCTTGGGAATTTAATAGCAGTTAAAAAGGGAAAATCCGGTAAAAAACTTCTTATTGATGCTCATATGGATGAAATAGGAGTAGTCGTTTCACATATAGATGATAATGGATTTTTAAGAATTGAGATGATAGGTGGAGTCAGTCCATATATTTTATTGGGAACCAGACTTAAATTTCTCAATGGAATTGTAGGAGTTGTTGGATATGAAGGTGAAAGCATGGCTGAATCCGGCATGAATATAAAAAATCTTTCGTTCGATAATATTTTTGTAGATATAGGTGCAACTTCTAGAGAGGAAGCGGAAGAAAAGACACCGGTCGGTTCCTTCGCAACCTACGAGGCTGAATTTTATGATGGTGGAAAAAGACTCATTTCAAAGGCGTTTGATGATAGAGTTGGTTGTGCCTTTATGATACAGCTTTTGAAGGAAATAGAAAAACCTGTCGATGATCTGTATCTCGTTTTTTCAGTACAGGAAGAGGTGGGATTGGTTGGTGCGAGCGTTGCCAGTCACGATATAAATCCTGATATGGCTATAGCACTTGATATATCTGTAGGACCAGATACCCCTAAGCATTTAAAAAGAATGAATTTTAAACTTGGTGATGGACCACTCATAAAAATAAAAGACAAATCGTCTATAAGTTCTTCGTATTTTGTAGATAAATTAACAGAGGTGGCGAAGAAGAATAATATACCTTATCAATATGAAATTTTGATATTCGGAGGTACCAACGCCAGAGGATATCAGGTTAAAGGAGCAGGTACCCACGCAGGAACCATTTCAATAGCCACAAGATATGCTCATACACCTCATGAAATGATTGATTACGATGATGTTTTAAATATAGTTAAATTGCTGAAAAAATTATGTGAAGAGGGGATTTAGTTCTTTATAAAATTGTTTAAATTATGAATCAATTAATTTTTTCCAATTCGTTCAACAAACAATGTCACATTTTATCAACCGATAAATTACCGGATGATAATAAAGAATACCTTTATATTATAAGTAAGAAAAAGAAGGGAAAAATACATTATAAAAATGAACTATTAATTGAAGATGTGGAGGATAATGTAACACTGAATAATTTTTATTATTTGCTTCAGTATATCAGATCCTCTGATTTGAATAAAATTTTTGTGATTGGAGATAATCCTCTTTTTAATCTTGTGGGATATATCTCCAGTTCACTTTTATCTATAAAAAGATTGATAATGATGCCAACTACAGCGTTTTCACAAGTTTTTCTGAAAATAGATGGAGAATTTTTTTTGAACTATGAGGAAGAAAAAAATGTTCTCGGAAATATTGGCATGCCAGATATAATATATATTTATCCGGAACTCTCCTTTGATGCGGAAAAATTGAAATTGGTGAATTTGATTTCCATAATCAATGTGTCTATCTCAAGTGATATGAAACTCTTTTATTATCTTATGAATAACTATGAGAAGGGTACATTGACTATAGATAACTACAGATACATGATATGGCTCGCGGTAAAGGATTATACACGGTTGATAAGTGATGATAAATATCCGGTTGGAGTAAACTTTGCAAAGTATCTTCAGAACATATACAGACTTAAAGTGAGTAATGAGATTTCAATGGCCTTTGGAACTCTCTTTTCAATATGGTTGTCATATAACTATGGAATAATAGAGCATGATTTTTGTAAAGAATTAATTTTTAAAATTAAGAAAGATTGGATTAACACCTGGTTCTACAGAATAGATCGTACATCTTTCTTTGATTTTTTCAAGAAAAATAAAATATTAGAATTTAACATTCCTACATTTCCAGGAATGAGGAAAATAAGTTTGGATTATAATGATTTTAAAAGAATTTATAAAAATTCAGGGATTCGAATGGAGTCGTTCATGTGAATGATAATTATTATACAAAAATAATATTGATTTTGGGAATTGTTTTAATAACATTCAGTGTAATAATTCTGATTGGTTTCGGATATGTTTTCTTATTGAATGGTGATTTGAAAAAAAATGCATGGCTGTTGGAAGAAACCAGATTGAGCATAAAAGATTACTCTGTCAAAGACAAAGATCTGATTGTTAATGAAGATGATTTTGTTTTTCCGGATATAGAAAAGAAAGACGATATAAATACAGTGAATGATCTCACTCTGGAATCTTTCGATTACAGAAGACTCGTTTTCAATGCCAAACAAATTATAGAAAAGAGTTCGGAACAAAAGCTCATAGTAGTTAAAGAAGAAGAGGCGTTTAAAGCGTGTGTTGAATCTGGTATAAATAATTATTTAATCTGCAAGTACAGTAACGGGTACTGTGTTGTTACCTCGAATCAAAATGTGTTGGAAAAAAATTGTATATTCAATAATTTTTACGGTGTCCAAATAGTGAGCCACTCGAATTTGAATGTTGTTGTAAATAATATAGCCGCTTTGAGAGAAAAAAATTATCCGGCCTTTGCGTTGAAATGGATTACCGATTCCGGGGTTCTTTATTATGGAGTGAATATAGGGATATTCCCCGATAAAGATTCGGCCAATGAATATTCGCAGAGTCTGGATGAATCAGAGATAGCGGAAATAACCGGATGGAATATAGGTGGAAGGTACATAAGAGCACTGTTCTAAAAATTTATTTGAATGAATAATATATCTGTCCTATATATTCGTGAATCGCGGAAGAATTGGCTTCAAGGGAACCTGCATTCGGTAAAAGATCAGCACAAGAGAAATCTCCATATTCTGCATAGTAATTAGATGGAACGGGATTTACTGTGATAAAACCAAATTTTTTGAAGATGTCGTATGCCCTTTTCATATGAATGGCTGAAGTGACGAGATCTACGTTTAGCCATCCCTCATTTTTACAGATTTCAAGGGAATATTTTGCGTTTTCTTCAGTTGTTTTTGCTTTGTTTTCAAGAATGATTTTATCCGATGGAACTCCCCAGGATTCAAGGGTGTCTTTAATAAGTTCTGCGAGTGTCTTATCACTTTTTCCTAAAACATTTCCCCCGGTAACTATTATAGGTTTATTCGTTTTTTCATAAATCTGAAAACCTTTGTAGGTTCTTAACAAGGAAGTTGGCCCTATCTGATCTCCTGCGGGAGTATTTAAAGAACCCGCGGATAAAATAATTATAGCATCGCCGTTATAATTATCGTTTGGAGGGAACTCTTTCTCAAGCGGAATAATGAAGAGATTGCTTCCAAGATTGGTTGATAGAATATACAAGAATACTGTGATTATTATGAGCAACGTTGTGAGAAATTTCATGTGTCTTTCATGTCTTTTTCTCCAGACGATCAGAATACTCACGAACAAAAGAACAATGAACAATCCGGGTGGGGTGACAAGAGAATTAATTATTTTCTGAAAAACGAAAAGCATTACAAAACACTCTTTATTCCCATGATGTTATCTGTTATAAAATAGTCGGTTATATCTTTTATTTTAAGTGCCAGGTTGGGATCGTCTACGGTCCAGAAAGCTATTTTAAATCCCTGGGCTCTGAGCCATTTTGTGAACTTGAATCCTATTTTAAAACCAAATTCTTCAAACATTTGAACCGGTAAATGAAAGGAATAGGGTTTATATTTATCAATTAGTTCTTTGAAATAGTCTGACGTCTCTTCCAACGAATTTCTTCTGGCTTCTTCTCCAACCAGCAACCCAATTTTTATATTTTCGTCCGATCCCTTGATTTTTTCCAAGCATTTGTAATCGAAGGAAGAAATGATGACATTATCCGTAGCTCCGAAACTTTTGATAAGAGGTAATATATAATTTGCCACGTTGTATTCTTTAATTTCCAAGTTTTTTATTGATTTTTCTTTCAATTCCAGTAATAGTTTTTCCAATGTTGTTAAACATTCATCATTTATTAATTTATTTTTTTTCAATTCTTTATAGGTAAAATCACTGATTTTTATATCCATGTTGAAAACTCTTTTCAGATCTTCGTCATGATTTAACACTATGACGTTGTCCCTGGTAAGTCTTAAATCGGTTTCTATTCCATCAGATAATTGATCTGCCTTTATCAAAGACAGAAGCGTATTTTCTCCTTCCCCTCTTCCCATTCCTCTATGCCCAAGTATAATCATTTTTCTCTCCTTTTATAAAGTATTAATAATGCGGGTTTGTTCATGTCAAGTATTTAAGTATCACGATTTATCAGTATCATATAATGTGCATTGCCCAATATGGTGTATAATAAACTAAACCTTTAAGACCGCTTCGCTGCCTAACGGCAGCGCTTTTTTAATATATAGTATACATCAGATGCGAATCTTCCGATATATCAAGAATTTTTTCCATCTTCTTCTTTCCCCATGTGGCTTTAAAAATATATTGTCCGGATGGAATGTCTACCAGTTCAAACTGAAATAAAGTTCCGGCCTGAATTTTTTCATAAAATCTTTCTATATAGACCGGACCGTCCAGGTATATTTTCAAATCTTCCGTTTTAAAATCCAGAATATCGTATAAACCTATATTCAGCTGAATACTGAGATTGATAAACGGATTTGAATACCAGAAATCGTTGTAAAAACTGTCTTTGTTTTGTATTTTTAATTTATCGTATCTTGAATAATAAAAACTTGATCTATCCAAATCATCCTGAATTTCAAAGAGGTAACCCATGTGAAAATTTGCCAGCCAATCATTCACATTGATCGAAAGGGCTTTTTTTAAAAATGTTTCGGAAGCCTGAAATTTTCCTTCTTTTCTGTATATTATTGCCGAATAAATATAAGGTTTTATCAATTCGGGTCTTTTAAGGATTACATAGGAGTAAGTCTTTTTTGCCAGATCGTAATTCCTCTGCAAATAGTACAGGGAAGCCAGGTCGTCGAGAGGATAAATCCAGTCAGGATCCAGCTCGACAGCTTTTTCAAGATTTTTGACAGCGATTTTTATTTCCCCGTCCTTAACATTTATGAAAGCAAGATTTCTCAAAGAATACGGAAAAGAGGGGTCAATTTCTAAACTTTTTTGAAATACCGATTTTGCGCCTTCGTAATCGTTTTGTGAAAATAAGAGAGCACCATAAGCTTTCAAGACTATTGGAGATTCCAGATCGGGATCATATTCAATTGCCTTTTTTATTAGTTCGCTAGCATGCCGTGTTTCACCTAAGTACAAATAATAATTTCCCAAAGCGGCAAATCCTTCCGGAGATTCCGGATTCATTTTAAGGGAATCTTCAAAGTCAGGTAAATATGTATCTGTCGCATCCGGATATCTGTGGAATTCTATGAATCCCGTATTCGCCTTTTCATAAGCCGATTGTATATTTAGCTCATTTATTTTCTTTTCCCATCTGTATTCATTTCTCACGATTATTTTTTCTCCTGTTTCACTGTTCTGGATAATGGTTAAGTTGTAGATAACATAGGAATCCTTTTTTTCCTGCTCTTCATTTATTAAGAAAGGAAATGAAAATACGAGGCCATTTTCAATTTTGCTGTCTTTGTTTTCAAATAAAAGATAAATAAAGTTGTATTTGTTTGGGTCATAATTATACAAATCCTCGAATTCTTCGTTTTTTGACTTATCGTGAATTAAAATCGGGAGCAGCAATTCCATCGAATTTAAAGAATTATCGTTCTTGAAATATTCATAAATATCATCACTGGAATATTCGACCAAATAAGAATCTTTTATATATTCAAGGTTTATGGGTCTGTTTGAGTAATCGATTAAATCATTGCTTATATTTCCGGAAAAAACGGACAGCTCATCATTTATTATTTTAATTTTATTGTGACCGTAAACGAATAAAGAAAGGCTTTCTAAAATATTGTATTTATTTTCCGGGGAATACAGTCTTTGATGTATGTTGAAGGTCTCCGTTGAATTTTTTGTTAAGACAGGAGATCCATAGATCTGGGTCAACAAAAAGGAGTTTTCTTCTATGTCCGATACTTCAGAGAAGAGCAACTTCTGAGGATTGATGAATCTTTCGTCGAATTTTGCTATTATTTGAGAATACAATATTCCTGTTGTCATTATTATCAAAATAAATAACAGTAATTTTTTCATTATACCTCCGTAAAACCGAAAATATCAATCTTAATTATAATCCAATTATAGTACAACTATATGGTGGTTTTTTAAAAGGACTATTACATAAACGTACTTAAAAAATTATAATATATATTATGAATGTGTCAAGAAAAGATTATAAACAAATGAATGATAAAATTTTTACATTTTTTAAACAATTCGTTCTGAAAAAGATATAATAATATCCATGAGATTAAAAGGGAGGAATTTTTGTGCCTTTATACAGGTTTATATGTAAAAATTGTGGCAAAGAAGAGAACTTATTGTTGAAGTATAATCAGCAGCCGCCAAAGTGTAGTGAGTGTGATGGGGAACTTGAAAAACAGATTTCAAGAGTAGCGACCTGCAGGAAATCTGAAAGTTGTTCCGGGTGTTCCGGAGGTAACTGCGGCAGTTGTGGCTAACCGGACAGAATTTTTTTTAAGTATTCTATGAGTTCTTGTTGATTCGCTTTTTTATTTTTTACCGAGAGATATCTGTTGGAATACTCCTTATGAGAGGTAACATCTTCGTATTTAAAATTCATAAAGTTCAGAATTTTCAGTTGATTATCGAAAACTTCGTCTCCGGTTTTTTCGTTTATTAATTCGATTTCCATAAGATATTTCAAATTTCCAGTGTTTGGATGCTTTTCTATGAGAAATTCGTCCAGTATACATTCTTTGACATTTTTAACTGTTTTCAGATAATGGCGAATTTTAATAACGTAGGGATAATTGGATAGATTTTGAATGAAAGAGCTGTTTTCAGGAATGAAATTCCTTTCATTTTCTTTTCTTATCAACACGTTATCAGTAAGTGTTTTCCTGCCCTCAATCCATTTTTCATGAAAATATCCATTCATATATTCGATCTGCAGACGAATTCTGATTTCTTCAATTAAATACCATTGAATTATGCCTGTTTTTTGAATCCTGTTCGAGTTTTTTGTTATGAACGTATCTCTGTCTTCATCTTTCAAATATATTATGTACTTTTTTTCTTTTTCATAAGGCAAAGTAATCACCTCCGGGTTTTATCATAATTGGTAGAAGTTTCTACAGAAACTTTTTAACTATCATATTTTAACTTCCGTACCATCTAAAGAAACTTCTACACCAATCTCGTTATATTTTTCTTTTATATCGTTGAAATTGTTACCGTGGTGCGAAAAATGATGAGCGTAAATTTTAGGATTTTCAGATAAAAGATTGTATTTTCTGAATCTCTCAATTTCGTTTTTTAATGTTTTAAAGCTGTGGTGATAAGGAAAAACCGAATCAGAAAGACCTAATGTGGCATCCATTACAAGCATATCTATCTTATATGGCAGTTTTTCTTTGAGGTTTTTCAATGTTTTTTCATTCAAAGGGCCGGTATCGGTGGAATAAAAAATAGTTTTATCCGTATTGTGAATGCAATATAAGAGCGGTTGTTCATCTGAAGAAGTTTTATGATTTGCCGGTACGGATATGATTTCGTATTCTCCCAAACGGTATTTATAAAACGGTGCGAGGACTTTTAAAGAGTTTTTTTGTTTATCGAAATATTTATGTTTTGAAATTTTAGCTATTACAGTCTCATTCGATATAATATGCATTTTACATAATTCTTCATACGATTCGTTGTACGGGGCCATTCTGAGTCCAAGATTGGGGAGATAAAGATGATCGGGATGAGAGTGAGTTATTAATAATATTTCAATTTCAAAAAGTTTTTTCATAAATTTTTGGGAAGAAGCCACAATATCAGGACCAAAGTCTATGAGTATTTTGTCGTCAATTACGGCTGAGGATCTCAATCTATTTATTTTCTCTCTTCTCGAATGCTCACAGAAAGTTCCATTACAAAAGGGATTAGGAAATCCTTCAAATGCTGCAGTACCCAGAAAGAAGATTTTCATGCTTACCAGCTCCAATTCAGATTTATATATGAAGATATTATCATATACATAAAAGAAATTTAATTTTTAATTTTGTATGGTATTTAGAATGTTTAAGTTATTGTATCGCCGAATAAAAAATAAAATGATAAACTATAAATAAGACAAATATTGCAGCTATTTCAGAGAAGGAGTTGAATAAAAATAATAACTCCAAGGAATCCCGAAGACTTAATCCAGGAGAAAAAAATAAAATACCATTTTAAGAGTAAACTCATTTCTATCATATATATAACCAGGATTTTTTTCAGAGATTATTATGTTTTGGTGAGCGGGGAAGAGGATAGATTTGAGAAATTTTCCGATGTTGAAGAGGCGGAGAATTATGTTTTAAACAAGTTTATTGAAAATTCATATTTTGAATCTGATGTTATAGATTTTTTTGATAACTCATCCAATCCCGCAGAGAATTTTAAGAAGTACTATGATTTCATCATTCAATCCGATTTTGATGCGGAAGACATTATCGTTCTTTTTAAAAAGATTGTTTTGATCTCCTCGATTAAAAACAAGATAAAAAAATCCAGGAAATACAGATTTTCCGTGGATGGTTTAGTTAAAAAGTTGATAAATGAAACGACTTTTATAGAATATGTTGTGAAAAATAAGTTATTTACCCAGTTGGATTTGCAAAACGTTTCCGATGATTTCTTTTTGATGATCATAGAAGAATCCATGAAGAAAATAATTTCTGAAGTCAAAACATCAGAAGAGAGAATAGTAAATATAGATGTTTTCATAAGTAATTTTATTCAATTTTTGATTGATAACGATTATATATTTAAAAAAGAAAAAATAGTGAATCTGCTCTCGAAATTTTTTGAAAGTTATGGAGAAGATTTCCTGGCCGAAATTTTTCCTTTGGGTATTGAATTGAAAAAAAACGCGAAGTTACACGATTATTTCTGGGAATGTTTTTCTTCGTTTTCGGTAAAAAAAATAGTGGATAATGCGGATTTATTGTTGAAAAATAAGTTGAGCAAACTCTTTGAAGTGATTTATATCGTTGATTATAAATCGGAAAAATACTATAAGAGGGATAAAACACAGTACTATTGTGAACCTTTTACTTACAGAGGCAAAGATAAAAAGAATGGTAATATTTTGATTGCAAATAAACAGACAAAGATATCTATTATGAATGAAGGGATACTCATTGATGAAAAATTCATAAAATATGAAGAATTGAAAATGAAGTCGGAGAAGATAAAGTTATCGCAGGAAGGTATAAACTTAAATTTAAAAAACGAATCAAAGAGTGTATTTCAGAGGAAAATAAACAAAGACGATCTTATTATGTTTCTTAACTGTACGATAGGAGATATATCTTTTCTGGAATTGACAGATAAAAACAGTGTATATTTTTATCTTTTAATGTTGCGGAAAATTGCGGAGGAAAAAATGAACAAAAATCTTCCCGTTCTAAATTTGAACAAGGAAGATGATCCGGAAAAAAGAAGGGTTGAATTAAAGCCGGAAGAGAAACCCTCTATAAAGAAAGAGTACTATTCAGCTTCATCTATTAAAAGAGATAACAAAGATAAGGAAATGCTTAAAAAAAATGTACAGAAGTCTGAAAGATTTAAGGATGATAAGAAAGATGGCATAAATAAAAAAATTGAATTATTTGATGAAGCAAAAATCAGCGAAAAGACGAAATATTTTCTGGAATTTTTGAACAGATATAAAGGACTAAAAAAAGATTCGAAAGAAGTAGCAAGAGTCATCTTTTCAATTTCGCCTAACGAAGTTAAAAAATTGGAAGATCTTGAATTGAACGTATTGGATGTCGTGAATTTGGTTCCTAAATTCACGATTTACCTCATTCCTTTTATTGAAATAACTGGTGAAAATCAGAAAGAAATAGTTTGGGGTAAAAGACTTGAATCTCAGACGGTAGATGAGATAAAAGAGTATATTGAAAAAATTAATTAAAAGGGTGAATAAAATGAATTGTGAAATAATATCTGTTGGAACAGAAATTTTAATGGGAGATACAGTCAATACGAATGCCACTTACATTTCAAATAGATTGAAGGATTTGGGCTTTTTTGTTTACTATCACACTGTTGTGGGTGATAATCCAGGAAGACTTAAAAACACCATTCAAACCGCTTGTGATAGATCGCAGATGATAATTTTAACTGGGGGACTAGGACCGACTCAGGATGATTTAACTAAAGAGTGCGTGTGTGATTTTTTAAAACTGGATATGGTTTTGCATAAAGAATCTGTGGATGCCATAAAGAGTTTTTTCAGAGATAGAGAAATTTTCAGGAGTGAAGAAAACCTTAAGCAGGCCTATTTTCCTGAAAATGCCATCATTTTAAAAAATGGGGTTGGAACCGCGCCGGGTTGTATAATTGAAAATGAAGGAAGAATTTTCATACTTTTACCGGGGCCGCCAAAAGAAATGTCTCACATGTTTGAAAAAGAGGTTATTCCATATTTGAGCATGTTTATTGATGGAACTCTCTATTCCAGAACCTTAAGATTTTTTGGGATTGGTGAATCGGACCTTGTCGGAAGGATAAAGGAGCTTATAGTGAATCAAACTGATCCTACAATAGCTTCTTATGCGAAAGACTATGAAGTTACGCTCAGGGTAACCTCGAGCGGAAAAAATAAAGAAAAATGTGAATCCCTTGTTCTGGAAACCGAGAAGAAAATTCTTGAAATAGTTGGAGAATACTACTATGGTGATGGTTACACATCTTTGGAAATGGAACTTCACAAATTATTGAAAAAATATGATTTAACCATCTCAGCGGCCGAATCTTGTTCCGGAGGTCTGTTCGCATCAAAAATTATCAGTATTCCGGGTAGTTCAAATTTCTTTTTGGATGGTATCGTATCTTATTCAAATTTATCGAAAATTTCGTTCCTGAAAGTTGAAAAAGAAACCCTTGAAAAATACGGTGCCGTGAGTGCCGAAACGGCATTTCAAATGGCGAAAAATATAAGAAAAATTTCAAATACAGATATTGGAATTTCTATAACAGGAATTGCCGGACCGGCAGGAGATAACAGAAATGATAATGTGGGACAGGTTTTTATAGGAATAGATTATATGAGAAAAATGTATTGCTATGAAAAAAACTTAATAGGCGATAGGATAAGAATAATGAATAAAGCTGCCATGTGGGCAATATTTCATGCTATTAAACTTATTAATAAAGAGAATAAGTGAAAATTAATTTATAGATAACTGTACAATTCTTATATACCTCTTTAAACAATATTTTTTAATAAGAAATATTTTTCTTAACTGTCTCTGTGATAAAATTCAATATCAGGAGGTGTATTGTGAGCGAGTTAATTGATTCTCCCAAAACTTATATAAAAAGTTTGGAGAGCATCTCTGAAAAAGAATACGATGAGCAGGATAAACTTATAATAGAAAATGTGTATAATTTTGCAAGGAAAAGCCATAGCAATCAACTCAGAAAATCCGGCCAACCGTTTTTTACACATCCTATTGAAGTTTCGAAAATAATCGCCGCTTTTGGGGGAGATATTGAAACTATTGCTTCAGCCTTGTTGCATGACGTGGTGGAGGATTGTAATGTATCTCTAGATACTATAGAGGAAAAATATGGTAAAGAGATTGCGAATATAGTAGACGGTGTAACGAAAATTAATACCCTGAATATAAATGCTAATCTTGAAAGTAAGACTATTAAAGCCAGAGATAAAATAGAATACCTCAGAAAGATGATGATGGCGCTCGTGACCGACCCGAGGGTTATTATCGTAAAACTGGCTGATAGATTGCACAACATGAGAACTCTCAAGTATGTGAGTGATGAAAAGAAAAAGGAAAAAGCACTTGAAACACTTAAAATATATGCTCCTATAGCTCATAGGGTTGGGATTCATGTAATGAAATGGGAATTGGAAGATCTCAGCTTTAAATATCTATATCCGGAACAGTACCAGGAATTGAAAAAATTAGTGAATAAAAAAATAAGTGAAAGAAGAGAGATAATACAGGACTACCAGAAAGATATTGAGGAAATATTGACTAAGAATAGAATTTCTTATGATATATCGGGAAGAATAAAGCATCTTTACAGTATTTGGCAGAAGATGGTTGTAAAAGGAAAGGCGTTTGACGAGATCTATGATTTGTTCGCTCTGAGAATTATAACCAAGGATGTGACAAATTGCTATAAAGCTCTGGGTGTAGTTCATTCACTGTGGAATCCTCAACCCGATAGATTTAAGGATTATATTGCATCACCAAAATCGAATGGCTATAAATCTCTTCACACAACGGTAATAACGAGAAGGGGAGAATTTCTGGAGATCCAGATAAGAAGCAAAGAGATGCATGTGGAATCAGAGTACGGTCTGGCAGCGCACTGGAAATACAAGGAAAAAGATAACAGTGTGACGAATTCCAAAAGAAAAAACGTCTGGCTGAGACAGTTAAACGATTGGCACAAAGAGTTGATCACAAGCTTTGGAGATATAGAGGTTTTTTCTCAGAGTTTAGTGAGTGAAGAAGTTTATGTTTTTACTCCCAAAGGAGAAATAATTCATCTTCCAAGGGGTTCAACGCCGATTGATTTTGCATACGCTATACATACAGAAATAGGGCATCATTTTGGCGGAGCCAAGGTCAATGGAAGAATGATTCCGTTGAATTACCAGTTAAAACTTGGAGAAGTGGTCGAAATACTAGTAAATAAACAGAGCAAGGGGCCCAGTCTGGATTGGCTTAAGTATGTAAAATCGAACAGTACAAAGGCGAAAATAAGAAGATATCTGAAATCAAAATATAGCGATCAACTCATTGAATCCGGACGGGAAGTATTCCGGAAGGTGAGCAAACGATTGTCAAAGCCGATGGAAGATTTGCTCAATTCTGAAGAAATAAAAAATATGATGACAAAAATCGCTGCACACAATCAACAAGAGCTCTTTATGAAAATAGGCGATGGATCGATAACGATCGGAGAATTGCTCAATCTTTTATATCCCAAAACGGTCGAAGAAGAAGAAATTCTTCAGAAGAAGATAATCAAGAAAAAGCAGAACAAGGGAAATGAAGTTATTATCGGTGGACAAACTGGAATCGATGTGCATTTTGCAAAATGTTGCAATCCACTCCCAGGTGAAGATATAATAGGAATTATAAGTTCCCGGGGAATATCTGTTCATAAAAGGACTTGTATAAATATAAGGAATATTTCCGAAGAAAGGGTTTTAGAAGCTCATTGGGGCAATATAGCGAATGAAAAGTTCATATCCTGGATAATAGTTTTTTACGATAATTCCGAAAGAAGAATAGATGGTAAAATTGTTGATAAAATCGAGAGCAGGAATGCAACTATAGATAAGTATACGGTTGAAAACGGGAAATGGGGATTGAATAAGTTCAAGGCGCGTGTTGTAGTCAGGGATATCGGTCACTTAACACTAACTATGGAAGCTTTGAGAAACATGAAGGGTGTTCAAAAGGTTGAAAGAACGGGAGGGATTTCTTGAGGTCGGTAATACAGAGAGTCACAAAGGCAAATGTTGTTGTTGATGAAAAAATAATTGGCGAAATAGAAAACGGACTGATGGTATTAATAGGTGCGGAAAAAAATGATACTATAGAAGATGTTGAATGGACAGTCGATAAAATATTGAACTTGCGAATATTTGAAGATGACAATCAAAAAATGAACTTATCATTATTGGATGTGAAGGGAAAAATACTCGCTGTTTCTCAGTTCACTCTGTTGGGAGATGCGAGGAAAGGAAGGAGACCTTCGTTCACAAATGCAGAAAATCCTGAAAAAGCGTTGTATTTTTACAACAAATTTGTAGAATTGGCGTCTAAAAAAGTAAACGTTCAGCAGGGCGAATTTGGGGCGCATATGAAGGTTAATCTGACCAATAATGGCCCAGTAACTATATTGATAGATTCAAGAAAGAATTTTTAAGGAGGAATTATTTTGAAAAAAGTACAAGTGATTTTATTGATGGTAATTTTTGTGGCAGTAGTGGGAGTTGTTTCAATTTCAGAAAGCTCTAGTGGACCTTCAACACCGGCGAATATAGCCTTTGTTGATAATCAGAAGGTGTTGGAATCAACCAAAGAATGGCAGAATCTGAATGCCAACTATGAGGAAGATGTTCAGTTTTATCAGATGCAACTTGATAATTTAAGTAAGGAATATGAAACATTGGTAAACAGTGGTGCAACGAATGAGGCAATCACTGCAAAGCAACAGGAAATTCTTTCAAAAAAATCCCAGTATGAGCAGACATTGGAAAACAATTACAACAACAAACTGGCCGTTATTCTTGAAACAATAAACAAGAGAATTAAAGATTATGCGGAATTTAATGGAATTGATATGGTAATTAACAAAGATGTTTTATTATATGGAAATGGAACATATGATATCACCGATATGATTATTTCATATTTAAAGGGATTCGAAAATAATTGATAGAAACGGAATTAAAAAAGTTATCGTGTGAATCATTATATAAAAATTTTGGTAGAAGAAGGGTATTAAGCGACGTTTCTTTTCACGCAAAATCAAATGAAGTGGTAGGTATTCTGGGTCCAAACGGGGCCGGGAAGACTACCGCTTTTAAATCTATGCTTGGATTGGTAATCCCTGACAAGGGAAAAATTTTACTCAATGGAGAAAATATAACAAAACTTCCCGTTCATCAAAGGGCACAGAGGGGAATAGCATATCTTCCACAGGATATTTCCATTTTCAGGGGTTTGAAAGTAATAGAAAATCTGAGAATTATTTTAAGTCTCAACAATAAAAATCTTTCTTCTAAAGAGATTGATGATAAAGCTCTTGAGCTTTTAAAAGAATTTGGGATTGATCATTTGAAAAATCAGACTTCGGATTTTATATCGGGGGGAGAAAAAAGACGTTTGGAATTTGCAAGAACACTGACTCTTTCTCCGTCTTTTATACTTCTCGATGAACCCTTTGTGGGGATTGATCCTATAACAGTTAAAGATATACAAAAAATCATAAGGAACTTGAGGACCAGAGGCATAGGAGTCATAGTAACCGATCACGATGTTCTGAGTATTGCGAATGTTGTAGATAAATTGTATGTTCTTTACAAGGGTAAAGTTATTTCATGTGGTGAACCGGAAAAGGTTTTAAATGACAGAGAAGTTATAGAAAATTATTTAGGTGATGATAATTGATATGAATGTTGGAGTATTCGGCTATTCTGGAAGTTTGAGTGATGAAAAGATAAATCGTGTTTCCGAACTGGCTATAGAAGTTGGAAGAACAATAGCAAAATATGGGCACACACTCTATACGGGTGGAAGAGATGGAATAATGGAATTGGTTTCCAGAGGGGCCAAAGAAATGGGGGGAAGAGTGGTAGGGATTCTCCCGGATGGTGAAGTTGGCAATATGTACCTGGATACCAGGATAGATACGGGAATGGATTTCACCATGAGGTCGTTGATTCTGGTAAAATCTATCGATTTTGTTATATCTATTGGTGGAGAAGTTGGAACGTTGTTCGAAATAATATCCGCTTATTGTTATGAAAAACCGGTAATACTATTTGAAGGTACCGGAGGTTGGACTGATAGGATTGACAAAGTCTTGATAGATAAAAAATATCTGGATAACAGAAGACTAATTGAGGTAAAAAAAGTTAAATCAATAGAGGAGCTTAGAGAGCATTTGGAGGTCATGAATGATAAGATGTAGATTTGCGCCAAGTCCAACGGGAAATTTACACGTGGGCGGAGTAAGAACAGCATTGTTTAATTGGCTTTTTGCAAAGAAGAATGATGGAAAATTTATTTTGAGAATTGAAGACACGGATACGGAAAGATCTACAAAAGAATTTGAAGATCAGATAATAAAATCTATGAATTGGTGTGGTCTGGATTGGGATGAAGGTCCCGATGTTGGGGGCGCTTATGCACCTTATCTACAAAGTGAAAGACATAAAAAAGGCGTGTATGAAAAATTCAGTAAAAAATTGATAGAGGATAAACTTGCATATTACGCTCTATATAAGAGTAGCGATCCCAAAACAGTCATTGAGACTTCCTACGATAAATTTGAAAATTTAGATGAAGCATATTCCGTCACAGTAAAATTTAAAATACCTGAGACCGAGAATACTGAATTTTATGATCTGTTGAAAGGTGATATGAAATTTAAAAATGAATTATTCGACGATTTTGTAATAGTGAAATCAAACGGATTTCCCACATATAATTTTGCCGTTGTCATAGACGATTATTTGATGAAAATATCACATGTTTTCAGGGGCGAAGATCATCTGACCAATACGGCAAAACAAGTTATGGTTTACAGGGCCCTTGGGTGGAATCTGCCCGAATTTATGCATATTCCTTTGATTCTTGGTGATGATAAGGCTCCCCTGTCGAAAAGGCATGGTCATACCAGTGTTGAACATTTCATAAAAGAAGGATATCTGAGTGGTGCTTTGATGAACTTTTTAGCCCTTTTGGGCTGGAAATCTGAAGATGATATTTTTGATATAGATGAAAAAATTAAAGATTTCGATATTGAGTCTATTTCCAGAAAGGGCGTTGTTTTTGATTACGAAAAGCTGGAATGGATAAACGGAAAACATTTGAGAATGTTGAATATAGATGAAGTAGTCCGTGAATATATAAATTGGTTGGAACTTACAGATAGAAAAAACCTTGAATCGAAAATAAAAGAATCTGAATTTTACTCCAGAAAAGTGATAGAAGTATGCAGGGAAAAAATAAACACACTGAAGCAGTTATGTGATTTCTCTTCGCCGTTTTTTGATGAAAATGTAAAATATGAAGAAGATTACAAAGAAAAATTTTTAAATGAAGAGTGGAATGGCCGGTTATTGGAAAGAGCGGAGGAAAAATTCAATGAGAATCCAGATTGGTCTGTAGAAGGTTGCGAAAAGATTATAAGAGATTTGGCTGCTGAAAAAATAACATCAAAAAAGAGGACTTTTCAATTTTTAAGAGGTGCGGTGACCGGCAGATTAGTTACACCAGGTTTATTCGAAACATATTCAATTTTAGGAAAAGAAAGAGTGATGAGGAGACTACAGGAGTTGAAAAAAGAGATTGAATAAAGGGATAACCATCGTAGAAACCCTGATAACTCTTTGTGCAATTTCTGTGATTTCTATAGGTGTTTTAAATTTATTCGTATTATATTGTGAAGAGGTACATTTTTTTAATTCTTGTTCAAAAGATATATGTAATTTAAACAGAGCGATTGATTTTATAAAAGAAGACTTGAAAAGTAACAAGAGATTACTCTATCAAAATAAAAATTCCCTTTATTTACTTGAATACGAGAATCCGGGTTATAAAGTAGTTTCATATTACTACAAAAAGGGTTATCTGAATAGACAGAAAAATGGAACGGTTAATAAATTATATAAGGTTAAGAGGAAGCTTGAAATAGAAAGAGTGGAACAAATCATTATATTCAATATCGATGACAGAAAGTTATATATAAATATGGAGGAATAAAGGATGCCTTTAAAAGAAATAAAGAAGGTTTTGCTGTATATAGAAGATGAAATAAACAATATGAAAAAAATAAATATCGATGAAATGCTTCTCTCTAAAACGCAGCAATTGAAGTCAAGAGGCCTGAAAATGAGTATAGAAAACGAAGTTCATATAAATAATATAGATAAATATCTCAACGATTCTTCCCCTTTCGTAAGAGCTTCAGCGATTGAAGCGTATGTTAATCAAGAAGGTATCGATGAGAAGATCACACAGCTTCTCGATGATCCGTCCGAAAAGGTCCGTTCAGTTGCTGTGAAGTTTATAAGTCTTTCAGGATCCGCAAATAAGGAATTGAAAGAAAAGATTTCCAGTGATCAGTCGAGTAAAGTCAGAAAAATGTATATTGAGACTTTGATAGATGAAAGTGTTTCCGAAGATGAATTAAAACCGTTTGAAAATGATCCTAATAAAATGATACAGAATTTGGCCAATGCCTTTCTTGGAAATTTTGAGATAACGGAGGAAAATCTTTCTTCTTTGAATAAAAAATTGAAAAAAATTGCGATAATTAAAAAACTTAAAAATTTTGATGAAAATGATATAGAGTATCTCCAGGAATTGTTGAATAAATACAGAGATTTAAGCAATATTGAATCCATAATAGAAGCCATTTCTCTCTTTCCGGAAGATTTGGCGAAGAATAAGCTTAAAGAAATAATTCGTGACGGTTCAGGTAAAAAGAGGATTTTTGCTCTTAAACAGATGAAAAAAAATATAGGTTATGATAATGAACTGATTCCTACAGCCGAAAAGCTTATTAACAGTAAAGACGAAGATGAAAGAGTTTTAGGTGTTCAGATATTTAAATCTTTGAAAGAGCCATCGACTGCCGACGATTTGAGAAAACTTTTGAAAGATCCTTCTGAAAAGGTCAGGTCATCAGCAATAGATACATTATCTTCCATGATGGATTATCTGGTTGAAGATGAAGTTGAAGATGCTTTGAACTCAACTTCCACTCTTTTAAAAAAATCTGCCTTGAGAGCAGTGAAAAAATTAAAACTTCAGGATTTTGAAAGTGAAATACTGAATCTTGCGTTCAATCATCTTGAAGAAAATGCCACCAGAATAATTGCCGTTGGTTTGTGCGGGTTTTTTAAATATAATTCGGCCATCGAAAATTTAGAAAAAATCATATCGGAAAGAAATTCCGATGGAAAATTAAAATTGATATCGGCAAAAGCTTTGGCGAGAATAGCACCCGAAAGATTGATAGAGATTTACGGAGTTTAGTTAAGCAAACTCATAAAAAAACGGTGCGAACAGCACCGTTTAGTTTTTTTCTATCATAATTTTCTTTTCTTCATTTACTATTGCTTTTATTTTGTCACCATTTTTAATTTCTCCGGCGATTATCTTATCTGCTACAGGTTCTTCTATTTCCCTTTCGACTATTCTTCTGATTGGTCGTGCACCATATTCAGGATCATAACTGTTCTCGGCGAGTATTTTGAATACATCTTCACCGAAAGATAAATCGATATTTTGTTCAAATAATCTTTCTTTTACTTCTTCAAGTTGTAATTTTACTATCGATTCCAATGCTTCTTCTTTTAAAGGTTTAAACAATATTATCGAATCCAGTCTGTTTATAAATTCCGGTTTGAATACGGTCTTTATTTTCGAATATATATCTTCAGTATTATAATTTTCTTTAAAAAACTCATCCGAAGCGATATTGCTCGTCATTATTATGATTGTATTTTTAAAGTTGACAGTTTTACCCTTGCCATCTGTTAACCTGCCATCATCCATTATTTGTAAAAGTATGTTATGGACATCACTGTGTGCTTTTTCGACTTCATCAAGCAATACAACACTGTATGGCCTTCTTCTGACCCGTTCGGTCAATTGACCGCCTTCATCATAGCCAACATATCCCGGAGGGGCGCCAATTAATCTTGAAACAGTGTGTTTCTCTCTGTATTCGGACATATCGATTCTTATCATTGCGTCTTCACTGCCAAAAAGTATTCTTGCCAATGTTTTGGCCAATTCCGTTTTCCCGACTCCGGTAGGTCCTAAAAACAGGAATGATCCCCACGGCCTTTTGGGATCCTTTAATCCCGCTCTGGCTCTTTTTATAGTTTTAGTGACTTTGCTGACTGCCTCTTCCTGGTCTATAAATGTTTCGTGAATAAGGGATTCAATATTCTTAAGTTTTTCCATCTCCGATTGTAAAAGCTTTCCCGCCGGTATTCCGGTCCACTGTTCTACTATACTGGCAATTATTTCAGGTGTGACTACTCTTTCTTCAGGTTTTGTTTTAATTTCCCAGTTTTCCTTTTCTTTCTTATATTCTTCCTTTATTTTTTCATAATTAGTTTTTAAATTCGCGGCTTTTTCATAATTACCCAGAGATACTTCTTCAGACATTTTTTCATCTATTTCCGATAATTCCATTTCCAGTTTTCTGAGGGTATCCGGCAGATATCCTGTTTTCAATCTCACGTATGAAGCCGCTTCATCGATCAAATCTATTGCTTTATCCGGTAGAAATCTGTCGGTTATATATTTTTTGCTCAGGTTAACGGACTCTTCTATTGCTTCATCGGTTATCTCGACCGAGTGATGTTTTTGATAACTTTCCTTTATCCCTTTCAAAATTTCTATAGCCTCTTCAATAGTTGGTTCATTTATCATAACCGGCTGAAATCTTCTTTCGAGTGCCTTGTCTTTTTCAATATATTTTCTATATTCGTCGAGTGTAGTGGCACCTATACATTGCAATTCTCCCCTCGCTAAAGCAGGTTTCATTAGATTCGCTGCATCCATGGATCCCTCGGTAGACCCTGCACCAACCACGGTGTGTATTTCATCGATGAATAGAATTATTTCACCGGATAATTTTTTAACTGAATCTATTATCCCTTTCATCCTTTCTTCGAATTCTCCCCTGAATTTTGTTCCTGCAACTAGCCTTCCCATATCTAAAGCCAGTACTCTTTTATTTTTTAAATATGCAGGAATATCCCCTGAAACTATTCTTTCCGCCAATCCTTCGGCTATAGCGGTTTTTCCTACTCCGGGTTCACCAACCAGGGCGGGATTATTCTTTGTTTTTCTGCCGATAATTTGAATAACTCTTCTTATTTCTTCCTCTCTTCCTATGACAGGCATTAATTTTCCGTTTTTTGCCAGCTCAGTCAGGTTGAGAGTGTATTTCTTGAGAATATCCGCGTTTTCATCTTCTTTTTCCCGTTCCTTCTTTTCTTTCCTGAAGAATCTGTGAATAAATTTTATCTGCGTTTATATTGAATCGCATCAGTATTTTGGATGCTTCCGATGATGTTTCCTTTATTATCCCCAACAACAGATGTTCTGTTCCTATTTTTTTATCCTGCATTCTTTCTGCTTCGGATTGGGCGGTGGATATTACATGTCTTGCATCAGGTGTTATATATATTTGATTTCCACTACCGTAGGCAGAACCGTATCTGGAAACTTCCTTCGATAGCGAGATCTGAAGTTTTTTTAAATCCACACCTGATTTTTTCAGTATTTCCACTGCAATATTGTCGTTGTCTTCTATTATTGAAAGTAAAAGAGCTTCCGTTGAAAGTTGATTGCTTTTGTATCTGGATAATATATCTTGAACATCCATAAGGATTTTTTGCCCTTTTTCAGTATAATTTTCATAATTTATCATAATCTTTCCTCCTAATAAAAACCGGGGTACTGTCAAGCACCCCGGTCAAGATAACAGATTTCTAATTTTTTAATCGATTTCTATTTCTCTGGTTTTCTTCTCTTCTTCGGTTTTTGGCAGTTCTACTGTTAAAATTCCGTTATCAAATTTTGCCTTGATAGAATTTATCTTGATGTAATCGGGTACTCTGAATGATCTTTGAAACATTCCACTTGCTCTTTCACAGTAATGATATTTTCTTCCTTCGCTTTCTTTATCGATTTTCTTTTCGCCTTCAATTATGAGCAGATTATCTTCCAGTTTAATTTTAACATCTTCTTTTTTCAATCCTGGTATTTCTAAAGTGATATAGAAGCTATTTCCTTCCTCATAAATATCGGACTTTGGGACTAAATCTCTCTCCACATCTTCATTAAAACCATTAAAAATATCTTCAAATCTTCTTCCTACAAATGGAAAGCCAGTATATCTTTTTATCATTTTCTCGCGCCTCCTTGTTATTTTTCTTCAGGTGGTATATATTCGCCACCTTGATTTTGTTCACCTATATCTTCAGATGGCTCTTCGCCCTTTCCTTCACTTGGATTATTGTTATTTCCTGCAGAAGCATCGTTTTGCTGATACATTCTCTGCCCAATTTCCATACTTACTTTTTGTAGATCGTCGTATAGAATTTTGATTCTTTGAATATTATTTTGATTTATGGCGTCTCTTAGATCTTTGACTACGGTTTCTAATTTTGTTCTGTCATCCGCCGACATTTTGTCGCCACTATCTTTTATGAGCTTTTCCATCTGGAAACATAACTGCTCTGCATCGTTTTTGAGTTGTATTTCTTCTTTCTTCTTTTTATCCTGTTCTTCGTATTTTTTAGAATCTTCGATTATTTTTTTGATCTCATCATCACTCATTTTTTGTCTTCCGGTGACAACCATAGATTGTTCATTGTTCGTTTTCAGATCTTTTGCATAAACATTTACAATACCATTGCTATCTATATCAAAAGTTACTTCGATCTGTGGGATCCCTCTTGGTGCCGGTGGAATTCCCGTTAATTTGAAACTTCCCAGGAAAATATTATCTCTGGCCATCGATCTTTCGCCCTGAAATACGCCTACTTCAACTTCTGTCTGACTATCTGCGGCTGTTGTAAAGACCTTTGACTTTTTTATAGGTATAGAAGTGTTTCTTTCAATAATAGGTTCTAAAAGACCTCCCATAACTTCAACACCTAAAGTCAGTGGTGTAACATCAACCAAAACCAAATCCTGATCTATATTTGAAGTTCCGGAAAGGATAGCTCCCTGAATAGCAGCTCCTACCGCAACCGCCTCATCTGGATTAATTGTTTTATTTGGCTCTTTTCCAAAGATTCCTTTGATGAAATTCTGGGTATATGGTATTCTTGTTGATCCACCTACTAAAATAATATCGTTGATATTTGATATTTGAACCTTAGAATCTTCTATAACTCTTTCTACCTGTTCTCTTGTGCTTTCAATCAAGTCTTTTACCAAAGATTCAAATTTCGATCTTGTCAGAGTCATTTCCAGATGTAAAGGGCCATCAGCTGTAGCTGTTATAAAGGGTAAACTTATTTCGGTTTCAAATTTTGACGAAAGCTCAATTTTAGCTCTTTCGGCTGCATCCTTTAATCTCTGTGAAGCCTGCTTGTCTTTTCTCAAATCAACACCATGCTGTTTTCTGAAATCTTCCGCTATGTAATCGATCAGCCTTTGATCAAAATCGTCTCCTCCAAGTCTGTTGTTACCAGATGTTGCAAGGACTTCAATTACACCTTCCCCGATCTCTAACAATGAAACGTCGAATGTTCCTCCGCCTAAATCATAAACGATTATTTTTTTCTCGTGATCGGCTTTGTTGAGTCCATAAGCCAGTGCAGCCGAAGTAGGTTCGTTTATTATTCTCAGAACTTCCAGTCCTGCTATAGTACCGGCTTCTTTCGTGGCCTGTCTTTCTGCATCATTGAAGTATGCCGGGGACGGTTATAACCGCTTTTGTTATTTTTCCATCTAAATAATTTTCTGCATCCGTTTTCAATTTTTTCAAAATAAAGGAACTTATTTCCTGTGGTGTATATGTTTTATCATCAATTTTAACTTTATAATCAGTTCCCATATGTCTTTTGATTGATCTGACAGTTCTGTCTGGATTTAATATTGCTTGTCTTTTTGCAGGTTCGCCCACCGTTATTTCTCCTGTCTTTCCAAAAGAAACGATAGAAGGGGTTGTTCTGGTACCCTCCGCATTATGAATTACTTCTGATGATCCGTCGGGTTTTACCCACGCAATACAAGAATTTGTTGTTCCTAAATCTATTCCTACAGTGTATTCTTTATTGGACATTTGCCTTACCTCCTAATAAAATCATTTTCATTAAAAATTATAAATACAATTAGCAAACATGTCAAGGGGTTGCTAAGATTATATAAAAATTTTAAAATCGTTTATTAATAATGATTTTTTAGTAAAAAAATTAATGTAATAAAATTTTATAGCTTACTTAATATATGATTGCTAATATAATTCTATCGTTGATGATTTTTCAATTTGAATCTCACATTTATTTTTAACACTCATGGTTTTTTCATTTGAATCTCATATTTATGATGATATAATGAGATATATTATAGATTTCGCAGCACCCAATCATGAGAGGAGGGCTTTTTATGGATATTAATTTATTTTCAAAAGATGTAGATTTATCAGATGTTATGCGAGATCATCTGGAGAAACAACTGTCTAAAGTAAAAAAGATGGTTAATGATGACAAAATAATTTCTTATGATGTTAGAGTAAACAAAGACAGAGCATTTTATAAGGTCGAAGTAACCATTCATCTTCCAGGTGTTTTAATAAGGGTTGAAGAAAAGGGAAGCGATTTTTATAATGTGGTTGATGGACTCGTTGATACTTTAGAAAGGAGATTGAGAAAATATAAGGAAAGATCGAAAAATAAGCACAAAAAACCGCTTAAAGACATACAAAACGAACCCACACCAATATTTGAGGAAAATGAATCACAGATAACAAAAAGAAAAAGATTTTTTTTGAAGCCTATGACTGAAGAAGAAGCGGTTTTACAGATGGAGATGCTTGGGCATAACTTTTTTGTTTTTAAGAATGTTAATACAGATGAAATCAATACATTATATGTAAGAAAAAATGGAACAATTGGTCTAATTGAAATAGAATAATTTTGAAAAGTGGAGGAACCACCTTAGGGTGGTCCTTTTTTTGAAAAGGGAGTGTTAATAATAAACAAGAAAAATAGAACTCAAAAAATAATATTTAGCAACATAGATGATGAAATCAGAATAGCAGTCTTAGAAGAAGATAAAATAGAGAAGATATTTTTTGAAGAAAGAACGAATGAAAGTGTTACCGGTAATATATATCTTGGTTATGTAGAAAATATAGTTCCGGCGCTGGAAGCTGCTTTTGTAAGAGTAGGTTATGGAAAGAACGCATTTTTGAGACTCAGAGATATTAAGAATGGTGACAAAATAAATAAAGGCTCGAAAGTAATGGTTCAAGTTATTAAGGATCCAATAGGTCAGAAGGGGCCACAGGTAACTATTAATATGAGTCTGGCAGGAAGAACTATAGTGTATACACCACATGTTAATCATATAGGAGTTTCACGAAAAATAGTCGACAAAAACGAGAGAAAAAGACTCGCGAAAATTGCAAGAGACAACATAAAAGAGGGCGGTTTGATAATCAGAACAGCTTCTGAAGGAATTTCTGAAAGAGATATGGTCCTGGAAATTCAAGAATTACTGGATAAATGGAAATTGATGAATGAATGTTATAACAGAAGCAGAAAAGTGAAATTGTTATATGAAGATCCGGGATTAGTAGAATATACTTTGAGAGAACTTCTCGGAGAAAATACATTCGAAATCGTTGTGGATTCCGAAGACCTATGGCATGAGGTTGTAAAATTTATTGGAAAATTCAAACCTGGATTTAAACCTATAGTTAGATTCATCGAGGGGGATGCTTTTATAGAAGAATCCATTTATGAAATGATGAAGACTTTATATGTGAGAAAAGTACCTCTGGAGAAGGGTGGTAATATTTTTATAGATACTACGGAAGCTTTGACCGTTATTGATGTGAATTCAGCCAGCAATATTACTTGCAACGATATTTCCGAAACTTCATTTGAAACTAATATGGAAGCGGCTAAGGAAATAGTGAGGCATATTAAGTTGAGAAATTTAAGCGGCATAATCATAATAGATTTCATAGACATGAAGAGAGAAGAGAGTAGAAGAAAAATAATAGATTTTATGAATAAAGAATTAAAAAAGGATAAAGCAAAAACGATGATCATGGGATTTACAAAGTTGGGATTGCTTGAATTGACAAGAAAAAGATCAACACCGAGATTCGATTCAAAATTGTACATCACTTGCCCTATCTGTAAAGGAATTGGCAAAATAGAATCACCACATGTTACTTATCAGAAAATATTGAAGGATATAAGCAAAGTGGTAGATAACGACATAAGTATTTCTAAAATTTCTTTAAAGGTATATCAGAATCTTTCAGGAATCTTAACACCGGATATTAAAAAACAATTGGTCGCAAAATATAAAACAGAATTGGATGTATCATTTTTATGGCCCACACCTTCAACTTATGATGTCAGTTTTGAGAGAAAGAAAGTTTATAGAAAACTTAAAAAACTCAAAAAGTGATGTAGACATCAATTGACACTCAAAACATTGCATGATAGAATTCTAAATTAGGTGGAGATGGAGAGGTGGCCGAGCGGCCGAAGGCGCTTGCCTGCTAAGCAAGTGAGGGTTTATACCCTCCGAGGGTTCGAATCCCTCCCTCTCCGCCATTATTTTTTGTGCCTATAGCTCAGCTGGATAGAGCGCTAGACTGCGGATCTGGAGGTCGGGCGTTCGAATCGCCCTAGGCACGCCACTTTGTCATCTGAACTTAATCATACCAATTACTTTTTTTAAATTGGATATGCCGAAAATACAGTTTTTAGGATCGAGATATAGATCTTTTTTTGTAGCTATACCTCCCATGAATCCTCCAACGTGTACATTTTTATTGCCAAAGGAAGCGTTGAATCCACCCAGAGTACCGGTATCGCCCGTACCCATTCCCGTTGAAGTCAGTATTTGGAGATTTCCTATCCTTAAAATGAATTCAATGAAATTCTGTCTTGGAAGTATTTCGGCAATTTGAGTACTCGGTATTACTCTGGAGTTCATGCCGATTCCGAATGAGATTTCGATTTTATCTTTATAAATAATATATTTGAAAGTTCTTCTGTATATTTCGATGTAAATTGTACCGATTAAGCCGAATACAATGAAGATCGTATATGGAAAGTTATCGAACAATCTTATAACAAAGTTTGTGAGATCAATATCCTGGATTTTATTTTGAATGAAGGTAACATCATAAAATATTTTTATTATCCAACCGATAAGGTTTAATAAAACAGGAAAAAAGAAAATAAGAAAGTTTCTTCTCCTGAAAGAGAGTATTAAACCCGGAACAATTGTGATTGCTGCCCATATAACGATTATAAAAACTTTTTGAGAATCTTCATGGAAAAATCCAAGATCATAATTCAGGAACATTATGATTCCAACGATCAAGTAAAAGGGATATAAATAATATCTCAAAAAGAAAGATCGTCTGGTGGGTTTCAATATAATGATTCTATCACCTTCTTTTGATACGATTTTATCATTTCATTCAACCTGTTTTTAAAATCTTCTTCATCATTCAAGTAGACTTCAAAAATATTACCGGTGTTCACATACAATAAGGTCGCCTTTTCAACCGAAAAGATTTCTTTACATAAATAAATATAAAATTCCATTTGAAATATATGTTTTTTTCTCATTTTTTCAGGATGGAGGGTATATTTATAGTCTATTATTTCCCATTTGTTATCCTTTTTGATTATTTTATCAAGAATTCCCATGAGAATATATTTTTCATATTTTTTATGTATCTGAAGTTCACTCCTTGAGAGATCAGATGATTCAATTTTATTGATAATATCATTGCTTTTGATTTTTTCTATTATTTTTTTAGCCCTTTGAATTTCGTTTTCTGAAAACGATAAACTGTCATTGATAAAACTGTGATCATCTTTTAAAATCTGATTCATGTTTATTTTTTTTCCATGATGTAAAGAACCGAGAGGTTGGAGCAACGAGTGAATAAGAGTACCCATATTTTTTGGTTTTCTTTTTAGAACGGGTTCTTCATCAGTATGAATTACATCGTATTCGTCTTCAAATTGCTGAAGAAGGATGGTGGGTGAAATGTATTTTATATATGAGGAATCCTCAGGTGGTTCTAAAAATTCCGTATTTATTTCAGGGTAAAGAATCTCTGGTTTTTCAGATTTCTCAATTCTGGAATATTTGATATCTTCTATTAATTTTATTTTTGAATCGAATACACTGGTTATTTTGAAGGTATCGGTTTCTTCATCTTTTAAAAAGATAACCCCACCCATCAAATTGAACCAGGGACTGGAAGTGTTTGCTTTTCCGGAAATAGAAATATAAAGTCTTTCCATTGCTCTTGTACAACCTACGTAAAGAATTCTCTTTTCTTCTTCAAAATCTTTATCTTCTTCAATTTTTCTTAATTTATTTATATAGGCATCTTTATTACTACTGCCTAGCTCCTTATTTGAAATGATAAACTTATCATTTTGAAAGAGGATTTGTATCTTGTCATTGTTTTTTTTTCTGAAAAAACTATCAGCTAAGATAACGATTGGAAACTCTAATCCTTTAGATCTGTGAACGGTCATTAATTTGATATTATCGGCTTTTTCAGATTCCAGACTGGCTTCCCTTTCGTCGCTGTTGTCGATGAAAAACTTGATGTTCTTTGTTATTTCTCTCAACGAAGTTCCATAACTATCCATTTCTCTGGCAATATCCAGTAATTTATCGACATTTGCTATTAATTTATCGGAATTCTTGTATATTGAAAGCATAGCGATATATTTGTTATCGTCGATCAATCCCTGAAGTATTTCGCCTGGAGACAGATAGTGTTTGAGTTTTGAATATTTGTCGAAACTCTCTTTTATTTTGGATAACTTTGGTAGATCGGAATTTGAAAACGATTCATAAAGGGATAAATTTTTTCGCTTCATTTGCATTATTTCATCGAGATTCAAGGCAACCAGGGGGGACATAAGCATCTTGAACAGAGATGTTTCATCACTGAAATCTGTCAACACATTCAGAAAAGAAAGCAAACCCCCAATTTCCGACCTGTCATAGAAATTTTTCCCCCCAAGTGTAAAATATGGAATGTTTTTTGTTGAAAATACGTTTTCAAATTTGGATATTTTATTGAAATTTCTGAATAGAACAGCGATATCGGAAGCTTTTATTTTTCTTCTTACAGGATTTCCCCTGTTGTTGAAAATCATTTCCTCTCCTATCATGTTTATTATTAAATTTGAAAGCCTTTCCGGCTCTTCATCTTTATTTTCAGAATTTATTATGAATACTTTTTTTGTATTTTCAGAAAATTTTTCACCAACTACAGAATTGATTTTGACATTGTATATAGATTTATATATTTTATTTGAAGGTTCTAAAGGCATTATTCTTGAAAAAAATTCATTTTGAAAACTCACTAGATTTTCATTGGACCGCCAGTTTTTATTGAGATCCTTGATTTCTTCTTCGTTATATTCAAACTTTTTCTTGGTAGCGTTGAAAATTGAAATATCCGCTCCTCTGAATTTGTATATTGATTGTTTTGGATCACCTACGAGGAAGAGTTCATTGTTTTTTTTATCATACAGCTTTTCTATTATTTTCATCTGCAGAATGTCGGTGTCCTGAAATTCATCGATTAAAATGTATTTGAATCTCTCAGAGAACTTTTCGGTTATTTCAGGTCTGTCCCTCAACAATTCATAGGTGGTCAGGAGCAAATCATCAAAATCTATCAAATTCTGACTGATAGCATATTCTCTATAAATCTCGATCAATCTTAACGCATGGTTATAAAAGCAAATCGATGCATCTATATTCTGAATATCGTTTTCACCGATCACTTTATCCTTTATATCCCTTTCTGTAACTGGAAAACTATATTTCAGTCTGTACATATTGTTCAGTGAATTCAGAAGTAAATTATATGATTCGTCAACACCTATCAAGTTGATCAGCGGGTTGAGATCGTTCATATTTTTTTCAAAATAGGATTTCGTTATTGTAGTCTGAATCACGGCCTTTTTTAACCCTGTGAGAATATTGAAATATGGATCTCTTCTCATTATTATTGAAGATTCTCTCAAAATTCTTCTGCAAAATGAGTGTATTGTAGAAATGGGGGCACTGTTCAGTTTGTTGAGCAGTTCTTTCCATTTTTCACTGTGATTTTTATCATCAGTTTTCCTGTTGATTTCTTCTCTTATTCTTTCTTTCATTTCATTAGCGGCCTTTTCGGTAAAAGTTATGGTTAAAACATTATAGAAATTTAAGTCACTTCCGCTTTTGAAAGAAGTTTCAAAGATGGATAAATATTTTTGGACGAGAGTGTAGGTTTTACCCGTTCCAGCTGAGGCGGATATGAGAGTATTCATGATTTGGTCCCTCTTCTGTTTTTAATTTCCGAATAGGAATAAATTATCATAGCTATTATAAGTGGTGAAAAGTAGAAAATCAGCCTGTAAAGTATGAGTGAACTGAACAATACTTCAACATCGATATTTTTATTTCTGGAAATTATCAAAGCCTCAAAGACCCCCAGTCCGCCGGGAACCTGACTGGAAATTCCAAGCAATTGTGCGAAGATAAAATCATTGAATAATTTGACCGAGAATTTCACCTGATCGCTTAGCAGAACCAGAAATACGAGGAATGAAAAAAGAATGTCGAAACATGAAATTGCGATTTGAAAAAAGGTGGTTTTTAAGTTGGGAATTTTAAATTGAAAATTCTTAATTTTTAAAGGCTTTTTTCTGAAAATGACGAGTGCCAGATAAAGAAACAGTATGATTAAGGAGAGAGAACCGAAAATGAAATTTTTTAACAGGAAAAAATTGATTGAAACCAGACATAAAAATCCAAGCCAGTACGTCAGATATGCATAAAAGGTTATTATTATTATATTTGGTACTGAAATTTGTTTTACACCGTATAGTCTGAATCTCACGGATCCTGACGACAAAACGTTCATACCGAAATTTTTACTGAATGAGTAACTTATGAAGGAAATCGGCAGTACTTTTTTGTAAGGTAGTTTGAGATTCAACTTCAAAACGGGTAAGAAATCATAAAAAGAGAGATTAAGATAGACCAAAAATGTTATGGAAACGGAAAGAATAATTTTATTTGCGCTGAAATTCTGAATGCTTTTTATAATTTCATTTATTGAAATGTTTTTTAAATTTTTATAGATAACATAAACCGCAATAATAAATATTACAACTCCCACTAAGGAGGAAATAGAATTTATCGTTTTTCTTTTTATCATAATGTTTTTTCAATGTTTGATATGGCTTCTTTTAAAACCTTTATTCTTTCATATTTTTTACAGTCACCTTCGATTATTATCCACGGAGCATAATCGTGACTGGTCTTTTCGAGCATTTCTTCTAAGGCGATTTTATACAGAGACCTTTTCGATCTGTTTCGCCAGTCTTCATCGGTTATTTTCCACTTTTTGTAATCACTGTTTTCTCTTTCTTTAAATCTCTTCAGTTGAGTCTCTTCATCGATCTCCAGCCAGAATTTCATAATAATGATTCCATGGTAATGGAGCTGAAATTCCATATCATTTATTTCTTTATAAGCCCTTTCCCATTCGCTTCTTAAGGCAAAACCCTCAACCCTTTCCACGAGTACTCTTCCGTACCAGCTTCTGTCAAAAATGGCTATACGTCCATCCGTGGGGAAATTTTTCCAGAATCTCCATAAATAATTGTATTTTAATTCATGGCTATCAGGGGCGCTGTATGGATTGACTCTATAACCCCTGGGATCCATTTTGGCGGTTAACCTTTTTATTGATCCACCTTTTCCTGCCGCATCCCAGCCTTCAAATGCCATGATAATCGAAGTTTTCTTTTTTAAAAGCTTTAATTGAAGTTCGTTAATTTTTTTCTGTAGTTTTGGAAGTTCTTTCTCATATTTGGAATCGGAAATTTTTTTGTTATGGTCTACGTTGTCCAGAATTATATAGTCTTTCATTTCCGTTTCCTTATGTTCATGTGCTTCCTGTGCGCTCGATTCTTTGTTGATTTTTGAGATTTTTTTCTTCCAATATATTCAGAAATAACCGGGGTACATTCATCGCTTGCAGATTTTTTATCATTGGCATCTATTAACAACCATTTTGAATAGTCGGTATTCGTTTTCTCAAGAATGTGATCGTATAATTTACAGAATTTTTCATAATGTTTATTCTGTTTTTCATCCTTTTTATTCACAAGCCACGAGGAATTTTTGTTTTTGGAGAGGGTTTTCATTCTTTTATATTGTTTCTTTTTCATTTATATGGAGAAAAAATTTCAAAATTATATACCCGTCATCGATTAACAGTTTCTCAGTATTGTTTATTATTTGAATCAGATTATCATCTCTGCCCTTTTTGAAAAAATGGTATAAAAGACGATAATACCATCCGGAAGAAAAAATTCCGAAATTTCCACGTTTAGGCAGATTCTGCCAGAATGGCCACATAAAAGGAGAACTTTTTTCTTTTTTTGAAAAATTTTCAAAATTGAATACCTTACTTACCCCCTTGGGTCCATAGGTTTTAAAAGCTCATTTATTATATATCCCTTTCCTGAAAAATGCCATCCTTCCATGAGAATCAGAACAGGAATATTTTTGTCTATAGCCTTTCTCTGAAGGATTCCAGGAAGATACTCTGCAGTACTTTTTGATATATTATTTTGGGGAAGAAACATTTTACTCTGAATTGAATTCAACATTTTATATTTACTCATAAAACAATTATATATTAAAGTATTTCAAAAAATAAATGTTTTACAAAATGTTTATGATAAAATTAAAACAAAACGGAGAATTTAAAGGGAGTGATCCAGTGAAAAAAATCATCTTTTTAACAGCGGTTCTTGGTTTACTTATTTTGTTCAGTGGTTGTGCAAGATACTATGATAACTTGACCTTTGACAATATCGTGTCGGGATTTGAAAATGCACTTGAAAATATGGAACCCGAAAAATTGATGGAGTTCTTTGATGTCAATGCTGAAATCCTAGAAAACTGGCAGGATAAGGGACAGGGTAAGGAATATATAGAGTCATATTTTGTTGACCTATTCTCCACTGTCGAAGTCGGTACAATGGCCGTTTGAAAATATCAGTCGGGATGAAAATAGTGGGATTTTTTCATTCTGGGTTGATTATACACTTCTCGACGAAACGGAAATTACGGCTCAGTATAATCTGTCTGCAAAAAAAGATTTTTTTTGGTTTGTAAATAAGGTTAATATAATAGTTAATCAGACGAATTAAAAAGTATCGTAATAAAGTTCTTTCATCTTTTCAAAATAATCTTTTTCTGAAGAAAATTGTATGTTACTGAATTTTAATTTTATGTACTCTATTTGTGATTTTTCTGAAATTGTTATTTCTTTTAGAATGGGGATCTTATCTGTTGATAACTCGATTTTAAAATACATATAATCTGGTATATAACCGCCGCTGAAGAGATTGTTGAGGGCAGATTTCGCTTTACTTGGAGTAAAAATATATGTGGTTACTCCATCAGAAACCGCTTCTTCACTTGTATAGAAAGCCTCATTGAACAGCTCCCATAGAAAATTATTCAATATATTCAATATCAATTCGATATTTGAATCTATTCTATATTGCCTCCAGGGAACATCGTTAACGAGCGAAAAAAGAATAGCCTCATCGCTCAAGTATACGAAAGAAATTCCGCTCAGAATACCGGGGTTTTCGAATTTGCAGAAAAAATTTTTCCAATCCGACATAAAGAAATTCAACCGTATTTCTTCATCTATATAAGTCAATGTCGATGAATCGCTTTTAATATCCTTGATATGGATTTTTGTATCGAGATCGAATTTTATCGAACCGTTTTCATTCATATATGAGATAAATTCTGTCAGTGGATTTGAAAAAAGATACGAAATGGAAATAAGGAAAAATATAATTAAAATAAGTTTTTTCATTTGTTATTTTTCGCTTTCAGGAAAAATTCTATCGATCTGTTTCCTGTCTTTTCGGCTTTTTCATCGAAATAACATGCGGGCAATTCACCCAGACTCCTGTGATATTCAATACACTCACAACATTTCCCCTTCCTGGAGCAGGAAAAGGTGCAGTTACAATTGTTTCTGTTATTGTTATAGTTTATACATTCCATAAAATCACCCCGAATAAATTATAATGTATTTGAAGTGTAAAAAAAAGTCGATTTTACAAAATTAGAATTTTTAAGCATATGTAAGAAAAATTATTCTAATCAGAGCAGATCGACTATCATGAAAAATACATATATTTTCATTAATTTTTCATGAAAATATTTTCATATTATTATATGAATATCTATCCAAAATTCAGGAGGTGTTAAAATGAAAAAACTGGTCGTTTTGACTGTTTTCATTATGTTGCTTTTTTCAATTGCTGCATTTGGGGCAAGGTTTGACAGAAAAGAAACAATGTACATAACGGGTGGACTTTGGGGACCACCATCAAATTTCAATCCATTGGCTCCATGGTCTGCTCACCCGGGTGTCATTGGTGGAATTTATGAAACTCTTTATTTTTATGATCCAATAACGGATTCCCTGTCTCCCTGGTTGGCAGAGAGTGGTGGATGGACCGATGATGATACATATAAACTGGTCCTGAGAGATAATTTAACATGGTCCGATGGGACACCGCTGACATCTGAAGATGTGGTTTATACTTTCACTTTACCGGGAAGCGTCGACGGAATACATTATGCCAATCTTTATGAAAAATTTGAAAGTGTTGAGGCCGTTGATGAAAAGACGATAATATTTGATTTCAGTGATCCAGTGTACCAGGAATGGGGATATCAACTTTATCAAATACCAATTTTACCCAAACATGCTTGGGAAAATAAAACACCTGAAGAAATGACTCTTGGTGCAAATATAGATACTTGTATGGGATCGGGAGAATACATGCTTGAAGATACTGCCCAGGATAGAATCATTTATATCAGAAATGACAACTGGTGGGGAAATGAAGTATTTGGTCAACCAAAGCCTAAGAGAATAGTATGCTTGGGTGTTCCCAGCAACAATGTAATTCTTGGTATGATGATGAAAGGGGAAGAGCTGGATTTCGCAAACAGTTTCTTACCAGGAATTCCTGCGATTAAAAATGCATATGGTATTCATACCTTTTATGATGGGGAACCTTATATGCTTTCAGCTAACACCGCATTCGTTTATATAAATACGACAAAACCCGGATTGGATGATCCGAAGGTAAGAAGAGGTATGGCATTCGCGATTGATCCGATAAGAATTGTGGAAAGAGTGTTTGAAAATATGGTTCTGCCTTCAAACACACTCGGATTTTTACCAATTGATGGTTGGATGAAATATTACAATGAAGATATAGCAAATGAAAAGGGATTCTATTACGATCCGGAGATGGCAAAAAAACTATTTAAAGAAGCCGGAATGAAAGATGTAAACGGAGATGGCTTTTTAGAACTAGCCGATGGCAGTGAATTCAAAATTGAAATCATATGTCCATATGGATGGACCGACTGGATGGAATCGGAAAGGATAATCGCTGAGGATTTGAGGGCGGTTGGAATTAATTGTGAGCCAAAATTCCCGGAATACAATAAATATTTTGATGATATCACTTCAGGTGCTTTTGATCTGGCTGTCAACAATACCAATACTAAAGGAACTTCGACCCCATGGACTCTTTACTATCAGATCTATCAGGATTTAATAAATGGAAGAGCCAACAATGGTAATTATTGCAGAGTTGAAGATCCCGCTATAAAAGAGCTCATAGATGAATTCAACAGGGTTCCACTGGATGATGAAGACAAAGCAATGGAAGCTGTAAGCAAAATTGAAGAAAAATTCTTAGATACTTTACCGGCGATACCGTTATGGTATAACGGCATGTGGTTCGAAGCCAATACGCAGATATGGACAAACTGGCCGTCGGCAGATTCGGATAATAATCTGTATTATCCCAGCGGCTGGGCAGGCGAGTGGCAACAGGGATTCCTCAAAATACTCATCAATGTAGAACTCAAGTAGATTGAATGTTTCCAAATGTGTGCACCTTCAGCTGGAGGTTGAAGGTGCATTTTTTCTAAAAAGGAGTATCTTTCAATGGGAAAATATTTTAGAAGAAAGATAATTATATATTTAATAACTTTTTTTGTAGCCGTAACGATAGATTGGCTAATACCGAGGTTTATGCCTGGTGATCCTATAAATGCCCTTGTTGGACGATTGTCAAATTATCCTCAGGCAACGCAAGTTGCCTACAGTAATTTACAGAGAGCTTTTGGCTTAAATATTCCTTTATGGGATCAATACTTGAATTTCTGGAAATCGCTTTTTCAAGGAGATCTCGGTATCAGCATAACGATATTTCCAAAACCCGTTTTTGAGATAATTGCCGAAGCTTTACCTTACGATCTTTTGTTAATGGTTCCCGCGATTTTAGCCAGTTATTTTTTTGGAAATAAATTTGGTGCCTTTGCCGCTAAGAAGAAAAAGCTTGATAACTGGGTTTTACCTATATGGTATATGTTAACAGCAACTCCGTATTTGTGGCTGGCGATTTTACTGGCATGGGCCTTTGGGGTCGTTTTAAATATGTTTCCTATAGCAGGCGCCTACAGTTTTTCTCTCACTCCCAGCTTAAGCTTTGATTTCGTGTTTGATTTGTTAAAGCACTGGGTATTGCCGTTCTTATCGTTGTTTATAGTCCAATTGGGGGGATGGGCGATTGGAATGAGAAACATGATTATCTATGAGCTGGATGCAGACTATTCAAAATATCTGGAAACTATGGGTGTGCCGGAAAAGTTGATAAGAAAGTATGCCTATAAAAATGCATCCTTACCTCAGATAACCGGACTGGCAGTTCAACTGGGTATCATCATAACCGGTGCCATAACAACGGAAATTGTCTTTTCTTATCCCGGGCTCGGTCACATATTGAACAAGGCAATACTTCAGGAAGATTTCTTTCTGATTCAGGGATGTTTCCTTTTCATAATAATAATGGTTCTGGTAGCCAATTTTATTATTGACATTGTTTATGTGCTCAGAGATCCGAGGGTCAGACATTCAATCGGGGGTGAAATGTAGATGAAAGGAAAAAATGAAAAAGAAATTTCAAACACAAAAGAAATTCTATATTTTGCTTTCAAAAATAAAAAATTGATTATTGGAATATGTTTGTTTTTATTCTTTTTACTTTTAGGTGTATTCGGCCCATATTTGACTCAATATGGGCCAATGGATTATGCTGGGCCAGGTTATCGTCCTCCGAATTCCGAATACTGGCTTGGGACAACCTTTTTCGGACAGGATGTTTTCTCACAACTGGTCTATGGATTAAGATCATCCTTTGGTGTGGGTCTGTTGGGGGGAAGTATAGCCACATTGATAGGATTGTCCGTAGGTTTTTTTGCTGGCTATAAAGGGGGAATAGTCGATGAAATCTTAATGATGATAACGAATGTGATGATGGTTATTCCGACGATAGCACTTATGATTGTATTTGCAGCATACCTTCCTTACAGAGGAGTGGCAATTCAAGCGATAATAATAGGGTGTACGGCATGGCCATGGACTGCAAGAGCGGTGAGATCACAGACTTTTTCATTGAAACAGAGAGATTTTGTTTCACTGGCCAGAATTACCGGAGTTAAAACGATCAAGATCATTTTGGGTGAAATTGCCCCCAATATGCTTTCATACGTTTTTATGGTTTATATTTTGCAATTTGGTGGATCCATATTAGCGGCTGTCACTCTTGATTTTATAGGTCTGGGACCAACGATGGGTATTTCATTGGGACTCATGCTTGAAAACGCGGTTTTATGGAATGCCATTCAGTTAGGAATGTGGTGGTGGATAATTCCTCCAGGACTGGCTATAACGTTGATTGTGGGTGGTTTGTATTTCATGAATACAGGACTTGATGAAATTTTCAACCCAAAACTGAGGGAGATGTAAAAATGTCTTTGGAAATTAAAAATCTGAAAGTTTATTATCAAACTCTGAGAGGTCAGGTAAAAGCATTGGATGATATATCATTTAAAATAAATGATGGAGACATTTTAGGTCTTGCCGGGGAATCCGGTTGTGGGAAATCAACGTTCAGTAACGCGCTTATTTTACTTAAGCCGCCGATGAAATATATCGGGGGAGAAGTATTTTTAGATGGAGAAAAGTTACCTGTTGAAAATTATGAAAAAATGAAGGGAAAAAGATATAAAGACATTTCAATCATTCCACAATACGCTCTGAATGCGATGAATCCCACTGTAAAAATCGGAAAATATATACACGATGTCTTCACATATAAGGGCCTTTCTTATGAAGGGGTCGATAAGGAACTTAAAAGAAGATTAAAGATTGTCGGCCTGGATGAAGGAATATTGAATATGTATCCGATCGAATTGTCCGGAGGAATGAAACAGAGAATGGTAATGGTTATTGCCACTTTAATGAACCCTTCCCTGTTGATAGCGGATGAAATCACTTCTGCACTCGATGTTTCAACTCAAAAGGCCGTTTCAAAGATGTTGGTTGAATTCAGAGATAAGAAATTTGTGAAAAGTATAATTTTTGTAACCCACGATGTTTCTGTACTGTATCAGATAGCGGATAAGATTTTAATCATGTATGCGGGGAAATTTGCCGAAATAGGTCCTGCCGAAGAAATAATACATAACCCAAGACACGTTTATACAAAATTACTCGTTAAAGCAATGCCGGAAGTCGGAATAAAATTTTCTGATACTCCTCTGACCGGTATACCAGGTCATCCACCATTATTAATTGATTCCCCTGAAGGGTGCAGGTTTATAGACAGATGTCCCGAGAAAATGAAAGAATGTGTGAAAGAGCCTCCTGTGATTAAGGTCGGCGATGATCACTATGTAGCATGCTGGAAAGAGGTGAAGAAAAATGCTTGAAGCCACGAATTTAACGAAGGAGTTTAAATCGGGATCATTTGGAAGGGGAGTTTTTAAAGCAGTTAATAAAGCAAGTTTTAAAATAGATAATAAAGATATAGTTTCGCTTATTGGAGAGAGTGGTAGTGGAAAAACAACCATAGGAAGAATGATTTTAAAATTAACACAGATATCTGACGGTCAGATTAAATACAATGGTAAAGATGTATCTGATATAAAAAATAAAAATTTAAAGGAATATTACAGGAAGGTACAAGGAGTATTTCAAGATCCTTTCAGTACATTTAATCCGATTTTTAAAGCGGATAGAATTTTTAAAATGGTGAAAAATGAATTTTATCCGGTACTATCTAATAAAGAATGGGAAAAGAAGCTGGACGATTCTCTGAAATCAGTTGGTTTGAACCCTAAAGAAGTTCTGAATAAATATCCTCATCAGCTCAGTGGAGGACAGTTACAGAGATTTCTGATTGCAAGGGCTTTATTGATCGATGTTGAATTGTTAATTGCCGATGAAATAATCAGTATGTTGGATGCATCTACGAGGATAGATGTCTTGAATTTGTTGACAATGCTCAAAGAAAAGGGATTATCCGTTTTGTTCATCACCCACGATTTATCCCTTGGATATTATATAAGTAACAAAGCAATAATTCTCTATAGGGGTGTGATTGTGGAAATGGGTCCAACTGATAAGGTTTTTTTTAACCCCGTTCATTCTTATACTCAAAGTTTACTGGATTCAGTGCCCAGAATGGATATGAAATGGGATGAAATACCGAAAAGAAAAAATGTATACACCGATATAGTTCCCTATATTCCCGGGATGAGTAAAAAAGAATTAAAAATGATGGAAATTGAGGAAAATCATTTTGCAGCAATTGAATAAGTGAGAGGTGAAAAGAATGTTTTCGGATGATTTTTATTTTGGAGCTTCAATGTCAGGATTTCAAGTAGAAATGGGTAACCCAAAATATGTAGATAAAAATACAGATTGGTACCACTGGGCAACCTCAAAAAAAATAATAGATCAAGGATTGGTCAGCGGGGATAATCCGGCCGATGGTCCGGATTACTTCAGTAATTACGGATTATGTCATGATTTGGCTAAAGAATGTGGAATGAAAATGTTGAGGGTGGGAATTGAATGGTCCAGAATTTTTCCTAAGGAAACATTTGATATTAAAGATATTAATGAATTGAAAGAAGTTGCAGATGATAAAGTTATTTCTTTATATAGAAAAATCTTGAAAGATATGAAGAGAAAAAATATCAGTACTATGGTTACTTTGAGTCACTTTACACTTCCAATATGGCTGAACGATCCAGTGAAAATGAAGATCGAAAAAGATTTTTCAAAAAGTGGCTGGTACGATGAAAGAACGATAGATGAATTCAATAAATTCGTAATGATTATTGGAGAAGAGTTGAAAGATTTAGTGGATTACTGGGTTACCGAAAATGAGCCGAATATTTCCATTATGGGATTAAAATTTGATAAGTCGGGTTTTCCTCCATGTTTAAGCAGGGAAGAGATGTACAATAAAGCTTTAATCAACGAGTCCAGGGCTCATAAAATGGCGTATGAAACTTTGAAAGGAATTACAGAAAAACCCGTGGGAGTTGTGCTTGCTCTTGAGTGTCAGACCGGAGAATGGGACCTGGTTAAGAAAATTCAAAAAGAAGAGGTAGAACCACTTGTAGATCTGTTTGAACCCTTTGATTTTTTAGGTGTTAATTATTACAGCAGATATTATGTTGAGATGGTAAATGGTGAATGGGAAAAAATCAAAGGATTTGGGCAAAATTCCGTTTCAAACGGTTTTACAGCCGACAATAGACCTACCAGTGATATGGGATGGGAGATATATCCTGAAGGATTGTTCAATATGATAAAAATGCTCCATTATAAATACAAAAAACCATTTTTTATAACTGAAAATGGTATAGCCGATGATTTTGATTGTTACAGGCCTTATTATTTAGTGGGACACTTATATGCTATTGAAAGATTGATTGAAGATGGTGTTGATTTAAGAGGATATTTACACTGGTCATTGATTGATAATTTTGAATGGCCTGAGGGTTTTGATAAAAAATTTGGTTTGATTTATTGCAATTACAGCGATAAATCATTTACTCCCAGGCCAAGCTACTATATATATAGTAAAATAATTAATGAAAAAAGCACGAAAAATTTTAAGAATTTTTTAAAATTTCCCTATGAGATCTGGGATGACAGAAAAATTATAAAAGAAAATTAAGGTGATTACATGATAACGATTAACGATGTGGCAAAAAAGGCGGAAGTATCAATAGCAACTGTTTCAAGAGTATTTAATAATACCGCAAAAGTGGCAGAGTCTACCAGAAAAAAGATATTGAAAACAGCTAAAGATATCGGATACAAACATATTCCGAATTCAAGAATCAGAAGCTCGTTTAAAACCATAGGACTTATAACGCCCACATTCAGAGGTAATCATTATGGTGAAATTTTTATGGGTATCGAAGATTGTGCCTTTAAAAATGGTTATGACATAATAGTTGCAACAACGCAGAGAATTCCTGAAAAGGAAGAAAGAGTCATTGAAGATTATTTTAAAAGAAAGGTTGATGGTGTACTGATATGTTCTCTGAAGGGTAATGAATACTTTTTAAATGAATTAATAAATTCGGGTATACCGGTTGTTTCCATTGATAACAAAATTTCCGATATTAAAGTTGACTCTATAAATATAGATAATTATAATGCGGCTTATGAAATCAGTAAATATTTATACAGAAAAGGGCACAGAAAAATATTTTTTATACCCGGTCCCGGTGATTATTACAGCTCAAGGGAAAGGAAAGATGGTCTTTACAATTTTTGTTTAAAGCACAGAGACTTTAAAGTCATTGAATCTGAGATGGAAGGATTTGAACCTTTAAATGGATATAAAGCTATGAAAAATCATTTGGAAAAATATGAGAAAAATTTTACTGCAATTTTTTCAATAAATGATCATGTGGCGATGGGAGCAATGAAGGCCCTGTCTGAGAATAATATAAAAATTCCTGATGATGTTTCAATAATAGGTTTCGACAATTCTCTGTTTGCAGAATGTACGGTTCCTCCCCTCACGACGGTTTTTCAGCCGAGAAATGAGATGGGATTCACTGCCGCTCAATTACTGATTGAAAGGTTGAATGGTAATAAGACGGGAGTACACAGGAATATTCTACTTCCGACAGATCTCATAGAGAGAGATTCGGTTAAAGATATTTCGAAAAGTAAAGTGAGATGTGAAAATGTCTTGCAGAGAGATTAGTTTGAATGGAAAATGGAAGCTGATTAATAGAGAAAGAAATATAAATTCAGAAGTGGATGTGCCAGGCTCAGTTTTTTATGAACTCATAAAGGGTAATTTCATAGAAAATCCCTTTTATGGAACGAATGAAGAAGGAGTTAAATGGGTCTATCTGGATAAATGGTTGTATGAAAAGAGTTTTTCGCTGAACGGCGAGCAATTATGCAAAAAAAATATTGAATTGGTCTTTTACGGTTTGGACACATATTCAGAAATCCGGCTTAATGGGAGTTTTATTCTCAAGACAGATAATATGCATAGAACATACAGAATAGAGCTCAATGATAACAGAAGGAAATTTCTGAAAGTTGGAGAAAACACTCTGCAGGTTCACTTCGACAGCAACGTTTTGAAAGCACAGGAATATTTAAAAAAAATGAATTACAATCAAAAAATGTTTGAAGAATACCAACCCGGGTATGCGTTACCCGGTGTGGAAGCGATCAGGAAATCATATTATTCATTCGGATGGGACTGGGGACCGAAGCTCCCTGATATTGGAATATGGAGAAATGTAGAGCTTAAAATTTTTGATTCACAGTGTATAGATAATGTTTATATTAAACCTGAAATTTTATTTGATGATGATTCTTCCAGAGTTTTAAAAGCCTTTTTTGAAATAGATGTAGATCTTAGAAGACCAAATAGTGAAAATGAATGGTTGATGTTCAGAATCTTTGATCCCGATGGGAATTTAATAAAGGAACATAAAGCGAGGGACAGAGAAAACGGTTTGAACATAGAAATAACGGATCCGAAACTGTGGTGGACTCATGATCTTGGGGAACAAAATTTATATAAAATCGAAGTTTTGTTAATGGACAAAGATGCGAACATTCAAAAAAAATCCTATAAAGTGGGACTCAGAAAAATTGACCTGGCCAGAAGAGAGGACAGATGGGGTGAAACCTTTTATTTCAAGATAAATAACATTCCGATCTTTGCGAAGGGGGCAAACTGGGTACCCGTCGATAATTTTATCCAGAGGGGAAGAGAAAAAAAATTATATGAAAATTTAATCCTTGACGCAAAAAGAGCAAACATGAATATGCTCAGAGTGTGGGGTGGGGGATTGTATGAAGATGACCGCTTTTATGATTTATGTGATGAATCTGGAATACTGGTGTGGCAGGATTTTACCTTTGCGTGCAAACCAACTCCGGATGATGAAGATTTTGTTGATAACGTAAAGAGAGAAGTCGAGGATAATATAATTAGGCTCAGAAATCATCCTTCTCTCTGTATCTGGGTTGGAAATAATGAAATTGAAGAAGGCTGGCTATATTGGAAATTCGATGAACTGTGCCCCGATTTGAAGAAAAATTATGTTGATACTTTTGAAAAAATAATTCCGGAATTGGTGAATAAATTCGATGGGATCAGACCATATTGGCCAAGTTCACCTTCTTCTGGTGGAAATTTCGATGATCCTCAATCTCCAAATCGTGGTGACTCACATTTTTGGGACGTGTGGCACGCTTCAAAGCCCTTCTCATCTTACAAAAAATTTAATTCAAGATTTATGTCCGAATTTGGATTTGAATCATTTCCGGATATAAAGACTGTAAAGATGTTCTGCCCTGCTGATCAGATGGAAATGTTTTCGGAAGTGATGTTGTCTCATCAAAAGAACCCTTCCGGAAATGAAAAAATACTGAAATATATGAAAGACAGATTCGCTATTCCCGACAGATTCTGGAAAAAGATCATAGTTTCTCAAATCACTCAGGGAGAAGCGATCGAATTTGGGGTTGAACACTGGAGGAGAAATAGAAACGAAAATCATTGTATGGGAGCACTGTACTGGCAACTCAATGATTGTTGGCCGGTGGCAAGCTGGTCATCAATTGATTATTTTGGAAGATGGAAAGCTCTTCATTATATGGCTAAAAGATTTTTCAATCCAATGTTAGTCAGTGTTGATGATGAAAAAAATCTTGTAAGAATATGGGTGACAAATGACTCTAAAAAAGAGTTTAGGGGACTTTTAAGATATGAAATTTTTAATTTTGATGGAGATAAAATATCTGAGAATAGTGAGATAATTTATTCGAAAAAGCTTGAATCAGAGATAATAAAAGAATTTGATCTGAAGGAACTGAATTTGAATAAAGAGGAAATTATTATATTCAATAGTCTGGAAGATTCCTCGGGAAAAGAAGTTTACAGAGGTGCTAAATTCTTCAGAACGCCAAAAAGTATACCTTTAACCGATCCCAAAATTTCTTTTAGTATGGAAGGAGAGAGTAAATTAACTGTAAGGACCGAAGAAAACAGTTTGTTCGTATTCTTATATTCGGACAAACATGATTTCATTTGCTCCGATAATTATTTTCATATGAGAAAGAATGAGAAAAGAATTGTTGAAGTTGAATGGAAAGAAAAAAATTTTGATAAAGAAATTGTTAATTCATTGAAAATATTTTCTCTCTATGATTTATTGAAATAAAATATTATAATAGTGGTATGAAAATTTTATTTATTACGAGTAACAATGAAATTTGGAAAGAAAAAAAGAAATATCTTAAGGCCAGGTATCCTCAAATATCTTTTTATGATACCGATCAAAGAAACAGAATAGAAATAATGAGAGATATAGACGTAATAATGGGCACTCCGAAAGAACACGAAATCGATATTGCTGAGAAGTTGAGATTAATCATTATGCCATGGGTAGGGATTGACAGTCTTCCGATAGATAAAATAGTGAAAAGAAATATCAAGGTCGTGAATAATCATGCCAATTCGCAGGCAGTTGCCGAAAAGTCTTTGGCTCTTTGTTTGGCTTTGTTGGGAAAAGTGGTTTTTTTCGATGAAAGAATGAGACGCGGGGTCTGGGGAAGTGGAGACAGATACAGTGCGGTCAACAGAAGATGGACATCACTTTTCAACAAACGGGTGAGTATTATCGGATATGGAAATATAGGCAGAGAAATGGTAAAACTACTCGAACCATTCAACTGCAGAATTCTTGGGTTTAAAAAAAATAAAAGCAATTATGAAAATATCAATATAACTTATGATTTGAAAGATGCTCTTGAATTTGGAGAAGTCATTTTTTTCTTTCTTCCACTCACTGAAGAAACCAAGAATTTGATCAATGATGAAAATAAATTGTTGTTGAGTGATAAATTCATAGTCAATACCGGAAGAGGGGAAGTAATAAATGAAGAGTCCCTTTATAAGCTTTTAGAAAGTGGCCTTTTGAAAGGAGCTGCGCTGGATACCTGGTATAGATATCCAGCAAACGGAAATATCGCATTACCCTCGAAATACCCGATTCACATGTACAAAAATGTTGTGATTTCCCCACATTGCGCAAGTGATACTTATGAATCTCAAAAAATGATGGTAGACGAAACCGTAAATAATTTTATAGATTATATAGAAGGCAGAGAACTGAAGAATCTGGTGAATTTAAGCAGAAAATATTGATGGGGTTCAAAGCCTAATTATTTTTATTCATTACGAATCTATCGATAAAAAAGCTATGTATTCTCAGATCATCCGTTAATTCAGGATGAAACGATGCTGCTAAAATGTTGTTTTGAGCTATCAATACAGGTGTATTTTTGTAAGAGGCATAAACGCTTATCTTGTCACTGTATTCTGTGATTTTCGGTGCCCTTATAAAAATCGCAGTGTACTCTTTTTCACCGATTTCAGGAATGCTCAAATCAGTTTCAAAACTTTGAATTTGCCTTCCATAACCGTTTCTGTCAACATGAATATCCAATATATCCAGAGTATCCTGTTTTTGATAATTATCAATTTTCTTTGAGAGTAGTATCATTCCGGCACATGTTGCAAAAACGGGTAATCCATCATTTATATATCCAGAGAGAGAGGACCACAGATCAAAAGTTTTCAGCAATTTGATCATGGTAGTCGACTCGCCCCCTGGAAGTATTAAAGCGTCTATTGATTTAAACTGTTCCTTCGTTTTTACCCAAAGTGGTGTATGATTTAATTTTTTTATTACTTTCTCATGGTCCTGGATAGCACCTTGAATACCTAAAATGCCAATGTACACTTACCAGCCTCTTTCTTCCATTCTGACGTCTAAAGTTTCTATTTCCAAACCTTCCATGGCTTCTCCGACACCTTCACTGATCTGTGCCAGTCTCTCGGGATCGTTATAATACATAACCGCTTCCACGATAGCCTTCGCCATTGACTTTGGATCCTTTGACTTAAAGATTCCGGAACCAACGAAGACCCCGTCACAACCTAACAGCATCATCAGAGCGGCATCGGCTGGGGTTGCAACGCCCCCTGCGGCAAAATTGACAACTGGTAGTCTTCCCAATTCTCTCACCTGACTTAAAATTTCAACGGAAGCTCCTATTTCCTTCGCATAGTGTACTAATTCGGCATCATTCATAAGTTTTACCGCCCTGATTTCTTCGTTTACAGTTCTCATGTGCTTCACTGCCTCTATTATATTACCGGTTCCTGCTTCACCCTTCGTTCTTATCATCGCAGCACCTTCGGAAATCCTTCTTACGGCTTCACCCAGGTTCCTTGCACCACATACGAAAGGTACCGTGAAATCTCTTTTATTTATATGATATTTGTTATCGGCGGGAGTTAACACCTCCGATTCGTCTATAAAATCCACTCCAACCGCCTGTAATATTTGAGCTTCCGCTATGTGCCCTATTCTGGCCTTAGCCATAACGGGGATAGAAACGGAACTGATTATTTCTTTTATTAATTTGATGCTGGCCATTCTTGCCACTCCGCCTTCTTTCCTTATATCGGCGGGGACCCTTTCCAAAGCCATAACGGATACCGCACCCGCTTCCTGGGCGATTTTAGCCTGCTCTGCGTTTGTTACATCCATTATTACCCCATTTTTGAACATTTCGGCGAAACCTTTTTTTACGTTCCATGTACCTTTTTTTTCCATATTTATTCGCATCTCCTTTATGTTTTTACCAGTATTCTTTATCTATCTTTGATAACCTACTCGTATCCTTTTTTCCTCTTCCCACTTTTGCGCATGGAATTCCGTTCAGTTCAACTACATCGGCCGTAAAATCAATCTTATGTTTCAGAAGGGACGATCCAACTCCGTATGTATCAACCGGAACACCCAGTTTTTCAAAAAGATTGATTTTGTTTTCATCAAAACCGCCCGATACTACTATTTTAAGTTTTTCTAATCCAAGATTATCAAATTTTTTTCTGGCTGTCCACACCAGTTCAGGACAAACGCCCAGAGATGATTCATCTTTGGGAATCACTGAATTATCCCTTTGGGTTCCGGAGGTATCGAATCTTACTCCCCAGAGCTTATCTTTGCCTTTGCCTATGATGGGTGATGGGTCGGTTTTGCCCGGAATGAATTCTTTGTTGAATATATAATAATATTGTTTTTTCACAACTTCGATTGTGGTATTGACCACATCGTTATTCCAGTCTACGAGTGCAATTCTGTTGACTGAATCTTCGATGTATTTGTCGAAAGCGATGGATGCTTCTCCCGTATCCCCCGAATAGGCTGCGATCAGTGCATGTGGGATTGTTCCCATGCTTTCAACCCCCCAGTATCCGGCGTTTGCATCGGTCGAAACTCCAAATGCTCCGGTCTTTAAAGCTGCATATCCGTCGGTAGCCTGAGTCCAGAAATGATCAAATCTTGCACTGAAAAAAAGAACGGGTTTCCCTCTTGCGGCATTGACGACCTTTTTTACTGCAGTTGCAGTGGAAGATGCTCTCGCGATAACTCCAAGCAACACCGTTTCCAAATAGCCAAAATACCTCGGATCACCTTCTATTGTCATGACAGGTTCCATATTTCCTGCGGTATCGCCATCGTAAAGTGCTTTCACTTCTATTTCATTCCACTTATCTTCCCAGTAATCGTTCAATCTGAGTTTTAAATCCCATTTCTTTTCCGATAAAACGGAGAGAAGTTTTCTGTCCATTTTCCATGCCGCGTTGCTGAGCTTTTTTTCAACTTCTTTTAGTTCATTGGTTATTTCAGATACCTTTTCTTCATCTCGGTAAAAGCCGGTTCCGAACTTCAATATTGCCAGAGCTTCGTCCAGGCCCACTACGATGGCTTTCGATCTTGGAAAGAACTGATATAAAACCTCGGATTTTTTATTCGCTTTTTTTAAGACTTCAACGTATCTTGTAAAATATTTATCGGAATAATAACCGTTCCTGATTTTGTCGATCGGGACTTTGAATACTCCCGGATTCAATCTTTCAGGCATGAGTCAGCCCCGCTCCGAGCACCTTTTCCATTTGAATAAGTGAATATTTATGTAGAAATTCGTCGTATCCAAGTACCAGGTCCTCATAAACTATGGCTTTCATTCCTCTGTTTATAATGTCTTCAACTGTGAAGAGTACGCAGACGTTGCTTACGAGTCCAATAACGTAGAATGTTGAAATTTCATTTTTTTTAACTATTTCATCGAGATCTGAGCCATAAAAAGCCGAATATCTCTTTTTTTTGATTTCAATATGATTGGGATAATTTTCTAAAACTTCTTTTACTTCAGGTATTAATTCGGATCCATAAGTATTTTTTATACAATGTTCCGGCCATTGATGAAATTCAACGTCATTTTTTCTGTGCCAGTCTTGAGTTGTAATTATAATTTCTTTTTTTTCTTTGAACTCTTTTATCTTTTTAGCTGATCTTTCGATAAAATTCATGTTTTTATCTTTATCAAAGAACAACTCTTTGTTGAAAAAGTCATTTTGGTAATCTATTGCTAACAATGCTTTCATTTATTCCCCGTCCTCCATATTTATTAAAGCTATTTTACTCATATCGGAGTTAAGATTTATTTCTGAGATATAAGTACAATTTAAAATGTTCCTAGATATAATTTTATCACCATCTATTTCAAAGTTTTCGATTCCTCTGAAATTTTCAAATATGTTTGTGTTAATTTTTATTCCGACATTTTTGGGAATGTTAATATTTATAGAAGTTACATCCGAATCAATATTTATATCGCTTGATGATATCGATGATAATGTTATGGATATTCTGGAAAGAGTTGATTTTATATCCAATTTTCTCAACTTCAACTTTGAAAAATCGAATATGCCGTCCGATGCATCGATTTTTAAAGTTCCTGTAATATCACTACCTTCATTCAGTTCGAGATTCATTATTGATTTGTTTACATCCTTTATAGATTCATTTTTACTTATACATTTTGCATTTATCGTACATGAGGTATTTTCTATTTTATGTTCCAATGAACCGTTGAAATAATTTTTTTCGAACTTCAGGTTGGAGTAAAAACCTGAATTATTGCCATTATCAACCAGTAGCAATCTCGTCAGACTCAAGTCTATGTCGAGGTCAAATTTTTGAAACGAGCCCGCTTTTTTGATTTCAATGTTTTGAGTCGAAAGCCTCTGTAATGAATTTGATTTGCCGGATTTTTTAAGAATTTCAGTCAGTCCCCATGACAACAGATACGATCCTATCAACAATCCTATCAATTGCCAGAAATTCCATGTATGTGGCATAAATTTGAATATTCTGTTCAATATATCGAATATCAAAAAGCCGGAAAATATTAAGCTGCCCAGATATTCACTTTTAACTATTTTAAAAATTTTCAAACCTAACACTAAAAAGCCAAAAGCAAAAATACATTCCAGGAAAGTCCAGAAGCTTATTGGAAAAAGCAGTGTAACCGATAAAATGATCAATATTCCAATGATAACTATTAAAAGGGCCTTTAAATTCATGTAATCACTCCTCTGATTATCTTTGAATCCCAAGATTTTAGAGTATTGGTATCGGGAAAAGGGTATCTACCAATAGTTCATCCAATACTATATTATAGCAAGTGAATCCCAATTTCTAAACCGGACTGGATAAAAATAAGCGTGACAATTTTATGAGGTAGTATATAACGGATGGGTAAATTGAGGATTAAAAATCTTATAGTACCTACATACATCAAAATGACTTGTAAAAAATGCCTGCATGTTTCGAAAACCCGGTTGATTATCGATTTTCATGATGATGTTTGTCCATCGGTGAAATGATACAAATCCTTGTGTCATCTGTTACAGAAAAGCCTTCCTTAAAAAAACAGGAAGGCTTTTAACGAATTTCCGGTATTTTTTATGTTATTAAATCCATTTTTTTAAACTGTCCAGTTCTCTTCTTGTGATGAAATTTTTCGTGAACAGATTATTCAATATTGCAACTGAAAGGTTATAGTCGTTGATTGCCACGAGATCTTTTCTCAGATTTCCCAGAATCAATTTCTTTTTTTCATCTTTTTCGACACTAAAATCGTCCTTCAGCTTATATAATTGTGGACCATATTTCATGATAATCTGCTTTCCCAGTTGCTGTTTTTTCTCTTTATCACTATTATTATTATTATTTACCGGAGCGTACTTTGCTTTTGGGCTTCTCCTTATTTTTGAATTGTACGCAATAAAATAGCCCATTATCGAACCGATTATCAGACCGCCTATATGTGCCGCGTTACTGATACCGGAATTTGTCAATCCCAAAATTATATTCACGAAAATTATGGGCAGAAGGGAGAATCCCGTGATGCTTTTCAGATGAATCGGGGTATCTTTTCTCAACCCAAGTGCGAATAAAACACCTACTAATCCAAAAATAGCCGTACTTGCTCCTATCGTTACACTGGGTGTAAAAAGAACGGCAAAAAGGTTTCCAACTATACCGGTTCCAAAATAAAACAACAGATATTTTTTCATTCCATAAGTATTTTCAACTAAATTTCCCAGTTGAAACAGTGCCCACATGTTGAAAGCGATGTGCAGGATGTTTCCGTGCAGGAAAAGAGCCGTTAGCGGTTGGTATACCAGGCCATGCGATAAACCCCACTGGCTTATTCCTGCATAAATCAGCATATAATTATACGTCGGAACGCTGATATATTTTAAAATGGTCTGTACTAAATAAACAGCCACATTTATAACGATCAAAATAAAGGTTGCGTTTTTGTAGTTATATCTTCTATACAATGGCATTTTTCTCTCCTTAAAACAATAAGTTTTCTAATTTTTTATATTCGTCATATTTGAGAAGATTTTCGCTCAAAAAACTATCGAGGATGTTTTTAACTTCTTTTGGATCGATTTTGCCCAGATCCATGTACAGACGGGCCAAAACTTCCTTTCGTTTTTGATTATCCAGATCCTTTCTCAAATAATTCGAATAATGTTCTTTCATTTTACCGATAAAGTCTTCGCTCTTCTTTTTATCGTCACTTTTTTTCTTTTCTTGTTTTTCTTTGATGTCTTTCAGAAGTTTTACTTTTTCTTCAAGTTTCAAGTTGATCATTTGAGACTTTGAAATTCTGTATCTGAAAAACCAGCTGAAAAGACCGTATGTGAATATTGTGAAAACCAGATATACGAAAAAGGGCATGGGTTTCAGTGCGGGTATCTGAATGTTTTTTTGTTTCATTAAAAGCGTTTGAATTGAGAATTCATCCGTATATATCGATTTAAACAGAAAATACAAAAGAATGATCGATGCAATAGAGGAAACGAGCATCACCATTGATGCCAGTACATACATTGGGTCAAGATCACTGACATTTATCTGAGAATAATCGAACACATCTCCGTTGAATATCATGTCTTCTACCTTTGAAACCGAGAAAACCGAAGCTATATTCATGGCAGTGTAAGTCAATGAGTATAAAATTGCATAATATATTGATTTTTTCTTTATTTTAAGTAATGAAAGATTCTGTTCGGAAATCAGTTTGTTTTCGAGGAGTTTTTTTATCTTGTAATCTCTGTTGAATGATAATGAAAACCATATAAATAAACTTATGATCATACCCAAGACCATTACGATTATATAAAAAGAAATATTCGAAATGAATAGAGGCAGAAAAGTCAATATACCTCCGATGATAAAAATAACGGGACTGAGTTTTATCAATTATTTTCCTCCTTAATTTTTGGTATTACGGTGTAACTTTTTTCGTTTTTATAAAGAACCATGCCAGGTTTTGTTCCCTTCGGTTTCCACACATATTTTACCCTGGTAAAAGCCACATTCACTTTGGAAGAGTTTCTTCCTTTAGAAAAATAGGCGGCCAGAGATGCTCCATATAATATCACGTCTTCTTGTGGTTCTTTTCCAGCCGTTTTTAGTATAACATGAGCTCCGGGGATTTCCTTTGCATGAAACCAGTAATCATCTTTTGCGGCATTTTTTGTCAGTTCATCATTTTGAAAATTATTTTTTCCCACAAGAAATTGAAATCCTTTGTAATTATAAGTTCTGTATTCGGATTTCTTTTTTATTCTGTCAATTTTGTATATTCTCTTTGTGCTTTTGAGAAGATTGTTTTTCTGCAGTTCCGATTTTATTTCGTCTATTTCATTTCTGTCGTCGCAGAGGTTTATCATTTGATAGAGTTGATTTAAATATTCGATGTCTTTTTCAATAGTTTTCAATCTTTTCAATAATCCACTGTGCTTTCTTTTTGCCTTCTCATAATATTTGAAATATTTTTGTGAATTTTGTGACGGAGTGAGGTTTGGATCCATAGATATTTTAATATTTCTATTTTCCTGCCAGTCAAAAAGTTCTATCTTCTCTGTATTATCGGGAATTTTATAGAGATTGGAAATTATTAAATTTCCATAATTCTTATATTCATCAAAATCCTTCACTGAAGATAGTTCCCTTTGAAGATCATTTTGCAGTTTAGTTTTTTTATCCAGTTCCTTCTTGACGATCTTTAGGAATTTGTTCTTGTACGTATTCAGATCGTCGTATATTTTTCCTCTTCTGACATTCGTATTTATGTAATTTAAGATATTTATTTTTTCCGCATCATCACTGTTTTCGGGTTTGAAGGGAAAAATCTCCTCCGTATTCAAATCCATATAAATCTCAGAATTTAAGTATGATTCTTTGAGTTTAATGATATTTTCCCAGATTTCAGATTTATTTGTTGTACCTTTAATGAGGAATTTTGCCGTTTTTGATGATATTCCCTGGATCAATTCCATCAGATCTCTGTAACCAGAAATCTCAGTACACATGAAATTTTCTTTGTTTAATTCCGATAGGGGTATTTTTGAAGTTTTCAATGGCGAATATTCCGAGCCCTCCATGAGAGTGCGTTTGCTTGATATTTTTCTTTTCAAAATCAGTGCTATCTTTTTTTTATCATCTATTATTATTATATTCGAATTTGGGCCCATCAATTCTATTACCAGTTCAATTCTTACTGTTTCACCGAACACATTTTTTTTGATGAACGAGAGAAAAACGATTCTATCGTTTTCAAATTGTGAAATCTCTTCAAGAAACATTCCTGTTAAATTCCTTCTCAGAAAAGTCAGAAAGGGAGAGGTGAAACTGTATTCTTCTTTTTCATCTACACTCGTCAGAAAAGAATTTGAAGGGTCGGTTGAGACCTGTATTGAATTTTTACCAAATTTAAAGTAAAAATTAAACCTTGAAGATTGGTATATTTTTTTTACTCTTTTTCCCCTGAAATCCTCAAGATTCAATAATATTTTGTGAAGCAGAAATCCATCTATATTCATTCAGATTGTACACCTCTTCAGAACCAACGAAAAAATTTTTTGAGCAATTGTCTTTGAAAACTGTGAATACGGTGCTCCCCGATCCGCTGATTCTTGTGAATAAGCCATTTTTACCCGTGGCTTCCTTATATTTTAATTTAATTTCATTATCTTTTGATAAAAGAAATCTTTCGAAAGTATTTTCGGAATAATTTTTAACATTTTCTAAATTACATTTTTTCAATAATTTGTACAGAGTGAAAAGATTTTCTTTATCGATCTTATCGGAAATTTTGTTTTTATCAATATAGTTGAAAGCCGTCTCTGTCGAAACTTTAGAAGCTGGTAGAATTATTTCAACACAGTATTTTACCAGGTCTTCCTTTATAATTATTCGTTCTCCTCTTCCAAAGATAATACAGGTACCGGAATATAAAAAAAAAGGAATGTCGCTTCCAAGAGAAAGAGCGATACTAAAAATTTCTTTTGCAGACAATTTATAGAAAAATTTTGAAAATCTTAAAATGAATGCCGCATCGGAACTTCCCCCACCCAGACCTCCACAGGAGGGAATGCTTTTTTTCAGTTCAATATCGAAGGGAAAAATTTCTCCGGTCAGATTTTCAATCGATTTCACGGCTTTGAATATCAAATTGTTTTCATTCCATTTTAAAGTTTTGTCATTTGAAAGAAATATTCTTTTCCCGGCGGATCTGTTCATTCTTTTAAGCTTTATTTCATCGAAGAGATCAACTGTTTGCATTAACGAACCTATTTCATGAAAACCATCGCTGCGTTTCCCCCCCACCAACAGCGAAAGATTTATCTTCGCAGGACAGTGAAGAGTGAATGTGTTATTCGAAGTCATTGAAATTTCCTTCATATAGAAAATTTTTCACAAATTTTCTTTCTTCATCCGCCGGCATACCGTCGAGTCTCGCTTTATATAATTTATCAAGGACGACACTCACCAGAGGGCCTTTGAATATTTTATATTCTTCGTACAGATTTTTGCCGTTGATTTCAAGTTTTATATTTTTAATCTTCTTCGCATACTCTTTTATGAATTCCGAATTTTTTTTATTCAGGTATGCATCCAGGAAGTAAAGAATTTCTGTTTTAATTTTACCCGACAGTTCGTACAATTTTGAATAGCTTATATCTTCATTTTCATTGAAAAAATTCAGTATATCATTTATTTTCAGGAAAACTCTCTTGAATTTTGGGGAAAATCCATATCTTTTAATGAATGAATCTATATCTTCCGTTTTTGAATCATAAAGCAAAAAGATGGCAAAAATCTCAAAAAGTGAAGGCGTTCCAAAAATATCCATATTGTCATTAACATTTTCAAAAAAACGGTAGAACATTTTTTCGGTTTTTTTATTCAGTTTGCTTCCCCTGACCAAATGAGAGTAAATTCTCAGTTCTTTTATTCTCTTTATCGAATAGCAGGGATTTTTTTCGTTGAGAATGTTGATCAACTCTTCCCTCAGTCGCTGACCACTCACCCTTTCAAGATATTTTTTTCTGACGGCTTCTTTCAGCAGTTCTAAAGTGGTTTCCTCGAAGGAGAAATCGAATCTCTGCTCAAAACGTATCCCCCTTAATATTCTTGTAGGATCTTCTAAAAAACTCAGATTATGAAGAATTCGGATTTTTTTTGCCGCCAGATCTCCTCTTGAATTGAAGAAATCCACCAGTATTCCAAATTCTTCCGTGTTCAACTTTATTGCCATGGCATTTATCGAAAAATCTCTTCTGTACAGATCTTTTTTTATAGTACTCATTTTAATTCTAGGTAATATCGCCGGTCTTTCGTAGTATTCGGTTCTTGCCGAAGCGAAATCCACCGAAATACCATTTTTAAAAATGAGTTTAGAGGTTAAAAATTCCTTGTGGTGTTCGACGGAGATATTCAGAAAATCTGCAATTTTTTCCGTAAACTCGTTGGCGTTTCCCTCTACAACTATGTCGATATCGAAGTTTTTTCTGTTCAGCAAAAGATCTCTCACAAAACCACCCACTACGAATACGGGGATGTTGTAGGTGGAAGCGATTGATCCTATTATTTTCAGCACGGACTGGATTCTTTTTGGCGGTCTGGTGTTGATCAGATTAGTGATCTTCTGAATTTTCGGAACATCGGGTTTATCTTCAGTTGCAACGAACTCCCTTATGAATAAATCCTTAGTCGTAACTATCCCCAGTAAAATCCCATTTTCTAGCACCAATAAACAATCGGTGTTATTGTTGTTGAAAAGTTCCTTGGCGTGTTGTATGCTTTTTTCCTTATTGATAACTATCACTGATTTACTCATCAGTTTTTCAATTCTCGTTTGAAATAATTTATGTTGAAATGCCAGTTGAATTTCCTTACGTCTTATTATTCCCACGATCTTTTCTTTTTTTATAACCGGTAAATTTTTATGTCCGGTTTGATTTATTATTTTATACACTTCTTTAACCGTCATATTTGCAAAAACAGTTCTCACCGGCGAAGTCATTATATTTTTAATTTTTCTGAAATCCAGTGATAATTTTTCAAAATTTTCTTTTATGGAATTTTTCACTTCATTAACGTCGGAACAGCTGAAAAATCCGTAAGCAATTTTTATTTTTTGAATATTTATAAATGTTGGTTTAAGAAGTTCATTCAGATCGAAGAGTTCCCTGGTCTTACAGTAAAAATATATTTTGTCTCTTATCTGATACAGGACGACAAGTGTATCGTAGTCCAGGCTATCCCATAACTTTTCAATGTTTTCAAGAAATGAATCATGAAATTCGGCATTTTTTATAAAAGTTATTCCCAGAGTCAGACCGGAATTGTTGTATGCTTTTACATTCAACAGGAGTTTTCGGAAAATATCACTTGAAAAACGTTTCAGTGGGGTATAAGAATATTTTGAAATTTCTTTTATATTCAGATTTTTACTTATTAAATTTGAGGCCGCTCTGAAATCAAGCCTTTTAACATTGTTTTTTGTAAAATTATTCGTTTTTTTGTACAGGGCTGTCAGAAAAAGTTTTGATTCTTCGATTGAAAGATTTATTTTTTGTTCGAAAATCTTCTCTGTTACAACTGAAATACATGCGGCAGATTCATAACATATGTAATCCGTATTTTCCCTCTTCTCTCTTTCTCTGTCTTCGTTATCGATAAATGACAGATGTTCCAGGTCACCTATCTTACCCAGTAATGATTTGTTTATCAGTTCCAGAGATGTAGTCCCGATAACTACCAGAGAAGATATCTTTCTTATGTTTACTTCCTCCATCGTATAATAGGGAAAATAAACCCCGGTATTTTTCAAATAAATAGAAATATCCGGAGAAAAACTTCCGGAAAAAATTATATTATGATCTTTGAACAATCTCTGAGATGCTATCGCAGAAGCAAAAACATCAAAATCGGGATTATTTATCGTGGTGATTATTTTCAATTGCACACCCCTAATTCGTCTCTATTCTTATTACTTCACCTTCTTTAACGTTGAGAAGATTCTTAAGACTCGATTTGTTTGTTGCTATTTCCAGAAAACCGCTTCCATCGATGTGAGCTAACAACTCGTTACTTCTCACATCATAATATGTTCTGTCATAGATCAGTTCGTATTTTTTCTTTCCTAAAACGAGATACATGGGGTCACCGAATTCGATGTTTTCAAAAAATGAGTTGGGAATATTAGTTTCCATATTTCCAAAATGATCGAAAAAAGCGATTTCTCCCACTATATATTTTCCGTCCCTATGGGGCTGCTTGAAAGATATACTTTCATAAGTGAGAAATCTGGAACCGAATTCTGATATTTTTACTCCCTTGGAAAAGTGTGCCGCCACCGGCGCGAATATGTCCCTGCCGTGAAAACTCACGGAATTCTTGTCGTTAAAGAACTCCGGATTTTCAAGTTCTCTCATATCCGAAAGCTCGTTGCCCAGGATAACAAATGTGAATAATCCGTTGTCCGGTCCTATAAAAGTGTTTCCATCTTTAGTCTGAAGAATGATGGGTTTTCTTGAAGTTCCGACACTAGGATCCACTACAGAAAGAAAGACCGTTCCCGTGGGAAAATCCTTCACGGCCCTCTGAAGAATGTATGCGCCCTGTTTGATATCGAAAGGATTGATTTCGTGACAGATATCTATAATTTCCACATCTGGATTTATCCTCTTAATAACGGCCTTGGCAGAGGCTATGTAATATGAATCTCTTCCCCAATCACTTAAAAAAGCAATCATGACTTACCTCCAAATTTATTAAATAGGTGAAGAGGGACGACAATTTTCCCTTTTCAACTCTATAAAGATTAGATTCTGTTTTGCAATCGCTCGATCCAAACCCCTTTATTCCTTTGCCATAATTCGATACAAAAGATGAAAGCTGTTCTTCTATTTTTGTTTGCGAGGGTAAAATAAAAGAAAATATCACTTTTGAATCTTCGCTGTTCAATAAATAATCTATGTGCCAGTGTAACTTTTTTTTCTTAGACAGATGATGGCTTAATCTTCCGGATAGGCTGTTCATGGCTGAACCAACGTAAGCATAAAATCCCTTTTTCAGATTCCATGATTTGGATTTGGACTCGATTTTATTTTCTTTTTGCAATTCGATAATTAAAATATAACAACCTTTATTCACTGTCATAACATAATAAATTATACCAAAATGAACCACGATAGATAACAAAAAAGAGCCGGCAAACGATATGAACCGGCTCTTTCTGAAGTGATATTTGATTAATTGTTATTTTTTTCCCTTACTTTGCCGATTATCATTCCCGCGAAGACGGCCGTCAATGGAGCAACTAAAACCAGACCGATACTTCCCACGAGTGTTCGCATAATTTCCGAGGCTACGATTTTGAGATTTAAAATTCTTGAAAAACTGGAATTCTGAACCATGAACAGCATAAGCAATGGGAGAAAACTTCCCGAGTAAGCCAGTAAGAGTGTAGTTGTCATTGTTCCTATGACAGCTTTTCCAACATTGAATCCTGATTTTATCAGTTCTGCCGGGCCAATATCGGGTCTCTTTATTTTTATCTCAGTTATTGAGGCGGAAACATCCATTGCAATATCCATACTTGCGCCTGAAGCACCGATTACTACCGCAGAAAAGAAAATATCTCTCATATTCAAACCCGTATTACCACTGAAGAGTAATGTTTCGGCAAATGCCTGTGTCATGCCGCTTAATTGAAGTTTGTCACCGAAGAAAATAGTCAGGAAGATGGTCAGAGCGAGACCGCTGACCGTTCCCAAAAAAGCTGCCGTTCCTTTTTTTGTGAATCCCGCAACCGAAAAGATAATTATCGCCGATAGGATCAGCAATGTTATGAAAGTTATTATTAAAGGTTCGCTTTCAGGATTCAAAAGTGATGGAATCAGATAGAACCACATGATCAAAAGACTGGCAACGAAGGAAAAAAGTGCCTGTAGTCCTGTGATTCTTGCAAATATTATCAATGCAACTACGAATGTTATAAAGAGAGCGAGTAACCATGGCTGCCTGTAGACCTCTATTGTCTTGGCGTTTGAAATTTCACCATCCTTTATGAGTAATGCTATTTGTGCTACATCACCCTTTTTGAAATAGCTGTCCAGATCCATTTTTCCGTTTAGAGTGTTGGATGCGGTTACTTTTGTTCCCTTGTATTCTCCGGAAGTTATTAAAACTTCGACTTCCTGATATCCTATTGGGGCCAGCCCACATGTTATCATTTCGCTATCATCCGTATTTAGAACCGTACCGTAAGTTTCAATTATATTCTGGTCTTTTGTAGAATTATTACTATAATTCAAAAAGAAAAACAACATTACGACTATCGATATTATAAAGATTATAGATTTTAAGAGATTTTTTTTCACATCATTACCTTCTTTATTAAGCAAAATTAAGCAAAAATAAAGCCGGCAAAAGCCGGCTTTTTTAACAATCTGTTTATTATAATTCAAATCCCCCGGCCTGTGCCATCGTCTGACCGACTTCCGTATTATCTTTGTAACCTCCGAATAGTACTGAATTAATTCCTACTGCCGACAGAGGAATCGCCGTACCAGTATGAGCGTATGTTGTCCACATTAAATTTGCTCTTTCAGAAACAATGTGTGCCACTGCAATTGCAACGGGGTCATATGAACCGTATTCTACACCAACGAAAATATTAGCTGCAGCACCCTTTGTATCAACAGCATCCATGGCTCTTGAAATTTCATAGTATTCTCTATCATCCAAGTTTGTCAGACCGAACTGATCCGCCATGAATTCGAAGAATTCATCTCTTTTTCCCGTTTCATAAACATATTGAGCCTGATCTTCAATGGAAGTTTTCACAAGATCGATCGGCACCATGTCCAGAAAATAATTTGTCGCGAATCCCAATCCCATACCACCGGTTTCGTGGTCGCCACAAACCAGTATGAGGGTCTCATCAGCGTGGTTCTGCAAGAAATCGTATCCGACTTTAACCGCTTCGTCGAATGCAAGGGTATCCCAGATTGTACCGGCGATATCGTTTGCGTGACATGCGTGGTCGATTCTTCCGCCTTCGACCATCAGGAAAAATCCATTTTCATTCGATGATAAAGCGTCAACAGCCGCTGAGGTCATTTCTGCAAGCGAAGGAAGGAGCATTTTGTCATTGACTCTGTCGATTTCGTAAGGGATATGGGAATAAGTGAATAATGCCAGAACCTTATCCTCAGTGGTAAAATCGGTATTCATGAAATCTTCAGCACCTTCCGAACCCCAGAATACATCATAACCCGCGTCCGAAAAATCATCCAGAAGATTGATATCGTCGTTCCTTTTCGATTTTATCGTACTTCCCGTAGGATCTACGGAATCTTTCGGGAAATCCTGAGGAATGAAGTGTCTCACCCCACCGCCGGCGATGAAGTCAATTGCATTGGCCAGGTAATCATCGGCTATTCCGTTTTCATCGTTTCTGTCGGGATTATGTGCGCCGAAAACAGCAGGAGTCGCATGTGTGACTCTTGTTGTTGTGACTAAACCTGTGCTCATTCCCTTATCCTGTGCCGCCTGTAACAATGTTTTGAGCTCCGTTCCGTCGGGTAAAACGGAGATCATACCGTTATTAGTTTTGTGCCCTGTTGCAAGAGCTGTTCCGGCTGCAGCAGAATCGGTAACCAGAGTATCGGCCGAATAAGTAGTGTTTATACCGGCCACCGGAAATTGATTAATAACCAATTTTGCATCATTATCGCCCGTGATATGTCTGTAATAATATTCCGCTATCTGTCTCTGTGAGGCACCGAGTCCATCGCCGATAAAATAAAATACGTATTTAGGTGCCGCTGCAAAAATAACTGATGAAATAACTAACAATAAGGCTAAAATCAATAAACCTTTCTTCATAAAAAACCTCCTGAATTATAGATAATGTAATTTCCAAAAGAATTCTAGCAACGAAAATTGTTAACTTCTATACAAAAAACATTTTTTTTATAAAGAGTCGGAAATAGTCAAGAAATAAAAGATATGTTTTTATTCAGCCGATTAAAAATATTAAGTTCTATAAATTGTGATGAAAAATATTTTGAGAAAATGAATAATTGAAAGGAACGGTTTTCACAGTTTATAAGTTTTCCCAATTGTAAAGATAAGACCTTTATGCGTAAGAATATTTTAGAGTATTTTCAAAATTTTTACTTATATTTATAAATTACTCGCTTCTCTGTGGTAAAATCATTTGAGAGAAAAATCACAAAGTGAGGTTAAGCAATTTTCGAATGGAGGTGCTGTTGTGCCTGTAACAGTTACAATAAATGGCAAAGAATATCAGGTAAAAGAAGGAATAAGTGTTTTAAATGCTTGTAAAGAAGCGGGGGTTTATGTTCCCACGTTATGTTATCATCCTTCTTTATCAGTTGTAGGTTCTTGTAGAGTATGCGTGGTAGAAATTGAAGGATTCAGAAATTTGACTCCGGCCTGTGCCACTGAAGTACGCGATGGAATGGTAATAAGTACAAATTCAGAAAGAGTGCAAAGATCTGTTAAATTCAATTTGGCACTTTTGCTTGCAAATCATCCTAATGATTGTATGACCTGTAATCAAAACAACAAATGTGAATTTCAGGATTTGATTTACAGATATGATATCGAGGATGTTTTTCCGAAAAGTTTGAGAAATCTACCTTATGATGAATCGAGTCCATCTCTGTTTAGGGATATGAACAAATGTATAAATTGTGGTAGATGTGTAAGGATCTGTGAGGAAAAACAGGGGTTAGCTATACTGTCTCCTACAGGGAGAGGTCACGAAGTAATTCCTCTACCGGCGCTGGCGGCTCCAATTGCAGCGACAGATTGTATAAATTGTGGCCAGTGTGCTACCGTTTGTCCCGTTGGTGCAATAACCGAGAGGATGGAGTTTAGAGAAGTGATGAAGCAGCTGGAAAATAAAGATAAAGTGGTTGTTGTTCAAACTGCTCCTGCGGTAAGAGTTGCATTTGCCGAAGAATTTGGGGAACCGGCCGGAACGGTTTCTATAGGTAAAATGGTGGCTGCAATAAGAAAAGTTGGATTTGATTATGTTTTCGATACGGATTTTGCGGCAGATTTGACGATAATGGAAGAAGGATCTGAATTGTTGGGAAGAGTAAAAGAAGGCGGAAAATTCCCTATGTTCACTTCATGTTGTCCAGGATGGGTAAATCTGATGGAAAAATTATATCCCGAGTTCACTGAGAATCTTTCTTCAAGTAGATCCCCTCATGAAATGCTCGGTTCTGTTGCTAAAACGTATTTCGCCAAAAAGATAGGCAAAAAACCCGAAGATATTTATGTTGTTTCGATTATGCCCTGTACCGCAAAAAAAGACGAGAAAATCAGACCTCAATTGAAGGTCGAAGGATTGCCTTCCGTAGACGCGGTATTAACTACCAGGGAATTGGCAAAACTCGTTAAAATTAAGAATATACCGTATTTATCATTGGACGAAGATGAATATGATAATCCTCTTGGGAAATCTACCGGGGCGGCTGTGATTTTCGGAGCCACTGGAGGAGTTATGGAAGCGGCTTTGAGAACAGCATATGAACTTCATACCGGTGAAGAGTTACCCAAGTTGGATCTGGATTTTGCGAGAGGATTCAAAGGAGTTAAAGAGGCCGAGGTAGATATGAAAGGTACCAAAGTCAAGGTAGCTATCGTTCACGGTGGAAAAAATATAATTGAGCTTATGAATAAACTGAAATCCGGAGAAGCATTTTATCATTTCGTCGAAGTAATGGCGTGTCCGGGTGGATGTATAAACGGTGGAGGTCAGCCGAAATCAAATGATCCGGATTATTTGCAGAAAAGATTTGAAAGTATTTACAATATTGACAGAGAATTTCCAATCAGAAAATCGCATGAAAATCCGGATATTCAGGAATTATACAAAGAATTTTTGGAACATCCGCTTGGCCATATATCTCACGAAATATTACATACCACTTATAAAGGCAGAAAAATGTCTGTAATTGAAAGAGAAAAGGAATTGAGTAAATAGGGGTAAGTCTTTTGTTTAGACGGGGAGGAGTTATCCTCCCTTTTTCTTTGTGAAAAATGATATAATTATATTGTTCTTTATTTATTCAATTCGCGGTTACTTAGAGGGGTGTTTCGTATGTCTTCTGAATCGGTTATCAACAATTTCAAAGATTTAAATTCCTTTATTGAATCTCCACAGGGGAAGGTTCTCATTTCCAAGAAACTTGGATCAAGATATTATAAAATTTTGATTTCCAATGAGAAATTTTGTGTTATTCAAAAGGAGAATGAAAGAGGTTTTTTTTCGTTTATAAATCCTGTTGAAGAGGATGTTTATCTTCTTTTTGAAATTGATGAAAACGGTATGATAAAAATCAACGAAGTTTATGATGAAAAAAAGCTCTTCAGGGAAATAGAAAAAATCATCGTTTCAAATGATTTCATATTTGAAGACACCGTGAATTTTTTAAAGAAAACCGAAGAAGGAAAGAAAATTCTTGAAAATATTTTAAATCAGATATTTTTGAAGAGGGTTAAAAAAACCCGTTCGATTGAAAAGGCCATGGAAGAGATAGTATCCAATTTTGAGATCGATTCAAAAATTGTCAAAGAACTGGATGTACCTCTCAATATTCAAAAAGCCTATTTTGAAGCATTTAAAAAGGAAAGTGCAAAATGTCCGGCTTTTTCCGAAAAAATAAAAAAATTTATAAATGAATACAAACCCGATAGAGAAATACTGGAAGTATTTTTGAAAAAGCAATCCGATCTTATTACCAGAGATTTCGGGGATCTTGTACCCGACGATTATATTCAAAAATTACAGACTTCGTTTTTTGGTTTGAAAAGATATATAAAAGAAATCTTTCCCTGGATTGAAGTTGACGAAGACATCGTGCTGAACGGAATTAAGAACCAGCTTTATAAATTTCCCGATAAGAAGCGTTGGCTGAATGCGGTTGATCTTCTCTTTAAAGATCAAAAACTCGCTTTCAAATACAAAGTTCACATAAATAATTTTTTCTCAATGAAGGATATAGAGAAAAAGATTCCCGATCTTAAAAAAGCATTTACCGGTTGGAAATACTGGATTATAAAGGATATCGTAAAAAACGAAAATCCCCATGAAAATTTTGGTGAAGAATTCTCTTACATTTTTTCAGATGAAAATCTGAATATTATATCCGAAAAAAATAATTTTAACAGTTGTTTTGCCAAAATAGGGGAAACCAGTTTGAATTTCAACGGTATAGAAACTGACGGTAAATCCTATATGTACAGTGATATCAATTGGATTCTGACTGAAAAAACCATGACTTCGGTGATAATCAAAGATCCGGAGGATATAGATTATCTGGGGAAGAAAAAATTTTACAGTGGAAAAGAGGAGATATTGATACCTTTCTACAGACTCTATGAATTTGACATAAAGTCGGATGAAGAGAATCTGATTTCAATTTTATTTTCGAATAAAAATTGTGCGGAATCGATGATACATTTTTTAGAGGAAATTCAAAAATCGGAAAATAAAAAGAAGATAATTAAAGAAGAAGAACTCAATAAAAAGCAAGAGGAAGAAATTGCAACTGAAGAAAAACCTTCAGAGAGCTTTTATTTGGAGAAAGATGATAAGGAAGATATTGAAATAGATCTCACTCACCCATTTTCAGAGAAAACTCTGGATGTTTTCAATGATGAGGAAAAGATATTTGGTGATGAAGTAATTGAAAAGAGCGAAATAGCTGAATCGGAGGAAGAAGACAACTCTTTGACAAGTGACGGTTCTGAAGAAATATTCGGTATATTGAGAGAAAAAATTTATGCATTGAATAAATTTATGAAAAGAATATTTGCAAAGATAATAATTGATTATGCTCCTCATACGGAAATTGATCCTGAAGAAGCGGGAATACTTTTGAATCGTTTGATCATACTGGTGAACAATGTAAAATATAAAAAAAATCCACTCATTAAAATCATAAGAAAAGATAAAAATTATTTTATCTGGGGAGACGGATTTGACGAAGAAATCATCTCCATGATTAAGGATGAGATCAAAAAAAACAGAGAGAAATTTGTTTGAAAGGTGATTTAGATGAATTATAGACCAATGTTTGAAGCAATTAGAATTGGAGCGGCCGTTCCAGTTGAATATATAGATGAATTGATTTTTGGAAGAGATGATGAAAAAAAAGCTATAATCGATGATTTAAATTTTGTTATAAATGGTAATAGCAAGATAAGGGTATTCGTTGGAGATTATGGTTTTGGAAAAACTTCTCTTGCAAGATATGCCGAGCATCAGGCGATAGAAAAGGGAATGGTAATCAGTTATCTGTCTGAGAAGGATTACGATGAATTTCACAAGCAGGATGAGCTTTTTAAGTCTATAATGAAAAACCTTACCCTGTTTGGAATAGACGGCAATCCGATCAGGATTTTTCTGGATGGTTGGGCACAGGAAAAGAGCGAGCTGATAAAGAACAGCGGGACGGAATTGAAAACTGTTGAAGAGACAAAGAATTATATTTTAAAAGACAGCGAAAATTTTTCCGACGGTTTGTTTGCACAGTTTTGTAGTGCCTATCTGTTTAAAGTGCTCAACAACGAGAGTGTTGAAGAATTGATTGCCTATATTATGGGTGAATCGGTTGATAAGAGATTCCTGAAAAGAAATGGTATTTATCATTTCCTTGCCAACGATGGCTGGAATTTTTTAAAAGCCTTTACCGTTCTGATGAAAAACATATCGATTCCGGGTTTACTAATTGTTATGGATGAAATGGAAAGTTTTATACATAAGAGAAGTGATTTGAGAAAAAAATCTTACAACCAGTTGAGAGAAATGGTTGATACGCTGAACAGCGGAAAATTGAGCGGCATATATTCCGTCTGGCTGGGAACACCTCTATGGTTTAACAACAATTATAAGGGTATCCGATCTAATACAGCCCTTTTCAACAGGCTTACAAACCTTTCCGGCAAACAGACGAATCAATCGATTCTGATGAATCTCAATCCGATCACTTTAGGAGATATTGAAAATCTGGTCAATAAGTTGGTCGGAGACTACCAACAGGTGTATTCTATAAATATTCCTGCAGAAAAAACGAAAAAAATATATGATTTTTTAATTGAAAATTATAAAGGAATTGAGGGTGAAGTGAGAGTTTCAACCAGGGAAATATCAAAACATGCGGTAGAACTGTTCGATTTGATCAAAGAAAATCCGGACATGTCGATGAATGATATTTTGAATATTGAGGTTGATACCACCGAAGAAAGAAAAAAGGAAACGAGTGTAAATGAGCTCTGGTAACTTATTGAGGAAAGATGTATCCGACTTTCTGAGTTACAAATTGGGCTGGAATAAACTCCGGAAGATTCAGAAAGAATCGATCCCCACCATCCTTGAAGGCAACAACGCTATTTTGATTGCCAGTACCGCTTCAGGCAAAACCGAGGCAGCTCTAATCCCTGTTTTAAATCAGATGTTAAAACAAAAGTCCGAAGGATTCGTATGTATTTATTTCGCGCCTTTGAGAGCATTGATAAACGATATTTACTGGCGTGTTTATGAAATATTCACTCCCTTCGGTTTTGAGGTAGGCAGATGGCACGGCGAAGTATCTTCGGAAGAAAAGAGAAAAGTGTTGAAGGAATGTCAGATAATTATCACTACCCCGGAATCGATTGAGGGATTATTGGATTCAAAAAAGGCTCAATCTCTGTTTGGAGAATTGAGATATGTGGTTATCGACGAGGTTCATAATTTCATAGAGGGCCCAAGAGGAGCGCACCTGGCTTGTTTGAACGAAAGACTTGAAAGTATTTCAAAACATGAGTTGCAGAGGATAGCGATGTCGGCGACCGTTGGAAATCCTGAAGTGTTGGAGAAATGGCTCCGCGGTTCCAGTCTGAGGGAAGTGAAGATAATAAACGATTCATCTTCAAGAAAAAAAGAAATTGAAGTTTATCACTGTAACGAGCTCAGTCCTGAAGAATATATAAAAAATGAACTTGAAAATGAATTGAAGATTAAAATTTTAGTGTTCGGTTATTCCAGATCCGAAGCGGAAGAATTCTCCAACAAATTGAATCAGCTTGGTATAAAAGCACCTGTTCATCACAGTTCGGTATCGAAAAGTCTTAGGGAAATAGTTGAAGAAGAATTCAAGAAGAATACCGATTTGAGAGTGGTCGTTGCCACCTCTACCCTGGAGTTGGGAATAAATATTGGTGATGTTGACAGGGTGGTTTTTCTGGATGTTCCGCCGTCGTGTTCATCATTCCTTCAGAGAATAGGAAGATCTGGCAGAAAACGGCTTTTTGCGAAGGCAACTATTTTTTTGAAAGAAAATTCACTTTATAGGATGATAGGCATAATAAAAATGCTGGAGAGAAATACGGTGGAGGGAATATATCCCACGACTTTCTTTCCCCAGCTTTTGGCACATCAGATAATAGGTATAGTGTACAGTTACGGAAAACTCACGAAGACAAACATAGAGAATTTGAAAAGTGCATATCCCTTCGAAGAAATATCTTCGGAAACATTCAAAAGTATAATAAAGTTTCTCGTTGATTCAGATTATTTGATAATTAATTCACGCGGAGAAGCGATCCCTTCGGGAAAAACATTCGATATATTGGAAATAGGAAGCGAAAAGATGAATCATGTCGTGACCTTTGCGGCGAAATCACAGTATCTGGTCGTGGCAAACGGCGTTGAAATTGGCTATCTGCATCCGGTTTTCGTTCATTCGTTAAAAGATCTGAGCGATGCTAAAGATGCCGCTTTTATTCTCGGAGGAAAAGTATGGAAGTTCGTAAGAGTGGACGAAAAAATGAAAACCGTTCAGGTCAAAAGAGGGGAAGGTAAAAAAATACCCTCCTGGATATCTCCGGGAGTTGAAACTTCTTTCGATTTTTCAAGAGCCATATTCGAAGGTATTCTGGATTTCAGGCTGCCCGATTATATTAAATTATCACCGGATTCTTCCGATTCAATTTTAAACTTAATCGATGAGGAGAAAGGTTTTCTGAATAATTATGAAGACGGGTATGCCTTCGAAATAAAGGGTAAAAAAACCTCCTCAATCCATATAAGGACCTTTTCCGGTGAAAGATCGAACACATTCATAAAATATCTGATCTTTTTAACGGATTTTGAAGTGAAAAAGATAAAGGTAGATTGGAGAGAAATATCGTTTGAATCGAAAAGTTCTCTGAATGATATATTTTCCGATCTCGATGAGATAGTTGGTATGCAGAAAGAGGAAATCATAAACAGCATTTCGAAGTACCTTTTAAACAGCGAAAAAGAAATGAAAAAATTGTATTCGACAACCGGAGACAGACTGGATAAATATATGGATAAAAAGTTGCAAGCGGAATACCTTGCAAGATACTTATTCAACGAAAAAACAGTGGAGATTTTAAAGAGTATAATAAACAGAGAATATTGAACGAAATAATAAATTAATGAATCTTAAATAAAAACTATTTATTTTTTTGTCTTTTCATAGTATATTAATCAGAGATTGGAGGTGATTGTATGTACTTATGGTGGGATCCAACTTTTATTTTATTGATTCCGGTTTTAATATTGACAGTATTCGCACAGGCAAGGGTTTCCAGAACTTTTAAGGAATTTTCCCGAATGCGATCATCCTTTGGAATTGACGGAGCAGCTTTCGCGAGAAAACTGCTGGATAAAGAGGGTTTATATAATGTTGAAATACAAAAAATCAGAGGGAATTTAACGGATCATTATGATCCACGGGCTAAGGTTATAAGGTTGTCGGAATCTACTTATGACAAGTTGTCGGTTGCGGGAATCGGTGTAGTTGCTCACGAGATAGGCCATGCTATGCAGGATAATCAGGGTTATGCACCGCTCAGAATAAGAAATAAAATATTTCCTGTGGTCAATTTCTCCTCTTCATTCAGCTGGATTATTTTCATTGTAGGATTGTTATTTTATTCTCCTGTAATGGTAAACATAGGCATTTTTCTTTTCACTGCCGTTGTCGCGTTTTCTTTGATAACTCTGCCAGTGGAATTCAATGCTTCCAACAGGGCAAAAAAGGCTCTGGCTGAGATGGGAATGCCTCAAAACGAACTTACGGGTGTTAAAAAAGTTTTGGGAGCGGCAGCAATGACTTATGTTGCTTCCACGGCAATGGCTTTAGTTCAATTGTTGAGGATGATTCTCATATCCGGAAGGAGATAGATGAAGCATTATCAGATTGCACTGGATGTTTTAGAATACATACATAAGAATAATTATTATCCTTATGATAAAGTGGAGATGGCGATCTCCGCTTTATCTTTAAATGAAAAGAGATTGACAACGTATATTCTCATGGAAACGTTGAGAAAAACCGTTCTGATCGATTATGTTCTATCGAAATTTCTTTCGAATCCGGGGAAATTGCCTGGGAAAATACTGAACATACTCAGAATCGGAACGATGCAGATTCTGTTTTCAGAAAATTATACTAATAGAAAAATTGTGAACGATATGGTAGATCTGGTTTCAAACGAACGGTTTAAGAAGCTTGTCAACGCCGTTTTGAGAAAGGTTTCAAATGTAGGCCGTGATTTTTCCGGATTTCCTGAAAACATAAAATTTTCACATCCCCTGTGGTTATACAGGGAGATCAGGAAGAATTATAAAAAATCGTACCTCGAGGTGTTGATGGAAAATACAATGAAGCCCGATTTTACATATAAATTCAGTGGCGATGACGAAGAATTGGAGAAGAATGGATACGATTTCATCCCGGGACTGGAAGAGGATTCAATTACGGTTTTTGAAAAAGGTAACCGCAGAATAAAACTGCAGAGAATTGACCCGGTCCTGAATTTTCTTAAAGGCGAATTCAATTTGCCCGTATTCAGAATGAATGGATCCCGAAGTGGTTTGATCTGCGAAAAACCCTGGTTGTTGAACATTTTGAATGAAAATAAGATAAGAAGCATTTCTTATGAAATAAAAAAGAGTGTTGACAAAATCGAAGAAAATGAATTCATTTATTACAATACTTCTTTCATTTCCATGGAAAACGGAGAAATATTGAAAAATTTAAGAGGTTATAAAGTAATTCGTGTTAAAATAAGTAAGATGAATACTGTGAATGATGAGTTATCTGGAAATTATATTATAGGAAATCAAACGCTCAGGTCTTCATATTTTGCTGTGATGAGGAAAATCAATGATTGATATTCAAAATTTATCTTACGATGAACTTCAGGAATATTTAGTGAATAATTCCTTTAAGTCTTATAATGCTTCTCAGATTTTTGATTGGCTTTATAAAAAGAACATTACGGATTTTGATTCTATGTCGAATTTATCTAAAAGTTTGAGAGAATTTTTGATTGGAAATTTCGTAATCTCCAATATGAAAATAATGAAAAAGTCTAAATCCAATGACGGTACTGTAAAAATACTCTGGGAACTGTCGGATGGACAAACGGTCGAATCCGTGGCTCTCTTTCACCCGAATCATATAACTTTCTGTATCTCCACTCAAGTTGGATGTGCACTTGGATGCGAATTCTGTGCCACAGGCAGGAATGGTTTCGTCAGGGATCTTTCCGCAGCGGAAATTATAAATCAGGTGATTTTTTTAGAAAATGCGATTAAAGGCAGTGTAAAAAATATAGTTTATATGGGTATGGGTGAGCCATTTTTAAACTACGATAATGTTATCAAATCGATAAATACACTGAATCATCCAAAAGGGAAAAATATTGGAATCAGAAATTTCACGATTTCGACTTCGGGTATAATTCCCGGGATAGATCGGTTGTCTGATGAAGAAAAGATACCGAGGCTGTCTGTTTCACTCCATTCTGTTGATAATAAAAAGAGAAGCTATCTTATGCCTATAAACAGTAAATACACACTCGATGATCTCATAACATCTCTGGAAAAATTTCAAAAGAAGACGAAGGACAGAATCACCTTTGAATATATTTTGATAAAAAATTTTAATTGTTCAATTGAAGACGCCCATCAGATAAGTAAAAAATTAAAAAATATAAAAAAAATGATGAACTTAATTCCGGTCAATCCGGTTGACAAAAAATTCAAGAGACCTTCCGAAGATGAGATATCGATTTTTATGAAAGAATTGGAAGCGCTGGGGATAACTGTGGTTTTAAGACATGAAAAGGGAACTGATATAGATGCCGCATGTGGACAATTAAGGAGGCGTATTTCTGAAAGTTAGAAATATAGGAAAGGTTATAAGATTTCATAGCAGACAGATGCTGGTCAGAGATGAAGAAAGTGAAGATTTATTTTTATGTAGTATGCCCGGTAAATTTAAACTTCAAAAGATAAGACCGATTGTGGGGGATTTAGTCGAATACACTCCTTCTCATGGAAAAACAGGTAGGGTTGAGAATATTTTACCTCAGAGGAATCTTTTAAAACGGCCGAGAATAAGCAATATTGATCAGATCGTTCTGGTGAATTCTCTGGTGAAGCCGAATGTGAGTACTTATATTATCGATAAATTTCTTGTTCTATCGGAAAAGGCAGGAATCGATACGATAATCGTATTCAACAAGGTGGATTTACTGAGTGACCGCAGAGAGCTGGATAGATTGATGGAAATGTACGGCGATTATTATGAAATAATTCTTACTTCAACAAAACAAGAAATAGGTTTAGATCAATTAAAAGATGTTTTCAAAGATAAAACTTCCACTCTTGCAGGAATGTCAGGAGTTGGTAAAAGTAGTCTTTTGAATAAACTTGATCCAAAAATAGGATTGAAAGTTGCTGAAATTTCTTCAAGACTTGAAAGGGGTAAACATACGACGACTCATGTTGAGTTGCTTTCGTTCAAATTCGGTGGATTGATAGCCGACACCCCTGGCTTTTCAAATCTGTATCTTGGAAATATTGCACAGGATGAATTGAAGAATTATTACAGAGATATGAAAAGCAACGAAGGTTACTGCGCGTTTTCAGATTGTCTGCATCTTGAAGAACCGGGTTGTTATATAAAAGAACTCATCGAATCGGGAGATTTTTGTCCCGAAAGGTATGAAAATTACAAAAAGATGTACTTGGAAATCGAAGAAAATTTCAGAGGAGGAAAAGCACAATGGCAGTAATTGCACCATCTCTTTTAGCGGCGGATTTTCGATTTTTATCTGAAGAGCTGGAAAAAATAAAAAGGGCGGATTATCTTCATTTTGATGTGATAGATGGATTATTTGCCCCGAATATCACGTTCGGAATACCTGTGATTGAATCTCTCAATAAAGGAGAACATCTACCGTACGATGTACATTTAATGATCGAAAATCCTCAGAATTTTATCGACAGATTTATAGATCTGGGAGCGGAGATAATTCATGTACATTACGAGGGAAACAACCATATAAATTCATTGATAAACAGAATAAAGGAAAGGGATGTAAAAGCCTCCGTTGTAATCAATCCCGGAACGCCGGTTTCATTTTTAGAAGAGGTTCTGGATATTGTCGATATGGTTTTGGTTATGACGGTAAATCCTGGATATACCGGACAAAAGTTTATAAGTCAGTCCGCGGAAAAGATATCAAAATTACATTTTTTACGGGAAAAGAATGGGTATAATTTTAAAATAGCCGTCGATGGCGGAGTAAACAAAAATAATGCGGATACTCTGGTAAAGATGGGAGCCGATTTTCTTATAATGGGTGCGGCTGTTTTCAGAAGCGAAGATCCCGAAAGTGTTATAAATTATATAAAGGGATTGAAAAGATGAAAGAATTATTTTTTGTCACCGGAAATGATAACAAAGTAAAGGAACTGAATATTTTGAGCCGTGGAATATTCGATGTAAAAAAAATAACGGAGATAATGGAAGAAAGAGAAATAATAGAGGATGGGAAATCATTCGAAGAAAATTCTTTGAAAAAGATAATGGCGTATAAAGATGCGAAGAAATTTTTAATTGCAGATGATTCTGGTCTGGAAATAGATGCCCTTGGTGGCGAACCTGGTGTTCAGTCCGCACGTTTTTTAGGTGGAGCAAGTTACACGGAAAAGATGGAATATATCATAAAAAAAATCGAAGGAACTGATAATCGAGGCGCGAGATTTGTTTGTTCGGCCTTTTTTTATGATCCGGAAAAGAACCTTTTTATATGTAAAACAGGTGTTGTAGAGGGGAAAATATCTTTTGAGATAAGAGGGACTGGAGGGTTTGGATATGATCCTTTTTTTCTTCCGGAAGGATATGAAAAAACCTTCGGCGAGCTGGGAAAAGAGATCAAAAACAGCATAAGTCACAGAGCTAAGGCATTTAAAGAATTATTTTCCACGATTCAAAAGGTTTTGGTTTGAATGATGAGTATTATCCATTGAATATGGAGGTGAAATGTGAGTTTAAGAAAAATTCCGGCGAGTGACATCAAAGATATAACATCTTTGTTTGGTGAATACAACAAGTATGAAAGAAAACTCCAGGAATTGTTCAATATAAAAATTTCATTTATCGAAAATGAAATATGGCTTAAAGGGAACGACCATGATTCATTGGAAAAAACAAAGAACATTATCGATGAAATGATCCAGATAAATAAAGATGATAAAAATTTGGATGATCAGACGTTTCAGTATATCGTTGATCATTATCAATTCGGTGATGATAAAGATAAATTGGAGAACGGTGTTTATGGTGAAATAAAAGATTCTTCAGTTTTGTTCAAAAAAATAAAAGCGAAAACTCTTGGGCAAAAAAAATACATAGAAATGATGAAAAATACGGATCTGGTATTCTCAATAGGACCTGCAGGTACGGGTAAAACTTATCTGGCTGTCGCAAGGGCCGTCGAATCTTTGAGAGCGGGAGATGTTCAAAGAATAATACTGACAAGACCGGCTGTTGAAGCGGGTGAAAAATTAGGCTTTTTACCCGGAACATTAACTGAAAAAATAGATCCATACTTGAAACCCCTTTATGATGCACTCATGGATTTAATACCACTTGACAGATTGAACTATTACAAGGAAAATGAGATTATTGAGATCGTTCCTCTTGCTTATATGAGAGGCAGAACTCTGAACAATTCTTTTATTATTCTTGACGAAGCACAAAACACTACTTATCAACAGATGAAAATGTTTCTGACAAGAATAGGATTCGGTTCTAAAACGGTTGTCACGGGTGATATTACTCAAATAGATCTGGAGGAAAACACTAAATCGGGCCTGGTTGTTATATCGAAAGTACTCATCGATATCGAGGGTATAGGCTTTTCAAGGTTGACGAGCCACGATGTTGTCAGGAATCCTCTTGTGAAGAAAATCATAAAGGCTTATGATGAATTTGAAAGAAAAAAAAGAAGTAATAAATAATAATTTCAAACAGTATTTTTTAAATTTAATAGGTCAGATGTCCGTTTATAAGTTGATTTATTATTTCCTGTATCCTATGGGGGTAGCGGTTGTCGCTCTGTTATTTTACAGAAAACCTATCAGTTTTTATTATATTCTGGGAAGCATATTGTTCTGGTATATTTTCGCTGAAACATCCTTCAAATTCAACAGATTCTTTAAATTGCATAAAACATACAGATTTTTAGCCATGGTGTTGGTTTTAATAGGAGTTGTGGCTAATTCTTCTGTCAGTCTCACATTCTCTCAGGAAACTTTACTGGCAGCAACTCCGATATTCCTCTCTGTTTCTTTGATCGCGGTTCTTTTAGGATTTGAGGTTGGAGTTGGAACGGGATTATTTATGTCCTTTTTGATCAGTTATAACATCGGAGAATCTTTGGGATATTTCATAGTTTTTTCGTTTGTTTCGATCGTTTCATCATATACCGCAAAGAAGATAATCAGAAGAATAGACTTATCAAAAGCGGCTTTAATAGTTAGCCTTCTGTCAACCGGGATCATTCTTGTCGTAGATATGATAGAGGGGGATTTCAACGGTTTTGAACTCCTGATAGCTGTTTTAAATCCTCTTGTGTGCTCAGTAATAGTAATAGGATTGCTCCCTTATATCGAGTCCGGAAGCAGAATATATTCCGATGTCGGACTCATTGAACTTGGAAATTTGTCACACCCGTTGTTGCTCGAATTATCCAAGGTAGCACCCGGAACTTATTATCACAGTGTCAATCTGGCCAACCTATCCGAAAGCGCCGCGAAAAGCATAGGCGTTAATGCCATATTCTCCAGGGTAGCGTCTTACTACCATGACATAGGAAAATCAAAAAGACCGGATTACTTCACTGAAAATCAAAACAGCAAAAATCCACATGACGATATTTCCCCATCGATGTCAAATCTGGTTATAAATGATCATGTGAAATACGGGATGGATCTTGCAAAAAAATTCAGACTGCCTATTTTATTCTCGGATATAATCTGTCAACATCATGGAACCAGAGTAAAAAAATTCTTTTATCATAAGGCCAGGAAAACGAATGAATCCGAAGACAGCAGCAATTTTAAATATCCCGGTCCAAAGCCAAAGTTTAAGGAATCCGGAATAATAATGTTAGCTGATTCCGTTGAGGCTGCTTTTAAGAGTGTTAAAGAACCAACCCCCGGGAAAATAATGGAACTGGTTGAAGAGATAGTCAATGATATATATATTGAACGACAGTTGGATGAAAGTGAATTAAATCTGATGGATCTGGAAAAAATAATTACAGCTTTTTCTCAGGCTTTGATGAGTATCAGCCAGACAAGAATCGAATATCCTGAAGAAAAGATTGAAAAGGTGATAAGGGCAAATGACGATAAATCTGAAAAATGATACGGATAGAGAGATAGATTCAAAAAAAACAAAAATCATAATAGAAAAAATACTCGATGATTTTTTGAAGGATTCATCTGAAAAAACAATCAATTTGCTTCTCACCAATGACGGAGAAATGAAAAAATATAACGAGAAATTCAGACATAAGGAAGGGCCGACCGATATTCTCTCTTTCGAATACGGGCTGGACCAGGAAATAATCGGAGAGATAATAATTTCCCTTGAAACCATAGAAAAGAATGCAAAAGAGCTTAATGAATCCTTCGAGGAAGAATTTTATTATATTCTGATACATGGGGTTCTTCATGTTTTGGGATTTGATCATATTGAAGATGAAGAAGCCGAAAAAATGGACAAAATCCAGGACGAGTATTTTGAAAAACTGTTCAGGAATCAGACTGATCTTTCAATTCAGCGAGAAGATCTCTGATCCTTCTTGTGGTTAAACCGAATTCTTCGGATAATTTTTTGAGGTCGTAATTTAATTTTTCTCCTCTTTCTTTTAAAACGGCATTTAAAGAATTTTTATGCACATTTTGAAGAAATTCTTTGTATTTGATCCCCCCGGCCAGATAACTTGATATAGTGTCATCTTTTATGAGGTTTATATAATTTTCGTTACTTTCTTTTTTCCTTTTTCTTATTACGATATTCATTGCGAGATATTCTTCAATCATATTCAAAAGTTCTCTGATATTTCCTGGATAGTCATATTCTATGAAGGTCTCCTTCAATTTTGCCGGCAATCCCTCGAATCTCAATAAATAACCCTTTGATTCTAAAATTTTATCAAAAATATTTTTTATGTCCTCTTTTCTTTTTCTCAGGGGAGGAATCTCGAATCTTATTGCAGAAAGTCTGAATAACAAATCTCTTCTCAGATGTTCTTCAGTGAATTTATGAGTTGCTGTTAAAAATCTGACGTTCGATTTTTGGGGTTTTGTCGACCCTATTTTATAGAATTCTTCATTTTCTGTGATACTCAGAATTTTTGCCTGAAGATTGAGAGGCATATCCCCTATTTCATTGAGAAAGAGGGTGCCATTATTTGCCAATTCCACGAGCCCTTTCTTATCTGTATTTGCTCCGGTAAAAGCTCCTTTTTTATATCCGAACAGTTCACTTTCAAGTAAATTTTCGGGAATGGCAGCACAGTTTATTGAATAATAGTTATTTGTTCCTCTGGGTGAAAGATTCACAATTATATCGGCTATATGATTCTTACCGGTTCCTGTCTCCCCCAGAATCATGATACTACCGTCATAAAACATAGATAGGATCAGCATTTTTTTGATTTCAATTACTTCTTCGGTATTTCCCGAAACTTTTGCAAGCTGTTTTTCAAGGGTTTGAATTATCTCTTCGGTCAGTTGTCTTGGGCTTTTATAAGAACTGACGATTCTGTAATGGCCTTTGAATTCATTTTCTTCTTTTGAATAACCCTTTATTATAAATGCCCTGATGGGGCTGTTGTTTATAAGAATGATGTTGCTGAAAGCATAGAGCCAATCGTCCAATTCTTCTTTTTTGTAATTTGTACTGTCTATAAAAATGATATTTGAAGTGTTTCTATCTAAATTTACAAGAAAATCGAAATCGAGATCATAAAGTGTGTTGAAATATTTTGAGGCCTCGATTTCTTTTAAATTTTCCCCAATCATTATAGTGTTGTAAAGCATAAAAAACCTCCGGTCAAAATGCTGAAATATTTACAAGGAATATTATACCTTAATGTATTGAAAAACTAAAATGACACTGAAAAATCTATTCCAAAAAGAGGCTTAAAATTAGTATTTTCAGATTTATTTATTAAAGCTATTCCCAGATTGGGTTTAAAATTCAAAGAAATATTTTCATACTCAAAATCAACGGAATAACAGATGTTAAGAATATTTCTTATTTCTTCTATTCCGCCGAGGAAAAAGTGAATTCCCTTTTCATAAGTGCTTTCTCCATGCCATGGCGACCAGGGAGTTCTCACGCCCAGAAGTACCGTTTCATTTGAAATAGAAAATCCGGAATCATGATCAAAGTATAAAAACAGGCTCACGGCATCTTCCCCGTATTTATATCCGAGCATATTTTTTTCTATGAAATAATTTTCCTTTTGTTCCTCTATATATCTTGTGTATTCGTAAGGCCAGTTTTTAGCTGTTCTTTCAAAAACATAAGAATTACCTATCGCGAATTCACTTCCGATCTGATAGTTTTCCGATATATAATCAAAGCCTGAATTCAAAGCCATTTTAATGACTTTGGCTTCTTCCGGTTTGAAAATTGTATAAAAACTGAAATCGTCTATCAGAATGTCCAGATATGGGTGATATTTTTCATTTATATAAGTTTCCCAAAAGAAGCCGAGCATTGCGTTTATATTGATGGGATGCTTAGCCCATTTCAAAAGATCCTGAGTGACCGGATAGGGTAATGGAATAACCATATACGGTATTTGAATATTTTCATCTATTAACATCATGGATTCGTGGTAGCCAATAGTGAAGGGAAATCCGTTCCAATCCATATCTGAATATGAAAGCGATCTGTAATAAACACTCTTTGCAAAATTCAGATCTCCTGATTTTTCATAAATACCCGGAGTGTTTATGTTTATGAAAATAAAATCATTTTTGAAATTTAAATGATCAAGAAAATCGATAGAATAACTCACTCCCGGAAAACTTCCCGTTTCTTTTCTGAAGAAAAGTTTGTATTCGTTTCCCATACCTTCATCGAAGGTCATCAATCCTCCCTTCACATAAAAATTTTCTCCCTGAAAAGAGAGATATCCCGAATTGATAACTAATTTCTGATCGAAAGTACCGGAAAATGAACCGTTTTTATTCAGCCCATCGTGAACCAACCCCATTTCAAGATTCGCGTAGATGTTTTCGTTGAGATAAAAGTCATAATCGAGAAAAACCGAAGAATAATATTTATCGAGAAAAATTTGAGTGTTTGAAAAGTTCACTTTTAAATTCAAACCGGACTGTGAAAAGGAAAAAATTACCATAAAAACAAAAATCGTAAAAATAATAATCTTTTTCATTATTTTTCCCCCAAACGTTACCATATTTTATTTTATCACAATGTGTTCTTAATAATAATATAAAGGATAGAGTGAAACCGGAAAAGAAGTGAAAAGTGGGGCTTTTCATTTTTGATTGGTGTTATAATAAACTGTAATAATGTAAATGTTGAAAATTTATTATAGAAACAGGGGAGGTACTGGTATGAAAAGAGTTTTACTTATCTCGTTATCGATTATTTTAATTGTTTTAGTTTTAACCGGGTGTTTTTGTATTGTAAAAAAATGGAGTAATATCGATATAAGGGTTACGCTGGAAAAGAACATTACTTTGACAGTTTATACTCAGAAGAAAATGGATAGTATAAAGATAGTCATTGACAAAATTATCCCGCGGGAAAATATAGATGAAAACAACGATTTACTTTTCATTTATAAAGAAAGGGATGGAAAAACGGAGCTGTCGTTTGCAGGAGTGGGAGAATCGATTCCAAAGGATTTTGAACTCATGACTATTACGGGATATTTTCCTGACATAACTTCTTTAAATATTGAGACAGAGTCGTTTGTCATTCCGGATGATTCCGAAGATTCTTACGATTCAATGAGTGGGAGTGGAGATTTAGATGTTCCTTATCTTCTGGGGGATTTCAATTTCAGTGGAAAAGTTGATATTTTTGATTTCACAGAATTTGTTGATGTGTTTGGTGAGGCTTCAAAATACGATGTGCTTTTTGATCTGGGGGGAACGGCACTCAAAGAACCCGGTTGGGGGGAATGGTCGGATTTTTTCAACAAAGCGAATCCCGATGGTAAGATTGATTTCATTGATTTTGCATACTTTGGAAGGAACTTTTTTCTTGACAGACCCGATATAACCGATTTGGGAATTCTGATAATGCAGTTCATTAATATTTCCAGACTGGAACTTGCGGACAATTATGGCCCACTTCTTGCCGATTCTGTAGATACGAAGAGACAGGGGAAGCCCGTCGAGAATTATTCAAAATCGGATTTGATAACTGCCATGAACGGAGCATTTGCAAATTACGAAATAAATGAGATAACCATAGAAAGCTACAACACCACAGGCGAAGGAACACTGGCGGCAGAAGTTTATCTGAATTTATACATAAATGCCAAAAATATCACCATACCTTCCAAGGATCTGAATTACAACAGAACGTTATATTTTGAGGCCGTTAAATCTGCCTCACTGGATGATCCCTGGAAGATGAATTATTTCGAAGAGCGGTATTGATTTTTTCCATAATGATTTGATTTGAAGGGACAGATCTGTCCCTTTTATTTTCGATATAAAAGGGTGAAAATCATGAAAAAGCTTTTTATTTTAGCTTTCATAGGTGTTATTATTATTATTTCCGGATGTTACAGACCACAGATCGATACTTTTACCATAGAAGATCTCGTTGACAATTTTGTCTCCGCAATAAGAGAAGAGTCATCGGAAAATTTTGCCAGTCTTCACACTTTTCCTCTGGAACTGAAGAAAGAAAGTGGTGAAACGGCCAATTTTTATAGCTGGGAACATTTCAACTTAACGGTAGCAGCCATGTTCGTCGTTTACGAATTTCATCTTGTGAATCTGGTTGATTATTCATACACGATAAACGGTTCGATATCTGAAGTTAATATAGAAATATACTTCGAGGCCTATAGTAAACTGGATAGCAGAGAGATAAAAAAAGAATTGAAGATGTTTTGGCAAACCAGATTGACTGAAGATGGCTGGAAGATATTTTACGAAGAGGAAACTTATAATCACAATCTGCCTTGATTGCTCTTTTAAGAGTTGAGAACTATATTTCGTGATTGTAAATCATGTTGAGTGATTTTCTGTATAAAAATATCAGCGGTATTATGCCAATTATGGAAGATGCTCCGAAGAGGTTCCATTTTGCCGTATAGCTGCTTGAAATTTGTCCCGCGTAACTGTAGATCTTTAACGAATAGGGCATTATGCTATCAGAGTTCACAAAAAGCAGGGGCATCGAAAAAGCGTTCCAAGATCTCACAACGACGAAAACCAGAATACCCATCATAACGGGGTACGATAGCGGTAATAAAATCCTGAATAAGAATCCGTTATATGAGAGACCTTCAATTCTGGAATAATCGTAAAGATCCTGAGGTATTTTCGAGAAAAAATTTGACAGTAAAATCAGGGTTATCGGATACACCTGAACGGTTATTATTAAGGACATACCAAAAAGTGAGTTGGTAAGATTCATCTTGGAGAACAGCAGATATGTGGGAAGTAAAATGTGCATCCCAAAAAAAACCGAGTTAAAAAAGACCAGACCGTAAGCGGATCTGTTCAAAAGAGATTTTTTCCGGGACAGAGAATAACTGAAGGGAATGGCCGTAAGAACAGTTATGATGATCGTAAAAGCAGAGAGTAAAACGGTATTTAAAATATATCTCAGTATGTTCTCTTCGAAGAGCACCCCGTAATAATTTTTCAGAGTTAAGTTCTGAAAATCTATCAGCAGAGAATTCTCCGTATTCAGGGACAACAGAAGTATGAATATTAAAATCACGGCTGTAAAACTCAGCCAGATTATCATCAGTACCCATTTTATCCATTTTGGAATACTGATGTTTGTTGTTGGTAAATCGTATCTCAAGGACAGTATTAATGAAGGAATTATTATGAATGATAGCGGAAGGAGACTCCTCGCACCGTCATTGAAAAACATAAATATGTTCAATGAGATATCCAGAAATATAGGAAACAGGATCACTTTTCTGAAAATATTTCTTTTGATGAGCAAAATTATAAAGCAGATGAGGTATGAGAAATATAGTAACATCACCGGACCATCATGTCTCAAAAATAATTGAAAAGTCAAAAGTATGAATGATAGCACAGAAATACTCACGATTCTTTTATGTTTATTTTTTATTCTGGAAAGCAACACAAAAAATATCCATACCATACATATCAAACCCACGATCAAAGAATAAGAGGAGAGCAATCCATAATCGTTCATTATTGAAAATTTATCGTATAAAAGAACACCGAGAAAAGATGTGGTTCCAATTATTGAACTGGATGTGAACCCTCCTTCCACGAGTGGTCCCGATCCTGTGAGGAGATATATCGTAGAAAAGGAAGTGAATGCGCCGATAACCTGTATGAAAAAAAAAGGAATCAAGGTGTATCTGATTTGACCGAAAAATATTTTCATCCTTGTGAAATCTCCTGCACCATCGATCTTTAATAAATCACTGATATTTTTGGGGATAGTTTTAAAAAGACCGAGAGTTATCAGTGTTGTGAACGGTACGGACAGCCACACATTCACAAAAATCGATGAAATGAAGGATAGAGGTTTATTGATAGAGAAATCGACGGTCAGCCCCGTCAGTTGCTTGAAAAAAGAAAAAGATCCGTATCCGGATAAAAAAGCCCGCCAACCTGAAACGGTTATATATGCGGGTAAAAACCAGCTTAAACATAAAATTAATAAAATGAAACTGTTCAGTTTTGTTTTTTTGTAAAGAAAAAGAGCTATCAAAAAGGAGATTATAAATTCAATTCCTACTTTTAACAGAGACCAGGAGGCCGTCAAATTTAAAGATATTTTCAATCCTTTATCATTTAAAACTCTTGCGAAATTTGAAAACCCTTTGTATAGGGGTGTGATAGTACTCAGCCCATATTCGAAAAAAGAGATGTATATTGCCCAGCCTATTGGGATCAGAAGAACGAAGAAAATCAATATTAACAGTGGAAGGGACATGAATCTTCCCTTCCACAAAAAAATAAAGATAACGGATATTATTACAAAAGAAAAATAAATTAGCAGATCCATGGAATTCTTATTTTAATAAAGGTTACCAATTTCCCAATGCAAATTCCTGAGCAGAATCCAGGCCTTCTTCAACACCGATATCTCCGGAATATATAGCCTGAAGGGTTTGTTTCATAACCTTTTTGTATATACTCTGAAGTTTGGGATTCTTTTGAAAATAAATCCCGGTTTCATGGACTTTATGAAGGGCGGCTAATTCTTCCGGAATATTCTCGGTTTTATATAAAGGAACTTTCAGATTGTTTAAACAGAATTCATCTCCATTTTCAAAAATAAATTTTATGAAATCGAGGCAGGTTTCTTTCTTTGCACTGTTGAAAAGAGAAAAACCTTTGGCATCTATCAGCGTGGGAATATTCACATTTTTATCCAGTCTGGGTAAATTGTACACGATGAAATTTTTATCCTGCAAAAGAGGCAATATGAAAGAACCCTGTAAGAAGATTCCAATTTCTTCATCAATAAATTTTTCCGGCTGGATTCCTCTTTCGAGTCTTATTGCCAGTCCATCATCGAAAAACTCTTTTATCTCATTCAGAACTTCTTTGTTTTCATCCAGATTCAGTGCCGGTGCATCATCAATGAGAAGGTCTCCGTAGGCCTGAAGATAGGAATACAGTATGAAAGGGTAAAAGAATTCCCAAGCTATCACATCTTTACCGGCGGCTACGAATTTATCCCTGATCGTTTTCAAATCTTCGAACGTATAATCGTTTGAAGGTATATCGATACCAAGTTCCTCAAAAACATCGATATTTATTACCGCTACATTTTCATCCGAATAAAATGGAATTCCCAAAATTTCATTCAAGTATGAAAAACCATCCACATCTTTGGTTGAAAAACTTCCTACACTTTTCAGATCATCGATGGAAAGATGAACCGTTTTTTCAGAATAATAGAGAGAAGAAATCATATTATCTGAAATCATTGATATATCTGGGAGTTCTCCGGTTTTCAAAGAGAGATTTAATTTTTCGGAAAGCTTTGGAAAATTAGTCACCTCGATGTCTATTCCCGTTTCATTTGAATATTTTTCGGCCATATTTTTATAAAAACTTTCATCTTCCCAGCTTGTCCACAGAGTTATAACTTCGGAAAAACAAAAACTGACCGTTAAAAAGAAAATAAAAATAAGAGCTAACGATTTAATTTTCATCGTTTGATTTCCCACCTTTCAATTTAAAGAATAACTTTTCAGCCGTAAATGGATTGGATCTTAATCTGATCCCCGTAGCATTGAAGATAGCATTGCAAATTGCAGGTGTGGGTGAATTTAAACTGACTTCACCTATGCTTTTTGCACCGAATGGTCCCGTTGGTTCGTAGCTTTCAACAAAACCACACCTCAAAGTTCCGTAGTCTTCCCTGGATGGGATTTTGTAGTTGAAAAAATCACTGGTTAACATTTTACCCTTTTTATCATAAATAATATCTTCATACATGGCATATCCTATTCCCTGCATTAAGCCTCCCTCAAGCTGACCTAAGGCTCCCTTTGGGTTAATTACTTTTCCGCAGTCTGCATATGCCACATAGTCGAGAAGTTTTATTTTTCCGGTTTTCAGATTTACTTCAACTTCCGCAAATCCTGCAACATAAGGAACCGGTCCCTCTTCACCTACGAACGATCCGGTTGCAGCGATTTGTTTCTGATTCGAATTATAGAAGAGTTTGGTACACAGTTCACTCAAAGATAATTTGTTCTTTCTTTCTTTATCGATAACGAACTCATTTTCAAGTAATAAATTTTCAGGGACTTCTTCCATGAAGGTAGCCGCATTTTCTAAAATCTGTTTTTTTACCCTTTTTGCCGCATCGATAATGGCATTTCCGGAAACGTAAGTCGTACTGGATGCGTATGCTCCCTTATCGAAGGGTGTGAAATCGGTATCGGAAGAATAGACTATTATCTTTTTCAGAGATACTCCGAGTTCTTCCGCTGCGATCTGTGCGAGAGTGGTGTCACTGCCGGTACCGAGATCCGTTGCCCCTATCAATAAATTGAAAGAACCGTCTTCATTCATTTTTATTGTGGCGGCTCCCAGGTCCACCCCCGGTATACCTGAGCCCTGCATAACGAGCGCACACCCCACACCTCTGACCTTATCACCATTTACATATTTGTTTTTAGATTTTTCATCCCAGTTGAACAATTTTTTCCCTTTTTCGACACATTCATCCAGCTTACAACTCTTCATTATCTGGTCTACGCCCTCTTTTCCTTCGCCCATTATTCTGAACACATCGGAAGTTTCCCCCTCCTTGATGGTGTTCATATTTTTGAATTTAAGAGGGTCCATTTTGAGTTTATAAGCCATTTCATCCAGAGTGGAATCGAGGGCAAATATTCCCTGGGCAGCCCCATATCCTCTGTATGCTCCGGCAGAAGTCATATTAGTGTAATATGCGTTGCCGCCAAAACTGACTGCCTCAACCTTATTGTAGAGCGGAAGAGTTTTTGAGCCACAGACCATGAACACTGTTAAAGCACCTTCACCATAAGCTCCGGTGTTTGAATTGGCTTCCATTTTTATAGCTTTTAACTTTCCATTTTTATCTGCACCAGCGGTTATCTTGATGATGAATTCATGTCTCGTATTCGTGCATCTGCTCACCTCATCCCTTGTGAGCATGAGTTTCGCGGATTTTCCGGTTTTTAAAGTCACTGCGGTGACGTACTGTTCGGTATGATATGCCTGTTTTCCTCCAAATCCACCGCCTATTCTGGGTTTGATGACTCTTATATTCCTTATCGGTATATTGTAAAGTCTGCTCATGACCCTTCTCAGATGAAAAGGGACCTGGGTTGAAGTTATGATTACAAGTCTGTTGTTTTGATCAAAATAACTGTACGAAATATGGGGCTCCATCGTGGTATGATGCTGCGCGGCGGCTCTGTAAGTGCTGCTTACGACAACTTCGCTTTCGGAGAGAACTTTTTCAACATCACCGATTTCCATATCATAGTGTGCGGCGATATTTTTGTTTTTATCCCATATTCCGGAGGATTCCTTTTCGTCATGAATCAAAACTTTTTTTGTCATGGCATCTTCGATGGACAAAATACTGTCCAGAATCTCATATTCGACTTTTATTTTTTTCATGGCCGAAAGGGCCGCTTTTTCATCTATTGCTGCTATTATTGCAACTGCGTCGCCAACGTATCTTACCTTTTTATCCAAAACGTATGAATCGTAGGGTGATGGTTCGGGAAACCCCTGCCCCGCCTTTGTGAAAGGAATTCTCGGAAGATCTTCATGAGTTAGGATTATTTCGACTCCCGGTATTTTCAAAGCCTCTTCCTTTTCGATTTTTTTGATTATGGCATGAGCGTGAGGACTTCTCAAAATTTTTACAATAAGTGGGTTATCTTTTATTAAATCCTCGGTGTAAACGGGCTTTCCTTTCACCAGAGAAAAACCGTCGACCTTTCTCTCTATTTTTCCAACAACATTGAATTTTTTCATGAAATCACTCCCTCGCTTTTTTAGATGCTTTCATGATGGCCTTATGTTGCCTTTCGTATCCGGTACATCTGCAAAGATTTCCCTTCATGTAAGAGCGTATTTCCTCTTCGTTCGGGTGTGGGATTTTTTCCAGCAATGCCTTTGCAGTTAATTCAAATCCGGGAATACAAAAACCACATTGAGCACCATTTTCTTCCAGGATTGCTTCCTGTAAAGGGTGTAATTTTTCATTTTTTGACAGGGATTCAACCGTTTCAATTTTTTTGTCCGTAGCCGAAGCTGCAAACGTTCCACAACTTAAAACGGGTTTTCCATCTATTAAAACAGTGCAGGTACCACAATCCATACTGTTGCAACTATGTTTTACGCTCAGAAATCCGAGTTGCCGCAAAACTTTATCGAGTGTTTCCCCCTCGGAAAATTCTGTAATGTAATCTTTTCCGTTTATATTCAGAATGGTTTTCATAATTTCACCCCCGTAAGCTCCGCTAAAAGTTCACTCATAAAAACCTTCGCCAGTTCAAATCTGTATTCCCTCGAAATGAAGGGTGATGCTTTTCCATCGAACATTTTGTTCACAAGTTCCGGGGAGATCTCTATGGCTTCATAAATTTCTTTTCCTCTGAGTGCATTTTCAATTCCAGCATATCTCTTCCCCGCAACCGGGACGGAACCAAATACAACTTTTATATCTTTTATTTTGTTATCGTCCAGTTTTAAAGTCATACCACAGTTCAAAAGCCCGATATCGAATTCCGTTCTTGAAAACCTCTTATAACCATATTTTAAACTGCTTTTCATTATTCTTATTTTTTCAATGATATGACCTTTTTTCATCCCCTTGTTGAGGTCTTCGAGTCTTATCCATTTCTTTTCATTCTTATTAACGATCTTCACTTCTGTCCGGAGGAGTAAAAGGAGGGATATCACATCCGACCACCCTACTCTGGAGGCAATCGAACCACCGAGTGTAGCCATGTTTCTTATCTGCCAGCTTCCTATCTTTTGAAAATGTTTTTTGAAAAAGCTATCGAAATAATCATTGAGATCTACATTTTCCAACATTTCCTGAAGGGAAGTACAGGCAGAAATTTCAAAGAAATCTTCTGAATTTTCAATACTCGATTTAAAATTACTCTTTATATCTATTATTGTATCGTATCTTGAAAGATTGTTTTTGGCTAAGTTTGTACCTCCACTCATAAAAACCGATTTTTCGGGATTTTTTTCAAAAATACCTATCGCTTCATCGGTGGTATGAGGTTTGTAAAAATTTTTAATGCTGTAATGCATCTTCAAATTCCCCCCTTTCGATAGTTTCGATGTATTTATTGAGTAAGTTTTTTATAACCGTGGTTCTGTATTTTTTGGTACTTCTGACATCGTCTATTGGAGAAATGTTGTTCAGACATTTTTGTATGATCTTTTCCTTATTCCTGCTGTTCAGGACAATGTTTTCAATATCTCTGATCCTTATTACCGTTGGAGCAACAGAACCGAAGGCTATTTTTAGTCTTTCTTTTTCATAGATAATTCCCATTGAAGCGACGGAAATTGCCATTGCATTTCTTTTACCTACTTTTATAAATTTTGAGAATTGATTTTTATTCTGTTTTTTGATTTTAATAGAATACACATATTCGTTATTTTTTAAAATTGTTTTGCCCGGTCCTTTTATAAAATCTTCCAGATTATGAATGCTTCTCAGATATAAACTCCTCACAGTTATTTCGGCATCCAGCAAAACCAGCGGGACGATTGTATCCGCTGCGGGAGACGCATTGACTAAATTTCCCGCAAGTGTCGCTCTGTTCCTTATCTGTTTACTTCCGATATATCTTATCGCTTCCAGAAGCATTGGAAGAAATTTCTGAGCTTTTTTTGAATTTTGAATTTCTGATAAAGTGGTGGCCGAACCGATGTATACAAAATCATCGTCATCTTCAATAAAGGAAAGGGTCTTTATTTTAGAAGTTGAAATCAACGTTCCCTCTTCATAAACGTGATGTCTGATCTTAACCATTAAATCCGTTCCACCGGAAATAATAGTGGCATTATTTTCATTTAATAATATTTTCAGCTCATCTTCGGAGCAAGGATAATAAATATTGAACAAGGAGATCTCCCCCCTTTTTTCTTTAATTATAATATAAATTTGTTTTTATTTTTAACGTATGAATTTCTCATAAAATATTTTACATAAAAAAATAGATTGATGTTAAAGTTTTTTTATTTTGTGGCTATATTGATTGAGTGTATTAAGGTGTTATAATGTTATATACTACAGGGGGGTGAGCTGAATTGGAATTCGATCCTTCAAAAATTAAGGTTCTGTATTCACAGGAAAAGCTTGATGAAATGGTGGGAAGAGTCGCAAAGCAGATAGAAGATTATTATAAACCGATGACCAATGAAATAACCGCAATTTGTGTCCTCAAGGGTTCCATTCATTTTTATAGTGATCTGTTAAAAAAAATCAATTTAAACGTCAGATATAATTTTGTACATGTTTCGAGTTATTCCGGAGAAGCTTCGACTGGAAAAATTAAGGTGAAAACATGGGTAGATGAAAGTCTCTTCAATCAGTATGTACTTGTCGTTGAAGATATAGTGGATACGGGAACAACGCTGAGATATATCATGAATTATATAAAAAAGCAGAAACCGAAAGATTTGAAATTGGTCACCATGTTCGATAAAAAAGCATTTGATCATAAAGTTGAAGTGAATTTTGCCGGAGCGGAATTGGGAGACCATTTTGTTGTTGGGTATGGACTTGATTACGATCAATTGTACAGGAATCTTCCCTATGTAGGTTATCTGGATAATGAATAGAAAAAAGGGTGGAATGTCCCTGCCCTTTTCTGTTTTATTTTTAATTTTAAGCCTTGTTGCATTATTTAATATTGGTCGCTATAATTTTGAGGTTGAAAGGAATCTGTTGATAGATAATGAAGAATCGACGGTTTTGGATATAACCTGTGAAGACGCGATGAAGCTTGTAGCGATTTCGAATGTGACAGAAAAAGATCTGGAAATTGAATTGAATGGATACGATTTAAAAACCTTTTATGATTCTGGTGTGCACAAATGGAAAATAAAAGTTGAAAAGGGAAGTTTTTCCAAAGTATTTGTTAGCCCGAGGTGATATAAATGCTGGCGATAGCAGTTGATTCCGGTTGTTCCCCGACCGTTGAAATGATGAAAAGATATAATCCTTTTTTTATAGGAATGAAGATTATTATAGATGATAAAGAATTCACCGACAGTGTTGAGTTCAGAGATTCTAAATTTTACGACATAATTAAGAAGGCTAAGGATTTCAAAACCGCTCAACCGCCGCTGGGAATGTTGCTGGAGTTTTATAATTCCGTGAAAGAAGCCGGATACGATGAACTCGTTGATATACATTTTTCTTCGAAACTGTCCGGACTTTATTCCACAGCGATAATGGCTGCAGAAATGGTAAAAGGAATAAAAGTTCATGTGGTAGATACGAGGCAGATCTCTATAACTGCAGGACTTGTCACCAGAAGAATAATGGAAATGTTGATAGATGAAAAGAGACCGGTTGAAGATGTGATGAAGTTTGTTCCGGCTATAAGAAACAATGTATTTATGCAGTTCAATATTCCGACGATGGAATATCTGGTAAAAAATGGAAGAATCGGACATGCGACAGCACTGGCTGGAAAACTTTTGAACATAAAACCTATTCTCACTGTTGATAGTGAAGGTTTCCTATCGCCATCAAACAAGCTGAGAGGTATGAAAAAAGTTTTTAATCAGATGGCGGATAATATTGTCGAATTTTTCAAGACACATCCCTATAAAAAAAGACTTTACATAATATACGGTTTCAAGGAATATAAAAGTTATATGGAAAAAACTTTGAATCTCGTACAAAAAAAAGCGAAGGATGTGGGTATAGAGGGTCTGGATGATATCATGGTAGGAAGAATCTGGCCCACGGTTGCGTGTCATTCCGGTCCTTCGGTGTTCGGTGTGTCCTGTTATGGAGAGGAAACCGAGATTTGATACTTCTTGAAGAATATCTCTCCGAATGTGAAGAATTATTCAAAGAGAATTTGTATGAAGATTTAAATCCTTTGAAACTCAAAAGCGGAATTATTGGGAATGTCAAATATATAGATTATGATGAAAGGCCTTCCTTTTCAGGGTTAAAAGAATACATTCAAAAGTTTATCTCATATTATCTCAATATCGACAGGCTTGAAAGAAGCAGAGTTTTAAAGAGAATCAAAAACGGTTTTGACCTTATAGACAAATTAAGAGATAGGTTTTTGCTTTATTCTGAGGAAGAACTCTCTTTTTTTCTGGATAAAAAAATTGAAAAAACCGTTCCCCTTAAATATTTGAAGGGTCTTGGAGAAAGAAGAGCAAAGCAATTCAGTGATCAGGATATAAAGAAACCCACAGATCTGATCTGGAGATTTCCGAGAGTATATAAAGACAAAAGAAAAATTCAGAGAACTTCGGAAATAGTTGCCGATGAAGAGATCTTACTGAAAATAAAACTGGAGAATTTCGTCCTGAAAAGAATAAAGGGATTAACTATAATTACAGCTCTGGGAACGGATAATTACGGGCAGATTTTACTGAAATGGTTCAATCAGGAATATATATACAAAACCTTGAACAGAACTGATGAATTCATCATCTATGGTGTTCCGAAAGAAAATAATTTTGGCCCTTATGAATTCAACTCCCCGGAAATCACGGTTTTTGATGAGAATTTTCAAAAAGAAATAGAACCGGTTTATTCACTCTTCGCAGGAATGACAAACAAAAGAATGATCAATATAATAAAAAAAAATCAGGGATTAATTCTTTCGGAACAAAATATTTTTTCACAGGAAATTATGGAGAAGAGAAATTTGCTGGAAAAAAGGCATTCGATTTATTCCATGCATTTCCCAAAGAGTTTTTTTGAATGTAAAAAAGCCTTAAAAACTCTCTCTTTCGAAGAACTGTATCTTTTTGAAATCGTTATACTGAACAGAAAAAGAATATTCAAAGAAAAATCGGTGGGGATTTCTAAAAAAACCGACAATGACCTTATAAAAAAATTTATGAATGGACTGCCCTTCAAACTAACTGGAGACCAGAAGAAGGCGTTCGATGAAATAAAGATGGATCTTGATCTGGAAAAACCCATGAACAGATTGATACAGGGAGATGTGGGATCCGGGAAAACAGTCGTTGCGGAGATGGCTATAATATATAATTTCTGCGCTGGATATCAGAGTGCTATGATGGTTCCTACATCCATACTCGCTATGCAACAGTATAAAAAAATTAAGAAGAATTTACAGAATATAGGAATAAATGTTCAATTGCTCATTGGAAATATGAAAAAAAGCGAACAGAACGAAATTAAAAAGAAGATCAAAATCGGTGAAATAGACCTCGTCATAGGAACTCATGCTTTGATAAGTGACGATGTGGAATTCAAAGATCTCGGTTTAGTGGTGGTTGATGAACAACACAGATTCGGAGTGAAGCAGAGAGAAACATTGAAAAAGAAAGGACAATTCCCGGATATTCTGGTTATGAGTGCAACTCCCATACCCAGAACACTCGCACTGACTGCGTACGGAGATCTGGATGTCACTTCCATAAAAGAGATGCCAAAAGGCAGACAACCTGTAAGGACCAACGTTCTCATAGATTCAAGAAGGGATCAGCTTTATAAATTGATGAGAGATGAAGTGAGAAGAGGTCATCAGGCCTTTATAATTTATCCCCTTGTGGAAGAATCCGAAAAGATAGATTTGAAGGCAGCGACGAAAGAATATGAATATCTAAGGAATGAAGTTTTTGATGATCTTAAACTCGGATTGATTCATGGAAGAATGAAAGATTCTGAAAAGGACGAGATAATGGATAAATTCAAAAGGAATGATATAAATATTCTCGTCTCAACAACTGTGGTCGAAGTTGGAATAGATATTCCGAATGCAACTATGATGGTCATTGAACATCCTGAAAGATTTGGCCTGGCTCAGTTACATCAATTGAGGGGAAGAATAGGAAGGAGTTCGATAAAATCATATTGTTTTTTGATAATTGATAATAGAACATCGGAGGAAGCAGCAGATAGATTGAGAAAATTTGCTTCAACATCCGATGGATTTAAAGTTGCCGAATTCGATCTTGAACTGAGGGGGCCGGGTGAGTTCATGGGTGTGAGACAACATGGATTACCGGATTTTAAAGTTGCCGATATTGTCAGGGATAAAGATCTTTTGTTTCAGGCGATAGAGGACGCCAATGAGCTTTTAAATAGTGATCCCGATCTGAAAGAACACGAGGCCATAGTAGAAGAGATAAAAGAGAGATTTGGTGATTCCATCGATTTGATCGAGGTGGGCTGATGCTGGAAATAACCGGAGGACTATTAAAAGGAAGAAAGATAATGACCACTCCCCGATCGGTTACGAGATACACTCCGAACATGGTTAGAAAAGCTGTCTTCGATGTGATCAATATTGAAAATAAAAGTTTGCTGGACGTCTGTTCTGGAAGTGGAATAATTTCCATAGAGGCATTGAGCCGGGGAGCCTCCGAAGTAATTGGGATAGATTCTTCATACAAATCCATAAAAACTATAAAGGAAAATTTAAAGAATCTGAATATCAATGAGGGAATCAAAGTGTATGGAAAAGATTTCAGAATAAAAATTCCTCAGTTATTAAAAAACGGGTATAAATTTGATTATATATTTGTGGATCCTCCTTTCGATAGGGATTATATCTGTCACATATTCGATGTGCTATGCAAAAATATTGTTTTGCGTGATGACGGAACCCTTATAATAGAATCTTCATCCAAAGAATCGAGTGAAATTGATAAAAATCTTCATGATATCTTTGAAATAACTAATAAAAAAAAGTATGGGAATGTTATAATTACCTTTTTGAAATTAATACCATAAAATTCCCCTTTATAATGTTTGTCATGTATTATAAAATAAGGAAGAGAGAATAAAGGGGGTGAAACTTATCAGCACTAATGATGATCTTTACAAAATAAAAAACAGACTGGATAAAATGAATTATATTCATAAAATCAGCCAGACGATGGCGAAGGCATTCAACGTTGACCAGGTTCTTAAAATGATGCTTACCGGAATAATTTCAAAAAATTTTCTCGATTATGATGAAGTGTTTTTCTTTGAAATAGATGAAAAAGAAAAATTCATAACCCTAAAATATTCTACGGATAAAGTACTGATGGAAAAGAGTTCTCTGGATATAAATTATGGCAACTATTCTCAGTTTCTCATTGAAACCTCTGAAAATCCACGAGTTTTTAAAAAATATAATCCGAATATATTCTCAAACAGAATAATTTATGATGGAAATTCAATACTCAGCAGAGTGATAGAGAGATTGAAGTTGGTACATATAAATAAAGAGCTGGATGATTTCCACAAAGAGGAATTGACCTTGATGGACAGATTGATTGGAAATGATGAATATCTTTTGCTCCCGCTCGTTTCGAATCAAAAGAAACTAGGTGTAGTAGTTGTCAGCGATAAAAGGCATAAAAAAAACGTGGGCGATGCCGACAAGGAAATTCTGAGTTTATTATGTGATAACACCGGGTTCAGCATCGGACTGATAGAAAATTATAATGAAATACTTCAAATAGCCGATAAACTCGAAAGAGAGAAAAACCTTTCGGATTATTATCAGAGGTACAATGCCAGCATAATGGAATCACTGGATACGGCTATTGTGGTCTTTAACACCAAAATGCAGATAGTTGAAATAAACAAAAACGCTCTGAAATTGTTCAATGAAGAAAAGCAGAAGATATTGGGCAGAGATATAAACGAAGAGAATATATTGCCTGAAGAAGTTCTGAAGATTTTAAAAGAAGTGAGAAGTATAAACGATATTATTACATTATCGAACAGAAAGCTCAGAAATAATCCGGATAAAATTTTCAACGTAAAAATTTCTCCACTTCTTGATAAATACACCGAAGATACACTTGGAACAATAGTGGCACTCAACGACATAACGAGAAACTATAATATGGAAAAAGAGTTGAAAAAAAGAGAGAGGCTGGCAATTCTTGGAGAAATGTCGGCCAGAATAGCACATGAAATAAGAAATCCGATAACGATTATTGGTGGGTTTGTCAAAAGACTTGGAAAAACAGAAGATGAAGAGAAAAAGAGAATTTATGTGAAAATTTTGAATGATGAACTCAAAAGACTTGAAGATCTTGTAGGCGATGTTTTGACAGTTTCAAAAAATCCTATCGGAAAATTGGATCGTGAAAAAATTGAGATCTCTATAATCTGTAGAGAGATAATTGAAGGAATGGAAGAAAAAGCGAGTAAGAAAAAGATAACTCTGGAGTTGATAAACAAAAATGAAAGGGCTTTCTATTTTGGGAACAGGGGAGGGATAAAGCAAATTTTGATAAATTTGATTCAAAATGCTATTGAGGCCTCTAATTACAATGAGAAAGTCGTAATTACACTTTGTATAGAAGATAAATATGACGTTATATCCGTATTTAATAAAGGCAAAATAATTCCTCAGGAGGTTCTGAAAAGAATATTCGAACCATTTTTTACGACGAAGTCTTTCGGAACGGGATTGGGTTTATCGGTTGTGAAAAATATAATTGAAGAGCACAACGGAAAAATAGTTGCGAGCAGTTCCGAGAAAGGAACGGAGTTCAAAGTATACCTTCCCGAAAACAATTGTTCAACCATTGCTTAACCGTTGTCCAACAATCGTTCAACCATTGCTTATCAATCGTTAAACTATCGTTCGGCCACCGCTTCCCAACCGTTTTTCTACTGTTAAACGATCGTTCAACTATCGTTTAAAGGCCTAAAAGCTGAAAAAGCCAAATCGCCAGAGGGCAGAAATATCAAAATTTGAATGACAATTACTAAATCTCTTTTATGCTATCTATTATCTGATTCTCTACTATCTTATGATGTTCTCTTTCGGCCTTTTTTCAAGCACTATGATACACTAAGCACAGCTTTTTGTTCTCTGTTTCCTGTTCTCCGTTCTCTTATGATGTTTTATGCTCTACACCCTATACCCTTTTTTCCCCATCGTTCAACAATTGTTTATCTATTGTTATCCTATCGTTCAGCTACCGCTAAACTATTGTTCTCCTGTTTTCTGTTTTCCGTGCTTCTTTTTTTAATTTTTTCACTAGGTACCGGACACTACGCACCCTATTTCACCCCAAAAAAGAATAGGACAAAGAAACTAGTAATAGTAAAATAAAATAAAGGATAAGAGGTGAAAGAATGAAGAGAAAGAAAAAAGAATACTCTAAGGAATTAAAAATAAAAGTAATAAAAGAGTACAGAGAGACAGAAATGACATTAGAAGGACTCTCAAATAAGTATGCAGTACCCTCAACAACAATATCAGGCTGGGTAGGAAGATACAGGATAAATGGAGAAGATGAAATAATAAGGGTATTAGGAGACAAAAGGACAAAGAAAGAAAAGATACCACCGGTATTATACAAAGAATATGGATTAGAAAAGAAAAAGGAAATGGAAAAAGAAGAATTAATAGATGAATTAGGAACATTAATGATGGAAAATCAAATATTGAAAGAGATATTAAAAAAAACAGAAAAGGAAGAATGAATAAAAGAGGCAAATACCTATTAGCAAAAGAATTGAAAGAAAAAGGATATCCATTCAAAAGAATAATAGAGATGTTGGAAATAAAGAAAAGCACATATTATTATCATTTCAAAGAAAAGAATCAAGCAAAGGAATATAAGAAAAGAGGCAGAAAGAAAAGCGAATTTGTGAATACAATGAATGGGAAGATAAGGAATGAAGAGTTAAAGGAACTAATACTGGAAAAGTGTAAGAATGAAGATGCAATGAACCCAGAGTACTATATAAAAACAATGGGCTCAAAGAAGATGAAAAGCTATCTGTATTACAAATATGGAATATATATTGGACACAACAGGTTACATGGATTTAGAAAGGAATTAGGGCTGGTAAGAAAATATGAAAACAGGACAAAACACCCAGTCAAAAGGGCACAGAATAGAACAATAACAAAGCAGAATCAATTATGGGAAGTAGATATAAAGTTCTTTAATGCAGGTAGAGATGGAATAGTACCACTGTTAGATATAATAGACGTCTATGACAGGAACATAGTAGCAACACACATAGGAAAGAGTGTTTTTGTCAATCGAAAAATGAGCCAAATGTTCATCGAAAAGTGAGCCACTTGAGTAAAAAAAATTAAGTTTTAAAAGAACTAATCCAATCACGAGTTTCTTTCAATCTATAACTGTTGCCATTCATATTAATCATAAAAGCTTTGTGAGTTAATCTGTCAACCATAGCGGCTGTTAAAACTGGGTCCGAAAATATTTCTTCCCATCTGTCAAAGGAAAGATTCGTAGTTATTATTGTGGACTTTCTGGCTGTTCTTAAAGACAGATTAGTGAAAAGTAATTCTGCTCCTTCTTTGTCAAAAGAGATATAACCCAGTTCATCACAAATAACCAAATCATATTTTTCAAATCTGCTTTGAAAATTTCTTAAAGTTCTGTTCGACTTCGTTTCTTTGAGTTGTACTATGAGTGATGGGACACTGGTAAAGAACACTTTATATCCATTCATACATGCTTTAATTCCAAGTCCAATTGCAATGTGTGTCTTTCCCGTTCCTGCATTTCCTGAAAGAATGATATTCTGTCCTCTTTCAATGAATTCCAGACTTTTCAATTTACCCAGTTTTCCTTTAGCATCCTGTGGTAAATATTCTACTTTTAAATCTTCTAAATATTTTTTCTCTGAAAAATGAGCCAGTCTCAGTCTTCTCTTTTTCGCATCTTCTTCTCTGTTTTGAACTTCAATCTCCAGAAGTTCTTTGAGATAATCCAGATAATTGTATTGTTCCTCATGTGCAATTTTTGTTATGTTTATGAAATTTCTTCTTATATGAGGTAATCTGAGCTTTTTAGTCATTTCCAATATTTCATTTTCTATATTCACAGGACCATCTCACTCAACTGCTTCAGATGTTTTCTGGATATTTCTTCAATTGTACTTTCCTTTATCTTTGTATATTGCTTTCTCTGACAAATCATTAATATTTTATCCTTGGTTATTTCTGTATGACCTTTGTTTTCCAATTCGTTAATAATGCTTTCCACTTTATCCACAGAGATGTTTTCCCTGTACATGAATTGAAGTAAGTCAATGAATTCTTTTTCTTTTTTGGTGAAATAATTTATATAGATGTTTTTAAGAAGTGTGTTTAACTGGTCCAATGCCATTGATCCTGCAATAGCACCAGGTTTTTTCCTCAATGTCAGGAGATAATGATCTATGTTCATTTTCCATTCTGAAAATCCATAGCATCTTTCGTGCCTTGCAATTATTTTGTTTGTTTTTATATCATATACTATTATTCTTTTCGGATATAATTTAACAGAAACAGCTTTCTGTGAATATTTTTCCGGAACGGAGTAATGGTTGGTATCTATGGTGATTGTGGAATATTTATCCACTTTAGAGTATCTCATATCTCCAACTTCGAGTTCAGGTGGTTTCTTTGCAAACTTTTCCTTTTCTTCTCCGTATCTGATTTCTTTTTTCATATTCAATTCATTGAGTCTGTTGTTCAAATAGTTCTGAGCTTCTTCTAAGGTTGCGAATTCTATTCTGTGTGAGAATACTTTTCTTTTTATTATTTCAACTCCCCTTTCTACATGACCCTTCTCATTAGGTTTTCTGATATTGCAGAATCTCGGTTGGAAAAGATAATAGGCGGAAAGTTTTAAAAGAGCTTCGGTTGGTTCCTTTTCTTCTCCTGCAACTCTTTTTACAGCTACTTTCATGTTGTCATATACTATTTCCTTTGTTACCCCTTCTATGTGTTCAAAAAAGTCAACGTGAGACTGTATGAAGCTCTCTGTATTTTGTTTGTAGTATAGCTGTGAATAATAATGACCACTGTAAGCCAGAACAAAAACAGCACCCTGTATCTTTTTCATTTTTCCACCAATGATTAATTTAATATCTCCCCAGTCGAACTCAACTGTGTTTCCTGGCTCATATATCTGTTTTACAAATGCTTCCTTTTTTATATCCTGAAGTTCTCTTATATATTTTCTGACAGTGGAATAGCTGATATCATAATTTCTTTCTCTGAGTTCTTCGTAAATATCTATTATTTTCATCTTTTGTTTTCTCAGTCCCATTTTTTCTCTTTCTTTGTTTATCTTGAGTTTTTCTTTTATGAATTCTTCAATTTCATTTTTCATCTTTGGTTTGTATACATTTTCTCTTACATACTTTGGTTTGTTTATTATTTCATCTATTAATTCCTGTTTCTCAAATTCTTTTATGTTTTTCTTTTCAATTTCTTTCTTTGCTTTATAATATTCATCTATATATTTTTTAACTGTATTTCTACTTATTCCCAATTCTCTGGATATTTTTCTTTGTGATTTCCCTTCTTGTATTATCCCAATTATTATCTTTTGCTTTTCCACCATATTTATCATCCTTTCTTTTACCTCCATATATTTATATATGAAGGTTTCTTATTTTACTGGCTCACTTTTCGATAAACATTGTGGCTCTCTTTTACTTTAACATTTACAAAAGAGATGTACACATGAAGATTTCCTGGAACTAATAGAAATAGCGATAAAAGCAAGAGGAGAAAAACCAGAGGTGATAAGAACAGATAACGGATCACAATTCAAAGCAAATAAAACAAGAGAAAAAATGGAAGAATTAGGAATAATCCATGAATTTGGATACAAACATAATCCTGATTCCCAGGCATTTATTGAATCTCAGCATGCGAATCTGGAAAGAGAATTTGTTGCTTTAAATAAATTTAAGAGTGTAAAAGACTTGTATTTAAAGTATCTAGTATATATGGATTATTATCACAACTTAAGACCACATTCATCTTTGGGTTATAAAACTCCCAAACAATTTAATGCAATTCAGAGCTTTGGCAAGGAAGTTTTAGTAAAACGTTGATACGAGTTGTTTTTGTCCAATATTTTGGGGTCCGTCCGCACCCAGCACTGTCTTTTAGGCACCAAATCCTAAACACTATACACTAAATACTTCAATTTTCTTTTAAGATTTTTTCGAATACCGTATCGATAATCTGCAATTGATTATCTTTCATTTCAATCCATCCGGTTTTCTTCAGTATTTCTATCGCATCATGTATACGGGATTTTGATATTACTTCACCGTTAATCTGAAATGCTTTTTGTATATGGCTGAATCTTTTTGCTCCTGAAGCAATGTATTTTAAAATTGTAATATATCTCGGGCTTCTGATTTCTAATTCTTTGAGTTCTTTGCTAAGAGCTGTTTTAGCTACTTTATATGCAGCTTGAAGTGCTTCTTTGTGGGATTTTGTTAATCTGTGCAGTCCATATTGAACAAGATGTCCCACTATACCATCAAGATTATTATGCGCTTCAATCAGTTCGATGTTTTTGTAGCTACAGTTTTCTTCCTCAAGTCCCTTTTTTAAAAAGGTAATGGCTTCTTTATCATTGAAGGGAAGGAGTTGAATTTCGCTTATATATCTTCCATACAGCGGGTTGTTATAATCTTCTTCTCCCAGAAAATCATAAAGTACTCCAATTTCAGAACCCGTCAGCAAAAAACGTATATTTTCGAGATTATCATATGCCCAGGCGATCAAATTTTGTAGATCTTTTCCACCACGATTTCCGTAATATTTAAGATATTGTGCTTCATCTATAGCCATTACAAATTTTATTCCGATTTGATTAAAAGCCACTAAAGTATCAGTAAGATTAACCTCTTTCCAATTGTATTCGATACTGTTTCCGGCTATACTGAATCCTTTCACATTTTTTAAAATCTTTTTTATTTTTTCTTTAATAAGATATTTTTCTAATTCAGGCTGAAGTTGTGAAATTAAATTAAATTTATTTATTGCTCCGCCTGAATCAGTGTACATTTTTCTGGCATCAATAATAAAAGAATTAATGGGGACTTCTTTGAGTCCCACTCGCATTAAAGACGATTTCCCGATTCTTCGCACTCCCGTTATTATGGTTAAAGGGTTTGTATTTAGTGATTTTAATAATCTTTTCAGCTCTTTGTCTCTTCCGAAAAGATCCACAGACTTACTCTTGGGTTTAGGATCAAGAAGCATGTAAACCATTCTCCTTTAGTTATTTTGTTCTGATATCGGAACCAGTTCCGATATCAGAACTATCATAACACAACTGATGACAAAAAAAGCACATTCCTTACTTTATCTTTACCGGCGGCTGTACGGCTGCTTGTTCTCCATACTTCTTTTTTGATTTTTTTCACCAGGCACCAAATCCAAAACACTGGACACTGTCTTTCAGTTTTTTTGCTCTTAAGCTTTCGAACGGCTGCTATTCCACGCACTAAACACTATACACAAGGCACTGCGGCCTGACCCCTAAATATGGGAGAGAAATAGAACAAATCAAGCTCTAACGTAGGTATACTGTAAATTACTGCAAATATCATAAAAATCATTGGGTGATTCATAATCGGCCTGACCCCTAAATATGGAAGAGAAATAGAACAAATCAAGCTCTAACGTAGGTATACTGTAAATTACTGCAAATATCATAAAAATCATTTGGTGATTCATAATTAAGTGAACCATGAGGTCTTAAATTATTATAAAAAGACAAGTAAACTTTCAATTTTGAACAAACATCATCGAGATTCAAAAAGATATTATTTTTAGCGAACTCTCTTTTCAAAGACGAGAAAGATGATTCAATATGAGCCTGTGAATCAGGATTATGATTATAACCAAACTCCTGAACAATATCCTCGTCATAAAGATACATGCCTGTTTCAAATGATTTGAATATGCTTCCGTTGTCTGTTCTTAAGACCTCAAGTTTCTCTCGTTTCTCAATAGCCCTTTTCATGATTGCTTCAAAATGATTGCTTTTACACTGCTTTCCAATATAAGTACCGACAATACTTCTGTCAAAGACGTCTATGATGTTCAGAATTGCTATATTACCGTTCTCAATGGTTCTTACATATGTAATATCTGCTTCCCATAACTGGTTGGGTTTGTTTATCGTTCTGGCTCTGCTTCTTTTAATGCATTTATTCAAATGCTTCTTTGTATATTTATTCGACAAATCCAATCTATCTAAAATCTTTACAAGCTTTTTGTGATTTACAACGATTCCATATGCCTTTTTCAAATATGAACTGAGCTTTTTCACACCGAGGAATTTAATGTAAAATTCTTCTTTTAAAGGATCATCGTATGAATAAAGGAACTTGAGTAATGATTCCAGTTTTGAATCTGAAAATATACCACCATAACTGAAGAATGAAAAACCTCTTTCTTTCCTGCCACGTTTAGCATTTGAATGTTTTTTTGGTTTGAGCCATCTGTAATAATTGGATTGTGGAATCTTCATGCATTTGAGTAAGAATGTTATTCTGAAACCCATACTCAGATACTTTTTAATGAGTTGAACGATTATTTCTTTTTTTTTGCTTTGTCTTCGTTTTCAATGGCTCTGATCTTTTCTTCAAGCAGTTTGATTTTCAATTCTTTTTCAGCTAAATCCATTTTGAGTTCTTCGAATCTTCTCTGAATTCTTTCATCTTCAGATTCTTTATTGTTCAGTTTATTCAAACCAATTTCCTCCTTCAATACAGCAGGAATATTATTCTCATTATCTATGAACGATCTTCTTCTGCCGGGTTTCCTTTCAAAAGCAGCTTCTTTGTGAACTTTGTATTTACATACCCAGTTTCTGATAACAGCATAATCTATGTTGTATTTTGCTGCCATTTTAAGATAACTTAAGTCTGTTTCAAGATATTCCTTAACTAATTTAATTTTGAACTCTGTACTGAATCTTCTTGGTGTTACTCCATTCATAATGCTTTCCCCCTTTTTCTTATTTTACATTCTGTTCTATTTTATTCCCACTCCTTTAGGGGGTTTTTATGTAATTAAGTGAACCATGAGGTCTTAAATTATTATAAAAAGACAAGTAAACTTTCAATTTTGAACAAACATCATCGAGATTCAAAAAGATATTATTTTTAGCGAACTCTCTTTTCAAAGACGAGAAAGATGATTCAATATGAGCCTGTGAATCAGGATTATGATTATAACCAAACTCCTGAACAATATCCTCGTCATAAAGATACATGCCTGTTTCAAATGATTTGAATATGCTTCCGTTGTCTGTTCTTAAGACCTCAGGTTTCTCTCGTTTCTCAATAGCCCTTTTCATGATTGCTTCAAAATGATTGCTTTTACACTGCTTTCCAATATAAGTACCGACAATGCTTCTGTCAAAGACGTCTATGATGTTCAGAATTGCTATATTACCGTTCTCAATGGTTCTTACATATGTAATATCTGCTTCCCATAACTGGTTGGGTTTGTTTATCGTTCTGGCTCTGCTTCTTTTAATGCATTTATTCAAATGCTTCTTTGTATATTTATTCGACAAATCCAATCTATCTAAAATCTTTACAAGCTTTTTGTGATTTACAACGATTCCATATGCCTTTTTCAAATATGAACTGAGCTTTTTCACACCGAGGAATTTAATGTAAAATTCTTCTTTTAAAGGATCATCGTATGAATAAAGGAACTTTAGTAATGATTCCAGTTTTGAATCTGAAAATATACCACCATAACTGAAGAATGAAAAACCTCTTTCTTTCCTGCCACGTTTAGCATTTGAATGTTTTTTTGGTTTGAGCCATCTGTAATAATTGGATTGTGGAATCTTCATGCATTTGAGTAAAAATGTTATTCTGAAACCCATACTCAGATACTTTTTAATGAGTTGAACGATTATTTCTTTTTTTTTGCTTTGTCTTCGTTTTCAATGGCTCTGATCTTTTCTTCAAGCAGTTTGATTTTCAATTCTTTTTCAGCTAAATCCATTTTGAGTTCTTCAAATCTTCTCTGAATTCTTTCATCTTCAGATTCTTTATTGTTCAGTTTATCCAAACCAATTTCTTCCTTCAATACAGCAGGAATATTGTTCTCATTATCTATGAACGATCTTCGTCTACCAGGCTTTCTTTCAAAGGCAGCTTCTTTGTGAACTTTGTATTTACACACCCAGTTTCTAATAACAGCATAGTCTATGTTATATTTTGCTGCCATTTTAAGATAACTGATATCTGTTTCAAGATATTCCTTAACTAATCTGATTTTGAACTCCGTACTGAATCTTCTTGGTGTTACTCCATTCATAATACTTTCCCCCTTTTTCTTATTTTACATTGTGTTCTATTTTATTCCCACTCCTTTAGGGGGTTTTTATGCACTGATGATGTTTTCCTGTTGTCTATTCCCAATTCCCAGTTCTCTATTATCTACTCTCTTTCATCTGTTATCTATGATTCTCCATACACCACCACTGTATTATCTTTTATATATCAATTTTTTTATTCTTTTTTTAAGTGATTCGGGAAAAATTCTTTTGATCTTTAAAAATTTCTTTTTTCTCTTTATGAGTTTTTTAAAATAATCGTTTACACCGGCCGCTCCATCTTTTATAAAGATCTCAAGGATTTTGTCCCTGTTTTCTCCGTATTCCGTAGGTTTATATAAACACCTGTTGTCCGGGGTGGCTTTTTCAAAATCCGATTCGGTCAATTCGAGATTTAAATTTGGAATTATCTTTTTACCCTTTTCATTGTTAACCAAGACAACTGAAATTCCGTTATCGGTATTCACTTCCGGATGTGCTTTTCTGATCCCCCAGTAATCTCCTATAGTGATATCTCCCGGTCTGTTTCCGCAGGCATAAGGACAGGCATAACAGGATTCTCTCGAGATATCTCCGTGAATATAAAAAAAGAGATAATATTCATTATCGTAAGCAACTTCTTTGGAGAATACCCCGTTACTCTTTTCAAAATATATTTTGCCTTTTAGCCCCATTCCATTTTTGATTTTATCTCTGAAAATAAAATTTTTAATCTTATAATCGTTAGTTTTTTCCTTCCATTCGATGTAAGATTTGAAAAAAGTTTCACTTGGTACACCATGACATATCAGGTCAACCGTTATCAATCTTTCATAATCTTTCCCAAGAAATGATTTTAATCCATCTATCTGACACGGAGTTCCAGAAAATAAAACTGTTTTTTGCTCATTGAGGAGTTTTTTTGCTTTTTTGAAGGTATCTTTGGTATCACTTTGGACATACTTAGAACCCTGAAGTTTATAAATTTCACTTATTTTATCTATACTGATGTGTTTTGTCTTAAAACTTTCGTTCAGAGTACAACCAAAAACCACACCTTCATCATTTAGAACATAAGTGGCAAGGGCACCGAATATTCCGCCGGAAGCGCTTTTACTCAATATATTTTTATCTTTGTTTTGAGCCGCAAAGGTTAACAACGGTTTCTTATCTTTCCTTTTCCTTTTAAATGGACATACTTTTATACATAAGCCGCATTCGATGCAAATATCTTTGTTTATTTCGGGAAAAATGAATCCGTATTCATCGGGTTTCATTTCTATGGCTCTTTTGGGACATATCTGTACACATGCACCACATCCGCTGCAATCTTCTTTTTTATCGAACAATTTAATCATTGTATTCTCCTAAAGCATTAATGTATAAAATTTTTTTGCAATCGTATATTTTATACATCTGAATTCTTATATTATCGTCTATGTTATCAGAAAATGTTGATTATATTATATCCCTTACTCATAGAGTAATTTTTATATTTCATTAATTTCTCTATAATTTTCAGAGTTTTGTTTCCGAAAACATCTTATAAACTGTAATGAAATCGGGAAAAAAGGGCTATATGCGATGAAATCCCTGAAAAGGTGCAGAAAAAAGAAGACAATCATGCTTAAGTAATCGATTATACAAAAATTTTAATGTATAATTTTTTTAGATGGTTAAAAATAAAGGAGAGAAAGTATGAACAGTAAGAAAAATATAGGAATAATGAATTTTCATAGATCATATAATTACGGTTCGGTTTTATTATCATACAGTTTGCAGAATTTTTTGAAAAACAACGGTTTTGATGCTGAGAATATAGATTTTTATCCGGAGATAACTCACAAAGTCTATGATATAAAGCAAAAAGTCAGGTCTTCAAAACAGTTGATGAGAAATATCCTTTTTGATGTGAATTATTTGGGTTTGAAGGAGCGTAACAAAAAATTCAGAAATTTTATCGATAAATATATCCATGTTTCGAGAACTGAATTTAAAAGATCGTTGGATCTGGCAGAGAACACCCCGGAGTACGATGCCTATATATGTGGAAGTGATCAGATATGGAACCCCGGAGCACAGGATTTCAATTTTTCTTATCTTCTGGATTTCGTTCCCGGCGACAAATTGAAAATAGCGTATGCTCCGAGTTTTGGATCCGAAAATATTCCTGAAGGTTACGAAAATAAATTCAAAAATTTGCTTGGAAAAATAAATCACCTTTCTGTCAGGGAGAAATATGGAAATAAAATAATAAAAAAATTGACAGGCAGAGAATCTGATGTTATTCTTGATCCAGTCTTTTTAACTTCCCGGAAGAAATGGCTGGAATTGTCCAGAGATAACAAAGTACCAGAGGACGAATACATATTGATATATTCTCTTGATAGAAGTCCTAAACTCGGTGAGATAGCCAGGAAACTTTCCGAAGAAACCGGGATGAAAAGTTATTATATTGTGCATAATTTCAGAAAGATTGAATCAGCAGATGAATTTATAAAAGGTTGTGGCCCAAGAGAATTTCTGGGTGTTTTATCAAATGCTTCGTTTGTTTGTACCAATTCATTTCATGGAACAGCTTTTTCAATAATTTTTGAAAGACCATTTTTAACGATTCCACATAAAAGTTCAAATTCAAGAATGATAAATTTACTGAATGAGTTGAAGGTAAAGAATGATCAAATAAATGATATGAATGACACAAATCTGAAGAATAGGTCACACTGGAAGAAGGAAAATGTTCGTAGTGCCTTGAGAGATAAAACAGAACTGTCAAAGGAGTTTTTATTGAATGCTCTTGGATGAGGAAGAAATATATTTTTCTGTGATTACAGTGATGACTAAACTCCGTTTCTCTATTCTCAGTTCTCCGTTCTCTGAATTATTAAGTTTCTCACTTTTTACCCCGATTCAATTGAAAAAATAAGATTTTCAAAGTATCATAGAATAAATACGTAAAAATAAGCTTTGTTTTTATATAATGACTGAATTTACGGATATTTGTAAAAAAAGAAGGGAGGATAGGCATGAAAAAAATTTTAGTATTGGATGACGAAGTGAATATAAGATTGTTACTTGAAGAAGAACTTAAAGAGGAAGGATATGATGTTATAACCGCTGCGACTGGAGAAGAAGCGTTGAAAATTCTTGAGAAAGAAAGAATTGATTTGGTAACTGTGGATATTGATTTACCTGGAATAAATGGGTTGGAATTTGCGGGCAGGGTTCGAAAAAGCCTCCCGGATCTGAAAATAATATTGCTCACCGCTTATACTCATTATCAGAACGATTTATCCTCCTGGGCCGCAAACGCATACATAGTCAAATCTGTTGATCTGACTGAACTGAAGGAAAAAATCAAGGGATTAATTGATGAATAATGTTTGGTGACCGGCGCATGATAATTGATGAGGGACAATGAGCTCATGATATATTTTGCTCAGTTAAAGAACTGATTCAGAATGAATATCAATTATGATCGGTTGACGGTTTGATGAATAGATGTGAAATTAACACCGAAGATCTGTGAGTTGGTTGGACAACATTAAGGGTAAATCTATTGAGTTTATATATATACATCAGGATCATTGAGCGAATCAAAAGCTTTGAATAATAATGATTGAGAAAATATGATACATTGATTGAAAACAATGTAAAATAAAAAGATCTGAAACAGAAAAAATTGAAAAATGGATGAATTTAAGATAAAAGTAATAATCGGTGTGTAAGATAAAGGGTCTCAGGAAAAGCAAATTAATAAGAATAAAGTTTTAGGGTTAAATTACCATAGAAACCGGTGAACTAATAACTAGTAACTATACATCTGGAGGTGTAGCAGTGGATTACAAAGATACATTGAATCTTCCCTCAACATCTTTTTCAATGAGGGCAAAATTGGTATCAAAAGAACCTGAAAGATTAAAAAAATGGGAAGAAATGGATTTATATAATTTCATTCAGAAGAAAATGGAAGGCGCGGACGATTTCATTCTTCATGATGGTCCTCCATATGCCAATGGAGATATCCATCTTGGGACAGCAATGAATAAAATTTTGAAAGATTTCATAGTTAAATATAAAACGATGAGGGGTTACAATTCTCCTTATATTCCCGGTTGGGACACTCACGGTTTACCGATCGAGCAAAAAGTGATGACGAATCTCGGAAAAAAGGCTAAGGAAAAATCCAAAGACGAGATCAGAAAGCTCTGTAGGGAATACGCTTCGAAATTTGTCAAACTGCAGAGAGAACAGTTCAAAAGACTCGGTGTCAGGGGAGATTGGGAACATCCATATCTGACTTATAATACAAAATATGAAGCCAACGTACTCAGAGTCCTGGGTGGACTCGTTGAAAAGGGCAATGTATACAGAAACAAAAAGCCTATATACTGGTGTACGAGTTGTGAAACAGCTCTGGCTGAAGCTGAAGTCGAATATCAGGATGATGAATCTTATTCAATATATGTGAAGTTTCAGGATAAGGAAGATCCTTCAAAATATTACATAATCTGGACTACAACTCCGTGGACATTACCCGCAAACGTTGCCATAGCACTCCATCCTGCATATGAATATGCAGAAGTGAAGGTTGGGGAAGAAAAATGGATCATGGCGAAAGATCTGGTTAAAAATGTCATGGAAAAAGCCGGAATAGAGAACTACGAGGTAATAGAAGTTAAAAAAGGAAATGAATACGAGGGTAAGAAAGCACTACATCCCTTTATGGACAGGGATTCTTTGATTGTGAATGCGCTTTATGTAGATCTGGAAACAGGTTCAGGTTGTGTTCATACCGCACCAGGACATGGTGCTGACGATTATATCACTGGTTTGAAATACGGTCTTCCCATACTCGCGCCGGTGGATGAACAGGGTAATTTTACAGCGGAAGCCGGAAAGGATCTTGAGGGGCTGTTTGTATTCAAAGGAAATGAAGTGGTAAATGAAAAATTAAAGAAATCGGGACATCTGGTGGCTTTTGATACCTTTAAACATTCATATCCGCACTGCTGGAGATGTCACAAGCCAATAATTTTCAGAGCTACCGAACAGTGGTTTATCTCCATAGATAAGAATGATCTGAGAAAGAGGACTCTAGAAGCGATAAAGAGTACGAAATGGTTCCCGAAGTGGGGAGAAACCAGAATCTTTTCTATGATAAGTGATAGGCCCGATTGGTGCATTTCCAGACAGAGATCCTGGGGAATACCCATTCCCGCCGTCAAATGTAAGAAATGCGGTAAAGTGCATTTAACGAAGGAAATAGTGGATTTCTATGCCGATAAAGTTGAGGAATTCGGGGCGGATATATGGTTTGAATGGAAACCGAAAGAACTCCTTCCTCCCGATTTCAAATGTGATGAATGTGGAGGAAATGATTTCGAATTGCTGGAGGATATTCTTGATGTCTGGATAGATTCGGGTTCTTCTTACAAAGCTGTTGTTCAGGAAAATCCCGCTTTGAGATTCCCTGCGGATGTGTATATTGAGGGAAGTGATCAGCATAGAGGCTGGTTCAATTCTTCACTGACTCTTTCTGTGGGAAATGAAGGGATTGCACCGTTCAAGGCTGTTATCACGCATGGTTATGTGAATGATGAGAAGGGTCATAAGATGTCAAAATCGATGAGAAATACTGTGGCCCCGCAAAAGATAAATGAAAGATATGGAGCGGATATATTGAGACTCTGGGTAGCGAGTACGAATTATCAGGAAGATGTCAGAGCTTCCGACAGCATAATAAAACAGCAGACCGAAAATTATAAGAAGATCAGAAATACACTCAGATATCTTATAGGAAATCTGGAAGGATTCGATGCAGATAAAGTCGTACCATTTGAAGATATGATGGAACTGGATAAATGGGCAATGATAAAGATAAATGAACTGGTAAAAGCCGTGACATACAGGATGGAAAATTATGAATTTTACAGAATGTTCCAGACGGTTATGAAATTTCTCATAACGGATATGAGCGCCTTTTATCTGGATATATTGAAAGACAGACTTTACTGCGAAGGAAAAAATTCAATAGAACGAAGATCCGCACAAACAGTTCTTTTAAAATTACTGGAAGTGATAACTAAAATATTAACCCCAATACTGACATTCACAAGTGAAGAAGTCTACGAATATTTTCCGGAAAAGATGAGAAAATATGAAACCGTTCAGCTCGAAAAGTGGCCGGAATATGATGAGAACATCATGGATCTGGAATTGCTTGAAAAATATGAAAGAATAAATAAACTCAGGGAGGATGTTTTAAAAGCGCTTGAAATGGCTAGAAATGAGAAAAAAATAGGAAATCCTCTCGATGCAAATGTTAAGATAAAAATAAAAGATGAAAAAATAATGGGAAGATCTGAAAACATTATCGATGGAAAATATAGCCGATATATTCATTGTATCCGGAGTGGAACTCTCTGACAACGTAACAAAGTATGAAGGAAGTGTTGCTATAATAGATGTGGAGTTTTTTTGAAGGAGAAAAGTGTGAAAGATGCTGGAAGTATTCTAAAGAAACGGAAAGAACGAAAGCTTTCCTGCTACATGCCCGAGGTGTTCGAAGGTACTGGAAAACAATGAATAGGTGGTGATTTAATGAAAAGGATTACCCTATTAATTTTTGTTCTGGTTATTTTATCATGTAGCTTTTTCGGAAGCTATTTTGTTAAGCCAGATGATGTGATATCGATTTCCGTATTCAACCAGCCCGAACTTTCAGTGGAGAGCAAGGTTGGCCCGGATGGTTTTATTTCTGTACCACCGGTTGGATCCCTGAAAGTTTCCGACAAAACAGTTGAACAAATTGAATCTGAAATAACAAAGATGTATGAGAATAAAAAAATCTTTGCTGCTGTTCCATCCATAACCGTATCGGTTATTGAATACAGTCCTTATAAATATTATGCTCTGGGTGAACTGGTTAATCCCGGACTCGTTGTGTCTTCTGAAAGTCAGATCACCATTTCGCAGTTGATAGGACTGGCATCGGGGCTTAAGGAAACAGCGAACCTTTATAATGCTTTCATCATAAGATCCAATGGTGACAGAGAGGCGATGGATCTCTCGCTTCTCATTGAGAACGGTGAGGGTGCATTTAAAGAAATATATCCGGGAGACACTTTATACGTTCCCGATGGAAAAAAGGACTGGATAAAAGTAATAGGAGAGTTTCAGAATCCTGGCCTTGTGAAATATACCACGGGAATAAAACTGACACAACTTGTCGCCCAGGCCGGTGGTCTGAAGGATACGGCTAACGGTGAAGAAATCATAGTATTAACAGAAAGTGACCCGACGAGACGTACATACAATTTGAACGATATCCTGAAGGGAAAAGCTGAAAACCCGGAGCTGTGTGCCGGATGTACGATTTACGTTGAATCAAAATATGAAAAGGGAATAACGATTCTCGGTGAAGTGAACAAATCGGGAGTCTTTTATAAAGAAGAGCTTTCACTTTTGAGTTTGATAGGCGAGGCCGGAGGGTTGAAAGACTCTGCGGCAAATAAAATTACAATAATAGATTATGAAAACGGCCTGACTGAAGAAGTAAATATAGAGGAAGTTTATTCTGGAAAGGTTAAGGATCCATCCGTATTCATAGGTCAAACGGTTTTAGTTCCTTCCGACGATGAAAGATTTGCATACATAATGGGTGAAGTCAAAAATCCAGGTATAAAATATTTCATTAAAGATGAAAATATGACTCTGGGAGTTCTGCTATCAAAAGGCGGCGGGCTGACGAATGTCTCAGGAAATATTTATCTGGAGACCAATGGAGATAAGAAAATATTGTCCAAAAGTTCAGATATAGATTTGAATGTTCAGATTCCCCAGGGAGCAATAATAAATGTGGAGAAAGTGGTCAATCAGTATGTTTACGTTATAGCAGACAACAAGAGCAACCTTCTTGAATATCAACCCGGAGATATGATAACTCTGAGAAAAGTTCTGTCGGCTTTGAATCTTCTCAATCTCAACCAGAAGGGGATAGTCACCGTTATCAATCCCGAAGGCAAAAAATCTTATATTTCGATAGAAGAATTAAAAACCAAGGATTATACGATAGAAAATGAATCTGTAGTCCAGTATCCCGTAGAGCTCACGAAGATTTCCGTTCTGGGTTCCGTTAAATCCAGTGGCATTCAGGAATTTCAAATAGGTGAAGTCCCATACCTCACAACGGTTATAGCTAGAGCGGGAGGAACGACCGGAAGTGCAGACCTGGAAAATGTTCAGATAATAAACGGTCAGGAAAAATATGAATTCAATGTTGATATGATATTAAAAGGAATTTCAATAGATCCTGTTCTGGATAACAACACTATAATTTATATACCGGAACTTCCTGAGAGATACGTTTATTTAATAGGTGCCGAAAACGGTGGCAAAATAGTTTTCAACGACGATGAAAGTCTGACTCTTTTGAATCTTCTGGCGAAGGCAAACCTTGGAATAAATACAGATGAGTCCGTCGAAATAACACTGCCGGCGGGGAACAGTTACAAGGTTAAATTATCCGATATAAAAAGGAATAACGTAGCTCTTGAAATAGGAAGTGTGATAAAATATCCGGAAATTAAAACGGAGGTAATAGTCCTTGGAGCGGTTAAAAATCCGGGATTATTCACCTTTGATAGCGGAGATGATTTATCTTTGATAAAGGCCCTGTCTGCTGCAGGCGGAATAATCGAAGGTGAAGCGGATATTTCGAATATAAAAGTATCCGATTCTTCAGGTAAAACAAATGAATTTGATTTGAATGATATTCAAAACGGAACATTGAAGGATCCTAAAATAGAGGACGATTCCTTTGTGCAGATTCCATATTTTGAAAAAATAAAAGTCAACGTTCTTGGGGGAGTCAACAACCCCGGGATAATAAACTTTGAAATCGATGAAGAACCCAACCTCATTAATGCCATATCCAAGGCGGGAGGGTTGAAAAATGAATCTACGACGGATATAAAAATAATTAATACCAATTCTCAGATAAACTGGGAAAGATTACTCAATGGAGAGAATATAGACCTGAAGAACGGGGATACCGTTTATGTTCCGGATTTCTCAGATATTTATAGTTATATTTATGTCGTGGGCGAAGTTAAAAATCCCGGAAAGGTCGATTTCATGTATGACGAATCGGTCAATGTGCTGAATTCAATAAATAAAACAGGTGGATTGCTTCAAACGGCGTCCGATAGGGTTCAGGTTATATACCCAAATGGAAATGTTGTGAGTGTCAACATGAACGATGTCAGAAATGGGAAAGATACGGTTATTCCAAATGGCTCGACGATCGTGGTGAATGAGGATGTAAAAAATGTAACCGTCATGGGTGAAGTCAAAAACTCTGGAACCTACATGTTCTATGTGAAAGATGCCGCCACTGTTTACAATGCAATTGCTAAAGCGGGGGGATTGAAAGACCCTTCCGGTGCCGAAACAGTGGTTGTTCAGAACGGAAACGAAAGAACTGTGATCGGTGTTGATGCGATTTATAACAGTTCGATAGAACTTGGAAACAATTCGTATATTTATGTGGTAAAACCTTCGATAATCAAAGTAACGGTCCTGGGCGAAGTTAACAATCCGGGAATAATAGAAATGAAAGAGAATGAGAATACACTCGGAAATGTTATAGCCATGGCAGGCAGTTATAAAGATGTCGCATCCGAACTGAGTATTTATTCGAACAAAGGAGTTCTGAAAAATCAGATCACTCCCGAAGAATTGTTGAGGTATATAAATATTAATCTGGTAAACGGTGATACGATATTTGCCGGAAGCCCGGGAGACGAGTTCATAAGTATTCTCGGAGATGTAAATAAACCAGGAATATACAATATAAACGATTACGGCAGTTCTATGACGCTTGACAAAGTTATCGCCATCGCAGGAGGTTTGAAAAATCAACTCACAACCGGAGATATAATAATAAAGAGTGGGGAGGAAGAGAGTGTATTCACAGCCACTCCGGAAAATCTGGATCAGTTGAGTGACATTAAGGTCAAACCCGGTTCATACATATTCGTTCCCACGAGAGAATTGCAGAGAGTCTATGTATTTGGAGAGGTCGGAAACCCCGGAGTCGTTCAATATACGGATAGAATGACCGTACTTGAAGCGATTTTAGAGGCCGGTGGGCCCACTCCGGATGCGGAAACTGCCAGTATAATGGTTTTTGAAAATTCAATAAACGCAGATCCGCTTACGATAAATCTTAAGGGTTCAGATGGTATCAGAAAATCCGGAAATCTCGGAATCTTTCCCGGACAGATAGTGTACGTTCCTCAATCTGCACTTGTCAATGTTAAAGATGTAATGACGATAATTGCCAGCGCAATGGGCCTTATCTCGAGTGTAATAAGCCTGGCGAAATAGTGTCCGGTGAATTAGTGAACTAGTGTCTGGAAAAAGAGCGGGCATAAGGGGTCAAGGGTCTAGGGTACAGAAGGAACAGTAGACTAACGATAGTACAACAATTGAGAAGCGCTAGAGAAGCAATTGGAAGAAGATAATAGAAAATTAGAGAACAGAGAATAAGATCAAGACACAGTTTCAGCAATTCTGCTTTTCAGCAATAGATTAACAATGGAAGAGAAGCAGTGCCTGGTAATCAGTTATAGTGCCCGGAGAAAAAAGAAAGGGTGCAGAAGAAACACCATAAGATAATAGAGAAGTAGAGAACAGAGAATAAAATCAGCAGGATATGACGGAGAGAACGGAGAGTAGAGAATTAGACAACAGATAACATAAAAATCTGTGATAGTGTTTAGTGAAAACATAAAAAGGGACTGTCATGAGATTTATGATATATTTTGTTTAATTAAGGAGCGGATTCGGAATAAATATCAATTATGATCAGTTGAAAGTTTGGCAAAAGAGCATGGATTTAGTGGTTGAAATATACAAAGAAACAGAATATTTCCCAAAAGAAGAAATTTATGGAATTGTGAGTCAAATGAGAAGAGCGGTAGTTTCAATACCTTCTAATATTGCAGAGGGTTTTGGAAGAAGAAGTACCAAAGAATACATTAATTTTATAAATATATCTTGTGGATCTCTTCTGGAACTTTCAACTCAAATTGAAATATCTTTTAGATTAGGATACATTAGAAAAGATAGGTATGATAGATATATGGATGAAATAGAAATAATACATAAAATGTTGAATGCTTTAAAAAAATCATTAAGAGCCAAAATGAATTTAGTAGAAAGCAAGAGTAATGCAGTGAAAAAATCTTTGTCAAATAAATAAAGATTTTTTGCAAATCACTGTGAACCAAGCACAAGACACTATACACTAACACAAGGAGCTTTTTATGCCGGAAAATGATAATGTTCAAAACCAGATGCCTGATCAGGAATATGTAGAGAATGAATTGACTTTAAGTGATATTTTCAGGATTTTCAAAAGAAGATTCTGGATTTTTTTCCTCGTTGCAGTCGTCACGGTTGTTATCACCGGAATATATCTGTTTTTCTTCACTGTTCCTATTTATGAGGCTTCGGTCACTATGAAGATCGATCCGACCTCTCAGTCATCTTCTCTGGATGATATTTTCTCATCCTCACTTTATGGAACTTCAAAAGCCGATATAAGCACGGAGATAGAGTTGATAAAAAGCAGAGGGAATTTTGAAAAGGTTGTAGCAGAACTGGGCTTGGTTGAAAAATTGTACTCGGATGAAGAGATCGCTGAAATGGAAGAGAATGGACTAAAGAAAACGGATATTGAAGAAAATCTGGTTAGAAGTATGCCTGGTATGGTTACAGTTTCTGCCATTAGTAATACACGGATAGTTAAAATATCCGTGAGGAGTTCCGATAGAATTTTAGCGAAGGATATTGCCAACAAACTGGCGGAAGTCTACAACCTTCAGATGGCTGAATTTGCAAAAAGAGAATTGACAATAAGAGTTGATTTTATAAAAGAACAGGTGCCTTCCCTTGAAGAAGAGCTCAACGAAGCGACGGATAAATTGAGGGAATTCAAAGAAAAAACGGGAATATATGTCCTTGAGGATCAAGCTTCATGGTTATTGGATATGCTTTCAAAGTACGATACCCAATATACGGATACTCAGTTGCTTCTTGAAGAAGAAAAAGCGAAGCTGGACATATACAGGGATTTGGTGAAGGATTTTGAGGACGATCAGGGGGAGAGCTTAAATTCCAAATGGATAAAAACGTCCCAGTCGCTTTCGATGAACCCTATAATCAGTCAATTACAGAGCAAAATAACGGAATTGAAAGTGGAATTGGCCAGTCTTGAAGAACAATACACTCAGACCGATCCGAGAATAAAAGCGATAAAAGCTCAGATAGTTGAATCCGAGAGTCTTATCGAGGAGGAAGTTGAAAAGTACATAGTTTCCGGAGAGGGCCTTTCTCTGAATCCGGAATATCAGACTATAGTTCAGGGAGTTATCTCGGGAGAAACATCTTCACTTGTCATGCAGTCATCACTGAATGCCATAGATAATATGAGGAGTGAATACCAGGCCAAGCTGAATGAACTTCCCGCTCAGGAACAGGAATTATTGGAACTGACGAGAAACATAAACGTTCTCGAAAGTTTATATACGCTTCTTCTTACAAAAAATGAAGAGGCCAAGATAAATGAGGCTTCGATTGCAGGAAATTCGGTAATAATAGATGCGGCGATAGTTCCCGTTTCGGCAGTTGCCCCTAACAAAAAGCTGACTCTTGCCATCGGCGGAGTTCTTGGAATATTCCTCGGGATTCTGTTGATTTTCATATTGGAATATGCAGATAAATCTATAAGAAGCGAGAAAGAAGTCGAACATATCTCGGGACTGAACACCATTGGAAGGATACCGATGCTCAAAGATACCGAAGATGAGATTATATTGAGAAAAAACATAAACTCTCCCGAGGCGGAAGCGATAAAGATCACGGCGAGCAATATAAATTATTCACTCGGTGATAAGAAATCCCTAGGCATCACGTCTTCACTCAAAAATGAAGGGAAAACGATATTAGCTGCAAATATCGCCTATGCCCTTTCCGAAAACAACAAAAAAGTCCTGCTTGTAGACCTAGATTTCAGAAGGCCGAGACTTGAAAGAATATTTGGATTAAAAAAGCGTGAGAAGGGAATTCTTTCTGTTTTAGTGGATAATTATCCGGTTGACGATGCGATTTATGAAGTAAAGAAGGATCTTTACATACTCCCATGTGAGAGAGTTCCATCGAACCCAACGATGCTTTTATCTTCTAAAAAGCTTGAAGATTTGTTGAATGGCCTGGAATCGGATTTCGATAAGATTATTCTGGATATGCCACCGACGTTGATAGTTTCCGATGTTTTGGTAGCATCGAGAGCGATCGACACATTCTGTCTTGTGGTTAATCCCGAAAAATCAACGAAGGATTCTCTCAAATTGACGATTAAAAATCTCAGGACAGGGAATGTTAATCTTATAGGAACCATTCTAAATGGATCATCCGAGAAGAATTCTGATTATTACTATTACTATTATTACTACTATCAGGAAGATGATTCAGGTAGGAAAAAGCACAGAAAGAAGAGAAAAAAATAGATTTCAAAATATAACACTGAAAAGATAGACAATACAAATTTCAGGAATCTTTATAAAAAGGTTCCAAGTTTGTTGATTTTTATGGCATATCGGAATCAATATACTATATAATTAAAAACGTGTCGATTAAGAATGATGAGGTGATTCAATAATGAAATTAAAGAAGACTTTAATAGTTGTTGCCTCTTTATCGTTGATAATAATACTTGTTTTTATAAACGGCTGCACAAATGAAGTGTCAAAATTTTATCTGGAACTTTCAACCATAGGATACGGCTCAATAGAAAAAAGTCCGAATAGAATAGTTTTCACGAGCGGTGAAAACGTTTTGCTCACAGCGATGCCAGGAACAAAATGGCAATTTGATCACTGGGAAGGTGGTCTGACCGGTTCCGCTAATCCGGTACAGATAACAATGAATTCGAACAGGGATATAACGGCGGTTTTCGCAGAAGTTCCCTCCGAAACATTCACTTTAACTGTAAATGAAACCGGACAGGGATATGTGGAAAAGAATCCGGATAGAGAACAATATGATGATGGTGAAATAGTTGAGTTAACTGCAGTACCGGAAGAAGATTGGAGATTTGATCATTGGGGAGGGGACCTGACAGGGGACATGAATCCGGAACAGATAACAATGAACTCCGACAAAGTTATAACTGCGGTGTTCACTGAAAGACCTCAAAATACGTTTGTTTTGAATGTTGAAGTGGAAGGAAATGGAAATGTAATCAAAAACCCTGATAAAAATGATTATGATTCCGGTGAGATAGTTGAACTGACGGCAGACCCCTCTCTTAACTGGCACTTTTCTCACTGGGTAGATGACGGAACTGTGATAAAAAACAATAATCCTCTTCAGATATCGATGATAGAGGATAAAGATGTTACAGGGATCTTTCAAATAAATACATACACACTCGATATTCAGAAAAACGGTGATGGGTTTATATCCAAAACTCCGGATAAAGAAGAATATAAACATGGTGAAACAATTGAACTGAATGCAACCCCGACAACCGGATGGTCTTTTGTCAACTGGTTTAAAAATGGAGAGTACTATTCGGATAGTTCGCGCGTGATATATCAGATAGATGAAAATGTCGTATTTAGAGCATTGTTCGAAGCCGATGGCTATGTGTTGACCCTTGAAAAACTTGGAAATGGGGAAATAGCTAAAACTCCGGATAAAACCGCTTATCTTTATGGAGAAACGGTGACGATTTCCGCAACTCCTGAAGTGGGATGGAAATTCTTACACTGGCTTGAAGATGAAGAAATCTATTCAGAAAACAGAACCGAAGAAATAATTATGGATGAGTCTAGATCTTTTGTAGCAGTGTTTCTGGGAAATGAATATACAATAACACTCGAAAAAGAAGGACAGGGAGAAGCCAGTAAAGTTCCGGATCGGGAAACTTATCAGTATGGTGATGAAATAACGTTGACAGCAATCCCGGCCCAGGGCTGGAGATTCTCAAGATGGTTGAAGAACGGAACGTATTTTTCTTCCGATGCTCAGAAAACAGTGGAAGTTAATGACAATGTCACTTATAAAGCGATCTTTGAAGAAATTCAATATTACACTTTGAATATAGATGTACTGGGAGAGGGATCGGTTTCCAGAAATCCCGATGAAGATCCGTATGAAGAAAACACCGTAGTAACTCTGACTGCGAACCCGGTAAATGGCTGGAGATTCGACCACTGGGAAGGAGATCTGATGGGGGGGTACCAATCCAAAACAGATAACGATGAATTCGGACAAAAATATTACGGCGGTTTTTGTAGAAATTCAATATTACACTTTAAATGTAGATGTGCAAGGCGAAGGATTGGTTTCCAGAAATCCGAATGAAAATCCGTATGAAGAAAATACTATAGTGACTCTGACGGCAAATCCTGAGAATGGCTGGCGATTCGACCATTGGGAAGGAGACCTAATTGGGGGTACCAACCCGAAACAGATAACGATGAATTCTAATAAAAGTATAACGGCGGTTTTTGAAGAAATTCAATATTATACACTGATAACGAATGTGAACGGAAACGGGAGTATCACAAAAAATCCGGATCGGAGTGAGTATATGGAGGGGACCTCGGTTACACTGACTGCAAATCCGGATGCTGGATGGCAATTTGTGAACTGGTCTGGAAATCTGTCGGGTTCTTCAAATCCCGAAACGATAGTAATGAATTCAAATAAGAATGTGACAGCAAACTTTGAAGAAATACCTCCCAGAGTTCTGTTGAGTGATGGATCATTTGGACGAAATTCTATAGCAAGTATTTATATCACCGCAGAATATATAGATGGAGTGAATGGATTTGACATAGTCCTGAATTACGATGAAACTTATTTTTCTTATCTTTCCTCAACCCTTTTGAATGAATTTGAAGGGGCGATAAAACTGGAAAACCAAACATCAAACGGAGTTATAGACATATCGATAGCAAGAACAGGAGAGGTGAATATTCAAAATTCTCAGATACTGGAGATAAAACTTCAAACCTTGAATAAAACGGGAGTCACACAGATAACATTTTCAAATGACACAAATGCGGTTGGTGCGGGGGGATTTTTAGAACTCCAGAAAACAGATACGGGAAACTACACGATTCAATAGGTCGTGATATGACATGAAGAAAATTTCTTTTTTAATGTTGATATTGTTGTTATCATTTATGACATTTTGTGCAGCGATAAAAGACAGTGAAGATTCCTACAAACTTCTTGGAGACTTCAATAACGATGATTATGTGAATATACTCGATCTTTCACTTTTTGCCAATCATTATCGTACTTCACAGGGAGATGAAAGATATGATATTCTGTATGATATTGCACCGGCGTATTTGGGAACAGGAGAATGGGCGAATATATATTCAGTGAAAAATCCCGATGGAGTGATCGACATAAGGGATTTATCCATATTCGCCAACAATTATAGAAAATATGCCCCTGAAATTTTACCGGATAATTCCCTTTCAATTTCCGATGAGACATTCGCAACGGAAAGCAGTGGTGCAATCAAAATACATGCCAAAACGATCAATGATGTGAAGGGAATTCAGCTGGAAATATATTACAACACGGCTTTCTTTTATAACGTCAAAGAAGTAGATATAGAGATTATAAATGAAGAATTAAAAAACTGGATGTCGATATCGAACTTCGATGAGCCCGGAAGAATAATTTATGCAATAGCCGGTGAAAATCCTATAAATATTCAAAATGAAAATATAATAAGTATCTCTTTAACGACAAAGAATGTGGTAGGTTCAACCGAAATAATTTTTGGATTGGAAACGAAGTGCAGTAATTCTTACGATCAGGATCTGAATGTAGATATTTCAGATATTGGTCATATAAAAATACAGTAACTGGACCATTTTTCAGTCATCGTTTTACAATCGCTCGGCTATTGCTAATCTATTGTTGGCCCATAGTTTTGCTTTTATTCTCTGTTTTCTACTTATCTGTTATCTTATGATGTTCTCTTTCGGCCTTTTTTCAAGCACTATGATACACTAAGCACAGCTTTTTGTTCTCTGTTTTCTGTTCTCCGTGCTTCTTTTTTTAATTTTTTCACTATGCACCGGACACCGCTTTTCAGACACCAGACACTATACACCATTGTTTTCCTGTTCTCTATTCTCCTATTTCACCCCAAAAAAGAATAGGACAAAGAAACTAGTAATAGTAAAATAAAATAAAGGATAAGAGGTGAAAGAATGAAGAGAAAGAAAAAAGAATACTCTAAGGAATTAAAAATAAAAGTAATAAAAGAGTACAGAGAGACAGAAATGACATTAGAAGGACTCTCAAATAAATATGCAGTACCCTCAACAACAATATCAGGGTGGGTAGGAAGATACAGGATAAATGGAGAAGATGAAATAATAAGGGTATTAGGAGACAAAAGGACAAAGAAAGAAAAGATACCACCGGTATTATACAAAGAATATGGATTAGAAAAGAAAAAGGAAATGGAAAAAGAAGAACTAATAGATGAATTAGGAACATTAATGATGGAAAATCAAATATTGAAAGAGATATTAAAAAAAACAGAAAAGGAAGAATGAATAAAAGAGGCAAATACCTATTAACAAAAGAATTGAAAGAAAAAGGATATCCATTCAAAAGAATAATAGAGATGTTGGAAATAAAGAAAAGCACATATTATTATCATTTCAAAGAAAAGAATCAAGCAAAGGAATATAAGAAAAGAGGCAGAAAGAAAAGCGAATTTGTGAATACAATGAATGGGAAGATAAGGAATGAAGAAGTTAAAGGAACTAATACTGGAAAAGTGTAAGAATGAAGATGCAATGAACCCAGAGTACTATATAAAAACAATGGGCTCAAAGAAGATGAAAAGCTATCTGTATTACAAATATGGAATATATATTGGACACAACAGGTTACATGGATTTAGAAAGGAATTAGGGTTGGTAAGAAAATATGAAAACAGGACAAAACACCCAGTCAAAAGGGCACAGAATAGAACAATAACAAAGCAGAATCAATTATGGGAAGTAGATATAAAGTTCTTTAATGCAGGTAGAGATGGAATAGTACCACTGTTAGATATAATAGACGTCTATGACAGGAACATAGTAGCAACACACCTAGGAAAGAGATGCACACATGAAGATTTCCTGGAACTAATAGAAATAGCGATAAAAGCAAGAGGAGAAAAACCAGAGGTGATAAGAACAGATAACGGATCACAATTCAAAGCAAATAAAACAAGAGAAAAAATGGAAGAATTAGGAATAATCCATGAATTTGGATACAAACATAATCCTGATTCCCAGGCATTTATTGAATCTCAGCATGCGAATCTGGAAAGAGAATTTGTTGCTTTAAATAAATTTAAGAGTGTAAAAGACTTGTATTTAAAGTATCTAGTATATATGGATTATTATCACAACTTAAGACCACATTCATCTTTGGGTTATAAAACTCCCAAACAATTTAATGCAATTCAGAGCTTTGGCAAGGAAGTTTTAGTAAAACGTTGATACGTGTTGTTTTTGTCTAATATTTTGGGGTCCGTCCGACTTTTTCTCCAGGCACCATGCACTATAACTAATCACTTTTTCCTGTTCTCTGCTCTTTTTCCAGACACTGAACACTAAATACCAAGTACTGCTTCTCTTCTATTGTTAAACTACCGTTCGCCCATTTGCTTTTTTTTATGTTATAATTGTTTACTGGTTAGTAAGTTACTGAGGAGTATACAAATGAAATTTTATAATAGAATTAAAGAGAAAAATTTTTTGAAAGAAAAAATAAAAGAAGACAAGAAGTCTATGATAGTTATTTATGGGAGAAGAAGGGTGGGGAAAACTTTTCTTTTGAAAAACCTCTTCCCAAAAGCAAAATATTTTTTTGTAGACACCAGGTCATCGGAAACGCTGCTTTCAGATTTCTCCGGGGAATTGATCAACGGAAAGTACGATGACTGGGAATCTTTTTTCAAAGAACTTTTCAAAAGAGAAAATTTAATCATAATCGATGAATTCCAGAACTTCAGTAAAGTGGATAAATCGGTATTCAGTATTTTACAAAAAGTGTGGGATGAAGAAGAGAAAAATATCAAATTGATTTTATGTGGTTCATATCTGGGAATGATGAAAAAAATCTTTTTGGATTCCAAAGAACCACTTTTTGGAAGATCAAAATATCAAATTCAATTGAAACCGTTCACTTTTTTGGATACCTTTGAAATGCTCAGTGATTTTGGATATTCTCTGGAAGAAACCGTGGATTGGTATTCCATACTGGGAGGTGTTCCGAATTATCTATGGTATTTAGAGGAAAAAGAACCATTGAAGGACAAGTTAAACGAATTGTTTTTTTCAGATTTTGCTCCTTTCAAAGATGAAGGGAAAAATTTGCTTATAGATGAATTTGGTTCAAGTCACCCAGGTTATTTATCGGTTCTGGAGAGTATTGGAATATACAATAAAAACGCTGGAGAAATTGTGGATAAAAGTAACATGGAAAGGACTAAAGCGATGAAATATGTGAATGAGTTGATAAATTATTTTGAAATAATAAAGAAAGAAACTATATTGTTTGACAAGAAAAAAAGAGGAGCGAGATACAAAATATCCGACAACTTTCTGAGGTTTTGGTTCTCATTTATTTATTCAAAATATTCTATGGTGGAATATAATCCTAAAATGGCTTTGGAATATGCATACAAGAATTATAAAAACCTTGTTGGATTTTGCTTTGAAGACATTATCAAACAATTGCTTCCCCTGTTCTATGAAAAGGGTTTAGTTCCCTGTGAAGTGTTCAGAGCAGGTAAATATTGGGGAAAAGATGAAAAAAATAGAGTTCCGGTTGAAATCGATCTCATTGGAGAATGTGAAAACAAATTATTAATTGTTGAATGCAAATGGACGAACAAAGTTGTAACTGAAAAAATGATGGAAGAGTTCATACAAAAAACAGAGAATATAAAGACATTGAAACAAAAGGAATACTTATACATAAGTAAATCAGGATTTCAAAGAAACGAATATAAAAACATAATACAATTATCATTCAATAATATTCAAAAAGCTATCGAAAACTGAAAAGAAGTATCGTGGAGGAAGCTGTTTTCTTGACAGACCCCAGGCACCAAATTGGATATACCCCATACCCTTACCCTCTCTTTCCAACTGCTTCCCTATCGTTTAACTATTGCTTGCCAATTGTTCTCCTATTGTTCCCCATTCTTGCCTAACCAACTTGCAAAGTACTTTATAAAATGGTAAAATTTTATTCTAGAGAGAAATAGTGAAAAAACTCGATTAAATGAATTTATAGGGCTTAATTATGATTAGTTGGGTTTATTCACTATTTTTTTATTTAATTAAGGTCTTGTAAAAAAGTATCACGTTGATTGAACGATCATCAAAATCATCGTGATTCAATATGTGGAGCAAACAGAGAACATTAACTATTTTCTATTCTCATTACTCACTTGCTTATATTCCCCTACACCCAATACCCTAAACCCTGTACCCTTATAATTCACTATCCACCCAACACCAATGATCTGTTTTTATTCTTTGCTCTCTGTTTCACTAAACACTATATACCAGACACCAATCACAAATTCTGTTCTCTATTATCCCATTCTCTATTTACTATAACCAGACACCTGTCACAATATTCTACCTGTTTTCTCTATACCCTATACCCTAATTTACTCTCTGGTTTTTTCCATTCTCTATTCTCCATTATCGATTCTCCCTTATACAGTGGTAAAATGGTTTTTAGAAAAGGTAGAGAAGGCCAAATGTGAATTAATCGTCGATTAATAGAAGAGTTAATAAATTTTATTAACTATGATTTTTTGTCAAGTGGTATTCTGATAACCATTATTGATATAGTGAAAAGAAGTGAAAATATTGGATTTTAGAAAATTAGAAGTATGGCAGAAAGGGATAGATTTGTCTTTGGAAATATATAAGATAACCAGAGATTTTCCGAAAGAAGAAATGTATGGCTTATCTGATCAATTAAGAAGGGCAGCAGTTTCAGTTCCATCCAACATTGCTGAAGGAAATGCAAGAACAAGCACCAAGGACTATATTAATTTTTTAAACATATCAATTGGTTCTTTATTAGAGATAATAACTCAGATAGAAATTTCCTTTAGATTAGGTTATATAAAAGAAAATGATTATGAAAAAGTGTTATCTGAAACGGAAGAAATAAATAAAATGTTAAGTACTATAAAAAGAAAATTAAAAACAAGAATGAAAAAGTAAGGTGGGGATTATCATAACTTTTATGGAAAATCAGAAAGAAAAATATAAAAAAGTTTTTATAAATATAAAAAACGTAAAAGTATTTTTGTTTTTAATTTTTTCAACCATGTACCTTGGGTTTTATTCTTTTCTCTATATCTTTTACTCTAGACTCTACACCCTGCACCCTGTACCCTTTACCCTAATTCACCCTACACCCTGTACCCTAATTTTCTCTAAACTCTACACCCTGTACCCTGTACCCTTAACCCTAAGCTCTGTACCCTGCACCCTCTGCGAAAGCAGGTGTTCATAATGCATCGCATACGTGTGTTGAAATCTCTGATTTTACTTCTTTTCATAGTAATCCTTTTTTCTATTCAAATATTCTTATTGAATGATATAACTATAAATTATTTTATTCAGCTTATAATACTTGATCTGGCTATTATGATGGGGATCTATGCTTTTAGAGGTTTTGATAATTCAACGTTAAAATCACTGAATTCACTCGTTGTTGCATATTCAGTTGGTACAATACTTGGAGTGTTGTTCGCGCTTGTCATAATTCTCTTTTTTTCCAATAAACTTGACAAGTTAATATTTATTGTCACCCCTCTGATTTCAGCTTTTGCGTTTCCCGTGATAATAAAGTTTCTGATAAAAAAAGGAATAAAACAGATGGATAAAAAGAATTATCTTGTGATAGGAAATGAAGAAGAATTCAGGGACATGTTGAGTGAAGTGGAAGCAGAATCTATGGGAAGAATAAAAATATATAAATATATCAATCCATCGGTGTTAACACTCACAAATGAAATAACCGGAGAAAGAGTCTTCAACAACATATTGATTGCAGACCCTTCTCTTGCAGAGACTGTGGGCGAAATTCTCCAGAAAGCAAGAGAACTGGGAGTGAGTGTAGAATATCTCCCTCATTTGGTTGAAGAAGTATTGCAAAGAATACCGATGAAATTAATAGATGCATATAAAGATTATTATAAAGTAGTATTTTCAAGGGTACATCTATCATATAGAAAAAGAGTATTTGATATTCTTATTTCAGGGTTTTGTCTGGCAATATTATCACCAGTATATCTTATAGTATCTTTGATAATATTATCTGAGGATGGATGGCCGGCAGTTTTTAAACAGGAAAGAGTAGGTTTGAACAACAAAACATTTGTTATTCATAAATTTCGGACAATGTATAAAAAGGCTGAAGATTCAGGAGCAAAATATGCAACGGATCAGAAGGATAATGTGTTAAAAGTTGGAAAGCGTATAAGACCTATAAGATTGGATGAAACTCCCCAATTCTGGGATATCTTGATCGGGAAAATGTCATTTGTGGGTCCCAGACCTGAGCAGCCATGTTTTGCGAAGGAATTGGAGAGACAGCTTCCATATTATAACCTGAGACATAAATTGAAACCTGGATTAACAGGGTGGGCCCAGACACAATATCGATATGCTGCAACGTTAGAAGAGCAAGAAAAAAAATTGAGTTATGATCTTTATCATATAAAAAATCAGACATTCATGTTGGATTTGAATATAATCTTAAGAACAATAGAAACAGTGATATTCAGAAGAGGGGCAAAGTAAAGTGAAAAAAGTTTCAATAACAATTGATCTGGAAGATTGGTTTCAGGTAGAGAATCTCAGATCCTATTTTCCAAGGGAATCATGGAAAAAAGATTTAATAAGATTTGAAAAGCCACTAAATGATTTGCTTATGCTCTTTAATAAATATAATATTAAGGTTACTTTTTTTGTTTTGGGATGGATTGCAGAAAGATATCCGGAAATAATTGAAAATATTTATAATGAAGGACACGAAATCTCAAGTCATGGAATGAGTCATACTCTTAATAATGAACTACATAGTTATCAAATGAAAAGAGAAATCAGAGAATCTAAAAAATTACTTGAAGATACTATTGATGATAAGGTTTATGGATATAGAGCTCCAAGTTTTTCGATTTCAGATGATATATTAGAAGTACTTTTAGAGGAGGGATATAAATATGATTCTAGTTATTTCCCGTTTGATAAACATAAAAGATATGGAAAATTATCTGAAAAGAAATTAAAAGAAATAAATGAGAAAGGGTTTAAAGAGTTTGAAATTCCATTAAGTAATTTTTTTAATAATAAGATTCCTTATGCTGGAGGGGCCTATTTTAGGATTTTACCATTATGGTTTATTAAGTTTTTATTTAATCATACTGATAAAGAAATCGTTGTATTTTATTTTCATCCCTGGGAGTTCGATACAGGAATGCCCAAAATTAAAGATTTAAGTTTAGGGAAAAAATTTAGACACTATTATGGAGTTAAAAGAAATATAAAAAAAATAGATAAATTGATGTTTTATATTAAGAAGAAAAATTTTTGTTTTTATAAACTAAAAGATTTAGGAGACATTAAAGTTAATGGAAATAAACATCAGATTATATAAGAAAGAAGATATTCCGCATATTGTTAATTTATTGAACGAGGTTTTTAAAAAACAACAATATTTTGATTTAACCAGAGATGTGAATTGGTGGAACTGGAAATATGAAACCAATGTATTTGGTAAATCTATAATTGTTGTTGCGGAGGATAATTCAAAAATAATAGGTGCTCGTTGTTTATGGCCTTGGGAATTTTGCTGTAGAGGGGAAATAATCAAAGCATATCAACCAGTTGATACAGTGGTTCATCCTGATTATCAAGGTCAGGGGATATTTAAAAAAATGAATATTTATGCTGTTGATTTTGCAATAAAAGATGATGCAAAACTTCTTTATAATTTTTCAAATAAAAATAGTATTCATGGAAATCTCAAATTAGGTTGGCATTTTGTATCAAAATTAGAATGGTGGATCAAAATAAAAAAACCATTGAATCTTTTGAAAAGTAAAAAAAATGATGAAAAGAAAAAAGTTTTTGATCCAATTACTCCTTTAGATGAAAAAGATTTATTATATATTAAAGATTCTAGAACATATAGTGAATTGCTTAAAACAAAAAAAGACAGAGATTTTCTAGAATGGAGGTATCTGAAAAATCCTTTTTTTAAATATGGAATTGTTAAAATTGACAAATTTGTTTGTGTTTATATTATTACAGGAAACTCTAAAAGTAAAACGATGACAGTGGTCGATTTTATTGGAGAAAAGAGTTCGTGTTTTCCTTTAATAAAAAAAATAAACAAAATAGGAAAAGAATGCAATGTTGATTTCATAACTTTTTTAAATGATAATACAACTATGAATAAAGGTTTAAACAAATATGGTTATATTAAAATAAAAGAAAAGAATTTAGTTGCATTACCATTAAACATTTCTTTGGAAAATAAAGTATTAAATTATAAGAATTGGGCAATTTTTGGTGGATTGCATGATTCGTTATAATTGGAGAATTAAATAATGGAAAAATATGATTTAATATTAATTACAATTACTTTTTTCCCTTCTTTAGATACTTCTGCGAGATTAATGTATGATTTAGCTGAAGGTTTATCTGATTTGGGGCTAAAATTATTAGTATTAGCACCCGAAAGGGCTTATCTTGATCCAAAAATAAAATATTCATTGAAAGAAACCGTAAAGGGAATAGATATAAAACGTATAAGCATTCCCAAATTGGATAAAGATAAATCTTTTCAAAAGATGAAGCTTTACTCAAAATTTGCCAGTGGGGTGAAAAAAGAATTGAATAAGGTGGATGCTAAATCTATAATGTCGCTTTTGCCCCCTTTAATAGTTCCATATGAATCCTTGAAAGTTTCTAAGATAAAAAAAATCCCTTTTATTTTAATACTTCACGATTTGATTCCAGATGCATGGGTGAAAAGAAACAGAACTTCTAAAAAGAATCCTTTGATAAAAATTCTTTCGCGTCAAACGAAATATTTAATAAATGAATCGGATAAAATTATAGTTTTAGGAAGAGATGTGAAAGAATATTTGGGAAAAGAATATAAAATTGAAGAAAAAAGAATAAAAATTGTTACAAACTGGTCAAGAAAAGCTGATATTACTGAAAAAATTAAAGTAGATGACAATTCAATTTTTAAAATTCTTTTTGCTGGAAATTTAGGAGAAGCTCAGGGGCTTTTTTCCGTATTAGAAGTTGCAAAAGAAATAAGTAAAATAGATTCTTCAATACAATTCAATTTTGTGGGAAATGGAGTTAATAAACAAAAAATGATAAGATATGCAAAAAATGAAAATGTTAACAATGTAAAATTTATTGATTATCAATCAGATGAAAAACTCAGAGTAATTATGAATGAATCAGATGCTTTGTTGGTTTCTTTGAGAAATGAGTCAAAAGGGATGTCTGTACCAAGTAAGCTCTATTACTATCTAACTGCTGGAAAGCCTATAATTGCTTATGTTCCAAAAGGTTCCGAAATACATTTAGAAACGGAAGAAGAAAAATTTGGTATTTACTGTGAATTTGGGAGAGAAAAAGAATTGATAAAAAGTATTGTTGAACTGAAAAATAGTAATAAAAAGGGAAAAATGGGAGAAAACGCTTTAAAGGCATTTAATAGTAAATATAACAATGAAATTTCAGTAAAAAAATACTATGATGTGATAAAAGAATACATTTAGTGGGGAGATAAATTGTATGTTCAAAAACAAAACATTATTAGTAACAGGTGGAACAGGATCATTCGGGAATGCTGTAGTAGATAGATTTTTAAATACAGAAATATTAGAAATAAGAATTTTCAGTAGAGATGAAAAAAAGCAGGACGATATGAGGAAAAAATATAAGAATGACAAACTTAAATTCTATATAGGAAATGTAAGGGATTACGATAGTATAAATTTTGCAATGAGTGGGGTTGATTATGTATTCAGCGCAGCAGCTCTGAAACAGGTACCGAGTTGTGAATTTTTTCCGATGGAAGCGGTAAGAACTAATGTCATTGGAACTGAAAATGTAATTAACTCAGCTATAGTAAACAAAGTAAAAAATGTAATAACCCTTTCTACAGATAAAGCAGTATATCCAATAAATGCGATGGGAATATCAAAGGCAATGATGGAAAAGGTAATGGTGGCAAAATCTAGATCAAGCAACGGAACAATACTATGTGGAACAAGATATGGAAATGTTATGGCATCAAGGGGATCAGTTATTCCATTATTCATAAAACAGATAAAAGAGAAAAAACCGCTCACCATAACAAATCCGAATATGACAAGATATATGATGAGCCTTGAAGATGCAGTAGATTTAGTCTTATTTGCATTTCAAAATGGAAAATCGGGAGACATGTTTGTTCAAAAAGCTCCTGCAGCTACAATAGGATTACTGGCTAAAGCATTGAGGGAATTATTCAATTCAAATTCAGAAATAAAAATAATTGGAACAAGACACGGAGAGAAGATGCATGAAACACTTCTTACATGCGAAGAAAAGCTGAATGCAATTGATTTAGATAACTATTTCAGAATCCCAGCAGATAACAGAGATTTGAATTATGGAAAATACTTTGAGAATGGGGAAGGAAAAAACATAGAAGAAATAACTCCATATACTTCAGAAAATACAAAGAGACTAAATCTAGATGAATTAAAAGAAATACTATTGAAATTGGATTATGTGCAGAATGAATTGAAAGAAAACAGGAGTAATTAAAATGAAATTATTAATTACAGGCAACAAAGGATTTGTAGGAAAAAACCTGATAGCAGAACTGAAAAACAAAGGATATGAAGAAATCTATGAATATGATATAGATACAGATAAAGAATTACTCGAAAAATATACAAAAAACTGCGAATTTGTATTTCATCTTGCAGGAGTGAACAGACCAAAGGAAGAAAAGGAATTCATGGAAGGAAATTACGGTTTCACTTCGGAGCTGCTGGAACTATTGAAGAAACATAAAAATAATTCTCCAGTATTGATAACATCATCTATTCAAGCGGAAAGAGATAATCCATATGGAAAGAGTAAAAAAGCTGGAGAAGAATTGTTATTAAATTATTCAAAGAAAACAGGAAACAAAGTATATGTTTATAGACTTCCAAATCTATTTGGAAAATGGTCTAAACCAAATTACAATACTGTAATTGCAACATTCTGCTATAAAATTGCGAGAGATGAAGAAATAAAAATCAACAATCCGGATGCAGAGTTAACCCTTTGTTATATAGATGATGTATTAGAAGAATTTATAAATGCATTAAATGGAAATCCAACAAGAGATGGAGAATACTGTAAAGTACAAAAGGTTCATAAAATAAAATTGGGAGAATTAGCAGAAAAAATAAAAGGATTTAAAGAAAGTAGAAAAGATTTGAGTGTTCCAGATATGAAAGATGAACTGACAAAAAAACTATACAGTACATACTTGAGTTTCCTCCCCGAAAACAAATTTTCATACGAGTTGAAAATGCACGAAGATAACAGGGGATCATTCACAGAATTCATAAAAACACCAGATAGAGGACAGGTATCTGTAAATATATCAAAACCCGGGATAACGAAGGGAAATCACTGGCATCATACGAAGAATGAGAAATTCCTTGTTGTGAAAGGAAAAGGTCTAATAAGATTCAGAAAAATTAATGATGATAAAATAATAGAGTATGAAGTAAGTGGGGAAAAACTTGAAGTAGTAGATATACCAGCAGGATATACTCATTCAATAGTGAATACAGGAGAAGAAGACATGGTAACAGTAATGTGGGCTAACGAACCCTTCGATCCGGATAATCCAGATACGTATTATGAGAATGTGGACATAGAAGACGCTGAAGAGCAAAAAGGCTGAAAAGGTATAAAAGGCATAAAAGCAGAAGCGCAAAAAAAACAGACGAAGATTTGATGATATAGTAATTTTGCATTTAAGCCATTCAGCTTTTGAGCACTTTAGCTATTCAGCAATTGAGCTATTACGGCCTTTAGGCCATTAAGCCTTTAAGCATTTAGGCTTTAACCCGAAAGGACATTTATGAAAAGTAATTTTTGTAATTTAGAAGTATGGAAAGAATCATTTAAATTTGCACTTGATATTTATAAGATTACCGCAAGATTTCCCTTAGAAGAAAAATATGCATTAACAAGTCAGTTAAAAAGATCAGCATCATCTGTACCGGCAAATATAGCAGAAGGAAAGGGAAGAGAAAGTGATAAGGAGTTTAACAGATTCCTTTATATAGCAAGAGGATCATTGGAAGAAAGTAAAAGTCATCTATTGTTAGCAAGAGAACTTGGTTACATAAGTAAAGCAGATATATTAAACTTAGAAAAGGATACAGAGAAAATAGGAGCAATGCTAAATAATCTTATTAAAAGAGTAAACGGTAAGTGATTTAGAAAAACTGCTCAAACGCTGAAAAGCAAAAAGCTGAAGCACTTAAAAGTGAAACAACCAAAGGGCAGAAAAGCGGAAAGGCTATTTGGTGAAAGGGTAGAAGAGTTGAAAAGTGCAAGAACCAAAACGTTTAAAAGCAGAAGCGCAAAAAAAGCAGATGAAGATTTGATGATATAGTAATTTTGCATTTAAGCCATTAAGCTTTTGAGCAATTCAGCTTATAGTTCTTTAAATTATCCAATAGCTCGCCGACCGTAAAAGGAGGTTTATCAACAGTGACCAAACTAATGACCATCGTGGGAACAAGGCCCGAAATCATAAGATTATCATCTACAATTAAAGCATGTGATAAATATTTCAATCATATATTGGTTCATACCGGGCAAAATTATGATTATGAACTCAACGAAGTCTTTTTTGAAGAACTGGAATTGAGAAAGCCGGACTATTTTCTGAATGTTCCTGGAAAGCATCTCGGAGAAACAATGGGAAATATTCTTTCAAAGGCGTATGAAATTCTGTTGAAAGAAAAACCGGATGCTTTATTAATATTAGGAGATACTAATTCAGCTTTAAGTGCAATTCCAGCAAAAAGATTAAAGATTCCTATTTTTCATATGGAAGCAGGAAACAGGTGTTTTGACCAAAATGTTCCTGAAGAAATAAACAGAAAAATAGTTGATCATATAAGTGATATTAATCTACCTTATACAGAACATAGCAGAAGATATTTATTATCCGAAGGATTCAGAAAAGAACATATATTTGTAACCGGATCTCCAATGCCTGAAGTTCTGAATAAATACGAAGATAAAATTGAAAATAGCGATATACTGAAGAGATTAGAACTGAAAGAAAAGAATTATATATTGGTAAGCGCGCATAGAGAAGAGAATCTTGATATTGAAAAGAATTTTATTGAAATTATCGATAGTTTAAACTCGATAGCTGAAGAATTCAAGTTACCAATTATTTATTCAACGCATCCGAGAAGTTGGAAGAAAATAGAAGAGAAAAAAATAAAATTCAATCTTTTAATAAAAAATCTTAAACCCTTTGGTTTCTTCAATTATAATAAATTACAAAAGGATTCATTTTGCGTACTTTCAGACAGTGGAACATTGAGTGAAGAATCGTCTATCCTGGGATTTCCTGCGGTATTGTTCAGGACCAGTACTGAAAGACCGGAAGTTCTGGATAAAGGTTCTATAGTAATAGGGGGAATAAGTCCGAAAGACGTTGTAAATGCGATAAATATAGCAACAGAAAGTTTCAATGAAGAGGAAAAAGCACCACTAGCGAATGATTATTATGATAAAAATGTATCTTTAAAAGTGGTGAAAATAATTGAGAGTTATATAAAGATAATAAATAAAGTTATCTGGTTTAAATAAGGTGAAAATTACAATGCTTGAAAAATTTGCTAACGGCAATTATGAAATCGTTGAAAAAACAAATAAAGTTTCTATAATTCATTATGTAGAGGATGAGAAAATTTTTGGAAGTAAAGGAAGAAGAGTTTATTTAAGAAAAAAAATGGATAAAGAATGGAATCATTATAAATCCTTTCCCTTTATATGGGAAGATCTTTTTTCCTTTAACAGGCTTGCAAGTAGAGCCTTGCGTTTGGACAAATGTATAGTATTTCCTACTAAAATAGGTAAAATAATGGGAATAAGAAAAGGAAAAGTTTATGATTTAACAGATAGGAACCCAATAAAATTATTTGATATAAAGGGTAGAGCTCCCTTATATATAGGAATAGTAGAAAATGAAAATGGAATATTTTTTGGAGAATATTTATCTAATAAAGATAGAAATGAAATAAGAATATGGAACGCCAGTTCAGATTTGAAAAAAAGTGAAGTTGTGTATACTTTTAAAAAAAATACAATTAGACATATTCATGGCTTATATCAAGATCCTTTTGAAATGAATAGGATTTGGTTAACTACAGGAGATTTGAATGGAGAATGTTATATATGTTATACGAACGACAATTTTAAAACTCTTAATAAAATAGGAAATGGAACTCAATTATTTAGAGCAGTTGGGCTATTGTTTACCAAAGAAAAAGTATGTTGGTTTACAGATACGAATCTTGATTACAACTATTTTGTGAGTATGAACAAAAAAGATTTTAAAGTAGAAAAAGAATTTCAAGTAGATAATTCCACTTTGTATAGCTGTATGACAACTGATGGTTATTATGTAGCTTCAACCATAGTAGAAGAAGGTGAATATATAAAAAGTAACAAAGCGACTATTAGAATTTCAAAAGACTGTTTAAATTGGGAAAAAGTTAAAAGTTATGAAAAAGATAGATATTCAAAAAAATATTTTGGATTTGGAACAATTATATTTCCTAAAGGAGATTTAGTATTAAATAAAATATGGTTTTCTGGAAATAGTTTAAAATCCATTGATGGAAAATCTTTGAATATTAATTTGTCAAATTAAATTAAAAAATTAGAGGTTAAAATGAATATTTTATGGGATTTTTCTTTTGTTAATAATGGTGGAGGCCTATCATCATTCGAAGAGTTTAATAAATATATTATCAATAAAAAGAAAGGAGAAAATAATCATATTGTTATAAACCCTTTTAAAGAAGAAGTAAAAGAAAATGTTAAATTTATCAAAATGAATAATATAAGTAGATTGAAAAAAGTATTTTTTTCTATATTTATTTTAAAAAGAATTATTATTCAAGAAAATATCGATGTAATTGTTTATGCAGGTGGAATTCCAAACCCATTTATAAGAAGAATTCCTTGTGTATTATTTATTAGACAAGCTTTATATTTTGAAAAAATGGCAAGAGAAAAAATAAGCTTGAAATCAAGAATGATCGTTTTCATAAAGAAATTCCTACTCAAAATTACAGCTAAAAAAGCAAAAATAATTTTTGTACAGACAAATTGGATGAAAGATAAGGTAAAAAAATCCTTTAAACCGAAAGGCCTTATAGTAAAACTTGTTTGGAATACTTTTAATAATATTTCTGAAAGAAATAAAAGAAAATTTTCTGATCATATGGAAAATGAAAATATAAATTTATTATATGTTTCGTTGCCGCGACCATATAAAAATCATATATACCTCCTTAGAGGATTTAAAATTGCTATAGATAGAGGTTTTAAAGGAAAATTGATATTAACTTGCCCCAGAAAAGAAGAAGCAAAGAGCAAAACTGAGATAAATATAATAAATGAAATAAACAAGCTTAATATTGAGAATAACATAGAATTAACAGGAATTATATCAAGAGAAAAAACATTGAGATTATATGAAAAATCAGACATATTCATATTTCCTAGTTTATGTGAAAGCTTTGGTGTTCCTTTATTAGAAGCTCTAAATTATTGTATGCCAATAATAGGTTCAAATATAGAAGTAGTTAAAGAAGTTACGTATAATAAATTTATATATTTTGATCCAAATAATCCAAAAGAAATTGCCGATAAAATTATTGAAGCGCAAAAAAATATTGATAATCTTTCAAAAGTATCGAAAAAAATATTCGATACTAAGTATAAAAATAAATGTTTATGGAATGAAGTTATTGAAAATGTAGGTAGTTGCTTTGAAAAGGAGAATTAAATGAAAAAGATAGTAATTTGGATTAAAAGACCTTGTTTTCTTCAAGCAAACACATATAACGAATTGTGTAAAATGGGATACGATATTATAATGATTTGTGAAAAAGGAATAAGTCATGAAAGGGAAAAAAATTGTTCTTGGAACATTGATTCTCAAAAAGACTTAAAAATTATATTTTTACCAGAAAAAAAATGGAGAAAATACATTGTTAATTTTTTAAGAAAGAATAAAAAAACAATTCATATATTTGGATCATTATTACCTCATAAACCAAAAAAAGTATGTTTTGCAAGAAAAATAGCATCAAAAATGAAACTAAACTTTGGAATTCTTACTGAGCCATCTAGGAATGATTATTTATATGGAATAAAGAAGTACATAAGAAATTTTCAATTATTTATTTTAAAAGAATATGTAAAAACAAAAATAATTCCATTTTCTATTTTTTATTTATGTGTGTCTAAGCCTTATGATGAATTTTTTGATTATTTAAATATTCCTAAAAGTAAAAATTTTCCATTTGGTTATTTCCCAAAAGATAAGATTATTTACAATGAAAAAATAATACTACAAAAAAAACAAATTGGGATATTTCAATTTATTTTTTGTAGGAAGCTTTACAAAAATCAGAGATGTTCAAACAATAATAAAGGCAATAAAAATAATTAAAAATGAAAATTTTATGTTTAAATTATATATGGTAGGTTATGGAAATACTTATGAGGAAATAATTGAATTATCTAAAAAATTAGATGTTTATGATAATATCATTTTTTTAGGACCTCTAGATAATAATGATGAAAGAACAATAATGAAAAAAATGGATTTAGTAATTATTCCAACTCTAAATGCAAGTTTAGGTATTCCTTGCCTTGAAGCTATACATGAAGGAATTCCTTCAATTGTAAGTAGTGGGGATAGGGGCGCTAGTTTCTTTGTAACAAAATCAAAAAGCGGATTTGTTTATAAAAATGGAGACGCTATATCTTTGAGTATTTATATAAAGAAAATTCTTAATAATTCTGATTTGCGTGATATTTTAAGAAAAAATGCTAAAAGTTTCTCGCATAAAATTGAACCCAAAAAAATCGCTGATTATCTTTTAGAAATTTTTGATTATTCTTTATATAGAAACATATATCAAAAACCATTACCGCCTTGGGAGAAACAATGATCTATACCTATTTATCTTATTCTTTAAGAGTTTTTTTTGTTATCTTTATTTTATTTTTATTGGTTAAAAACTGGAAGAAGAAGAATTATATTATTTATATATATATTTTTACAGTTCCTTTCGAAATATCTATAAAAGTATTAAATTTTACGATGTCAATATCAGATATTATTGGAATAATAATTATCATATTCTTTTTTATTGATATAATGATATCAGATAGATATAAATTTGACAGCAATTTAATAATGGTTGTTATATTATATATATTTAGTGTTTTATTTTCTTTTTTATATACTACTATATCGAAAAATTTTTCAAGAAATGTAATTCAATCCTCAAAAATTATCATACAATTATTTACGATGATGTATTTTTATCAGGTTTTAATTGATGGAGGCAGAAAAATAATTTATAAATCTGTAAGTATTTTGGAAAAAAGTATTTTTATAAATTCTTTTATTGCTATAATAATGTTTATTTTGTCTTTTATATTAAGAAATGATATTTTGCCTACTGCAAGAAATTTTTCGATTTTTTCGCCTTCAGGAATTTATCAGAGTATGCCATTAGTGGGGACCCCTTTTTTTAGAGCCCATTCTTTTGGAGAGCCAAAAAGTATTGCAGCATGGGCATCTCTTGGAATAATTATTTCTTTATTTAAATATAAAAATAGAAAAAACAATTTTATGCTTTTTATTTTTATCCTTGCTGTGTTATTATCTTTTTCTAGAAGTGGTATCATAGAATCGTTATTAATTTTTATAACTTATATTCTATTCAATATCTTTATAGAAAAGAAAATAAAAATAAGTCAAATTTTATTGATTGGACTTATTTTTATAATATTTTTTGTTTATATATTACAATCAAGCAATTATCAACAGGGAATAATAAATAAATTTAGTGAAATTAACAATACTTCAGAATTATTAGAGGAATATGATTATGCTATATATATTAATTATAAAGAGAATCCTTCTTTTCCGGTTTTACCAAAAGGGATAGCATATACTCAAGAAATTGCAAGAAAATATTTGCCATCATATGCTTACTGGTCAATAGAATCTGATTTTACAGTTAGAAGAGGATTTATACTCATGCTCGTTGAATTTGGTTATATTGGTACCTTCATTTTATTTTTTATTTCCTTTTTTAGTTTTATAAAATTATATAAAAAAAAGGAATATTCTTTTTTTCTCTTTTTCTTAACCTGGAGTATTTTTTATTTTGTAGAAGTATCACATTCTTTAATAGGAATACATAGATTGATTTTTATAATGTTTATTGCTTTGATAAGTATTATTAAGAAAGAAGAAAGGAGTCATATATTTGAGTAAAACAGATAATTTTATTATAATTCTAAACTGGAATGAGCCAGAAATGACTATAAAATGTTTAGAAAAGCTATTAATTTATGAAAGTATTAACACCATTTTAATAGTTGATAATGGTTCTGAAGATAATAAAAGAAAGAAATTAAAGAGATTTTTGGATGATAATATGTTTATAGATTTAGAACAAAATAACAATGAAATATATAGAGAACGAAATAAGTATAAAAGACTTTATCTTTTACTAAAAGAGAATTATGGATATGCTGTTGGAAATAATAAAGCATTAATAAAAATAAAAAATATGAATCCCCATAATGTGATAATTATGAATAATGACATCATATTAAATTCTAATATATCTAAGGGGCTTTTTGAAAAAATTGATAATGATAAAAACATAGCTTTTGTAGGACCAAAAGTAATATTACCGTCGGGAGATGATTCAAATCCTATTCTAAAAAAGGATAATTTCTATTATTTATTTTTATTTAAGATATTTTATCCAATACTTATTCCATTTAAATGTTTTATTGAAAACATTGATTACAATTTTTCAAGGTATTTAAATAATAATGAGATGTTAAGTGGATGTATTTTTGCTGTTAATTTTGATAAATTTGAAATGATAAATTTTTTTGATAAAAATACTTTTTTAGGTTCTGAAGAACTAATTATAAATGAGAAAATCAAAAAATATAATTTGAAAAATTATTATTTATCAGAACAGAAAGTATTACATATTAATAGTCATTCAACAAGAAAAGTTAATAAAAAAAAGTTAATGAATAATACATTTAATGCCAAAAAGTACTATTTAAAAACATATAAAAAAGAGAAAAATTTCACGATATTTTTATATTATATAGCAAATCAAATAATGAATAATATATGGATACCAATAAAGAGGTTTATAAGAAAAAGGAGGTAAAGTAATGAAGGGAATAATATTAGCTGGGGGAGCAGGAACGAGACTCTATCCTATAACGAAGGCGATTTCAAAACAAATATTACCAGTTTACGATAAACCAATGATATATTATCCATTATCAACTCTCGCGTTGGCCGGAATTAGGGATATATTAATTATTTCAACTCCAAGAGATATTAAAGTGTATGAAGAATTGTTGGAAGATGGGAAACAAATCGGTTTGAATATCTCTTATGCAGTTCAAGAAAAACCGAGAGGATTAGCAGACGCATTTATTGTAGGAGAAGAATTCATCGAAGATAAAAGGGTTTGTCTGGTGCTTGGAGATAATATCTTTTTTGGACAGGGATTTACAGGAATTCTTGAAGAGGCGGCGTCTTTAAAAAATGGAGCTGTAATATTTGGTTATTATGTGAAAAATCCGAAAGAGTATGGTGTAGTAGAGTTTGATGAGACTGGAAAGGTATTATCCATTGAAGAGAAGCCCGAACATCCCAAATCACATTATGCGGTGCCCGGACTTTATTTTTATGATAATAAAGTTGTAAAGATAGCTAAGAATCTTGAACCTTCTGCCAGAGGAGAGATTGAAATAACAGATATTAACAATGAATATCTCAAAAAGGGAGAACTGAGAGTCAAACTCTTTGGGAGAGGAATGGCATGGCTGGATACAGGAACGCATGAAGGGTTATTGGAGGCATCGAATTTTGTAGAAACAATACAAAAAAGGCAGGGTTTTTATATATCGTGTATCGAAGAAATAGCTTACAGAAAGGGATATATAAATAAAGATGAATTATTGAAACTTGTGGAACCTCTTAAAAAAACAAATTATGGGAAATATCTATTAGATATAATGAATAGCGAACAAGGAGTATTTTAATGTATAAATTCAAAAAACTAGAAACACCGATTGAAGGCTTATATATTATAGAGAACACCGTTTTTGAAGACGAACGGGGATTTTTCATGGAAACGTATAATAAAAGAGATTTTGAAAATATGGGGATAGATATAAACTTTGTCCAGGATAATCATTCGAGGTCGAAAAAGGGAACTTTAAGGGGGTTACATTTTCAAAAGAGATTTCCCCAGGCTAAATTGGTGAGAGTTATAAAGGGTGAAGTATACGATGTAGCGGTGGACCTGAGAAAGGATTCAAAAACGTTTGGGAAATGGTTCGGTGTACTGCTGAGTGAGAAAAACAGAAAACAGTTGTTTATACCAAAAGATTTTGCACACGGATTTATAACGTTGAGTGAAGTAGCCGAGTTCATATACAAATGTTCTGATTATTATCATCCTGAAGATGAGAACGGAATAATATGGAACGACCCGGAAATAAATATAGACTGGCCAATTGAAGGAATTGAGAAAATAATAATGTCAGAAAAAGATAGAAAATGGAATAAATTCAGCGAATGGCGGGAGAAATAGATTGTTGGATTTATAAGGTTCAGAACCTGTAAGTGAAATTACTTGGTGAGGTATATCATGAAAGTTTTAATAACGGGAGCGAATGGACAGTTAGGGCAGGAATTTCAAAAACTGTTCGAAAAAGAAAAAATAGAATACATTCCAACCGATTACAGAGAATTGGATATAACAAAGATAAATGAAACAAGAGAGTTAACGAAGAAAAATAAATTTTCTCATATAATAAATTGCGCAGCTTACAACGAGGTAGACAAAGCTGAAAAGGATTGGAAAAAGGCATATCTGGTCAATGGGATAGGGGTAAGAAATTTAGCCGTTGTGGCAAATGAAACAGGAGCCGAAATAGTTCATTATTCAACGGATTATGTTTTCGACGGTAAAAAGGGAAGAGCGTATACGATATATGATGAACCCAATCCGATCGACAAATATGGAGAGAGCAAACACCTGGGAGAGAAAAATATAGTACTGGCGGATAAATATTACTTGTTGAGAGTGAGCTGGGTGTTCGGAAAGGGTAATATGAACTTTGCAAAAAAAGTCATAGGATGGAGCAAAAAGACGGATCATATAAGAATAGCGGATGATGAAATATCATCGCCGACTTATGCGGTTGATTTGGCGAAAGCCACCCTGAAAATATTAAAACAGAAAGTATACGGTCTTTATCATATTTCAAATACGAGCTGTTCGAGATATGACTGGGGAAAGTATATATTGGAGAAAATAAACTGGAAAGGGAAACTGGAAAGGGCGAAGGCCGCAGAATTCAATCTTCCTGCGAAGAGGCCGGGATATTCCATACTTGACAACTTCGGACTAAAAGAAGTAATAGGATACGATTTACCATCATGGCAGGAAGCCACGGATAGATTTTTAAAGCAGCTTATAGTAGATGGAGAGCTGAAAATGGGAAAAAATGAATTTAATGATTAGAGAATCAAAAGGCAAATAATTCTTTGCCATATTACTATTTACTATACGCAATAGGGCCGAATCAGGAGGATTTCATGATATTACTGGTAACTGGAGTGGCGGGATTCATAGGAAGCAATTTCGTACAGTATTATTTGAACAAATATAAAGACAGAAGAATCATTGGATTGGATAAGTTAACCTATGCAGGAAATCTGGAAAATTTAAAACCGGTTTTAAAAACCAACACTGTTAAAGAAAAAATTGGAAAAAATCCTGAAGATTCTTTTATATTTATCAAAGGAGATATCTGTGATTCAGAATTGGTGAATGAAATATTTGAAAAGTATGAGATAAATGGAGTAATTAATTTTGCAGCGGAGAGCCATGTGGACAGATCGATACATGATCCGCAGATTTTTCTGAAAACCAATATTCTGGGAACTCAGGTATTATTGGATGCGGCAAAGAAACACTGGAATAAGGGTAATAGAAAATGGCAAAAAGAGAATGATGATAGAGATTGTAAGTTCATTCAAATATCGACCGATGAAGTGTATGGAACACTTGGGAAAGAGGGATATTTCACCGAAAAAACTCCTCTCGATCCGCATAGCCCATATTCCGCCTCGAAGGCATCTGCAGATATGATAGCAAAATCCTACTATGATACCTTTGGATTACCTGTGAACATAACGAGATGTTCGAACAATTATGGACCATATCAGTTTCCGGAAAAGCTGATACCACTGATGATAAATAACGCGCTCAATCATAAGGAACTGCCGGTGTACGGAGACGGAAAACAGATAAGGGACTGGCTGTATGTGGAAGATCACTGCAGAGCGATCGATGAGGTGTTTGAAAGAGGAACAACGGGAGAAATATATAATATAGGCGGGCACAACGAAAGAGAGAACATATTTATAGTAAAAAAAATACTGGAAATTTTAAGGGAAAAAACAGGTGATGAGAAGACAAACGAAAATCTCATAGAACATGTGAAAGACAGATTGGGACATGACAGAAGATACGGAATAGACCCGGCTAAGATAAAGGGTGAACTGGGATGGGAACCTGCAGTTATGTTTGAAGAAGGAATAGAGAAAACGATTAACTGGTATTTGAATAATAAAGCATGGATTGAAAAAGTTATATCAGGTGAGTATATGAGATTCTATATGGAAAATTATGGAAGCGTAAGATGATTTTTTCCAGCATTATATCTATAATTAAAAGAAAGATTTCTTTATATTATTTTGTAAAAAAATGGAGAAAAATAAATGAACATAACAATACTTTTCCAGTTAATAAGTTTTCTATTGAATCAGTCATAGTTGGGAAATATAGTTATGGCCCATTGAATGTTTTTTGTTGGGGTGCTGAAAATGAAAAATTAATTATTGGAAATTACGTTTCTATAGCTTCTAGTGTTAAATTTTTATTAGGGGGCAATCATAATATAAATACATTTTCTACATATCCATTTAAAGTAAAATTTCTTGGAAAAGAAAATGAAGCTTGGTCAAAGGGACCTATAGTAGTTGAAGATGATGTATGGATAGGAATGAATTCACTAATTTTATCTGGAGTAAAAATTGGTCAAGGCTCAATCATCGGTGCTGGGTCAGTAGTTGCAAAAAATATTCCTCCTTATTCTATAGCTGTTGGGAATCCTTGTAAAGTAATTCGCAAAAGATTTGATTGCGCAATAATTAACGAATTGCTTAAAATAAATTTTGATAATATTTCGGAAAAATTTTTTAAAGATAATAGAAGCATTTTAAGTGAAAAATTAGATGAAAAAATGATTAATCAGCTAATTAATGAAATAAAAAAACTTGAAAAATAATATGGTTGTGTTTATTATATAAGGAGCTTAGAAAATTGAGATTTAGTATAATTATTTCTACTTTTAATAGTGATTACAAAAAAATCATTTTAACTATAAAATCTATAATTTTTCAAGATTTTAAAAATTATGAAATTATTATTACTGATGATGGTTCTATTCAAAATCATTTTAATGAACTTGAGAACTTTTTTAAAAAAACTGGTTTTTCAAAATATTTGTTGATAAAAAATGAAAGGAATCAAGGAACAGTAAAAAATATTATTGGAGCTCTTGAAAAAGCAAAAGGTAAATATTTTAAGGGATTAGGTCCTGGAGACTTACTTTTTAATTCTAAGACGTTAAATACAATAAATGATTATCTAGAATGTAGTAATTATAATATTGCTTTTGGAAATATGAAATCTTATTATTTTAACAAAAAAAACCTCATTAATTTTCCGGATTTTTCACCACCAAACTTGAAAAAGGAATATGTTAAACCTAATCAAAATATAAATAAAAAAATTAAAAATTTGATTGTATTCAATGATTGGATTTCAGGAGTAACTTTATTTTCGAGAACTGAATACATATTAAATTATTTTTTGAAATTAAGTAAAAAAACAAATGTAAAATATTGTGAAGATTTATCCGTTGCTCTTATTTTATTAGAGGGAGGGGAGATTGGATATTTAAATAAAAATATTGTATGGTATGAATACGGAGCAGGAGTTTCTACTGATAAAAAAAATAAAAGTAAAATATTATTAGAACAAGATCACATAAATTTTAAGAAATATCTTTTCAGCACTTATAAAAATAATAAATATATACAAAAAATAATTAATAGAGAAAAAAAAATAAAACAAAATACGAAAAAATGGAGAAAAATTGTTGAAATGTTTTTTTATGAACCGGATATAATATTATATAGAATTAATAAAATAACAAATAAATTTAAAAAAGTTAACAAAGATGAAGAAAAAGGTTTTTTAAATTATAGTTCTTTTTATAATGAGGAAGGAATAAAATGAAAATACCATTTAATATTTTGAGTCCCCAATATCTAATGTATAAAAATGAATATGATGAAGCAGCATTGAGAGCCCTGAATTCGGGCTGGTATATTCTTGGAAAGGAAGTAACGGAATTTGAAAAGGAATTTTCAAATTTTGTCGGTTCGAAATATTGCGTTAGTTTGAATTCGGGACTGGATGCTCTTATTCTGGCCATCAGAGCACTGGAAATAGGAAAGGGTGGCGAAGTTATCGCCCCGGCAAATACTTATATCGCATCTATTCTGGGAATTACGGAAAATGGAGCTACACCAATATTTGTTGAACCGGACGAATTTTATAATATAGATCCTAAAAAAATTGAAGAGAAGATAACAGGAAAAACAAAAGCGATTATGGTGGTTCATCTTTATGGTCAGTCGGCAAATATGGAACCAATTGTCAAAATATCAGGGAAATATAATATTCCGATCGTGGAGGATTGCGCTCAGGCTCATGGAGCAACATATAATTATAAAAATATTGGAACGTTTGGGGAGATAAATTGTTTCAGTTTTTATCCCACGAAAAATCTGGGTGCTTTTGGTGATGGGGGAGCGGTAGTGACGAACAATCCCGATCTGGAAGATAAGGTCAGAATGCTGAGAAATTACGGCAGTAAGAAGAAGTATTATAATGAAATCGAAGGGGTGAATTCAAGACTGGACGAACTTCAGGCCGCTTTACTCAAAGTGAAATTGAAACATATAAGGGAGCTTGAAAAGGAAAGGGCCGATATATGTAATATGTATCTTGAAGGAATTAATAATGAATTTGTTCTGTTGCCGAAGGTTCAGATAAAAGCAAAACATGTCTGGCACCAGTTCGTTATCAGATGTGAAGAGAGAGAAAAGTTGATTGATTATCTTTTAGAAAATGGGATAAAAACAATGATTCATTATCCAATTCCACCACATTTATCAAAAGCGTATGAAAGACTTGGATATAAAAAGGGCGATTTCCCGATAACGGAAAAGTATGCGGAAACAGTTTTGAGTCTGCCATTATACAATGGAATGGAGAAGGAAAAAGTGGAATATGTGATAGATAAAATCAACAAATTTGAGGAATGAAAATGGATAATATATATGAAATAAATTTTAGAAAAATAGGCAATAAAGAAATTGGACATCTGGTTCCTTTAGAGCAGTATAGAGAAATACCCTTTGAAATCAAAAGAATATATTATACATATGGAGTACCCGAAAGTGTGAAAAGAGGATTCCACGCACATAAAGAATTAGAACAGGTTCTTATATGTTTAAATGGAGAAATTAAAGTAAAATGTTTTGATGGAAAAGAAGAAAGAATTTTTAAATTAAATAACCCTTCTAAAGGATTATATATTAGTTCGATGATATGGAGAGAAGTTTTTGATTATAAAAGGAATGCTGTTTTGATAGTTTTGGCTTCGGAATATTATAATGAAAAGGATTACATCAGAGATTATGATAAATTTTTGAAGCTAGTGAAGAAAGATTATTGGGAAAATGAAAATACCATTTAATATTTTGAGACCTCAATATTTAATATATAAATATGAATATAATGAGGCAGCATTGAGAGTCATGAATTCGGTTGGTATATTCTTGGAAAGGAAGTAATAGAATTCGAAAAAGAATTTTTAAAATTTGTTGGTCGAAATATTGCGTTAGTTTAAATTCGGGACTGGATGCTCTTATTCTGGCTATCAGAGCACTAGAAATAGGAAAATTGGAAAATAGTATTGATTTTGAGTTAAATTTTAACTGAGCATGAATTACAAAATAAAGCAAAAAGAATAGCAGATGCACTTAAATTAGCAAAAAGCTTTGCTAAAAATGATAAATTATTGGTTTTATTAGGCGACAATATATTTGAGAACAGTATTGAAAGCTTCACAAAAAATTATGAAAAGGAACAAAGAAATAAAGATCCCAGAGTTTTATTAGTGGAAGTAAATGTTCCTCAAAGATTTGGAATAGCCGCACTAGATGAAAAAAGGTTATTGAAATTCAAAAAAAACCACAAAGGCCGAAAAGCAACTACGTTGTTGTGGGAGCATATATTTATGACGAAAAGATTTTAGATGTTATTAGAGATATAAGATTTTTTGCAAGGGGAGAATATGAGATGATCAGTGTAAATAACAAATATATTCAAAACTTCGAAAAAACAGAAATTGTAAAATCCAAATGAATCGTCTCAAGCTATTTGTTGAGAATTTTTTTGTATACGGTTTTGCAAACATAGTTGGAAAGATTGTACCATTGATAATGCTTCCGATAGTAACAAGACTTATTCCCGATACTTCTATTTATGGTATCAATGATATTTTACGCGTTGTTGTTTCTTTTGCTTCAACATTTGCGCTATTAGGTTTGTATGATGCAATGTTCAGACTTTACTTTGATAAAGAGGATCTTTTGTATAGAAAAGCAATTTGCTCAACTGCTTTTGCAGTTGTTTTTAGAAGCGGGTTACTTGTAGCTATTGTTCTTATAATTCTAAGTAAGGTTCTTAGTGTAGTTTTCTTTAATAGTGAAGAATATTATCTTTGGATTATACTAATAGGAATTCAAGTATTTATATCTGCGATTGGTTCTATAATTAAAGCCCCAACAAGAATTCAGAACAAAAGGAAGATATTTGTTGTTGTTAACGTATTGAATCCAATAATCAGTTACTCAGTAAGTATTTCTTTGGTCATATTTGTTGATCCTTTGTTCGGGCTTGTTTTTGGTTCTTTCACTACATCTGTAGTCGATCTTATAATATTTTGGATTTTAAACAAGAAATGGTTTAGAGAAAAGATGAATAAAAAATTAGCAATTGATCTTCTGAAATTTGGATTGCCTCTTGTTCCTAATCTTTTAATTTTTTGGGTTTTTAATTCTTTTGACAGAATAATGATTTCCAATATTCTGGGTCCTTCTTATAATGGCATCTATGCGATTGGCGCAAGGATAGCTCAGATTAGTCAGTTTATATATGTAGCCTTTGCTAGTGGTTGGCAGTATTTTGCTTTTTCAACCATGCATGATAAGGACTATAAAGAAATGATATCAAAGATATGGAGAATCCTTGCTGCAATCTCTTTCATTGTCTGGGCATTAATATATCCTTTCAATGAATTAATTTTTAATCTTCTATTTGAAGGCGACTATGTAAATGGTAGCCAGGTATTTCCATATCTTTTCCTTTCACCATTACTACATATGCTTTATTCAGTTATTAGTACTCAGTTTCTAATATCGAAGAAAACATATTGGTCTACAATAATACTTTTTTTAGGAGCATCAGTAAATGTGATTTTGAACTTTGTTCTTATACCATTGTTAGGAATTAAGGGAGCAGCAATTTCTACAATGACAGGATATTCGATATCTGTAATCATTGCGGGAATAGTTGTTTCAGCAAAGAGACAAATGACCTTTCAAAGAAAAACTCTCATCAATATTGCGTTATTCACGGCAATTGTTTTAATAGATATTGTAAGTCCATCAAAATTCCTTGTACATTGCTTGATGAGTTCTATATTTATAGTTGTAACGCTTCGAATTAATAGTAGAGAAATTATTGAATTAGGTAGAAGGTTTCTGGGTAAAATAAGGAAAAAGAAAGTAAATAAATGAGATAATTATACAAGAAAAGCAAATTGCTTAAGATCATTTTTCCAATAAAGGGATACCTAATTTCTCAAATATAACTTTAAAGTTAAAATCAGAATTAAAATTCAATCTAACATAATTAATTTATTCATTTTCATTTGTATTAATAAAGGTGTTTTTATTATAAATAGATCATTTTTTAATAGTTGAATAATTTCTAATGATTGTCTTTTTTCTATTTTTCTCGAAAGGTGAGGTTAATATGATAAAATATCTATAATGATGTTTTTAAAAATTTAAGGAGGAATTTTTTTGAAATCGATATGCTTATATGGACATGGAAGCAGTGCAAATCATGGAAATGAAGCAATTGTTAGGGGTATTAAAAAGATATTTTATGATTATAGAATAGAATTATTTTCCTTTATTGCGGAAAAAGACAGGGAATTTGGGCTAGATGAAATTGTTACAATGCATCAAAATGGGATACGATTAAAAAAGTATAATCCTATAAATGTTATTAACTATTTTTTTATAAAACATTCCAATTGGAATTTTCCTCCCTATCTTGAATCACAGTTTAAGAACTTACTTCAGTACAACAATAAAGTTTTTCTTCTTGAAGCTGGTGATCAATATTGTGAGAGTAGTAATCATCGGAATTTTTATGCATATTTAAATAAAAGATTAAATAGTAGAGGGCGAAAAACAGTTGCATATGGATGTTCGGTCAATCCGGAAGTTCTAAAGATTAAAAGTGTAATTAAAGACTTAAACAGATATTCGTTGATACTTCCAAGAGAAACAATAACGTACAAAGCATTATGTCATAGTGGTATTAAGGCGAAAATATTTCAAATTTCTGATCCTGCATTTGCGATGAATAGCCAAGAGGTACATCTTCCAAAGGAATTTTATGAGAATGATGTTGTTGGGATAAATGCTGGTCCTCTATCTCAAGGATTAGAACCTTTTTATGATTTATTTGTAGAGAATAATATGAATCTCATTAAGTATTTACTGAAAAATACAAAGTATAGAATCGCACTTATTCCCCATGTTCATTGGGGTAAGAACTTTTCTGATTTGACAACCCTTAATACTCTCTACAAGGAATATAGTGACTCTGGAAGAATAGTTTTTATACCTATTCAGAGTGCAATGAAACTGAAGTATATTATTTCAAAATGTCGGTTTATGGTTACTTTACGCACTCATGCAAGTATTGCGGCTTATTCATCTTGTGTACCAACTTTAGTAACAGGTTATTTAACCAAATCTTCAGGGATAGCGACCGACATTTTTGGCACAACTGAGAATTACATTGTTCCAGTTTCCACTCTTAATAGAAAGACACAAATTAAAGATGCTTTCGTTTGGTTTCTTGATAACGAATCGAAAATTCGCGGAATTTTGAAAGAAAAAATTCCTTTGTACATAGAAAAAGCATATTCATCTAAGAAGCATATAGAAGAGCTTCTTGAAGAATGAAATCAAGGAAAGGATGATGAACAATTAATTTAGAAGATCAGAATGTTAATAACATAGAACATGTAGTCAGGAGATGCCTATGTACAGGTTGCGGGACATGTACAGCTGTTTGTCCAGAGCAATGCATTAGTATGGTTTACAATTCAGCGGGTTTTTTAGTTGCAAAAGTAGATATTTCTAAATGTCAAGAATGCGGTTTATGCCTTGAGACATGTCCTGGAGAAGGTATCCCAAACAATCTTCTATATTTTAAGGATGTATTTTGGGGGCATAATATTTCTGCTTATATAGGGCACGCAAATGACCCTGAATTATGGAGAAATGGTCAAAGTGGCGGGATTGTTTCTGCTTTGCTTTTGTTTCTTCTAGATGCTAAACTCGTTGAAGGAGCAGTGGTTAACCGTTTTGATTTGCAGAAGAAAAGACCATATCCAATTATTGCTAGAAATAGGGAGGAAATAATAAAAGCACAAGGTTCAATTTATGCGCATTCTGCACCAAATAAAATTGTTTTAGAAACTAAGGAAAAAATAGCAGCTGTTTTACTTGGATGTCAAGCAGAAGGTATAATGCTTTCAAGAGAAAAACTTAAAAAAAATTCATCACCTGCTTATATAATAGGATTAATGTGTGCTGGAAATTATTCAAGATTGATGATTGACAGGTTAATATCAAAAAGTAAAATTAATAAAGATAAAATTATTTCATTCAAGTTTAGAGATAAAGATGAAGTTGGGTGGCCTGGAGATCTGTCAATAAAAACAATTTCTACTACTTATAGAGTGAGAAGAAATTTACCAGGAGTAGAAAGAGTTGAAGGCGATATGGAATTTACAAGAATTAGAAAGCACTATTGGAATTATCGATGTTTGTTTTGCTATGATCAAATGAATTTATTTAGCGATGTTGTTGTAGGAGATCCATGGGGGATAAATATAACTAACAAAAAACTTGGGGAGTCAGTTTTCATAGCAAGAACAAGTAAAGGAAAAGAATTACTTGAAGAAGTATTAAAGAAAAAAATTATAACAGCTAAACCAATTGATGTAAATACTATCTATAGGGGGCAAACTGTCGATACAAGATTAAAGAATCAGTATTATTCTTGCATAAATATTGCTAGGGTTTTTAAGCTTCCTCTTCCTAAGTATACAATTCAAGATGGCATTTTTGAATTAAATATTTCAAAAAGAGTGAAGAGTAAATATATATGGCGAATGAAGTTTCTTCATTTATTATACAAAGGAAGAACTGAATTTGGAGTAAAGCTAAGAATATTGAGAGCAAGATTCACTGAGAAAGCAAAATTTTATTTGCGTTTAATATATAAACGATTAATTAGAAAAAATAATAAATAGTCCAAAATTATAATTTCTAAAAAAGGGGGCTTTTGATGTATTCATTTATATATAAACAGGAAACTAAAGAAATTATTGAAACCAATTGTGATAATGTAAGTGATAATAATATATTTGACCCTCTATTTTTTGACAATAAAGAATTTCATAATTATCATCAAATATTTGCTGAAAAAGTGTATAAAGTTCTCTTTGAGAGGGAAGATAAGATTCTAGGTTACTGTTATATTGGTAAAAGAGAAAAAATTGCCAAATTACCTTATTCGGCGCCATTTGCTCTTTTGTACCCACCAAAAAAATGGAGAATTTATGATATATTCAAGATTGTTAAGGGACTTATCAGCTTTTGTAATTCAATTGATTGTGATAGAATCTTTTTAACCTTGCCTCCAGAAATCTATAACCCTGAACTGATAAATTCTCTTAGCACCATTCTTTTTTCAGAGGGATTTAAGGTATCTTTGGTAGATATAAATCAATATTTTGATTTTAGCACTTATGAAAACAAAGAATCGTATTTAGCAGGTTTAATGAGGATGAAAAGGAGGAATTACAACAAAGCTATAAAGAATAGGCTTGAATTTGTAAAGGTTAATGATGAGAACTTTGAGAAAGCATATGATGTTATTGAAATAAATAGGAGAGAGATGGGATATCCTCTGAAGATTTCCAAATCACAAATGAAAGATATAATAAATATGAAATGTCTTTCGAGTTCTTGTTTTCTTGTGAATAAAGACAGCCAAGCTATAGCTTCTGCTATTGTTTTTGATGTAACTAGTGAAATAAGTCAAGTAATATATTGGGGAGATAATCCGGAATTTAGAGAATTTAGTCCGATGGCACTTCTTACTACTGAGATATTTAATTATTACAAAACAAAAGGGAAAAAATATTTAGATATTGGACCATCAAGTGACAAAGGAATTATCAATCCAGGTCTATTTGAATTTAAGCAATCAATAGGTTGTAGTCATACAATCAAACTTTCTTTTGAATTCCAATTATAACTAAATGTATTTTTAGGAGGTGAGGATCTTGTTTTCAATGATTGTTAAAGATAACATTTCTTTGCGATTGTTATTACATAAAGATGTTAACTCTTTTTTTGAACTCATGAACAAAAATAAAGAACATCTTTCCTTATTTATGCCTAGAATCTCAGAAACCAAAAATCTTGAAGATGCTGAAAGGGTAATCACTCTATTTCTTAGGCAACTTTTAGAGAATGATGGATTTAGAACTGGAATTTTTATTGATAATCAATTGGTAGGAGTCGCAGGACTCAAGTACATAGATTGGATAAATCTCAGAACAGAGGTAATGTACTGGATCGATAAGAATTATAGTGGCAGAGGAATAACCACTGAGTGTGTGAAAAAAATAATAGAGGTTTCATTTAGTCAATATAATTTGAATAAGATTATTATAAGAATGAGTGTAGATAATGTCGGCTCAAAAAAAGTTGCTGAAAAATGTGGCCTTCATTTTGAAGGCATAAATCGTCAGGATGAACTGCTTAGTACAGGGTTTACAAATATTTGTGTCTATAGCATCTTAAAAGAAGAATATTATAAAGGTTATCAAGATATGCCATAGTTAACCAATGATTTCTAGTGTATAAGAATTAAGTGAAATTCTTTAATTCAATAACTATATTTGAAATATTATAAAAAATGCTTAAAATATTCCAAAAAAAAATAACATTTTATAATAAAATTAATATTAAAAAAGTAAGATTAGGGTTAATGCTAAAGTGTCAGAAAAAAAGAAATTAGATAAAATAGTACTGTTCAAATGATCTAAAACTTGGAAATAAAATAAGAGAAATAGTGTAGATAAGAAAGAAGTCCAATCTCTTTTTTTCCTATTTATATGATTCTTTCATTTTTAAATGATATTAATAAGTTATATTTGTTGGAGATGGATAGAGTATATAGATTTTAGATGATAAAGTTTATGAAAAAAATAAAAGGAAAAGCAATTGTAAATGTTAAAGTAAAAGAGAGCCACAATGTTTATCGAAAAGTGAGCCAGTAAAATAAGAAACCTTCATATATAAATATATGGAGGTAAAAGAAAGGATGATAAATATGGTGGAAAAGCAAAAGATAATAATTGGGATAATACAAGAAGGGAAATCACAAAGAAAAATATCCAGAGAATTGGGAATAAGTAGAAATACAGTTAAAAAATATATAGATGAATATTATAAAGCAAAGAAAGAAATTGAAAAGAAAAACATAAAAGAATTTGAGAAACAGGAATTAATAGATGAAATAATAAACAAACCAAAGTATGTAAGAGAAAATGTATACAAACCAAAGATGAAAAATGAAATTGAAGAATTCATAAAAGAAAAACTCAAGATAAACAAAGAAAGAGAAAAAATGGGACTGAGAAAACAAAAGATGAAAATAATAGATATTTACGAAGAACTCAGAGAAAGAAATTATGATATCAGCTATTCCACTGTCAGAAAATATATAAGAGAACTTCAGGATATAAAAAAGGAAGCATTTGTAAAACAGATATATGAGCCAGGAAACACAGTTGAGTTCGACTGGGGAGATATTAAATTAATCATTGGTGGAAAAATGAAAAAGATACAGGGTGCTGTTTTTGTTCTGGCTTACAGTGGTCATTATTATTCACAGCTATACTACAAACAAAATACAGAGAGCTTCATACAGTCTCACGTTGACTTTTTTGAACACATAGAAGGGGTAACAAAGGAAATAGTATATGACAACATGAAAGTAGCTGTAAAAAGAGTTGCAGGAGAAGAAAAGGAACCAACCGAAGCTCTTTTAAAACTTTCCGCCTATTATCTTTTCCAACCGAGATTCTGCAATATCAGAAAACCTAATGAGAAGGGTCATGTAGAAAGGGGAGTTGAAATAATAAAAAGAAAAGTATTCTCACACAGAATAGAATTCGCAACCTTAGAAGAAGCTCAGAACTATTTGAACAACAGACTCAATGAATTGAATATGAAAAAAGAAATCAGATACGGAGAAGAAAAGGAAAAGTTTGCAAAGAAACCACCTGAACTCGAAGTTGGAGATATGAGATACTCTAAAGTGGATAAATATTCCACAATCACCATAGATACCAACCATTACTCCGTTCCGGAAAAATATTCACAGAAAGCTGTTTCTGTTAAATTATATCCGAAAAGAATAATAGTATATGATATAAAAACAAACAAAATAATTGCAAGGCACGAAAGATGCTATGGATTTTCAGAATGGAAAATGAACATAGATCATTATCTCCTGACATTGAGGAAAAAACCTGGTGCTATTGCAGGATCAATGGCATTGGACCAGTTAAACACACTTCTTAAAAACATCTATATAAATTATTTCACCAAAAAAGAAAAAGAATTCATTGACTTACTTCAATTCATGTACAGGGAAAACATCTCTGTGGATAAAGTGGAAAGCATTATTAACGAATTGGAAAACAAAGGTCATACAGAAATAACCAAGGATAAAATATTAATGATTTGTCAGAGAAAGCAATATACAAAGATAAAGGAAAGTACAATTGAAGAAATATCCAGAAAACATCTGAAGCAGTTGAGTGAGATGGTCCTGTGAATATAGAAAATGAAATATTGGAAATGACTAAAAAGCTCAGATTACCTCATATAAGAAGAAATTTCATAAACATAACAAAAATTGCACATGAGGAACAATACAATTATCTGGATTATCTCAAAGAACTTCTGGAGATTGAAGTTCAAAACAGAGAAGAAGATGCGAAAAAGAGAAGACTGAGACTGGCTCATTTTTCAGAGAAAAAATATTTAGAAGATTTAAAAGTAGAATATTTACCACAGGATGCTAAAGGAAAACTGGGTAAATTGAAAAGTCTGGAATTCATTGAAAGAGGACAGAATATCATTCTTTCAGGAAATGCAGGAACGGGAAAGACACACATTGCAATTGGACTTGGAATTAAAGCATGTATGAATGGATATAAAGTGTTCTTTACCAGTGTCCCATCACTCATAGTACAACTCAAAGAAACGAAGTCGAACAGAACTTTAAGAAATTTTCAAAGCAGATTTGAAAAATATGATTTGGTTATTTGTGATGAACTGGGTTATATCTCTTTTGACAAAGAAGGAGCAGAATTACTTTTCACTAATCTGTCTTTAAGAACAGCCAGAAAGTCCACAATAATAACTACGAATCTTTCCTTTGACAGATGGGAAGAAATATTTTCGGACCCAGTTTTAACAGCCGCTATGGTTGACAGATTAACTCACAAAGCTTTTATGATTAATATGAATGGCAACAGTTATAGATTGAAAGAAACTCGTGATTGGATTAGTTCTTTTAAAACTTAATTTTTTTTACTCAAGTGGCTCACTTTTCGATGAACATTTGGCTCATTTTTCGATTGACAAAAACAAGCAATATCTTGAAACTCGCTTTTTAGTAAAAGGAAATTGAAAAGTTCAATAAAAAATAGGTGAAAATTAAAAAGCAAATGAATAGATTAAAATATTTTTAAAAGGTGTCTGAAAAATCGGACACTTTTGTTTTTTTGTGATCTTTTATAAAATTTTATTCTGTTCTGCTTATAAAAAGGTATATAGTTCTTTTTGATTTGCATGACTTATTATTATTTGTTTCTAATTTTCTAAGTTTTACCTTGAATTTGTTCAGTTCCAATTTTCTCTAGCCCCCTTTGTTCTTTGGGAAAGAGAATAGAACGAGACTGAACGACGAAATGTATATTTATTTTTTTCAGCATTCTCATAAATTATTCAACATTTTCACAGGTTTCAGGGTTTTTCTGAGGAGAAGTGTTATAATAATTATGAGGTGAAAACATGAATCATTCCATCTTAAAAATAATAATTAATAATTTATACGATAAGCCCCTTGAATTGGATAGAAAGTCTTTTTTTGTTAACAGAGATAAAGAAATAGATAAGATGTCAGAAACAATAACTTATCAACCACAAGGAATATATGGAATTTGTGGTGAAACTGGAGTAGGTAAAACTTCGCTCCTGAAACAATTCATGAAGAATGATATTAAATCTTATTTTATTCCTATTTCTGAAAAGCAAAATAAGAATACAATAATATGTGATTTGATTTATAGGTTATCATCTTTAATATCCAAAGAAAATGATAAAAGAGTATCTGATGAAGCTAATAAATTAAAAGAGTGGGTAATCACTGAAACAGCTAATTCAGTTTCTCTTTCTGGAGGAATTAATATAATTGGTTCTGCCGGCGTTTCAAAAACAGCTTCAAAACATAAAAGATTTAATATATTTGAAGCAAAGGAAAGACTAAACAATTTATTAAAAAAGATAATAAGTGGTAATTCTAAAGTTCTTCTGATTATAGATGAGCTTGATAAGGAGAAAAAGGATGAAGTACTACTTATTGTTGATTCAATAAAAGAAATTCTATTTCAGGATAATCTTATTACAATTATTTCTCTTCCATTTTCAATATATAGAGAATATACAAAAGATGTTTTAAGATGGAACGAATGGGGAAATCTTGAAAATATTTTTAGAAATATGATATTTGTTAGACCTCTTGATGAAATAAATATAAGGGAAATGATTTTAAAAAGGATTTCTTCCAACCCAACTATTCTTCCGAATGATGCATTTTATGAAATATATCGGTATTCTGATGGTAATCCCAGAGATGCTCTATCAATAACTCAAGAAATTATTCTTGATAATAAAGATAAAGAAATCTCTAATGAGGATGTAATTAAGACAATAAAAAAAAGAATCATAAAACTTATGGAGTTTTCGTCTTCTTTTACTGATTTGCAGACAAAGTTTCTAAAATTAATTGCAAAAAATCCAGAAGAAAAATCAATGGTTATAAAAAGAGCAGAAGCAGAAGGAATAACAAAATCTACAGTATATACTTTAATAAATAGGTTTCTAAATGATGGCCTGATAAAAGAATCAAACGGGAAGATTTCTATTTCCGGTAGATTGTACTATTATTTTATTTAAAGGTCCAGAATGATTTCTTTGAAAATCCTATAAGTTAGAAAAAATAGGGACATTACCATTTTATGATAAATAAGATAGAAGAAAAAGTTGAAAGAAGAGGATTCTTTCAAAAATTCTTTATGATACTGGAAAAATTGGACTCATTGGGAAATGAAATCACGAGAAAAAAAGTATTGAGAATAAAACGGTACAGTCCACACGATTTAGAAAACAAACTCTTGGTACTGTCCCTATTTATTTGGTTCCTATTTTTCTTTTTGTTCGATTATTTTTATGAATTTTTCTTTATTTTTTATGAGTTCTTTTTTCACAGTTTCCCAGGTTGTGTTTGGTTGAAGGGGATCCGGTGATTCTTCAACATCGCTGAAATATGTGATGACTTTAAATATATGATAAATATCAATTTCTTTTCCATATTTTTTGTACAATGCCGATATTATTTCATCAAAAGATATGTGCTTGAGTATTTCATATAGATCGAAATAATCCTTTTTTTCAGCTCTTCCTGCTATAGCTGTTAATTTCATGCATGAAATATCTAAGGGTGAAGCAACCTTTAGTTCTTTATATTTTGAAAATAAACCGATTAATGGGTATTTGTACTCGAAAAAGCTAACCTTTGTATTTTCTATCTGACATTTTAGGGTTCCTTCATCTATTACAAAATCACCGATAATTAAAGAAAGTTTTTTAAAGTTTGAAATATAATAATCTGGAACGAGCTCTTTTTGTGTAAAAAAGTCCAAATCGACACTCATTCTGTGCTCATAATACATGGCTAATGCCGTACCCCCAGCCAAATAAAAGTTTTCCACTTTATTTTGCAGGAGGTTTAATACATTTAAAGTATTCTTTAATATCCTCGAAGTTTTGAGCATACATTTATCTTTTCTTTTGGGATATTCAAAATTAAACCCCAAAAATTGGCAGTTTTTTTGCTTATATTGAACGATTTTTCAACAATTTCAGCAATTTCATTTTTTGTATAATTTTTCATGAGGTTTCTAACATCATCAATTGTCCCATATTCAAGAACTCGGGATATAATAAAATTCTTGTTTTTTTCTTTATCAATTTTTTCTTTATCAACATCCCAAAAACAGGTGTTTCTGAACGATAAAGACAATTCAATCACCTCAATTAATTATAACATTTTAGGGTTCAAAAAGTCTAAAATGTATTCGAAAGAAAATGGGGGCATTACCATTTTATGATAAATAAGATAAAAGAAAAAGCTAAGGAAGATGATTCTTTCAAAAATTCTTTATGATACTGGAAAAATTGGACTCATTGAAAATAAAATTACGAGAAAAAAAGTGAATGTGAAAAGAAGTTTGAATAGGAACAGAAGAAGTTTCAGTTCCTTACTCGGATTTAAAATACAAACGAAAAAATGAGACAAATCTGGGAAAGAACAAAATACGAATAGTGATTAATGTAAAAAAACATGTTGTAGATTTCGGACGGACCCCAAAATATTGGACAAAAATAACTCGTATCAACGTTTTACTAAAACTTCCTTGCCAAAGCTCTGAATTGCATTAAATTGTTTGGGAGTTTTATAACCCAAAGATGAATGTGGTCTTAAGTTGTGATAATAATCCATATATACTAGATACTTTAAATACAAGTCTTTTACACTCTTAAATTTATTCAAAGCAACAAATTCTCTTTCCAGATTCGCATGCTGAGATTCAATAAATGCCTGGGAATCAGGATTATGTTTGTATCCAAATTCATGTATAATTCCAAGCTCTTTCATTTTTTCCCTTGTTTTATTTGCTTTGAATTGTGATCCGTTATCTGTTCTTATCACCTCTGGTTTTTCTCCTCTTGCTTTTATCGCTATTTCTATTAGTTCCAGGAAATCTTCATGTGTACATCTCTTTCCTATGTGTGTTGCTACTATGTTCCTGTCATAGACGTCTATTATATCTAACAATGGTACTATTCCATCTCCACCTGCATTAAAGAACTTTATATCTGCTTCCCATAATTGATTCTGCTTTGTTATTGTTCTATTCTGTGCCCTTTTGACTGGGTGTTTTGTCCTGTTTTCATATTTTCTTACCAGCCCTAATTCCTTTCTAAATCCATGTAACCTGTTGTGTCCAATATATATTCCATATTTGTAATACAGATAGCTTTTCATCTTCTTTGAGCCCATTGTTTTTATATAGTACTCTGGGTTCATTGCATCTTCATTCTTACACTTTTCCAGTATTAGTTCCTTTAACTCTTCATTCCTTATCTTCCCATTCATTGTATTCACAAATTCGCTTTTCTTTCTGCCTCTTTTCTTATATTCCTTTGCTTGATTCTTTTCTTTGAAATGATAATAATATGTGCTTTTCTTTATTTCCAACATCTCTATTATTCTTTTGAATGGATATCCTTTTTCTTTCAATTCTTTTGTTAATAGGTATTTGCCTCTTTTATTCATTCTTCCTTTTCTGTTTTTTTTAATATCTCTTTCAATATTTGATTTTCCATCATTAATGTTCCTAATTCATCTATTAGTTCTTCTTTTTCCATTTCCTTTTTCTTTTCTAATCCATATTCTTTGTATAATACCGGTGGTATCTTTTCTTTCTTTGTCCTTTTGTCTCCTAATACCCTTATTATTTCATCTTCTCCATTTATCCTGTATCTTCCTACCCACCCTGATATTGTTGTTGAGGGTACTGCATATTTATTTGAGAGTCCTTCTAATGTCATTTCTGTCTCTCTGTACTCTTTTATTACTTTTATTTTTAATTCCTTAGAGTATTCTTTTTTCTTTCTCTTCATTCTTTCACCCCTTATCCTTTATTTTATTTTACTATTACTAGTTTCTTTGTCCTATTCTTTTTTGGGGTGAAATAGGATTTATTGGAATTGAAGAAATAATAAATAATCATATTTCATTGATCTTTTGAAATTATTTAATACCGGTTTTATTGAAATATTCAAAGAGAACATCAATATAATTTTAACTCACTGAATACTTCTTTTATTAATTTGAAATGTTTGTCTTTAGTCCATAGAAATAGATCATGCTTAATTGATAGATATGAAAGAACTGCATCTTGAAAAGGTACTTTTAGTCCATTTCTTCTTAATTTATTTAATAAATTTCCGATTTCAAACCAATCATTTTTTTCTATTTGAATTAATTTAAATGGTGATAGAGCATCAATAATTTTTATTATATCTTTTTTATTTTTGGCTCCATGAATTAATTCTGCTATTACTATTCCACAAGTTACTATTTCGTTTTGTTTTATTATTATTTCTATCTCTTTTTTTGGGTTTTTCCAGTAGTCGATAATGATATTAGAATCGATTAATATCACAATTTGCTTCTTTCTCTTAAAGAATCAATTTCTTTTTCATCGATATCGATCTTTCCAGCTAAATCTAAGAATTTTGATATGTTATCTTTTGTCTCATCTTCAGCTTCAATAAGAATTATTTCCATACTTTTTCCAATAAAATTTTTTAATTCAGGTATATTAATATTTTCAGATTCAATAACTATCTTTTTTTTAATAGCTTCCATTTAATTCCTCCAAAACCATAAATAATATTTACTATATTTCATAATAATTATAACCCACAATGAAAAATATAACTAATTTAGAATAGAAAGTAGCGAAGGAAGAACGAAGAAGAGGGTAAAGGGTGAATTTAGGGTACAGGGTCTAGGGTGCAGAAGGGGCGGTAGTTGAGCATTGGGAAGCGATAGTATAACAATGGCTTAACGATAGCAAAGCAATAGAGAAACGGTTGGAAAGCGATCGTAGAACTATTAACGAGCGGGGGACTGTACCAAGAACCGTTCTTTGGTTCGGGTGGACCGTCCCCTCGAGTGACGGAACAATAGTAAAGCAATAGAGAAGCAGTTGGGAAGCAGTGGGGAAGCGGTTGGGAAAGAGAAGGTACAGGGTATGGGGTGAAGGGTACAGGGTGCAGAAGGGGCAACAATAGGATAACAATGGCAAAGCGGTTGAGAAGCGGTGGAAAAAAAGAAGAGGTTACGGGGTACAGGGTTTAGGGTGCAGAGAAAAAAGAAGAGAATGGAAAACAGGGAACGGGGAAACAATAGAGAAGCGATGGGAAAACCGTAGGAAAAAGGGTATGGGGTCTAGGGTAAAGGGTACAGAAAGAACATCATAAAGATAATAGAAAAGTAGAGAACAGAGAATAAAATCAGCAGGACATGCCGGAGATAACAGAGAGTAGAGAACTAGATAATAGCGAAAAAACAGAAAAGCAATAGAGAAGTGATTGTAGAACGATGATTGGACAATGGGAAACCAATTGGATAATGTTTAGAAAAAATTTTTGATATAAACAGCATGATATTTTATAATGTAAGTGTTAAATATCAGTTTTTTTCAGGTTTTTCGTATTCAGATATTAAAAAAATAAAAAGAAAAAATTTTAATTGAATGTTTTAGTTTAAGTTTTGTTGAGTTATAGGTATAATGGGATTAGATGGAAATATAATTTAATTTTTATGATTTTTATATGGAGATTTTTATGAGCAGGTTTAAGGTTTATAAATATTTAATAGTTATTGTTTATCTGGTGATTTTATATTCTTTTCAAGTGTGGCTTATTGGATTGGATTTGATAACTTATGATTTTGTCATTCAGTTGACAATTTTGAATATTTTTATCATGATAGGTATTTATTCTTTCAGAGGCTTTGATAATACAAAAATCAGGTCTTTCAACGAATTACTGATTGCCTATTCCATAGGTTCACTTCTTGGCGCTTTTTTTGCGATGGTTATAGTTTTATTATTGCCCGAAAAGATTGACAGAGAAGTTTTTGTTTTTACAACGCTTATCGCAGCGTTCGGTTTACCAATTTTACAGTTTTTTGCCATTAAAGAAACTATAAAAAGAATGCCTGCACAAAAATATTTAGTTATTTCAAAGAATAATGAGTTTAAAGATTTGCTGAATGAAATAGAAAATGTTTCTATGAACAAAATGAGATTTGTCCAGTATGTTGAACCTTCTGATTTTAACGTAGATATTATTTTGAATAACAAAAATTATGATCATATTTTATTAACTGATCCTGAATTTGCCAGGACTTTTGAAAAAGAAATAATACTGGCTTCGAATAATGATACCCGCATTGATTTATTGCCGAATTTAGTTGAGGGAACGTTAAAAAGAATTCCTCTTGAAGTTGTTGAGAAATTCAGAGATTATTATGAGGTTATTTTTTCGAATATCTATTTGACAAAAAGTAAGAGAGTTTTTGATGTTATTATGTCTGTTCTGGGATTGATCATAACTCTGCCTATTTCTATTTATCTTTCCTTTGCAATACCTATAGAATCTGGATTTCCCATTATTTTTAAGCATGATAGAATAGGTATTTTTATGAAGAAGTTTAAGTTTAAAAAATTCAGAAGTCTTAAAAAAATAAAGAAAGAAGAGATAGAGAAGAACGACGATCCTAATAATACAATTGACTCAAGAATCACGAAAACAGGTAAATTTATAAGAAAAGTGCGTTTTGATGAAATACCTCAATTTATAAATGTTATTCAGGGAGATATGTCTGTTATCGGTCCAAGGCCTGAAATGCCCGTATATCACGAAAAGTGTATGAAAAATATACCCTTTTATGCTTTCAGGTATAGGTCTAAACCGGGTATTACCGGTTGGGCGCAGATTAATTATAATCATACCTCTACTCTTGAAGATTATAAGATTAAGACGGAGTATGATTTATATTATATTAAAAATCAGAATATAAGCCTGGATATTGAGATTTTCCTGAAAACGATTGAAACTATGTTAGGCATGAGAGGAGCAAAATAGATTTTGAGTATAGCTTATCCTATAAAAATTGTAGATATTTTTAATACCGATTATGGTGCTTATAGAATAATCAGAACCAGGGTACAGAAGATAGATTCCGATGATCGTTTCGAAAATTATATCGTCTGTCCAAAGGGTGAATGGGCAGATAAGATGAGAAACATGGGACTGAAGGTTATTGATGTTGATTTGGAAAGGGGAATTCAGGTTTATTCTCCAAGAAATATAGATTATATTAATAAAATCAGGGACATTCTGATCGATTTAAAACCGGATATAATGCACACTCATAATTCAAAAATCGGAATCATAGGAAGAGTGGCCGCAAAAAAGGCCGGTGTTCCGGTCATTATTCACCAGGTTCATGGTTATCATTTCACTCATAAGAGTGGCATTAAAAGATTTATATACAAAAGAATTGAGAAAAATGCAAGTTATAATTATACCGACCTTCTTCTTTTTCAGAATAAAGATGAATACAATATTTCAAAAAGAGAAGGTTTCGATAAAAATACCAAACTCGAATATATAGGCAATGCAATTTCGTTTGATGAGTTTTCAGATGTTTTGGAAAAAGAGAAAAAATTCAATAACACTCTTAATGTTCTATGTGTTGCAAGATTAGAGCCCATTAAAAATCATATGATGATTTTTTTAGCGATGAAAGAGCTTAATGAAAGAGGCATTCATATAAACTTAAGACTCGTCGGGGAAGGGTTCTGGGAAAAGCGTCTGAAAAAATTTGTCAAAGATAATAATATTGATAAACAGATAAATTTTTTAGGGACAATGGACAGAAAGGAAGTTATTCAGGAAATTTTCAATGCCGATATAAGTGTTTTAACCTCTTTAAAAGAGGGGAAGCCAAGGTTTTTGATGGAATCATCCCTGGTGGGAACGCCAATTATTGCCACCGATGTTGTCGGAACCCGGGAACTCGTTTTTGATAATAAAAATGGTTTTTTGGTTAAATTGAACGATTATAATTCTCTGGCGGAAAAAATCGAGTTTTTGTTGACAAACAAAGAGGAATGGGAAAGGATTTCAAAAGAAGCAAGAAAAATTGCATATGAGAATTATAACGAGGACAACATTATAGAAAAGTTGAAGGAAATATATATTCGGGAGGTAGAAAATTGTCAGAGGGAAATATGACAGCGGGAAAAAATGCTGAGTTCAATATCAAGGACAGAACTATCAAATTTGACAATTTTATAGCAGAATGGATCGTATACAAGAATGAGATTACTCTATGATTTAGCTTCCACTCAGCCTCTTGATGGTAGCAAATATCACGGAGGAGGAGAATACGGAAAAATAGTTTTCAATGAACTTATAAAAAAAATCCGGGCAGAAGATATTTCTGTATTTTATTTGAAAAATCAATTTATTGATCCCCTGATTGAAAATAACATCAAAAAAAATAAAATCAAATGTTATAGATTGAATAATATGAAAGAAATTGAAGATATTATAAAAAAGGAAAAAATCGACAGACTTTTTTCGCCTTTGCCTTTGAGATTGAAAGATATTGATTTGAATGGAACGGAGTTTATTTTCACTATCCATGGATTAAGGTTTTTAGAATTGTATAAAGATGAATATGAATATAAGTATTTTAAAAAACCTGCTGATCTGGCAAAATACATAATTAAGAGATTGATTCCCGGAAAAGTGTATGAAAATTTAAGAAAAAAAAGAACTGAGTAATATATTTGATAAAAAAAAAAACAGTATTGTTTTAACTGATTCGGTTCACAGTAAGTATTCGATCATAAATGAATTTCCAAAAATAAAACAGAAAAATATTTTCGTATTTTATGCTCCAAATACGTTTGAAAATAATGAAATTCAATCTGCACCCTTAAATATAGATGTAAAAGAGAAAGATTTTTTTCTGATTGTGAATGCCAACAGATGGATAAAAAATTCATACAGAGCGTTGAAGGCTTTACAAAGAGTTAAAAATAAATTCGGTTTAAAGAATAAAAAAACAGTTTTGGTTGGCGATATAAACGAAAATCTGAAGAGGGAATTAAAAAAAATTAATGGAATAAGTGTAAAAAATTTACGAAGAAACGAAATGGATTATCTGTATAAAAATGCTTATGCGCTGATCTACCCCACTTTAAACGAAGGGTTCGGATATCCTCCCGTTGAAGCTATGAGGTATGGGGTTCCGGTTATTGGCTCCGCAGTGACTTCAATAACTGAAATATACGGTGAGAGTATTTTGTATTTCAATCCCTATTCGATAAAAGAAATAGAGAACAGAATTTTGCAGGTATTATTTGATGATAAAAAATATTTGGAATTATCTGATTACAGCAGGATATATTTTCAAAAAGTACTTGAAAAACAGGAAGAGGATTTGAAAAAATTGATGGACCTGTTATTACGTGAGAATCTGAATGAATTGGTATGATTTTTGAAAGGAATATAGATTATGTATAGTTTTTCGATTCTGACTCCAACAAAAAATTCCGGTGATCTTTTAAAGAGGACCCTGGATTCTGTCCTTTCGCAGGAGAATACAGGAGAATTCTTAATCCATCATTATATTATCGATTCGATGTCGGAGGATCATACTCAAAGGGTAATTGAGGATTATATGGATAGGGCTCCCGAAAATTATCAAATATATTATATAAGAGAACCAGATAAGTCAATGACAGAAGCACTTAACAAGGGATTGAAAAGATGTGATACGGAATATTTCGGTGTATTGAATGCGGGGGATATGTATTTAAAAAACACTTTGAAAGTTCTTTTCAAATTTTTTCTGTGAAGATAAAAACGTTGCGGGTTTTATGTTTGGATCCTATTATTACAATGATAAAAAGATATTCAGGTCCGTATATCCTAAATTTATGAACAATAGATTTTTAATAAGTTTTTTTGATTGTCACGTTCCCTCCTGTTCGGTTTTTTTAAAGACTGAAACGGTTAAGTCTACCGGTGGATATATGGAAGAATATAAGTATTCGCAGGATTTGGAATTATATTTGAGAATAATAGACAGCGAAAATAAATTTTATATAAACAATATGCCTGTATCGATGTTTTATAAAGACGAATCTCAGGTATCTTCGAAATTCAGGAAACTTCAGAGAAAAGAAATATATGAATTTATTCCCTATAGAAATGTATTTAAAATTTTTGATATCTGGAAAATAAGGGGCATTGTCAGGTATTTATTTGGGGTCTATAAAAAAGAAAATATCACGGCAAACGATACCGATATCGATTGATTTCTTGTTTTGAGTAATTTTTTAATTCATTAGTATTATAATTATTGTTACACGGATTTGAGCAATTAAAATATAAAAACTGGATTAATCGATAACTGAAGATCATGATGAAAAAACGTATGTATAAATATTTTTTATAATATTAATGAGAAAAAGAACCGGTAGAAATGAAATTTTTTATCAAAAAATTAATGAATCCGGAAAAAACAGCAGAGGCAAGAAAAATGAAAAGCTTATCGAAGTTTTTTCAAAATATAAAAAGATCAAAAGTTATCAGAAATATAAGCCTGAACTTCGTATACAAAATTTTGGGTTATATTGTAAGTTATGTTTCTATACCTGTTTTTCTTAATTTTCTGGGAGATGACCTGTATGGTATCTGGATAACTATCCTGTCTGTGATCTCCTGGTTCACTATTTTTGACGTGGGTTTAGGAAATGGCCTGAGAAATAATTTATCGGAATCTTTTAGCAAAAAAAATTATTCGAAGGCGAAATCTTTAATCATAACCAACTATTTATTGAATTTTCTTATATGTTTGCTTTTTTTTGTTGTTATATTTTTTGTGGTAAATTCTCTGGATTTTATAAAACTGTTTTCAACTGATCTGTTGAGCAATGATCAATTTCAGGGTATTTTTCTGCTGTGTAGTTTTTTGTTTTTAATAAATCTTGTGTTAAAAAATGTAAACCAGCTGTATTATGCCACAGAAGAACCTTCTTATAACGGATTAAATATATTGATTTTTCAATTGCTCGCATTGGGGATAATTGTAATTATTTCAATATTTGTGTCCAAAAATTTAATTTTAATGGTTATAATATACAATCTGTCTTTAATATTCTCCAATTTATATTTTACTTTTTTGTTTTTTAAAAAATATCCATATCTGAAACCAGGATTTTCCGATTTTAATTTAACGCATTGTAAGCCTTTACTTAACTTAGGTTTTAAGTTTTTTTTGATTCAGATTTCAGGTATTATTTTATTTTCTACAGATAATCTTATAGTAAGTTATTTATTTGGACCAAAATATGTTACTGAATATTCCCTGATAAGAAAATATTATATGATCCTCACGAGTGTACATTCCGGGATTATTCTCAATTCTTTATGGTCAAGTTATACGATAGCTTATAATAATGGTAATACTTTATGGATAAAGAAAGTATATAAAAAGAACCTTTTGTTATTAATTCTTTTGTTGATTCTTTTTGTTTTTATGTTCTTTTTTCAAAAAACTTTCTTCGGAATCTGGCTGGGTTCTAATAATGTGGTAGTCGATGGAAATTTAAATCTGTTATGGTGTGTATATTCTTTTGCTTACGCGGTTAATGGAGTGAACGTAATATTATTAAACGGGCTAAACGTTTTGAAAGCTCAACTTATCCTGGCTATTATTACTGCAGTAATCAACATCCCATTATCGCTTTTCCTGGGAAGTATTTTTGCTTCCAGCGGTGTTATTCTTGCCACTTTAATTTGTTTGTCGCCCGGTATAATAATTTTCCCTGTAATTATTTATAATATTATGAAGAGGTGGAAATGATCGATGAAAAAAGTTCTTAAAAGAATATTGCCGGGAAGTATGCAAAGAAAAATAAAATCATATATTGATAATAGAATTATAAAGAATTATTATAAAACTGATTTTGAAAAAAATGCTCTGATTTCATATATAATCAATCCATTTAAAAAAGATTCTTTATCACACACTAATTATTTTGAAGCAAGATCTATCGCAAAGATCCTCTTTGAGTTTGGTTATAATGTAGATATAATAAATTATAATAGAATGAAAAAATTAAACCTGGATAAATATGATTTGATAGCAGGATTTGGAGATGTTTTTCAAAGGTATTTTGAAAGTTCGGGACATAATCTGAAAACGATATATTATGGTGCAGGGATGCACGTATGTCATCAGAATTATGCAACTTTGAACAGGGTGAAAGACGTATATTTAAAAAAGGGAGTATGGTTAGGGAAGTCCGCGAGATTTGTCGAAAAAACGTGGTCGCACCAAACGACTTTAGTGGATGGAATCATAGCTCTTGGAAATCAGGAATGCTTTAATAGTTATAAAAAATATTATGATGGAAAGCTTTTTTCTGTTCCGGCAACTTATTATGCAACACAAAATGCCGGAGAAATAATAGACAATAGGGGAAAAGAGGCGGCAAAAAGTTATCTCTGGTTTGGAAGTTCGGGCCTCATTCATAAAGGGCTCGACTTGCTTTTGGATTATTTTTCACTTAATAAGGATTTGACTCTGCATATTTGTGGTTATGTTGAAAAAGAAAAAGAATTTTGTGAGATTTATAAAAATGAATTATATAATACCGGTAATATTAAATTACATGGATTTGTGAATGTCAACAGCAGAGAATTTTATGATATATTGAAGAGCTGTTACTTTGTCATATACCCATCCTGTTCGGAAGGAGGGGCTCCTTCGGTAGTTACCACAGTTGGTAACGGGGGTTTAATTCCTATTATTTCAAGAGAATCCTCCTTTTCAACCGGAAATGAAATATTTATTGAATCATTGAATGCAGAAGGGATTTCTGAAGCTATAGACAGGTCTGTTTTGTTGGGAAATGAAAATTTAAAAGTTTTATCTGTGAAAAATTATGAATATGTGATAAAGAATCATTCGAATGATGTGTTTTATGATAAGTTGAAAGAATCTATAAAAAAAATTATCGGTGATTAATCCGGGAGAAGTTATGAAGTGTAAAATATGTGGGAATGAATCGGTTTTTGTTTTCAAAGCGACTGTTTTAAAAAAATATGAAATATCTTATTTTAGATGTCCAAAATGTGGTTTTTTGCAGACGGAAGAACCTTACTGGTTGAGTGAGGCATATAAGGAGCCAATAAACTCGGAAGATACCGGATATCTTAATAGAAATATTTATTTATCAAAGAAAATTACCGTTCTCATATCTACATTATTTAATAAAAATGGAAATTATTTGGATTTTGCCGGTGGATACGGGATTCTGGTGAGATTAATGAGAGATATAGGTTTCAATTTTTATTGGTATGATAAATATACAGAAAATATTTTTGCAAAGGGATTTGAATTCAATGATGAGAAGATAGATGCCATTACCTCTTTTGAAAGTTTTGAACACTTTGAAAATCCGGTTGTTGAAATTGAAAAAATGTTAAAAATATCAAAGAATATAATTTTTTCCACTCTATCATTACCCTCGCCAATTCCAAAGCCTGATGACTGGTGGTATTTTGGTTTAAATCATGGACAGCATATTTCTTTTTATTCAGAAAAGACTTTTCAATTTTTATCGGATAAATATAATCTTAAATATTACGATCTTGGACCGATCAAATTATTCACAACGAAAAAAATTCCCTTTTATTCAAAATATTTTTTGAAGTTAACTAAAATAGGAATACATAATGTTTTAGTCGATAAATCCAAAAGCAAAACAAGAGAAGATTATTTGAAGATGAGTCGGAAATAATGAGGATATTATTTGATTATCAGATCTTCACAAATCAAAAATTCGGGGGAATATCACGATACTTTTTTGAAATAATTAAAAATTTTCAGGAAGGAAAAAATGCCGAGGCAGATATTCCGATTCTGCTTTCCAATAATCATTATTTGTCAAAGTACGGAATAACAAAGTATCATAATTTTTTCCCGAAAATTGAAAACGTAAATAAAAAGAGATTTATGACATTGATTAACAGAATGAAATCGGTTTATTTCTTAAAAAAACGAAATTATGATATATTTCACCCTACATATTATAATCCATATTTTTTAGACCATATTGGAAATAAGCCTTTTGTTTTAACTGTGTTCGATATGATAAATGAAAAATTGAATGATAAATTTCCACATGATATAAAACTTACTGAAAGAAAAAAAATATTGGTAGAAAAGGCCAGTAAAATAATAGCCATATCAGAGAGTACCAAAAGGGATGTAATGGATCTTTTCGGAACGGAGGAGTCCAAAATTGAAGTTATATATCTTGCAAACTCTTTAGTACAGGATAAAATAAAAGAAACGGACCCGATTACCCCGGAAAAATTTATCCTTTTTGTGGGATCAAGATACGGTTATAAAAATTTTATTACTTTTATAAAAAGTGTTTCCGGTATATTGAAAAAAAATAAGGGGTTGAAAGTTTTTTGTGCCGGTGGAGGAGCATTCAACAAAAAAGAACTGGAATTATTTTCTGAATTGAATATAAAAGGAAGAGTGATTCAAAGAAATATCAGTGATGCTGAATTAGTGGGTTATTACAAAAATGCCGAATTGTTTGTATTTCCCTCACTTTATGAAGGTTTTGGAATACCTGTCCTGGAATCCTTTGCATGTGGCTGTCCCCTTGTCTGCAGTGATTGCAGTTCGCTTCCCGAGATAGCCGAAGATGGCGGAATGTATTTTGATCCCTATGATAAAGAATCAATGGGGAATGCCATTGATCTGGTTTTAAATGATAAAGATTTGAGAAACGGGTTGATAGAAAAAGGCTATTCTGTTCTTGAAAAATTTTCTTGGAAAAAAACCTCTGATCAAACTTTGAATTTATATAAAAAAGTTTTGGAAAACGGGAGGATGAATAAATAAAGAAAAATTTAATTCTATTTTTTCAATAACGCTTTTTGATCAATATTTTCTAATTTATCAAAATCCATGATGAGAAAATGTCATTTATTATCTTTCAGTAAGGGGAAAACATCTATTGTTTGTTTTCCCGACAGATGCCTTATGATATCTCCATTTTCAATTAGTTTTCTGTTTTTCCCTCAGATTTTCTATATCCATTATTTGAATTATAATCTATAGATTGTATGAAAGTAAAATTTTTTGAAATATCATATTCTTTTAGTATGATGTGCTTTTTTATTGTCAGGAGGCGGAGATGTTATTTATGGTTTTGGTTTATAATTAATTTAGAATTAGTGCATGGTATCTTTCTCTTTAGAATCAATGGGAGGTATTGAAATGAATAAAAAAAGCAAAATATACGTAGCGGGCCACAGAGGTATGGTGGGCTCTGCAATTTTAAGAAATCTCAAAGAGAAAGGTTATGATAATTTTGTCCTGAAATCATTCGATGAGCTTGATTTGACGGATCAAAAGGACACAAAAGATTTTTTTGAGATTGAAAAGCCTGAGTACGTTTTTCTTGCTGCTGCAAAGGTGGGAGGAATTTATGTGAATGATACTTACCCGGCAGAATTTATCTATGAAAATCTGATGGTTCAGAATAATGTTATAAAAGCTGCCCATGATTTTAAAGTGAAAAAACTCATGTTCCTGGGTAGTTCATGTATATATCCGAAATTGTGTCCCCAGCCTATCAAAGAAGAATATCTGTTGACCGGGCTGTTGGAACCGACGAATGAGGCTTATGCACTGGCGAAAATTGTGGGATTGAAGATGTGTCAGTTTTTCAAAAAAGAGTATGGAGACAATTTCATAAGTGTGATGCCGACGAATCTTTATGGTCCGAATGATAACTTCGATTTGAAAACGTCGCATGTTTTGCCGGCCCTGATAAGGAAATTTCATGAAGCGAAGGTTGGGAACAAACCATTCGTAGAAATATGGGGAACCGGAACCCCAAGAAGAGAGTTTATGTATGTGGATGATATGGCTGATGCATGTGTTTACCTGATGGAGAATTATGATGGCTTGGATCATGTGAATATAGGAACGGGAGAGGATCTGACGATAAAAGAATTGGCCGAAACGATTAAAGAGGTTATAGAATATGAAGGAGAATTTAAATTCGATGTCTCTAAACCCGATGGAACTCCTCAGAAATTGCTGGATGTGACAAAATTGAACCGGTTGGGCTGGAAACATAAGATCGGTTTGAAAGATGGAATAATGAGAACGTATATTTCATACAGAGAAACAAAGATATAAAATCTATTTTTTGTCTTAATTGAACAATCAATTTTATCGATATAAGAACCAGGAGAAAGGAACGATTGTGATCGGAGGGGTTGCAGTTAATAAAATCCTCACCTGGAGATTTGAAGGAGAAGAAGAACACCCGTATATGAGACTTCCTGATCCTGAAACAGTTTATGGAAATGGATATACGGTTCTATTCAAAGATTTTGCAGATGCTTTAATTGAAAACAGGGAACCATATGTTAATGGAGAACAGGGAAGGATAGAAGATGAAATAGTACTGGCGATATATAAATCAACCGTAGAAAAAAGAGAAATCGAATTCCCGGTTAAAAACGTAAGATCAAAGGATTTTATTCCTTCCAATTTGAAAAGAGTTGGGAAATAAACAATAACTAGCTGTCGATGATTTTGCGATTCTTTAATCGCTATATGCAATGTCATATATTTTTTGAATTTTTACATATATTTTAATTGAAAAAAAATAACAAACATCTGTTTCTATAAAGAGAAATTTGATAAATATCTGGGAATAATTGAATTAAAGAAGAGATATAAAGAACTAAAATTCTTCTTAAACAATATTTTTTGATTTTGAAAAAGACAGATGTTAATTCATTTTTTATAAAAATAATTTTTGGAGTTTTACAGATGAATTATTTTGATATAATTAAAATGTTAAAAAAGTGAATTTGAGCCACTAAATTGAAAAAAGTATTACTTTCCTTTGATAAATAATTTTTTTATTATAATTTTCAGAAAAAGATAGAAGGGTGAATTTATGAAAAAAGGCTTTTTTATACATCTCATTTCATATGATGAGATAAAAGAACTGGAAGTTTCGGGTATTTATAAAAAAATTCGAACTCAGGTTCGTGAATTAAACAGAAATTTTGAAGTTATTCTTGAAACACATAATCAGAAAATTGCTTTTAAAAATAAAAAGTATTGGAAATTATGGATAAGACTTCCCTTTGCTCCGTCAGTCTATAAATGGAGATATGAAAAAAAATATTCGGAAGTGGACTTTATTTATTTTAGAAGATCGCTGATAGATAGTTCGCTTATCAAATTTTTAAGTAGAATAAAAAAGAATAATCCAAATATAAAAATCCTTTTTGAAATAGCTACGTATCCTTATGATAATGAATTAAGCGGATTGAAAAAACTACCATTTTATATAAAGGAGAAAGTGAATCGAAGTAAATTGAAGAAAATAGTGGACAGAATAATAACATTTTCAGAAGATGAAGAAATTTTTGGTATTCCAACCATCAAAACAATTAATGGATTGGATTTCAAAAAAGTTCCGGTGCGAAACCCGGAGCCAAAATCAAATGAAATTAACCTGATTGCAGTAGCATCTGTTGAGTATTGGCATGGATACGACAGGTTTTTAAAAGGATTAGGTGAATATTACAAAAATGGAGGGAAAAGAAATATAAAATTTCATATTGTCGGAGATGGATTTCCGATAAATGATTATAAAAAGATAATTGAAGAATTTAATATAAATGAACACGTGATTTTTTATGGTAAGAAATATGGAAAAGAACTGGATGAAATATATGATAAATGTAATTTAGCTCTGGCTTGCTTAGGTGGTCACAGGAAAAACCTTTATTTGAGCAGTTCACTGAAAAGCAGGGAATATGCTGCAAAGGGATTACCAATAATTTCATCGATAAATATAGATTTTATTCCTGATGATTACAAATATTTATTGTCCTTTGAAGCCGGTGAATTGCCAATAAATATTGATAGAGTGGTGGAGTTCTACGAAAGAATTTATAAAGATAATGATAGTTTTAAGGAAGTTAATAAAGAAATCAGAGATTTTGCGGAAAAGAAATGCAGTATTTCTTTAGTGATGAAACCTGTGATTGATTTTATTTTGAAGTCATGAAAAAAGAAAATCATTAATGCAAATATTTTTTCTAATATGAAATTACCAGGGAAAGAAAATCACTTTGAACTTTTTCTTTTATAGATTTTCATACCAATACAAAGGTATAAAAACTTATTTCTTTTATCCGTATGATGGCATAATAATTTAAATGCTGTTAGTTTATATGAAAAATAATAAATTTTTCTTCTATATTTTCTACGGAATGTAAATTTGCAGAGAGCGGAGAAAAATAAAGATAATTTCAGATAAAAAAGTGAAGTCGCTTTTGATTGACTTTAATGGGATTTCATTACAAGGGAAAAAAGGAATAATATAAAGTTGTTCTGCGCAACCAACTAAATGGAGGATGAATATGTTCAATTTGGAAAATCTTACGCAATTGAATATCTTAAAAGAGATATGGGTGAAGAATATTTTTACAAGAAATTATATAAAGGAAAAACTGAATATAGACAAATCTACGGTAACACGAAATTTCAATTCGATGATAAAAGAAAACATATTTTATGAAACCAACATAATCTCACCCGGAAAAAAGGGAGGGAGAAAAACACAGGAATTTAAACTTAACGATGATCTGTGTTACTTCATATCAATAGCAGTTATAGATGGAAGGGTGCTTGCATTACTGGAAAATTTTGGTGGAGTGATAATCAGAAAACTCGAAAGAAAGATAAGGATCAATTCCAATGATAGTTTTATTGAAACTGTGGTTGGCTGTATAGATGAACTGAAAGAGATGGAAGAGGAAAAATTCAAGGAAGTACTGAGCATAAACGTTGCCATTCCCGGGCTGATAGATTCGAACAACGGTTTTATCAGATATTCCTCGGAAATGAATTTGAATGATCTCAATCTTCGAAAAGAACTGGGTAACAGATATGGTAAATACATAACCGTGGAAAACGATGCGAATGCTGCCGGTGCAAACAGTCTTTTTCTTTCGGATTTTACCGATAAGAATTGCATATATTTCCTTTTTTTCCTTCCCGAAAACCTTTTATTTCTGAATGAAATCGGTGCGGGAATAATTATAGACAGTAAGATTTATAAGGGAAATTCATCATCCGCAGGAGAAGTGAGAATAAAAAATTACTGGATGTTGCCGAATATAGACCAGGTAGAGACATTACAGCTAGAATGCCTGGATGAAAAGGTTTTGAACGAGAACGAGGACATAAGGAACTACATATGCAATTTTTCTGAGAGAATAGCCAGTGTCGTTCACTTCATGGATCCGAATAAAATAATTCTCGGTGGAGATATCAGAAACTTCTCCGATTACCTCAGAAATTACACTGTGCAGATGATTTTCGAATACAGCTCTTCCAAATACGACGAAAAATTCGTTCAGATAGATTACGGTGGGCTTGAGTCCGTAGCGAAGGGGGCCACAATTTCGTTTCTTATTTCATTTATGGATAATTTTGAACTTGCGAAGGAAATTCTGAATAGATTTTCACGTAATTATGATTCATAGGTTTTATCCAAATGTTTCATGTAAATGACTGACGATTGATCGGGTGTGTGTAATCAAGGGGAATGTCATATTATTCGTGCGTTTTATGCGTACAAAAGACGGAGGTGTTATATGTTTAGAAAGTTTATTATTATTATTCTTGCTGTACTGTTAGTTACGGTCGTTGGATTCTCAAAGACAAAATTGGTTTTATGGGAATTCATGATGGATGACGATACGGCGGAATCAGTTATTGAGGAATACGAGGCTCAAAACCCTGATGTTGAAATAGAATTTGTACAGCTTTCGTGGGCAACGGGATTTGATAAAATAGTTACCGCCTTTGCCGCAGGAGCAGTTCCGGATGTTCTTGAGCTTGGAAACACATGGGTTGCCAATTTCGCAAACGAAGGTGTTTTAACTAATATTTCAGACGAGGTCGAAAAATACCCTTACATAGTCGGGTGGAATCAATCTCTGTATGACGGTGAATATTGGGGATATCCCTGGCTTCTTGGAACCAGAGCGATGTTCTACAACACGGACTTGTTTGAAGAAGCAGGATTAGATCCGGAAAATCCCCCGGAAACCTGGGGTGAGCTTTTAGATGCTGCAAAGAAGATCGATGCACTTGGAGATGGAATTTATGGTTTCGGAATGGGATCCGGAGAACCCCAAACCCCGTGGCAGGAATGGTTTTTGCCCGCGGTATGGGGAAACAATGGTAATGTTTTATCGGAAGATATGATGACATCAACCATGGATTCCGAAGAAGTCATTGAAGCGGCACATATGTATCAGGACTTATCGAGATATTCACTTAAAACGAAGGCAAAGGATTTGAGAGAAGTTTTCGGTTCCGGAAAGATTGGACTGTGGATAGCGCAGGCGGATAACATAACTGAATTCTCTTCAACATATCCAAATCTCAACTTTATGGTTTGCTATGTTCCGAAACCAGCTGATGATAAAGGTTTTCACGCTTCATTTGCCGGCGGGGAGATTCTGACGATTCCCGAAGCATCACAGCACAAGGAAGAAGCCGGAAAATTCATAGATTTTTTGATAAGTAAAGATGTAACCATGAAAATAACGAAAAGGGTACCGTCCATATTCCCATCCACGAGTGAAGCGGGAGAAGATCCATGGTTTGAGGATCATCCGCTGGAATATATATTCTTCCTTCAGAATTCGTTGGCCGTTCCGGCTCCTCAGCATCCGAAGTGGGTTGATATTCAGTACAAGCTTTCAGAGGCTATTGAATCGATCATTCTTGATTATACCGATGTGGAAGAAACCTTTAAGAAGTATGACGAACAGATTCAAACAATTCTTGATGATTTTAACGCCGATTAAATAGAAAGGGGGAATTTACTTCCCCCCTTTATTTTCAAAATTAAAAATGAAAGGAGTAAAAAATGAAGAAAAGTACAAAGCAAAGGTGGGTTCTGTTCATATTTCTTTCGCCATGGTTGATTTTATTCATAATATTTGGTTTATATCCTATCATTTTTTCCTTTGTTGTCAGTTTTTTCAAATACTCCGGCATAAATCCAATAATGGAATTCGTTGGTCTGGATAACTATATAAAAGCGTTTCAGGATGAAGTGTTTTTGATAGCGCTTAAAAATACGATGATTTTTGTCGTTGGCACTATCCCTTTCACAACAGGAATCGCACTGGTAATAGCCATTCTTTTGAACAACAAAAGGCTGAAAGGAAGAGATTTTTTTAAATCGGGTTTTTTCCTTCCGTCGGTTATTTCGATGGTGGTCATTTCAATGATCTGGACTTATATGTACAGTTCAAATGGTTTGTTCAACACGATAGGTAGTCTTCTGGGATTCAGTATGGAAGACAGGAGTTGGCTCGCTTCCACAAAGACAGCTTTGCCCGCGATAATGATAATGGATGTCTGGGCCGCCTTTGGATATTATGTTATATTGATATTTGCGGGATTACAGAGTATTCCCGGTCAGCTTTACGAAGCGGCGAAAATCGATGGTGCCGGTTCATTCAAGATTGCAACGAAGATCACACTTCCACTGTTAAAGCCCACGCTTTTTTTTTGTGATAGCTATAAATACGATAAGATCTTTCCAGATATTCAGTGAGATATACACTATGACTGGTGGTGGTCCACGAAATTCGACCCAGACCATAGTCCATTATTTGTACGAAGTTTCTTTCAGAAAATTTGATATGGGGTACGGCTCTGCCATAGCCTACATATTACTCATGATTATCATAACAATCACGATAATACAAAAAAGAGTTCTCAGAAGTGAGGTTTGATAATTATGAGAAAAACTAAAAAGATCAGTTATAAAACAAATAAAAAGGTATTCATAACGATGCTCATTCTTCTGTTCATATGTCTAGTGCCCCTTTTTCTGACGATACTGACTTCAATAATACCGGAAGGAGACCTGTTTCACATTATCACAGGAAAAGTTTTACTCAATTTTGAAACTAATCCTATGTTTTTAAGAACAAAAATGAAAACGATAGGAAATAAAAATTATGAACTTATAAAGTATGATCAGGGAGAACAGGAAGACACTTTTTTTGAAATAAAGAATGAAAACACCGGTGAATTAACGGGAATAGCGGTGTTTTTAGGAGACAAGGACCTCAATTTAGTCAAAAAATTCATAATAGATACAAAAATAACAGGAGAAAATGTTGAGCTTTTTTGTGGAATAAAAGATATAGATGAAAACGAAAAAGTAATACCGCTGAAGAATGATCTGGAAAATAATGAATGGGGTAAACTGGAAGTAGAAGTGCCTCTGGATGAACTGGAAGGAATTGAAGTGAAGCATGTATCACAGTTTCAACTTCTTTTTAAAAGCGATCACACAGGTAACAGCCTCAATGTCGATAATATATATATAAAATATAAATTTCCCACCTTCATGAATTTTATCAATGTCTGGGAAGAAAATGATTTTGCACGTTATATGTTTAACAGTGCTTTTATAGCTATATTTGCAGTTCTGGGAAATTTGTTTCTTTCGTCGATGGTGGCGTATGCACTTGCAAGAAAACAGTTCAGGGGAAAGGAAATTATCTTTTTCCTGATTCTGGCAACGATGATGATACCGCCTCAGATAACGATAATACCCATCTTCATAATGATGGAAAAAATAAACTGGATAAATACTTTTTATGCTCTGATAGTACCATCACTTGTTTCACCTTTCGGAATTTTTCTGATGCGTCAATATATAGAGCAATTGCCCTTTGAATTGGATCAGGCGGCCTATGTCGACGGCGCAAATGATTTTCAGATATTTTTCAGGATCATATTGCCCTTAAGTGGACCGGGACTGGCCGTTCTTGGTATAAACTCTTTCATCACAAGCTGGAATGCACTGTATTATCCATTAGTCCTTACAAATTCAAAGGATATGAGAACAGTACAGGTTGGACTTGCTCTGTTTTCAAAGTTGAATCAGGTTCAGTGGCCTAAATTAATGGCCGCTTCAACACTGGCGGGTTTACCGGTAATAATAGTTTTCCTGATTTTTCAGAAGCAGATAATTTCCGGACTCGTGGAGGGAGCCGTTAAATCATAACAAGAGGTGAAAAGATGCGGAAAGAATATATAAAAGGCGTAGTTGAGGGTTTTTACGGCAGACCCTGGAAATGGACTGAGAGAGAAGATGTTCTCACATTCATGAAGGGAAAATATAATCTTTATATATATGCTCCAAAAGAGGATAAGTTACATCGTGATTTATGGCGCAAAGATTATCCCGAAGAGTTCATGAAAAGATTTGGTAATCTGGTGAATTATGGAAAAACGGTGTCGGTCGATGTTTCTCTTGCACTGAGTCCCGGCCTCAATCTCGTTTATTCCGAGCAAAGCGAGTTGGAAAGGTTATGTGAGAAATTTCTGAAGTTTGCAAAGAGGGGAGTTAAAACATTCTGTTTGTTTCTTGACGACATTCCCGAGACACTCACCCATGAATGTGATAATGAGAGATTTTCCAGCCTGGCCGATGCTCAACAATACTTTACAAATTCTGTTTACATGCGACTCAAAAAAGAGGTCAAAGATCTGGAATTCATAATGTGTCCCACACTGTATTTTGGGGAAAAACCCCTGGATTACCATTATGAGCTGGGTGAAAAAATACTTCCCGAGATAGAGATAATGTGGACTGGTCCAAAGGTTTGTTCGGAAAGACTCGAAGTGAATGATGCAAAAATGATTTCTGAGATCTTCAGACGACCCGTGCTGTACTGGGACAATTACCCGGTAAATGATTCCGCGATGGCACCTGAACTGCATATAGGTCCCTACACGGGGAGAAGCGGAGAACTGTATAAATATTCGTCGGGATTGGTCCTGAATCCCATGAGTATGGCTTATGCCTCTTTTATAGTTATGAACAGCGTGGCGGATTATTTTGAGAAAAAAGAGTCATTTGAATCCGTGTCAAGTTGGAAATCATCGATAAAAAAAATCGTTCCGGAGTGTTACGAGGAATTTATCGATTTTGCGAAGGCTAATTTGAAAAGTCCAATATGTCTCGATTCGTCGGCATTTGTGAAAAAGATGGTGGACGAGTTCAAAAAATTATTCGATAACTACGAAAGAGTTGATGCGGGTGAATTACTCATAAAAATGGGAAAAAGAATATGTAAAAACTACTATTCAATAATGAAGAATGTGAATAATAAACTTCTCGATGATATTAAAACATGGCTTTATGAATATAACTTCTGGGGTGAAACATTGATTATAATCGGGAAAGTGGTTCTCGTGGATGTTGAAATGTATAGAAAAGATCCGAGTGAAGAAAAACTGGAAGAAGTGACGGCAATTAATAAACATCTGGAGAAGCGATTGAAAGAAGCGGTCGGCTTTAAAACACATGTGTTGGGTGACGAGATATTCTCCTTTTCACTGGACAGATTGAAAGTGAGTAAGGGACTTGTGAGTATGTACAGATATTGAAACAATCACCCCCTTTTAATAAAACCGGAGAAAATGATCTTGCAAGAGGTCATTTTTTTTTATAATTTTGCTGTAATAAATCTTTTCTCTTTTTTGTAGAATATATTTATATACTGAGGTTTTTAATAATATTATGGAATGGTATAAAATGGTAATAAATATATTTTGAGTATTTAAAGAATTATTATTAAAAACAGACCGGAGGTATCATATGAAAAAAGCGATGATAACGGGAATAACAGGCCAGGATGGGTCATATCTGGCAGAATTGTTGTTGAAAAAGGGGTATGAAGTACACGGAATAATAAGGAGGAGTTCATCGTTCAACACTAAGAGAATAGATCACTTATATAAAGACAGGCACGAGAAAAATGTGAAGATGTTTTTATATTATGGAGATTTGACCGATTCATCGAACCTGATAAGATTGATTCAGGAAATACAACCGGATGAAATCTACAATCTGGCAGCACAGAGTCATGTAAAGGTTTCATTCGAGACGGCTGAATACACGGCGAATTCTGATGCGCTGGGAACGCTGAGACTTCTGGAGGCGATACATTTTTTGGGACTGGAGAAAAAGACGAGATTTTATCAGGCATCTACGAGTGAATTGTATGGGAAAGTACAGGAAATACCTCAAAAGGAAACGACACCCTTTTATCCCAGGAGTCCATATGGAGTGGCAAAGTTATACGCATACTGGATAACGGTGAATTACAGAGAGGCATATGACATATTTGGATGTAACGGGATACTGTTCAATCATGAATCACCGAGAAGGGGAGAGACCTTTGTAACGAGAAAGATAACAAGAGCAGTGGCAAGAATATCACTCGGGATGCAGAAGAAATTGTATCTTGGAAATCTGAATTCAAAAAGGGACTGGGGATATGCGCCTGATTATGTCAGAGGGATGTGGATGATGTTGCAGATGGAAAAGCCTGAAGACTTCGTAATAGCGACGGGAGAGACTCACACGGTCAGGGAATTCACGGAAAAATCATTCAAAGAAGCAGGAATAGAACTGGACTGGAATGGAGAGGGAGTGGAAGAGAGAGGAAAAGATAAAAAGAGTGGAGAGATATTAGTGGAAGTGGATCCCTCATATTTCAGACCGACAGAAGTGGAAATATTGCTCGGAGATCCGACGAAGGCGAAAGAAAAACTTGGATGGGAACCCGAGGTGAAATTCGAAGAACTGATAAAAATAATGATGAAATCTGATCTGGAGAAAGCGAGATATGAAAAATATAAGAGGGAATACTCCGGAGAGAGAAATATTTATTGAAAACGATGAGCAAATGGTAGATTAACAATCGGAAAGCGGTAGTTGAACGATTGAGAAGCGGTTGAAAAGCAATTGGAAACAATTGAGGGAAGATAACAGAGAAGTAGAGAACAGAGAATTAAGATAAGGAAAGAGTTTCAGCAATTCTGCTTTTTATTGGATATACCCCTGTAAAATAGACAGAGAGAAAAGATACAGGGGGGAACAAAAAGGATGAGCATCTGGGATATACAAAATACGATTACAAAAACAAGAATACAGACAATTCCAGAAATGGAAACAGAACAAAAAAAGTGAAATCAGATTATGGAGAATTAGAAGTAGAAATACCGAGAGACAGATTCAGTGAACATGACCCCATTGTAGTCAGAAAAAACCAGAGAGATGTTTCCGGCATAGAAGACCAGGTATTAGGAATGTATTCAATGGGAATGAGCACAAGAGATATACAGAGCCATCTGAATAACATATATGGAATAGAAGTATCACCAAGCTTAATATCGCAGATAACAGACAGAATAATGCCAATAATAAAAGAATGGCAGGTAAGACCCCTTAAAAAGATGTATGTTCATCTTGTAATGGATGCGATGCATTACAAAGTAAGGCAAGACGGAAAAATAGTGAATAAAGCAGTTTATATAATAATAGGAACAGATATAGATGGAATGAAAGAAATACTGGGAATGTGGATAGGAGAACAGGAAAGCAGCAAATTCTGGTTAAAAGTATTGACAGATATACAGAGCAGAGGAGTAGAAGAAATACTAATAGCATCAATAGATGGACTAAATGGATTCAAAGAAGCCATAAAAACGGTCTTTAAAGAGGCAAAAGTACAGAGATGCATTGTACACATGATAAGAAACTCGACAAAATACTTATCATATAAAGACAAAAAGAAATTCATAAATGATTTAAAACCAGTATATAAAGCAATAAATGAAGAAACAGCCTTGGAAGCTCTGGACTTATTAGAAGAAAAATGGGGAGAAAAATATTACATAGCAATAAAACCCTGGAGAGACAATTGGGAAGAAATAGCCGTTATGTTCGAATATCCTGAAGAGATAAGAAGGCTTATATATACTACAAATTCAATAGAGAGCTTCAATAGGCAACTTAGCTATTTCACCCCAAAAAAGAATAGGACAAAGAAACTAGTAATAGTAAAATAAAATAAAGGATAAGGGGTGAAAGAATGAAGAGAAAGAAAAAAGAATACTCTAAGGAATTAAAAATAAAAGTAATAAAAGAGTACAGAGAGACAGAAATGACATTAGAAGGACTCTCAAATAAATATGCAGTACCCTCAACAACAATATCAGGGTGGGTGAAGATACAGGATAAATGGAGAAGATGAAATAATAAGGGTATTAGGAGACAAAAGGACAAAGAAAGAAAAGATACCACCGGTATTATACAAAGAATATGGATTAGAAAAGAAAAAGGAAATGGAAAAAGAAGAACTAATAGATGAATTAGGAACATTAATGATGGAAAATCAAATATTGAAAGAGATATTAAAAAAAACAGAAAAGGAAGAATGAATAAAAGAGGCAAATACCTATTAGCAAAAGAATTGAAAGAAAAAGGATATCCATTCAAAAGAATAATAGAGATGTTGGAAATAAAGAAAAGCACATATTATTATCATTTCAAAGAAAAGAATCAAGCAAAGGAATATAAGAAAAGAGGCAGAAAGAAAAGCGAATTTGTGAATACAATGAATGGGAAGATAAGGAATGAAGAGTTAAAGGAACTAATACTGGAAAAGTGTAAGAATGAAGATGCAATGAACCCAGAGTACTATATAAAAACAATGGGCTCAAAGAAGATGAAAAGCTATCTGTATTACAAATATGGAATATATATTGGACACAACAGGTTACATGGATTTAGAAAGGAATTAGGGCTGGTAAGAAAATATGAAAACAGGACAAAACACCCAGTCAAAAGGGCACAGAATAGAACAATAACAAAGCAGAATCAATTATGGGAAGTAGATATAAAGTTCTTTAATGCAGGTAGAGATGGAATAGTACCACTGTTAGATATAATAGACGTCTATGACAGGAACATAGTAGCAACACACATAGGAAAGAGATGTACACATGAAGATTTCCTGGAACTAATAGAAATAGCGATAAAAGCAAGAGGAGAAAAACCAGAGGTGATAAGAACAGATAACGGATCACAATTCAAAGCAAATAAAACAAGAGAAAAAATGGAAGAATTAGGAATAATCCATGAATTTGGATACAAACATAATCCTGATTCCCAGGCATTTATTGAATCTCAGCATGCGAATCTTGAGAGAGAATTTGTTGCTTTAAATAAATTTAAGAGTGTAAAAGACTTGTATTTAAAGTATCTAGTATATATGGATTATTATCACAACTTAAGACCACATTCATCTTTGGGTTATAAAACTCCTAAACAATTTAATGCAATTCAGAGCTTTGGCAAGGAAGTTTTAGTAAAACGTTGATACGAGTTATTTTTGTCCAATATTTTGGGGTCCGTCCGCTTAGGGTCCGTCCGATTTTTTCACTATGCACTAAATCCCAAACACTATGCACTGTCGTTTTTTTAATTTACAAATCTTTTTTTCAGGATGTTAAGATCGGCTTCCACCATGATTTTCACAAGTTCTTTAAATTTTATTTTTGGCGTCCAGTTCAATTCTTTTTCAGCTCTGGACGGATCTCCAACGAGAAATTCAACCTCTACTGGTCTGAAAAAATCAGGGTTGACTTCCACCAGTATTTTCCCGGAATCGGTATCTATGCCTTTTTCAGAAATTCCCTCACCGATCCACTTTATTTTTATTTCTAAATTTTTAAAAGCTTCTTCGACAAATTCTCTGACCGAATGAGCTTCTCCGGTTGCTATCACAAAATCATCGGGCTTCTGAAGTTGAAGCATTTTCCACATGGCCTCTACATAATCGGGTGCATAACCCCAATCTCTTGTGGCGTTGAGATTTCCAAGATAGAGTTTTTCCTGAAGTCCCAAAAATATTTTTGCCACGGCCAGGGATATTTTTCTTGTAACATATTCTTTTCCTCTTCTTGGGGAATCATGGTTAAAGAGTATACCGTTACAGGAATATAATTTATGTGCTTCTCTGTAATTCTTTGTTATCCAGTAAGCGTAAAGTTTTGATATTGAATACGGATTTCTTGGGAAAAATGCTGTATTCTCATTTTGAGGTGTTTCCTTGGCATGACCGAACAGTTCGCATGTGGAAGCCTGATAGAATTTTGTTTTATTTTTAAACCCAAGATTCTTTATGGCTTCTAAAATCCGGAGCGTGCCCACTCCGTTCACATTTATAGTATATTCGGGATTGTCGAATGAGGCCCCCACGTTACTTTGAGCTCCAAGATTATAAATTTCATCCGGCTGGATCTGATAAATCAATTTTATTAAACTAGAATTATCCATCAGATTTCCATTGTGTATATGAAGATTTTTATCACCTGTATTTTTACTCATCTGTAAAGGTGAATAACTGTAAAATTTTCTGGCCATCCCGTGTACTTCGTAGCCCTTTTCCAACAATAATTCCGTCAGATATGACCCATCCTGTCCCGTTATGCCGGTAATAAAAGCTTTTTTCATGACTGTTTTCCCCCAAAATAATTTTTCTATATGAATAATAACATTTTAAACCTCATTTCATAAGAATTTAAAAGGGATCAACGATTATTTGAAATAATATACAGAATTTCTCTGGCGGTTTTTTCCCAGTTTTTAAATCTTTCGAGATGCTTTTCTCTCTCGCATTTGTCGAATTCTATCTGACCTCTCTGTATTTTTTGTATTTCTTCAATATATTTTTTATAATCCATTGGATCAACCAGTATGGAGTTTTTGTCGGCAATTTCATTCATCGGTGGGGCATTCGAACAGATTACAGGTATGTCGAAACATTGAGCTTCAAGTAACGGAAGGCCAAATCCTTCTTCCAGCGGGGGAAAAAGAAAAGCAGCACAATTTTTGTAAAGGCTGTTTAGTTCTCCGTCAGATATTCTTCCCGTCAGAAATATCTTTTTTTTCATTTTTTTATTCGAGGACAAATAATGTTCTATCCATGAATCCGGACTTTTACATCCTGTAACTATCAGGGAATATTTGACCAGATCACTTTCGAAAGCTGTTAACAGAGTTTTCAAGTTTTTGTGTGGTTTCAATGTCAAAACGGTATAAAAGTACTTCTTTTTATTAACATTCATTTTTTTCAGTATTTCATCATCGAAATTGTTATTATTTATATCCGAGAGAATGTAATCTATTTTCAAGTCGATTACTTTTATTTTGTTCAGGGGAACTTTCAAAACATCATTTATTCTTTTTTTAGAATATTTTGAATCGGTAAATATTATTTTTGGTTTTTTCGAACCGAGTTTTGTTATAAATTTCAAAACCGTAGTGCTTCTATCTTTATATTCCCGTTCTTTTCTGAAAAAAATCACATCATGAATGGTTGCAAAGAGTGAAATGCTTTTTTTGAAAAAGACCGGAAATTCATTCGCGGGACACCATAATACATCAAGTTTATCTGTTTTTGCTAATTTCGGAAGTTGAAACTGTATAAATTTATGCTTGTTTTTGTAAGAGACTTCTTTTATTGAGAAGTTTTTATTCAGGGACAGAGTAGCAGGAAATGATTCGCGATAATTTGCGTAAATTATATATTGATTTTGGTCATCGATTTTTGATAGTTGTCCGACAATATTGTAAATGTACCTTCCGACTCCTCTGCCGTTGGAAGCCGAAGTGTATTCAATCCCTATTCTCATTATACCTCCATTTAATCAAGAATAATCTTTTTGAGTTTTTCTTTTATTTTTTCTGTTGTGTTGTTCGATTTGAATTCTTTTATTCCATCAAAAAAATCGTTTATTGGAATTTCGATAGCTCTTTCAAGTGTTTTAATGAATGATTCGGTATCGTTTTCTTTGTATGTCAGTCCCATATTGTATTTTCTCAGATGATTTTTAAATGGTAATATATCAGGAGCAATAAATGGCCTGTTATTGGAGATTGCATCGTACATGATGCCCGAGGTCTGATCCCATCTGGTTTTTGAATAAGGGATCAGAACAAATTTCGATATTGAAATTTCTTTTTTCAACTCTTCTTTAGTGAGATATTTAAAATTAGTCGTTACTCCATATTCTGCCAATTTTTCCGCCATTTTGGCTACCTTCGTTCCATATCCCGGGCGTGGATAACCGGCTATATGTATATTTATGCCTTTAAATCTGTTTTTATTTTTTTCTATAATTTTCAGGATATATTCGTGATTTTTATTTTCGTAAATTATCCCGGGAATTATGATTCTGTTATTTTTTATCCGTGAAGTATCGATTTCATCTGCAATATCTTCTTCCGAATAATTTATGTAAGGAATATCATAAACTTTTTTCAACCCCTGTTCTTTCAGATGGTTCTTTGTGCTTTCTTCCAGCACCAGCACTTTGTCATTTTTTATTGATTTTTTTATGGTTTCAGAAATTATCATCCCATTCAATTTTCTCATGAAATTTCTTTTTTCGAATTTTTCTTTGTGAAATGTTGGAATAAAACTTACGGTATGTGATGTATAAATTTTGTTTATTTTCAGGGATTTCAATTTTTTGTACATTAAATAGATGTCCTGTGTTGTGATTATCATCAGATCTCCATGTAAGCTTTCCAGTTTTCTTATGATGTTCGAATACCATTCCTTTGCCCTTTTTTCCTGGTTTAATCTTTTGAAACTTCTGGAGGTTATCATAGGGCTTCGGGAATCGGAAATATTTATTATTTCGTATGGGACTTTGAGCTGAGGTTTTTCCTTATAAGCCATTTTGAGAATATCGTTGAAATCCAGAAAAATTACTTTGGAAACAATATCAATGTTTAACAATTTATATAGATTCCAGCACCATTCTTTAAAATGACCCCTTTCACTCAAGTGTGGTTCGAATAACAGTACTTTCAATTTATATCCTCCCAGAGATTTTTTCTTAATTTCAAATGTTAGCAACTTTTTTTGTTTTTTTCATAATATGTTACCTTCAATATATATTTTAAACTATATTTTCTTTTTTATAAGACTGAATTTGAGATAGCATTTTTAATGCGTCTGTAAAAATCTTTAAAGAGCGGGATTCTTTTTTCAAATGGATTTGTAGTGCTAAACAAGTTGTACATGCTATTATATAATAAACTTGAGGAAGAACTATGAATGATAAATGTCAACACCGATAAAACTATCCGGAGATATTAGATATCATATACAATGTTGATGTAATTAATTTTAATTTTATAAAAGTGTATTCAAAAAGGAAATCCTGTATTTTAGATTGATCGAAAAATTGATTTCTGTTGATTTTTTTAATACAGAAAAATTGTTTTTAGGAGGTTGATGGGTTATGAAAAAGGTATTTTTAATTTTCCTGGTTCTTTTAATGGCTTTACTTATCGTTGCAAAGGGGCCACTCATTCTGCAGTCAGATTTTGGTACAAAAGAGAATGCGGTTGCAGCTATGAAAGGGGTTGCGTATTCCGTAGACAACAATTTGAGAATTTTCGACCTGAGTCACAATATAACACCCTTCGATATCTGGGAAGGGGCTCAGGTTATAGTCGGGGTTGTTCCTTACTGGCCTGCGGGAACCGTTTTTGTTTCCGTAATTGATCCCGGTGTCGGAACTGAAAGAAAATCTATTGTTTTAAAGACAAAAACGGGTCATTATTTCGTGACTCCTGATAATGGGACACTCACTCTCGTTGCCGAAGAATATGGAATAGAAGAAGTCAGAGTGATAGATGAGGAAGTCAACAGATTGCCAGGTTCCGAGAGATCTTACACTTTCCACGGTCGTGACGTTTATGCCTATACGGGAGCGAGACTGGCTTCTGGCGAAATTTCCTTCATGGAAATTGGTCCAGTTTTAGACATTCCAATAATTATGATTGAATATGAAAGAGCGAGACTACTGGATGAAAATACTGTAGTCGGAATGATAGCTAAACTGGATGATCCTTATGGGAACATCTGGACAAATATTCCAATTGAAGTATTCGATGAATTGGGTTTGAATGTGGAAGATTCCGAAATACTTCATGTTGAAATCAGCCAGTCAGGTGAATTGATTTATGAGGGAGAGATTCCGTATGTTTACAGTTTCGGATACGTTCCGGAAGGCGATCCTCTCATATATCTCAACAGCAGCGCAACGATTGCCCTGGCAATCAACTGGGGAAATTTTTCCGAAACCTATGGCGTCTATCCAGGACCCGAATGGAGTATAAAAATTCAGAAATAATGAAAAAAACGCAGTGGCGTTATGAGTATAATCAATGATTACGAAAAGATCGAATTTAATCACTTCGATTTTTAAAAGAGGGATTGATTCCCTCTTTTAAATTATTCTAGAAAAGAAAACCATCTGCCAAGAAAGCGGTACCGGAGAGCTTTAAGCGATGAATATAAAAAAATCTCCTTTGCTGGGATAAATTCAGGTTATGGGATATTTGATAGACATGCGAATTTAAAATATAGGTATGGGAACAGAAAATTCTGGTGTAAAGGATATTATGAGTGTTATATATAAGAACCCTTAAAAGTGCGTGTTTAGTTATCTGATAATTCCAAAGGAGGGGCAGTTTATGCAACTATTTCTCATTGATATATCAGTGTATCTAAAGTGTTTTAATAACTAAGGAAACAGCACAGTATGCTAATAATGTTGCTAAAATGATATTAACGATTTTCGTGTGCTTTACAATGAATCTTTGAAATACTGCGCCAAACATAGTCCAACATACCGTACAGAAAAAGGAAGCTAAAGAAAGTAGAATACAAAACACAATTAAAATGAAAGGCGATTGATATTGCGGAAGAATAAAGGATGAAAAAGCAGTTATTCCATATAAAATCGTATTGGGATTTACAAATTGCAAAACAACACCTTGAAAAAATAAATTGCCACTGTCTTTATTGTACTTGTTTTCTTTGGTAGACTTGCTTTGGAATGTATTCCAAGCCAGCCACAATATGTATGCTGCACCAATCCAGACCATAATCAACTGAAAAGCAGGAAAAATATCAAATATGACCCAACTAAAAAGATTGCACACGAATAATACAATAAATACTCCTGTAGATACACCCAAATTAAACAGAATACTTTTTTTAAATCCGAACTTTCCGGTGTTGGACATTGATACGATAGCATTTGGCCCCGGGGAAATATTTGATACAAAAACATATGATAAAAATTGCAGAAGATTTGACATTAAACACGTCACCCCTCTTTACTCTATAATTGCAGCATGATATACTGTATATAATACAATATGTATATTATATTGTACGTGCACTATTATAATATCATATGTGCAGTATAGTGTCAAGCGTAAGGGGGAATTTTTTTTGTATAATCTTAGTCGTGTAATTTCTGAAAACTTGAAAAGAGTGAGAGAAGAAAAAAAACTGAGCCTTGATACAGTGGCAAAGCTTTCGGGTGTGAGTAAAAGTATGCTCGGTCAGATTGAACGTTGTGAAGTAAATCCAACCGTATCAACTATGTGGAAAATTGCGAATGGATTAAAAGTATCTTTTTCGCAATTCATAAATCATGTGGAAACGAATATTGAATTGATAGATATTAACAGTCTTGAACCGTTGCTCGAAGATGAAGGAAGAGTAAAAATTTATCCAACGTTTTCTTTTGACAGCACTCGTCGCTTTGAAATATATTCTGTGGAATTTCAAACGAATGGATATTTATCAACAGAGCCTCATTTGCAAGGCACGCAAGAGTTTTTGACTGTGTTCAGTGGAGAAGTTACAATCACTGTAGGCGAAAAGAGTTTTGTTGTAAATGTAGGGAAAGCAATGCGTTTCAAGGCCGATAAACCTCACAGTTATAAAAACACAGGAGGGGTAAACTGTTTGCTTGATATGGTTATTTTTTATCCGGATTAGATTTTATTTATACTGTATTCGCTAATCAGCAAGCAGAACAAGTGTATTGACACTTCCCATTTTTGAGATTTTTCCTAATACGTTTAGCTTGTATGTAGATACAGTAGGGAAAAACAAAAAAAGTAATAGAAGAATATATAAATCCATTTAAAAACAAGTGAAAAAGAAAATTGCTTAGTGGGGTGATATGAGGATAAAAAGCGGGCGCCCGCCCTTTTCAGAGAGTCTTGAGACTCATCTGGAGTCATACCCTTTCAGGGCTAATACAGACTACCAGTTTTACGGGTGGTTATGATTTTTTTTATAAAATCTTTAAGATAAGCGAAGGGTGTATTCATGCCGAGTTTGATATTTTTTTTGTTTTCTCCGTGGAAATCACTTCCCGAGGTTGCCACTAAATCGTATTTTTTCGCATAAGACAGGTACTCTTCCGTCATTTTTTCACTATGAAGTGAATAAAAAACTTCGATGCCATCCAGTCCTTGGGATTTCATTTTTTTTATCAGTTTTTCAAGGTTTTCCCCATCAAGCTTCGTTTGATATGGGTGAGCGAGAACGGAAAGACCACCCGCATTTTTTATCAGTTTGATGGAATCTTCTGGAGATAATCTTTTTTTATCCATATAAAACGGAGCACCTTTTTTTAAATATTTGTCGAATGCTTCCTGGTATGATTCAACAAAACCCTTTTCCAACATGAGTCGGGCGAAGTGTGGACGCCCCACCTGTTTTCCTCCTGAGATCCTGAAAAGTTCTTCCAGACTGACCTTGAATCCTGAATCGTTCATATTTTTAATCATTCTTTCGTTTCTTTTGAGCCTGTATTCCTGAAGATTGCCAAGAGTTTCATTCAGTGCTTTGTTTTCTATATCGAAGTTATATCCAAGGATATGAAGTGTATTTTTAAATTCCGCACTGATTTCCACACCCGTTATGAAATAGATGGAATTATCACGTTTCCCGTTATAGATCAATTTCGATCCCGAGATATTGTCATGATCGGTTATCGCAAACAATTCCAAACCGATATTTTTCGCTTTTTTAAAAAGATCAGTGGGATTTTCCGTTCCATCTGAAACCGTTGAATGTACATGTAAATCAACAAACATATTTCCTCCGGATTGTTAAGATCATAAAATATATTTTCATTATCGCCTACATGATCAATATTAACAGATAAAATGATCATTCGGGTTGTTGAAAGATTTAATGGCTCACTTTTCTTTGAATGTTATACTTTTGATCATCGGGTTGTAGATTGTGATAATATATTTATATGTCCACCAACATGAATAAAAAACTCAGTGAAATTTTGAAAGATAAAAGTGGAGAATATACAATCGAGAAGAATCCTCTTATTGGAGAAATACTGGAGGAGAAAAATCTGTTTTACTTGATCAATTTTGAGGATGAGGTGTATAAAATCCATCTGGATTACGTTGTGAGAAACAGATCCGGTGAAATTCAATTCATCATCCTGAATAAAAGAGATAAAAACCTTGAAACCGCGGACCATTTTCTGAATAAAAACGGCATAAAAACCTTTCATAGAGATGATGTCAAAGCGGTTGAAGAATTTTTTGGGCACGAATGATTTGTATCGGTCGTTTGGCGGTGTTTGGAGAGACAGAATGAAAGAAAAGATAAGAAAAATATGGAATGAATTGTATAGAGGCCATGAAAATTTACTCGAAGATTTTTTGGAATTCCTGGAAAATTCGGAGTGCGATTTCAAACCTTCCTTTGAAGACGAAAAAGTCGATTGGTATAAGGATGCTGTGATATATTCGCTTTATGTTGACCTATTCAGTGGAGATATCGAAGGATTGACTGAAAAATTATCATATCTTGAAAATCTCGGGATAAACTGTATATGGTTACTGCCGATACTGGAATCTCCCATGAAAGATGGAGGATTCGATATTTCCGATTATAAAAAGATAAGGCCGTCTTTATTGAGGTCCGGTGATCAGAAAATTTTTGAGGTTTTTCTGATCGAAGCTCACAGGAAGAACATAAGAGTTATCTTCGATATCGCTCTCAATCACTGTTCTGAAGATCACCCATGGTTTTTGGAAGCAAGAAAGGATAAAAAAAATCCGAAGAGAGATTTTTTTATATGGAGTGAGACAACAGAAAAATATGAAGATGCACGAATTATTTTCAAAGGTCTGTGTGAAAGTAACTGGAAGTATGATTCGAACAGCGGAGAATACTATTTTCACAGATTTTTTCCAAATCAACCGGATTTGAATTATAAAAACCCTGAGATACTGATTGAGATGAGCAAAATCCTTATTTACTGGAAGTTGAAGGGACTGGATGGGTTCAGGGCGGATGCAATTCCCTATATATGGAAAGAGGATAATACCAATTGTGAAAATCTGCCGCAGACTCATATGGTGGTTAAATTTTTCAGGGCGGTTCTGGATTATATTCAAAGTGGAACTCTTCTGCTCGCTGAGGCCTGTCAGCCTCCAAAAAAGGTTGTGGAATATTTCGGGAATAATGATGAGTGTAATGCCGCATATCATTTTCCGGTAATGCCCAGGATCTACAGAAGTCTAGCCGAAGAAAGCAATGAAGCGGTCAAATGGGTTCTGTCCCCGGAGATTACACCGGTTCATATTCCATCCGAATGTCAGTGGCTCATGTTTTTGAGGTGTCATGATGAATTGACCCTGGAAATGGTCACTCCGGAAGAGAGAAGGATTATCTTCGATTATTATGTTAAGGACCCTCTCTGGTCTTTCAGGGAGGGTGAAGGGATTTCCGCACGGCTCGCGACTTTGTTTGGAGAAAATTTGAAAAAAATTAAACTCGCATATTCAATAATGTTCAGCTTAATTGGAAGTCCGATAATATTTTATGGAGATGAGTTGGGGAAAATAAACGATGAAGATTATTACAGAGAACAATTTGAAAAAACGGGGATAAAGGATTCAAGATACCTGGTGAGAGGAAGAATAGACTGGAACCGGATAGAAGAAGAACTGGGTGACACAGGTAGTTTCTCCAGTGGTGTTTTTTCGTTCATCCGGGAAATTGTTAAGATAAAAAAAGAAAATGCTGTTCTTGGAAGGGGAAAACTGGAATTCATTGATTTTAAAAATGATACCGGTGAAGAAATAAAAGAGGTTTTAGCTTACTACAGAATTTATGAAGAGAATAGATTATTGATCGTTCAGAATTTATCTGCAAAAAGAATGTGCGGAAAAATTGGAGAAAAGATTGAATCAAAAAAAGATTTATTCCGCAGCGAAATTAAGATGTGCGATGAAGAAATAATTCTTGACCCATACGAATATCACTGGATAAAAATTTGAAAAAATAAAAAGGGCAAACGAGTTGTTCTTTTCATTTGCCCTGATAGAGAAAAATAAAGTGAATTTACAGCGATTCTATGAGTGCTTTCAAACCTTCGCTGGCAGCGTAATCTATCGCCTTTTTTCCTTCGTTATCAACTATATTTGAATCCGGCCCGTAATCCTTCATGACTTCTATCATTTCTTCACCATCGTATTCATTCATTGCAGCATAGAAAAGTACCGTTTTTCCTTCGATGTCCTTAAAATTCACGTCCGCGCCACCGTCGAGAAGAGTCTTTATAGATTTCGGATACTCCTCTTCAACTGCGAAGAACAATGCCGTTTTTCCTTCCTTATTGACGTGATTGGGATCTGCTCCCCCTTGTATAAGTGCTGTGATTCCTTCTGTAAAATTGTCTTCCGCTGCTATGAAAAGAGCTGTTTCCCCATCAGCATTTTCAATATCCGGATCCAATCCCTTAGAAATGAGAAAGGAGATCACTTCAGGGTTTCCGTAACGATTTGAAGCAACATATATAGCCGAATCATTTTTTGAATCGACAGCATTTATATCCGCTCCCTTTTCATAGAGATATTCAACCATTTCCATATTTCCTTCGGCGCATGCGTACAAAATGGGAGTTATATTATATTCGTTTTCATTTTGATCTATATCCACTCCCTTCGAAAGCAACAGATCAACTTTTTCTTTATCCGCTTTGTAAACCGCAAGATGTATATGCATCGGCAGGTAACCATCGTTGTCCGCTATGAAGAGATCCGCCCCGTTTGATATCAGTAGAAATACGATATCTATGTAACCCTTTTCAGAAGCAATATAAAGAGGAGTTTGCCCTTCGTTATTCTTTGCATTGATATCCAGACCCTTTGAAATGATATAGTTGTTGACACTTTTGGAATTTCTTCTGGCCGAATCGTGTAAGGCGGTATTTCCATTTTCGTCGATGTAATTGATATTCGCACCGGCATTCACCAACGCCTCTATTATTTCAACCACAGAACTACCAACGGCCTTTTCGATGATTGATCCGTATTCATAACTGAAATCAACATCCGCTCCGGCATCTATGAGCAACTGAATCGCTTCCAGAGGTAATTTTTCCGATAAGGCTCTGTACAGGGGAGCTCTGCTGTCTTTGGCAGAATTGTTCGGGTCCGCTCCGCTTTTGAGAAGAAGTTCGAGCATCTGCACATCTTTATTCAAAATCGCCTGAACGACCGGTGATTGTGAAGAAAATTTTACTCCGTCCGTATCCGCACCGTTATCTATAAGATATTGTGCAACCTCATATTTTGACTGTTTTGCTGCCAGATTTAAAGGAGTGTCGCCGGCATAGAATTTCGTTTCATCGGGACACTGGTCTACATCCAGACCCATTTCAATGAGAGTTTTAACGATATTAATGAAACCTTTTCTTGCTGCAAAATGTAATGCGGAATAGCCGTCATCGTCCAGTAGGTTTATATCCGCTCCGTTCTGAATCAAATATTCGGCGATTTCAGGATAACCATAATCCAGGGCGATCATTAGTGATGTTCTATTGTTGTATCCACGAATATTTATATTCTCACCGTTGTTAACAGCTTCTTTTACACCTTCAAAATCGTTATTTCCCACTGCGTTGTAAACATTTCCGAACATGAAACAGATGAATAAAATTACTGCGAAAAGCAAAACAAGCTTCTTAGGCATTTATTATATCCTCCAAATATATTTAGTAGTAAATTATACCTTATTTAATGGGTTAATTTTGCTATTTATCTCATATTGCATATTTCATAATTAGCGTTATAATATGGTAGAAGATTATTATTTCTTTATTTTGGGTGATAAAGCATGAAAAAATTTATTTTCAAAATAGTTTTGAAGGATACAAAGCCGTTAATCTGGCGTAAATTTGAGGTCAGGGAAAATATAACTTTCTTTAAATTTCATGAAATCATTCAGATTATCATGGGCTGGGGTAATTTTCATTTCTTTAAGTTCGAATCTCCGGATCTGATAATAGATGGAGAAAATGAGGAAGAATTTGGAGATATAGAAGAGAAGAAATTGTTGAATTCAAAAAAGATAAAAATAAATAATTATTTTTCTTCGATAGGAAAAACGATAGAATACATTTACGATTTCGATGATTACTGGGAACACGATATTATTCTGGAGAATGTGATTGAATCAAAAGAACATCTGACTCTTTGTCATGGTGGCGAGGGTGCGTGTCCTCCCGACGATTGCGGAGGAACGATAGGGCTTGAAGACTGTTTGCTGGCTTATAAACTTAAAAATGAGGGAATTAAATCGTTGAAAAAGGAAGTGTTACTTGACAATACCTACGTTGAAAATCTTCAGGAAATTTCCGAATGGATAGGTGACTGGAACCCGAAGCTTTTCGATCTGGTTCTGATAAATTCCCAATTAAAAAAGAAAAGAGTGTAGAAAGAGATTCATCATTATAGATATGCTGTGACGACAAGAAGGAAGAAGGTTCTGCTCTGTCCGGGGAGTTGCCGGTAAGTATTTTATATTTGAATAAAATATCCCGGTATGGAATAACTAATTAAAAATATTATTCAAAAAGTTTTCAAGAATGTACGGATGTAATGAGTCCGTATGTTCTTTATTTAAAAAAATATTCATTTTTTTGATCCTACTGTAATTGAAAGTTATTAAAATTCATTTTTGAAGAAAACATCATTTAAGCTATCGTGTTATCATATTTAAAATATATTTTTGGAGGGTTTAAATGGACGATAAATTTATAACCGAAGGATTAACTTTTGATGATGTTTTGCTTATTCCGGGTAAGTCGGATGTTTTGCCCAGGGAAGTGGATATAAAAACGAGATTGACAAAAAATATAAATCTGAATATCCCGATTCTCAGTGCCGGCATGGACACTGTCACCGAAACGAGAATGGCGATTATGATGTCCCGCGAAGGTGGAATTGGTGTTGTTCATAAAAATATGTCAATTGAAGAGCAGGCTGAAGAAGTGGACAAGGTAAAAAGATCGGAGCACGGGGTCATAGTCGATCCCTTTTTTCTGTCACCTGGGAACCTGTTGGGCGAAGCCAGAGCGTTAATGGAAAAATATCACATATCAGGTGTTCCAATCACTGAAAATGGAAAACTCGTTGGAATACTGACGAACAGAGATCTCAGATTCGAAACGAATTTTGACAAACCGATATATGAGAGCATGACGAAAGAAAATTTGATCACCGCAAAAGTTGGAACTTCTCTGGATGAGGCTAAGGAAATTTTGCGGAAACATAGGATTGAAAAACTTCCTCTAGTTGATGAGAACAACTATTTAAAGGGTTTGATAACGATAAAAGATATCGAAAAGGCAAAAAAATATCCTAATTCATCCAAAGATGGTTCGGGAAGATTGCTCGTTGCTGCGGCTATCGGAACCGGAAAGGGCACTGATGAAAGACTGGAAGCACTCATCGCTGCTAAAGTGGATGTTATTGTTCTCGATACCGCCCATGGCCATTCAAAGGGGGTTATAGAAGCGGTTAAAAGGATCAAATCTTCATATCCATCTCTGGAGGTTGTTGCAGGAAATGTTGCAACCGCAGAAGCAACTGTGGATCTCATAGAGGCGGGTGCAGATGCGGTAAAAGTCGGAATGGGACCCGGATCAATCTGTACGACAAGAGTCATTGCGGGAATAGGTGTGCCGCAGATAACTGCAATTCGCAACTGTTCAATTGCTGCGAAAAAATACAATGTCCCTGTCATTGCAGACGGTGGAATAAAATATTCGGGAGATATTGTGAAGGCGATTGCCGCCGGTGCAGATTCGGTAATGCTTGGGAATTTACTGGCAGGCACGGAAGAGAGCCCCGGAGAGAAAATTATTTTTAAAGGAAGAAGTTATAAGGTTTACAGAGGCATGGGCTCTATCGATGCCATGAAAAAGGGAAGCAGTGACAGGTATTTTCAGGAAGAGAATAAAAAATTGGTTCCCGAGGGCATCGTGGGCAGAATTCCTTTCAAAGGATCCGTTGCCGATGTGGTTTTTCAGCTGGTAGGCGGGTTACGTGCAGGTATGGGCTATTGTGGTACAAAAGATATAGATGATTTGAAAAATCGATCGAAATTTATAAAAATATCACCTGCGGGTTTGATTGAAAGCCATCCTCACGATGTAAATATTACAAAGGAATCTCCAAATTATTTTCTTTAAAAATCTCCGGTCAATTTTTTTGTTCGATTTAAAAAGTAATTTTAGGCAAAAATGTCACAGAATTTCTTGAAAATGAGATTCTGTGGTTTTTTTATTGACATACTATTTTATATATAGTATATTTATTTATAAAGTATAAAGTATAAAGTAGGTATGTTGTATGAATGATAATAAAGTATTTTCAGAAATGAACAGAGGTTTTCTTCAATTACTTGTCTTGCTGGTTTTAAACAAGCCGGCATATGGATACGACATTTTGAAACTTCTTGACAGTAAGGGATACGCTATAGAAGAGCAGACCCTCTACCCGCTTCTCAGAAGAATGGAAGAGAGGGGATTCTTGACCAGTGAATGGAAAATAATTCAGAATAAGCCGAGAAAATATTACGTCATTTCGGAAGAAGGAAAGAGAATCAGAAAAGAACTGATAGCTATCCGGAAAAACCAAAACAAAATCATAAATGAATTTGGGGAGAGCATGATATGAGTAGATATCTTAAAGAGTATCTGGATAATATCGACAGTTTTATATTCGGTAAGACCTCTGCTGAAAGAAAGAAAATATTGGCTGAAATCGAAAGTTATGTATTGAATAACGCCGAAAGAGATTATGGGAATCAAGATGAAGAATCGATAAGAAAAGCCATCAGTGATTTTGGAAAACCTGAGGAAGTGGCAGAAAAATATGTTGTGGAAGAACAAATAATCGCTCCCATCTTTAAAAATTATCTCTTCATGTATTCTTTTATAGTTTTTTCCGTTCATATGGGACTTTTAATAGTGGGAATGATTGCCGGCAATACGGTGATTAACAAGGATATCAACTCATTTGTTCCTCTTCTGGAATTTTTTGGAAGACTCCCCGTAACGTTCGTATTTGATTTCGGTGTGGTAACTCTTATATTGATGATACTGACAAGACATAGAAAAAAATTACGGTTGCCTTATCTAGGAGGATTTCTTAAGAAAAGGGCCAAAAAGAAAAGTACAACAAAAAAAGGTTTTATGATAGGATTGATATTTTCGATCATAGGAACTTTCGCTCTTTTGTTCGCATTTATTTATGGACCGGTGTTCATATCAACCCAACCCGATACGGTTATTTCAAGTGACATAATAAACATGTTAAAAACAGCATTTTTCATTGGCTTTGTACTCATGAGCATAAATACCGCAACGATTGTTTTCAATTTTCTTTTTCAAAGCAGATTAACGGATATAATTTCCGGGATAGTCGTATTGGGAATATTGTATACCTTTGCGTATCCGAGTAATTTGAAGAAATTCAGTGATTTTATAAATATTCAGATGACAGTTGAATCGTATGCTGTCCTCAAGGGAATAATAATCCTCATAACTTTGATAACTGTTTTTATATTCTCTTTGAATGTTATTGATTATACTGCCTATATAACTGAAAAAAGAAGGTGATCATTCCCCTTCTTTTTTCTTTACACTATAATAGTTTACCTGTCTGCCGTCCTCTTTGAACGTAACTTTCTTATCAAGTTCGATGGCTTCCGTAGGGATTTTTGCCATCCAGCATCCTCTGCCGGGAATATCTATTCTTTCTCCATTGTTTTCAAGTCCTATCCATTTGCATCCCTTTACGGATTTTTTCTTATTTCTGTTTTTGTCATTTAAATTTATTTCTATAAGCGTGTTGTATTTTTTGCCACCTTTGATTCCAATTGCATAAACCGCGTTCGATCCATCCATAAAGGTTCTGGAATTACCACCTTTAATTTCAAGAACATTCTTGAGTAACTTGAGATTATCATCGTCAACGAGTTCCATGTTGTCGCTCGTCATGACCATTGAATCCATTACTCCAACGGAATAAGCGAAGAGTTCTCTTTCGGAATCGGTTAATTTTATGTCCCTGTTTCTCAGGAAAATTACATCCGGATCGTTCAACCATAGCTTTTTATTCATGAAATTTCTGGTTATTGAATTTCTCAAAGCTTCTTTTAATCCGAAGGAAGTGAAAGGTTTATCCTTTTCTTCCCAGAAAGGAGCTGTATCACAGGAAATTCTCATGCCGTCGACATATCCCAAAGACGGCCAGAGAGGTGCACCACAACCTAATATAAAGGAATCGTTGCCGACAGCCTTTCTTATCGTTTTCATACCTTTAATATAAGATTCTATGGGAGTTATTTTTTTATTGAATCTGTCACCCGGCATTGCACCTGCAAACAGAAAATCTATCTTGAAGTAATCGAATCCCATTTTTTTAAGTGTCCTGAATGTTTCAGTTAAATGATCGAGTACCTCGCTGTTTGAAAGGTCCAGGGAGTATATGTTTTTCTTCCAGTTTACGAATGATAGTTTGTGCTCACCGTTTTTATTTTTCACAAACCAATCCGGATTACTTTTAAAGAGATCCGATGTTTCCGATGCGCAAAAGGGTGCGAGCCATATTCCCGCAGAAAAACCCTTTGATTTTATATAGTCTGCAACCTCTTCTAAATTGTTAAATTTATCATTTGTTGTTAACCAGTCCCCTATATCTTTTTCGTAACCATCATCGAGTTGTATCAGATTGTAAGGTATATTCTTTTCCTTTTTTATGTTGAAGATTAAATCAGTATTCTTTTTTATATCATCAAAACTGACATCGGTAAAGTATTGATACCAGCTACACCAACCGACTATATCGTCTTTTTTTATCTTTATATCGTTTTCCTTTTTTACCTGTAGTACGTAGTTGTCGAGCAATGTTGGAAGCGGATCGTGATATAGAATTATGAAAGGTTCAATCTCAATTGATTCCTTTGGATTGAGAGATTTTCCGAAAAATTCATTGTATGCTCTGATTGTCATTCCTTCTTCATCCCATATGAAATACGGGTGCGATACTTTCGATTTCAATGCACCGATAACCATATGATTCGTCGCTATGAAATAATCACTCGGGTGTTCTCCCATTCTCAGCACTTCCGGAACAGGAGTATAAAGATTTGTACTTTTGTTTTCATCGAGATAATCAATGAGTTTATCAACAACAGGTTTTTCCCAGAACGACATAAAGGGTGTCCAGCTCTGCCAGGAATTTATATGCACCGGTTCACTCACTTCTTCCACCGAGAATAAATCTATCAGTGATATTCTTTTTTCCTCTGAAGAACTATTTTTCAATGTACAAAAAATCTTTGTTTTATTATTCTGAACCTCAAATTTATAAACAATATCCATATCACCCCTGGTAATGGTCAGTTCCAGACCATTAAGCGGTGTTATGGATTCTATTCCCCTTATTTTTATTTTCAAAACTCCACCCCCTACTTCTAGAAATTATAAAACATTTTTAGAATTTTTGAAATTCTGATATTTAAAAAAAGGGAGACTTTACAGGCTTATTATTCCCTGATATCTACATATTTTACATAATCTTTTAAAATATAAGAGAATTTAGACAGTATCTCCTTTTTGTAGGGTTCCGGATCGGAATCCTTATTTTTTCTGTATTGTTGAATTATTACCCTTTTTTTCCCTTTCAAGAGTTCAGCGATTTTTAAAAAATCTTCTTCTTTCACGTAATCCGGATACATCGTTATTCTTATTTCGTAGTTATTGTAACCGTAATCATCCAGCAATGTGATATTTTCGAGAATGATTTCTGTATCGTATTCTGAAAAAATTCTGTAATTCGTTCCCTTGAAATCTATCGCTATAAAATCTACGATTGGCACGATTTCTTTTATGAACTTTTTTGAACTTCCATTCGTATCCACTTTGATTGAAAAGGAAGGAAATTCTTTCTTTATTTTTTTTATGAACTTTATCAATTCGTTCATATGAAGAGAAGGTTCTCCTCCTGTAATTACTATTCCATCGAGAACCTTCCTTTTTTCCTTAATATAATTTATTATTTCACTTTCATGTATTGTACCTTCTTTCATAATTTTCAACTCATAATTATGACAGTAAGTACAATCCATATTACAGCCTGAAGTGAATACCACAGTAGAAATTTTCTCCGGGTAATCTACGAGACTCACCCGTTGCCATCCGGTGAATTTCATCTATATTTTTAAATAGAGTTCTTCCTCTACCTCTGAAGTTTCGGTCTCAGCTTTTCTATTAAGATTTGATATTTTCAGATTGTCAACGATGTACGTCTTTCTATGTCTGAACTCCTCTTTTTTTCCTTTGTTCCAATTCTGTACGGGTCTGTAATAACCGGTTATTCTGGAATAAACTTCCGTTTCATCCCCGCATTCTGGGCATACATAGTGTTCACCCGAAATGTAACCGTGATTATGACAGATGGAATATGTGGGTGAGATGGTGAAGTACGGAATACGGTAATTTTCGGCGATCTTTTTCACGAGAGTTCTGGTCGTACGCCAGTCATTGACTTTTTCCCCGAGGAACGTGTGAAATACCGTACCACCAGTATATTTCTGCTGCAAACTTTCCTGATGATCAAGAGCAGAAAACGGATCAACTGAAAAATCAACAGGCAGGTGGCTTGAATTAGTATAATATGGAGTATCATCACCGGCCGTATGTATATTCTTGAGTTTTTCTTTATCTATTTTGGCCAGTCTGTATGAGGCAGACTCTGCAGGGGACGCCTCGAGATTGTAGAGATGATCGGTTTCTTCCTGATAATCGGCCAGTTTTTCCCTCATAAAATTGAGTGTTTCCAGAACGAATTGTTTCCCCTTAATTCCATATATTGGCTCGTTGACCCACGACGCATTTATTGCCGCCTCGTTCATTCCGATTACTCCTATCGTGGAAAAATGATTATCAAAGTTTTTCAGATATCTCTTTGTATATGGAAAAAGTCCGGCGTTATTCAGTTTTTCTATCACTTCCCTTTTTCTTTCAAGGCTTCTTTTGGCGATTTCCATCATTTCAACCAGCCTTTTTTGGAAAGTCTCTTTATCTTTGCTCATGTAGGCTATTCTCGGCATATTCAAAGTTACTACTCCGATGGACCCTGTGAATTCATCAGATCCAAAAAGGGCTCCTCCTCTTCTTCTCAATTCTCGTTTGTCCAGTTGAAGCCTGCAACACATGCTTCTGACATCATCGGGATTCAAATCCGAATTGATGAAGTTTTGAAAGTATGGGGTCCCATATTTGGAGGTTATTTGAAAAAGTCTCTCGACATTTTCGTTTTCCCAGTCAAAATCCTTCGTCAGGTTATATGTGGGAATTGGATATTGAAACCCTCTGCCGTCGGCGTCTCCCTCATCGAATAATTCAAGTAAAGCTTCGTTTATGAGATTCATTTCTTTCTGGCAGTCACCATAAGTGAAGTCGATTTCTTTTCCTCCGACTATTGCCTTCTGATTTTTTAATTTTTCCGGTACAACCCAGTCCAGGGTTATGTTTGAAAATGGGGCCTGTGTTCCCCAGCGGCTTGGAGTATTCACTCCAAACAGGAAGGATTGTATATATTGTTTCACCTGGGCGAATGACAGGTTATCGATCTTTACAAATGGTGCCAGATAAGTATCAAAGGATGAAAAGGCCTGGGCTCCTGCCCATTCGTTCTGAAGTATGCCGAGAAAATTAACCATCTGATTGGCAAGAGTGGAGAGGTGTTTAGCGGGTTGTGAAGTGATTTTTCCATTCACACCACCAAGACCTTCCTCAATTAGTTGCTTCAAACTCCAGCCTGCACAGTAACCCGAAAGCATGGACAGATCATGAATATGAAGCCAGCCGTTTTTATGGGCCTTTCCTATTTGTTCATCATAAACTTCATTCAACCAGTAGTTGGCGGTTATCGTTCCGCTGTTATGTAAAATTAATCCGCCGATAGAGTATGTTACAGTGCTATTTTCATTCACTCTCCAATCCAGTTTTGACAGATAATTATTGACAGTTTTGGAAAAATCAAGCATGGATTTGTTTATTTCTCTCAACTTTTCTCTTTGTTTTCTGTAAAGTATGTAGGCCTTGGCTACATCAGCGAATCCCGTTTGCTCCAGAACTACTTCGACCGAGTCCTGGATATCTTCTATGTATATGATATTTTCACTGATTTTTTGATTGAAATTAGCCACAGTTCTTAAAGCTAACATTTCTAAAACATCTTCGGTATAGCTTTTTTCGGTGGCAATGAAGGAGGACCTTATGGCTTTGATGATTTTGGTTATATCAAAATCTACAACACTTCCGTCTCGTTTTTTTACTAATATCAAGTTTGAAACCCCCTATAAGTAGTAATTGCTTCAATACTAACACAATATATGGAACATTTTTCAAAAAACCAACTCTCTTTTTTAGAAGTTTTTCCTTTTTTATATCGGTGCCATTTATAAAGATGATTTTATGAAGCACAGAGCAATTGTTAAGATTTTTGCTTCCTTTTTTTAATAAATTCTTTCAGATTTTCCTTTCCTATTTTTTCCGCCATTTTTATGAATGCTTCTCCCGTGGCTATTACATCGCCAAGGGCCCTGTGCCTGTCTTTAGCTATAATATTTAATCTGGCAAGTATCATATCGAGGTTGTGATGACCTGTAAACAGATATCTTGAAAGGCTTATTGTATCAACGTATGAATTTTTGATTGTTTCAAGTGAATAATGATCCGCATAGTAATCCAGGAATGATAAATCGAAACCGGCATTTTGAATGATCAGCGTTCTGTCCTCTATAAAATCCAAAAGTCTTTTATATACTTCATCAAATCTTGGTTTTCCCCTTACCATTCTCGAATTTATACCGGTCAGTTGAGTTATGAAAATGGGAATCGGTCTTTCCGGATCAATCAATTCATTGAATGTTTCCATTTCAGAAATTTCAAAATCCCTTATGACGACGGCAGCAATTTCAATCAACCTGCAGCCCTTATAAGGGCTTAAACCAGTGGTCTCGGTATCGAGTACTACGAATTCCATTTTTTTCACCAGATTTTTTTCATGAATGAAAGGCATGCTTTTACACCCACATCTATACATCCCTCATCGGGTAAAAAGAGACCGTCGTGAAGAGGTCTTCTCATTTTTTCCGTCCCACATCCCAGCCAGAAAAATATTGACGGATATATTTGAGAGAAAAATGCAAAATCTTCACCCGTGTAATTTTTTTCTGCCTCTATGAACTTTATATTTATTTGTTCAACAGTTTTTTTGAATTCACCGTAGAGGCTTGCATCGTTCAAAAGGACCGGGTAGGATGCGCCGTAGGTGACAGAGCTTTTCAGGCCGAAGAGGCAGGCTATGTTTTTTGAATTGCTTTCAATTATATCCCTGATTTTTTTATCTGTTTCATTGTCAAATACTCTGTAAGATCCTTCCAGGATAGCTTCTTCCGCAATTATGTTTCTTCTGGTACCTCCCCTGAGAGCACCTATTGTGAATGCAAATTCTTCGTAATTTGGAATTTCTCTGAAGATTCTTTCGTAAGTTATGTTCAGGTAATTTGCGGCAGCAATTATCGCGTCTTTTCCAAGGTGCGGCATGGCGCCATGAGAAGAAATCCCGTTGAACAGAACGTCGAATTCCGTGGGGCTGGCGAAAAAGGGACCGGGACGTGTTGAAATTTCGCCGACGTTGTAAAATCCGCTTACATGCAATCCCAGACAGGCTTTAATATTGTATTCTTTTAAAAAACCGGTTTTTATGAATGGGTCCGCTCCTCCCGGTCCTTCTTCGGCCGGTTGATAGAAAAATAATATATTTATTTTTTCATTTGATGTGATAACACTTTCAAGAATTCCCATGAGAACGGTCATGTGGACATCATGGCCACATGCATGCATCCAGCCGTTTTTTTGAGATTTGAACTGTGCATTCGTTTTTTCAGTTATAGGTAGAGCATCCATATCGGCGCGATAAAAAATAAAATCTTCTCTGGATGGATCACCTGTATATTTAATGATCAATCCTGTTTCCAGTACTTCTGTTATTTCAATTTGATTTTCAAATTTTTCCAGATAGTTTAAAATGATTTTCTTGGTTTCAAATTCCTCGAATCCTTTTTCAGGATTTTTGTGCAGCTCTTTTCTCAAATCATAAATAGTTTTCATAAAAAGGCCTCCGTGATTGATAAAAACAAAAATAGTATATAATATTAGAACACGGTTTTTGATATAATATTTTTGAATATATTCTTAAATTTTTTGAGGTGTTTAAATGGCAGAACAAGACAAAATCAATGAAAGTAACAATGAAGACAATAATGAAAGATATATAAAAGCTATTCAATCCAGTATAAATACGGCTCCGATAAGGAACAACAGTAAAATTTTTGTTTCGGATTTATGGGTTATTTCTTCCATTCCTGAGAATATGATTGTTTCTTTTTTAAAGTCAGCAGAATACGACTTACCTGATGAGGTCAATGAAATAATAGACGATTCAAAGAAGAAAGATAATGTGGTGTATAGAAAGAAAAAATAAAAAATGAATGTACTGGAGGGGTAAGAGTGAGCTATATTTTGTCCTTAGACCAGGGAACAAGCAGTTCAAAGGCCATCATTTTCGATGAAAATTTTGTTCAGATAGCTGTTCAACAGGAAGAATTTCAGCAGATTTATCCTGAACATGGGTGGGTGGAACATAATCCGGCCGATCTGATTCTATCGATGATGAATTGTATCGACAGAGTCCTGGAACAGGCCAAATTATCCTTTAGAGATATGACCAGCATTGGAATTACGAATCAGAGAGAAACGATCGTTGCCTGGGATTCGAACACGGGGAAATCACTTTGTAATGCCATTGTGTGGCAGGATAGAAGAACGACAGAAAGATGTAAAGAGTTGGTGAAATATAAAGATATAATTCATGAAAAAACAGGGCTTTTTCCAGATCCTTACTTTTCAGCCACAAAAATGGAATGGATGTTAAAAAATTGTTATGAAGTTGAAAGGGCAGCGGACAAAGGAACTTTGAGATTTGGAACTGTAGACAGCTGGTTGATCTGGAATCTGACGAAAGAGAAGGTTTTTGTTACAGATTATTCGAATGCCTCGAGAACGATGTTGTTTAACATAAACGAAAAGAAATGGGATAAAGATCTTCTCGAATTGTTCGGAATAGATGAATTGTTTTTACCCGATGTGGTCGACAGTTCAAAACTGATCGCTTCATCCATATATGGTCCGGTCATTTCGGGGATAGCCGGTGATCAACAGGCCTCCTTGTTTGGTCAGACTGCTTTCAACATGGGAGATTCAAAATGCACGTATGGAACGGGTTCTTTTTTGCTTATGAATACTGGCGATAAGCCTTATTTCAGTGAAAACAGATTGTTAACGACTATCGGCTGGAAAATTGATAAAGAGATTGTTTATGCACTTGAAGGTTCGATTTTTAATACGGGTGCCCTGATAACATGGTTAAAGGATGGTTTGAATCTCATAAATGATGCTTCGGAAACTGAAAAGTTGGCCAGAGAGGCCGGCGATAATGGAGGAGTTTACTTTTCGGGTGCACTGACCGGTTTGGGAGCCCCCTATTGGGATCCGAGCGCCAGAGGATTGTTTGTGGGAATGACAAGGGGTACGAAGAAAAATCATCTGGTGAGAGCTGTTCTCGAATCGATAGCTTACAGTACGAAGGACTTGATCGATTTATTCGTTGAAGATACTAAAATAGATTTGAAAAAGCTTCTCGTTGATGGAGGAGTTACGAAAAATAATTTTCTGATGGACTTTCAGGCAAATCTGCTTGGAGTCAGTGTTGACAGATCATTGATAAAGGAAACTACGGCACTCGGTGCCGCCATGCTTGCAGGATTGGCAGTTGGAGTCTGGACAAAGAAAGATCTGGAAGGAAGGCGACTGAGTGAAATAGAATTTAAACCCAATGGAAAGGATTTAACCGAAGCGTTCGAAAAATGGAAAGAAGCTACAAAAAGATCATTAGATTGGAAAATGTAAACGAAGAAAAATTAATAAGTGTCTCAAAAAATATGGCGAAGAATCTGAAAGGAGGAGAAAAGCTCCTCCTTTTTGGAGAACTCGGTACGGGAAAAACAACATTCGTTAAGGGGTTGGCAGAGGAGATGAAAATTGACAGAGATATAGTCAGAAGTCCCACATTTACCCTTGTCAACGTTTATCCGGGAGAAAAGATGACGCTTGTTCATGCCGATCTTTACAGATTGGAATCTCTGGATGAAATATATGAGCTCGATTTTTTTGAAGAGGGGAGAAGCGATCGTATATACGCCATTGAATGGCCGGAATTACTTATTGACGAATTTAAAGAAAATGTTATAATAATTGAATTGAAATATTGTGATGAATTCAATCGAAATATAACGATAAAATATATTTAAATTAGGAGGAAGAATATGGGGAAAAAATTTGAATTATTAGACAAAATATCCACAAGCGAAATAGACAAAAAAGTTGAAATACCCGAAACCTTACCTGTCATTGCCACCAGAACTAACATGATTGTTTTTCCTTCTTCAGTTTTGCCCCTCTACATCGGTAGAGAAAAATCTTTATCAGCCCTTGAAGAATCGATAAATAAATATAATCAGTTAATTTTATTCGTTTCTCAGAAGGATTTTGCAAAGGACAATGTTGATAAAAACGACCTGTTTACATATGGAACTGTGGGAAAGATAATTCAACTTGTAAAAATGCCTGATGGTAATTATAAAGTGTTGGTTGAAGGATTGGAAAGAGCAGAAATTACCGATTTTATAGAAACTGAAGATTTGTTTTTAGTGAAAACCAAGGTGAATAAGTCAAAATATAAGAGGACTAAAATTCTTGAGGCTCTTATTAGAAAGGTAAAAAAACTCTCTTTGAATTATGTGGGTAAGAGTAAAAAATACCCCGATGAAATTATGATACCACTCGATGAAACAAGCAGTCCGGATAAATTCTCGGATTTTGTTTCTTCCATGTTTCCCTTTAAGTTTGATGACAAACAATACCTTTTGGAAGAATTACTGGTGAAAAAAAGACTGGAAAAACTTCTGGATCTGTTGACCAATGAAGTCGAACTTCTGGATCTAGAGGAAAAAATCGACGAAAGAGTAAAATCAAGAATTGAGGAAAATCAAAGAGAATACTATCTGAGAGAGAAAATGAAAGCCATTCAGGATGAGCTTGAGGATGACGATGAAGATATTCTGAATTTTAAAAAAATAATCGATGAAAAGGATCTTCCTGAAGATGTCAAGGATAAAGCCGAGAAAGAAATCGCAAGGCTTGAAAAATCCTCTTCGTTTTCTCCGGAAGCAGCGGTGATAAGAAATTATGTGGATTGGTTGCTGGAATTGCCCTGGAACGAGTATACGAAGGATGAAAAATCTTTAAAAAAGGTCAGGAAGGTTCTGAATGAAAACCATTACGGGTTGGAAGACGTGAAAGACAGAATAATCGAATTTCTTGCGGCCAGGAATTTTTCAAAGAATCTCAGAGCACCTATACTCTGTTTGGTGGGGCCTCCGGGAGTTGGAAAAACTTCTCTGGGAAAATCGATCTCTGAAGCCATGAATAGAAATTTCGGAAGAATTTCACTCGGTGGAATGAGAGATGAAGCCGAAATCAGAGGACATAGGAGAACTTATGTGGGGGCCCTTCCGGGAAGAATTATTCAGACACTAAAGAAGATAGAATCCAGAAATCCCGTGATAGTTCTCGATGAAGTCGATAAAATGGGCATTAGTTTTCAGGGGGATCCCGCGGCGGCGTTGTTGGAAGTTCTTGATCCGGAGCAAAATAAAGATTTTACCGATAATTTTCTTGAAATCTCCTTCGATCTTTCGGACATCCTTTTTGTGACAACTGCAAATGTTCTCAACACGATACATCCTGCACTGAGAGACAGAATGGAAATAATTGAAATCTCTGGCTATACCGGGATTGAGAAACTTCATATAGCTAAAGAACATATCATACCGAAGACTTATGTGGAATATTCTGTGGATAAAAATCAGTTGAAAATAACAGATGCGGCTTTGAGAAAGCTGATCAGAGAATATACGAGAGAATCCGGAGTACGAAATCTGGACAGGATGATAAACAAAGCTTTCAGAGGGGCCATTGCAAAAATAGCCGAGGGTGAAGCCGAGAGCATAAAGATTGGTGTTAAGGAATTGAAAGAGTTTTTAGGTTCTCCCAGGTATAAGGAAGATGATTATAAAAGAAAAGAAGAAGTTGGAATGGCAAACGGTCTGGCGTGGACTTCGGTCGGAGGAGAGTTGATGTATATTGAAGTTCTCCCGATTCCTGGGAAGGGTAAAACGATTTTTACCGGACAGCTTGGGGAAGTTATGAAAGAATCGGCTCAGATAGCCATGTCTCTTTCCAGAAGTATTTGCAGCGATATCGATACTGAAACCTTTGAAAAAAGTGATTTTCATATACATGCACCTGAGGGGGCTGTTCCAAAGGATGGCCCGTCGGCAGGGGTAACTTTGACAACGGCGATAATTTCCTCGGTTTTAAAAGTTCCGGTCAGACCTGACATAGCCATGACGGGAGAAATCACTTTGACTGGAAGAGTTTTGCCTATAGGCGGATTGAAAGAAAAGTTGATGGCGGCTTTCAGATTAAAAATGAAAGAAGTCATAATTCCTGCTCAAAATAAGGCCGATCTTGAGAAGGTTCCGGATGAAATCAAGAACAATTTGAAAATAAACTTCGCAGAAAAAATTGATGATGTTTTAAAAATTGCATTGGTAAAAAATGATAAACTCGGTTAGCCTTTATAAAACTTGTTATACGGAAAATCAATTTCCGGAAAAAGATAGAAAAGAGATAGCATTTGCCGGCAGATCCAATGTTGGCAAATCTTCTCTGTTGAATGCCATGTTCAATAAAAAACTCGCCAAAACGAGTTCAAAGCCGGGAAAAACCCAATCTGTGAATTTCTTTTTTGTGAATGATTCCATATACTTTGTAGATTTACCCGGTTACGGATTTGCCAAAGCATCAAAATCTGAAAAGGAAAAATGGAACAAACTCATCGAAGACTATTTTAAAAGCAGAACTGATTTAGATCTGGTCGTTCTATTGATCGATTCCAGGCATCCGCTTCAAAAAAATGATCAAAAAATGATAGAATGGATCAATTACTATGAAATTCCATTTATAATAGCTTTGACGAAGATCGATAAGATGTCAAAAAATGGTATTAATAAAGCGATTACTTATTTTAAAAAAATATTGAAACCGGTGGGACCTCCTGCTATTTTTCCGGTTTCATCATTAAAAAAAGAGGGTTTGGAAGATTTAACAAAAGTTATTTTTTAAAATAAAAACAGTAGAGGTGACTTATGACATTTTTCCATTGGTTTTGGATTTTTAATGCCGCAGTGGTTATTTTGCTGGTTGTGAACGATAGAAAAAGGCCTGAAAAAACTCTCGCATGGATTTTTATTCTTCTTTTGTTGCCCGTTGTGGGAATCCTCTTTTATTTTTTCCTGGGAATCGAATGGAAAAAATACAGATTATCTTCGGAAATAAAGGTCAGCAAATATCTGAAGGAGCGTTATCATAACAGTAAATACAAACTTCCGGAAGGCAATCAGTTAGTTGATTTTTTATATAATAGAAATGATTCCGTTCTCTTCAAAAGAAACGATGTGGAGATTTTTTTTGATGGAAAAGAATTATTTGAGGACATAAAAGATGAAATTAAAAAGGCCAGGCATCATATTCATATGGAATATTTTATCTGGCAGAATGATAAACTTGGCAATGAAATAAAAGATTTATTGATTCAAAAAGCCGGGGAAGGAATCGTAATAAGAATAATAATCGATAAAGTCGGGTCCGGGGGTATTGATAAAAAATTTGAGGATGAGATGAAAAATGCCGGCATCGAACTGTTATTTTATTCGTATTTTTTGAGACCTTTTTTAAAAATCTTTAATCTTCAGCTCAACAACAGGGATCACAGAAAGTTGATTATAATCGACGGTAATATTGGGTATATAGGTGGATACAACATAGGCGACGAATATCTGGGAAAGGGAAAGCTCGGATACTGGCGCGATACACATCTTAAAATAAAAGGTGATTATGTTTACAGTTTACAGGCGGTTTTTTCAGATGATTTCTATAGAACTATGAAGGTTGAAAATATCCCAGATGCCTTTGATGGCAAATATGAAAAATATTTTCCCGCAGTTTCTGAAAAAATGAACGATGTTCCTTTACAGACAGCAAAAAGCGGGCCGAGATCCATCAGTCCTTCGATAATGCAGGCTGTTGTGAAACTCATCGAGTCGGCTAAAGATCATATCTATATAATAACTCCGTATTTTGTCCCGACCGAATCTATAACGAATGCACTCGTTACGGCGGCTTATTCCGGAGTTGATATCAGGATAATTTTTCCTGGAAAACCGGATCATCCAGGTGTATACAACGCTTCACAGACCTATTTAAATGAAGTGATAGGACACGGCATAAAAATATATTTTTATACACCCGACGCTTTCATTCATGCAAAATCGCTCACAATAGACGGAAAGATCGGTACCGTTGGTACCGCAAACATGGATGTTCGAAGCTATAAGTTGAATTATGAAATCAACACAGTTATTTATGATGAAAAAGTTATCAAAAAAATCGAAGATCAATTTGAAAAAGACCTGTCAAAATCAAAATTGATCAGCGACGATTACTTTGATAAGCTCCCCTTTTATGTGAAGATATGGCAGTCTGTCATGAGAATTTTCTCCGGAATGTATTAATTTCCTATTCCGTATTTTTTCAATTCTTTTTCGGCCTCTTCCGCTAAGTATCTGTTACCCGTATTGAGAGATCTTTCTATTTGATCTTTCAGTTTTTGTAATTGTGTTACTTCTTCATCACTCAATTCGTTGTTGTTTAGATATTTCTGGATGTTGTGGATTATTTTAGTGTAATAATTCAGAAGATTGTTTTTCATCCACATATCTTCTATTCTCTCAATAGCGATTTTCTTTTCCTCCTCACTCATGGAAACCTCGCTGTCATTGAATTTTATATCCAGTTTCTGGTTGGTTGTGGGAATGTAAGCGGAGAGTTTTATCATACCATTGTTGTCGTAAATAAAATTTATTTTAAAAGGGTGTGGCTCGCCTGTTTTTGAAGTCGGTATCGATTTTATCTTTCCCATTATCCCGGTGTCGATCACATTACTTAAAAGTTGGGAACCACTATAATGGGACTGTAAAACCTTTATTTCAACATTTTTCTGATCCGAGGTGATTAGATTGTATGTTTTACTGACCGAGTATGGAAGGGAAGTGTTCGGTTCAATGAGCGGATCGTAAAAAGCCATTATTTGTCTTCCCATTGATTCCAAAACCGGGACCCCCAATCCATAAGGGGAAACATCTTTTATATTTATGGCCTCATTTTTATTTATCAATCCCTTTATATATGCGGCCTGTAGGGATGCACCTATGGAAACTGCCAGATCGGGGTCAACATCAAAACTCACCTTGTTGTGAAAAACACTGTCCAGCATTTCTCTGACATACGGAATATAAGAAGTACCACCAATCGCAAGCACTTTGTTTATTTTTTCAACTCTTATCGCTTTGGTTGCGAGTGCCTCAACAACGACATCTTTGGCTTCAAGAACGAGGGGTTTGATAATTTTCTGGAATTCTTCACGGGTTATTATCGTATCCAGATCTATATCTTCTCCCTCTTTATTGATTGCGTATGAGGGTACATAAATTTCTATTTCTTCCTGAGAGGAAAGGATTTCCTTACCCCTTTTTACCTCCTGCTTTAATGCAGCGGATGCTATAATCGTACATTCACCATTCAGCCTTATGAATTCATCGTGCAATTTCTGGGCGAAGAGATCGTCAATATCCTTACCGCCAAGATTCGGATTTCCGAAACTCGCTATAACGTTCATCTGATTGTCAATCATTTCGAGAATTGAAACATCCAGGGTGCCCCCGCCCCAGTCGAAAATCAACAGATCTTCGGTAGTATTGAACTTTTTTATTCCATAAGCCAAAGCCGCGGCGGTTGGTTCGTTTATGAGTCTCAGTACTTTTATTCCTGCCAATTCGGCAGCGAGAAGGGTCGCTTTTCTTGCGGGTTCCGGAAAATTTGCCGGAACGGTGATGACCGCCTCATCTATCTTTGTACTGTAAACCGATTCTACCAGTTCCTTGATTTTTTTCAGGATGATAGCACTTATTTCCTCCGGTTTGAAATCTCTGTCCCCTAATTTTATCGTTTCTTTTTTCCCCATGGATCTTTTAACTTCCTGACAAAATCTCTTTTTTGAACCAACGTACCTCAGGGCCTGGTCACCGACCACTATTCTGTTCTTTTTATCTATAGCCACTACCGAAGGTATTATGGGGCTTCTGGCTATAGGGTCTCTGAGAGTGTTAGTTTCATTGTTTATATATACGGTTACTTCCGATGTGGAAGTTCCCAGGTCAATTCCAACTGCTATATTATTCATTTTTGGTCCTCCTGTTTCTAATCTTTTTTTGACACAACAACTGATGCCGGTTTTAAGACGTCGTCCATGAATCTGTATCCAGGTGTTATAACTTCAACAACCACACCTTCTGTTTCTCCTTTGACTTCATCTACCACACTACTGGTTACAGGGTCAAAAACATCCCCAATTTCGGGTAATAATATGTAAAAACCTGCCCCCGATAACCTTCTTGATAGAATTTTCATTATTTTAATATATATCGATTTTTTTTCAGATGTCGTATTGATTGAAATCCTGTAAATATCATCAAAAGCATGTTGTATCTCATCTATTAGATCTTCCATTATTTTATTGTTTCGTATGTTTTCTTCATTACTCTTTTTTAACATTTCATCGCTCAGAAAATTACCTTTGTTAAAAGTTTTTGCAAGCATTTTTCTGTTATTATCAAGAATTTTAGCCAGATCATCGGCAAAAACATCAATTTTATCGAAGGAATTATTTTTTAACATGACGGGAATGGAATCAAATTTTTCACTCAATTTAACCAGTTCATTTGCCGCTTCATTTTTTCTTGAAATAGAAAGAACATTGAATATATATAAAAAAATTCCAAAAGCAAAAATTATTGCCCCTGAAGAGATAACGAGAAGTTCTTTATCAAAACTGAATTTTTCAGAGAAAATAATCATGAATAAAGAAATTATTATTATCGCCAATCCCAGATATATCAATAATTCAGATAAAATTTTACTTCTTTTTTCACCCTTTGACATAATATTCCTCCAAACGATAGATACAAATATTATAATACTCTTAGTTAAAGATATCATAAACGCTTAATTTTTTTAATATTGAGGTTGAAATATGTTTTTACCTATGACTGAAAAAGAAATGAAAAAAAGAGGATGGAAAGAACTCGATGTGATTTTAATAACCGGCGATGCTTATGTAGACCATCCGTCCTTCGGAATATCCATTATTGGCCGTGTTCTCGAAAATGCTGGCTTTAAAGTCGGTATTATATCACAACCCGACTGGAGAAAAGAGGATGCTTTGCTTGAACTTGGAAAACCGAATCTGTTCTTCGGTATTTCCTCAGGAAATGTGGATTCCATGGTGTCTAACTACACCGCGTCCGGGAAGAAACGTAAAACGGATGTTTATTCCCCGAAATACGGCACGATCAGAAGACCGGATAGAGCAACTATTGTGTACAGCAATTATGTCAAATCTGTTTATAAAGATTCGAAAATAATACTCGGTGGAATTGAGGCGAGTTTAAGGCGATTTGCTCATTACGATTGGTGGCAGAATAAAATCAGAAAATCTATTCTTCTGGATTCCAAAGCTGATCTTATTTGTTACGGAATGTCGGAAAAATCCATTTTAAAAGTTGCAGCGGAAATTCGAAGAACGGGAGAAGTTCCCAGGAATGTTCCGGGAACACTTTTTTGGGACTCGAAAAAACCTGAGGAGGGAACGGAGCTTCCTTCATATGAGACAATTCTCAGCGAGAAGGAGAAATATCTGACTTTTTTTGATGTTTTTTATAAAGGTACCGATCCATTCGTTAAAAAGCGATTATTTCAAAAACAGGACAACAGATATGTAGTGCAGAATCCGCCGGAGTTATACAATACTGAAGACCTTGATTCCATTTACTCTATCGAATTTGAAAAAAAGGTTCATCCCGATTGTCTCAAATATGGAGAGGTAAAGGCGTTTGAAACGATAAAAAATTCCATCACAACTCACAGGGGATGTTATGGCGAATGCAATTTTTGTTCAATAGGATTACATCAGGGAAGATATGTCGTTTCAAGAAGCAAAGCGAATATAATGAATGAAGCCGAAAAGCTAACGAAGAAATCTTACTTCAGAGGAACTATTTCCGATCTCGGTGGGCCGACAGCTAACATGTATGGTTATGAATGTCCAAAGAAATTTGAAACAGGCGCGTGTAAAGAAAAAAAGTGTCTTTTCCCGAATGTTTGTAAAAATTTGCCTGTGAATCATTCAAAGTATTTAGATTTACTTGAATCCGTCAATAGAATTAAAGGGGTGAATAACGTTTTTATAGGATCAGGATTGAGATACGATCTCATATTGAAAGATTCAAATGCGGAAGCTGTTCTTAAAAAGATTTTAAAAAAACACATATCCGGAAAAATGAAAATTGCCCCGGAGCACGTGAATCGAACTGTTCTCACTCTCATGTCTAAACCGGAGGAGGAGATACTTTTGGATTTTATAAGGTTGTTCAGAATGGTCAGAAACAGAAATCAATTTCTTGCTTGTTATTTTATAGCTGCCCATCCGGGATCTGATCAGAATACTATGAATGAATTACGGGATTTCATCAAAAAGTACTTGGAAATTCCACAGAATCAAATCCAAATATTCACTCCCTCTCCTTCTACATATTCTACCGCGATGTATTATGTTGAAAGGGATATGAAAGGCAAAGATATTTTTATTGAAAAATCATTCAGGGGAAGAGAAAAACAAAAAAATGTCCTTATAAATAAAAAGGAGAATCATTGAGATTCTCCTCTTTTTTATGAAAGTTTCTTTTAAATTTCTTTTTTTGAAATCAAGCCTCTGAGAATTATTTCCTCTACTGTTTTCATTTCTTCGATACTACTGAAAGGGTTAAAGCCATTCAATATCAATTCGGCAGCCCCCTTTGGATCCACATCATCAGCTACAACATCCGCCTCTTTGGCCCTCAAGATCAATTCTGAAATCCTTTTTTTTAAATCGTCATATCTTTTACTAGCTTTTATCCAGGTGTTCTCATCAATTCTTGAGAGATTTCCCTTTTCCATAAGAATTATCTTTTTTACTTCATTTCTGCTAGTCAAAAAATCAATGTATGATTTCAGCACTTTTTTTATCTTACCTAAATATTTACTCTCGCCTTCGATATCTCCAAAGAGATGACCTTCAAGGTCATCGATTGAAAATTCCCATACATCGAAAAACAGATCCTCTTTACTCGGAAAGTAATAATAAATAAGGGATTTTTTTACACCTGCAATCTGGGCGATTTCAGACATGCTAACTCCATCATGACCCTTTTCTGCAAAAGCCTTACGTGCTGCATTTATTATCTTTAATCTCGAATCATTTTGAGTCATAATTCACCCCTTTGATTTTTTTATCCCTTTTTATCCAGAGCTAACTTTCCTTCTTTGTCGCCGTATCTTTTCATTCTTGTATTATAATCGTAAACGCCTCTCTTTGAAGGGTGACTTTCATTGTATCCCTTTTCATACCAGAGCTCGTCCGCGTATTTCTTCCAGCCCTCGGCCAGGTGGTCAAGCTCAGGGGCCAATTCTGTTACAACTCTTTCACTTCCGTCGTGCTGAGGAATCGCGTTGAATTTCTTTACCATGGCCCTTAAAACCTTTGGATTATCGATGATTGGACATGGCCTGAATAAGTTCTCACTGTATGGAACCATTCTCTTATAAGCCGTGAAGAATGGAGATTTAAGTATTTCCAGTAATGATTTTTCCCTTATACTGTCAACAGCAAACTGCTGGAAGACACATGGTTCTGCGTATCCCTTTGCGTTGATGTGTAAATATTTTGATCCTGCGGCGAGACAGCCGTGAGTGAGAAAACCATGATTCCAGAAATCGGCGACGAATGCAAAATCACCGTTCAATCTCTCTTCTTCAGTCTTCCAGAATCTTTCATATCTCTGTTCCGGAGTAGGAACAAGATCCATGGACGGGTTCATTCCAACCGGCATGAACTGGAAAACCCACGCATAAGCGAGTTTTTCATCTTTGAGGAATTGCCAGAACTCGTCTGTTATTATTACATCATGATTCAATTTTGTTGCCGTGACTGAAGTTCCATAAATAACTCCGGCTTCTCTCATATTTTTCCAGGCCTCAAGAATCTTTTTGAAAGTTCCTCTTCCTCTTCTCCAGTCTGTTTCTTCGTCAAATCCTTCAACAGAAACGGCGAATGTTGCGTTTCCGAGTTCTGCTAATCTTTTTGCAACTTCAGGTGTGATAAACGTTCCGTTGGTATAAACCTGGAAGTAACTGTCATTGAATTCTTCAAGGAGTTCGAAGAAATGTGGCCATACAAAGGGTTCTCCGCCAGTAATGATGAAGAAGTAAATACCAAGATCGTTAGCCTCTCTCATAATTTTCCAGACTTCTTCTTTCGATAACTGGTATTTTCTCCCGTAAAGACCTGCATAACATCCAACACAATTCAGGTTACAGGCATAGGTCGGACTCAAAACGAGTAATTTTGGAAGGACTACCTCGTGTTCAATCATTTTTTCCTGTCTTATTTTTTCTCCAAGGGCAAATTCATTAATTACTAAATTATTCATTACTTTTTCTACGCTTTTAGGGCTTGCATTTTCAAAAACTCTTTTCCATGATGTTATCATCGGATGTTTCTCTTTAGCCATTTGAGCGATTTTTTTCAGTCCACTCTTAGCGGGTTCTTTACTCAAAGCTGCGACAGTAGCGAACAGCTTATACATTGAATCTTCGGATGAATTTCTCACTACGTTTGAAACAAACTTTGCAGCCTGGCTCAACATAGCTTTCTTCATGTTACCTATTGCCGACATAATACACCTCCATTTTTTACCTACCGGTCAGTAAAATATTACATATTTTATTTTAATTTATGAATGCTTTTTTGTAAATAAATGGTTAAATACTCATATTGAAAAGAAAACGGGCTGATTTCTCAGCCCTTATGGAGCAGGAGAAGAGATTCGAACTCTCAACCTCCGCCTTACCAAGGCGGCGCTCGACCGCTTGAAGCTACTCCTGCTCAGCAAGAAAAATAATATCACGTGTTAATCATTTTTTCAACTACTTTTGTTCCATCTTACCTTAGGTTTTCTTGATGCTTTCGCTTCGTCCAATTTTCTGACGTATGTATTGTGAGGTGAATCTATCACTATCTTAGGATCTGTTTTGGCTTCCCGAACAATTTTTTTGGTAATTTCTATAAAACTATCCAGAGTTTCTTTACTCTCGGTTTCTGTTGGCTCTATCATAAGTGCTTCGTGAACGATGAGTGGAAAATAAATGGTCGGTGGATGTATACCATAATCCAGCATTCTTTTGGCTATATTCAATGTTTTTACGTTGTATTCCTTCGGTAAATTTCCGGGATATCCAACGTATTCATGTTTACATACGCCTTCAAAGGCAGGTGGAATTATCTCCATGAGATTGCATTTGATATAGTTAGCATTTAAAACTGCCAGTTCAGAAGCTTTTTTCAATCCATCGTTTCCCATCGAAAGGATATATGCGTATGCTCTGACCAGTACACCGAAATTTCCATAATAAGATCTCATTTTACCTATCGAATTTTTTAAATCATAATCAAAATAGAATTTTTCGTCATTTCGGTTCACAATCGGAACGGGTAAAAATTCCCGCAAATCTTTTTTTACTCCTACGGGGCCACTGCCTGGACCACCCATGCCGTGAGGAGTCGAGAAAGTCTTGTGTAGATTCAGATGAATGATATCGAATCCCATGTCTCCGGGGCGTATCTTTCCCATTATGGCATTTAAATTTGCACCGTCATAATATAAGAGTGTTCCATTTTCATGAGCGATTCTGGCGATTTTAACTATATCTTTTTCAAATAATCCCAATGTGTTGGGATTTGTCATCATTATTGCAGCAACATCTTTATTCAGGGCATTTTTTACAGTTTCAAAAGGTAAAATGCCATTTTCATCCGATTTTAATTCCACGACATCGAATCCTGCCATGATTGCTGACGCAGGATTTGTTCCATGAGCGGAATCCGGAATCAAAACTTTTTTTCTGTTTTCATTTTTACTTTGAAAATATTTTTTCGTTATCAGCATTCCTGTAAGTTCGCCATGAGCTCCCGCAGCCGGTTGAAGTGTTATTTCGTCCATCCCGGTGATTTCCGATAAATAATTTTGCAGATCGAACATCAATTCGAGAGCGCCCTGAATATCATCTTCCTCCATCAGGGGATGAAGGTTTGCGAACCCGTTTAAAGAAGCCACATTTTCATTAATTTTTGGATTATATTTCATAGTGCAGGAACCCAGTGGATAGAACCCATGATCCACCGAATAGTTAATTTTTGCTAAATTTGAATAATGCCTGACAACATCTAATTCCGAGCACTCGGGCAAGTCGGTGGAGCTTTTTTTGATATATTTTTCTGAAAGAATTGATTCGGGCTCAAAATCATAAGATTTTTCCTCAGGAAGACGGAATGCTATTTTACCTTCAACCGATTTATCAAAAATTGTCATAATAATTCCTCCAGAGTGGCGACTAAATATTCTATATCTTCATTTCTATTCATTTCAGTGACGGCAAAAAGAGCACAGTTATCCATATTTCTGAAATATTTTGATACGTCAACGGGTCCCAGAATATTTCTTTTCAGCAGTTCTCTGTTGAGAGAGGGAATGTCCGCATCTATCTTAACTACGAATTCGTTGAAAAACGGACCGTTGAATACCGAATAAATTTTTTCGTTTTTGAGTAATTTTTCATAAAGATAATGGGCTTTTGAGAAGGATCTCCTCGCTATTTCCCGGAATCCCCATTTGCCTATTAAGGATAAATATATAGTTGCTCTCAATGCGTTGTGGGCGTGATTGGAGCAGATATTTGAAGTTGCCTTATCTCTTCTTATGTGTTGTTCTCTGGTTTGCAGAACCATTACATATCCCTTTTTACCATCTATATCGTCAGTTTCGCCGATTATTCTTCCCGGCATTTTTCTTATATATTTTTCTTTTGAGGAAAAGAAACCAAAATTGGGTCCACCGAGATACGGCCGGTTGCCCAGAGGTTGACCCTCGCCTACGACTATGTCAGCTCCGCGATTTCCGGGCTTTTCTAAAATTCCAAGCGTAAAGGGTTCGGCACATACTATTAAAAGAACTTTTTCAGGTAACATTTTTTTGATTTTTTCCAGATCTTCGATTATTCCGAAGAAATTTGTATATCCTACGACGACTGCAGATATATCATCCAATAGTTTGTTTTTTAATTCATTATAATCTGTTTGACCCGATATACTGTCAAAAGAAAATTTTTCAACACCTATCTCTTCTCCAAAACAATATGTTTGAGTTACGCGTAAATACTCGGGATTAAGACTTTCTGAAAACAGAACTTTCGATCTCTTATTTATTCTACATGCCATCAAAACGGCTTCTGCCAGAGCCGTTGCTCCATCGTACATTGAAGAGTTTGAGACTTCCATACCTGTGATTTCACTGATCATCGTCTGAAATTCGAAAAGAGTCTGTAAGGATCCCTGAGATACTTCGGGCTGATACGGTGTATAGGCTGTTAAAAAATTTCCCATGGATGAAAGAGAGTCAACTGCCGAAGGAATGAAATGATAGTAAATTCCTCCGCCCTTATACACTGCCATTCTTGATGGATCGGTATTTTTAAGCGACAGGTTTTCCAGATCTCTGTATACTGAAAATTCATCTTTACTGTCGGGAATGTCGAGAGTATCAACTTTCAGATCTTCAGGAAGATCCATGAAAAGATCATCGATTTTATTTACGCCAACACAGGAAAGCATCTGAGAAATTTCTTCCTCAGTATGTGGCAAATATGGATATTTTTTCATTTTTAATCGCCTGTAATTTCGCTATAAGCCTTTTCTTCCAGTAAATCTTCGACTTCTTCCTGTTTGTTCATTTCTATTTTGAACAACCAGCCTTTATTTTCTGGATCTTCACTGACTAATTCCGGGCTGTCCTCGAGTTCTTCATTCACTGATCTTACGATTCCGGAAACGGGTGCAAAAATTTCACTTGCGGATTTTGTCGATTCCACATTGCATATATTTTCACCTTTTTCGACTTCCTGTCCCTCTTCCGGTAGTTCTACGAAAACCACTTCTCCTAATTGATTAACGGCATATTTTGTGATTCCCACTATCGCGAGTTCACCTTCCACAGTTACCCATTCGTGAGTCTTTGTATATTTTGCCATAATGTTTACCTCCTTATCGTTTTACTGAACCTTTATAAAATGGTGTTTTGATAATTTTGGCTTTGATTTTTTTGTTTCTTATTGCCACAAATATTTCCGTACCGATTTTTCTGTATCCCGGTTTTAAAAAACCAAGTGCGATAGATTTTTGAAGCGTCGGTGAGAGATATCCGGTGGAGATCCAACCAATATTTTCTCCGTTTTCGTCCAGAAGCTCACTTCCGTGTCGTGCTATACCCTTTTCCAGTAGCTCTATGCCTCTTAATCTGTACGGTAATCCTTCCTCGTTCTTTTTTAATAATGAAGATTTTCCTATAAAATCCTTGTCGAATTTCACGGTCCACTTTAGCCCCGCTTCCAAAGGTGAAATGTTATCCGATAATTCGTTTCCATAAAGACAAAGAGCGGCTTCAAATCTCAATGTATCTCTACAGCCGAGTCCAGCAGGCTTAATTCCCATGAATTTGCCAACTTCAAGCAATTTTCTCCAGAGATATATCGAGGAACCGTTTTTTAAATACAGTTCAAATCCATCCTCGCCTGTGTACCCCGTTCTGGAAACGATACATTCAATTCCGTCGACGGGGCCCTTTTCAAAGTGATAATATTTTATGTTATGTAAATCCACTCCTGAGATCTCATTTAGAATCTCCTGTGCTTTTGGTCCCTGAAGGGCTATTTGAGTGTAAGAATCGGATTCATTTCTTATTTCAACGTTAAATCCTTCGGAATTCTTTAAAATCCATTCATAATCTTTTTCGATGTTTGAAGCGTTAACGACCAGAAGAATTTTATTGTGATAAAATTTGTAAACCAGTATATCATCAACAACGCCGCCTTCATAATTGCACATCGGCGTGTAACATATTTGACAGGGAACCAATCCTGTTACGTCGTTAGTTACAAGGTAATCAACGAATTTTTCCGCATCTTCACCTTCAATGAATATTTCTCCCATGTGTGAAACATCGAATATCCCGGCATTATTTCTGACCGAAAGATGCTCTTCTTTTAATGTTGAATATTGAATAGGCATAGTCCAACCGGCGAACTCTACCATTCTTGCTCCTAAATCAATGTGCTCCTGATATAGAGGAGTTCTTTTTAAATTCAAACTTACCACCCCTTTTTCCGTTCATCTTTCAAAGAAATTATACAACTATTATTATATTAATCAACTACATTTTTAAGTATTTATAAGCGTTTAGATTCAATTCTTAAGCCTATATTTTGATTAGCTTTATTTATTTTATTTTAGAAAAAAGGCCTGCCGCTCTTTAGGAACTGTTTTATGAATATCAACATTATCTATTCAACGTTGTTTTCATTTGAAGAATTCTGATACAGTTCGATGATATCGAGGGCATTTTGAAATTGTTCATCACTAACCAGCAAATTATAAAGAGCTCCCTGTCCCATGTACACTTCCGGTAAAACATTGGGTAAAGGTACGATTTCACAGGAAATTCCTTCGTGTTTTAAAATATCTCTGATCATTTCGGCCATAGGTTGATGAAGTCCAGATCTCAATAGTTTCATAAAAAACACCACCTTTTAGAATAATTATACATACTATTTCAATTAAATAAAATAGCGGGAGGTTTCTTCAGAGATAAATTTAGGATCATATATGTGTGCTATAATTTTGAAGTTGAAATTTTATTAGGAGGATTTTTTATGATAAAAAAGATAGCTATAATGACCAGTGGAGGAGATTCTCCTGGAATGAATGCAGCGGTAAGATCCGCAGTCAGAACTGCCGTAACAGAGGGAATTGAAATATACGGAATTAATAGAGGTTACTCAGGATTACTTGATGAGGATTTTTCAAAAATGGATTACTCTTCCGTAGGCGGAATAATGGAAAGAGGAGGAACTATTTTAAGAAGTTCCAGGTGTAAAGAATTTCAGTTGAAACCGACCAGGGAAAATGCAGTGGATATATTGAAAGAATATGAGTTTGACGGATTAATAGTAGTTGGTGGCGATGGAAGTCTGACGGGAGCTCACCTGCTGAATGAAGAATTTGATTTTCCGGTAGTTGGAATTCCAGGATCGATAGATAATGATATAGGATATACGGACACTTGTATAGGTGTGGACACGTGTTTAAACACATGCATGGAAAATATTCAGAAATTAAAGGATACCGCCAGTTCTCATGAAAGAGCATTCATCGTTGAAGTGATGGGAAGAGGTTCGGGATATATCGCGTTATGTTCCGGGATAGCCACAGGTGCAGAAGCGGTTATTATTCCCGAAATACCTGTGGATTATGACAAGTTGACTGAAAAATTATGGCATGAAAGACAGAGAGGTAAGATCAATTGTATTATCGTCGTTGCTGAAGGTGCGGCCTCGGCTTACACCGTTGCAAGACATATTGAGCATAGGATAGGGTATGATACAAGAATAACGATATTAGGGCATGTGCAAAGAGGAGGTTCTCCAACCGCATACGATAGACTGCTCGCTTCAAGAATGGGATATGAAGCTGTAAAAGCTTTCCAGGATAACGATACTGACGTCATGATTTCTCTCATTTCCGGTAGAATGGAAAGGGTTCCCCTGGGTGATGTTCTGGCCAACAAAAAGGGTCTGGATCCGAAGCTTATCGAAATGATAAAGATTCTTTCTTAGGTGTTGGTTGTATGAGAAAAACAAAAATCGTCTGTACGATAGGGCCATCTACGAATTCCGAAGAAAAACTCAAAGAACTTATCTGTGCAGGAATGAATGTTGCAAGACTGAATACTTCACATGAGGGCGTGGAAGTCCATTCAGCCATGATAGACCGTATAAAAAAAGTGAGAAAAGAATTGAACAGGCCAGTTTCAATACTCATGGATTTATCGGGTCCTAAGATAAGAACAGGAATTTTCAATGAGGAACATGTTACTCTCAATGAAGGCGATGAGTTCGTTTTGACCACCGAAAAAATAGTGGGAAACGAAAAGCGTGTGTCGATAAATTATTCTCTGTTACCCGTGGAAGTTAAAAAGGGAAATATTATCCTCGTTGATGATGGAAAACTGGAATTAGAAGTGATGTCGAGTGATGATAAAAATATATATACAAAGATTATCAACGGTGGTACCATCACACACAGAAGGGGAGTAAATATACCGGGTATAGAGATAAGTATTCCCGCTATCACTGAAAAAGATAAGCTTTTCATAAAACTTGGAATAGATAAAGATGTCGATTACTTTGCGATGTCTTTTGTCAGAACCTCAAAGGATGTAAAACTGGCGAAGGATACGATTTCAGAAATGGGTTCGGATATTCCGTTGATTTCAAAAATTGAAACTAAGCAGGCGCTGGATTATCTTGAAGAAATATGTGAACTCTCGGATGGAATAATGGTTGCGAGAGGAGACCTGGGTGTAGAGATAAATGTTGAGGAAGTTCCCATGGCACAGCGAAAGATCATTTACTGTGCGAACAGAGAAAGAATCCCGGTTATTACCGCAACGCAAATGCTCGAATCTATGATAGATAATCCTGTACCAACAAGAGCTGAGATAACGGATATTTCCAACGCAATAATAGAAGGAACGGATGCAATAATGCTTTCGGGAGAAACATCAATAGGAAAATACCCCGTTGAAGCCGTCAAAGTAATGGTAAAAACCTCTCTGGCGACTGAAAAATATCTCATTAAGAGAAGCGATCTGCAGAGCTGGGTAAGAGAAGGACATAAAGCTGAAAATATAACGGAAGCCATTTGTGAGGCTGTCTGGAAAACTTCGGAAAAGCTGAATATAAAGATCATTATCAGTAGTACATATTCAGGATACACGGCAATAAACGTTTCGGGATTCAAGCCGAATATGCCAATCCTGGCTATTACTCCAAATGAAAGAACATATTACAGACTTCCTTTGATCTGGGGTGTTTTTCCAATGTTACATGATATAGGATTAAAGACCGATGAAATATTGTCGAAGGTAAAAGAAAAAGCCATACAGGAGAATTTGCTTCAAAAGGGAGATCTATACATATTTACCGCGGGAATTCCTTTCGGGAAAACAAAATCGACGAATTTATTGACAATAGAATCAGTTTAGGGAGGCATTGCCTTCCTTTTTTAATTTATCATTAACATAGTCTTCTTTTTTTTGTAGTTGAACTATAACTGAAAATGTATTATTATAATTTTAGCAGACTCAATAAAAGAGTGCTAAATTGAAAGGAGGATTTATTTGATGAAAGTTATACCATTAGGAACAAGGTTGTTAATTAAACCATACGTTGAAGAAAAAAAGACAGCAGGAGGAATAGTACTTCCTGATACAGCAAAAGAAAAACCTATGAAAGCTGAGGTCGTTGAAGTTGGTAAGCTTGATGGTGTAGAGCTAAAAGCTGGTGATAAAGTATTATTCTCCAAATACGCAGGAACCGAAATAAAAATTGATGACGTTGATTATATCGTTTTGGATCAGGACGATATTCTTGCAAAGTTAGAGGATTAAAGGGGGAAAAATAGATGGCAAAGGAAATTAGATTCGGAGAAGATTCAAGAAGAGCTCTCGAAAGAGGAGTAAATGCAGTCGCTGATGCTGTTAAATTGACCCTGGGACCGAAGGGAAGAAATGTTGTTTTAGAAAAAAGCTGGGGATCTCCAACAATAACAAATGATGGTGTTTCAATAGCGAAGGAAATAGAACTTGAAGATAAATTTGAAAATTTAGGTGCACAACTCGTTAAGGAAGTTGCATCGAAGACAAATGACATTGCCGGAGACGGTACAACAACAGCGACAGTATTGGCGCAGGCCATGATCAGAGAAGGACTGAAGAATGTTGCCGCAGGTGCAAACCCGATGCTCGTTAAAAAGGGAATTAAAGCTGCAACTGACAAAGCGGTCGAAGAAATCAGATCGATGTCTAAGAAAATTTCTTCAAGAGAAGATATCGCATCTGTAGCAGCGATTTCCGCAAATGATGCTGAAACAGGTGAATTGATAGCAGACGCGATGGAAAAAGTTGGCGAAGATGGAGTAATCACGGTTGAAGATTCAAAATCGATGGAAACTTTTGTTGATTTTGTAGAAGGAATGCAGTTTGACAGAGGATATATTTCACCTTATTTTGTTTCGGATCCCGAAAAAATGGAATCCGCAATAAAAGATCCTTACATTTTGATAACAGACAAAAAAATCACCGCAGTAAAACCAATAGTTGGAATATTAGAAAAGGTTGCTCAGGCTGGAAAACCATTAGTTTTGATAGCTGAAGATGTTGAAGGTGAAGGTTTATCAACATTAGTTCTGAATAAAATCAGAGGTACATTGGAATCGATGGCAATCAAGGCACCGGGATTCGGCGACAGAAGAAAAGCTATGCTGGAAGATATAGCCGTTCTCACAGGTGGAAAGGTTATTACTGAAGATTTAGGTTTGACACTGGAAAATGTCAATATCGAAGATCTTGGAACTGCTGCAATGATTAAGGTAGATAAAGACAATACAATAATCGTTGATGGTAAAGGTGATCCTGAAGCTATTAAAAAGAGAATCGGACAGATCAAGGCTCAGGTTGAACAGACTACATCGGATTATGAAAAGGAAACATTACAGGAAAGACTGGCGAAGTTATCCGGTGGAGTAGCTGTTATAAAAGTAGGAGCTGCAACAGAAACCGAATTGAAAGAAAAGAAACACAGAATAGAAGATGCTTTGAGTGCAACCAGAGCAGCTGTTGAAGAAGGAATAGTCGCAGGCGGCGGAGTAGTTTTAGCTAGAGCAAAGAAAGTATTACCGGCTGTTTATGATGCTGAAGAAGATGGAGATATAAAATTAGGTATTAAAATCGTTATGGATTCTCTGGATATACCTATGAAATTAATCGCAACAAACGCAGGATTAGAAGGTGCAGTTATCGTTGATAAAGTATTGGCTAAAGATGATTCAACATACGGATATGACGCATTGAGAAATAAATTTGCCAACATGTTTGAAGTTGGGATTATTGATCCTGTAAAGGTTACAAGGAGCGCTTTGCAGAACGCAGCTTCAATTGCCGGTATTTTACTGACAACTGAAGCGGCAGTTGTAGAAAAACCTGAAGATAAGCCTGAACCACAGATGCCTGCCGGTGGCGGCATGGGTGGAATGGGCGGAATGTATTAATAAAATCCGTTAGATAGATAACCGGAATGACCCCTTTTGAATAGGGGTCATTTTTATTTTTTATATCATTTCATTTATATGTTTACCTGGTTCTCAATTTTTGTGTTATTTTATGATGGCTTTTGATGTTTCTTTTTTTCTAAGTAAATAGAATCTTTCAGTTTTTCAGTTCTGCCATTTAATATTTGTAAATATATTTAACGCATTCATTGAATTCTGGACCCTTTGGTCGTATGGGATTCTTGTTGCAAACTGTTGATTTTTCATTAAGAAACATAAAGAATGATGAGATTGAAGTTTATGCGACAATTTAAGTTCTGCAATGAATAACTGCTTATTTTATAAAATTGAATGCATTTAATATAATGTTTTTTAGTATTAGCCACACTCGTTCTTCAGGACATGAAACCTGTTAAATCAAACGTAATAGTGAAGTTGCCTGTGAAAGCAAATGAATAACAATGTTAAATCTTCAGTTAATATTATTAAAAATTATTACGTGTTTAGTTTTATTTAAAGAATATTTTAATATTAAATTTGATTAGTTGAAATAATTGTGATATAATAAATTATATATAACTAATTTTTGTACAATGAAAATATACGCGAAAAATATGTTGACGATAGTAATAATAATTTTTTTGGTTATCGTTTCTTCATTTTTTTGTAGTAAGTTTCAGATAAGTATGTTATCCAGGTTGAAAAAACATATCAGTGTTTTTTAATCACAAGGAGGGGGGGTTAAATGAAATTATTCAAGAGTTTCGCAATAGTACTTTTTTTACTGGTTCCGTTTATCATATTTGGAACGTTTATAAACGGTTATTTGCCAGTGACAATAGATTGGAGCACAGGATCATATGTCGAAACCGTTAAACTCAGTGAGGGAACGGCCAATGGATTCCTAACCGGAACCCTTCAGATTGCTGACAGTACCATTCCGGTGAGATTTGCAGGGGGGATAGATCCTGTTTTAATAGTTGATTCAGATGGTGACGGAGTTTTTGAAGATGAGGGACCGGCAGAATTATATCTCAGAGAAACGAGCGGTGAATGGGATACGAGATTCTGGAAACAAAAAGTAAAGGTTTCATATGTTGAAAACGGAAGAGAAACAAAAAAAGAAATTCTCTTGAGATTTATAGCAACAAAGATCGGTTTATATGGGGATTACAGTCTGGAATACTGGATTTCGAGCCATCAGGAGGGTGTTTTATATTACAATGACACCGAATATAAAATAATACTGTTCACTTCCGGGAGCGATGGAAACTACAGTGTATTATCTGATGTTCACTTCGGAATTGACAGAAACCTTGATGGGAAGATAGAATTGACCGTATTGTCTCCGGAAATCTATTCAGCAGAGGATGTGGTCAGTTTTGGCGGGACTAATTTTAAAATAAATGATATATCCCGGAGTGGTGATTTAATATCCCTGAATCCAGTGAAAGAAGAAGCAACGTATAAACCCTTTTTGACCGTTGGGAACAAAGCCCCCGAGGTAGAAGCAGAGGATATGTCGGGGAATTCTGTTAAAATACCGGGGAATATTATTACCATTCTGATATTAAGTCCGGATTTACCCGATGGCACAGATGAATCTGGTTATGATGGTGATTCGTACTATACAGGTAATGCCAGACTTAAAGAAATTCTTTCCCTTCCCGAAAACTGGAGTGCTTTTAATTCAAAATCCACCAGAATAATATGGTTGTTGAGTGGTGATGGATGTTCGGGAGCCTGTTCTGAAGAAATGAAAAATGTAAATGTGGTACAAAATGAAGATATGCTGAAAATATATGGTTATAAAAACGCTGAAAGAGTATTTGTTATAGATTCTTCTGGTGTCATCAGAGCGACGGATGAATATTGGGTCGTTAAAAAATCCATGCTCACAGATCATCAGCAAGGAGGACAACTGATGATGAGTACAGCCGATATAAAAAAAATACTGTTGGATTTATATTAACAGGCTAAAATATATCTCCTGAAAATTAATTTTTAATATAGGATGAAGGCCGTGAGAAAGATTACTTCTCACGGCCTTTGTCATGAAAAAGATGGGTATAAATTGAGGTGCGATAGATAGTTAATGGTACAGGGTCAAGGATAAAGGGTGTAAAGGGTGAATTTAGGGGTGAGGGTGCAGGGTCTAGGGTACAGAAGGAACATCATACATAAAAACCCCCTAAAGGAGTGGGAATAAAATCGAAAACAAATAGATATCAAAAATCTAATCCTTATACAACTGCTTTGCTATTGCTTTTCAATTGTTCGTCCATTGTTCGCCGTTTTTATGGCTGCTTTCCAAGTACCGGACAACTATACACCAAGCACTGTCTTTCAGGCATAGTTGAAAACTGATAGTAAAAGTGTGGTCATCGTAGTCGAAGAATCCTTCTTTTCCAGGATTAGAGCAAATTATATTTTTTCTGGGGTATAATAAAACTATGAATTTTATCGTTTCCGCACTTTATTTTGAGGCCAGGGATATTATTTGTTCTTTTAAACTCAAAAAGATCAGGAATTTCAAAAAATATCAGATTTTCAGAAACGACCATACCGTTTTGATTTTATCCGGTGTCGGTGTCTGGAACGCAATTTTTGCGACGGCGTATTTGTTGAGTAATTACAATGAAAGTAAAGATGACAGGCTCTACAATATAGGATCGTGTGGAAGTGTAAATCCGGGAATTGATCTGAAGAAGATTTTTATACCCAATAAAATTATTTATAAAGGAAAGAATTTTTATCCGGATATATTGGAAAGACACCCCTTTGAGGAAGGGATTTTGAACACTCTGGATTTGAAAGAAAAAGAGATAGATACCGGGGTAGATATCGTGGATAACGAGGCTGCGGGCGTATTTTTTTCTGCCGAAAAATTTCTTTATCTGAACAATATCACCTTCATTAAAATAGTTACAGATGATTTTTTTAAAAAGCTTCCTGAAAAAAGAGTCATATTGAAAGCATATGAGGAAAGTGTGAGAGACGTAATAGAATATCTTTCAGAAAGAATGAAAAAAAAGAAAGAAGAAAATAAGGTGGAAATTAATCATGTTACGGACGACTTGAGAGACAATCTGAAATTATCGGAAACTATGTTTGAAAAGTTGAAGAAACTCATCAGATATTCTGAGTTGACCGGTATAAAAATCGATGATTATCTCAAAATCAGAGTGAAGGATAAAAGAGAGGGTAAAAAAATCATAAAGGAGATTGAAAATAGGCTTATTGAATAAGTTTTCTCATATTTATGTGGAAGAGAAGATAAGATTTCATGAAAATACGATAAAAATACTTGAAAAATTCAGGAGCTCAAAAATTGTAGAAATAAAGAATTATAAAGAGGTATTCAATCGGGCTTCTCAGAATTATTCGATTCAATCGAAGGTTCAAAACCTTATAATCGCGGAAAAAAGAGAGAATTTTATATACGAAGGTTCTAAGCTGTGCAATAACTATGAATACGAAAATTTTTTTTATGTTGTGAGCTTGATGAATTGTATTTATAAATGTGAGTATTGTTTTCTGTCGGGTATGTACCCGTCACCTAATATCGTTGTTTTTGTGAACTTAGAAGATTATGTTGAAGAAGTGAAAAAGATATCTCAAAGTAATAAATCTGTTTTTTTATCGCTTTCTTATGAATCGGATATTGTGGCTTTTGAGAATATATTTGATGGAACTTCTTATTTGATTGGTGAAATGAGCAAAATAGAAAATTTACTCTGTGAAGTGAGAACTAAAAGCAATTCAGTTCACTCATTGAAATTTAAAGGGGTGCCGGAAAATGTAATATTTTCCTGGACCCTTTCTCCGGATGAAATTTCAGGAAAATATGAGAAATTCGCTCCGAATTTGAAGGAAAGAATCAGAGATATAAATTTCTGTCTTCAAAGAGATCTAAGAGTGAGAATATGTATTGATCCTGTTATATATATCAGAGATTATGAAAGGATATATAAAGATTTCATAGAAATATTGAGAGAGGAAATTGTACTGGTGGATAAAATTGAAGATTTCAGTCTGGGGACGTTTCGTATCCCGAATAATTATCTGAAAAAAATCAGAAAAATTTATCCGAATTCTGAACTCATAAATTTTCCGTTTCTCAATGTGGGTGGATATTCACAATATCATTTGGAAATAAAGAAGAAACTTATAAAAACAGTTAGAGATGAACTGCTGAGATTTTTGCCCGGGCAAAAAATAAAAATTTACGGATAGGAGGAAAAATTGATAATATTATATTTAGGAATAATAACCACGGTATTTATTTTTGAATTTTATTTGAAATTTATTAATTACAGATTTATTAAAACGGGAAGCAGCAAGGTACAGGAATCTTTCCAGGGGGAATTATCCGAGGAAGAGATTGAAAAATCCAGAAAATATACTTCCGAGAAGAACAGACTCGATCTTTTTTCCGAAACTGTGAATTTTATTTTTATGCTGTTTTTAATTCTGATCGGATTCAGAGTTATAGAATTTATTTCAAAGGGTTTTTCGAATAATTATATTTTAAATGGCCTGTTATTTTTCGCCCTTTTTGGATTTTTATCCTATTTCATTTCTCTGCCCTTTACGCTGTACTCATCTTTTAATATTGAAGAAAGATATGGTTTCAATAAAAAAACTCCAAAACTTTTTCTGGCCGATACCGCCAAATCATTTATTCTAACAATTCTTCTCGGGGGGTTGCTGTTAAGTGGAGTTTTATACCTCGTGTACGACGTTGAGAATTGGTGGATTTACTTCATTTTTGGTATCGTTGCGCTGCAATTTATCATTCAGATAATATATCCGAAATTTATTATGCCTCTCTTCAATAAATTCTCTCCGATTGAAGATCAGGAACTGCTGGATAAGATTAAAATGCTTTCCGAAAAAAGTGGTTACAATGTGAAAAAGATTTTTGTAATGGATGCTTCAAAAAGATCAAAGCATTCAAATGCTTTCATTACCGGACTGGGTAAAAATAAGAGAATAGTTCTTTTCGATACGCTCCTGGAAGAGATGACGAACGATGAGATAGTTGCAGTTTTTGCACATGAAATAGGACATTTTAAGAAGAAGCATTTTCTGAAAAATTTCTTTATTTCGCTTTCTTTCATGGTTTGTTTTGTATTACTCATATACTATTTTATACAATCCAGTTTTTTGTACAATACATTTGATATTTCTGAAAAATATACGGTTTTGGTTTATTCTGTTATTTTAATAAGTTCGCTTTTTTCATTCATGAATTTTTTACTTTCTTATTTAAGCAGAAAATTTGAATTTGAAGCGGACAAATATGCAGTTGAGGTGAGTGATAAAAAAGCTTTCATAGATGCTTTAAAAAAACTTGGAAAGCAGAATTTGAGTGTGTTAGAGCCTCATCCACTTTATAAGAAATTTTATTACAGTCACCCCACTATCTCTGAACGCGAAAAAGAAATTAATAATAATGACCAAATAAAAAAATGATAAAATAACCAAAAATTTTTAAAAAATTATGATAGAATTTCTATGACAGGGAGTAGTTCAGTTGGTAGAACGCTGGTTTCGGGAATCAGAGGTCCGGGGTTCAAGTCCCCGCTTCCTGACCAGAAAAAATAGATTCATTTTAAGGAGTTTTATCAATGTATAGATTTTTATTCTCCCTTTTTTTGGTGTTTTTCTTTGTTATTCCGCTGGAGGAAAGTAAATCGATGGATACATTCAATATCAATATGGATGATGGAATTCATGAGACCTATGAAATAAATAAAGTTTTTGTTTCCGCTCCGGCAAGGTTTCCTGATTCCAACAGCCTTCATGCAGGGATATACAATCTTGAATGCCATGGATTGGAAGTTGTTGTGGGAGATAGTTGTATAAGAACCCTTTCGTATGAGGAGAAGGCACAGGAACTGAACAGAGCTTTTGCAGATGATTCAATTGATGCTATCCTTTGCGCCAGAGGCGGACATGGTTCTATGAATCTTCTTGATTATCTCGATTACGAACTGATATCCGAAAATCCAAAACCGATTGTGGGATATAGCGATATAACCGCATTACTCCTGGGAATAAACGCCATCGCCGGAATACCTACATATCATGGTCCAATGGTTGTGGTTGAGATGATGTACGATGGAAATAATTCTCTGGAAAATTTACTTGAAGTTTTGAGAGGGGAGCATGAAATAAAATTTGATTATTCCTTTAAAACCATTGTTCCCGGTGAAATGATAGGAAAGTTGATAGTGGGAAATTTATCTCTTTTTGAAACTCTTCAGGATACCAAATATATGCCTTCTCTGGAGAACTGCATTTTGATTCTCGAAGATACGGATGAATCCAGGGAATCGATCGAAAGAATGATCTGGAACATTCAGCATCTCGACGATTTTCAGAGTTTAAGAGGAATAATTTTTGCCGGATTTACCGATCTGGAAAATGGAACGGAAAGCGAAATCAACGAGTTAATATATGATCATTTCAAGAACTCAGATATGCCGGTTTATATAGGATTGCCCATTCACCACGGTATATTTACAAAGATCACGTTGCCTGTTGGAAAATGGGCTTATATTAATATGGAAGAAGAATTGATAAAGATATTCGATGATGTTTTTGAGATAGATTACGAATAAAATGTCTTATAGTTTTGAAGCCGCTTCTTCATCCAGAAACAGGGTAATATCGGGATGGAGCTGTAATATTGACGAAGGTGTGTCGATGCTTATTTTTCCCCTGACAGTTTTGAAAATGGCCTCTGCCTTTTCTATCCCCGTAGCGATCAAGATGATTTTTTGACAGTTAAGAATGGTCTTTATCCCCATAGTTATTGCTTTTTTTGGTACATCTTCAATGCTGTCGAAAAACCGTGAATTTGCTTCTATAGTTTCTTTTTTCAATTCCACCAGGTGCGTGGTCGAATCAAATTCTACCCCAGGTTCGTTGAAACCGATATGTCCATTTCTTCCTATTCCAAGTATTTGAAGGTCAATACCGCCGCAGGAATCTATTTTTTTATTATATTCTTCACAGACTGTTTTTGGATCGCCGATTCCATTCGGTATATTTATATTTTCTTTGTTCACATTAATATGATCGAATAAATTTGTGTTCATGAAATAGTGATAACTCTGGAAATGGTCTTCGGAAATACCATAGTATTCATCTAGATTGAATGTGGTTATTTCCGAGAAATCTATTATTCCATATTCGTACATTTTGATCAATGTCGAATATGTTCCTATGGGCGATGAGCCCGTTGCAAATCCCAAAATTGATCTGTTTTTGTAAATTATCTGTCTGGCCACAATCGATGCAACTCTTCTGCTGATTTTTTTATAACTGTCTATAATTTCTATTTTCACCAGTACTCCTCCTTAAAAAATGTTGTAAAAAGTATTTTGATTATATGTGATTATCTTCTTCGCCAATCCTTTATTGAATCTTTATATTTGCTCTGTTCTGTGTTAACATAGTTGAATTCTTTATCTATATAAAAATCAGGAGTTAAATATGAATCTTCTATATTCGAACCGGAAATTATTTTTGAGTATTCACCAATAAAAGAATTTTTGATAGTCGTATGTCCATTTATTATTGAATTTTTTCCTATGAATACCGGTCCTATTAAATTCACACCGTCTTCAACAATAGAACCTGAACTAATATAAACGGGAGGTTCAATGTGTACATCTTTACCGATTTTTACGGCATTCTCTGTTTTAATGCCGGAATCGCCTTTTTTGAACAGGTTCATTCCTTTTATCTGATTGTTCAGAATTTTTCGCAATATAGTGATGTAATCTTTTACCCTACCAATATCAAGCCAAAGAACATCCCCGTCGTAACTGTAGATCTTTTCATTCTTCTTGACCAGTTTTGGAAAAAGATCTCCACCTATATCGAAGAACTCATCTGTTGGGATATATTTGAAAACTTCAGGTTCAAAGATGTAAATTCCGGTGTTTGCAAAGTTTGATTTGGCCTCTTTTATCTCAGGTTTTTCCTGAAAGCTCGAAACCAGTCCCTTCTTATTTGAGACCACTATGCCGTAATTCGATACCTGTTCCTCGTTCACTTTTTTGGTGATTATGGTAGCTATTGCATTGTTTTTTTTATGATGCTTTAAAGCGGCCGAAATATCAAAATTGATTACCGCATCACCACATAATACTATGAACGTTTCATCAAAGAAGTTCCATTTGTCCTGTATTAATTTCATACCTCCTGCAGAACCCATGGGATTTGGAATTATTTCATCATTTTCCAGGAAGCCTTCAAAGGAAACTGCGATATTCACACCATATCTCGAACCGTTGCCCGCGTATTCCTCTATAAGATTACTGAAATGAGATGTGTTCAATACGATTTTTTCGATTTTATGTTTTTTGAGTTGCTCTATAATAAAATCTATTATTGGTTTATTGAAAATTGGTAATAGTGGTTTTGGTGTTGAAAAGGTAAAAGGTTGTAAACGTGTACCGGCACCTGCACAGAGAATCATTGCTTTCATATTTCAATCCCTCCTATTAAAAAACTCACCATATTTATTATAGTGTGAAAAGAGCTATAATTCCAGTAGATTGATTGTAGAAAGTAACATGTATTTTAGAAATAAATAATATAATGTGTTTAATAAAAAATATAAAGGGGATTTTCATATGTATGAAAGCAAAAAGATGGGTTTGCTGAGATTGAAGAGAAGTATCGGAGAGATTTTACCCTATCGTGTTTATAAAAAGGAGATTTTAGAGAAATGGCTTCTGATAAATACGGATACGGGTGTTGAAACGGCTATAAATGTTCCTTATAAGTGGAATCCCGAAACTTTCCCGGTAATTTTCAAAATCGATTTATATTTGCCGGAAATAGATAAGAAAACTTCTTTAAATCTGGATTTGTGGTTCGGAGGGGAAACCGCCGTCACAGTTGACGGGGAATCTTATTGTGAGATAAATCCTTTTCACAGGTCGCTCGATGTAAGTTCCCTTGCTCTGGACAGATCCTATACATTTGTTTTTAAAACCGTGCCCAAGGGTTTATTTGGTAAACATAATGCTAACCCCTGTTTTGATAGGAATTATCTGGTTTACGTTGATAAAGAGATAGATTATATTATAAGATATTTTGATCTTATCATCAAGACTATAGAAATTTCCGAAAACGATGATTTTAATAAAAAAATGTTTTCCGTTCTATCGGATTGTTTATCGAAAGTTAGGGTTCCGCGTGATAGCAACACTTATTTTTCTGTGATTTCAGAAGATGAATCGGTGATCGGTGAAATAAGTTCTATCTGGAGATCGGAAAATTATCCTTTTTATACGGGGAAAGAACTCCCGGAAAATTACCGGCGAATACTCATAAATGCTTTTGAAGAATTAAGGTATGAAATGAAATCGATAAAAAAGTTATATCCGAATGTCGGAAAAGTTTCACTTATCGGACATTCTCATATTGATTATGCATGGTTATGGCCTGAAGAGGAAACACTCAGAAAAATTCAAAGAACCTTTTCCAACGCAGTGAGGCTATCGGACAAATTCCCACAATTCATTTTCAATCAATCATCCGCACAGATGTATGAAGATGTGAAAAGACTGTATCCCGAATTGTATTCGAAAATTAAAAGACTCGTCGCCGAAGAAAAATGGGAACCCAGCGGGAACATGTGGGTTGAATGTGACACAAATATTTCTTCCCCCGAATCGTTGATTCGTCAATTTTTATATGGAACAGGATTTTTTGAAAGAGAATTTGGCAAAATCAGCAATGTGGCATGGCTGCCGGATGTTTTCGGATTTTCATGGGTTTTACCCCAGATAATAAAAAAGTCGGGGCTGGACGCGTTGTTCACCATTAAATTGACGTGGAATGAAAAGAACAAATTTCCCTATGATCTGTGTGTATGGAGAGGGATCGATGGTTCAGAAATAGTTTTTCATTCTTTTGACAATCCCGATGGTGGGTATAACGGAAATATAACGCCAAAGGCAATTTTGAAAACCTGGGAAAACTATAAAGATAAGGATAAATATCCCGAGACACTTCTGTCATTTGGATATGGAGATGGCGGCGGCGGGCCGACCGATGAAATGCTTGAAAATTCCGAAATTCTGAAGGATTTTCCATATTTGCCAAAAATTGAAATAAAGAGTGCAAAAAAGCTTTTTGATGAATATATCAAAATAAAAAATCGCCTGAATACTTACGATAACGAATTATATTTAGAATTGCACAGAGGAACCTCCAGCTCGCAGGGAAGAACGAAGATACTTCACAAACTGGCAGAGGATAATGTGTTTATCACGGAATTTCTGGCGAGTGTTATTTTTAAAGATGATGATTATCCCGCAGAAGAAATTGGGCTGTTATGGAAAAAAATTCTGAAAAATGAATTTCATGATATATTGCCAGGTTCTTCAATAAGGGAGGTTTATGAACATACAGAGAAGGAATTGAAAGAAGTAATTTCCTCACTTCAGGGGATTCAAAATGAAGCAATAAACAGAATGAAAAAAGAAGAAAATGGATTTTTCACATTGATCAATCACGGATCATTCGAAAAGAGAATAAACTTCATTTCCGATAGAACGAATGGGGCAATTTTAAAAAGCCCAGACGGTAAAAAACTGAATCCCGTTAAAATATCCGGAGAGAAGTATTTATACAGTTCTGAAGAAAATATAAAACCATTTGAGAAAATCGTTTATTCAAGCTCTTTCGGAAGAGTGGAGAGAAAAATAAAGGATTACAATAGGGCTCTAATGGAAAACAAATATTTGAAAGCTACGGTTCAACTCGATGGGAGTATAAAAATTTACGATAAAGAAAATGAAAGAAATGTATTCGGTGACAGAGGAAATATTCTTATGTTTTATAAAGATGTTCCTTCATACTGGGATGCTTGGGATATAGCCGTTGGATACGAAAAATGCGGTGAAAAAATAAAGGCGGATATAGTCAGAAAAGTAGAAAATTCCGAGAAAAGAGAAATGATAGAAGTTTTGTACAGTCATCAGGGTACGAGAATAGTTCAGAAATATGTTTTGTGGAATAATACACCCAGGATAGATATTCTGACCGAGATACATTGTCATTCAAGGAGATCTATGATAAAGGCAGTGTTCCCCTTCAATTTACTGACCAGAAGAGCCAAATATGATCTTGGGGCGGGATATATTGAAAGACCAACGACCAGAAATGATGATTATGAAAGAGCCAGATTCGAAGTGCCAGGGCATAGATGGGTGGATATCTCCGAACCAAATTATGGAATGGCTGTTTTGAACAACGGAAAATATGGACACAGTTGTGATGGAAGTACTTACAGTTTAACTCTTTTAAGATCTCCGATTTTCCCCGATTTTTTTGCCGACGAGGGATATCAGAAATTCGCGTATTCTATCTATTTAAGAGGGAACAAAGAATTATATACGAATTACAAAGAAGTTGAGGAGATCGAAGACAAACTTGTTCTTTATGATGGAAAAGTGGAATATGAAATTCCATTTGAAATTGAAAATAAAAATTTTAAAGTTTTATCTTATAAAAAGGGAGAAAAAACAGGAAATATTTTAAGAATTTCCGAAGTTTCAGGATTCAGTGGTATACTTAACATAAGTGGTAGTTTCTCTAAGTGTTTTTTAACGGATAATCTGGAAGAAAAAACAAAAGAAATTTTTGTTGAAAAAGGAGTTATCAAATACGGCTATAAGCCTTTTGAAATAATAACATTTTTAATTGAATAATGAAAAATTTTTTTGTCATGTTAATTATTTTTGCGCTTTTGTCCTTTGCGTTTATAAATATTTCTGTTCCTCATGGTAAGGTTTTGAATGATGGTTGGGAAGAGACGCAAACGAGTGAACTGAATAATCATTTTTTGTTTCCTCTGGAAATAAACAGAGTTGGCGAATTTTCGTTGGTGTTATCAAGGAAAATAACGAAAGAAGAATTTGGAAAGTATGATTCTATTTTTATCCCGCCAAATGATGCGAAAAGTTTGTTTTTGTCCTTTAACGGTACATTGATTAAAGGGTATTTTGAAGATTATTTTGCCGATAAATTATTTCCAAACCTGGCTGTAATCCCTCATTATCTTGTAAAGGATGAAAATGAAATAATTATTTCAATAGTTGCGGAAAATTCATTCAAAATAAAATCTCCGATCTATTTATCTATAAAAAAACATGAAATCTTTTTAATATCTGCCGTGAAGTATTTTTGTAACGAAAGTTTTCTTTTTTCTATGTCCTTCTTTTTAACAATAGGAATATTTCTTTTTTATATGGGTCTTTTAGTGAATAATAGAAAAAGGGCATACATCCTTTTTGGTTTTTCATTACTTCTGTGTGCTCTTCTTGCCTTTCTGAAGCTTCTGTCTTACAGTTATTTAGCGACCAGTTTTTATATTTTAATGAGATTTTCAGATATGATAGAAATAGGAGTGAGTTATATATTTTTAATCGCTATTGAAATTTATTCTGCCGGTGAAATCAGGATTTCTAAAAACATTTTACCCATCAATATAGTTTTTATAATTCTTTCTTTCTTTATACCCGAAAATTTAATTTTGATTTTTACTTTGCTAAATATTGCTTTTACTATGTACCTGATTATTAAATATAAAATTCAGGAGATTAGAAGTGGTGTTTTATTACTCATATACTGTGTTATATTCGATGCATTTATGAATATTTACTTTTTCAATTCATACATAAGATTTATTGGAATTATGGTTCTTGGGATTTATTTTCTGGTGATGATAGTTGAAGATTATAAATGCATGTTATCTGAAGTAAAAGAAAACGCCAGAAAAGCCAATTTATCCAATGCACAGCTTGAAAGATCCAAAGAAAATCTTCAGAACATTTTATTAAAATATGACAAGTTGATAGCTTCGCTTGAATTGCTTTTCACGGATCTCGATGAAAAAAAGTTTTGTGAAAGAATACTTCAAAATACCTTTTTTTTAATTTCCGAAGTAGATTACGGAGCGATTGCCTTTTTAACGGATGATGAAATTGAATATATCGTCACAACCGGACATGAGATAGAACTGTTGAAAAGGGGAAAATTCAGAAGAGAATCATTTTATAAAATGAAAAAGGACGCTGAGGACAAGATCGGAGGAAGAGTCTGGTTGTATAAGAAAATTTCTTCAGAGTTTTCGGCCCAGGGAAGTTCATTGATAAAATTTTTAAAGCCTGTTAAAGAAATAGCGATAGTCGATTTGATGATAAATGGAACTCTCTTCGGATTCATGGCGATCGATATTGCCAAATCATCCAATAAACACTTTTCTGATGATTCACTGAAAATTTTGGATGCATTCGGTAAAATTCTTTCCTCATTCATTGCTTTTAAAAAACTTATTGAGTCCGAAAATGTGATTCAAAAGCAGATAATCTTATCCATCATAAAAATGGAAGAGCTATACGATCCATATACAAGAGGGCATTCGGAAAATGTTGCCAATATTTCCAGTTTAATAGCTGAAGAAATGGGATTCAGTGCGGATGAAATTAAGGAAATATATTTATGTGGGCTCGTTCATGATATAGGCAAAATATTGCTTTCGAAGGAAATTTTGAATAAAAAAGAAAAGTTAACTGAATACGAGTATTCTGAGATGAAAAAACATCCCGTCCTGGGAGCGGATATTCTTAATCATTCCAAAGAATTACAGAAAATTTCAAAAATAGTCAGATACCATCATGAAAGGGTCGATGGAAATGGATACCCTGATGGATTGAAGAGTGATGATATTCCAGTTTTTTCCAGAATTTTATGTGTTGCCGACAGTTGGGATGCGATGACGGGAAATCGTGTTTATAAAGAAGCACTGACAAAAGAACAGGCCATAAAAGAACTAAAAACGAATTCCGGAACTCAATTCGATTCTGAAGTTGTTAAAATTATGATAAAGTTGATACAGAAAGAAAAAATATAGAATCCCGGGAGAGATTCTATATTTTCTTCATCAAATCCCTGGTGTTTTTATACAACTCCAGGAAAATATCGTAATATTTTTTGTATTCTTTATATCTTTTTTCATTTACTTCTATTATAGGTCTGAAACTTATCCATTTTTTAATTTCATTGGGAGAATCAAAAATATTTGTTCCTAAACCTGCAAGAAAAGCGTCTCCAAAAGGGGCTTCTACGTCTTTTGAGAGTCTTTTCATGTTGTAACCTGTAATATCCGCGAAGATCTGTACCCAATACGATGATTTTGCCACTCCCCCTACAATCCAGCATTCAGGATCCAGATTCATTCCTGCTTCGATCCCTGTTTCTATATTGTGCCTTAAAGAATATGCTGCAGATTCCAATAGTGCATGATAGATATGGCTTTTGGTATGCGAAAGAGATAAGCCAAAGATAGTTCCTCTTGCGTCCGGATCCCATATCGGGGATCTTTCTCCCATGAAATAAGGTAAAATAACTATTCCATCACTTCCCGCGGGTATATTTTTTCCTTCCATTTCAAGCATTGTATAGGCACTTATACCGGTTCGGGCCTCCACATTTTTTTCGTAGGTTCCAAACTGATCTCTGAACCATCTGGCTAAAGCGCCCGATGTAGCACTTCCGCCGAACGTATAAATTTTGGATTCTTCTTCGACTACGTAAGGGAAACTCACCAGTCCGGGAGTTAAATATTTTCCCGAATGAACTGTGCCCCAGCACATAGAAGTTCCGGCCATCGCAACGTGTTCACCTTCTTTAAGGACCCCTGCACTGAATTGAGCAACGGGAGCATCGATTCCTCCTGATATTACTGGCATTCCCTCAGGAAGACCGGTCAGATCGGCAATTTCTTTTTTCAATTTGCCGGCTACATCCGTTGATTTAATGATATTTGAAGGCAATTTATCACAGTTTATACCTAACAGATCACACATTTCGTCCGACCATTTTCTTTTTTTAATATCAAAAACTCCACCGATGTTTCCTGCGGACGAATAATCCGTCGATAGTTCTCCTGTTAATTCGTAAATGACAAAGTCTTTCGGTGTAACAAATTGATAGGTATTTTTCCATATTTCCGGCTCATTCTTTTTTATCCACATCATTTTCGTAAAACCGTAGTAAGAATCAACATAATTGCCGGTTATTCCAAAGATTTTTTCCAGAGGGATGTTATCTTTTACCCACTGTGTTTCTTCCTTTGCCCGTCTATCCATCCAGATCAAACAGGGATACAAGGGGTTGATATTTTTGTCTACGGGAATTCCAGAGCCTCCATATAAACCGCTAATTGCAATACCGGCAACTTCTTCTTTTTTTATGTTAGCTTTATCAAAGCTTTCTTTTATTGTATTTATAACCGCTTTTGTCCACACATTTGGCCATTGTTCAGCCCAGGAATGTTTCGGAGTAATAACAGAGTATTCTTCAAAAGCCTCTGAAATCAATTTTCCGTTTTCATCCACTAAAATAGTTTTTGTACCCTGTGTGCCAATATCCGTACCCATTAAATACATATGCTCACCCCTGATCAATATTAGATATTTATTTTCTAGGTGCCAGGCTTTTCCTTACAACAAGCTCGGCTTTCTCGACTATTTTTTGAGGAAGTTCTCCATTAATTTGATCTATCAACATTTTTACAGCCCTTTTTCCAAATTTTTCCTTTGGATGATTGAATGAAGTCAGTTGCAGTGCCTCAGCCAAAGTGGAATTGTCAAAAGAAATGACCGAGAGGTCTGTCGGTATTTTGATGCCAAGTTTTTGAGCTGCCAGATAAGTTTGCATAGCAACCACATCATTGAAACAGAAGATACCCGTCGGCCTTTGATTTTCGTTTAAAGTCAATAACGAAGTCACCATAGATATACCTATAGCGGATAATTCCGGTTTATAAAAAGGAAGCTCGTATACGAAATTGATATTCTGTTCCTTAAGGTAATCTACAAAACCCTTTGCCCTCATTACACCGGGTTTATGTGTTGCCTTGTACACAACCGCCAATCTTTCGTGGTTATTTTCCAAAAATAATTTTGCCGCTTTTTTCCCAGATTCATAGTCATCAAGAACCAGAACCCCTGCTCCGGGGATATCTAGGTCGCTGTTTATCAACAAAAGAGGTTTTTTTATAGAAATTTCTCTGAGGATTTCTCTATTTGACTGGTCGGTACCGCTGTAAACCGGATCGACTATAAATCCACTTATATCTTCTGCCAACCAATTATTTAAAATATCGTATTCTTTTTCAGGATTTTCAGAAGCATTTCCCATTAATATCTGGCATTTGCATCTATAAAGCTCCTCCTCGATCCCCATTGCAATGAAAGGAAAGATATAGTTCGTCAGATGTTGTATGACAAATCCCACAGAAAAGATATCCTTTTTTTCCGTAAGATCTGAGATATAATTTCCGCTTCCTTTCACTTTATAAATAATATGATCTTTCTCAAGTTCATATAAAGCCTTTCTTACAGTGTGTCTGCTGACTTCTAAATTTTCAGCGAGTTTATTTTCTGCGGGAAGCTTTGAACCTTTATTAAATTTTCCATCTTTTATTCCATTCAGAATATAATTTTTTACGTAAACATATTTTTTTTCTTCTGTAATCATTTTAGTTTTTAATTTTTTTATTCAAAACATCGAATGCCACGGCGCCGATAACTATGAATCCTATGATTACCTGTTGCCAATAAGTGGAAACCAGTAAAAGATTCAATCCATTTCTGACAACCGCCATTATCAACGCACCTATCAATGTTCCGATAACAGTACCCTGTCCTCCTGAAAGACTTGTTCCTCCGATTACTACTGCGGCTATAACATCCAATTCATAACCCTGTGCTGCAGTTGGCATCGCTGCATCCAGTCTGGCGGCCATGACATTTCCTGAAAGTGCAGCCAGTAATCCGAGGTTCATATAAAATAATAACAGATATTTCTTGATTGGTATACCAGATAAAAATGCGGCTTCTTCATTGGCGCCTATAGAAATGGCGAATCTTCCGAACTTTGTTCTGTTTTGAAGTATAAAATAGACAAGATAGAGTAGTAACATTATTATTGCCGGGATTGGAATGGAAAAAATGTCCGCATTACCCAGATTTCTGTATCCTTCGGCGAAGCCATAAATGGGGGCGCCTTTGGTCAATATATAAGTGAATCCTCTGGAAACACCCATCATACCCAAAGTAGCAATAAAAGGAGGGATGTTCAGTGAAACGATGAAAAAGCCATTCGTGAAACCTAAAAGTGCCCCCAATAAGAGTGAAAGTATTAAAGCTATTGGCCAGTCCATTCCACCTTTCATCAACCAGGCACCAACACAGCCCGATAGTGCAAGTGTGGATCCGACCGAAAGATCTATTCCTCCTGTCAGAATAACGAATGTCATTCCCACTCCCATTATTCCGACGACCGAAGCTTGTCTTAAAATATTAGTCAGATTTCTAGCTGAAAAAAATCTATCCGAAGCGATACCCAAAAAGATCATTAAGGCGATCAATGCCAGTAATGACCCATAATTTCTGATATTTTTCCAATTTATTTTTTTAGGCACTTTTTTCTCCTCCCCCTGCCGCGTAATACAATATCTCTTCCTGATCGGTATTTTTTGTAGCGAGTTTTTTCATTATTTTTCCCTTTCGCATGATCATAACTCTGTCGGAGATACCCAATATTTCAGGAAGTTCTGAAGAAATCATTATTATCCCTATTCCCTTACTGGAAAGTTCGTGCATTAATTTATATATTTCATATTTTGCACCCACATCTATTCCTCTGGTGGGTTCATCAAATATCAACAGTTTTGCCTGAGTGAACAACCATTTTGCCACAACCACCTTTTGCTGATTTCCTCCGCTCAAACTTCTGGTCGTGATATCCACGTTCAGCGGTTTGAGATTTAAACTCTCGGATAAATCGAGAGACTTTTTCTTTTCCTGCTTGAGGGAAATGATCCCGGAATGAATTATTCTCTCTATGTTTGCTATAGTAATATTATTTTTTACAGGCAAAATTAAGAATAATCCCGTGTTTTTCCTGTCCTCGGTGATAAAGCCGAATCCCGATCGGATGGCCTTTGTCGGATGTCTAAAATTAATCTCCTTATTTTCAAATTTTATCGACCCTGAATCGTGAGCATCCGCTCCAAAAATTATTCTTGCCAATTCTGTTCTTCCAGCTCCGATCAAACCCGCAATTCCTAAAATTTCTCCCTTGTGGAGATTAAAACTCACATCTTCTATTACCCCTTTTTTAGTGAGATTTTTAACCTCTAAAAGGGTTTCACCTATTTCATTTTTCTTTGGAGGAAATTGTTTGGTCAGTTCTCTTCCGACCATCCATTTGATGATTTGCCTTATATCAGGATCATTTTTATTTTTTACTTCCGTTGTAATTACCTTTTCTCCGTCTCTCAAAATAGTTACCCTATCGGCAATTTGATAAATTTCTTCCAATCTGTGAGAAATAAAGATAATACCGATTCCTTGTTTTTTGAGTTGCTTAACAATATTAAAGAGCTTTTTTGTCTCTTCAGGTCCCAGAACAGCGGTGGGCTCATCCATGATCAATATTTTTACATTTTGAGATAGAGCCTTCGCTATGGTGACCATTTGTTGATCAGCTACAGATAACGTTTTTACTTTTTTAAACGGATCAATATTCGCATCAAGTTTTTTTAATATTTCCTCAGCATTTTTTATGATCGTTCTGTTCTGAAAAATAAATCCTTTTTTAGGTTCCCTATTCAAAAAGATATTGTTTGCAACCGATAAAGTTGGTACCAGGTCCAATTCCTGATAAATAACCGCCACTCCCTTTTCTATGGAATCCCTTGGAGATGAAAAGTTTACGGATTTACCGGAAAATTTTATATCTCCGGAATCTTTTGAATAGGCTCCGGAAATTATTTTGATAAGCGTGGATTTTCCCGCACCATTTTCACCCAGTAAAGAATGAACCTCTCCTCTTTTAAGAGTAAAATCCACATCTGAGAGTGCTTTTACACCAGGAAAAGTTTTATTGACTCCATTAATTTGTATTAAAAAATCATCTTCCATTAAATCACCACCAAACAGATTAAAAATGCAGAGGGCATAACCCTCTGCATATCTTTTTTACATAAAATTATCCACGTTATCTAAATCAACAATTACGGTGGGTGTAACTATGAAATGAGGAACTTCTTCTCCATCTAAAACCTTTTTCATCGATCTGACTACTATAGCACCCATTTCATACGGCTGTGTTGCCGCCGTTGCGGTTAATATTCCTTTTTTGATATCTTCGAATGCGTCGGGATTCCCATCGATTCCAATCGTGTATACATCTTTTCCTTCGGCCAATGCAGCCTGTCCTGCACCTTGAGCCATGGCATCAGAACAACCAAAGACAACATCCAGATCCGGATATGCTTGCAGAACATTTTCTGTGACGGACATTGCCATATCTCTCAGCCAATCTGCAGGCTGTGAAGCGACTATCTCAATATCGGGGAAAAGTTCAATGATTTCTCTGAATCCACCCTCTCTTTCAGTTGTATGATATCCAGGAATGCCCTGTAATATGAGAATTTGTCCCTTGGCCTCGCCATACCTGTCGATTAAAAGTTGAACGGCCTTTGCAGCACATTGTCTCCCTGCTTTTCTCTGATCGTATCCGACATATGCCGTAACATATCTGTCCGATTCTTCCGGTAAGGGCACGAGACTGTTGTGAATGAAATATGGCACGCCCTCGGTTCCTGCTTCTCTTGCACCCTGAATCATGGCCTCCATACTGATCATATTAACACTCATTGCCTGTACTCCACGGGTCAGCATACTTTCAATGAGTTGTAGTCCCGCTAAATAATCACTTTCCTGTTGCGGTGCAACAAGGTCGATGGTCCACCCGTATTCTTCTGCCTGTGCTTCGGCCCCGTTTGCTACCGTGACGTGAAAAGTGCTTGTGAAAGCTGGTGCAATCAAAGCAACTTCAACTGATAAGCCTAACACTGCAATGAGAACCATTGCGAATACTAAAAGTTTCTTCATACAGTTAACACCTCCCAAAAATTTGTGGAAAAGAATAAATTATATATATTTGTACTTACAAGATTAACAGATGATATCATAATATGTACGTACATATTAAATTCGATTTTCTAGTAAAATTGGAATTCTATACCAAATAAAAGTGATTATTTTGATTTTGCTTCATATAACTCATTTATAGTAATGTAATCATATTTTGTATTTTTGTTTATTTAATGTTATTGTTAAGAATACATACAGATTCTTATATCTGTATGCTTAAAGGGGGTGTTAAATATGGAGGGTACAACGGTTAGATTAGGTTTTTGTCCTACAAGAAGGGATGTGTTTAGCAAAGAAGAAGCTTTGAAACATAAAAAAATTATCCTGGATAATATTAGGAAATATGAAAATATAGATGTTGTAGACATAGAAGATATAAATGAAGAGGGGTTGTTATTCGATTATTCTGATTTATTCAGTATAATAAATAAAATGAAAACGAATAAAATCGATTGTCTTTTTTTCCCCCATGTTAATTTCGGCACGGAAGATCTTGTCGCAGAAGTTGCTAAAGCACTGAAAGTGCCAGTTCTCATCTGGGGGCCGAGAGACGATTCACCACTTGAGAATGGTCTGAGAACCAGGGACACTCAATGTGGCATGTTTGCTACGGGTAAGGTTTTGAGGAGATACGGAGTTCCTTTTACTTATCTGGTAAATTCTACACTGTTCAGTGAAAATTTTAAAAATGGTTTCAAAAAATTTCTCTCGGTTGCAAATATTGTAAAACAATTCAAAAAAACAAGAATATTACAGATTTCTACCAGACCAACGGGATTCAACAGTGTCACTACGAATGAAGGAGAGCTGCTCGAAAAGTTTGGAATAAGAATATATCCTGTTGCCCTCAATGAAATTACATCTCTAATTCCTGAGATAATAAAAAATAACAGTTCAAAATTTATTAAAGAAGTTAAATTTGTCAAAGAAAACATAAGCAAAGACACAGATATTGATAATATAAAAAAAATGATCGGTTTAAAATTTGCAATAAGAGAAATGGCAGATAAATATTTTTGTAATGCGGCAGCGATTCAATGCTGGAATTCTCTTCAGGATGTTATCGGTATAATGCCGTGTCTGGCAAATTCACTGTTGGGTGATGAAGGCTTTCCTTGTGTCTGTGAAACAGATATTTGTGGCGCAATTACTGCGATTATTCTTCAGGCGGCCGCATTCGATGAAAAACCGATATTTTTTGCTGATATCACTGTTAGGGATTCAAAGAGAGACAATGTTGAATTGTTTTGGCATTGTGGACCATTTCCGTTTTCTTTAGCGAGAAATAAAGAAAAGGCCAAAGCGGGTAACCACTGGGTACTTGAATCGAAAAGTTATGGAACCTGCGAATGGGAGATAGAGCATGGAGACGTAACAATAGCGAGATTTGATGGAGATAATGGCGAATATTCCCTCTTTATGGGAGAAGGAAAAGGTGTTGACGGACCGTTCACAAGAGGTACATATTTATGGGTAGAAGTCGGAAATTGGCCTAAGTGGGAGAAGAAACTCGTTGAAGGCCCATATATACATCATGTGGCGGGGATACATGGAAAATATGCAGACGTACTTCACGAGGCCTGTAAATATATTAATTTTCTATGTCCGGATCCCTGTGAACCTGATGAAGAAGAGATAATTAACAGGTGGCTTTGATATTATAGACTTCTGAATTTTTTTGAATATAATAATATGACCTCTCTTTTGAGAGGTTTTTCAATATAGATTTAGTTTAAAACTGTAAAGTAATTTTACAAATTCCGAATGATATATGTCATTCAAACCAAAAATTTTTCCAGCCACAGTATGAACGGAATTTTTTTTCATTTCCTTTGCATTTTTATCCGCCAGATCTATTGTTTCTTCAGGATAGCTCGCTTCAGGTAGTAATTCTTTCAGCCTTTCCAAATTGAAATCTTTTTTTTCGTATTGAATATAACCATAGAAAATTCCGTTCTCAATGTAATAATAAACGTAATAATCGTTATTCACATCCCTGAACAGATCTGTCAGTACAGTGTTATTTTCAATTTTGCCATCCAGAGAAATTTTATCGATCAGACAGTTTCGAATTTGTATGATATTTTCTGCCACTTGTGTAGCCTTGGATTTGGAAAGAATATTCAGGGATAAAGGAATTAAAACGGCTGTTAAAGTAGCAAAAATCGTCAGAACGATTAACAATTCCACTAAGCTGAATCCTTTTTTCAAATTATTTTTCATCTCCCATATATGAATTTACATATATAATTGTACAGGAAAATAAAAAAAGAAACCGATTCATTTAGAAAAGGTTTCTCTTTAACATATTAGTTACTCAAAAGTAGTATAATAGCTCAGAAATTTTCTTCTATCTGTTTTGCCCTTTTTTGAAACATGGAAATTTTACTTTTTATTATTTCCATTTCTTTCGATACGGCTTTCAAATATTCCAATCCATTGTTATTGGTTTTATAAATCTTTTTTGCAGGGCCGGATTCATTTGTTTCCCACGAAGAGTCTATATACTTCTGCTCTTCCAGAAAAGATAACAATCTGTACAATCCTCCCATCTGACCAATTCCTTTTCTTCCCAAATTAAACTCAGCGAGCCTGTCTGCCAGTTCGTAACCATGAGAAGGTTTTTCTTTTAAAAGAAGCAAAATGACAGCAACATTCCATTGTCTCCAAAATCCTCCTCCTCGACGCCTACGGCCTCTTTCTTCCATAATTTCCTCCTTCTGAAAACAGAAAAATACAAAATATGACCTATTTTAATATATATTCACTTAAATTTCCAAGCGTTGAATCGTTATTGGTCACACTTTTTTTGAATTCGATCCCATTTGTAAAGAAATGTTTAGTCAGCCAGAATATTTATTTGGAATTTATATGATCACCGGAAAACGTATTTAATTCGTGTAAATCATTTTCAGTCATTTTTTTTATATTAGCGATAGCATTTCCCCCGGAACTTTCAAAGATTTTCATTCCGGCTGCTTTTGCGGCATCAAAAGCGTTTTTCCCAAGACTATGAGTTATTATCGCATCGGCACCATTTTTTACGATACATTCAATCATTTTGGGACCGGCACCATGGGTGTTTTCCGTATCATTTTTGATGAAATTATGAGCTTCGTTTTCCGTATCGTAAATGAGGATAAAATTTCCCCTTGCGAATCTTATATCCAGGTCACTGTCAAGACTTCTGTCTTTTGTTATTAAAGCTATTTTCATTTGAAGGACCTCATTGGCAATCGTGATGATGTTCTTTATCCGGGGGTTCATATGAATCAATACTCATTAAATTTCCCTCGATCATTTTTTTAATGATTTCTTCAACACTTCCGTACGCGCCTTTGATTACTTTGATTCCAAATTGTTCAAAAAAACTGACGGCCCTGCCACCCATTCCTCTTGATACCATAATATCGGCCTTATTCTCTTTGATGAAAGTTGGTATTTCTCCCGGCGCATGACTTTCAAAGGGATTTTTTACTATATCAATTTTTTCGATTTTTTCTTTGTCTAAATCAACAAAAGCGAAGAAAGGAGTATGACCAAAATGTTCGCAAATGGTTGATTTTAAACCGTTGTTTTCATTAACTGGTATTGCTATTCTCATTTTTCTTACCTCCTAAATAGTTTTTCAAGCATTTTATTATATATTTTTTCTATTTTTTTAGCTGAAATAGAATCTTTCATAAAGATTACAGGTTTAGAATTCCTCGAAGCCTCTATTACCGATTTATCAAAGGGAATTTCAGCGAGTATTTCTATATTCTCTTTCCTGCACCAATGTTTTATTTCCATCGTTTTTTCAATATTTATGTCAAATTTATTTATTACAACATAAAAATCTGTTCTTAAATTTTTTACGGTTTCGACGATTCTTTCCAGATCATGAATGCCTGAAACCGTTGGTTCTGTTACAATTATTGCAAAATCTGTCCCGACTATCGAACTGGTGGCCGCACAACCTATTCCAGGAGCACCATCTATTAAAATTATATCTTTGCCTTCCTGCTCAGCCTTTTTTTGTGCCAGTTTTCTGACTTCTGCGACCAGGCCACCCGAAGTCTCTTCTCCAGGAAGTAACTGGGCGTGGCAGAAAGAAAATTTTTTTGCCGTTGAATAATAAAAATTGCCTGATTTGCATTTGTCCAGGTTTATGGCATCTACAGGGCAAACGAGTTTACATACTCCACATCCTTCACAGGCATATTTATCGACTTCGTATATTTCCCCCGGAATTACCGCATCGAATCTGCAATTGATCAGACACCTCCCACAACCAATACATTTGTCTGTGATTTCAGCCTTTTTATTTCCAAAAAATTCATAACTTTCCTTTTTTTCAGAATTCAGTAACAGATGAAGGTTTGGAGCGTCTACATCACAATCCGCCATAACGTGGTTTTCAAAAAGGTAAGCGAGAGATCCCGCAAGTGTGGTTTTTCCCGTACCTCCTTTTCCGCTGATGATCGCTATCTGTTTCATGATTTCACCACTTCCTCGATCGAAGTGAAAATATCATTGAATCTTTTCTTCCATTCCTCATTTTTGATCACAAAAAGATTTCCATTCGAATATTCTGAAGCGATATCTCTGCTGAAAGGAATTTTTTCGATTATTTTTATTTTGTTTTCTTCGGCAAATTTATCTATTTCTTTGAATTCATCCGAATTTCTGTTTATTATGATTCCAGACGGGATGTTCATTTCTTTCACTATCTCATATGCGATTTTTAAATCATGTAACCCAAAGGGGGTTCCTTCGGTTACCAACAATGCGAAATCAACATTTCTCAAAGTTTCCACAACGGGACAAGTTGCTCCAGGTGGAGAATCGAATAAGATGACGGAGCTTTTATCTTCAACCATTTTTTTTAACTCTCTTATTATTTTTACTCCGGAAGGTTCTCCAATTTTCAGTTCTCCTTCGGCAAAACTGAGGTTAGAATTTATTTCGCCAAATCTTATCCTGCCGAGTTCCTTTGGGATTTCCGAAATTGCCCTTGTCGGGCAAACCATTGTGCATGCACCGCAACCATGGCAAAGATTTTTAAAAACCATTGTTGCGGTTGGAAATGCACTAATTGCAGAAAATTCACAAATATCCGAGCATTTTCCGCAATGAGTACATTTTTCCTGATCGACTCTGGGCAAAAACAGGTTAACTTTTTCTTCCCTGTTTATTTTAATATTGAAAAACAATCTGGAATTCGGTTCTTCAACATCAACATCAACGAGTTTAACTTTTTTATTTTCTGAAAGTACCCAGGCCAGATTTGTGGATATAAAAGTTTTTCCTGTTCCTCCCTTTCCTGATAAGACTGCTATCTTCAAAAAAATGCCTCCTATATTATATGTTGTTTCGATATATATATTAATGTAATTATTCCCTTTTGTCAAACACCTTTCGGTTTTGGATAATGAATTATTATATAATTTAATCATACGAAAAGGGGGCGATGTTATGAAAAAGTTATTTCTGACAGTTACAATCCTTTTATTCTTTTTAATTTTTGTTTTCGCTTTGGAACCACAATTTGTAATTAATCCATATCCGCCGTTCAGCTATCTCGAAAATGGAACGGAAATGGGATTTTCTCTGGATGTTTTAAATGCGATTGCCGATGAATTAAACTCTGAAATAACAGTGAATTTCATGGAGTGGGACGATGCTTTCAGTAAATTGAAAGCGGGGAAAAATACTGCGATACCTTCAATAATAATGGATGACGAAAGAAAAGAAATGTTCAAATGGGTCGGTCCCATCAGCATATTAAAAACGAGTTTTTATTCAAAGAATAGTTCGGACATTGTTCTGAAAACTTTGGAAGATGCAAAATATGCAGATAAGATTTGTGTAGTAAAAGATTATTATTCTGAACGACTGTTGAAAGATCTGAACTTTGAAAATTTACTTGTTTTTGATACCGAAATCGAAGCGTTTAAAACGTTTTTAAAAAATGAAGATTATCTGTTTCCAAGTAATAATTTCGGATTTGCCTATCTTTTAAATAAAAATTCCCAGGATATTTCAGATTTCAATGAGCTTTTAACATTTTCTCTTGATTTCATGTATATTGCATTTTCCTCTGATACAGAAGAGGAAATAATTGAAAAGTGGCAGGAAGGACTCGATGCAATAAAATTGAAGGGCGAACTTCAGAAAATATATAATAAGTGGTTGTCATGTTCAACTGCTCCGGGGGTACAGATTTTTTTAACTGAAGAATATCCCCCTTTGACTTATTTGAATTCGAAAGGCGAACCTACAGGATTTGTGACGGATATTGTTAAGGAAATAAATAAAAGAATGAAAAATGAAAAAAAGATATTTTTTGCAAGTTGGGATTTGATTTATAAAGCCGCACTTATCAATTCAAATGTAGTCCTTTTCAGTATGGCAAAGACTCAGGAAAGAGAAGATAAATTCGAATGGGTGGGACCCGTTATTAAAAACACGGCATATTTTTACAAAAATTCGGCTTCTAATCTCGCTTTGCCATCGATCGAATATGCAAAAAAAATAAATAAAATCGCGACTATTTCTGAATGGTGGACGGAACAACGGTTGAAAGAACTGGGCTTTGAAAATCTCATCAGTTATCAGACACCGGAAGAATGTGTTGATGCACTGGTGAAAAGAGATGTCGATCTTTCAATATTCACCGATTTGACCGTGAAAGATATCGTAAAGAATTCAGATCATGAAATGAGAGAAATCCAGGAAATTCTTCCCTTTGAAACGATTGATGTATACATCGGAATATCGAAGGGTACCCCTGAAGAGTTTATTGATAAATTTATCGAGACGTATGATTCGATAGTTCTTGATGGAACATATTCGGAAATAAGATTAAAATATTTTCTGGAATAACACATTTTAAGGGAATCTTACGGTTCTTTTATTTGATTTATTGTTTTTGGCTCATCGGGAAAAATGGTAACCGGTTTTTAAATGAAAAGAATCGTTGTCTTTTTGAGTTGGATTATTAAAGAATTGGGTGTTTTTCTTAAAAAACAATTATTGACAAGTAAGAGAAGAAAATGGTAATATATATTCGTTCGGCGAGCGAATATAAGAGGTGATATTTATTTTTTTTAAACATACGAACGATTATAAAAAAATGATGATTCTGGATTTGATCAGCAGTAATAAAAATCATTCTCAGGCTAACCTGGCTAAGAGACTTAATGTTGCGGTGTCGATGATAAACAAGTATATCAATGAAATGGAACGGGAAGGTTTATTGAATAAAGATAATATAAACGGTAAAAAAATGAATTATGTGATAACAAAGAAAGGGGTATATGAGAGGGATTATCTTTTGACGACGTATTTGGATGAACTCCTTGAGATGTATAAAAAAGCAAAACACAGGATAGAAGAAAAATTTGAGGAAATAATAGAAAAGAAATACAGACGGTTTCTCCTTTTTGGTGCTGGGGAAACCGGAAAAGTTGTCCTGAACGTTTATAATGATTCCTATAAAGATAAACTGGAGATTCTGGGTATAGTGGATGAAAATACAGAAAAAATAAACAAGAAAATCTGGGGTGTGAGGATTATTGCGATAGAAGAAGTCAAAAAATTGGAATTTCAGAAAATATTCATCACTTCCTTTGCTTACAGAGACAGGATATACAAGAAGTTGACCGATGAGAATATACCGGAGGAAAAGATAGATGATTTTTTTGGGCAGGAAATATTATGAAAGATAGAATAGTTCTTTATGGCGGCGGCGGACACTGCAAAGTGATCATTTCGTTGTTGAAAAAAATGAATGATTTCATCATTGAGGGGATAATCGATGATGATGAAACCAAACTCCACAAATCGATTTTAAATGTAGAAATAAAATACACTTCCGGAGATTTGATGGAAATTTTTAACAGCGGCATCAAAAATATTTTCATTTCGTTTGGAAGTTTAGGATACCCAAAACTGAGGATAAAGGCGTATGAAAAGATCAAAAAAATCGGATTTAATCTACCGTCGATAATTTCAAAGGATTCTTTTATAAATGAAGATGTGAATATAGATGAAGGAACTGTTATCATGCCTGGAGTTATTGTCAATCCGAGTACTAAAATCGGAAAGAATTGTATAATAAATACCGGAACCATAATCGAACATGATAATAATATTGCCGATTTTGTTCATGTGGCTTCCGGGGCTGTTTTAAGTGGAACAGTTGCCGTAGGAAAGAACACACATATCGGCACCGGGGCAACAATAATACAGAATAGACGCGTGGGCGAGAACTGTATTGTTGGCGCGGGCAGTGTTGTTGTAAAGGATATTGAGAACAGAAGTGTGGTTTATGGAGTTCCGGCAAAATTTAAAAGATATCAAGAGGTGAATTATGAAGATTGAACTTGCAAATCCAGATATTACAAATAAGGAAATTCAGGCAGTAGTCGATGTGATGAAAAGTGGTTGGTTGAGTATTGGCCCCAAGATAGAAGAATTTGAGCAAAAATTTAAGGATTATCTTGGTGTTAGAAATGCGATTGGGGTTAACAGTGGTACCAGCGGATTACATTGTCTCGTGAAATCTATGGATATAAAAAGTGGTGATGAAGTAATTACGACCCCCTTCAGTTTTGTCGCAAGTACCAACTGTTTCATGTTCGAAGGTGCTGTACCGGTTTATGTGGATATAGATCCGAAAACCTTTAATATAAATATAGATGCCATTGAAGACAAGATCACGGAAAAGACGAAGGCTATACTTCCCATTGATGTGTTTGGTCAGCCTCAGGATATGAAGAGGATAAAAAAAATTGCCGATAAATATAATCTTAAAGTGATAGAGGATTCATGCGAAGCCCTTGGAGCCGAATATGACGGAATAAAAGCGGGCACTGTCTGCGACGGAGCTGTTTTCGCATTTTATCCAAATAAACAGATTACGACTGGAGAGGGTGGGATGATAGTTACGGATAACGATGAAATTGCGGATTTATGCAGAAGTTACAGAAGTCAGGGAAGAGCAGTAACAGGTTTCTGGCTTCATCATGAAAGAATGGGATACAATTACAGGTTGAATGAACTGAATGCGGCCATCGGCTCCGTGCAGATGGACAGACTGGATTCAATACTCGTTCAGAGAGAAAAGGTTGCAAAGATGTATAATGAAAAATTGTCTGAAATTGAGGAAGTCATAACGCCGTATATAGATCCGAACGTCACGAAGATGAGCTGGTTCGTATACGTGATTCAAATAGAAAAAGGATTGAACAGAAACAATATTATGAAATATTTGAAGGAAAATGGAGTAGCCTGCAGACCTTACTTCACTCCAATTCATATACAACCGTACATGAAAGAAAAATTTGGATTTGAAGGAGAAGATTTCCCCGTTACCTTCGATATAGGTAATAGAAGTATAGCTTTACCCTTTTATAATAAATTGACTGAAGAAGAGATTGATTATGTTGTTGAAATTTTGAAAAAGGCGATATTAAACGAAAAATGAATATTAATGTTAGAAAAAGTAACGCTTTAAAAATAATAATATTAATGGTTGTCGATGCTGTTTTAATAAATGTTGCGTATATTTTGGCTTATAATCTGACTTATTTAAGATTCGATATCGGTATAGATTACGCCCTGTTCAAACCGTATCTTGATAATATTGTAATTATTACCGTAATAAAAATTTTCATCTATTACTTGTTCAGACTTTATAACACGATATGGAAATATGCAGGTTCAAAGGAGTTACTGCAGATAATTTTAACATCAATCGTTTCAAATTCAATGATTTTGAGCTACTTTTTTATAATTGGTCGGGTAGTTCCGAAAAGTATATTCATTATCGTTGGAATGATAGATATTCTTTTCATTGGTGGAACCAGATATCTTTTTAAAGTATTTGATTTAAGAAGAAGCCTTTTCAAAAAAGAAACTGAGACGAAAAGGGTAATGATAATCGGTGCCGGAGACGCCGGCGCTGCTGTTATAAGAGAATTGAGAACCCATCAGGATTCCGGAAGCAAACCTGTAATTGTCATAGATGATGATGTCAGAAAAAAAGGCCAGAGAATAAGTGGATTGAAAATAGCCGGTTCGACTAAAGATATAGAAAAAATAGCCGCAAAAAAGAGAATCGATGAGATAATAATTGCCATTCCATCGGCAAAAAAGAAAGAGATCAAGAGAATAGTTACTGAATGTAATAAAACGAAATGTCAGCTCAAAACTCTTCCCAGTCTATTCGAATTGATAGAAGGTGAAGTTTCCATAAATCAGATCAGAGAAGTCAAAATTGAAGATCTCCTTGGCAGGGAAGAGATAAATCTTGATTTGAAGGAAATAAGCGATTTTATAAGAGGAAGAAGAATAATGATAACGGGTGCAGGAGGTTCTATAGGTTCCGAACTCTGTAGACAGATAGCGAGTTATAAACCGGAGCAGATAATTTTGCTCGACATTTATGAAAACAATCTTTATGATCTCCAGAATGAATTGAGAAGAAGATTTCCACAACTTGAAATGAAATCGATAATTGCTTCTATAAGAGACAGAAAGAGAATATTTGAAATTTTTGAAAAAACGAAACCTCAGGTTATCTTTCATGCCGCCGCTCACAAGCACGTTCCTCTCATGGAAGAGAATCCTCAGGAGGCCATAAAAAATAATGTTTTTGGAACACTGAATCTGATAGAAGCGGCAGATGAATATGGAGTTTCAAGGTTCGTTCAGATATCGACGGATAAAGCGGTGAACCCTACAAACATTATGGGAGCTTCCAAAAGAATCTGTGAAATGCTCATTCAGGCTTACGATAAAAAAAGCGAAACAGAATACGTTGCCGTAAGGTTTGGAAACGTTCTTGGAAGTAATGGAAGTGTGATACCTCTGTTTAAAAAACAAATTGCAAGTGGAGGACCCGTTACTCTGACGCATGAGGAAATCACGAGATTTTTCATGACCATACCGGAAGCGGTGCAACTCGTATTACAGTCGGGTTCGATGGCAAAGGGCGGAGAAATATTTGTGTTGGATATGGGTGAACCTGTGAAAATAATCGATCTGGCGGAAGAATTGATAAAATTATCCGGATTTGAGCCGTATGAGGATATAGATATAAAAATAATTGGATTACGGCCCGGTGAAAAGTTGTATGAAGAATTATTGATGGATGAAGAAGGAATTCAAAATACTAAATATAAGAAGATTTATATAGGAAAACCTCAAAGTTTCGATGTTGAAAAGTTGAAGCAAAGACTGAAAATATTCGATGATATGACGGATGAAAATATAAAAGAGAAGATCAAATCGATAGTGACTACCTATGAGAATGGAGGAAAGTAGATGGAGAAATTATCAGTGATAGGAATGGGGTATGTAGGATTACCACTGGCAGTTGCATTTGCCGAAGCGGGCAATGAGGTTTTAGGATTCGATATAAACTATGAAAAAATAAAAACATATAAAAATGGAATTGATCCGACGAACGAAGTGGGAAATGAAAGATTGAGAAGAGTGAATAACATAAAATATACGAGTTGTGAAGAGGATCTGAGAGAATCGAAATTTCATATAGTAGCTGTTCCAACACCGGTCAGGGAGGATAAAACACCCGATTTAAAACCGGTTGAAGGTGCCAGTGAAATAGTTGGAAGAAATCTCACAAAAGGGAGCATAATAGTCTATGAATCGACGGTGTACCCCGGTGTTACTGAAGAAATATGTGTACCCATACTGGAAAGAGAATCCGGCTTAAAATGCGGCCGGGATTTCAAAGTCGGATATTCACCCGAGAGAATAAATCCCGGAGACAAAGTGCATAGAGTGGAAACCATAGTGAAAATAGTATCTGGGATGGATAAAGAATCACTTGAAAAAATAGCAAAAAAAATATGAAGAAGTGATAAAAGCAGGAGTGCACAGAGCATCATCGATAAAAGTGGCGGAAGCTGCAAAAGTCATAGAAAATTCTCAAAGAGACATAAACATAGCATTTGTAAACCGAACTGGCTATAATATTTGAAAAAATGGGGATAGACACGCTTGAAGTACTCGAGGCAGCCGGAACCAAATGGAATTTCTTGCCTTTTAAGCCGGGACTTGTTGGAGGACACTGTATAGGAATAGATCCGTATTACCTGACATACAAATCGAAGATACTTGGATACGAACCAGAAGTGATACTGTCCGGGAGAAAGATAAACGACAATATGGGAAAATGGGTGGCTCAGAAAGCGATAAAGGAAATGATAAAATCCGATGTACAGATAAAGGGAAGTAAGGTACTGATAATGGGACTGACATTCAAAGAAGATTGTCCGGATTTAAGAAACAGTAAAGTGGTCGATATAATAAAAGAATTGAAAGAATTTGGAATAGAAAGTGTGGTGTGCGATCCGGTAGCAGAGAAAAAAGAAGCGATGAAAGAATACGGAATAGAACTCAAAGAAAAGGATGAAATAGAAGGTGTTTCAGGTGTAATAATCGCTGTGAAACATGAGCGGTTTAAGAATATAAAAATTGAAGACATAAAAAAATTCTACAAAAAAGAGATAAGAGAAAAAGTTATAATAGACGTAAAAGGGTTACTCGATAAGGAAGAAATAGATGAAGAAATAAATTATAAAAGAGTGTGAGAGAATGAAAGGATTCGAAGAATTAAAAAACAAAAGAATACTTGTGACGGGCGGAGCAGGATTCATAGGTTCACATTTAGTGGAAGAACTGTTGAAAATTGGAGCGAAGGTTAGGGTTGTAGATAACCTGTCAACCGGGAAATTCAAAAACATAGAGTCTCATATAAATGAAATAGAGTTCATATTGGGCGATTTATCCGAATACGAAATAGCCGAACAATCCGTAAAGGATGTGGAATACATACTGCATCAGGCGGCTGTTCCTTCTGTTCCCAGGTCGGTAAAAGATCCATTAAGAACTAACAGAAGTATAGTTACGTCCACGGTGAATTTATTTGAAGCGGCCAGGAAAGAAAAAATAAAAAGAATAGTGCAGGCATCTTCATCATCTGTATATGGGAATTCTCCGACGCTCCCGAAGAAAGAAGATATGTATCTGAATCCGTTATCTCCCTATGCAGTGGCAAAATACACTCAGGAAACCTACGGGAGAGTATTCTCGAGCATATACGGAATGAGTATAGTTTCGTTGAGATACTTCAATGTGTTTGGATCGAGGCAGGACCCGAATTCTGAATATTCCGCGGTGATACCAAAATTTGTAAAACTGATGATGAAAGATAAAAAACCAACGATATACGGTGATGGAGAAACAACGAGAGATTTCACATATATAAAGAATGTGGTCGGTGCGAATCTGAAATCGCTGGTATCCAGGAAAAAAGTATCGGGAGAATTCCTTAACGTAGCGTGTGGGGAAAGAATATCACTGAATGAGCTGGTGCTGGAGATAAACAAAATAATGGGAAAAAATATAAAACCTGAATACGGTCCGGGAAGAGTTGGAGACGTGAAGCATTCACTTGCGGATATAGAGAAAGCAAAAGATTTGATTGATTATGAGGTTCTGTTTAATTTTAAAGCCGGTTTGAAGAGCTTTTTTGATTCCGAGACGGACCTGAAATGAAAATTTTACATTACATTTCTTCATTTTCCGCAGGCGGTGCGGAAATTTTTGTTAAAAATCTTTCTTTAGAAATGAAAAAACGGGATAATCAGGTTAAGGTCATCTCCTTGTTCTCTGCTAACAACGATGATTATAAGGAAAAATTTGTAGATTCATTGAATGAAAATGATATTGAATCCTGTGAATATGAGATAACTAAGAAATATAATTTCAAAAAAAGTTTACGCATGTTTGAAAGATCGGTTTATGACTTCAAACCGGATGTTATTAATATCCATCTGGGTTATGCCGCTTTGTATTTATCATTTATGAAAAGGAAATTAAAGATTCCTCTTGTTTTTACACACCATAGCACTCCATTGCCTCAGGAAAAATTGCATTTGATCTATTTCAGAAAGAAGATTGATCATTATGTGGGGATTTGTGACAGTAGTTATGATACTTTGGTAAATAAACTGAATTTACCTGCCAATAAAATATCAAAAATATACAATGGAATTCCTTTGTTTTCGAAGAAAAGAATCATAAGCGAAAAGGTGAAAACGATACTTTGTGTCGGAAATTTAAGAAAACCGAAAAATTACCCTTTCCTTTTCAAAAGTTTAAAAAATGTCTTTACGTACCTGAAGGAACAAGCCCTGCCACTTCCCATTTTGAAAATTGCAGGAGTAGGTTCGGAAAAAAACTCATTGATGAATTTGGCGGAACAACTGAATATATCCGAACAGATATATTTTCTGGGACTTAGAGAGGATATTGAGAATTTGTTTTACACGAGTGATTTGTATGTTATACCATCTACACACGAGGGCTTCTCGATATCACTTTTGGAAGCTCAGGCTTCGGGCATTCCTATCATAGCTACTGATGTGGGGGGGAATAGCGAGATTATTTCGCGGGGAAAGAATGGATTATTGATTGAATCCAACAATATAGAGGAATTGACTGATGCGATTATTGAATTGTATAGCGATAAAGAAAAAAGAATAAAATTCGGTCAGGAAGCTCTTATAAATTCTCACAAATTTACAATTGAGAAATCCGCATCTAAGTATTTGAACCTTTACAATACAATGATTATTTAAAAGAAAAGAAGAGAAATTTGAATCATCAAATTTCCGAGTATTTTGAAATCGTTTATTTTACGGATATAAGTGAGAAAAAACTGATTTGGGGATAAAAAGCAATGTGAAAGATACAGATAATAGTTAAGATTCAAAAATAGATGATACTATGAATCATTAACATTAATGAAGCAAAAAAATTATCTTAAAGCTTTGAGTGAATTTTAGTGAGGTAAAGATGGATCAATTAATGTGGTGAGTTCAATGGAAGGAATTAAATGAAAAAGATTCTTTTCTCCTTTTCAACTACCAATCTTGGAGGGGCAGAGTATCAGATTTTTAATTTAATAAGGGGACTGGATAAAGATAAATATATTGTAGAAATCCTGGTTTTCCTGGAAGACGGTGAAATATCCGAGTGGTATAGAAATCTCGGAATCAAAGTGACCTGTTTAAATGGTTATAAAAATGGAAAAATGAGAATGGCCCGGGAATTTATAAGTTATCTTAGAAATAACGATTACGATTTTATTTACACGTTTGGATACGGTGCAGATATCCTGACCAGATTGATAGCGCCATTTACAAAAAATAAGAATTTGTTGTCTGCAAAAAGAAGTGTTGATAAAGATCGTTCAAAAACAAGAATCTTTTTTGACAGAATAACATCCGGAAAAATAAAATATTATATATCCAATTCAAAATCTGCAATTGAATTATTGAAAGAACGCGAAAAAATATCGGAAGACAAAATAAAATATATTCCAAATGGTATCGATATTGAAAAATTCAAAAAAAATATTTCAAAAAATGAGTTGAAAAAAAGACTCAATTTGCCGGTTGGAAAATTCATAGTGATTAATGTTTCAAATCTGAGATCGGTAAAAAATCAAAAATTATTATTGGATACGGTGGCGGAGCTAAAGGAGAAAAATATAGATTTACTTTTGGTGATCGTTGGCGAGGGAACCGAAAGAAGAAAACTGGAAAAGATAATCAGAGAGAAAAAAATAGAAAATAATGTCGTTTTAACTGGAAGAAAAGAAAATGTCGGGGAGTATCTTCGCGCATCCGATTTGTTCGTTCTGGTATCGCTATGGGAGGGGATGCCGGGTTCGGTTATGGAAGCGATGGCGTGTTCTCTTCCTGTCATATCAACAGATGTTGGAGATATAAAAGAATTGGTTGAGAACAACATTAACGGTTATATTATTGGTAATAATTCTAAAGAAGAACTGATGAAAAAGATAGTTTATCTATATAACAACAGAAATGAAGTTGACAAATTTGGTAAGAAATCATTTTTAAAAATAAAAAATTACTCTTTCGAAAAGATGATAAGAGAACATGAAAGGATATTTTTTGAATGAAGTTCCGGAAATTCAAATGAATAATGAAATAGTTTTCAGTATAATTGTTTCTGCCTATAATGCTTCAAGATATATAGGCGAAATGTTGAAAAGTTTCAATCATCAGATTTTCAAAAATTTTGAACTCATTTTTGTAGATGACGGATCAACAGACGACACTTATTCTATTGCAAATGAATTTTTAATTAATAGTAAGTTGAATTATAAACTTTTTCATCAGAACAATAAAGGAGTATCTGAAGGAAGAAATCTGGGTATGAAAAACAGTAGTGGAAAATACCTGATTTTTTTTGATTCGGATGATTTTTTCGATGAATATTCACTGGATGTTCTTTATAAATCGGTTTTAAAAAATAATTTTCCCGATATTTTATCTTTTAATGTTGCGTGCTTCAAAAACAATACGGTCGTTAAATATAAGTATGAGAATGAAACGATGATGGAAGATAGGTACGAATGGCTTAAAAGAAATGGTCTTTCGGATATCTATGCCTGTAAAAGAAGAATATTTATTGAAAATAATATATTTTTTCGCAGGGGAGCTACTAACGGCGAGGATTTTGAGGTTTTTGGAAAATGCCTGGCTTATGCAAAGTCTTTTGAGATTGTGAAAGATGCTTTTTATTACTACAGACAGCATGATGAATCATCATCAAAAAATATTTCAAAGAAATTTTTTCACTCAATCGGTTGTTTAAAAAGATTGAAAAAATTTTACAGGGAAAATAACTATTCAGTTTTATATAAATTCATAGATGAAACCTATGAACCTGCCACCCTTGTTCATATTTTGATGCTTTTGATCAGATCGCAAAATATATCATATGACTATATTTTTAATTTATTAAAAAACGATAAGATAAGATTAGATATAAAAAAAATCAGATTAAAAAATGTTGGTTTCCGTATTTTTATAGAAGCGAAATTGCTTATGATTTCCCCGGGTTTTTTTGTAAAAACAATCAGGTTTTTTAATATACATTGAGTACAAAAAGTGTTTAATTTCATATTTTTGTATGAGTATCGATTTGAGAGAGCCTTTGTGAAAATATGTGAAAGCTCTATACATAGGAAGGCTAAAAACCTTTCTTAATAGTATACTGTAAGTATCTGTCGAATGTTATTTGAAAGGTGTGTGTGATGAAAGGTTTTTCAGTTCTGATTGGAATTTTAAATTATAATAATCCCGAATTAACTTATAGATGTTATCAATCCCTATCTAAAATGAAAGGCAGCTATAATTTTTTAGTTATCGACAACGGTTCTGAAAAGGAAAATCGGAGGAAATTGAAAGAGTACTTTTCAGGGGAAAATTTTACCGAAATTGAGGATGGGGAGTGTAAAAATGATGATATTGAAAAAAACAGAGGAAATTTTTTGTTATATACAGGAGACAATATGGGATATTCAAGGGCGAATAATCTCGGAATGAATATCGCTTTAAAAAATGATTATGATTTTTATCTGCTGTCAAACAATGACATTTTTATTGAAGATAAAGATACACTTATAAAACTCATTGAGCCATTCAGAATCTTTCAGAATATAATTATTTCAGGTCCCAAAATAAGAAATTCAAACGGTTCCTTCACGAAACCGGTTTACAGCTTCGGATTATATGATTTAGTGGTGGAGAAGTTGTTTTTCCCTCTCACATATTTGTTTAAAAAGCTCAAAAAAGTTAAAAAAGATGAAAAAAAACATCCATACTATTTATCTGGGTGCTTTATGCTCATCGATTTAAAAAAATTTTTTCAGATCGGCTTATTTGACGAGAATCTTTTTCTTTATGCCGAAGAGCTTGTGATTGCTGAAAAATCAAAAAAAAACAATTATTATTTTTATTATGCTGAAAGTGCTACGGTTTTGCACGGGCACGAAGTTACTACAAGTAAATTTTTTAAAGAAAAGGAACTGTATTTTCTGAGAATGAACTCAATTCTCTATTTTTTGAAAAGATACAAAAAATATGACCATATTAAATTGTCGCTGGTTAAATTTTCCTGGGTGTTTTATTATTACGTGTGGCTAAAACTCATAAGAAGTTTTAAAAATCACAAGAATAAATTTGTGAAAGGTTGATCGATGGTAGGAATAATAATTGTTGCGTTTAATGATGAGAGAGAATTTGAGAGATTACTGGTTTCAGTTAAAAATCAGAGCTACGAAGAATACAACCTGTATGTTGTAGATAACAGCGGGGAATTTACTGCAAAGAAAAATTATAAAGTGTTGAGTGATTTGTTTTCTGAAGATAAGTACAACTATTTAAAAACAGATAAAAACTATGGTTCAGCTAAGGGTTTCTATTTAGGAATGAAAGAGGCGTATGATGATAATTCTCTTTGGGTTTGGCTCTTGGACCAGGATATGGTACTCGAAGAAAAAGCTCTGGAGAGAATGATCGAATTCGGGGTAAAAAATAATATAAATGTATTAACTTCCAGAACATACAGTATTGAGGAAAAAAGGCAATTTGCCGCGTTGACTGAAAAAAATATATTCGGTAGAGGGAAAAGGGTTGAATATTCAAACAGGAATTTTTTATGTCCCACACACGGGTTTTTAATACACAGAAGTATCCTTGATAAAATAGGATATTATGATTATTTAAATTTTTTTGTCGGATTAGAAGATTTTGATTATTGTAACAGAGTTTATAAAATAAATGAAAAAATAGGGTTTGTTGGTGATGGGGTTGTTTATCATCCTTCACCCAGACATAGTAATAAAACTGAAAAACAATCGAAAGAAAAATTGTTTTTGAGAAGAATTTTGGAAGCATTGTTCCCATTTTTGCCGGCCTCTTTTATCACATTGAGAGATAGAAAAAAACTTGATAATAGAGAAATTCTTTATTATAATAAAGCTTACAGTAAAGCTTATTTAATTTCCAAATATAATAATTTTATAAGTGTTGTATATGCTTTGATTTATTTTTCGATAAAAATCACATTGCAGAAAATTCGAAGACCAAAAGAAGTAAAATATTTTTTGAGCTTTGAAAAAGTAATAAAAGGCATTAAAAGCGGTATGAAATATAGAAATAAATTAAATTTTTTTTAAAATGACCGAGGTAAAAATAATGAAGGGAATAGTATTGGCCGGTGGGGCCGGAACAAGATTATATCCGATAACGAAGGCAGTTTCAAAGCAGATATTACCAGTTTATGACAAACCGATGATATATTATCCACTGTCAACTCTCATGTTGGCGGGGATAAGGGATATTTTAATCATTTCAAGCCCCAGAGATATAAAAGTATATAAAGAGTTGTTGGAGAACGGAAAACAAATTGGTCTGAATATTTCATATGCGACCCAGGAGAAACCGAGAGGGCTGGCAGATGCGTTTATTGTTGGTGAAAAATTTATTGGAAATGAAAAGGTTTGTTTGGTATTGGGAGACAATATCTTTTTTGGGCAGGGATTCACAGGAATTCTCAAAGAGGCTGCGTCTTTAAAAAATGGGGCAGTTATATTCGGTTATTATGTGAAAAGTCCGGAAGAATACGGTGTAGTAGAGTTTGATAAGGCCGGAAAGGTGATATCCATTGAAGAAAAACCGGAAAATCCCAAATCACATTATGCGGTTCCAGGGCTTTATTTTTATGATGATAAAGTTGTAGAGATAGCTAAGAAACTTGTACCTTCTGCCAGAGGAGAGATTGAAATAACGGATATCAACAACGAATATCTCAAAAAGGGAGAACTGAGCGTCAGACTCTTTGGGAGGGGAATGGCATGGCTGGATACAGGAACCCACGAAGGATTATTGGAGGCATCGAATTTTGTGGAGACGATACAGAAAAGACAGGGTTTTTATATATCGTGTATCGAAGAAATAGCTTACAGAAAGGGATATATAAGCAAAGAAGGATTATTGAAACTTGCTGAACCTCTTAAAAAAACGAATTATGGAAAATATTTAGAAGAAATAGCGGAAAATGATAGATAATTTAACTGATTGAAACATCTGGAATTGATAACAATTGGCAATATGACCGAATAAAAACTCAAAATGTACAGTTACCTGAAAATTATCAAAATATGCGTTAAACTTTTAAAGATGAACAGGGGGATAGATAGATTTTTTCGAAAATGGAGGTTGGGATGAATCATTTTGAAAAAATTTTTCAGGAAACGGAAAAGAATTTTATTTTGTTAAAAGGGCGATTTGAAATATGAAAATAGCGATAATTGTTCCCAGTCTGGCTGGTGGAGGAGTGGAAAAGGTCGCAGCTGAACTTTCCTCCTACTTAGCAAAGAATAATGAAGTGTTTTTTATTCTTTTTGAAAACAAGGAAATAGTTTACCCTTTTTCAGGAAAAATAATCAGGACCAACACTTCCAGTAAAAAGAATCTGTTTATGAAAATGATCAACAGCTTGAAGAGAATATGGATAGTAAATAAAATAAAGAAGAGAATGTCTTTCGATCTGACAATCAGCTTTGAAAGAAATGCAAATTTAGTGAATCTTATATCGAAGAAAAGGGAAAAAATAATTGTATCGGAACACAGTATAGAAATAACAAACAGTATTTATTTTAAAATTTATAAATGGTTTTATGAACATCTGTACAAAAAATCTGATGCAATCGTTGTGCCTTCCAGGGGAATGAAAGAGATGTTAATGGATAATTATAAAATATCCGGCGAGAATATTTCCGTTATAAATAATCCAATAAATGAGAAAAGAATCAATCATTTGATTTCAAAAAATTGTAATGACGACGATGTTTTCTCCAATAAAGAAGATTTTTATATTATCAGTGCAGGAAGGTTGGATTTTTCTAAAGGTTATTGGCATTTGATAAAAGCATTTTCGATTATAAAAAAAGAAATAAAAAATTCTAAGTTGCTTATTCTGGGGTCCGGAAAACAAAGGGAAAATCTTGTGAAGCTTACCGAATCGTTGCATGTTGATGGTGTCAGTTTTCTTGGATTCAGGAAAAATCCTTATTATTATTTTTATAATTCAAATTTGTTTGTAGCATCATCAATTTATGAGTCTTTCAGTAATGTGATTATAGAAGCTATGGCGTGCGGATTACCTGTCATTTCCACATATTGTTCCGGACCAAAAGAAATTTTAGATTCCGGTAGAGATTTTAAAACGATTTCCGAAAAAATTCATTTTGGAAGTTATGGTGTATTTGTTCCTCCCTTTAATTCAGAAGAAGATGTTTTTGCACCCATAAGTGATTCAGATAAGAATTTGGCCGACGCGATTTTGTTTGTGATGAAAAATGAAAATATAATTAAAGAATATCGCGAAAAGTCCATTGAAAGATCAAAAAAATTTTATTTGGATAAGATAATGAAAAAATGGGAAAGAATTTTATCTTATGTTATGAAAGAATAGAAAACAAGTTATGGATGGTGAAAGGATGGTTGATGTAAGTGTAATAATACCGATGTATAATTCGGAAAAATTTATCATAAAAACTTTAAAATCGATTTTGAATCAAACATTTAAAAATTTTGAAATTATTTTGATTGATGATGGTTCAACCGACAACACTTGTGAAATATGTGAAAAATTTCTTGATGAAGAGGCTTTTAAAAACTGGTGCCTTTTAAAAAACCCAAAAAATTCTGGGACGAGTATTTCAAGGAATAGAGGAATAAAAAAAGCCATGGGGAATTATATACTTTTCTTTGATTCAGATGATTTGATGAAGAATGATTGTCTTGAAAAAGCGTATGGTACAGCAGAAAAAACCTCATCAGACATAACTTTTTATGGATATGACAGATGTAATTCAGATGGCAGAATAATAGAAACTTACTGTTCCCGATTCGATTATATTGAAGATGTTAAAAGTGGGGTCGAATGTCTGAAACTGCTGTTAAACGATAAAATAGATATATGGACCGGGAGTGCTGTCTATTCTAAAGATTTTTTGAAAAAAAATAACTTGTTGTTTATGCCCAGAGCGGAACAAGAAGATACTGAATTTAAGATTAAAACTTTATTTCTAGCAAAAAAAGTGAGTTGTTTTCCAGAAACGTTCGTGTATTATGTGTTGAGACCTGGTTCAGTTATACATACCGTTACATTGGAAAAATTTCATTCTGTCGGAGGAATGAGAAGAGTAAGGATCTTTTTATCGAAACATAATGCCGACGAATCGATTATTAAAATGATTGATAATATAAAATTACCGGAAACATACGTAAGTGTAATTTCAGAACTCGGGAGAACGGGGTATCCGATGGAAGAAATAAAAACATTTTTAAAAAACAAAAATATAAAAAAGATACTGGATAGTTATAGAGTTACGGGTTTAAAAAAAAGAATACGCTTTTTATTATTTAAAAAGTTTCCAGGAATATATTTTTCATATTTGAAGTGGAGAGTGGGAAAAGTAAAGCTGTAAAAATGAATATCTGATGTCATATTTCGGACGGGATGGGGGAAAATGGAGAATAAGAAAAAGAAGATTATATATTACACGAGTTCACTGGCATCCGGAGGAGCAGAAAGGCAACTTGTATATACTGCGATAGGAGCAAAAAAGGCCGGTTATGATCCATTAATAATAGTTGATTATCAAGTGAATCATTACGAAAAAATGCTTGAAGAATACGATATACCGGTTTTTTTCACAAATACAACCAGATTTAATCCGATAAAAAGATTTTTAAAACTAATTAAAATCACTTTGAAAGTGAAACCGGACATTTTCCATTCTTTTCTCTCTATAAGAAATCTATGTGGGATGTTCATTTCAAAAATATGCAGGGTACCTCTCAGAATTGCTTCTATAAGGAATACCAATAAAAAAGCCTTTGAAGGGCTGAAGTTATATAATAGATGGAGTCATATTATTATATGTAATTCAAATGCTGCCAGATCTTATGCGATAAAAGAATATAAAATACCTGAGGAGAAGGTTATGGTATTTTACAATTCGATTGATCTGAATAAATTTAAATTTGAAGATAAAAAAGGATCTTCCGGAAGGAAAATTGTTGGGATTACTATAGCCAGTATAACTGAAAAGAAAAATCATTTGAATCTTGTCGAGGCTTTAATCGATTTAAATAAAAAGGAAATGTTGAACGATATAGATTATTTTCTAGTTGGAAAGAAGACCAATGAATCGATTTTTGATGAAATTATGGAAAAGATTGAGAAAAACAATTTAAATGGAAAGGTGAAGTATTTGGGAGTGAGAGATGATATTCACGATATTCTCAACAGATGCGATTTTTTGATTTTACCCTCATTGTATGAGGGTTTTCCAAACGTAGCCATGGAAGCCATGGCTACAAAAACTTTTGTAATGGCTACGGATGTCGGCGGGACTTCAGAACTTGTAATTGATAATTCGACTGGCTATCTGATTCCCACCCCGAGTAAGGATGACATTGAAAAATGTATAGAAAGATACCTAAATACTGAAAGGGAAGTTTTAGAAAAAATCATCGATAATGCATATTTGAATATTCAGAAGTATGATCTGAACAATATGTTCAAACAAATTGAATATATCTATGAAAGAGAAGTAACGAAATAGACTGTCGATTCTTATAATTTTTTGGGAAATATATATTGTATCGAAAATACCATTTTGAAAATTCAAATTAGAAAAGTGAAAATCTCATTCAATTTTAAAAAAAGAAGAATTTTCAAAAACAGGAGAGTATTAATGTCAAAAAAGATAGCGATAATAGGAGCGGGGTATGTGGGACTAGTTTCCGGAGTAGGACTGGCGGATTTTGGAAACAATGTAACCTGTGTAGACATAGATGAAGAAAAAATAAAAATGTTAAAGAATGGACAGATACCGATATACGAACCCGGATTGAAAGAATATCTGGATAAAAACGTCAGAGAGGGAAGATTGACCTTCACAACGGAGATAGAAAAAGCAATAAAAGAAAATGAAGTGATATACATAGGGGTTGGAACACCACCGAAGGAAAATGGTGAAGCGGATCTTTCATATGTAGAAAAAGTCGTGAATACGATAGCGGATAATCTGAATGAATATAAAGTTGTGGTCACTAAGAGTACGGTACCGATAGGTACGAACAGATGGATAAAGAAGAGGATAAAAGAAAAAACCGGTGAAGATGATTTCGATACAGTATCCAACCCTGAATTTCTCAGGGAGGGAAAAGCGGTTTCCGATTTTTTTCATCCTGACAGGGTGGTAATAGGATACGAAAGAGAAAAGGCAAAGGAAATAATGGAAGACGTTTACAGAACACTTTATATAAACGAGACACCGATAATATTCTGTGATCTGGAAACGGCAGAACTGATAAAATATTCGAGCAACGCATTTCTGGCGACGAAAATAACATTTATAAATCAGATAGCGAATCTATGTGAAGAAGTGGGGGCCGATGTACACAAAGTAGCGAAAGCGATGGGAATGGACGGGAGAATAAGTTCGAAATTTCTACATCCAGGGCCCGGATACGGAGGCAGTTGCTTTCCGAAAGACACGAAGGCACTGGCACAAATAGGTGATAAAAATGGAGTTGAGATGTCACTGATAAAAGAAGTGATAAAATCAAACGAAGAACAAAAAAAGAAAATGGTGTACAAATTAAGAAAATTGATGAAAAATGAAATAGAGGGTAAAAAGATAGGGATATTAGGATTAGCCTTCAAAGCAGAAACGGATGACATGAGAGAATCATCATCGATAGTGATAATAAACGAATTATTGAAAATGGGAGCGAAGATAAAAACACACGACCCTCAGGCAACGGAAACAGCGAAAAAAATATTCGAAGACAGAATAGAATACTGTGAAAATGAATACGAAGTGATGAACGATGCTGATGCATTGATAATAATAACCGAATGGAATCAATACAGAGGACTAGATCTGAAAATGATAAAAAAACTGATGAAGGGGAACATCATATTGGATACGAGAAATCTTCTTGACATAGAGAAAGCGAAAGAACTGGGGTTCAGATACGAAGGTGTTGGAAGATAATGGAAAAAATACTTGTAACGGGAGGATCGGGATTCATAGGTTCGAATATGTGTGAAAAATTGTTGGAAGAAGGGTATGAAGTAATAAATCTGGATAACTTCAACAACTATTACGATCCGAAAATAAAATGGAACAACATACGGAAAGCATTAAAGAATGAAAACTATTCACTTTATGTGGGAGATATAAGGGACAACGGAATACTGGAACAGATAACGAAAGAAAAAGGAAAGATAGAAAAGATAATACATCTTGCTGCGATGGCAGGAGTGAGAAATTCACTGAAAGATCCGGTTGAGTATGTGCAGGTTGATATAGGCGGAACGGTGAATATGCTTGAGTATGCAAGAAAACATAAGATAAAAAAATTCATATTCGCGAGTTCATCCTCGGTATATGGAAAAAACACGAAAGTACCGTTTTCAGAAGAGGACCCGCTGGAAGGGCAGGTATCACCATATGCAACGGCGAAAAGGGCGGGAGAATTGTATTGCAGAACGTACAGCGAAATATATGACATGAATATAAATGCATTGAGATTCTTCACGGTGTATGGAAGAAGACAAAGACCGGAGATGGCGATATATCTTTTCACAAAATTGATAAAAGAAGAGAAACCGATACCTGTGTTTGGAGATGGAAGCTCGCAGAGAGATTATACATACATAGACGATATAGTGGAAGGAATATACAATGCGATGAATTATGATAAAACGGGATTTGAAATATTTAATTTAGGAAATAACAGAACGATAAAATTATCTGAACTGATAAAAGTGATAGAAAAGGTCGTCGGAAAGAAAGCGGAAATAGACAGAAAAGAGAAACAACTCGGAGATGTGGAAATAACATACGCGTGTATAGAGAAGGCTGAAAGGTTACTGGGATACGATCCTGAAACTGAGATTGAAGAGGGAATTGAACTTTTTTATAGAGATGTGAAAATTTAGTGACTTGTTTTTTAAAATCTGAATCAAAAAGTTTTTCGAAAACATTTGAATATAATTAAGAGGGCGAAATAATTTGAATGAGAGAATAAAGATATTGTTTTTTATATATAAGTTTGGAAACGGTGGCGCCGAAAGGGTGATTCTGAATATTTTAAATAATATCAATTATGATTTATTCGAACCGGTTCTGTGCATATTTAAAAAAAACATTGAAAATCCGTATTTTGATTTTCTCGATAAGAGAGTACGAATTCTGAATTTGAATGTTCCGCTGAAACGTTCACTGTTTAAAATATCTGAAACGATCAGAGCGGAATCCCCGGACATAGTTTTTTCAACAGTTTATAAAATGAATATAATGGTCTATTTTGGTCATAAAATAAGCCTCTCAAAATCAAAATTGATTCTGAGAGAAACCCGTTTTCTTAAAGATCTTTCGAATTTCGAGCGTTTTTTGATAAAGTATTCTTACAATAGAAGTGACAAAGTGATAGCTCTTTCAAAAGGTGTTAAAGAACATTTGTGTGATTGGTTCAAAGTAAAAAAAGATAAAATTGTGTTAATTTATAATCCGGTAGATTTAGAAAAAATAGAAAAACGAAAAGAGGAGAAATTGAATGGTGAATTGAATAACGGCAGATTCAAAATACTCGCCTGCGGGAAATTGACGGACCAAAAGAATTTTCCATTGTTGATAAAGTCTTTGAGTGGATTAAATGTCAATAGGAATAAGTGGGTTTTATATATTTTGGGCGATGGAAAAGATAGAGATGAGTTAACTTCGTTGGTAGAAAAGTTGAATTTGAAAGATAACATATATTTGCTTGGGTTCAAAAAAAATCCATACAAATATATGAAGAATTCGGATTTATTTGTTCTTTCATCTCTGAATGAAGGATTTGGAAATGTTATCGTAGAATCTATGGTCTGTGGTACACCTGTATTATCAACTGACTGTCCGTACGGTCCGGGTGAAATACTGGATAATGGCAGATTTGGCTGGTTAATTCCAAATAACGATGAAGAAGCTCTCAGATCAAAGATAGAATTTTTGATAAAAAATAATTGTGAAATTGAAAGAATCAAAGCAAAAATGTATGAAAGAGTGGAAGCTTTTGATTCAAATAAAATCGTGAAGGAATATGAGAAAGTATTTTTTGAATTGGGAAGCAGGGAGAAGAATAAATAGATGAAAAAATTCAAAAAACTGGAAACACCGATTGAAGGTTTATATATTATAGAGAACACCGTTTTTGAAGATGAACGTGGATTTTTCATGGAAACGTATAATAAAAGAGATTTTGAAAATATGGGGATAGATATAAACTTTGTCCAGGATAATCATTCGAGGTCGAAAAAGGGAACTTTAAGGGGGTTACATTTTCAAAAGAGATTTCCCCAGGCTAAATTGGTGAGAGTTATAAAGGGTGAAGTATACGATGTGGCGGTGGATCTGAGAAAGGATTCAAAAACGCTTGGAAAATGGTTCGGTGTTCTGCTGAGCGAGAAAAACAGAAAACAGTTGTTTATACCAAAAGATTTTGCACACGGATTTATAACGTTGAGTGAAGTAGCCGAGTTCATATACAAATGTTCTGATTATTATCATCCTGAAGATGAGAACGGAATAATATGGAACGACCCGGAAATAAATATAGACTGGCCAATTGAAGGAATTGAGAAAATAATAATGTCAGAAAAAGATAGAAAATGGGGAAGATTCAGCCAGTGGCGTATAGCTAATGGCATATAGTCAGGAAAACGGATTATATAAAAAACGGCAGATTGCAACTCAATGGTTTATAACAATAGATTTGAAAATTTCTAAACTGTTATGTGATAAGAACTATTTGCTGGATTGAGGTGTTTTATGAAGGTTTTAATAACGGGAGCGAATGGACAGTTAGGGCGGGAATTTCAAGAACTGTTTGAAAAAGAAAAAATAGAATACATTCCAACCGATTACAGAGAATTGGATATAACAGAGATAAATGAAATAAGAGAGTTAGCGAAGAAAAATAAATTTTCTCATATAATAAATTGTGCCGCTTACAACGAGGTAGATAAAGCTGAAAAGGACTGGAAAAAGGCATATCTGGTCAATGGGATAGGGGTAAGAAATTTAGCCGTTGTGGCAAATGAAACAGGAGCCGAAATAGTTCATTATTCAACGGATTATGTTTTCGACGGTAAAAAGGGAAGAGCGTATACGATATATGATAAACCGTATCCGATCAACAAATATGGAGAGAGTAAACACTTGGGAGAGAAAAATATAGTGCTGGCGGACAAATATTACTTGTTGAGAGTGAGCTGGGTATTTGGAAAGGGAAACATTAACTTTGCAAAAAAGGTCATAGTATGGAGCAAAAAGACGGATCACATAAGGATAGCGGATGATGAAATATCATCACCGACTTATGCTGTTGATTTGGCGAAAGCCACTCTGGAAATATTAAAACAGAAAGCATATGGTCTTTATCATATTTCAAATACGAGCTGTTCAAGATATGACTGGGGAAAGTATATATTGGAGAAAATAAACTGGAAAGGGAAACTGGAAAGGGCAAAAGCCGCAGAATTCAATCTTCCCGCGAAGAGGCCGGGATATTCCGTACTTGACAATTTTGGCCTCAAAGAAGTAATAGGATACGATTTACCGTCATGGCAGGATGCCACGGATAGATTTCTAAAAGAACTTATAACAAGTGGTGAGTAGCAAATAGAAAGGATGAATTCCATGGTTAAAAGGAAAATAATTTTTTACCATACGTTATATGTAATAAGCCGAATCAGGAGGATTTCATGACATTACTGGTGACAGGAGTGGCAGGATTTATAGGAAGCAATTTCGTACAGTATTATTTGAATAAATATAAAAACAGAAGAATCGTTGGACTGGATAAGCTAACCTATGCAGGAAACTTGGATAACATAAAAGGGGTTTTGGGCGAAAATCCTATTAAAGAAGGATTTGAAAAAGAATTCGATGATAATTTTATCCTAAAATCTATAACCCATAGCCAATTACTTGGTTCATCTTTCGTTTTCATCAAAGGAGATATCTGTGATCCGGAATTGGTGAATGAAATATTTGAAAAATATGAAATAAATGGAGTAATTAATTTTGCAGCGGAGAGTCATGTGGACAGATCGATACATGATCCGCAGATTTTTCTGAAAACCAACATTCTGGGGACCCAGATATTGCTGGATGTGGCTAGGAAACGATGGACAGAAAATGGCAAATCGTATATGGCAAATAAGAAGAAAATTTCAAATAAAAACCAAGCTGCCAATCTTCCAAACTGTCGTTTTAAAAAGTTCATTCAAATTTCAACGGATGAAGTGTATGGGACACTTGGGAAAGAGGGATATTTCACTGAAAAAACCCCTCTCGATCCACACAGTCCATATTCCGCTTCGAAGGCGTCCGCAGATATGATAGCAAAATCCTACTATGATACCTTCGGATTACCGGTGAACATAACGAGATGTTCGAACAATTATGGACCATATCAGTTTCCTGAAAAGCTGATACCCCTGATGATAAATAACGCACTCAATCATAAGAAACTGCCGGTGTATGGAGATGGGAAACAGATAAGGGACTGGCTGTATGTGGAAGATCACTGCAGAGCGATCGATGAGGTGTTTGAAAGAGGAACAACGGGAGAAATATATAATATAGGCGGACATAACGAAAGAGAGAACATATTCATAGTAAAAAAGATACTGGAAATCTTAAGAGAAAAAACGGGTGATGAGAAGATAAATGAAAATCTCATAGAACATGTGAAAGACAGATTGGGACATGACAGAAGATACGGAATAGATCCTGCTAAGATAAAGGATGAACTGGGATGGAAACCTGTAATTATGTTTGAAGAGGGAATAGAAAAAGCGATTGACTGGTATTTGAATAATAAAGCATGGATTGAAAAAGTCATATCGGGTGAATATATGAGATTCTATATGGAAAATTATGGTTATTGAGGTGTCAATATTTGTTCAGTATAGTATGTGTTTATAATAATGAGGAGTTGCTTAATTCATGTTTACTCAGCAGTTTAAAAAAGCAATCTTCACATTACGATTTAGTGCTCGTTAAAAATACCGATAACACATTTTCGTCTGCTGCCGAAGCTCTTAACTATGGAGCTTCTCTGGCGAAGGAAGATTTTTTGATGTTCGTACATCAGGATGTGACTTTTCTCGATCCTTTAGTTCTGGAGAATTTCCAGCGGTATGTTATGTCTTTGAAACATGATAGCGTAACAGGAGTGGCCGGTGTAAAGGATGAGTGTGGCGTAATGACATCTATAATTCATGGAGATCCCCCGAAGCCGGCAGGTCCGGTTGAAGTCAATTCGCCCGAAAAATGTCAGACTCTCGATGAAGTGTTAATAGCTTTACCAAAACGTTTGTTTGGAAAGTTGGGTTTTGATTCAAAAACATGTAACGGATGGCATCTTTATGGTGCGGATCTTTGTCTTTCAGCATCTTCGCTGGGATACGACAGCTTTGTGATCCCCGCCAACATTTACCACAGGTCTTCAGGATATTCAATGGATAAAAGTTATTATAAGAGTTTGCGAAAGGTCATTAAAAAACACAAGCGTTTGAATTTTATTTATACTACCGCAGGTGTCTGGTCAACATCAAGGATAAAATTGGAGTTATATTTAGCTTCCAGAACCATCAAATCAGGAATACGTAATGTATTGAAAACAAAATCCAGATAAATTTGTTCAAACTGCCAGTCAATACAATTTAACGCTATTACGCCCCAGAATAAATTCATATCATAGATCAGAATCAGTTTTGAAAATTTTTCTATCCTACTTTCTGTGATTCATATATATTTCATTCAGTTTTTTTACCACTATCATTTCGTCAAAATTATTTTCCGCATATTTTTTAGATGAAAGGGACATTCTTTTCCATTTTGTTTCATCGTTATAAAAGTCAGATATCTTTTTTGCAAGGGAACTGTAATCGTCATATTCGACGAGTTCTCCATTTATTCCGGGAATGACAACTTCTTTTGTTCCCTCAATATCGGTTGCTATTGTAGGCATTCCCATATAGGAGGCCTCCATGACCGTTCGTGGTTTTCCTTCCTGTTTTGAAGTCAATAAATTCAAATGACACAATCTGGCTATATCGGGAATTTCTTTTCTTTGAAGGAATCCGTGAAAAATAACTTTACCTTTCAGATTACCACTGTTAACTCTGTTTTTTAAAGTCTCCAGTAGTGGTCCATCACCGATAAGATGAAGTGAAAAGGGCATCCTTTTCACCAGTAAATTCAAGGCATCTAAAACCATTTTGTGATTTTTATTTTTATCTATTCTTCCGACATAAATAAGATTCATTCCACCGGATTCAGAGGGTGATTTTTTATTAGAGTAATCTCCTTTAAAATCGTCAAAATTAATTCCGTTGCCTATATAAGTAATTTTATTATCGGGGATTCCCATTTTTTTTGCCAGTAATAGATCATCTTTATTTTGAAACAGGAGAAGATCACAATATTTTGAGAAAAATTTTTCTACATACTGAAAAAGGTTTCTTTTTATACCAGAAAATCTTTTAAAATAAAAACCGTGAACCTGATGGATTATGAAGGGAACTCCCGCCCTTTTTGAAGCCAATCTTCCGATAATTCCTCCCTTTGAATTATGAGTCTGAACTATATCAGGATCTATTTGTTTAAGAGTTTTTTTGAGTTTTATTATAGACATACAGTCTTTAAAAGGATTTATTTTTGTATGATTCATCTGAACGATCCTGTATTTGAAATTTTCTTTTTTAAGATTTTCAATATACTCTCCGGGAGAAGTTATTATTATGTTTTCGATTTCCGGATTTAAATTTTCAAGCTTTCTTATTCTGGAACTTCCGAGTAAGTATGAAGACATATTTGCACTGAAGATATCAACTATTTTCATTTTTTCTACCTCAAAAACCTTTTTTATTATTATACAGCAATATAAATGAAGAAAGATTTCAATAAATATATAAATATTGAAATCTTTCCGATTCTGTGAATTTTATTCAATTCACAGATTAAAATACATTTCAAATTCGATCGGATGTGGAACTTCTCCTATTCTTCGGATCTCTTTTTCTTTTAATGAAATCCATTTTTGTATAAGATTGTCTGAAAATATTGGCTTTAGATAATCGTTGTCCATTTTCAACCCTTCCAGTACCTCTTTTAAATCTGAAGGAAAGGTTTTTATTGAATCGGAACATTCATATATATTTTTTTCAAACGGTCCATATCCCTCTTCTTCTGTGTCTATATTTTTTGCTATTCCGTCCAGACCCGCCATTAACATGGAAGCGATGGCATAATATGGATTGCAGGTTGCATCGATTGTTCTGAATTCCAACCTTGATTTTTGAGACTCTTTAACATAGCCGGGAATTCTTATGGCCGCACTTCTGTTACTTTTTCCGAAAATCGCCCCCACCGGAGCTTCATATCCCGGTACCAATCTTTTATAAGAATTTGTTGTTGGATTTGTAAAAGCCAGAAGTGAACCCGAAACCGAATGTTTAAGAATTCCTCCGATATACCAAAGAGCCATTTTGTTCAATCCGGAATAAACATCCCCACTGAAACGGTTATCTCCTCTTTCATCAATTATATATTGATGAATATGCATTCCGTTTCCGGCTTCCCCTGTTAAGGGTTTTGGCATAAACGTTACGTTCATTCCCAATTTATTTGCCAGGTTATGAAGAATGTACTTTGATAAGACGATTGAATCGGCGCTTTTAAGAGCAGGTTGAAAATTCAATTCGAATTCCTGTTGGGCGGTACTCACTTCATGATGATGATATTTCACCGGAATTCCGATTTCTTTCATCATAGACGCCGCTTCGTTTCGAAAGTTTGCAAATGTGTCCTCAGGTAATGAAGCGTGATATCCCATTTTCTTTTTTATTATGTTTGAAGAATCGAGATTCGAATTCCAATATCCTTCTTTGACATCTAAGAAATAACCCGAAGAATTGACCTCGGAACTGTACTGTATTTTTTCGAATATGTGAAATTCCAGTTCAGGTCCTAACATAATGTCTGAAAAGTTCAAATTTTTAAGAAGGCTCAAAGATTTTTTCAACAGACTTCTTGGATAATCCAAATATGGTTCGTTATCCTTGACTTTAATAACATTACATAAAAATGAGAGGGTTTTCCTGTCGTAGAATGGATCTATGAAAGCGGTTTCTTCTTCCGGAATCATTATCATATCACTTTCTTCAATATTAGAATAACCAAAATTTGAAGCATCGAAGCCTATTCCGTTTTCAAATAGACTTTTATTCAATCTTTCACCGGGCAAAACGACATGGTGTAATTTTCCATATATATCAATAACCTTTAAATCTATAAATTCTACATTGGTTTCTTTTTTCCAGTCCATATAATATTCCTCCTGTTTTTATTATCGTCTCGGGTAATTAAAATAATACTTATACTGAGGTTCTTTTCCTATGTGCTCTATTCTTTTCTATGGATGAATAATTATAATTATGGGACTCTATATTATTTATGCTTATCTATAAACAGTTATAGAGATTATTCATCGAAAAGTAGTTTGAAAAAGATACAGTTATATAGAACTGAAAGTTTAAAGATGATATAATTCAAAAGGAAATTTATTTACGTATTTGAAGGGAGGAAATTTCGTGTCGAAAAAAAGAGTATATTATTTTGGAAAAGAAAAATGCGAAGGAAATGCGTCATTAAAAGAAATTCTAGGTGGAAAAGGCGCTAACCTTGCAGAAATGGTTAGATTAGGTTTTCCAGTTCCGCCAGGTTTTACAATTTCAACAGATACTTGTGATTATTTTGTTAAAAATGGAAAATATCCTGAGGGATTGGATAAAGATGTAGAAACAGCAGTAAAATTATTGGAAAAAGAAACAGGTAAAGTTTTTGGAGATAAAGAAAAACCTTTATTGGTATCGGTTAGGTCCGGTGCAGCGGTTTCAATGCCAGGTATGATGGATACTATTTTAAATCTTGGTCTGAATGATGAAACCATTGAAGGTTTAATAGCTGCTTCGGGTAATCCGAGATTTTGTTATGATGCATACAGAAGATTTATGCAGATGTTCGGTGATGTTGTTCTGGGAATACCGCACTCCAGTTTTGAAAAAGCATTGAATGAAGTTAAGGCTGCTAAAGGTGTCAAAGAAGATACGGATCTGGATGTGGATGATCTCAAAGAAGTCACAAAAAAATATTTGAAAGTTTATGAAGATGCCGGGAAAGAATTTCCACAGGATCCATGGGATCAGATGTGGAAAGCAATTGATGCGGTGTTCGGTAGCTGGATGAATCCAAGAGCGATTAAATACAGAGCTATTAATGGCATTAAAGAAGGCGAATTGCTTGGAACAGCAGTTAATGTATGTACAATGGTTTTTGGAAACATGGGAGACAATTGTGGTACGGGTGTTGCATTCACCAGAGAACCCAATACCGGTGAAAAAGAATACTATGGAGAATATTTACCAAACGCTCAGGGTGAAGATGTTGTTGCCGGAATCAGAACACCATTTCATTTAGATAGACTGAATGAAATGATGCCGGAGGTATATGATGAGCTTCTCGATATTTTTGCAAAACTGGAAAAACATTACAGAGATATGCAGGATGTCGAATTCACTGTAGAAAATAAGAAGCTTTATTTGCTTCAGACGAGGACTGGAAAGAGAACTCCCTATGCTGCGGTAAAAATGGCAGTAGATATGAAAGAAGAGGGATTAATTACTAAAGAAGAAGCTATCATGAGAGTTTCACCCGATCATATTGAAACTTTAATGCATCCTTTCTTTGATCCGGATGCAAAGGAAAAAGCCGAAGTAATAGCAAAGGGTACGGCCGCTTCTCCGGGTGCTGCCACTGGGGTAATTGTTTTTGATCCTGATGATGCAGAGAGAATAGTTAATGATGAAGGAAAGAAAGTTTTGTTGGTAAGACCTGAGACTTCTCCTGAAGACATTGCTGGAATGGCTGCTGCAGAAGGTATTTTGACTTCTACGGGCGGAAAAACATCCCACGCTGCGGTTGTAGCAAGAGGAATGGGTAAACCCTGTGTTGTAGGTTGTTCTGCTGCCGAAGTAAATGAAGAAGCAAAAACACTTAAAATAGGAAAATTAAAATTCAACGAATTCGATTGGTTGAGTATAGATGGTAATACCGGGGAAGTTTATGAAGGAAAGATCGAAACGGTCAGACCACAGGGTATAGAAGGCCCGTTAGCGAAGATATTAGAATGGGCTGATGAAATTAGAGTACTCGGTGTCAGAACGAATGCGGATACTCCTAAAGACGCCGCTGCGGCAGTTAACTTTGGAGCTGAAGGTATAGGCTTGACCAGAACAGAACACATGTTCTTTGATGAAGAAAGAATACCTGCTGTTAGAGAGATGATAGTTTCTGATAATTTGGAACAGAGAGAAAAAGCACTTGATAAAATACTTCCAATGCAACAGGAAGACTTCTATGGTATTTTTAAGGCAATGAAGGGAAGGCCGGTAACTATAAGACTTTTAGATCCTCCTTTACATGAATTCTTACCGAAAGAAGAAGAGGATATTAAAGCTTTGGCAAAAGAAATGGGAATATCATATGAAGATTTGAAGGCGAGAGTAGAGGAACTGCATGAATTCAACCCAATGATGGGCTTCAGAGGATGTAGATTGGATGTTGTTTATCCTGAAATAGGTGTAATGCAGACGAAGGCTATTATTGGAGCAGCTTTACAACTGGTCGAAGAAGGAGAAGAAGTGAATCCTGAAATAATGATACCTTTGACCGGTACTTTAAACGAAACTAAATATGTTAAAGAATTAATAGTTGAAACAGCAGATAAACTCATAAAAGATTCCGGTAAGGAATTGAGCTATAAAGTAGGTACAATGATTGAAATTCCCAGGGCTGCTCTTGTTGCAGATAAAATTGCGGAAGAAGCGGAGTTTTTCAGCTTTGGAACCAATGATTTAACACAGCTTACATTCGGATATTCCAGAGATGATTATGCGAAATTTGTAAAATCATATGTGGAAAAGGGTATATTGGAATCTGATCCTTTCCAGCATCTGGATAGAGAAGGAGTAGGACAATTGGTGAAGATGGGAGTTGAAAGGGGAAGAGCAACGAACCCTAATTTGAAGGTGGGTATTTGTGGAGAACATGGTGGGGATCCATATTCTGTTGAATTCTGCCATTTAGTAAAAATGAATTATGTCAGTTGTTCACCTTTCAGAGTTCCGATTGCACGATTGGCTGCGGCACAGGCTGCGATAAAAAACAAATGATAAAATAAAATTTATTATTGGCCCCCGAAAGGGGGTCATGATTTTTGGGGGAATAAATGTTACAGGCTTTCAGTCAATTTTTTTCTACAACAGGGTTTTATGGTTTCTCATGGGAAAATTTTGTGATGATGGTTTTGGCAGTGGTATTAATTTATATAGCTATAGTGAAAGATGCTGAACCTTTATTACTTATACCGATTGCATTCGGTATGATTCTTGCCAATGTTCCACACGAAGTTACAGGTCTTTTTGTTCCAAATTCAGGATTGATGTGGTATATACAACAGGGCCTTTATCTGGGTATTTATCCACCATTGGTTTTTTTTGGAATAGGAGCCATGACGGATTTTTCTTTCATGTTGGCAAATCCCAAAACGGTTTTTTTGGGAGGAGCTGCGCAGGTGGGCATATTCATCACTTTTTTAGTGGCACGCTTTATGGGATTTGGATTGCCGGACTCGGCCGCCATAGCTATAATAGGCGGAGCCGATGGTCCTACTTCAATATATGTCGCAACTTTGTTTCAATCGCAATATCTTCCTATAATAGCTATAGCGGCTTATTCATATATTGCCCTTATTCCAGTTATTCAACCGCCAATAATGAAAATTCTGACAACGAAGAAAGAGAGAAAAATACGGATGGGGTTACAGTTGAGACATGTTTCTAAGTTGGAGAAGATAGTTTTTCCCGTTATAACTACGATAATAGTGGGATTACTTGTTCCGCCCGCTCTGCCTTTGGTTGGAATGTTGATGTTTGGAAATCTTTTAAAGGAAAATGGTCATACAAAACGTTTGGCTGAGGCGGCTTCAAAATATGTTTCCGATACTGCTATAATATTTTTGTCTTTATCGGTTGGTGCGGCGGCAGATGGAAAAATATTCTTAACTTTAAACAGTTTAAAAATAGTTGGTCTGGGAGCAGCTGCTTTTATTATAGCAACCGCTTCGGGAATTTTACTCGCGAAATTAATGAATCTATTCGTAAAGAATAAGATCAATCCTTTGATAGGTGCTGCGGGGGTTTCCGCTGTTCCTGATGCTGCCAGAGTAGCTCAGAAAGTGGCTCAGGAGGATGATCCAAGTAATTTTATCCTCATGCATGCTATGGGACCAAACATCGCTGGCGTCATAGGTTCGGCAGTTGCAGCAGGTGTTTTTTTATCGATGATTTAATGGAGGGATATTTGAAATGAAAGGGAAAAAAATATATGAAGTTCAGATAAATAGAGATTTTTGTAAAATATGTGGTATATGTTACTGGATTTGTCCGACGAAAACGATTGTTGAAGGGGAATTTTCAAAACCAAAAGTTGAAGATAACAAAAGATGTATTGGTTGTAAGATGTGTGAAAATTCATGCCCGGATTTTGCAATAAATATAGTAGAAATTGGGGAGGCGAATGAAGATGAACAATAAAAAGGTGCTTTTACAGGGAGATGAAGCTTGCGCTTTAGGAGCAATAAAGGCGGGATGTAGATTTTTTGCCGGTTATCCCATAACACCCGCCACGGATATCGCAGAAGTGATGTCCAGAGAACTTCCCAAAGTCAATGGCACGTTTATTCAGATGGAAGATGAAATAGCCAGTGCGGCAGCAATAGTGGGTGCTTCACTTGCAGGCGTAAAATCGATGACTGCGACGAGTGGTCCCGGAATAAGTTTGATGTCCGAAGTCATAGGTTATGCCTGTATGACCGAAACTCCGACTGTCTTTGTCAATGTGCAGAGGGGAGGACCTTCGACGGGAATGCCTACAAAAACATCTCAGGGTGATATTATGCAGGCCAGATGGGGAACACACGGCGATCATCAAATAATAGCCATCTATCCTTCAACGGTTGAAGAGGCATACAAATATATAGTTACGGCTTTCAACTATGCGGAATATTACAGGACGCCCGTAATGTATTTAATGGATGAGACACTTGGACATTTGAGAGAAAGCATAAATTTACCTGAAGAAGAAGAAATATTTGAATTGAAAAGGAAAAAAGATTCGGATTTATCCGATGATGATATTTTTCACCCCTTTGGCGAGAGTGATCAAATGCTTTCCACTCCTCTCATAGGAATGGGAAAGTCAAAATTTCATGTTTCGGGGTTAGTTCATGATGAATCGGGATTTCCCGCAGTGCAGGCTAAAAATGCTGATCGTTTGTTGAGAAGGCTCGATAACAAAATCAGGCTGCATGCCGATGAAATAGCGATTTATGACGAATATATGACAGAAGATGCGGAAATTCTTGTAATTGCATATGGTTCTACGGCAAGAAGCGCAGTTAGAGCTATAAAACTTGCCAGAGAAGATAAAATTAACGTAGGATTATTCAGACCTGTTACGATTTGGCCTTTTCCAACGAGCAGAGTAAGGCAATTACTTAAAAAGGTGAGTGCTGTTATAGTTGCAGAGATGAATATGGGACAGATAATTTATGAAGTTTCAAGAATAAATAAATTCGGAACAAAAACAGAGCTTTTAAGCAGAGTTGATGGAGAATTGATAGAGCCTGTAGAGATTTTTGATGTGATTTCGAGGATAAAATCGGAGATTATGGAATTTTAAGAAAAAATAAAATATTTGAACAAAAAAAAAAAATCATGGTATAATTTCCTTAACGTTTTATAAACAGGGGGGTACAGTCGTGGAAGTTTTAAAAGTTAGTTCCAATTCAAATCCGAATAAAGTTGCAGGTGCAATAGCAGGTGTTCTTTCTAAGGCTGATCAGGTAGAATTGCAAGCGATTGGAGCTGGTGCTGTAAATCAAGCTGTCAAGGCCGTAGCGATTGCCTCAAGATTTCAAAGTGAACAAAGAAAAAAACTTTTAATGATACCTGGTTTTGTTGAAATAGGAATTGGGGATGAGGTAAGAACAGGTATTACCCTCAGGGTTTTTAGCGAAGATTTAGAACAGGAATAAATCATATGCTATAAATTTAGTCTTCCTTATGAACAGATAAGGAAGATTTTTTATTTAAAGGAGGATTTAAATGGTAAACATCAAAGATTTGTTGAATATTGCGGTAAGAATTGAAGCGGAAGGCTATTCTTATTATAAAAAAATGGAAAGAAAGAGTACGGGAAAAATTAAGGATTTGTTTTCCTGGTTGGCCGATCAGGAAAGAGAACACGAAAAAATATTCAAAAATATGATAGATAACTCTGAAGAAAATAAAGAGACGGGCTACGATGAGGCCCTCGGTTATCTGGATGCGTATGCGGCTATTTCTATAATCCCTAAAATGAAGAATGATGAGATTCCGGTTGATTTTAAAGAAGCAATAAAAGCGGCTATGGAAGTGGAAAAGGATAGTATAATTTTTTATACGGATTTATCTGATTATGTCCCCGGTTACAAAGAAAATTTTGATAATATAATTGAAGAAGAGAGAAAACATTTGAAAAAATTAATTACTTTATATGAAAATGAGTGAAATTTTTCAATAATTAAGAAAAGAATTTCCAAATGTTTTCAATACATTTTTTCAATAAGAAAATTCTCAAAAGCCAGGGCGCCACAATCAAAATTGCCGGAAGCATATCGAATTTTTAAAATTTTTTGAAAAAGAGTACAAAATTAATGGCATTAATAACTCTGCTGGGTGTAATGCCATTTTTTAGTAAAATATTGAAACTTAACTATTTGTTGAAAAAAGTTCTTTTCTGTTAAAATCATCAGCATTATATAAATGTTATCAGGTGAATTTCACAACATTTTTCTGTTTCGATTGCACGATATTAATGACTGTTTTCCTATGATCGTGTATTTAAAATCTCCGATTTTTACCTCAAATGCAGTATCATCGCAGGGTTGGACTGTCATTGGTGTTGGTGAAAATGGTCCTGTGCTTTTCATATATCTGTTCTATATTGGTTACAGGAACGGTAATACAGAATACTATACCTTTCCAATATGCGAAATGGCTTCTTTGGAAACATACCCGCGATGAGTCCAAGTAACATGGAATTGTAATACAAGGATACCCCCTACAAGAGTATCATCACTTTCGATCAGTTGAATAAAATCTACTTTCCACCCGGCCAGTTCATAAAGTTTTGCGGTTTTATATGGATCATGAGTTGCAAGGAGTGGTCTGACCATTTTTATCATCTCCATATAATTAATTTCAATTTGAGTCAGCAATTATTTTTAGTCGTGGTGCATAATTTAAAGTGCTATATGCTTCGTCATTTTGGATAATCTCCCTTATTCACCGTAAATATCTCAACTTATTTTTTAAGAACATCTATATAAATAATTGCCCGGAACGGCATTCTGATGTAAAATTACTCAGTTTTCTGGAGTAAATGCATTCAGCTTTATGCAACAATTATTAAACTCCGATACCTGACTGAAGTTATATTTATCAAAATCTGTATATCTTCATTACTCATAATAACAGTAAGAGTCATTAAAAATTATGTACAAGAACCTCTATTTAAAAAGATCTTTTAATTGTTGATATACACTGTAATGACAGTGATTTTTTTCCCTTGGATCATGCATACAACAGAAATATCTTCATTTGAAAGAACTATTCGACCTGTTTTCTCAGGCTTTGCAACTGTATTTCTTGAGTTGATTATTTTTTCGACTTCTTCTTTGGTGATTTCTCTTTCAATCAGCCTTTCCGCAGCATGAGGTGTGAAAGATATTTCTAAATTTTCGAAAAAGCTTCTGTCCTGTTCTTCTTTTGATTTTTCATTCGAAGAAATATTCTTGATTATTATGGCTATTAAACAAGTGAAAATTAAAATAATAAATATATAACCCATGGTTTATATTTTAATACAAAAAGGTGAAAAGATGTTGAAAAACACTGTTCTATGTGATATAGTACAGTAAATATACTGGGTTGGAAGTGGAGGTAATCGGCATGTTTTATAAGGAAATTAACGGTATCAAAATAAAAATTATTGTGATTTTTTTTCTATTAACGGCGCTTTTAGTGAGTTTTATACCTCTAAAATCATTTACGGTTGAATTGATGAAAACCATGTACAGTGAAACGAAGGAACTGCCGGATATCATAAAAAATATGATCGGCAACGAGGGAAATCTGGAAAAGTTTGAAGATAACGATTATTATTTGCTTTCCCAATGGCAGGGTAAAAACTTAGGCCAGTTTATTCCACTGGTTATTTTATTAATCGCTTTTCCTCTTTTATCAAAGGAGTATGACAAAAAAACCATATATTTTTTGCTGAGCAGAATTAATCGAAAAAAATTATTCTCATACAAATATTTTACTGGTCTTTTAGTATCGGTTTGCACCATATCTGTACTTGTATTTTTGGGACCGATTTTTATGAATTTATTCGGATATAAAACTGGTTTCTATGAGACGTTTTTAGTTTATATCCAGGAATTGTTTTCAATTTTATTTCTGTATAATCTTTTCTTTTTATTTTCTGCAATTTTTAGAGAACAGATAAAAACTTTTATTATCGGTATAATAGCATGCTTTATTTTTCCATTTTTTTCAATGTATAAGCCCATAGCGTTTTTGAATATTTATACTTATATATTTGGACAGAACATATTAAATGGTGATGGAATAGACTGGTTATATTCGATAATGTTATTGATTATATCGATTTTTTTGTTTTTTGTTTCTCGATTTCATTTTTTAAGAAAGGATATATGATGTGGTTCAAGATAAATCAAAGATCATCTGTACCCCTTTATAAACAGATTAAAGATAATATAAAAAATCTGATTTATAAAAAGGAAATCAATGATGGAGAGACACTTCCTTCGATAAGACAGTTGGCGAACGATATAAGGGTTAATCCGAATACTGTTTCAAAAGCGTATAAAGAACTGGAGGGGGAGGGAATTATTTTGGCCAGACAGGGTATCGGATATTTGGTGATTGCCAAGCCGAAGAATATAAAATCTATATTAATCGAAGATTCAAAAAATAAATTGAATAAAATTATAATTCAGTTAAAAAATTCGGGTGTGGATTACGAGGAATTCGAGGAGGTGATTGAGGAACTATGGAAGAAAAAGTGATCAGTATTAAAAATTTATCGAAAAAATATAAAGATTTTGAAGCATTGAAGAATTTAAATGTTGAAATCAATAAAGGAGAAATCACAGTTTTACTAGGGCCGAATGGTGCGGGAAAAACAACCACTATAAAATCTATTTTAGGTTTTCTTAGTTATTCAGGAGAGATCAAAGTGTTTGATTCAGGAATAAATGAGGCCAGAAGTAAAATATCGTACGTTCCTGAGGAGAAAAAGTTGTATGAAAGCATGAATATAAAGGGTATATTAAAAATATGTGAGTCAATTTTTGAAGGGTTCAACTCAGGTAAAGCGAAAATGCTGATAGAAAGATTCAGGCTTCCGCTGAATAAAAAAATTAAATCGTTTTCAAATGGTATGAAAACTTCTCTTTATATAATATTATCTCTTTCCCAGGATGCGGAATTGTTCATATTTGACGAGCCGACTTCGTCGCTCGACCCTATAATAAAAGAAAATGTGCTGGAAATGATCAGACAGTTGGTGATAGATGGAAAAAGTGTTCTTTGTACTACACATATAATACCAGAGGCAGAAACCATAGCCGATAAGATATGTATTTTGAACGATGGTGAACTTCTTTTTTATGATTATATGGATTCTATTAAAGAAAATTTTCAATTGGTTACTGTACCAAAAAAAGGAAATCTTAAGATAGATCTGAAAAGTTTTTACTGTGTTCAGGAATTGCCAAATTTTTTCAATCTTATTTCATACAAGGATGATAGAAATCTTTCTTTGCCTGAAGATTCAACGATTGAAAATCTGGATTTAAACACGTTTTTTCAAATATTGATCAGGAGGAATAGATAATGATAAATATCAAAAAACTTTACAAGACATATTCCGGAGGAGTAAAAGCGGTTACCGATCTGAATCTGGATGTTAAGAATGGCGAGATATTCGGTTTTCTTGGACCCAACGGAGCGGGGAAATCAACAACTATAAAGTGTATCGTCGGTTTGTTGAAACCTTCTTCGGGAAAAATAATAATCAATGGTTTTGATAATCAAATCGAACCGGTTAAAGCAAAAGAAACCATAGGATATGTTGCCGATGAACCGCTTGTTATGGACAAACTCAAAGGAATAGAGTATTTGAATTTTATATCGAATGTTTTTGAAATTCCACCGGAACTCAGACTCAAAAGATTAGACTATTTATTAAAAATCTTTAAACTGACCGATTCGATTAATGATCCGGTGATGACTTATTCACATGGAATGAAGCAGAAACTATCGTTGATTGCAGCTTTAATTCATAATCCCGATTTGTGGATTTTGGATGAACCTATAGTGGGTCTGGATCCGGAATCCGCCTATAATTTAAAGGGAATGATGAAATCGCATACAAAAAATGGGAAAACGGTTTTCTTCTCAACTCACGTGATGGAAATTGCAGAAAAAATTTGTGACAGGGTTGGAATAATTTCAAAGGGCGAGTTGATATACGTTGGAACTATCAAGGCTTTGAAAGAAACCAAAAACAATGAAAGTTTAGAAAAAATATTTTTAGAGGTGACTGGAAGTGAAAATGAAAAATCTGATTTCTCTTACCTGGATTCTATTTAATTCTCATTATTCAATATCAAAAAATAATTATTTTTATTTCAAGAAAAAGGAACGAAGATGGGAACCAGTCCTTTTTTTAGCAACGATAATAATATTGATTGTTTCTCTTGGACCTTATTATATTGATCTTTTAAACAGTATGTATTCTCAGTATGCATCTGTAGGAATGTCTGAAATGTTTATAATCTATGCTTTTTTTGCCTCTTCTATTATAGGTTTATTTCTGGGCCTTTTTTCAATCATAAATACATTTTTCTTTTCCAATAATCTTAGAATACTGGTTCCGCTTCCGCTTAAACCATCCGAAGTAATTTTTTCGAAATTTCTAATAGTCTTATTCGATCAGTTGTTGATTTCATTTATAGTTCTTCTTCCTTCTTTGATAATTTATGGAATCAATGAAAATGTCGGTTTTTTATTCTGGATATACAGTTTTTTTATTTTTTTATTATCGCAGATATTTCCAATAGGGTTTATTTCCGTCATTCTTTTGCCACTTTCAAGAATATTCAGGTTCAAAAGACACAGGGATTCTATGGTATTTGTTGTAGGTATAATTATTTTAGTATTAAGTCTCTTTTATGTACAATTCAGCATGACAATTCCCGCGTCCGGACTTGAAAGTCCAAACGATTTTGTAGATATGTATATAGTACAGAACCAATTGATAAATTCTATCGGAAGGGCATACCCGCCTGCAATAATGGCTTCTAAAGCTCTGAGCGGTTCAGGATTCATTTCTTTTTTATGGTTTTTAGGATATCTGGGAATAAATATGGGTTTGTTTGTTCTTCTTATATTTTTTGGAAACAAATTTTACTACTCAGCATATTCGGAAATTCAGGAAAATTATGCTTCGAGAAAAGAATTATCACATGAAGAACTGGACAAAAAAATAATTTTGAGTAGATCGAAAATATCCGCATTGGTTACGAGAGAGTGGAGATATTTTTTAAGGGTACCTTCTTTTTCGTTCAACGGACTCGCTTCGGTATTTATTTTTCCCGTTTTGATAATAATATTCAGTTTTTCGTTGAATAGTTCTCCGGATTTTGCGCAGATAAAAACCTTCATTGACAAGTACAATTATTTTTATGTTCCGGTTGCAATAATTATATCCGTTCTATCATCATCGTTGAATTCAGTTGCCTCATCTGTGATTAGCAGAGAAGGAAAGTTGGTGAGTGAGTTGAAATCTCTGCCGGTTTCTTACAGAGATATTTTTATATCGAAATTCATTCATGTGTCGGAAATAACTTTTATGGGAATCTTCTTCTCAACACTGGTGTTGAGTTTTCTTTTAAAGTTAAATATATTTGAAATTATCATGATAATGATAATAGGTTTTATAAATTCATCCTTTCTCAATGCTTTGCAAATGCTGGTAGATGTATCAAGACCGAAGTTAACATGGGATAACCCACAAAAAGCAATGAAACAGAATCTGAATGTGGCGATTTCCATTCCGATAGTTTTTGGTTACTCGTTTATTTTAGGATTTTTGGGATTTATATTGATGAATTCAGTCAATCAATGGATTATTTCCTTATTGTATATGGTTTTAGGGGCCATTGGTTTTTATTTTATCTACAGGATTTTGATTGTTTCTTTTAAAAAGTTTGTCGATAAAGACATCAGTTTTATCAGTTGAATGGGCTCTTATCAGGTATTATTGATACGGAAAGAAATTACAAAAGTAACTTAAATCGGATACGGTAAGTTGATAAAATCTTGATGTTAGGGAGGGGGGACTGAAATGCAAGATGAAAAATTCAGAGAGTTTCTGAAAAAGAGAAGAGTTTCAGAAGACGATATCGATAAAAATATTCTTTTTGTAAGAGAAACAGAAAAATATTTTTTGAAAAGATCTGAAAATTTAGATGATGTTAATACCGGTATGATCCAATCGTATATCGATATACTCATTGAAAAGGGCGAAAATTCTATTGAAAGACTCGTTTCAATCGCCAGATATTATTATTCCATAAACAGGCATGATATCTATATTTATTTCACTCAGTTATTGGGTGGACTGAATGTGATAGAAAATATTAACAAAAGAATTGAAGAGAATTTTGGTAAAGAATGCGTTGATAAAATTTTGCGGGGACTGAAGGAATTTCCTTTGGGAACCAGCCCGAAAAAGAAAGCGGAATTCACCCTCGAATACATGAAAAGATTAGGAGAAAATCTGAGTGAGGCCGACCGCAAAAAAGTTTTGACCGGAAACAATCATGATATTCCGATCGATAGTTTTTTTGTGACAAGGGATGAATTTAAAAATCATAATGATATAGATCTGCTTTTAAAAAATATGCATTCCAAGGCTGTAAAGACACTCGAAGAACACTATGAGCAGAACAAAATCTGGTTTGAACAGGAGATAACCCCCGAAGTCATTGATTTTGTGAAAAACAATCAGGAATTACTCGCCGGAGTGAGGAAGGGAGATAAAATCTATAATACAAAAATTCCTTATAATCCGGAAAAATATCTGACAGAAAAGGATCCCACACTCAAAAGATATTATGCGTGTCACTGTCCCTTTGCAAGAGAATCTATATTAAATGACAATATAAATATAGATAAAACGTGGTGTTATTGCAGTGGCGGATTCAACAAACTGAAATTCGATGTGATTTTTGAAGAACCTGTCGAAGTTGAAGTGATCAAATCAGTTTTGTCGGGAGATGACAGATGTAGATTCGTGTTTAAAATTCCAGATAAATATCTATAATAAGATTTCTGAATATCTTCTGTAAATGTAATCCGAGAATTTTTTTATTGGATCGAATTTTAAAAATTGAATATTGTCTTTTGAAAAGTTGGAGGTGGCGTTTACATCAATAATATAAAATTCACCGTTCTTTTTCTCGATAATATCTAAACTTCCCATTTCTATATTCAGAATTTTTAAAGCCTTCAAAGAAGCATCGATTATTTTACTATCGATATTTTCATATATTTCATATTTCGATTGCGAATGGTAAGATGACATCCCGTCTTCATTTATAAATCTTTTTAAAACGATCATAGGTTCACTTCCTAATATTTCTATCCTGGTTGTGAATCCCAGTTCGGGATATATGAATTTCTGCAGGATCATTTCAGAACTTTCAATCCGTTTAATGTTTTTTAGATCGTCAGAGTTGTTAATTATAAAAGTATTTTTTGATCTCCCGCTGCAGTCTGGTTTAGTAATCAATGGAAAATCTATGCAGGAATTTTTTAAAAGATCGATATTGTAGATTTCCGGAACTGGAAGTCCATTTTTTTTCAAAATGCTATGGGCTCTTTTTTTGCTGAAATCATTCAAAAACGCTTCATAAGAATTGAGCATAAAAATTTTGTCCGTGAATATTTTTTTAAAAAGTGGACCGGCCTTTTTATAGGCATTTAAATGCCCTCTTTGAAGAGAGCTTGGAAATACTCTGTTAACGATCATCTTGCACCTGAGAACTTTATTCAAATCAAAATAATCCTTTTCCAGGTTTATTCCGGTTATTGAAATATTTTTTTCCTTTAAATATTGAAAAATCATGAAATTCGACCATTCTTCCGAATCGTAAATCAAAAATACAGACATAATTTTCTCCGTTGATCCCGAACTCTTCCTTTTCTTGGTCAATTATATTAAATTATGATAGAATTTTCCATCTGTAAAGGAGGGATTTTTATGAAAAGAAAAATTCTTAAAATTTCCATTCTCCTGGTGATTCTATTATCATTAACAGGATGTTTCATAATACCGAATCTGATCGCGTATGTAAATTTTGAAGCATTTACTGTCGGCTCAACTTACACAGTTGGAATGTCTATCAATGAACTTGGAACTACGATGGTTTTTCGCGATTACTGGTGGACCCCGGTTACAACTTATTCCGGAGGACATGGAGAAATCAGAAATCTTGGCGAAGCTGGGTACAGCGGTAAGGATATGTGGCTGAACAATATAAATTTAAACTTTGGTTTCGTGTACCCAAGAAGTGAAATTTCGCTTAATTTTGGTTATTATGGAGGAAGTATAAATTTATATGTTAACGACGCATCACCTAATCCACCGATTATTGTGGGAGATCCCATGAGTTTGTCCGGGTCATATGGGTCATTTAACGTAAATGTGGTAAATTTGGGTCCAAATAAGTACAAGTTAATTATAACCGGAACTATAAATTCATTCTCAATAGGCGGACAGGAGTTCGTTATCGATCACGTAGTTGCTAAGAAATAGGTTAGATTTTATAAATTTTGTATAATAGAGGTGATAAATAAAAATTTATCACCTTTATTTTTTGGAGGAACTGATTTATGATAAAAAAATTATGTGGTTGGTTTGGGGTAATTATAAGTATTGGAATTGCATCGTTGTGGAGTTATTGGGGCATTGTTGAAAATTTTCATGAGGGTTGGTATTCAACTTCACTTTTGGAAAATATTTTTATTATGCTTATTCAGTACCTTTCTATACCGATTATAATAGTTGTTTTTAATTTAATCGCGATTAAATGGAATAGAGTCGGTGGAATTATTTTCTATATAGCAGCTGTTGCTCTGGCGATTTTTTTCAGAAATGGCAGTTTTCAGACTATAGGATTGCTCATTGTCATTCCGCTTCTCATAATAGGAACACTGTATTTTTTTGGAAAGCCCGAGCCAAAGAAATTCGCTTATCTTTTGATGATTTTTATTCCGTTGTCAATAATAGTCTTGTTTGGAGTTCCGAATTTGGTGAGAGTGAATCAAAGAGTGAATGACAACAATTTTTATGATCGGATAATTGAAACTGAGGATTATTCACTTGTTTGGGCACCGCGCGGTCCCGGATGGCCATGGAAAGGGAGCTTGACCTGGGAACAGGCAAGGGATTATTGTTCAAGGCTTTCAGAAGATGGAAAAACACTGCTTGAGGAACCGGTTAATATATGGAGATTACCTACAGTTGAGGAGTGCGTTCAGAGTTCTATGTTACATAATGAATTGTCTGGAGGGAAATGGGATGAAGAAAAAAATATTGCCACCTATGAACTCACTCCCGATAAGGAAACACCCCTGTGGAATCCCAATAAAATGATTATTTACTATTGGACAGCGGATGAATATGATGAAGAATCAGCATATATTTATGTATATAATGGTGGTATATGGAAGAGATCAAAAAGTTCAAAATATGGATATTTAGCTTTTAGAGCGGTAAAAGATTTTATAGAATAATTTTTCATGATAAGGGTTGATTTTATATGGAAAACATAGTATAATAATTTAGAATGATTCTAAATTATAAGGAGGATGTATATTATGGAGAATATTTCAAAACTACCATTATTAGGTGATAAATTTCCAGAATTAACAGTGAAGACAACGGAGGGCGTTTTACATTTACCGGACGATTTTAAGGGGAAATGGTTTATTTTATTCAGCCATCCGGGTGATTTCACTCCTGTCTGTACTACAGAATTCATAGGTTTTGCAAAAAATGCAGAAAAATTTAAGAAATATAATACCGAATTAATAGGTCTGTCCGTTGATCAGGTTTTTTCTCATCTCAAATGGATAGAATGGATAAAGGAAAAGATGGGGGTAGAAGTAAAATTTCCGGTAATAGCGGACGAATTGGGAATTGTTTCTAAAGAATTGGGAATGCTTCATGAAAAGAAAGGAACAAATACCGTCAGAGCAGTTTTTATTGTTGATCCGAATGGTATCCTCAGATTGATGATGTATTATCCACAGGAAGTCGGAAGAAGTGTAAATGAAGTTTTCAGGGCACTGATTGCTTTGCAGGCATCGGATGAAAACGGTGTGGCAATGCCGGAAAATTGGCCAAATAATGATTTTATGCAGGATAAAGTTATTATTTCACCGGCGAGTAATGTAGAAGAAATTGAGAAAAGGAAGGAATCCGAGAAAAACGGCGAGTTTGAATGCAAAGACTGGTGGTTCTGCTATAAAAACATAAAATAGTTAAAAAAGGTGCGTAAGCACCTTTTTTTTTTGCTTCTTGACGTGGGATATCAATGAGTATTTAGTTATTTAAATGCATCAATAATTCTGCTATAAAAACAATTTTAAACCTGAGACGTAAAAGAAGTATTTATAAATTTTTTAAAATGAATCACATTTTTTAATTCAAAATCAGGAAATTGTATTTGATAAATTTATAATGTAAAGAGATGTTATGAAATAAATAATCTGCAAGGTTTTAGTTTAATTATTTTAAGTTCAAGTGAACCGTCATATATTGTATAATTTTTACTGAGGTGAATTAATATGATTTTATTATTAGGTGTTTTTAAACCGGAAATACAGCCTTTAATTGATGAAATGCAGATTTTGGAGACAGGAGAATTGTTGAACAGATCATTTTGCAGGGGCGTTATCGGTGAAAATGAAATAGTGGTTACCAGTGGATTTATCGGTAAGATCGATACCACGATGATATGTCAGAAATTTATAGACCATTTTGACCCCGACAAAATAATATTGATCTCGGGAGCGGGAGCAATAGCCCCTGATTTAAAAATAGGAGATATCATAGTTGGAACATCTTTCGTGGAACATGACAAAAAATTACCGGTTAACCAGACAAAAATAAATTCAAATTTAGAGGCCGCGGTTATTTTTAAGAAAATAAAAAAAGATATTCCAAATGTAAAATTTGGAACGATCATATCGGGGGATTCCCTGATTTCTGATGTAAATTTAAAAGAATCACTTTATAATAAGTATGGTGCTCTGTGTGTAGATATGGATTCTGCGGCAGTTGCGGTGACTTCGGATGCCAATAAAATAAATTTTTACGTTATCAAAGTTATACTTGATTTATGTGACGAAAATGCATCTAAAGATTACAATAATAATTTTGAAAAGTGCTGTCTGACAGGCGCGGAATTGTTTATAGATATATTAAAAAATTCAAAATTGTAGAATGGAGGTAATTGAGTGAACTGCATTTTTTGTAAAATAATCAATGGAGATATCCCGTCAAAAATAGTTGCAGAATCTTCGAATTATATCGCGATAAAAGATATAAATCCTGTATCGCCGGTTCATATACTTATCATTCCCAAGGAACACATAGAAAAACCAGGTGAACTTGCAAAGTTCGATGGAAAAATTTTGCAGGAATTATTTGAACTGGTTGAGGAAGTTGCCAGGTCCGAAAATATATTTGATAATGGGTATAGACTTATTGTAAATAGTGGTAAGGACGGCGGACAAGAGGTATCTCATCTTCACTGGCATTTGTTGGGAGGAAGAAAATTAGGAAAACTGGGATGAAAAAAGTTGAACACTATTATTCTGAAGAACCGGAATCTTTTTTGAAGACAAAGGAAATTGATGTTTTTTTTGATGGTTCTTTTTATAGATTTAAAACTCCTTCCGGTGTTTTTTCTTATGGAAAACCCGACAAGGCCAGTATGGAGTTAATAAAATATTCCTTGATATCTGAGAGTGAAAAAGTGTTGGATCTGGGATGTGGGTATGGATTGATTGGTGTGTTGGTAAAGAAGATAAATCCCGGAATCGAATTATACATGAGTGATATAAATAAAAGAGCTTTAAAATTTGCTAAAGAAAACTCTCTGAAAAATAATATTATTTCTGAAATAAAATTCGGAAATCTTTTTGATCCATGGAAGGGATATAAATTTGACAATATACTTTGCAATCCCCCGTTCGCAGCAGGAAAAAAGATTTGGTCCGAAATAGTTGAAGAATCACCAAAATATTTATCAGAGAATGGAAAGATTCACTTTGTGGCCTATCATAATAAAGGTGGAGAAACCCTTAGCAAACTTATAAAAAAAACGTTTGGTAACTTGGTAACGCTTTCAAAAAACGGAGGTATCAGGGTTTATTTGTCCTACAATGAATAATGATTGTTTGTTGAAAATGTATAATATGTCATTTTCTTACGAAGAAAAATCCATCTTTGTGAAGTCCGATTTTACGATAAATAAAAACGAAAAAGTAATAATCTATGCAAATAATGGCAGCGGAAAGACGACTTTTTTAAATGTTTGTGCCGGCTTTTTATCTTCTTTTTCAGGAAGTTGTTTTAGAAAAAATGAATTGAAGATCGGTTATTTATTTCAAAATCCTTATATTCAGAATATTTCTATAACTGTTGAAGAAGAACTGGTTTCCGTATGTAAGAATTATGGTATGGACGATAAAGTCATCAATGAAAAAGTCAGTTACTTTTTGGGTACTTTCGGATTAGATCATTTAAGAAAGAGAGACATAGTATCTTTATCGGGAGGTGAAAAGCAAATAATATCTTTTTTATCAAATTTTATAATGGAACCGGATATTATTTTCTTTGATGAGCCATTTTCAATGATAGATAGCGGAGCAAGAAAAAAGTTAATAAGAGTTCTGAATAATATTTCAAAGTTGGCCTTTATAATAGTTACTTCATTATATTTTCCTTCATTGAACGTCAGTAATCAGTACATAATTGACAACAAAAAAATTTTAAAGATTTCAGGTGATCCCGAACAAGATTATTTTTTAAAAAGAGGTATTTTCCCTGTGGTGTCAAATGATTAGATTTGAGAATGTATCATATAAATATAGTAACAGTGACAGAGAAAATCTAACTGGTTTGAATTTTGAATTCCATAAAGGTGATACCGTTTTGATTTTAGGAGAAAATGGCTCGGGAAAAACCACTCTCCTCTCATTGATTTCTAATCTCATTTTTCCGGATTCGGGAAGTGTGAAATTATTTGGGATGAATACAAAAGAGAAGAATTTCGAAAAATTTTTTCGCCGTAAAATAGGATATGTTTTTCAAACCCCTTACAATTCTTTACTGAACAGAACAGTTTTTGAAGAGGTAGTATGGATCCTGAAAAATTACGGTATAGATAATGAAGAGGAAAAATATTTTGATTCTATGCGTTCATTCGGATTGAATCCGGAAAGAATGAAAAATAGAAATCCAATGAAATTATCTCTGTCTGAGAAGAAAAAAATATCGATTGTTTCCAATATAATCCATGATCCATCGATATTGCTGGTTGATGAGCCTAACATTTTATTCGATTATTACTCATATCAATTGTTAATAGAGATCCTTGATAGATATAAAAGCAAAGATAATATTTTAATTATTGCGACTAATTATCCTGAAAATTTTATTTTCCTGGCAAATAAGATCGTTTATTTGAAAGATAAAACTGTTTCTTTTTTTGGAAATACAAAGGATTTTTTCCAGGAAGGAAATTTCTTTTCAAAGGAATTAGAGGTCGTTAAAAATTATTTGTGGAAAAATGGGCATCTTCCTGATAAAATTGAACAATATTTTGTAGATAAATAGGAGTAAAAAGATGCTTAATATTTCTGTCATAGTCAACACTTTAGCCATAATAGCCGGCTCAATTCTTGGAATCCTTTTTGGAAAGATAATAAAAGAAAAATATAAAAAACTGGTTTTTATCTCGATCGGTTTGTTAACGATTGGGTTGGGAATTGATTTGTTTTTAGATGCAACCGAAATATTGATTGTTCTATTCAGTATGATAGTTGGTGGAATAATAGGGGAAACAATAGATATAGAAAAACAACTGGGAAAATTGACCGCGAAAAAAGGTGATGCGAACTTCGTTAAGGGTTTTGTCACTTCCCTAGTTCTGTTTGTTGTTGGCCCAATGACAATAATTGGATCAATTCAGGCTGGTGTAGCAAATAACAACGACTTGATTTTTATAAAATCATTGATGGATGGTATATCTTCTATCGTTTTTGCATCGACGTTTGGAATAGGAGTCGTTTTTTCCGCACTTGGAGTTTATTTGATCCAGGGATTGCTTGTAACTTTTGCTTCGCAACTATACTTTTTACAGACGGAAATCTATATCGGAAACCTATCCGCAATAGGCGGATTAATGATGATTGCTCTTGGATTAAGACTACTGGAAATCAAAGAAATTAAAGTCGGAAACTTTCTTCCCGCTCTGATCATCGGTCCTTTTCTTTCTTTTATTTTTTCATTATTTTAAAAAGTGAAACAACCTGTTTAGCGTATAGCTTCGGAAATTTGTTTTGAGTGTTGAGTAAAAAAACATTATATTGCCAAAAACGAGTTGAGTTCAATTCTCATACTGTTGCTCTGAATGTGTTAACGAAGAAAAAATTGGTATGGCGGTTCTGAATATGATACTGCAGGAATATGAAAGATTTGAAAATATAAAAAAATCTGTGAAAAAATACCATTGCTTTATTATCACGTTGACTGTCAACATTTTTAGTACCTTCTGTTGGTTACCTTTGGCTGTTGTATATGGCTTTTAGTATATGTGTGAAACAGAAAGCGAAATATGTTTATATTACACTGAATAAAGCTTAGCACTTAGAAAAACTTGTCAATGAATTTTTGAAATTACATACTATGATCTCAATAATATATCCTTTGAAAATATTATGAAACTGAATACAATCTGTGTAAGAAGCATCAATACATGAGGCGAAAATGAAATCATTATTTTTTTTGCAGCTTTATCAATTTCCTGTTAGGAAAGCATCAGTGTTTTCTTAGTACTTTCTTAAGGATTTAATAAGTTAATATAAAAAAATAAACACCTCTTGTTGGATAAAATTATAACTGACAGTAGCTATTATTTTGTTATTGGATTCGTCAGAAAGCGAGGATATCAAACATGAATGATTTGTTGTTGAAAGGCTATGAATGCCTAACCGTCGTACTACCTTTTTTAATCACATTTATAATACTGAATCTCATTTACAAGTATAAGAAAATTCCCGGAACAAAGTGGAAGTTCTTAAAGCTTATCATTTTTATGATGTACATTTTTGCTGTTTTTTATTTTACTGGTGCAGGCACTATATTTGATTTACAGCGATACGGCATTCGCCTCGGTACAGATCAAATCAATCTATTGCCATTTTCAAGGCATATTGATATTACCGCGTATTTTCTTAATATTTTATTATTCGTACCATTTGGGTTCTTTTTGAAGTTTATTTGGCCCGACATAAACAAACTGAAATATATCGTTCTTTCAGGCTTTTCTTTTTCATTACTGATTGAGATCAGCCAGTTGTTAAGCAATAGACAAACGGATATTGACGATTTAATATTGAATACTCTCGGAACGCTATTAGGTTATTTTTTGTATAGAATATTCTTTCGCACGACAGAAAAGACCGTTCCCACCGCAGATCATTTAAAATACGAACCGGTCATTTACATATTAACCGTCTTTTTAGGGCATTTCCTGATGTTTAATGAATTTGGATTGGCAAAAATTCTCTATGGTTTTTAAAATAAAAATTTAAAACCGCAGTTTTCCGTATAAAAGTATATTACATGATGAGAAATATTTAATTTGGATTCTTATGATGGAAGGTTTTTAATCAAAGTGACTTTTTTTCCCAAAAAGGGCCTTTCTTTAACAACCGACTTATACGTCATCCTGATTTCTGACAATTGCAGAAATATTATAGAGATTATGGGTGCGGTTCGTGTTTGCCTTTCATTATCCCTTACAATGATTTTTGTGCGAAGGTGTTTTTTTGTTCTGATTTAGCGAATACGGAAGCATTTACAGATCGACGGGGAAATCTCGATAATCCTGTCAAAATACATGAGAACGGCAACATAAATATGCAATTAAAATTTACCTATGAATATTACTGAGTGATGAAAAGAATTGAAATCAAACTTCCTTGCTTTGATCGTTAAAAAACCAGGAGTAACTTATTTTTCTGATTTATATAAACCATACATAGATATAACAGAAAGAAACAAAAAATCATAAAAAAATACCACGAAAATAAAAGAGATTCACATTTGAGAAAATCCTGAGACACGGACGAAGTTTCGTAGGGCTAATAAAAACCACCCGTTTAAGGGTGGCCATTATTATTCCAGTTCTTCAAATTGACTCTTATCCACACCACACAATGGACAGACCCAATCATCCGGAAGATCTTCAAAAGCGGTACCCGCTTCAATACCGTTATCTACATCTCCCTCTTCCGGGTCATAAATGTAACCACAAACTGTACATCTGTACTTTTTCATGAATCTAACCTCCGCAAATTAAAGTTCAAAAATTTTTTCAGATTCCCATAAACCATGGATGTTACAATATGAAGTTGCAATAAACTTTCCGGGTTTTTCAAGTTTAATTTCTACACTCGCTTTTGGATATGTCGTAACAGGTGTAAATTCAAAATGAGCTAAATGAACTACAAGGGGATTATCATCATATTTAACGTACAAATCGATCCATTTGATATGATGTTCTATAGTGTTTGGATGGGGTATTTCTTTCCCTACCGATACCTCTACATTGAATTTATCATCTGACTTATTTATTTCGATTGCGGGGACATGCTTCTCGCCTTTCCAATCACCACTTTTAATGAATTCTCCTATTGCCATTATTAAAAACCTCCTTTATTTGGAATCAATCTATTTAAAAACATAAATATTATAACATTAAATAAGAAATTAAACCAAATAAATAATTTGTATGTCTAACTTTTTAATGTTATAATATACCTTGGGAGGGTATGAGTATGAATGAAATTACCGCGCTTGCAACACAGAATCTAGGGGGCATATCGACAATTGTTTCCCCAATAGTGTCTACTTCAGTGAGTTATGGCAGTGCATTTTTAGGAGGATTACTTTCATTTTTTTCTCCATGCGTGCTTCCATTGATACCTATTTTTTTTGGTGTGTTAATGTCTGGTGTTAATAAGGGATTCAAAAGATTCTGGAAGGGAGCTTCTTTCGCTATTGGAATGTCCCTGTTTTTCTTTTTATTGGGCATTGGAGCGGGAGGTTTGGGAACATTTATAAATAAAAATCAATTTATTATGAATGTTATATCCGGTTCTCTTTTCATCGTTTTTGGTTTTCTTTTTTTGTTTAACATCGGTTTTAAAAATGTCAACGTGAATTTTTCTAAATTTAAAAACAGTATTTTTAGTGGATTTATAATTGGTTCACTTATGGGAATAGTATGGGTTCCATGTGCAGGACCGATTTTGGGATCTATTTTGGTGATTGCAGCGAATCAAAATACTGTGATTGAAGGGGGAATGCTTTTAATCATTTATTCTCTCGGTATGATAATTCCATTCCTTTTCTTGAGTGGAGTAGTTGCCAAGATATCTTCAAAGATCAATTTTGGTGGTGAGAGTAAAGTGAGAAAGATTTTAAGAATTGTTGTCTTTGCTTTGCTTGTTATAACAGGTATTTTGACAATAACTGGTCAATTAAATCTATTACAATTTTCTTAAAACAGGAGGAATAAGGATGAAAAAATTTTTTATTATTGTAATGACATTAATTATTGGAACAAGTATTTTTGCTTATGATGATATTTATCAAGATGTCGAAAAAGCGCTCAAGCTTTCTCAGATTGAAAATAAGATAACCTTAATGGTTTTTTCGAGTAAAAGTTGTATATATTGCGATAAGTTGAGGGAAGAAACTTTCAATGATGAAAAGGTCATGGAAATTCTGGATGCGGGATTCAATGTTGTTGAAATTTTTCCTGAAGACAGAGAAACGAGTTTTATAATAAATGATCAGGAAATCAAAGCAAATTATAATCAACTTTCATCTATTTTTGGTGTGAGAGGAACGCCTTCGATGTTTTTTGTAAATTCAGATAATCAGGTTTTAACGAGTTTACCGGGATTTGTTCCCGCGGAATCTTTTATTCCCATTTTACAATTTTTGGGTAGTGAAGCATATTTAACCACTGATTTTCAGACTTTTTCCGAGAAAAGTAGTGATTATATAGGTAACAGGCTGATAGAAAAAGTTGATCAAAATGAAGCGGATTTTGTTCTGAGTAATGATAAAAACGCTGTTTATATTAAGGAAGCGAGTGAACTTGAAAACATATTTTCAACCGTGGTAGTTGAAAGTGAAACTCTTGCGGATGAATTGAACGAATCAGGTGTTTATAGAGTATTGTTAAAATCCGAATAAAAAGGGCCAAAAATAAATAAAAAGGGGGGAGTTTATTCCGCCCTTTTTATTTTTTACAGTTTATTTTTCTTAATTTCTTCTATGAATTTTTGTATTCGTCTATTTTTAATGATTGTTTTTTCGTATAGTTCAGGTTTTTGAGTAGAATCACATATTTACAATCAAATTATTTGTTACTTCGTTTGATATAAAATTCTATCGATTGATATCCTGGATATTATTAATCATTTTTTATGAATAATTTGATTACGAAGATAATTAAAAAATGATTATCCCACGTAGCAAACACTTTGACTCCATTTTCCACACCTATCACCCCACATGGCTATAATTTGACCATTGGATTCCACTTTAATTACCTCACAATTATTGGAACAACCATTACAGATGAAACTTGAAGGTACAAAGTTAGTTTTCAAAGAGGAAAATCCCCTGAATTTGGTTTTTACGTCATTTTTTTCTATATATTCTTTCGATAATATAGCTGCACCAATCGCGCCCATTACATTGAAATGTTTTGGAACAAATACCGTTGATTTCACTTCTTCCTGAAATGCCTTGATTATACCCTTATTTGCGGCTACACCGCCTTGAAATACGTATGGTGGACTTAGTTTTTTCCCTCTGCCAAGATTATTTATATAATTTCTGACCAAAGCTCTACACAATCCCATAATTATATCTGGCTTTGAGAATCCATATTGTTGCTTTGCAATCATATCAGATTCCGCGAACACCGTACACCTTCCGGCTATTCTTACATTTACATCTGAGGTTAAAGCTAAATCACCAAACTGCTCTATAGGAACTTTCAAACGTTCGGATTGATGATCCAAAAAACTCCCTGTTCCGGCCGCACAAACGGTATTCATCGCAAAATCTACTACCATTTGGTCTTTTATCACTATTATTTTTGAATCCTGACCGCCAATTTCAAAAATGGTGTGTACATTTGGATGTTCATTTGTGGTAGCGACTGCGTGAGCGGTTATTTCATTTTTTACAATATCAGCGCCAATCATTACACCCGCCAGTTGTCTACCGCTACCTGTGGTACCTACTCCAAGAACGTTAATATCTGATCCAACCTCGTTTTTGAGTGAATTTAGTCCGTGCTTAATCATTTCAAGTGGTTGGCCGTTCGTTCTTGAGTAATATTTATACAGTAACTCATTTGAACTGTCAATAGCGACCACATTTATACTTACTGAACCAACATCGACACCAATATAAACATCTTTCATTTTTTGCCTCCACTAAAAACTTTTTCTTTTCTCTTTTTATTTCTGATTAAATCAATGAATGCTTCTATCCGTGTTAAATTATTTGACTTTCCGGTTTGTTCATCGATAGACAGAGTCAGAACGGGAATATCATGATCTGATGTGATTTTTGGAATCACGCTTTGAGAGACCAGTTCAGGTAGGCATCCGAATGGCATGAGATGAATTATACCATCAAAACCTCTGTTTTTAAAATCAACGATATTTCCCACGGTGGTTTTTGCATGTCCACCTATCAGGATCTCTATATATTTTTCCCCTAAGTCCTGTATGGTTTTTTCGTGTTTTTCTCCGAATATATTATGTTCTACCCACTCTGACAGATAGAGTGATCTTTCTGCTTCACATCCTAAACTACAAAGCAAATTTTCAACATCCATATTTATAGAAGGTTCGATAACTACAAAAATCTCCCCGACTATACCGATCTTTATTTTTTCATCATCATTTACTTTTTTGAGTTCTATACTGTCGATCATTCTCTTACTTTCGGCTCTGGCTTCTAATAATTCTTTTTTTGAATATACCTCATCATAAATTTTATATATTTCTCTCCATACTTCCAGAGATCGTCCCTTATTGATTTCGTAAGGAATCATCGTATGAATTTTCTTTTCAAATGTATCCAGATCTTTCAGAACGGGGAAAACTACCTTTGAAACTTTCACCATTTTTGAAATGGATTGTTTGTTCTTTATTTTGAAGAATTTCTTTATCGTTCCAAACAGATCCCTCTTCGGAGAATCAAAGATAATGAAATTCACATTATAGCCCATTTGTTTTAATATTCTTTGATGAACTTCGCCATAAAAACCAGCTCTACATGGGCCGTGACCCCCGCCGGACATTATTGTGTTGGCTCCAAGTTCACAGGCCTCAATGTAATTGCCCATAAGCATTTTGAAAGGTATACAGGCGAATTCAGGAGAATATTTTACCCCCAAATCAATAGTTTTCTGCGTTGGAGCCGGGGGCATGATAACTTCAAAACCCATCATCTGAAGAAATTTTTTATAAACTATGACGTGTCCCAAATATGGGAAAGAAACTTTATTACTCAATCAAGCACTCTCCTTTTCTTTTTTCCTCTTTAGCATATCTACAAAAGCCTCAATTCTTGTCTGTAAATGGTTTTCTCCTGTATGCTCATCTATTCGTATAGTCATAAAAGGTTTTTGCCTTATATCCGATTCTATCTCAAACAGTTTTCCCAAAAACGAATCGGGTCCACAACCGAAAGCTGTTAAATGAATTAATCCATCGATATTGTGATTTTTCAGAGAATAGTAACCTGCCCCTAAAAGTTTATTGCTGAAAGTCCAAAACAATCTCTTTTTGAGATGAGATATTTGACTGAGAACTGTTTTGTTATCAAGCATTTCAAATGTCATATAATCAACATTTAAATCATGTAATTTATCCAGAATATCCATGCTTAAAAATGGATCATAAACATTGTATACGTATCCTACCACAGCGATTTTAATATTATTTGAATTATTTTTTTTGTATACGATATTTTTTCTAACCATTTCAGCTGCTTTTTCCGCAGGAATACCTCTGAGTGCATTTCTTCTGAACTCAAGCCATTTGATATTCGCTTTTCTCGAAGCTCTTTTAATGTCTTCTTCATTTGTGTTGAGTTTATCACCCAATGAAATGTAATTTTTATAATTTGATATGTTTTCTGTTTTTGATTCTATATAGGTAGTCAGAATTCTATCGGAAATTTCAGGGGAACCGTTTCTTACAAGGTCCGGCAGTCCCATGAATTTCGGACAGAAAATCTCTCCCTTGTGAATTGAAATCATTCTTGGAACGAATGCATAATCAACATTTTTCTCATAAATTAAATATTTTAAATGACCTAAAAATATTTTTATCGGAACACATATTTCTGGAACTGCTGATTTTATACCCGTATCGACTATCTCTTTGTTGGAATATGGTGATACAATTACCTCGTGACCTAATTCCTTGAAAAATTCTTCCCAGAAAACACCGTAATAATAATACAATAAAGCCCTTGGAATTCCTATTTTCACGCCTGTAACTCCTTTATAATTATTGACCAGTAATATTATAACACCCCTTTATTTTCTGTCAATAAAAAATGGAGAGCAAAGCTCTCCATTTTTACGATTGGTTTAAAATAATTAATATTTATCACCATATTTATTTCTAAACTTTTGAACTCTACCTTCAGAGTCTAACAGTAAAGAAGATCCATCACCTTTGTAAAACGGATGACATTGTGAACATAAATCTATCTTAATATTTGTTTCAGAAGACAAAAACTTGTGTTCAGCGCCGCATGCACATTTTACGGTTACTTCTTTCAATTCTGGATGTATGTTCTTTTTCATCGAGACCCACTCCTCTTTTAATTTTTCCAAGAAATTATATCACAGGGATTTTTTTATGTCAAAGAATTTTTTTTATATTTGTGATATTCTCTTCGTTATGAAGAATGAATATAGGGTTCTTGGGAAATATATTAAAGAAAAGTTACATTCGCCTAATTTTTTTAAATATTATAGAATTCACAGAGAAGAGGTATTAAAAGTTTCGATTTCACTGAAAAACGGAGATAGAAATATATCTATGAATAAAAGGTTCTTTTCTCAAAATTCAGAAATTGCTCTTTTAAAACCTGATGATATTTATTATTTGCTGAGTATTTTGAAACAGGGAAAATCATTTGAAAAGAAGGTAAAAATCATTAATGATTTTATAAATATAAATATTCAGGATATATGCGAATTAATATTTTTATTGAATCCAAGAAAGTACCCTCCCGTGACAGGTATCGTTAGAAAAATAGTTAATTCTTCTTCCGATTATATTGAATGGTTGAGTTCATCAAAAAAATTTATAGATGAGTTCGTTGATGATTATGTAATGTTACATGCCATTCTATTATATGATGATAATAACGTTTATGATGACAAAGTGACTGACTTGAAAAAGACGTTGGAAAGAAGTTATAAAAATGAAAATAAATGGTTGACAGATATCAAAAGAAAAATAAGTGGCTTGGATTATTTTGAAACCGAACAGTTAAAAAAAGAATTGAAAATTGATGATTATCACAGGAATTTGATCTTTGAAAAAAATGTTTATGCTGTCATTGATGGGAGTAATGTGATTTATCCTGAAAATGGTAAACCGGATTTGATTATTCTGATGAATTTGATAGATGAAATAAAATCGGTTGGCATTCCTTTTTATCCAATTGAAATAGTATTTGACGAAAATATAAGATATGTTTTGTCTGGAAATCAGATAAGACTTTTGGAAGATCTTTTGAGAAGACCAAACTATAAGCTTTTTTCTCCTGCGGACATAAAAATAATTCAGCTCGCAAAGAAGAGCAAAGGATTGATCATAAGCAGAGATAATTATTCCGAGTATGATATCGGAAACATAAAAATAATTAAACCGGAGGAAATAAATGAAAGTTACAGATTTTGATTATTATTTACCAAAGGAGCTTATCGCACAAAATCCCTCAGAGAAAAGGGATGAATCAAGGTTGATGATTATAGATAGAAATAAAAGTAATTTTGAAGATAAAATGTTCAGGCAGATAGTAGAATTTTTTGAAAAGGATGATTTGCTGGTTTTGAATAACAGCAGAGTTATACCGGCAAGATTCAATGGTTATAAATCCACCGGAGCCAGAGTCGAAATAGTGTTGTTGGAAAAGATTTCAAATTCCTTATGGAAAGCGATCGTACGACCAGGAGGGAAAATAAAAAAAGGCAATAAGTTATTTTTAAAGGGACTCACCTGCTTGATTCAGGATCATTGCGATGATTCCACAAGAGTGGTAAAATTTCTGGGAGATAATATTGATGAACGTATACACCGTTTCGGAAAATATGCAATACCTCCGTATATAAATTCTTATCCCGATGATCCTGAAAGATATCAGACTGTTTACTGTGAGCAAGAAGGATCCGTAGCTGCGCCGACGGCAGGACTGCACTTTACCGAGGAGTTGTTGAATGATCTCAGAAAAAAAGGTGTAAATATAACTTACATAACTTTGCACGTGGGATTGGGTACATTCAGGCCAGTTAAGGTCGATGAAATTGAGAATCATAGAATGCACAGAGAATATTATTCGATTTCTAAAGAAACTTCAGATATTATCAATTATACTAAGAGAATAAATAAAAGAGTAATAGCTGTAGGAACAACAACGGTGAGAACCTTGGAATCGGTTGCTCAAAAGAATGATGGACTGATAAATGAAGAGAGTGGATTTACGGATATATTTATTTATCCCGGATTCAAATTCAATATAATCGATGGACTCATCACTAACTTTCATTTACCAAAATCAACATTGCTGATGTTGGTTTCCGCCCTTGCAGGAAGAGGAAAAATTTTGAGTGCTTATAGAAATGCCATAGAGAAGAAGTATAGATTTTTTTCTTTTGGAGACGCCTGCTTGATAATTTAAAAAAACATATAATTTTTCATGTATAATATATATGAAAATGTTTGAAATAAAGATTAAATAAGTACAGGGGATGGTTATGACTGGATTATATTCAAAACCTAGAATACTTATTATAAGTAAAGGTCACAAGAGTGCAAAGAGAATATTGGAAGTGTTTGACGACAACTTTCAGGTTAGTTATACGACAAAAATTGACCAGGAAAAATTTGATGTGTCGGATGCAGCGGTTTTTGATTATATAAATGATAATATTGTTGACATTTCCAGCAAAAACAATATTTTAAACATTTATTTGATTAACGATGTTTCTGAGGTCGAGAAGTACAATTTAAGATACGGAGAATATTTGTTGAGAGGTCCTGGATATTTAAGATTTCTTCCTGAATTGATAATAACTTTAATTGAAAGAAAGTTATGCAATAATCAATTGAATTTTGAGGTTAACAAATATATGGATTTGTTGATGAAATTGAACTTTGGTATATTGTTATTAAGAAAAAGGAACGGAACTATTTTTTTTGCAAATAACTATGCCTTGAAATTGATGGATTTGAAAATTGATGAAGTGAGAAATAAACGTATTGAAGATTTGAATATATTTGAAGGTATCGAAAAGTTTAAATTGGATGATCATAATTTCAATAAAAAGATTGATGTTCTGAGAAAAAACGATGAAAAATTACCTGTGGTTTTTTCTTCTAATGAAACTCTTTTTGGAGCTCAAAAAATCGTACAATTTGTTTTTACAAATTTAGATAAAGTTTAATCTATGGAGGCTGTTTTATGAAATACGCGGAATGGGTTAACATGGAAGAAAGTATTTTTCATAAAAAGGTATATCGTGCAGTGAAAAACAATAAGTGGGACACATTCATAATTAACTTCGTAAAAGATCTGAAATGGGTTTTTACTCAAAAAAGATCTTTGAGTTTGGATTCTGCGAATGGAAATTTGATTCCATACAATGAAAACAGGGCGTTTAATTTGATGGCTTCTTCTATAAAAATAAATTACGAATACAGTGATGTAGGGGAATTTGCGATATTCCAGGCGTTGAATTTAATCAAAAGCAAATTTCTTTTCAATCCCGAGAAGATATATAAAAGTCAGGTTGATGTCTCAAAGGAGAATTTTGTCAATGCCATATTTGAAGGGCAGCAATCACAGGCGATTACTATTTTTAAAGATCTTTTCGATGAGAATCCTAATCTGTCGGAGATTAAAGAATTACTTTATTTTTTCAGCATCATAAATATCGAAGATTCTACACACAGGAAAGCGAGAAATCTTGGGATGAAGATTTGTACCACGAATGAGGTCTTTTATCTGTGTTCTTTATTTTCAGAAATAAAAGAAACCCTTCTGGAATGGCTAATAGGATTTCTTTCAATGCCATATATACAGATTTCGCTCTTTGATATAACAACATATAATCAGATGTTCGATGAAAAATGGGCAACCGGTCCGAGAAAAATTGATAAAGAAGTATTTGACGAACTTTATGAAGGGATATATAAGAAAAATCCTATAAGTAACTTTTTAGTCAAACTTTTACAGGATAATTATTCTTTGAATTCTATAAGGAATGCACTTAATATTGTAGTTTTACGATTTTTTGTAGAAAGAAATGTAGAAACTCCATTTTATTTTATTAATCTGTTCAATTATTTAAATCAATCGAGTACTTACTATGATAACTACAGGAATATAAAGGCTATCAAAGCCCTTTTCACCCAGGCAAATTACCTGGAAATAGTTTTGAATGAAAGAGGCGGAAGCGGGAAAGATTCAAATGAATACGTTGGAGAGGAGTTTGATAAATTGGTTAAAGAAATGATTTTAAATGATTTGAACCATTCAAATTCACTGAATTACGAATTCATTTCCTCCTTAATAAATGAAAGGAAACAATCTCCCTCTTGGGCTGATGAATATTTTAATAAATCAATTGAAAAATCGGGAAGCTTTTTTGATAAAACTAGAAACATATATGAAATATTTAAGAAATTATAAAAATTGAAGATTGATTTTTCCTGATAAAATTTGTTTATTTTGGTATAATCTCTTGGAAAGTAATTGGGAGGTTATTTTATCAGATATATAGTAAGATTCTGTAGAGGAGGATTTTTAAGATTTCTTTCTCAAAACGAAACAAAATCGGCTTTTGAAAAATTATTAAGAAGAAATAAATTACCATTAACCTATACAGAAGGGTATAACCCCCATCCAAAAATCAGCTATTCGGACGCAATGAAAACCGGTGTGGCATCATCGGGTTTTTATGCTCTGATAAACACCGATTGTGAAGTGGAAGAAATCAATGAAAACTTCAAGAATGATATTTCAGGACTAGAGGTTTTAAAATTCTGGAAGCTTTATCAAAACAATAAATTGGATGATTATATAAATGGATACGAATTCAGGATTTTTTTGAATTATAAAAATTTTGAATGTTCACTTTACAATGAAAATAAAATGATTTTAAAAAAAACGAAGAAAAAAACTAAAGAAATTCGCGCCGGCGAGGTTTTTAAAAATATTTCTTTTAAAAAATTAAATAAATACTTTGTGGTAGAATACGATATGTTAAGGGGCAATATGGTATCTTATGAAAGTATTATTGAACTACTTTCAAAGAGAGATGTTACGGAATATAAAGAAGTGTATATTTATGTTCAGGATGCCATATTGGATGGTAAAAAAACATCGAATATTTTAAATGATAAATTAGGAGGTAGTGTGAATGTCAGGTCATAATAAGTGGTCTAATATTCAGCACAGAAAGGGTGCTCAGGATGCAAAGAGGTCCAAGGTATTTACTAAGGTAATAAGAGAATTGATGGTAGCCGCCAGAGAAGGTGGTTCCGATCCCGATACCAATGCTAAATTGAAGACTGTTATTGAAAGAGCAAAGGCAGCCAATATGCCAAAAGATACGATGGAGAAGGCTATAAAAAAAGGTGCTGGGGAGCTTGAGGGTGTGATATACGAAGAAGCGATGTATGAAGCTTATGCACCGGCAGGGGTAGCTTTGATGATAAGGGTTTTGACGGATAACAAGAATAGAACCGCCCAGGAAGTAAAACATACTCTTTCAAAATATGGTGGAAGTTTGGCCAGCCCTGGAAGTGTTGCCTTTAACTTTGAAAGAAAAGGCTTAATAACGGTGCCCATTTCTGAGATATCCGATATCGAAGAGTTTCAAATGCTGGCTATCGATGCGGGTGCTGAAGATTTCAATGAAGATACCGATCCTTTTGAAATAATTGTTAGTCCGGAAACGGTTTCCGATGTAAAAAATAATCTGGAAGATGCGGGTTACAGCACAAGTGCATTTTTAGCTTATTTACCAAAGAGTACATCTGTTGTAACCGGTCCAGATGTTGTTAAAGTTTTGAAATTAGTCAATTATTTGGAAGATAACGATGATGTTCAAGAAATTTTCGCTAATTTCGATATATCCGATGAAGAAATGGAAAAAGCGATGGATGAATTAGGTTAAAATTTAGAGCCCCTTTTTGGGGCTCGTTTTTCCATTGGAGGTTGAATTGTTTACCAGTCTGGCAATTTTAATAGCATTGTTGACCGATCAGTTCTCGAAATTTATTATTCAATCTAATTTTGAATATTCTCAAAGAGTTGATTTGGTGGGGGAATTTTTGGGATTGAGATATATAAACAATAACGGAGTGGGTTTTGGACTATTTTCAGGTTTGAATCCAATAACCATAAGTATTATAATATCTGTTATATTGTTTGTTTTAATTTCCTTTGCCATTAAGTATAGAAAACAAATCGACGGCCCTATACAATTTTTCATAGGCATGGTCATTGGAGGTGCTTTGGGAAATTTAGTCGATAGAATAAGATTTGGCTATGTGGTTGATTTTATTGAATTGTTTAAATTTCCTGCGATATTTAATTTTTCAGATTCGTTTATTGTAATCGGAGTTATTTTATTAATTTTATCAATCCTTATTAAGGGGAAGAAAAGTGCTTCATCAACTGTTAGTGAGTAGTAATGATGAAGGATTAAGATTGGACCTTTTTATAACGAATAAATCACCAAAATGGGTTTCGCGCTCGTCAATTCAAAGAATTATCAAAGAAAAAAAGATTTTTGTGAATGGAATATCGAAAAAACCTTCCTACAAGATAAAATCCGGGGAAGAAGTTTCATACGAACTTCCAGGAGAACCTGTAACCAATGAAGTAATTCCTGAAAATATACCGCTCGACATTATTTATGAAGATAAAGATATTATAGTTATCAATAAAGCTCCCGGCATAATTGTTCATCCGACACCGAGCAAAAATACCGGGACACTGGTCAATGCGCTTTTATATCACTGTAATGATCTGCAGGGAATAGGAGGGGTGCTGAGGCCAGGGATCGTTCATAGATTGGATAAAGAAACCAGTGGCGTTTTAGTCGTAGCAAAGAACGAAAAAGCACATGTATCGATTTCAGAGCAGTTTAAAGAAAGACTCACGGAAAAAAGATATATGACCTTACTCAAGGGAAACACCCCGGATAATGGAAAAATAGAATTTTCTATTGAGAGGCATCCAATAAACAGATTGAAAATGAGAGCTTCGTACACCGGCAAGGAATCTCTGACTTATTATAGAACTTTGAAACATTACAAGGACAGTTCCTTAGTGTTGGTTTTTCCAAAAACAGGAAGAACTCATCAGATAAGAGTACATTTCAGAAATCTGGGATACAAAATGTATGGTGACAAGCTCTACGGTGATGGAATAGCAGATGAAAAATTTGGTATCAATAGGCAGATGCTACATGCCTGTTATTTATCTTTTTTTCATCCTTCAACAGGAAAAAGGGTAAAATTTACCGCTCCTCTGTTATGCGATTTTAAACAGGCAATTGTATATCTTTCAAAAATAGGGAATGAGTGATTTGAAGATCGCTTTTATTAAAACCTCTGACGATTTGTTTGAATCGATATTGACCACGAATGAAACGCTGCAATTTTTAATTGAAAATGGATACACTCATTGCGTTACACTTGACAATAACTTAGATTCGTTTATCAAATGGTATAAAGAGTTTAAGCTCTCCAAAATTAAACTATTTCCGGGTTTGGAAGATAAAGATTTCTTTTATGTCGCAAGAAATTCTTATGAATTTTTTCAATTGTTGGCTCATTATAATGGGTTGATCGAAAAACCGGATATAGAGATAAAAATCTATAAAAGAAATCATGATGAAGGGTTCGGTATTTTTATTTCCAGATATTTAAAAAAAGAAGATAAGGAAATTTTGGATATTTATAGATTTATAGGAGAAAAGGTTCCTTTAAAAGGTAATCACTTTGTTTTAAATGACAGCAATTACGATAAATATAAAGATTATTTTTCTGAGATAATTAAACAACTTCCGAACGAATTCATATTCAAAAAATATATACATAATTTTCCCGTTGGAGAGAACGAAGATTTACGTGAAATTTGTGAAAGAGCTTTAAGGAACTTCCCGAATGCGGATTTTGAGAGGTATCTGAAAAGATTAAACTATGAATTGAGTGTTATAAAAGAAAAGAAATTTCAGGATTATTTTTTGATAGTTTCCAGAATCGTCGAACTGGCGAGTAAGAATGGGATTTTAATTGGCCCGGGAAGAGGGTCCGCGGTAGGCTCTTTGGTTGCAAACTGTATGAATATAACAAGTATAGATCCCATGGAATATGATTTATATTTTGAACGATTCATGAATCCATCGAGGAATGATTATCCTGATATAGATATTGATGTTGAAGATGAAAAAAGAAGAGACCTGTTGAGAATTTTACAGAATGAATATGGAAAAGAGAAAGTTATACTGATTCAGACTAAGGGGAAAGTTTCTGAGAATAAAATAGAAGAGGGAATAAGAAATTATTCGAAAAAAACGAATTCAAATATAAATTATAAAAATTATCGAGGAAAGAGAATTTTGAAGAGCCTTTTTTATAATAAAAGTGTACATGCCGCAGGAATAATTCTTTCCAGGAATAATCTTAAGAAAATGATACCTTTTAGAGAGAAAGATGATTTTCGCATATCTGAATGGGATATGAATTCATTGGAATATTGTGGATTGATTAAAATAGATCTTCTTGGCCTCAGAAACATAACCACATTGAAAAAATTAGGTTTAAAAAGACATGATTGGGATAAAATCCAGAATCCAAATGAAGTTTTCAACCTCTTCAGTGAAGGTATGACGGCGGGAATATTTCAGTTTGAAAGTAACGAAGCATCGGTACTATCAAGGAAATACAAGCCGAAAAATATAAATGAACTATCCATTTTAATGGCTCTGAACAGACCCGGACCCATTTCGACGGGGGTATCGGCAAAGAGCATATTGAACAGAAGAAAGAAGTTTTCTTCCATAGAGTATGAAGATGATCAGATGTTTTTTCAGGAAGATATAATTAAATATGGCATAGATAATCTTATGCTTAACGCATACGAGGCAGAAAATTTAAGAAAAGCATTATCTAAAAAAGATTTGGATTTATTGAATTTAGCCACTTCCAGAATAGTTGAAGAATCACTTTTTTCAAGGAATATGATAAATAAAGAAATAGAATATCTTAAAAAATTTGCTGCTTACTCTTTTAATAAATCGCACAGCATAGCATATTCATTTATTTCATACTGGTTGGAATTTTTTAAATATAAATATACCAGAGATTTTTATGATCTGTTTTTATCTCAATCCGAAAGAAAAAAAAGGACTCGGTTTTTGGCGGAAATTTTATCGATGAATCACAATTTGTCACTGAACAATTCAAAAAGTGAAATTTTTATAGATCCGAATAAATTTAACATAAAAATTGATATTAACGATAATAAAATAAGAGAAAAAGAATCCGACTTTTATGCATGGATAAATGAAAATGGGAAAAAACTTTCGAACAAAAATCTTGAATTTCTGATAAAGATAGGATGGTTTGATGATATAAAGAGCAGGAGTCAATTGATCAATGAGATAAACGAATTGTCGATAGGCATAGATCCGGAGTTAAGAAACATGACCAAGATTTTCGGTGTTAAAACTGTGGAAGGAAAAAAACAGGTTAAGGATGATGGCTTTGCAAAAGCTATAATGGAATATGAAGTTCTGGGGTTCAACATCACCCGTTTTGAAATAGAAAGGGATAATATATTTGAAACCAATTCATTGGAAGAACTGATTGCAAAATGCGGAACAGGAATTTGTTTTTATGAATCCAGAGTTTGCAATGATAAAAGATATGTATCAAATGGTCAGATAATTTTCGAGGTTGATTATAACGTGCCGGAAAAGGGTTATATTTATATAAAAGACGGGAAATTTTCTGAAAACAGTTTTTTTAAAGTCGGCAAAATAAACAGGATAATTGAGATTTATAAAGGATTTATTAAAAAGGAAAATATTCGAAGAACCGGTAAAAATATTTGCCTGCGTATATTTTTTGATAATTATAATTTAGAATTAAAAAATTCATTTATTTTCAATGATTTTCCTGATGAAATTGTAGTTGAGGAGAAAAGATGAAAATATTGTTCGTGAGACACGGAGAAACTTCCTGGAATGAATCTAAAAAATTTCAGGGCAATAGAGATGTGATACTTAATAAAAGAGGTAGAATACAGGCGAATATAACCGGAGAATTTTTGAAGGAAAAACACTGTGATTCGGAAGTTTTGTTCACCAGCGATTTATCGAGAGCATACGAAACTTCTCTGATAGTGAACAATTTTTTACATAAAAAATTTATTGTCAGAAAAAATCTCAGAGAAGTCAATGTGAATATTTGGGGTGGGAAAACTCTGAATTATATTAAAGATAAATATGATAAACAGTTAAGCGATTGGAACACCAACTCAAAATATCATTTGCCGGGATTGGAATCTCATTGTGAAATAAAAAACAGAATGAAAGAAGAAATCCTGCAAATAATCGAAGAGAATAAGAAGAGAAAAAAAATAATAATTGTTAGTCATGGAGTTGCTATAAAGGCCTTCTTATCATTTTTGTATGATAGGAAACTGGAAGAAGTGATTCATGAAATCAAATTGAAGAATTGTTCGATATCCGAAATTGATTATTCTGAAGGAATATTTAAAATAGAAGAAATAAATTTTCACAAACATTTATCAAGTGAGGGAATATAATGTACAGAGTTGAAATATGTTTTCTGCCCGAAGAAAAGAAAAACAAAGGTGGAATTTCGGTAGTCATAGATATATTACGTTTTACAAGCGTAGTGTCGTATGCACTCAGTAATGGAGCAGAATCAATAATCCCGGTAAAAACAATTGAAGAAGCCTTAGAATTGAAAAGTCATTTTCCGGATTACCTTCTTGCCGGGGAAAGGTGTTCGGAAAAGATAGAAGGGTTTGATTTTGGAAATTCTCCATTTGAGTTCACAAAAAGAAACATTGAAGGAAAAAATATAATTTCTACGACTACGAATGGAACGAGGGCGGTTAATATGGTGCAGAATTCCGAAGAGATAATTGCCGGTTCTTATTTAAATACCAAAATGGTATTGAATTATTTGAAAAGTAAAAAGGATGATATTTATCTCATATGTTCCGGAACGAACGGGAAGGTGAGTATGGAAGACGTTCTTTTTGCAGGATTGTTATCGAGCAATCTGAAGTGGAACTTTCACCTCGGCGATTCGGCAAGAATAGGAAAGGAAATATATGATATTCATAAGGGGGATTTACAAAATTTTATTTTGAATAATTCAGAGCATGCGGCGATGTTACTCTCTAAAAATAAATTTGATGATATAGAATTATGTGGTAAAATTGATGTTGTTGAAATTTTGCCTGTATGGCGTTTCAAAGACAGATCTTTTGGGAGAGAAAAGGTATAATGGATTCACTTTCAAACATATTGTTTATAGGAGCTATTTTATTATTCATAATGGGAATCGTTTATTTTGAAATTGGTACTCGAAAGCTAAGAAAATCACTCAAAACAAAGGAGAAAGTTAATACTAAGCGAATAGACAAGAGAGGGATATATTTTTTAATTTTTTCAGCTGTATTGGTTGGGTTATCTTTGATTTTTGCGGTTTTATAAATAAATTACTGGGGGTGTGGTTATGGTAAAAACTGAAAATTTGGAAAAGATGCTTTTAAAAATTCCAGGAATAAACGGTGCAAAGATAGTTGCTGATTATCAGGGAACTCTTCGTGAAATTCACATTTTAGCGGATATTAAAAAATCACCAAAACAGATTGCCAGAGATATTGAAACAGCGTTGTATGCTTCGTCAGGAATAAAAATTGACAGAAAAATTGTAAGTATTGTACAGATGAAACAGGAAGGAGATACTGTACAATCTTATATTGCCGATGAAGAAGATGGTGATTTTAGCAAAATTGATGAAGAAAACAAAAAAATACAATTCGAAGGACTGAATGTATCCACATCGAGAGAAAGTGTTTCGTTCGAAGTTAGTATAAGTGATAACGACAGCGACTTTACAGGTACATCAGCAATAGATGCCAATGATCAAAACGAAAAATATTTGAGCGTTGTTGAGGCAACTGTTTTAGCTTTGAGAGAGATTCAAAAATCCTTCAGAGTGGAATACATGGATATCGTTCAATACGGACTGACCAAAATTTTAATTTGTGTTTGTTCGGTAAATGTCAACGGGCATAGAATCAGGAGTGTCGGTGCGGATTTTTTCGATGATAGTAAATTGGAAAATGTTGTGAGATGTGTTATTGATTCGATGAATAAAATTTATTCTAAAGTTGAAATGAACGGATCCTTATAGGGTGCTTTTTACTGCGAGATTTTCTGAATATCTTGCCTTAGTGTGGAAAATGAGTTTAAAAAAAGCATGTTGATTTTTTGAAATGGAGGGGAAAGATGACTATAGAGAAATGGTTAAATAAATTTTATCCCGTTTTCAATAAAGATGATAAAGTTTCTTCGATCCTTGAAGAGAAGAAAATGTTACCGTTAAAAACGATTTTAATAAAAGATAATTCTAATAAACTGTATGGCACTTTAAATATTGAAACATTGAATGAAAACGATAAAAACAAAATAATATCAGAGGTTGCCGATGATGTGTTGTACTATTGTTTTGAAGATGATTATATAGAAGATGCCGCACTATTGATGATTGAAAGTCATGATTTCACTCTTCCGGTAATAAACAGAAAAGGGGAGATTTCAGGAGTGATAACCGTTTTTGAGATACTGGAAGCACTCATGGAGTTCACTTCGATGGATCAACCCGGCTTAAAAGTTTCTCTCTTATTAAAAAATGAACCCGGGTCGTTAAGGAAAGTGGTGGATGCGTTTGCGGATATTGAAATTAACATTCTTTCCATAATGACTTCGAGTGTGAAAGATAATGAAAAAAGGGTAGTCATCAGGACTGAGGAGAGAGATATATCTGAGGTGAGAAATATACTTGATGAAATAAATATTAATTATGAATCTATAACAAAGGAAGAGGGATTCAGTGCCTGAGATTTTAAAATACATTTTTTTAGGGGTTATACAGGGAGGAACAGAATTTCTTCCCGTTTCATCGTCGGGGCATCTTACGATTTTTTCTTACCTTTTTAAAATGGAATATGTTGACAAATCCATATATTTCTTTGAATTATTGCATTTGGCCACTTTTTTTGCGGTGCTTCTGTTCACATATAAAGAAATCTGGATGATATTTTCGGGTTTGTTTGATAAAAGTAAAAGAAAGATATCTTTAAGGTATATAGTTCTTTTGCTTTTTTCAACCATACCTGCGGTGGTTTTTGGTTTTTTGTTTGAAGATCAGATCGGCGATTTTTTTTCAAGGCCGGATATTGTGGCCTACTTTCTTTTTATAACAGCGGTAATTCTGTTTTGCAGCGATAAATTTTCAGGTGACAAGAATATTGTCAGAATTTCTATTGGCAGTGCTTTATTAATAGGCTTTTTTCAGGCTTTTGCTTTATTTCCGGGGATTTCAAGAAGTGGGATGACTTTATTTGCAGCGTTACTTGTGGGTCTTTCCAGATCCGAAGCCCTGAAATATTCTTTTCTTATGAGTTTGCCCGTGACTTTGGGTGCTGGAATACTGCATATCAATAATATTGAATTGAATAAATTTACGATTTCCGGTTTTTTTGCTGCGTTTATCGTTGGAATTTTTGGCTTGTGGTTACTTAAAAAACTCGTCATGGGTAGAAAATTAAAATATTTTTCAATATACATAGTGATCTTTGCATCCGTTTTTTTATTCATTTATTTTTTTATAAATCAGGGGGCGATCTAGATGAAAATTTTATTCTGCTCTTATGAGGTATATCCCTTCGCGAAAGTGGGGGGGCTTGCCGATGTTGCAGGGTCCCTTCCGAAATATATTAAAGAGATGGGAACAGATATAGATGTTATAATGCCGTTTCATAAAAAAATTGATATAGATGTGACTGAAAATACCGGATTGAAAATATGTACAGGAAGAATCGACAGAAAAATCGAGTTTGATATTTATAAATCGCATTTAGAGAACAGTGATGTAACGGTATATTTTTTGAAAAATGATGAACTTTTCGATTCTGAAGATGTTTATGAAGGGGGAGATATATTTTTAAAGACCCTTTCCATAAGCGAAATTATGGCAATTTTTTGTGAGAAAAATAAATATGACCTGCTCCATTTGAATGACTGGCATGTAGGAATGGCATCGGTGTATAATTATTATTTTTATGGACGGATTCCTACCCTTTTTTCAATACATAATATGGCCTATCAGGGAGTGTTTCCTGAAGATAAATTCAGTGTTACGGGGTTACCGCGGGAAGCTTTTCCAAAAGTAGTTAAAGATGACCAGATTAACTTTATGAAAGGGGCCCTGATGTTCAGTAATGCTATTAACACAGTGAGTGAATCTTATGCCAAAGAGATAAAAACCCCGGAATTTGGAGCGGGATTAGAAGATATTTTAATAAAGAGAAATGATGATCTTTATGGAATTTTGAATGGAATAGATTATAAAGTAAATGATCCGGTTACCGATAAAAGGATTCCCGAAAATTTTTCTGTAAATGATTTGAGTGGAAAACATGATTGCAAGAAAATTTTGCAGGAAAGATGCAATTTAAAAATTGAAGATGTACCCCTTTTCGGATTGATTTCAAGGTTATTTTATCAAAAGGGTCTGGATCTTTTGCAGGAAATTATAGAGAAGTTCATGAATGAGAATGTACAGTTCGTGATTCTCGGGAATGGAGATAAAAAAATTGAAGATTTCTTTTTGAAAATTCAAAATAAGTTTAAAGGAAAGTTTTCTTCCAATATTATGTTCGATATCAATCTGGCCCAGGAGATATATGCGGGCTGTGATTTTTTTGTGATGCCCTCAAGGTACGAGCCGTGTGGATTGGGTCAGATGTTTGCAATGCGTTACGGTACCGTGCCGGTGGTAAGATATACAGGAGGGCTGATTGATTCCGTAAAGGAATATGATGAAACAGATAAAGAAGGAACCGGATTCGGATTCTATGATTATAATTCCGAGGAATTGCTTGAAGTTCTAAACGAAGCAAAAAAAATATTTTATAAGGAAGATTTTGATATAATAAGAAAAAATTGTATGAAGGAAGATTTTTCCTGGGATAATTCCGCAAAAAAATATATAGACCTGTACAATCGATATATTCGTTAAAGGAGAAAAAGATGAGAGAACTGAGAAAAGACCCGATAATAAAAAGATGGGTAATAATTGCGACAGAGAGGACGAAACGTCCACATGATTTCATAAATTTTAAGGATGAATCACAGGCTGTTTTCTGTCCTTTCGATTATGGTAATGAACATACGACTCCCTCTGAGATATTAGCATTCAGGCCAGATGGCACGGAAGCTAATAGCCCAGGATGGTGGGTCAGAGTTGTTCCAAATAAATTTCCTGTTTTGACAAACGAAATTGAACCGGAGAGATTCGGGCACGGAATGTATGATGTTATAAAAGGATTCGGCGCTCACGAAGTGATAATAGAAACTCCGGAGCACGATTCATATATGGCTACTATGCCGTATAAGCAAGTAAAAGAAGTGATATGGGCGTACATAAAAAGATTTAAAGAGCTGGAACTGAATAAAAACATTCAATATATTTTGATTTTCAAAAATCATGGTAAAGAAGCAGGCGCTTCTCTTTCACATTCGCACAGTCAGTTAATTGCGACTCCCGTTGTTCCCAAAAGGGTTGCCGAGGAGATAAAGGGATCAAAAAGTTACTACAAATTCAGAGAAAGATGTGTTTATTGTGATATGGTGACACAGGAACTTTCGGAAGGGACAAGAATAGTAGAAGAAAACGATTTGTTTTTGGCGTTTGAACCGTTTGCGGCAAGATTTCCATTTGAAACATGGATTTTGCCGAAAAAACACAGATACAACTTTGGAAAATCTTCGACTGCTGAAATAGATAAGTTTGCAAAGGTGCTTAAAAATACGTTATTTAAAATATACAAGGCACTGGATAACCCACCTTTCAATTTCATGCTTCATACCGGAATAAAATCTTTAAAAGGTGGAGAAGATTATTATCACTGGCATCTTGAAATAGTTCCCAGATTAACCGACATAGCCGGATTTGAATGGGGTTCAGGTTTTTATATAAATCCTGTACCGCCGGAACATGCCGCGACTTTTTTAAGAGAAATTAAAATAAATGAGGAGGACTTCAATGAAGATTGAGTTGAATGATTCGTTATTTAAAGATTTAGAGGCATTATCTATGCTGAATCTTGAGGGCAAGGAAAGGGAAATAATAAAAGAGGATATAAAAAATATTTTAAAATATATGGATTTGCTCGATGAAATAAACGTTGGTGAAGAAGAGGAAATGTTTACCCCGCTTTCAAGAGAAATGTTGCCAAGAGAAGATGAGATAAAAAAATCAAAGAATATTGATTCGATTATTAAAGAATTTCCAGAGAAGAAAGATGATTATTTAAAGATTCCCGCTATTTATAAAAATGAATGACAGGGGGAAAAAATATGAAGATCTGGCTTGTAATTATATAAAGAGAAAACTGGGGTATAAAATAATTGAAAGGAATTATAATATCAGATATGGTGAAATAGATATTATTGCGCTCGAGAAAAAAACGGTCGTTTTTATAGAAGTAAAAGGGGGAAAAGAATATTTTAGGCCGAGATTGAGAGTTGATGAGACAAAAATGAAAAAGATTGAACTGGCCGCGAATTTTTTTCTTAGAAATTATGAGAAAAACTATATTGAGAGCAGACTTGATGTAATTGAGGTTCTTGATAACGGGAAAATAAATCATTTTAAAGGGATAAGCAGGTGGTAAGATGAGAAAAAAAGAAGAGATTAAAAAATTATATGATCTTTGGCTCCGGAAGACTTCTGAGAAAGAAAGAGAAATATTGAATAAAATGTCATCTGAAGAGATTGAAGATTCATTTTATAAAGATTTGGAATTCGGAACCGGTGGAATGAGAGGAAAAATGGGATATGGAACTAATAGAATGAATGTTCATACCATAACAAGGGCAACGGCGGGATTCGGGAAATGGATTAAAGAAAATTATGATAATCCATCTGTTTCAATCGCTTTTGACACGAGAAATAATTCATTCGACTTTGCTGTAACATGTGCGAAAGTTTTATCTGCACTCGATGTAAAGGTATTTCTGTTTTCAGAACCGACAGCCACTCCAATACTTTCATATGCCGTTCGAAATCTGAAATGTTCAGGTGGGATAATTATCACCGCAAGTCACAATCCACCTATTTATAATGGATATAAAGTTTATACATCGGATGGGACACAGGCTGTTCCGCGTTATGCGGAGGAAATTATCGAAAGAATAGAAAACGAAAAATTTTTTGATGAATATAAAGAAAAAGAAGAAAATATCTCGTTGGTTTTCAATTCTGTGATTGAAAATTATATGAAAGATATTTATTCTGAAATAGAGCCGATTATTGACGGCAAATTTGAAAAAGAAAGGATCGTTTATAGCCCTCTGCACGGTGTTGGTTTCAAACCGGTTAATAAGATTTTGAAAAAAATAGGGTTTGAAGTATACAATGTTCTCGAACAGATAATTCCGGATGGAAATTTTCCTTCAGTTTCTTATCCGAACCCGGAAGATAAAAAAGCGTTTGATTTTGGAATAAAATATTCGGAAATGAATGATATTCCCATAGTTTTAGCCACGGATCCTGATTCCGACAGACTCGGAGTAACGATAAGGAAAAATGGGGAATATATACACCTTTCAGGGAATCAGACCGGAGTGATAATGGCAAATTATTTATTGGAAAAGTTCAAAAAAAAGGATTTGCTTACGAACTCGCATTTCATTGTTAAAACTATCGTTTCAACACCTATGATCTACAAAGTTGCTGAAAAATATAATGTGAATGTTTATGATACTTTAACGGGTTTTAAATACATTGGAGAGAAAATAGAAAAATCAGAAACAGAAGGAACAGGGGAATATTTGTTCGGTTTTGAAGAGAGTATAGGATATTTGTTTGGAAAGCATGCCAGGGACAAGGATGCGATTATTTCTTCGGCGTTATTGGGAATAATATACAGAGATTTGAAGACAAAGGGGAAGGATCTTCTGGATTATTTGAATGATCTCTATGATGAGTTCGGTTTTTATAAGGAAGATCTTATGAATTTTGTATTTGAAGGAATAGACGGTTCCAGAAAAATTCAGAGTATAATGCAGATGGTTAAAAACAACCCTTTGAAGAACATTTTTGAAATGAAATTAGTAAAATTGATTGATTACAATGCTGGAATAGACGATTTACCGAAATCAAATGTTATTGAATTGTTATTTGAAAACGATAACAAAATAATTGTCCGGCCTTCCGGGACCGAACCAAAAATAAAATTTTATCTTTTAGCGAATGGTGAGAATGAAGATAGAGTTACAGGAGTGCTTGAAAGAATGAAAATTTATGTAAAGGAAATAATAGAAAATGAAGAATAGTTTTTCACACATATTTTTTTATGACGAAGAATATATAATTCCGAAAAAAGGTTCTTTTGATTATAGAACTAAAACGGGAATGATCATAGCTTGGAATGACGAACAAGCTAAAATGTTTTTAAATGTTAAACGTATGAAATGCTTGAGTGTTTTTGGTTTAGAGGGATCTGTTGTGAGAGATGTTGTGTTTGAAAGAAGACAGAGCACCGCGAATATCCTTTATTTTAAGTATGAATATGTTAAAAACAAAAATATCGAAAATTATTATCAGTATGAAGTAATTAAACCGATCATGGAGCAAATATCTTTAAGAGAAGTCACGGAAGACATTTATTGTATGCTCAAGGATTATCAGCATGGTATCGTTAATTTTAAAGACAGAGTTATCAGTGAATGGCTGAACAGAATTTTGATCAAAGTTAATGATATCGATATCAAAGATTCTATGGAAAGAGCTTTGATCAAATACGTCGGTATAGTGACCAGTAAATTATTATGGAATATTTATCATGGAGATATTTCGGAAATGGGGAAGGATATTTCTTCTATCGTTTATATTTTCTCCGAAGTCAACTGTGAATGGGAGAAGAGCCTTTAATGGTAAGGTTCGCCGCGGTTGTTTCATATAAAGGAAAAGATTTTTTTGGTTATCAGTATCAGCCGGGCAAAAGAACTGTACAGGGAGTCTTTGAAGAAGCTTTGAAAATGATACATAAAAATGATATAAAAAGTGAAGGAGCGGGAAGAACCGATACGGGGGTTCACGCTTATGGGCAGGTTATAGCTTTCAATTCGGATAAGGACAGATTATCGGAAAAGATTATGAAAGATGCTTTGAATGCTTATCTGCCGGATGATTTGTATGTACGAAGGGTTCATTTGGTCAAAAATAATTTCAGTCCAAGATATCTGGCTAAAAAAAGGATCTATCATTATTATGTTTTTAATAATGATGAGCCAAATATGATTTTTAAAGACTTCTCCTGGTGGTTTCCGTATTCATTGGATTTGGTTTCGATGAGAAAAGCGAGTGAGTATTTATTAGGGGAGAAAGATTTTTCGAGTTTTAAGACGGGAAAAGATGACAGATCACCGATAAGAACCATTCAATCTATAAGAATTTTATCTCTCAAGAAAAATCTTATTCTTTTCAGAATAGAAGGAATTTCATTTTTAAGAAGAATGGTAAGAAACATCGTTGGAACACTTATTAAAATAGGAACACATGCGTTTGGACCTGATGAAATGAATAAGTTTATTCAGGCAAAAAATAGATCGGTCCTTCCGGGAACAGCCCCTGGAAATGGACTCTTTCTTTATAAAATAATTTTTGATGAGTTTGAAACATGAACGAATTTGAATTTCTGTACCATTTACATTTATACAATTGTTTTTGAGTTAATTGAACAAATTTATAAAAATCCCTTTCTTAATAAAGGAAGCGGTATTTTTATTTTATTTATGATTACGCGATTTTTGTTTTTGATCATTGCTGTTAGAAAGCGTTAAAAATTTTAAAAAGTCTGGGGACGATTAGCGATTATGAAGAAATTATTTTTATTAATATTCATTCTACTGATAGTTTTGGCAAGTGGTCAGGATATTTTTGATTTTGTTCCAAGTGACTTTGGTTATTTTTTGGTCATAAATAAAACTTTGGATTATTTGGACTATTTAAAAAATAATTCTCCTTTTTTCGATGTATATTTCAGTAAAGAAGGTTTCAATGCAGAAAGTATAATTTTCAGTTATATAGATGCTGCGGGATATAATTATGAAGTTGATACCTCGATTCTAAAAAAATCTTTGAATAATGAAATATTGATAGCGGGAGATAATCTTGATTTAAATATACAGGATTTTTTGATTTTTGATCCTATATATTATATTGAATTATTTAAATCCAGCAGTGGAAAAGTTTTCTTGATATGGGAAACTGAAAATTCTTCCTCTTTAATCGAAGCTATTTCGGCGGTTTTGAATTTAAGTATTTTTAAACAAAAAGGAGAAGATATCCATGAATTAAGGGGAAATGGAGTGTGTTTTTATTATAAAACATATGAAAATTACTTGTTAATAGGAAGTACGAAGGAATCTTTAAACACCGCGGATGAAGTGTATTCATCCAAGGACAATAATTTGTTATCGGATGAAGATAAGAAAAAGTATATTTCGGAAAAAATGAAGGATACTTGGTTAACAGGTTATTTCGACAGCAATAAATTTTCTATTGATTTAGGAATTAAGGCTTCATTTTCAACAAAAGAGACGTATCTATTCGCTTTTCCAAAGGATGATGCTTTAGTTGTTGAAATTAATCAAAAAATGATTTTTCTGAATAAGGATGAATTAATCGATTATTATATTAATTATAAAAATCAAAAAAAAGAATTGGAAAAAATGATCTTCGGTGATTATGTTGTTTACTTTCCTTCCGAGAGCATAGGAACCTTGACTAATGAATTGTCTAATTGGTTTGAAATAAATCTTGAACAATATTCATATCTGGCAAATTTGTTTATTAAAAGTATAAAAAGTAGTGAAAATTATGCGAGGATTTTCGGGGATATTTTTGGAGATAAGGCTGATTTTTCCGTAATCTTTAATTTAGATGACGCTCACAAAGAAGATTTTATTAATTACATTTCTGATAATTTAAAAAAGTATTCTGAAGGTATTTATTTTTATCAGGTAGGAAATAGTTCGGTAAATTTGTATGTCTTTTTGAATGAGAATGAATTAGTTATAACTACCCTTTTACCCGAGAATTTTAAAGACAAGATAAAGAAAGGATTTAAATTAAGCGAATATCAAAGATTTTCAGAACTCAAGAAAAAAAGTATGGATGACGTTATAATAGAGGGTTATCTGGATTTAAGTGTGATTTTTGAAGAGTACCTGGGGATCTCTGTAAAAAGTGCTTTATTATTTCAACAGAATATTGATCAGGATGGAAATGCAAAGTATTATATAATGGTAAAATAAATGGAGTGATTTAGATGGGATTATTTGAATCTGTTTTTGATAAGAATGAAAGAATTTTGAAACCATATTATAGAATATTGAAAAAAATTAATTTTTACAAAGATGAAGTTTCGTCCTTAAAAGCGGAAAGTTTTGTCAATAAGACGAATGAATTTAAAGATAGACTTGCAAAGGGAGAAGCGAAAAAGTCAATTTTGCCCGAAGCGTTTGCCTGCGTCAGAGAGGCGGCTAAACGGACGATCGGGCTATTTCCATTCGATGTTCAAATAATAGGGGCGCTTGCACTGAATGATGGAAATATCGCTGAAATGAAAACAGGTGAGGGGAAAACACTGGTTGCTACAATGCCGTTGTATTTGAATGCATTAATGGACAAAGGAACTCATATAGCAACTGTTAATGATTACCTGGCGAGAAGAGATGCGGAATGGATGGGACCTGTGTATGAATATATGGGATTAAAATATGGTTTTATCCAATCAGGAATGAAACCTTCTGAGAGGAAGAATGCCTATGAAGCCGATATAACATATGGAACGGCTAATGAATATGGATTTGATTATCTTAGAGACAACCTCAGTTATGGTTTGGATAACAAAGTTCAAAGAGGACATTTCTTTTCGATCGTGGATGAAGCGGATTCTATTTTGATCGATGAAGCCAGAACTCCTCTGATAATTTCCGGGCCTAAAGAGGATTCGTCAAATTTGTATAAGCAGTTCGCATCTATTGCAAAAAGGTTTAAAATTGGAAAGGACTATACGATTGATGAGAAGGAAAAAAGTGTAAGTCTTACTCAAGAGGGAATAGAGCATACTGAAGGGATATTGAATGTTGAAAATTTATACGATCCGGATAACTATAAGTATGTTTTTCATTTAACCAACGCTTTAAAGGCCATCAACTTTTTTAAATTGAATGATCAATATGTAATAAACAACGGAGAAGTTATAATTGTGGATGAATTTACAGGTAGATTGCTTCCGGGAAGAAGATACAGCGAAGGGTTACATCAGGCTATTGAAGCAAAAGAAAGGGTTCAAATAAAAAAAGAAAGTGTTAACTATGCCACAATAACTTTTCAAAATTATTTTAAGATGTATGAAATCCTTTCCGGAATGACGGGTACAGCTGTTACTGAAGCTTCTGAGTTTGAATCCATTTATGATGCGAAGGTTTTGGCTATACCTACGAATATGCCGGTCATCAGAAAGGATAAAGATGATTATGTTTATAGATCCAAAGATGAAAAATATGAAGCGATTATTGATGATATAGCCAAAAGATATGAAATGGGACAACCGGTTTTGGTTGGGACTACATCCATAGAAAAGAGTGAAATGTTCAGTAAAAAGCTAAAAAATAAAAATATACCTCATCAGGTCCTGAATGCAAAGTTTCATGAAAAGGAAGCTGAGATTGTAGCAAAAGCCGGTGAAAAAAATACGATCACAATAGCGACCAATATGGCGGGAAGAGGAACTGATATAAAATTAGGTGATGAAGTAAATGATCTGGGCGGCCTTTATGTTATAGGTACGGAAAGACATGAAAGTAGAAGAATCGATAATCAGTTGATAGGAAGATCCGGAAGACAGGGTGATAATGGGGAATCAAGATTTTATCTTTCTTTAGAAGACGATATGATCCGACTTTTTGGAGGAGAGAAATTAGAAAAGTTAATGAATATTATCAAAATAGAGAAGGGAGAGCCTATCGAAAATTCGCTGCTCACAAAGGTGATAAATTCCGCACAAAAAAAGATTGAAGGTATACATTTCGGGGTGAGAAAAAATTTATATGAATTAGATTTGGTAATGGATAAATTGAGAACCGAAATATATGGTCATAGAGACTGGATATTAAAGGGTGAAAACATAGAGGATCATTTTAAAGAAATGGTTCTGGAATCCGTAAATAGAAAATTGACTGAATACGAATCAGTGCCCGATAGGAAAGAGTTAAAGAAAATATTTGGTTTTTTTGATGAAAAACAAATTGAAGAAATACATCAAGAGAACATAACTTCCATACCGGATCTCGAAAAAATTGTGGAAGATAAAATTCTGGAAATTTTCAATGATAAAAAAGAGGAATATGAAGAAGAATTTAAAGAAATATTTAAATATATTGCTTTGAGAGTCATAGATGAAAATTGGAAGCGTTTTTTAGAAAGCTCTGAACATGTTAAGGATTCTATAAGGCTAAGAGCTTATGGTCAGAAAGATCCATTGATTGAGTACAAAAAAGAAACATACAAACTTTTTGAAGAGATGGTAGATTCAATTAACGATCAAACGATAGATTACATGATGAGAGTAAAAAAGATTGATAAGGAAAAATCTGAAGCAAAGGCGCAAAAGGATTTCAATATGCTTAATGCTGTTCATAGTGATTTTTCTTCTGTTTCTTCGAAAGATAAAAAGGAAAATTCAAAGGGCGTTAAACATAACAGACGGTTTAAAGTGAAAAAATAACAGGTGATAAAATTGATTGATTATGAAATAAAACAAAAATATTCGGAATTATTTGAAAAGTTCAATTCTATAAAAGATACGGTGGATTGTGAAAAATTGAATGGTGATTTGAAAAAGATTGAAGAGGAGCTCTCTGACCCGTCTGTATGGGAGGATCAGAAGAAAGCCGCTGATTTGGGGGTGAAGGCTCAGCATCTGAGAGATAACATTTCGATGGTATCAAACTTAGATAACATATTCAGTGATTTAGACGTTGCGTTGGAATTGGAAGAAGAAGACGAATCGATGATTGATACCATTAATGAATTACTTGAAGCGGCCCAAAAAAAGGTGTATGATTTTGAATTTAAAGTATTATTGAATGACAAATTTGATAGAAACAGTGCCTTTGTAAGTATTCATCCGGGTGCAGGTGGGACGGAATCACAGGATTGGTCTTCTATGCTTTTAAGAATGTATTTGAGATGGGCCGAAATGAATAATTACAAAATAAACGTAGTTGATGAACAACCCGGTGAAGAGGCCGGAATCAAAAGTGTTACTTTCAAAATTACAGGAGAATATGTATATGGAAAAATGAAATATGAGTCCGGTGTACACAGATTGGTGAGAATTTCTCCCTTTGATTCCAATAGCAGGAGACATACTTCGTTCGCTTCTTTATCTGTTTTTCCGGATATAAATGACGAAATAGAAATAGATATAAAGAGTGAAGATTTAAGGGTAGATACATACAGGGCAAGTGGAGCCGGAGGGCAGCATGTAAATAAAACTGATTCCGCTGTGCGCATAACCCATTTACCAACTGGTGTAGTTGTTGCGTGTCAAATAGAAAGATCCCAACATCTCAACAAAGCAACGGCAATGCAGATGTTGAAAGCAAAATTGTATTCACTGGAAATGGAGAAAAAGCAGAGAGAGAAGAAAAAGCTCATGGGAAATCAGAAGGACATTGCATGGGGTAGCCAGATCAGATCCTATGTTTTTATGCCGTATACAATGGTAAAAGATCATAGGACAGATTATGAAACCGGAAATATAAATGCAGTAATGGATGGCTACATTGACGATTTTATAGAAAAGGAACTTTTGTATTTTTGTAAATAGTGCATATTTTATAATTTAATTTAAAATCAACATATAATTATAAAAATAGATTGATTTTTAACATTGATATTATTAAATTTGAGTTAAAATGGAGTCAGTAAAGAGATTTTATGAGAAGAGAATATGGTTCGTTCCACAAAAGCGTACTTCTGAAAGAATCGTTGAATTTTTTGATACATGATGAGAATGGTTTGTATGTTGATTGTACGGCTGGAGAAGGCGGACATACCAAGGAAATTTTAAAAAACTACCCAAACATAAACATTGTTTCTCTTGATCGTGATAATGAAGTTTTGGATATTGCAAAGAGAAAATGTTTGGATTATGAGGACAGAGTTACATTTTACTATTCTTCATATTTTGATTTCGACGAAGTATTGAGAAAAGAAGGTCTAAAAAAAGTAAGCGGATTCTTACTGGATGCGGGAATTTCAAATTATCAATTGAAAGCTGAGGGCAGAGGATTTTCCTACGACAGAAATGAAGATTTGGATATGAGAATGGATCTTAATTCGAATGTTTCTGCAAAAGATATTGTAAATGGTTATAGTTTGAAGGATCTGAGTAGAGTTATCGTCGAATATGGTGATGAGCGAAGATTTGGCAGAAAAATTGCCTATTCAATACTGAAACGCAGACCCATAAATACCACTGAACAATTAGTAAATGCTGTAAAAGCAGCGATTCCACCATCGATAAGATTCGGATCAAAAAGACATTTTGCATCTAGGACATTCCAGGCAATTAGAATCGAAGTAAACGAAGAACTCCATATTTTAGAGCAAACTTTAAAGAAAATGCCGAAATACTTGGTTGAAAATGGAAGAATTGTTATTATTTCTTTTCATTCTTTGGAAGATAGAATAGTTAAAAATTTTTTTAAAGGGGAAAAAAATTTAGAAATAATTACAAAAAAACCTTTTATACCTTCCGAAGAAGAATTAAGAGCGAATCCTCAAGCTAGAAGTGCAAAATTGAGGGCAGCGAAGCGGGTTTAAATTTTAGAAACATTTTTTATTTTTTATTTTTTGTAGTGTAAGGAGAGACGAAATGAAAATCTTAACAGCGAAGCGGAATGAGCTGGAAATTGTCCAGCCACAAACTTTTACTTTAAAAAGAAGTGAGCGTTTATTCTTAAGTGTAACTGCAGTAATAGCTATTCTTTGTTTATGTCTTACTCTGTTTATTTTTCCATTCTGGTTGGGAAATGTTACCGAACAAAACCTTGATAAAATTCGTCTATATCAAAGAGATATGGAGGAACTTAGTGTTTATATTAGTGATATAGATACTAAAATTAGTTATTATGGTACAATGAATGAGTCGGTTGGTTTTTAGAAATCAGATTGTTTTTAGGTGATTTGTTCGGGAGAGGTACTTGAGTAAAAGAATAAACAAAAGAATAACGCTAATATTTTCATTTATACTATTGCTTATGATGATTTTTGGGGGCGTAGCTACTTATTATGCTATTTTTAAAGAAATCAATCTTTCAGATCTGTTAAGTTCCCAATTGATCCCACCAACAAGGGGAAATATTTATGATAAGCAAGGTAGACTTTTAGCGAGTGACTCGGTTTATTTTATTGCATCTTTAGATACGAGTTATTTAGGAAGAAATCTTTCAGATGAAGAGGCTGAAGAGGCTTTTCATGATATGGCTTCGGATTTTAATCTTGAATTCAATGTTATATATAATGATTATTTGAATAAGAAGAACTTCATAGAATTGGGTAACTCTAATAACAGGGAAATATTGGAAGCAAAAATCAATAATTCCTATAAAAAATTTGTTGCCATTAATATTGTCTATGAAAGAAATTCTATCGATGATTATGGTTTACATAAAATTCTGGGTGGAGTCACAAAAAATGAATACAACCTTTCCGTTGGTGTTAATGGAATTGAAAAGGAATATAATGATTTACTAACAGGAAAGGAAAGCGGACGTATATACAGCAAATATTCGGGTATTTATAAGAAAAACCCGGTTAATGGTGACGACATATTTATTTCAGTGGATTTGAAATTACAGGAATTGGTGTACAAAGAAGTGAAAAAGGCCATTGAATTTAACAATGCCGTTGGAGGAAGTGCGATTTTGTATGAATCTAAAACGGGAAGAGTCCTTGCTGAAGTAAGTATTGATTCGAGATACAACTGGAATGTCGGACTTCAGGGGATATTTGAACCAGGTTCGAGTATAAAACCTTTGATTTATGCTTTTGCACTTGAAAGTAATTCGATTACTCCTGAATCGACTTTTTTATCAGTAGAAAAAATAAAGCCCGTTTCTTCTCTGGATTATTACATTCATAATACAGACGGAGAAAAATTTGGAGTGATTAATTATGAGGAAGCCATAATTCACTCCTGTAATGTTTCAACTATACAAGTTGCGCAGAGGATTTTGAATAATATTGGAAAAGACGGTTTTTATAATGAATTGGTAGAAATCGGATTAGGAAGAAAAACCGGAGTTGATTTACCATTTGAAAATGAAGGATTGCTGTACAAGCCCAAAGATTGGTCACTTGTGAGCCCTTATAATTTTGTAATAGGACAGGGGATAAATGTTAATTTGTTTCAGATATCGAGGGCTTTGAATTCATTTGCCGCAGACGGGAAATTGTTCGACCCCAGTTTTTTGGTGGCATATAAGGAAAACGGAGAAATAATTAAAGTTGATCCCAAAGTGGAAAGAGTGCTCTTTTCAGAAAATACTGTGAATATGATGATTCCGGTGCTTGAGAGTGTTGTGGCGAGCGGAACAGGTACTATGGCCAGAGTAGACTCTATCGCAATAGGTGGGAAAACGGGAACCGCTCAAAAGCCTGGACCTACGGGCTACAATCACGAAGACTATTATTCTATATTTTGGGGATTTTTTCCCGCTGACAACCCTACATATAGTTTATATATAATGATAGATAATCCAAGGAATGGAGATTATTTCGGTGGCGATGTTGCCGCTCCAGCCTTTAAAAATATTGTTGAAGGTATTTACGATTTAGAAATTGAAGAACAAAATTTCGACGGTTTTTATAAATGGAAAATTCCTGATTTCAAAGGTTACACTATACAGGACGCACGTGAGATATGTGATCTGTATTCTATTGATGATATTGTAATACACGGAGAAGGTATAGTCATTGATCAAAAACCAGATCCGGGAACAACACCATCGAATAAAATAGAATTGTGGTTTGAAAAAAGGTCGTTTTGAATGATATATATTTTGAATGGAAACAGTTCGGTTTTAAATTCGATTTATCTGGATGGTTTAAATTCCAAATCACAGGTGGACAAAACAAAAATAGACAAAGATACCAAGAATAAAGATGCTTCATTAGAGTCATACATATCTATAAATAACATGTTTGGAACAAATAATATATTTGTTGCGAGGGATTTTTCAGAATATAAAGAATTCGAAAAAAAATCTCTTCTTAAGTTAATTAAGGAAAATAATCATTTGAATTATTATATTGAAGGGAATATGAAGATAAAGAATGCGGAATATATAAGGTTCGAAAAGCCAAAACCATGGGAGAACAATAAATGGATTGAGTACATATTGAAAATGGCTTCTTTAATTGGTTTAAAAACAAATAAAAAAGTTGCGGATCTGTTTTATGAATCATTTTTCACAAATGATTATTTGATATACAATGAATTGAAAAAATTGAAAATACTGGGTAAAGAAATTGATGCCAATGACTTTTTAAATTATGTGAATCATCCTAAAAATGATGAAATATCTGAATTGACTATGAAATTAGTCGCTCAAAACAAAGATATCGATATAAAAGAATTTTCAGACATAGAAATTTCTTATTTGATAAATTACATTTCAAAATTTTTTTTCGATTTGTTAAAAATACATGAGAATAAAAAGAATTTGAATTTTTCGTCGTGGCAGAATATAAAATTTATTTCCGACAGGGTAAATTTAAAACCAAAAAGAGTGGCCGATATAGTTGGATATTCTTTTTCAAGCAAAGAAAAAAAGATAAATTATATTCATAAATATAATTTTAGGAAAGTTAAGGAAATCCTCAATTTACTTCAGGAATGTGATTATCTTTATAAAAACGGAGAAATAAATGATTCCGTTGCAAAATCAAGAATTATTTCTTCATTTTCTGAAAGTAAAAATTGAGTTAAATAAATATTTCTGGAAATACATTGCTGCAAGAATTGTTGACAGCATAATTTATAAAGTGTAAAATAACCAAGGTGTAAAGATATTAAGGAGGGATTTCAAGGATAATGCCTACGATTAACCAGCTTATAAAAAATGGAAGAAAATTGATGAAGAAGAAATCAAATTCACCGGCTTTGGAGTCGAATCCTCAAAGAAGAGGAGTATGTGTCAGGGTTTCAACTATGACACCGAAGAAACCAAATTCGGCTTTGAGAAAAATTGCCAGAGTGAGATTGGCAAATGGTACTGAAGTAACGGCCTACATTCCAGGCGAAGGTCATAATTTGCAGGAACACTCCGTGGTATTAGTTAGAGGTGGCAGAGTTAGAGATTTGCCCGGAGTGAGATATAAAATCATCAGAGGTGTTCTGGATTCTGAGGGAGTTTCTTCCAGAAGACAATCGAGAAGCAGATATGGTGCAAAGAGACCTAAGCAATAAGGAGGAATGAGTCTAAATGAGAAGAAGACAAGCTGTAAAAAAAGTAAAAGTGCCTGACCCAATTTATAATGATGTTACCGTTACAAAATTGATAAACGCTGTTATGTTAGATGGAAAAAAGACTAAGGCTGAGAAAATTGTATATAAGGCTCTTGACAATCTATCTGAAAAAACAAATCAGCATCCTATGGAAGCTTTTAAGAAAGCCATGAATAATGTCAGGCCGTTGTTGGAAGTAAGACCAAGAAGAGTTGGTGGAGCCACTTATCAGATTCCTTTTGAAGTGGAAGAAAGAAGATCTGTACAATTAGCAATCAGATGGATTATGAAAGCATCGAGATCGAAAAAAGGCAGACCAATGGCAGAGAGATTGGCTTTAGAGTTGATTGACGCTTATAATGGTACCGGTGCTGCCGTTAAAAAGAGAGAAGATGTTCATAAAATGGCAGATGCTGGTAAAGCATACGCGCATTTTAGATGGTGATTTAGTTTAGGAGGAACTCTTGATAGTAAGGAACAAAATCCTTGACAAGATTAGAAATATAGGTATTATGGCGCATATAGATGCCGGAAAAACAACTACAACTGAAAGAATGCTTTTTTATACTGGAAAGAAGTATAAGATAGGTAGTGTTGATGAAGGAACGGCAACTATGGATTGGATGGATCAGGAAAAAGAAAGAGGAATCACAATAACTTCAGCTGCCATAACGTGTCCATGGAAAGACACGAGAATAAATATAATTGATACACCCGGGCACGTTGACTTTACTATAGAGGTTGAGAGGGCGCTCAGAGTATTGGATGGAGCTGTAGCTGTTTTTGATGCGCAAGCTGGAGTTGAACCTCAATCAGAAACTGTTTGGAGACAGGCTGATAAGTACAAAGTTCCCAGAATAGCTTTCATGAACAAGATGGATAAGACCGGGGCCGATTTTAAAAACTCGATTCAAACGATGGTTGACAAATTGGCGGCCAATCCGGTTGCTGTTCAGTTACCCATAGGGAGTGAATCGGATTTTCGTGGTGTTATAGATTTGATGGAAATGAGATCTATCATATGGACGAATGACGAAGGTTCCGAATTTGAATATAGAGATATTCCGGAAAGTTTATTCGAAGAAGCAATGAATGTACGTGAAGATTTAATAATGCATGCTGCAGAATACGATGAAGAATTGATGGAAGATTTTCTGGAAGGCAAAGAAATAGAATCTGAAAAACTTAAAAGTGCAATAAGAAAAGGAACTATAAATAATCAAATTGTGCCGGTTTTGTGCGGTACGGCTTTTAAAAACAAAGGTATTCAACCTTTATTGGATGCAATTGTTGATTTTTTGCCTTCACCGGTTGATATGCCCCCGATAAAAGCAATAAATCTCAACTCGGGGGAGGAGATTGAAATTTTAACGAATCCCGAAGATGATTTTATCGCTATGGCTTTCAAAATAATGGTGGATCCGTTTGTAGGAAAATTGACATTTTTGCGTGTTTATTCAGGTTCCCTGAAGAAGGGTTCCTATGTATATAATTCCAATAAAGGCAAAAAGGAAAGGATATCGAGAATGTTGTTCATGCATGCGGATAAGAGGGAAGAAATCCAGGAGCTTTTCGCCGGAGATATTGCAGCAGTTATTGGATTGAAAAATACTATTACCGGTGAGACCTTAACCGGAAATGATTCTAATATTGTTTTAGAAAAAATAGAGTTCCCGGAACCGGTTATTTCACTGTCTTTAGAGCCTTCTTCGAAAGCTGATGTTTCCAAATTATCGAAGGCCCTGGAGGCTCTGGCGGAAGAAGACCCATCTTTAAGAACTTATATTGATAAAGAGACAGGCCAGACGATTTTATCCGGGATGGGTGAATTACATTTAGAAGTAATAATTGAAAGAATAAAAAGGGAATTCTCAGTGAACTTGAGAGTTGGTCATCCACAGGTGGCTTATAAGGAAACTATAAAGAAAGAAGGAATTGGTGAGGGAAAATATATCAGACAGAGTGGTGGAAGAGGTCAATATGGACATGCAGTTTTAAAAGTTGAACCTTTAGAAAATGAATCTGCTCACTTTATTTTTGAAGATAAAACAACGAATGGTGTAATTCCTAAAGAATTTATAGCTTCAATAGAGACTGGTGTTAAAGAATCTATGCAAGTTGGGCCATTGGGCGGTTTTTCTATGATTAGTATAAAAGCATCGGTTATCAATGGTTCATATCATGAGGTCGATTCTTCAGAGATTGCATTCAGTATTGCCGGGGCACTGGCTTTTAAGGATGCTATTAAGAAGTGTGGTCCCGTTTTATTGGAACCGATTATGAAAGTTGAAATAACTACCCCTGAAGATTATATGGGAGATTTAATAGCGGATCTTAATTCTAGAAGAGCAAAGATTAATGGATTTGAAAACAAAGGTATTTTGAGAATAATTGATGCTCAGGTTCCTTTGTCAGAGCTTTTTGGTTATGCGACGGTTATCAGATCTTTATCGCAGGGAAGAGCAACACATATAATTCAATTTTCACATTATAATGAAGTACCGAAAAAAGTAACTGAAAAATTAGGATATTAATAGAATATCATTAGTATGTATTAAGGAGGGACAAAAATGGCAAAAGAAAAGTTTGAAAGGACAAAACCACATCTTAATATTGGAACAATCGGTCATATTGACCACGGTAAGACAACATTGACTGCAGCAATCACGAAGTGTTTATCTTTTAAAGGTGAAGCAGATTTCACACCTTTTGACAGTATCGATAAGGCGCCTGAAGAAAAGGAAAGAGGAATAACAATTAATGTTACTCACGTAGAATACGAAACTAAAGCAAGACATTATGCGCATATTGATTGTCCAGGTCACGCTGACTATATAAAAAATATGATTACCGGTGCGGCTCAGATGGATGGAGCGATTTTGGTTGTAGCGGCAACTGATGGTGTTATGCCACAAACAAGAGAACACGTTCTTTTGGCAGGACAGGTTGAAGTTCCCGCGTTAGTTGTTTATTTAAATAAAACGGATATGGTTGATGACGAAGAATTGGTTGAACTGGTTGAAGAAGAAGTAAGAGATTTATTAAATAGCTATAATTTTCCAGGAGACGATATACCTATAATAAAGGGATCTGCTTTAAAGGCATTAGAAGCTGAATCAGCTGACGATCCATGGACAGCTTCGATTTATGATTTGATGGATGCTGTAGATTCATATTTTCCTGAACCGAAGAGAGAGACAGACAAACCGTTTTTTATGCCTATTGAAGATGTATTTTCTATAACAGGTAGAGGAACTGTTGTTACAGGAAGAATCGAAAGAGGAATGGTAAAAGTTGGAGAAGAAGTTCAGATCGTTGGACTTTCATATGAAGTCGGAAAAACAGTTGTTACGGGCGTGGAAATGTTCAGGAAGCTTCTCGATGAAGGAAGAGCCGGGGATAACGTTGGCTGTTTGTTAAGAGGTATCGGTAAGAATGATGTCAAAAGAGGACAGGTATTGGCAAAGCCTAATACAATCACACCTCATAAAAAATTCAAGGCTAACGTTTACGTTTTAAAGAAAGAAGAAGGTGGAAGACATACACCTTTCACGAAGGGATATAGGCCTCAGTTTTTTATAAAAGTTGCGGACGTTACAGGTGAAATTATTGATTTACCAGAGGGTGTAGAAATGGTTATTCCTGGTGATAACGTTGTTATGACATTAGAAACAATATATCCAGTAGCTATAGAAAAAGGTATGAGATTTGCTGTTCGTGAAGGTGGAAGAACAGTGGGAGCTGGAGTAGTCAGCGAAATTATTGAATAATTATAAGTTTCTACTTAGGGAGAGACAGAATCTCTCCCTTTAGTTTGAAGGAGGTTATAAAGATGGCCAAACAAAAAATTAGGATAAGGTTAAAAGCTTACGATCATAAATTGCTTGATCTATCTGCAAAAAAGATCGTAGAAGCGGTTAAATTAACAAAAGCTCAAGTATCTGGCCCTGTTCCTCTACCCACAGAGAGAACTCTATATACTGTTTTAACAGCTCCGCATAAATATAAAGACGCAAGGGAACAATTTGAAAAGTTGGTTCATAAGAGATTGATTGAAATTTTGGATGCGACTCCAAAGACGATAGATTCTTTGATGAAAATTGACCTCCCTGCAGGCGTTGATGTAGAGATAAAACTTTAATAGATCTTCGGAGGTGAAAAATGAAAGGGATCATTGGAAGAAAATTAGGAATGACAACAATTTATAAAGATGGAAAAGCCTTCGGAGTTACGGTTATAAAAGCTGGACCGTGCGTTGTTTCTCAGAAAAAACTGGAAAAAAACGATGAATATAATGCAATTCAGATTGCTTTTGAGGAATTAACCGAACAGAGGGCAAAAAAGATATTAAAAAAAACCTTTACTAAAAAAGTATGAAAGTGCTGGTATAAAACCTCACAGAATAATTAAAGAGATCAGAACTGAAGATGTCGATAAATATAATGTTGGTGATGTTCTTAAGGTTGATATTTTTAGTGAGGGTGAAAAAGTTGATGTAGTGGGAACATCTAAAGGTAGAGGATTTTCCGGTGCGATGAAGAGATGGAATTTTAGTGGCGGTGAAGCTTCACACGGTGCAAAATTTCATAGAGAATTAGGTTCTATTGGAAATTCTTCGCAGCCTTCAAAAATATGGAAGGGGAAAAAGATGCCTGGACAGTATGGTAATAAAAGAAAAACTGTTCAGAATTTGCAGGTTTTAAAAGTTGACGCAGAAAAAAATATCATAGCAGTATATGGTGGAGTCCCAGGAGCGAGGGGTTCATTGCTTCTAGTCAGAAGTCAAAAGAAACTCCGAAAATAGAGCAAGGAGGTAAACGACTATGCTTCAAGTCGAGGTAAAAAATATTCAAGGAAAAGTTGTTTCGAACATTGATTTGAATGAGTCGATATTTGGTATCGACCCTAATTATGATCTGATTCACAGGTATGTAGTAATGCAGATGAACTCAAAAAGACAGGGATCTGCATCGACGAAAACAAGAGCGGAAGTAAGTGGTGGTGGTAGAAAACCTTGGAGACAAAAAGGAACGGGAAGAGCAAGGTTTGGATCATCCAGGAATGGTTTGTGGAGACATGGTGGCGTAATTCATGGGCCAAAGCCTAAAGAATGGGCTACAAAACTCAATAAAAAAATGAAAGTCAAAGCTTTATTGTCTGCTATCAGTTTAAGAGTTAAGGAAGGAAACCTGGTTGTTTTAGATGATATTTCTTTTGAGAATCCCAGAACAAAAGAGATGAAAAAGGTTTTAGATAACCTTGGACTTGAAAACAAAAAAATGTCTTTTTGTTTTACCGTTTAAAAACGATAAGTATGATACTGTAAAATTGTCGGGGAAAAATCTTCCGAATGTTAAGATAATAATTGCTGATAATCCAGGAAACGAAAAGAATGGAAATAAAATAAATATTGATGGTTTGAATGTTTATGATCTCATTAACAATGAGATTGTCGTTTTCACCTCCGATATGGTGAAAAAAGTTGAGGAGGTATTTAACAAATGAGTGTTAAACTGGATATCCATGATGTTTTAATTAAGCCTTTAGTTACTGAAAAAACTTATTTGATTGCCGAAGAAAACAAATATTCATTTGAAGTCCACAGATATGCAGATAAAAGTGCTATAAAAAAGGCAGTGGAAGAGATTTTCAGTGTGAAAGTAAAAAAGGTAAATGTGATGAATTATAAAGGCAAGCCAAAAAAAAGAGGAGTTTTTGTCGGGAAGAGTAGAAGTTGGAGAAAGGCCATAGTATCTTTAGAAGAGGGATACAGAATTAAAGAACTCGAAGGCCAGCAATAGGTGAGGTGTTGATGACATGAGTCTTAAGAAATTTAACCCAGTTACTCCAAGTAGAAGATTTATGGTTGTTCCGGATTTTTCGGAAGTTACATCAAAAAAACCTGAAAAATCTTTAATACGGCCTCTGAAAAGGAAAGGCGGTAGAAACCATAACGGTAGAATCACCGTAAGGCACAGAGGCGGGGGAACAAAGAAATTTTATAGAATAATTGATTTTAAAAGAGAAAAATATGGAATACCCGCTAAGGTTGCATCTGTTGAATATGACCCTAATAGAACGGCAAGGATAGCTTTGCTTATCTATGCGGATGGGGAAAAAAGATATATATTGGCTCCAAAGGGATTAACAATTGGACAGCAGATAATGAATGGGCCTGATGCAGAAATATCGGTCGGGAATTCTTTGCCGATGGAAAATATTCCTGTTGGTTCGATCATTCATAATGTTGAGTTAATTCCCGGCAAGGGGGGGCAAATTGCAAGGTCGGCGGGTACATACGCGCAATTGATGGCTAAAGAAGGTAGATATGCATTGTTGAGAATGCCTTCAGGAGAATTAAGAAAAGTTGTTGTTAAGTCGATGGCAACTATAGGAATGGTAGGAAATGAAGATCATTCCAATGAAGTTCAAGGTAAGGCTGGAAGAAAAAGATGGAAAGGTATAAAACCTTCTGTTAGAGGAATGGTTATGAATAGAGTAGATCATCCAATGGGAGGCGGAGAAGGAAGATCAAAGGGACACTTGCCCCAGAGTCCATGGGGACAGCCTGCGAGAGGATTTAAAACGAGAAACAAAAAGAAAGCTTCGAATAGATTAATAGTAAAGAGAAGCAAAGCGTAGAGGAGGGTGTGGTAAATAATGGCAAGATCTAAAAAGAAGGGACCTTTTGTGCACCCCAAATTATTGAAAAGAGTAAAAGATATGAATGCTAAAGGAGAAAAGAAACCTTTAAAAACATGGAGTAGAGCTTCGATGATTACACCAGAGATGATAGGGCATACAATAGCCGTCTACAATGGTATGAAACATATTCCTGTTTATATTTCTGAGAATATGATAGGTCATAAGCTGGGTGAATTTTCTCCTACCAGAAGATTTGGTGGTCATGCGGATAGCAAAGCCAAAAAAGGAAATTAAGGAGCGGATGCTAATGCCAGAAGACAAAAGAAATAAGAGATCTTTATTTCATAAAGAAAGAAAAGAACGTGAAGCAGCAACTCCAACAACTGAAGCAAGAGCGATTGCGAAATATATAAGAATTTCACCTAGAAAGGCCAGATCTGTTGCCAATGCTATTAGAAACCAGCAAGTTAGTGAAGCTTTGAAAATTTTGGAATTCAGCCCAAAGAAGTCATCCAGGATTTTTCAAAAGGTTCTTAATTCAGCTATAGCTAACGCAGAAAATAATTTTAATCTGGATGTTGATGCTCTGTTTGTCAAGGAAGCATATGTAAATGATGGGCCAAGGATGAAAAGATTGTGGCCAAGAGGCAGAGGTAGAGCTGATATTCAACAGAAAAGATTCAGTCATATAACTGTAGTTGTTGCAACGAATCAGGTTGTAGAAGAAACTGAAAAAGATCTTCAAGAGTGAGGTGGAATGAATGGGTCAAAAAGTACATCCTTATGGTTTCAGAATAGGAGTTAGTAAGGATTGGAAAGCAAAATGGATAAATGAAAAAAATTATAAAGAATATTTGCTTGAAGACATTAAATTAAGAGACTTTATAAAAAAAGATTATTTTTCTTCAGGAATTTCGGATATTTTCATAGAAAGACCCGAGTCTGGAAAAATTGTAATAACTATTAAATGTGCGAGACCGGGAGTCATTATCGGGAAAAAAGGATCTGAAGTAAATAAACTTAGAAGTAGGCTTGAAAAGCTCATATCGCGACAATTCAGATTAAATATCGAAGAAGTTAAAACACCTGAGACCGATGCGATTCTGGTGGCTGAAGATATTGCTTCAAGAATCGAGAAAAGAACTTCCTATAAAAGAGCGATGAAGAGAGCTATTTTTACTGCTTTGAAAAAGGGAGCAAAGGGAATAAAAATAATGGTTTCTGGAAGGTTAAATGGAGCTGAAATTGCGAGAAGAGAATGGTATCTAGAAGGCAGATTACCGTTACAGACTATGAAATCTGATATTGACTATGGCTATACAACAGCTTTTACTAAGATGGGAATAATTGGAATTAAAGTCTGGATCTATAAAGGCGATGTTTAGTTTCGGCTGCTGGAGGAGGTAGAAAAATGTTGATGCCAAAGAGAGTTAAATATAGAAAGCTTCAAAGGGGAAAAAATAGAGGTATGGCTAAAGGAGGAACTTTGGTTCATTTTGGCGAATGGGGATTAAAGGCTCTTGAAGCCAGGTGGATTACTGCACAACAAATCGAAGCGTGTCGTTTAGCCGTAACAAGGACAGTAAAGAGAAATGGTAAATTGTGGATAAGAATTTTTCCTGATAAATCTATTACTTCTAAAGGTATAGGAGTAAGAGGAGGAAAGGGAAAAGGTGATGTAGAAGGTTGGGTAGCAGTAGTAAAACCGGGAAGAATTATGTTTGAAATAGGAGGAGTAAGCGAAGATCTAGCTAAGCAAGCATTGAAAAAAGCTGCAGACAAACTCCCGATCAGAACTAAGATTGTTAGGAAATATAATATAGGAGGTGAGCTCTAATGAAAGCTTCTGAAATACAAAAACTTTCTGATCAAGAGCTTAGCCAAAAACACGAAGAATTGAAGAGAAAGTTAATGGATTTAAGGTTTCAACTTGCAATGAATAAATTAACTAATTATTCTCAAATTTCCAGTGTTAAAAAAGATATAGCAAGAGTCAAAACTATAATCAGAGCTAGAGAACTAGGATTAAGGAGATGATTGCATTATGCCTAAGAAGAAATTGATTGGTACTGTAACAAGTACTAAAATGAAGGATACAGTAACAGTTCAAATAATGATGACAAAAAAAGATCCTTTATATGGAAAATTTATTAAAAAATCTAAAAAATTTCATGCTCATGATGAAGGTAATCTCTGTAATCTGGGGGATAAAGTTGAAATTGAAGAATGTCCTCCGATAAGTAAAACCAAGAAATATAAAGTTATCAATATTGTTAAGAAAAGTGTTATTTCTGAAAAAAATATAGAGACTCCCGAGAGCGTTGAAAACCCCGGAGGTGAATCATAATGGTTCAACTTGAGTCTTATCTTAAAGTGGCGGATAATTCAGGTGCGAAAGTTATAAAGGTAATTCAAATTCAGGGTGGATTTTTTAGAAAAACTGGTACCATAGGCGATACGGTAGTAGCTTCTGTTAAAGAAGCGGCACCAAATACAGATTTTAAAAAGGGTGATATAGTAAGAGCGGTTCTCGTAAGAACAAAAAAAGAAGTAGGAAGAAATGATGGAACTTACATAAGATTTGATGATAATGCGGCTGTTATTATCGATAAGATGAATCAACCTAAGGGTACAAGGGTATTTGGTCCTGTTGCAAGAGAAGTGAGAGAAAAGGGTTTTTCTAAAATAGCGTCTCTGGCTCAAGAGCTATGGTAAGAGGTGATATTTATGAAAATTAAAAAAGACGACAGAGTTAAAGTGATTTCTGGAAAAGATAAGGGAAAAGAAGGAAAAGTTTTAAAAACTTTTGCGAAAGAAAACAGAATTATTGTTGAGGGTATAAATAAGATAAAGAGACACCAAAGAGCTACTAATAACCAAAGAGAAAGTGGAATAATCGAGAAAGATGCTCCAATTTCTATAAACAAAGTAATGCTTATCTGCCCTGTTTGTGATAAACCTACAAGAATTGGCCACAAGCGTTTGGAAAATAACGAGAAAGTAAGAATGTGTAAAAAAATGTGGCGAAATAATTGATAAGGTATGAGGAGGGAATAAAGAATGATTGCAAAAAACAAACCTTTGAAAGAATTGTATTTTAACGAAATAATTCCTTCCATGATGAAAGAATATAATTACAAAAATGAGCTCCAGGTTCCGAAATTATCAAAGGTAATTATAAATATGGGAATAGGTGAAGGAACAAGAAATTCGGAAATAATTGATATTCACGCAAAGGAAATGGCTTTAATTGCAGGACAAAAACCTGTAATAACAAAGGCTAAGAGAAGTATTTCCAATTTTAAATTAAGAGAGGGAATGCCGGTCGGAGTTAAAGTCACTTTAAGAGGAATGCAAATGTATAATTTTCTTTATAAATTGATACATGTTGTTCTTCCAAAATTGAGAGACTTTAGAGGATTAAATCCGAACTCCTTCGATGGAAGAGGAAATTACTCCCTGGGATTGCCGGAACAGCTTGTATTCCCTGAAATGAAAGCTGATAAAGTTAAGCGAATACAGGGAATGAATATTGTAGTTGTTACTACAAGTTCAACGAATGAAGAAGCCAGAAGTCTATTAAAAGGGCTTGGAATGCCGTTTTAAAAAGGTATAAGGAGGAAATTATGGCAAAAAAATCTATGATTGCAAAGGCTAAGAGAACTCCTAAATTTACCACAAGAAAATACAACAGATGTAGTATTTGTGGCAGGCCAAGGGCGGTATATAGAGAGTTTAGTTTATGTAGAATATGTTTTAGAAAGTTAGCCTCAGAGGGTGTTTTGCCTGGGGTAAAAAAGGCTAGCTGGTAAGGAGGTAAAATATGTGGAGTGATCCTATAGCTGATATGCTCACGCGAATTAGGAATGCAAATGCAGCTGTTAAAGAGAATGTTGAAATACCTGCTTCTAATTTGAAAAGTGATATTTTAGAAATACTTAAAAAAGAAGGATTTATAGAGGATTTTTAAATATATCGAAGATGGTAAACAGGGAATACTTAAAGTATTTTTAAAATATAAAGGAAACAGAAAAAACAGAATACATGTAATTACTGGAATTGTAAGGGTTTCAAAACCAGGAAGAAGATTTTATGTAACTAAAGATAATCTCCCGAAGGTAAAGTCTGGAATGGGCATTGCAGTAGTAAGTACATCAAAAGGTGTTGTTACTGGTAAAATGGCCAGAAAGATTGGCGTTGGTGGAGAGGTTATCTGTTATGTATGGTAATAGGAGGTTTTTTCTATGTCAAGATTAACTAAAAAACCTATAGTTCTGCCCAAGGGTGTTCAAGTAACTATCGATGATAAATCGATTGTGGTGAAGGGTCCAAAGGGAGAGTTGAAAAGAGATATTTTTGATGAAGTGAAGTTAGAGCAAAAGGAAGACGGTATCTATATAATTCAGAAAAATGATAATTTGATAAGAAAAAGCGAGCAAAAGAAGATAGCCATGATGTGTGGTACATTTGCTTCACTTTTGAAAAGTATGATTATAGGTGTTTCGGAAGGTTTTAAAAAAGAGTTGGAGATAGTTGGAGTAGGATATAGAGCTCAATTAAAGGGAAAAAATTTAATTTTAAATTTGGGATATTCGCATCCTATTGAAGTAATCCCACCTGAAGGAATTGTTTTTGAGGTATCTTCTCCAACGGCTTATAAGTGTTTCTGGAATTCAAAAAGATGTTGTTGGCCAAGTTGCGGCAAATTATAAAAAGATGGAGAATTCCGATAGTTTACTCCGGAAAGGGTTATAAGATATAAAGGTGAGTACATTAGAACTGAAGTTGGTAAAAAGGTAATAGGGGATGATGCTGAATGGAAAAAAGAATTGACAAAAAACTCAATAGAAAAAGAAAGCACTTAAGTATAAGAAAAAAAATATCAGGAACTTCCGAAAAACCTAGGCTGGCTGTTTTTAAGAGTGAAAAGCATATTTATGCTCAAATAATAGACGATATGAAGGGCAATACAATCGCAAGCGCTTCTACAGTTGATAAAGAATTAAAAAAGGAACTGAAGAAAACATGGAATATTGAAGCTGCCGAGAAAGTAGGAGAATTATTGGCAAAAAAGAGCAGTTGAAAAAGGAATATCAAATGTAGTTTTTGATAGAGGGGGTTTTAAGTATCACGGAAGAATAAAATCTCTGGCAGATAGCGCAAGAAAAGCAGGACTTAAGTTTTAAGGAGGTTAATAATGCCTGATATGAAAAGGAAAAGACCTATTGAAAATCAGATAGAAGAAAAAGAATTTGAAGAGAGAATAATAGAAATTAAAAGAGTAACGAAGGTTGTTTCTGGAGGTAAAAATCTTTCCTTTAGAGTAACGGCTGTTGTAGGAAATAACAAGGGAAAAGTTGGATTGGGAACCGGAAGTGCAAGAGAAGTTCCAACAGCTATCAGAAAAGCCATATTGGAGGCAAGAAAGAACGTCGTTGAAATTTCGATTATTAATGATACTATATCCTATGAAGTAATTGGAAAGCAGGATTCTTCAAGAGTATTGTTGAAACCAGCGGCCCCGGGAACCGGTATTATAGCGAATTCGGCTGTTCGTGCTATAGTTGAATTATCTGGAATCAAAAATGTTTTGACCAAATCTCTCGGTTCAACGAATGTTTTGAATTTAGCCAGAGCAACGCTTAATGGCTTGCTTGAAATTAAATCTCCTCATAATTACGCAAAGCTCAGAGATATATCCGTAAAAGAGGTTTTTTATGGGGTAAATGGGGAGCAGAACAGTAATGTCAAAGGGATTAAAAGTTACCTTGATAAAAAGTCCGATTGGCTATGATTTTTCCCAAAGAGCAACTGTAAAGGCTTTAGGACTTAAAAAGATGAATAGTTCAGTCATTAAAGAAGATACCAAGGAAATAAGAGGAATGATTAAAAAAAATAAATCATCTTTTATCAATAGAAGAAATTGATAAAGAACAATAATAGGGGGTAGATTTACGATGACTTTTAAAATTAATGAAATAAAACCTACTCCTGGCTCGAAAAAAGCTAAAAAAAGAGTTGGAAGAGGAATAGGTTCCGGAAGAGGTAAGCAATCAACCAGAGGATCTAAAGGACAAACCAGAGCGAGTGGAAAAGTGTCACCTTATTTTGAGGGGGGGCAAACCCCTTTATATAGAAGGTTTCCGATAAAGGGATTTACAAACAGTAGATTCGAAAAGAAAATACAGATTGTGAATCTTGATGATTTGGAATACTTTTTTGATTCTGGTGAAGAAGTAAATCCTCAAACATTATTGGAAAGAAAAGTATTGAAAAAACTTGGAGACGAATAAAAATTTTAGGAAGAGGAGAGATAACAAAAGATTTAAAAGTAAAAGCTCATCAGTTCAGTAAGAAAGCTGAAGAAAAGATTAAAGCTGCTGGTGGTAGTGTAGAGGTGATATAAAATGTGGAAAGCATTAAAAAATGCGTTTAGAATTCCTGAAGTAAGATCAAGAATATTTTTTACATTGCTTGCTTTCGCTGTTTTTAGATTAGGGACATATATACCGGTGCCAGGTCTGGATATAGAAGCATGGTCCAGTTATTTTACAGGACTTTCTGAAGGAGGTGCCGGTGGATTCATAGGTTTTTTTGATATATTTACTGGAGGAGCTCTAAAGAATTTTTCCATATTTGCCATGAGCGTTTACACCTTATATTAACTCTTCTATTATGCTGACACTTTTAGCTTCTGTTATTCCAAGCCTGAAAGAAATGCCAGAAAGAGGGCGAGGAAGGCAAGAAAAAGTATGCTAAATTAACGAGGAATCTGACAATTGGTCTGGCAGTCGTTCAGGCGGTCCTGTTAACAACAGCCCTTTCAGGGAATGAAGCTGTAATAGCTATACCAAGCAGACCACTGTTCATATTACTTTCTGCTGTTTCAATGGTGGGCGGAACGATGTTCTTATTATGGTTGGGTGAGCAAATTACCGACAGAGGAATTGGTCAGGGAGTATCGATGCTTATTTTTGCAGGTATTGTTGCAAGATATCCACAATATTTAGTTCAGATTTCTGTTTCTCTCACTCCATTTCACTGGGTTATACTTGGTATTATATTTCTTGCCGTTGTTTTTGCAACAATATTTGTACAGATGGGTGAAAGAAAGATAGAAATTCAGTATGCGCGGAGAGTTTCCGGAAGAAAAGTATATGGTGGAGTTTCGAGCCACGTTCCCATAAAGGTTAATCAGGGTGGTGTTATTCCTATTATTTTTGCTTCGGCTATTATGACGTTGCCGCAAATGATTGCAAGTGCTTTACCGGATGGTGGAGCTAAGGCGACCGTTTGAAAACTTATTTTCTTTTACATCACCGCTTTATTTACTGATTTATGGTGCTCTGGTATTTTTCTTCACATATTTTTACAGTACGATGGTTTTTGATGTAAAAGATATGTCAAATAACATAAAAAATTATGGGGGATATATTCCTGGTATAAGACCGGGATATCCAACTGAGCAATATATAAGGAAAATTCTTTCCAGAGTTACATTCCTTGGAGCGGTTTTTCTGGTAATTATTGCTTTAATGCCAGCTTTTGTACAGGCAGGAACGGGATTAAGTGGCGTAATGTTGGGTGGTACTTCAACATTAATTGCTGTTGGAGTTTCTTTAGATGTTCTTCAACAGATAGAGTCTCACTTGTTGGTCAGAAATTATGAAGGGTTCATGAAGAAAGGCAGATTGAAGGGAAGAAGATGATAGATGTTATGAATATTATATTATTGGGACCTCCAGGTGCCGGTAAAGGTACGCAGGCAAAATTTATTGTAGAAAAATATAAAATAATTCATATATCTACCGGAGATATGCTGAGAGAAGCCGTTTCTTCAGCGAGTGAGTTGGGATTAAAGGTTAAGTCTATTCTTGAAAAGGGACTTCTCGTTTCAGATGATATTATGAATGAACTTGTAAGGGAGAGACTATCAAGAAAGGATTCTGAAAAGGGTTTTATTCTGGACGGCTTTCCAAGAACAGTTAATCAGGCAGAAAATCTTGAGAATATTTTGAAAGGTTTGAATAAAAAAATAGATTATGTTATATTCGTAAATGCCGATGAAGGAACTGTTGTTAAAAGGATTTCGAATAGAAGAGTGTGTCCAAAATGTGGAAGGGTTTACAACTTGTTGACTCTTAAACCCGAAAATGATTCTTTATGTGATAATTGTGGTTCGGAGATTATACAAAGAAAAGATGATAAAGAACAGACTGTAAGAGATAGGTACAATGTATATAAAGAAAATACACAGCCTGTCATAGACTACTATGAAAACAAAAAAATCTTGTTTGAAGTTGACGGATCCACGGATTTACATGAAGTTAATGAGAACGTTATGAAAATATTAGGGAATTAAGAATGATAAGATTAAAGTCCATACAGGAAATTAATAAAATAGAAACAGCTTCAAAAATAGTAGCGGAATTACTTGATAGAATTGAAGGAATGATATGTAAAGATTTACCGACGTATGAGTTAGAGAAATTTGCGGTGGATTTTATCGAAACCAAAAAGGCTCTTCCGGCCTGTAAAGGATATCATGGATTTCCATACGCTCTATGTATTTCGGTGAATGATACAGTTATTCATGGTTTTCCAAGTAAGAAAGAAATACTTAAAGAAGGAGATTTGGTTTCTGTTGATTGCGTTGTAAACAAAGATGGTTTTTTTGGTGATTCGACCAAAACCTTTGTCGTTGGAGATTTTTTGACTGAAATTGATAAGGTTTTGTTTATGAAAACGAAAGAATCGTTGTATAATGCAATTGAAATTGCGATCGAGGGCAATCATATAGGCGATTTGGGAAATATAGTTTCCGAAACTGTTATTCCATCTGGTTTATCAGTAATTAAAGAATATTCTGGTCATGGTGTGGGATTAAAAATGCACGAAGATCCATCAATACCGAACTATGGAAGAAAAAATACAGGTTCTGTAATAAGGTGCGGTATGACTCTTGCAATTGAACCTATGGTTGTAGAGGGATCGCCGGATATTTATGTTGAAGAGGATGGATGGACTGTGAAAACTGTCGATCGAAAAAGAGCCGCGCACTTTGAACATACGGTAGTAATAGAAAAAAACGGTCCAAGAATTCTCACGGCAATATAGGAGGAATTTTATGGCTGAAAAGAATGATGTAATAAAAATAGATGGAATTATTTTAGAATCGATGCCGAATGCTACTTTTAAAGTGAAGCTTGAAAATGGACATAATATTTTAGCTCATATTTCAGGGAAGATGAGGAAAAACTTTATTAGATTGATGCCTGGTGATAGAGTGGTTGTCGAATTATCGATTTATGATTTAGAAAAAGGAAGAATTATTTATAGAAAGAAAGTGCAAAAAGGAGGAGGAACGAATTGAAAGTTAAATCATCTGTTAAGAAAAGATGTGAACATTGTAAGTTAATTACGAGAAAAGGACGTGTTAGAGTTATTTGTTCCAAAAATCCTAAACACAATCAAAAACAGGGTTAAGGAGGTATGTAATGGCACGTATTCTTGGAGTTGAACTTCCAAACAATAAAAAAACATATGTGGCCCTAACATACATTTTTGGTATTGGATACACTAGAGCACATAAATTGCTCAGTGATACTGAAATTGACGGGCAGAAAAAAATAAAAGACCTTTCGGACGCCGAAATTAGCGCTATAACGAAATATATAAATGAAAATTTTACTATTGAAGGCGACTTGAAACAGGAGAGAGACAGAGATATTAAAAGGTTGATAGAAATAGGATCCTATAGAGGATACAGACATAAGTCTGGGTTGCCGGTTAGGGGTCAGAAAACACATTCAAATGCTAGGACAAGAAAAGGACCTCGAGCAAGTAGAATAAAGAAAAGGTAATCTGGAGGATATATATGGCAAAAAAAAGAGTGAGAAACATAAAAAGAAAGAGAAAATTAACAATAGATAAGGGAGTAGTTCATATCAGATCGACTTTCAACAACACAATAATAACTTTAACCGATGTTGATGGTAATGTAATTATATGGGCATCTGGTGGTACATCGGGTTATTCTGGTTCAAAGAAATCAACGCCTTACGCAGCTCAGCTTGCTGCAGATAAAATATCTAAAGAAGCTGCAAAGGTTGGCATTTCGAGAGTGGCTATTGAAGTAACAGGACCCGGAGCAGGAAGGGAATCTGCTATAAGAACAATTCAGGCGGCCGGTTTGAATATTGAAGCTATAAAAGACATTACACCTATTCCTCATAATGGTTGTAGACCCAGAAGAAGAAGAAGAGTTTAAGAGGAGGATTTTGATGGCTAGATATACTGGACCAATATTTAAATTATCAAGGAGAGAAGGAATAAGCTTATCTCCAAAATGCACAAAGATAAAAAGAAATTATGCTCCCGGACAACATGGACAATCTCAGAGAAAATTGACTCAATATGGGATGCAATTAAGATCAAAGCAGGCATTGAAGAGAATGTACGGAGTTTTGGAAAAACAATTTCGAGGTTATTTTTATAAAGCTGCCAAAAGCAAGGAGGAAACTGGTCCTGCTTTGGTAAAGTTATTGGAATCGAGATTGGATAATGTGGTTTTTAAAATGGGATTTTCTGTCAGCAGAAGACAATCAAGACAACTTGTTAACCATGGACATGTTAAGGTCAATGGAGTAAAAGTCGATAAGGTTTCATATATTGTGAAACCGGGAGATGTAATAGAATTTAAAGATAAGAGCAAAAAAATCGTTCCTGTTGAAGAAGCTATAGAAATATCAAAAAATATTTCGACACCATCCTGGTTAGAAGTTAATTTTGATGAAGTTAAAGGAACGTTTTTAAGAAATCCCGAAAGAGATGAAGTGGAAATACCTGTTGATATACAATCGATTATTGAATTGTATTCAAAATAACTTTGTTACTTTCTGGGAAGGAGGTGTAAGCCCAAAAGGGTGAATGAATGGAAAAATTTGTTTGGCCAAAAAACTTTAGGATTGAGCAGGATAAAGAAGATGAAAATAGTTTTTATAGCAGATTTACTCTAACTCCTCTTGAAAGGGGATATGCGATAACAATAGGAAATGCTTTGAGAAGAATACTTCTTTCCTCTATACCCAGCATGGCAATTACAAGACTTAAAATTCCTGGAAAATATCATGAATATGATGTTATAGATGGCGTAAAAGAAGATATTTTAGAGTTAATTCTTAATCTGAAAAAAGTTCAGTTGAAACCTGCGTTGGAATTTTCAGATCCTGTTAAACTTCATTTTGAAAAAACTGGTCCGGGTGTTTTAAAAGCAGGCGATATAAAAACAGTAACGGGAGTAGAAGTTGTAAATCCAAATCAATATATAGCAACATTGAATGAAGATGCCCTCACATACGCTGAAATGTATGCTGAAATTGGAAAAGGCTTTGTTCCTATTTCAGAGATGGAAATAGAAAGAGATATTGAAATGATATATATTGATGGTATTTTCAGTCCCGTTATAAAAGTTAATTATATTACTGAGAATGTACGTGTAGGAAAAAGAACGGATTACGATAAATTGATTTTAGATGTTTGGACAAAAAAATCGATAAAGCCCTCTGAAGCATTATTAAGAGCAACAGAAATATTATCCAAACATTTAGAAGTTATATCTGGTGGATTGACTAACAAAGGTGTAACAAGTGAGATTGAGACACCGGAAATACAGATTGTCAAGCAGGAAGAAGTACAAGTGGAATCTGTTCCTGAACCCCAAATGATTGAAGAATCAGAGAGCGATTCTTTAAGTTCAAAGTTGATAGAAGAGCTTGATTTATCTGTAAGATCTCTTAATTGTTTAAAAAGAGATAAAATAAATACACTTGGAGATTTAATAAACAAAACGGAATCTGATTTGTTGAAAATCAGAAATTTTGGTGAAAAGTCAAGAGAAGAAGTATTAAATAAACTTGCAGAAAAATTTGGCATAGTCTTGAAAAAAGAATAGGAGGCTTTCCAGTGAGACATAGAGTAGATAAGAAAAAACTTAATATGCCCCATGATCAAAGAGTTGCTTTGTTGAAAAATCTTGCTAGAGAAGTTTTCGAGCACGGTAATGTTATTACTACGAAGACGAAGGCAAAGGTTGTTAAACCTTTTGTGGAGTCAATTATTACAAAAGGTAAAAAAGCTTATAATTATTCAAAAGAAATAGAAGAAAAAAGAGAAGATTCCAACGTTCAGGAAATAGTTGCGAAAAATGTTTCTATAAGAAGACAGATTAACAGAAATTTTGGTGATAGAAAACTCGTAAAAAAGATATGTGATGATATAGCTTCTAAGTATATCGATAGAAACGGAGGATATACAAGGATTCTTAGCATTGGTACAAGAAGAGGAGACGCGGCAGAATTAGTTATTCTCCAGTTAGTAGACGAGTCTGTTTCTAAAAACAAAGAATAAAATGGCTACTTTGTAGCCATTTTATTCTTATCCCTTTTCAAAATTCCTTAAATTAATGTATAATATAATAGATTCCTAGATAAAACAATGCAATTATTTAAAAATTTAATAATTAAGGAGGGAAGTGCTTAACCTGTGCATTTTTAAGCGCGTAATAAATGAGTCCACGCAAAAAAAGATTAACGGAAAAAAACAGTGACAAAAGACAATCTACAAAAAAGAATTCAGAAAAACCAAGTCAGATATCTCTGGATTTTATCGAGAATGATTCTGCTTTGGATTTGATCGAACAAACATTATCTGAGATTGACTCAAAATTAGTTGAGGATGAAAAAGATAGTGCTAAGATTGATTCCAAAAATGTGAAAAAAGACAAAAGAGACGAAAAAGAAGAGATTCTTCAAAAAGAGGAAAACAAAAAGATAGATAAGGGGCAGAAAACGGGAGAAATATTCAGAAAAGTAACTAAAAAAGGCTTTAAAAAAGGTAGTAAAAAGAACTACCAACCCAGAGTTGAGAAAAATAATAATGGAAATTCCATTGATCAATTAAAGACAAAAGATAAAATAATTCAAGTTGAAAATGATATCAATAGACTGGAAAAAATGCCAATTAGAGATATATACAAACTTGCCAGAAAGTATGATGTGACAAATTATACTCAAAAAACAAAAAAAGAATTGATTTTTGCAGTTCTTAAAGCTCAAACGGAATCCTTGGGTTATTTCTTTTATGAAGGAATATTAGAAGTTTCCGATAGTGGATATGGATTTTTAAGAGCATTGGATAATAATCTTTTACCGAGTAATAATGATGTTTACGTCAGTCAATCACAAATAAGAAAGTTCAATTTAGCAACCGGTGATGCAGTTGCCGGGCAGATAAGGAAACCGAAAGAAGGCGAGAAATATTTTGCGCTTTTAAGAATAGAAGCGATTAACAACAAAGCACCTGAATACGCTTCTGAAAGGATAGATTTCCAGAATTTATTACCGATTTTTCCACTTGAACAGTATAAAGTCGAAACGGATCCGCAACATATCAGTTGTAGATTAATTGATTTGTTTTCTCCGATTGGTAAGGGGCAGAGAGGTTTGATTGTTTCACCGCCAAAGGCTGGTAAAACTACTATTTTAAAAGAAATAGCCAATGGAATTGCAGAAAATTATCCTGAAACATTCAGAATTATCCTTCTCATAGATGAAAGGCCGGAAGAAGTTACTGATTTAAGAAGGACAACAGATGCATACGTGATAGCCGCTCCTTTTGATATGCATCCCGAAAAACAAATAAAAGTTGCTGAAATGGCAATCAATATGGCAAAAAGATTGGTTGAGTTTGAATATGATGTAGTAATTCTTCTGGATTCCATCACTAGACTTGCCAGGGCTTATAATCTGTATGTGCCGCCAAGCGGAAAACTATTAAGCGGTGGTGTAGATCCTTCGGCCTTGTATAAACCCAAACATTTTTTTGGAGCTGCCAGAAATATTGAAGATGGTGGTAGCTTAACGATAATTTCGACTGCTCTTATTGAAACCGGAAGCAAAATGGATGAAGTAATTTTTGAAGAATTTAAGGGAACAGGAAATATGGAATTAGTTCTTTCTAGGCAACTGGCAAACAAAAGGATCTTCCCTGCTGTAAATGTTATGCTTTCAAGTACGAGAAAAGAGGAACTGTTACTTGACAAGAATGTTTTAAAACTTGTATGGATTTTAAGAAGAATGATTTCATCAACTGGAGAGGATGACGGTCTGAGGCTCATAGTTGATAAAATGAAAAAGACTATCAATAATGAAGAATTTTTAAAACTTATCAATAAAGATAATACATAGGTGGAATCTATGAAAAATAAAGCGGTTGGTATAGACCTCGGTGGAACTGAAACAAAAATTGGTCTAGTTAATGGTGATGGAGATATTCTGAAGAAAGAAATTATTTCTACTGATGTTGAGGATGGTTTCAGAAAGGTTATTTTAAAAGTTGGAATGACTGTTTTAGAAATGTTGAAAAAAGAAAATATATCTAAAAATGAAATTTTGGGGATTGGTATTGGTTCTCCCGGTTCAGTTGATAGAAATACTGGAATTGTCCTTTTTTCACCTAATTTCCCTGATTGGCAATACGCTCCATTGACTGAGTATCTTGAAGAGATTACAAATATTGATACTTTTGTGGAAAATGACGCTAATGCCTTTGCTCTTGGGGAATGGGCTTTTGGTAAACATCGAAGATGTAAAAACATTATAGGCCTTACTCTTGGAACTGGAGTTGGTGGTGGCGTAATTATAAATGATCAACTTTTGGTCGGAGCGAATGGTTTTGCCAGTGAATTAGGACATGTGATTGTTCAGCCCGAAGGACCTTTATGTGGTTGTGGATCGCATGGTTGTATAGAAAGTTATGCATCTGCGCCAAATATAGTCAGACAGGCTAAAGAATATTTTAAAAAGTTTCCTGATTCTTATATTTTCAGTTTAAGCAAGATTACCGCAAAGGATGTTTTTGATGCTGCAAAAAAAGGTGATAGAGTAGCGTCCCTTGTATTAGAAAAAGTCACGACCATTTTAGCTATAGCAATTAGCAACTATGTTCACATATTCAATCCGGAATATGTAATTATTGGTGGGGGTGTCAGTAAAGCCGGAAGTATTCTTTTGAATCCAATAGTCGAAAAAACGCCAAGATATTTGTGGCCAAGTTTCAAGGACACATTTAATATTGAATTAAGTAACCTTATTGAGGATGCCGGAATAAAGGGTTCTGCCTCAATTGTTTATTTTAGAAATAAATAATTTTTTTTTGTAAATTTGTGAGTATTTATGGGCTAATCGTGTTGGTTCAGGGAGTTTGTATTTTGTTATTGATCTTTTGACTATTTTTAAAGAGGTTTCTGAATCAATATAGTTGCCTGGAGATATAAATATCGGGTTGCAGTTTTCTTTGCTTCTTAAGACATAACCTATAATTTTGTTGGAACTGGTGAGCTCTTTAAAATCGTTTTTAATATTTAGGGGTTTATTAAATTTTCCATAAAGATGACTTTTGGCAATCCCAATGGTTGGCTTTTTTATCAATGTTCCGATGTGCGAAGCCAGACCGAAGGATCTTGGGTGTGCTATACCCTGGCCATCAATAAAAAACAGATCTATTTTTTCATTGACTTTTTTTAACAAATCAATAATTATTGGGCCTTCTCTGAAGCTTAAAAGCCCGCTTATATATGGGAATTCAACTTTATAGATATGGTAAATTAATTTTTTCATCCTTAAATCCTTGAATGATAAAATGGTTAGAATGGCAAGAGCAATTCCTTTTTGTGGAAAGCTTAAATCTATACCTCCTACGGTATCAATTTTTTTGTTTTCAAAATTCAGATTCAATTTTTTTGCAAAATTTCTCTGTATCTTTAACGCTTCATTTCTGTCTTTTGTCCATATAACTTTAGGGATATCCATTAATAAAATCTCCTTAGTATATTTAAAAAAAATGTTGTAAAATAATTATATACCCGGGAGGTGTTTTATGAAATTTTCAGTTGAAAAAAAACAAATATCCTTTGGAATGGATAAAGTGAGTGGTGCAGTTGCTTCAAAGACGATAAGACCCATTCTTTCAGGAGTAATGTTTAAAAATAAGGATGAAAGTACATATGAATTGATTTCAACGGATCTCGAAACTTATATCAAAACAGAAATAACGGTTTATAATTCTAGTGAGTTGGAATCTTTTGTTGTAGAAGCAGTACTGTTGAAAGAAATTGTTAAAAATTTACCGGAAGATGAGATCGTTTTTGAAAAAGATGGGAGAAATATATTCGTAAAAAGCGGAAAAGTGACATTCAAATTACCTACAATGAATCCCGAAGAATTTCCGGAATTTCAGAATACGAATGTGGATAATGAAATAACGTTCTCTCTTTCCGTTCTGGAATTGATGTTGGAAAGGTCTATCTTTTGCGCCAATAGAGATGAATTGATGAAGCATTTGAATGGTCTTTTTTGGGAATACAGTGGTGGATATTTGAGATTGGTTGCGGCAGATGGTTTTAGAATGGCGTTGGCCGAGGATAAGATTACGAAGGAAATTGAATCTTCTTTTTTTCTCACTTTGAAGAGCATGACAGAATTGTTGAATACATTAAAAACTTCAAACTCCGATGAACTCAAAGTAAATTTTGACGACACAAAGGTTTCTTTTAAATTTGATAAGACAACTTTAGTTACCAGGATAGTTGATATTGAATTTCCTAATTACAAAGGGATTATTCCAAAGGGATTTAAAACAAAAATTTTTGTGAATAGAAATGAGTTTATACAATCTATAAGAAGATCAGAAATAACGGCAAGGTTAGGAAGTCATTCAATTCTTATGAATATTAATGATAATATAATAAAGTTAAAATCTTCCAGCCCGGAACAGGGTGAGGCAGATGAAGATATCTTTGTAAAAAAAGAAGGTGAAGATTTAAAAATTTCTTTGAATCCTAAATATCTTTTGGAATCATTAAGGAAAGTAGATTCTGAGGAGGTTGAACTGGGATTTGTCGGTTATAATTTACCCGTTCAAATCAGTCCCATAGATATTGAAGGTTATTTTTATATCGTAATGCCAATAAGGTTAATAGATGAATAAAATCGGTCTTGGTTATGATATACATCCTATTGATTTATCGAAGGGTAATTTATATCTTGGTGGGATTTTAATAAGTGAAAAAATCAGTTCAATAGGGCACTCTGATGGTGATGTTTTAATACATGCATTGATTGATTCAATTTTGGGAGCAGTAAACGAAGGAAATATCGGAATTTGGTTTCCGGAAAACTTTTATAACAGAAATAGAGACAGTAAAGAAATGCTACATGAAATATTTGTGAAAATAGGAAAGTGTGTTAAAATTATTAACATAGATAGCGTAATAATTTTAGAAAATATTTCGCTGAATCCATATATAAAAAATATAAAAGAAAATATATCGAAAATTTTAAATTTAGAAGTGACAAAAATATCTTGTAAACCTAAATCCGGGAATGGATTTTATAGGGGATACATAATGGCCCAAGTTATTACTTTGCTGGAAGAGGAAGGTTAATAATGGCGGAATTTAAATATGAAGTAATCAATCCATCGGGGAAAGTAGAAAGAGGAAGAATTTCTGGAAGAACCGAGTTAGAGATCATTCAGACATTTAGCAGGCAGGGATATACCGTTAGGAATGTTTCTGAAATAAGTGGATCTAATTCGGTATCTAACTTTGTGCTTTTTCCTATTAAATTAGGAGAGTTGGCCTTGTTTTCAAGGCAAATGGCCACTATGATCTCTTCGGGTGTGAGAATAAGAGACGGTATTGAAATTCTTTCTTCTCAGACAACATTTTCTAAAAAATTCAGAAAAATTTTGACACAAACAGTTATATCTATAGAATCGGGTCAAAGTTTTTATGAGGCGGCCAGCGAATCTGGTGTTTTTGATGATTTCTTTTTAAGCCTTATACAATCTGCCGAGGAAGGCGGTACGCTTGAAGAAAGTCTTGAAAAAATAGCAGAGTATTACGAAGGAAAACAGAGAATTCAAAATAAAATTAAATCCGCAATGGCTTATCCATTATTTGTAATGGGATTTGCGATTGTTATGGTCTTTGCTATAGCATTTTTTATATTACCGAATCTTTTATCAGCATTTGGGTCTTTATATACTCCGACGGGAGTAATAAAACTTTTATTGAGTTTAAAAGATTTATTGGAGAATCATTGGCCCATTGTAATACCGGCAGCAATAGGCGTTATTTTCGTTTTGTTTATTTTTATGAAGTCCAAATACGGTATGATTGCAAAAGATTTCCTGGGAAATGTTTTTCCTCCGGTGAGAAAGTTAAGAAATTTAACTGCGGTTGAGAGATTTTCAAAGACGTTATCTATATTGGTTTCAAGCGGAGTTGAAATAACTAAAGCTCTGGAGTTATCCGCGAAGGTTACTCAAAGACCAAAAATCATCAAAAGAATGGTTATTGTAATCGATAGAATTAAAGATGGAGAAGAGTTGAATCGTGCTCTTAGAGAGCAAGATATCTTTCCACCAATTGCCATAAGTATGGTAGCTATAGGTGAAGAGACGGGACAACTAGGTGAAGTAATGAGTAAAGTTGCTGAATTTTATGCGGAGCAGGTTGATACGGGTATAAAAGCGCTGGTATCTTTGTTGGAGCCATTGATGATAATGTTTGTTGGATTAATGGTTGGATTCATCGCATATTCAATGTACGATGCAATATATTCAATGCAAGGAGCTTTGGCTTAATTGACATTAGTAGAATTGTTGATTGTTATTTCTATTACGATAATAGGTTTGAGTTTTATGATAATCGTAACGGCTAGCTTTTATTCAAGAAATTCTATTCTTCTGGAAAAACAGAGACTGAATTTATTTTTGGAAGAGTGCAGAGTGGAAGCGAAAGTTTCAATATCGGATATTTATATATATTTTATTCCCGAACAAAAAAGATTTATTGCCCAAAATGGTGAATTTATAACATTGAATGATGTAGTGAAAAATGACAATTTAGTTATTAAATATAATTTAAGAGGAAGAATAGCGATAATAAACGGTTCAAGTACTATAAGGTTTTCTGACAATACGGAATTTAAAATTTTACCTGTTACAGGACGAGTTGTTTTTTAGAGGAGAGGATTGAATGTTTACTCCAAAGATTACGGTTATAAATAAAAATGAAGAATATACCGAGATAGTCAGAGCAATAATAAAAAAGAAGAAGTTAATTCCTGCGTTTAGGGTTCTCAATTTTGGAAAAGAATCCTTTAAAGAAGCATCGAAAGCTTTTTTTTCTCATAACAATCTACCTGTAGATGAAATAGTTGTAACCAGTATTAATCCGACGAAAATTATTTACCAACCTATTGAAATACCCTCGGTGAAGAACATGAAAACACTGTTGAGCATTGCAAATTTTAAAGCTGCTATGCAATTTTCGCTTCCTCCTAAGGAGGTTCAAATTGATTCGATCAATGGATTTAACAGCATTAAGAAAGGATCTATTATACCAACTTTTGTAGTTGCAAAGAGAGCAACGCTTTCAGAATTTGAAAGAGAAATTATGTCTGCGGGTTTTCCCTCGATTGACATTCTTTCAATAAAACCTCATTCGGTATTGAATCTTATCAACAAAGATTTGACGGCGAAGAATTATATTTTATTCGTTGTGGATTATAATTATGCGATGATTTTTATTGTAGAAAATAACGAAATAATAGGAATAAACATTTTTGATGAAGGTTTTGGAGATCTGAAAAATATTTATCAGTGGAAATACAATGAAGATCCATCACTCTTTGAGAGGGAACTGTTGATAGGTAAAAGTGAGTTCAGTGAAAAACGTATTGATGAAATTTCCGCTTTGTTATCCGAACAGCTTGGATATCAAATGAAAATGAATATTCAGAACTCTCTGTCCAATTCTCCGAATATAAAAAAATCTGATTGGGATAAATATATAGATTTTTATGTCATTGGCCAATCAGAATTATCAACCGAAATATATTATGAAGCTTTAAACAAATGTTTAATAGAGGATTATAAAGTTTCTATCGTTCCAATGATGAATCAAAATAAGGGACTGATATCCTATTCAAGCTATGGACTTCTTTTAAGAGGTGGTGAATCATTTGAAAAAAATAAATTTTCTCTTGAATAAGAAAAAAAAGATAAAGATTGGTTCTCTTATTTTGTTTATGGTTATAATGCTTATAATAGTTTTTTTGGGAAAAACTTTGTTCAGTAATTTTTTTGATCAAACTTTGAAAACGGAAATTAATGAAAAAAGTATTATCCTTCTGTCACAAAATATACAGATAACTGAAGACTTGAAAAAAGATATTGATACAGTTGAAAACGAGATCTTTACTTTGCAAAATATGCAGAAGAGTCTCATAAGGAAATTGACAAACATAGAAAAATCTCTTGAAGACAGGAGTTTTGGAGGCAAAGTTATTAAAGTTTTCAATGAAATAGTGGGAACAGAATTCGTTTTAGATACGATAATTTCACAGATAATAATTAATTCGGGCAGCGGTGAAATAATTTTTTACATATTGAGAGATAATGAAATTGAAGATGAATTAAAAAAACCTGAAAGCTACGAAGACTTGAATATCAGTTTGGATAAAGTTGGAAGCATAGATTATACGGATACTTTACAGCTGGATTTATATGATCTTAATGTGGGTGATAAAAATGAATAATAATGAAAAAAAAGATTTTAATAATTTTGGTTCAGATAATCTTATGATTGAAGAGACCCCTTCAAATTTTATTCACTTTCAAAGTGAATACAGAGGCGAATTAGCAAAAAAAATAACATTTTTTAATAAAAAGGGAATTTCGAAAAAAATGGCAATTATAATTTTCGTCGTCTTTTCTGCTCTTTTAGTGGGGTATTTCTTTTGGTTTTATCTGTATCAGAATTTTCAATATACTTCCGCTCTTATAAATAAATTATCTGAACTTGAACAGGAGTTTTATAATTATGAAAAATTAAAAAATCAAATGGATGAACTCATAGACACTTTAGATCAAAAAAGTGATTTGAGTGCTATTACCAGTCTTTTTGGAATAAATAACAGTCCGGGTAATTATGATATCAGTTATAAGGGTAGTTCCGAAAATGTTACGGAAATAGTGAAAAAAATATTTTCTGAGCCAAAAATACAAGTTAATAATATTGAGGTTAAGTCTGGGTTCGGATTTCCAATTTTGCCTAAAAATCTTGAAAGTGAAGGTGCCAATGTCGAATTATCAGGGAATTTAACGATATTAAATTTTGATTAATATGGGGATGTTTGAATGAAGAGAGTGATTTATTTAACATTGATAATAAGCTTAGCGAGTATTGTTATTTCAGCAATTTATTTTTTAAATGTGAGTAATTTTATATTTTACCCGGTTCAGGAAATAAACGTTATTTCCAAAAGGATTGATTTTAATAACATAGTCGAAACAGTTGAATTTCAAGATTATTTTAAGCCTCTTTATGCAAATACCGATAATTTAGTCAGTTCGCTTATAAACATTGGTGGTGAAGAGAAAAGGATAGATTATTTAGGTTTTTTCAAAGTTAATAATATTGATTACGCTTACATAGAAAGCGAGAACATAAAAAGAAGAGTGAAATCAGGTGATCAGATAAATTTGAAAAATTCTGATGGAACACTTACAAATTATCTGATTTTTGGTATTACAGAACAGGTAATTCTTTTGAATGATTTAAATAACGATGAATTTTTAATAGTTAAGAAAAAAATAAAATAAATGGAGTGATATCTATGAAAAAAATGTTTTTAATTACCATTTTAATTTTTTTGTCAGTCATAGTATTATCAGCGAATTCTTTAGAATCTTTATATCCTGTCGTTAATGAAGATAATGTTGAAATTAATATCGTTGCGAAATCGGAAATTTCTGAAGAGTCGGTTGTCTTTCAATCCAATCCTTCAAAAACGGTTTATTCATTATCTTTGGAAGATTTTACAGGTAGTGATATGAATTTGCCGTTCAGAGGTGGAGACGTTGAAGGTCTATGGACAAGACAATATGAGAACAAATATTCTGTAGATGTTGCTTTATTACTACCTCCGGTTATCGAGCCCGAAATAAGCATTGAAGGGAATACCATTAAACTCAAATTCTTTGATATAGGTATAGGAATTGATATAGACAGATTTTCTACTTATGGGATGTATTTGGAAGATATTATCAGTTATATATTCAATGAAGTTTTAGATATGTCCTATGTTATATCTAATTCCGTCAGTAGTATACCGGTTTCTGTCGGATTCACTTCTGAAAAAGTGGAGGATGTTTTGAGAAATGTACTCGTATCCCTGGGAAATAAAATAGGATACGCATATTTAACCGATGGAACTTTTTATATGGCTAATCCAGATGAAATAAGTAATTTAGTGAACTCTTTTTGGAAAACATATACGGGTATAGATATCATAAATACTGAAAGTGATGAGAGTGTCGAGGACCAGATAAAGAGGATACGGGAAGAACTGCCTATAAACAGCTACATAGAGTATTTACCAAATGATTCTTCTATATTGGCGTTTGGGGATTTGAGAACTCATCTTGTTATCTCATCTGCACTTTCAATTTCAACTAAGCAGGAGATATACACCGTACCTGAAGTTTCGTTATCTGAAACTGCTTATCTGGGAACGGATTTATACGATAAATTCGTTTCGATAGCCAAAAATTTCAATTCATTGTTTTTTAATAATGAGGTTGAGATCAATGAACTTTCAGATTTCAATCAAATATTGATAGACGGCGAAAGCGAAAAAGTTGATAAAATACTCTCTTATCTTTCTTTATTTGAAGAGATGGTATTGAATGGAAACGCGAATCAACAGAGAAAGATGATAACAATAGAATTGCCCGAAAACTATAAAATAGTCGAGGATGTCATCAATAACAGTAAAGATGGTATGGAAACCGATGAAAAAACTTTGGTCATTGGAAAGGAAGAGTTGACTTACGTAGATTTAATCGTAAAAATGGTCGAATTATTTTTAAACGATACGGAAATAATAGTGGATAAATCCTTTGAGGGAATCAGAAGTATTACCTTCGGTGTTCCTTCCTTTGCAGAAGACGTTTTTAAGGAAATAGTAGAGGACTTAAAGGAAAAATCTGTGAATATAGATTACAGCTTTGTGAATTCGATTGAGCCCTTTAATGAAGATATTTTTGAAAGTGTAAGACAAATAACAGGGATTATTATAGAACCTTTAGGTGAAAATTCTTTCATTTTGAAGGGAGACAAAAATACAATAAAAATAGCCAGAGACATGATTGAACAGTTTTCAAATACTCCTTTAAAGTTATTTAAATACACTTATTATGAATTACCTGATGGTGAATCTTTCGAAACGGCGGAGAAGATTCTTGAAAATTATTTTGTGTTTAAAGGCCTTGGAGAAGATGATTATACGCTGGATCTTACTGGAGATAATTTATTGTATATTGTAGCACCGGAAAATTATTTAGATGAAGCCATTTCACAACTTGATTACTACAAACCATATATTACATCCAAGGTGTATAAAGATATAGTTCCCACGTATAAAGAGATAATGGTGGAATTTTCAAATGAAGAAATAAAAAGCTTGATCACACAGTTGTCTTTTCAGGTTGAGGTTCTTGACATGGGAAATAGAAGGATAATAATCGGACCCGAAGATCAAGTCACTGAACTGAACAGAATATTGAGAGAACTTTCAAAGATAAATGAAACACAACAAGAAACTGATAATTCCTCGGAAACAACAACCACAGATTCCACTAAAACTACCACGGATATTCCCGTTTCGTCGTCTAAAACTTTTGTGGTTGTAGAAAATTTGATCGATGTGAATTCGCTTGATCCACTCTTTAAGTCTATGAATGTGGAAGTTGAATTCATTCCACTGGAAAGTAAAACTGTGATGTATGGAACCGAATACGACATAAATAGGGCAAATTCGATCTACGAGCAGGTCGGAAAATTCTTTGTGAAGGAAGGAAAGACTTTCTTTTTAATGGAATTGGTTCCGGGAACCGATATAGATAAGATCAATGATTTGATGAAAGAGTTGGAAATTGATGCTCGGGCATCACAAATAGAAGGTCAATTGGTTATTATCGGTTTGGAAGAAGAGGCGTTAAAAGCTAAGGAACTCATAGACAGCATAAAAGATAATATTGATCCGGATATCGATCAAAAATACTATGAAATAACTCAGGTTCCGACATATACGGATATAGATAATTTGAATGAATCGTTGAAACAGTTGAATATAAACGCAGAGATCATTAAGGTTCAATATGAAAAATCACTTGATTCGGAAACCGAGACAACGATATCTTCAAGTGATACCGAATCTGAATCCAATCAATATATAAAAAGTTCAAATTATAGTTATGCCAATACTTTATCGGTTATGGTTGTGGGTACAAAAGATGGAGTAACACAAGCAATGGAACTCCTGAATGGGTTAACCCCAAAGGAAAAGGAAAAAATTCTTGTTGTCAAGACCTTTAAAATAATAGAAGAGAGGACATCAATAACGATTCTGGAAATGAAAGATCTGTTTGAAAGACTGGGAATAGGAGTTGAAGGAATAGAGATAGGCGGAAAGAAAGTCCTCATAGGAACGGAAGAAGAGATAGGAAAGGGAGAAGAAGTACTAAAAGGATTCGTAATAGAAGGGGAAGAAGAAAAAGATAAGAGCTACGAAGTAATAGCAGGAGGAATAATAGATGAAGGCGAAGTGGCAAAAGTCAAAGAAGTAGCGGAAAAGACAGGAATAGAGATAGAAATAATAAGCATAGATGGAAAAATAGTACTGATAGGAACAACGAACGACATAAGTGCGACGAAGGGAATAATAACGGAAATAAACAAAGAAGGGGAAAAAGAAACGGAAGAGTACGAAATACTGGAAAAGATAGGACTGAGTGGAGCAGAAGCGAACACACTCATAGAACAGACAGGATTGGGAATAAAAGTAGAAGAAGTTGGAGGAAAAATAGTCTTAGTAGGAGTGAGAGAAGAGATAGAAAAGGCGAAAGAAATCCTGAGCAAATTTGAAGTGGAAGAAGAAGAAACTGAAAGTGAAAAGACATACAAGACAGTGAAGACCCCTGCAGGATTCGTAAAAGAAGAGATAGAGAAAATACTGAGCAGTCTGGGAATAGGAGCAGAGATAGTAGAAACAGGAGAAATAATGGTAATAACGGGAACAGAAGAAGAAGTAGAGAAAGCAGGATCGATAATAGAAGAAGTAGACAGACTGAGTGTAAAAGAAGAAGGAAAAGAACTGAGATATGAAGTAGTAGAGGGAGAAGGAGTGGAACTGGCGAAAGTAACGGAAGCGCTGGGAAAACTTGGAATACCTGCGGAGATAGTTGAAAGTGGAACAAAAATAATGATAATAGGAAGCGAAGATGAAATAGAAGACACGAAAAAACTGGTGGAAACATTCAGGCCGGAAACGGAAGACGAAGAAAAAACATATACAATAATAGAAATAAAGACAGGAACAGACACAGAAAAAATGGGAGAAATACTGAACAGATTAGGAATAGAAGCAGAACTGGAAGAACTTGAAGGTCAGATAGTAGTAACCGGCTACAAAGAAGAAACAGAAAAAGCTAAAGAAATAATAGAAAGCCTCAACAGAGGAGAAGACGTAACAGTAACAAAAGAAACAGTATACGAAATAATAGAAAAGCCTGAAGGATTGGAGACAGTAACAATAGAAGAAGCAGTGAACAACATAGGAACGGGAGCGACAGTAAGTGAAGGCGGAGGAAAACTTATAATAATAGGAACAGAAGAAGGAATAGAAAAGACAAAAGAACTGATAGAAAAACTGAAGCCGGAGACAGGAGAAGAACAGAAAGCATACAAAATAATAGAAGAGAGGACGTCAATAACGATTCTGGAAATGAAAGACCTGTTTGAAAGACTGGGAATAGGAGTTGAAGGAATAGAGATAGGCGGAAAGAAAGTCCTCATAGGAACGGAAGAAGAGATAGGAAAGGGAGAAGAAGTACTAAAAGGATTCGTAATAGAAGGGGAAGAAGAAAAAGATAAGAGCTACGAAGTAATAGCAGGAGGAATAATAGATGAAGGCGAAGTGGCAAAAGTCAAAGAAGTAGCGGAAAAGACAGGAATAGAGATAGAAATAATAAGCATAGATGGAAAAATAGTACTGATAGGAACAACGAACGACATAAGTGCGACGAAGGGAATAATAACGGAAATAAACAAAGAAGGGGAAAAAGAAACGGAAGAGTACGAAATACTGGAAAAGATAGGACTGAGTGGAGCAGAAGCGAACACACTCATAGAACAGACAGGATTGGGAATAAAAGTAGAAGAAGTTGGAGGAAAAATAGTCTTAGTAGGAGTGAGAGAAGAGATAGAAAAGGCGAAAGAAATCCTGAGCAAATTTGAAGTGGAAGAAGAAGAAACTGAAAGTGAAAAGACATACAAGACAGTGAAGACCCCTGCAGGATTCGTAAAAGAAGAGATAGAGAAAATACTGAGCAGTCTGGGAATAGGAGCAGAGATAGTAGAAACAGGAGAAATAATGGTAATAACGGGAACAGAAGAAGAAGTAGAGAAAGCAGGATCGATAATAGAAGAAGTAGACAGACTGAGTGTAAAAGAAGAAGGAAAAGAACTGAGATATGAAGTAGTAGAGGGAGAAGGAGTGGAACTGGCGAAAGTAACGGAAGCGCTGGGAAAACTTGGAATACCTGCGGAGATAGTTGAAAGTGGAACAAAAATAATGATAATAGGAAGCGAAGATGAAATAGAAGACACGAAAAAACTGGTGGAAACATTCAGGCCGGAAACGGAAGACGAAGAAAAAACATATACAATAATAGAAATAAAGACAGGAACAGACACAGAAAAAATGGGAGAAATACTGAACAGATTAGGAATAGAAGCAGAACTGGAAGAACTTGAAGGTCAGATAGTAGTAACCGGCTACAAAGAAGAAACAGAAAAAGCTAAAGAAATAATAGAAAGCCTCAACAGAGGAGAAGACGTAACAGTAACAAAAGAAACAGTATACGAAATAATAGAAAAGCCTGAAGGATTGGAGACAGTAACAATAGAAGAAGCAGTGAACAACATAGGAACGGGAGCGACAGTAAGTGAAGGCGGAGGAAAACTTATAATAATAGGAACAGAAGAAGGAATAGAAAAGACAAAAGAACTGATAGAAAAACTGAAGCCAGAGACAGGAGAAGAACAGAAAGCATACAAAATAATAGAAGAGAGGACATCAATAACGATTCTGGAAATGAAAGACCTGTTTGAAAGACTGGGAATAGGAGTTGAAGGAATAGAGATAGGTGGAAAGAAAGTCCTCATAGGAACGGAAGAAGAGATAGGAAAGGGAGAAGAAGTACTAAAAGGATTCGTAATAGAAGGGGAAGAAGAAAAAGATAAGAGCTACGAAGTAATAGCAGGAGGAATAATAGATGAAGGCGAAGTGGCAAAAGTCAAAGAAGTAGCGGAAAAGACAGGAATAGAGATAGAAATAATAAGCATAGATGGAAAAATAGTACTGATAGGAACAACGAACGACATAAGTGCGACGAAGGGAATAATAACGGAAATAAACAAAGAAGGGGAAAAAGAAACGGAAGAGTACGAAATACTGGAAAAGATAGGACTGAGTGGAGCAGAAGCGAACACACTCATAGAACAGACAGGATTGGGAATAAAAGTAGAAGAAGTTGGAGGAAAAATAGTCTTAGTAGGAGTGAGAGAAGAGATAGAAAAGGCGAAAGAAATCCTGAGCAAATTTGAAGTGGAAGAAGAAGAAACTGAAAGTGAAAAGACATACAAGACAGTGAAGACCCCTGCAGGATTCGTAAAAGAAGAGATAGAGAAAATACTGAGCAGTCTGGGAATAGGAGCAGAGATAGTAGAAACAGGAGAAATAATGGTAATAACGGGAACAGAAGAAGAAGTAGAGAAAGCAGGATCGATAATAGAAGAAGTAGACAGACTGAGTGTAAAAGAAGAAGGAAAAGAACTGAGATATGAAGTAGTAGAGGGAGAAGGAGTGGAACTGGCGAAAGTAACGGAAGCGCTGGGAAAACTTGGAATACCTGCGGAGATAGTTGAAAGTGGAACAAAAATAATGATAATAGGAAGCGAAGATGAAATAGAAGACACGAAAAAACTGGTGGAAACATTCAGGCCGGAAACGGAAGACGAAGAAAAAACATATACAATAATAGAAATAAAGACAGGAACAGACACAGAAAAAATGGGAGAAATACTGAACAGATTAGGAATAGAAGCAGAACTGGAAGAACTTGAAGGTCAGATAGTAGTAACCGGCTACAAAGAAGAAACAGAAAAAGCTAAAGAAATAATAGAAAGCCTCAACAGAGGAGAAGACGTAACAGTAACAAAAGAAACAGTATACGAAATAATAGAAAAGCCTGAAGGATTGGAGACAGTAACAATAGAAGAAGCAGTGAACAACATAGGAACGGGAGCGACAGTAAGTGAAGGCGGAGGAAAACTTATAATAATAGGAACAGAAGAAGGAATAGAAAAGACAAAAGAACTGATAGAAAAACTGAAGCCGGAGACAGGAGAAGAACAGAAAGCATACAAAATAATAGAAGAGAGGACGTCAATAACGATTCTGGAAATGAAAGACCTGTTTGAAAGACTGGGAATAGGAGTTGAAGGAATAGAGATAGGCGGAAAGAAAGTCCTCATAGGAACGGAAGAAGAGATAGGAAAGGGAGAAGAAGTACTAAAAGGATTCGTAATAGAAGGGGAAGAAGAAAAAGATAAGAGCTACGAAGTAATAGCAGGAGGAATAATAGATGAAGGCGAAGTGGCAAAAGTCAAAGAAGTAGCGGAAAAGACAGGAATAGAGATAGAAATAATAAGCATAGATGGAAAAATAGTACTGATAGGAACAACGAACGACATAAGTGCGACGAAGGGAATAATAACGGAAATAAACAAAGAAGGGGAAAAAGAAACGGAAGAGTACGAAATACTGGAAAAGATAGGACTGAGTGGAGCAGAAGCGAACACACTCATAGAACAGACAGGATTGGGAATAAAAGTAGAAGAAGTTGGAGGAAAAATAGTCTTAGTAGGAGTGAGAGAAGAGATAGAAAAGGCGAAAGAAATCCTGAGCAAATTTGAAGTGGAAGAAGAAGAAACTGAAAGTGAAAAGACATACAAGACAGTGAAGACCCCTGCAGGATTCGTAAAAGAAGAGATAGAGAAAATACTGAGCAGTCTGGGAATAGGAGCAGAGATAGTAGAAACAGGAGAAATAATGGTAATAACAGGAACAGAAGAAGAAGTAGAGAAAGCAGGATCGATAATAGAAGAAGTAGACAGACTGAGTGTAAAAGAAGAAGGAAAAGAACTGAGATATGAAGTAGTAGAGGGAGAAGGAGTGGAACTGGCGAAAGTAACGGAAGCGCTGGGAAAACTTGGAATACCTGCGGAGATAGTTGAAAGTGGAACAAAAATAATGATAATAGGAAGCGAAGATGAAATAGAAGACACGAAAAAACTGGTGGAAACATTCAGGCCGGAAACGGAAGACGAAGAAAAAACATATACAATAATAGAAATAAAGACAGGAACAGACACAGAAAAAATGGGAGAAATACTGAACAGATTAGGAATAGAAGCAGAACTGGAAGAACTTGAAGGTCAGATAGTAGTAACCGGCTACAAAGAAGAAACAGAAAAAGCTAAAGAAATAATAGAAAGCCTCAACAGAGGAGAAGACGTAACAGTAACAAAAGAAACAGTATACGAAATAATAGAAAAGCCTGAAGGATTGGAGACAGTAACAATAGAAGAAGCAGTGAACAACATAGGAACGGGAGCGACAGTAAGTGAAGGCGGAGGAAAACTTATAATAATAGGAACAGAAGAAGGAATAGAAAAGACAAAAGAACTGATAGAAAAACTGAAGCCAGAGACAGGAGAAGAACAGAAAGCATACAAAATAATAGAAGAGAGGACATCAATAACGATTCTGGAAATGAAAGACCTGTTTGAAAGACTGGGAATAGGAGTTGAAGGAATAGAGATAGGTGGAAAGAAAGTCCTCATAGGAACGGAAGAAGAGATAGGAAAGGGAGAAGAAGTACTAAAAGGATTCGTAATAGAAGGGGAAGAAGAAAAAGATAAGAGCTACGAAGTAATAGCAGGAGGAATAATAGATGAAGGCGAAGTGGCAAAAGTCAAAGAAGTAGCGGAAAAGACAGGAATAGAGATAGAAATAATAAGCATAGATGGAAAAATAGTACTGATAGGAACAACGAACGACATAAGTGCGACGAAGGGAATAATAACGGAAATAAACAAAGAAGGGGAAAAAGAAACGGAAGAGTACGAAATACTGGAAAAGATAGGACTGAGTGGAGCAGAAGCGAACACACTCATAGAACAGACAGGATTGGGAATAAAAGTAGAAGAAGTTGGAGGAAAAATAGTCTTAGTAGGAGTGAGAGAAGAGATAGAAAAGGCGAAAGAAATCCTGAGCAAATTTGAAGTGGAAGAAGAAGAAACTGAAAGTGAAAAGACATACAAGACAGTGAAGACCCCTGCAGGATTCGTAAAAGAAGAGATAGAGAAAATACTGAGCAGTCTGGGAATAGGAGCAGAGATAGTAGAAACAGGAGAAATAATGGTAATAACAGGAACAGAAGAAGAAGTAGAGAAAGCAGGATCGATAATAGAAGAAGTAGACAGACTGAGTGTAAAAGAAGAAGGAAAAGAACTGAGATATGAAGTAGTAGAGGGAGAAGGAGTGGAACTGGCGAAAGTAACGGAAGCGCTGGGAAAACTCGGAATACCTGCGGAGATAGTTGAAAGTGGAACAAAAATAATGATAATAGGAAGCGAAGATGAAATAGAAGATGCAAAAGAAATTATAAAAACACTTAAAGATGTCGATGTTCAAGTAGATGAAAGGGTTTATGAAATAATAGATATACCGGCAAATGTTGTTGTCGATGACTTATTGAATGCTGTGAATATGTCGGAATATAATTTTAAGTATTCAATATTGGAAAATAGAATATTGATTTATGGAGATAAAAAAGATGTTTTAATTGTTAAAGATTTGATAGAAAAATTTATACCCATTGTTCCTGAAAAAGAAGAGTCTGACGTGATGTTTGTTGAATATATTAATGGAATAAATGCAGAACTGATCAAAACCTACCTTGACGCGAATAATCTTAATAACGTTGATGTATTTGCTATACAAAACGGTTATTTAATAATCGGAAGCAAAAATGAAATAGAAGATTCAAAGAAAATGATAGATTTTATTAAATCAAAAGTAGAAAAGGAATATATGGTCATAAATATTCCAAAAGGTTTTGACGAAGCAACATTGGATGAATTAATTGCGAATGAGGACTTAAATGTCAACCTTATAGTTTTGACATATGAAGATGCTTTGATAAATGGAGATAAGAATGATATCAAAAAACTCGAAGAAATTTTGGCTTTAATTCCGGAATCTGAAGAAAATGAAGCTGAATATAAACTCATAGATATTAAAGAAGAAATAGATATAAGCGAAATTAATGCCTTGCTAAAATCACTGAATTATGAAGTGGAAATATCGAAGATTGGAAACAGTGAAATTATTATTGGAGATGCAACGAATACCAGTGAGTCTTTCAAAGTGTTGGATGATTTAAAATTTTTATCTGAAGCACCATTGAAGGAAATAATTGAGTATTTCAAACCCGAATATATAACTGTGGAGGATTTGTTGAATATTTTAAATTCGATTTATGAAGATGGAGTGACCTTCGAGGCTTTTGCGAGTTTGAATATGATAATTATTAAATCGTATGACGAAGAGAAGATTGGCGAAATAATAGGATTTTCTGAGAATTTAGATGAAGAAGCCAAAATGAGTGATAAGTTGATCAATAATGTAGAAATTAAAGATGATTCAATATCCGTTAACCTGAAAGATCAAAATATTGAAGAATTGCTGAAATATATTTCTGAAGAAATGCAAGAATCACTGGTATTTTCAAATGTAATTGATGAAGAAATAACGTTGAATGTTAAGGATATTTCCTGGAGCGGTTTGCTGGATATAATATCTTTAACGAAACCTGTAGAGTATGAAGTAATAGATGGAACATATTTTGTCAAAAAAATTCAAGAGGATGAATTGAACGAAGACACTTCGGAACAAATATACAGAATTTATCAAAATGCTCAGGATTTTGCGGATCTGGTTCAATTTTATGGGGGAACGGCCCAAGTAGATGAGCTTAATGGCATAGTTGTAATCAAGGGCATTTCAAAAGAATCTGTGGCAAATATTATGAATGAAGTGGGAGATACTCTTAAAAATCCTAAAAAACAGGTGGAAATTGAATCTGTATTGGTTGATGTGGATGAAACGGTCGATCTTGTGAAAAAATTGGAGTTGTACTTAAAATCTGATGTATTATCTGTAACCCAGACCACAGCTAATCTTGAATTGGGAATTTTGGATATTACGAATCCAACCGCTGTTATTGAAAATATATTGATGGGAGGAAAGGTTGGTGCTGATATAGAATTTTCTAATACACTTGGTGATGCACAGATAATCTCTTCGCCTTCTGTTGTCGCAATGAGTGGTGAAGAGGGACGTGTACATATTGGTGATACAATTCCTCAATTGGTTCCGACTCTGGATGCGAGCAGAAATATGGAATTCAAACTGGAATACATTCAAAGTGGAGTTGATTTGAAGGTTATACCGAAGGTTTTAGATAATGGTAAGATTTCTATGAAGATTTATATTGAAGTCAGCGAACCCCAGGCGTACAAATTCTACTATGATGGCAAGGAGTTTGAATATTATGGTAAAAACGAAAAAACCTTTGAAAGTAATCTGATAATATCGGATGGCAATACTCTTGTTATAGGTGGGTTGAAGAGACAGGATACTAAAAAAACGACTAAAAAAACTCCGGGACTGAGTGATCTGCCATTCCTGGGAGCATTGTTTAAACCTAACGATACGTTAACCGATAATAATAGGACACTCACGATTTTCTTAACGGCCAGGATCATTGAACCGTGATAAGAGATGCGAATTTTGCAGGTAAATTTTATCCGGGAGATGAAGATAAATTAATCGATCAAATTGAAAAATCCATACACTCGAAATTTGGGCCTGGAAAGAAATATGATAATGAAATACCTTTAAATAAAAATATTGGAATTATTTCACCCCACGCAGGATACCAGTTCAGCGGACCCCTGGAAGCGTGGGGGTATTCTTTTGTTTCAAAAATCGGAAAACCGGATAACGTTATATTGATTGGCCCGAGTCACAGTGGGCTCGGAGAAGATGTTTCAATTTTCAGTGAAGGGATTTGGAAAAGCCCTCTCGGAGAAGTAGAGGTAAATGAAAATCTTGCAACTATGATCGTTGAAAAATCCAATGGATTAATTAAAACTAATTATTTGGCCCATGAATATGAGCATTCTTTAGAAGTACAGTTACCATTTTTACAATATTATTTTGGAAATCAATTTAAGATCGTTCCGATAATAATTTTAAATCAGAGGAAAGAAATAATTGAAACGGTTTCTGAAACACTGAAAAATGTAATTAAGGATGAAGGATATTTGTTCGTTTTTTCAAGTGATTTGAATCATTATGATTCAATTTCCGAAACATACCGCAAGGATAATTTGTACATAGAAGAATTGATCAAAAATGGAGATACGTATAAAATATGTAAAGATGAAGACATTTCCGTATGCGGATTGGGGCCAATAGCGATTGGAAAATCTTTGTTTAAAAAAATCGAAATTTTAAAACATATAACCAGTGGTGACATAATTGATTATGACGAAAAAACCGTTGGGTATTTATCCGCGGCCCTGACCGAATATAAATTGACTGACGAAAATTAAGACCGTTTTCCTTTTAGTTTTTTATCCTTCATCTTTAAAAAGGTAAGAGATAATGTATTTAGAAAATAGGGATGTAAATATTATTATATATAGTGAAATTGTCTTATAATTTGTATATTTTCCTCAAAAAATGTGCTTTTCTTTACTACATCAAGTGTAATTTTAATAAATTTCAATCGTTAATAGTCATTTTTCCCTGTTTTTAAAATAACAGCATCGATAAATTGATCGTATTTATTATAAAGAAATAAATCGATTTTTATTCGAAATGCGAAAGTATTTAAAAAGGTAAGAAAAGGGGTGTGAGAAATGAAAGGAATTATTTTAGTATTTATTATTATTGTTTCTACATCACTGTTTGGGTATACTTTTGAAATTGAAAGTTTTAAACATGATATATATTCGAGGGATTATTTTAATCCCGTAAAAAACGGAGAAGTATATTTTTCTGTTTCAGTTCCAAGAGACAGTATTGGAGAAGCATCCATTTTTTTAAATGATAAAGAGTATAAAATGAGTTTTTTAAGAAATTCGGGGAGGAAAACGTTCTATAGAATAAGATTATTTCCCGAGAATAACTCTGAATATTTTTTCAAAGTTTCTGTTGGAAATCAAAATTATTTTTTGGGAACGAATAAATCGATGGAAGCAAAAGATATTTCCCCGTTTCATATAAACTTTGATGAACTGACAGTGAGTTACTTCAGTTTGCCCGATTGGAGTAAAGGAATCGTTTACTATCAAATTTTCCCGGAGAGATTTAAAAATGGTGATAGTTCAAATGATCCTGTGAACGTTCAGGACTGGTTCTATACTGAAGATTCAGATCTGGGTTCCGAAGGATTTTTTGGTGGTGATCTGCAGGGAATTATTGATAAAATGAATTACTTGAAAGAATTGGGAATAGGAGCGATCTACCTGAATCCTGTGTTTGAAAGTATTTCAAGTCATAAATATGATACGGAAGATTATTTGAAAATTGATGATAATTTTGGAGAGATGAAAGTATTTAAAAAATTAATAGATTCTGCTTCAGAAAATAATATTAAAATAATCCTGGATGGCGTATTCAATCATACCGGGAAAGATTTTTGGGCATTTCAGGACATTATCAAAAACGGGAGTGATTCTAAATACACAGATTGGTATTTTATAAAGAGTTTTCCCGTTGAAGAAGGTGATGGAAAAGCCACTAATTATATTGGATGGAATGGTTTTTCTCATATGCCTAAATTGAATGTACAGAACGAATCCGTTAAGAAATATATTGAAGAAGTGGTGGAATTTTATGATGAGATAGGTATTTACGGCTGGAGATTAGATGTTGCCAACGAAGTTCCCTCAAAATTTTGGATAGAGTTCTTCAGACCTGAAGTGAAAGAATTGAATCCGGAATCTATTATTGTTGGTGAAATCTGGGGTGATGCGAAAACATATCTAATGGGTGATATGTTTGATTCGGTTATGAACTATCCATTCAGGGAAGCATTATTGAATTATTTGACAAAATCACCTCATTCTGCAAAAATATTCGCAAATTTAACTTCTTTTTATTTGAATTCATATCCTCCACAGGTTTTGGATTCACTCTGGAATATAATCGAAAGTCACGATACTTCGAGAATTTTATCTTCGACATTTGGTAATTTGGATCTCATGAAATTGGCTGTTGTAATACAGATGACGTTCAAAGGAAGTCCTGTCATATATTATGGTTCAGAAATAGGCTTAGATGGTTTTAAGGATCCTTATTGCAGAAAACCGATGATATGGGATGAAGATGAACAAAATTTGGATTTGTTGAATTTTTATAAATCACTGATAGATTTAAGAAATAATTCTGAAGCACTAAAGTATGGTGATCTTAATATATTGAACAGAGAAGGCAAAATTTTAATGTATTCAAGAACATTAAACGATCAGGAAATAATAGTAATTGTGAATCCAAGTGATATTCCTGAGGATGTGAATATTAATTTTTATGGAAATTACAATGAGCATTTTTCTGAGGAAAAATACTCATTTTCAAAAGATGAATCTCTTAAATTGGCTCCAATGGAGTTTTTGATTTTAATAAAACAATAATTATTTTTGAAGAGCCTTATAAAAGTTGTTTGTAAAATATTCCAGATATTTTCTCGGACAGGCGATATTGATTCTTTGAAATCCTTCTCCTTCTTTACCAAAGATGTATCCGGGATTCAAGCCGACCTTTACTTTTTCAATAAAAAAGTTATCAAGTTCATCACTTGTCATATTTAAACCTTTACAATTTATCCACATTAAATAAGTTCCTTCAAGGGGATAAGTTTTTATTTCCGGAATTTTAGACGAAAAAAAATCTTTCAAATAAATATAATTGCCGTAAATATAATCTAAAAGTTCCTCAAGCCAGCTTTCACAATAACTGTAAGCAGTTTGGGTACCAAAAATACCGTATATGTTATTTCCAGTTATTGACCACGAATTTAAAACTTCATTGAATTTGTCGGCATAATTTTCGTTTTCAATTATTGCATAAGACGTTTCCAGACCGGGCAGATTGAATGTTTTACTCGGAGCCATGAAGGTAATTGTTTTTTCTGATATTTCTTTTGAAAGTTTTGCAATTGGAGTATGCCTGTTGGGTTTGAATATTAAATCGGAATGAATTTCGTCGGATAACAAAATTATGTCCTTTTCAACGATTAAATTGGATAATTTTTTTAATTCCTGCTCGGTCCACACCCTTCCAACAGGATTGTGAGGATTGCAAAGTATCAGTATCTTTGTTTTTTCATCTATAATTTCATTCAGATTATCGAAATCCATTTCGTATTTATCATCTCTAAGTTTCAGAGGGCTTTTAATTATTTCTCTTTTATTGGCTTCTATTACCTTATAAAAAGGATGATAAACCGGAGTTTGGATAATAATTTTATCACCTTCATCAGAAAAAGCATTTATGGCCGCAGATAGACCATTGACCACTCCATGTGTGGTGAAAATATTATTTTTGTCGATCTTCCAGTCATGTCTTTTTGCTATCCAGTTCACGATTGCATTGTAAAATTCACCGCCTTTAAATGTATAACCGAAAAAACCGTTTGATGATATTTTTTCCAGAGTTTCCGAAACAATTTTCGGTGATTTAAAATCCATGTCTGCCACCCATAATGGTAGAACATCATTGTTCCCAAATTTTTCTTCTAAGTAATCCCATTTGAAACTGTTAGAATTTTTTCTGTCGAATATTTCGTCAAATTTTGACATTTTTTACCTCCATTCCATTATTATTTGCAAATAAAAATACAAGAATACTGGATAATGTTATCAGTGTTCCCAAAATTAAAAACATCAATGTGTAGGAATATTGAATAATTATTCCGGAAAATATTGGACCAATTATTATTCCCATGGATCTGAACGATCTCAACATTCCCATCATCTCGGCCCTCCGATTTTTTTCGGTGTTTCTCGATATGTAAGTGACCGTTCCATTTATATATATACCATATGCAAGCCCGAGAATTGAATAGGCTATTACGATCATAAAGAAATCTTTTGCCATAGCGAAAATAAAAAGTGAAATACCAGATTGGATTATTCCCCATATATTGCAATTTTTATCTCCGATTTTTTTTATCAGAAGTATTGAAAATATTTGAGAGATTATCTGTGATATTGGATTGATTGAAGTTATTCCAACTGCGAGAGAATTTGACATACCTATATTTTCTTTCATAAATATTGTAAGTGAGGCAAGAGCCCCAGTTGTTCCCATCTGCCTGAAAAAAGCCGATAAGTAAATTGCCCACATCCCGTTTTCTTTGAGGGGTTTAGGATTTTCGAGTATCGGGAATAATTTTTTTATTAAATTTTTACTGTCGCTTCTGGTGCATTTTTTCTCTTTTTCCTTTATGAAAAATATCGGTATTACGGAAACCAAAGAAATTATGAAAAGCCAAATGAAAGATGCTCTTATTGAAATAGAGATCAGCAGAATTGACAGGAGTATTTTAGATAAAAACATACCTGTCGATGCCGATATATTTACAAAAGACAACTCTTTTGAAATTGTATTTAAATTCTTATCATTTTTTTCTGAAGCCATGGCGAGTGTTATTGGCTGAAAACCTGATTGAAAAAAAGATGTCGTTCCTCTTATGAGAATTAGAAGCATAGGAATAGAAACAATTGAAAAAAACGGATATATAAGAGAAGGGATTATAATCAGCGGAATCAATAAATATTTTCTTTTTTTCTGTCTATCTGAAATTGTACCCCAAAGGGGTGTTGCTATTGTCTGAGTGAATCCGTTAACAGTGGAAAGCATGTTCACCATAAAAAGACTACCGCCAATTTCTCTCATTCTGAGTTGCAGAATGTTAGTGAGGGCAAAAAAACCGATTCCTCTTATAGTGATTGATAATAAAAGTGGTAGACGACTCGCAGACCTGTTTTGAATTTTTAACCCTCCTCGGAGTTGAAAGAAACTTTATAACTGATGACAACTATTCCCATTGAAACCAATAATAACCCTAAAATAATTGATAAAGAAAAACTTTCTTCGGGGAAAAATACAGCTATTAAAAATGAACCAAAAATTGGAATCATAAATTTAAAAATAGAAATTATTCCTGCCTTGTTATACTTCAATAAAGTAAACCATATAGAAAATGCTATTGCAGATATGAATGATGTATATATTAGTATTGAAAAGGATTCGAAATCAAAATTCAAACTAGATGCTCCGGACGTAGCTAAACCATAAACAATCATGGCAATGGAGCCGAAGAGTAGTTGATAGGCCGTTATGATTAAAGTGTTAATTTTTCTTGAAAATGATTTTGCAACAATAGTACTTATTGCGTTCAATAAGGCAGATATCAGCATAAAGCCCTCGCCAGTGAATGTAAAGCTGAAAGAGAAGCCTTTACTCCAATTAATCACTATTATACCTAAGAACCCTAAAGTTAAACCAATAATTTTTCTTTTATCCAGTGTGTCATTTTTATAAATAAAGTGAGCTAAAATTACTACAAAAAAATTACCCGCCACCGATAAAATGGGGGCCTTCATTCCATCGACATTAGCCAGGCCGTTATAAAAGAAAAAATACATTAAAGAGGTGTTCAAAATACCAAGCATTATGAGTTTTCCAGAATCTTCTTTCTTTATCTTAAGGGATTTATGAAACACGAACTTTGTGATAAAAAATACGATTATTGATGCTATGAAAAATCTATAACCTGCCAGCAAAACTTTTGAATTAAAGTCGTTATTGGAAAGATTCAATGAGATAAAAATAGCTTTTAAAGAAGGAAAAGCACTACCCCACAATAAACAACTTATTGTTGCAAATAAAACAATGAATTTTTTTTCTTTAAAAAGTTTTTCCATATAATCTCCAATTCATTCATATTTCGTACTAATAAATAATTCTACACTCAAGGTATGCTTATTTTGTTGATTTTTTTTTTCATTTGTATGTAACTAAGAATAAAAAGGACTGCGATTTTGGTGTTTTAATGATAAAATTAATCGTGATAGGGGGTGCTTCAAAGAAATGCCAGAAAACTTTTTAAATAAAAAAATTCGTGAAATGGAATGTATTAATAAAAAGGGTAATATATTTTCTTTTTTTCTCAACAGAGCAAAAAAATACGATGAAAAGATCAAAGCTTTCTTAGAGATCCTGAATTATAAAGACGCCATACCGTATGGGTTGAAAGATAATATTCTCTGTATAGGGACGAAGACCACCTGTGGAAGTCAATTGTTGAAGAATTACAATTCAACTTATAATGCCACTGTTGTTGAAAATCTCAGAAAATATGGATTTGAACCTCTTGGAAAAACCAATATGGATGAATTTGCCATGGGTTCTTCAACGGAGAATTCGAGTTTTTTTCCTACAAGAAATCCCTGGGACACTGAAAGAATTCCCGGCGGAAGCAGCGGTGGCAGCGCAGCATCAGTTGCTTCCGGTTTGGTTCCGTTTGCCATTGGATCGGATACGGGAGGTTCAATAAGGTTACCGGCCGCGATGTGTGGAATTGTTGGCTATAAACCATCTTACGGATTGGTATCCAGGTACGGTCTTGTTGCTTTTGGGTCGTCTCTGGATCAAATTGGTCCATTCACACGATGTGTTGAAGACACTCACAGCGTAATAAAAATGATTGCTTCGAAGGATGAAAAAGATTCTACGAGTGAAAATTTTGAAATAAAGGATTTGGTGGCAACGGATTTAAAAAAGATCAGAATAGCTATCCCGAGAGAGATGGTAGATTACGAAGGGTTGGATGAGGGAGTAAAGGAAAGTTTTTATCTGTTCATTGAAGAATTGAAAAAAAATGGCGTAAAAATTAATTATGTCAATATTCCATCGCTGAAGTATGTTATTGCCACTTATTATTTAATCGCACCCGGAGAGGCGAGTTCGAATTTATCCAGATACGATGGTGTGAGATATGGAAAAAGAAACGATAAATCAAATTATGAAGATATGGTGAATATGTTCAGAGATAGTGGCTTTGGAATAGAAGTCAAAAGAAGAATATTATTGGGAACCTTTACGCTCAGTTCTGCATATTATGATGCGTATTACAGAAAAGCACTTAAAGTCAGAAGAATCATCAAAAACGAAATAGATAAAATTTTTGAAAACAACGACTTTATTATTAATCCAACATCTCCCGTGATTGCACCGCACTTGAACCAGATTACCGATCCATTGACATATTATTTGATGGATTACTATACTATATCAGCTAATCTGATAGGAGCACCGGCAATTTCTTTGCCGATAAAAAGAGTTGAAAATATGCCTGTAGGGTTACATATTATGTCAAAAAGATTCATGGACAACGAATTGTTGAGCTTTGCAAACCGAATTCAAAACCTTTCGCCCTCTTTTAAAAATGGGTTTTTTGAATTACCTGATGGAGGTGAGAAGTATGTTTAGAACTATAATTGGTCTTGAGATACATGCTCAGGTAATGTCTGATACAAAGGCATTTTGTTCATGCCCAGCCGATGTTTTTGAAAAAAAACCTAATACTTTAATCTGTCCTGTCTGTACGGGTCAGCCGGGGGCATTACCTGTATTGAATGAAGAGGTTGTAAGTTTGGCATTAAAGGGAGCTCTTGCTTTAAACTGTGAGATAAATAAGAAATCTTCTTTCGATAGAAAAAATTATTTTTATCCGGATTTACCGAAAGGTTATCAGATAACACAATTTTTTAAACCGATTGCAGAGAATGGATTTTTGATCATAGATGACCAAAACGGAAAAGAAAAAAAGATCAGAATCAGGAGATTGCATATTGAAGAGGATGCCGGAAAATTATTGCATATAGGATCGGAAAATATTTCCGAATCTAAGGGAAGTTATCTTGATTTGAACAGATGTGGTGTTCCATTGATTGAAATAGTAACAGAACCGGACATGAGTTCTCCTGAAGAGGCCAGAATTTTTATGGAGGCTTTGAGAGATAACCTGAAAGTTTTAAATGTATGTTCTGGAGATATGGAAAAAGGTGCACTGAGATGCGATGCCAATATTTCGGTTGTTGATGAGGAAAAAAATTATTCTTCAAACAGGGTTGAAGTTAAAAATATGAATTCTTTTAAGTTTGTTGAAAAGGCTTTGTTTTATGAAAAAGAAAGAATTATCGATGAATTGAAAAAAGGGCACGATGTAAAATTTGAAACCAGATCCTGGGTAATGCCTGATAAAAAGACCGTTTCGATGAGATCTAAAGAAAAAGAGAATGATTACAGGTATTTTCCCGAACCTGATCTTCCCCTTCTCTTTGTAAGTGATGAAAAAATAGAGAGTGTAAAGGCCAGTTTACCCGAACTCCCAAGAGATAAGAAATTGAGGTTTATTGAAGAATACAATATCCCTGAATACGATGCGGGTATTCTTTCTTCAGATCCGTTGATTGCGAATTTTTTTGAAGAGGTAGCCAAATATACGAATAAACCGAAGGAGTCTTCAAACTGGATAATGGGCGAAGTATTGAGAATGATAAAAGAAGAAAATCTGGATCTGGAAAATTCATTTTTATCTAAAGAATTGTTTCGGGATCTATTTAAATTGATGGACGATAAGGTTATTTCTTCAAAAATGGCAAAAGATGTACTTGATTATGCGCTCAAAGAAAAAAAATTACCGGGTGTAATAGTTGAAGAAAAGGGATTTAAACAAGTGGAAGATACAGAATTGATAACAAAAATAATTCAGGAAGCTATTAAAAAGAATCAAAAAGCTGTAGATCAATATAAAAGTGGTAAGAAAAATGTTATCGGATATTTTGTAGGAGCAGTAATGAAGGAAACAAAAGGTAGGGCCAATCCTGAAACGGTTAATGAAATTGCTAAGGAGATGCTTGAAAAATGAAAAAAATTCTATTGTTGAGTTTTATAGTTCTCATAACTATTTCCGTTTTTAGTATTTCAGGAAATATCAGTAAAAACAATTTTGAAACGGATTTATATTTCCCGGTTTATGAAAATATATATATTGTGGGAAGCTTTACGGATGAAACCATAGGCGGGGGAGTCGCTTTTGATTTCAATTGGGAAGATTATTCTACAGGTTTTTTAAAAATAAAAGAAAAAGATGGTTCTCTGGGTTTGGGAATAAAATATATCGATGGAATTACTCTATTTGGGGATTTTGAATTCAATAATAATAAACTGCCTTTTTTCACGCATTCATATTTCGATGGAAAAGTCAGTTTGAATAAAGATTTCAGAGTTTACACCAGAAATTGGATCAGATTGCCATTTGTTATATTTAATCTTGGCGGTCAGTTGGTGACTTTCAATGAGAATGAATATAATTTTATTGATTTAAATTCATATTTATTTAATTCCGACTGGAAAAAAAGTATGAGGTTTAAATATATTGATAACTCGGCAATACTGGGAATCGATTTGGAAACAAACGATACACTGGGAGAGTTTGGCTACGGTGGAGGTATCGGTTACAATTTTTACAACAAACAAATTGGTGTCGCTGTATATGCGAATATAAAAGCCGATATGAAAATTTCAAAATTTTCCTTATATCCCACAGTAATTTTTACAAAAGATGATGTCTTGATGCAGCTTCTTATAACCAGATTGGGAGTTAAAGAGACATTTTCTATGGGAATAACCATAGAAAATTTTGAGATTAAAGGTTTTTTCTTAAGATTTGAACTCTGATTACAAAGGTTTGTATATTCATTTTCCATTCTGTAAAAGAAAATGTTATTATTGTGATTTTTATACTGAGAATTATCATCATGAAAAAGAAAGATATTTTTTTGAATATTTGAAAAAAGAATTCTTTTTGAAGAAAGCAGATGATTTTTTTTACGATACATTGTATTTTGGAGGGGGTTCGCCTTCACTGATAAACTCGCATATTTTAAAGGAATTGAAAGGTTTTTTAAATGAGTTCATCGAAGAAGATTCCGAAATTTCCATTGAAGTCAATCCTGAAGACATAGATGAAGAAAAAGTATTATGTTGGAAAGAGTTGAATATAAACAGAATAAGCATTGGTATTCAGGGAACTGATAAAGATATATTGAGAAAGGTGAACAGAAAGCAATTCAATTTGGGAGAGAAATTGGATATGATTTTTCCACATTTTGATAATATTAATTTCGATTTTATTCTTGGATTGCCGGGAGAAAATGAATCAAATTTAATGGGTAATCTGAATTTGATAAAAGAGTATAATCCCGAACACGTTTCCTATTATATATATGACAATGACCATGATTCACCACTGAATGCATTGATTGAAAATGGAGAAGTTGAGCTCCCCGCCAACGAAAAAATCGCGGATTATCATGATGAAATCGTGAAAGAGTTATTCAATATGGGTTTTAACAGATATGAGATATCATCATGGAGTAAAAAAAGTTTTGAGTGTAAACATAATTTGCGATACTGGAAAAACTATGATTATATTGGGTTGGGGCCTTCGGCAGGAGGTCATTGTAACAATTCAAGATATGTGAATATTGAAAATTTTGAGAAATATAAAAATGCTATTGATAAAAAACGAATTCCGATAAATGAATTTAAAAACAATAATCAAATTGATGAACTATTTGAAGTGCTTTTTATGGGGCTCAGACTGATCGAAGGAATAAATTTTGAAAAATATCATTTTAATCGAGAATTAATTCAATTAGTTGTTGAAATGATACATAAAAGTATGTTTGAATATGTAGTGGAAGAGAACAGTTTTTTTCGTCTTAATAATCATGGGTTAGATCATTCACATTGGTTTTTTTGTAAGTTGATGGATATATATGAAGAAGTCATAGCGGAGAATGGGGAAAAGTTTGGATAGAAATAAACTGGAGAAATATATTAAAAATATTAAAGAAAAAGAATATATTAAAAAAAAGATTGATGATTGGGATGATTATTTCATGGAACTACTCCAGGTTATAAAACAGAGATCTAGTTGTATACATAGAAAAGTTGGGGCGGTCATTGTAAGAAATAACAGAATTCTTGCTACAGGATATAATCAACCTCCTTCAGGATTTCCTCATTGTGATATTATTCCTTGTATACGTGATGAGCTCGGTATTTTATCGGGTGAAAATCAAGAGATATGTTTTGCTGCCCATGCTGAGCAAAATGCTATCACGCAGGCTGCAAGATTTGGTATTTCTACAGAAGGGGCAAAAATCTACGTTACCCACAAACCATGTTCCGTTTGTGCGAGATTGATAATTAATTCCGGAATAAATGAAGTGATTTTTATGAACGATTATCCAGATGTTTTAACAGATTATCTTTTTTCAACTTCAAAAATAAAATATCGTATTTATCAAAAATCAGGGGGTTAGGAAATTGGAACAACGGTTAATGAAATATTTAAGAACTGACAGAATGCCACATGTTTGGTGTCCCGGTTGTGGTAATGGGGTTATAATGAAAGCGTTTGTAGATGCCGTGGATAAAGGTAAGTACATTCCTGAAAGAATGGCAGTAATATCTGGCATTGGCTGTTCTTCAAGAGTAACCGGATATTTGAAATTTAACACTATGCATACTCTTCATGGAAGAGCTATACCATTTGCAACTGGTGTAAAGCTTTCAAGACCGGAATTCAATGTGGTTGTAATGGGAGGAGATGGAGATTTATCTGCAATAGGGGGAAATCATTTTATTCATGCTTGTAGAAGAAATTTGGATATAACCGTGATTATTTTTAATAATAATATATATGGGATGACTGGGGGCCAGTATTCTCCTACAACTCCAATGGAAAAATATGCTTCTACAGCTCCTTATGGGAATGTTGAAAATCCCTTTGATTTAGTGAGATTGGCAATTAATTCCGGGGCAACATTCGTAGCCAGGACGACTGTTTTTCACTACAATCAGGCTGTTAATTTCATACAAAAAGGATTGGATCATAAGGGTATGGCTATTATTGAGGTGGTCACAAATTGTCATACGTATTATGGGAGATATAATGGGACTCCCAAACCAACGATGTTTTTAGATTTTTTTAAGAAGAGTGCCATTTCTATAAAGAAAGCTCAGGATATGGAAAAAGAGGAACTTGATAAAAAAATAGTCACCGGTATATTTATCGATGAAGAAAGAGAAACTTATACTCAAAGGTATCAGAGTCTTATAAAAAAATTATCAGAAGAAATAAGGGGATGAATTATGAAACTTGTTTCCAAAGTGAATTCTGTTAGGATATCAGGAATAGGTGGTCAAGGCAATGTAATTATGGGGATAATTTTGGCAAGTGCGCTTGTAGAAGAGGGCTATTATGTTGTTCAGACACAATCGTATGGAGCCCAGGTCAGAGGTGGCCTGTCATTCAGTGATGTCATATTTTCAAGAGAAGAAATCGATTATCCAAAATCGGAAAACTTCGATATTATTTATGCTATGCATCAAATAGCAGTTAGTTCTCATTACGATTTATTGAAGAAAAATGGGATTTTGATTATAGATAAATCTTATGTAAAAAAGATTCCCAAAGAAATCATGAGAGCAACGAGAAAGATTATAAGTGAAGAAATAACAAATATTACCAAGGAAAAACTTTTTTCTACGTTACCCGCAAACATGGTTGGTTTGGGAATAATTGCAAAGGTTTCGCATATTCTTTCTTTAGAAAGTGTCAAAATCAGTATGAAGAAGTATATGAAGGAAAAATATCACAGAATAAATGAAGAAGCAATAGAACTTGGATATAAATTGGTTAACAGAAGCTATTATTTAAAAAATGATGATAGGGAGTATATTAGCAGAGGATTCGAATGAGAAAGTTCTTGAAAAGTCTTTCGAATGCTGTTGATGGGTTAATAACAACTACCAAAACTCAACGTAATTTTGTGATCCATATAATTATAGCCGTTATTGTTATTATTTTTTCCATTATATTTGGACTTAATACTGAAGAAACTTTATGGATTGCGGCATCCATATTAATCGTTTTAATGATGGAACTATTAAATACATCTATAGAGAATTTAGTCGATTTGGTAGAACCACAATTTCGTGATAAAGCCAAAATTGCCAAAGATGCTTCTGCAGCAATGGTTCTGATAGCCTCATTTTTAGCTGTTTTTATTGGTTGTATTATTTTTTGTGAAAAAATATTCGGTCTTAAATTACACGAATCGTTGTTATGTGCTATAATTATTATCGTAATATTTCTTCTTAGTGGCAGATTAAGCGGGGGTGTCAGTAAGTGAAAAAGGGAATAGTCTTTTTTCTTTTGGTGATTGTATTTTCTATAACTTTGTTTGCTGATTCTATTGTAGAATACAAGGTTTTATCTTGTGATACTCTTTCGTTGATTGCCAGGAAATTTGATGTTTATATGGAAACAATTCTTGATTACAACAATATAGACGACCCGGATATGATTTATGAAGGTCAAATATTAAAGGTTCCATCGGAAGATGGAGTTTTTTATACCGTTAGGGAAGGTGACACGATAGGCTACATCGCAAATATGTTTTTTACGACTATTTCTTTGCTGCTGGATGCGAATAATCTGGCGCCTTCCAGTACCATTTATGCGGGCCAGGAATTGTTTGTTCCGGAAGAAATAATGTACATTTTGGAGTATTCTTCCGCGAATTCATCTTTCAAATGGCCTTTGTGTGGCGTGATTTCTTCGAAATATGGATGGAGAATTCATCCGGTAACAGGAGAAAAAAATTTCCATACCGGATTGGATATTGCTGCGCCGGAAGGAAGTCCGGTATTCAGCAGTAAAAATGGTATAGTCACATTTGCAGGAGAAAATGGTGGTTACGGATTCATGGTTGAAGTGAGACACTCAAACGGATTCTACACCAGGTATGGTCATCTCAGTCATATCGATGTTACGGTTGGACAAATGGTGAAGGCCGGTTCTATCCTTGGAAGAGTAGGAGAGACTGGTGTCGCAACCGGCCCACATTTGCATTTTGAAATCAGATGTAATGGAAATTCTGCTACGTTAAATCCTCTGGAAAAATTGCCTTCCAGAGCCGTGTTGGTTTATTCTGAAAAGTACGGCGGTTCTATGAATGCTGGTGGAGAATGAATTTATATCCATTGAATGTTCAGCTTTGACATATCAGAATTTAGAAAAACATGGCATCTAACATCGGCGCTATCTATATTTTTCGAATAAAATTTATTATCTTTTATTAAAAGATTATTATAGTTGTTCCAGTTCATTTCTCCTCTTTGAGAAATTATGAGCGATGTTTCTTTAGGTATTCTTAAAGTCAACGTAGTAACATCACAGTTTATGTCTATTCTTGAGTCCGTGATTTTTGATGGTATTACCGTTAATCTGGTCAAGTTAGTTTTGAATTTTGCGCTATCTAATTTTAAGGAAGAAAAATCAAAAATCCCATCTAATCCGTCAAGATTTGCACTTATTTTTAACAATATATTTTGAGGTATTTCAACTTCTAGTCTTGCCTTAGATATTACACTGGAAACTCCCGATCTGGCTTTGCTTTTTGCCTTTAAAGAACCTTTTCTATTGTTCAAATCGTAGTTCAGTTGTCCGGAAAAACTCGATTTATCAAAGTTTAAAGAAGCCAGCAGTCCATCTTTATCATTTATTGTTTTCATAAGAATGATCTTTGTCAGGTTTGAATCTATGTCCAGATTGCACTCATCAATTTCATGATCAGGTCTTTTAATCAAAAGGCTTTTTTTACTGCTATAATTCTCTTCTTTTTTTATTACGCTTTTTTTTATTATTTCAATGATTCCCCATCCAATTAAGAATGAACCGATCATCATGAAGAACAATTGCCAGAAATTCCACGGTCCAAAGACTTTGAATATATCCAAAATAAGAATTATAGCAAAAATCAAACTTCCAAGATTTTCGCCTCTGAAACTTCTGAACGTTTTTAAACCGTTATATAAAAAAGCCGCAGCGAAAAGCATCTCAAATATCATTCCAAAATCTAAGGAGAAGGCAACAACCGACGAAATTATTATTATTCCAAATACTATAGCAATAAAAGCTCCAATTTTCATTTAATCACCTCAATCGTCTTTTAAGTTTGTATCATCGTTATTTTCAGGTTTGTTTTCATCGATCATTTTTTCTATTTCTTCGCCATTGTAACCTATTAAATCAAGCATCTGCCTGGCGTACTCAATATCGATTTTTCCGGAATTGAATAGTTGTAATATTTTTAAGGTTTCTTTATCTAAAATCTCGTAATTGATTTCGGAAGAAGAATTTTCCGCTTCACTTTCTTCCAGATAATAATTTGCCTCATCCATTTGTGAAAATTCTTTGTTCACTGTTTTGAGAATTATATCTCCGGAAACAGATTTCATTTCTATATATTCTTCAGTTTTTTCCGAAGTGAAGAGGATTTTTGAATTTTTGAAATAACTTACCGGAAAATCCGCTTTTATATCTCCACTTGTAGAAGAAATAGATATTTTAGCTTTGGGTTTACATGTATAAAGGATAGAAAGGTCGCCACTAACCGTTCTCATTTTCGTTTTCCTCTTTAAAGGTATTAGATTTTTTATAAAACCGTCTCCCGATGTGGTTTTAAATATTCCGGAAACAAAATTTGTTTTATCCAGTTTGAAATCACCACTTGTAGAGTAAATATTTATATCCTCAATTGAAGATGACGATAAAAATATATCTCCTGAAACCGTTTTAAGATCGAGAGATTTCAAAGTTAATTCGGAACACAAAACATCGCCTGAAACATCAGTGAATTCCAGTTTTAAAATCGATTTTGGAATATAAATTTTAAACGATTTACTGCTTTTTCTACCAAAAGAAAAATTTAAAATTTTTGACCTTCTTTCATCCAGGTCAATGAAAATCTTATCTCCCGAAATTTTGTATTGGGGAGTGATAATGTCCTGATCGGAATCAGCAGAAATTTTTATTTTTGAATCATCGTGTTCCAGAATTTCTGTATAATCTGATATTGAAGCTATTTTTAAAGAATCTGCCCCGTTCACTGGAAAAATGAAATCTTTTATCATAACAACCTCCTAAACCAATTCTATAAGAACTTTTTCAGAATCAGTATCTACTTCTACAAATGGTTCATCACTCTCTTCCAAAACTTTTATTATTTCATCAAAATCTATATCCAATTTTTCGCCATTTTTTAGAAGATTAGAATTATTTATAAATTTTGTACCGAACTTGGCCAATTTAATGGGTATCCTTATATTCGCCTCATTTTTTCCTGTTGTTTTGTTTGTAACTACAATTTTTATTTTCTTCTTCTTATCATTACTTTGCTTGGGACTGACAGAAACATCCAAATATTCGCTGATCAGGTCATATGCCTGTTCAGGAGAAACTTTTTTGTCATATACCAAACGAAGAATTTTTAATATTTCCTCTTTATTCATAAATTCATCTTCCTTTCTTTTTTATTTTTCTTAACATTTCCAACGCATCATCGGGTTTTAATTCTCCAGTTTCTAATTCTTCAAGGATTCTTGATGCTTCTTCTCTATCCCTATCAACGATTTCATAACCCATGGCTCTTACTATATCTTCCAACTTATTTCTGGCGGTTGGATATGAAATATTCAGTTCCTTTTGAACTTCGGACAAATTGCCTCGGTTTTTGATATATATTTTCAAAAACTCCAATTGATCCGGAGACAACCTAAAAATGTCATCCATTTCAAATTTTCCCTGAACGGTGGTGTGACAGTTTTCACAGTAATAGGTTTGTATTATCATTTTTTTACCGCATACGGGACAGTTAGATAAAACTTTTTTCATAATTCGCCTCCTTTTCTAATAAAAAAATAAAATAATTTCATTTATACTATAATAATAATTCATAAAAACAAAAAAGTCAAGTTCATAATTAAAAAAATTTATATAATTATCAAAAATATGAAAATATATTTTGATTTACATTCATAATTATATAAAATGAGAAGTGTTTTAGGGGGGTGTTTAATAATTTATACCATTATCTATCGACCCCTTTTGTTATTTTTGAAGTCAAGTAACTCAAATGAAATTCATTAGATAGTTAATATTAAAAAGAGAGAAAAAAGGTTCCAGTTTTAAGAGCAGCTTTAATTAAGTCATTGAAGAATAATAAAAAAAGATCAAAAAGGATATTCTCTTTCTTCAAGTTTATAAGGGGGTTTAGATTTAATGAAAATATGTCAATGATGTATAAAGAAATTAATATTCCATGTAGTGATGAATTTCATTTAATATACTTTATATTGTGGCAAACAAAAAAACTCCCACTTAAAATTTGTATATAATTTTGATAGTATTTTAAATGTTCTTTCTTATTTGCGGTCTTCACGGTTTGTGTTTCTTGGGGGAAAATTTTGAATTCAATTAAAAATATTTTAAAATCAAAAGTCCCGAAAAAATCTTGGGATAACTGGTTTAGTACTTTTGAGCTTGTTAAATTTAATAGCGATAAAATAACTTTCTCTGTTGATAATCCTTTTATCAAAGATTGGATTCAATCTAACTTTAAAAAGGAAATTGAGTTTTCGATTTTTAAAGTTACCGGTAAGAATATTCCCTTTGAAATAGTTTTTAACAATGGAAATAAAGAAAAAAATGAAAAAAATACTAAAAGTTTCTCTTCTCTATTAGAAAAAAAACCGTTAATTTTATCTAATTTAAATGATGAATATACTTTTGATAAATTTATAGTGGGTCCTGAAAACAAAGCTATATATGAAGTTTCAAGAGAAATCTCACAAAATCCCGGAAAATATAATCCGTTTTTTATTTATGGAAATGTTGGATTGGGAAAAACTCATTTATTACAATCCATTGCGCATGAAACGATGTTCAATTTTCCAGAAAAGAAGGTTATTTATTTAAAGAGCGAAGAATTCATGAACGAGATGATTGCATCAATAAAGGAAAATAAGATAGAAAAATTCCGAGAGAGGTATAGAAAGAAAGCCGATATTTTATTGATTGATGATATTCAATTTTTGATTGAAAAGAAAGGTGTACAAAATGAATTTTTTCACACCTTCAATGATTTGCACGATTCAGGAAAGCAGTTAATTATCTGTTCGGACAGAAATCCTTCTGAATTAAAAACATTTCACGAAAGACTCATTTCCAGATTTCAGATGGGATTAGTGATGGAAATAAATAAACCGGGCACATTAACCAAATATATTATTGCGAAAAAAATTGCTCAAAATCAGAATTTTTCCTTGAATGATGAATATGCAAATCTTTTATCGGAAAAAGTGAATAGCAATATTAGAAAGTTGAAAGGAATTATCATAAAACTTTCGGTACAGTGTAAAATTTTTAACATGAATGTTGACGGAGAAATAATAAAAAAAGTGTTAAATGAATTTCAGGTTTTTACAGAAACTCAAATTCAAAGTTCTATTTACGAAAAGCTCTTCACATCAGTTGAGAAAATAACAGGAATAAATAAAACTGAGATACTTGGTCAAAGCAGGGATAAAAAGATAGTATTTGCAAGACAGATGATGATGTATGTTTTGAAAAATTATTTTGGCAAGACCGTAACCGATATTTCCAGAGAAATTGGCAGAAAACATTCTACAGTTATTCATTCAACCAAAAAAATTGAAACCAAATTAAAATCTGGAAGTACCGAATATAATATTCAATACAATAACATTATAAAAAGTGTTGGTGTTTAGGTCAGGAAATAATATTTTTCAGATTGAAAATGGCGTTTTTTACTGCATCAGTTCTATAAGGGTTTATAAAATCGTCCAGCTTGATTATCCAGTCCTTTTCTCTTTTTCTGATGATTATATTTATTTTTTGCTCAAATTTTCTATTTCCCTCAAACAGATCAATTGCGAGAGTTTCTATTTTATAAACTTCATTTTCTATGTCTTTTAAAATTCTTTTATATACAATGATTGTGTTGTCGATTTTTTGATTTTTATTGAGAATTTTCTGAATCTTTGAAATCGATTCAAAATTTTCAATTTTAAAATGTGGCATTTCATACCTCCCATCGTTTGCAAAATGTTCTCTGTTATCATGGCTTTTATACAGTGAAAGTTTATATATGTTTTTACATTGTTTCAGCCATTTCCCCTCGTATTTAGTATTTGCCATTATTTCAGGATTTATTTCTAAAATAGGCGAAGTGAATTTTTTTGTTTCTGATAAGGAAAAAATGAAATTATCAACGAATTCCTTTGAATCTGAATATAATTGGAAGAATCCATTTGTTTTCAGGACTTTTAATAACAGAGCAGAAAAATCTTTATCATTCAACCTGTTGGCGAAGTGCTTTTTTTTCGGCCAGGGACAGGGGAAATTCATGTATATACCATCGAAATATTCCGATTCAAAGATGTTTCTCAGTGCAAATCTTGCATCAATCAGAATCAATCCTATGTTTTTTATTTCTTTTTTTGTACATATTTTTTGAATTTTGTATGTTGAGAGTAATGAAAGCTCCAGGCCAATAAAAAAACTGTTTTTATCTTCCAGCGATTTTTTTATCAAATATTCCCCGCCGCCGAATCCTATTTCCAGGAATTTTTTAGAATTCAAAAATTTTTCAGGCAAGACGATCCTGGAATTTTCTTTATCAATTAATAAATTATTGTTTAAATATTTTGCATCCATCTATATAAAACTCCTTTTATATTCACAATATATTACCATAAGGATTAACAACGATTTCAACCTTCGATTTTATAGCAACCTCAGGATAATTTATTTGATAATTTTTTTCGACTTTAATATTTATTGTATGAATGAATTCATTATTTATTTTAAAAATGAAGGGCTTCACCGGGCCGAATATTTGAGAGATAGATTTATTCAAATTTGTAAACTCCATCAAATATCTTTTAGAATCTTCAAGAGAATTTTTTTCATCTTTGTTTTTTATCGATATCTGTATAAAATCCATGTAGGGAGGATAATTGAATTTTTTTCTCAGTTCGATTTCATTATTATAAAAGTTTTCATATTTGGAATTAATGGCATTTTTTAACAGTTCGTTTTCTTCATTGTAAGTTTGAATTATTGCCCTTCCCTTTTTGCCACGTCCCGATCTTCCGATAACCTGATTGATTTGTTGAAATGCAATTTCGTTAGAATAGTATCCCGGAATATTTATGAGCTTATCAGAATCTAAAACAATTACAAGACCAACATCTGGAAAATCAAGACCCTTTGAAATCATTTTTGTTCCCACTATAATATCTATTTTTTTAAGGCTGATTTCCCTTAGAATTTTTTCGAATTTTTTGTTGTTTTCAATCGTTTCTTTGTCTATTCTTGAAACATTTGCTTCGGGGAAAATCTTCCTTACCTCATTTTCCACCTTTTCCGTACCATAACCTCGAGCGATCAAACTTTTGCTTTTACATTCAGGGCATTCGGTGAATGAAAATACGGAATGGTTGCAATAATGACATTTAAAAATGTTCTTGGATTTATGGTAACTCATAGATATACTACAGTTAGGGCATTTAATAATATGACCGCATTTTTGACATACGATATAATTTGAATATCCTTTTCTGTTGACAAAAATAAAAGTTTGTAAATTTTTTTTCAAATTATTTTTTATTTCATTCAGTGAACGGATGGAAAAGAGAAATGATCTGGAATTTTTTTTCATGTCTATTATTTCCACCTCGGGTAATTTTCCCTTCGGCCTGTTTTTCAATTCATGAAGATAAAAGTGTTTATCCAGCGCCTTTTGGTAATGATCTATCCTTGGAGTAGCGCTTCCCAGTATAAGGGGTATATTTAGCAACTCTGCCTTTTTAATCGCTATGTCTATTGAATCGAAGAAGGGGTTATTTTGGTTGTAATAGCTAGTGTCATGTTCTTCGTCGATTATTATCAATCCAAGATTATCAAGAGGCAGCCATATAGAACTCCTCGTTCCAACCAATATATTAATGTTCTTTTCTTTGGCATCCAACCAATTGGAAACTCTTTGATTGTTAGGCAGATAACTGTTGTAAGTTCCCAGAATTCTTCCCGGAAAGAAACCTCTCATTCTTGCGAGTAATTGTGGAGTCAGGGAAACCTCCGGAACCATGTATAGAATTTGATATCCTTTATTCAGAACTATTTCCATCAATTTGAAATATATTTCTGTTTTTCCAGTTCCCGTTAACCCATGCAATAAATGTATTCCCAGAAAATTATCAACTATATTTTTATAAATGTTTTCCTGTTCTGAGGTAAGAGCCTTTATTCTCTCAATATTCCAATTTTCGTCATCCTCTTCTATTTCTTTATATTTTATTATTTTGTTTTTCAATAAAGTTTTAATGGAGCTTTTAGACTTCAGGGCCATCTTTTTTATTAATTCATTCTCGTCGATATGTTCAACTGACAATAAAAAATTAACAATTTTTTCGCCGTTAGATGTAAGATTATAGTTATAAGTGTTATATAAAGGAATATTTATTTCCAGAAACTTTTCACTCTTCTTTTTAAAATTATTTTTAGAGATAAAACTGAATAGTTCTTTAGAATATTTTTTATCTATGTCGTTTAAGATTTGTTCTTTGCCGAATTTCTTCAGAGCACTATCGTATCTGGTTGTTTCGGATAAAACACTTTTTGAATCAACAGGATAAAGGTATTTTATTTTTTTAAGAAGTTTTCCCGGTGGAAAGAACAGATCGAATATTTTTCCCGGTGGTGTATGAAACTTGTCACAGGTGTATTCAATCAAACTCATGTCTTTTTTTGAAAGATAACTTTCATTATCTATAATTTCGAGTGTTTCCTTAGTTTTATATTCAGGTTTTTCGACTCTTTTGTATACATATCCGAGATATGACCTGTTCGAAAAATCAACATGTACCCTTTGACCGGGTTCCAATGAAATTTTTGACGAATATGTGAAGTATCCATTTAAAGGCAGATTTGATATTGCTATTTCATAATAATTAGTTTCTTCTGTAGTTGACATTGTATTTAAATTCATTCCCCGATACTAAATTTTTTTTTGAATTGAATAAAGCGTACAATTCAGTAGATTTTATATCATAAAAGAGTTGTTTTTTGAAGAGTTCGGGACTCGCGTTATATTTGTTATTCAAAATTTTTCTATAAATTCCGGGCCAATCTGAGATATTGGTTATGATTGGAATATCAATTTTTTTCTTTATAGCGGCGAGATAATTCCTTCCTTTTTCATTGAAGCCCAATATTCTTATATATTGAGGTCCATAAAGATTCGATTCATTAATTGTATTTTTATCCAGTTTCAGTATTGAAGAAATTAGAGTTCTTTTTATTCTCGTGAGTGTGAATCTTCTTGTTTTAACCTCTTTTAGAAAACCTTCCAGATTGGAACTTGCCTTAGCGGCTTTTTTCATTCTTACATGAAGTCCTTCATTTATTCCGTAAATTTCTTCAAAATCTTTCAGATTATTCATTCTGAAAATTGAAATTATCGTTTTTTCGAGATTTTCAAGGAAAATCGGTCCTTCATTTTTTTTGATATCCTCAATTAAATTTTTATAAGAGAACAATGGAATGAGTTTTTTCAGTTTCTCGAACTCACTTTTTTTTATTATTTTCCTTATTGCGGTGGCACTCGAATAAGTGGAATCGTCATCTAAATCATGGTAACCTTTTCCAATTCTTTTTATGGAAAAGGTCTGGATTGAAGAATGTATTTTTTTTATACCTTTTAAATATTCCAATCCTAAAATATCGTTGGAAAGAGCTATTTTGTCGACAATATCCGGATTTTTATTTTTACTTTTTAAATATTCTTTCAGTGCTTCTTTTCTCGCATTTGGAAAAGAAAGTCCCTCTTTAAGAAATTTTTTCAGAAGAGAATTGTATTCATCTGAAGATTTGTTCAGGATGGTCGATATCTCTTCCAGAGATTCAATATCATTTGATTCGCTTCCAAAAACCAAAAACATTGTTTTCAATTTTTCCAAAATCTTTATACTACCCGATGCAAATCCACCTGCATCCTGGATTGCGAAAACAAACGGCAATTCAATTATCAGATCTATTCCAGCATCGAGTGATGATTTGACTTTGGTCTGCTTTCTGCATATTGAAGGTTCGCCCCTTTGGACAAAATTGCCACTCATGACTCCTACAATTATTTCAGGATTAATCATTTCTGCGGCTTTTTTTATGTGATATAAATGACCGTTGTGAAAGGGATTATATTCAACAATTAGGCCCAATGTTCTCATTTTTCACCTCTTAATTATGATAACATTTGTTAGGAGGAAATAATATGCAGATAAAAATCTTTGAATCAATAGCCGATTTAATGAGATGGATTAGAGATTTTTCCGAATTTTATTTGGGAGATCCGGTGGGAATTCATGGTGAGGTGAGAAAGGCTGGAATCAACAAAAGGAATGTTCTGGATATCGAAATCTCGGAGAAGATTAAAACATACAGACAGAACAGTTATTCTTATCATATTTCAGTGCAGCTTGACAGACCTAATCTGTTTCTGAAAAAACTATATGTGGACTATCCTGAAGAAATGGTAGGAAAGAAATATTATATAGAAGGAATCCTGAAATTCAGAGTTACTCAGAATAAGTATGTGATAGACGCCTATAATATAGAATTATCCGGAAAAGGCTCCATAGAATTAAAAAGAGAAAAAATTCTTGAAAAATTCAAAAAAATGGAATTGTATCCCGTTGAAAAAATTGTAAATTTATATGATTTTAATGAACCTATTTTAAATATTGCAGTGTGCGGTTCTCCTAATACGAGAGGTTTATATGATTTTGTAAATAATCTGAAAAGAAGTTCGATACTCCCTGATATATATTTTTATCCCGTGTCTGTTGAAGGTTCTGAAACAGCCGGAAGTATTATACGTGCTATTAAGGATATTAATGATAAAGGAAAAGTTCAAGTGATATGTATTGTCAGGGGAGGAGGAGCTCAGAGCGCTTTTTTGTATCTTGAAGATGAAGAATGTGCTTTAAATATTTTAAATTCAAAAATACCTGTTTTAACAGGGATAGGGCATTCGGAAGATACATGTTTACTGGATATTGTAGCGAAAAAAGAATTCAACACACCATCTGTTTTAGGTTATGAAATATCCGTTACAAATAATAAATATGTTGAAAATTTCAATTTTTTAAGAACAATATTTTCAAAAAATTCAACCGTTTTTATGAATGATAAAGAAAAAGCTGTTTGCAATTTATTGAAATTACAAAAAACAAATGATATAGATTTTTTGCTGGACGTTTACTATAAAAATTTATGGAATTATAAAAATTATATTGATAACTCGATTATGACAAAAATAAATATTCCATTTTTAGATCTCAGTTTTGAAAAAATCAATAGTTTTTTTAACAGGAAATATTATGAAAATTTTTACAAACTCGATTTAGTCGAAAATCATTCGGAAAAATTTGATTCGTCCTTAAGGATATATGAGGGAAAAATGGAAGAATTTTTGAAATCAGTGAAGAAGATGATCGAAGAGATTATCAGTGATAGAAAAGAAAGAATCGATCAAAAAGATCAAATCTCGAAATATCTTTTGAGTAGTCTCTTTCCTAAAAAAAATCTCGTATACATATATGATTCAAATAATTCGCCCATTAATGATCCTGATAAAATTGAAATTAATGATAAAATTAAATTCAGAACGAGGGCTCACAGTTTCGATGCAAAAATACTGACGAAGGAAAGCAAAAAAAATCAGGGGAGGAATTAATTATGAATGATAAAAACATAGAAATAAAAAAATTTTTAAAGGCTATTGATGATGAAAAGATAACGAATTTATCCTTCAATGAATCATTGGAAAAGATTAAAATATTAACGGAATATTTTGAAGACAGAAAGGAAGATATTGACTTAGAGCTTGGATTGGAAGTTTATGAAAAAACTATAAGATTGATTTCTCATTGTAGAGAAAAACTCGATGTAGTTAAGTCGAAAAAAAAAGAAATTGATAAAAAATACGATGATTTGTTGAAAAATAATGATCAGTTGTCATAAACGAAGATATTAAGGTAATCATTTATAGTTGATTCCTTTGAATTGAAAAATTCGTCGGTTTTCAAATCGTATTTGACCTTCCCCTCCGATAAAAACAAAATTCTGTTTGCAATAGATCTTATAAAGGCAATTTCATGGGTTACTATTATCATTGTTATCCCCTCGAATGAAAGTTTTTTTATTATTTTCATAACCTCACCGACTAAAGAAGGATCGAGAGCCGATGTTGGCTCATCGAATAAAATAATCTCCGGTTCCATGGCCAGAGCCCTGGCTATTCCCACTCTTTGCTTTTGTCCTCCGGATAAATTGTTCGGATAACTGTCGATTTTATCAAGCATTTCAACCAGCTTTATTTTATTCAGGGCCAGTTCTTTAACTTCCTTTTTTGGAATTTTTTTTGCCTTCAGTGGGCCTAACATTACATTTTGAAGAACGGTCAGGTTGCTTACCAAGTTGAAATGCTGAAAAACGAATCCTATTTTTGTTCTGAATTTTCTGATTTCTTTATTTTTTCTTTCTATCAACCTTTTTTTAAAATAAATATTTCCGCCGTTGGGTTCAATGAGATTATTTATTGTTCTGAGCAAGGTGGTTTTGCCTTCTCCGGATTTACCGAGTATTGCAATTATGTCACCTTTGAAAACCTTGAAATTTATATCCGTTAAAACCTTTAAATCATTGAAATTTTTACTGATTTTTTGCAATTCCAAAATGGTTTCTTTCATGATACTTTGAATCTCCTTTCTATTATTCTTCCCGCAAATGAGAGCAATGAAGTTATTGTCAAATAAAATGCCGCTAAGATTAAATATGATTCCATACTTGCCAGTGTTTGATTTCCTATCTGTCTTGCTCTCATGGTGAGATCACCCAGAGCAATGACCGAAACCAAAGAACTGTCTTTTACAAGGCTTACGAGCTGGCCGATAAGTGGCGGGATAGATATTTTGAATGCCTGTGGAAGAATTATGTTGTAGTAAATCTGACCTTTTTTCAATCCCAGTGAATATCCCGCTTCAACTTCTCCTGACGGAACCGCTTCAATTCCCGCCCTTATAATTTCACCAACATATGATCCCTCGAAAAGTGAAAGAGAAATAACGCCTGCCCAGAATCTTTCTATATTGACTATTGAACCGAATCCGTAATAGATTAGAAGAATTATGACTAATAACGGTAAATTTCTGAAGAACCAGACGTAAATCATACCAAAATCCTGTAAAATATAGCTTTTGGATTTTCTTGCCAGAGCTATGAAAAAACCGATAATTACAGAAAAGAAAAGAGCTATTCCACTTATTGTTAAAGTTGTAAACAACCCATCCAGAAAAAGCTTCCAGTATTTTTGTATTACCTTCCAGTTGAAAGGATAAACTTTTGAAACTGAGTCATATAAAATTATTAATAAAAAACCTAGAATTAAGATAACAACAATAAGCGAAACGGCTCTTTTCATTTTTATGCTCCTTTACAGTTCAGGTTGATAATCCACTATCCATTTTTGAATTAATTCGTCTAATTCGCCACTGGTTTTTATTGATCTGATAAATGTATCTATCCATCTCATGGTATCGAAATCTCCTTTTTTTATTGCAACCCCAAAATCTTCTTTTGAGATGAGTTCGTCAGAGACAGAAATTTGATCATATTTTTTTTCAAGATTGTAAGCGTAGATCGAATCAAAGACCATTATATCCGCTTTACCGGTTGCCACTTGAAAGGCCGCTTCATCAATTGTGTCGAAATTCAGCAGCTCTTTATCGGGGAAGATGGCTCTCGCCGCTTCGTTTCCCGTTGAGCCCAACTGAACGGCTATCTTTAAATCATCGAGTTTTTTCAATTGCTCTAAAGATGGAAGTGTTTCAAATTTGTTATTATTATAAATTATTACCTGACCGACGGTGAGATATGGAATGCTAAAATTAACTTTTATAGCTCTTTCGGGAGTAATTGTCATTGCGGACCATATTATATCGAATTTATTTGTCAACAATGCGGGGATGATTCCGTCCCAGTTCACGACCACGAATTCAAGTTTTACACCCAAAATATCCGCCATTTTTTGTAGTATTTCAGTTTCCAGTCCTATTCTGCCTCCATTGTAATCTGTTCCATAAAGTGGCATATAAGCCGAATCTTGTCCTACTCTTAAAACACCTCTTTCCTGAATATCTTCAATCAATGAAGAAAATCCTAAAACAATACCTAAAAGTATCAAACCTACCAAAAATCCTTTTTTCATAATTTGCCTCCTTGAATGCTTTAAATTTATTGGTTAATTATTTCCCTCATAATCTATCAACCATTTTTGTTTTAATTTATCGAAATCTCCACTCGTTTTAAGAGAAGTGATAAAAGTATCGATCCACCTGACTGTATCAAAATCTCCCTTTTTTATGGCGACGCCGAAATTCTCCTCTGTTATAAATTCTTCCGATGCGGATATCTGTTCGTATTTGTTTGCAATATAATTTGCATATAATGAATCAAATACCATGATATCTGCTTTTCCTGTTGCAACCTGAAGGGCCGCTTCATCTATAGTGTCGAAATTGAGTAATTCTTTTCCCGGAAAGGTTCTTCTTGCTGCCTCATTCCCGGTTGACCCTAGTTGTACTGAAATTTTTAAATTTTTATCTTCTTTCAGTTCTTTTAAAGATGGAGAAGAAGAATATTTTTTATTATTGTAGATAATTACCTGGCCACCGGTCATGTAAGGGATGCTGAAATTAACCTTTATAGCCCTTTCTGGTGATATTGTCATTCCGGACCATATTATATCGAATTTATTTGTCAACAATGCGGGAATGATCCCATCCCAATTTACAACCACGAATTCAAGTTTTACACCCAAAGTATCTGCCATTTTCTGTAATATTTCCGCTTCAAGACCTATTCTGTTTCCTTCGGTATCTGTACCATAAAGTGGCATATAAGCCGAATCTTGTCCTACTCTTAAAACACCTCTTTCCTGGATTTCTTCGATTAATGATGCAAAATTTAAAACCACCGTCAAAGTTAATAACAGAACTAAGATTTTTCTTTTCATAATTACCCTCCTTAAAAATAGTATAAAAAAATCCGGGCAAAGCCCGGATTGTCATAATTTTATTATTACAACCGAGCTTTAAAATATGAATGATGATGATTTGAATAGAAAATATTTAAAGACATACTGTATATAACCTCCTCAAAAAAATAAAAAACCGGGCATAAGCCCGGTTTGCACGACGAAAAAGACGCCATTACCGGGCGACTATATTATGATGAACGTGATTATTATTTTTTAGATACAAAGAATTTATTCTCATAACGTTACTCCTTTGGTTGCAATAATAAAGTAATAATTCTATTTTGTCAAGTTATAAAATTAATAATCGTTTCTCCATTTCATTAAATATGAAATGTTTTTGAATGGACAATTGAAACAGGCCTTCGAATTATTAATAAAACTCGGGGGATAAATACCCTCTGATATACTTTCATGTGTATTATCGATCCAATTTAGTATCTCTTCTTTTGATATCTCTTTTCTTGAAAATTTCCAGATGATCCGGTCATCATCTTTTTGGATTTTAAAGTTATCGAAGTAATTTTTTTCGGTTTTTATCGGTTTGAATACCCCGCCAGCCAGTTCTTTTTCCGGAAACAGGATTTCTACGGCGAGGGAATATAGAATCAACTGTTTTTTATCTCCGTTGGGACTTCTTTTGTAATCAATTAAATACAGTTTATTTTGATCTTCGTCGATTCTGTCTATTTTTCCGTTGAGATTTATTTTTGAAATTTTTACCTGCTTATTATATTTTGGACCGAAAGGCAATTCGAAGTATTCTGGAACAAAAGAAGAAGATCTGTTTGGAATTTTTTTGGTTTCCTTATTGAAAATATAATTATCCAATATTTTTTCATGTTTTGTATATTCATAGTCGTATATATCTTTGTAGCTGGTATCTATGAGTTTATTCAGATTTTGTTCAATTGATTTCTTATAATCTTCACCTGAATAAAAATCTCTCAACACGTTGTGATAAAGAATTCCTTCTTCCAGGGGATTCAGTTCATAAATACTTTTCTCCTCCCCTTTCAAACCTATTAGATATATCAAGAAAAATTTAAAGGGACATTGATCATATGAGTTGAGTTTTGAGAAACTATAATTGTTATTTATATTTTTTCTTAAAGAGTTCAGATCTTTTATCTTCCATTCGAATTTATTTTTTTCTTTGTTGAGTGAGTTTTCCAGTTCGCTCAGATCATAACTGTCTTTCAGCTCATCCCATATCTTTGTATCAAAAAATTTTGTCAGTTTATTTTCCAGTTCTTTCCTGCAAAAAACGAACTTTTTATTCTTATTTGAATATTCTGTTTTTTCGGATACGGAAAATTTTTCGAATTCATCAATATAAATGGATTTTAATATAGGCTTTCCGTCGTTGGTTTGAATCGGATATGAGAAAAAAATCTTTTTTTCGGCGTTGATTATGGATAGATATAGGTTCAATTTTTCCTGATCCTCGAATCTGTTGAAAAAATCTTTTGGTATGTCGCTTTCGTACATCAGATAAGAATAAAAAGGATTTATACTGATTTTGGGATAATTTTCATCGGTGAATCCAATGAAAAACTTGAATTTTTTTCTGTTAAATCTGGAATGAGTTGTATTTTCAATCGTTATTCTTCCGCTTACGGGAGGAGATATATAATATTTCTTTGAGTGTATAAAAATTTTGAGATATTCATAAAATAGATCCGGGGAAATTTTGTCATACCCCAAATAAAACAGGGCTTTTTCAAGATCGGGAAGGAGTTTTTCGAAAAACAAATTCACGTAATCTTTTTCGATTTTCGTAGTTCGAAAATTAAAGATTTCCTCAAATTCTTCATTCTTTTGCATTTCTTTATACAACTCTTCTATGAGTGAAAAATATTCATTGATATTGATTTTACCAGTATTTATCTTTTCAAGAATTGAAAATATATCATCTGTATCTTTTTTAAATTTTTCAATAAACTCCACGTCTTTTTTGATTTGATCGATTTCTTCCGTTCCAAATTCTTCATCATAATTGTATTCCATTGAGCAGAGTTTTTTTTCTAAAAACTTTTTGTGAATCGATAATTTCTTTTTAAAATCGAGTTTTTTATTTTTAAGTGAAGTAAATTCATAATCATAATATATATGAGCGTCCAGCGCTAATTTTTCATAAATTCTTGCATTCTCGGGATTTTTTGAGTAACCGGAATCGAAAAGAGCCATGAAGGAATTGGTGGAAAATCCCTGATGTAAACATTCGAATGATGCCAGAATCTTTTTTACTATGATTGAGTTTTCAATATTATTTTCGTTGATTGTTGAATAGTTTACTGAATATTCTTCTAATTTTTCTTCCAGACTCTTTATATATAATTCATCATCAGGGACGACCACGGAGATATTGTTTGCCGATATTCCTTTTACCAGCATTGATTTGACAATTCTGGATATTTCACATATTTCATCGTTCTTATTTTTGAATTCACTGACCACTATGTTCTCAGATTTTTGGAGATTTAAATTTTTAGAAAACAGGGAAGTTTTAAACGGGGACAGTTCATCGGGGAAAAATTGTTTGTTTAATCCAGTTATTTTAAACGCAGTGTTTTTTTTATTTAGAGAATTAAAAATATTGATAAAACTTTGAGAACCATAAAATAATTTTTCTTTATCGGTATCAACCGGGAATGATAAATAAATTTCTGGAAACTTATCACTTATGGTTGTTATAAAAATTTGATGAGCTTTTGAGAAGTCATTGAATCCATCGATGAATAGTGTTTTTCCATATTTAGAAAAATCAATCGAATCAACATAATTGGATAATTTTAAGTAAGCGTCGAAGGTATCAAAGGTTTTATTATTCTCAATCTTTGATTGGACGGTATCGAATATTTTTTTCAGAAAGATGATATAGGAATCTTCATAATCACTGAAAATATTTTCGAACCCGTTATTTTCTTTTACATCATTTATCATTTTATATAAAAATTCCAGAATATTACTGCTCTTCGAAATCCCTTTTAATTCCGTATGTGAAAGTATTCTTGATATTTCAAATAAAATCAATTCCTTCTGGATAAACAGCAGATCCGGGTTAGCCTCTTTGTAAAGAGTAACAGCAAACTGGTCAATAGTAAAGAAATTTGAAGATATTATAGACTCGGTTTCAGACATACACTTTTCTCTTATATTTTTAACGTAATTTCCATTAGGGCCTATAAAGATGTAAGATAGCGGGTCCTCTGAATTTTTTCTTAGGAGATTATTTATAATTTCTGTGGTTTTACCTGAAAAGGATTTACCTTTAAAAATATGAATTTTCGTTTTATTTTGCATCAAAATATATTTTCGGGTTGAATGATGACTTCTTCAACATTATCGAATTGAAGTCCGGTTTTTAACAATTCCCATTCGATTATTTTCTTTTCAAGTGTACTTTTGTTCGATATAACCTCATAATTATCAAATTTCAAATAGAGAGTTTTTCCACTTAATGAAGCTCCTTTGAATGTTAATCCTTCTATTGGGAAAAATGTTGAATATCCCATTTCCCTTTCATAAAAAGATAAATCGCCATCGAATAGCAATCGAAAAGTATCGTTGATTGGGGATTCTGAGTTTATAGTATATCTGATCAGGGGAAAAACGGAATAGCCGGAAGCGATATAATCTTCATCCAGCGTATTTTGTATGATCTTATTGTTTGCATAGATGAATATATGTGATTCGTCATTCTGATTTGCAATGTTCGTGCCGGCGCGATTATTTTCTAGCCATTTCATCTCATCGTAAATCAAATTATATTTTCGATTCAATTCGTTTTGATAATTGATAAATAAAAACAAAAAGACTACCGTCAACGCGACCAGAGATATCAGAAATATAAATGATAGAGTCTTATAATTAAATTTTCTGTCTTTTTTCATAATAATCATCCTTTATAATCATTAATTAAAATAAATTTTCGTTTAAATATGTCAAAAATTATCTTTTCAACAAATTGGAGTTATCAATCATAGATGATATAATTATTCTAATATAAAAATTGAAGTTTATAAAGTGCTGTAGTGATAAAAAGGAGGTAGTTACATTGATAAAGGTATTTTTTCCAGATGGAACAAAAAAGGAGTTTGATAATGGAACGACATCCTTGGATGTAGCTGGCGATATTTCTAAAAGGCTTGCATCTAAGGCCATAGGAGCGGAAGTTAATGGAAACTTGTTTGATTTAAATAGAACCCTTCCAGAAGAATCGGAGATAAAAATAATCACCCTTAATGATGAACTGTCGGAGGAATTTTACCGCCATACATTTTCGCATATTTTAGCTCAGGCCGTTATAAGAATATATGGCAGAGAAAATGTGAAGTTGGGGATAGGACCTGTTATCAAGAATGGTTTTTATTATGATTTTGATTTGGGAGATATCAGAATTTCCGATGAGGATTTGGGAAAAATTGAAAAAGAGATTACAAAAATCATATCTGAGGACTATCCGGTTGAGAGAATGGAAGCAGATAAAGAAAAAGCCAGAGAGATTTTAAAGGATCAAAAATATAAACTTGAATTACTTGAGGGCATTAAAGATGACGATGTCACATTCTATAAGCAGGGAGATTTTATAGATCTTTGCAGAGGGCCACATATGCCCTCAACGGGTAAAGTGAAATATTTCAAACTCACGTCGGTTTCCGGGGCCTACTGGAGAGGTGACGAAAATAATCCGATGCTTCAGAGAGTTTATGGTACTGCTTTTGCGAAAAAGAGTGAGCTTGAAGAATATTTGAATATGATTGAAGAGGCCAAGAAAAGGGATCACAGGAAGCTTGGACCCAAGATGGGGCTTTTCAGTTTTAATCATGAATATGCACCGGGAATGGCGTTTTTCCATCCCAAGGGAACCATCGCTTTGAATGAGCTCATGGAATTTTCCAGGAAAATGCACAAGGAAGATGGATACGAAGAGATAAATACCCCGCTTATTATGAATGAGGAGCTTTGGAAAATTTCGGGACATTGGGATCATTACAGTGAAAACATGTACTTTTCTGAAATGGAAAATCAGAATTTTGCTGTAAAACCTATGAATTGTCCGGGGCATATAATTATATATAAATCCGGTTCGGTAAGTTATAGGGATTTACCCATAAAAATGTTTGAATTCGGAAAGGTTCATAGATATGAAAGAAGCGGTGCTTTACATGGTCTGTTCAGGGTAAGAGGATTTACTCAGGATGATGCTCATATATTCTGTACAATGGATGGCGTTGAAGAGCAGATAAAAGGAGTTATTAAATTAGTCGACAGAATATACAAAACTTTCGATTTTGAATACAGGGCGGAATTGAGTACGAGGCCGGAAGATTATATGGGAGATCCTCTTTTGTGGGATAAAGCTACGGAAATACTGAAAACCACTTTGGAAGATGTTGGATTGAATTACAAAATCAACGAAGGCGACGGGGCATTTTACGGGCCGAAGATTGACTATCATATTAAAGACAGTCTGGGAAGAGAGTGGCAATGTGCAACTATTCAACTCGATTTCATGATGCCGGAAAAATTTAATTTAAAATACATTGATAATGAAAATCAGGAAGTTCAGCCGGTTATGATTCACAGAACTATCTTTGGATCTACCGAACGCTTTTTTGGAATTTTAACGGAGAATTTTGCTGGTGCTTTCCCCTCATGGTTTTCGCCGGTTCATGTGATTTTGTTGCCCATTGCCGATAGGCATGTTGAATTCGCTCTCGATATTCAAAAGAAACTTTCTGATGAAGGTTTGAGAGTTGATGTAGATGAAAGACAAAAATCAACCAATTTTAAGGTCAGAGATGCACAGATGAATAAGATTCCTTACATTCTTGTAATAGGTGATAAAGAGATCGAAAAAAATAAATTATCTATAAGAACCAGAAACAATAAACAGATAAATGATGTGGAAATAGATTATTTCTGTAAAAAGGTTAAAGAGGAAATTGATAAAAAAATGATAAGTTCCATATTTGAATAAATCCTGGCCGGCAGGGTTTTCGTAAGAGGTTTTTATATGAATATTATTGATATAATACCTATTGCTAAAGGTGATCAGCCCGCGGATGTCCTACTTAAAAATTGTAGGATAGTTAATGTTTTTACAGGAGAAATAGAAGAATCGAATATCGCTCTTTTTAAGAAAAGAATTGCTGGTGTTGGTGATTATACGGAAGGGATAAGGGAAATAGATGTAAAAGGTAATTTTGTCGTTCCTGGCCTCATTGATGCTCATATGCACATAGAGTCTTCAATGTTATCACCCCTGGAGTTTGTAAAGACGGTTCTTAAAAGAGGAACTACCACTCTCATTGCCGATCCTCATGAAATCGCGAATGTTTTTGGATTAAAAGGAATAAAATACATGCTTGATTCCACTGAAGGATTACCTATAAATTTATATTTTATGATTCCTTCGGCGGTTCCTGCTACTAATATGGAAACCAGCGGTGCTAAAATTTCAGTAATGGATATGATAGGGTTCGTTGAAAAGTTCAGAAGAGTTTCAGGACTGGGTGAAGTTATGAACTATCCAGATATTTTGAATCTCGATGAGGATTCCATAGCAAAAATAGAATTGATAAGACACAAATATAAACCTATAGACGGTCATTCGCCGGGTCTATCGGGGAAAAATCTCAATGCATATATAGATGCCTTCGTCAGATCTGATCACGAATGTAATGAGTATGAAGAAGCTTATGAAAAAATTTCCAGAGGTATGCAGTTACTCATAAGGGAGGGAAGTACTGAAAGAAATATGATCGATTTGCTTCCGGTATTGAATGAGAAAACTTTTCCTTATATATCTTTCTGTACGGATGATAAACATCCCGGGGATATTTTAAAAGAAGGGCACATCGATTTTATGATTAATAAAGCCATAAAAAACGGAATCGATCCAATCACTGCTATAAGGTGCTCAACAATAAACACCGCCAATCATTATCATTTGAGATCGATGGGCGCAATTGCACCTGGATATAAAGCTGACATACTCATAGTTGAAGATCTTGAGAATTTTTATCCCAAGATTGTTATAAAAGATTCGGAAATAGTTGCTGAAAACGGAGAATTGGTAAAGGAATTCGACAGAAAATGCCTGCCGTTGGAAGAAATAAACAGTTTCAAATGTCCATATTTTGAGAAAGAAGATTTTAAGGTAATTGCAAAGGGAGAGAAAATCAATGTTATAAAAGTTCTTCCTGATATAGTAATGACTAAAAGACGAATCATGAATGCAAAAATTGAAAATAATGAAGTTGTTCAGGATATGAATAATGACGTTTTAAAAATTTCAGTAATATGCAGATATACAGAAGAAAAATCTTATTCATTGGGTTTTGTTAACGGGACATCGTTGAAAGAAGGTGCCGTGGCGACTTCTGTAGGACACGACTCACATAATATGGCTGTTCTGGGAACGAATGATGAAGATATGTCCCTGGCGGCCAACAGATGTATTACACTAGGTGGAGGATTGATCGTTGCCAATAAGGGAAAAATAGTCGAAGAACTCTCTTTGCCAATTGCAGGATTGATGTCGGATTTGGCGGGAGAGGAAGTCGCTGAAAAAATCGATGATCTTAAACATATTTTGCATAAAATGGGCTGTAAAATACCGGATTTATTTATGACATTATCATTTATCCAATTGTCCGTTATACCCGATTTCAGAATAACGAATTTGGGACTTGTCGATTCTGAAAGTCACGAGTTTTGTTCATTGTTTTATAAGGGTGATTGAATGGGAAGAATTATTGGTAAGAAAATAAAAAGGGTAGATGCATATTCGAAAGTTACAGGTAAAGCGAAATACGCTGCAGATTTATTTTTCGATAGAATGATCTATGCCTATCCTGTAATTTCAAGAGTCTCTCATGGTATTTTAAAAAAAATAGATATTTCCGAAGCCATGAAATTGAGCGGCACGGTAGATATAATTACTCATAAAGATATCCCGGGTTCGAACTCGATGGGAGAAACGGTTAAAGATATGTTCTGCCTCATTCCTGAAGGAGAAAAAGTCAGATATTTTGGCGATGTAGTTGCGATAGCTTTAGGAAAAACTCAAAAAGATGCGGAATTGGCGGCGAGAAATGTCAGATTGAAGATTGAAGGGTTGAAACCAGTATATACGATAGAAGAAGCGATAAAAAACGAAACTTTAATTCACAAAGATTCTAATATTTTAGATCATAAAAAAATATATAAAGGGAATATCGATCAGGATTTTTCAGATTGTTATAAATACGAAGGAGATTTTTTTGCAGATTACCAGGAACAGGCATATCTTGAAACACAGGGTATAATTTCAATTTATGACGAAGATGAAACCAAAATATATGGTACTATGCAATGCCCCTTTTATGTCCAAAGAGCGGTTTCTGAGGTTCTGGAAATGCCGTTGAATCGGGTGAGAGTGATTCAAACTGAAACCGGAGGGGGATTTGGAGGTAAGGAAGAGGTCCCGTCAATAGTCGCTGCATATGCCTCCGTTGCTTCCTATAAAACAAAAAGGCCCGTAAAGTTGATATATTCAAGAGATGTGGATATACAGATCACATCCAAAAGACATCCCATAAAAACTCATTACAAAATAACTGTTGATAAAAATAAGAAAATAAGAGCAATGGAAGTGAAGGGGTATATGGATATGGGTGCGTATGCAAATTTATCGCCAATTGTTCTGTACAGAAGTTTGATTCACGCTGCAGGTTGTTACGAAATTGAAAATGTGAAAGTCGATTTATACAGTGTTTATACCAATAAAGTTTCTGCAGGTGCGTTCAGAGGTTTTGGAAGTCCTCAGGTTTTGTTTGCCGTGGAATCGGCAATTGATGAGATAGCGAAAAATTTGAATGTCGATCCGATCGAATTCAGACTGAAAAATATTTTGAAATTGAATTCTAAAACATCAACTGATCAAATATTACGGGAAAGTGTCGGGGCGGAAGAAACTCTCAATGATGTGAAAGAACAATCGAACTGGGGCTCGCTGAAAAGTGAAATCAAGGAATTTAACGATAAAAACAAAGAAAAGAAAAGGGGTTTGGGCGTCTCATTGATTTTTTATGGAAACAGTCTGGGGGCAGGCGGTCAAAGGCTCGATAAATCTGGAGCGGAAGTCGTTGTGAATATCGATGGAACGGTGAATGTGAGAATCGGTGGAACGGAGATGGGACAGGGAGCGAAAACAGTTATAACTATGATCGCTTCCGAAGAGCTCGGTCAGAACGTTGAGAAGATAAAGGTCAGTAATGTAGATACGGCATTTCTGGCCGATAGTGGCCCAACGGTTGCTTCGAGATTGACGATGTTTTCCGGAAATGCCGTAAAAAACGCTTCAAAAAAAATTAAAGATAGATTGCTTAATCTGCTCGCCGCTGAAAAAAAATGGGTGAAGGAAAATATTGTAATCGGAGACGGAGAATATTGCTATAAAGATGAAAAGATAAAATTTGAGGAATTGATTCAAATGGCTTATGAAAAAAATTGTAAATTGTTTGAAGCTGGGTGGTACGAATCTCCGGAAATAAAATTGAATTTTGAAAATGGATTGGGAGATGCATATATAACATATTCCTATGCGAGTCAGATTTCTTTTGTAGAAGTCGATTTATTGACTGGAAATTCGAAGGTTCTCAAGGTATGGTCATCCCATGATGTGGGAAAAGCCCTTAATTATGACGGTGTTGTTGGACAAATTCAGGGTGGTTTTGTTCAGGGAATGGGATATGCCATTTACGAAAATATAAAAACACTCAACGGAAAGATAATCACCGATGGGTTCAGTACTTACTTGATTCCGACCATCAAAGATATTCCTGAAAATATTTTTCCAGGCATAGTTGAGATGAATTATTCTCAGGGCCCATACGGAGCAAAAGGTATTGGAGAGCCCTCTTTAATTCCAGCTCCAGTTTCAATTCCAATAGCAATTTCAAGGGCGATAGACAAAAGAATCGATAAAATACCAGTAACGGCAGAATATATTTTAGAAAAACTTGAGGAGGTTGAAAATTGAAAAGAAGCTATGTTTTAGGACCCAGTTTTGAGGAAATGTTACATCCGGAAAAAATTGATCCAAAAATCAGAAAAAAGGCTTTGGAAATGAAGAAAAAAGACCCGCTCGATCCAATAAATCTTTATAACATCACATGGAAAGATAGTAATAATGACTATTATTACGTGGTTCTTCCGAAGGAAATAACAGGAGTAGAGGCCAATATCGTAGTGTTATATGGAAAGGATTTTCCCTCTGGAAGCCATAAAGTCGGTGCAACTTATTCGATTCTTCTGGAAAAGATAATTAATGATGAAATAGATCCATATTATCATACTTTAGTATGGCCCTCTACAGGCAATTATGGAATAGGCGGGGCGTGGGTAGGATGTAGAATGAAATTTAATTCGGTAGTCATTCTTCCCGAATTGATGTCCAGTGAAAGATTTGATTTAATTCGTGAATACGGAGCGAGAGTCTATGCAACCCCCGGGTGTGAATCAAATGTAAAGGAAATTTATGATAAAGCGAAGGAATTGTATGAGGAAAACCCCGAAAAAGTCAGAATTCTCAATCAGTTTTCGGAATTTGGCAATTACAGATTTCATTATTATGTAACTGGAAATACTATTTTGGAGATAATCGATGAGTTTAACATAGGTAATAAAAAAGTGGCAGCTGTTGTTGCAACTGTTGGTTCTGCAGGTACGATAGCGTGTGGTGACAAAGTAAAAGAAGTATTTCCCGACGCAAAAATAATCGCCGGAGAGCCGATACAGTGTCCAACATTGTCTTTGAATGGTTATGGTGGTCATGATATTCAGGGAATAGGGGATAAGCACGTTACATGGATTCATAATGTAATGAATATGGATGGTGTCGTGGCTGTTGATGATTTGGAATCAAAGAAAATGTTGCAAGTATTCACTGACGAAGTTGGAAAAGAGTTTTTAAAAGAATTTATTTCTGAAGAACAGGTGGAAAAATTGAGTGAAATTTTCGGTATTTCCGGTGTGGCAAATGTTCTTTGCGCCATTAAAACAGCGAAATATTATAATTTGAGCAAAGATGAAAATGTAGTTACGATAGCCACCGATAATATAAATAGATATTCATCTGTGATGAACGATTTAAACAAAATGTATGGAAAGATAGATAGAAATGAAGCTAAAAATAGATTTGAATCTATTTTTATGAGTGCAAAAACAGATTGGATGTTTGAAGGGACAGTTAACAACAGAAAGAGATGGCATAACCTTAAATATTATACTTGGGTGGAACAACAGGGAAAAACAGTGGAAGAGTTGGATCAGACAAAGAATTATGATTATTGGAAGAAAGAACAGGACAAAATAGAAGATATTGATAGAAAATTATTGGAATACCGTGAAGCTCATAGAGAATAAAAAAACCGGAATGCTCCGGTTTTTTTATTCGTCAGAGGCTTTTGTCAATTGAAATATCAAATTTAGAAGTAAACCCGTAATAGCTGCAAGACCAATACCTTCGAGTTCAAAATTTCCAATACTTATTTTTGCACCACCAAGACTTATGACGATCATCACGGCGATAATTATTAAATTCTTTCCATCGACATTCACTTTATTATCTATCAGTGTTTTTAATCCAACGGCGGCGATCATACCAAAGAGTATTATTTCAATTCCACCCATTACTGAGGTAGGTATAGAGTTGACCAGTGCTCCGATTTTTGGAATGAAAGAAAGAATAATTGCAAATACGGCAGCTATCCTCATTACCCAGGGATTGTATACTTTTGTCAGTGCCAGTACACCGGTATTTTCCGAGTAAGTTGTGTTTGCAGGACCTCCGAAAATACCTCCCAAGAATGTTCCTATACCGTCACCAATAAGCGTTCTGTCTATTCCCGGATCTTCATAAAATTTCTTGTTTGTGACCGCTGAAACGGCATAAACATCGGCTATACTCTCAACGGCGGCCGCAAGTGCTACAGGAACGATAAGAGAAATTGCGTGTAAGGAAAATTTTGGAAGATAAAAATCCGGCAGAGCGATCCAGCCAGCGCTTCCAACACCTGTGAGATCAACGTTTCCTGTGATCAGAGCAACGACATATCCAAAAATTATACCGAATATGACTGGAAGAAGTTTTGGGAATCCTTTGAAATAAAGTCTGATCACGACAGCAACACCCAAACCTACCAGGGCGAGAAACCAGTTGCTGGAGGCCATATCTATTGCAGTTGGGGACAGTATAATTCCAATTATAAGTATTGTAGTACCCGATACTGTTGGTGGAAATAGCTTAATGACTTTTTCTACTCCGACCAACTTAATAATAAAACCGATTCCAATTTTAACGAATCCGGCAATCAATATACCACCAGTTGCGTAAGCCAGCATCGGTGTTATATCCATTCCGGCGTTTAAAGCCGATTGAATTGAATCGTACTTAGTAGGGCCTTGATTGATGTAATAAAGGGTAACGGAAATCATGGGTGCAATGTAAGCAAAACTGCTCCCGAGGAATACGGGAACCTTAAACTTAGTAATTAGGTGAAAAATGAGTGTAGCGACTCCGGCAGTGAACAGGGCAACATTTACCGGAACACCAGTGAGATAAGGAACCAGTACTGTTGCACCAAACATCGTAAAGGCATGTTGAAGCCCTAATACCAACAATTTACTTTTTGATAATTTGATTTCTTGCGCCATAGAAAATCCTCCATATATAAAATAAATTTAAGCCAAAAAAAAACCCCGTAAATACGAGGTTTTCAAAATTGGAAAAATATGCCTGTTTTCTTTTGATTTTTTATTTTAAGTTGTATTTTTCTGTAAAAAACTATTTTCATACTTCCCCCTTGCAGATCTATGTGATTTTACACGAATTGAACAGATTAAATGTTTCTTAAATATGACAAATTAAAAAAAAGTTTTATAATCAATAACGGAATTCAAGATTTATAACTATGATATAATATGTGGGGTGATAAAATGGACATTTTTTGGTATGGACATTCTTTTTTTAAGATAGTTATAGAGGATAAGGTTATTTTCGTGGATCCTTATGATGAATCTGTGGGATATTCTATACCCCAGGGACTTTTTGGAAATGTCGTTTTGGAGAGTCATCAACATTATGATCATAACAACGAGAAAATAATTTCGGGTGATTATCAATTGATAAAGAAATCCGGACGTTATGATTTGGATACTGTAAGAGTTACGGGTTTTGATACTTATCACGATAACGAAAGAGGTAAAAAAAGAGGTAATAATATCGTATTTGTTATCGAATCAAAAAACTACAAGATAGTTCATCTCGGTGATTTGGGATGTTATCCTGAAGAAAGTTTTTATGATAGAGTATATAAACCAGATGTCTTAATGGTGCCGGTTGGGGGAATTTATACGATAGATAAAGAAATTGCCTTTTCTATCGTTGAGAAGGCCGGCCCCAAATTGGTTATTCCTATGCATTACAAGACTGAAAAGTTGAAATTCGATTTAGAATCGGTCGAAGGATTTATAAAAATGTTCAATAATGTATTTTATGAAGAAGCTCTGAATATAAAAAATCCTGAAGAATTAAAACGGTACAATAATGATTTAATGGTTTTAGAATATCTTGGATGATAAAATTTTAAAGTTAGTTCAAATTGCTAAAAAGGGAAACTTTTTGGTTTTTGGAAAGGAAGGTATAAGAAAATATATTAATTCTGCATTATGTGATAAAGTTTTAGTGATGGCGAATGATGTTAGTGATAAAATTTTACGTGATTATAAAAGAAGAGCGGAAAACAGTGATGTTGATATCGTAATTTTAAGAAAATATTCTAAAAATGATATTGGAAGAGCTATTGGAAAAGATCGGATTTCTGTGATAGGAATAAACGAGAAAAATTTAGCGTTTGAAATAAAGAGGATTATAAAGGCGACCCGGAGGTGAAAACTTAGTGTCAAAGAAACGAGTATATGAATTAGCAAAGGAATTGAATATTTCCGCAAAGGAATTGATAGATGAATTATTAACTCTAGGGGTTGAGGTTAAGAATCACATGTCGTCCATTGACGACGATATAGTGTCTACTATAAAAGAACTTTACGTAGATGATAAAAAAGGAGAAAAAAAAGAAAAAACTATTAAGAAAATTTCATCAAAACCTAAACCCAAAGATATAAAGAATTTTGAGAAAAAGGAAACTGAGAAAAAGGAAACTGTGAATAAAGATAAGAAAAAAGAGGAAGAAAAGAAAACGGGAAAACCTAAAAGGAAAAATGAACGGAAAAGATTTAAAGAAGAGATAAAAGAGAAGAAAGTTGAAAAAAAAGAGGAAGAAATTGTAAAAACAGTGAATGTGAAGCCTGAAGATTTGAAATTGGATATTTTATCACAAAAAATGAAAATCCCCGTATCAAAAATTATTAAAGACCAATTCATGAAAGGATTAATTCTCAGACCAGGGCAATCGTTATCTCTTGAAGATTCTATAAGTTTAGCGGAAAATTATGGATGGGATTTAGAAATTATAGAAGAAGAAATAATTGACCCCATAGAAAAATTAAAAAAGAATTATGATGAATTATATGAAAAAAATGAGTTGGTTTTAAGACCTCCTGTGGTGACTGTTATGGGGCATGTCGATCACGGAAAGACGACTTTATTGGATAATATCAGAAATACTAAAGTTGCCGATAGAGAGGCGGGAGGAATAACCCAAACGATCGGGGCCTATCAGGTGGAAGTTGATGGGAAGAAAATAACCTTTATTGATACTCCGGGGCATGAAGCTTTCACGGAAATGAGAGCGAGAGGTGCTCAGGCAACAGATATTGTTATTTTGATGGTAGCTGCAGATGACGGAGTTATGCCTCAAACGATAGAAGCTTATAATCATGCAAAAACAGCCAATGTTCCAATTATTGTTGCTATTAACAAAATTGATAAACCCAATGCAAATGTCGAGTTTACAAAACAACAATTGGCTTCAAAACTGAAATTAGTTGCTGAAGATTGGGGAGGCGATACGGTCACAGTACTTATTTCAGCAAAAACAGGAGAGGGCGTTGATGAGCTTTTGGAAATGATCCTCCTTGTTTCGGAGATGGCGGATATAAAGTGTTATCCTGAGGGAAAAGCAAGGGGTATAATAATAGAATCAAATTTAGACAAAGCAATTGGTCCGGTTGCCTCCGCTATTATAAAAGACGGTATTTTGAAATTGGGAAATTATATTGTCGCCGGTCAAACATGTGGTAAAGTAAAAGCTTTAACCGTTGGAAGAAAAAGAGTGAGATTTGCAGAGCCATCCCAGGCGGTTCAAATTTTAGGATTTAATGATGTTCCCGATGTACATTCTATTATTTATGTAGTTGATAATCTGGAACAGGCAAGACTTATTTCCGATTTTGAAAAGCAGATGCAAAAGAAAAAGGACAATCTTAAGGGAAACAGACATATACGTCTTGAAGATCTTGTAAAAGGCGAAAAGGAAAATAAAGAACTCAATCTTATTTTAAAAGCGGAGTCTTTTGGATCGGTTGAAGCTTTAAAACAGGCTATTGCTAAGCTTGAAAATGATGAGGTTCATATAGAAATAAGACATGCTAGTATCGGAGCTATAAATTCAAGTGATATTTTATTGGCTTCCGCATCAAATTCGGTAGTTTTAGGTTTTAAAGTTAAACCGGATGCATCTGCAAGAAAGCAGGCTGAAATAGAAGATGTTCAGATAAAAACATATGATATAATATTTGAGTTGATAAATGACTTGAAGAGGGCTTTGGAAGGCTTATTAGAACCTGAAAAAGTGGAAGAGATTTCCGGTTCCGGTGAAATAAAAAAAGTATTCAAAATCAACAAAGTTGGATCAATTGCCGGAGTTCAACTACATGAAGGATACGCATCTAAGAAAGGTTTTGTAAGAATATACAGGAATAATCAAGAAATTTTTGATGGGAAAATTGAGTCGCTAAAACATTACAAAGATGAAGTCAGTCAGGTTTCAGCACCCCAGGAATGTGGAATCAAGTTTTTAAAATTTGATGAAATAGAAAGCGGGGATCAATTACAATTCAGAGTAATGAAAGAAGTAAAGAAAACCATAGATTTTAAAAAATAAAGAGAGAGTTTATCTCTCTTTTTATTTTGTCCACGTATTTTTTTCGAAAAGCAAATTAATACTTACCGCTCCTATCCCGCTGTTTAAACCAACCACGGGCGAAATGTCCATTATATATTCCGGTTTTTTGTTGATCATTTTCTCAATAAGCTCACTGAATTTCTTTGCTGCATTTATATCATGGGCATGATTTATATTATATGAGATAATTCCGTAATCTTTATTCAAATAATCTATAGTTTGCAATATTCTTTTTATACTTTTTTTCCTGCTGAATTCTTTGCCTATTAAAATGGAATTCCCTTCATTATCCATTGATACTATTGGCTTCAGATTCATCGCTTTTGCCAGAAATCCTTTTAATGGTGAGACGCGACCTCCCTTTACAAAGTATTTAAGGGTGTTGACCGCCACAAAAGTTCTTATATTATTTTTTGTTTTATTGATTTCTTCAACGATTTCATCATGAGATAATCCCTTTTCTATCATACGGGCAGCTTCAATTACCAAAAGTCCTAATGAGCCGGAAACTTGCGTGGAATCGATAACATCAATCTTTTTATTTTTAATTCTTTCGGAAGCTTTTTTGCTCGATTGGAATATACCGGAAAATTTTTGGGTCAGATGAATAGATATTATTGAGTCATAATGACTACTCAAAAAAGAATACAAAGAATGAAACTTTCTTTCACCGGGTTGCGATGTAGTTGGATATTTTTTCGTCTTTTCTAACAAATTATAAAATTGGGCAGGATGCAAGGTGACTTTATCCAGATAATCTGCTCCCTCAATATCGATAATTAATGGGACAACCTGAATTTGATATTCGTCGATGATTTTCTGTGGAATATCACATGTCGAATCAGTGACAAGAGCGATATTAAATTTCTTTTTCCTGTTTATAAAATATTGCATTTTCATGTCATCGATTTTTTGATTTTTTATCTTTCCGAACGGTCTCAAATCTGTGAATAAGTCCGCGGGGTTATTTGTATGAACATGAATATGCATCAAATTTTCAGAGCCAACGATTACAGATGAAGATCCATAAGAGTCCAAAATTGATTTTATTTTTTCTCTGTCAATATCGCTGTTTCCATATATATTTGCCTCGGTACAAAACCTGTCTTTGTAATTGTAATCTTCATCAATAGTTATTTTAAAATTTGTATTTATTTGATTTGTTTCCAATATTGGTTTTTCATACGGCTTGCCCTTTTCAATAAATTTTTTCATTCCTTCAAGAAAGGATACAAAACCCTGTGCGCCGGCATCTACAACTCCCGATCTCTTTAAAATATTCAATTTTTCCGGAGTTTTTTTGAGAGAAGTTCTGGCGATATCAAAGGCGCTTATAAAAAGATCCTTAAAATCATTTTTTAAATTTCTCAGTTTATATATTCCGCGGGACCATTCTTTAATGACAGTAAGCATTGTTCCTTCTGTAGGAACAGACATAGCATCGTAGGCATAATCTATGGCTTTGTAAGCACCTTCTGCAAAAGTTATAACATCAACTGTTCTATGATTTTTGAAGGCTTTACTCATTCCATGAAAATACTGAGCGAAGATTGCCCCGGAGTTACCTCTTGCCGATAACAGAGCAGAATCCGCCATCGACCACACTGTTTCACCAAATGAATCCGAAACTCTGGATAATTCTATCACGGATTGTAAGGTCGATGATAGATTAGTTCCCGTATCGCCATCGGCTATCGGAAATACATTTATTTTATTCAACGTATCGGCCGTTTTTATCACTTCATGCGTTCCATGAACAAAAGCATTAAAAAAATCTCTTCCATTTAGGATTTTGATTATAACTACCTCCAAATAAGAAAACTCCATCAATTTTATCATTTTTGATTATTCATAAACAATAATATTGAGTAGATATACAATTCAATTATTAATGATAAATGTGGTAATATTTTTAAGAAATAAAATTTTATTTGGGGAGAATAATATGTTTTCAATTTTAAACAATAAATATCTGGCAGTGGAAGGCGTAATAGGAGTTGGGAAGACTACTCTGGTAAAAAAGTTATCGAGGTATTTTTCTGTCCCTTATTATTTGGAAATTGTTGAAGGTAACCCGTTTTTGGCGAAGTTTTATGAAAATATGGAAAAATGGGCATTTCAAACTCAGCTCTTTTTTCTTTTAAGCAGGTTTGATCAGGCAAATGAAATGAAAAAGACATTTATCCAGGGATCAGGGGTAATATCAGATTATGCGTTTTATAAAGATTATTTATTTGCAAAATTGAACCTTAAAGGCGATCAATTTGCCTTGTATGAAAAAGTATTTGATATATTAAAAAATCAGATAATGAAACCCAATTTGGTTGTATACCTTTACGCTGATTTTGAAACCATTATGAATAGAATATCGCTGAGAGACAGATCGTTTGAAAGAAAAATAAGTGAAGAGTACATTGCTTCGTTGATTGCTGAATATGAAAATTATGAAAAGGTATTTTCGGGTCTGGATATTGTCAGAATTGATACGACCGATCTGGATTTTGTAAAAAACGAAAATCATTTTAAGTATATTTGTAAGAGAATATTGGAGAGCATTTGATGATTGTTGGTATTTGTGGAAATATTGGAGCCGGAAAATCATCTTTAACAAAGCTTTTGGTAGAAAACTTTTCTTTGAGGTCTATTTTAGAAAATTACAATGAAAATCCTTATTTGGAGGATTTTTACAGCAGTATGAAATCCTGGGCATTCCATTCTCAATTGTATTTTTTAGTGAAAAAAATAGAGCTTATGGAAAAATTAAATGAAGATGGACTAATATATATTCAGGACAGAACCATATATGAAGATGTATTTATTTTTGCTAAAAATCTTTTTAGGATGGGTTTTATAACCACAAGGGATTGGAAATTGTATTTCAATATTTTCAACTTATCTGAGAGGAAAATTATTAAACCTTCATGTATTTTTTATATAAAATGTTCCGTTGATACTTTGAAGAAAAGAATAAACAAGAGAGGGAGAAATTTCGAACAAAATATGTCCGAGAAATACCTTTTCGATTTGAATGCTTTATATGATGAATGGTACAAAAATTCAAATATTAAAAATAAATGGATCATCGATGGTGATAATTTTGATTTTATTGAAAACGTGACTGATAGAAAAAAGATTATAAAAGATATATCGGAAAACATTGGTAAAATGTCTTTTGGAATACAATCTATGCTTTTTTAAAACACTATATTTAAAAAAGATGAAACAAATAAGAAAAAAATCTTTATAAAGATTTTTATATTATAGTGTAGTTTTAGTGTTCCTTGAAATAAGGGCTATTCTTTATTATAATGAATAGGTATGTAAATATAGGGAGGCAAAGAAAATGTCGAAAGTATGTGATGTATGTGGTAAAAAACCAATGGCTGGCAATACGGTGAGTCACTCTCATAAAAAAACCAGACGTTGGTGGAAACCAAATATACAAAAAGTTAAGATTGTAATGAATGGAGAAATTAAATCGATAAAAGTTTGTAGCAATTGTTTGAAATCCGGGAGAGTAAAACGAGCATAATTAAAGCGAGCATAGCTCGCTTTTGTTAATACATGAGTTATAGAAAAACTTTTGTAGAAATTAATTTGAATAATTATATTCATAATCTGAATTTTTTTAAGGAAAGAATAGATACCAGGAAAATTATGGCCGTGGTAAAAGCTGATGCTTACGGTCATGGTGCTGTTGAAATTTCCAAAGCAGGAAATCGTATTGGTATTAATAATTTTGTTGTAGCATTTTTAGAAGAAGCTCTGGAATTAGCAAGAAATAATGTCAGCGGAGAAATTTTAATACTAAATTATTTTGATCCAAAATATTTGGAAGAAGTGGTTCTTTCGGGTATATCTGTGAGTCTTTTTAATAGAGAACAGATAAAGGAATGGAACGAAGTTTTAAATGAGAGTGAAAAAAAGGCATTGAAGATTCATTTGAATCTGGATACCGGAATGAGAATTTTAGGTTTTAATATTGAAGAGGCCCATGAGGTTATAGAGTGCCTTTTTGAGAATGGTTTTCACCTCGAAGGTATCTATTCCCATTATTCAGACGCGGATAACATTGACAGGGATTACTCGAATAAACAACTGGACTTGTTCAGAACTTTTGTGAATGAAATTGCGCAGAAGTTTAATGTTGAGTGTTTACATATGTCTAATAGTGCTGCCGCTATGAAATATAAAAATAATCTGGAAAATTATATCAGATTGGGAATTTACAGTTATGGACTTCAGGCGGAACAAAATATTCTGTTGGATGAAATAAAACCTGTGATGTCCTTTAAGTCAGTTATTTCCGATATAAAGAACTTAGAGAAAGATGATACTGTTGGATATGGAAGATCGTACAAAGCAAAAAAGAAAATGAGAATTGCTATCATACCGGTTGGATATGCGGACGGATATAGCAGATTTTTTTCAAACAATGGTGAAGTATTGATCGAAGGAATGCGGTGTTCTATCGTTGGAAAAATATGTATGGATCAATTTGCGGTTGATATATCCGGCCTTAGCAAGAAACCATCGATTGGTGAAGAGGTGGTTTTGTTCGGACAGCAGAATACCGAATTAATAAAAGTTGAAGAATTAGCCAAAAGAATCGGTGCATTAAATTATGAAATTACATGTAATATAAGTAAGAGAGTTGAAAGAAAATATGTTGAAATTGTTTAAAATAAAAGAGTTATATTTGTGAGGGATTTGAGATGAAATTGAAGAACAAGTTTAATGATGAATTGCTAGAGCAGTTAAATATGAAAAAAAAGGGCGATGCTATGAATTATATTAATGAACTTAAACCTGGAATGGAAATAGTGATTGATTTGAAAATTATCTCAAAGAGAATACAGGAAACCAGGGATGGAAAGAAATTTTTGTTGTTGACACTCTCTGACAGAACAGGAATAATAAGAGCCATTGACTGGGGAAATGCAGAATTTAATGACCAGGTATTGGATATTGGAAGTGTGGCAAGATTCACTGGAAAGATAGTTATGTATGATGATAGACTTCAGTTAAATATATTCAATGGAGAAGAAATAGTTCTTTTAAAAGAGGGTGAATATGAATCTTCAAGATTTTTGGCAATTTCGTCGAAGAATTTGAAAGAATTGTATCAGAATTTATTGGATATCATAGGATCGGTTGAAAATGATATGTTGAAAAAATTGTTGAAATCATTTTTTGTAGATGATAAAAAATTTGTTGATAAGTTTATTAATTCTCCTGCAGCAATAAAAATTCATCATGCGTATAAAGGTGGATTGCTGGAACATACTTTAGAAGTATCCAGAATATGTGATTCTTTTTCGCTTCAATATAAAGATGAAATAAACAGGGATTTATTAATTTCCGGTGCCATATTACATGACATAGGAAAAGTGAGGGAATACATGATAACTCCATCGGGCATCGATAGAACCAATGAAGGAGAGTTGGTGGGTCATATTTCAATTGGATTCGAAATGCTGAATAAGAAAATTGATAAAATAGAAGATTTCCCCAAGTATCTTGCGAATGAATTAAAACATTTACTGTTATCTCACCATGGTGAAATGGAATGGGGATCACCGGTTTTGCCAAAAACAAACGAAGCGATACTTCTTCATATGGCAGATAATTCCGATGCTAAAATAGCACAGTTCAGAGAAATAAAGAAAAGAGAAAGCAATGGAGAAAATTACAGTTGGAGTAATTATGATAGATTTTTAAACAGAAGAATTCTTATGAAAAATAGTGAGGACGAAAATAACGAATAAAAATTTATAGGAGTGAGATTTTGAAATTAGTTATTGTAGAATCACCATCAAAGGCTAAGACAATCAAAAGATATTTGGGAAAAGATTACGAGGTACTGGCTTCTAAGGGCCATATAAGAGATTTGCCTGTCTCGAAATTTGGAGTTGATCTGGATACCCTTGAGGCAGAATACGAAATATTGAGTGGTAAACAAAAAACCGTAAAAGAATTAAAAAATAAAGCAAAAGGTAAAGAGGTTTTTCTTGCTTCGGATAATGATAGAGAAGGTGAAGCCATAGCCTGGCATGTTTCCAAAGTATTAGAGCTTCCGGAAGATGGGAACAATAGAATAGTGTTCAATGAGATCACAAAAAATGCCATTCAAAAGGCCATAAAATCACCGAAAAAAATAAATATGAATATGGTTGATGCCCAGTTCGCAAGAAGAGTTTTAGATAGAATTGTGGGTTATAAAATAAGCCCGATGTTATGGAAGATTTTGCAGAAGGGTTTGAGTGCGGGGAGAGTACAATCCGTAGCGCTCAGATTTATCGTTGAACTCGAAAATAAGATCAGTGATTTTATATCTCATGATTATTACAAATTTTTCATGAAATTCAATAACGAAAAGATTCCTCTTGTTAAATATATGGGGAAAAAGGTGACGAACAACACATTTGTAAACGATAAGGAAAAAGATGAAATTTTTTCTGAAATGAAGGATTCTAAGTATGAGGTTTCAAAAATTTCCAGAAGAACCAAGACGAAAAAACAACCATTTCCCTTCACAACATCCACGCTTCAGCAGACAGCTATAAATACATTTGGGTGGAGTGCGAAGAGAACGATGCAGGTGGCTCAAAAACTTTATGAAGGAATCGAGACCGATGAAGGTAATATAGCCTTCATAACATATATGAGAACTGATTCCACCAGAATTTCCGATGAGGCGAAGAGTGCCGCCAGAGATTTCATAAATAAAATTTATGGCGACAAGTATATAGGAAGTCAAAAAGAAAAAAAGGTTTCTAATAAGATTCAGGATGCGCATGAAGCTATAAGACCCACGTATGTTGACAAGACACCAGATACGGTTAAAAAGAATTTTTCCAAAGATGAATACAAATTATACAATTTAATCTGGACCAGGTTTATAGCGTCGCAAATGTCTCCTTCTAAATATGATGTTCTGAAAGTTGATATCTGTGATGAAAAAGATAAATTTTTATTTCAATTTTCAGTTGAAAAAGTTATTTTTGATGGTCACGAAGTCGTGTATAACAAAAATCTGGATGAAAGGGAATTCCCGAATCTGAAAGAAGGGCAGGAAATTGTTCCTGATGAAATTATCAGTGAGAAAGATCAGACAAAACCTCCCGCACGATATTCGGAAGCTTCACTCGTTAAAGAACTTGAAAGTAAGGGTATCGGTAGACCTTCTACTTTTGCAACCATAATATCCACTCTATTGAACAGAGAATATATTAAAAAAGAGGGAAGGGAACTCAAGCCAACATTACTTGGGAATGTTGTTTCGGATTTTTTGACGAATAATTTTTCGAATATAATTAACTCTGAATTCACTTCAAATTTAGAGACGGAATTGGATAAAGTTGAGAACAATAGTGTTAATTGGAAAAAAGTAATTAAAGATTTTTATAGGGATTTTTCTTTGAATCTCGATGAAATAAATAAAAGAATCAAAGAGGGTAAGCTAAAGATAGTTTACAAGACGAATTTGAAGTGTGATTGCGGTGGCGAATACAAATTAATATTCGGCAGATATGGCGGATATTTAAAGTGTGAAAAATGTGAAAAAAACAAATCTCTTGACATGATGTCCTTTGCACCGATAAATAAAGGAATAATAGATTTAAAGAATTTGACTGAGAAAAAAGAGAACAATTTATTGGATGAAAAATGTCCGAAATGTGGCAAACCGCTTGCATTAAAAAATGGGAGATTTGGAGAGTTCATTGCCTGTACGGGGTATCCCGACTGCAAATATACAAGAAATGTACAAATTGAAGCTCCGTGTCCAAAATGTGGCGGGAAAGTCAGCAAATTGAAAAGCAAAAAAGGAAAAATTTATTTTAAATGTAACGATTGTGATGAAATGTTCTGGAAAGAACCTTCCGGTAAAAAGTGTGAGGAATGTGGAGAGCCCTTATACATAAAAAATAAAAAAACCGGGAAGGTTTTATATTGTGATAAATGCAAGACAGAATATAAAATGGATGATGATGAAGAATGAAGATATTTCTTATTTATGGCGGAACAGCTTCGGAAAAAGAAGTTTCCGTGAGAGGTGGAAAAAGAATCGCAGAAGCTTTGAGATTCAACAATTACGAAGTTGAAGAACTTAATTTAGATAATTATCAAAGATTAATAGATAATGTTGAAAAAATAAAAAACAGTGATTTGGTTTTTATTGCGTTGCATGGTACGGATGGTGAAAGTGGAAAGGTTCAGGGTTTTCTTGATACATTGAACGTGAAATATATCGGTTCGGATTTATTGGCTTCATCTATTTGCTTTAATAAAGAAATAACTTTTGAGTTGGTAAAAGAAATTGTGGATATACCGGAATGGAAAATATTAAAAAAAGAAGAGAAAAACAATCCCTTGAATCGTTTTCCTGTTATTTTGAAACCGATTTCTGAGGGCTCAAGTGTTGATGTTGAAATATGTGATACGCCCGAAGATTATTCGAATAAACTTGATAATTTTTATAAAAAGTATGACGAGTTAATAGTTCAAGAATTTATAATCGGAAAAGAAATTACAATACCCATGATTGAAAAGAATGGGAAAATTGTCATTTTACCGATTTTAGAAATTAAACCCGAAAACAGGTTTTATGATTACGAAGCAAAATATACAGAAGGAAAGACGAAATTCATCGTTCCTGCCAGAATAAATGATGAGATAAGAGAAGAAATTGTAAAAAAGTCTGAAAAAATTTTTGAAAAATTGAATTGCAAAGATTTTGCCCGAATAGATGGAATTATAAAAGATGAGAAATTTTATTTTTTTGAAGTGAATACAATTCCCGGATTGACAGAATTGAGTGATTTGCCTATATCGGCAATGGCAAAAGGAATTGATTTTAACAATTTGATTAATGGAATAGTTTTTGAAGCCGTTAATCGAACGGAGGATTAAAATGGAAAAGTTACATGGGACTACAATAATAGCTGTTAAGAGAGATAATAAAATGGTGATAGCGGGCGATGGACAGGTTACCCTGGGTGAAACGGTGATGAAAGGAACCGCCAGGAAAGTCAGAAAGATTGGAAATGGCAAGGTAATAAGTGGATTTGCAGGCTCTGTAGCCGATGCGATAACTCTTCTGGATAAATTCGAAGAGAAATACAGCTCCAGTAATGGAATTCTAATAAAAGCTGCTGCAAACCTTGCTAAAGAGTGGAGAACCAGTAAAGTTCTGCGAAATCTGGAGGCAATGTTAATTGTAGCAGACACGAAAAATATGCTGGTTGTTTCCGGGAATGGAGAAGTAATACAACCGGATGAGGATATAATAGCAATTGGTTCGGGAGGCAGTTTTGCTCTGGCGGCTGCAAAGGCCTTGATTAGAAATACAGAGAAGGATGCCAGAACGATAGCCCTGGAATCTATGAAGATAGCAAGCGAAATATGCATTTATACGAATGGAAACATTATTTATGAAGAACTGGAGGGTGAAGATGAATAATATTGATATTGAAAATATGACTCCAAAACAAATAGTTAAGGAACTTGATAAATATATAATAGGTCAGAACGAAGCAAAAAAATCCGTGGCTATAGCCATGAGAAACAGAATAAGAAGACAAAAATTATCCGAAGAGTTAAAAAAAGAGGTAATTCCCAAAAATATACTCATGATAGGGCCCACCGGTGTTGGGAAAACTGAGATAGCCAGAAGATTAGCTCAACTTTCCGGGTCTCCTTTTTTGAAAGTTGAAGCAACCAGATTCACCGAGGTAGGTTATGTGGGTAAAAACGTCGATTCTATGATAAGAGAATTAGTGGAAGTCAGTGTCAATATGGTAAAAAACGAAAAGATGAAAGAAATTTCGGAAAAAACGGAAGTGATGGTTGAAGAAAGAATATTGGATTCTCTTATTCCTGTTCCATCAAAAAAGGGACAATCGAATGTTGTTTTCAGTATTTTTCAGAATCAGGCTGCCCAAAACCAACCGAAACTGTCAAAAGAAGAAATGGAAGAACTGAAAAACAGAAGAGAAAAAACCAGACAGGATTTGAGAAATAAAGAGCTGGAGAATTTTGAAATAGAGATTGAGATTGAGGAAAAAAACCAACAAATGATGATGATTCCCGGTATGGAAGATATGGGTATGGATATTTCCGGTATGCTCGGTGCGGTTATGCCGAAAAAAACTAAAAAGAGAAGATTGACTGTATCGGAAGCGAGAAAGGTTCTTACCCCCATTGAAGCAGAAAAGTTATTGGATATGGATAAAGTTATCTCCGAAGCATTCGACCGTGTAGAAAACAGGGGGATTCTTTTTGTTGATGAAATAGATAAAGTTGTCAATAAAAGTAATAATTCTGCCGACGTTTCCAGAGAAGGTGTTCAAAGAGATTTGTTGCCAATTATTGAGGGTACTACGATAAATACGAAATATGGACCCATTAAAACGGATTATATTCTTTTCATTGCCGCGGGTGCTTTTCATATTTCAAAACCATCGGATTTAATTCCTGAATTCCAGGGAAGATTTCCAATCAGAGTAGAGTTGTTGGCCCTTACGGAGGAAGATTTTTTCAAGATTCTGTTGGAGCCGAAAAATGCCATAATAAAGCAATATAAAGCTCTTTTGGCAACTGAAATGATTGATATAATATTTGAAGAAGAGGCACTTAAAGAGATCGCAAAAATATCCTTTGATTTGAATTCGAATATCGAAAACATAGGTGCCAGAAGATTATACACGGTGATAGAAAAAGTTTTGGAAGAAATTTCGTTTATGGCTCCGGAAATCGATAAAAAAATTGTTATAGATAAAGAATATGTCAGTGAAAGGGTAAAAGATATTTCAGAAGATCGGGATTTGAGTTCATATATATTGTAAATGGAAAGAAATGAAATAGCAGCAATTTGTTTGTCCGGTGATCTGACGTTAGATGATTATGTTAATATCACAAAATATGATATCAGTTATAAAGAAATATTATCCTCCAGAATTCCTTTTTTGAGGGGGAAAAAGCAAAATAAAATTGTTTCTGAAAAAGAAAAGACAGAGAAAGTTTTAAACAACAATCAAAATTTTTTGTTTTATGGAGATAAAGAATATCCCGATATATTAAAACAGATCAACGATCCTCCCTTGGTTTTATTTTACAAGGGAGATATTTCTATATTAAAAAATGATATGAAAATAGCTATCGTAGGATCGAGAAATGCAAATGACTATGGTCTGAAATATACCGAAAAATTTTCTAGGCAACTTTGCGATTATAATTTTGTAATTGTAAGTGGAATGGCAGCCGGTATAGATGGAATGGCGCATAGGGGTGCCCTCAAAGGAAATGGAAAAACGATAGCGGTTTTGGGTTCGGGTATCAATGTTCCATATCCTGCTTCAAACAGAAATATTTATTATGATATTTGTAAAAAAGGTTTGATTGTATCAGAGTATATTCCGGATACACCACCGTTCAGATATAATTTCCCAAGGAGAAACAGAATAGTTGTTGGGCTTTCAAAAGGTGTTTTTATAACACAGGCAGCATTGAACAGTGGTTCGATGATCTCTGCCAGACTGGCATCTGAAAATAACAGAGATGTTTTCGCTTTACCTGGAAATATAAATTCAAAACAATCTGAGGGAACCAACTGGCTCATAAAAAATGGCGCCAAGCCTGTAACTGATATTCAGGATATTCTAGAGGAATACGATATAAAGTATGAGAAAAGAGGCGTGAAAAAAACTATTGATGATAGTTGGGGAATTGTTGGTTTGTTGAGGGAGACACCCAAAACATTCACGGAGTTATTGAACGAAATAAAAATATCCAGAGATGAATTGGTTTTGGAATTAACGAAGTTACAGATTAACGGAAGTATAACTGAGATTAACGGCAAATGGAAAACATTTTAAGAGTTTAATATTTTTAATATTTAATGATGTATAATATAAAAGAAAGTATATATCGGGAGGTATTTAGATGGCTTATGTAAACACTAAACAGATTTTAGAAAAGGCAAATAAAGAATTTTATGGAGTTCCGGCTCTAAATATTAATAATTTGGAGTTTCTTCATGTAATAATTAAAGCTGCTATTGCGGAGAATTCTCCTGCGATCATTGAAACTTCAGAGGGAGCGATAAAGTATGCCGGAATGGGGGATATAAAAAAGGGAACAGATCTTTTTGTGAAAATGGTTAAAGAATTCGCAGATTCTTTATCAGTTCCGGTTTCTTTACATTTAGATCATGGTAAAAATTTCGATATAATAATGTCGTGTATAAATTCCGGATACAGTTCGGTAATGATAGATGCGTCGGCTTTTCCTTATGAGGAAAATCTTTCGAAGACAGCAGAAATATGTAAAATCGCTCATGCAAGCGGAGTGTCGGTGGAAGCCGAGCTTGGAAAGTTAGTCGGAATTGAAGATAATGTAGTTGTAGATGAAAAAGAAGGCTCTCTGGTAGATCCTGATGTGGCGAAAGAATTTGTGGATAAAACGAAAGTTGATTTTTTGGCCCCGGCTATCGGAACCAGTCACGGTGCATTTAAATTTAAAGGTGAGGCAAAATTGGATTTCGATAGATTGAAAAAGGTGAAAGAATTGACTGAAATACCACTTGTTTTGCATGGAGCTTCCAGTGTTCCGGTTGATATAAAAGAATTAGCCGAAAATTATGGGGCGGATTTCAAAGGGGCTAAAGGTGTTCCTTCAGATATTTTAAAAGAATCGGTAAAATACGGTATAAACAAAGTCAACACCGATACGGATTTAAGAATGGCTTTCGTTGGTGGCCTTAGAAAGTATTTAAAAGAAAATCCTTCGGAATTTGATCCGAGAAAATATTTTAAAACCTCTTTTGAATTAACAGAAAAGGTTATCAGAGATAGAATGAAATTATTGGGTTCTTCGAATAAAGCATAATAGGAGGAATAGCCGTGAAGGTTTTAGTTATTAACTGTGGTTCTTCCTCAATAAAATATCAATTGTTGGATATGGAGAATGAAGAGCTGCTATCTAAAGGATTATTGGAAAAAATAGGGATAAATGGTTCAAATCTTCAGCATAAAAAGGGATCGAAAAAACATGTGATTGAAAAAGAGATAAAAAATCACGTTGAAGGTTTAAAACTGATAATAAATGCCCTTGTCGATAAAGAGATTGGAGTAGTTTCAGATATCAATGAAATCGATGCTGTTGGGCACAGGGTAGTGCACGGTGGGAAAATAGCGTCGTCTCTGAGAGTTACCGATGAAGTGTTGAAGGCTGTTCAGGATAATACTTTTTTGGCTCCATTACATAATCCACCAAATCTTCAGGGAATCAAGGCTGCGAAAGAAGTATTGCCAGATATTCCTCATATTGCAGTTTTTGATACCGCTTATCACCAAACCATGCCCGTAGAAGCATACACTTATGCCATTCCAAAGGAATTGAGAGATAAATACAGTATCCGAAGATATGGGTTTCATGGAACCAGTCATAGATATATTGGAAAGGCCACTTCAGATTTTTTGAAAAAATCTATAGATGAATTAAAAATTATTTCGTGTCATATTGGTAACGGTGCTTCCATCTGTGCCATAGATAGGGGAAAATCTGTTGATACTTCTATGGGATTAACTCCTTTGGAAGGATTGATAATGGGTACGAGATCCGGAGACATTGATCCGGCGATTGTTCCTTTTCTTCAGGAAGAGGAAGGGTTATCACCAGAAGAAATTTCTAATATTTTAAACAAAAAAAGTGGAATGTATGCCTTAACGAACAATAAATTTTTGGATATGAGAGATGTGGAAAATCGAGCTTTAGTCAACGAACCTCTTTGTAAGACCGCACACAGTATTTATGAATATAGAATAGCTAAATATATCGGTGCCTATGCTGCGGCCATGAATGGGGTAGATGTAATAGTTTTTACAGCTGGTGTCGGAGAGAATAGTCCACTGCTGAGAAGAAATGTTATTAACAAATATATGGGATATTTGGGTGCCAGTGTTGATTTGGAAAAGAATGAATGTAGAGGGGTTTCCAGAGATATTTCAGCGGATGACGCTTCTGTTAAAGTTTTAGTTATCCCCACTAATGAAGAACTTATGATTGCCAGAGATACCGCAGAAATTGTGAAAAACAATCTCGAAGAACTTCATTTATCATAAATAGTGCCGCACAGGAAACTGTGCGGTTTTTTTGGTGGTGAATATTTTTGTTAAAAGAAATATCTTTCGATGGAAATAAAACTTTATTGAAAAAATCAGAAAAAGTGAACAAATTCTACATTATAAAATCTGGGGGAGCTTTACTCAAAGGGAAAAAAGATACTTCAATATTTATGACAAACGATATTATAGATCCAATTTCTCTGATTACCGGGAAATCCTCAGGGGACGTTTCTACAGTCGGAAAAACTTCTTTATTTACCGGAACCGAAGAAGATATATTTAATTTATTGAAATCAAAGCCCAGATATTTTAAGAATATGATAGTGAAAACTATTCAGAACTTAATCGGTGAAATTGAGAAGCCGGTCAGCAAAAAAACTACTGCAAATGAAATCAAATCGTTTCTTATAAAAAAGAAACAGATACTTATAAATGAATATCAGCCTTTACTGTTTGGGGAGAAATCTTTATATCGTAAAGGTGTAAAATTCATAGAAAGAAAAGATTATCAGGGTTCAAAGGAGGTTTTGGAATACTTTCTTCGAAATTTCCCCAATTCACCTCTTGCAAGGCCTGCAAGACTTTATCTTGCCCTGGCCGAAATATTTTTGCAGGATATTAATAAAGCCTCGGAAATAATGATCACTTTGCTTGAAAGAGATGATGATTGTGTTGCGAAGTATGTAAGGCAGATGTTTGAAATTTTTGGATTTAGAATTGCCAAGTTTCAAATAACAGATTACCCGGAAATTTATCCTGACGATTTTTATTTTAATATTGAGGAATTTTTTGGTGCATATAGAAAAGTAGTGAAAAAATCAAAGGTTTTCAGTGAAGAAGGCGGCAAACCTGAAGGTATCATAGCATTGACTAAGGGAAAAATTGATATATTGAAAACCGTTAATAAAAAAAGTTTTTTTATTAAAAGCTTAAATAATCAGGCAACATTTGGTGAATTGCATAATATTGGCAGTTGTTCATACGATGTTAGTATAATGATTGAACAGAATTCAAAAATTTATGTGATACCTACCGAAGAGTTTTTAAAGTTCATAACGTTGAATCATCCGGAATATGGTATTTTTCTTTTGAAAAAAACCCTTTCATTCCAAAAAATTCTTAATGAAAAATAACTGGTTTTCACTTCACAAAAAAATATATATTTGTTATAATACATAATTGCTGACAGGGGGGCGATTATGGTTTCGACGGGGATGTTGCAGTTATGGATGCGAGCCGAGTTTACTAAAGACTCGTTAATAATTTAGTATTTATTAAGAAATGACAACAATGAATTTGCTTTAGCTGCTTAATAATTGAGTAGCCGTTCCCCTCTAAAGACCGACTCATCTTTGAGGTAGGAATGTCATAAAATGGGTCTTACATTTATTATTGTTCCGCTAATAAATGGACACTTCAGGAACTAGGAATTGAAATACTTTGTCTATGAAGATTTCAATTCGACAACGATCATAGACTACGCTCGTAGTATCTGTGATGAATATATCTTCGGACGAGGGTTCGACTCCCTCCGCCTCCACCATTTTTACTTTTTATTATAACCTTTTGAATAGTTGGATAATATCCCTGTTAAAGATTATAAATAGGTGGTATTAGTGTGAAAAAAGAAAAGAATAACAAACAGATTTTTACTGTTGTTTTCGTTTGTATTTTAATAGTGATCTTAATAATTTTTGCCTCTGGGTACAGGGCAGATGTTCTAGTACCTTCTGATTCAACTGAACTGGATGATCTTGAAATTAATCTTGAGAATTATAAAGTAGAATTTGATACGTTCGATGAAATTGTTGAAGAAAAAGAACATATTAAAAATACTGTTTATCCGGAGTATAGAAGAGTATTTAAGTTAATTGATGAAAACGATAAAACGATTTATCTTTATGTTTGGAAAATGGAAACTGAATCACTTGCGAAAGATGCGTGGAATAAAATTTGGATGATAGAAGCAAGTTTCTTACCCGAAACTAAGGGTTCAATCAAGAAAATGAATTATTCTTATGGAAAGATGATCCCCATCGGAAAGTATTTTGAGGTTCTTTTATGGCAAAAAGGCAGATGGGTAATTTTTGCTAAAACGATTGAGTACTTGATTCCGGAAAAAACAGAGGTTGATTTTTTGAAAAGTTTTTTCAACAATGAAATATCTTAAAAATGTTTCTAAAAATAAAGTAAAATGTTATATAATTGTGTGAGTGGAAAAAGGGGGTATGTTTATGAGAAAATTTTTAATAATAATATTTTTGGTCTTGTCACTCAGCCTGTTTGCAGTTGATTTTTCTTTAGGTGTTGGTGGTGGAGTTTCCGGTACGATGCATAATGGAAGTCCGTGGGTCGCTCCGGGGCCGAACATAAGCTTAGAGTTAGATATTCATAAGGGTTTTGGAATAGGTGGAACCGCCGACTTTTCTTTTAAAGGTTCAAATGATAACTTGTTTTTAACTTATGGAGACATTTTTTATAAAGTACCTGTTGGTCCTATAGAAAAGAATTTTTATATGAAAATTGCACTGTCAGGCGGTGGAATAATTGATAATACAATTGATAAAAATGATACCCGCCACTTAGTTTTTGGTTGGGGAATAGATGCCGTTGGAAAATTAACGGATAACATAAATTTAAAAGGATTTTTCAGAGCTTTTAGGGTGGAAAATTGTATGTCAACCGCTCTGTTTCAAACGTTAGTTGCGGGTATTCAGTTTGAATTTTCCTTTTAAAAATTAATATCATTATACGGGGTGCTCTTTGGGAGCACCTTTTTTAATTATTATGGATGATTTTGGTAATTACCTTCTTGATAAAATTGAGAGAAAGAATTTTAAAGCGTATTTTGTCGGCGGAACTGTTAGGGATAGAATACTCAAAAGAAAAACAACTGATATTGATATAACTTCTTCAGCGGATATAGATCAGCTTATTGATATTTTTGAAAATGAAAAATATTATTTCATTGGAAAAAGAAAAATTACGATTACTTTTTTTAAAAAAAATAAAAAATACGAGATCACTCCATTCAGAAAAAATATGGAAGCTTTAAAAGATGATTTGCTTAACAGGGACCTCACGATAAATTCTATCGCATATAGAAAAAGTGTATATTATGATTATTCCAACGGAATAAAAGATTTAAGTGAAAGAACTGTGAAATACAATACAAATTCAAAAAAAATTATTCTGGATGATCCTCTGAGATTATTGAGAGCTATAAGAATTGCCCTTCAATTAGATTTTTTTATTGATGACAGAACATATTGGAATATAAAAAAATTTGCAAGTCACATAGTTGAAGTTGCAAAAGAGAGAATTCAAAATGAATTCACGAAGATAATCGTATATGGGAATAATGGTATAAATATGCTTTATAGAACGAATTTACTCGGAAATATTTCCCCAATATTTGACGAAGTTCATAACGAAGAATATATATTGAAATGTGAAAAATGTTCTTTAATAAGCGGGCTTTTTCTTATGTATAAGGTATCTGGTATAAATTTATATGATTATATGAATTTTTTAAATTTTCTTTCTTTTCCAAAAAAAACAATTTTCAAAATGAAAGAAATCATCCTGCTTTCAAATAGTTTTATCGAAGCAGATAAGAGGACTTTAAAAAAACTATTGAATGATTTTAGCGAAGAAGCGATATTTGAATATATAAATATTTTAAAATCCTTCAGTGGAACAATAATCGATAGTTGTGAATTGGATGAAATAGAAAAATTGCTGTTGGAAATTATATCGAATGATGAATGCTATTCGCTTTCAAATTTGAAAATAGATGGAAAAGATATAAAAAATCTGGGTTTTAGTGAAGGTGAGATGATAGGATATATTTTGAAAGAAATTTTAAAAATTATCATTGATAATCCTGATTTAAATGATAAAAATACCCTGTTGAGTATCATTGAGCATTACCGTATGGAATCGGACGATTTGGGAAGTTAATTAGTATTTAGGAGTACATATTCTGTTTAATTTATGTTTTAATGTACATGTAGGGTTGATATAATTATTTATACAATTACTGGGGGGTGCCTTATATGTTTTGTTTGGAGAGGAAAGTCTCTGATGACGACGAATTGGATTTAAAAAAATACATTGATATTTCAAAATATGCAAAAGAATATGGAATCAAAATTCCTGTATTAATGGATGAAGAGCTCTGGGAGATAGTTAAGAGCAACAGAATTCTGGATGGCGGAAAGTCCAGAAAAGACGGGAAATTGATTTCGCTCATTGAAAATATTATTCCTGAATTAATGAAATGTAGAACAGAGGGTTGTAACTTTGATATTTATGTTTATAATGATAAAGAGAATATAAATAGGAGAAAAGTTTTCATAAAATATATTTTAATAGGAAACGAGAGAAAAATGATCTTAGCTTTCAAATAAATAATATAGGAGAACCACAATGTCAGGAAAATTGACTATGTTCATAGGGCCGATGTATTCAGGGAAGACTTCTTCATTGCTTTCTATGGTTGAGGTTTACAATTTGGGGAAAAAGAATTTCAAAGTTTACAAACCCTCGGTTGATAACAGATATTCCAGTGATCATATAGTGAGTCATACGGGTCAGAAGTATCCCGCTACCAACGTTCCCGATGTCAAAGTTTTATTTGATGATTTCAGTAAGGAATCAAAAGATTTAACTGCCGTTTTTATCGATGAAATTCACTTTTTTGATGAGGAATTAGTCAATGTTGTTCAAAGTATAATTTTAAGTGGTGTTGACGTTTATTGCTCTGGTCTGGATATGAGTTTTAAACATAGACCCTTTGAAACAACTATCAGATTAATGGGGATTGCCGATGAAATAGTAAAAAATAAAGCTGTATGCAACATATGTGGAGAGTATAAGGCTGTTGTAACTCATAAAATAAGCAACAATGACAATGAACTGGAAGTAGGAGGGAGAGAAAAATATATCGCTGTTTGCAGAGATTGTTATGTAAAACTGAATCCTGATTTCGGTAAAAAATACAGAAAAGATCAATAAATCAATTAATTAACTTATAGATAAAAATTTCGTAACTATATATCAATAATATTTAGAGATAATCTAGAAGGTTATATTTTGTAACCTTATTTTTTTGTTATGGGGGCAGATATGTTTGAAAGTATACAGAATAAATTGAATAGGGCCTTCAAAGTTTTGAGTGGAAAGGGTAGAATTTCTGAAAATAATGTGAAAGACGCGGTTAAACAGGTAAAATTATCGCTGCTTGAAGCTGATGTAAACTATAAGGTCGTTAAAGAATTTATCAATGATATAAAAACAGAAGTTTTAGGTGAAAGAGTATTATCCAGTTTTAGCCCCGATCAGCAATTTATAAAAATAGTTAATGAAGAACTTATAAAAATTTTAGGTGAAAAAAAAGTTGATTTATCACTCCAGAACAGGCCGGCAAAGATAATGGTTGTCGGATTGCAAGGTAGTGGTAAAACTACAAGTTGTGCTAAACTGGCCCATTTATTGAAGAAAAATGGTAAAAATCCACTACTCGTTGCGGCCGATGTGTACAGGCCGGCTGCTGTTGATCAATTGATACAAATTTCAAAGAAAGCTGATGTACCGGTTTTTACAGGTGATAGGAAAAACCCAATTAAAATAGTTGAAGGTGCTTTGAAGGAAGCTGTAAAAAATATAAATGATGTGATAATATTTGATACCGCAGGAAGACTTCATGTAGATGAAAAAATGATGGATGAGCTTAAAAAAATAGCAAGAATAACGAAGCCGGATGAAATCTTGATGGTTATTGATGCCATGACCGGACAGGATGCGGTTAACTCCGCAAAGAAATTCAACGAATTACTTGAGTTGTCGGGTTTTATAGTCACAAAATTAGATGGTGATGCGAGAGGCGGGGTTATCCTTTCTATAAGATATATAACTGAGAGACCTGTAAAGTTTGTTGGATTATCGGAGAAAATAGATGGCCTTGAACCCTTTTATCCAGATAGAATGGCGGGAAGAATTCTGGGGATGGGTGACGTTTTATCGCTGATCGATAAATTGCAGACCAATATAGATATGGAAAAGGCCAAGCAGATTGAAGAAAAAATTTCAAAGAATAAATTCGATTTAGAAGATTTTTTGTCACAGTTACAGGAAATAAAAAAGATGGGCTCCTTTGGAGATATTTTGAATATGATACCCGGGGCACCGAAAAATGTTGATCTAGACGCGGGTCAAAAAAATTTGAAACAAACTGAAGCTGTTATAAATTCGATGACAAAGCAAGAGAGAAGAAATCCCAAGATATTGAATTCCAGCAGAAAAATAAGAGTTGCCAGAGGAAGTGGAACCTCGGTAACGGAAGTGAACAAGATTCTTAAATCTTATAATAATATGAAAGATATGATGAAGATGTTCAATAAAAAAGGTGGAAAAATGAAAGCTATGAAGGGATTTAAAGGATTACCATTTTAAATAAAAATATAATGGAGGTGTTTACGTGGTAAAAATAAGGTTAACCAGAATGGGGAGGCGAAACAGACCCTATTACAGATTGGTGGTTGTAGATTCTAGAAAAAGAAGGGATGGGGCTTATATAGACTGTTTGGGATTTTATGATCCTATAAAAGAAAATCCTCTGGAAATCAACGGAGAATCTTTTAATGTGGAAAAGGCTGTTGAATGGATAATGAAGGGAGCTCAACCTACGGATACTGCAAGATCGATCTTAAAAAGATATGGTGTTATGAAAAAGGTTGACGAACTGAAATACCGTAGCAAGAAAGAAAAGCAATCTGAATAATGAAGGAGACTTTAATTTACATTCTTAAAGGTATCGTAAAAGATCCCGATGAGATTTCAGTTGTTGAATATGATGAAAATAAAAACAAAATATTCGAAATAAAAGCCTCAGAAGAGGATGTTGGTCAGATAATTGGTAAAGATGGCAGAACTATAAAATCGATAAATATTTTGTTGAATGCATTAGCGGGATCTTCAAAAGAAAATTTTATTTTAAAGGTGATCAGATGAAAGATGATATTCGTGAGGATTATGTTCCGATAGGGAAAATAATAAAGCCTCATGGATTCAGAGGAGAATTGAAATTAAAACCTCTGACAAATATAGATGAGATCTTTGAAAATCTTAATAACGTACACATTTACAGCGAAGATGATGGAAAATCATTTAAATCTTCTGTTACCGATATAAGGAAGACCGGAAAAGGCTATGTTTTCTCACTTAACGGAATTAATAATCAAGCACTGGCGAACAGGCTCAGGAATCATTACGTTTATATAAAAAAAGACTTTTTACCGGAACTGAAAGATGGTGAATACTTTTTTTTCCAGGTTTTAGATTGTGAAGTTTATAATGAAGATGGAATGCTTTTGGGTATTGTTACTGATATTATTGAAACGGGTGCTAAAAATGTTCTGGTCGTTCAAAAAGAAGAAAATCATAACATAGTAGAGAATCTGATTCCGATTGTTGATGACTTTATACTGAATATGGATTTGGAAAATAAAAAGATTGCCGTGAAGATTCTCAAATATGAAAATGGCGATATTTGATGACTTTTAATATCGTTACCATTTTCCCGGAAATGTTCGATGTTTTAAAAAACTTTGGCGTTTTCTCCAGAGCATTAAAATCCGGTATAGTTAATTTAAATTTGATTAACTTGAGAGACTTTACGGACGATAAGCATAGCATGACAGAAGATTATCCCTTTGGAGGAGGAAGTGGTTTGGTTATGAAGGCAAAACCTTTTTTTGATGTTTACGAAAATATCTCGAGAGAAGAAAAGCCGTTCGTAATTTATCCGTCACCTCAGGGAAAATTATTCAATAATGAAATGGCAAAAGATTTAGCGAAAAAGAATAATCTTTTATTTTTATGCGGAAGATATGAAGGCGTTGATGAGAGGATCATGGAGATAGTGGATATGGAAACTTCTATTGGCGATTTTGTTTTGAACGGTGCTGAACAACCCGTCATGATTATGATCGAGGCTATAGGCAGATTTATATATGGAATAGTAGGAAGTCAGGAATCCGTTGAAAAAGATTCGTTTAATAACGATCTTCTTGATTATTCGCACTACACCCGTCCCAGAGAGTTAAATGGAAGAAAGGTTCCGGAATATCTTTTGAGTGGAAATCATGGTGTTATTGAAATGGAAAGAAGAAAAGAGAGTTTGATAAGGACGATGAAAAGAAGGCCGGATTTATTTATGAAGCGTGATTTGGATAAATTGGATAAAAAAGCATTATTAAGTATTTTTAAGGAGATTTATAAAGATGCTGAATAAAATATATGTTGCATTGATACATTATCCGGTGTTGGGAAGAGACGGAAAGATAGTCTCAAGCGCTGTTACAAATATGGATGTTCATGATATTTCAAGAACATGTAGAACATATAGAGTTAAAGGTTATTATGTGGTCTCAAATCTACCAGCTCAACAAGAAATAGTTTATAATGTATTAAAGTATTGGAGAGAGGAATTTGGTAGGGAATATAATCCAAGCAGGACTGAGGCCCTTACAATTGTGAAAAAAACTTCATATTTGGATGATGTAATAGAAGAAATTATTGAAAAAGAAGGATTAAAACCTTTAATTGTATTCACTTCAGCAAAACAGGGAAAAGACAGATTGAGCTATGAGGCTATGTCGGAGATAGTTAAGAATATAGAAAGACCAATACTTTTTTTATTTGGAACAAGTTGGGGTTTACCGAATGAAATATTGGCAAAATGCGACTATGCTCTTGAACCGATAAGATATTATTCTGAATTTAATCATTTATCTGTTAGAGCGGCGGTTGCGATTACACTTGATAGAATCATAAAAGAAGAAATAGATACCAGGAGGGATTGAGATGGATCAATACATAAGAGCTATTGAAAGTGAATTTGCGAGAGAAGATTTACCTGAAGTAAGACCAGGCTATACGGTCAGAGTACATGTTAAAATCAAGGAAGGAAAAAGAGAAAGACTTCAGGCATATGAAGGTATTGTTATAAGAGTTAAGGGAAGCGGAGTTGGAAAAACATTCACAGTGAGAAGAATTGGTTCGGCCGGAATAGGAGTTGAAAGAATTTTTCCGTATGCGTGTCCCCACGTAGAAAAAATTCAGATTTTGAGAAAAGCTAAAGTGAGAAGAGCAAAACTTTATTATTTAAGAGACGTGAAAGGAAAAATTAAATTAAAGGAGAAAAAGGATAAGAACCGTGGCTAAAGCTGCTGTGAACAAAGGGAAAAAAAGCGAAAATAAAAAAAAGAAAAACAGAGCGGTTAAAGAGCTCAAAGAGTGGGGAATTGCGATAATTTACGCGGTAATATTCGGTACAATTATAAGATTGTTTGTCTTTGAAACCATGTTAGTTCCTACTCCTTCAATGGTTCCGACTATAGAGATAGATGACAGATTGTTCGTTGAGAAGATAACTTATGAATTCAGAGAACCCGAATATGGAGAGGTAGTAGTATTTTATTGTCCCTTTATTGATAAGTCCGCTCTGGAAATGTACAGGGCGTTTGATAAATTTATGGACTTTTTTTCACCACAGGAATTTCAGAGTCATGCTAAATATGTGAAGAGAGTTGTTGGATTGCCTGGAGACACGATTGAGTTGAGAATCGCAGAAGAATTCAGTGACGATAAAGCAAATTTAAGATTATTACCCGTTGATGAAGAAGCAAGATACCAGCTTTACGTGAATGGTGAGCTTCTGGAAGAGACGGAAGATATAAGATATTCAAAGGTTGGTATATTTGCAGATCCTAATTTTTATGAAGGTCTTGCACACCCTGACCTGCAGAGGGATTCAATGTATTATCAATTTTTTCTTGCCTATCAGAATATAATAAATTATCATGAATATTATGATGAAGTTCTGGATCCTTTGGATCTCTCGAAGTATATCGAACAGGATCCAATATCGAAGAGAGTGACAATTACAATTCCGGAAGGATTCTATTTTTATATGGGTGATAATACAACTCAGAGTTTTGATAGTAGATTTTTTGGATTCGTGCCGGAGAAGAATATTGTCGGGGAACCGATGTTAGCAGTGTGGCCATTGAATCGATTTGGTCCATTGGATAAGTAATAAAAAACCGGGGATAACCCCGGTTTTATTTGATAATTCATCTGGCGGAAGCGGAGGGACTCGAACCCTCAAGGGGATTTCTCCCCACCGATTTTCAAGACCGGCTCCTTACCAGTTAGGATACGCTTCCAACGAGGATAATTATATATTACTTTATTGGAATAATCAAGTGGTTTTTATGAAAGATATTCAAAGTGAAAATGATTTAAGAAAAATATCCCTTGATAAAGTGGGGATCAAAGGAATAAGGTATCCTATAATAGTAAAGGATAAAGAAAACAAATTTCAAAACACTACGGGGGTCTTTTCTATTTATGTTTTTTTGCCGCATAATTTCAGAGGGACTCATATGTCAAGATTTGTTGAGGTTTTGAATAGGCATTCTAATAATCTTTCGCAGAAAAATCTGAATAATATTCTTGACGACGTAAAGAGAACCTTGAATTCAAAAGAAGCACATCTTCAGGTAGATTTTCCTTATTTTTTGAGTAAAAATGCTCCGATCTCAAAAATTGAGAGCATCAGTAGTTACGATTGTTCTTTTATTGCCAATAAAAATGATAAAATGGACTTTACATTGAATGTCCAAGTTCCCGTAACTACTTTATGCCCCTGTTCTAAAGAGATAAGTAAATATGGTGCGCACAATCAAAGAGCTTTAGTCAGTGTATATTTGCATATGAATAAGATGGTCTGGATTGAAGATATAATAAATTATGTTGAAAAATCAGGAAGTGCTCCTATATACAGTTTGTTAAAACGTAGTGATGAAAAATATATCACCGAATTGGCTTATGATAATCCAAAGTTTGTAGAGGATGTTACGAGAGATGTTGCTATTTTGCTCAATGATGATTCAAGAATTTCCTGGTATAAAATAGAAGTTGAAAGTTATGAATCGATTCATAATCATTCTGCTTTTTCTTCTTTAGAGGTCAAAAAAGGTGATAGATAAAATAATTGACATAGACAAGAGGAAGAAGATTGAAAAATTTTTCTCCCTTTTAAAAGAAACTAAGCATAATTTGATATCGTCTGGAACCAAAAAGAATTTTGAAATTAAGCATTTCGAGGATATTTATATTCCCATCGATTATATTTCAGTTGGAGAAAAAAATATTGATGTGGGAACAGGTGGAGGAATTCCAGGGATTGTATTGAGCATTCTCTTTGATAAATCGGAGTGGATTCTTCTCGATTCGATAAGTAAAAAGACAAATGAACTTGGAACATTTATTCATCAACTGGGATTATCAAATGTTTTGTTGGTGAATGAGAGGGTTGAAAGGTTTTCTGAAAATAACCGGAATTCATTTGATTCGGTCTTTTTCAGAGCGGTGGCGAGGACCGATATTTGTCTTGAATACGCCTGCCCATTGGTAAAAAATGGAGGAAATATTTATATATATAAAGGGCCGAATTTTATTTCTGAAAAGAAATATTTTGAAAATGCCTGTAATTTATTAGGAATAGAACTTATTCGAAAGGTAGAATACGCTTTAAGTGACGATTCGAGTAGAAATCTGTTGATCTTTAAAAAGGTTTCCGATTCAAAGATCAGGCTTCCAAGAAGGATTGGACTGGCAAAGAAAAGGCCGATTGGAGAATTTTTATGAGTGGGAAAATATATTTAGTCGGAACTCCAATAGGAAATCTGGAAGATATAACTTATAGAGCTATAAGGGTTTTAAAAGAATCGAATATAATATTTTCTGAAGATACAAGAAGATCTTTAAAGTTGCTCAGGGTATATTCGATACATCCCGAAGAATTGATTTCTTATAATTCGCATAATTATTTATCGAGGGAAAAAAAGATAATATCTTCAATAAAACAGAATAAACAGATTTCATTTGTATCAGATGCGGGTATGCCTGTAATCTCTGATCCCGGTCTATCGCTTGTAAATCTTGCTAATGAAAACGATATAGAATTCGATGTAATACCTGGCCCAAGTGCTGTGACAACGGCTGTGGCGGCATCCGGGTTTGGTGGAAGTAATTTTGTATTTTTTGGTTTTTTGCCAAGGGGTAAAAAGCGAAGAAGAATATTCAAAAAAATTTCTGAAGGACTATATGAAAATAAGAACATCGTTTTTTTTGATTCTCCCTATAGAATCAAAGAGTGTGTTGAGGATTTTTATAAAATAGTTGGAAATAGAGAAATATTTATTGGTAAGGAACTTACAAAATTACATCAAAGATATATTTTTACGACTGTCAAAAATTTGTGTGATAATATTGATGATATAGAATTTATAGGGGAATTAACGATTGTAATATCCGGAAGAGAAAAAGATGATTAGCAAACTTTTGGAATTGATAAGAAAATTTATATCTTTAACTCCTGCCATAATTCTTGCAATTTATGCCCATGAATTTGCGCATTATTATTTTGCAAAAAAACTTGATAGTAAATCGGTATACTGGTTTAAGCCGAGATTTTTAAAGGTTTTTGATCCATTGGGGGTCATAATGTATTATTTATATTATTATGGCTGGTCAAGACCTTACCCTATAAATTTCTGGAGATTAAAAGCCAAAAGCAAAAGCGGATTGATTTTAACTATTTTATCTGGCCCACTGGCCAATTTGATAATTGGGATAACATCTATTTTTCTTTTTTATATATTTAAACTCAACAATTATTGTATATATACCGCTGAAAATGTGGGCGATAACATTTTTCTGGTATTTTTTTCTGAAATTATTTATTGGATTTCCATAGTGAATCTGAACACTGCAATATTCAATATGCTCCCCTTTCCAACCCTAGACGGTGGGAATTTGATAAAGGTTTTTGCTTCTGAAAAATATCTCCAGTGGTCGGCAAAATTTCAAATTTACGGCATCTTATTATTAATAGTATTATCCTTAATAGGTATAATACAGTTATTGATGATCCCCGTGAATGAATTTGTATTCTGGCTATCGGCCTTTTTCAATTAATCTTCATTTCCATATTCATAGGGAAGAAAAAAACCGGTGGTTTTGGGCAAGAAACTGAGTTTCAAAGTCGCTGTAGGGCCATTTCTTTGTTTTGCAATTATTATTTCCGTGAGCTGTGCTTTATTATAATCATAATTTTCATCATCCGAATCATCATTTTTTGATTTGTAATATTCATCTCTATACAAAAATATTACTACGTCGGCATCCTGTTCTATCGCTCCGGATTCTCTCAAGTCACTCAACATTGGTCTTTTATTATCTCTTTTTTCAACCGCCCTGGAAAGTTGTGAAAGGCAGATAATAGGGATATCCAGTTCTCTCGCTAAAAGTTTCATGGATCTGGTAATATCCGTTATTTCCTGTTGCCGGTTTTCTTTTTTATTTTTTATTTGCATGAGCTGTAAATAATCTATGAATATAGCATCAATATCGAGTTCTAATTTCATTTTTCTGGCCTTTGAAGACAGAACTCTTGGGTTCAAGGTGGGTTCATCATCTATATAAAACTTCGAACTGCTGAGCCTTCCGGCGGCATCGGTCACTTTTACCCATTCATTGTTATCAATGGTTGCATTTCGTAATTTATAAAGTTCAACATTTGATTCCACCGATAATAATCTTGTGACCAGTTGTGTCTCCGACATTTCAAGACTAAAGAACGCTACCGAATAATCTTCTGGATTCTTTGGGGTTACTACAGCCATGTTCTTTGCGATACTCAATGCAAGAGAAGTTTTTCCCATCGAAGGTCTTCCGGCGATAATTATTAAATCAGATCGCTGAAATCCGGAGGTGAATTTATTTAAATTTTTATACCCGGTATTCAGACCAGTAATTACGGCCCCTTCCTTTATCCCCTGATTGGTGATTCTTGCTTCAGCAATATTGGGAATTATTTCATCTTTTACAATTTTATTTAATGAACTGTATGATTTTATCTGCAATCCGGAAGTTATCTTAAATATTTTCTTTTCCGCTTTATCCAGTAAATCATCGAAGTCCTCAGGGTTAAAAGCATCATTGATTATTTCTGTAGAAGCACCTATGAGTTCTCTCTGAATGGATTTTTCTTTTACAATTTTACAATAATAATCGTGGTTGGTATATGAATGTACATTTTCATGTATTCTCACTAATTCTGAATAGCCACCGATCTCCTCAATCACCCCCATATTTTCGAGTTTATCTGTGATTGTAATAATATCTACAGGCTTTCGATTATCATCGAGCATTTCTATAGCCTTAAATATTTTTTGATTTTTTTCGGAATAAAAATCCTCAAATGTTATTATCTCTCTTATTTCATGTAAAATATTCGGATTGATTATTATTGATCCAATAATTAATTCTTCCGCTTCAATGTTTTTGGGGATAGTTTTAATATTATCAGCCACTTATAGCCTCCAAATTTTCGTTTATAAATTTCTTAAATGTATCAACATCAAGAACGCTTGATTTAACCTGTCCTTTGAAAGGTCCGGCACCGCCTTTAATATCATATTCTTTTCTCAGCAAATCAACTATTTTTTTACAATTATAGCCTCTGGAAGATAAATAGAAAGTATCATCATTTTTTCCTATAAATAAATATTTTTCTGAAGTGATCGCCGAGTTAAATGCTTTTATATATTCTTCATCATCTTCGACAAAAATTATCTCATCTTCCACATCATCCACTTCTTTATATATTTTTTCATTCAGAATCTTTTTGTATTTGTTTCTCTGGATTTTGTTATCTTCTATAAGTGATTCAACTCTTTTGAGAAGGTTGGTTTCATCGCATGTTAAAAGTTTCTTTAAATCATTTGTGATGTTCGTTAATTTCATGTAAAAATCGATGGTTCTTTTCCCCGCCAGAAAATAAATTCTCGTCAGATTTCCTTTGACCTTTTCAGTTTTAATTATTGATAAAACACCTATTTCACCGGTATTCCCAACATGATATCCCCCACACGCGGAATGGTCATAATCGCCTATTGAAACTATTCTTATAGCTTCATTATTTTCCAGAACTTTTTTATTAACGGGTTTTCTCAGATGATATTTATCGATATCATCAATATTTATTTCATTTATCTTTACAGGCAAATTGGATTCGATAACATAATTTGTCTTATTTGAAATTAATTCAATCATTTCTCTTGAGATGTAAGGAATATCTATATCAATAGTTGAATAATCATCTCCCATCTGAAAACCAACGGTGTTTCCGGAAAGTTCATCAAAGATTATGGCAGATAAAATGTGTTGTGCGGTGTGCTGAACAGATATTTCTTTTTTCCAATCGTAATCTATCTCTATTTCGATTTCCTGACCTTCTTGGAATTGTGAAGTTTTATTTAAAGCCAGATAAATTTTATCATTATAGATTGTTTTGAATTTATTACCATTTATATAACCTCTGTCACCCAATTGGCCACCCTTACCATCGGGGTAAAAGTCCAGATTGCCCAAATATAGTAAGGTTTCAATATCTTTATTTACAATTTTTTCTATTTTCTTTTTCATTTTATCCCCCTATGCACTTGAATTGTCTCATATTTGTATGTAATAATAATATTATTATATTATATATATTATCAGTTTCTTTTAAGGTGTATTTAATTTAAGTTTGAGGTGATCTGTTTGAAAAGTAAACCGATTCTTTCGGTTAATAATTTATCAACTTATTTTGATATGGCCGAAGGTACAGTCAAAGCGGTACAGGATGTTTCATTTGACCTTCATAGAAATGAGGTCTTGGGTATTGTAGGAGAGACCGGATCCGGTAAAAGTGTAACTGTGAAATCGATAGCCGGGTTGATTGATTCTCCTGGTCGAATAGCAAGTGGAGAAATTAAACTTTTAACCGATGAATTTTCTAAAAATAAAAAAGAAGAATATGTTGATTTAGCCAAACTTCAGTACGAAAAATTTTCCAGAGTAAGAGGAAGACATATTGGAATGATATTCCAGGATCCGATGACTTCGTTGGATCCAATGTATACTATTGGAAATCAAATGATGGAAACCATCATTTATCACGAAAAAGTTTCTGTTGCCGAAGCCAAAGAACGTTCAATCAGGTTGTTGGAACTCGTTGGAATTCCTAAACCTTCTGAGAGAATAGATGATTATCCATTTCAATTATCCGGAGGGCAGAGACAAAGAGTGGTTATAGCTATAGCTCTTTCCTGCAATCCCGAGGTTTTGATATCAGATGAACCTACGACAGCACTTGATGTAACGGTGCAGGCACAGATTTTGGAACTGATGAAAGATCTTCAGGAAGAATATAAAAACGGGATGATATTCATTACACACGATCTGGCGGTTATCGCTGAAATTGCTTCGAAAGTTTCAATAATGTACGGAAGCTACCAAATGGAAGTGGCTCCTGTTGAAAAGGTATACAAAGAAGCGAGACACCCTTACACATATGCTTTGTTGAGCTGCATCCCAAGATTAGACATAAAACAATCCGAATTACTCCCCATACCGGGACAACCCCCCATTATGATGGACCCACCAAAATTATGTCCATATTTACCTCGATGTAAACGTTCAATTGAAAAGTGTAAAAAGGTTTTACCGGATCTGATTGAAATTGAAAAAGATCACTTTGTTCGATGCAATAATCCCGTTGCAAAAGAATATTTAGTCAAGGAGAAAACTGAATGAGTTTATTAGAAGTTGTCAATTTAAAAAAATATTTTCCTATAAAGCAGGGTTTTCTTGTTGAAAAAACGGTGGGGTATGTTAAAGCTGTTGATGATGTTAGTTTTTCAGTTGATAAAAATCAAACGGTTGGAATTGTTGGGGAATCGGGCTGTGGGAAAACAACCATTGGTAAATCTATAGTCAGACTGCATGAAATTACAGATGGAGAAGTTCTTTTGAATGACGAAGATACTTCTGTGTATTTTTTCAAAAAAAGAAAGGCCCAGAAATTTATTCAAAAAAATTATATTGAAGCCGAAGGATTCAAAGAGGGAAGGAATTTAAAACCCAGCCAAAAAATAGTTTATGATGCGTACAATAAAGCGGATGGAAATCTTGAAAAAATCTATGATATTCTGTTTGAAAATATACATAAAAAGAGAAAGGCTTTGAGGAGAAAGGTTCAAATTGTATTTCAGGATCCTATGTCGTCTTTGAATCCTAGAATGACCGTGGGGCAGATGCTTATAGAACCTCTCATATTTCATGAAATGGTAAAAACCAGAGACGAGGCGATAAAAGTTGTTAAAGGGTTACTGGAAAAAGTGGGATTGAAATCATACCATATTGACAGATATCCTCATCAGTTCAGTGGAGGACAGAGGCAGCGAATAGCAGTTGCAAGATCCATCACGGTAAATCCGGAACTGATCGTTCTTGACGAGCCGACTTCGGCTCTTGATGTTTCGGTTCAGGCGCAGATAGTTCAGCTACTCCAGAAGCTACAGGAAGACTTAAAAGCAGGTTACATATTTATTTCGCACAACCTAGCTCTGGTGAGATTCATTTCACAGATTGTCGGGGTAATGTATCTGGGAAAAATGGTTGAGTATGGAGACAGCGAAGAAGTTTTCGAAGATCCATTGCATCCGTATACCAAGGCTCTATTGGCCGCAGCACCGATCCCCGATCCAGATAAAAAAAGAAATAGAAAAGAACTTATAGGTGGGCAGGTTCCGAGCCCAATTAACAGACCAAGTGGATGTTTCTTTCATCCCAGATGTAAGTATAAAATGGATATTTGTTCTAAGGAGTATCCTGAAGAATATGTCATCAATGAAAAGCATAAGGTAGCGTGTTTTCTTTATAAGAAATAATAAAAAATTCTATGTTAAGGAGGTAAAGTTTTTATGAAAAAACTTTTAGTTGTTTTGGCAGTATTTTTTGTAACCGTTAGTATGTTTGCTGCAACAGACTATGCTATAAGAGATTATGCAGGAAACCCAGGTGGGGTATTGAACATTGGTACTCTTGGAGATCCAAAGACGTTTAACATCGTGTGGGCTCAGGAAACGAGTTCAACGGATATGCTTGATTGGATTGGTTATCATGAGACAACGGGATGTTTTATCGGAAGCGACCAGGGGGGTATGCAAACTGTTCCTCTATTGGCTACTGATTGGTGGTTCTCCGAAGATGGAAAGACAGCTTATTTTGAATTGAGAGAGGGAGTATTATGGTCTGATGGAGAGCCTCTCACGATGGAAGATGTTCTTTTCACATTCAACGATGTAATGTTTATTAATGAGATGACTGCAAATGGTAATTCGTCCTATTTGGATGCCAACGATGTACTCCCTGTAGTCGAATTAGTTGACGAAAAGACGATTTCCTTCACCTGGACAATTCCTAATGTATGGGGCTGGAAAGCTGTTGGTGCGACCGATATTCTTCCGAAACATGCGTTAGCAGAAGCAGTTGCAAATGGTACATTGGCAGAAAAGTGGACAGTTGACCAGTTCACAGATGTCGTTGGTTGTGGACCATATGTTCCTGAAGAATTTGTTCCTGGTGTTTATGTGAAATTCGTTAAGAACCCTCTTTTCTGGATGAAAGATTCCAACGGTTATCAGTTACCATATCTGGATGAAATTATCTATACTATAGTTGGTGATCAGAATGCAGAACTGTTGAAGTTCGAAGCTGGTGAATTGGATGAAATAAATCCGACCGCAGAAAACTTCCCAAGACTGGCGGAAAAGGCTGAAGAAATGGGTTGGAATACAGTTGTTGGTGGAGTTGCATTGGGTTCTAACTTCATAACATTCAACTTCAACGCACCTGATCCTGTAAAGAAAGAATGGTTCAGAAATGCAGATTTCAGAAAAGCCTGGGTTTATGCTCTTGACAGAGCATCGATTATCGAGACGATTTACAATGGCTTGGGTGCACCACTTTATGGTCCTGTTTCACCTTCAAGCGGATTCTACAATCCTGAAATCGAAGAATATGGTTACAAATATTCAATAACGAGGGCAAGACTTTCACTCAAAAAAGGTGGATTTTCCTGGAAAGAAGACGGAACATGTGTTGATGCAAATGGAAATCCTGTAGAATTTGAATTGCTGACAAATGCTGGAAATACTGCAAGAGAAGCAATTGGTTCTATCATGGCTTCTGCTGGTGAAAAGTTAGGTATCAAAGTTAATTTCACTCCTATAGACTTTAACACGGTTGTTTCGAAATTGTTGGAACCAAGTTATGAATCTGTTATCATAGGACTTACCGGTTCAGTTGATCCTGGCAGTGGCTGGAACGTATATAGAATTGATGGTGGGCTTCATATGTGGAATTACCCTCCTGAATATTCCGAAGCCGTTTCTCCTGAAGAATATGTACTTCCCGACTGGGAAAAGAGAGTTGACGAAATATTCAGAGAACAGACTGCTGCGGTTGTTGAAGAGGACAGATATAATCTCTTTGCAGAATATCAGGATATTTTCGCTGATGAACAACCCTTAGTATTTACGATCGCTCAAAATTATCTGTTGGTTTACGATAATACGTTAATGTTGGCTAATGACGATCCTAATCCTGCTGCTGGCGCGTTTTGGCAGAGAGAGGGAATATACTGGAAATAATTACGGATTCTTTATTTTAGAGCGGGTTGTAAGACCCGCTCATTAATTGAATTTTGGGAGGCTACGAAGTGTTAAGATATATAGTTAGGAGGATTATTCTCGCGATCCCGGTTTTATTGGGTGTTTCGATTCTCGCTTTTTTAGTAATTTCTGCGGCTCCGGGAGATTTTTTAGATCAATACAGATTGAATCCTTCGATAAGCAAAGATAAAGTAGAGCAGATGGAAAGGCAATTTGGTTTTGATAAGTCTGTTGTCGTTCAGTATTTTAACTGGTTGGGTCAGGTTGTCCAGGGAAATTTTGGATATTCATTCACTTACCGAATTCCCGTTTTTAATCTTATTTGGGGAAGGCTGGCGGCGACTTTGGCATTGAGTATTTCTACAATGATTTTTGCATGGGGGATTGGTATCCCACTTGGCATTTATTCTGCATTACATAAATATTCATTTGGAGATCAGACTATTTCCTTTATCGCTTTTATTGGAATATCAATACCAAATTTCTTTTTTGCGCTTTTATGGCTTTTTATGTCGGCAAAAACAGGATGGTTTCCCATCGGTGGCTATATATCAACGAACTATAATGAGTTGTCTTTTTTTGGTAAGGCCGGTGATTTGATGTGGCATCTGGTCGGTCCCATGGTTACTTTGGGTACGGCACAGTTGGCCGGTATAATGAGGCAGATGAGGGGTCAACTTCTTGATAATCTGAAAATGGATTTCGTTACTTTTGCCCGTGCAAAGGGAATGCCGGAAAAAAATGTAATAAAAAAACACGCGATCAGAAATGCAATCAACCCCATAATCACTATGATAGGTTACACGCTGGCTGCTTTGCTGGGTGGTGCTGTGTTAACCGAATCGGTATTTAGTTGGCCGGGAATGGGAAGATTGGTTATCGATGCTTTGAGGCAACAGGACTTATTCCTGGTTATGGCCAGTTTACTTTTGAGTTCTATAATGTTGATAGTTGGAAATTTAATTGCGGACATACTGTTGGCCTGGGTTGATCCAAGAATAAGGTTTAGGCTTAGTTAGGAGCGGTTTGATGAAAAAAAGAAAACAGGAAATAAACAGCGAGGAAGTTAAAAAAGAAGATTTGTTTGAAGTAAAATATATGACGAGATGGCAACTGGTGTGGAGAGCCTTAAGAAAGCACAAACTCGGATTGTTATCACTCTGGATACTCGCTATCATGTATTTGATGGCAATTTTCGCCGATTTTCTGGCACCTGTAGATCCGTATGCTCAGGTTCAGAATAATGGTTTCGCTCCTCCTTCCGATGTCCACTGGACGGATGAGGATGGAAATTTTTCATTTCCTTACATATATCAATGGAGTGTGGAGAGAAATCCTGCAACGTTTAGGACGACATTTGTCGAAGCGACGACCGTTGAAAAAATCTCTTTGATTAATGGAAAAACGGGCGCTGAAGAAACTTATATAGATGGAGAAAATTCTATCGGAATCTGGTTTGCCATAGAAGAGCAGAAATATGCAGTAGATGCCGAAGGAAACAGAGCCGATTTGGGAAGTCCGGATTATGCTAATACTCAAACTTTGAAATTGAGTGAGATGGGTATCTTTGAGAAACCGGTTTTGGTGGATGAAACCAGCGAAAATGCCTTGACATCAATTACTCCCACCAGATATCGTACGTTGAACGATATCGGTGAACCCGTCGGTATTTATACCGAGAAAACTCTGAAGAGGGTTTTTATTCAGCATGGAAAAGAATTAGAGGATGTGGTCAAAGAATCGATTGCTATGTATAACGAATTTCTGGATGAAGGTGAGGATGTAGAGCTTATAAAGGAATTTTTGAGTGAAGTCGGAATATCTCCCGATCTAGTTTATGCTATGGATGAACCTGAAATTTTAGAGTTCACTACCAAGAAGTATCCTCTGAAGTTCTTTGTTTCATCGTGGGAATACAAATTGTTGGGGTTCATACCGATGAACCTTCATCTGTTCGGTACCGAATTGCCCGCCAGATATCTGCCGTTTGGTGCGGATAAATATGGCAGAGGATTGCTTTCAAGAATTTTATTCGGATCGAGAATTTCCATGACTATAGGGCTTTTTGGTATTGCAATCACGTTCTCGCTCGGACTGCTGATTGGTGGAGCGGCAGGCTTTTATGGTGGTGCCGCTGATGAAGTTTTAATGAGGGTAACGGAGATACTGATGTCGATACCTGGATTCTATTTGCTTATATCATTGAGATCCGTTTTGCCAACGGGGTTACCGTCGAGTATAACCTATCTGATGATTATAGTAATATTGAGTCTGATTGGCTGGACAGGGATGTCAAGGGTCATCAGAGGAATGGTGCTCTCCCTTAAAAGCAGGGAATATGTTCAGGCCGCCATTGCTATGGGATATCCGGATAGAAGAGTAATTATGAAACATATAATTCCGAATACAGCCACTTACATAATAGTGGCAGCAACTTTATCCATACCCAGTTATATTATAGGAGAGGCTGGATTGAGTTTCCTTGGATTGGGTATTCAGGAACCATCTGCGAGTTGGGGACTGATGCTTTCTCAGGCTCAGAATATAAAAGTAATGACCGAAGCTCCATGGTTACTGATCCCCGGAATATTTATTTTTATAGTCGTTATGGCGTTCAATCTTCTTGGGGATGCCCTGAGAGATGCTTTGGATCCAAGATCGCTAGGATATTAATTCAATAATCAAAATATAAATAGAGAAAAATATAAGAGCGGATTAGATCCGCTCTTTTTTATGTGATTATAAATTTATTATATTCGGTGGTTGAGAATAACAGAGAATATTTTCTCAAAAAAGCCCTTTGATTTCTGTAAAGTATTTTTTCAACACTCTGTTAACTCTAAAAGTGTTTATTCTACTCGATTCACCGACTTTTTCAATATCAAAAAAAACTAATCCCGGATGTCTGTTTTGCATTGGCCAGGTATTATCATTCCTCTTTTTCTTCATTATTATTTTAATCGCATCGCCCATTCTTTCATCGTAATTGACATCTGCGTTTGAAAAATATTCCATGGCTTTCAGTATGTCATATTTCCATCTGGGTGGAAAGGATAACAGTTTAAATTTTTCATTCATTACTTTTCCCGTTTTGGAAGATTTAAATAATCTATGAGATAGAAGAAATTCCTGTCCGTCCTTTTCCATTCTTTCAATACTTTCTCTTTTATAATCACTGATTTTCTTGAATTCATGAAATGATTCTAAAACGCTTAAAGTAGTGTGAACGGAGCTATGAGTATCCATTAACCTGCAATTCCATCCTCCATCTTTGAACTGAGTTTTTATAAAAAAATCTATCATTTTCTCCATTTTTTTGTCAACAATTTTGAAATATGAAAGCATTGCCAACAGCATCGCCGTTACGCAGACATCACAACCTTTTTTTGTTTTTCCGTAACTTATGCAGTTGGTTTTTTCATAAAAACCCTCATTTAAAAGCAATCTGGCGGCGCTGGCACATTTTATATTATTTGGATTCACTTCCAGCCTGGTCAATAACAAAAGAGTGTAGTGAGTTGAAGTCCATTTTGGAGAATATAACCTGTTTGACCAGGTGAAATTCTTTTCCTGTAAATCCAGTAATTCTTTTATCCAACCACCGCTTTCGGCCTTTTCTTGGAGAGAAAGGAGTTTGTCGTCAAGTGTGTTCAGAAGATATTTATTCGTTAAAAATACGACGGAGGGATCTCCCATTAAAAGCCAGTTTTTAACTTCTTCATCGAGAAAATAATGATCATTCATAACTTTCACTTCCCTGAAATATATTTTTATATTCTTCGTTATAAATATTGAAAGTTTTTTCATCAAAAAGAACTATAAAAAGTTTATTCAGATAATTGAGATTATTCAAAGTGGATTTTATTTCAGCGAACGCAATTCTTGATGCTCGCCTGACCGGAAACTGATAGACCCCGGTACTGATGGAGGGAAAAGCGATGGAACGTAATTTGTTTTTTTCTGCCAGCAAGAGAGAATTTTTGTAACAACTCCTGAGCAATTCATCTTCATTATATCTTCCGTTACTCCAGATTGGTCCGACCGTATGTATTACCCATTTTGCTTTTAAATTGTAACCCTTTGTTATTTTTGCCTGACCAGTTTGACAGCCGTTAAGAGTTTTACATTCTTCAAGAAGTTCTTTTCCGGCAGCCCTGTGTATAGCACCGTCAACACCTCCACCTCCAAGAAGAGAATTGTTGGCAGCATTTACAATGGCATCTGTAGCCATGTTTATTATATTGCCTTTAATGATTAAAATATTCTTGTACATCGCTCATTTTCCATGAAAAAGTTTTTTAATAACAAAATTATACAACAAAAGGGTTGCGAAAAAGCTTCTCTGAGTGGGTGAAATAAAAATTTTATTCACACAGGTTGAAATAAATGAGAAGTGTTGTTCCAATCTATCAGATCAATTTGGATCTTCTTTGTAGTTTTATTTATGTCACAAATTGTTATCGAACAGTTATCAACATGATTACCGTGTTCTGAATAAAAATCCAGATGATTAACGTTATCACATATCAAAGGTAGTGCACCTGAAATAATTCCCCCATGTGCCACTACAAGAATGGTTTTTTCAACACTGAGGTCAATAATATCCATAATTCCATTTCTCATTCTATCGACTAGGGCAATTAAATTTTCTCCGCCTTCAAAAGGCATTTCTATATTTCCCTTTCTCCAGTTATTTATAACGGTGTTATAAGATTCAAGATATTTGTCTTCAATTGGTTTTCCCTCGAGCAGACCGAGATTCAGTTCGTTGAATTTTTCATTCTTTAAAATTGATAAATTTTTCGGTTTTACAATAAATTTTGCGGTTCTGTAGGCTCTCAGAATCTGAGATGAATAAACCGAATCTATTTTAATATTTTTAAAAAATTCAGAGGTATATTTTGCCTGTTCTATTCCCTTTTCTGTTAAGTTGTAATTAGCCTCAGGTTTATGAGTAAAAACTTTTGTCGCGTTCGCTTCGCTTTCTCCGTGTCTTACAAAATATATTCTGTTTATAACAATCACCTTCTTTTTACAAATTTCAAAACGAATTATAGCACGAATTAATTATTTAAAAATTAAGTAATTTCAGAATAAATTATCTTTACATATTTTTTATAACAATAGGAAAAAATCATCTTTTTGTTGTTTTAATACTGTTTTAGTTTATCTTTTCTGTACTGAATAAAATACATGGAAATTGTATTTCGAAATTTTTGAATAAAGATTAATAACACGCTTTTTATTCAACTTTAAATGTTTACCCTTTAAATAAATTTAACATTATTTAATATTTTCAAACCAATTTTCAATATTTTAATAAAAATGGATTGTCCTACAAATTTTTTAGCTTGGTTGTATTGTACAATTTTAAAGAGGTACGAGGTGATTTTTCAAAATAATTCTTAATTCTTTTGATATAATATTTCGAGGTGATTCATATTAAAAAATCGTTTGTTATTTTAACTTTATTCATTGTAATAACTGTTGTTTTTGGAATTATTGCGTTAAATTCTCTTGAAATACAGGGCATGGAAGCTTTGTTATCGGGAGATGTTCCGTCGGTTAAAAATTATGAAAATATGGAAAATATATTCGGAAAGTCTTCCTTATTGCTTGTAATAGTAAAGATTGAATCGATATACGATGAAGGGTCGATGCAACACATTTATAATTTTGTTCAGGGCTTAAAAGAACTGAAAGATGTGAAAGCCGTTAATTCAATTTTCGATAGCGCAAAAGTCAGATTCCTTGGCACAAATATAGATTATCAACCTTATTTCGATAAGGGAATTCCCGCGGAAAATGCTGAAGAAATTTTTGAAAATAATCTTTATGTTGGAAATCTGATTAATGAAAATGGTGATACCTTATTTATTACTGTTGAAGTTGAGGATAACGCCGCGATGGAGGGTATAAATAAGCTTATAAAGAGTGATTTAGATGATCTGGAAGTTTATACAACCGGAGGGCCAGTGATAAACGAATCTCTGAATAATTCGGTGCTTCTTCTGGCAACAGTTTTTCCTCCTGTTCTTTTTTTGTTAATAGTTTTTTTATATTATTTGAAATTGAAAAATATTTTTGCTGCAATGATTCCACCCTTAATATCAATTTTTTCTCTTATCTGGACAATGGGTATTGCTCCATTAATAGGGATTGAATTGAATATATTAACCTCTACTTCCGGTTTGTTCTTGATAATCATCTGTTCATCATACGGCCTTCATTTCGTGGATAAATATATTTACGAAAGGGAAAATAATTCCAGAGAAGAAGCTTTAAAAATAACTATGAAAGAGGAAAAGCGACCTATTATTTTTTCAGGTCTGACTACAATAATTGGATTTTTAACGTTTATCTTCAGTTCTATGAACGCTTTTAAAGATTTAGGAATATTGGTTTCAATTGGTATATTTTTTTCATTGCTTTTCACCATTATACTCGTACCAAATTTTGTAAGATTGAAAGATCTGAGAAAAAAAGGAAATAGTCTGAGTTTTAATAAGTTTTTTAATGTCACTGGGAAAAAATTTGATAAGACTTTGACTATTATTTTATTGGTGGTCTTAGCTGTATCTCCGTTTGTGATTTTAAAAATACCAATAAAAATGGATCAGTTTGAATACTTCAAAAAAAATGATCCCGTTACAGTTTCTTCGTCTGTAGCAATTGAAAAATTTGGATGGGTAATGCCGTATTATGTTGTTTTATCGAATGATGGCAAGGTTTTTACTCAGGATGACGCCAGGAACATTTCCGAAATGTCTGATAAGCTTAAATCTATTGAAGGTATAAATGGAGCAGATTCCATTTTAGATATTTCGGATTCATTCAACATTCCATTACCTTTACTTCAAATATTTTCGGAAAGTAATAATGAATTGAAAGCTCAAATATCCTCGTTTTTAAATGGTGGTTTTTTGAGAATTATTTTAAAAACGCCTGAGACAGATTCAATAAATACTCAAAGAATTCTTGAAAATATACAGAATGTATTAAAAGATTATGAAAAATATAAACCATATGTGGTATCGCAATTGTTATTCACCTATGAGATGAATAAGGAGATAGTGCAGAATCAAATAAGTACTATTGTTTTAGCCTTTATAGCTATTTTCTTCTTGTTATTTGTTTTATTCAAATCTTTCAAAGTGGCCTTTGTGGGAGTAGTACCGATTTTAATGGTCGTCGCTTTCAATTTTCTTTTTATGGGACTTTTTGAGATACCTCTGGAGATAGGTACTGCTATAATTTCCGGAATTTTGATGGGTCTTATTATTGATTATTCTATTCATCTGATGGTTTATTGCAGAGAAGATCATAAAAATATTATTCAAAGCAGGAAGAAAATTGGACCTGTAATCTTGACAAATTCAATCGCTTTATCGATAGGTTTTTTTGTTCTCATTTTTGCCCCTCTGAGATTGTATATAAGATTGGGCATTTTATTAACTTTAGGTATGATTGGAGGAGCGATTATAACATTGACAGTCCTTCCATATTTATATGAAAAATTTATTGAAAAAGGAAAAAGATTAAAAAGTAAATAAAAAATCACACATATTGATTTTCTTATAAAATTAGTAAAAACAGCATATAATTGTCTTTAGAATAGTTTATATATTTTATTCTAAAGGAGGGGTATTATGAATTTAAGAAAAATTTTTATTGTACTTGTAGTGTTGGTAATATCGGTTTTCATGTTTGCCAAAGATTACGGGACGGTAGATTTAGATATTGATAGATATCTTGGAACGTGGTACGAAATAGCAAGATTTCCGTTGTTCTGGGAATGGGGTTTAGTTAACACGACAGCAGATTATTCTTTGATGGAAGATGGAAAAATAAAGGTGATTAACAGTGGCTACTATTATGAGCCGGACGGAAAAAAGAGTTCATTTCAGGGAAGTGCATATGTACCAAATTCTGACGAACCGGGAAAATTGCTTGTTTCTTTCTTTTTATTTATCGAAAGTGATTATTGGGTCGTAATGATCGATGAAGAAAATTATTCGTATGCGGTTGTTAGTAATCCTGGAAAGAAGAATTTATGGATATTGAGCAGAACACCGGAAATGGATGAAAATACATATAATATGATAATTGAACAACTTGAAGAATGGAGTTTCGATCTTTCAAAGTTGAAAAAAGTTCTTCAAGAGTATTGATAAACTTCAGGATCCGTTTTTAAGAATCGGGCACTTTCAATATTTTCAGTTTTTAAAAAGAATTTTTTTATGAACGGATTTATCATTTCCAAAAAAATAAAAATTGTTTTGAAATCTGAATTGAGGATTCAGTCGAATTTATAAGTTACACCCGTTAATTCTTCTGAAATTTCCCAAAGTTTCTGTGCCAATTTTTTGTTGTGAGATCTCGGACTCGAAAAATTTCTTACAGCCCAACCCCAAAGACCTAATATTAAAGGCCCATAATATTTTCCACCTTTTATTTTTTCGTCAGTCGCTGCCCTTAGCATGGGTATTGAACCCAGGTGTGCCGTTTGACCGAATAGAAATGATATAGTTTTATGAAAGTAGTGCCTGATGGTTTTTTCATCCGCAGTTCCGGAATTGAACAGATTTGTTCTTGCGATACCGGGATGTGTGGCTATACTCAAAGAATTTATATTGTGTTCGTCAAATTTTCTTTGAAGTTCAAAAGCAAAAAGTAAATTTGCGAGTTTACTTTTTGAATAAGCGGAGTATCTGTTGTATCGCTTTTCATCATTTATATCTGCAAAATCTATTTTTCCGGTAAAATGTGCGATGCTGCTCATGGTTATAACCCTGGAATTTTCAGTTTTTAAAAGATAGTCCAATAAATTTCCTGTGAGGGCGAAATGACCTAAATGATTTGTACCGAATTGCAGTTCAAAGCCATCGACGGTTTTTTTATAAGGGAACCACATTACTCCCGCATTATTACATAAAACATCGAGACGGTTAAATTGGCTTTTGAATTTTTTGCTGAATTCAATTATACTGTTTAAATCGGCCAGATCGAGATTTATATATTTCAGTTTTGCATTCTTGTATTCATCACTGATTTTTTTCAGGGCTTTTTTTGCTTTTTCTTCATTTCTGCTCGCGAGTATGACCGTTGCGTTTTTGCCTGCGAGAACTTTCGTCACATGAAATCCTATTCCAGAATTGGCACCGGTAACTATGATAACTTTCCCTTCCATATTCTCTATTTCAGTCGTATTCCACATTTTTTCGCCTCTTTGTGAAAATTTTTGATATATAATTTTTCCCCATACAATTATAGTTCATTTATCGGTAAAAAAGTATCTTCATGTACAATTTAGTCTTTTTATATATAAAATATTGTGAAATGATATAATAATTGTAGTTTATTAAACACATTTCATTTAACCGGGGGAAAAAATGAGGGTTTTGACCGTTTACTATTCAAAAACTGGAACCACTATGAAAGTTGTTGATGAAGTATCAAAAAGGATTAATTCGGATGTTATTAAACTGAGTTCAAAAGGTGGGACATTAGTTAATTTGCTGAAAACTATTTTTGGTGGGAGGGTTGAGTTGGATCCGGTGAAGCTGAGCCCAGAAAATTATGATCTTGTTGTTCTGGCAACTCCTGTATGGGGTGGAAATCCTGTAGTCCAAATTAAAACGTTTTGCAAAAATTATGAATTTAAAAATGTTGCTTTTATTATTACCAGAAGCGGATCTGATTTAAATGGACCTTTGAAAAAACTCACCAAACTCACTAAGAAACCCGTTGCGGTTTTAGAATTCATAAAAGAAACGATCTCTGATCCTGAAACGAAAAAGGAAAAAATTGATAAATTTGTTAAAGAAATAAATGAGTTGAAATAAAAAGGCATCCCTCAGGATGCCTTAAATGTTGTGGATATTTATTACTTTTGAAGCTTTTACTTATTGAATTCTCTTTCGATTTCCTTTTCTGCCCAGGCTAAACCTTCATCTACGCTTTTTTTACCATTTATAACATCGCCTACCATAGTTCCGAGAATTGTTCTTATTTCATTCCATTCTGCAATGTTGGGATCTATAGATCCATAAGGCAATTCTTCAAGAGGAACTACAACATCGGGATTCTGTTCTATATATTCTTTATATTGAGGAGTATCCAGAGCCGTTGATACGGCAGGCATATATCCGGATTTAATTGACCAGTAAGCCTGAATTTCCGGATTGAGCAGGTATTTCATGAATTTCCAAGTTGCCAGATCTTCTTCATCCGATTTATCAAACATGATTATATCCGTACCTGCAAATGGAGGTGCCATAGTTTCCCATGAAGGAATTGGTGCCCATGCCCAACCGTGCTTACCGATTGAAGCACTATCAACATAAGGTTTGCTTGCAATGGTTTCTATGAACATGGCGATTTTGCCATCACCGAATGGTCCGTCGAGATATCCACCTTCAGCATAAGCTATTCCCAATTCGTTGACCATGTCATTCATAAACGCCAAAGCTTCTTTGGCTTCCGGGGAATTTATTGTGATTTCCCATGTGTTATCGGGGTTTTGTTTTAAAACGGATCCGCCATTGGCCCTCAAAAATACTGCAAAATGATCCACAGTGGTTCTCAACCCAAAGCCGTAATTGTCGGTTTCCCCATCCCCGTTGGAATCATTCGTCAACATCATAGCGGCGAATTGAAGATCTTCCATTGTTTTTGGATACGATAATCCATATTCTTCGAATGCATCTGTGTTGTAATAGAGAACGTATGTACTTTTGTTAAATGGGAGTGCGTATGTTACACCATTAAAAATTCCCATCTTTTTGAATGGTGGATAAATTGAATCATATTCCGCATCCGTCAATCCATATTCTTTATTTTTCATGTAAGAATCCAGTTCCTGAACGATGCCCCTTGGAAGTAATTTAGCAGTCCAGTTACTATATGATTGTGAAAGATTTGGCAAATTTCCACTTTCTGCACTTGCCAGTAATTTTTGTAAAAGTGCGTTGTAATTACCAATATAAATAGGTTCGACAACGATATCCGGGTTGGCGGCATTAAAAGAATCCACTATTTCTGCGACCGCTTCTCCATGCCCGCCACCCATCGCATGCCAGAATTCAACTGTAATGGGTTCTGCCATCGCAAAAATTGCCAATAAACTTACCAATAAAACAGTAAAAAGAATCTTTTTCATAAAAAAACCTCCTTAAAATGATGATGCATTAGTTTGATGAAACTATTTTTTTATACAGTAAATCAATTTTTTCGCAGAACAAATCTTTCCCATCATTATTATCCAATATATAATCGCATTTTTCTTTATCCAAATATAAGAATTGTTGCGCTTTTATTATGTTTAGAGCCTTTTGTCTTTTTATTCCTCTTTTTATCAACCTGTTTATGGCTATATCTTCTTTTATGTCAATCCATATAGAATGTGTCAAATATTCGAACAATCCTATCTGATCGATTAGTGCCCCCTCAATTATATAATTTTTATCTTTGGATATTGAAGAAATAGTCCTGTCTTTTATTTTTGGATGAACTATACTATTCAAAAGTGCCAATTTATTCTCAGAAAGAAACACCAGATTCCCTAATTTTTTCCTGTCAATTTTATTTTCTGTCAAAATACCATTGCCAAAAAAAGAAGTCACAAGATCCTTTTCCTCATCCAGGATCTCGTGACCTACTTTATCCAGACTTATTATATTAAAACCTTTCTCTTGAAACACATCTGATAATGTGCTTTTTCCGCTTCCTGCAATTCCTAAAACTCCAATAATTAAATTATTTTTAAACGAGTTTGAGGCCATTATTAATAACGTCTTTTATATCCTGTGCAATTTCTGAATTTGATTCAAATATCTTTTTTTTCTCTTCTAAGTTCAATACGGCTACATCAGCTTCCAAATTTTTATGTTCCTGCAAAGCATTCTGAATCTTTTCTGAGTCCTCACTGATTATCACGTAAAAAGGAATTTCGTCCTCATCTTCAAGTTTAAACATTTCAAGAATTTTGAATCCTTTAAGGTATTCGTATAATTCTTCCATGAATTTCTCCTTTATAATTCAAGATTTAATTTTGGCTTTTTTGATTCAACAAAAATATTTTCATATCCTTTTCTACCCATAAGTGCATAAGTGTACTTCTTCCCAAGTTCTACCCCGGGTTGATCATAGGGATTTATGTTCATCAATTTTCCCATTACCGCAGTGGTCAGCTCGTAGAAAAAAATGAATTCACCGACATTTTTTTCGTTTATTTCTTCAAAAGAAAGAGTGATACTTGGAACTCCGTTTTCAGAAAGTGAGAGAATCGTGCCTTTCAGTTCTGAATTCAACAATTTCGACATTTTTTTATTGGACAGGCATGATAGTGCTTCTATTTCAGAGTGATAAAGGGGAATAACTATATCTTTATCAAATTTTTCCACTTGAAGGAAAGTTATCAATTTATCGTTTGGTCCTTCGTTGTAAAGTTGAATCTGGGAATGCTGATCCACAACACCAAGAGCCTTCACCGGAGTCAGACCGACTTTTACAACTTCGTTCTGAAGATCGAATTTTTTCCCAAGGGATTCTCCCCACAATTGTCTGAACCAATCGGCGAGCAGAAACAATCTGTTTGAATACGACATCATGACGGAGATATTGTGATCTGCTTTATAATAGAGATAATTCAAAGCTATATTCATTTTAACGGGATTTTCAAAGAAAGATAATTTTTTAAACTTATTTAAAGCCCCCCTCGCGCCATCGTACAATTCTTTTATATCTATTCCTTCCGATAAGGCAGAGAGAAGACCAACGGGAGTCAATACACTGAATCTTCCCCCTATTTCCGGAGGAATGGTCAGAGTCTTAATATTCTCTTCTTTTGAAATCTTTCTCAATATTCCTTTTTCCGGATCGGTTGTAAAAATTAAATGATCGTTCGCCTTCAAATTCGAATCTTCAATATACTTTTTTGCGATCAGATAATTACTCATGCATTCGGCAGTGGTTCCGGATTTTGAAATAACATTGAACAATGTTTTTTCGGGATTCAATCCTTTATAAAAAGAACTGACAAAATCGGGATCGACGTTGTCCATGACGAATACCCTGCATTTGTTTTTTCTTTCCATATCAGACATAATGTTCCAGTTCAAAGGCTTCAATGAAGTGTGTAGGGCAAGATTACCGAGCGCGGACCCGCCTATTCCAAGAACAACTATCGTATCAAATTTTTCAATCCATTCGGAGAGATCAAGCACTTCTTCGACGTATTTATCAGTTTTTATCAATTTTATGAAAGCGGGATCATTTTTTATGACATAATCAAATGCTTCATCCACTTTTTCCTGAAAGATTTTTATATCTTCAATGGAGATTCCCGTGTTTATATTTTCCTTCAATGCATATGTAAACGAATATTTCACTTTATTTCTCCCCTAATTCTTCAACGATTATCGAAGAAACTTTATATTTTGAGAGTTTTTTTCTGGGATGTAAGAAGGAAAGTTCCATAAAGGATACAATGCCAACCACTTCGGCGCCCAGAGTTTCAATTTGTTTTGCAATAGCTTCAACTGTTCCTCCGGTGGCAAGTATATCATCAATAATCAGAACTTTGTCGCCTTTGTCAATTGCATCTTTATGCATCTCAAGAGTTTCATGACCGTACTCTAATTCATAACTTATAGAAATAGTTTCATAGGGAAGTTTGCCCGGTTTTCTAACGGGAATGAATCCCTTTCCCAATCTGTTTGCAACTATTGGCCCGAAAAGAAACCCCCTGGATTCAGGAGAAACAATGAGATCAAAATCGTATTTTTTCGCTTCTTCAACTAAAATATCGAAACATTCCTTCGAGGCAAGGGGAGCCTTTAACATCGGGGTAATATCGTAAAACACTATTCCCTTTTTGGGGAAGTCCGGGATATCTCTAATATACTTTCTCAGGTTCATTTCATTACCTCCAAAAAAACTTAAATCTTATATATTTATTTTAACACAGAAGAAGAATAGATTTAAAAATACATGATATAATCTTAGTGAAAAAAATAACATATTATTTTTTAAGGAGGTGCAAGTGTTGTCTCTTACTGAATGCCCCGGTTGCAAAGAGAAATACAAAGAGCTCGAAGAATTCATATCAGGAGTGAAAACTGAACCTGGAATACTCATCAATGTACTGCATAAGGCTCAGGAATTATTTGGGTATTTATCAGAGGAAACACAGCAGTTTGTAGCTGATAAATTAGAGGTTCCACTCAGCCGAGTATACGGTGTTGTTACTTTTTATAATTTTTTCTCTACCAAACCAAAGGGAAAGAATCAGATAAAAGTATGTCTTGGCACAGCGTGTTATGTTAAAGGTGCTGACAAAGTAATGCAGAGATTGCTTGATGACTTAAAAGTGGGAATGGAAGAACCTACAGAGGATGGCTTGTTTTCTATTCACGCTGTTAGATGTCTCGGAGCATGTAGCATGGCTCCTGTAGTGCTCGTTGGGGAACGAGATTTTTATGGAAGGGTTACGCCTGATGAAGCTTCTAAGATAATTGAAAAATACAGGAGGAATGAAAATGGCAAAAATTAAAAGCTTGGAAGACCTAATGAAAATAAAGGATGATGCTGTAAAAAATTTGAAATTGAGGGAAACCGGAAAAAGAGGGAAAATAACTGTAGCAATGGGAACCTGTGGAATAGCGGCAGGTGCAAAAGATACCTTCAAAGCGGTTGTTGAAGAATTATCGGATAAGGATATTGATGATGTATCAGTTGTACAATCGGGATGTTTTGGTCTGTGTGATGCCGAGCCTACAATTGAAGTTAAATTGGAAGATTCAGAGCCTATTGTTTATGGACATGTTACACCCGAGCAGGCAAAAAGAATAATAAATCAACATATAGTTAACGGTAAAGTAGTCGGTGATTTGATCATTAAACGTGGCGAATTATAATATAAGGATGTGAGTGTTAATGCCAGTTGTAGAAAATACAATTTTGATTTGTGCTGGTGGAGCCTGTATTTCAGCCGGAGAAAAGAGTGTAAAAGAAACGCTGGAAGAGAAATTACAGGAATATTCCCTTGAAAATGTGATTAAAGTTGTAGAAACAGGTTGTATGGGTGCTTGTGATCTGGGACCTATTATGGTCATTTATCCGGAAGGGGTTTTTTACCAAAAGGTTGAGCCAAAAGATGTGTCAAAAATTGTTGAGGAGCATTTGCTTAAGGGAAGAGTAGTGAATGATCTTTTATATAAAGGTGATAAAGGAGATTTGACTATCAAACCTCAGGAAAACATTCCCTTTTTTACTGAGCAGGTTAAAATTGCTACAAGAAATTTAGGGGTAATTGATCCCTTATCGATAGAAGAATACATTGCAAGAGACGGATATTTTGCTTTGAGAAAAGTTTTACTGGAAATGACTCCCGAAGCCGTAATAGAAGAGCTAAAAAAGAGTGAACTCCGTGGAAGAGGCGGAGCGGGATTTCCAACATACATGAAATGGACCCTCGCGAGGAATTCTGAATCGGATACAAAATATGTTATTTGTAATGCTGATGAAGGCGATCCTGGAGCATTCATGGATAGAGCGGTATTGGAGGGGGATCCTCATGCGATAGTCGAAGCGATGACTATTGCTGCGTATGTTATAGGAGCAGAAAAAGGTTTTGTTTATTGCAGAGCCGAATACCCGCTTGCAATTGAAAGATTGACAATAGCCATTAACAAAGCCAAGGAATATGGTTTGCTTGGAAACAATATAATGGATACCGATTTTTCATTTGATCTGGAGATCAGAATCGGTGCAGGTGCATTCGTTTGTGGTGAAGAGACGGCTTTGATTAATTCCATTGAAGGAAAAAGAGGCGTTCCCAGGTTGAAACCACCATACCCATCCGATAAAGGGTTATGGGGCAAACCAACTCTGAACAACAACGTTGAGACCTATGCCAACATAGCTTCAATTATTCGGAATGGGGGAGAATGGTTCGCTCAATACGGTGTTGAAGGGGCAAGAGGAACGAAGGTATTTGCATTGGCCGGAAAGGTTAAAAATACGGGATTGGTGGAAGTTCCCTTTGGAACATCATTGAGAAAACTGGTTTTTGAAATAGGTGGCGGAATACCCAATGGAAAAAAGATGAAAGCGGTTCAGACAGGTGGACCAAGTGGTGGTTGTATTCCTATGGAATATATCGATACACCCATTACATATGACAATCTTAAAAGCCTTGGGGCTATCGTAGGTTCCGGCGGATTGATCATCATGGATGAAGATGATTGTATGGTCGACGTCGCAAAATTTTTTCTGGAGTTCACAGTTGAAGAATCATGTGGACAATGTACACCTTGCAGAGAGGGTACAAAACAGATGCACGAAATTATGAAAAAGATCACTTCGGGTGAGGGAGAGATGGAAGATCTCGATAAACTGAAGGAACTCGGTCAGTATATAATGGATACGTCCCTTTGTGGGCTTGGACAGACGGCCCCTCAACCGGTAATTTCAACTATGAAATATTTTTGGGAAGAATATTTAGCTCATATAGATGAAAAGAAATGCCCTGCCAAGAGATGTAAAGCATTGACTAGAGTGGTTATAGACAAGGAAAAATGTGTCGGATGTACCGCTTGTGCCAGAGTTTGTCCGGTTAATTGTATTTCGGGGGAAGTCAGAAAACCTCATGAGATAGATCCGGATATCTGTACGAGATGTGGCAGTTGTATCACGGTTTGTAGATTCAATGCCATAGACAAAGTATCGCCATAGATGCAAATGCTTTTATGGACCTTGTGAATAGGGATATTCATTTTATGAAATTACCAATTGGGGAGGGAGGATATAAGTCGTGTCTAGAGACGAAATCAGAAAAACAGTTGAAGATATTTATATTAGAGTCTCGAATGAAAGTCTCGAAAAGGGAGATGTGTTGTTAAATACATTACATGAAATACAGGATCATTATAATAATTTTATTCCGGTTGAAGCCGCGGAAGAATTACACGATATAACTGGTGTACCGTTATCGAAAATATATGAGGTTTTGAGCTTTTATACAATGTTTTCAACTGAAAAAAGAGGTCAGTATGTGATAAGGATCTGCAAGAGCTTACCCTGTCATGTTGATGGAGGAGCCGAAGTTGTCGAAGCATTGAAAGAAAAACTGGGTATCAATTTTGGAGAAACGACGGAAGACGGTGTGTTCACTCTGGAACAATCGAGCTGTCTTGGTTTGTGCGGTGTTTCACCGGTTATGATGATTAACGAAGAAGCCTATGGAAATCTGACGCCCGAAAAGGTAAAAACTATAATTGACGACGTCAAAGATGGGAAGAGAAGTGATGTGAATGCTTAAACCGATTACAATTCTAGTTTCCGTAGATTCCAACAGTGTTCTTTTGGGAGCGAGACATTATAAAAATTATTTGACCCAATTAGTCGAAAAGTACAATCTGGATTCGATCACCGACGTTTTAGAAACGGGCAGTTTCGGTAATTATGGTGAGGGTGTATTAATTTCTATTTTACCCGAGAATATTCACTATGCCGTGAAATCGGAAAAGGATATCGAACTGATTGTACAGGAGCATCTTTTAAAGGGAAGAAGGGTTCCTTCATTAATTGTTGAAAAAATTGAGAAAGAGGAAACAGAAGAAAAAAAGAAAAATGTTGAAGAAAGAGTTGTATTGAGAAACGCCGGAGAAATAAATCCGAAAAATATTAATGAATATATAGCAAAAGATGGATATCAGGCATTGGCAAAGGTTCTGAATGAAGAAAGAATTGAAGTCATCAACAAGGTAAAAGAGAGTGGATTGAGAGGAAGAGGCGGAGCAGGATTTCCTACCGGTATGAAATGGGAATTCACATATAAGGTGGACAATCCTGAAAAATATGTAATCTGTAATGCCGATGAAGGAGAACCCGGAACCTTCAAGGACAGACTAATAATGGAAGGTGATCCTCATTCGGTTATAGAAGGAATGGCTATAGCCGCCTATGCTGTAGGGGCGAACAAAGGCTATATTTATATAAGAGGAGAATATTTTGAGTCGATTTCCAATTTGAGAAAGGCCATAGAACAGGCTTATGAATACGGACTCCTGGGTGACAATATTTTGGATTCCGGTTTTAGCTTCGATTTATCCGTCAGACTTGGTGCCGGTGCATATGTATGTGGTGAAGAAACGGCGTTGATAGAATCGATTGAAGGAAAATCAGGAAGGCCGAGACTGAAACCGCCTTATCCGCCCGTAAGTGGGCTTTATGGCAAACCAACGGTTGTTAACAATGTAGAAACTTATGCTTCCGTACCTCCGATTATAATAAATGGTCCGGATTGGTTTAAAGTATTGGGAACATCTAATTCTGCAGGGACAAAGGTTTTTTCTCTCTGTGGTAATTTGATCAACAAAGGGATAGTAGAGGTAAAGATGGGAACAACAGTTTCAGATTTGGTTTACAATTTCGGTGGTGGAATCAGAGATGGAAAAGCGATAAAGATGATTCAAACCGGAGGCGCGGCAGGAACATTTATTAAGCCAGAAGAGATGAATACGCCCCTTGATTTCGATTCAATGAAAAATTATGGAATCTCTCTTGGATCCGGTGTTATTTTGGCCATCAATGAAGATCACTGTGCTGTCGACGTTGCGCTCAACCTGATGGAGTTTTTTGAACACGAATCGTGTGGAAAATGTACTCCATGCAGAGAAGGGACGAAGGTCATCGTAGATATTCTTCATAAATTTTCAAAAGGCCAGGGAAGCGAAGAATTATTCAACAGTTTATACGATATAGCCGAAACGATGGAAGCCAGTGCTTTTTGTGGTCTTGGTCAGGCTGTTCCAATCCCATTGAGATCGATTCTTGATAGATTCAAGGATGAATTCATGGCGCATGTTGGAGTAGATGAAGCTCCATGTGGAGTGTGCAAATTTCCCAAAAAGAAAAAGAAAAAAGTTCATTGAATATAAATAAAAAAAGGATGGATAACCATCCTTTTTTTTTGAAAAAATTTCTTTTATTGAGATATAAATAATTATTCTGGTAAAATAAGATATCCTCTTTGTGGGAGGAAATTAATTGAAAAAAACGTTAATTATCCTGAGTGTTCTGTTTTTGTCGACATTATCTTTTAGCAGATCTACCCTTATACATAGTATTAATGGACAATGATGTACACCTCCGGATAGAGGATTTTTATTGTATGTAACCGTTCAATTATCAGTTGAACTGCAGAAGTAAGTTATATTGATTGGCATTGCAAATTGTGGAGGCAACAGATCGGAACAGGAATTTGATGTGAGGATATATTCCGATTCCGTTCCGGAAAGACGGTTATAGGGAAAATCGGTAACATAACTCAAATATCCAGGAAGATTGTTCTTATCTGTGAATCGAGATGGAGATTTTTACAATGATAAGGGATATTTAGGAAATGATCGGAATGGTATGAAATATTCATAAATTTTATTCAATTTTTTGGGGGGCATAATGGAAAAAATCACGGTGACTAAGCTATGGTTGTTATTGTATTTCTTTCTTTTTTTCATCTTCATGTTTATTTTTAAGACGGTTACTGTTTCAATAGCGCTTGCTGTATTTGTTTCGCTTATGATAAACTATCCTGTCCAAAAACTGGCTATAGAGGCATATCCAAAAAGAATAATTACCGTAAGGATAATAATGGCAATGGCTATCTGGGGAATATTTTTCCTGATGGTTGTTTTTGTTATTCCGATTATTTTAAATACTGTACCCAGAATACAAGACGCTTTTAAAGAATTTTTTCAGCTTCAGGCTTCGAAGGTGGGAACGGATACTCATGAGATTTATCAAATTTTTTATAAGTTCTCGGATAATATCGATGAGTTTACAATGAACATCGTCAAAACTATCACGTCCTACATTTCATCGAATATTTTTAACTGGGCTACGGGAGCGGTAATTGTGATAATTGCGGCTTCATTCTTTGCACAAATAATGGACAAATTCAAGTATTTTTTATGGATGCTTTTTCCGGGATGTGATCATGAAAAGTTATATGGATATTTTCATGATTTACACATCGAAATGCAGGAATACGTCGGCGGCCAGGTGATAGTTTCCCTTATAATGGGTTCTTTATTTGGTACGGCCTGTTTTTTTCTGGGGATCAAAGAATTTTTGTTTTTGGGATTGTTGGGGTTCATAACCAATTTTATTCCTTATATAGGATTGATAGTGACAGCGATCCCCATCTTCATACTCAGTTATTTGAATAACGGCCTTTCGGGATTTTGGTGGTCTGTAGCTTTGGTAATAGCCATTAGTCAGGGAGTGAGCTGGGTCGTGTCTCCCAGGATTCTGTCAAAAAGAGTCAATATAAACTGGTTTGTTATTTTGATCTCCATTCTTGCCTTTGGAGAACTTCTGGGGATATTTGGAACCCTTCTCGCCGTTCCAATCGTGCTGGTGATTAAAAACTTCTGGAAAGAGTTTATGTTGAAAGTGGATGAGAAAAAAAGATTTAATGATTTTCTGAAGAAAAAGAATGAATCGAAAATTAAATCACATCTGGAAAAACAAAAAGATTCGCCGACTTAAAATCACTCTTAAAAAGTTTTTCCGGATATTGGGTTTCACACCGGATTTCTATTTTATATAGGTTTATTGACAGATGAAAAACAAGAGATGAAGACTTTCGAGGAATTGTAATTCCGGACCGGACATTTCAATTTATCGGCAGTCATCTTTCAGAAGAACGTGTGTTTATGAATGAGTAAAATCACGTGGTTTCACAAAATCAATATATGAAATGATCATCTCAGATATGAGGGACACGAGGTTCTGTTCCCCAGAAGATCTTCGGCGAATTTCTTATATTCCCCGTACAGTTCATTATAATTTCTGCCCGAAGGAACATAAGTGATATATTTATTCGACTTCGTGCTTTTTGTTTTTATGATTTTTTGAAGTAGTTTTGTCAATCCGAATTGGGGCCCCGATTGTCCGGAAGAGGGTACCACAATATTTTTATTCATAATATCCGCCAGCAGTTGGCACCACGCCGACGATCCACTGAGACCGCCTATCAGTTTAAAGGATCCTATGCCCTGAATTTCCATTTTTTCCGAAACCAGTCTTAAAGAAAAGGCTATACTTTTGACGAATGAAGTGAAGAGCTCTTCCGATGTGACATCCTGAGAAATACCCGAGATTACCCCTCTTACATCGGGATTCTTTTTCGGGGATCTTTCCCCGTTGAGATATGGCCAGCTTAATACCCCCGTATTCCGGTTGTTTTTTATAACATCGTTGGCCGTTCCGTAATTTTCAGTATTCAGAAAATTTTTCATTGCCCAGTCAAACACATTTCCCGCGTTCAACAATGGGCCCATCTTCTGCCATTGATTTTTGAAAGGACCGGATAAAAGAAAAAAATCTTCACTTTTTGAAAAGTTTTCCTGTAGATGGGCTATCCAGCCTGTGGTTCCAAGATAAATGTATGATTCGCCACACTTTTCTATTTCGGATCCCAGAGTCGAAGCACCGGCATCTCCTATACCATTTACAACCTGAGGAATGTTATCAAGTCCGAGTTCTTCGGCTATTTCTTTTTTCATGAATCCAATTTTAAAAGTGGGTTCTTCTATTTTCGGCAGTTTATTCAGGATTTCTTCTGGCAGAGAGTTGTTCCAGCAGTTATTTTCAGTACTGAAAAGTCCGGTAGTGGAAGCGTTTGTATAATCTGTAAACGAAAACCCTGTTAGAAAATAATTTATCAGATCCTTTGCACCGAAAATGATTTTCTTTGTATCGCATAAATAGTTTTTGTCTTTATCGATCCTTGATAAAAGTTTCATCAGTGGTGTGAAGTTATCTACCGAATTTGGACTCTCCCTTTCATATTTTTTGATTTCTGAATCAGGAATTTTCCCTTCGATGAAAGAATCGCTGTATAGAGTCGCGTTTTCCTCAACCACGTTATTTTTATCGATCAATATGAGATCTTCCATCTGTCCGGTTCCGATTATGTACTTTATATTCTTTGTTTTGGTCGAATTCAACAGTTCTTTCAAAGCATCGAAGAAATTTTTCTTCCATTCGGAAGTGCTCTGTGTTATTCTCTTCCCCGTGATGTTCGTTTTCAATTTTTTTGAAATTGAAGAACACTCACTGTAATCGGAATTTATTAAGGTAAGCTTGATAGCCGTTGTTCCAAAATCAAAGAGAAGATTCTTCATTTTTTTTACCTCTGAGGTTTTCTAAAAATTCTGAAGCGGTTATTCCCTCTTCCAAACTGTTGAGGAGGGCACTTCCAACGATGATTCCATCGAATCCGATATCGATCATTTTTTTGGCCTTTTTGTGTGAATCTATTCCAAAACCTGCATATACAGGAATACCGGGTATCTTTTTTCTTATCATCGTGAGAGCTTTTCTGAGAATATCGTTCGAATGTATTATGGTTTCTCCCGTTTTTCCGTTTCCTGAAACGAAATATATGAACGGGGGTTTTTTCAGAAATTTTTCTTTCATAAATGATCCTGATGAATCGCACGAAACCACCGGAATCATGGGGAGTTTAAACATTTTGAGTTTTTCGCTCTCCGAAGTGTCGTGAATACAGATCATTCCGGTGAAGCCTATCTTTGAAACTTTTTCATTGAAATTTTCTATTCCGTATTCTTCGATATCTTTCAAATAACCCATGGGTATGAATTTTTTTATTTCATATGGTTCAAAATTATCGGCGATAAAATTAAGATAATCGTCCAAATAGAAATTTTTTGAAATCAGATCGTTTTGAAAGTGTCTGATGATTTCACCATCTTTGAAAGGATCCTTCGATGGCATTCCCAGCTCTATGAATCTTATTTTCGGATCGGCCAGAAATTCTTCAATAGCCTTGTACGACTTTTCTATGTCGGGAAAACCGAGTAACATGTAAGGTATCACTTTAATCATATGCTTCACCTAAGCCTTTTTTGAAACTCTTAAAATCAATGCCGCTACGATTATTATTCCGGTAATAATATCCTGAAGGAAATAAGGGGTGTTCAATATCGTGAGACCGTTGGCCATGATTCCCATAATGAGAGCTCCCACAAGGGTTCCCCACACATTGGCTTCTCCCTCTTTGAATAAAGTCGTTCCCAAAAATGCCGCCGCATATGCCGACATTAAGTATCCTCCGCCGGCTGTTGGGTGAGCCGAACCCAGTTTAGAAGCCAGCAAAATTCCTGCGAATCCCGATAAAGCGCCGGAAGTAGCGAACGCGATGATCTTGACTTTGTTGACCTTTATACCCGAATATTTTGCCGCGACTTCATTTCCCCCGGTTGAGTAGAGGGCTCGACCGAAGATTGTCTTTGATAGTATAAACCAGGAAAGGAATGAAATACCGAACATGATCAAACTCGTTATCGGAATACCCAACAATTCTTCCTGCCCCATTATGAGAAAATCATCGGGAATTCCGGAAAATATTATCGTTCCTCCGCTGTACCAGAATGTTATTCCTCCGAGTAATGTTCCGGTGGCCAGAGTTGTAACGAATGACGGAAGTTTCAACTTTGAAACCAGAAAACCGTTCATAACTCCAAATATGAAACTGAAGGCAAGGGAAATAATAATCGCGATGATCCAGTTCACTCCGGAAGACATCAATCCGGCCGCCACTACCCCTCCAAAGGAAACGGTGCTGGCGAGAGACAGGTCAAATTCTGAAACGCCAAGTATGAATGTCGCTCCTATCGCTGCAATCATGAGAATGGAAATTTGCTGTGTGATATTGATGAAATTTCTCAGTGTGAAAAAAACCGATGGTTTCAATATGGAAAATAGCAATATTATTCCGAAGAGTGCTATCAATGTGCCGTATTTTTTAAATATTTTACTCATTTCTCTCTCCCATAACATAAATTTAAAATATCTTTATGGTCGTATTCGTTCAATATTCCCGAAACGATACCTTCTCTCATCACCATGACTCTGTTGGCACTGATTTCCATTATTTCATCCAGATCAGATGAGATGACCATAACGGATTTCCCGTTTTTGGCGATTTCATGGATTATTTCATAGAGCTGTCTTCTGGCGCCGACATCCACTCCCACTGTTGGTTCGTCAAATATGAAAAAATCCGGTTTTTTGATCAGCCATTTACTCAGAACTATTTTTTGCTGATTGCCACCACTCAGAGTGTTCACGTTATCATTTATGTTTCTGTATTTCACTTTCAGTCTGTCTAAAACGTTATTGGAAGTCTCTTTGAACTTTCTTTTTTTGAAATATCCCATACGTCCCCTGAATTTTTCCAGATTCGGCAACGACAAATTGTCTAGTATACTGTGAATGGCAACCAATCCTTCTCTTGTTCTATCCTCTGGAACCAGCGAAATTCCCATATCTATGGCATCATTCGGTGATTTTGGCTTATAATTCTTTTCCATGAATTTCATTTCACCGCTGTATTTTTTATTCATCCCGAAAATTATTTCGGCGATCTCGGTTCTTCCGGATCCCTGCAAACCGTAGACAGCCAATATTTCTCCCTCGTTTACGTTGAAGGAAACATTTTTTACCGCGGGTTCCGACCCGAGATTTTTCGCTTCAAAGATTATCTTTTCTCCCGGCTTTATCCTGTTGAATTTTTCTTTTTCTTTTCTCTCTCCGATCATCTTTTCGACGAGTTCATCAACGCATGCTTCGTTTATTTCCGATTTATACACCCTGACTCCGTTTCTCAGAACCACCACCTCGTCACATAGGTTGAATATTTCGTTCATCCTGTGAGATACGTATATGATAGTCACTCCGTCTTCTTTTATCTTCTTTACGACTTCAAAAAGTGAATGAACCTCTTTGTCCGAGAGCGCTGCAGTGGGCTCGTCCATGACGAGTATTTTTGGTCTGGTTATAAATGCCCTTATGATCTGAACCATCCATTGCTGTGCCGTACTCAGTTCCTTTACCGATACATTCAAAGGAAGATCGAAGTTGAATTTTTCACATATCTCTTCGATTCTTTTTTTCATTTTTTCCGTATCGGCTCTCTTTGCGGATTTTGAGGGCCATTTACCAAGATATGCGTTGTCTATCACGTTGAAGAAGGGAATCATATTCAAATGCTGATGGATGAATCCCAGACCATATTCCGGGGGATCCCACGGATTATTCATTTTTACTTCTTCTCCATCTATAAATATTCTTCCACCGTCCGGATGATATATTCCGGCGAGTATTTTGATCAATGTCGATTTTCCCGCGCCGTTTTCTCCGACCAAACCGAGTATTTTGCCCTTATGTAATTCGAAGGAAACCTTGTCCAGGGCTTTTATTCCGGGAAATGTTTTGCTGATATCCCTTATGGAAAGCACAATTTCTGCAGCCACTTTATTCACCTCAATTAATTCCGAATAAATTCATCTGTTGAGTAAAAATGAGTGATATATTTCTCACGAATTTATCGGATATCGAGGTTCCGATATGTTATCGGAACCCCGAAAGAATTATTCAATATTATCCTTTGTCATCAATATACTCGGGGCATAGAAAATTTTATCCGTTACTTCTTCCCCGTTGAAAACCTTCTTTACCTGATCGGTTATTATCTGTGCCATTGCCACAAAATCCTGTTTCACGGTGGCTTTTATACATGAACCTTTTTTAATCATTTCCAGGGCCTGTTCGTTTCCATCTATTCCAACGACTATGATTTCATCCTGTCTTCCCGCCTCCATAATTGCCAACATGGCTCCGATCGCGGGTTCATCCCATGCTGCCCAAACTGCATTTATGTTTCCCGGGTTGGGATTTGCCAATAAGATGTTCTGCATCGCTTTTCGTGCATCCTCTATAGGGCCGGGGACCTGAACGAAATGTTCGGCGACTATTTCGATATCAGGTATTGACTCTTCTATGGCATCGAACACTATTTCCCTTTTCCTCACTCCGGGATGGGCGGAATGATAAAATTTTACCAACTTACCCTGTCCCTCCAGTTTATCGAAAAGATAAGACGTTATCTGTGCGGAGAGCGTGTAATTATTGGAAGTCACATTGCAGATCATACCGTCAATGTATCCTGCGTCCCCACCAAAAACCGGAATGCCCGCTTCGTCGGCCATTGCAATTTGTTTTTTGAATTGATTGGGATCTCCCATGCCCATTATTATGGCATCCACACCCTGGGCTATCACATCTTCCCATCTGTTGGCCAGAGCTCCGAAATCTCCCTTAGTATCTATGACAGTTACTTTCCAGCCTTCATTTTCTCCGAATTCTTCCAGTGCCTTTATTAAAGTATTCGTTGTTACCGAAGCAAGATAAGGCGTCAAAATTGCCACAGTTTTTGCACTGAAAACGAATGATACCAGTAAAACCATCGCCAGTAGAATAATGGTCAGCTTTTTCATAAATTCACCTCCAGATTATTTTGGTTTAAAAGATTTTTTCCTGATTCAATATCAGTGATCAAAATATTTATAAGTTTAGATTTTATAGCACCCTCTATGGCCGCTGTTTTCTGAATTCCTGATGCAATTCCTACTCTATAGGGAATATACAGAAGTTGTTTTTTTCTTATTCCAAAAGTTTTATCGGTGATCTCCTCACAAACGGAATTTCCGTTTCTGTCATAAAAAACGGTACCTATATTTCCCACAGCTTCATTTTTTATCTTTTCCAAATCAGCTTTCTCAAACATATGTAAAAACGGATGATTGGGGTTTATCGCTCCAATCCCCATAAAAGCCCACTTCGCTTCTTTGAATAATTCCATCGTTTTTTCAATTCCTGGTTGAGAGATTAAATTATCAACCATTTCTTTCGAGGATAGAAGGGCGGGAGCTGTTAATAAAAAAGATTTTCCCTGAATGTTGCTGCTTATCATTCTTGCGATTTCGTGGGCGAGAAAAGTTTTGTATTGATGATCGACAGAACCTATCAGGGTCACTATGTTGACATCTTTTTTCTTCTCTTTGATCTTTCCTGCCATAAGTTCCAAGGTGGTTCCCGCGGTGACTCCCACAGTGGAGTTTTTTGTGACCCTGTCATCGAAAAAAGAAGAAGCAACATCTGCAACCGCGTTCTTTGTTTCGATTTCTGTGGGAAGATTCTGAACGAGAATGACTTCGCGAAGGGAATACTTTTTTTCAATTTCGCCGGAAATTTCCCGTTTCACTTCGTCATTATCTTTCTCATAATTTATTTTTATCTGCACAATGCCCCTCTTTTTTGCTTCGGTTAACAATCTGCTTATATTCGGACGGGAGATTCCCAACTTTTTTGAGATGTTTTCCTGATTCATATCTTCAATAAAATATAGGCTGGCAACCCTTTCGAGTAAGTATCGTCTTTCTTTTTTCATAATAAACCTCACATTTGTTCAATATACGCACATAATTTCAATAAACTATATCATTTATGAATTGAGTTGTAAAATACCAAATAAGGTAAAAAAACTGAAAAAATAACAGATAAAGTGGTGTAACTTCCCGTAATTGTATTTAATGTTGAAAATCACTCAACATTTAACAATTGCACGGTTTTTGTTTTCAGTGTTTTTCTCACATCATCACCATTTTTATGGCATTCGGTTATCTTTCTCACGAAATAGCTTCCGGCGATGGCGATATCGCAATACGGTTTTAAATTTTTTATCTGATTGGAGGAGTTTATTCCAAAGCCGACGGCGATGGGGAGTTTTGAATTTTTTCTAACGAAGTTCAGCCATTCGGTGACCTCTCCGGTTATTTCAGTTTTTTTACCGGTGATGCCGGTTCTTGCAACGGTATAGATGAAACCATTTCCTTTTTCGGAAAGATATTCGATTCTTTCTGCGGAATTGCCGGGAGCGGCCAGATATATCATTGAAAGGTCATTTTTTTCACATAATACCGACAGTCCCTCGTCATTTTCAGGGGGAATATCCGGAATAATAAATCCATCCACTCCAATTTCTTCCGATTTTTCAACAAACTTTTCTATACCGTAGCTGAAAGCTATATTTCCATAAGTCATTATCAATACCGAGCTTTCGCAGTTTTTTGCTATTTTTTCCGCTAAGTTAAAACAGTCAGAAATCTTTATTCCGTTTTTCAGCGAAACGACACTTGCGTTTTCTATGGTGGGCCCATCGGCAAAGGGATCCGAAAATGGGAACTGAATTTCCAGAAAATCAGCACCTCCCTCCGAAATTCCCATTGCGGCCTCATAAGATGTTTCAAGATCCGGATATCCAGCAACTACGTGGCCCATGAAACCTATTTTGTCTTTATTTTTAATTTCTTTCAACTTTTCAGCCAGTTTTCTCATGAGATCACCTCTTTTTTTAAAAATTCTATCCAGTTTTCTTTATCGACCGCCCTGGCAACTATGAAGAGATCTTTTTCGCCCCTTCCAGAAACGTTGACTAAAATGTTTTCATCCGGATTCATCTTTTGAGCTATTTTTATCGCATGAGCGAGGGCGTGAGAAGATTCCAGAGCGGCAATTATTCCCTCTTTTTTTGCGAAGAGCCCGAACGCTTCTATAACTTCTCTATCGGTTGCACTGGTGAATTCGATTTTTCCGGTAGAAGCGTGATAAGCCAGTTCAGGCCCTATTCCTGCATAATCCAGCCCCGCGCTGATCGAGTGTGTTGGCAGGATTTGACCGTCGGTATCCTGTAAGAAAAAGGATTTATATCCCTGGATTATCCCGAGTTTACCGTTTCCGGAGATTCTTGCTGCGTGTCTTTTACTTTCTGTACCTTCTCCGCCGGCTTCTACACCGATCAATCTAACTTCCTTCTCGTTTAAATAATGACTGAAGAACCCTATTGAATTCGAACCGCCACCGACGCAGGCGATCAATACATCGGGTTTTTTCCCGTATTCACTTTCAAATTGTTCCTTCGTTTCTTTTCCAATGACGGATTGAAAAAATTTGACCATTTCAGGATATGGAGCTGCACCAACCGCACTTCCCAGGAGATAATACGTTTCTTCGGGATTTTTTGTCCATTCTCTTAAAGCGGCGTTGACGGCATCTTTTAATGTTTTTGTTCCGTTTTTAACGGGTATAACTTTGGCTCCGAACTGTTCCATCCAGAAAACGTTCGGATGTTGTCTTTTAACGTCCAATTCCCCCATGTAAACTTCACATTCCAGATTCAATTTCGCACAGACGCAGGCTGTCGCCACACCGTGCTGGCCGGCACCGGTTTCAGCAATTATTTTTTTCTTGCCTATTTTTTTTGCCAGAAGAGCCTGTCCGAGTGCATTGTTTATTTTGTGTGCCCCCGTGTTCGCAAGGCCTTCGAGTTTTAAAAATATTTTTGCGCCTCCCAGCAGTTCCGAAACATTTTTAGCGTACATCAGAGGTGTTGGCCTTCCGACAAAATTTTTGAGTAAATCATGGTATTCGTTGATAAAGGATTTATCTTCCTTCATTCTGGAGAATTCCTCTTTGAGCTGTACAAAGTTTGGCCTCAAGATTTCCGGTATGTATGCCCCTCCAAATTCACCATAGTATCCTTCTTTTTCCATATGAATCCTCCCGTTTATTTTAATAAAAAATTTCAAAAAAAAATGTCCGCTGTTTAAGCGGACATCTCTATTTATGTTACCCGAATTTATAGTATGACAAAACCCGAGGCACCTGTAAAGACATCCCTCGTGTTCCACCACCAATTATTATTCATTTTTATTTTCGTATTCATATTACACATTTTCATTGTTTTCTCCGGCTGCGTAAATAATTTAAGGAGATTATATCACCATTTTTTTTGCGAGTCAAATTGTTAACCGATTTTGAAACTGACTTTTTTTGATTTCAAATAATTCAATATTGTTTCCACGTGTACACCCACTCCTACATTGAGAAACTGATTCTCTTCAACGATTTTTCCATTTTTATTCAATCTGGGCGAAAAGCCCAGCGGGTAATGTACTGTGTGACTCTGGAGAGCACATATTCTACCCTCCCTATCGAATATTGGACCGCCACTCTGACCTCTCAATCCGGGAGAAGAGGTCTCCAGATATTTTATGTCTTTGTTTTTTATATTGGGAATTATGTTTCTCGTTACGATTCCGTCTATGGGAAAGTAGGTAAAATGCAAATTTTTCTGATCGAATTTAAATTTTCCATTTTCTTCGTCGTATTTTGCTTTTATCATATGAAAGGGGAAGCCGATTTTGCATACGCTTGTTCCCTGATTCAATGTTTCTGGATTTCTAAAAACCGGATAACCTTTTATTCTTTCCGGATTGAAGTTTGAAATTTTTCCCAGTGCTATGTCCACATTTTTTTCACCTTTGAATTCAAATTTCGTTTCGGGAAAGTCAGGAAACCAGATTTTAAATTTATCTATCCATTTGGGATTGTAATCTATCCCATTGTCCGTTGTATTTTCACTTTTATCAAATTCGATTTTTTTGTAGTAAGATTCAATTTCGCTTTTATGTTTCAGTTGTAAAAAAAATGGATTGAATAAATGCGAAACGGTTAAAACCCATCCTTCTTCATTCAGAATGATATAGGAACCCAGCCCTGCACTTACCGTTCCGTCAAAATATTTTATGAGTATTACCACGGGTTTTGTGAAATTGCGTACTATCGAACATGCTTTTGAAAACATAAACTGCCCCCCTTATTATCTGTTTAACTATACCAGATAAAATTTTAATGTCAAAACATTTTTTTATATTACAAATTCCGGTTGATTGAAAATTACTTGACAATGTATATTTATTGTAATATAATCTACCTACCGATAGGTAGGTGATTTTTATTTCAGATACCAAAGAGAAAATTCTTAAGGAAGCGTTGAACCTATTCGGTTCAAAGGGGTATGCCGCCACTAGTATGAATGACATAGCCAGTGCGATTGGAATAAAAAAGTCGTCGCTTTATTTTCATTACAGGGGAAAAGAAGAGATCTTTTTAAAGCTGTTTCGGAAAATAGTACAAGAACATCAGAACGAATTGGATAAGATTATGAAGGGTCTTAAAAATAAAAATACGTTTGAAAAATTATTTCATATATTCAGCGGATATCTTCATTATTGTGAAAACAATCCGAATATCGATTTCTGGAACAGAATTTTTTATTTTCCTACGGAAGTTTTCAAAGAGGAAATTTATTCTAAGACAGAGTTCGTTGAGAATATAATTAAGAGTGAAATAGAAAAAGTATTCATGGAAGGCATGGATAATCATGAAATAAAAGAGAATGACCCGTGCAAATTGACGATTTCTTTTTATTATATGATGTTGGGATTCATGCTCTCCCTTGTGGATTATAAAAATAAAAGTATAGAAAAAGATATAAAAAATTGCCTGGAAGTTTTTTTTGAATCGATAAAAATATAATGCCGTATTAATCATATAAAAGGGCTTACAAAAGAATAATACGAAAAGAATCGAAGTGAACTGCATAGTCGGGAGGTGTTTTATATGCAAAAGAGAAAGTTGGGAAAATCAGGAATTGAGGTCAATCCATTAGGTATGGGATGCTGGGTTTTTAGGCGGGAATTTTTTTCTCGATGGTATGCCGGATGGGTATGGGAAAGTGAACGGATGAAGAATCGATAAAGGCAATAACCAGGGAGGTCGTTATGGGAATAGATTTTTTTGATACTTCCGATGTTTATGGTGCGGATTACAGTGAAGAAATTCTCGAAAAGGCGCTGGAAGGAAAAAGAAATGAGGTGGTGATAGCGACTAAATTCGGATTCACATATGACAGTTCAAAAAGGGAAATCACTGGGACGGGCTTTTCAAAAGAGTACATCAAATGTGCGTGTGAATAGTCTATGAAGAGGTTAAAAACGGACTATATTGGTCTTTATCAACTTCATTTATCCGAAATTTCCCATGTAAATATAGAAGAAATAATAGACACTCTTTAGGATTTGAAACGAACGGGTTATATCAGAGCTTACGGTTGGAGTACAGGAGATTTAAGGGGAGCGAAGAAGTTCATAGAAAAATCAAATTGTTCTTCCATCCAGCATCCCGAGAATGTTTTGGACTACGATGAGAGAATGTTGAAGTTATGTGAAGAACATGATGTTGCGAGTATCGCAAATATGCCTTTTGCGATGGGGCTTTTATCGGGAAAATATGACAGCAGTTCCAGAATGGCTTTGAATGAATTGTGTGGATCTAAACACAGATGGGTTAAGTATTTCAAAGATGGTAAACCGGATGAGATTTTTTTGAAAAAAACCGGAAAGTGTAAAGAGTGTTCTCACTGCCGACGGTAGAAGTCTTGTTCAGGGTGCCCTTGGCTGGCTCTGGACGAAAAGTGATAAAAATATTCCGATACCCGGTTTTAAAAACATGAAGCAAATGAAAGAAAATGTCAGGTCGCTGGAATTCGGACCGTTGAAAAGAGAGCAACTCGCTGAAATTGAAAAAATTCTGGAGAGTGAATGAACACGTGAGGAGGTACATTGTGCTCAATCTGATTTATGATTTGGTGAATAAGATGGAGAGGGAAGAGAGGAACATTAAACGTTATATCTGTTATAAAAAAAGAAAAAAGGGGTGCTTATAGGCGCCTCTTTGATTTTTTTACGTAAAGCGATTGACCGTTGAATTGTAAATTTTCAGATCTTTATTTCGTTTTCATCCTTCTTACCTAAAATTTTTATCCCGAAGAATATAAGAAAGATTCCGACAGCGGTATTGAGAATTTGTACCATTAACTTTGGTAAAAAGCCGCCCAGTATGCTTCCAAGAAGAGCGATAATTGTCAGGAAAACCACCGTGGACATAATACAGCCTGTGGCGAAAAAGAAAAGCTGCTTTTTATTCCATTTGTTCTCTATCATCTGTGTTGAGAACATACTGCCCCAAAAAATTATGGTCAGAGGATTCGATGTGGTGAGTAATAATCCCTGGACAAACAGGTTCTGACCCGATACATTAGAGAACAGTGCGATGTCTGGAAAAAAAGATAGACCGAAAACATTCGATATTGTATTTGCACCAAACAAAATTAATACAAAACAACCCAGCAGTTTAATAACGGTTTTTATTTTTGACCTGTTGATGACGGAAGCGACCCCTACACAGGATAAACCAATATACAAAGCATCAACGAAGGTAATTGCAATCATAAGATTCAGGCCATATATGAAACCGTATGTCGTGGATGTATTGAACACCATCAGACACATCGGCCCAATGGCAAGTTGTAATAATATCCCGAATTTAAAACCTTTTAAAATCATAATATAGTGTTGCCCAACCTAATTATTGATCTCTTCTTTTAAAGTTATTAATGTGATAATTGTGTTTGTGCTCGTCACGCCCTTAATCTTCTTCAGTGTTTCAGACAAAAAATCTTCGAGAGCCTCAGTATCTTCTGATACCACTTTTAATAAGTAATCGTATGTGCCCGCAACATGATGGCATTCCAGAACGTGATTGTATTGAACAATTGTATTTCTGAAATTCTCAATGCTTTCACTCCTATCGATATTGACGAAGATGAATGACAAAAGTCTTTGCTCTGTTTTTAGCCGGTTTATTCTGATTGTGTATTGAAGGATAACTCCCGACTTTTCTAGCTTTCTTATTCGTTCGGTAACGGCTGGAATAGAAAGGTTTACTTTTTTGCTGATTTCAGAAGCGGTTGACCTGCTATTTTGTTTGAGTCTATTGAGAATGGCGATATCAATTTCATCCATTTTTGACACCTCTTTTAATTTAACTTATTTTATCATATGCATAGCTAAATGAAAATAATAATAAAAATTTCGATAAAATATAAAGTTTTTGGTCATAAAACTTAATAATATAAAATAACGAGTGTTGCTATATGGATAGGATATTCAAATTATAAAGTTGCTTTGAAGTGAATATTTGAATACTCGTTGTCATTTACCTATCGTAGTTGATTGTTTAATTGTATTTTTACGTTCATTGCACATTTCCGGAAATTATCGGGAATAATGAAACCATTCACTTCGATCTTTTATCTCAGCTCAGCGAAGTTCAAAACTGGAAATTTCCGAGATACATTTTTCGATTTGTGTTCCGATAAATCTGATTTCTTTTTCTATAACCGATCAGAAAAATTCTAGAGATTGAATGAACACGGGAAGAGGTACATCGTGCTAAATCTGATTTATGATTTTGTGAATAAAATGGAAAGGGAAGAGAGAAACATGAAACGTTATATTTGTTATTAAAATAGAAAAAAAGGGGTGCTTGTAGCACCCCCTTTTTTTATGTGAAGTGTGAAATCACCAGTTTATCATTCTGTTCAACAGTGTACTCGCGACACCATAAACATTGTTGAAAGTTTCCATCGAGCTGCATCCAATTACCTTTCCTTTGTAACAATCTTCGGCTACTAAAACATCGAGATATGTTCCTATTTCATCGATAATATTTTCTTCTGCCGGTATTTCTTCATTTTCGGGGGCGTTACCGGTTGCGTATGCCACTCTAATGTTGCTGGGAGCATCTACGATGTTCCAGCCATGCAGCGCCTTTATATTACCCGTATTGAAATAATTGCCCAGGGAGGTGTTCTGGAAAATAATATTATCGTTGTAACCCGAAAAGCCTATTATTCCGTAAGAGAAATTGATTCCAACAAAATTATTATTCAATTTGTTGATAAGATCGTTTAAATAAATATTTGAAGCGTTCCTCCCATCTGCCAGCAGAATCAACTTACCCCCCGCGGAAAGATAATTTGTCAGGTTATTTACGGCTGATGAAGAAAAATAATTCATGGGGGCGGTTATTACCACCGCTTTATCGTAGGCGGTGTTCAGTACGTAATAGTTTAAATTCGCTTTATGTACACCATATCCCAGATTGTTGAGCGTGTTTTCTATTCCGTTAACTGAGTAAGCGTTGTTCGAATTCTCTATAACTACCTGTGTTGTGGGAGATAATGGAGTGAAAACCGCCGTGACGAACATATTGCCGTTCATATTCAGATAAATTGTTTGGTTTTGACTTACGTAGTCGCCTGTCCAGCCTGAAAATTGCCATCCATATTCAGGTGTGGCATTAAGCTGAACCGTCTCCCCCGGTGCATAAAGAAGCTTTTCCGGGTTTATCGATATTGTACCCAGACCATTGACCTGAACTCCCAGAAGATACCCAATTGCAGGACAACCAGTAAAAAGAACCACAACAAGAACGAGTAACAGGAAAAAAACTACCTTTTTCATAAGAACTCAACTCCCTTTATTTTTGTTTATATAGCCATATATATTATATATTATATATTATTTTTTGAGAAAACAGTTGATTTTTTATTTTAGAATTAAAAATCTGTAAAATTTACATATCCTTCCACAGAACCAACCAGCGCAAATGTTCCGGGTCCCATTGGCCCATTTACAAATTTGAATTTATACTCCGGATCTTTATAATCTTGCTGCAAATAATCCAGTGGAATGTGAAAGATGAATCCATAAAATTGAGAGTCGGACCATTTGTTGTTAATGAGATATATTGCGTCCTGAACATCATAGGTTATATGCAGTTCTACAGGAATAACCAGATTTTCGATAAAGAAATCCTCAAAATTTGAATTTATCCATTGATTGTTAGTGTATGTTGCCACAACGGCTTCTTCCTGAGTGTTATCACAAAACGAGAAAACCCAGGTGTTGAAATCTTCAGCCTTTGTTGCTGTTTCACCTGTTGATGGGAGGCATTTTACTTCATACAGGTCAAGATTGTATGATGGATATAAAGGGTTTACATATGCTCTCGCTTCATTGATCATTTTGATGAAAAGCTTTTCTGTGGCAATGTTTGGCAAACAGGCACTGAATAAGAATATCACGAGTATTATTCCAAAAATGAATAACAATTTTTTATTCACTTTATTTTCCTCCTTTAATCCTTAAAATTATAGTAATATTAACATTTTTTCACAGAAAAACAAAGGTTTGTATGCTTTTATCCTCAATAACAGTGAGTATAGTATCGAGTATAATTGAAGTGAGTAGAATATAATATTTTAAAAGGGAATTTTTATTCTTACATTATGGCTACCTTTGTTATATAATTGTATTATATTAATAAATTGTTTGGTTTATAAATCATTTTGTAATGATATTATTAGGAGGTTTTTTTATGTTGAAAAAGTTTGTTTTTGTTTTTCTGCTGGTAACTGTTGTCGGGTATTTGTTTGGAACCGGGGTAGTCAATGTTTCAACGTGGGGTTATAACCTTGATCTTTTGGATAAAAACATTTCCGAACCATTTCTTGAAGAATATAATATTCAAGTAGTGAGGGAACTTGGAAATAATTCGGTAAGATTTACAAAACTGGAGACCCAAAAGGAAAATCCGGTTATCGATGTTGTCCAGTTCGCAGATTATTACAGTGCATTGGGTAAATCAAAAGACTTATTTGAACCTATCGATGTATCAAAATTAGAAAACTACAATAATATTTTCAGTTTTGCTCAGGATCCTATAGGTGGAAACTATTCAATAGGTTATACGGCATATTCGTTAGGTCTGATTTATAGAGCGGATAAATTTGAAGAACCCATAACTTCATGGAAGGATCTTTTTAAAGATGGAATAGTTGAGCATGTTGCGTTACCTGATTTAACTACAACTCAGGGTCCTGCCTTCATGATTTTAACGAATAAGATTTTTGGTGGCGATGAAGATGACTGGAATTTATCGGTTGGCTTCGATAAATATGAAGAAATAAAAGATAAAATAGTTACTTTTTATACCACATCATCACAGGTTCAAAATCTTTTTGAAATGGATGAAATATGGGCGGCACCTGTTCCGAGATTTGCCTGGGGAAATTACCTTAATTCGGATTTGGATATCGTTTGGGTGGATCCCATTGAAGGAGTTCCCGGATTTCTCAGTACGATCAGTATCATCAAGGGTGCAAAGAATTTAGATGCGGCATATAAATATGTTGATTTCCTTTTGAGTTATCAGGTTCAATTTGATGAGGCGATGGATCTTGTCGATTCTCCTGTGAACAAAACGGTTATAGTTCCGGACGATATCGCTTCGAAATTAACTTATGGAGACGCAATGAATAAGCTGATTTTCTACGATTTGAATAAAATAGTTGCCAATAGAAATTCATGGCTGGAAAAATGGAATGAAAGAATAGCATACTAATTATATTTGAATGCGATTTAGAGTATGATTCAAGATAAAAAGATATTATATATATTGTTCCCCTGTGTTATTTTTCTACTGGTCTTTTTTTTATTGCCTTTGTTCGTGCTGGTTTTCAACAGTATCTACCAGCCCGAACAGGGCTTTAATTTTGAATCTTATTTGAAATTTTTTCAATTGAGATCATCAAACAGAGCTTATTTCAGAAGTTTATATATAGGAGTTTTCGTCACTTTATTCGCAATAATTTTATCCTATCCGGCTGCAATTGCGATTATAGCGATTAAAAAAAAGAGCTTGAGAACCTTAGTTATGACTCTGGTTGTTTTGCCTCTGATGACTAATCCGGTTGCAAGAACTTTTGCATGGCTTATCATTTTGGGTAAAAATGGATTGATAAATAACACCTTTATAAGTCTGGGATTGATAGAAAAACCTGTAAAATTGTTGTATACGGAAGGAGCCATATTTGTCGGACTACTTCAGCTTTTCATGCCTTTAATGATTTTGTCGCTCATCAGTTCTCTCGAGAATGTCAGGGAAGATTATGAACTGGCGGCGAAAAGTCTGGGCGCAAACAGCGTCGTCACTTTCTTCAGGATAAAATTTCCTCTCACAGTTGAAGGAATGATAATAGGGGGGACACTGGTTTTCACAGGGTGTATAACGGCATACGTTACCCCTTCTCTCTTAGGCGGCAGCAGGGTTTTAACCCTTTCAACACTTTTATATCAGAAAGCGTATGTGACTCTTGACTGGACAATGGCGACAACTATCGCCATGATTATGTTCTTAACAACATATGTGATCAATTTAGTTTTGAAAAGAATCGGAAGGCTGGGTACTAACAAATGAAGAATTATTTTTCTAAGATAATACTTATATTGGTTTTGATATTTTTAATCGGACCTTTTTTTATTATATTTATAGCTTCTTTTGGTGCAAATGATAATCTGAGCTTTCCGCCCGATTCATTTTCATTTAAATGGTTTGAAAAGGTTGTTTCTATGAAAATGTTCAGAGATGCGTTTTTTTTGAGTTTGAGAATCGGATTGCTCGCTTCTCTGTTTGCAATGTTGCTGGGTGTTCCGGTTGCGTATGTAACTTCAAGATATAATTTTTGGGGGAAAAAGTTCATTGAATTTACTACTACTTTACCTGTTATAATTCCGCAAATGGTTGCAGGTCTCGCTTTAATGAGGTATTTTGTCAATTTCAGTATTTTCTCTGTTGAAACGACTCTTTTAATTGGACATGTTGCGATAGTGATACCCTTTGTTATCAGGAATGTTTTATCAACTCTTGTTAACTTTCCCTCCTCTATGGAGGATGCTGCTATCAGTTTGGGATCATCGAGGGTGAAAGCATTCTTTCTCATCGTAATTCCAAATATCAGTGCAGGATTGATTTCGGCCTTTATATTGACGTTTATAACTTCTTTTAATAATGTACCCGTTTCTCTTTTTCTCACCGGGCCGGGAGTCAGTACGCTTCCTATAGTTATGATGACCTATATGGAATATTATTATAATCCAAGTATTGCTGCATTGTCGACGTTGTTGATAGGAATAACCGTTTTAATAGTTTTAACATCTCAAAAATTACTAAATACAACAAAATATATGTGAGGTTTTTATGTCATTTATTAAATTGGAGAACGTCAGTGTAGGATATGAAAAAAACAAAAATATATTGAATGATTTTTCATTGAGTATAGAAGAAGGAGAATTCGTTTCGTTACTTGGTCCAAGCGGATGTGGAAAAACGACTACTTTGAAAACTATCATAGGATTCCTGAATATTAAAAAGGGAAAGTTGGTAATTGGCGGAAAACTTTACAATAATATACCGGCACATAAAAGAAATTTTGGGATGGTTTTCCAGAATTATGCCCTTTTTCCGCATTTAACAGTATTCAATAATGTTGCTTTTGGATTGAAAATGAGAAAGATTGAAAAAAACGAGATCAAAAAAAGAGTTATGAACGCAATAAAGATGGTGGGGTTAGAAGGATTTGAAGATCGGCTCTCGGCAAATTTATCCGGTGGTCAGCAGCAAAGAGTAGGAATTGCCAGGGCAGTGGTTATTGAGCCTGATTTATTATTGATGGATGAGCCTCTTTCGAATCTGGATGCGAATTTAAGAGTTGAAATGAGATCCGAGATAAGAAAAATTCAGCAGAGACTTGGAATCACTACTATTTATGTTACTCATGATCAATCTGAAGCCATAGCGCTTTCGGACACTATAACTGTAATGAATAAAGGAAAAATTGAACAACAGGATAATACGGAAAATATTTATTATAATCCTCAGACCGCGTTTGTGGCGAAATTCATGGGTTTTCAGAAGATAGCGGAAGGAAAAATAGAGAGAGTAGAAGATAATTATGTCCATATAAATGTTCAGGGAAGAATAATTAAAAGTAAGGCGAGTAAGAATATTAAAAACGATGGAAAAGGATTCGTATATATAAGGCAAAAAAATCTTGTTCTGGAAAAAAGCGAAAGTGAAAACAATATTTTGGGAAATGTCGTGTCGAAAATATTTCAGGGAGATACGATACTGTATATGATAGAAATCGGCAAAGAAGAATTAATAAAGGCTGAGGTACCTGTTGAAAAAGCTTTATGGAATGAAGAAGATGATGTTCTTATAAAATTGATTCCAGATTTATGTGTTGCATTCAACGAGGAGGAATAGTGATGGAAGTACAGAAACATATCAGATGTTTACCAGGTGATATTGGAAAATATGTATTCATTCCCGGAGACCAGGGAAGAGCGGAAAGAATTTCAAAAAGACTGGAAGATGCAAAATTAATTTCAAAAAATAGAGCTTATTACGTTTACACCGGATATTTAGATGGCGAAAAGGTGAGTGTTTGTGCTACAGGCATAGGTGGCCCGTCAGCTTCGATAGCTATTGAAGAATTGATAAGGGTGGGTGCTGAAGTGATGATCAGAGTCGGTTCGGCCGGAGGAAGGCAAAAGGATACGAAAATAGGGACACCTATAATCATTACGGGAGCTTACAGAGGCGAAGGAACTTCTCTTGATTATGCTCCCCTCGGCTTTCCGGCGATTGCAGATATTGATGTTACCAATGCTTTAATAGAGGCTTCAAAGAAAATGGAAATTCAAACTAAAGTCGGATTGGCCTTTACGAGAGATGCATATTATAAAAAGAATCCCGAATTAAACGCCCTTTTGACCGAATACCACGTTGAGGCTGCGGAGCAGGAATGTTCAGTTGCCTTCGTTTTAGGGACGATAAGAAAAATAAAAGTGGGGGCGATTGTGTCCACAGATTCAAATATATGGTTGGAAAAGCAGCCGACTCTGGCGGAAAAGGAAAGTCTTTTTAAAGTCGGGGAAAAGAAAGCTATCGATATAGCGATTGAAGCCGTCAGGATTTTAATAAATAAAGCAAAATGAATAGAAAAATATTTGTGAATACTTCAATTCTGGATATTGTGGGTCAAAAAACATACGATGGCTGGTTCAGTATTTTAAATGAAAGATTTGAATATGTTGAAAAAGGTGAATATAAGAACTGTTTAACGGGGGAAATTATAGATCTCGAAGGGGCATATTCAATACCGGGTCTCATTGATTCTCATATGCATATCGAGAGCAGTCTTGCCACTCCTGCAAGATTTGTTGAGCAGGCGATGAAACATGGAACGGCCGTTATTCTTCAGGATCCCCATGAGATGGCTAATGTTTTCGGTGAACGGGGAGTAGAATTTATGAAGAAGAATTCTGAGAATCTTCCCATAGAAATATATACCGCTATCTCGAGTTGTGTTCCAACTACGAGGTATAATCTGGAAACTGAGAACAATAAAATAACTGGTGAAGATGTGAAGAAACTGTCATCTGATGATAAGGTTATAGCTCTTGGTGAAGTAATGGATTATGAGGGATTGATAAGGGAGAATGAGGAACTCGTAGAAATAGTCGAAGAAGCAAAAAAAAACAATCTGTCAATTGAAGGTCATTGCCCCACATTGAAGGGTACGGAGCTTTCAAAATATATCCGCACGGGAGTCACTTCAGATCATACTCTCACTGATCCCAGGAAAATTGAAGAACAACTCAGAAAGGGAATGTGGGTTATGATTCAAACAAAATCCGTTACCGGTGAGAACATCCGTTTTATAAATTCTTTGAAGGATAAGAGCAGGATATTGCTGGTCACCGATGATATTTTCCCGAATAGATTGTTGAAAGAGCATTTGAACAGTATAGTGAATCTTTCGATAGAAAAGGGAATGGATGAAATAGAAGCCATTTCTTCGGCGACCTTAAGGCCGGCTGAGTATCTGAATTTGAAAGATTATGGAATGATTTCCCCCGGGAAGATGGGAAGTTTTTTCACTGTAAAATCACTGAAAAGAATAATTCCTGAAAGAGTATTTTTAAAGGGAAAAGAAATATCGGAATGGAATGATTTTGAAACCTCCGATAAAGAAGAATTCAAATTTGATTGTATTTTTAATGAAATAGATGTTGATAAATTTTCTTTCAATGAAGAGGGAGAAATTGAAACGAATATTGTTTTATGTAACAGCCGGAATTCTGAAACACGCTTAATAAGTGAAAAGATTCTTTTCAAAGATGGAATTCCGCAGATCGAAGACAGGGATTTGCTTCAAGTGAATGTTTTCAGCAGAAAGAAAATATCCGGAAAAAATAATGGAGGTTTTCTGAAGGGATTCGGATTGTCGGGGGGAGCGTTCGCTTCGTCGTTTTCACATGACAGTCACAATATTCTTGTGGTGGGGAAAAATCACATGGAGATGAAAAGAGCCGTTGATCACGTTGTAAAAAACGATGGCGGAATGGTCTATATCATTGATAACGAAGTTATTTTTCTTCCATTGCCGATTGGTGGCGTAATAACGGACGAGCATGTTTCCTGTACGGCCGATACTATGAAGAAAATAGAGGATGGGCTGAGAAAAAACGGGTGTATTCATAAGAATCCCGTATTATTTCTATCCGTTTTGGCATTGACTGTGAGTCCCTATTACAAATTTTCCGATTTAGGTCTTGTGGATGTTGAAAGTACCGAAATAATAGACACTTTTAATTGAAGAGGAGAATTTATGAATTTAAACAATATAAAAATTGCAAAAAACATTCTTCAGATTAATATGGGTTTGAAGGCGAATGAAAAGCTGGTTATTATCACCGATACTGAGATGAGTGAAAGTTCTGATGTTTTTTTCACTGCGGCTGCATTTTTTGATGTCGACCCGCTCATTATAACCATGAACCCGAGGCAGTTCAGAGGTCAGGAACCACCCGAAATAGTTGCGGATGCTATGAGAGAATCGGATGTTGCTCTTTTACTTACAAGTATGTCGCTGAGTCATACATACGCCAGATTGAACGCTACAAATGCCGGCACCAGAATAGCGAGCATGGGGAATGTGTCTCCCGAAATGTTCGTTCACGGACTCAATGAGAATTATTACGATGTGAGGCGCAGAGCGGATGTAATAAGTGAATACCTGTCCGGAGGCAAAAGAGTGAGCGTTAAAACCGCAAGGGGAACTCATGTTACTCTTTCAATTGAAGGAAGGAAAACTCCGTATCCCGATAACGGTATTTACGATGAACCGGGTTTGTGGGGGAATCTTCCTGCGGGAGAGGCTTTTATCGCTCCTGTTGAAGATTCGATGAATGGAGTTATTGTTGCAGATATAACGATCTCCCCTCTCGGACAATTATTTGAAGCCGTTGTTCTTAAGGTTGAAAGCGGAAAAATAACGGAAATATCGGGTGGTAAACAAGCGGATGAATTGAAAGATTTTTTAATTGGAATAGATGATGAAAATGCCTATCGGATTGCGGAACTGGGAATCGGCGTGAATTCAAAAACGAAGTTATGTGGAAAGATGATCGAGGATGAAAAGAAACTCGGTACCCTTCACTTCGGATTTGGAATGAACATTGATTTTGGAGGAAGCAATGAAAGCAAAACCCATTACGATGTGCTTATTTCAAAACCAACCCTTCGGATAGATGATGAAAAAATCATATTCGAAGGTGAATATGAAATAAAATTATAAAGGGCCGTATCAATCGGCCCTTTGTAATTCATCAGTATATTTTTCCTTTATTTCTGGGATAGGGAATAGTATCACGTATGTTTTCCATACCGGTCAGATACATTATCAGTCTTTCGAATCCGAGCCCGAATCCTGAATGAGGAGCACTTCCCCACTTTCTGATATCGAGATACCATTCGTACACGTTCTCATCCATTCCCTTTTCTTCTATTTTTCTTTTTAATACATCGTATCTTTCCTCACGCTGGCTTCCGGTGATTATTTCTCCAACGTAGGGAACCAAAAGATCCAGACAGGCTACCGTTTTTCCATCTTCATTTTCTCTCATATAAAAAGCTTTGAACGATGACGGATAATCGGTTACAAAAACCGGTTTTTTGAAATATTCATCGGTTAAATATCTCTCGTGTTCGGAGAACAGGTCTTCTCCCCATACCGGTTCGTTTTCAAAGTTCTTCTTCGATTTTCTGAGTATATCTATGGCCTCGGTATAGGTTATTTTTTCGAACTTGTTATTCAGTATCGCATCATATCTTTTGTCGAGTTCCTTGTTGATAAATTTTTTGAAAAAAGCCAGTTCTGATGGACAGGAATCCTTAACATCCCTTGTGACACTCTTTATGAAATCTTCAATTAAAATCATAAGATCTTCGAAATCGTAAAAGGCCATTTCCGGTTCGATCATCCAGAATTCCGAAGCGTGTTTTGGAGTTGTAGACGGATCAGCCCTGAATGTCGGGCCGAAGGTGTACACTTCCCCGTGAGATAATGCGTAGGGTTCAGCTTCAAGTTGACCGCTGACGGTTAAATTCACAGGTTCTTTGAAAAATTCTTTTGTGTAATCAAGGGGATTCGCATTTTTGTCTATTTCATCCAGTTTCAGTGTAGTGACCTGAAACATTTCACCCGCGCCCTCACAGTCACTTTTTGTCAATATAGGCGAATTCAGGTACAGGAATCCTTTATTCTGAAAATAATTGTGAACGGCCCTAGCGAGTTCATTCCTTATGTTAAAAACAGCGAACAGGGTATTCGTTCTGGATCTCAGATGAGGCATGGTTCTCAGAAATTCAAGAGTATGCCTCTTTTTCTGGAGAGGATACTTTTCGTCGGATTTTCCGATGACCTCTAAAGATTTTACGAGCATTTCACATTTCTGTTTATTTCCGGGCGATTCAACAATTTTTCCAACCGCCTTAACCGTCGCTCCCGTTAATAAAAGATTTTTTGGTGTATTTTCAGTGTCATCTATAACGAGTTGCAGATTATCGAAGCATGAACCGTCGTTGATTGAAATAAAATAGACATTTTTTGAAAAACGTGCTGTTCTTATCCAGCCATAAACGGTCACTTCTTTACCGAATTCAGGTTCACTGAGTATTTTTTTGATTTTTTCTCTTTTTCCGTTAATCATTAGCATAAACTCCTTTATAAAAACTTATATTAACAGTATTATTCCCAATCGTTCATAAAATTTTACCCTTCAAATGAATTATTGTCAAAGGTATTTCTCAGGCTTTTTGAATTTATGTATTTTCTGTTTCCCACTCAATTATAATTTATTTGAAAAGATAAAAATCACAAATCATTCAAAGGTTATCTTTTCTCCAAATTCTCCGGCTATTTTTGTGAGGAGAAGAACGGTATTGTCATCCAGCTCGATTCCATCTTTTATGGATTTTTCCCTTCTCTCCTTTTCCTTTTCTCCGTGAATGTAGATTCTTTTTTTACCCGGTTCTTTCTTTGAATTTTTAACGGTGTTCAGTATCCCGTCGATACTTTTTTTTACGGAATCTTCATCTCCGAATATTTTTGGATTTATTGCAGCGAAGAAGTGTGAGATCAGAGTTTTTTCACCGTATGTCTTGCTGCTTCCCGTACTCGATGAAAGACCGCCGGTTAAAATATCAACGAGAAGTGACAACCCGTATCCTTTGTGTCCACCGGATTTTTCCGTATTGCCCCCCAGGGGAAGCATACCTCCGTAAGGACCACTTAAAAAGAGATCCAGAACCTCGGCAGGGTTCGTCATTATTTCTCCGCTTCCACCTGCAGCCCAATTATCGTTTAGTTCCCGGTTCAACCTGTTGTACTGTTCTACTTTTCCCCGGGAAGCAACACTCGTCGCCATATCCAGTAAAAAATTCCCGTTCGAACAGGGAATTCCGACGCTGATCGGATTCGTACCCAGTACCCTTTCAACACCGAAAGTCGGGATTACAAGAGGAGCCGTGTTGGTTAGTGAAATTCCAATCATACCTTCTTTAACGGCCATTTCTGCGTAATATCCCGCTATTCCGAAATGGTTTGAATTTTTTACGACCGCTATACTGATTCCCGATTCTTTAGCCTTTTTAATGGCGATTTTCATGGCCTCTTTCGAAATGTACTGTCCAATACCCGAGTTTCCATCGATAACCGCACTGACCGGAGTCTCGAAAATAATCTCAGGTTCCGCCTCCGGAATTATTACTTTGTCTTTTATATGATTTATATATCTTTTAAGACGGGCAGTTCCATGAGAGAAAATTCCTCTCGCATCGGCTTCTACCAGAACATCCGCCACAACTTCGGCCTTGTTGCCAGAACAGTTGTTTTTTTCCATAACATTTTTGCAGAAAGATAACAATTTATCGTAAGCAATAGTGTTTTTCATTTTCTATACCCCCTGCTTTTAATTATATTACTTATGAGGGATTTTTCAATATAACTTTTTTTTTGAGTTGAGAATTAAAAGACTGAGAATGATCAGGAACAGGGCGATGACTATGTTGAATGTGAAGGATTCGTTGGGTAGCAGGATCGCCGAGAGGATGGAACCGAACAATGGAGTTCCGAATCCGTAAAATGATATTTCACCTGCCTTGTGATATTTGTAAAGTGTGTTCATTATGAGTGGCCCGATCACAGTGACTACGGAAAGATATAATATCAGGGAAAATGAGAGAAATGAAAAATTTAATTTGGTATAATCTAAGTTTATAACCCCGGTCATGATCAGTAAAAAACCTCCGATGAAAGTGTTGAATCCGGTTATTTCGACGGGATGAATTTTCACCGACGATATTTTCACCGCAATTATTGAGAAACTTCCCAGAAGTCCGACCAATATGAGAAATCCATCGCCCATGATTGTAAAATCAAATGAAAAATCTTTGCTCAGATTTATGAAAATAATTCCCGTAAATCCGAGTATCAGACTGATGATTTTTTTTAGGGTGATCTTATCGTTTTTGAAAAACAACGGGGAGATGAAAACCGTGAACAGCGTCGATGAAGCCATCAACAGAGCGGATTTCATACCGGTTGTATTCGCCGTTCCTATGTAGAAAAGGGCCTTTTGAAAATATGTGTAAATGAGAGCGATGCCGAAGAATACCAGCATTTTATTTTTTGTGAATTTCGGTTTCTCTTTTTTTATAACCATCAGGTAGATGACCATGAACAGACCGGCGAAAAAATAACGTATTCCCGCTGTGAAGATTTGCGATGGGATGTCGCCGGAATCCACCATCATCATTTCATTCGTTATCTTGATTACCGGAAAAACACTTCCAAATAGAAATGTGGCGAATAACGCCAGGAAAGGAGCCGCTATTTTGCTCTTGAAAAGATCCTCCGATTTCATCACCATTTTCAAAAAATAGAATTGCCGAATATATCTATGGCGACATAAAGCGGGAAGTCTTTCACCTGTATCTTCTGAATTGCCTCTGTTTGAAGATCCGGATATAGAAGAACGTCATGTTTTATAATACACTTCGATAAGGCTGCTGCGGACCCGCTTGGTGTTACGAAGTAAACTCTTCTGTATTTTTTGCATAATTCTATCGCCAGTCCGGATCTCTTTCCCTTTCCAACGGTTCCCAGAACACCGTTTTTGAAAAGAAATTCGAGATATTTGTCCATTCTTTCGCTTGTGGTCGGTCCGATTGCGCCCACCGGACTGTTTTTGGGTTTTTTTGCCGGACCGGCATAAAAAACTATTTTATCTTTCAGTTCTATGAGTTTATTATTCGTTTCAAAATCTCTGATCAATCTTTTTTGTGCCGCATCACGCATTAATATCATCTCACCGGAATACTCTACGGTGTTTCTTATTTTCATAAGTTCAATATTCAATCTGAACACACCCTTTCCGGGAAATATAGCAATCAAATGCCAGTGCAAGCGGAAGAATCGCGATATGGGTCGGATACTCTTTGATGTGCACGGAATATGCCGTTATTCCCTCTCCCAATCCCTGAAACCCAATATTCAGCCTGTTTATTCTCTCGAGTAGCTGTTCTTCCATTTTTCTGTATTTTCTTTTGATATTTCTTTTTTCAAAGGGTTCCAGAAGGGCGAGTTTCGAAAGAAGAGTCGCCTTTTCGGACGTTCCGCCTATTCCTATTCCTATATTGAGAGGAGGACATCCCCTCGCACCGTTGTCTTTGACATACTGGACTATTTTATCCATTATTTCTTCTTCACCGACCGATGGCTTCATCATGAACAGTGCCGACAGGTTCTCACTTCCGCCGCCTTTGACGAGAAATTTTATCTCTATCTTATGATCGTCTGTCTGTATGATATGAACTATTGCGGGAGAGTTGTCGTTGGCATTTTTTCTGTCACCGATCGGTTCTATGACGGTAGAATATCTGAAATCATTTTCCAGATATGTTTGTGAAACGATCGAATCAAAAAAATTCTGGAGGGGCTGATCAAGACAGACGTTGTATGGAAGAAAAACGAAAAATTCTATCATGCCTGTATCCTGGCATATCGGAAGATTTTCCTCTTCAGCCACTTTCACATTTTCTTTGATAAACTCATGAAACGGTCCACCGTATTCTTTTATATATTTCTTCATTTCAGGATTCATTATTATATTTTTCTTCCTGAGTTCTTCTATTATTCTGTCTCTGTGATCGTTCAAGCAAACATAATTCATATCATTTCAAACCTTTTCTCTCTTTCTTCATCACTTTTTGTGATTTTATCATGAATTTGATTGATGTCCTTCGTGATATCGAACAATTTATTTTTAATTTCCGTTAATACGGGCTTCATTCCCTCTGCAACAGGGCCTCCCGTTACCTTTCTGACCTTTACAAAATTATCCGGCGATAAAATTTCATCTATCCGGTCAAAGGATAAGTTCAACTTTCTATCAGTTGTTTTTTCGAATTTTTCTTTCAATTTCGATTTATCATAATTACTCTTCACAAACTCCGATACAATTGAATGGGCCGTTCTGAAATTTAAATTTTCATTTCTGACGAGATAATCTGCAAGCTCGGTTGTCGTAGTGCCCGTTGACTTAGATATCTCCTTCACCCTCTGTTCGTTGACGGAAACATTTTCGAGTGTTTCGTCGAGAAGTTCCAGAACGCTTTCTATGTATTTCAACCCGTTATAAAACTCCTTTACGGGAGCATCCGAAAGTTCATTTATATCCTGATAGGGACTGCTGTGCATAAGAGATTCCAGGCCGCTCAATATTCCTATCGCCAGACCGGACTGAATTCTGATGTGTTCAATTATCACAGGATTTCTTTTTTGAGGCATGATGCTGCTTATCTGAACGAGATTATCCGGAAATTCCAGAATCCCGACTTCGCATGATGCTTTATGACCTATGTCCGCTGCGAGCCGTGTTATATCGTTCATGAGATTTTTCAGCCACATGCATGGGTATTCAATCCAGTGGGAAGTGACTATGGCATGATACGAATTTGTGACTATACCGTCGAATCCCAATAAATCCGAAACGGTCTTTCTGTCAATATCGAACCCTGTAGTGGTTATTGCACATGCCCCCATCGTCGATCTGTTGAGATTATGAATGGAGCTTAAGAATCCTTCCATATCCTCTAAAAGGTCGGTCAGAAAAGAGGAAAGGTAATGCCCGAGAGTGGAAACATTCGCAGGTTGTCCGTGGGTATATTGAATGATGAGTCCCGCGCCGTCGTTGGATTCGACCTTTTCAAAAATGGTGTTCGTGAGTTTGATCAGGGAATCCATCAACTTCAAAAATTTTTTTCTCAGAAACAATCTGAACACGGTATTGTCCATATCGTTTCTGCTGCGGGCAGTATGGAGGGCTCCCGCATCATCACCTATGATCTTCTCCATCTGTTTTTCAAAGAGAAAATACAGATCTTCGACTTCCTCGGGGATTTCTTCCGGAATGCTGAAATCCTTCTGCAGTATTTCAATCGCTCTTTTGATATTTTCTGCGGTTTTTTCAGAGATAATTTTCTGATTCCTAAGCATTACTAGATGCGCTTTGTGAACATCCATAAGATCTTTCTGAAAAAGTTCCACCCAGTTTTTGAACGATTCATTTAAAACTCTTCTTTTGTAAATTTCCGAAAACTTCATTTTTTCTCCTATTTCAATTTCAGAATTTCCGAAATGTTTTTGTACAGGACCATGTCTATTTCTTCGGGTTTATATCCCACATAAACCATCGATCTCATCTGTTCATTGAGATATTTATCCGCAAAACCTCTTCCGAACCAGCTCGAATCCGTTCCGAACAGTATTCTTTCCGGACCGATTGTCTCAAAATATTTTCTGAAGAGAATTTCCAGATTCAGTTCGTACGGCATCCATCTCATCCACTGATTAGAGCCACTCGTGTCTATGTATATGTTTGGACAGGTCCAGCAGAGTTGCAATGTTTCAAACACATAACCACATCCGAAATGTGGAATAATGAATTTCAATTTTGGGAAATCCTTCGCGACATCATGAAAGGCCATGGGATTTATATTTATGTGATTGGCCAATCCGCCTGCGCCTCCCATTATACCAAAATGCCACAGGATTGGTATATCCAGGCTCTGTGCGGTTTCCCATACCGGGTAAAACTTTTTGTCCGCGATCATTGTATCGATCTTCGGAGCGAGAATCTTGTAACCCTTCAATCCTTTATCTATGTATTCTTTAAGGGTATCTGCTGCGTTTTCTTCTTCGGGATTGTGATGGCAGTATCCTATGAACTTGTCGGGATGTGAATTGACGATTTCCAACAAATTTTCATTTCCGCCACCGGTTACGAAAACGATCTTGTCTATGTCATATTTTTCCGCTTCCTCATACCATAATTCGATCAGTTTGTCCTGATCATCTATTTCTTCCATAGGAGGGAAACGCCATGCGAGTCTCCACTTCTCTCTTTCTTTATCCAGCCAGCTGCTTTCGATCTTCATTCTTTTATCGACTTTCCATCCGTCACCCAGAAAGTTCTTTGATGGAAAATGAACGTGTGAATCTATGATTCTCATATAATCACCCCTTTATTCCTGATCTTGCAATACCCTTTATAATCTGCTTCTGGAAAATCAAGAAGAAAATAATCAAAGGTATGGTTGATATCGTTGCACCTGTCATTACAATTTCCCATTGAGTAACATTTTCGCTCGAGAAAAATGACAGTCCAACCGGCATAGTATATAAACTACTCGATGATGTTACAATCAGTGGCCATAAGAAGGCGTTCCAGTTTCCGATGAAATTGAAAATCGCCAGTGTTGCGAGTGCGGGCTTTACCAGAGGAAGTACGATTTTCCAGTAAATTCCGAATTCTGTGACACCGTCTATACGTGCAGCATCCAGCAAATCATCTGGAACGGTTGTAATGAACTGTTTTAGCAGAAATATTCCAAATCCGGTTATCATTCCCGGAAACATTATTGACCAATAACTATCCGCCCACCCGAAATTGTCCACCATTACGTACCACGGAATAACCAGCATTTCCGTGGGAATCATCAGGGTGCTCATTATGAGGGCAAAAATCAGCTTTTTTCCGGGAAATTCGAATTTCGCCAGCACATAGCCAATCAGTGAATCGAAGAACAGAACGGAGACTGTTGTGGCTCCCGCGACTATCAGACTGTTCAGAAACCATCTGCCCATATTGGAATATTCTAAAACATACGAATAGTTATCTAGTGTCGGATTTTGAGGAAAAACATTCGTTTGAAAAATTTCCCATGAAGGCTTGAAAGACGATAATACCATCCACAGAAACGGAAAGATCATAAAAAATGCTAATATTCCAAGAAAAATATAAATTATAATATTGATTTTTTTATCGGATTTCAACATATCATTTCTCCTCTTAATATCCTACGTCTTTTTTAACGAATTTGAACTGAAGGAAAGTTATGATCATGATTATTGCAAAGAGAACAACGCTGGCACTCGAAGCTATTCCCATATCATAATCCACGAACGCTTTCTGATAAATGTACAAAACAATCGTCTTCGTTGAATTGAGCGGGCCACCCGTTCCCTGACTCGACATATTGTAAACCTGAGTGAATATTCTTAAAAAGGAAATACTCTGCATTACTATCATGAACAGAACTATGGGATTCAACAGAGGAATAGTTATTTTCATGGCACTCTGTCTCCTGTTTGCACCATCGATCTTGGCAGCCTCGATTAAATTCTGTGGTATCGTTTGTAATCCCGCTAGGAAAATGACCACACAATATCCCAAATTCATCCATACCGTCGTGATGACAACTGAAATCAAAGCCTGTGTGGTACTGTTTAAAAATCCCTGTGCTTCGAATCCCATGGAAACTAGCAGATTATTTAAAATACCTGTCGGCAACGGCTGATAAATCCATCTCCATACCCAACTGACCGCGACGATGGGAGTGATATATGGCATTAAATATATCAATCTGAAAAGACCCTGAGCTCTTATTATTCTGTTCAACAGTATCGCTATAAAAAGTGAAAGAACAATCGTTATAGGGACGCCCACTAAAACGTATGCGAAGGTGTTGCAAAGACTTTTGATAAAAGTTTCATTTGTAAATATATGTTGGTAATTTGCCAGGCCAACAAAATTCTTTTGAGCATTTGATAAAAGATTCCAGTCTGTAAAACTCATCCAGAAAGAATATATCATGGGCCAGAAACGTACTACTATGAAGAAAATCATAGGTATTGTTAAAAATGCATATGCCGTTACGATTCTTTTTTTTCTTAATTTCATTTATTCTCCCCTTTTTTACCCTTCTTACTTAAAAGAATTTTTTAAATACTCTTAAATAAGAAAATTAAAAGAGAGCGCGATTTTAACGCTCTCTTCATTAAAAATTATTTGCCGTAGAATTCGTCGAGAACAGCCTGTTCTATTTCAGCAGCCTTGTCTATTGAAACATCGGGTGCTTCTCCTTCCAGGTATACTCTGTCGAATGCATCAACGATTACATTTCTCTGAGCTGTTTCATCAACGAAGAATGTTGAATTTGCATATGACAATCCCTGTAAGAAAGGCCCATAAATTGGATCATCGTTGTATTCTGCAGCAAGTTCGGGATTCGCAGGAAGCTCTCCAACATTTTCCAGCCAGAGTTTCATTGCCGATGGTGATGTTATGAATTTCAGGAATTTTGCCGCTGCTTCTTCCTTTGCAGGATCACTTAAAACATTTTTCGTGATTCCATGGCACCAGAAGGATGCAAAATTAGCTTCAATTCCATCTTTTGAAGGAATTGTCGTTACACCCCAGTCGAGAGCCTTGTTCTTCAGGAAGTTTCCGATTGCAAATGAACCATCTACAAGCATTGCCGATTTCTGTGCGTTGAAAGCCGTTCTGTCATCGGTAACAAAATTTGGGAATCCCACATTGTACTTCGTTGTGAGTTCTGTGTACCATTCGAAAGCAGCATGACCTTCTGGACTGTCGTATGTGACTTCATATCCGTCATCGGAATAAGGTGCTCCACCGAACTGTCTGACCAGAATTTCTCTGAACCAGTGGTGTCCCTGATTATTGGGCTGTACTCCCAAACCTTCCTGAATGAGATTTCCCTTGTTGTCATACTTCGAAAGCTTTTGAGCGTAATCCAGTAATTCATCCAGTGTTGCCGGAGGATTATCCGGATCCAGACCCGCATCTTCGAATAACTTTTTGTTGTAGAATAATGCCAGAGCCCTTACAGCGGTTGGAAGAGCATAGGCGTTTCCTTCGTATGTTACGCCTGGTTTGACAAAACTGAAGAAATTTTCATCGATATATTCCTCGGGAAAATATTCTTCTGGTAACGGAATCAGATAATCTGCCCCGACATATGAGGGGAGCCATCCATAGTAAAGAGCTATGAGATCCGGACCCTTACCGATAGGAATTGAAGAAGCTACTTTTGTTCCGAAATCCGCATAAGGAAAAGTCTCATGGACGACCTTGATATCAGGATTTTCTTTTTCGAATTCCTTGATCAATTCATTGATTGTATCTTTTTTTGTCTGGTAAAAATACTGCCAATAAGTTATAGTGGTTTTTGCAAACAACCCCGTTACGAGTAAAACACTTACAAGTACAAGTAAAAATAGAACCTTTTTCATTAATCCACCTCCATTTGAGAAAAGATAATTATTATACAAAGAACGTATCGTGCACCAGTTTTGTAGCCCCTAAAGCCACTCCCAATTCTCCTAATTTTCCCTTTCTGAATTCCGTTTTTTCCAGAATTTCAGGTGGTACAATTTTATCCAGTATCGGTGATATAACTTCCATTATTTCGCTGTATCTGTTGAAGCCTATTCCTCCAGTTATAACGATTAAGCCAGGATCAAGAAGTGTTAATATATTTGAAACAGCCAAACAGAAATGATTACAGCCTTCGTAAAAAATATCCCTGATTCTTTTGTCCTTTGGAATCAAATCGAAAAACTCTATCGATGTTAATTCAATTCCCAGTTCTTCCTTGGCTCTGGTTTCAAAACCGTTGCCGGAAAACCAGGATTCCAGATTACCGAAAGATTTAATGCTCTTATTCTTTTCGGCCGACCAGTCGGTGATCATATATCCGATTTCGCCGGATAAATTGTTGGCGCCCGGATAAAGATTTCCATTCAAAACCAGTCCGGAACCAGTTCCCGTACCAATTGCTATGAGAAAAACGTTTTCTTTATCTTTTGCCGCTCCCTTCCAGATTTCTCCATACGCGTTCAGAGTGACATCATTCGACACGATGACAGGAATGTTGAAATCATCTTCCAGCATTGTTTTCAGAGGAATGTTATTCAGTTCAAATGCAGGTAGTTGATGTATGATTCCCTTCTTCACATCGGTAGTTCCCGGAACACCCAATCCTATTCCGAGTATTTTGTCCGGTGGAATATTTATGACCGAATTGATGCTCTCATTTATTATCGAATGAAGTTCCTTTTCTTTATTGATACCTTTGCTTATATGTTTTTTCTTGTTTATGACGTTTCCATCGAGATCACAGAGAATCGATATGATTTTGTTGCCTCCCACATCGACTCCGACGATATATCTGAAATCTGGTACAAAGGAGATCAGAATCGGTTTTTTTCCGCCTTTTCTGGAACTTTCACCTGTTTTTACCTCTTCAATCGCACCAATGTTTATCAGATCCGTGACTGCATACGATACTACCGGTTTGGAGAAACCGCTTATTCTAGATAAATCCGCCCTGGAAATAAGAGGATTATCCCTTAAAACTTTGATTATTTCTATCTCTGATTTTTTTAGTTTATTCAGCAAAATTCTCGCTCCATTGATAGTTAGTTAATTAAACTAACATACTTATTTTGATAATAATATATCATTTTTACGTCTTTCAATACAACCCTGATTTTTTCAAGTTATATCCAGAAAATCATGAATATATCCGATTAGAATGAAAAAACTTTATTTTTCAGAAAAAAAGAGAAATATGATTCAAAAATAAAAAAAGTTCTTATCTCAAAAAAAATATCGATTTACAGTGCTTTGTAGTAGAATAATTATTGGGAGGTGCTGTTATGAAATATGAATGGCGAAAGATGGAAAAGAATTTTTATCTTCCGAAAAATAAACCGGGGATAATAGAGATACCGAAATTCAATTTTTTCTCTGTCAGTGGGAAAGGCAATCCGAATGACGAATTTTTTAAAGAATACATAGGTGTCCTTTATTCACTGTCGTATGCTGTCAGAATGTCTCCGAAAAATGGGTATGCTCCCGATGATTATTATGAATACACTGTTTTTCCCCTGGAAGGAGTCTGGGACATTTTGGAAGAGGCGAAGAAAAATTTTTCCGAGTTGAACAAGGATGATTTTGTCTTTGATATGATGATAAGGCAGCCAGATTTTGTCGATGAATCCTACGCAGAAAAAATAATTCAGATAACGAAGAAAAATAAGCCCCATGAACTGCTCAATGAAGTGAAGTTCGTTTCGATTGAAGAAGGAAAGTGCGTTCAAATGATGCATATGGGAAGTTATGATTCCGAACCTGAGAGTTTTAAAGTGATGGAAGAGTTCACGTCGGAACAGGGTTTTAAAAGATCGTCCAAAAAACACAGGGAAATATACCTTTCGGACCCGAGAAAAGCGAATCCGGAAAAATTGAAAACGGTACTCAGATTCAGAATTGAGGAGAAATAATCCGGAGTAACGGTTCCTGCGATGTGAATTAGTGCAGGCATATTTAGATCTCAATTAATATGAGAATATGAATGGGACTGAACGTGATTTTATTTTAAAGATCTGTTTTATAAATATTTATCGTTTTACAGATGAGTATAAAAATATCTGAAAAGTTTCGTAATATCTTCAATTTTTCATGTGCATTTTTTGAAAATATTTTAATATAAATGGCTTTATTCAATGATTACGCGTAATTTTTGCACATAATTTATTTGTTCTTATAAATCTATAATCGAAATGTCTTTTGAATCGGGGAATTTTATTTTAAAATTTAAGAGTTAAGGAGGCGATAGAAGTGATTTCAACAACAATTTTTCCAGGAAGATATGTGCAGGGTGAAAATGCAGTCAAAAAATTAGGTAATGAGTTGAAAAGATTTGGAACCAAAGCTTTTATTATCGTTGACGGTTTCGTTTATGAGAGTCTTTTAAGTTCATTCGTTGAGGATATAAATTCTGAAATTGAAAATGAAGTTCTGGTTTTCAAGGGCGAGTGTTCGGATGAGGAGATCGAAAGATTATATGAAAAGGCATCGGCGGGAGGTTTTGATATAATAACCGGTATCGGTGGAGGTAAAACACTGGATACCGCCAAGGCGGTGGCCTATCGGATGAAAAAACCCGTAGCGGTAGTTCCGACGATCGCTTCGACCGACGCACCATGCAGTGCGTTATCGGTCATATATACGGAATCCGGAGAGTTCAAAAGATATCTTCTTCTTCCAAAAAATCCGGACATCGTTTTGCTGGACAGTAAAATAATAGCAAAAGCTCCGGTCAGGTTTTTAATTTCGGGCATGGGCGATGCCCTGGCAACGTGGTTTGAAGCGGAATCCTGCAAAAACAGTTATGCGGCAAATATGACCGGGAACACCGGGTCCATGACCGCGTATGCGATCGCTAGACTCTGTTATGATACGCTTCTGGATTATGGTGAACTGGCGCTGTCCTCGGTTGAAGCAAAAGTTGTGACGCCCGCTCTGGAAAGAATCATTGAGGCCAACACTCTTTTGAGTGGGATTGGGTTTGAAAGTGGTGGATTGGCTGCTTCTCACGCTATTCATAACGGCTTTACCGTACTCGGGGAGACACATAAATATTTTCATGGTGAGAAAGTCGCCTTTGGTACTCTCGCATCGTTGTTCCTCACAGATAAAGATGAATGCGTGATCGACGAGGTTTATTCTTTCTGTGAGGCAATAGGACTTCCTACCACACTTGAAGCTATTGGATTGAAGAATGTCACTGACGACCAATTGATGGAAGTTGCGAAAGGAAGTTGCTCGGAGGGTGAAACTATTTTTAATGAAGCGATTGAAATAACTCCCGAAAGAGTATTCGCAGCTCTCAAAGCTGCCGATTCGGAAGGCAGAAAGAGAAAAAATAAAAATTCTTAATTACTGAGGCCGGCGATCCTGGTCGCCGGTTTTTCCATTTCAAGATAAGATTGAAAAGATCACAGTTGCCAAAAGGTGTATTGCTGCTGTTATTTATCTACCGGAAGAACATTTTTAGATTATCCTGCTCCAGAATGATGTTGTGAATCATATGAAAATTCGGGAATGATTTCAATAGTATTTGAGGGATTATGTATATTTTGGTATTATTAAATAAACGCGGACCCTGCTCTGGGTCCGCGGTAAAACAAACACTCATTATCTAAAGTCGGGTGAACCTGAAAAATGAGTATCTTCCAAAATTCAAAAGGAGTGACCAATCATAAAGATTGGTACAGACGTATGATATCACAATATTATTAAACGTTTAACCGTACTGTTTGAAACAATATAATTGATAAAATACTTCGAAAATATGACTTGTTTTCACTAAGTCTTTCATGAAAAAGAAGAGCGCTTTAAATCCGTGATACTTATTTCTATATATTAAAAAAAATAAAATATATTATAAAGTTAAAAGTTGCATTAATCGATGATATTTTCACAGAAGCGCTGAATTGAAAGTATCTCTCATTAAAAAAGACAGATATTTTTATAAAAATAATGAAATGATTCAGATAAAAACCATGGGAGCAATAAATAAACGTTGTATCAGAAAACCTTGAACTGAAAAGTTTTACCACTGAGTATAAAAGTATGACTTTTCACATTGACAAATTATTCTAACATGCAAATATCTGAATCAAAATATGTATATTCTTCAATAAAGAACGGTTTTTGAATAACAGAATTTAGAAAAGATATTCGAACTACGTAAAAAGCTCTTTACTCTTATTCAGAGATATATAAAGGTTTTTGGCACGTATAATTATCTCTTATTTTTTCTACCCATTCTCTGTTTGCCCAGAGAGCACAACCCCCCTGCTTCCTTATCCATTTTTCGTGATTTTCCCTGAGGTGGTTGAAAAAACCCGAATTCAGAGCCTCCTCTAAAGGTGTTTTTCTGATATTATGAACTGAAAATGGAGCGAATGGACACGGTTCCAGGTATCCCTCGGGACTCAGGTGTACGAATCCTTTTCCCGCAGCGGGACATCCGCCGTGCTTCTCATCTCTTCCGGGTAGTGTGATGGACAGAATTTTTTCTTCAATTGTTTTTTCTTCGACCCTCTGGAGAAACTCTTCTCTCTGAACTTCGTTCAATGCCAGATTATCGCTCCCGCTTTTTAAGGGCACGAATTCTTCATAAAAAATAACTTTCGCCCCCCAATTCATGATATTCGGGATAAATGGGTCCGAAGTGATCTGTTTGAAATTTTTGGAGGACGCGGTAGCTGAAACGCCGAAGAATATCCCTTCGGAATTCAATTTTCTCATCACATCCGTAACTTCATCATAAATACCCTTTCCCCTTCTCGAGTCCGTCGTTTTTTTATCTCCTTCTATGCTCAGAATGGGAATGATATTTCTCGTTCTTTTTAGAAAATCTATCACATCTTCATTTATCAGCGTTCCATTTGTAAAGACGGGAAAAAGCATTTTGTCAAACTCTTTCGCTAAATTGAGGATGTCCATTCTCATGAAGGGCTCTCCGCCTGCCAGTAAGTTGATCGCAATCCCCAGCTTCTGAGCCTGCTTCAGAAAATTTCTGTACTCAGCGACACTCAATTCATTTTCTGTATTCAGTTCTTTCGCATTGGAATAACAACCAACACATTTAAGATTACATTTGCTTGTGATACTTGAAATCACTATTGGAGGAACATTTATTCCCGTCTCGTTCCACTTGTTTCTCGTTCTTGAAGATTCGATCTGATCTTTGATTGTTTTTCTCATGAATGAAACAATAGATGGATTTTTCAACAAAAGTTTCAAGAGTTTTGAATAAAATTTAATCAGTGATTTGTTAAAAGTTGTTTCAAGTTTTTTCATAAAACCTCCCGATTCAATTAATGCCGTTTGATTTACCGGTTTCTATTTCTTTAAAGGGTTTCAGCACGCTGTCAATATTCATCTCCATTATCTGAAGAAATTTTTCTTTTGAATATCTGTAAATTCCAAAGAAGAACATATAGAGCATTCCGAACATATTCGGAGTCAGTATTTGTTCAATGATCGAAGCGGAGCCTTTGTTCAGATAGAAGAGTGTTTCAAGATCTTCCAGAGCTTCACGCCTTTCTATTTCCATTTTGTGAAATTTTGGCATGAGCACGGGGTCTGAAGGGAATCCTGCCTTAGAGATTCCGGACATGAATACGGTTTTAAACAACAGTGGATTATCCAGAAAATATTTTGTGCAGACCATATATGAAACTTTGATTTTATCCGTTATCAATTTCTTTTTATCGATCTCTTCTATCATAATTTCCTTGATTTCTTCCATGTATTCGTCCACACTTTTTGTCAACAGTTCATCCAGATTCTCAAAATAATCGTAGAGACTTGAGGCGGAATAACCCGCTCTCGATGCAATTTCTTTCGCGTTGATAAGGGATTCGTCTCCGGTTTTCAAAATCTCCATCGCGGCCTGGATGAAAAACTTTTTTCTTCTTTTGTGTCTGATTTCTCTGTTATCCATTTTATAATTCCTCCATATTCCGAATATGATTCGGTAATATAAATGTATTTTACTATAAAAAATTTTATTCTGTCAATAGCAATAAAATAAACCGTGTAAAGGGATAGTCTGCCCGAATAACCTGGTCTCCGGGTTCACGTTTTTCAAAAAATTATATATGAATTTTATCGTTCGTTCCGAAAATAAAAAAACGTTTTTATGAAAAAACCTGTGATAATATATAAACGAGTCATTTCTGAAAAATTCATGTGCAGTTTTTTATGTAAATATCTCAAATACAAAATTTTTCGGATAGTATCGCAGGAGAAGATTATGGAAGAAAAACTGAGTGTGTTGATAACCGGTGGAAACACGGGAATAGGTTATTACATTGCAAAAAGTTTGTTAAAGGAAGGTTATACGGTAAATATTGTGGATATTGAAATTGAAAACATAGAGAAATTGGGTGAAGAATATGGAAATGTTTTTGGATATAAATGTGATCTGAGAGAGGAAGAAGAGATAAACGCCACTGTTGAAAAAATAATCCTGAAGGATAAAAAAATAGATGTTCTCTTTAACAATGCCTGCATCTGCATTTTCAATTCCATCGAAAACAAAATGGTAGAAGAGATAAAAGAAGAATTCGATGTTAATTATTTTGGATATTTACGTATGATAAAAGCTGTTTTACCTCATATGATGAAAGAAGGGAAGGGTATAATTCATAATATGAGTTCCGGGGTGGGTATAACTGGATTTCCCGGAATATCTGGCTATTCATCGACGAAAGGTGCCATAGAAGCGTTGACAAAAAGTCTTTCACTTGAATTCAGAAAAACCGATATATGCATTAATGTGATGCATCCACCGCTCACAAGGACAAAATCATCCGGGCCACTTGGAGTACCTCTGCAGATGATGGAGGATCCTGAAAAAGTTGGGGAAAAACTTGCCGGGAAGATAATGTCTACAAAAAAAATAGTGTGTCCCGATATAAAAACGGGAATTTCAATTTTTTTCACGATACATTTTCCGTATTCTCTCGGTAAATTGTTGAGTGTTATGACAGAAAAAGCCAATAAGAAATAATAACAAATATAAAAAAATCTGGAGGGAATCATTTTGTTGTTAGTCATATTGATAGTAATTTTAGCGATAATAGGGATCTTTCTTGCCGTATTCTATTTTGTCAGTTCCGGTAAACCTCAAAAAATAAAAGACAAGAATGGCAGAGCGGTGTCGGGCAGTATTTCCGAAATAATCGAATTGGATCTTGGAAATGCGAAGCAGTACATTATTGTAAGAGGAGAAGATGAAACAAAACCGGTTCTGCTGTTCCTTCATGGCGGGCCCGGAGATCCGGAGTTCACCTTTATAAAAAAGTTCGCTCCTGAACTTCAAAAATATTTTGTGCTCGTTCACTGGGATCAAAGGGGTGCGGGAAAGTCCTTTTCTTCCGATCTGGACCCAAAAACCATGAATGTGAAACAATTGACATCCGACGGAAATGAATTGGTCGAATATCTGAAAAACAGATTCAAAAGGCAGAAGGTTTATTTGATGGGGCACTCATGGGGTACGGTTTTGGGGATGAATATGATCAAAGAGCACCCGGAGAATTTTTTTGCTTATATGGGAATCGGCCAGGTTGCGAATATATTGAAGGGTGAGAAGATTTCACAGCGATTTGTCATTGACAGGTTGAACGAAGATGGAAATAAAAGGGCTGCGGAAAAAATTGAAAATTATAATCTGGATGAAATGGATGCCGAAGAATTCATAAAGTATCTTTTTTATCAAAGAAAATTCGTGAGAAAATACGGTGGCGCGATGAGAAATATAAAAATCGGGAAGGCGATCCTCAGCAGTCTGTTTGCTAGAGAATATACAGTTGGAGAAAAAATAAATATAGTTAAGGGTGAAAAGTTTTCCATAAAGAATTTATGGGGAGAAATAATGGAAAACAATCTCGATGAGCAGATACTCGAAGTGGGCGTGCCGGTGTACATATTTCAGGGGAAATACGATTATCAGACGCCGTATAAAGTCGCCCGGGAATATTATGAAAAACTGAAGGCTCCCGAAAAAGAATTCTTCACATTTGAGAATTCCGCGCATTGTCCATTGTTTGAAGAAAATAAAACTTTCAATAAATTGATATTGGAAAAAGTGTTGAAAGATTGAGAATTTGTACACAGTGGCCGGTGCATGAGAGAAAAAGGGTAGAGGGTCCAGAGTATAGGGTGCAGAGTGGAGGAACAACGCATGGAAAAAGCACATAAAAGCGGCGAACAATTGTTGAACAATGGCTGAGCGATAGAAAAGCGATTGGGAAGCAATTGGAAAACCGTAGAAAAAGAGGGTACAGGGTACAGGGTCTAGTGTGCAGAAGGAACGGTAGTTTAACGATAGAGAAGCAGTTGGAAAAAAGCAGTGCTGGTAGTTAGTGTATAGTGCATGGAAAAACATATAAGGAAAAAAGAAAGAAATCAGCAGGATTTTTTTATTTCTCACCAAGCACAAAACACTATACACCGAGCACTGTCTTTCAGCCTTTAGGCCCTTCTGCTCTTGAGCTTTTTAAGCCTGTTCTCTATTCGCCAATTCTCTATTATCTAAGCTGCTTTTAAGCGATGGCTGAACAATAGTCTAGCAGTAGCTTAGCAATGGCCCAGCGGTTGCAAAATGATGGTCGAACAATGGCTGAGCGATTGAGAAGCGATGGCAAAGCAGTAGGAAAACGGTTGCATAAGGATCTATTTCACCCCAAAAAAGAATAGGACAAAGAAACTAGTAATAGTAAAATAAAATAAAGGATAAGGGGTGAAAGAATGAAGAGAAAGAAAAAAGAATACTCTAAGGAATTAAAAATAAAAGTAATAAAAGAGTACAGAGAGACAGAAATGACATTAGAAGGACTCTCAAATAAATATGCAGTACCCTCAACAACAATATCAGGGTGGGTAGGAAGATACAGGATAAATGGAGAAGATGAAATAATAAGGGTATTAGGAGACAAAAGGACAAAGAAAGAAAAGATACCACCGGTATTATACAAAGAATATGGATTAGAAAAGAAAAAGGAAATGGAAAAAGAAGAACTAATAGATGAATTAGGAACATTAATGATGGAAAATCAAATATTGAAAGAGATATTAAAAAAAACAGAAAAGGAAGAATGAATAAAAGAGGCAAATACCTATTAGCAAAAGAATTGAAAGAAAAAGGATATCCATTCAAAAGAATAATAGAGATGTTGGAAATAAAGAAAAGCACATATTATTATCATTTCAAAGAAAAGAATCAAGCGAAGGAATATAAGAAAAGAGGCAGAAAGAAAAGCGAATTTGTGAATACAATGAATGGGAAGATAAGGAATGAAGAGTTAAAGGAACTAATACTAGAAAAGTGTAAGAATGAAGATGCAATGAACCCAGAGTACTATATAAAAACAATGGGCTCAAAGAAGATGAAAAGCTATCTGTATTACAAATATGGAATATATATTGGACACAACAGGTTACATGGATTTAGAAAGGAATTAGGGCTGGTAAGAAAATATGAAAACAGGACAAAACACCCAGTCAAAAGGGCACAGAATAGAACAATAACAAAGCAGAATCAATTATGGGAAGTAGATATAAAGTTCTTTAATGCAGGTAGAGATGGAATAGTACCACTGTTAGATATAATAGACGTCTATGACAGGAACATAGTAGCAACACACATAGGAAAGAGATGTACACATGAGGATTTCCTGGAACTAATAGAAATAGCGATAAAAGCAAGAGGAGAAAAACCAGAGGTGATAAGAACAGATAACGGATCACAATTCAAAGCAAATAAAACAAGAGAAAAAATGAAAGAGCTTGGAATTATACATGAATTTGGATACAAACATAATCCTGATTCCCAGGCATTTATTGAGTCTCAACATGCAAATCTTGAGAGAGAATTTGTTGCTTTAAATAAATTTAAGAGTGTAAAAGACTTGTATTTAAAGTATCTAGTATATATGGATTATTATCACAACTTAAGACCACATTCATCTTTGGGTTATAAAACTCCTAAACAATTTAATGCAATTCAGAGCTTTGGCAAGGAAGTTTTAGTAAAACGTTGATACGAGTTATTTTTGTCCAATATTTTGGGGTCCGTCCGAGGATCAGCTCTAATGATTAGATTTTTTTCACTAAGCACTAAATCCTGGACACTATACACTGCCGTTTTCCTATTCTCTATTTGCCAATTCTCTATTATCTAAGTTGCTGTTTCTCACCAAGCACAAAACACTATACACTGAGCACTGTCTTTCAGCTTTTAGGCCTTTCTGCTCTTAAGCTTTTTCCACCTGTTCTCTATTTGCCCGTTCTCTATTATCTAAATTGCTGTTTCTCACCAAGCATAAAACACTGAACACTAGACACTGTCTTTCAGCTTTTAAGCCTTTCTGCTCTTGAGCTTTTTCCGCCCCCGGAAGCTTAAAAATCAAGTGTATATAAATAATCATTTCCTTTATCTAATTCCTCACTTTCCTCACTTTTTGCTATAACCCTTGATATTCTCCTGTAATGGATAAGGAAAAAAGATAAATAGAAGTAAAAAAATGTGGAAAATATACGAAAAATAATTCAAATTGGGAATGCATAAAGAGATAAGAGAAGAGGAAAGCCTATGCTATAATAAAGGAAAATAGACTCTTTCGGGAGAAACAATGAAAACAAAACAGTATGCGTTATGCGCACTCGTGAAATTGTATAGAAAGAAGTTGAACCTGTCGCAGAGCGAATTGGTTAATGGTATTTGTGTGCCTTCATATCTGAGTAAGATAGAGAATGCTGAGGTCGAACCGAATCTCCAGATCATCACTCTGCTGCTGGAGAAGATGGGGATTCGCTTATACGATGAAAAAAATTTTTCCGAAGGGGAAAACAAAGTGTTTGCCGATTACTTTGAATATATCTTCTATTTTAAGCATCGGGATACGGAAGTGCTGTTTGAGATCCTCAAAAAGAAAAGTAAGAAATACTTCAATTCCGTGAGGCTCGTGGATTATCTGCTCATCGAATGGCATCAATTGATTTATCACAGAAAAAAGCAAAAAAGGCAGCACGAGATAAAAGAATTACTCGAATCGATAGAGAATTTGATGCCGGTTGAAAAAAGGAGTTTTTTCTATTATCTTCGGGCCTTTATGGAAGATGCATCCGATATCATCGGAGATCTCACCAGGGCAATAGAGATAAGCAACAACGGATTTTATTCATACCAGCTCGCATCAGTTCTTATCAGCCACGAAAAATATTTTGAAAGTATTAACTATCTCGACCTTGCCGAGAAATATTTTATGGATGAAGGAAATTTTCGTGGCCTTGTCTACACGAAGAATATGAGAGCAGTCGTTTATTCGCTTCTCAGGGATTATAAAATGGTGGAAAAGCATGCAAGGGGCGTTATAAAACTCCTCGAATATACTTATACTGAAGATGATTTTATAATGGGTTTCAGGTATTTTTCTTTTCTCAATATAGCTATAGTCATGCAGCTTCAGGAACGGTATGAAGAAATGTGTGAGATCTGCAGACTGATTATTAATGAACAGGAGAAAAAATATTACAGGATCTATACCACGGGTCCTTACCTGATGCTCAGTGACTATTATTTTCTGAATTCGGATTATGAGAAGGCACGCGAATTTCTGACTGAAGCCAGAAAAAGACATGACAGAATACTCACCACAGACAGGGATTATGAAATTGCACTGTGCTCTCTTTATGAATACAGACTGGAAAATCCGAATTATCTGAAATCAAAAGTCTATGAAAAACAGCTGTTGGAGTTGAAAAAAATCACCGATAAAAGGGAATGTTTTCACTTCAAAGAAACGATAAGAGATAAACTCAAAGAATTCTACGTTGCCAACAAGCGATATAAGGATGCCTATTTAATCGCCGAAAAACAGTCTTAACCGCATAGATCTTTTTTATGTTATTAAAATTCTTCATAATAATGACCTATTAAATGTGTTTTCTTTCCGAATGTTCTCAACTCCCCACAGTTGTTATCTTTCATGTGATTTGGTATCATAATTTATAACAGCTGCTGTACAGGTCCCTTGTTTTCAATTGAATAAATACCTTTGGTTTAAATTCATACGGGAGGGTTTTACTATGAAAAGAATCATTTTCATGTTTTCTTTTGTCGTGTTTTTTTCATTACTTTCTTTTCCTACAGGTGATAAAGTCAGCGAATCAGGGAAATTTCAGGGTTCAATACTTTTCACTTCGGAAAGAGACGGAAACTGGGAAATTTATGTTATGAACGCGGACGGCAGTTTGCCGAAACGTTTGACAAATGATCCGGCACGGGATTACAGTCCTGACTGGTCAGCCGATGGCAGCAGAATAGTTTTCAATTCAAACAGAAATGGAAATATGGATATCTTCATCATGGACATGGACGGTACGAATATTCAATGTCTTACGGAAAATTGTCCGGCAAATGACAGTTTTCCGGATTGGTCGCCTGTAGTGGATAAAATTGTATTTGCGTCCGATAAAAACGGGATTTCTTCACTCTATATGATGAATGATGATGGCAGTGACGTGCGGCTTCTTTTTGAATCCGATGAACACAGTTACAGTCCGAGCTGGTCACCGGATGGTAATAAAATAGCATTCACATGTAGATTTGACGGAAATCCTGAAATATGCGTCATAAATGCAGATGGCACGGGATTCCGGAGATTGACGAAAAAGGAAGGACAGGATGTGTGCCCGGCCTGGTCGCCAGACGGTACAAAGATCGTCTATTCGAGTTCCAATAGCGGGAGCGGAGAGGATATTTCGATCATGAATTCGGACGGTAGTGATAGTAGAATCATTATCAGAAATTACCATTGCAACGATTTTAACCCCACATTCTCCCCTGACGGGAAATATATTGCTTTTCAGACAGGGTACGGAAATAACAATGATGAGATCGCCGTTTATAATATCGAAACTGAAAAAATTACTCGGATCACATATTCGGCAAGCTGGGATTCGGAACCGGTATGGAGGAAATGAATTATGGTGGACTATCTTGAATTCGTAAAATCAGGTGATATAAATCAGACTAAAGAATTTTTAAATGAAAATCCGGAGAAAGTAAACGAGAGTGATGAAACGGGAAGAACTGCGTTCAGCTGGGCCTGCAGTAACACAGATACCGGAATGATGGCGCTGCTTATAGAAAGGGGAGCAGATGTCAACACACCAGATAAAAATGGAATCGTGCCCGTTCACATACTGGCCTCCAGAGGTTCCGCCGAAGGAATGGAGATACTTCTGAAAGAAAAGGTCAACGTGAATGTCGTCACGGACATGGGGTTCACCGCCTTACATTATGCCAATGCACCGGGAAATATTGAAAGCAGAATAAAAATCATCGGTCAACTGTTCGATAACGGAGCCGATCATACGATAAAAAATAAAAACGGAGATACGCCCTTAAATTTTGCCTTTGCTTTTTTTACGGATATCAGGATTGTAAAGGCCCTTCTTGACCGGGGCGCTTCTTATAATCTGTCAGGAAACCGCGCTTTCAACATTCTGCAGAAGGCCGCTGAATTCGGATTGAACGATCTGTTTAAAGAGGGGTTTAAAAAAGCACAACCGGATCTCCTGTCCGATGAACAGGTGAAAGATAACCTTGTCCGGTTCGTTGTAACAGGTGGTGAAACTGAATTGCTAAAATATCTGCGGGATAAAAATGTTGTGCTGAACAGGGAGAAAAATGTCTATGGCTGTACGCTCATCCATTATGCAGCTCTTTCGGGAAACAAGAAGATGCTCGAATATCTTTATGATAACGGATTCGATATCGACGAAAGGAACAACAGTGGAGAGTCTGCCTTCAACATCGCTCAGAAAAAGAACGATAATGAGATGATGCAACTGATCATTGATCGCGGCGGGAATGACCATGACAGGGAATGGCCCGTGCTGCGCGGCGAGTATCTGGGACAGAAGACCCCCGGTATGATTCCCGAACTTTTTGCTCCCGGTATCGTTTCCACAGAGTCCTATGAAGGCTGCTCGGGGTGGGGAAGCGAGATGAAGAATTTTCTCTTTCAGCGCTGGGTCGATAAGATTCCGAAACTCTATATAATGAACCGCGTTGAAGGGGTATGGAACGAACCCGAGGAGATTCCGTTTGGTACGACCCATGATGTTGGTGATTTCACAATCGCACCGGATGGAAAAACCATTCTTTTTGCGTCGAAGAGAGATGAAGATGGCAATCATTGTGAATGGGCATATATCTGGAAATCCACGAAAACAGAAAACGGATGGACGGAACCGGAACTGTTCGATGCACCTGTTCATTCACAGTATCAGGAGAGTTATCCCTGTATGGCCGCCGGTGGAAATCTCTATTTTTTCAGCTGGCGACCGGGAGGTCACGGAAAATCGGATATTTATCTCTCGGAATTTAAGAAAGATGGATACCTGCCACCTGTTAATCTGGGTAACCCCCCAAACAGTGAAAATTATGATTGGGATGCCTATATCGCACCGGATGAAAGTTATATTATATTCAGTTCGATGGTCCCCGGAGGTGCATATGACAATCTGCATATATCTTTCAGGCCGAAAGACAGCAACTGGTCAACTCCCGTGTTCATGGAGGAAATAAATTCGCAGTATTCCGACAACAGACCCTACGTGACGCCGGATGGCAAATATCTGTTTTTCTACAGTGGAAGATCTGGCAACGGGGATATTTACTGGGTGGATGCACGGATCATAGATCGGTACAGAGAAAGAATCCGTGAATGAATTTCTCGAAAGAGGAGGGAAAAAATGAGAAAAGCGATCATCATTTTTATTTTATTTTTCTGTTTGGTAGTTATTTCAGGTTTTTCATCGAAAGAAACTGAATCGGTTTTATCTATCGAGAATTCAAAAAATATCGTGTTGTTGGAAAAACTGGAAGGTCACGAGGGAAAACTCTGGTGTGTGACTTTTTCTGCCGGTGGATTACTTGTTACCTCAGGCAAGGACGGGAAGGCTATCGTCTGGAAACCCTGTGACGAAACAGGCTCTTTTTTTGAAAAAGTGTTTGAAGCTGAAATGCGAAAACTGGTTAAGGCTGTAGATTTTATAGGCGAAGATACTCTGATAACTCTGAGTGATGATAATCTCATCAGGTACTGGGATCTTGAGACCGGAGAGCTTATAAATGAAGAAAGAGGTGAATACGGACATATCGGTCATATTCTCGTGTCTGAAGATGACCGGTTACTCGCCGTTGAATCGAAGGGAAGGATCGATGTATCTGATCTTGAATCGGGGGAAAAGCTATATCATATATGGGAACCTGAAGGAACCTGCTTTGAATACCGTTTCACTTCTGACAATAAAAAAATGATAACCTCCAGCCATGAAGGTTCTGTTGCTCTGTGGAATCTTGAAAGCGGAGAGAAAATGAGAGAATTCATGGGCCACCAGTGGGACGTTCATGCCATCGATATCGGCCAGGATGGTCGATACATTGTAACCGGATCAACAGATTACAAAGTGAAACTGTGGGATCTTGAAACAGGAAAGTGTATTCATACAATGAGCCATTACGATGGGTTGTATGACGTGGCTTTTTCCCCCGACGGAACCCTGATAGCCTCGGTCGGATGTGACAGCATAATAATGCTATGGGATACTGAAACCGGGAGAAGATTGAAGCTGCTTCAACACGATGACGAAATACATGCTGTTGATTTTTCTCCCGATGGGAGGTATATAATTGCCGGTGGATATGATTCGGATATTTATATCTGGGGATTGGACTGAATAAGGAATAGCGGGATCGGATAGAATAGATTCCATCAAAAGAATATTCCCATCTTTTTTAAGTTTCTTTTAAACAATTTTTTTATGCGGGTTTAAATCTTTTTTTGGATTTTTTATGATCCGCACATCTATAATACTTTTTTAGCTTCGTCTCTTTTTATTTGCGAGATTTCTGTGATTTTCAGTAAATAATGACCATGTATCTGCCGTGAAACTTCCCGCGGAAAATGACTCCGGAGATTTTATCTTAAAAACTCCCGTTAGAAATCCGATTTTTACAGCCTGACAAAAAAACTTCCGGTTCAGTATTGAGTATCACCCCGGGCCTCCCAGAGCATATTATACGACGATTCAATATCCTGAACGATTTTGAAATTTTTCTTTGTGTAAAGATGATAAGCAACATTGCTTTTGGTAACACATAAACTGATTTTTGAAATACCATTTTCCAGGGCAGCCATTTTCAATGATTCAATTAAAATACTCCCGACACCCCGGTGTCTGTAGGTGCCAACAACACCTATAACGAGAACCGGAATATCGCTGGAAATATAACCCCTTATGTTCATCTCATCATTCCAGTACCTTATAAATGCTGTGCCGGCTTTTGCTCCATCAATCTCTGCGATAACCGCGATATCTCCTTTTCGATCACCAAAATCCACGAGTATATGTTTTGTAAAGTCATATGACAGGCCCTCTTCCAGTGATGGGCGATCGTCATCCGTTCTACTCCAAAAAACAGCTTCAAACAACATTTCCCGCAGAAACTGATAGTCATTCCGAACATATTCTCTGCAATTTATCATATGATTCTCCCTGTATTAAAGAAACGAAATTCCAAACCCCCGGATAATCTATTCATCAAATTTTTCCTACATCAAAATTAAAACACAATTTTATGCAAATTTGTTTTTTTCTACCTTTTGACGATTAAACGATAATTGAACAGGGAAGTAATTGTAAGAAGATGACGGAGAAGTAGGTAATAGAGAACAAAAGCAGTATATAGTTCAGCAATTCTGCTTTTCATTTTTAAGTGGTTAAGCTTTTAAACCTTTCAGCCTGTTCTCAATTCACCAATTCTCTATTCCGTTCCTAATTCTCTGCTGGTTTTCACTATGCACTAAATCCTATACACTATGTACTGCGCTTTTGAACCGGTGGTTGGACGATAATCAAATGCTGAAAAAAATTTATGAAAAAAATTTTATCTGTGATTAAAAGCAATTATGCGAAAATAAACCTTATTACGCACATTTATTTGCAATATTCTATATACTTTGACATTTGAAATGTGATCTTTTAAGATTTATAATTATCGTGAAATTATTTTCTGAAATATTTTTCAAGGAGGTTATCGATGTATTCATACACAACATTAATAAAAGTTGCTGAATTATATTATAAAAAGAAATACTCACAAAAGGAAATCTCAAAAGAATTATCTGTGTCTGTTCCAACTGTCTCAAGAATGCTGCAGGAGAGTATTGATCTGGGAATTGTTCAGGTAAAAATAGTCAATATAGAAAGTCAGGCACATTCACTGGGAGAAAAAATCAAAGAAAAATATGATATTGAAGAAATAATCATTCTTGAAACCCCTTCAAATGGAAATGACTGGGACTTAAAAAAATTACTCGGGAAAAAGAGCAGTGAATTTATTTCCGATTTATTCAACGCCGGTGAAAAGGTGGGAATAGGTCCGGGATCGACGATGAGTGAATTGATCGAATCACTCTCAAACGACCTGAATATTCCTGCAATCCAGATACTACCGATCATGGGCAGCTGGGGAATACATAATCTGACTACTGAAACGAACAAACTGGTGAGTTCTATGGCGAGAGTATTGAGAACGGATTATTACCTTTTGCCCGCTCCCGCTATCGTCAGCAGCGAGAATGTTAAAAATATGTTCTTAAACGAGCCGCAGATCTCTGCGGTGACAGAATTATGGGAAAAACTTGACACGGTAATTTTTTCAATAGGACCTGAAATAGAAAACAGTTTGTTTCCGACCCTGACCGATAACAAGGACATCATTGAAAATGTGAAAAATTTAAAAGCCGTGGGGGATATTGCCGGAAGAATAATAAATGAAGATGGCGAAGAACTCGATATAGATTACAACAGAAGATTGATTTCCATTCCCATCGATGTGTTGAAAAAAATACCGAAAAGAGTTGGCATAGGTGGCGGCCAAAATAAATATAGAAGTGTAAAAGCTTCATTAGAAGCTGGGATTGTAAATTATTTAATAACTGATTATCAAACATGTTTGTATATATTAGAAAATGGAGGAAATGAAAAATGAAAATATTTGAAGAAATGTTTGGAGTAAAACAACCTATTTTAGGAATGGTGCATTTTCCACCTTTGCCCGGATCACCTCTGTACGATTCGAATAAAGGTATGACTTATATCAGAAACACGGCGAAAAGAGATGTTGCATCATTATTAAAAGCCGGATTTGATGGAATAGTTTTCAGCAATGAAGGAGACAGACCGTATCTTTCAAATGTCGATAAAGTAACTGTTGCAGCGATGAGCAGTGTAATTAAGGAAGCGACTATCGGTATAAATGTACCCTTTGGATTATCGGTTTTAGCTGACCCCGAAGCGGCAATAGCCATAGGTACCGCTGTTGAATCAGATTTTGTAAGAATCTTTTTGTCCTGGGTTTATGTCGGAGATTGGGGGATTGTGGACCCATGCGCCGGAAAACTTCAAAGAGTAAAAACGAATAATTTTGGCAAAATGAAAATTTTCGCAAATATATCCGGACATACAGAACCATTGGGCGGAAGATCACTTGAAGATATTGCAAGAGGCGCGGTAAAATTCGGATTAGCCGATGCGGTATGTCTTGCCGGAACCACGGCGGGAAGTGAAATAGAAGAATCGGACTTACACGATGCAAGAAAGGGAGCCGAAGGAGTTCCGGTCATTGCGGGAACAGGTGTTAAAACAGAAAACGTTGAAAAAATGCTCTCTTTGGCAGATGGGGTGATTATGGGAACAAGCATAAAAGTGAATAAAGACACTTTTAATCCCGTTGACCCGGAACGTGCCAAAGAATTTATTAAAAAAGCGAGAGAAGCTAGGGAGAAAAATGCATGATTTCACTTCAAGCTAAAAACTTATCTAAAGAATTTCCTGGCGTAATAGCTTTAGATAATGTAAATCTTTCTGTTGAAAAAGGAGAAATACATGCCATAGTTGGTGAAAATGGCGCAGGAAAATCGACTTTAGTCAAAATAATCTCCGGGGTTTATCATCAAACAAAAGGAGAATATTTTATTGAAGGCGAAAAAAAGCAATTTCACTCTCCAAAAGATGCTTCTGAATTTATAGGGGTAGTTCATCAGGAAAGAGAATTGGTTCCCCATTTCACAGGTTATCAAAATTTGTTTTTGGGGCTTGAACTCACAAAAGGCGGATTTTTGCAGAAGAAGGAAATGAAAAGAAAAACGCAAAAATTTATTCAGAAATACAATCTCGATGTGGATCTCGATCTTCCCGCTAGTGATCTGAGCAGTGGTCAACAGGAAATGTTGACCATTTTAAAAGTATTGTTCCGGGATCCCAAAATAATCATTTTTGATGAACCCACCGCACCGTTGAGTATAAAAGAAAGTGAAATATTATTCAGATTGATCAGAGATCTCAAGAAAAAAGGATTGACTATTATATATATATCACACCATTTATCTGAAATACTGGATCTTTCGGATACTATAACGGTTTTAAGAAATGGTCAGAAGGTAAATACTGTAAAAAATGATGATGTAACAGAAAGGCAACTCATAAATTTGATGATCTCAAAAGATATGCAAAATCAATACCCGAAAATCAAAACAGAAATAAACGAAATTATTTTTGAGGTAAAAGATTACACCCCCAAAAAAATAGGATTTAAAAATATTAATTTCAACATCAGATCCGGAGAAATTGTGGGTTTTGCAGGACTTGTTGGATCCGGGAGAACGGAATTGGCAAAAAGCATTTTTTCCGGTAATAAACTCAATAGTGGATCTATTGAACTCTACAAAAAAAATTTCAAATCCAGAAATTCAAAAAAAAGCATTGACAGTGGTATGGTTATGATACCCGAAGACAGAAGAGGAGAGGGATTATTGGTGAATATGACCGTGAAAGAGAACATCATTATGCCTCATTTATCCTCTTTGACGAAGGGTGGATTCACAAATGAAAACAAAATAAAGAACTATGTAAAAAACATAATAGAAAAATTCTCAATAAAAGTGTTTTCGCCCCTTCAGGAAGTCAGAACTTTGAGCGGAGGTAATCAACAGAAAGTTTCTGTTGGAAAATGGCTTGGAGAAAATGCCAATATATGGATTTTTGATGAACCAACGCAGGGTATCGATGTCGATGCAAAAACAGAAATATATTCAATAATGGGGAATATTGCTAAAGAAGGCGCAGGTGTCTGGTTTATAAGCTCGGATTTGAAAGAACTGGTCGCGATATCAGATAGAATCTACGTCATGCACGAATTTGAAATTGTATCTGAATTCAAACCACCTTTCGATAAAGAAGCTATCCTTTCAAAAATGATGGGAGAGATTTAAATGAATAATGAAAAATTTGGTACACAGCAATTTTTAACAAGATTTGGAACAATATTGGCATTAGTAGTTATTATAGTCGGTTTTTCAATATTCGTTCCGGGATTCATCAATGCGAGAAATTTATTAAATATATTGAGACAGATCGCTCTTCTGGCGATAATTGCAGAAGGATTCACCATGTGTTTGATAGTTGGTGAACTGGATTTATCATTTGCCAATGTAGCCAGTCTGGCGGGAGTAATTTCAGCAGGTTTGATTTTGAGTGGAATGAATCCTTTTTTATCGGTCATAATATCTTTAGGTGTAGGTGTTGCTTTTGGAATCGGTGCGGGTTTATTAGTCACTAAAGTGGGTATTCCATCGTTGATCACCACTCTCGCAACCGGAATAATTGCTACGGGAATGATTTTCTGGTATACAAAAGGCGTTTCTTTTTATGGAGAAATGGCGCAATCATTTTTGTTTTTGGGTAGAGGATCGGTGCTTGGGATACCGATGCTGATAATAATTATGTTAATTGTCGTAATTGCGGCAAATATCCTGATTAATAAAACTAAAACGGGTAAATATATGCAGGCTACCGGTGCCAATAAAAATGCGGCAAAGTTGGCGGGAGTCAATACTGATTTATATAAAATTCTCGCTTTAACACTCTCTGGAGCGGCAGCAGCTTTTACAGGTATTCTATTAACTTCAAAATTGGGTGCAGCAAACCCGGAAGGTGCTTCAGGATTCATGATGGATGCTTTTGCCGCGGCACTTCTTGGAGAAACTGTTTTGAGTGTCGGAAGGGCGAGCCCATTCGGAACTTTCATAGGCGCACTGATGATAGGGGTATTGACAAATGGAATGACATTAGCGGGAGCGCCTTATTATATGCAGGATATAACGAAAGGATCAATAATTATTCTATCGGTAACAATAACTATGGTTCAGGCAAAAAAGCTTGAAAGCAATTAAATTAGGAGGGGTACAGTATGAAAAAGTTAACGCTTTTGATTGTAACATTAATTGTACTATCGATCTTAGTAATGGGAAATCCAAAGATAGGATTCATAGCGACAAATTTCTCTTCTGAAGCACAGGCAACTGTGGCGAATGAATTCGAAAAATTGTCGGGGGAAAATGGCTGGGAACTGATACTGCTCAACTCAGCAGGATCAATTGAAAAACAATCTACTCAATTGGAAAATCTTGTACAGATGGGTGTCGATGTTATAGTCATGGCAATGTCTCATCCGAATGAAATAAGATCTTCTCTCGATTATGCGATAGAATCGGAAGTCCCTGTAATAACAATCGATTCGGGATATGTCGACGGGGTTGTTTGTGATATAACTGCGGACAATTTTGTTATGGGAGCTAAAATTTCCACTTATCTCGCTGATTCATTGAGTGGAAATGGAAATATTATCGTAGTAAAATTTGAGAAACATCAGGGATCGAGAAGAAGGGGCAAGACATTAGATGTTGTTTTAAGCGAATATCCGGGAATTAATGTACTGGCAGAATATAATGTTGCTGCAACTGCAAGATATATGGATGACACAAGATCTGCTGTCGAAACTTATGCATTAAAATATGGCGATGAAATTGACGGTGTCTGGTGTGCCTTCGATCAACTGGCATATGCCGCTGCGGACGTTTTATCTGAGTATGGTATCAATGATGTCATGATTGTCAGTGTTGACGGTAACGCAGAAACATACAGAAGAATAAAATCGGGACAAATGTCTGCAACTGTCGCTCAGCCTTTTGACCAGATGGCTGATAAAGCGGTCGAAATCATTGAGAAAATTATCGCAGGAATTGATCCCAAAGAGGCTGCCGGTAAGAACATCATTTATGTAGATGCGCCTTTGGTTGACAGGACAAATTTACCGGAGTGATCTTTTCATTAGTAGTACGGCGGGAAATTCGCCGTGCTGCTTTTTATTGAGGTGAAGTTGAGTGAAATATTATTTGGGTATAGATATGGGAACTTCCTCTATAAAAGCTTGTTTAATCGATGAGGATGGTGAGATATTATTCAATCAAACAGAAAAAAGTATACTTTTGAATCCTGAAGAAGGCTTCTTTGAAGTGAATCCCATAGAAAGCTGGTGGAATGGATTCAAAAAGATCTGTAATAAAATATCAAAAAAATACGATCTGAAGAAAATAAGATCCATATGCATCAGTTCTTTATGTGGTACCGTAGTGCCGGTAGATGACCAATTCAATCCCGTATATAACGCCATTCTATATGGTATAGATACGAGATCGAAAAACCAGGTGGAAAAATTGAATGGGTTCTACGGGGAAGAAAAACTGAAAAATGAACTCGGAGGAATATTCACGACTCATTCGATCATTCCAAAAGTTCTGTGGCTGAAAGAAAATAAACCTGAAATATATTCAAAATCAAAATATTTTCTGGAGAGCAATAATTTTGTGTCGGCCAGACTGGTTGAGGAGACCGCATGGGATTTCCCCACTGCAGCCGGTTCGAGATTGGTAAATTTAAAAACAAATGAACTTCCGTACAAAATATTCGATGACTTTGAGCTTGATAAGGACAAATTTCCCAAACTGAAATGGCCCCTCGATGAGCTCGGTAAAATCAAGGAAAAGGCTTCAAGGGAAACCGGATTATCACAGGATACCACGGTATTCTGTGGGGCGTGTGATATCAACGCCGAAGCGATGGCGTCCGGCGCAATCAATCCAGGCGATCTTGTTGTTGTATACGGTTCTACGATCAGTACACTGCTGACTACAGACAGATATATAACACTTTCGGGATTCGCGCCCGGTATGTCTCTGATAGAGGGGACCTACAGAATAGGTGCTCCAACTTCATCTGGTGGAAGATTTCTGGAATGGATCGATCATTTCTTTGAAATTGAAAATGTTGATTTTGAATATGAAGTTCCCACCAATATCATAATCCTCCCCTATCTGGACGGAGCCAGGGCACCTTTCGACAATCCGGAAGCCTCGGGAGTGTTTTATGGCGTGAGAAGAACCACTTCAAAAAATGAGATTCATCAGGCATCGAGAGAGACACTCGGATATGAAACATGTCTGCTCATAAAAAAAATGAAAAAAGTTTATGAAGAACCAAAAAGAATAAATGTACTCGGTGGAATGGCAAAAAACAAAAAAATCATGCAGCTCATATCAGATATAACGGGAAAAGAGTTGATAATTCATAACGATATCGATGCTTCCTTTGGCGATGCAAAGATTGCTTTGACTGTAGACAATTCGATAGCCGGAATGAACGATTTAAAGGGAATAAAATCGATAATTTCGAAAAGGGAAATCATACGTCCCGACTTAAAAACCCATGAAAAATATATGAAAATGACCGAAAAATACGAGGACGTGTATAAAGATTTATTTTCTACACGCTGAGTCATTCTTTCTGATTATCAAAAACTTTTTATTCAATTGAATATGAACTTTCAAGGCTTACTACAGGCGAATTATTCCTGATTTTTGTTCGTATGAATGATGATGAAACCGAGTTCCGACTCACTGAATTTATTTGAAAAAATTACAGATATTTTAAATATAATTTTATAGGATAAATATGATGTATTATTGAATAAAAGGTGAGGTGATCTTATATGAAAATTTTTGAAATTGAAGAATATTTGAATTCGATTTTAAAACCCGAAGAGTTCAATGATTACTGTCATAACGGTGTTCAGGTTGAATGTGACAGAGATATCAAAAAGGTAGCGGTGGGGGTATCATTCAATTTTGAATTCGCTGAAAAGGCTTTGGAGAACGGTGCGGATTTATTGCTGGTTCATCACGGTATTTTCGGAAAAGATTTTTTTTCACTGAAAGGTTTTTTGAAAAAAAGGGTGGGATTACTGATAAAAAATGACATCGGACTCATAGGTTATCATCTTCCGCTCGATGCTCACCCTGTCTATGGAAACAACGCTTCAATAATGAAAAAATTGGGAATAAATGATTTTCTTCCCTTTGAAGTTGGATTCAAAGGGGAATTTTCACCCGAAGTTCCATTTGACGAATTTCTGGAGAAAATGAGCAAAATAATTCCCCGGGATAAATTCATATATTATAAAAATAATGATTATGTCAAAAAAATCGGTGTGTTATCCGGTGGGGGCAGCGCTTATATGAATTCACTTGAAAATGAAATCGATACTTATCTGACGGGTGAAGTTAAAGAGCATGTAAGGGATATGGCCAGAGAGATGAAAATCAATTTTATAAACTGCGGTCATTATTCCACAGAGACTTTCGGAGTTAAAAATTTAGCAACTCTTTTAGAAGATAAATTTAACTTAGAAACCTTTTTTATAGACTATTATAATGAGGTGTAATTTTTTTGATTAAGGTGATCGTTTGAAAACAAGAATTTTTGAAAAAGATGAACTTGATGAAAGTACTCTGGATAAAATAGGCGAAGATATAAGAAACGGTGCGTTGGTGATCTTTCCGACGGAGACCGTATATGGCATAGGGGCAAACGCATACGATGAAAATGCTTCGAAAAGGATATTCGAAGCTAAGGGCAGACCTTCCGACAACCCTCTGATAGTGCATGTCAATTCACTTGAAATGGCTAATATATGTATGAAAGAGAATATCGTGCAATATAAAAATATCATTTCAAAATTATGGCCCGGACCAATAACTTTTATTTTCAAAAAATCCCCTTCCATTCCGTTGACAGTGACGGGAGGAAAAAATACCGTCGGCATAAGATTTCCCTCGAATAAGATTTCTCAGAAAATAATACAACATTCTGGAGTACCGATCGCTGCACCGAGCGCAAATATTTCCGGAAAACCAAGTTCCACGAGAATCAATCACGTTATAAAAGATTTTTTAAACAGAGTTGATTATATAATTTCGGATGGAGATTGTTTTTTCGGTCTGGAATCCACCATCATCGATTTATCCGGTGATATTCCCACGTTGTTGAGACCGGGGCCAATCTCAGTCGAAGATATCGAAAATATAATTCCGAATTTGGAAGTTCCGGATTTCGTGTACGCCAAAACCGATTATTCCGGCCCGGTTTTATCTCCCGGAATGAAATACAAACATTATTCTCCTGATATTCGGCTAGTTCTGATCGATTCGGGAAATTTCATAAATGAGGTCAGGAAAATTTACAGAGAGGGTGATATCATTTTCTGCAGTGATGATATGCTCCGGCTGCTCCCGGATGATTTTGACGGAATATCGCTGGGAAACGCCGACAATTTATACGATATCGCAAAAAATATTTTCTCCTTTCTGAGACTCGATTTTGATGCGGAGAAAAAATACAGTAGAATAATCTGCCAGGGTTTTTCGAATTCAGGCATTGGTCTGGCGATCATGAACAGACTCAGAAAAGCCGCAGATGTAATTCTGGAGTGATGATATGCTTTATGATGTGATAGGGCCGGTCATGATAGGACCTTCCAGCTCTCACACAGCGGGGATGGTTAAGCTGGGCAGAGCTTTTCATTATATGTTTAACGGTAAGATCGAAGAGGTTTGTTTTTATCTGAATGAACAGTTGTTTTCTACCTACAAGGGACACGGTTCGGACAGGGCGTTGCTTGGTGGAATAATGGGTATAAATGAATCCGACGAATCACTGATATACTCCATCGATATGGCAAAGGATAAAGGTATAAAATATAAATTCATATGCACAAATTTTCCGGGAAAACATCCAAACACTGTAAAAATAGTCGGTAAAAACAAAAATAAGACCCTTTCGATGGAGGGCTGCTCGATCGGCGGAAGTTCGGTTATTATTAAAATGATTCAGAATCAAAAAGTGAATATCGTCGGGATTTATCCGTCATTGATAATAAAGAACCGTGATGTTCCGGGAGCCCTGGCTTCGATTCTCTACATTTTAAGAAAGAATGATGTTAATATAAGCAATTTATCCCTCATCAGATCCGATAAGATCAAAAAGACTGCAATTTGTGTTATTGAACTGGACAACAAACCTTTACCGGTCGTCATAGAATGTATAAAAAAATTAAAAAATGTTCTGGAAATATCGTTCATGCCAAAACTGGAAGTGAATTTATGAAGTTCGAAAATCTCGTTTCAAAAATCGATAATGAAAATTCTTTAAAAGATATAATTCTGAACTGGTATTATTACTCCACGGGAAATTCTGTCGAGAAGTTCGAGGAATACTGTGAATTTCTCATAGAAGAAATGTTTTCGAGTTATATGAACAACAGGGAAAAAACAAATAAATCTCTGGCAGGTTGGGTTGGTGATAACGCAAGAAAGATGAGATTTCATAACGCACTTTTCCTGAGCGGGATTGTGAAGTTCGCTGTTGAAGTTGCTCTGACGGTTTCCGAAAGTAACGCATCCATGGGAAAAATTGTTGCCTGCCCGACGGCAGGGGCCTGTGGAATCATTCCAGGAGTAATCATCTCACTTAATAAATATAAAAAGATTGACAAAAAGATCCTTAAAAATTCATTTGTTGTTTCCAGCGCGCTGGGAGAACTGATAAAAAGAGAAGCCTCGATTTCAGGAGCGGTTGGCGGTTGTCAGGCGGAAATAGGAACTGCGGCCGCGATGGCTTCTTTGCTTATCGTTTATTCATTTGCGCCGGATAATAAAAGGGCCATTTTATCGGCTCCCGCCCTGACCCTCAAATCAATTATGGGACTGGTTTGTGATCCTGTGGGTGGATATGTTGAAATCCCATGTGTCAAAAGAAACGCCTTCGCCGTTTCAACCTCATTCACTTCGGCTGAAATGGCTCTGGCCGGAATAGAGTCGAAAATTCCCGTGGACGAGGTTATCATCGCCATGGGACAGGTCGGCAGATCGCTCAATGAAGAGCTCAGAGAAACCGGTAAGGGAGGCATCGCAGCGAGTAAAACTGCTAAAAAAATGATTAAAGATTTTAAAGATGTTGACATTGCTCATTAAAAAAGTTAAAATACAACGACCGTTACTCGGTAATGGCATAGCCTTTACTTGGTAATCGGAATTTATTTGGAGGTTTGGACATGAAAGTAGACAAACAGGAAATCATTCAAGAATATCACATTAACGACAAAGACACCGGTTCAATTGAGGTACAGATAGCAATTCTTTCACACAGAATCAAACATTTGACTGAGCACTTGAAGATCCACAAAAAAGATTTTCATTGCAGAAGAGGCCTTTTAAAGATGGTTGGAAGAAGAAGAAAAATGCTCAGATACGTTAAGAAAAACAAACCGGAAGTTTATCTTGACTTGATTAAGAAATTAGGGATTAGAGGATAATTATATGATGTATGATAGGGGAGCGGGATACCGCTCCCTTTTTATGCTTGAAAGAACATGAAAGAAATTGAGGTGTAAAAAATGGGTTTAAATTATAATGTATGGGAAAAAGATTTTTTCGGAAAAACATTGAGAATTGAACAGGGAAAAATGGCCAAACAGGCGGGTGGTTCATGTCTGGTAAAATATGGCGAATCGGTTATTTTATGTACTGTGGACGGCAACGAAAATCCTATAAATGGTGATTTCATGCCTCTTACGGTTGAATATTCCGAAAAATTTTATGCCGCCGGAAAAATTCCGGGTGGATTCAATAAAAGAGAGGGCAGACCTTCTGTTGATGCTATCCTGTCTTCAAGGTTGATCGACAGACCTCTGAGACCTTTATTTCCCGATGGAATGAGGAATGAAGTCAATGTAATTATAACTGTATTGTCTGCCGACCCCGATTGTTATCCCGACACTTTGGGAATTTTCGGGAGCTCCTTCGCTTTGAATATTTCAAGAGTACCATTTGAAGGTGTCGTTGCGGGGGTAAGGATTTGCAGAAAAAATGATGAATTCATCGTATTTCCTTCGGAAAAAGATATCGAAGATTGTGATCTAGATATTGTTGTTGCCGGTACCAAAGATGCCGTAACGATGGTAGAGGGAGAAGCAAAAGAGGTATCTGAAAAAGTTATGGTGGACGCGATTGGAACTGCTCATAACGCAATAAAAGAACTGGTATCATTTCAGGAGGAAATGATTTCATCCTTCAGCGTTGAAAAATTTGAGATTAAAATACCTGAAGCTCCCGAAGGGTTCGTTGAAGGATTTGAAAAATTAATTGACCCGGAGAAAATTCTGGAAAACATGGACGTACATGGGAAAAAAGCAAAGGACAAGGCATTAAAAGAGTACAGAGATGAATTGATCGAAAAATACAGAGAAGAAACTTCAGAAAGATTCGATGAGGAAAAATTCGAGAGCAACCTTTCTTTTATAAAGAATCTCTATCATGACAAAGAAAAAGAATTGATGAGAAAAAGAATAATAGAACAGAATAAAAGAATGGACGGAAGAAAATCAACCGAAATCAGGCCAATTACGTGTGAAATTGATATTTTGCCGAGGACTCACGGTTCGGCACTCTTCACCAGAGGAGAAACACAGAGTCTGGGAATAGTAACGTTAGGAACGCCCGATGATGAACAGATAATAGATACTTTATTCGAAGATAAAAAAAGCTCTTTCATGTTACATTACAACTTCCCTCCCTTCAGTACAGGTGAGGTGAAAAGATTGAGGGGACCGGGAAGAAGAGAGATCGGTCACGGTCATCTTGCACAAAGAGCTATCAAAGCCATGATGCCAAGTGTCGAGGAATTTCCGTATACGGTGAGAATTGTTTCAGAAATATTGGAATCGAATGGTTCGTCCTCCATGGCAACTGTCTGTGCGGGCACCCTGTCGTTAATGGCCGCAGGAGTTCCACTCAAAAAACCGGTCGCGGGAGTGGCCATGGGATTGATTCAGGAACCCGATGGAACGGTCGTTCTCACCGACATCCTGGGAAATGAGGACCACATGGGAGATATGGATTTCAAGGTAACCGGTACAAAAGACGGAATAACGGCATTTCAAATGGATGTTAAGATCTCAGGTGTTACTGAGGAAATCATGACAAAAGCTATGCAACAGGCAAAAGAAGCGAGATTATCCATTCTGGAAAAAATGACAGACACCATAGAAAAACCGAGAGAATCCGTTGGAAAATATGCCCCTGTCGTAACTTTAGTGGATATTCCAAATGACAAAATCGGTGAATTGATCGGCTCCGGAGGGAAAGTAATCAAAAAACTCACGAGCGAGTACGATGCCGATATTTTTATTGATGATGAAAAAAACCAGGTTAAGATAATTTCGAACAACCCTGAAAAGGCTGAAAAACTGTTGAAAATTGTCAATATAATCTCAAATGGCCCCGAATACGGCAAAAAATATATTGGTAAGATTTCCAGAATAGAAAAATACGGCTTTTTCGTTGAAGTCGCTCCCGGTGTCGTTGGAATGATACATAGTTCAAAGACCGGGGAAGATTTCAAAACATTCATGGGAAAATATGATTTGAATTCGGAAATCGATGTAGTTATAACCGGAAAGGATAACATGGGCAGAATACAGATGAAACTATTCGGTGTAGAAGATAACGGCGATGATGAAAAAAATAAAAGAAGAACTTACAACAGAAATAACGATAAACATGATTATAAAAGAAGAAATGGAGGCCCTAAAAAATCTTGATTTTCAGAGAAGAAAAAGTATCGTATGAAATACTCAATAACAATGTAACTTATTTTGCGCAAAAGAAAAAAGAGTCCCGGACGGTTTCTCTTGCTTTTGCAGTTAAGGTCGGGTCCTCCGTTGAAGATGACGCGAATAACGGTATATCACATTTTTTAGAACATATTCTATTCAAAGGTACACTGACAAGAAATGCATACAACATTAAGGAACCCATTGAAAGAGTGGGCGGTAATTTGAACGCTTACACGGGAAGGGTATCCACCGTATTTTTTGCAAAGGTGCCCGATACATATGCTGAAGAAGCCTTCAATATTCTTTATGACCTGATATCAAATCCCATGATGATGAAAGATGACATCGAACTGGAAAAAACAGTCGTAACTGAAGAAATTGCCTTTTCAAAAGACGATCCTTTCGATCAAATATATGATAACACCGTTGAAAAACTGTGGACTAATTCTTTTGGAAAAAATATACTGGGTACCAAAGAAAACGTGAGTAAATTCGAACAAAAATCTCTCATGGATTTTTTCAGAAATTATTACACATCCAACAGATTGATTTTTGGTATGACGGGAAACGTGAATGATGAATTCATTAAAAAAACGAAGGAAAAAATTTCCGGTTACAACAAAAAATCGGAAGATATTCATGTTGGATCACCGGAGATTATCAAATCACCTGTTTATCTAATAAACAAAAAGAAGGATTTGCAGCAGGCACACGTTCTGTTTTCGGTGGAGGCACCTGGCAGGAAAAATCAAAAGAATTTTGAGGCATTTAAACTTTTCAATATAATTTTTGGAAGTGGGATGAGTTCGATAATATTTCACAATATAAGAGAAAAACTCGGAATGGTTTATAACATAGATTCCGAATTTATAAGTTATAAAGAAGCAGGTACCTTCTTTATTTCAGCATTGACAAATCCTAAAAATCTAAAAAAGGTCAGAAATAAACTTCATTCTGAAATCAATAACCTGATAAAAAACGGAATAACCAAAGAGCAATTCAATTATGGAAAAGAAAGATTGAAGGGAAAACTTCTGATTTCTACCGAAGGCACTTTTCCAACACTTTCAAGAATAATTGACGATATCATAATAAACGAAAGATTGATACAGATTGAACACATTTTAAAATTCATAGATGAAATTAAAATCGATGATGTGAATGAAATACTGATCGATACATTAAAGAAAAGCTGGAATGTTACATATTTGCTACCAGAACAGACAAAAATTGACAAAATCGAACCATTCGAATTTTAGGGAGGATAGAAATGAAAATCAAAGATATTCTTTTTGAAATTAAAAAATACGATTTTTACAAACCATTTCATATTACAAACAGCATATCGACTTCAAAGGATAATATTGAAATCACTTTGATTACCGATACAGGTATAACGGGAAAGGGAGAGGCTTCATCATCATTCAGAGTTAACGGTGAAAATGTGAATGCGCTGTACAATTCCAGGGATCAGATAATTCAGTTGATAAAAGGAATGGACGTAACGAATTACAGAAAAATTTTCAACCAGATTGACAAAATAGGCAGAACATCCCCAAGCTTAAAAGCGGGGGTTCAGTTTGCCGTTCTCGACACTCTTTCAAACTATCTGAATTTCCCAGTATATAAATTATTAGGCGGAGAAAAAGATCATGTAGTTACGGATAAAACGATTTCAATAGGAACACTGGAAGAAACATTGGAGGAGGCCGAAGATCTTAGTAAAAAAGGATTCAGATATGTAAAGATGAAAGTCGGAGAGGATATTAAATCGGATATTGAAAGATTGACAGCGGTGAATGAAAAATTCAATTTTGAAGGATTCATAGTGGATGCGAATATGGGATATTCGGTTAAAGAAGCTATAACCTTTTCGGATGCCATGTACAGAGAATCCGTTCCAATAAATGTTTTCGAACAACCTGTTCATTATTCGGATTTCGACGGTTTAAAAGTGATCAGATATGCATCGAGATATCCAGTCGGTGCGGATGAAACAATAAAGACAAAATACGATGCCCTGAGATTGATCAAAGATGATTGTGTTGATTTCATCAATATAAAACTCATGAAATCTGGCGTATCGGATGCTTTATCTATAATAGAAATATCTAAAACCGCAAACGTATCTTTAATGATAGGCTGTATGAGTGAATCGGCAACCGGTGTGAATCAAAGTGTACAACTGGCCGCGGGAACGGGAGCTTTTGCGTATTGTGACCTCGATTCACATCTGTTACTGAAAGAAAGTGGCGAATACAAATTCAAGACGGTGGGAGATAAATTGTATCCTCACTGATTCTTCAAATAAAAATTAAGACAAAAAGTGCAAACCGAATGGTTTGCACTTTTTAGTTGTACTACTCAAAATAAAAGAAAAGTTGATATTTTAAGAATATTATTAATTATTAGCTGTAAACAGCTATAAACTGGTATAATATTGGTATTTTTTGATTAAATGTGTTTTTAATAGTTTTGTATGTATAGTATAATTGATTGAATAGCACAATTAATTTTTTGTGAGGTGATGTGGTGAACAAATACGTAATAGGTGTAGATGTAGGAACAACTTCAGTAAAGGGAATTTTAGTCGACAAAAATGGAGAAATTATATACTCGTCTACATCTCCCGTTACACTGTTAACTCCAAAACCAGGTTGGGCCGAAGAAGATCCTCTGGAATGGTGGGAAGCAACAAAAAATGTTTTAAGGGATATAAATCTGAAAAATCCGGTAAAAATAGAAGCGATATCCATCAGCGGGCAGATGCACAGCATGGTCTCTCTCGATAAAAATTACAATATTTTGAGAAATGCAATTTTGTGGTGTGATCAAAGAACGGGAAATGAATGTGAAAAACTCACGGAATTTTATGGGACGGAAAAAGAGGTCATAAAAATATTTGGGAATCCATTTTTAACCGGATTCACGGCTCCGAAAATCCAATGGTTGAAGATAAATGAAAATGATAATTTCAAAAAATTACATAAAATATTATTACCAAAAGATTTTATAGCATTCAAGATGACAGGCGATTTCACTATCGAACAGTCCGATGCCTCGGGAACTTCTTTATATAAGGTAAAAGAAGGAGTTTATGACAAAAAATTACTGGAAAAATTGAACATAACCGAAAAACAGCTTCCGGAAATAATTTCTTCGGGTGACCTGATCGGTAAAGTCGATTGTGAAGAACTGCCCTTCTTAAAAGGTGTGAGTGTGGTTTCCGGCGGGGCAGACAACGCAGCCGCCGCTTTTGGCTGCGGAATAGAAAAACCCGGAGACGCGATGGTGAGTCTCGGAACTTCTGGTACGGTAGTAGCCGTTACAGAATCTCCCGACGAAGACATTTCAGGAAAAATTCATTTGTTTGCACACGTTAAAGAAAATACTTTTTATCATATGGCGGTTATTTTATCGGCCACCAATTCTCTCAACTGGTTTCTGAAAAATTTCTTGGATGATTCTTCTCTGGATAAAATAAATGAGCTGGTTGAAAAAAGTCGACCGGGATCAAACGGTCTGATCTTTTTACCATATTTGAATGGTGAAAGAACCCCTCATAAAAACCCAAATGCGCGTGGCGTATTTTTCGGAATATCTTCTTTTCACAATAAATCCGATATGCTCAGATCAATTTATGAAGGCGTTGTCTATGCGTTGAGAGAGGGTGGCGAGTGTATAAAAGAACTTGGAAATAATTTCAAATCAATAAAAGTCGTCGGCGGTGGCTCGAGAAGTGATGCCTGGTGTCAAATGATCGCCGATAATTTCAAACTCACCGTAAACAGACTTAAAGTCGATGAGGGTGCTGCTTACGGTTCGGCAAGATTGGCCGGGAATTATGTCAACTTTAACACGGATGAATGGATTGAAATAACAGACACTTTCAAACCAGCAGAAAGTAATTTTAATAAATATGATAGTTTATTTGTTGAGTATAAAAACTTATATAATTCTTTAAAAAATGATTTTGATGTTATTTCAAAATATCAAAGAAATTAAAGGAGGGAAATAAAATGAAAAAATTTTTCGAAGACATCCAGATAAGTTTTGAGGGTAAAGATTCCATAAATCCTCTGGCATTTAAATATTACAACAAAGACGAAATTATTCTCGGAAAAAAAATGGAGGATCACCTCAGATTTGCCGTTGCATTTTGGCATACAATGAATGTTCTGGGAAGGGATATGTTTGGCGAAGAAACGATGACCCGACCATGGAATTTGATTTCCGATCCGATTGAAAGGGCGAAGGCAAAAGTCGACGGAATTTTTGAATTTTGTGAGAAATTGAGTGTGAAATTTTTCTGTTTTCATGACAGGGATATCTCTCCGGAAGGAGCCACACTGAGAGAAACCAATAAGAATCTGGATATTGTCATCGACTATATAAAAGAGAAATATAAAAGCAGCAACGTCAGACTTCTCTGGGGGACTGCTAATTTATTCAACAACAAGAGATTTCTGCACGGCGCTTCCACTACCAGCAATGCCGATGTTTTCGCTTATTCGGCAGCACAGGTGAAGAAAGCTCTGGAAGTAACAAAAGAACTGGGTGGACAGAATTATGTTTTCTGGGGCGGTAGAGAAGGTTATGAAACACTTTTGAATACAAATTTTAAGCTCGAACAGGAAAACCTCGCCAGATTTTTACATATGGCTGTTGATTACGCTGAAAAAATTGGATTCAAGGGACAATTCTTAATAGAACCAAAACCAATGGAACCGACGAAACATCAGTACGATTATGATGCCGCAAACGCTTATGCTTTCTTATTGAAAAACGATCTGCAGAATAAGTTCAAGCTGAATTTGGAAGTGAATCATGCGACGCTTTCCGGTCATACATTTGAACACGAAATAAGGTATGCAAGAACGAACGGTATTTTGGGAAGTCTTGATGCCAACCAGGGGGATCTTTTTCTGGGTTGGGATACGGATCAATTTCCAACGAATGCCTATATCACCACTCTGGCGATGTATGAAGTTCTCAGAGGGGGAGGAATCAACCCGGGTGGTCTGAACTTCGATGCAAAACTCAGAAGACCTTCTATAGATCTTGAAGATCTTTTTATCGGTCATATTGCCGGTATGGATACTTTTGCTCTCGGTTTGAAAGCTGCCGCCAAATTGTTCGAAGAAGGACTGCTTGAAAAATTCGTAGAGGAGAAATATTCATCCTTCGATTCCGGAATCGGAAAAAGTATAGTTGAAGGAAAAGAAAATTTCGATTCGCTTGCAAAATATATAATTGACAAAGGTGAAATAATCAATAAATCAGGAAAACAGGAATATCTGGAAACGCTTGTCACAAGAGCTATAGTAAAAGCTCTTGAATAAGAAATGCGAGTTATTCGCTCGCATTTTTTCTTATTCTCAACATTTCTTCATGTTCCTGAGTTATTTCTTTTATTAAATCCAAAAATCCCCAGTTAAGATTTATGGGAGTGGTGGTGGCAAAAATCGTTTTCCCATCCACTTTTCCTCTTATCATAGGAATATATTTTACTATCTCATCTCTGGAAAAATTATGAAATATTCCATAATTATATGGAAAAGTATTCTTCTCTTCCTTCGGTGTATGTTTATTCAATAATATCTCATACACCGGAAAGAATTCTATTCCATTACATTTGATAACTTCAAAATCTTCACTCGTTTTTTCTAAAGTATCGATATTTTTATTTTTTTCTGCAAAACAAAATAACAGTGCTTTTTTATCCTTCAATAATTCTAACGATTTCTCGTCCATCTCATTCCTCTCATTTCAAATATTTATTAAACCAATCAATCATCGCATTCAATCTTTTTACCCTGTGAACAGGTTTTCCGGACCGGGATAATTCATGAGTTTCTCCCGGGAAAAGTATCATTTCCGTTTTTTTGCCCAGTCTTTTAAGTGTGGTAAAAAATTGCATCGCCTGCTGTACTTCACACCTGAAATCATTCAAAGAATGAATGAAAAGTATGGGGGTTTTCACATTTTTCGAGTAAAATATCGGAGACTGTTTTATGAATTTATATGGCTCGGTCAAATAATCCTCGCCGATCTGATCTTCACAGAAATAATATCCAATATCAGTGGAACCGTACATTGAAAACCAGTTTGAAATTGACCTTTGAGATACCGCAGCTTTGAAAAAGGTAGTATGACCGACGATCCAGTTTGTCATAAAACCGCCGTAGGAACCACCGGTGACACCTATTCTATCTTTATCGATGAATTTGTAATTGGCAGTACAAAACTCGACGAACTCCATTATATCCTTGAAATCTCTCTCCCCATAATGTTTGAGAATATCTGCGAAATCACTTCCATATCCTGAACTTCCCCTCGGATTACACGCGATAACGACGTATCCCTTCGCAGCAAGGCTTTGAAATTCATGCATATAGGAATTTCCGTATGCGGTTCTTGGGCCTCCGTGAATTTCCAGAATTGCCGGATATTTTTTGTTTTTTTCTTCGAATTCCGGAGGAAATAATATCAATCCATCTATCTCTTTTCCATCGGAACTATTGAATTTAATGAATTTAACTTCAGAATTAACTTTTTTATAAAACCAGTTGTTGTATTCAGAAACTTTATAGAAATCAGAATAATCATAATAATAAATTTCAGAGGGTGTTATGCTTGAAGATCTTATAAAGGCGACGTTGTTAGCAGAATTGATATCGAAATCGGTTATACTGGACCCGAAATCGACCTCTTTTTTTATCTCTGCCTTTGAAGAAATCGAATAAATGGATGTTTTTATCCCTTCCGTTGCTATGAAATAAAGACGTTTATCACGAACTTTAAAATTTCTTCCCGCAACACCCAGAACATCGCTGTTCAGTGAATTGCCCGTAGAAAATTCGTTTTTCTTTGGATCTATAAGCATTTTGAGCATCTTTGTATCTGTGTCGTAAATGAAAAGTGTGGGGCTCGTGGCGAATCCTCTGGATTCATCACTCGCCAGTATGAATATACTTTTGCTGTCGCTCCAGAGTACCTTGGACACTGTATAGCCTTTTATATTAATTTCTTCTTTTTTATCTTCTTTCAAATCATATAAAAACGCCGAAGCTTTCACAGGATCTTCGGGATTTTTATTCAGACATACTACCAGTCTCCTGCCGTCGTCCGTCAGATCAAAATTATTGACATCGACAAATCCTTTGATCAGGCATTCTTCCTTTTTTGTTTTAAGATTGAATTTGAAAAGATGATTTCCCACATCCTCTCTCATCCCCTGTCCATTCACTAAAAACGGGATATGTTTGAAATGATATATTTTTTTATCATCATCTTCTTTTTCAATTTTCTTTCCATCATATCTTTCGTTTTTTGTATAGAATATTACATTCTTTTTCTTCCATTGTATATTTTCCGGTGGATTTGAATATTCTCTTATCAACTCCGCCTCACCGAATTCCATGGATATTTTATATAATCCAATTTCTTTTTTGTCTTTATCCCTCTTGGAAAGAAAAATGACCTCATTTTTCTCAGAATTAAAGACAGGATTGGAATCGTTTACCCCGGCTGTTAATTTCTTGAAGCTTTTTTCATTTAAATTATGTAACCATATATTGCTCTCATAAGTATTTTTCTCTTCATTAAGAACTTTTTTTACAAACAAAAAAGAATCATCTTTAATAAAATTTATAGCGCCTAAAATTTTATAATTGTAAATATTTTCCACTTTCAATTTTTTCATGAATACCTCCTTTGAATTTCAAAAAAAATTTTGTATAATTCTGATGATACGTTTTCATTATACTATTTTCTAATTATGAATAATGCTTGCTATATGAAAAGTATAATATTTTTATTTATATAATTTTTCTTTGCCTAAATATATAATTCATATAAATTTTACTTATCATGGAAAAAAAGAACTCATTTAATGATACAATAACTGAGGTTACTTATGCTTGAAACGGGTTTTAAAACCTTTAGGGTACCTTTTTCAGCAAATTTATAAGCAAAAGAGGAGGTGCGATAGTGTACGCAATCATTGATAATTCGGGAAGACAGTACAAGGTGGAAGAAGGCGTTACTATAGCTACAGAAAAGCAGAAGAATTACAAAGAGGGTGACACTATTGAGTTCAACAGGGTTTTAATGCTCAAAAATGGTGAAGATACGAAAATTGGAAAACCTTACCTGGAGAACGTAAAAGTCGTTGGAAAAGTGTTGGAAAATGTAAAGGGCAAAAAAATTCGAATCGTTAAATTTAGATCAAGGAAAAATTCCAAAACTATCAAGGGTCATAGACAGACTTATACGAATGTTCTGATCCAGAAAATAGAGTATTAGGTGGAGGTGATCTGATGGCCAGAAAAGGTTCTAATAGAACTAACGGAAGAGATAGTAATCCGAATTATTTGGGAGTTAAAAGAGGAGAAAATTGTTCGGTAAAAGCCGGAACGATTATTTTGAGACAAAGAGGAACAAAAATACATCCCGGTGAAAATGTTGGTTGTGGAAAAGATTTTACACTCTATGCTTTGAAGGACGGGAAAGTTCATTTTTCCGTAAAAAAAAGCAGAAAAATAGTGAGTGTAAATCCAGAACCTGAAACATTATAATTACAAAGCGAGGTATACGATATGACATCAAATAAAACGCCTATTTGTACGTACGGAAGAAATTCAAAAACAGTTCAAACGAAGCGAAAAGGTGAAATAGAGAAAATTGAATCCTATATAAAAGATGTTAATGGAGAAAGACTTGAAAGAAAGTGGATCGTTGTCGATGCCGCAGATAAACCACTCGGAAGACTGGCGGTTCAGATTGCGAGAATTCTTCAGGGCAAACATAGACCTTATTATACACCAAACGTTGATACAGGAGATTTTGTGATCGTAATAAATGCTGAAAAGGTCGCATTAACAGGAAATAAACTTCTTGATAAAAAATACTACAGACATTCCGGATATCCCGGCGGCATAAAAGAAAGAACAGCTCAGGAAATGAGACAAAAATTCCCTATTAAGATGGTTAAGCTTGCAGTGAAAAGAATGCTTCCTAAGAATGTTTTAGGGCAACAGATGCTGAAAAAGTTGAAAGTTTACGAAGGAAATGAACACAAACATCAAGCTCAAAAACCAGAACTTATGGAAATTCTTAAATAGGAGGGAAATAGATGACAGATTATTACGGAACAGGTAGAAGAAAAGCTGCAGTAGCGAGAGTAAGATTAAGACCGGGCGAAGGAAAAATTAAAATAAACGGAAAAGAAATATCTGATTTCAAAGATTATCTGGATAACGATGGATGGGTAAGGCACGCATTGAGACCTATCGTGGCTACCGAACAAACGGGAAAATTCAATTTTGTTATCAGAGTGAATGGTGGCGGTTTATCCGGTCAGGCAGGCGCAATAAGATTGGGCTTGGCAAGGGCATTGATTCAATTTAACCCTGACTTGAAAGCGGTATTGAGAAAAGAAGGATTGCTGACCAGAGATTCCAGAGTAGTTGAAAGAAAGAAATACGGATTGAAAAAAGCCAGAAGATCCCCACAGTTCTCTAAACGTTAATCTTTTTCTTATAGATAAGGGACCTATGATGGTCCTTTTTTTGCGTGGTGATATAAATATCTGATTTGAAAAAAGTTATTGAAGAGATAAAAGAATCAATTGATATCGTCGATTATATAGGAAGATCTGTCAATCTGTCAAAGGTTGGCAGTTATTACAGAGGATTATGTCCTTTTCACAGTGACAATGATCCATCGTTTTATGTTAATCCGAAAAAAAAATTTTATCATTGTTTTGGTTGTGGAGAAAAAGGCGATATAATAACTTTTATTCAGAAGACTGAAAATTTGAGTTTCATCGAAGCGCTGGAAAAATTATCATCGATATCCGGAATCCAATTGCCGGAAACCAAAAAAGATAAAAATTATAGTTTATACGAATCTTTGAGGTGTGCTGTAAATTTTTATCACAATAATTTGTTGAATGAAAAAAACAGAGAAACTCTCAAATTTCTCAGGGAAAACAGAAAGATTTCGGATTCAACCATAAACGAATTTAAATTGGGTCTTTCAAAAGATAATAACCAGTTTCAGAGATACTTGAAAACCGAAATGAACATCGATGAAAATTTCCTGTTCAGGACGGGGTTATTCTATCGTAAAAATGGAGTAATAACAGAAAAATATGATAACAGAATAATAATACCCATAGATAATCTATCCGGAAAGACCGTCGGTCTTGGGGGAAGGATCTTACCCGGCTCAAATGGAGCAAAGTACATTAATTCTTCCGAAAGCCCGATTTTTAAAAAAAGTTTTCTTTTGTTCAATGCTCACAGAGCTTTTCCGATAGTTAAAGTCCTGGATTTCTGTATCGTTGTAGAAGGATATTTCGATGTGATAAGTCTTTGGAATAAGGGTATAAAAAATACGATCGGTGTTCTTGGAACGAATCTGACGACTTATCATTTAAAGAACATAAAGAATTTCACCAACAATGTTATGGTGTTTTTCGATTCCGATAACGCCGGAATGGAAGCGACGTTGAAAGCCGTGAATAAATTGGAGGAAAATGGATTTTCGGTAGCCACGGTCTTATCGAATAAATATAAAGATCCGGGTGAACTGTGTGAAAAAGAAAATTATGAATTCGTAAAATCAGTGATAGGCGGTGCTATAAGCGGCTGCGAATTCAAAGTTCATTATTTTTCAAAGAAAGTGCAATTGAATTCCGTTGAAGGCAAGAGAAAACTCATTGCTTTTCTTAAACCCTTTATTATGAAATATTTAAAATTGGGTGATGAATTGAACTACAGGAAGATAATTAAAATCTTATCTGAGAAAACCGGCCTGAATGAAGATATATTGATCAGAGGTTTAAAGGGATCAAAAAAAAACGTCGGAGTAGATAGAAGAAAGAAATTCGGATTGAAGGAGAGAGAATTATTATCGATTTTTTTCAATGGGGCTCAGAACAGATCCAGAGTGATAAAAATTTTAGAAAATTTGGTTTTATCTGAAAAATTGGAAAAAATCTTACCTTATATGAAAAAAAATATGGTGCTGGAGGAAATTGCCCAAAATTTAAACGGGGATGAAAGAGCCGCTCTGATTGAAATCAGCGACGTTGAAATCGAAGAAGAAAAAGAGGAAAAGATACTGGAAGAGTATGAAAACGTTATTCGAAAAAAGAGCATAAGTGAAGATCTGGAAACGATTAAACGAGAATTACTGAATGAAAAAAATCCCGAAAGAAAAAAAGAACTGTTGTTGAAAAGTATAGAATTAAGAAAAAAAATAAATTGAAATTTGGATGGTGATTTAATGGCGAAAGATCAGAACCTCACAAATAAGGATGTTAAACTCCTTCAGAAATATGCAGAAAAAATTTCTAAAAAAAGAAAGTCTAAATCATCAAAGAAAACCACGAAATTTAATGAAAAAGATATTCAAAAAAGAATCAATGATTTAATTGAAAAGGGAAAAAAGGACAAATATATCACTTATGAAGATATTGATAACTCGATTCCACCAGAATATGATGGTTTTGATTCAAATTTCGTAGAAAAAATTTATGAATCCTTCGAAAAAGAAAGAATAGTAATTTTAGAAAAGCCTCCTGAAAACGATGACGATGACGATGATGAAGGTAGCAAAGAAATCGAATCATTGATCACTTCAACACCGGAGATGTATGACAACATATCTTTAAAAGACCCTATAAAGATGTATCTGAAAGAAATCGGTAAAATTTCCTTGCTGACCCCCAGTAAAGAGAGAGAACTCGCACGAAGAGCTCAAAAAGGAGAAACGAAATCAAAAGAAGAATTAATCACTGCAAATCTTAGGTTGGTAGTTTCAATCGCGAAAAGATATATTGGAAGAGGGCTTTCTTTTCTGGATTTGATTCAGGAGGGAAATATTGGTCTGATAAAGGCCGTTGAAAAATTCGACTGGAAAAAAGGTTATAAGTTCAGTACCTATGCGACATGGTGGATAAGACAGGCGATCACAAGAGCTATAGCCGATCAGGCGAGAACCATAAGAGTTCCCGTTCACATGGTTGAAACCATTAATAAATTGAATAAAGTTATAAAAGAACACATGCAGGTCCACGGAGAATACCCCAGTGTGGAAGAATTGGGTAAATTGACGGGAAAAACTCCCGAAAAAATTGAAGAAATCCTCGCGGCCTCCAAAGAAACGGTTTCTCTCGAATCACCTATAAGCGGAGATGAAGAATCTACGATGGGAGATTTTATTCATGATGATTCTTTAGATCAGCCTGAAGAGGCAGCAATGAAAATGTTGCTGAGAGAACAGATCGATCAAATCTTAGATACCCTCAGTCCCAGAGAAGCGATGGTGTTGAAAATGAGGTATGGTTTGCTTGATGGCAAAACCAAGACTCTGGAAGAAGTCGGTCAGTTTTTCAATGTGACCAGAGAAAGAATAAGACAGATTGAAGTTAAAGCTCTCAGAAAGCTGAGACATCCGTCAAGAAGCAAAGCTCTTAAGGCATTGATGGGTTTATTAAATAATTCAAAGAAAGAGTAATAAAATATAACTAAAACGTAATTTTATTATATTTGAAAAGGTTATACTAGGAAAGTAGGGTAATCATGTTTTAATTGGGAGTGTATTTTTGTGGCAAGGTCTAACGAAAGATCTATTTCTAAGAATCCTAAGATTATGTCACAGTATGATTTGTTGAAGCGTATAAACTCCGGTGATTTTAAATTGATCGAAGAAATTAAAAACAGATTGGGTTCAAGTGAAAATTTAAAAGGGCAGTCGAGATGAAATCGACTGCTTTTTCTTTTAATAAATATTATCTGGATGTTTACAGAGGAGTAAAACTCGAAAATATAAATCTTGAAATACCAAAAAACAAAACTTCTATCGTTTACGGTCCTTACAATTCAGGGAAAACCCTGTTTCTTCAGACCTTTTCGAGAATGTATGAAGAAATATATTCGAAATACCAGAATAAGGGTGAGCTCCTTTTCAGCAATAAGAATATTCTGGAATATGACAAGTGTGAGCTTAGAAAAAAAGTAGCGTATCTGGATAATAATTTTCTCAACGCTCTCAAATATTTTAAAATCGAAGAGTTAATATCGCTTCATTATGGAAAAAAGGTAATATTTGAAAATTTTTCTCAATCTTACCTGAACATTCTGGAAGAATTAGACCTGCTTGAGGACCTCTCAAAATTGTATTCAAAAAAAATTAATTGCATGAACAATTTCACGAGATTGAAGCTACTGATATTTCTCTCCTTTACCACTAATTCGGAATTTGTAATCTATGACAATTTTTTAGATAAGGCCGATGACGACACGGTTGCACGAATATTTAATCATATTGCCAATAATAAAGAAAAAAAGTCATATTTGATTTCAACGAGGAATATTAAAAGATTTCTGCCATATGCCGATTTGTTGTTATTTATTAAAAATGGTAAAATAATATATCATGGTGATTCTGGGGGATTTTTGAACTTAGAAGAAACTTAGTGTGAACATGGTGGAGGTGTGTTTTGTGAAAGTAATGACTATTACTTTAAATCCTGCCTTAGATTTAGAATACATAATAGAAAATTTTCATACAAATTCTTTTTTCAGAATAGACGAGCCTGTGGCACTTCCCGGTGGAAAGGGAATAAATGTATCGTTGTTTTTAGCTGGTCTGGGAATGGAGAGCATAGCCATAGGGTTTTTAGGCGGGTTTGTAGGGAATTTACTGGAGGAATCTCTCAGAAAAGTTTCCGATAATATTTATACCAATTTTGTAAGAGTTGAAAGTGAAACAAGACAGGATATCACAATAGTCGATCCAGTGAATGACTCAATAACTGAAATAAACAGCAAGGGACCCGATATAACCGAAAATGAACTCAATATGTTTCATAAAAGACTTTCTACCGTGCTGAATTATGTTGACATCGTGGTGGCTTCCGGAAGTTTGCCAAATATTCCTGAAAAACATAAAACATATCTGGAAATCGCTGAAAAAGTCTGTGAAGCTGGAAAGATATTCATATCGGAATGTTCGAGTGAATATATCGAAGATCTCGTTGAAACCGGTTGTATAACCGTAGCGAGACCTGATTTAAGAGGAAAAGAAAAATTATTTGGGAAAAAACTTATTTCATATAAAGACTACATCGATTCCGCAAAGTATATTGTAGATAAAGGTACCGAACTGGCTATCTTATCGTATCATATCAGGGGTGATATAATTGCAACAAAAGAGGGTGTATGGTTGTTCAGTACGAAGAAAAAAATAGAAAAATCTCACCTTTTAGGTACAGGAGACAGCTATATTGCCGGGGTAGTGTATTATCTTATGAATTATGGTAAAAATTACTTTGAAGCGGCCAAGTTTGGTATGTCTTCGGCAATGACACAAAGTGAAAGTTTAGGGAAAGAGTTGTTTAATTTAGAGAAAATAGAAGAATATAAAAATTCATTTGTGGTGGAAAGATTGGAGTGAGAACGTGCTAGTAAAAAACGCGATGATAAGAGATTTATCGGTTATATTTAAAGATGAAAAAGTCGAATCATTCGTTATTCAATGTTTAAGACATAAAAAAACCGGATTACCGGTCGTTGACGAAGATTTTAAAGTTGTCGGTTATATAAGTGAAGAGAATATCATAAAGAGTTCTTTACCGAGTTATTTCAGTTTGCTTCAATCGGCTTCGTTTATTCCGGATACACATCAATTTGTGAAAAAACTTGAGAAAATCAAGGATTATCCGGTATCAGAATTTATGACCAAACCACCAATCACGGTCGGTGCGGAAGATACTCTGATTTATGCCGCGGATTTATTTATAAAAAACAGCATTAAAGTATTACCCGTTGTGAACGATCAAAACATTTTGATCGGGGTTCTGTCAAGACTATATCTTATTCATGCGGCTTCTCATGGAAAAGTATCTGAAGAGTAATGAGGAAAAAAGTTTCATTTTATACATATGGATGTAAATTGAATCAATACGAAACACAAGGCATGGCTGAACTTTTAAAAGATGATTACGATGTTTCATTCAAAGGAGAAAATGCCGATATTTTCATTTTTAACTCATGTACGGTTACAGCGGAAGCTGAGAGGAAGTTGAGACAAAATTACAGAAGTTTAAAAAAAAAGAATGAAAACGCATATTTTGTGGTTACAGGATGTTATTCACAACTTGATAAACAACAATTTGAAAAGCTCGGTTTTAATCTTGTACTTGGAGTAAATGAAAAGACAAATATATTTAAATACATCGAAAAAGGTAGTTTTTCTGTTAATAACACCGATTTTTTTTCCGTTTTAAATTATCAGAATGATCATACAAGAGCTTTTATAGGCATCCAGGATGGATGCTTGAATGCCTGTGCATATTGCAGGATAAGACTGGCTAGAGGCAATAAAATAAAAAGCAAACCGGTAAAAAGTATTTTCAACGAAGTGAACTCTCTCATTAAAAAAGGTTACAAGGAGATCGTCCTGACGGGGATAAATATCCTTTACTATGGTCGGGAGAAAGATATAAATATTTTAAATCTGTTGAAAGAACTCGACAAAATTGAGGGGGATTTCAGAATAAGACTGAGTTCTTTAGATCCAAAATTACTGAATTACAAAACGATCGATTATATTTTGGAAAATGATAGAATTGCCGATCATTTTCATCTTTCTTTACAGAGTGGATCCGATGAGGTTTTAAAAAATATGAACAGGCAATATTCAACCGATAATTTTTTAAATATCGTTGAATATTGCAGAAAAGTGGACAGAAGATTTTCTTTCACCACAGATGTGATAGTGGGATTCCCGGGAGAGAGCGATAAAAATTTTTCTGAAACGGTGGATTTTATACAGAAAGTAAAATTTTTGAAGATACATATTTTTAAATTTTCTCCAAGAAAAGGAACTCCCGCATACGGGTTTGAGAAAAAAATCGATCCCGTTTTGAAAAAAGAAAGAGCTCATATATTGAAGAACAAAGCAGAGGAAACAAAAAGGAATTTTTTAAAAGACAACATAAACTGTGTTTCAAGAGTCTTAATAGAAACCAGTGAAGACGGTTATTCCAGAGGTTATGATCAGTATTATATTTATCATTATCTGAAAGGTGATTTTGATTCCAATAATTTTGTCAACGTAAAAATACAAAAAATATATAGAAATGGGGTGAATTCAAATGAAAAGCTTTTTTAAGTCGGAATGGCATGATGAAAGCGAAAAGGTGTTGACCTTAGGGGGAAATGATTTATTATCGGGAAACAATGTTTATGAAGTCATCAGAACTTACAACAGAATCCCTTTCGCTGTAAAAAAACACTTTGAAAGACTTAAAAAATCCTCTTCTATAATGCAAATCCCCCTTGCATTCACATGTAAAGAGCTGTTTTCTATAATAAGAGAAGGTTTACAATTGAATAACAGTGAGGAAAATAGAGAATTCAGAATAAGAATCATACTATTTTCCGGAGGAACAACAGACGATATTCTGATAAATTTTGAGCCGCTTTCTCCAATTTCCAAGGATATTTACGAACTCGGTGTAAATATTGGAATCTCTCCAATAACAAAACCGTCGGGATGGATAGTCTCGCCGTATTTAAAAATTTCCGGACAATCATGGAATATGAGATCGAAAAAAATTATGAATGAAAGATACGATCTTATACTATTGAACGAAAGAGGTAATGTTTGTGAGGGAACGTATACGAATATCTTTCTTATTAAAGAAAATAAGATTGTTACTCCAGATATATTATCGGGAGTTTTATCTGGCATAACGAGAGAAAATATGATCAATTTAATCAAATCTCTGGAGTTCGAATTACAAATAAGACCCGTGAGATCATACGAGTTATTCGAAAGTTCCGAGATTTTCCTGACCCATACAAGTGCCGGCATAGTTCCAGTGAGAAAAGTGGGTGAAAAAGTTTTGATCGAAGATTTCACAGACAACATCACAAGGTTACTACTCGATAACTTCGAAGGATTTATAATGTCGGATGAGACTAACTGGGCAGGAGTATGATAAAATCTAATATGAAGGACATAAAGAGTATAATTCTTGAAGAGTCTGACAATAATTTTTTATTTAAAAAAATTGCAGTTTTATCTTTGGACAAAAATAAAAGAGAAGTCTTCGGAGAGAATTTTTATGGCAATATGGAAATTGTTGGATTCAATGGAAAAGATTTAATTATAAAATGCAAAAGTGGATTCTGGAAAAATGAGATCTTTTTAAACAAATATAAATTTATAGACGACATAAACACATTTTTAAAAAAAGAATTGGTCAAAAATATAATTATCAAATAGATTCGGAGGATTATTTTTTAATGAAAACTGATTACAATGCAGGAAGTATTAAAATATTGAAGGGTTTGGACCCGGTGAGAAAAAGACCTGGTATGTATATTGGATCAACGGGTAAATCAGGATTACACCATTTAGTGTATGAAATAGTAGACAACAGTATTGATGAGGCCCTGGCGGGCTCTTGTAAAAATATCTGGGTCACGGTGTATGAAGACAACTCGGTTAAAATAATAGATGATGGCAGAGGAATTCCGTGCGGCATTCATCCTGAAACAAAATCGAGCGCCCTTGAAGTGGTTATGACAACGCTTCATGCCGGTGGAAAATTTTCAAAGGATTCTTACAAAATCAGTGGCGGACTACACGGGGTAGGCGCTTCGGTTGTCAACGCTCTTTCTGAATGGTTGCAGGTAACCGTAAAAAATGAGGGGAAAGTTTACTATCAGGATTACATAAGAGGCGCTCCTACAAATCCGGTTAAGATTCTTGGAGAAACCAATGAATCCGGTACCGAAACATTTTTCAAAGCCGATCACGAAATTTTTTCCACTTTAGATTACGATTTCGACATTTTAGAATCCAGATTTAAGGAACTGGCTTATTTAAATCCGGTAATCACGATTTATTTCGATGATAAAAAGAACAATGAGAACAAAAAATATCACTATGAGGGTGGTATTTTAGAATATGTAAAAGCACTGAATAAAAACAAGAAAGGACTTCATAAACCTATTTTTACCGAGGGATCCTTTAACGATATTCTGGTTCAATTGTCCTTTCAATATACCTCTTCCTATGATGAAGATATCGTCACCTTTGTAAACAACATAAAAACTATCGAAGGTGGTCCACATTTAACGGCATTAAAAACGGTCCTTACAAAAATAATGAACGATATGGGAAGACAGAATTCCATAATCAAAGAAAAGGATGCCAATTTACAGGGATCGGATGTCAGAGAAGGAATAACGGCGGTATTGAGTATTTTTGTCAAAGAACCTCAGTTTGAAGGTCAGACAAAATCAAAATTGGGAAACGAAGAAGCTTACGAAGCAGTTAATAAAGTTTTAAGAGATAAATTAACGGAATTCTTTGAACTAAATCCCAAGGTTCTCAAGTCTATATTAAGTAAGGCTCTTTCTGCTGCAAGAGCAAGGCAGGCTGCTAAAAAAGCCAGGGAAATGATACGAAGAAAGAACATGCTTGAAAATACCACTCTTCCCGGTAAATTAGCCGATTGCATCACTGAGGATTTAGAAAAATCTGAACTTTTTGTAGTTGAGGGTGACTCGGCCGGTGGTTCTGCCAAACTGGCAAGAGAAAGAGATTTTCAGGGAATTTTACCACTAAGGGGTAAAATACTGAACGTAGAAAAGGCGAGTTTTGAGAAACTTTTAAAAAACGAAGTTGTAAACAGTCTTATAGTCGCAATTGGAACAGGTTTGAGTGATGATTTCGATATCTCAAAATTAAGATATGGGAAGATAATAATCATGACAGATGCCGATGTTGATGGAGCTCATATAACCACTTTACTTCTGACTTTCTTTTATAGATATATGACTCCGTTGATAACGAATGGACATATATATTTGGCTCAGGCTCCTCTCTATAAAATAGAAAAGGGAAAAAATAAAATGTATTTTTATACCGATGAAGAATTGAACAGTTATCTCGAGGAAAATGGTCATAGTAATTACAGCAGATACAAAGGGCTGGGAGAAATGAATCCTGATCAATTGTGGGATACAACTATGGATCCCGAAGTTAGAAAACTTATAAAAATTGAGATAGATGATGCCGAAGTGGCCGATAAATTCTTCACAATTCTCATGGGCAGCGATGTTGAAGAAAGAAGAAATTTTATTAAAAGACATGCATTATCTGTAACTAATTTAGATGTCTGAAGATGAAAATCAGAGTTTCATTAATTCTCATTTTTTTAATCTGTTTTATTGCTATGGTCTTTGTAAATTTTGTAATACAAATATATTTCACGAAACCAATTACTATGGAACTGGAAGCGGTGGGGAAAGAAAAAATCGAATTAAAATATCCAACTTATCTGGCAAGTATTTTTAAAAGCGTTGATTTTTACCCTCCCACATCGAATGATCTTCCTGGATATCGATTTTACATCAAAGCGGGAATATATATTGTGAATTACCTGAATAATTATTATTGGGTTTCGGAGGATTTTTTAATCGTTGATTTTGCGAGTAAAGACGAAATAATGACGACACCATTTTTTAGTGGAGTGGATTTCTATCTCGGTGAGAAAGGCGAATTTGAAATATCTGAAAATAACCCGGAATGGATGAAAGAAGTCATAGAGAGAATTTACGATGATGAAAATGTTCTGAGATTAATTTCACTCATTGACTTTGAAAATAATGTATTATATCTTAAAAGAGGAATAAGAATCCAGGTTTTTAATTGGAAAAACTTCTCTTATTACAAGGATAAAATAGTTGAGATTTATGATGATTCTCCGGATATGCAAAAGTATTTATATAAAGAAAATGGTGATATGCAAAGAGTGAGGTGACATGAATGTCCAAAGGAAAGAACTACAATGTATCCATCGATGTTGGGACTAGTTCTTTAAAAGGTGTAATAACAAGTCTAGATGCAACTGGAAGGCAATTTTTGGAAGCCTATGGCAGTGTTAAATCCGCAGGTATTGAAAAATCGGGTATAAATGATGCTGTTGCTTTAAAAGGGGCTCTGAGAAAATTGGTGGATGGTTTAATAGATCAGATGCCAAAAAAAGATATCATTGCAGATTTTTATGTTAGTTTCTCTGAAATGAATTATTCTGTTTTATCGGAAAATGTCGAAGAAATAATTTCAGATGGTGAACCTGCAGTGATCAAAGAGGAAACGATCAAGGAGCTTTTAGAAAATATCGAACAGGAAAAATTCACAAGGGGAAACATAAAAATTCATAAGAGTTATATAAGAAAATACATTCTTGATAATGAAAAAATAGTATTCAACCCTGTGGAAATGAAGGCTTCTAAGATAGATCTTGAGATTGTTTACATATCAAGTGAAGGAAGATCGTCAGAAATCTTCAAAAGAATTTTTGAAGAACTTTATGGAAGCGGAGTATTCAATATCAGGCCTTCACTTGTATCGGCTGCGGAATCGGTACTGACCGATAAAGAAAGGCAGCATGGCGTAATGTGTGTTACACTGGGACACAGTGTTTCCGAAATTATTTGCTATAAAGAAAATCTACCCGTTTATATCTCTCAGATACCTCTGGGAATCAAAAACATAATAAAGGATGTCTCGAAAGTTCTTGAAACATCCTTCGATGAGGCTGAAAAATTACTCGTTACATATGGCGACACCAATATCAACAATTCCGGCGAAGAAAGAGTTGAATATTTTGCGCTGGATGGAAGAACGAGGAAAAGTGTGAGTATGAGAAAACTTTCCAGGGTAGTTTATGCAAGAGTGAGAGAATTATTCAATAAAATCAGAAGAGAACTAGGGATTTTCTATACGGAGAACAAAAATATCACCGAAGATAAATTGCCGGGAGGTATTGTTATAACCGGAGGAGGGGCAAAATTGAGAGGCCTCACAGACACGGGAGTAGAAACATTGAGAATGCCTGTTAGAGTGGGAACTTACGAAACGAGTTTTAATCCGAGGATTGAAAATTCAGATGATGTATCTAACGATCCCATGTTCAGCGCATGTCTTGGAAATCTTCTTGAAAGTACTGAAAAGGGAGTTTTGGAAGAAGCTTCTTTATCTAATGAAGAGGATGGAAAAGTAGAAAAAGAAAAAAAAGGATTTGGTGACATTATAAAATCAATCTTCTTTGGGGGTGAAGAAGAATGAGTTTCGAAATAGATACTGGTAAAGAAGAATCACGTGCAATGAGACTGCCTAATATAAAAGTAATAGGTGTCGGTGGCGCAGGAGGAAATGCCGTAAACAGGATGATAAATGAAGGAATTCATGGAGTTGATTTCATCGCTGCTAATACGGATATTCAGGTTCTGGAAACCAACAAAGCTTCTAAATTAATCCAACTTGGTGCAAAGCTGACAAGAGGATTGGGAGCAGGAGGAAACCCTGCCATTGGAGAACATTCCGCTGAAGAGAGTATCGATGAAATTAAGGAACTTCTTGAAGATACCGATTTATTGTTCATCACGGCTGGAATGGGTGGTGGAACGGGTACGGGAGCTGCTCCTGTAATCGCTTCTGTGGCCAGAGATATGGGTATTCTGACGGTTGCGGTTGTAACTACTCCATTTTATTTTGAAGGTAATCAAAGGCTCAAAATCGCGAATGAGGGATTGAGAAAATTAAAAATCTCGGTGGATACATTAATAAGAATATCGAACAACAAATTATTCAATGAATTACCACCAGATACTCCTATTATTGAGGGTTTTGCCGAAGCCGACAAAACTTTGCATCACGGAATAAAAGGTATATCAGAATTGATAACGAAACAGGGATATATAAACCTTGATTTTGCCGATGTTGAATCCGTTTTAAAGGACGCCGGTGCAGCTATGCTCGGCATAGGAATAGGATTCAGTGAGGACAGGGCACTCATGGCGGCCAAGAATGCACTTGAAAGTAAAATTCTTGAAAAACCACTGGACGATGCTACCGGAATTATTTTGAATATTTCAGGGAAAAATGTTACTATGAAAGAAATAAATGAAGCAACCTCCTATATTAGAAATAGCTGTAGTGATGATGCAGATGTGAAGCTTGGACTTATAATTGACGAAACAATGCCGGAAGATGAACTACATATTACTCTCATCGCTTCGGGTGTAGAAATCGATGAGAATGATATGAATTTAAATGAAGATGATATTCCTGCATATTACAGGTTGGGATTGAATACTCAAGAGGATGATTAATTATTAAAGTTTACAAGCGTTTGGGAGAATTATTACTTGAAAAAGGCTTAATATCAAAAATAGCTTTGAATGAAGCCTTTGAAATGCAAAAAAAAGTTAAAAAACCAATAGGTGAAGTTCTCGTTGGAATGGGTTTGGTGACGTGGGACGAAATTTATCATGCTTTGGCAGATCAGTATGAAGTTCCTTTACTGGAGAGAATTCCGACAAATGTATCTACTCAGGTTTTGAGTATGGTACCAACTACCGTTGCTGAAAGATTGGGTGTCATTCCTGTGGAATACAACCCCGATACCAAGCAATTGAAAGTAGTTACAACAAATGTTCTGAAAGTATCAAAGATAAAAAGAGAATTATCGTTCATTATCAACGATAAAATTGAAATAATGTTGATGACCCCGGCTAATTTCAGCACCTTATATAAATCGACTTACGGGTATGAAGCCGGAACAGAAAGTCTTTCTATAAGGCAGAGTTTCGATCTTGATTCACCTACAGCTGAAGATAACGTTGATGATAATGAACTTTTGAAGGATGAGGACGAAACCCCCGTAGCGAGATTTATCAATTCACTGATCGATATATCGATAAAAAACGATGCGAGTGATATCCACCTTGAACCTTACGAAAAAATAGCCATATCAAGAATAAGAGTTGATGGAGTACTGGGACACAGTCTGAGTTATCCAAGAAAAGTTCACAATTCCCTTGTTTCAAAAATAAAGGTTATGTGTCAGCTCGATATTTCGGAAAAAAGGTTGCCTCAGGATGGAAAATTTTACATAAAAAAAGCCGGAGAACAATATGATTTCAGAGTTTCTACTATGCCAACGATACATGGAGAAAAGGTGGTTATGAGACTTCTGAAGGTTTCGAGTTCCAAAAGTGAATTGAAAGATTTAGGATTGAGTGATTACAATTACAAAAGATTCGCACAATTAATAGATAATCCACACGGAATAATCCTGATTTCCGGACCTACCGGTAGTGGTAAATCTACGACTCTTGTCGCCGTTTTAAATCAGTTAAATTCTGAAAAAGTGAATATAATTACCGCAGAAGATCCCGTAGAATACACTATTTATGGCGTATCACAATGCCAGGTTAATCCCGAAATAAACTTAACTTTTGCCAGATACTTGAGAAGCTTTTTGAGACAGGACCCTGACATAATAATGGTTGGAGAAATCAGAGACAGGGAAACAGCCGCTCTTGCAATAGAGGCTTCTTTAACCGGACACCTCGTTTTATCGACAATCCATACAAACAGTGCTCCCGGTGCGATCAGCAGATTGATAAATATGGGCGTCGATCCGTTTCTGCTGAATGCATCATTACTCGGCGTAGTAGGACAAAGGCTCGTGAGAAAATTATGTCCCGAGTGTAGACAGGAATCACCGTTAAGAGATGAACTTCTGCCCTACGCCGAAAAAATTTACCCCAACAAAAATGAATTTTATGAATACAATGTTGGTGAAGGCTGTTCTGAGTGTAGAGGAAACTCATATAAAGGAAGAACGGGGATACATGAAGTTCTGATAAATAACAACAAAATCAGAGATTTGATAATCGCTAAAAGTTCGGAATATGCGATCGATGACGCTGCCAGAAAAGGCGGTATGCGTACCCTTTTTGAAGATGCCATCCAGAAAGTGGTGGATGGAGTAACATCACTCGATGAGGTCTTAAGAGTAGTTGGCCACGAAAGACAATAATTTTTTCGTATATATACGCTGAATAGTCGGTTGATAGCCGACTTTTTTTAATTAAAGCAGAAAAATAGCTGTAGATTAAATAAAAATTAAGGAAAAGTTTGACTATAAAGTATAAACTTATTCTGGAGGTGAAATTTTGCTGGGCATTAAAACCAGAATAGATAAAACAAAAAAAGAAATCAAACAGCTCTGCTCTAAATTATATGTGGCTTTTTCCGGTGGTCAGGACAGTACATTAGTTGCTTTACTCGCTAAAGAGGCATTGGGAAGCAAAAATGTGAAACTTTTGAATATAACTTATGGTAAATATACCTACGAGAAGTCACTTATAATAATAGAAAACTTTTCAAAGAAATTGAACTTTGAATTGTTGATAAAACCTGCTGTTGAATCGTCGGAAAACATCTGGAAAAGTGGTCCTTCATGTAACAGATGTACAAAAATCGTGAAATTGAATTCGGTAAAATATTATTCGAATGGGATTCTTATTGCCTCGGGCGCAAATCTGTCCGATTCATGGGGAAAAACAGGAATAGCAATCAGCAACGGAATTTACTCACCCATAAGATATTGGACAAAATCTCAAATAAGTGAAGCACTGGAATATTACGGAATAGAGATTGAAAGAATAGGCGAAAATTCCATCCGCGAAGGTTGTAAATTGAAACATTTGATGAAGATAATGATCAATTCAGAATATCATGGAGATGCAGTATCCATCTCCAATGAGATACTTTTAAATAATTTAAAAACATACAAAAAAGAAATAGCCAATGTTAAAATAATAGGTCCCTTATCTAAAAATATAGCTTTAATCAACGTGAAGCCCCTGCCTGATTTTGAATTGAGAAAGAAGATAATCAGTGATATAAAAGAAGTGAAATCTATCGATGAGGCTTATTGGGTAGATAGCCCCATCACTCTCAATGTGAGTGCAAATCCCGGCTTGTACGGAAATGATAAGTCAAAAGAATGGGTGTTGAATGGCAGAATTCAAAATGAATTCGCTTTTCCTGTAAAGATAGAATGGCAAATGTCTAAAAACCGCAGACTCGATACTTTCCAGATAGTTGATTTCAAAATGGAGGATTTAAATGATTAAATTGATTGTAATCGATCTTGATGGCACACTATTGAACTCAGAAAAAAATATACCGGACGAAAATAAGATCTGGATAAAAAAAGCTATTGAAAAAAAGCTGTTCATAAGCATTTCGTCCGGAAGAAGTTATGTTTCGGGACACAAATTCATTGATGAACTCAATTTGCATAACGTGCCGATCTCATTTCAAAATGGATCACTCATATTTAAAAAAAATGGCAATTCAAGAAAAATAATTCATAAATTTGGAATTCCTTCAATATATGCTTTCAGAATTGAAGAAATTATAAATAAAAAATTTGCAGATATGAAACTGATCGTCTTCAACAATTACTTTAATCGACCGGATATGTTCATCAACCAGGCGAATAATACACCTTACTATAAATATTTTGAAAATAACAGTTATAGAATCAAATATGTTGATAAACCAACTGATTATATAAAAAATTCTATTATTCCTGAAATAGCTTTGGAAGGATTGGAAAGTGATATTCAGGAACTATTGAAATGCCTGGGTCTCCCGAATAAAGATATAAAAGTTGTAAAAAACGATGATATTGACGATCATGCTTTTTATGAACTGGTGAGCCAGGAAGCTTCGAAAGAAATAGCGATTCATCATATTCTTAAATATTTCAATCTGGATATTGACGAAGTGGCATTCATCGGTGATAATTACAATGATATGGAAGTTTTAAAGAATTTAAAATATTCTTTTTCGATGGCAAACGCTCCTGAAGAAGTTAAAAAGATCTGCAGATATGTCTCTACAAAAACAAACGATGAAGCGGGAGTTGCCGAGATAATCGAAAATATAATTATAGGAGATTATTAATTTGTTCTTTCTTTCTGTACTTTTATCTGTTTTTTCCATGCCGGGATTTTTATGGGGTGGTTTCATATGGGTATCTCTAATACCGCTCTTCATGAGTCTCCAGAAGAAATCTTTGATTAAGGGAACTTTCACGACATATTTTTTTGGAGTTCTCTTTTTGTTGATCACACATTACTGGTTATTACCGGTGTTATCGGTGAATGTTCCGGAAGTTCTAATGTCTTTTCCCGGCTATATAGGAATAATATGCTATTTTCTCATGGGCCTGGTAATGGCATTACCGTATCTTGGAATTGGTTTTTCGTATGTTCTGTTGAGAGACAAATTGAAAGACAGACCGATAATTTTTTCTCTTTACGTCTCTTCAATTTTTACGATTTTTGAATTTTTAAGATCTATCGGTCCTCTGGGATTTACAGGTGGAAGGTTTTCCGATGCATTGGCAAATCAAACCGGAATCTTACAAATATTATCAATTGGCGGAGCTATGCTGAGTGTATTTCTGATAGTGTTTACGAATGCTCTGATTTATTCCCTCTGGCTAAAGTATAAAAACAAAAAAATAATGATTCTCGCCATCGTTATTTTAGTTGTTTTCTCTGTAAATGGAATAATCCAGCAGAACACCCCTTTCATAAATTATGAAAAAGAAGATATGGAAGAAATTGTCGGCATTCAAACTAACGTTCCTCAATCCTTAAAATACAATACGGATATAAAAGAATCTTACAATATTATTTTAAAGTCTTTAGAAGAAGTTAACAACAATTCGATAGTGGCTTTTCCCGAAGGAACATTCATGTTTGATATAAGGAACAGTTCATATGAAAAAGATTTTTTGAATTTGATCAAAGATAAAAATTTGAAAGTTTTAGTGGGATTTCCCAGATATGAAGAGGAAAGCTACAATCAAATCGGTCTTTATACTTCGGAAGGCATCAAAAAAGAATTCTATGCAAAGATAAGACTCACCCCATTCGCCGAGACCTTGCCATTCCCAGAAATTTTAGGTGTTTTTGAATTCTTGAAATTTTTAGATTTTTATGAACCGGGAAATGCATTCACGGTTTTTAAAATTGATGGCAAGAGTATCGGAGCACAGGTTTGTTATGACTCTTATTACAGTGAAGTATCAAGAGGTCTAGCCAACAACGGTGCGGAAGTTCTTTTAACTCTGACAAACGATGGTTGGTTTAACAAAACGGGTAGACTGCAACACAGCCATCAAAGCATGTTCAGGGCAATCGAAAACAGAAAATATATGATTCAGGTGGCGAATACCGGAATAACTGCCATATATGATCCATATGGAAGAATGTTAAAAAAACTTCCAACCATAGATGAAAATTCCTCTGATCATATTCTCTCATCCTTCACATACGAACCGATGAAAGAAAAAAGCTTTTATACCAGATATGGCGAATGGATAGTTTATTTATCTATAATGCTGGCAGTCATAATTTTTATCTATTCTCTTTTTATAAAGAAAAACAAATGAAAATTCGATAAAAATATTCAAATAAAATTTGTTTTTTTTTAGTTGAATATTTCAATATAAAAAAGGTTCGTGCGAATTACCATTTGTGAGTATATCTGTTTAAATTGCAGTGAAATAATCTTTTATTTTACAGAATTTATATATTAAAAAAGCAGAAATTTTAAATTTGGTTCACAAATTAAAAAAATGAATTAATTATTTTTTTAATATACTCTCTATTTCAACAAACATCGGAAAATATAAAAACTTCAAATAGTCACTATATCCGTAAATTTTTCCATTGCGGTTATCGTACAGCCATAAAGACATGCTCTGTCGATATCTATTTTTGCTTTCATTATCTTTATCTGTTTTCCTGCAAATGCTAAGCTGGAATGCTGAACTTCAACCTGTAGCTGATCAATATAATTTTCAGGAATCTTTTCTCCTATTCCTCCGATAAAAATAGCATGAGGATTAATGATATTAACCACATTTGATATACCAATGGCCAGATTATGAACCATTATATTCAATATTTTTTTTGCATTGATGTCATTCTGTTCGGCTCTCTTGAGTAAATTTACGTATTTTTCCTTGTAAGTATTTCCCGAAAGGGAATTATTCGAAAGTTCATATGAGGTAACAACCGAATCTATTGAAACAAAGGTTTCCCAGCAACCTCTATTTCCGCAATGACAGAGAGCACCTGTCTCACTGATTGTCATATGTCCTATCTCACCTGAAGAATTTGAAGCACCTTCATAAATTTTCCCATTCAGATACAGTGCACCTCCGACGCCCTGTGAAATAAATATATAAACAATACTTTGCAAATTCTTAACCAGCCGATTAAAAAGTATTTCAGACAATAACGATAATCTCGCCTCATTTGTCATGATAATAAATAAATCTTTTCTTTCAATATTTTCTTCTATGGCGCTTTTGAGTTTAACATTGTTCCAGTTTAAATGAGGAGCAGTGATAATTTTTCCTTCGTTGGGGTCGACAATTCCAGGAATGGAAAATGAAATTCCAATTATATTTTTATCTCTGGAATATTTATCCAAAATATCATTCAGTTTTTCCACACAGGTGGTTAAAAACATATCGGATTGCCTTAACGTTGGTATTTCTTCAATGATTTCAAGCGTTTTATCAAGATAACCCAAACCGAAAACCGTATTTTCTATTCCGATTTTTATCACTATAGAAACAGCGGCATCTTTTATCGGAAACAATGAAATACCCTTTCTCCCTGGTTGATTAGTCACCTTTTCTCCCTCTTCCTTAACGAAACCCTCATCCATTAATTTTGTCGTAATTCTCGTAACTGTGCTCGGATCGAGCCCTGTCAGTTTTGAAATCTCTCTTCTCGTTATAGAGGGAGTTTTCTGTATTAACTTAAAAATCATGTTCCTGTTCATCTGGCCCATCGTAGCTGCGTTTATTCTTGTATGTTTCAAAGGAGTCCTCCTCATCTCTTAATGAAATGGAGGGAATTGTTATTCCCTCCAAAATTTATAAATAATTAAAATACTGAATCAGGTTCGTAATAAAGATGTGCATTTTCAGGTGTTACCAATTCAGCAGCCAGGATGATCTCTGAAGGAACCTTCTGCTGGTAAAATCCTTCTAAGGGTTCTCCGGTTACTCCAAATACAGCCAAACTGATTCCGGTCGCGATCATTGAAGGTGGATATGTAACATCGGCTTTTACCAATGGATCTCCATCCATAACCTTTTTGATCATTATTTTGGAACCTGCTCCACCGAAGAATGTTTTTATATCATCTCTTCCGGACTCTTCGTAAGCAGCCAAAACACCTATTAAAACATCGTCATCCTGTGCAAATACTGCATCGATTTCGGGATATTTCTGTAAATAATTCGACATTACTTCATATCCTGTGTCTGCCGACCAGTAAGCAGGTTGTGAATCGAGAAGCTCGATTCCGGGATACTTGGCAATTTCCGCTTCGAATGCTTCTACTCTTTCTGTGTTGATAACACAGGGAATACCTTCTAATGCTACTATCTTACCTTTTCCACCAAGCGCTTCAGCCATCCATTGTCCTGCTACTCTTCCTAAACCAGGATTATCACCGGCAATATAAACATCCTGCACGGGCAATAATAAACCTCTGTCAACCGAAACAACATAAATACCGGATTCGTAGACTTCCGCTACTATCGGTGTCAAAGGTGCTGAATCGTGTGCCAAAATAACTAAAGCATCGATACCTTTTACCATGAGGTCTTCAATATCGCTGACCTGTCTCTGAGGATCAGATGAAGCAACCAGGAAAAATTCTATATCATCTCTTTTTGCTTCCCAATCTTCAATAGCTTTTGCTGCCCAATAATTGATTCCACCGGTCCATCCATGATCGGCGGTTGGAATTGAAACCCCAATTTTGTATGTTGCTGCCAGACTAACCGCAGTGAACACGAATAATACAACTAAAACGAGTAAAAATGCTTTTTTCATAAATACACCTCCTGAAATATAATTTGAAACTTATTATTTTTTAATTTGATAACTTTGAGGTACTCCTTTTTCCGATTTCCTGAACTAAAACTGCTCCTATGATTACTATACCCTTAACCGTACCATGAAGATATGGTGAAACCCCCACCATATTCAGCATATTACTGATCATTCCGAGAATTATAGCACCGACAACCGTTCCCCATATTATTCCGGTACCGCCTGTCATAGGTGTACCACCTATAACAACCGCCGCTATTGCATCCAATTCATATTGGTCTCCAACCTGTGTCGTGCTGATAGAATTCATCCTTCCTGCCGCAAAAAAGGCCGCAAATGCCACAGTAGCACCCGTGATAACGTAGGTCATGAATCTGACTCTATCGACTTTTATCGATGAAAATTTTGCAACTTTTTCATTGGACCCAACGGCACAGACATATCTTCCATATCTTGTCTTATTCAGGACAAATTGAAGTATAATTGTCAATATCAGGAAGACCCAAATTGTGTTTTGTACTCCGAATGTTCTTCCCCTGCCTATGTCTTTTAACATGGAATATCTGAAGTCAACCGTTAAGTTACCGGCATTACCGAAAAATAATATCAGAGATCTGAATATTGCCATAGTACCCAATGTTGCTATAAATGGCGCTAGTCTTCCTTTAGTCACTATCAGTCCATTGAGAGCACCACAACCTATTCCCACTCCCAATGCAACTAAAAATCCAACTAATAAAGCGAGAGGTTCACTCATGACCTGTAATAATCCATTGAGGGCTATGATCATTACCCCCCCGCTGAACGCAACCGCACTTCCAACGGAAAGGTCGATACCGCCAGATATGATTATAAAAGTCATACCCAGAGCTATCATTCCTGTAAAAGAAACCTGGCTCAGAATATTCAGCAAATTTCTTACCTGTAAAAAGTAGGGACTGGCAAAAGCGGAAATTACAAATAATATCGCCAATGCTACCAAAGGTCCCAATTTTGTTATATCGATTCTCTTAAAAAAAGATTTTTCTTCCGGCATCATGCGGCCCCCTTTACTCCAGTAGCGTAGTACATTATTTCTTTTTCATTTATATGTTCTCCTTCAAGAATACCAGCAAGACTTCCTTCTTTCATTACAGCGACTCTGTTGCACATTCCTATTATTTCCTCCAGTTCAGAGGAAATAAAAATACACGATATCCCTTTTTTAACTAGGTCATTTATAAAAAAGTATATTTCTCTTTTGGCGTTAACATCGATGCCTCTTGTCGGTTCATCAAAAATTATAATTTTTGGTTGAGGGTCCAGACATTTTGCCAAAGATACTTTTTGTTGATTACCACCACTGAAAAATTCCAGTTTTGTTTTCAGAGAAGCGGCACGTATTTTGAATTCATCTACATATTCCCGGGTTCTTTCTCTTTCCTTTTTCTTGTTTATGAGAAATTTACCGTAATTTCTCAATGAAACTAAAGTGGTGTTTTTTATCAAATCGAAATTAGTGATAATTCCTGTGCCCTGTCTGTCCTCAGGCAAATATCCTATTCCGTTATTCACCGCATCCAATGGATTTTTTATATCCACCTTTTCTCCGTCGATCAATAATTCTCCACTCTTTTTTTTCCTTATTCCAATTATTGTTTCAGCGAGCTCCGTTCTTCCCGCACCAACTAAACCTGCAAAGCCAAGAATTTCACCCTTCTTTAAATCAAAGGATATGTTGTGAAGAACTCTGTCAACGGAATAATCCTTCACCTCCAAACACAGATCGGAATCTGGACTCACTTTTTCAGGATAAACTTCACTGAGCACCCTTCCCACCATATTTTCAGCCATTTCTTTCTCGCTTACTTCGGAAGTATTCGCTTTTGAAACAAAATTGCCATCTCTCAATATCATCACTTCGTCACAAATTTCTTTAACTTCACCGAGTTTGTGTGAAATGTAAACCATGGAAACGCCATGATCTTTCAAATTTCTCATTAAATCAAAAAGAATTTCTATTTCATTGATCGTTAAAACTGTCGTTGGTTCATCCAGTATGAGTAATTTTGAATCACGGGAAAGCGCTTTCGCTATCTCAACCATTTGCTTCTGTGCGACACTCAGACCTTCTACCATCGTATCCGGATCGATCACAGTTTTAAGCTTGTCCATGAGTTCATTCGTCCTTTTTCGCATGGTCTTTTTATCGAGGATTATTTTGTTTTTCCTTTTTTCATTCCCAAGGAAAATATTTTCATAAACATTCAGATGATTTATGAGATTGAACTCCTGCGGGATAATGCTTATGCCCAGTTTCTTCGCAACAAAGGGAGAATTGATTACGACTTTTTTCCCTTCAAAAAAAATCTCACCTTCGGTGGGAAAATATAACCCACTTATTATTTTCATAAGTGTAGATTTACCCGCACCGTTTTCACCGATCAGTCCCAGTATTTCACCCTTTTTTAATTCAAAATCAATGTTATTGAGAACTCTTACACCAGAAAATTCCTTTGAAATTCCCTTTGTTCTAATTAAAAAATCTTCCATTCATATCCATCCTGACTGGGGATCCCTTCAATATTTATTCCGACTGCATAGCATCATCGAAAACAACAGATGAAGGCGGAAAATCCACACTTTTCACAAAATTTAACGATTCCTTAGCCCCATGAATTCTATCCATTCCACTGTCTTCCCATTCAACGGAAAGCGGCCCAGCATAATTCGCGTTATTCAACTCCCTGATAATATCTTCAAAATTTACATCACCATGTCCCAGAGATCTGAAGTTCCAACCTCTTCTGGTATCACCAAATGTGATATGTGAGCCTAATATTCCCGCTCTTCCATCGAGTGTTACTGCAGCATCCTTCATGTGAACATGATAAATTCTATCTGCAAAATCCCTGAGAAATAAATGTGGTTCGATACCCTGCCATATCAAATGACTTGGATCAAAATTAATGCCGAAAGTTTCTCTGTGATCGAACTCTTCCAGAAGTCTTTTCGTAGTATAATAATCGAAAGCTATCTCAGTCGGATGTACTTCTAAAGCGAACTTTATATTGTATTTATCGAATTCATTCAGAATAGGTGTCCAATCCTTCACAACCTGTTTAAACGCATCGTCTATCATTTGTTCCGATGTCTGAGGAAAAGAATACCAATATTTCCATATCGGGGAGCCTGTGAATCCTGTAACAACCTTCGCCCCCAGATTTTTTGCGGCGGCCGGAGCATATTTCATCTGTCTTATGGCCCAGTTTTTTATCTCTTCAGGCTTTCCGGCATATTCGTTGGGCGCAAAACCATCCAGTCTTTTGTCCCAGACGTCACAGACGCACTGACCAATTATGTGTGTGCCGATGGCCCAACACTTCAAATTATATTTTTCCAATATTTTTTTCTTTTCATTTACATACTCCAAATCCTTTGCTGCTTTTTCCAAATCAAGATGATCGCCCCAAGAAGCTATTTCCAACCCTTCATAGCCTATTTCACTCATTATTCTGCAAACTTCTTCAAACGGCAAATCAGCCCATTGCCCTGTAAAAATAGTTACCGGTCTCATTTTATGTCAGCCTCCTCAATTATTGAAAGATCCGTCAACCCACTTATTATTATCTTCACTGCTTTTCACGCAATCATGAACGAACTTAACGCCTCTTGCACCATCAACAACCGTTGGAAAATCAACTTCAACACTCTTACCACTTTTTCCTTCAATGAGTTTTTCACAATATAACTTGTACAGATTTGAAAATGCTTCAAGGTAACCTTCGGGATGTCCGGCAGGCAGTCTTATAAAACTTTGTGTTGCAGGATTTAAATAACCACTGCCTCTGGACATAATCTGAACGGTTCCACCCTTCTCCACGTACTTTAAAAAATTCGGATGTTCCTGCTCCCATTCGATGGAACCTTCCGTTCCATAAACTCTTATTTTCAAACCGTTTTCTCTACCAATAGCAATCTGAGACGCCCAGTAGTTTCCCGTAGCACCGCCCTTAAATTTCAACAAAATATAGGCGTTATCATCGAGTACTCTTCCGGGAACATGTTTTTCCAATTTTGCAGATATTTCATCGATTTCCAGCCCGGTTACAAAATGTACAAGATTTTCAATATGTGTACCTATATCTCCAACACAATTTGAAATACCTGAAAATTTTGGATTTGTTCTCCACTCCGCCTGCCTGTTTCCCTGATCTTCGGCTCTGTCTGCCAGCCAATCCTGTGGATATTCGGCAACGACAACTCTTATTTTTCCAAGCTTTCCTGATTTAACCAATTCCTTTGCTTCCCTTATCATAGGGTAACCAGTGTAAGAATATGTAACCATAAAATCAACGTTATTTTTATCCGCCAGATCCATAAGAATCTTAGATTGTTCTTCAGTAAAACACAACGGTTTATCACAAACAACATTTATACCTTTTTCCAAAAATACTTTCGCAACATCAAAATGTATATGATTTGGAACGGTTATTGAAACAAAATCAATACAATCTTCTCTTTCGGCTTCTTTTTCTGCCATTTCCTGATATGTTTCATATGTTCTTTCCTCATCAATTCCCAATTCTCTTGCAGTCTGGTAAACTTCTTCCACTATATTCGAAAAACTTCCGGCAACAATTCTCGCCTGGCCGTTTAAAGCTATCGCGGCTCTATGAACCGGTCCGATAAAAGAACCAGGACCTCCTCCAACCATTCCATAAGTCAACTTATTATTTGTACCATCCAAAGATCTTCCTTCAATCATAATTTTACCTCCGGTTGAAATGTTCTCATATATGAATTATTATATAAAAAAGAAAGTCTTTTGTTAAATATTGAATAAAACAACAAATGGGAGCATACGTAATATAATCAATAATATTCATCTATAAACTTCCTAAATAGGATTTAAATTGATTTTCTCAGTTGTATCATGTTTGTAAATTAATATGGTGTTAATAATCCGCTTAAATAAAATAAAACCTCATCATTTTTTATCATAGATTATAATAATGACGAGGCATAAGAAAATAATTAATAAATAATTAATATATAATCAGGTTCTCTTTTGTCTTAATTTTCCTTCTTCTTTTCTGACTTTAACCAGTGCCTCGGTGTAAGGTTTGTTGTAAACTGCACAACCAACGGGCATCTGTCTTATGAGAAATTCTATACAACTATCACAGGCTGTACACCATTTTACTTCTTTTTGTCTGCCTTCCATCAATTTCTTTGGCAAATAAGGATCTGCAAAGGATTGTCTGCCGAGTACAACAACATCAACAACCCCATCATTGATGTTCTTATTGCCCCAGTATTCAAGAGTATTCTCTTCTCTTTTAACCGCCTGAAGATTATTTCTTCCATCCCTGAAGATCGAATATGCGGAACCCATAACTACCGTTTCCGGCTTCAAATTGTCTTTGAGAACTTTTGAAAAATAATGGTGCAGATATGCGTAATCAGGTATGGATTTGTCCGGTTGTGATAAAGCCAGAGTTATCGATGGACTGCCTGCAGATTGCAATATGTATGAGGCACCTCTCTCTTCCAACCCTTTACAGAGTTCGATTGACTCCGTTAAATCCATAACGGCAGTATCCGGACCGGCAGACCCCGTTCCGCCCGGGAAACCTTCCCAGACCGACACTTTAGAACCGAGAATAAAGTTAGGATCATTCACTTCTTTTTCTATTCTCTCCATCAACTCAAATGCGAACCTACTCCTGTTTTCCCACGATCCACCATATTTCCACTTTCTATCATTATAAGGTCTCAGAATCTGTGAACCCAGATATCCATGTGAAAATTTGAGATCGATACCATCGGCTCCCACATCATGAGCAATTTTTGCCGAAAGTACAAATTGATCCATAATTTTTTCTATATCCTCTTCTTCTAAAACTCTTCCTCCGAATCCTGGTAATGGTTTCACGCAAACTCTTTCGGAAAAATCCGGATGACTCAATTCGCCGGAATGAGTCAACTGAAAAAGGAAAATCGTATCCGGATTTATTTTTTTCATTTCAGTGACGAACTTCGTTAAGGCCTCTTTGTTTCTTGGCATTATACTTAATTGATTTTTTCGGCCTCTGCTGTCATAAGCAACCGTTATCGCCTCTAAATCAACTATTCCCGCCTGTCCCCCGAATAGCTTTTTATATCTTTCGTAAGTTAATTCCGAAGGGTTGCCCTCTTCATCGGAGTCACATCCCTCCATTGCATTCCACGCCAATCTGTTCGGTGCCACCCTGTTCCCAATTTTCACAGGAGTGAATAAAACGTTTTTTTTCGACATTTCACAATTCCTCCTTATTTAAATATTTATTGTTGTAAACACTCACTGTAATTATTTTATATCTTTATGTGATACTAGAACAATACTATAAGCATTACCAAATAATACTAGTTATTAACTGGTAAAAAGAAAAAAATAATTTTCCATTAAATACCATCATTTATAATTAAAATTGATTATAGAGATAATTCTTTTGTTTTGAAAAAATATGAAATAAAGCACAATAAATTTTATATACCCTATTTAAATTAGTTTTCATTGACAAATAATTCCAATCGTGAAATAATCTTAAAAATAGAAATCCAGAAAAGCCCACCCGAAAGGAGAAATTTTTGTGAATGAATATTTAATTAAAAATACCAGTAAAAATGAAAATCAAAGAAATCCTATAACTGGTATATACTTGAACAAAGATTATCTTGATAAGAACAATATATTGAACAGCAGCGAATTCCTGGTCTTCATCCTCGACAGCATTCAGGATGGGGTGAGTATACTGGATACTGAGATGAATATCATTTATATAAACAGACTCGTGAAGTATTGGTATGAATCTCCAAAAAAAATTTACGGGAAAAAATGTTATGAAATTTACCATAACAGAAAAACGCCATGCGAATTCTGTCCCGTTAAAACATCCATTGAATCAAACAAACCTGAAATGGGTGTCGTACCTTATCAAACAAAAAACAAAGATATAGGCTGGCAGGAATTGTTTTCCATTCCAATTTACAATAAAGATAAAAAAATCATTGGATTTTTAGAATACATCAGGGACATTTCCTTTCAAAGATACATTGAACACAAATTCAGCGACCTTATGGACAGATTCGATAACATAGAAAAGAAAAATGATTTTCTTCAAAATCTCCTGAAGCAAAAGGAGTATGAAAAAAATGAAATCGAAAATAACATAGTCATGAACATGGAAAAATATGTAAAACCCTCTCTGCAATTCCTCAAAAAATGTACGAATAACAAAGATGTCAAGCTGGTTGAGGATTTGATAGATGAAATTGTCTATCCTATAACGAAAAAAAGAGCGACTATATATGATAAATTCACTTCGAGAGAAATGCAAATTGCGAAGTTTATTAAAGATGGAAAAACCAGTAAAGAAATTGCAACTGTGTTATGCGTTACAAAAAAGACCGTGGATTTTCACAGGGCAAATATAAGAAAAAAACTGAATCTGGACAGCAAAAAGATAAACTTAAGAACTTTTTTGATAACGCATATATAAAAACACCATGCATTTTTCATCGACAGGTGCAAACAAAGCGGAATAACCTTCCAACTCAGGCAGAGCACCCTTACGGCACACAAAAAGTTTCACTTATGGCTGCTTCCTTCCGGATCTGACCAGATTCATGAGTTTTCGTTGCGTAAGACCCAACCCTCGACGCCTTCCAGTTACCCGTATTTTACCTGCACGGGCCTCAGAAAACCTTCGGTCTCGCATAAAGCGGATTTCGAGTACAGGGAACCGCTAACTCCCCACCTAGCATGGTGCTTAAAAAGTATATAATAGAAAATGTTAATATGCAACCTCTAAATCAAATAAACGGAAAGCGGATTGAGAGATTCAATTTTTTCTTTTATATGGTTGTCTTCGCATTTAACCGCTATCACACAACTTTCAAGCGATTCAAAATTATCAATGATTTCATTTAACTCCGATTTTGTTAAATTGTGATAAATTTTTTTGAGTCTCCCGTTACTCACTGTGGCGATGGAATAACTTTTTGAAATTTCTGCCAGTGCTATGGCAAATAATTCATCGATCAGCAAATTCTGATATTTATTATGGAAATTCTTACCCGGCTGTCTTATTATGTAATCTCCAAAATTATCGTATTGCCATTTTGAAATATTTAGGTTTTCTCTCTCCGGAATTGTTATGAAGCTTACCCCTTTTTCCTTGGCAAATTTCACAGCATCGAGATCGAAGGTTCCGCAAAAATTTTTTATACCTTTTTCATAAAGTTTTTGAATGAATTCGCCGGTTATTGTGAAAGTTGAGGCGAACATGGTATCACCGAAATCATAATCAAGATCGAAATTTTTTCTAATGGAAGCATCGATAATTTTCCCATTTTCAATATAACAGCACAGATCGGGCAGCAGATAATAAAGCTTCATAAAGACGTAAGTATTTTCTATGTTTCTCTTCACGAGGGGTATGATCAAATTCCCATTCTGTACATTGTCGAGCAATCCCTCAATATTTTCAATTTTGAGTAAATCCGCCCTCGTGGAAAATGAAAGATCTGTGAATATTCCCGATATATTCTCCAGTAAAAGATATTCATACTTCTCAGAGGCAAAGATTTCGGACAAATGCTTATGCACCGATGAGATATAGTTGATAACGTAATAAAGGGCTTTTAAAGCAAATTTTCTTCTTTCGTGCAGAGGAACATCGCCACAAAAATTTATGCTTCTCATGATCTCGTCGTAATCTCTGGGGTCACAGACATTAACAACATTTCTGAGATTTCTGACTCCCGCCAGCAGGAGAGAGGCATCCGATACATCTATTTTTGATAACAGATTCTCCTCTTCGACCGTTTTTTCAACGATCTTTTCAAAGGGAATTGTATTTATGATAACCATATCAACATTGGATATGCTTTGCTCAGACATTTCTTTTTTATGTATTGGATTATCGATACTTCCAACAATACCACCAATTATTTTAGGATGAAGAGTTCTTATCGTTCCGTCAAGAATCGAAGGAAATTCGGTGTATTCTTCACTTCTTAAGACTTCGAGTCCCTTACTGGATAAATAATCTGCAGTTCCTTCCGTTGCAATTATCTCAACTCCCTGAGAAATTAAAAAGGAGCATAAAATTTCAATATTAGTTTTATCGTAAACACTTATAAAAACTCTTTTTATATTCAAAAAGATTCCTCCTAAAAATCAAATATATTATGAACTATTATACTTCATTACTCAAAAAATCAAAAAAAGAATTTCGTTAAAGTATTTTAAAATATTAATATTTTTAACATTTTCAAGAAAAATTAATCCTCAAAATTATTTTTCGTGCTATTCTTAATTTCATTGAGGAGGGAGAATTATGCCTGAAGTATATTTTACAGATTTTTCAACGAAACCATCGATGAGTTTATTGAAAAAACTATCCAACCTTATGAATAAGGCAAAGTTTGATGATGTAATAAATAAAAACAATTTAACGGCGATAAAAATTCATTTTGGGGAATACGGAAATCTTGCATATGTGAGACCTAACTATGTTCGGGTTATAGTTGATAAAGTAAAAGAACTCGGTGGCAAACCCTTCGTTACCGATTCAAACACTCTTTACAGAGGCAACAGATCGGATGCCGTTAATCACCTTAACACGGCCGTGTTGAATGGTTTTGCATATCAAACCATCGGAGCACCGATCATCATTGCGGATGGACTCAGAGGCTCGGATGAAGTGAAAGTGCCCGTGAACGGGGAATATGTTAAAGATGCCAAAATTGGATCCGCCATAGCCTTATCGGATGTGATAATTGCAGTCACTCACTTCAAGGGACACGAACAGACCGGTTTCGGTGGTGTTATCAAAAATTTAGGCATGGGATCCGCTTCAAGGGCGGGGAAAATGGAACAGCATTCTGATTCAAAACCTCAATACAGTCAGAAGAAATGTGTCAGTTGCAGAATGTGCGAAAGAAACTGCAATTACGGTGCTATCAAAGTCGATCCAGTTGTTGAAATAGATTACGACAAATGTGTTGGCTGCGGACAATGTATAGCTATGTGCAACTACGGGGCCATTTATCCCGACTTTAACTCTTCAGGAATGGCACTGTGTAAAAAAATGGCCGAATACACCAAGGCAACACTCGTTAACAAAAGAGGATTTTTCATCTCTTTCATCAATAATGTTTCTCCAAATTGCGATTGCTGGCCCAACAATGAACCTCCAATAGCACCGAATGTGGGAATAGCAATAAGTACCGATCCTGTGGCATTGGATCAGGCCTGCATCGATTTGCTTATTGAAAAGATAGGTTACGATCCATTCAGGAAAATTCACCCGAACACCAACTGGGAATACCAGCTTGAACATGCGGAAAAAATCGGTTTGGGAACGAGAAAATACAGAATGCATAAAATATATCTGTACAAATAAAATGGAAAAAAACAGGGCGGAAACATTCAAATGGATTTTCATCATCACAATAATAATATTCGCGGTATTCATGATTTTGATTTTCACGGGTTTGGTAGATTTCTCCACCCTCTTTCAGAGAATTGAAGAATCAATGCCCCCATTGATGAGCAATCCGGAATAATCTATATGAGAAAATCCGAATTTGGATCATGTTTTTTTAAATTTGATAGAGAAAATGAGAAACTCCTGATCGCATAGCAATATGAACATTCGTATCCACAGGAATTATATTGACCTATATCTGTGCTTGATGAACACAGGCATTCTTTTCTCTGAAATTTATCCTTTTTCACAGAAAGCGTCTTTCCAGAGATTTTTTCGATCAAATTTTTATCGATACACGCGGATTTGCCGACCCCGTATTCTGAGTAATCATCCGTTTCGGAACATGTTTTGAGGATAAGATCGTATTTTGATGACATTTTCGAAAATTCTTCAATCAACTTTCTTTTAAGAGGCAGATTCGGATATATGAAATCCTGCGTTCTCTTTTTTAATTTATTATAACTGTCAAAAAAGCTGATTATGCATGTGCTCGTATAATTTCCGATTCCTTCCAGGTATTTTTTGAAATTTTCAATATGAAATTCAAATGAATATTTGCCGGTAAAAACAACCGGATCGTATCTCCAGAGGACCCTTTCTTTTCCAATCGTTATTGACAGTTTTTTAAATGTCTCAATTAAAAAATTCTTGAGAGGAAGTTTCTTTTCTATATCCTGTCCGTAAGGATTAAGGGTGAACAAAAAATAATACGGATAATCGTGTAATTCTCTCAAATAGGGAATCATAGGTGAGGGATTTTTCGTCCAGAAAACGATACAATCCACATCATTTTTATTCAGTGGAACGGTACTCACCATATTGTAGTTAAAGGGATTTCTGGTCTTCAGATAACCTCTTTCAAGTCTATTTATAAACCATCTGCCGTAAAAAGCCGGTATATCAGTTCTTCTGCTGGCACTTATTATCATTATTCCAACTTTCCTCCGCAATATGGACAATAATTATAACTTTCATCGAACGTTCTGTCACATTTTTTACAGTATTTATAGTCGAATTTTAATTCTTCCTTTGTGTTGAACTTATCCTCATTAAAGTCCTCGGGAATGGACTCTGCTTTTTCTTTTTCTATCTTAAAATCATGGTTGCAACTTTTAAAAATCAAAAAATACTGAGATCTTATTTTGAAAATGGGAATGAAAAAAATATGAAAAACCGTATCAAGAGAAATCAATTGCGCTTCCTTTTTAACACCGCATTCAGGGCAATACAGATTTTCAAACTGTTTTATGATCCTTTTTTTATTGTACGTCCCAAAGAAAACAAAGAAAAACATATCAGGAATACTTGAGCCTTTTTCCAAACAAACTTTCGAGGGCAGCTTTATACTGTTTTTTCGGATCATTTATTTGATGAGAATACCTGTATTTACCGTTCATGGTGACGATTACCAATTTTCCCGGTGATTTTGTATCATCACTCGAAACACTCGAGGGCCTTTTGAATACTATTTTCTTTACCGCAGAGTAGGGAACCGTTCCATTCTTAGGATCTTCGGAGATCAAAGAATTTTCGGAATCCCTCAACCGAACCTGAAGGTATTCATCGAGAACTTTGAAATTTGAAAGGTATCTCTGCATCATTCCCTTTCCTTCGGCTTTGTCCCGTTTATATTTTTCTTTGAGGAGCTCCTTGTACTTTTTTGAACTCACATGAAAAAAAAGCATGTGATCTTTCTTGAAAACTATGCAACAGGAAGTCGCATTGAATAACCCCGTTGAAGTCGTCAACATGTACCAGAAGTATTCACTTTGCTTATTAGAAGTACTTTCGGGTTGCCTATCCGACGACACGTTTTGAGATTTGATTTCGATACCGCAATTGGGACAAAAATTTGCATTTTCAGAAATTTCTTCACCACATTTTGGACAGAACATTATATCACTTCCTTTATCAATATTATAAAACAGGTTCACATAAATATGTCATCCATAGATCAGGACTTAAATTACCTGGGCTGTTTTGATACCATTCGAGTGACGGGAGATCGGGGTTCAACTTCCATCCTTTTACAGATAAAAAATTCTTCATAAAATCCTCCCAGACTATTCCAATTTCGTCATAGGAGCCCATGTGTGCGAGAATCGCATATTTTCCCCCGGGAAATTTATATTTAAAAAGACCTTCGGGAAAACTGTCTTTATAATCACTTCCGGAACAAACGTATGAAACTTTTTTGTCCGCCGGTACATCGTTATGATGATCAAAAAAAATCGTCATCGAAAAAGTATTTGTCGTTTTTAGCCTGTATCCATCTATTTTTTCCCTAAATTTATCCCAGGTTGAAGGTAATTTCCAGTAATCTCCCAGATTTTTTAAGCAAACCATTTGTATCGGTGGAATATTTGCGATTTTTACCAACATATTGTCCTCCATATCACTCTGTGCAATCCACTCGGAAATATTATCATCAACATAATGAATGTGTGAATGAGAAAGAGTTTTCCCATACCATGTCTTTTTCTTTCTCAACTCTCCCGGAGTTATTCCAAGATATTTCTTGAAAGCCTTTGAAAATGATTCCAGAGTTTCATAACCGCTATCGAAGGCTATTTCAGTTATCGATTTATCGGAATTTCTTATAAATTCAACCGCTCTCTCAAATCTCAGCCGTCTCAGGCAATTTTTTACAGATTCACCGGTTATTTCCTTGAATCTTCTGTGAAAATGATAAGGCGAATAATTACGTAATTTTGCTATTTCATCAAAACGAATATCATTTTTATCCAGATTTTCCAAAATATATGACAACGATTCTTCAATTTCTTTTATCCATTTTTTCATACTCAATAATAGCAAATTTCGACAGGTAAAAAAACAGAAATCTATTTATAGTAATCACAGGAGGTGAATTTTATGTTGGATTATTTAAGTGAAGTAAAAATTGAAAAACTGCCCACATTGAGAGTGGCAACCTACAGCGTTGCGGGAAATGAACCTGAAGAAGAAGCCATGGATTATTTGAATCGCTGGATCGAAAAAAATGTTGTAGAAAAAGGACTGGCAAAGGGAGAGGATTTGAGAAACTTTGGTTTTGATATTCCGATATACTCATATTTGACAGAAAAAGGATACAGGGGGTATGAGGCGTGGAGAGAAGTTCCAAAAGGTGTCAATCCTTCGGAGTATATTGTAATTAAGGAAATTCAGGAAGACGTTTATGCTACACTTACTATTAAGGAACCATTTAAAGATCCTTTTGAAAAAATAGGCAAAGGATGGAAAACTTTGATAAACTGGGTGAATTCGGGTGAATACAGATCAAAATTTACTCTCAACAGGTTCTGTCTGGAAGAGATCATACATGAAAACGGAGTGGAATACATGAAGATCTATGAGCCTGTAAAATAGAATTAATTCAGCGTTCTTTACCATCCGCACATTTTATGCTTTAATTCTGATAAAATTTATAATATAATTATTCACTCGAATTTTATTAAAAAGGTAGTCAGAATGAAAAAAATAGCGTTTGTATCAGGTTTCACAGTTTCCTTAATTTTGTTGATAATATCGATTATAATGATCCCTACAACTTTTCAGGATCTTTCTTCTATAAGAATCAGAAATCCTGTGGCTGAGCTTATCTGGATCTCGGGTATTCTCATAGGGATTGCCGGTATTATATTTTCCATATTAATTTATGTAAATGCAAGGATTTCGGGGATCATCCTTCTTATTTTAGGAGGAGCCACTTTAACACTGGGATTGATAAGTTTTTTCAACGATGCGATGATTTACAGCGTGTTTTTGTTCTTATCGGGCGGAATAACTCTGTATATTTCTTTCACCGAAAAACCCTATGATATCGACAAAGTCCCGGAAAAAAGGTTCCATCTTTTTAAAGATGATATTATCAGAGATCTGAAAGCAAGGCATATCGTTGATAAAGGAATTTTAAGGGATAATTATTTCAACAGAGATCTGCAGTTTTTGAAGAAGGCCAACAAGATTTATTTGAAAATTCTGAAATCCGAGAACCTGACCAGGGAAGACAGAGAAAAAATAGCCATTATCCAGTATGATATCAATGAAGAAATAAAGAAAATAAAGGAAAAAGAGGAGAATTAAATCCCTCTTTTTTTTATCAATGAGTTTAGAACGAAAAAAATATGTATAAAAATTTACAGGTAAAATCAGGACGCAGTGTTTTTGAATTTATGAAATAAATATCGTTTATTTTTGCCCGGGATCAATTTTCAACATCATTCGTTCCTTCGGTTTGAGAAAACTTAAAGAGTTCAAATGATTTCATTCCTGTCATTCCTGCTATTACCATATCCGGAAAGGTGGTTAATCTCGTATTGAAAAAAGTGCAGACATTGTTATAATAATTTCTCGCCAGTTCTATTCTGTTTTCGGTATCTACGAGTTCTTTGTTCAACACTTTGAATGACGAATTGCTTTTCAAATCCGGGTATCTTTCGATTATGATCCCGAGGGTGTCCTGAGTATTCTTCGCTTTAAATTCCGATCGCAATTTTGTGGTCAGTTCCAGAGTTTCTTTTTCGTATTTAGCCATTCCCCTCACAGTGTTTACCAGATTGGGAATGAGATCGTACCTTCTTTTCAAAAGAATATCAATTTGCTTTTCCGCCTGAACAACACTGTTTTTCAGTCGCCTGAGACTGTTGTATACGGTTATGAACCAGAGAACAAACCAACAAGCAGCAACTATCAGAGTTGGTAAAAGAAGAGTGAAGAAATTAGCAGTTCCATAATATCTGTAAGCAAGGGATTCGTGTCCGGGATTAACCACGGAAAGAATTATTATTTCGGTCATGCTCGCAATAAAAAATCCAATATTTTTCAACTTTAAACCCTTTGTTATCCTTTCCTCGCTTTTATGTGAAATTAAGAACATCGGGGCGAATTCATCGTATGCGATTTCCGGTGCAACAGCATCGGTTCTTTCCCTCGCCTGACCCATTATGTAAAGTTCTTCTTCAGGTTTTATGGCATATTCAACGAATCTTCTTTTGTGAGTTGAATTGAAAAATTCTGTCTCCGGTCCCTTTGAAAAGTATAAAGGATCGTTTCTTCCACAAGTTATATCGCAGACCGGAACCGCTTCAATTTTCGCCTTATAGGGATCGACCCTTATTTCGCCGGTATCGTCGTATACAAAGAACGGATCGGTGTTTCCCCCGGAATCAACATTTTTCCAGACATAAGTCGTTTTCGTCTTAGTTCTTGTCCTTCCTTTAGAATCTCTGTATGTTACTATACGCTTTTCCCGGACCTGCTCGGAAATAGTGTAATCATAATAAACGCATTCCGTTTCAGAGAGATAACTCTTTTTCAGGTTGTATGGCCTGGTTTTTACGAAAAGTTCGACCAATCCTATGAAAACGCCTTTTATTTTCGAAGTTGGTACATCATCGATAAGTCTTTTCTTTTTTAAAGAACTGATTCCAAGAAATAAAAATATGAATGCCAAAACAAATCCGATTATCAACAAAAAGTTCATTCCGAAAAATGTCGCCAATTCATCCAAAAGAATCCACCTCTCTGAATTAAAAAATCATACAATCCGTTTCACTGGAAAATACATTTATATAAAATAATTATATAACAGCTATCACGAAACTCATAAAAGATGAGAAAAAGTTACATCCAATAATACTGAAATTCATACAGTTTTCACCGGGCTTTTCAAAGACAAACCGAATCGTACAGAGAAAAATCCATAATAATCCAGAAACAGTCACTGTTATCCTCAATAATCGAATACATAAAAAGTGTAAAAAATATTAAAAAAATATGAACGTTCCACAAAGATTCTCATTTTCAGACATATTTAAATATCTTAAATCGTACGATATGGTGATAAAATAAAAATATCTACCGATATGAGGAGGAAGTTGTGAGTATAATTTTTAAAGAAGGCGGAATTGAATTAATTGATGAAATACAGGAAACCTGGGAAGCGTTGAATCTTCACCATAAGGAAAAATCGGTTTATTTCAAAGAGAGATTCAAAAAATTCACTTTTTTTGAAAGAAGGGAACTCCTGACCTCAAAAGCAAAAAACGGAGAAATATTTATAATAATTGCGTTTTCCAACGATGAAAGAATAGGGCATTGTGTCTCTTCGATCGATAATAAAAAGGATGGTGAAATTGAAACCCTGTTCATAAAGAAGAAATTCAGAAAAACCGGTCTCGGTAAAATACTCATGGAAAAATCACTTTCCTGGTTTTCATCAAAACAAATAGAAAATATAAATATAATGGTGGCATCCGGAAATGAAGAAGTGCTAACTTTTTACAAAAAATACGGATTCGAAATAGCGGGAATAAAGCTGAAAAAAATAGATTAAAAAACTTAGAAATGAATATTTCATTCTATAAATCGTCTTTCATATAAAGATCAAATGTGTTAATCTGAGAAAATACCGTTTATATCGGTTAAAATATCCTTGATTTCTTAAAAAGCCCTCCCCCAGAAAAATAATGGGGGGAGGTATTAAACTGTATGAATTTTATTCGCGTATAAACGAGTCGTCTCTGTTATTTTATCTTTGTTTTTAGTTAAATTGGAACCGACCCCAACTGCAATGACTCCTGCTCTGAACCAATCTGAAATATTTTCTAAATTCACTCCGCCCGTTGGTATTACTTTAGCATCTGGAAATGGTCCGCGTAAAGACTTGACGAATGCGGGTGACAGAATCGCAGCAGGAAAAGCCTTAACCGCTTCCGCTCCCATTTTTCTTGCATTGATATATTCTGTTGGTGTCATAATCCCCGGTATGTAAAGGATATTTTTTTCTTTCGCAATATCAAAAAGTGAATTTTCAGTGTGTGGTGATACAACAAACTGGGCGCCGGCATCGGTCGCAGAAATGAATTGTTCTTCATTTATAACGGTTCCCGCTCCGAGAAGAATATCGGGATAATTTTTTCTCAATTTACCGATTAATTTCGCAGCATTTGGTACAGTGAAAGTTATCTCTATCGTCATTATTCCACCACGAATGATCTCTTTCACCATATCGAATGTTTCATCGGCATCGTTTCCTCTTATCACTGCAATTAATTTATTCTGACTTATTCTATCGAGCACGACAATCTATTCCTCCAATACTTTTTCAAGTCTTTCGTTTATTTCTTTCGGAATATTCCAGGTCAATGCTTCTATATTTTGTAAAAGTTGTTCCGTATTCTGAGCGCCCGCTATTATGGATGTTATTTCATCCTTTTGTACGAGCCAGTTTATAGCCAGCTGGCTGGTTGGTTTTCCCAATTCTTTTGCAATTTCCCTTATCTTAAGTGACTTGTTATAATGCTTATCGAACAGAGGTCCATTCAATTTTGGGTTCGCATTTCTGACATCATTTTTATCGAAATTGTGTGATTCACCGAAAGAATCCGTCAACAAACCCTGAAAAAGCGGACTGTAAGGAAAAAATGCAATGCCGTTTTTCTTTACAAAGGGAAAAACTTCCTTTTCAGTTTTGTACTCCAGAGGAATATTGTGATAACTGTCCGGATTCCTTTCCAACATATTATACAGACCTTGCATACTGGAAATTTCTCCGAAATACATAGCCATCTTTGCCTCTTCAATCGAAAAATTCGTCAGACCTATATACTTTATCAAACCTTCATCTTTCAATTTATTCAATTTTTTCATGGTTTTTTTAATATCGGTTTGAGGATCCGGCCAATGACATTGATATAAATCTATATAATCAACATCCAGTCTTTTCAATGAAGCGTTGATCTCTCTTTCAATGCTGTCGGGACTCAGATTGTTCGAAATATTTCTATCATTGTCCCACACCAGTCCACATTTCGAAGCGATAAAAATTTTGCTTCTGTTACCCTTTATTGATTTTCCAAGAATTTCTTCTGCGTGTCCAAAACCGTACACAGGAGCAACATCAAAAAGATTCACCTCATTTTTGATAGCCGTTTGTATAGTTTTTATTGAATTTTCATCAGTGGTGCCGCTCCAGAAATCCCCGCCGGAAATTCCCCAACATCCGTATCCAACAGCAGATAATGGTTCTTTAATTTTGTCCACCTTTTTGTAAAACATAATTTTCACCCCATTTCCTTTTTATATGTGATTATACCAAAATATTGTTCATTAATTAAAATTTGCTTCGATTTACTATGATTTTTCCTTATGGTTTTACTTTGACAAATTCCATTTTTTGATATTAAATATGTATTGTATTGTATGGTTATACGTACATAATGATATCAGTATCATATCAGTACGATTATAAGCTATTAAGCGGTTATTTTCAACAAGATTATTAAAAAAATCCGCAAATTATTTATTAACACTTTGTATTATTAAAGTCTTTGAAAAATAGAGAATATCGATTCAGATTAACTATAAATAGCTCAAATCAACGATAATCTCCTTGTATTAAATTTGACTATTTTTATGATTGCGGTCATAATAAACATAATTTAGCGCAAAAAAATAGCTTTGTTTTCGCAAAAAGGAGTTTTATGAAAAGAACAAGAATCAGTGACATCGCCAGAATTTTGGAAGTATCACCTTCAACTGTTTCCCGTGCAATTAATTACAAAGAAGGAATCAGCGACGAGTTGAGAGAAAAAATTTTAAACGTTGCACAGGAAATGAATTATTCTTTCATTGCAAAAAATAACAACAAGGAACTGTACAAGAGAATAGGGGTTATTATTCCGGATATTTCCAACCAATTCTTTTCAAAAATATTGTACGGTGTTCAAAGTGTTTTGATAAAAGAAGATTTTTCAATTTTCTTTGCAAATACCGACGAAAACAGTGAAACTGAAGAGAACTATCTGAAAAATTTAATAGATATGAATGTCGACGGAATCATTTCAGCCCCCTCGGCCGGAGTGAGTAAAAAGATGTATTATCAAGTTCTCGAAAGAGGCATTCCAATTTTGTTTTTTGACAGAAAGATCGATGGTCTGAATGTGAGTTCCGTAACATTGAACAATTATGACGCGGTTTTCATGGCAATCAGAAATCTGGTTGAAAACGGTCACAAAAGAATAGCCTGTGTCAGTGGAATACCTGAAATATATACCGGTCAACAGAGACTCACCGCATTCAAGCAGATAATGAAAATTTTCAATCTCCAGTCGGATATGATCATCACCGGCAATTTTAACGAATATGATACCAAAAATGAGGTGAAAAAATTTTTAAGCGAAAATAAACCAACGGCAATTTTTTCATCAAATAATAAGTCCACTTTAGGTCTTTTGGAAACAATAAAAGAGATGAAACTGGAAATACCTGACGATTTATCAATTATTGGTTTTGATCCCGAGCCCTGGACCGAACTACTGGATATTGCCACTATTTCACAGCCGAGATTCTCTATCGGGTCACTTGCCGCCCAGATGTTACTCAGAGAGATTCAAAAAAAGAATGATGTCATACAGAATATCGTTTTGAGTCCGGAGTTAAGGGTTAATAATTCTATAAAAAAAATAAATTAAACTATCTTTTAAAGGGAGGTTAGTAACATGAAAAAGTTTTTAGTATTGTTAGTATTGGCTTTAGTAGCCGTAAGTACATTTGCTGCATATGAAATCGCATTCATCGTTAAAGCAACCGATTCAGATTTTTGGCAGTACACAATCGTAGGTGCAAAAAATGCAGAGTATGATCTGGATGGCGCAATAAACATAACAGTATACGGACCCCCATCTGAATCCGATATCGATCAGCAAATTGCTATTCTGGAGAATGTTGTAAGTACAATGCCAGATGCTATTGTTATGTCATCAACGAGTTCGGATGCTCCTTCGGCAATTTTAAACGGAGCATATGAAGCAGGTATTCCTGTTGTATTAATTGACAACTTTGTATACGACACAGGTTATACGGCATTCCTGGCAACAGATAATGCAAAAGGTGGAGCGTTGGCAGCGGATTTGTTGGTAAAGAATCTGGAAGACAGAGGTATTGCATTAAAGGGTAAAATTGGTCTCATCAGTGCTATGGCCGGTGTACAGGTATTAGTAGACAGAGACGATGGTTTCAAAGCGAGAATGGCTGAAATTGCTCCCGATCTTGAAATTCTTCCTACAAGATATATAGACAACGATATCGCCAAGGCAGCAAATGCCACAGAAGATTTACTCATTGCAAACAGTGATATTGTAGGATTCTTCGCAGACAACAACCACAGTGGTGACGGTGTTGCTAGAGTCATTGAAGAACAGGGTTTAGGAGAAAAGGTTATAGCTGTTGCATACGACTCCGATCCTCTGGAAGTTGAAGCAGTCAAATCAGGCGCATTGAAAGGTTTAATCGTACAGGATCCACATGGAATGGGTTACAAGGGCGTTATGTTCGCATTCATGGCTCTCAAAGGAGAAGCATTCCCTTCATACTTCGACACGGGTGTTTATGTTATAACTCCTGATGTTGTTGATGAATCAACAGGAATTCTCGATCCATTCACAAGACAGAGATATTAATAATAAATAGTTTTTAGCAGTCTGGTTTTAATACCAGGCTGCATATTTTTAATAATTTATGGAGGCTTGTTTTGAAAAAAATAGAAAATTTCAACAGATTATTTGATAACACTTTACTCAAACCGGAAGCTACCTGGCAACAGATAGAAGATATCATTGATGAATCATTGGAATACAATTTCAGGAACGTTGTTGTTCCATGGTATGCGGTTCCATATGCCGTCAAAAAAGTTAAAGGGACCGATGTTGGTGTAAATATTGGAGTCGGCTTTCCGTTTGGTTATGTTCCAACAGAGCTTAAATTGAATGAGATAAATTTTTATGCAAATCTCGGTAAAGAAACTACAGATTTTGATATGGTCGCAAACATTTCACTTGTGAAATCTGAAAAATGGGATGATGTGAAACAAGAATTGAAGACGATTTCCGAAAGAGTTAAAAAATTTGACAGGATTGCAAAAATAATAATAGAGACATCAAGGCTGACGGACGATGAGATAGTTAAGATTTCAGAAGTGATCATGCAAATACCGACTATAGATTTTATAAAGACTGGTACGGGTTTTGGACCAAGAAAAACAACTGTAAATGATGTGAAACTTATTTATTCTGTAACACAAGGTGATAAAAAAATCAAAGTATCCGGAGGAGTAAAAACTCTGCCCCAGGTAGAAGAATATCTTGATGCGGGTGCAGATATTTTTGGTGCAAGTGCCAGTTTATCGATACTTAATGAATACAACGAAAAATATAAAGATTAAGGAGTGGCGTATATGCCGGAAAAGTTTGGAGAAGTAGCTCTCAAGATTGAAAAAGTTAATAAAGAGTTTCCGGCCGTTAAAGCTCTTACCGACGTATCACTGGAAGTGAGAAAAGGTGAAGTCAGGGCATTAGTCGGTGAAAACGGTGCGGGAAAATCAACTTTGATAAAAATAGTCACAGGAGCCTACACAAAAGACAGTGGCGATTTATATATATGTGGAAAACAGATCAGAAGAAATTCACCCCTTATATCTAAAAATATGGGGGTTTACGCCGTCTATCAGGCAGTAATGCTTGCGAAGGACTTAACGGTCGCTGAAAACTTTTTTCTCGGTGCACAACCGGGAAAAGGTGGTCTAATAAACTGGAAAAAAATGTATACTGAATCGGAAAAATTCATGAAAGATCTCGGTTTGGATATACCCGTGAGAAAGAACCTCAGTGAATTGAGTGTTGCCGAAAGTGAAATGGTAACAATCGCTGCCGCTCTGTGGCATAATCCTGAAGTGGTTATATTCGATGAACCGACGGCGATGCTCACAAAAAGCGAAACGAAAATTCTTTTCAGAATAATAAAGGAATTGAAAGAAAAGGGCATTGCGATAATTTATATTTCACATAATTTAGAAGAAGTTTTCCAGGTTTGTGATACCATAACAATTCTTAAGGATGGAATGGTAGTTGATACCGTTCCCAGTAATACACTTGACGAGGAATCATTGATACCGTTGATGGTTGGAAGGGAAATTTCCGAAATGTATTCCAAAAAGGAATTTGAACCTGGAAAAGAGATATTGAGGGTTGAAAATCTCTCGGGCGAAAAATTTACGGATATTTCCTTCAGCGTAAAAAGAAAAGAGATTCTTGGTTTCTTTGGACTGATTGGAGCTGGCAGAACAGAAATCGCAAGAGCAATTTACGGTGCGGATAAAATTCAAAGAGGAACCGTTCATATAAATGGGAACGAAGTAAAAATAAAAAAACCAAATGATTCGTTAAAAAACGGACTGGGATACTTACCCGAAGATAGAAAGGATTTGGGATTGTTTCTTCCCCAAGATGTTGATTTCAATATCAATATTATAAACTATGAAAAATCTATAAATGCCGGGATTATAAACTACAGAAAAACGGTTGAATTAGCCGACGAATATATAGAAAAACTCTCGATAAAAGTCGGTGGACCATTTCAAAAGGTCTCGGAACTCAGCGGTGGAAACCAGCAAAAAGTAATAATAGGAAGATGGCTGGCAAAAAATCCGGACGTTCTTATTTTTGACGAACCCACAGTGGGAATAGACGTCGGTACAAAATCCGAGATATATAAACTGTTTGGAAAAATTCTCGAACAGGACAAGGGAATAATATTAATATCCTCATACTTTCCGGAACTCCTGGGAATGTCGGACAGAGTTATCGTGATATCCAACGGAAGAGTTGCCGGTGAGGTGGAAAGAGAAGATTTTTCCGAAGAACTGTTGCTAACACTTGCAATGAAATATTATAGCAATGCTGATTTGAAGGAGGAAGTTTTAAATGGCTAAAAAATACAGAAAGGCCTTTGCGGAAAGAAATCTTATCATTATAATAGTTTTTATGTGGATTTTACTGGCTTTTGTAACGGGCGGGAGATTTTCAAGTTCGCTGAATATAACAAATCTCGTCAGACAGGCTGCAATAAACGGTGTTGTTGCGGTGGCCATGACATTCATCATTATAACAGGCGGTATCGATCTATCGGTAGGTTCGGTTGTAGGCTTGTCCGGTATGGTTTTTGCAACCATGACTTCCTCGAATTTAAGCATTGGTATGCCAGTACCCCTTGCGATCGTTATTTCATTGCTGGCATCGGCAGCGGTTGGTTTGATCAATGGAATTGCGATTCACGACGGAAAGGTCCCGCCCTTCATAGCCACTCTCGGTATGATGACGGCAGTGAGAGGGCTAGTCATGTATATTTCGAACGGACGTATGATAACTGGTTTGCCAAAAGATTTCAAAGCTTTCTCATCTGCGGATTTCCTGGGACTTCCAGCTCTTGCGTGGACATGGATTGTGATAGCCATTATAGCGGGACTGGTTATGAAATATACCAAGTTTGGAAGAAACCTTTACGCTATAGGTAGTAATCCTGAAGCAGCGAGATTATCAGGTATAAATATAAGATTGAACATGTACTTTTTCTATATAGTGGGTGCGGTGCTCTGTGGTATAGCAGGTTTGATGCTCTCAACAAGATTGGCTTCAGGTGTTCCGACTGCAGGGCAGAGTTATGAACTCGATGCTATAGCTTCGGTTGTCATCGGTGGAGCGAGTATGACCGGTGGAGTGGGTACTGCCCTTGGAACTGTTCTCGGTGCTCTGATAATACAGACGATCAAAAATGGCGGAAACCTGATGGGAATCGATCCTTTCATAATGCAGATGGTTATTGGTGCGATCATCGTTCTGGCCGTTTTCTTCGATACGTTCTTCAAGAGCAGAGGAAGAAGACCTAAGATTTTCGGAAGGGGGTAAAGAGTAAATGCTACTCAATAATTTTTATCACATCGGAATAGAAGTTCCGGATTTACAGGAAGCGAAAAAATTTTATATGGAATTGATCGGACTCGAACTCGATTTTGAAGAAAGGCTTCCCGAAAAAAATCTGACCGTCGCTTTCTTAAAGGGAAAAGGGTGTGAATTGGAATTGATGTGCTTCGATAATTCGAACCTGAAAAACTTTGCAGCCACTGAAGAATCACACATTCAACACATCTCCTTTCTCGTGGATGATATCGATGAAGCAATGAATTATCTGAAAGATAAAGGAATAAAGCTCGAATCGGAGGAACCCATCAGCGTTTTCAATGGTAAAACATTATACAACACTTTCAATGGCCCCGGTGGGGAATTATTGGAAATAGCGGAAATAAAAAGATAAATTTAAACAGCCGGGGAGATAACCCGGCTTATTTTGAATAATTGGAGGTAGAAATGAATCTTTACATTGATGATGGCAATACGGAAAAAATTAAAAAGCTGTACAAAATCGGAATATTTTCGGGAGTCTCTACAAATCCCTCTATTATCAGGAAAGCAGAAAGACCACCTCTTGAAGTTATCAATGAAATATTGGAAATAACCGATGGAGATTTATTCGTTCAGGCCACTTCAGATAATTACGATGATCTGATCAAAGAAGGAAAAGAAATCAACAAAATCAATCCGGAAAGAATTATTATAAAAATACCATTTTCAGGTTACGGGCTGGCTTCGGTGAAGGAGCTCGAAAAGAATTCATGCAGAACACTGGTCACGGCAATTTATTCTTATGAACAGGCGGTTTTATCGATTGAATCGGGTACGGAATTCATTGCTCCCTATGTGAACAGAATGGAAAACGCGGGAATACCGATCGAACATGTCAAAATGATGCAGGAATATATCGAGATCAATAAGAAAAACTGCGAAATAGTAGCCGCCAGTTTTAAAAATCTGGAACAGATAAGAACCGTTATTAATTATGGAGTTGCCAACATAACCATTTCCACCGATCTTTATTCATCAATTTTTGAGAATGAACTTGTAAAAAATGCTATCGTGAACTTCGATAAAGACTGGAAAAGTATCAAAAATAAGAAATGGGTTATATAACGGGAGGGAAACAGATATGTCAAAGGTAGTAGTATTCGGAAGTTATGTTATGGATCTCACTTGTCTCGCCCCACACATTCCCGTAGTCGGCGAAACGGTTTTTTCCGGTCCGTTTAAAATGGGTCCCGGAGGAAAAGGTTTCAATCAAGCCGTTGCATCTCGAATGGCTGGAGTGAATGTTGAATTTATGACGAAGATCGGAAAAGACCTGTTCAATTCTTATGTAAAGGATGCTTTTGATAAATTTAAAATTTCGAAAAAATACCTTCTTGAATCCGAAAAAACCGGAACAGGTGTAGCTCTGATCGTGGTGAACGAAAATAACGGTGCGAACGCCATCGCAGTTGCTCCGGAAGCCTGTAATGAACTGACCCCCGATGAAGTAAAAAATAATGCCGATATGTTCAATGACGGCAAAGTATTTTTAACACAGTTTGAAAGCAACCTGCAGGCCACCAACGAGGCTATAAACATAGCTTCTGAAAAGGGATTGCTCGTAGTTTTAAATCCGGCTCCCGTGAAAGAATTCGATATGAAAATGCTTCAGAAAGTGAATATCATAATTCCAAATGAAGTGGAAGCTTCTCAGATAACGGGAATACAGGTAAAAGACAAGAAAAGTGCAAAAGAAGCTTCAGACAAACTGAAAAAATACGTGGATACGGTTATAATAACTCTCGGTGACAACGGGGTTTATTGTGAAAAAGTCAGCGAAGAAATACTGCCCGTCTGCAGTGTCAAAACGATTGATACCACGGGGGCGGGAGACGCTTTTGCAGGAATATTCACCGCATACATGGCAAAGGGCAAGAATCTTGAAACATCTATAAAATATGCCATGGCGGGGGCGGCTATTTCAACGACAAGATTCGGAACTTCACCTTCCATGCCCGAAGAAAATGAAATCGAAAAATTTTACAGAGAATCTTTTGGAGTGATATAAATGACAGAATATTTAATGGCTCACGACCTCGGAACCACGGGGAACAAGGCCACGTTATATAAAAAAGACGGTACGCTCGTTGGAAGTGAATTCTCCGAATATAAAACTTATTACCCCGGTTATAACATGGTGGAACAGGACGGAAATCAATGGTGGAACTCTGTCGAGCAGTCCACTAAATTACTTATGAAAAAAACCGGTATTAATCCTAATGATCTCGTTTCAATGAGTTTCAGCGGACAGATGATGGGTGCAGTAGCGGTGGATAAAAACGGTGATTTACTGAGAAGATCCATTATATGGGCTGATCAACGAAGTATTCCGCAAACACAAAAACTCGAAGAATACGGTATGCAAAGAGTGTATAAAATTGCCGGAACGAGGGTTTCTCCAACCTTCTCCGGAGAAAAAATAGCCTGGATGAAGGAAAATGAACCGGATATTTACAATAAAACCTACAAGTTTCTGAATGCAAAAGATTACATCGTGATGAAGCTGACCGGCACATTCAGAACGGATTATTCGGATGCTTCGATGACCAACATTTTTGATGTGAGCGATCTTTGCTGGTCGAAAGAAATATGTGATGTTCTGAATATAGATGTTGAAAAACTTCCCGAAATCGTTGAATCCACTTTTTTTGCGGGCAAAATAATACCAGAAATCGCAGAAAAGCTCGGGTTGTCGAAAGATACAATGATTTTTCAAGGCGGCGGCGATGGAGCGTGTGCCTCAACCGGTGCAGGAATAAACAGCGCGGGAGAGATCTACGCATATCTCGGCTCTTCTTCGTGGCTGAGCACCACCTCGAATAAACCTTACTTCGACGAAAAAATGAGAACATTCAATTTCTGTCATACGGTCAAGGGATTATTCTGCCCCACGGGGACGATGCAGGCGGGTGGAGCTTCATATAACTGGATAAAAAATTCACTGTGCGGTCTTGAAGAAGTTAATGCAAAAAATATGGGGATCAGTGTATTCTCAATAATGGATGATATGATAGACAAGATACAACCATGTTCAGACAATCTCCTCTTTCTGCCCTACATAATGGGCGAAAGAAGCCCACACTGGAATCCGAATGCGAAGGGGTCATTCATTGGATTGAAGGCTTCGCATAACAAATCTCACATGTTGAGGGCGGTACTTGAAGGGGTAACATTTAACCTGAAAATAATCCTTGATATCCTAGAAAATATTTCTGATTTTCAAAGAATAAGGGTCATCGGTGGAGGAGCTAAGGGAAGAAACTGGCAGCACATTCTTGCGGATATTTTCAACAAAGAGATCACGATTCCTCAGTTCCTGGACGAAGCCACTTCTATGGGAGCTGCTATCATAGCTGGAGTGGGTGCGGGAATAATCACCTACGAAGACGGAAGCAAGTTCATAAAAGATGTCAAATTTATAAAACCAAATTCCCGGAATCACAAAAAATACATGGAGCTTTACAAAATATTTAATAATGCTTATAATGCATTAGAAGGAGTTTTTGAAGAATTATCTAATTAAAAGAGAAGGTAAATTATGCAAATTATTGATCCGAATGAAAAAATTTATTTAGAGGTTAACAGTCCAATCCCGCTTTATTATCAGATACAAAAGATAATAGAAAAAAAGATTTCCGGTGAAAATCATGGCAAAATGCTCCCAACCGAATCTCAGATGATGCAGATTTTTGGTGTGAGCAGGGCAACTATAAGAAAAGCTCTGGATTTACTGGAACAATCTGGTCATATTACGAGAATAAGAGGAAAGGGAACGGCGATAAGGCAGGGGACTCCCATGGAGGAACCACTTACCTATCCAAGAAGTTTTACCGAGCAGATGAAATCTTCCGGCCACACTCCAGTCAGAAAATTTGTTTGTCTTGAAAAAATCGTACCGGATGAAATGCTCCGGATAAAATTAAAAATGGAAAAAAATGAAATGATACTCAAATATTCCCGACTCTACGGACACGAAGAAATATTTCCAATTGTATTTTTTGAATCCTATATTCCCGAAAGATTGAATATTGAAATACCGCATAACTTCACTGGCTCTCTCTATGAATTGTTTGAGGAGAACGATACAAAAATAGTTTCCGGCGATGCCGTTATTGAAGCGAGGCTCGCGAACAAAAAATATGCGAAATTACTGAATATATCCATCGGGGATCCGGTTTTATATTTTGAAAGAATCAGCTACAACAGAAAAAACCTGCCGGTTGAATTTGTTGTAGGGAGATACGATGCGAAAAACTACAAATACATAATCAAATTGGGTTAGGAGGTCCTTTTATGAAAAAAACTGGAATATTAAACAAAGAATTATCAAGATTAATCGCGGATATGGGACACACAGATATGCTGACTGTCACCGACTCCGGTCTCCCAATAGCCGATGACAGAAACAGAATCGATTTAACTATAGTGGGCGGAAAACCAGGATTTTTTGAAGTCCTTGATCCGATCCTGGAAGAACTGGAAGTCGAAAAAATAATACTAGCGGAAGAGATAAAAACCGTCAGTCCCAGGATGCTGGAAGATATTTTAAAAAGATTCCCCGATAGTGTTGAAGTGGAATTTTTACCTCACATAAAATTCAAAGAAATCTCAAATACAAAAACAAAGGGTGTTGTGCGATCGGGCGAGAGAACATCTTATGCGAATATAATACTGGTTGCAGGTGTAACGTATTAATCATGAAAGTCGCACTTGTAAAAGCGCCATTTAGATTCAAAATTGAAGATTGGGATATCAGAGAACCGGATGACAATGAAGCGCTGATAAAAGTCAAAGCATGCGGGGTATGTGGTACCGATCTCCATTCCGCGAGAACGGAAGCCGTAGAATGGCAGTCTTTCGGCCATGAAATATCCGGAATCGTCGAAAAGGCGGGGAAAAACACCACCAATGTCCAAGTGGGTCAAAAAGTAGTAGTGGAGAGCGGTTCTTTCTGCGGGGAATGTTCAAACTGCAGAAATGCGAGAGTAGATCTCTGCAACGATGCTCCCAATGTCATAAAAAACGTCGAACTTGGTTATAACATGGGATTTGCCGAATATGTTACCGTGAGCAAGAGAAATCTCGTTCCTTTTGACGGTCTGGATTTTGCAACTGCGACCCTGATTGAACCAATGGGTGTTGGCCTCGATCTTGCGTATGTGACGGACATCAAACTCGACGACAATGTTCTGGTGGTGGGATTGGGTCCTATAGGTTTGATGGCATTGAGATTTGCTAAATTAATGGGAGCGAGAAAAATATTTGCCGCGGACCTTTCCACATCCAATATAAGATTACAGATGGCGAAGGAATTCGGCGCGGATGAAATAATAGAAGTTGATAAAACGAGTCTCGAAGATTATAAATTTGATTGTCTACTGAATAAAATCATGGTAACCGCTCCTCCAAAGACGATCGAATCTGCGATAAAAATCGCGGGATTGGGAGCGACCATAGGTTATATTGGAATAAAATACGGTGAAGGTGCAAAAATTCAGTTCGACGCAAACTATTTTCATTTTCAGAAATTACAACTCAGAGCTTCCTTCGCCGCCCCGGCAATATATTTTCCGAGATGCCTTGAATTGACAAAGGCCGGTAAGATCAATCCGAAAATGCTGATAACCCACGAATTCGGAATCGAAGAAATAGGTGAATATATAAAATACATCGACGAACACAGAGAAAGAGCTATAAAAGCCATAATGATCAACGAATAATGAAGATTCAACTTTCACTCGATTTCATAGAATTGGAAGATGCATTCGCGTTGTCTGACAGAATAAGTCATATGATCGATATAATAGAATTCGGGACACCATTTTTAATCAACTATGGTGCCCCGATTATGCGTTTATTCAGGGATAAATATAAAAATATTTTCCTGGCCGATTCAAAAATAATCGACGGCGGATACAAGGAGTCATTAAAATTGTTCGATTATGGAGCCGATATAGTAACCGCTCTTTCTCATTCTTCACATAAAACTTTAGAAGGTGTTTCCAGTGCTTCAAAAGAAAAAAATAAAGGTTTCATGATAGATTTTATTCAGGATGAGATAACTGAAGAAAAAATAAAAGAATTTGAAAAATTAAACCCCGAATATTTTTGTGTTCATTCTTCAAATGATCTGAAGAATACTAAAAATCCATACAATGATTTAAAAAAGATAAAAAAAGTAAATACATTAGTTAAGATTGCGGTTGCCGGTGGCTTGAATTTAGTGAATCTTCCGAATATAATTGAACTAGTGCCGGATTTGCTTATCATTGGTGGAACAATCACAAATTCAAATGATCCTGTTGATGTAATCAATAAAATAGAAGGGTTGATCGAAAATGAAAATAATGAAAGTAAAAAACGAAATTCTGGAAGAAATACGTGAGGTTTTTTTGAAGGTAAACGATGAAGAAATCGAAGCACTCGTCAAAGCAATCTCAGATGCTTCAAGAGTTTTTATAGTGGGCAGAGGGAGAACTGGTAATGTGATGAAAAATTTTGGGATGAGATTGATGCACCTCGGATTGGAAACATACATCGTTGGTGAAACAACGACTCCCAGTATCAGAAACGACGATCTCCTGATAATAGGATCAGGCTCGGGAAACACAGAATCCCTGGTCTCCCATGCAAACAGGGCGAAAGCTCTAGGTGCGAAAGTGGCTTTGCTCACTATCAATCCATACTCTGAAATATCAAAATGTGCCGATTTAGTTTTAATAATTCCAGCATATTCACCAAAAATTGAAAATTCCATATCAAAATCTATACAACCAATGGCAAATTTGTTCGAACAGATCCTGGGACTCACAGGCGCTGTAGTGGTGATGAGCTTAATGGAGAAAATGAATAAAACATCGGGACAGATGTTTTTGAACCACGCTAATTTAGAATAAAATATTCCCGCAGGAAAAGCAAAAAAAATATTTTAAAATCGAATCAAAATAGTTGATTTCTGTCTTTTTTTGTTCTATAATATGACAAACGATTGTTCAACTATTGTTATATAAAGGAGATATGTATGAAAAATAAAAATGTTCCTGTATGCAGTGTAGAAAGTGTGGATAAAGAAAAAATTGAATATATCGATAAAAAAATGAAGTCAAGGGATACTTTGAATAGACTGGCAGAAACCTTCAAAGCGCTTGGGGATGTGACAAGGCTGAAAATAGTTTTCGCGTTATCCCTGAAAGAACTCTGCACGTGTGAATTGGTCGCGTTGACGAACATTTCAAAATCCGGGATTTCTCACCAGTTGAGAATTTTAAAAGATATGAGACTGGTCAAATACAGAAAGGAAGGGAAAATGGTCTATTATTCCCTCGATGACGATCACATATCACAGTTATTTGAGAAGGGATTGGAGCATGTCGAAGAACAATAAAAAAACATACAAAATAAAGAATCTGGATTGTGCGAACTGTGCGGCGAATTTACAGGAGAGTTTGAATAAAGAGGATTGGATAAAAAATGTAAATTTAAATTTCGCAAGCGGGATAATTCAAATTGAATCGAACGACATTGAGAGAACGATAAAACATATTAAAAGTATTGAGCCAGAAGTGGAGCTTCACGAAATAACCGGCTCCGAACATGTTCCTGACAGAATAAACATAATAAAAGAACTGAAAAAAGAACGTCACCTCATAATTTCAATATCCATTCTGTTATTTTTCTCAATTTCCGGAATCTTTTTTTCGAATACCCTTTTCAAATATCTATCGCTGACCTTTTATGTAATCGGGTATTTTATCGCGGGAAAAGATGTGCTCATATCCTCGATGAAGAACATAAGAAGGGGCAAAATATTTGATGAAAAGTTCTTAATGAGTGTGGCTACCATAGGAGCTTTCATAATTGGGGAATATCCTGAAGCGCTCGCAGTGATGATATTTTATAATATTGGGGAATTTTTTGAAGGTCTGGCACTCGACAATTCGAGAAACTCCATCAACGATCTTATCAAATTGAAGCCAGAAAAGGCTTACAAAATAGAAAACGGGAAACTCACAGAAATATCTCCGGATGAATTGAATGTAGGTGACAGAATTTCAGTAAAACCGGGAGAAAGAATTCCCGCCGACGGAGAGATTATCAACGGTAGTTCTCAGGTTGACAATTCATCCCTGACCGGAGAATCTATTCCAAAGAATGTGTATGAAGGTGACACAGTATATGCGGGAACGATCAACCTTTATTCAAATATAATTCTCAGGGTGACGAAAAAATATGAAGATTCATCCGCCGGAAAAATAATAGAACTCATACAGGATTCCGCAAACAAAAAAACCCGGACAGAAAAATTCATAAAGAGATTTGCAAAGTACTACACGCCTGCCGTTGTGTTCGGTGCCCTGGGTATAGCCCTGATACCACCTCTCTTTGGTTATGGAACCCTCTCCGAATGGGTAAACAGAGCACTGATTCTTCTCGTGATATCCTGTCCCTGCGCTTTCATAATAAGTATTCCCCTCGGATATTTCGGTGGAATTGGCAGGGCATCGAAGGATGGGATTCTGATTAAAGGTTCTAATTTCATTGATTCGCTGGCAAAAGTAAACAGAATTGCATTCGACAAAACCGGTACTTTGACCAGGGGGATCTTCAGAGTGACGGAAATAAAATCATTCGGCGCGTGCGGAAAAGAAGAAGTTCTTGAATATGCTTCGATAGCGGAATCTCATTCCAACCATCCGATCGCGAAGGCGATACTGGAAAAATATGGCAAGAAAATCGATGATATAGACAAAATAAATATCCAGGAAATAAGCGGACACGGAATAAAGGCAACTTACAAAAAAAATGAAATAATCGTTGGAAACGATAGAATTCTTCACAAATACAATATTGAACACGATAAATGTCTGAATAATGAAACCGTGGTAAATGTGGTGCTGAACAATACTTACTGCGGTTATATAGTCATTGCAGACGAAATAAAATCCGATTCAATTGAGGCAATTGAAGAATTGAAGGAACTCGGGATAAACAATATGACCATCCTGACAGGTGACAATGCGAAAGCGACTGACTATGTGAAAAAGGAACTGAATATCACGGAAGCTTATACAAATTTACTCCCCGAGGATAAAGTAAAGAGAATTGAAAAAATTATTGAACACAACAAAAATAAAGGAACTGCGGCTTTCGTTGGCGACGGTCTGAACGATTCGCCGGTACTCGCAAGGGCAGACGTCGGAATAGCGATGGGTGGAATCGGATCCGAAGCTTCAATAAACAACGCAGATGTAGTTATAATGAATGACAAAATATCAAAAATTCCACAGGCGATAAGAATTTCAAGAAAAACAAAGAGAATAGTTCTGCAGAATATAATTCTTTCATTCGTTATAAAAGGAATTTTTATCTCATTCGGAATCGCGGGAATAGCGACGATGTGGGAGGCCGTTTTCTCAGATGTGGGAGTTTCTCTCATAGCGATATTCAACACTATGAGAATATTGAGGATGAAATAAAAAACCGAGTCCTGTAGAACTCGGTTAACGTCATTAAAATACAGAATGAACTTATCACAAAAACTCCTAAAATAGTTGAGCAAAGCCAACTACCCGAATATAATAGCATAAATAAATATTACTTTAAACGCTTTGGAAAACTCTTTTTGATAAACAATGTAAAAAGTTACATAAATAAATGAAAGTATCTTTACAAAATTAAAAAGAATGCTAAAGTGGTTGACAAATCCGACTTTAATTTAATACTCGCTTTCTGATTTTATGTCTGTTTTTTATTCACAGCTTTAAAATAAAAAATTGCACCGTTGTCAAATTGCTGGGGTTCAAAATAAAAATCGTTTTCGGAAAATATTTCTTCCGTCTCTTTTATACTTTTAACGTAACCGTGAATTATGATATCACTACCGATTTTATCTTTCACGGGAACAGATGAATAAAAAACTCCGGAATTTTTCAATACTCTTTTAATCTCTTTCACTACTTTTTCCAGATCGCTGAAGAAATTTAAAGTTAAATTGCACACACAGGCATCAAAAAAATCACTCATGAAAGGTAATTCATATACGCTGCATATATAAAGATCGAAGTTCTCAAATTTATTCTCTAAAAATTTCTTCCTGGCTCTCTTTAAAAGTCCGGGGCTGATATCGATTCCGGTATAACGATTGTTACGGGAGATCAAATTTGCAAGATTGCCAGATCCGGTTCCCAGCTCCAGTACATTTTCATTTTCAATATCTTTATACATATTTTTCAAAAAATCCTCATGTTCACTCAAATCCGCACCGAATTTTTTCGGAAAAACATTTTTCTCCATCAAACTATCGTACATGGGAGAAAAAAGATCTCCGAGCCATTTCTTGTATTTCACTATCTTTCCGTCTTTAACCGTGTAATTGATTCCCCCGACATCTTTCGGGACGACACCGTCCTTCAAACATTTTTCATCCGATGAGCCGGGTTCAGGTTCAATCATATGCATTCATTGTTTCTTCGGTTTCATCCATGAGATTGTGTGCCAGAAGCTTCATATTCGCACTGTTCCAGAACGGCAGATTTGAATGCGCTTTGTAATATTTCATCGGAATGGGATGTGTACCCACAACCACGGAAATACCATAATAGCTTTCTATGAATTTCTTGAAGTAAGACAACCTTGGACACGGAGGATAACCGACTACCATTCCCGTCGCGAGATGAATTACTTCCGCACCATTTTTTATCATCTCTTCGGGTACATATTCTATGTTTCCACCTGGACAGCCACCGCAGGTCGAATATCCCACCAGTTGAAGCTCTTCATCGGCCGGATATATCGAAAATCCTCCCTCATGATTTCTCAACGCTCTGAGACATTTTCCACCACCACAATTTCCATATCTACCACAGATAATAATTCCAATCTTTTTCATACATCTTCCTCCCTATAACTAGCTTCCTATGACCACCTTTTTATGGTAATTATATCAAAAAAATATATAGCACGACACCTCAAAAATATTAATTCCGGGGAAAAGCGGGAAATAGTGCATAAAAAAGGGTAAAGGGTCAAGGGTGAATTGAGTGAGGGTTAAGGGTGCAGGGTGTAGAAAAAACAACAGTCCCTGGTGAAAAAAATTAGTAAAATAGAAATTAATCCTTATACACCTGCTTAAAGGCTAAAAAGTTAAAAAGTTAAAAAGCCGAAAGGCAAAAAGCTGAATTGCTTAAAAGCGATGTAGATAACGGGGAACTAGGGGAAAGCGGGTATAGGGTCGAGGGTGAATTGAGTGAGGGTTAAGGGTGCAGGGTCTAGGGTACAGAAGGACCCACATTGTCTGATGAAAAACCATAAAACATAAAAAGCTCAAAATCTTGAAAGCCAAACCGCTTAAAGGCCAAAAAGCAGAAATGAAAAAATCTAATCCTTATACAATCGCTTCTCCATTGTTTTGCCATTGCTTCTCTACTGCTCAACTATTGTTAAACTACTGTTTAGCTATTGCTAAAAAGCCGATTGAATGTTGAGAAATTCGTTTTTTATTCAGAAACAATTTTTGATAGCAAGAGTATATAATTGGTAGTTTCATATAAAGGCAGAAGTACTAAATCATTTTTTATGGAAACCAGAATTTTTTTAATTGTATTTTTTTCATCTGAACAAAAGAAAAGTATATATTCTAATAATTGAAATTTTTCATCGAGAGATCTATCTAGTTTTATTGTGTTTGAATGTGAAAGAATTTGATCTGTAACTTTAGAAATTGAATTTGACTTATTAATATTATTATTATTTAATGATTTTTGAACTTTGAATAATACATTTAAATCAAGATAATTCTTTGTTACCTTAATTATTTCTATATTTTCTAATAATGAATTGGTTATTTTTAAAATTATTTTTTTTATTCTTTCTAAAAGTATAACCACCTCTTTTTTTTGATGCAATTCGATATGCGTTTTTATTATTTTAGTCAGCCCTATATTATTTAGAAATAAATCGTTAGTTTCAGAAATAATTTTTTCTAGAAATGATACAGCTAATTTTTCTTCATTTAAATCAAGATAATTCTTTGTTATTTCAATTACTTCAATATTTTTCTGGAATGGATCAGTTATTTTTGAAATTATTTTTTCTGGTTTTTCTAAAAATAAAAGTGCTTCTTTTTTCTCATTTATATCAATATAACATTTTGCTATTGTAAGTCTCTGATAAATTTTATTTGTTTTTAAGACGATCTTTTTTGCTTTTTCTAAAAATAAAAACGCTTCATCATTTTTATTAATATTAATATAAGTTTTTGCTATTTCAAGTAATGCATTATATTTATACAAAATGCTTAGTTTTGATACAAGGGTATATGCTCTTTGTAAATATTCAATCTTTTTATTGTTTGCCAATTCAGTATAAATATTTATTATCTCTAAGAGCCCAATATCTCTTCTATTTGAATCATCATTCATTATTGTAATAAGCTCTTCTGCCTCTTTTAGAAATAACACAGCCTTTCTTTTTTCGTTTATTTCATTATAATTTCTTGCCAGTTCAAGTATTATCTTGCATTTTGCCCATGGATCATTAATTTTTAATGTAACTTCTTCTATTTGTTCTATAAGTGAAATTACTTTTTCTTTTTTCTTTAAAACAATAAAACTTTTAGATATTTCTAATATCGCGTAACTTTTTTTCTCTAAATTATCAATTTCTAATATAATTTCTTCTGCTTTTTCTAAAAATGAAATCGCTTTATCATTTTCATTTAATTTAATATAACCCTTTACTATTACTGGTATTGTCTCATTTCTTTCTCGTGAATGATTAATTTTCAATACGTGTTCTTCTACTTTTTTAAAAAATGGTATTGCTATTTCTTTTTTATTTATAGCAATATAACCCTTTATTATTTCTAATATTGAATAATTTCTATAACATGAATTATCAATTTTCAATGCGAATTCTCCTGCTTTTTTTAAAAGCGAAATTATTTTGTCACTTTTGTTTATTTTAATGTAATTTTCTATAGTTCTAATTATTTCTATATAGCCAAGAATCGGATGATTTATTTCAATGGCTATTTCTTCTGTTTCTCTCAATAATGTCATCGCTTTGCTTTCTTCATTCATATCAATATAACAATTTATAATGTTATGCAGAATAAAAATTTTATCCGATATATTATTTATTTTTAAAGTAATTTCTTTAGCTTTTTTTAGCGATGAAATTGCTTTGCTTTTTTCATCTATTTTGTTATAGATTTTAGCGATTTCAACTATAGTCTCACATCTTCCTCCCAAGTTATTATATTTTAAAATGTTTTCTACAGAGAAAATTATTTCACTTCTTTTATTAATACCCAGACAATTCTTTACAAAATCAATAATTTCTTTGTTTCTTTCTTCTGAAAAATCAAAATTATGAATTGTTTTTTCTACTAAATCTTTAATTGAATCAAATTCTTTCAAAATATCTTTTTTTAATTTTTCTAAAATCAATTCTGCTTGATCTTTTTCATTTATTTCAATATAAGCATCAGCTACTTCTAATATCTTTTTATTTTTTTCATTTGAATCTATCATTCCTGAGGTCTTTTTATCTACTTGTTTTAAAAACGAGATTGCCTTATCTTTTTTATTAATAGCAACATAATTCTTTACCAGCTTAATAATTTCTTTATTTCTTTTTTCTGAAAAATCAAAATTTTGAATTATTTTCTCCCCTAAATCTTTAATTGAATCAATTTCTTTCAAAATACTTTTTTTCACTTCTTCCAAAAGCAATTCTATTTCATCAGTTTCACCTTTTTTATTTATTTCAATATAAGCATTAGCTATTTCAAATATCTTTTTATTTTTTCTCCCTGAATCTGTTATTTCCAATACTTTTTTACCTGCTTGTTTTAAAAATGAAATGGCTTTATCACTTTTATTGATAGCAACATATATCTTTGCTAGCCTAATAATTTCTTTATTTCTTTTTTCTGAAGAATCAAAATTTGAAATTGTTTTTTTCCCTAAATTTTTAATTGAATCAATTTCATTCAAAATACTTTCTTTTAACTCCTCCAAAAGCAATTCTGCTTGACCTTTTTCATTTATTTTAATATAAGCATTAGCTATTTCAAATGTTCCTTCATTTTTATACCAAGAATCATCCATATTGGAAATAATTTTTTTTGCTTTTTCTAAATGTTCAACCTTATCTTTTCTTCCTAATTCAACATAGTATTTTATTATTTCTAATAAATTATTATTTTTTTTATCTGGAGAATTAATTTTCATGATGCTATCTTCTGCTTTAAGCAACCATTTCCTTACTTTATTTAAGTTATTATTTTTTAAACAAGTTTTTGAAATAGCCATATAGAGAATAGCCTTTTCATGATCATTTGATAATGAGTTAATTATATTTTCTATTTCAATAGATAAAGATTCATTTTGCCTCAAATATTTTTCTATTAATTTTTCAATAACAAAAATGTAGTAATAATTATAATCCATTGTTTTAGAAGGTAGCTGAAAATTTTCTTTTATAATAATTCTCTGTCCCCAAAATAATTTTAATTCATTTGCAATTAGAAAATTCTTATCAATAAGTACTATTTTTAAAGCATTAAAATAATCACTTTTAGATATAAGTTTTTTTATGATATCTATAGCTGATATATCTATGCTTTTTTCTAAAATATTTAAAATTTTAATTTTTAAATCCATATATTTTTGGCTATCCCTATACTTATTCAACATCATATTTATATAACATAGTGCTGATAAAATCCTGCTTTTTTCAAACTCAAGATAATTTTTCGGATTTTTTTCTTCAGTTTCCCCTAAGTATTTATCAATAGAATTATCCAGTATTTTTAAATCTACTTGTGGAATTAAAGAGTAATCATACAGATGTTCTGCCATATACTCATCCAAATATTTTTTTATTTCATCATAATTGTTCTCTGTTTTAATGTAGTACTCAAATATATCTTCATATGTCTGTTTTATCATATTGTCCATATTATTACTATAAAAGTACTCTTTCAAACTCGAATGAGATAGTATATATTTATTACCATCCGGGTTTTTGAATTCTTTGAATAGCCATTTTATTCTTCCCCAAAGGTCATCAAAATTCTTCTTTTCAAATCCTTTCAGATTATATATATTATTTAACTCATTTATATCAAAGGGAATTTTTATCATGGAATAAAAACAAACTATATCATAAAAATATTTTTTATCGGTTATTTCTAATTTATTTACAAGTTTATCTATAACTTTTTCATAAAGTCCGTTATAGTTATCAGGCAATTTTTCAGGCAGTTCTTCATTATTACTGAGAACATTCAAACAAAATGCAACGAATGCGAAGTTTCCTTTTCCCTTTTCAACTATTTCATTTTTCAGTTTTTTCTTTATATTTTTATTATTTAATTTTTCATCATCTTTAATCCTCTTTATTAAATATTCCTCTGTATTTTCTATAGATTTTCTATCACTTTCTGTTTCTATTTCTATGTATTGAATTTTATATTTGTTATTCAGATAATCGTTGAGTTTTTGATGAGGTACAGAATTGGTTCTCGCGGAAACAATATATTTGTAATTGTTTTTTGAAAATAAATCTGCCGGAATTTCCCCCGATTCATCCAGACCATCAATAATTACCACTCTGTTATCTGCATTTTTTTGATTTTTCTCATATTCATTTGAAAAATCTTCATAATTGTCTATATTTAATCGAAAATTATTTTTTTTCATTTCAGATAATTTGTTTTTGACTTCATCCATTCTATTTTCTGTGCTTTTTGAAAAAAAGTAGTTGGGAGGAAAATCATATTTTTTCACCAAATTGGCTAATAGAGTTGACTTTCCGCTACCTGATTGACCATGCACAAAAATTATTTCAACATCTTTATCATTCAACACTTCATCTATCTTTTCTTCTATTTCTTTTCGATTTACATAATATTGTAGATCATCTTCAAAATGCTCAAAAAATTCCAAATAATTGTCTATTGTTGGAGATACTGTATTCTTTACTTCCTCAATCGTTTTTTGAAGAGTTTGATTTTCGTTGAAAATTTCATTTTTTAGAGTGACAATAAGATTAAATAATTTATCAATATCGATCTTTATGAATGTTAAGGGATCCCTTGAAAATACTTCACAATGAAAAACCAACATCGTATTTTCGATCACATTATGGATGTGCTGAATAATATCCTCCTGACTGAATTCATTTTTGTTATTCTTCGAAGTAGAATTTACTGTGATTAAATTTTCTTCATAAAGAAAATCAGAATACCCATCAATAAATAATTTTTCTGTTAATATATTAATTCCACTATTTTTTATTTTTACTTTTATCTTTCTGCTGAATGATTCTTTTATTTTTGTTTTATCGTATTCAAATTGAATTTGGTCAAATTCGGAATTTTTATTACTTTTATATTGTTTGATACTTGTAATAAACGTTTTTAAAAATAATTCTGAATATTGTTCTAATCTCAAAGAATTTCTTTTATTTTTATTGTATTCATATATTTTCGTAAAGATATCATATAAAGTAATTCCTACTGATATAAGATCAGGCAAAACAAACATCTCCTAATATTTTAGTTTTTTATAATCTTAAATAAGAGATTCACTGTATGAATCACCAACCTTTTCTTTTTCTAAAATTAAGAACAAATGTATTTTCAGAATACATAGAAAAAATTCTAAAGAAATCTCTTAACAAGACTCAAAAAACTATATTTCATTAAGATAATAAAGAAACAATTCACCAAAACTCTATATGTTAATATAGCATATTTTTATTTAAATTATCAAAAAATGTGTGCTGAATTACCCAAATATATTTCGGATTTTTTGTGATGTTTTTATCTTTATTTATTAATAAGAGGGAGGTTTTTTAAGCATGAAATATAATAATCTGGGATAAACTCTTTTTGTGTAAAAAAGTCCAAATCGACACTCATTCTGTGCTCGTAGTATATGGCTAACGCAGTATCACCAGTCAAATAAAAGTTTTCCACTTTGTTTTGCAGGAGGTGGTTTAATACATTCAGAGTGTTTTTTGATATCCTCGAAGTTTTGAGCATACATTCATCTTCTCTTTTGGAATATTCAACAATAAACCCCAAAAATTGGCTGTTTTTTGCTTATATTGAATGATTTTTTAACGGTTTCGGCAATTTCCTTTTTTGTATAATTTTCCATGAGGTTTCTAACATCATCAATTGTCCCATATTCAAGAACGCGGGAAATAATGAAATCTTTGTTTTTTTCTTTATCGATTTTTTCTTTATCAACATCCCAAAAACAAGTGTTCCTGAACATCAAAGACAATTCAATCACCTCAATCGATTATAACATTTTATGGTTCGAAAAGCCCATAGAAGCTTAGATAACAGGGATAATATAGAAAATCCGTGCTCGATGTATCGTGCTGGTTGGTTTTATTTCCTTTTACAATTGCTTCCCTACTGCTTTCCAATCGCTCAGCCATTGTTGGACCATTGTTAATCAGCGCATAAAGGCTAAAAAACTCAAGAGAATAAAAGCCAAAATACTCTAAGGTTTTTTCCTGTTCTTTTCCATGCGTTGATTACCTATTCTCTAATTCTCTACTCTCCGTTATCTTCTTCCAATTGCTTTTCTACTGCTTGACCATTGTTGTCCCATTGTTCTCCGATCGCTTCTCGCTGTTCTCTACTTCTCTATTCTCCGTTATCTTCTTCCAATCGCTTTCCAATCGCTTCTCTACTGCTTTGCCATTGTTCAACCACTGCTCAACTATTGTTAAACTATCGTTATCCCATTGTTTTCCCACTGCTTCTCTATTGTTTCCCTATCGTTCAGCTATTGTTGGCCCATTGTTATACGATTATCGGATGCGAGTTTTTTTATTTTGTCGAAGGTATTTTTCAGAATTTTCACGCCTTTTTTGAGTGATTCTTTTCTGGCTTCGTATTCTTTTTCTCCATGATAATAGATTTTTTTCTGGCCATCGGCTTTTTCGGAATTCACGATGCTGTTTATTATCTGGTCCACTTTGTCTTTTATTTCTTCAACATTCCCGAATGTTTTCAAATCTATCGCACCGAAAAAGTGGCACACGCCGGCGTTATTCGTGGTGTAGGTTTCGGCACTGAACTGTCCCAGTGAAAAGCCCGCGGTCAATAAATCCACAAGAACCGACAGTCCGAATCCTTTGTGACCGCTGAAGTCCTCTCCCAATCCTCCCAGGGGCAATATTCCACCGAAATTTCTTTCGTTGAAGTTCTTTATCACATGCGAAGGTGATTCCGTCGATTTTCCCTTTTCATCTATCGCCCATCCATCAGGTATTTCTTTTTCAAGTCTGTTGTAAACTTCGAGTTTTCCTCTGGTAATCACACTCGTCGCCATATCCAGCAAGAACGGATGGATTTTCCCGGGGATGGCTATCGAAATCGGATTCGTCCCCAGCACGGATTCTTTTCCATAAATCGGAACGACCAACGGATAGCTGTTCGTCATTGCGATTCCCATCATGTCATTCTTCAAAGCCATTTCGGAATAATACGCCGTTATTCCGTAGTGATTTGAATTTCTGACACTTATTAATCCAATCATGTTTTTCAATGCTTTCTTGATCGCCAATTCCATCGATTTTTTTGAAACGTACTGCCCCGGGCCGTCTTTACCGTCCACTATCGCGGATATTGGAGTTTCAAAGATCGTTTCAGGCTCAGAAAAGCAGTCAATAAATCCCGCGTTTCTTTCTTTAATATATCGTTCCAGTCTCGCGATTCCATGCGAAGGAATATTTCGCGCATCGGCCTCAACGAGCACATCAACTATTTCAGCGGCTTTTTCTTCAGGGAATTTTTCCGCTTTCAGTATTCCCGTACAAACTGTTTTCAGTTCATCAAAATTCACATAAATATATTCGGCCAACTCAAACGTTCCTTTCAAAGAAATTTCTTGCAATCTCTTCGTATATTTTTTTCGACAGATTCAGTTCGCCTATTTCAACGTATTCGTTTGAAACATGTGCAAGTGAGGCTTTCCCGGGACCGATGATAATGGTCTCAATATTCTTTTGTGAGATAAAGGCTCCATCGGTGAAATAGTTCATGAATAATTCCTCCGGATCGATACCGTTGTTATTCAACACCGTTTTGACGGAATCCGTCAGTATTCCGGAAGAACTGAAGGATTCTCTCTGCAACAGAACTTCGATTCCCGACCCCTTCACATAGCTCATTATTTTTGAAATTCTCTTTTTCAGTTCTTTCGAGAAGATATTCTGTTTGAATCTTATATCGAGGACACATTCGGCGCGGTCAGGCACGGTGTTTTCCTTTGCACCGCCTTCAATTTTGTTTAAACTCACAGTCACTCCCGGAACTCTGCTCAGTTCTTCGAATATTTTGTTGTATGTTTTGAATAAATCGATTATCGCGTTTTTTCCAAGTTCTGGCTGTGAGCCATGGGCGGATTTCCCCTTAAAAGTCAGTTTAAGCCACAGTGCCCCTTTCTCACCGGTTGCCAGTTTGTTCGATGTGGGTTCTCCAACTATCGCCCCCACCACCGGTAACTGAAGATGCTCCAGAAAATTCTTTACTCCGGAACACCCGACTTCTTCATCACACGTGCCTAAAAAGATTAAATTGCCTTTGAATTCCGCATCGTGACAGAGATCAACATATGCGGTGAGAAGGGATGCCAGACCACTTTTCATATCGCTGCTCCCCCTCGCATATATTTTTCCCTTTTCCGTAACGGGATCGAAGGGATCAGTTACCCAGTCGGAACCCGCGGGGACCACGTCCAGATGTCCGGTGAAAAGCAAATATTCTTCCCCTTCCTTTTTGGTGTGAATCGAATAAACGTTAGCCCTGTTTCTCTGAACTTCTTTGTACCAGGCTTCTATACCGTTCTTTTCAAGATAATCTTTTATGAACAGGGCCAGTTTCTTTTCGTTTCCCGGCGGATTCGTCGTGTCGAATTTACAAAAATCGATGGTGACTTTTTCCAGTTCTTTATCATCTATCATAATTTTATTCCGATATTCCATATGGAATAATCGTCCTGCATATTTTTTTCCGCTTTTGTCAGTTTTCCGTCCGCTACTTCCAGCACTTCTTCAAAGAGTTCATTGCCGCATTCTTCGAGGGACGATTCCCCACTTATGATTTTGCTGCTGTCAAAATCGATATTCGCCTTCATTTTTTCCGCCGTCAGATAATTTCCGGTGATTTTTATAACGGGAGCGATTGGATTTCCCGTGGGAGTGCCCTGACCGGTTGTGAATAAAATTATCGTTGCTCCTCCTGCGACCATAGCCGTAACGGATTCCACATCGTATCCCGGAGTGTCCATCAGATAGAGTCCGGGCTTTTTATCTATGAGCTCACCATATTCTTTCACTCCGACTATCGGAACTTTGCCGCCCTTTATAACTGCCCCGAGAGATTTTTCCTCGATGGTTGTCAGGCCGCCCTTGACGTTCCCCGGCGAGATGTTATTCGGAATGTTTTCCTGATCCACCACATCCCGGCTGTTATTGACGCTCTCGTTTATCATTCTTTTCAACATTTTTTCAAACGTTTTTTTCATTTTTTTATCTTCCATTCTTTTGAAAAGAATGTGTTCAGCCCCAACCAGTTCTGTGGTTTCGGAAAGGATCACTCTTCCATTCTCTTTCCATATTTTATCTGAAACCTGTCCCACGGCAGGGTTTGCCGACAGACCGGATGAAAAATCCGACCCACCGCATTCGACACCGATCACGAGTGACGAAACGGGAACTTCTTTTCTCTCCACGTTCTTCGCCTCTTCCACCAATTTTTCCGCTATTTCGGAACCTTCTTTTATCGCTTCGGCCGTTCCCATATCCTGAATCATGATCAGTTCCGCCTCTTTACCGGACGCTCTGATCTCTTCCTGAATCTCATGCGGGGACACACGTTCACAACCCAGACCGACGATCAAAACAGAGGCAACATTCGGATTGATGGCGGTGTTCAGTATGGTTCTTCTTGTCTGATAGTAATCATCACCGAGCTGTGCACATCCCTGATTGTGGGATGCAACGACGCATCCGGGTGTACCGTAAGCTATTCTCTCGGCTACCTTTTTTGCACACAATACGCTTGGTATAATCAGTACATGATTTCTGACTCCAACCGTTCCGTCTTTTCTTATATAACCATTAATAGTATTTTTCATAGTCGCCGGGATACCCCTCTATTCACCTCCGTTATTTGATTCCGTTCTGCAGCTCGCCACATTATGAACGTGTACGTGAAAGCCTTTTTTAATTTTATCCATCGATCTTCCGATCACATTATCATATTTGATTATTATCTGAGATTTTTCGATATCATTGACAGCTATTTTATGCCCTGCAGGTATTGACTCTTCTGCTATGATGATTATCGTTTTGTCCAGTCCCTTTATGCTCACTTCTTCTCCCTTTAGTATTTCTTCCAACACCGTTGCCACGTTATCATTTTTCGACAGTGAAATTGCCTGCTTCATCTTGAGTTATACCTCCAATTCAATAAATGTTTGCGCGATTTTATATTCTATTTTTGAAATCTTCAGAATTGAACAAATCATCTCTTCCGAGTGTATCAGATGTTCCTCCAAAGCATCCGACCCCTGTTCAAAGCTTCCATTTAAAATTCCCTCGGCTATCGCAAGGTGTTCTTCCATCTCTTTGATTATCCAATCTTTTTGCTGATCCGGAAGATAATATTTGATAACATTTCTCATTCTTTTTATAAGGGTGGAGATCTTTTTCATCATTCCCATCAAATAATGATTTCCACAATTCTTCAATATTTCGTTATGCAGTTTATAATCGATATCATATGGAACATTGGTTTTGGTTTCTTCCGGATTTTTCAAATGTACTCTCATCCTGAGAATCAAATCGGAAATAACCGTCATATCCATTTTATTTATTGATTCCTTCAAAGCAAGTCTTTCCAGAACCAGCCTGAGGGAAAAGATCTGTCTGACATCGATTTCGTTTATTTCTTTCACATAAAAACTTTTCGAAGGACCATTTTCGATCAAATCGTCTTCCACCAGCTTATACAACGAACCTCTGATCGGAGTGGAAGAAACATTATATATGCTCTTCAATTTCTGAATGGTCAATCTCGTGCGTGGAGGTATTTCCAGCTCAACAATGCTGTTCAAAAGCGATTCATACACCTGATGTTGAATTCCTTTGAATTGATTTGTACTATTCATTATCGGTCTCCTTGGAATTTGAATATTTCTTCAAATATTCGTAGCTTTCCTTCAATGTTTTGTACTGCTCTTCTCCACAGAAAACTTCTACGCTGAATTCTCCTTCATAACCCGATCTCAATAATAAATCCATAAATTCGTCAAAATTTATCTCACCCATGCCCAGCGGTTCATGGGCGGTATCGGCAAGATGAACATGTCTGATCCAACTCGTATCTCTCCTGATGAATTCCGGATCACTCTCTTCGTTAAGATGATCCGAATCCAGTAATATTTTAAAATTTCTCAGATTATTTTTTTCAATAAAGGCCATGGTTTCTTCACAGCCGTTTAGCAGAGGACATATATCTTTTCTTAGGGGTTCGATCAAAACTTCAACCCGCATCGATTCACTGTCTATGAACTTATCTACGATCTCAAGCGACTTTGCCAGTCTCTTCAGTGATTCTTCTTTTCCGTCTTCCCAGATGGTTCCCCTCAGTCTCCCGATATTGATATTGACACCAAATTCATTCGCCACTTTTATGGCTTTTAAAAACTTTTCTATGGCTTTTTCCCTTTCATTTTCATCGATGTTGTTCAGGGATAGTCCCGCAATTCCGGCCATTTCTCCCGAGCAGAGAAATATCATATTCAGGCCGAAAGAATCGTTATAACGTTTTATTTTTTTGATATCAACCTTTTCCGGATCGTCTATCATCAATTCATATTTTTTGAATCCGATAGACGAAAGCTTCCTCAAAGTTTCTTCCAGTCTGCCGGTCAGGCCGGTGACCATAGATCCTTCCGGAATATTTTCATTCGCAACCATAAAACTAGCTTTCATTATTCATCAACTCCCGATTTGCGTTTAAAAGAGCGATAGAAATCGAAATAACTTTGGATTCCAGCTTATCGCTTCTGGAGGTTAAAACCGTGGGATATCCTGTTCCGAGAAGCAGTCCCGCAGTTTTTGCCTTCCCGAGATGAACCAGTCCTTTTATAAGGTTGGCAGCGGATTCGAGATTAGAACACACGATTATGTCGGCGTTCCCGCCAACGGGTGAAGTGATCTTCTTATTCACAGCAGCCTTTTTGCTCACCGCAGTATCGAGCGGCATTGGTCCGTCCAGATAGCAATTTCCGATCTGTCCTCTTTCGTTCATTTTTGAAATTACCGCACATTCCAGAAGATCTTTGTTGTTGAGCGACAGTCTTTCGTTTATTCCTATCACGGCGATCTTCGGTTTTTCGTATCCGAGGGATATCGCCAGATCCCTGGCATTCTCTATTATTTTTATCTTTATTTTCAATTCCGGATACACATTCACCGTGCCGTCGGTTATCATTAATATCTTTTTGAAATCGGGTATTTCCATGAGTGAGATGTGGCTCACGAACTTTCTGTCGTTCTTCGCCTCAACCACGATCGTTTTGAGAAAAACTGCTGTGTTGATATTACCCTTCATCAAAATTCCCCCGGTATCTTTTATCATCTTCACAGCAGTTTCAACAGCATCCTTTTCACTCACTTCATCAATTATCTCAGTTTCTCTGAGATTCATAAGGCCTGAATTCTCTATTTCATCTTCGATTATTTTTCTTTCACCAACGAGTACGGGAACCACATTACCCCACTCATACACCTTTGAAATTGCTCCAAGCGTGCTTTCGTCGTAGGGTCTCACGGAAATCAATTTTATTCTGTTTTTTACTTTTTCAGCTTTTTGTATCAATTCATCAAATGATTTTATCAAGGTTCCACCTCAATATTCCTTCGCAATAATTTTATTGTTCAACACATCGCCCACACCGGCTGCGAGAGTTTCCATTTCGAATTCTCCGGGAAAACATATGATTCTAAAACGGTTACCCAGTTTTTTCTCAAGTTTGTTCTTTATATATTCCGATTTTATTACTCCACCGGTAATAATAAAAGCGTCTATCATTCCATCGAACACCGCCAGAAAACTGAACATGTACTTTGCGATGTTATACACATAGGCTTCAAGAACAGTTATCGCCTCTGTGTCTTTGTTCTCGGCCCTTTCAACGATTTTCTGTACATCTCTGGTGTTGAAATGTGAATAAAGACCGCCCTTATGCGTGAGAACATCCATATAATCGTTATTTTCCCCTGAAAACCGGGAGAGTTCGTGTGTTGGCAATGCACCTGCCCTCTCAACAGAAAAGGGCCCCTCTTTATCACTGTTATACAGATCAACCATTCTTCCATTCAAGTGTGCACTTATCGAAGAACCCCCGCCCAAATGTGTGACTATCAATTTTAAATCCTCATACTTCTTTTTTAATATGCTCTGAGTTTTTTTTGCCACCGCTTTCATATTCAAAGCGTGCGACAGAGAATTTCTATTTATTTCTCTTATACCCGTTATCTTTGCCCAATCCTCCATCTCGTCAACACTTATGGGATCAACGGTGAAACCGGGAACCCCGAATTCCGTCTCCAGATCTTTTGCAATAACCACGGCGGTATTGGATGCATGAACTCCCTGAAGCCCTTTCAATGCATCTTCAATCATTCTCTCATTCACCCTGTACACACCGGATACAAGTGGTCTCAACCTTCCACCTCTCGCGGCAACCGCGCGCAATTCACCGGGAAGTATATCGTTTTCCTTCAGTGTATCGAGAATTTGATTTTTTCTTATCTTATACTGATCGGGAAAAAGGGGTAAATCGAGTTGCGAATCACTCAACTTCAGATTTTTTCTGAACAATTCCCTTTTCCCGTCAAAAACCGCAATCTTCGTTGACGTCGAACCGGGATTGATAACGAGTATATAATCGTTCATTACAGTACCTTTTCCACTATTCCTTTGAAATCCTTCATTTCCAGAAGGGTTCCTCTGATTCTTCCTTCCTGTCTCACAATATCCGATATTTCCTTTATCTGTTCATCGGTCGCTTCGTATCCCAGTTTTTTCAACCAATATTTTACGCTGGCATTTCCACTGAAGGCTCCGAGTTTGACCTGAATCTCTCCCATTCCCACGAGGGACGGCAGATATGGAGACATCGCGGGTTCTATTCCGACTTCATTCAGCTTGTCCACGGCGTCCACCACGATACCGGATTCCACCCAGAATAATCTTTTTCCAACTACGGGTTTGTTGTTCGCAACTTTAATTTTTGAAATATCTTCAACCAGTCTGGAAACCTCTCCGATTTTTGTGAGGTCGACTCCCGTATCTATATCCATGAGAATTTTCAGTGCCGCGGCAACTTCTTCCGTGGCGACATTTCCGGTTCTCTCGCCCAATCCGTTTATCGAACTGTGTATTCCGGCCACACCGGCTCTGGCTGCAGCAAAAACCGAACCCATGGCGAGTCCGAATTCATTGTGAACATGAAATTCCAGCGGAATGTCCGGGATATTCTTCTTCAGTTCAGTGAAAAAGAATTCTATCGCAAACGGGGAAGCCACACCAAAACTATCGACAAAAACCATACTGTGAGGATGTGCCCTCTTCGCAACTTCGGTGAAGATGTTCAGCACATAATCGAATGTCGATCTGGTCGTGTCCCATCCCATGAATGTCGGTTTCATACCGTTTTTCTTCGCGTATTCTATGGTGGAAACGATTCTGTCTATCACCTGTTCCGAAGAAACCCCGTATACGTATTCGTTGTCATACGGATTAACCGCATGTTCGATCACTATTCTCTCCGCTCCACATTCCAGAGATGCATCGACATCTTTCTTCAATGATCTTGCGAAGGGAATTATCTCGGATTTCAGATTCATCTTCACCAGTCTCTTTATGGCTCTCTTGTTTTCGTCCGACACGACAGGCATGCCAACTTCTATAGACTTCACTCCGAATTCATTCAGAGCGGTGGCTATCTTGACCCTTTGATCTTCATTCCAGGTCAGGCCACAGGTCTGCTCTCCGTCTCTGAGAGTAACATCGTGAATATATATATTATCGAGTGCATTCTCACCTTTTATCTTCTTATCAAAATTCTTTGGACATACCCATTTAGTGTTATCAAAATAAGGTGTGTCATTCAACGGCATATCTTTCAATTCCTTTGGCTTCATATGAATACCTCCTGATTTTTTATTTTTGGCAATATCAAACAATTATTTAAAACTATCACTTTTAAATTTTTATCCAAAACTTCTTTTTCTAACGGCTCACTTTCACCGGTTATTTTCAAACCTATTTTTTTGAAATCTTCCACATATTCCGTTTCGCTTATTATGTGAATCTCCTTTTTCTCCATTATCTTCTTCACCGCATATGCGGCGACGTATGCTAGCGGGTCCTCGCCCGACAGACTCTCGAGTTCTTTCAAAATTTTCCCGCTGTTTTTCCGGAGCATCTGTGCGAACACCGGATGATCTCCGAACCCTTCGAAAAGCGGAGAAATCATGACGATCTTTCCCCCGTCTTTCGTGATCAAATCGGCCGTATACAGCGCCTTACCGCTCTGCCAAAAATCATTGACCGATGGATAGGATGAAATGAATGTAACATCTGATCTTCTATTATAAATAACTTCCACTTCTTTCTCCGCAAGTTTGATGCCCTCTTCATGCGCTGCGACCGGATTGCCCGATACGCAGCCGGCTATTTTTCCATTTGCATCGAAATAATAATTGATAATAAAATCGACGCCGGCTCTTTTCCCGGCTTCGTTGATAAGACTTCTGAATTTATTTTTTGCTATCCCGACATTCGCGTTACTGTTCAATATCGCCATATGGTGGGACTTGAAAACTGTTTCATATCCAGCTACTCCCGGAACGATCATCTTTGATCCTCCGGACCAGCCTGAAAATCTGTGGGGAACGATCGCACCTATACAAACAGTCAGATCCGCTTCCACCACCGCATTTATTTTGAGAGGAACATCCAGAAAAGATCCGTAATCAATAATATTTTCAGAATCATATGCGTTATGCTGAATAATCTTTGAAAAATCCGTAAACTCCCTGAATTTTTCTCCGAGCTCCCGGTCCGTCATCATCCTGTGTGTTCCGGTAGCCACTAGAATCGTGACCCTGTTCCAGGGAATACCGTTTGAGCTGAATCTCTTCTTCAACTCGACCAGCGTTTCATAAACAGGGGAATGCCTGGTGTGATCCTCGACCACCAGCACGATTTTTTCCGATTTATAAGCCAGATCCACCAGTTTTTCCGAGCCAATCGGATTATCCAGGGAATCGGACAGAGAAATTTTTTTTGTTTTTTTATTCCCTCTGTGCCCCTCTATGATATTTTTGCTGGGCACAGACAGCTCGTACTTTTCATCCGCATAATAATCCAGAAATTGTTTCAAATCAATTTCCCCCAAAATACATGTCTCTTATTCTCCGATCATTTTTCAGTTCATCAACCGTACCCTCTATCACAACTTTTCCCTGTGAAACAATATAAACTCTGTCGCTCATCGGCAAAGATAATTTCGCGTTCTGCTCGACTATGAGCATCGTCAATCCGGTTTCTTCAACTATCTTCTTCAGTGTTGAGAATATCCTTTTCACTATTACCGGTGCCAGGCCCATTGAGGGTTCATCGATCATCAATATCACCGGATCGGCAACTATCGCTCTTCCAATTGCAAGCATCTGCTGCTCACCACCCGAAAGAGTTCCCGCGGCCTGATTCTTTCTCGACTCCAGCTCGGAAAAGAGAGCGTAAACTTTTTTGATATTCTCCTTCGCTTTTTTCATGCCGACACTCACTCCGGCGACTTCCAGATTTTCCTGAACGGATAAATCACCAAAAACCTGTCTCCCTTCCGGAACCTGAACAACACCCATTCTTGTAATTTTGTGTGGTAATACGTTCTGAATCTCGTTCCCTAAAAATTTTATTTTGCTTTCGGGGGAACATTTAACCAGTCCGGAGATGCTCTTTAGAAGAGTCGTTTTTCCAGCACCATTTGGACCAAGAACGGATACAACTTCACCCTTGTCCGCTTTTATATTCACTTTTCTAAGTGCGGGCACTCCGTTGTAAGAAACAGATAAATCTTTAGTCTCAAGAATATTCATCCTCATTCCTCCCCCAAATAAGCCTTTAAAACGACCGGATCTCTTTCTATTTCATCGAAGGGCCCCTTCGAGATAATTTCACCAAAATTCAAAACATAAACCCAATCTGCCACTGCTTTTATAAAATCCATAGTGTGTTCGACCAGAACAGTCGTGATGCCTCTTTCTCTAAGTACCAGCATCAAATCCATGATCACTTTGAATTCGTCTCTCGTCATTCCTGCGGCGGGCTCATCCAAAAACAACAGCTTTGGTTCCAGAGCCAGAGCTCTCGCAATTTCAAGACACCTTCTCAAACCGTATGCCATTCCCTTCGGCGATTCGTAAGCCTTATCTCTCAATCCAACCAGATCAAGTAATTCCAGGGCTTTCTCCTTATTCAGTTTTTCCTCTTCCCTGAACTTTTTCGTGTTGAAGACGACGCTTAACGGGCCGCTCTTGTAGAACGACTTTCTTGCAACAAGAACATTCTCGATAACGGAAAGATTATCGAACAACCTTATCTTCTGGAATGTTCGGGCTATACCCAATCTGCTGATCTGATTGCTCTCATACTTCGATATCTCCATATCCTGAAAGAAAATCTCTCCGCTAGTTATCGGATGTACTCCCGTTACAACATTTATGAAAGTCGTCTTTCCACTCCCGTTCGGTCCGATGAAAGCAGTAATCTTTCCCTCTTCAATAGTTAAAGAAAGATCTTTATTTGCAACAACACCTCCGAAACTCTTCGTCATATTTTTTGTTTTCAGTATATCCATAATTTACCACCCCTTAAAGAGTCTTAGTATTACTGCTTTTTACTCTAAAAATCTTTTTGAACATATTTCCAAGAAGCGGTGCCAATCCCTTTGGCATGAAGATTATTATTACAATTACAATAATAGAAGTAACCATCAGATAATAATTCTCCCAGCCACCGAATCTTAAAAATTCAGGAAGTAATGTCAATCCAATACCTCCGACAACTCCACCGAGCATATCTCTCAAACCTCCGACAACCGCCATGGCCACGAAATTCGAAGATTCGAAAAAAGTGAACGGTTCTGGAGACAAAAATCCCGCCAGATGAGCATAAAGCGCACCCGCAAGTCCGGCTAAACCTGCTGAAAATCCAAAAGCGGCGATTTTCAGCTTCTTTGTGGATATGCCACAGGTCTCCGTTGCGACGTCATCGGAATTCATCGCAAGCATCGCCCTCCCGTAATGGGAATGCTTTATCTTGTACATTATGTACAGAGTGAACAACAGTATTACACCAAGCAGCCAGAATACATTTTCAAACGAAAACATGTAATCCCCAACGTGATAAAACGGAATTCCGAAAAATCCGTACGGGCCACCCGTTATCGGCTGAAGATTGACGACCAGCATGTAAATTATCTGACCAAACGCTATCGTTACAAGAGAAAGGAAAAACGCCTTCAGCTTAAATGAGGGAATACTCAGCAGAAATCCCGCCAAAACACTTATGGCTATTCCGATTATTATTCCCAGAAAAATCGGTAATCCCAGTTTTGTCGAAAAGTATGCCGATGAATACGCACCTATAGCATAAAATCCCGCCTGCCCAAGTGATATCTGACCGGCAAACCCTGTCAGAAAAACCAGGCCGGTTGCCAGTATCGCGTGAATTAGAGCTCTGTTCAGAAGATAAAGGTGATAAGTATTGTTATCTATAATTGGGAATAAAAAGATTACAGCCAGACCTATTAAACCAAATATTATTTTCTTCTTCATCATCTATCCCCCTATACCCTTTTGGACTTCCAATTAAAGATACCTGACGGTTTGATTATCAACACGAGGATCAACACAGAAAATGAAATTACGTCCTTGTATGTGGAAGATATATAGAGAGTGGAAAAATTCTCTAAAACTCCCAGACAAACTCCTCCCAAAATTGTTCCATAGGGATTCGTCAATCCTCCGAGCACTGCCGAAGCAAATCCCTTAACGCCTATGGCACCTCCACCTAGTTCAACGGAAACGAAATAAATCGGAGCGAGCAATATTCCTGCTATTCCAACAACACATGTTGCCATTATGAAAGAAAGTGAAGTAGTAAACTTGACGTTGATTCCCATCAGTGCAGCAGCTTCCCTGTTCTGAGCGGCAGCTCTGAAAGATTTTCCTATGAGGGTCTTGTTGAGCAGTATGTATATCAATACCATCAGAATTGCTATTACGAAATAAATATTCAAATACAATACGGAAATTTTTATCGAACCTATCGAAACAAAATCTGTGCTTTTTCCAAAAACAGGTGGGAACGGTTTGGGAAGTGCGCCATATGCAACAATAATCAAATTCAACCAGAAAGTACAGAGCATTAAAGTCGCAACGACAAACTCCAGCCTTCCCCCGCCTCTCTTTCTTATCGGTTCATATATGAACTGTCTCAATCCCAGTCCGTATAAAGCTATCAAAGCAACCGAAAAAACGAATGACAGAAAAAAACCCAGATTCATTCCATAAAACGTAACGAATAAATATGCACCCAACATCGCAGAAGATATGTTTGCAAAATTTATTCTCGAAATTGTCAACCACAAAAAAACTACGCCTAATCCTACCAGACCATAAGTTGCTCCTATCGAAGCTCCTGAAATTATATTCTGTAGAATATCCTGAAGCATCATCCACCCCCTCAAATTTTAATAGGGAAAGAGAGCGAAAAAATCCGCTCTCTTAAAACTATATTTTTTAGAATATCTTATCGATTATTACCCAATCTTTTCCATCGAACTGTGAAATCAAAGAAACATTTGTGAAGTTATGATGCTCATCACATTTGAGTTCTCCCTGAACACCCACAATTTCAGCTTCATCTGCCAGATAATCTGCAAGAGCAGTACCATCTGTGCCAACTGCAGCTATCGCATCTGCTATCAGGTATATTCCGTCATAATATGCCTGTGCAGGATCACTCGGTTCTTCTCCATTCCACTTTGCCTCATATTTTTCAACGAATTCCACAACAGCGGGGTCCGGATCAATAGGGTTAAAACCCTGTACCGAATATACTCCGATTGCAGAATCGCCGGCCAAATCTGTGAATGCAGGAACACCCCATGCGGAGAATCCTATTATAGGAACATCCAACTGATACTGTTTCATCTGATTGACTGAAACTGCGGCTTCGGATTCATGTGTCAATCCGATTAATCCATCTATACCCGCATTCTTTAACTTTGTAATCTGTCCTGTTGCGTCCTTCTCTCCCTCTTTTATCTGTTCTGCTGCGGCTATATCGATTCCGTATTCCGCAAATTTTTCTTTTGCTACTTCATAGGCGGCCAGACAATAGTCGGTCGATCCATAAATTACACCAGGTTTTTTGATTCCAAGAACTTCAACCGCATACTTTACCAGATTATCAACCTTTACTCCATCATCCGCTCTGAGTCTGAATAAATAATCATTAGGGATTACTGTGTACCTGAACGATGGTGAAGTCGCACCGACCAGCATAGGAGTCTTTGCCTGCTGAGCCAACGGGTGAACTCCGATAACCGAACTGCTCATATTTGGTCCGAATATTGCAACAGCATTATCCTGGAACAGGGCTCTTCTGATTACATTGGCGGCCGTGCTTGGATTGGCAGCATCATCGTATACTGCTAGCTCTATCGTATCTCCGTTTATTCCGCCTGCGGCATTTATTTCATCGACAGCCATCAATGCACCCTTCTTGATGTAGTCACCCAATATAGAACCGAGTCCCGTGAAAGGTGCAACCAACGCTAACTTAATAGTTGAACCAAAAACGGCAACACTCAAAAAAAGAACTAACACTAAAAATATCCCTTTACCTAATTTCACTTGAACACCTCCATGATCAAGGGTATCTTACCCCGTAGTGAATAGATTTTGACACAATTTTCTTATATTACAATAAAATTAAGTTGATGCATCATACATCATGCATAGTATAACATGAAAATTTTTCTATCACAAAATATAACTATCCACGAATACGGATAATTAAGTGTGTTTATTTCCAATTAAACCGAATTAAAAAAAATATAATTAATATTATAAAATTACCTTCCAGATTTTTTTGTTTTACTATTTCCGAAGATAAATTCGAAAATCACGATATTGAAATTTCAGATTTTGCGCCTGAAAGACAGTGCCTGGTGCCCGGTGCTTGGAAAAGAGAATAGAGAACTGTAAATGGGCAACAGGTTGAAAACAGCTCAAGAGCAGAAATGCCTAAAGGCTGAAAAGCGTTATAGAAAATAGAGAATTGGCAAATAGAGAACAGAGAAAATGGAATAAAAAAACTAATATCAAAATGCCTAAAAGCTGAAGAGCGAAAAAGGTCAAATAACAGAAATTAAAAAAATCTAATCCTTATACAATCGTTTCCCAAGTGCTTTGCCATTGCCTCCCAATTGTTTCACGATTGTTCACCGCTTTTTATGCTTTTTTCTGACACTAAATACAAAGCACTGTTTTTTCCTATCGTTTATCTATTGTTGAAGTACTGTTTCTTATTAATTCTAAAAAAGGTCCCTTAACATTTCAAATTAAAAATAAGAGTAATATTAACATATATGAGAAAAAACAGACAGTACAACATATTTAAAAAGTCAAAGGATTTTTATGCAGATTTATAAAAAAGTTTATACTATTTTTTTGGGTATCATAATTTCTTCAATATACAGTTATATCTCTGTGTTGATGGTTTATCGTGCCGGAGTGTTAATCTCGGCCGCTCTGGTTACACCTCCTATTTTTTATTTATTACTCAAGATAGTTTATCAACCGACAAAACAAGAAATCACACTGGTCCAATCGATAGCAACCGGCGCTTCGGTGAGTGTGTTTTGTCTGGATACTGCATATGCCTCAGCAGTGATATTCGGTTCGGGGGAAATCAAAATCTCAATAGTCGAACTGATCATTTTAGCGATAGGGATGAATTTATTCGGAATTTTGATCTCTACTTTTCTGAGGAAGAATTGGATTAATGATGCCAGTTTACCTTTCCCAAAGGCCAGAGCTGTTGGCGAGATGATCAATACTTTAAGCGATAGTTCTAATCGGAAAGAAACCAAACAATTAGCTTTCAGCATTTTGGGCTCGGGCATTGTCGCCAGCTTAACCTCAATATTTGATAAAATAAAATACCCTCTTGCCATTTTATTCAAAATACCTACCTTTATTGGCGTTGAAATATCACCATTACTGTTTGGACTCGGTATGTTTTTACCATTAAAAACCGTCTCTTTATTTTTAGTCGGTATAGGTTATTCGCTGATAGTATGGATATTTAAAATGAATATGATATCAGATATAACATACAGACAGTTTCTTTTTGATCCCGCTGTTTTTTCCGTTGCCATGGGTCTGGCATTCGGATTTACAATATATAACATCATCGCTATAATTAATAAAAACATAAAAACCCTTATTAATAACAGAAAAAAAAGAACCGGATTCAATTATCATAAATTGATTTATCTATCGATTTTGGTAATCGGTTTGATGGTTTTCGGTAAGTACAGTTCCCTGGATTTACCCGCTTATGATCTCCTCTTGATTTTACTCATCTGTTTTTTTATCTGTCTGATGTCGGCAAGATTGAGAGCTGAAACGGGAATGGCCGGAAGTACTCCGATATATTTAGTTATACCATTAATATATCTAATGAAAAACAATTTAGAAACCGTGCTGATCTTATCCGGAGGGGTAATACTGGCATCCGTTGTATCATATTCTTCATTAGAAGCCAATTATGTTGGTAATATGACTAAAACGAATATGAAAGAAGTGACAAAAATGTATACTGTGGGCGCCATGATCGGTGCGTTCACAGGTTCAGTTTCCATTCTCATTTTACACAACACTCTGGGTTTTGGGACAAATGCTTTACCTACCCCGTCTTCCATGATCTGGGGGACATTCACCGAGGGAATAATGGCTGCCGGTAATATGGAAAGCATAAATCTACTGTTATTAATTGTCGTAGGAATTTCAGGGTTTTGCTTATCAGTTTTTAAAATCCCATCAATTTTAATTGCTATTGGCATTCTGTTACCGATGTCCGCTTCGATTTCAATATTCCTTGGATGTTTAATAACGAAGTTGATGAAACAGAAGAATATCAATATATCATTCATGAAAGTGGGAGCGGGTTTAGTTACAGGTGAAGGCATAGTCTCCATGATCAAAGGTATTATATCTTTGGTTTGACGGTTCAAAATCAAATTCAACTCTGACAATCTATAGTATTTAGGCTTTGGTCTTAGTGAAAAAATCTAATCCTTATACAACTGCTTCCCTACTGTTTTTCAATTGTTTACTGTTTTTATGGGTCTTCCCAGAGACTATACACTGACTACCAGGCACTGCTTTTTTTCCATTGCTTCTCAATCGCTTACCAATTGTTTTTCTATTGTTCAACCACTGCTCAGCTATCGTTAAACCAATTATTCCGCTATCGTTTCTCCCTTTTTCGCTATTATCTACTTCTCTACTCTCCGTTCTCTCTGTACATGTCCTGCTTTTATTCACTGTTTCCTGTTCTCCGTTCACTTCTTACAACCGCTTTTCTGCTGCTAGACTATTGTTGGGCTGTCGTTTGTCTATTGTTAAACTTATTGTTCTACAATCGCTTCTCAACTATTCTCTGATTCTCCGTTCTCCCTATTTCACCCCAAAAAAGAATAGGACAAAGAAACTAGTAATAGTAAAATAAAATAAAGGATAAGGGGTGAAAGAATGAAGAGAAAGAAAAAAGAATACTCTAAGGAATTAAAAATAAAAGTAATAAAAGAGTACAGAGAGACAGAAATGACATTAGAAGGACTCTCAAATAAATATGCAGTACCCTCAACAACAATATCAGGGTGGGTAGGAAGATACAGGATAAATGGAGAAGATGAAATAATAAGGGTATTAGGAGACAAAAGGACAAAGAAAGAAAAGATACCACCGGTATTATACAAAGAATATGGATTAGAAAAGAAAAAGGAAATGGAAAAAGAAGAACTAATAGATGAATTAGGAACATTAATGATGGAAAATCAAATATTGAAAGAGATATTAAAAAAAACAGAAAAGGAAGAATGAATAAAAGAGGCAAATACCTATTAACAAAAGAATTGAAAGAAAAAGGATATCCATTCAAAAGAATAATAGAGATGTTGGAAATAAAGAAAAGCACATATTATTATCATTTCAAAGAAAAGAATCAAGCAAAGGAATATAAGAAAAGAGGCAGAAAGAAAAGCGAATTTGTGAATACAATGAATGGGAAGATAAGGAATGAAGAGTTAAAGGAACTAATACTGGAAAAGTGTAAGAATGAAGATGCAATGAACCCAGAGTACTATATAAAAACAATGGGCTCAAAGAAGATGAAAAGCTATCTGTATTACAAATATGGAATATATATTGGACACAACAGGTTACATGGATTTAGAAAGGAATTAGGGCTGGTAAGAAAATATGAAAACAGGACAAAACACCCAGTCAAAAGGGCACAGAATAGAACAATAACAAAGCAGAATCAATTATGGGAAGCAGATATAAAGTTCTTTAATGCAGGTGGAGATGGAATAGTACCATTGTTAGATATAATAGACGTCTATGACAGGAACATAGTAGCAACACACATAGGAAAGAGATGTACACATGAAGATTTCCTGGAACTAATAGAAATAGCGATAAAAGCAAGAGGAGAAAAACCAGAGGTGATAAGAACAGATAACGGATCACAATTCAAAGCAAATAAAACAAGGGAAAAAATGAAAGAGCTTGGAATTATACATGAATTTGGATACAAACATAATCCTGATTCCCAGGCATTTATTGAATCTCAGCATGCGAATCTGGAAAGAGAATTTGTTGCTTTGAATAAATTTAAGAGTGTAAAAGACTTGTATTTAAAGTATCTAGTATATATGGATTATTATCACAACTTAAGACCACATTCATCTTTGGGTTATAAAACTCCCAAACAATTTAATGCAATTCAGAGCTTTGGCAAGGAAGTTTTAGTAAAACGTTGATACGAGTTATTTTTGTCCAATATTTTGGGGTCCGTCCGTCTCCTATTCTCTTATGTATTTTTCCAGATACTAAACACTAAATACAAAGTACTGCTTTTTCATATCGTTCATCTATCGTTGTCAGCTGTTCTTCTGGATCTATGTTTTTTATTTGCATAACATCCCAGAGAAGAGGCCGCGACCATCAAGATAAATGCAGCAAAATAGGCCGGCAACATGTTGTGACTCCAGGAGGTGAGTAAGAACGAAATATTCATAAGCGGCAGGTAAAAAATTTGTACCGCCATTCCAATTATGTTCAGCCAATAAGCTTTGAAAATAAGTAATTGAACGGAAATTAATATTAATACGATAAAAGCGGGAAGATTCATCAAAATGACAGTTTGTTTATAGGTGCCAGCATACCCGGATAAGAAATAGCTAAGCAGACCCCATATTACGAGCGTGATGATGCTGATCAAAGCATATGGGACCCTTACATCAAAAAATATATTGAGCATACTCCAATTCATCAAGTATCCCATAAGGAAAGGGATCAAGCCGGATATAAATAAGACTGCTTTTTTCATAAATACTCTCCTGAACAAAATATAACCTGTATACATAACGATATTAGCATTACCCATGTGAAAAATCCACTTTATTCTGTGAATATTTAAATTACTCCACCAAAAAAATGTTCTGCAAAACCGAAAAGAGAAGGTTGTATAAAAAATTGGATATACCCCTGTAAAATAGACAGAGACAAAAGATACAAGATACAAGATACAAGGGAAAGTAAATAGGGACAACACTATTTATTATTGCCAGTAATCTAACTGTATAAAGCGTTTTTAGACTTAAGAAGGATAAGGTTCCCTTCGAAAAATCTGAAAGTGCTTTGAAACATAGCAATTTCATTCGACTTTTCTTGGTCGAAGAATCATAAAGAACAATGATTCTTCTTGATAGACATCATATGTATTTCTTCACTTATCACTTAAAAACTGATTTTTCAGTTTCGAGCTAATGACCCCGAAATATTTTTTGTGTTTTTAGTTAATCAACAAGAAAATGAAAATATGAATTGCAATGATTACCTTAAAACTCTAATTTATTCATTTGATAAAATAATAAAGAGGCTTATCTCAGTTTTTGTTTAATCTTACTTGATTATTAAATTGATAATATTTTAAAGCAACACTAAATTAGTTATAACAGTACATTTCGCTAGATACTATTATTTTCAATATATTTCCCACTTTTCGATTTTAATTTATAGGGGGAAATATTTATAGATTTTTCTTTTTTCTCATTATAGTTCCAATTATAATAGCAGTGCCTATACATATCCCTAAAACTGAACCCAAGACAAGTGAGTTTGCTGCAACTCCAGCTCACATCCAATAGCTATACCAACACATACACCAATTATTATGTTCCTTTTTATAGGGATGTTTTTTTCATCTTTTTTATCCATTTATATATCCCCGTTAATAATTCTATATTTTTTTATTTCACTATCTGAAAACCTGTTCTTTTACTACAAACCCTTTCAGATAAAAAATATGTTTTATAGATTGTATCTTTCAAAAATTATTTAAAGAAATAAACATTCCAAAGGATTTATAAAGGGCAGGGATTTCCATCGAAAAATTTTAATATTACTTGAAAATAAGAATTTTCAAAGATTTTTCACAGTCAAAAGTTTACAAAGTGGAAAAAGTAGAATCAGAAATTTAGATTATTAACCAGTTATCACTGTCAATTACGTACAAGGATTTAAAAATGTATTCGAAAACAACTTTTTACACATGTTAAAATGTTATAAATCATAATATTCTAATTCAAGCATGAAGGAAATCAAAGGAGTACTAAAATGATTAGAAAAATGAATAAAACAGAATGCGAAATTGAGAACATTATGCAATTATGGCTAAAATCCACTATTAAGGCACATCCTTTCATTTCTGAAGACTATTGGAACGACAATTATGAACTTATAAAAAATAAATACATTCCTCAAAGCGAGATATATGTGTATCTGGAAGATAAATTAATTTTAGGATTTATTAGTGTTTTAAATAGTGAATTTATTGGAGCTGTATTTGTAGATGTAAATAACCAGGGCAAGGGGATTGGGAAAAAACTTATACAACATACAATGGATATCTATGGCGATCTTACACTGGCAGTTTATAAAGATAATTTACAAGCAGTAAATTTTTACAAACATATTGGATTTAAAGTTATAAGGGAACAATCTAACGAGGAAACAAACAAGATAGAATATATTATGATTAAACAATAAAATAATGTGATTAAATCTAAAAGAATTGAATGAAAGGGGAAACGGTGTTTTTCTATCTATAACCTACTATATAAAGTGTTTATCTACCTTAGAAGAAAGGTTTAAGAAATAATATAAGGAATAAATTCCTTCGAAAATTCTGAATAAATGGTATATGAAATATCTTCGTAAAAAAATAGAAGGAGTTCTTCGAAAATGATTAGGGATTTATCTTCGTAAAAAATAAAAGGATTTTCTTCAAAAGAAATGAGGAAGAATATAACTTCGTAAAATTGGTTCTTCAATGGTACATTGAGGAATCATAACATTTTAGTAAGTTGAAGAATCACAAAGAACGGTGATTATTCTTCATAGAAGCAAAGTAATTTTAAGCGATTTTGCTTGGCCGAATAATTATAAAGTACAATGATTATTCTTCATTAGCTTCGTTAGAATCTTCTTGTTTGCATTTATGGTGTCGTATTTATTGAAAAAAATTACTTTTGAGAATTATTTCCTATATATTTAATATTTTAAAAAGGGTATAATGAATGAACAGTTTATATGTTAGTAATCGCTTTACTTGATTCAAAAAATTTAATTAACGAGGTGAATTTATGAAAAGACTTGGGTTAACCCTTGTCCTAATAGCTTTATTGTCTATGGTGGTATTTGCAAGGTCTTCAGAAAGTAACGAACCGCTTCCTTTATGGGAAAATGATTCAGCGCATGATACAGATAGGATTGTTGTTATGAGTGACCTTCATCTAGGTGTGGATGACAGCTTTTCCGAAACAGTACAAAACAAAGATCTTATTATAGAGTTTCTGGAAAGACTCATTTTAAGTGATATTGACGAACTTGTTATTGCAGGTGATCTCTTAGACCAGTGGTTTATACCTATTACGTATCCTGATTTTACCGATTTGGGGGCATTCTTCGATAAGGTTGCTGAGAATAACGCTTCAATTATGACAGCTTTTGAAAAAGTTATTCAAAGTGGCATTAAAGTATCCTATGTTCCAGGTAATCATGACCTTCTTTTGGACGAAGAAACGCTTGCAAAAATCCTTCCGGGGATTTTCCAGTATCGTGACACGAATGGTTTAGGAACATATCGCACAGGTGTACGATCCGAAATTGTCATCGAACACAGTCATCGATATGACTCTTTCTGCGCTCCTGATGAGCTTTCCAACAAAGAAATAACCGGTGATTTTCCTTCATTTTTACCTCCAGGTTATTTTTTCACTAGAATAGCGGCTACCTTTGTTTCTGAAGGGAAAACAGCTCCAAAACAAAACCTTCCTCAGATTGAACCTCCTTCAAAAGAAAATGTAGATCAAACTGGTGCTTATGCCTATTATAATGTATGGATGTGGACTATGACAAACTTTCCAATCAAAGCCGGTTTAGATGAAAAAGTCATATACTGTGGTGTAAATGGATACGATGAAAGTTTTTCCCAGAGTGATTTAATCCCTACAGTCAAGGATGACGGATCGATAAGTGCAATTTTGTATGCAAATGGTCAAAGACGTTGGGATGAAGTTCAGGAATTAAACAATGTGACCATTAAGAATTCTTATGCCACAGCTACTGCAGGCGGACTTGATCATACTTTCGCTGATCAACAGGCTGTTAAGCAGTATTTTGATATCGATCCAACTATTGATGTGGTTGTTTTTGGACACACACACGTACCGGTTATCAATCGATTTCAAAAAGGCTATGACAAAGAAAAAGTATATGCCAATAGTGGAACTTGGATTGACGAAAACCCGAGTGGTCCGGATAGGTGTTTTGTGGTTATCGAATCAGGTGAACAGTCAACAGTTGTTCGTCTTATGGTTTATAATGTGGATGGAACTATAAGTAATACTGAATCTGATTAATATTTACGCATATGTTTTTGTCAATCGAAAAATGAGCCAAATGTTCATCGAAAAGTGAGCCACTTGAGTAAAAAAAATTAAGTTTTAAAAGAACTAATCCAATCACGAGTTTCTTTCAATCTATAACTGTTGCCATTCATATTAATCATAAAAGCTTTGTGAGTTAATCTGTCAACCATAGCGGCTGTTAAAACTGGGTCCGAAAATATTTCTTCCCATCTGTCAAAGGAAAGATTCGTAGTTATTATTGTGGACTTTCTGGCTGTTCTTAAAGACAGATTAGTGAAAAGTAATTCTGCTCCTTCTTTGTCAAAAGAGATATAACCCAGTTCATCACAAATAACCAAATCATATTTTTCAAATCTGCTTTGAAAATTTCTTAAAGTTCTGTTCGACTTCGTTTCTTTGAGTTGTACTATGAGTGATGGGACACTGGTAAAGAACACTTTATATCCATTCATACATGCTTTAATTCCAAGTCCAATTGCAATGTGTGTCTTTCCCGTTCCTGCATTTCCTGAAAGAATGATATTCTGTCCTCTTTCAATGAATTCCAGACTTTTCAATTTACCCAGTTTTCCTTTAGCATCCTGTGGTAAATATTCTACTTTTAAATCTTCTAAATATTTTTTCTCTGAAAAATGAGCCAGTCTCAGTCTTCTCTTTTTCGCATCTTCTTCTCTGTTTTGAACTTCAATCTCCAGAAGTTCTTTGAGATAATCCAGATAATTGTATTGTTCCTCATGTGCAATTTTTGTTATGTTTATGAAATTTCTTCTTATATGAGGTAATCTGAGCTTTTTAGTCATTTCCAATATTTCATTTTCTATATTCACAGGACCATCTCACTCAACTGCTTCAGATGTTTTCTGGATATTTCTTCAATTGTACTTTCCTTTATCTTTGTATATTGCTTTCTCTGACAAATCATTAATATTTTATCCTTGGTTATTTCTGTATGACCTTTGTTTTCCAATTCGTTAATAATGCTTTCCACTTTATCCACAGAGATGTTTTCCCTGTACATGAATTGAAGTAAGTCAATGAATTCTTTTTCTTTTTTGGTGAAATAATTTATATAGATGTTTTTAAGAAGTGTGTTTAACTGGTCCAATGCCATTGATCCTGCAATAGCACCAGGTTTTTTCCTCAATGTCAGGAGATAATGATCTATGTTCATTTTCCATTCTGAAAATCCATAGCATCTTTCGTGCCTTGCAATTATTTTGTTTGTTTTTATATCATATACTATTATTCTTTTCGGATATAATTTAACAGAAACAGCTTTCTGTGAATATTTTTCCGGAACGGAGTAATGGTTGGTATCTATGGTGATTGTGGAATATTTATCCACTTTAGAGTATCTCATATCTCCAACTTCGAGTTCAGGTGGTTTCTTTGCAAACTTTTCCTTTTCTTCTCCGTATCTGATTTCTTTTTTCATATTCAATTCATTGAGTCTGTTGTTCAAATAGTTCTGAGCTTCTTCTAAGGTTGCGAATTCTATTCTGTGTGAGAATACTTTTCTTTTTATTATTTCAACTCCCCTTTCTACATGACCCTTCTCATTAGGTTTTCTGATATTGCAGAATCTCGGTTGGAAAAGATAATAGGCGGAAAGTTTTAAAAGAGCTTCGGTTGGTTCCTTTTCTTCTCCTGCAACTCTTTTTACAGCTACTTTCATGTTGTCATATACTATTTCCTTTGTTACCCCTTCTATGTGTTCAAAAAAGTCAACGTGAGACTGTATGAAGCTCTCTGTATTTTGTTTGTAGTATAGCTGTGAATAATAATGACCACTGTAAGCCAGAACAAAAACAGCACCCTGTATCTTTTTCATTTTTCCACCAATGATTAATTTAATATCTCCCCAGTCGAACTCAACTGTGTTTCCTGGCTCATATATCTGTTTTACAAATGCTTCCTTTTTTATATCCTGAAGTTCTCTTATATATTTTCTGACAGTGGAATAGCTGATATCATAATTTCTTTCTCTGAGTTCTTCGTAAATATCTATTATTTTCATCTTTTGTTTTCTCAGTCCCATTTTTTCTCTTTCTTTGTTTATCTTGAGTTTTTCTTTTATGAATTCTTCAATTTCATTTTTCATCTTTGGTTTGTATACATTTTCTCTTACATACTTTGGTTTGTTTATTATTTCATCTATTAATTCCTGTTTCTCAAATTCTTTTATGTTTTTCTTTTCAATTTCTTTCTTTGCTTTATAATATTCATCTATATATTTTTTAACTGTATTTCTACTTATTCCCAATTCTCTGGATATTTTTCTTTGTGATTTCCCTTCTTGTATTATCCCAATTATTATCTTTTGCTTTTCCACCATATTTATCATCCTTTCTTTTACCTCCATATATTTATATATGAAGGTTTCTTATTTTACTGGCTCACTTTTCGATAAACATTGTGGCTCTCTTTTACTTTAACATTTACACGCATAATCATGGTTTTAAAAAAGGAAAATATTTAAAACCATTAAGTTATAGAAGTAATTACCTTTGGAAAAGATTGATTAGCTCCTTTGCAATGAATGTAGGCAGATTCTAGTTTATTTATAATATAAGAACAAAATTTATTTAAAAATTCTTACGAGGGGGGACAAACCTGAAGGTATGTCCCCTTTATCTATTACCAATATCCAGCAACCAGTAACTAACAACTATTTTGAGCAATCACCATTTTGAGATAAATTCAAATCCGTTATTGAATAATTCAAGGCAGGCTTCAACGATTTCTTCATTGTATAGGATTCCAGAATTTTTCTTTATTTCTTCAAATGCTGCTTCTATTCCAAGAGCGGGTCTATATAGTCTGTGTGAACTTATTGCTTCCACAACATCGACAACTGCTATTATCTTAGAACCAAAATAGATTTTGTCTCCTTTTAATCCATTTGGATATCCGCTTCCATCATTTCTTTCATGATGCTGTAGAATGTAGTCCGCTACTGGTAATTCAAATCTAAGTTCCTTAAGTAATTTGTATCCATTTTGAGAGTGTTCCTTTATCATTTCGAATTCAAGTCTTGTTAATTTGGTAGATTTGTTTAATATTTCAGAAGGAATGTATATTTTCCCTATATCATGAAGCAGTGCTGCAACCCTTTCCTGATGACCTGAAGTGTAAGGGTCCCTTAATTCAACTACTTTAACGAGGGTTTCTATAAAGAGTTCATAATTCATTTTTGCATTTGCAAAGGATTCTTTAAGGTCTTTTAGAATTTTATTTTTTTCGGAGATGTTTCTAACAATGCAAATAAGTCCTCCAGCTTTCAATGCAATCAGAGAAATCTCCTGAGGGAATAAGCTTCCATCTTTCTTTTTACCCATAGATTCGCCCTTCCAGAATCCATTTCTTTCAAATTCAGGCATTATTCTGTTTTCAAAATCCTGCAATTCTTTTTCTCGGTAAAGTGTTTCCCATGATTTCCCCAATAATTCTTCATATGAATCGTATCCATAGATTTTTGCATGAGCTTCATTTAAAAATATATAATTTTGATTTTTATCTAATATCGCTATTCCATCAATGGAGTTTTCAGTCGCTGTTTTCAGATTAATTAAAGCTCTTTCGTCTTGCATTTTCTTTGTTATGTCAGTCATAAAAGCAAGAATCTTTTCCTTTTCAATTTTAACTGCTTTAATATCTACATATTTCTTTTCTCCGTTTTTAATAAGAAATCTCAGTACTCCCTTTGCATTTCCATAGATTTTCATGGAAGTAATCATTTCTTTGTTTTTTGCGACATCTTCTTCGAAAACTAATTCGTTTACGCTCATTTTTGATAATTCTTCTGAAGAATATCCGGTCATAGAACAAAATATGGGATTAGTTTCTAAATGATTTCCCTCTAAATCTACAACAATGATGCCAATGGGAGCTTTTTCTACATAGCTCCTGAATTTCTTTTCGCTTTTTCTTAGTTGATCCTCAGTTATATGCTTGAAGGTTACATTCGGTAAAAACAGTAACAAATCTTTTGTGCTGAGGTGAATACGAAGAAACTAAAAAGTATTCTCCAAATGATTCAGAATAATTTTCAAAGATTGTCGGTTTCCCGGTCATTGTGACCTTTCCATATTTATCTATCCAGTATTTCTCGGTTTGTGGCAACACTTCTAACACAGTTTTTCCAATTAAATCTTCTCTTTTTAATCCTGTATATTCTTCGAATTTCTCATTGACGCCAAGAAATATATAATCTACGACTTCTCCTTTGTCATTCAGTACCACTTCACGTAATGCAAAAGCCTGATTCATTTGTGTAATTAAAGATTTGTATTCTCTTTCTTTTTTTATAACTTTTTCTGAATTTTTTTTACTGCTTTTTTGAGAAATTTGGAAAAATGGAGAACAATTTATAATATAACAATCGCCTAATACAAAAAATAAGATCAGATGTTGTTTCATATTTGCTTCAAATATTTTAAAAACAGTCAATCACAGCCTTTACTAACTATCTTATTTTCCATAAAAAATAAATTTTCAAAAATCGAAAATTGAATGACAGGAAACACATACTAATTAAATGTTATTTCAGTAAAGATATGCTATATTAACGTATAGAGTTTTAGCGAATTGTCTTCTTATTTTCTTATTCGACAAAAATTGAAAGTGAAGAGTTATTTTTCTTATAATAAATCAAAAATATTATTTGTAATAATTTTTATAATACTGGAAAGCATCTCACCTTCACTCGTATTATTCATACAACAGAACATAGTCGATGAGATAACAAAGGGAATGTTTGCTTTAAAATACCCGTTAATTCTTTTGATAATAATATTAGTGATAACCTTCACTAAACTTTTGAATTCGAATCTTACTCAAACCTTACTTGAAAATATAAAAAAAAATATTTTAAATGATACAGCAGAAGGGTATCTGAAAATAAATTCTCTCAGTTTTGAAAAACCCGAAACCGATATACATATACTGGTAAATCAAAATATAGAATCAATAATGAAAAATTATTTTGGCTCCTGTTTTTCCTTTGTATCGACTATTTTCATAGCTCTGGCGTCATATTTCTATGTATTTTATATAAATAAAATAATAGCGTTTGTTTCCATAATATTCATGGCTGTTAATTTGATGATAAATATGTACGGAGGTAAAAAATTATCTTCTATAAACTCAGAAAATGCCACTGCAAATTCTTCCTTTATGAAATTCATAAACAATTATATAAAAAATTTCCATACGATAAAATCGATGAAAATGGAGAAAGTCGTAAAAAATAAATTTGAAACCAAAAACGAAGAGTACTCCGGAAATTATCTGAAACTAAAAAACAGATTATCGAATTTTAACACATTCAATGCCGTTTTTTATGCGTTTCAGAAATTGACTGTGATAATATTGGGTGCTTACTTTTTCTCAAAAAACATAATAAGCCCCGGTGAGCTTATTTCTACCATTTTTCTCTCCTCTTTTCTGAGTTCACCTTTGATAAAATTGAGTGGCGATATTCTGAATATTAAGTCCACAGAAGGCTTCAGAAATGAAATAGAAGGAATAATAAATTATAAATTGCAAAACGAAAATTCTGAAATTTCTGCTGAAAATGAAAAGGAATTTAAATTTTTCACAGATTCCATATCTTACGCAGAAAAAGAAGTGATAGAAAAAACTGAAATAACGTTCGAATACGGGAAAAAATATTTAATACTCGGTAAAAATGGAAAAGGTAAATCCACACTTATGAAAAAGCTGGTCCTCTCTCTGTTCTTTTCGAAATTAAAAGAAAGAACCGGATTTGTGCAGCAGGATGAATCACTGTTGAAAGGAAGTCTGTATGAAAACATCTCATTTTTTGGAAATAATGATGAAAAGGAAATAAATAAATTACTGAAATTTTTTGACATAAACATAAATACCGATTATTCTGTTGATCCTGAAAAAAGGAATCTTTCAAAGGGGCAGATCCAGAGAATATTACTGATAAGGCAACTGATCAATGAGAAAAATATACTGCTTTTTGATGAGACATTCACAGGGCTGGACAGCAAGAACGAAGAAAAAGTACTCGATTATCTTTTGAAAGACAGAAATCTTACAATAATAATGTCTTCTCATAAAATTAAAAAAGAAGAACTCGCGAAGTTCGATGTAATTCTTTTCATAAAAAACAAAAAAATTCTTAAAGGCGAAATGAGTCTCGCAAAGGAGAATTTGTATGAAGAATATATGGAATGAAAACAAGAAGTGGATAATATTTTCTGTTTTAATGTCTACGATAACTTCAGTGTTTTTCTTTCTTGAAGTGTATTCAATGAAATATCTTATAGATAAATCGGATAACCTGAGAAGACTTCAGATTAATCAGATAATTATAGTTCTCATGGTGTACACTGTTTCTTACATTCTTTATTATATAAAATTAAAAACAAACAACATAACCTCTTACAGAATAAAGAAAAATCTGAACGATGTGCACTTTTCATACATGATCAACTCAAAAATATCGAAATTTGAAAATTCAAACAAAAACAGAAATTTGCAATTATTTTTCACGAGAAAGGTCCCTGTGATTCTCAGAGACTATTTTGGAGAAATGTACGACATTACATATGAAGCGGTTTTTTTTAATAATCGGCTCTCTTTATCTTTCAGTTCTTGACTGGAAAATACTCATCATCTCGGTTATTTTTTATTACGCTTCCTTTAAACTTTCAAAATATTTTTCAAAGAAGAACAAGGCACTCATTGACTCAACAAACGATAGTTTTTCTGAATATGTGTCCGGCCTTGGTGAGGTCATCAAAAGCTCGGTACAGCTTTGTATTTTTGGAAAAATCAACTACGGAAATGTATATTCCGAAAATTCGCGGGAAAGTTATACGAAATCGATAAAAAGAATGAATATAACCAAGAACAACTTTACGATTATAAACGAAATGCTGACCTTACTCCGTGAAGCGGTGGTATTGATTTATATCGTAGTTTTCGGGAGAAATTTAAATCTCGGCCAGATATTCATAATAATCTATCTTACGAGTATGCTGAGTGAACCGTTCAAAAGACTGAGCATGCATATAAACGGTATAAATTCTACTGAAAACCTCAGAACAGAAATAAAAAATGAAACCGAAAAAGAAGAAAGTTATAGTCATTACGAAGGAGAAATTAAAAACATAAAACTCGAAAACATAGAAATAGCGAAAGGTGGAAAGCAAATAATAAAAAATTTTTCATATGATTTCGCATACCCTAAAAAGTATCTCATATCGGGAGAGAGTGGAAAAGGGAAGACAACACTTTTGAACTGTATAACGGGGATGGAAAAACCAAAAAATGGAAAAGTGTATATAAACGATAGAATTTTAAGCGATGAATCAATGCTTTACGGGAAATATATATATTTAAGACACGAAGAGGCATTGTTCGATGACACCCTGAAGAATAATATTGCACTTTATCCGGGAAGTTTTTCCAGGAGAAAATATGACGAAATAAAGGAAAAATTGAATATAGTTTTTGAAGATGATTTTGTGATTTTCAACGACCCGTTGAATATATCGGGTGGAGAGAAACAAAAAATTCTCATTGCGAGGGCACTTTACAACAATCTAAAAGTTTTCATTTTTGATGAGGCCTTTGCTTCTGTCGACAGAAAGAGTACGGAAGAACTAATGAATTATATTATGAACCTGAACGATATTTTGCTCATAAATGTTGACCACCACACCGGCGATTCGATGAAAAGTAAATTTGATGAGATTGTATATATTTGAAATAATAGAGGTACAATAAAAGAGAGCGAAGCAAAAGGAGAAAAGCATCATTTATATTTTCTTAAAAATTTTTATGTATGAGAGTAAAGAATGATTCTGAGCAATTGAATGCGATACTTTTTGATAATTATTTTCAAGTGCTATAATAAATTCAGATATTTATTCTTATTTTATTGTTATTTTTTCTTATTTTTCAGCTTGTAATGAAGAAATCTTATACAGGAGTAATTATAAAAACATTTAACCAAAACTCGTTGGAAGAAGTGTTTTTATATATTTATTTAAAGAAATAAGCGAGAATATAAATCACTGAGTATAAGAATTATTAAAAAAACATTTTAATTTTAGGGGAGAAATTGTGAAATGATAAATTCTGAAAAATTGAAGGTTTTTCTTACCGAATATAAAAAAGATTTCGTTTCCGAGCAATGGAATGAAGAAAAATACAAATGGGAGACTGTGAAGCATTTCCAGGATAACTGGGATATCAATGCTCCAGATTTTTTGAATATGTTCATGCAGGCCACAGACAAGACTTCAAACTTGCTTGCATCCATGAACAATTTTCCCAGAGGTATGATTAAAAGATTTTCAGAAGCTGATTCCGAGGCTGTAAGAGCCATGTTCATCAATCTTTATGATGAAATTAAGGATCTTGCAGAACGTGTTGAAAAATTTCAGTCCGATGCGGAAACTCTGCGGGTGAAATATGATGACGGCACATGGAAGAATCATTACCAGAGCGCAAATTCCATCAGTACATATCTGTGGCTTCGTTATCCCGATAAATACTATATTTACAAATACTCGGAATACCGTGCTGTTTCGAAAGAACTCGAAAGTGATTTTGTTCCTAAGAGAGGGGCAACTTCTTCGAATATAATCGGAGGATACAATTTTTATGATGAGATATGCGCAGAATTGGCAGAAGATAAGGAGCTGGTGAATTTACTGGAATCTTCATTGACTGAGGATTGTTATCCTGATAAAGCACTTAAAACGTTGACGATCGATGTGGGCTTTTATATAAGCCGTGTCTATCCCAAAAAGCTGGTAGAGAATTCACCGGAGTGGTTTCCGGATCATTACAGTCCGAATATTTCTGTCGAACAATGGTTGGAATTGTTGAATGACGAAACTGTTTTTACCACAAGCAGTCTTGAAATAATGAAACGTATGAAAGATTACGGAGGCATCGCCACTTGCACACAACTTTCAAAAAAGTACGGAGAAACGAAAAACTTTTACAATGTCGGGTCATCTTCTCTTGCAAGACGTATTGCAGATAAAACGGGATGTCCGGTTATAACAAAAAATACAGGGAATTCAAAATGGTGGCCGATTCTGTATGTTGGAAAGTATGCGGATAAAAATACGAAGGGCACTTATATATGGAAATTACGTGATGAATTGAATGAGGCGCTGGATAAGTTCGATTTTAAGGATATAAATTTGTATGCATCTGCGCAGGATATAGATGCTGTTCAGAGGTACTGGTGGCTTAATGCCAATCCAAAGATCTGGAGTTTTTCCGAAATAGATATTGGTGAAACACAGAACTACACTTTACGTAATGCAAACGGCAATAAAAGGCGTATCTACCAGAATTTTCTGGATGCAAAGGCAGGTGACATTGTTATCGGATATGAGTCTTATCCGGTAAAGCAGGTCGTCGCGATCGCAAAAGTTACTCAGGAGAACGACGGTGAAAATCTATATTTTGAAAAAATCGAGGAACTCACTTCTCCCATAGATTATGCAACTCTGAAAAATTGCCAGGAACTGGATGGAATGGAATATTTTGCGAACCCGCAGGGGAGCCTTTTCAAGCTGACGAAGGATGAGTATGATTTCATCATCGATTTGATACGTGAAGGAAATCCCATCGTTAAAAAGGATTCGATTGAAGCCTATTCCAAAGATAAATTTCTGGAAGAAGTTTATATGTCGGGAGAATGTTTTGATACTCTCGTTTCTATATTGAAAAATAAGAAGAATATGATTCTGCAAGGCGCTCCCGGTGTTGGGAAAACCTTCGCTGCCAGACGGCTCGCTTACGCTGTTATGGGGGAAAAAGACGACAGCCGCATAGAATTCATACAGTTTCATCAAAATTATTCCTACGAAGATTTTGTTATGGGATACAGACCGAATGATGACGGATTTGAATTACGGAATGGAATTTTCTACCGCTTCTGTCAATCGGCAGCAAATACTCCTGACAAACCATTTTTCTTCATTATAGATGAGGTCAATCGAGGGAATTTAAGTAAAATTTTCGGTGAACTGCTTATGTTGATCGAAAGGGACTACCGTGGTACGAAGGCGACACTCGCATATAGCGGAAGGCAGTTCATGGTCCCGAAGAATTTATACATAATAGGCATGATGAACACTGCCGACCGCAGTCTGGCCATGATTGACTATGCGCTGCGCAGACGTTTCAGCTTTTATGAGATGGAGCCCGGTTTCAATTCCGACGGATTCAGAAAGTATATGAACGTCCTCGATAATGAAACGTTCAATACTCTGATCGAGCATATAAAAGAACTGAACAAGGAAATCACGGCGGATAGCTCGCTTGGAAAAGGTTTCTGTATAGGACACAGTTATTTTTGCGGTCAGGAGGAGTGTACCGATGATTGGATGATGGAGATTGTGGAATACGAGATCCTTCCTATGCTGAGTGAATACTGGTTCGATGAACCGGCAAAATTGCAGCACTGGGAGAATATTCTCCGCGGTGTATTCAATGACTGATAGTAAGGGAATACTGATCAAGAACATTTACTATATGCTTTCTTATGCGTTTCGGGTGCTGAAACAATCGAACTACGAAGAAATCGAAGCGGAGGAATTCGAAAATATGCGGGATCTGCTTGCCGCAATACTCGCGAAAGGTATTGCTCAACAATTGAAGCAGGGGTTGTACAGGGAATATGTTTCTGAACATAAAACTCTCTCAGTGATGCGCGGGGAAACTCGATATTTACGGAACTATAAATAGTAAAAGACAACGAAAGCAGATACTGTCCTGCGAATATGATAAACTATCGGAAAATAATTTGTTCAATCAGATATTGAAAACGACGGCGGTCATTCTACTGCGCCAGACATCCTTGAATAAGAAACGCCGAACGGCATTGAAAAAAGTGATGTTATTTTTTGGTGATGTTGACATGATAGAACCATCGGGAATCAAGTGGAGCAGATTACAGTATCAGAGGAACAATCACAGTTATAAAATGCTTTTGAATATCTGTTATTTTGTCCTTGACGGATTACTGCTGTCAACGAGCAAAGGAGAATACAGAGTTGCCACTTTCCTGGATGAACAATATATGTCGCGACTGTATGAAAAATTTGTCCTTGAATACTACCGGTATCATTATCCTTCTTTGAAGGCTGCTGCCTCTCAAATAGCATGGGACACCGACGATGGCGTCATCGATTTTCTGCCGATCATGCAGACCGATATCACACTAAGGAACGGTGAAAAAACTCTTATCATTGACACAAAATATTATTCTCATACCATGCAGATTCAGAAACAATACGACAGTCGAACGCTTCACTCGAGTAACCTTTATCAGATTTTTACTTACGTTAAGAATAGAGATGTTGGAAATACGGGTAATGTCGCCGGCATGCTTTTATACGCAAAGACCGACGAGATCATCACACCGGATTGTGATTTTCAGATGAGTGGAAATAAGATCAGCGTGAAAACACTGGATTTGAATATTTCTTTTGCAAATATCGCTTCGCAACTGGATGAAATCGTCTCATCGTATTTTTGGAACATTAAGAAAAATTAAGAGGCTTTATAAGCAGATTCAGACATCATTTATATTTCGTCGATTTTTCTTCTTTTTTCATTTTTCAAGTTAAATTTTTATAAGGAAAGATCCTTTCATAACAATATAGAATACAAAATGATTCTATGATAGTTGAATCAGATATTTCTTGATAATTATTTCTTAGTGCTATAATTAATTAAGGTATATATTCTTATTTTATTGTTATTTTTTCTTATTTCTCAGTTTGTAGTGAAGAGATCTCATACAGGAATTAATTATAAAAACTATTTAACCAACACTCGTTGGAAAAAGTATTTTTATATGCTTTGAATAATTAATGGGAGAGAAGTTTTATATGTAGATTTATCAAAATTTGCATGCGCATTCCTGAATTTTTTGCTGAGTCGATAGGAGGAAAAATGAAAATAGCATCTTTTGTTATCGGACTTATATTTTCAGTTGAATTATTTTGCTTAGGCATATTGTTTTTATTTTTAAATGATTCTGTGCTGTCTGGTGCATCGACAGTCCTTGTATATTTATCTTCATTTTCATTGTTTTTTGGTGTTCTTTCATTTTTTAGTGTTTTATACTCTTACAGAAATCCAATAGGTGGAGGAGTTTTGATACTTGTTTGCGCAATATTAGAGGCTTTATTATCATTTAATTTATATACTCTAACCGCAATAATAATGCTTTGTATATCAGCAATATTAGCGCTTGTTGTAGGAAAAAAAGAGAAAAAAGAAAAGGAAGAGAAAGAATTTGAGATACTTTATCAAAAAAGTAAAGTCTATGATCTGAATCTTGAAAAAAAAGAAGAAAGACCTCGTGGAAATTATAAAAACAAAGAGGAAGAAATAAGGGATTTAAAGATTAAAATAAAATTTGACTTGAAAAAACGAAATCTTTTCGATGAAGAAATGGAAGAATATTATAGCAATATGTCCGATAGAGGATTTTTAAAAGAAGCTTACAGACTTTATGTACAAACCATATTTGATCTGCCCGAAGAAGAAAACAGGGAGATTAACCTGATAGTCCAGGAAATCAGAAAGTATGTTTAAAAGAAGGAGGTAAGAGAAAAGAAATGAAAAATGATTACATAAAACTTGCTGTAGTTTTTGTTTTTGTTATTATATTGTCATTAGTTTTAAGAATAATATCCATTGAAAAAAATCTTAGCTTAACAGAAATAATTGGAATAATAACTGCTATAGGTACAATTTCTGCTGTAATAGCAGCAGTTTACAATGCAAATAAAGCTGAAAAAATTATGGAGAACAACATTAATACAAGTAAAATTAGCGATTTAAAAGATATTTTAGTAAATATAAAGCAATTATTATATGATTACAACTCAATATTTGATTCTTTCAATAAATATTATTTAGAAACTTTATTTATTAATTATATAAAATCGGAAGAGTTTCAAAAATCAACATTAAAGAGAATTGATTCACTTTTAGTTTGTAGTAAACCAAAAGTAATATTCATGCTTGATATAAAAAATGAATTGTTTAGAAAAAACAACCTTTTAATTTGTTCCAAAGAATTTGATCAAATAACAAATAATAAATATGATGAAATAATAAAAGAAAAACAATTAGAGATCATAAAGTATTCAACTTATTTATCAAAATACTCTCTCTTTTTAGAAAAGTTTTTCTTTTTCTCTTGTATTTTCTCAATTAATTTTTTAAATATAAGCAAAAGACTTATATATTTAAATTCTTTTAAACATAGTTTGAAAAAAATTTCAGAAGAATACGAAAATTTTTTAACGAATTTTTTTGATCAAATTATTAAACCAGGAAGACATAATAATTTATCAAAAGAATTTGAAGAAAGACTATTTTTCTGCAGAATTTTCTGATCTTTGGGAAATTTATGAAAAAATTTACCTTTAAAAGATATCTATTAGCATATAAATTTATAAAATCATGTAGAAAATAACGGAATAAAAGCTTTAAGCTGGTAAGTTACTAATGTCAAGTTGGTGATTATTTGAATAGAAATATCAAACAAATAAAAGAATTATTGAAGGGTTTTTCAAAAGTTTCTGGAACAACAAAAAAAAACAAAGATAAATGGATTGTTATAGATTATTATAAAAATCCGCTTAATCCTTATCTATTAAGTTATTGTTTTGATTATATTTTAGATTTTGATGTTGAATATAGGATTTTTGAAAAAGTGAATTATATCATTGAATTTGATTATAAAGGTACTTTTGCTAGGGTAGAACATTATAAACTTGACTATGAATTACATATAGAAAAACAATTTAAAAAAGAAATTATTGAGATATTTAAAAGAATAAAATTGTTATTATCTCGAACTTTTCAAGAATTTGGGAAAATTGCATTAGAAAAAAATGAATTTACAATGGAAAATGAATATTTTTATTACCATGAAAAATTTAGATTTTATCAAGATCGAATAATAAATCTTGAAAAAAGAAGAGTCATTGTTGAAAAGAATAGTAAAGGCCAATGTGAAATTATTAATGAAGGAAAAGGACAGAAAACTTTATATACCAAAGAATCAAGATAAACTTATAGAGATTGGTAATGAAATAATATATTCTATCGAGTCCTATATTGATGTGTTTTTTTCATTTATAGAACATATACTTACTTTACTTTATCCATTTCTTGATCATTTTGATAAATCAAAATCATATAAGGACAAAATTTACAATTCTGCATGGACCTGGGATAAAAAAATTGAAGAAATTTGTGAGAATAAGCTGGACGGTTATATTGATGGATTAAGAGAAATAAAGGAAGTTTATCGCAATCGTCATGCTCATGGAATGTTTTCTAGGGAATTAAAAGTTTATGCAAAAATACCGGGATGGGTCAAATATCCTATGTTCATAGGAAAAAGGTATTTAAATGGCTTTCTAGAGGATAATGATGATAAATTGACATATGAAAAATTTTTGAAAATTAAAAAGCTTTTCAATGATTTTCTGAGTGCTTTGGATTTTTTCTTTGAAATTCCAACGCTTTTTATCAAAAGCGGTCTCCCAATTCCTTTGGATATTCATTCACAAATCGAAGAAATAAAGACAATTCGGGAAGCTAATTACGAAATAGATAGAAGATGGTACGAAATTTATAATCAAAGTAATATGGATTGGTAAAATATTTGTACAAAAATTTCAAAATGAAAACTATGAATAAATTTTTTATATAGGAGAAAAATAATGATTAAAAACAAAAAGTGGTAAATGGGGGTAAATGTAAATAGGTAAGTGGATAAATAGTGGGTAAATAGTGACAGACACCATTTATAACAAAACAATTACTGTTTTTCAATTGTTTAATATTATATAAATAATCACGGTAATCTGAATAAAAATATTTTTATGAATGTTATAATAAATACTGGATCAGAGGTGTTTATTAAATTGTATGATAAAGCAATGATGTACCTGACAACAAGCTAGACATAACATTCTATTATTTATATAGCAGAGGTTGAATATGGGCAAAGTTAAATTGACAATTACATGTGCAAAATGCAGATGTGGATATCATAAAATGGGTGATACTTTTATTGTTGAAGATATTTGTCCGCCGCTCTGTCATGAACTGTGGAATGTTATTTACCCTTCTGTTTATACACTGCTAAATGAAGGAACTTTAGACTATGGTGAGTCAAGAGCGAAATGTTTTGATGCAAAATGTCCTGATGAAGGGAGAGTTTGTGTACATGGTGAAGCCCTCTCTGACTAAAAAACGGCTATTTGATTATACTTAATAACTCTGCGATAAAATGTATAAAATAGTGACAGATACTTTTTATCAAAATGTGATCATACACCATTTATGATATCCAAGTTTTTCCAATCGCTTCCCTATCGTTCAGCCATTGTTTCACAATCGTTTTCCAACTGCCTTGCTATAGATTCTTCTTCTGGAATAAATCTCAAGTATATATTTTTATAAAGGAAGAACTTAATTCTTTTGGTGATACTTTCATTCGAACGGTCTGTTGAAGCATCGGAAATATCAACCGCCTCTTGAGGAAAATAATTGAAATCAATCAGTTAATAAATAGTCATATATAATTATAATCCAATTATTTAATTTTGTTCGGTTAATAAATGAAATGGGAGATACTATTATCGAGAGCAGGATAAAAATGGCACAACCGGATGAAATCGTCTCATCGTATTTTGGCAACATTAAGAAAAATTAAGAGATTCATCCTGTGTATGATAATTGTGAAAATTGAGAGAGAAATATATAGAAAAAGTTATTTTGTGAAAGGAAAAAATGTAATATCAGGAAAATTTCTTAAGAAAATGAGACATTAGTTTTACTTAACAATTAAAATAAAAAACAGGTGTAAAATTTATGTGGGTGATAGTTTTGAAAATTGACAATATTTTTATAGTAAATTAACAGGCAGATTTGTTGATTTTTTGTAAATTTACTTTCCAAAAAGACATAAGGGGGAATAAATAATGAAAAAGCTTGCCGATATTATTAAATATGAAGGCGATAATTCAACGTTTGTTTGGAAACATCCAACAGAGGATTTTAATTATGGAACGCAACTTATTGTGCATGAATCTCAAGAAGCATTGTTTTTCATGAATGGACAGGCTCTTGACTTATTCGGACCGGGCAGGCATACATTAGAAAGCCAGAATCTGCCAATAATAGGAAAATTTTTCAAAAGAGCTTCAGGAGATGAATCCCCTTTTCATTGTGAAATATATTTTATTAATAAAGTAGAACAGATGGCCATCAAGTGGGGTACTGAAAGTAAAATAGAATATGTTGAACCGACGTATAATTTTCCGATAAAAATAGGTGCCAGCGGCGAAATGAACTTGAGAGTTGAAAATTCGCGAAAGCTGTTGGTGAAAATAATAGGAGCTGAGAAAGGTATTACCCGACCTTTTCTCGTATCAAAATTCAGAGCATTTTTAATGACCAGGGTAAAAACATACATTGCAAGTATTATGAGAGAGAATAAAATAAATATTTTTTCCATTGATGAAGAATTAACTCAAATGTCTGAAAGTTTATTGTTGAAATTGCATCCTGATTTCTCGGATTATGGACTCGCATTGGAGAGATTTTTTGTAACGACCATAGTTAAACCGGAGGAAGACAAGGCATATCAAAAATTTAAGGAATTACATTTTCGGCAATATGCCGATATCACTGAAGCGGAAATAAGGCAAAAAGTTGGAATAATTGATCAAAATACCGAAGCAAAAAGAATGGTTATTGAGGCAAATGGATTGGCTCAGAAAAGGGTGACAGAAGGATATACATATCAGGATGAAAGAAAATTTGACGTTGCTGAAAAAATTGCTTCAAATGAAGCAATAGCAGAGGTAGGTAACGTAGGTATAGGAATGGGCATGATCAGTGGTATTGGGGGAACAATAGGACAATCAGTTGGCGGAGTCATGAAAGATACTCTGAAAAATTCCATGGATTCTAATGACAGGAATTCAACGAGTCTCAATTTTATTATTTGCCCGGAGTGTGGGAAAAAATTACCTGTGGATAGTAAGTTTTGTCTCGAATGCGGTCAAAAGATAGTACAAAAAGATAATGATAATGATGAAATAATATGTCCTGTCTGCGGGGAAAAAACTCCGAAAGGTAAATTTTGTATTCGCTGTGGGAAATCTATGATGAAAACATGTTCGAAATGTGGTAGGGAATTACCCTTTGATAGTAAATTTTGTTTAAACTGTGGGGAGAAATTATAAGGAGGATTGTACCATGAAAATAAAAATGAGTATCAGCTTGATTGCTTTAATTTTATTCGCGGCTTTTTTGATATTATTTTTAATAATTCCCGCATCATTAAATTCAATTGTTGCCTATATTTTTGCAAATTTGGGTATTATATTGCTTTGGACCAGTACGGTATTTTTAGTCGGTGAAGATAATAATTACCCAATATATGTTCAGTTTCCTGTTGAAATGAGAAACTATTTTATCCTCGAAATCATTTTCTCGTTTTTTGTTTTATTAATACAATCTTTAGTCTGGGAATTACCATGGGTCGCTTTTTTGCTGATTCATTTCGTTATTCTGTTTATTTTTATAGTTAGAATAATTATTTTATATGCCGGCAAAAAAAATTATATTGATAAAATTAATACTGATACTAACAAAAATATACAGGATAAAAACCAACTTTTGTATGAAATAGATGAGATTAAGGGGTTAGCAATTAAAAACAATGTAGGAACAAGTTTTATTAATTCAGTATACGAAACTTTAAAATACAGCGATCCGATCAAGAATGACTCTTCAGACAATCAGGAAAAACAGATTCAAAGTTACTTAAAAATTCTTAAAGTTTCTGTTGAAAAAGAAAATGAAAAAGAAATAAAGCAATTATGTATGGAAATAAAAGGACTCATTGAAAAAAGAAATAAGAAAATCAAAGAAAATAAGTAAGGAAAAAAGTTAATGACAGTATTCAAATGTAAAATGTGTGGGGGAAACATAATAGCAGAAGAAGGAAAGCCGTATGGAACATGTGATAGTTGCGGTTCGGTCATGACATTGCCAAAGGTCGCGGATGAAAGAATAGCTAATCTATTCAACAGGGCGAATCACTTCAGAAGGCTGAACGATTTTGACAGGGCAATAAAGATGTATGACAACATATTGAATGAAGACAGCAAAAATGCAGAGGCCCACTGGGGAATGGTACTGTCAAAATATGGAATAGAGTATGTAGAAGATCCAAAAACACATGAAAGAATACCGACCTGCCATAGAGTACAGAGAGAATCAATATTGAGTGATATAAATTATCTTGAAGCAATAGAGAATGCTCCGGACGGGTATTCAAGAAGTTTATATGAAAAAGAAGCAGAAAGAATAAGAGGAATACAGAGAGGAATACTCGCAATAACAAATAAAGAAGAGCCATATGATGTATTCATATGCTACAAAGAGCAATCGGAAGCAGGAACAAGGACAAAAGACAGTGTGATAGGACAGGAGATATATTATCGATTAAAAAGAGAAGGAATGAAAGTATTCTTTTCAAGAATAACTCTTGAGGATAAATTGGGGAAAGAATATGAACCATACATATTCGGAGCCATAAACACTGCAAAAGTTATGGTGGTGATAGGAACGAAGCCGGAATACTTTAATGCGGTGTGGGTGAAGAATGAGTGGAAGAGGTATTTGGAACTCACAAAAAGAGATAAAAAGAAGATCATAATCCCATGTTACAGAGAAATGGATGCATATGACCTACCGGAGGAATTATCATTATTACAATCACTGGATATGAGCAAGATAGGATTCATACAGGATTTAGCAAGAGGGATAAAAAAAATAATAGAAGAGACGAAGAAAGAAAAAGCAAAAAAGAATCAGGAAAGGTTAACTTATGCCAATAGTTATGAACCACTACTGAAAAGAGTATCCATATGTTTAGAGGATGGAGAATATGAAAAAGCGGATGAATTATCAGAACAGGTATTGAATATAAATCCGGAATGTGCGAAAGCATACATGGGGAAATTGATGGTAGAGTTAAAAATATCTAAAGAAGAAGAATTAACCACAGCAGAAAAACCGTTATCTGAATATAGAAATTACATTAGAGCAATAAAATATGCAGATGAAGAATACAAAAATATACTCGAGAGATACAATAAATTGGTTTTGAAAAAAATTGAAGAGAAAAGAAAAGAAGAAACATATCAAAAAGCAGTGGATTTAAAAGAAGATAGAAAAAAAGACAAAGAAAAACGTTATTGGTATGTAAGAAAAGTACCAAGGGAAGAAGAATATAAAAAAGCGATAGAGCTTTTCGAATCAATAAGAGGATATAAAGATTCAGATGAACTGATTAATAAATGTGAAGAACAAATAAGGAAAATAGAAGAAAAAGATAAAGAGGAAAAATATCAAAGTGCCCTGCGAAAAATAAAGAATTTTAAAAAATGGGATTGGGGTAATTATGAAGAAGTTTTAAAAGAAACAATGGAAATATTACAAGAGATACGAGGATATAAAGATTCAGATAAACTGATTAATGAATGTGAAGATCAATTAAAAAAAATTAAGGAAGAAAAAATGGAAGCAATTTATCAAGAGGGAATCCGTATAGAGAAAAATGCAAATAAATTCTGGGTAATAAATAAGAAAAATAAATACAAAAAAATAATAGCATTATTTCAACATATAGATGGGTATAAGGACACAAATGAAATCATAAAAAAATACGAAGAGAAAATTTTAATAGCTGAAGATCCTGAATTAAAAAAGAAGAGAAGAGAAAATTTTATTTTTATAATCATCGTAATAACACTAATTATTATTTTTGTGATTAATATTATAATGAAACTTAATAATTAAATTCTTTTAAATTAAGCAATTTTTATCTTTTCAAAAGCCATATTATTTTTAAAAAGAAAAGTGGACCACTATTTATGATTTTTGCAATCTTTCACAAAATTTGATTACAACTTTTGTTAATTGTATTATTTGATCAAAAAAACACGTTAGCCCAAAGTAGAAATATAACGCATTTTTGTCTGCTTATACCAGAAGGGCTCAGGAAAGTTCACAAAGACAATCTCTAAAAAATATGGAATCGCACATCTATTGTGAAATTTGTATTATGTAGTCTCACGTTCCATAAGAGTCACTGAAAAATAACTTTATCCGGCACGGGTTTTTTTGCGATCTGTTTGATTGAAAGTTCAATAAGCATTTCAGCCATTTCCTTGATCGATTGGCGGATTGTAGTAATTTCGGGTGTGAATATATTACCAAAATCGATACCGTCATAGCCGATGATACGTATATCCTCAGGAATACGCTTTTTCTGATTTATACTGATTTTAGCAACATAGGCTGCAATTACATCACTGCTGCAAAAAACTCCGTCAATATCGGGATAGTCATCAAACAATTTTGAAATGATTTCAATATATTCATCATAGTTAAAACTGTTAATTTCGGTCTGCACACTGACATTCCAAATTTTATTTTCTTCACAAAGGTCCTTAAAAGCTTTATAGCGGGCATTTGACAGCATATCCAACTTCAGGTTTCCACCAATATAAGCAAGATTTTTACAACCCTTGTCGATCAGAAGACGGGTTGCAAGTGTTCCTCCGTTGTAGTTGTCTGAACAGACATAAGGGATAGTTCCGATTTTCCGCTCAAAAGTGACCATTGGCAGATTGATATTAAAATTTGTTATATCTATGGTCTGGCTGGCCATGATGATACTGTCTACCTGACTGGCCTTTAAAAGGGAAATGTAATTGCTCTCTTTCTCTGCATCTAATTGTGAGATGCAAAGGAGAATCTTATAACCTTTTTTATATGAATAATATTCAATATATTCAGTAATAGCAGAGAAAAAAGGGTGAGAAATAGTCGGAATAATCAAACCTATGACATTGGATTTCTTTCTCGAAAGTGAACGCGCAATTTCGTTTGGTCGATAGTTCAGTTCCTCCATTGCTGCATATACTCTGCTTTTAAATCTTCACTGATATACCCTCTGTTATTTAATACTCTGGAAACGGTAGACACGTTTACCCCTACAATTTTAGCGATATCATTTATTGTAGACAAAAAATCACTCCTATTATTTGTTTTCTCATTACCTACAATCTTAATATGTCAGGGAAGATATGTCAAGAATAAGATATAAATCGTATTATATGTATTGATATAAATTGTATGCCTTTTGTGTAAGGGTATACAGCGTATAATATATAAAACGTTTGACATATGATCAACAAAAAAATGAATATTTTTTTGATATAAGTTATTTAGTAAGGTTTTGGTATGAAAATTAATATTGCCATATATTTGATCAGAACAGAAATGTTCATTTAATCATATTTGAATTTTTTTAAATTTAACTTTTTCAATTAAAGACTTTAGTATTGTTGGCGTTTAACGTTTTTAATTCTTCAAAACATACAGTTTTAGATATCCTTATATCAAACGTTTGACATATAGAATTAAAAGTTCTATAATATGAATATTGAATCCAAAGAGTTTTAAGTTGATTGCCGGAAATAGGTCCTGTTTTGTGAGAGGTTGGGGAAAATCTGAGATAAATGAAGCGCATAATAGTATCCGAAAATGTGGAATAATTATCGATAGATCATCTCAGAACGAGTATATGGGCCATAGTCAAGAATGATAAATTTTGTATTAAGAGGAAAACATCAAAGTTAAGTATTGTATATCAACATAAATTAAAAATACAACAAGGGGAGGGGGGGTAAATGAATAAAAAATAATACAAGTTTTGATTCTGGTGTTATACATTGATACCGGGGAGTTATATTTCAGTGTTATGGACACAGATTCATAGGTGGGTATTCCTTTAAGTTTTGTGTTAGATTCAGATTTATAATGATAGTTTTTTTGATCAATTTAAAAAATAAGGAGGTAAGTTAACGATGAAATCTACCAAAAAAAAGTTTAGTGGAAAGATGATGATATTATTTTTGACTTTATTTATGATTGTTGGTGCTTCACAGCTTGCTTTTGCAGCAACTGATGAAGATACAAATGGTGTTCAGAGTGTACGTGCCTTAACTGACATGGGTTGGTGGGGACAACGAGTAGTTGGTGTGGTTCTGGAGCTTTCTGAAGACGTTGATGTTTCTGATCTCACTGCTGCGGATTTTGCGGTACGTGATACGTCTTTCAATCCTTATTTTGACAGCGGCGATTTTGCTGATCCAAGTTTTATGAAAGATCAGAAGGTAGTAGATGTTTTTACGGTTGCTGATCCACAAACTCTGCTTGAAAATGAGCGCCCAGCTGGTCCTGGCAAGTATGTCGTGGTCATGGTGGAGCCTAATTTCAACGGAGGAACTAAAATTTCAGTAAGTGGTGGTATGATGGCAAATCCGAATCAGCCAACTGAGATCATTATATCCAAAGATATTTACTCGACTAGCGGGTCTTTGCTGGCCAAAGCTAGTTCAGAACCGTTAAAACTGACCGGGCCGGCTATTGTCAACCGTGGGGTTGACCAGTTCGTTCACGGCGTAGTGGAAAATCCGACTGAGGGTTTGCCTCTGAACTACGACTACCGTTTACCGGCTGACTACAATCCTGCCAGAAAGTATCCACTCGTGGTGTATTTAAATGGTTATGGACAAGGATATTTTCCTGCTGCCGATAATACAAGAGGGCAATTAATCTGTGATGGCACGCCTCAGTTCTGGTTTGGCGAACAGAATGTGCCTGTCAGTGAAGATGTGATTTTTCTTGCCCCACAAAGCACGAGAAGCGGTCAATCAACTGCAGTACAGTCAGAGCAGGTAGCTGAATTAATCAAGAACTTCTCAAAGGAGTTTTCGGTTGATACTGATCGTATCTACGGTTATAGCCTTTCTATGGGTTCAAGTCAGGGCTGGTGGTTGTTACAGAACCATCCGGATTTGTTTGCTGCCTTTATACAGGATTCATTTATGCCCAACAACCAGGAACAGGCAGATGCTATCGCAGAAGCTGAGATACCGATGCATCTGTTCCAGGGACAGTATGATCATCTGTTTGGGAGTGAGAATGCAATTGCCTCGTATCAGCGAATTGCTGACGGCTATAAGGCCAAGGGGTTGAGCGACAATCAGATCGATAAACTCATAAAAATAACTGTGTTCCCAGATAGTGCTTTCGAAGCGCAAGGTCCGGGACTCAGTACGCCATCAGGTCCTTTTGCCAATCTCAATCCGGATCTTCCTGGACCCCGCATAGACAGACATGCGTCGATGGTACCTGCATTCCAGAATCCTGAGACATCGAAGTGGTTGCTCGCTCAGTCGAAAGCTCTTACGCCTTACTCAGAAGAAATCACACAAGGTCCGACGGTTGTAGCAGATTCTACTTCACCAACCGGCTACTCCGTTACGTTCGTTTACTACAATCCTAATGCCGAACAAGTACAACTTGCCGGTGACTTGACGTTACTCGACTCCACCACCGACAGTGCTACAAGACTGCAGCCGGAGGAATGGGAGACGGGTATGTACCACGTTGGTGGCGTCGAATTTCTAAGGGATATGACCAAAGACGAAGAGGGAAATTGGTCGGTTACTATACCGATGCATGCCGGTGCCCTGAGTTACTGGTACCGTGTCTGGGATTCATCACAGGAATGGGAGAATCACCGTATTTGGGATCCTGCCTCTGAAAAACCCAGACCAGAAGCTACTGACGAAAATTCTACACCTTTCCGTGTAAGAAATAATAGCGATGTACTCGACGCAGTATATGTACCATACGACGAGAAACAGAATGATGCTACTCTGGAGAGTAGAGCAACATACCAGTTACCAATAGCTGATGCTTCAAAAAGAGGAACAGTGCAATATATACCTTACACAACCATATTGGGTGATGAAGGATTCAATCTTGGAATATACCTGCCTGCAGGTTATGACCCAAACCGTGAGGAGCCTTATAATGTAGTGTATGCCTCTCATGGAATATTTGGCGACGAGACCGACTGGATGATTCCAGGTAGTGCTCCAAACATACTTGATAACATGATTGCGAGAGGCGAAATAGAACCGACCATATTAGTTACTATGGGAAACCATTTTACAGACAAATCATTGGGTTTCAATTCGTATAATATGCAAAATGCAGCCGATAACCTGATTCAGGTTATACAGCCAAAAATAGAAGCAGAATATAATGCATCAGATGAACGCACAGGACGTGCGTATATCGGATTCTCCATGGGTGGAATGACAGGTGCTTATGTAATGAACAATTATGCTGATGCATTTGGATATTACGGTTTTTTCTCCGGAAACGGCCGTTTTGCCGCGGAAGATTACGATAATATTGCAGCTATGATAGGCGACGATGCTCCGTTCATTTTTATGGGACGTGGTTGTTTTGAAGGAGATCTCACATCATGTAACACCATACGTGACGAATTCAGATCCAGAGGAATTCCAAGTGAGACTGTTCTGGTTCCCGGTGCACATGATATGATGACAGCGGCCCAGCAGTTCACTATATTTGCCAAAGATTATCTGTGGGAAGAATAGTATGAATCGTTTGACATTACGGCGGATGGTATTCTAAAAAAGACACGGAGAGTATATGTGCGTGTTGTAGATGGCATATTTAACAGAAAGCGCAGTAGCTCATTTCATTTTGAAAGCTAATACCTCCAACTAGTAATGTTGTTCTTCAAAAAGATATAAAAATTCAGAATCTAATAAGTAAAGCCTATCCGTAAGGGTAGGCTTTTATCAATATATCTCAAGCGATAGATGCAATCAAGAATAAAAGAAAACATAATAAAAACGATTGAACTATTTCACCTATCAAAAAATAATCCATTTTTACAATGCATAGAATTTACTTTTCTATCGACAGAATCCATTAATTGATACTGAATCCCGTGAAATTTAAC
>CAXXLB010000015.1:0-7664 GCA_963664675.2 Petrotogaceae bacterium
GGGTTTTGCAGGCTTTCCGATATGTTGTGATATGGGAAGAATAACAGTCTTGGGGTTTGGCATAACTTCAAAGGCGAGTTCTTCGGTAAGCTCTTTTTGGCTCATTCGGATGAACGCCGCCGTGGAATGTTTTACTCTTTCTGAATAGACTCATATCTGTATCTTCTTTTTTTTGTTGGATTTCCTACGTTTTTCCATACTATTACCATGCCAGTAATAATTTAATACACGCAGGTAATTATTTGAAATAAAACGTTAAAATATAGGCAAAATCGGGGGAATGAAAAAAATTACATCACATTAATTTTGAAGGAAATTTTTGGAAATGAGAAAAGAAGGTTGAAATTTGAGAACAATATGGCATAAATAATTAATTATTCTTTTTGATGTTTAGTTTTTTAAATCTTTCTTAGATATATTATAGCGTTCAATTACCGATTTAAGATGTTGAGATAATACTTCCTTTTTCACCCTACAACTCCACCAATATAAACACAAAAATAATATCAAAACTTCTATAATGCATGACAGAATAATCCAACACAATGACCATACTTGGATAATTCCTAAAACAGATAATATTGCAATACTTAACAAAATTTCAATCAACATCATTAATTGTGTCAGAGTACCCCTTAAATATCTCACTTTTCTTTTTTGTTTTTCCTTCATTCACTTCATTTAGAATACTATCATAGCAAAAGCAATGTATCATCAAGTACTTTAATTGAATTATAAGAATGACTTTGTAGTCCCTTATGTAATTTTATTTCGCGATTACTCCAAATTATTCTAGCAAAAACAAATATTCCTATGATAAATTAAAATAGATAAGCATATAAAAATAGCTGGGAGTAAAAATGTTTTTGTATAATCACCATTGTTTAGCGATGAAAGCAGTACAATGCTACCAACCGTGAGTGATAGAAAAAATTTAATCATCTGTTCAGATTTTACTTGTTCATTATCTTGCACTTTTGTATGATGGTCAAGATAATGTAAATGAATCTGAACAACTTCAAATGGTTTTAATTCTTTTTTGGATTTCATATTAATCTCAATTTTTAAACCTACTATTTCGCTGTAGTAAGATCTCATGCGAGGGAAAATAATTCGTACCCAAGTTGAAGCCAATATAAAAAGAAGTTTGTCAAGTTGAAAAGCTATAAAGTATAAAGTGATAGTTGAAGGAGGCAAGGTTAATTTTGGATTCAGAGTTTTGAATTAAAAATTCAGAATTGAGAATTCATAATTCAACTCAATACATTCAGCCAATCCTGCCTTTTCATAAAAATTATGACGATCAATAAATATTCTTGACAATAATGTCATTCGATTATACATTTGTGCATAGTTGTATAAGGTTGTATAGACTTAAGGATTGCATGGAAAAGTACTATTCAATAGCAGAAGCTGCAGAAAAAATCGGCATAAATAAAGAAACTTTAAGGAGGTGGGATAAAAGCGGGAAATTTCCCTCATCTCGCCATCCCATTAATAATTACAGGGTATATTCTTCTGAGACTGTTGATTCTTTTATTAAAGAGCTGCAATTAGAATTTACAGCAAGGAAGAAAATTGAACCATTGCCAATTCCGTTTTTTCAGACTGATTTCGGCAAATTATATAATCTGGATGTAATAAAGTTTTTCAATTCAATTGAAGACGAATCCATCGATTTGATTTTTGCCGATCCGCCTTACAACATCAAAAAAGCTGAATGGGATACTTTTCAATCTCAAAAACAGTATGTTGACTGGGAGTATGTTGTGGATAAAGGAAGCGCATCGTGTTTTGAAACCAAACAGGCACATTATATATTTGTGGTTTTTCAGAAATTTTAGCTGATTTAAAATGGGCAGCAAGTCATTTATTTAAAGGATGCAAATGGTTAGTCTGGTTTTATAGAAACAAAGCAAATCTAGGAAACGACTGGGGTCGTTCACATGAAAGCATTTTGCATTTCAGAAAAAGTAATCAATTCATATTCAATATGGATGAAGTACGCATCCCTTATAATGAACATACTTTAAAATACCCTGTTCATCCTCAAGCCGAGACTTCACAATATAATAATGGAAATGGGAAAAAATATCTATGGGAACCACATCCTAACGGCGCAAAACCGAAAGATGTTTTGGAAATTCCTACTCTATCAAATGGTTCTTGGGAAAAAACTATTCATAAAACTCAAAAACCTGTTGAATTGGTTAAGAGGTGTATTTTATCTTCATCAAATAAACTTGAGACTGTAATGGACCCTTTTGGTGGCTCCGGTACAACGTATGCAGTCGCAGAAGCTTTTAATAGAAAATGGATCGGAACAGAACTTGAAATCGAATATTGTAATGTAATAAAAGATCGCCTATCAGACATTGAGCATATTGAAAGAATAGCTTCACAAAAGGATGAATATGAATCCATTAGAAGAAGACAAAAATTAAGGGTCTAAGTAGCTTCCATATATCTAAAAGTAAGAAGCGAGAAAAAGGAAATATATATTCGTTTAAAATGGACTCTCTAATGCACGTGCCGGAATATCAAGATAATAATATCCTTCAAGCTGAATTAAAAATTTTGTATACACCATAAAAAGATTAGACACAAAAGTGTAGCTGGTTTTATCTTCACCTTTTCTTTGAATATCATTTTGTGATATTCCAACAACCCGAACTGGGTGTTTAAGAAAATTCTCTAATAAGATTTTATCAATAAATATCTTTGGCATTCTATCTTTTGTGGTTGTTTTCAAAGAAATAATCAATTCGATTTGATCTATATTTTGTGAATTCGATCTCACCTTATTATATGGAGAAACAACAACATCCGTCTCACATTTATAAAATTTTTCGCCCTCCTCTGTTTCGTAGGGAATATTAATAACAATTTTTTTTAAGGAAATATTAACAGCAGATAACAAACACTCTGATTAATTCCTCAAATCTATTACCAACATGTTTCCTAGCACTATTGCTCTCAACAAACAAATCTAATCCGATCCCAAGCGCCTGTTGAATCGTATAAATTACCCGATCAGTAATTACAAAATCTTTTGGATTAAATTGCTTTTCGTCTTTTTTTAGTTTTTCTAAAACGTCCATAAAATCATTAAAAATATTCGCAAAATCATTTGCTTCCCGAATAAAAAGACTATTATTAAATGGACGAATTTGTTTCCTCGTTCCCCGCAACATTTGAGGAACATAATGAATAGTTGTTGTATATACTTTCCTCATTAAATAACATTTGGCAGATGCTCTAATACTCGTTGAGTCGTATCTTTAAATTCACTTAAATCTTTTTTTGAAATTTGTAAATCTTCAACTAACGACATTATTACTCCAGGATATTTCGTAATAATAAATAACTGTTCATAGGAACAGGAATATTCTATTAAATAATACGGCTCATATTAGCCAGGGAAAAAATAAGTCGTACCCAAGCTTGTCCGTTGAGATTTTATCTCAACGGATTTATCCTGTGAGATGTTTTTGCTTTTTGTCTCACGGGATGGAAATCAATATAACACATAGTCCTTAAAGTGTAAAGTTATTAAAGCTTGCCCGGCGAAGTACTTCACGAACGAAGACGGGTAAAAAGTGGTGGTTGAAGGAGGCATGATTAATTTTGAATTTTGGATTCTGAGTTTTGAATTAAAAATTCAGAATTGAAGAATTCAAAATTAACCTCAATACATTCATTTAATCCCGCCTATTCATTACGAGTCATGAAAATCCGTGTCCATTCAACATTGTTAAAAATAAGCTTCTTATTCGATTATAATTTTTCTTTTTATCCATAATTAAACTTTTTCACTTTCCGAATTTCATTTATATATTTAATACCATCGAACGAATAAATAAATAAAACGGAATATATCATGAAAATGAAATTACCATCCTCGGTTTACAACTGGTTATCATTAATCGGTGCAGTTGTTGCGCTGATTAGTCTATTTATGATAATCTTTCTTTTTGCTGTTTCCACCATATTCGACCAGGGCGGCTCGTACCTTGGTCTGGTTGTATATATAATTTTACCGGGATTTCTCGTAATAGGATTACTTCTAATTCCCGTCGGCATGTATGTTTCCTCAAGACGCAAAAAAAAGGAAGGCGACAAGAAAAAACCGGGCTGGCCCATTGTTGATCTCAATATCAAAGCACATCGAAACGCCTTTACAATATTTGCCATAGGATCAACAATATTTCTTTTCTTAAGCGCTATCGGAAGTTATGAAGCATTTCATTACACCGAATCGGTAGAATTTTGCGGTACACTTTGTCATGAAGTTATGTACCCGGAATATACGGCTTATCAGTTCTCGTCCCACGCCCGTGTAGCATGTGTTGAATGCCATGTAGGCTCCGGGGCTGACTGGTATGTACGGTCAAAACTTTCGGGATTGTATCAGGTTTACGCCGTTACCACAGGCGTTTTTCCGAGACCGATTCCAACCCCTATTTCCAATTTGCGCCCGGCGCGTGAGACCTGTGAAAAATGCCACTGGCCTCAGAAATTCTATTCACATAAACTTCGCAAAGAAAAACATTATCTAAACGACGATGAAAACACGGAATGGAATATTGATCTTGTTATGAAAGTAGGCGCAAGTCATTCGGCACTAGGACTTTCGGAAGGTATTCACTGGCATATAAATCCAAACACAAAAATTGAGTACATGGCTACTGATGAAAAACGCCAAACAGTTCCCTGGGTAAAATATACCAACCTGGAAACGGGTAAGGTAAAAATTTTCAGGGATGAGGATAACATGTTCGAAGACAATATGTTTGATTCTCTTGAAACACACGTGATGGATTGCATGGATTGTCATACACGTCCTTCGCATAACTATCAGCCGCCGGCGTTTTTTGTGAACAACGCAATTACAGCAGGAGATATTCCCTTTGAGCTGCCGGGAATAAAATCTCTTTCCATGGATATATGCTCGGAAGAATTTGAAACCACCGAAGAAGCAATGAATTATATACGTTCTGAAATTGAGGCACATTACGCGGAATACGATAGCGTTGATTCCGGCTTAGTGGAAAAAGCAATTATAGGATTACAGAAATATTACAACAGAAATATTTTCCCTGAAATGAAAGTTAGATGGGACGCTTACCCAAACAATATAGGTCACCTTGAATTTACAGGCTGTTTCCGTTGTCATAATGATGTTCACGTAAGCGAAGAGGGCGAAGTAATATCAAAGGATTGTAATCTTTGTCATTCAATTTCGGCGCAGGGTTCACCCGGTAATATGATGGCTGCAGGATTTGAAGAAAGTCTTGAGTTCAAACATCCTGTTGACATTGACGAAGAGTGGAAAGAGATGCTCTGCGTTGACTGCCATACCGGATTGAATCCTTAAAAATCTGAGGCTGTCGTAATAATTAATTAAGTCCGATGAATTCTGTTTCGGATAAATATTTTTTACGACAGCCTTAAATTATAACTCATCTTTATACACATAAATATTTATTTCCTGAAATCGCCTGCATTCACATAGCATATATTTTATTATATTTAAGAAAAGAATAACAGCAGCTAAATATGATTGAAATTATAGACCTGTTTAAAAAATTTGAGCAGAATGAAGTTCTCAAAGGGGTTAACCTTACCATAAACGAAGGCGAAACTCTTGCTATTATCGGACGTTCCGGATGCGGCAAAAGTGTGCTCTTAAAACATATCGTCGGGCTCCTGTTTCCTGATTCCGGTACCGTTCTTGTTGAGGGCAAGGATGTAGGCAAGATGGAGACAAAAGAGTTATATAATCTTCGCAAACGGTTTGGATTTCTTTTTCAGGGCGCCGCGCTATTCGACAGTATGACGGTGGAAGAAAACATCTCTCTTTCCTTAATTGAAAATGAAACAGGTAAATCCGAAACCGAGATAGAAAAACTCGTGACCGAGAAACTTGAGATGGTGGGTATGAGCGGCATTCAAAAATTAAAACCGGCCGAGTTATCGGGGGGCATGAAAAAAAGAGTCGGACTTGCACGTGCATTAATTTCAAATCCCGACTATATTTTATACGACGAACCTACGACAGGACTCGATCCGGTAATGTCGGACGCGATTGACGATCTTATAAAACAACTCGCCGACTCGTTGAATGTTACATCGATAGTTGTTACTCACGACATGTTCAGCGTGAAAAATGTGGCCGATAAAATTGCCATGATGCACGAGGGGAAAATATATTTCACCGGGACTTATGACGAACTTATAAACAGTAAAAATCCTGTAATTGACGATTTTATAAAACGTACTGAAGTGATAAAATGAAACAACGAATAAAATATGTCTGCTCCAGTTGCGGTTACGAAGCCCTGAAGTGGCTTGGTAAATGCCCTTCCTGTGACGAGTGGCAGACTTTCACTGAAGAGATTATTGAAGAAAAAAAATACAGCCGGAGTACGATTAAGAATGTTGAAGTGTTTGATCTTAATGATGTAGCTGAAAATGAGGACGAAAGAATAAATACGGGAATTAATGAGCTGGACAGAGTACTCGGCGGCGGACTTGTTCCCGGTTCCGTTGTACTTATCGGCGGTGATCCCGGCATCGGGAAATCGACTTTAATAATGCAGGCTGTCGCGAAAATAAATTCGAAGGTTGTTTATGTATCGGGAGAAGAATCTTTAAAACAATTATCCCTGCGGGCAAAACGACTGAATCTGGACGTAAAAGGATTTTATGTAATTACGGAAACGGATTTTTCTTCCATCAAAGATTTATTAAAAGAAACCTCCCCTTCCGTTGTAGTAATCGATTCGATTCAGACAATTTATAAACCGGATTTTGAAAATGCTCCCGGCACCGTTACTCAGATTCGTGAATGTACTTCCGAAATCATGCAGTACGCAAAATCTACAAATACAGTCTTTATTATTATCGGGCACATTACAAAAGAAGGATACATTGCCGGTCCTAAAATACTTGAACATATTGTTGATACCGTAATTCAGTTCGAGGGTGAAAGAAATCATTCTTACAGAATTCTTCGGGCGCAGAAAAACAGATTCGGCAGTACAAACGAACTCGGGATTTTTGAAATGCATGATACCGGTTTGAGTGAGGTAAAAAATCCCAGCGAGATATTTATCGGGGAAAGAAAAGGACAAATTCCCGGATCGGTAATTACGGCTAGTATTGAAGGAACACGCCCTATCCTGCTTGAAGTGCAGGCACTAGTAACTCCTTCCAATTACGGAAATCCACAGCGCGTCGGAACAGGTTTCGATTACAGACGATTATCAATACTCCTTGCCGTTCTGGAAAAACGGGCAGGCATAAGATTATCAGCACAGAATGTATTTCTTAATATGGCAGGCGCGAATAAGGATTGAAGAACCCGCGGTTGATTTAGCGGTGTGTGCAGCTATTACATCAAGCGCGTTGGAAAAATCGACAAATGGTGATGTTGTTGTTATCGGTGAAGTAGGTCTCGGCGGTGAAATAAGAAGCGTGGGTCATATTGAAAAAAGAATTCAGGAAGCAATTAAACTCGGGTTTAAGAAAATCATTATCCCCGAGAACAATTATAAAAACATTAAACCCCGCGGGGATATAAAAATAGTACAAGTCTCTGATATAAAAACTGCTCTGGATGAAATACTTGTTAAGTAATTTCATCCAGGCAAAAAATTACA
>CAXXLB010000016.1:0-3037 GCA_963664675.2 Petrotogaceae bacterium
TTGTTGTGATCTTTATGGAAGATGTAACACCGCTGGCCGAATATCAAAAAAAGTTGAAGGAGAATGAGAGAAAAATCAGGGAAATTTTCGACAACACAAACGATGCCATCATAATGTGGAATTATGCCAATAACCGATTAGGCAGATGTATTGAAGTAAATAATACGGCCCTTCATATGCTTGGATATACAAAACCGGAAATGTTTAAGATCTCTCCCAATAAAATTCTTCCTAAAGAATTTCAGCCCGGTTTCAAAAGATATGTTAATGACCTAAGCACAAAAAACAAAATTTTCTACGAAACGATACATCTGACGAAAAGCGGGAAAAGTATACCGGTAGAAATCAGTTCCAGAATTTTTCGTATTAATGATAAAAAAGTAATTCTTTCCATAACCAGGGATGTTAGCGAGCGTATCGCTGTTCAGAAAAAATTAATTTCCAGCGAGGAAAAATTCAGGAGCATTGTTGAAAACTCCCCCATCGGATTTATGATGATCGACGATAATTTTAAATTAATTTATGGCAACAAAGAATTTTCAAAAATTGTCGGTTATTCTGTTGATGAAATACCAGGATTAGATTTCAGAATATTTCTTGATAATGAATTTAAAGCTGCCGTATCCGAAAGATATTTAAGAAGACAGGGTGGTTTCAAAGAGCCGGCCTACTATGAAATAAGAATTGTAAGAAAAGATGGCTCTATCAGATGGATTGGATTATCTTCGGTTGTGAGTAAATCACCTGAAGGAAGAACAAGTACGTATACACATATTCTAGATGTAACCGAAAGGAAAGACTCGTTAAATAAAGTAAAAGCGAGTGAAGAGAGATTCAGAATGATAATGGAACAGTCTCCCCTTGCCATGCAGATATATAATCCCGACGGATCGATAAGAAGAGTTAATGATGCCTGGTACAGACTTTGGAATATTGACCAGAATAAATTGTCATTAGAGAACTACAATATTCTCAGGGATAAAGACCCTCAGTCTCAGAGTTTCAGAGAAGCATTCGAGAACTGTTTGTTAGGACACTCAATCGAAATTCCTGATCTATTTTTTGATCCGCGAAAAAATGGCTGGGGCGGCAGAGGCAGATTTGTTAATTCTAAAATTTACCCCCTTAAAGATGACCTGGGCAAGGTTAATTATATAGTTTTACTTTACGAGGATATCACTGAGAGAAAAAAAACAGATGAAGCTTTGCTTGATAGCGAAGAACGTTACAGAAGTCTATACGAAAATGCCTCTATAGGAATATTTAGTTTCAATATGGATTGTAATATACTGATGGCAAATCCCGCATTTCTAAATATGCTTGAATACTGTTCAGTTGAGGAATTAAAAAAAGAAAAAATAGACAGAAATTGCATTTTCGAACGTGATGAATTGAATTACCTGTTTAAAACAATGATATCATTCGGTGAAGTACAGGGACTTGAAACACAAATAAAGAAAAAATCCGGTGATAAAATAACAGTATTACTTAGCGCAAAAGCTATCCGGAATAAAGCACGTGATATTGAGTATATCGAAGGAATTGCAGAAGATATCAGTGACAGAAAAATGGCCGAGCAGGCAATAATCAGAGCTAAAGAAGAGGCGGAAAAGTCCAGTAAACTTAAATCAGAATTTCTTGCTCAGGTATCTCACGAAATCAGAACACCGGTTAATACGATATTAAGTTTTTCCGGACTTCTGTCCGAAGAACTTGCAGATGTTGTTCCGGATGACCTTAGACCAAGTTTCAGTATGATGAAAAGTGCCGGTAAAAGAATGATAAGAACCATTGACCTTATTCTTAACATGTCGGAAATTCAAACCGGGACTTATCAACCGATACCTAAGGAGATTGACCTTTACGAAGATATACTCTACAACCTTTATCTTGAATATCTTACAAGTGCAATGGATAAAGAGCTGGAACTTACAATTGTCAATAAAACTGAATCACCGGTTATTATGGGTGACATTTATACCATTTCGGAAATTTTCAATAATCTTATAAATAATGCCGTAAAATATACGCATAGAGGAAAGGTAAAAATCATTATCGGCAGAGCTGAAAATAAAGAAATTTTTGTAGACATTACCGATACAGGCATCGGAATAGCCGAAGACTATATGCCCTATCTCTTTGAACCTTTTTCGCAGGAAGATCAGGGTTACACCAGAAAGTTTGAGGGTAACGGACTCGGTTTGGCACTTGTTGAAAAATATTGCCACTTAAACCAGGCAAAGATCCAGGTTGAGAGTTATAAAAATAAAGGAAGTAATTTCCGCGTAATTTTTGAGAAAGTAAAAATTAATAAACGGACATTAGCAAATTAAGCTCCGTAAAATTAATGTAATATCATATCCCCAATAAATCCGAAAGATCACGCATGTAAAATTTCAAAAGTACTCAAAGAAAGAAAACCTGAGACGACTTAATTAATTTTTCCCTTAACGATTGAACTTGAATATTTTATTTTGCAACTTCCACTGTAAATCTATTCAAAGGGGATTAAATGAATATCGATAGCTTACGCATAGCCATTGCCGATTCAATTCATCAGGTCGTAAGTCAAGGTACATATATGAATCTGAAAGATATTGAAGGATGGTATGATGCAAGATTTCAAGCACTACTCTGGTTTGCCGGAATAACTATTACTATTGTTGGAATTGTTATCCCCATACTCCTATACCTCCAACAAACAAAAGGGATAAGGAAAACTAGAAAAAAAGTGAAACAACTTTTGAAAGATTCTAAAAATGCGAATGAAACAATTAGCACATTATTTACAATTCAATTTGGTCAGGCCCTTTCATCTAAAAACTTTTCTCTTGCTGTAATATTATTCAGAGTAAGATTCCTACTCCTTGATCATAAAAAGAAAGATTTTAAATTAGAACTAAGTACTTTATATGAACATTTCGATACTATGAAAACATGGGACTCAATAAAGGAAAAATTACCGACCCAAAGAACTGATTTTGAAGATGAATTTGAAAAAAAAATAGGATCAATAAAAAATAACATTCTACCCCAT
>CAXXLB010000017.1:0-3717 GCA_963664675.2 Petrotogaceae bacterium
GAATGTCCCCGGGTAGCGGAAGTTGTTTATAAATGCTTTCCTAGCCATGATGAAATTAATAGCTCCTTAAAACAGGGTAAGGTAGATATGATCGGATATATTGGAGCTGCGCCGCTTTCTATCCGAGAATTTAGCAAAGATAAAAATATTGAATTAATTATCTCGCCTGGAATTACCTTGGTTTGGCTTACCTTTAATCTGCATAAAAATACCCCGATTAAAGATCTGAATGTCAGGAAAGCCATTATGTATGGAATTGATAGAAATAAAATTAAAACAATTGCTTATCGTGGATATTCTCAAGAAGCAGACAGCTTTATTTATAAAGAACTCCCTGGACATCATCCGAATTTACCAAGGTATGAATATAATGTGGCTAAGGCAAATAAAATCCTCGATGATGCGGGTTATAAAGATACAGACAAGGATGGATTCAGAAATGATCCACAAACAAAAAAAAATCTCACCTTTGAATTTATGACACCGTTGGATTGGTTCACAGAAGTAAAAGTTGTGGCTTTAATCAAAGAATTGATGAGAGATGTAGGCATAGATATTTCCATGAAAGTGGTAGATTTAGATACCTACTATGATTTTTACTATAAACCCAAAAAAAATCAGTTTGATATTGCTCTTGCTTCGGAAGAGCCTGGTCCCTGCTCAGACTGGATATGGGAATTTTGCCGAAGCTATGACGCAGGCGGAGAAGGTTGGAATGGCTCGTATTATAATAATCTCCAATTTGACAAAGCCTTAGATAAAATGCTGGCAGAACTTGATCTGAACAAACGAAAATATTATCTTTTTGAACTACAAAAAATCATTGCACAAGATCTGCCTTATGGATTTCTGGTGAGAAAAATTAATATCAACCCTGTAAGAATAGACCGGTTTGAAGGATTTGTTGAAACCATGGGCGGTGTATCTAACTGGATTAATCCCTGGACTTATTTTAAAGTCCGACCGAAAAGAAGTTCCATAGTCCCCTAACTTAGATAGTCTCGCCACAGGAGTTGTGAATATGACTGAGGGATCAAGGACTTTCTTTCCAAGTGATCAAAGCCCTCTATAGAAAAATGTGTGATCGGGGATTGTGTTCCAAAGCGAAGTTTGGGAAATGCAGGGTGAGAAGAGCACAGCGTAATCCACCGCTTACTTAACTCATAGCGTCTATCACCATTTGAGGAGAAATTCTATTCAAACATTCCAAAGTATCACAATTGCTTTTTTGCGTTTCAAAACACGGATCGCACGCAAGCCCGGCAGGTCTGATAACTTTCACTGCTGGGCCCAAAGGTATCCATCTTTTTGGATCCGAGGGACCAAAAATTGCTATAGTACGAAGTCCCATAAAAGCAGAAAGATGCGTCAAACCAGAATCATTGCCAATAAAAATCCCACCTTCATGAAATAATTCAAGCACTTCCATTAGATCAAAAATCACACAACATTTTTTTTGAAATTTCTTAGATAAGGGTTCTGCCAGAAAATGCTCTGCGGGACCGAGAATAAATTCAGGGATCATCCCCTGGACTTGCAACAAGCGATCAATTTCTATAAAATTGGAAATATCCCAGTTTTTTCTTGGGCTTCCGGATCCCGGGTGAATCCATATCTGATTTGAAAGAGATGTTTTTTTATGAGTTTTTAGAAGCTCATTCATCTCCTTGTTTTCTATTAAACCCTTTAATATTAAATGAGATAAAATATATTTATGAATATGAATGGATTGATTCACATCCGGCCGGGGTGAAATAAAATGCACTTCTGTTCCTGTTAATGAGGATATCTTGGATTTAAGCGATCTTGAATGAGAAAAAATGATAATCTCACGATAAGACTTCAAAAAATCTTGAACCTGGGAAGGCATAGCATCTGTATAAAAAGATGAAAAAATGGCAGATTCCAAAGGAAAACACTGATCTGTGAGATGAAGGGCACAAGTCAGTTTTCCGATTTTGTGTTGAGACAGGATATCGATGCATTGAAATTTTCTTCTAAGCTGAATCAGTCCGGGAAATGTGCATATAATATCTCCCAGAGCACCGTAGTGAATGATTAAAAGCATTGCATTATCTTTTCCTTACGAGGCTTTGCCTTATAGACCAGCGTGGGGCAGAGCGGAAGTGTTAAAGTACAAAAAGGCTAATTTGGAAACAACAAGTTTTTCCGGAGTGCAAAAATTAAGCGGAGCGGTTTTTTGCACTGAGTATTTGAAGATCGGTGACGTTTTGAAAACCTCACCGATCCGATGCCGAGCTGATACCTAAGAATTTATGCACGGGCACTTATCACTCAATTATCAAGTTTTTTTTTCTAAACAATTGATTTTATTAGAAGCGAATGGGAAGTCTGTTTTTAAACAAGATCAAAAGCTTAAATTTGTCAAGAGAAAAAACTTGATTATCGAGTATTATGATATTTCTAAAATCATTGCAAGCTCTAACTCGATAATCAAGTTTTTGGTGTCTTGTTTTAAAAATAATGTATTTTCAATATATTAAACACATAAAACAATTGTCCAGCTTTTCAAAACTTAAAAATTTAACATACTGAATTTATTGACCGACAATAAAATTTCCTGTTTGAAAATTTTCAATAAATTCAGTCAAACGGAAAAAAACTTGATTATCGAGTCTAAGCTATACTTACCACCGCCATAAACTGAGCTTTCTGTTTTTTTGCTGAGTTTTCACTTCCAACGCGAATTTTTTCGGAGAAACCGGGTTCTGAAAAAACACAGTTTATGCCAGTGAACAGTATAACAGGACTATATGATAAGGGAACTCCCAATAAACAGTAATTCAGAACCAAAATAAACAATAACAGCCAAAAGCAAAATAGTTTTTTTCAAAGCAAAGCTCTCCTGTGTTTCAATTCTGAACGGATTCTGAATCGAAATGATTTTCAAACTTAGCTGTGTTTTTGTTTCCGATATCTCCTTTGTGTAAGTTGAAAAATTATCCCTGTATTTCGGAGCAGGGCATCTCGCAGATCATCACTGATAACGAAACTGAATTTTGCGTGTCAACAATCCATCAATATCTTTTAAATCCAGTCTGTGCCGCATTTCTCCGAGCATATAGTTCCATAGATACTTTATTGTTATTTTACCTTTCAGCAAGGGCATGAATAAAGAACTGAGTTCAAATAACTGATTGATCATATGTGCGATTTGCATACACTGATAATAGTTCTTCATTGCTGTCATGGAAATCCTGGAATATTTGTGTCCCAAATTATAGCCGTGATTCTTCTGTATATCAAAGCCCTCATTTTCTATATTACTGCGCATCCGTCCGGCCTCGGTGAGTTCGATGATATTGTAATAATCCGCTTTCAGACTGCTGAGATAAACAAACCTTGTTGTTTGATCTCCGATTTGTTCTTTGCATTCGTACCAGTTCACCGGAAACCCCTGATAATCCAGATCACCGATCCATGTATAATTCTGGACGGTAGTCCTTTACAAATAATGGTAACTCAGATTCAGTGCTTTTGAATTCATAAGGCTGAATTCTATTCACCATTATCTTTCCATGACTACCTAATTCTGGCAAATGGTTTTTCCTTGTGTATGCACAACGCTCTGTCGGGTATTATTTTCTGTAATATCTTTTAAACAAAGGACTTCCTCCCACACAGAAGGCAGATTCCCGTCTTTGAACGTAACTATCCATGCCCATTTATTTTTCTTGCAAATATCAAAAAAAGTCT
>CAXXLB010000018.1:0-8417 GCA_963664675.2 Petrotogaceae bacterium
GAAAAACGGTTCACGCCTTATGGATTATATTGCAGATAATGTATATACTTTAACACTTGCCGTAAGCTTGGGTCATACAAGAACGCTAATCGAACACCCGGCTTCAATGACTCACTCTGTCGTACCGGCAGATAAACTTGAAGAACGTGGAATCAATGCCGGCGGGTATTCGTATCGCGTGCGGATTGGAAAAAACGAAAGATTTAATTATGGATATTGAAGAAGCTTTAAATCATATTTAAGAATGAAAAGATTTTTTTTCATAGCGTTAATAGTGGTATTGGAAATTCCCGGATTTGCTCAATCACTTTCTCAAAAGGATTTGAACGAACATGTCCGGGGGTATTTTATTCTACGGCAATTCTTCATTCCTGGTAACAGCCGGAGGTTTTTTACAACTCCCTGACCAGGAAATTAATGACGAGTACCGGGACTATTACAGAAAAGTTTATGGTGATTCGACTATTGTTAATCCGAATACAGTGCTGGCAAACAATGATTCAGAAGTTCTTCAATACATCGTTCCATTTATAAATGTTTCTGACTTTGGGAAGAATTTTATCAATCTTCCCGATGATTATCAGCTGAATGACTTCCTTGCCACTGACAGTTCGGGAAGGGTGGAATTTCGCCAGGGACTTTATTCCATTATCGGCGAGATAATGAAAAGAGCAAAAAGAGAATAAATAACTCTTATTCTAACCAATTATTTTTACTTATTCGGAAAATCTCATCCATGAAAATAATTTCCAGTCGGCTGTTTTGAACAATTTCCGGAGATAAAATTCGGATTCAGTACAAAAATAGGATTGAACCGTCAATCACCTTTTTTCTTTAATATGTCTTTTACTGTCGGAGACGAAAAAACAAAGGTTATTAAAAACCGGGACAGAGTTCTATTCGGTATTTGATTTAACTCCCGAGAAAGTCGCCTATCAGAAGCAAACACATAGTGACATTATTACATCTGTGAAAGACGGGGGATATATCGGCGAAAGTGACTCAATGATTACAAATAAAAACAATATAGGGCTTGCGGTTTCCTCCGCAGATTGCACGGCAATATTTTTATACGATCCTCTGAAAAAGGTTATCGCGGCTGTTCATTCCGGCTGGAGAGGAACACAAAAAAGAATTCTGGCAAAAACTCTTAGAGTACTATTAAAAGAATACGGTTGCTCGTCGCAAAGTATTTATGCCTATCTGGCGCCTTCAATCTCACAATTAAATTATGAAGTCGGGGATGAAGTATCAGCGTTATTCGAATCAAAATACCTGTTAAGGAAAAATGATAAAATTTATCTTGATGTAGCGGGAAATAATTACGATATGCTACTTGATGCGGGAATACCTAAAAGTAATATTGAAAAGTCAGATTTATGCAGCTTTGCAGAAAAAGACTTACTGCAATCTTACCGAAGGGACGGACAAATTTCGGGAAGAGCATTCGGTTTAATAATGCAGGGGGGAAAATTATGAATAATGAAAGACTGAAAATAGGAGCCGGCTATGTTTTGATTTGCCTGTTGTGGGGATCTACCTGGATGGCTATTCGAATCGGGCTCGATTATTTAACTCCCTTTATTTCATGCGGTATCCGTTTTCTTATCGGGGGCGACATTTATATACTTAATTATGTCTTATAAAAAAAATACCATTGCAACGGGATAAAAAATCAATCTTGCTTTATCTTTTTATGGGATTCTTTTCTTTTGTAAATTCCATTTGGTCTGGTTTACTGGGCTGAACAATATGTTCCGACAGGATTAGCTTCAGTACTTTTCTCAGTATTTCCATTCCTGGTTATAATATTTTCCAGAATTATCTTCCCGGAAAATAAGATAGGAATATTTAAAAATCACGGGAGTATTAATGGGATTTGTCGGGTTAATTATAATATTTTCCGCGGGACTTTCTTTTGATATGAATATCAACTTATGGGGAATGTCGGCAATTTTTCTCAGCGCCGCCTTGCAAGCCATAGTTGTAGTTGTAATGAAAAAATACGGCGGAGAATTGCATGTTCTTTCCATGAATTTTATACCAGTTCTGATTGGTGGCGTATCTCTTACACTTGCCGGATTTGTTCTCGAGAGATTCCTCTTCTTGGCGGTTTTCCACTGAAGCAATGCTATCGATTTCTTATCTCGCATTTTTTCGGTACTGTTATAACTTTTACAACGTATTACTGGTTGTTAAAAAAAATAAACGTAGTAATTCTTTCACTTTCAAATTTCATCACTCCCATCATTGCTCTGTTTCTCGGTTGGATATTCCTAAACGAGCTGTTTACTCTGCAAGATCTGCTCGGAAGTTCTTTCGTGCTAATTGGGATATTATTTTGCTAATTTTAGGGGTCTGAAAAACTACTATTTATCGAATTTGGCAATTAAACATGACTAATATCCTAAGAATAATAAAAACGCTTCATTTTATGCCTATCACGGTGCTTTAAAAGAAGAACAACATATCGGGGGTAAATTTGAAGCGGATGTTGATATACACACCGATTTTAGTAAAGCCGTTATAAATGACGACCTGGAACAAACCGTGAATTACGAAAAAGTTTATAAATTCATTAATTCGATTATTCACGAAAAAAAATATTATCTTATTGAAACTCTTGCTACAATTATTGCCGATGAATTATTAATGCAATTTCCAAATATTCAAAAAGTATGTGTGAGAGTTCGAAAAAACAGTGTTCCTGTCGGCGGTTTAATTGATTGTGTTGAAGCAGAAGTGATTAAGGAAAATGGTAAGTAATATTTTTCTCGGAATCGGATCGAACAAAGGCGACAAGGCAAAACTTATTTCCGAAACCGTTAAAAGAATTAAAGCTGACCCGAAAATTGAGTTTATAAAAAGTTCTTCACTTTATGAAACGAAACCTTACGGAATTAAAGAACAGGACAATTTCTTTAATCTTGTAATTGAAATAAAAAAGTAGCTATGGCCTGATAGAGCTTTTTGAAAGATTAAAAAAAATAGAAAAGGATTTGGGGAGGCAGGTAAGTGAAAGATGGGGCCCAAGGGAAATTGATATAGATATTCTTTTTTACGATAATGTTATTTTTGAAAATGATATGTTGATAATTCCCCATAAAGATTTGTTGAACAGAGATTTTGTTCTCGTTCCGATGAATGAAATTTCGCCTGATTTTATTCATCCTGTTACCGGGGAAAAAATTAGTGAGTTGGTATCGGATAAACTGGAAGTAACTATTATCAGAAAGATAAATAATCAGACAGATTAAGAATCCGGAGTTCTGTTTTGAAGGAAATAAGATTTATTGCTATTGAAGGAGTTATTGGGGCAGGAAAAACGTCGCTGGCTCATAAACTTACCGATAGACTTAACGCTAATCTTATCCTGGAAGAGTTTGAATCAAATCCCTTCCTGGGTAAATTTTACGATGACAGAAAGAGATACGCGTTTCAGACTCAAATGTTCTTTCTCTTTAACCGCTACAAAACAGCAGCAGTTACTTAACCAGGAAGATCTTTTTTCGAACTTTATTGTATCGGATTATATCTTTGATAAGGATAAAATATTCGCTTACCTGAATCTTGAAGGGGAAGAATTAAAGTTATATGAAAATATCTATCCGATCCTGGAAAGAAATCTCCGCAAACCAGATCTTGTTGTGTTCCTGCAGTCAAGTATTGACAGACTTATGTATAACATCAAGAGGAGAGGAAGAAGAGTTTGAAAAGGGAATGACCCGTTCTTATGTCAAGGATCTCAGCGAATCGTATAATAATTTTTTCTTCAAGTACGGTAATAGTCCTTTGTTAATTGTTAATACAACCGAAATCGATTTTGTAAATAATGATGAAGATTTCGAGGAACTTTATAACCAAATTTTCCGGGAGGATCGAGGATTTATAGAATACTTCAATCCCGGACCAAGAGTATAATATGTTTTTTCGTTTTTTACTATATACATTACTTTTTTACTTCATTTTTAAGATTATTCGGTTTATTGCCCGGCTTATGACCAAACCTGCCGAGCAGCCAAAAGGTCCCACGGTTAATAATTCCCCTGAAAAGAAAAAGTTTGATATTGATTCCCACGATATCATTGAAGCGGAATTTGAAGAAATTAAAGACAATGAAAAAAATAATTCGAATTAAATGGCAAAAACCGATTTACCTTCAAAGCTAATATACTCGCTGCTAAGACTATTTCTGGCAGTTAAAGAAAAACCAGTGGTACTGAAGAATCCCCGGAAATTTTTAGTGATTCGTCAGCACAATCAGTTCGGTGATCTGCTTGCCAGCGTATCTCTGTTCAGGGCGATCAAACAAACTTTTCCGGACTCAGAATTGTCGGTTATTGTTAGTCCCGAGAATCATTTTGCAGGTTACCAAAAACGAATTCATAAACAGAACATTTTTGTTCGATAAAACAAAACTTTTTTCTCCTGCTTATCTAAAGGAATTGAAAGATTTTTTAAGTGACTCTTATGATGTTGTTATAGTACCTGCTACGGTATCGATTTCAACAACAAGCTGTTTATTGTCAAGATTTGCCCACGCTAAAAATCGTTATCGGACCGGGATCATTGGACGGGAATGATAATCCTGTTTCTTTTCTTTTTAACGCCCGTGTTTAAACTGAACTGGCAAAATCATCCCGACGCTCATGTATCCGATTTCAGTCTTGATATTGTTCGTCCTTTCGGTATGGATACGAAAGATTATTCTTCGAAAATAAGTTATGATAAAAACGATAGTGATTTTGCCAGAGCTTTTTGTTCTTGAATACCTGAAGGGAAAAGGGAAAAAAATATTCGGATTTCACGTTGGAGCAGGTAAACCCTCAAACCGATGGTCGCTTGAGAAATTTACGGAAGTAATTGCCTCGCTTCAAAAAAAATATGATGCTGCAATATATCTTACGGGCAGCAGCAGTGATAAAACGGAAATAGACTATGTACGTCGGAAACTCGATTTTGAGGTCGGACTATTTTTAAATAACACAATTCCGCAATTAGCTGCGATGATAGACCAAAGTGATTTATTTGTAACTAACGATACTGGAGTGATGCATGTTGCCGGTACAACAGGTACTCCTCAGGTCTCTCTTTTCGGACCTACCAATCCCTTTAATTGGGCACCGATCGGAAGCAACAAACAATTCATCAGAAAATCCGACCTTATAAATGATATATCAGTCGAAAATGTTCTATCTCTATGCTTTAAGTTACTGAACCCAAATAATGAAGGTACTGATGAAAAATAACAGACTCGCTGCCATTGATATCGGTACAAATTCGTTTCACCTCATTGTGGCTGAGATTAGTAAGGATAGCAATTTTTAAAATTGTAGATCGTGAAAAAGAGGTGATAAGGTTAAGCGAGGGGAGTAAATTCGATATTAAAAATATACTTCCTGAAGCATGCGACAGAGCTGTTATTGCCCTTAAAAGATTTGCCGGAATTTCAGAATCGCATGGTGCGGAATTAAGAGCTGTTGCGACAAGCGCTGTTCGTGAAGCTACGAATAAAAATGAGTTTATTAAACGTGTTCTGGATGAAACCGGTGTTGAAATTGAAGTTATTGACGGGCTGGAAGAAGCACGGCTTATTTACCTTGGTGTGTTAAAAAGCCGTTCCGATATTCGAAAGCAAGACTCTTTGTATTGATATTGGGGGGGTGGAAGTACGGAATTAACCGTCGGCTACAGAGGAAATGTACTCTATTCAAATAGTCTAAAGTTAGGCGCCGTACGACTAACCCAGAAATTTTTCGCGGATTATGAAATCACCAAAGAAAGAATTAATGAGTGCAAGAACTGGGTCTCCGGTGAAATTTCTCCTGCTATCCAACAAATTAAAAATATTGGTTTTGATTTATGTGTCGGAACTTCGGGCACAATTATGTCTACCGGTTTGATGGCGATGGCTAAACAAAAAAGAAGACTTCCTGTTACCGGTATTTTGAACAATCAGGTTATAACTTATACTGAGTTGAACGATATTTATCATCTTATTCTTGAAAAACAATCTGTTGAAGAGAGAAAAAAGATTAAGGGACTTGACCCGAAACGTGCCGATATAATTCAATCCGGGATAATAATATTCCGAACAATACTCAAAGCCCTTCAGGTAAACGAGTATAATATTTCCGGGTATTCTCTTCGTGAGGGAATTATAATTGATACATTGCAGAAGAAAAAAGAGGATAATCTTCAGCCTAAACTAAGAGATATAAGATTTGAGAGTATTAAACATCTTGCCAAAATTTCTGATTTCGACCAGAAACATTGTCAGCACGTAGCAAATCTTGCCCTGCAGATATTTGATCAGACTGTACATATTCACGGTTTGCATAACGAACATCGTGAGTATCTTGAAGCGGCGGCTTTATTACACGATATCGGATATCATATAGGTCACGCCAGGCATCACATTCATTCTCACTATATAATAAAAAACAGTGAGTTACTTGGGTTTAACGAAAAAGAGAAACTCATAATCGCCAATATATCCAGGTATCATCGTAAAAGTCATCCGAAACCCAGCCATGATGATTTTATGACGCTAAGCGAAAACAGCAAAGACGTAGTAAAAAAATTAGCATCAATACTGCGTGTTGCAGATTCACTGGACAGGAGACACAAAGAAAATATTCGGAATATTTCCGTTAGTGTAACTGATACTGAAATAATATTTGAATTGAGCTATACAGGTGAAGAACCGGAAGTAGAAATCTGGAATCTTGGCAGAAGGCAGGGATTAATGGAAGAAGTTTTTTCTAAAAAATTAAAAATAGAAACAATTTGTCTTGACCAGGGTACAAATGGGTAATTTTCCAATTTTTAACTAAATTTGTCTACAATAAAATTAAGAATAAAAACGAGATTGATTATGCTGACACATGTTTATATTGAAGATTTATCAAAACACATTGGTGAAACAGTAACACTTAAAGGCTGGCTTTACAATAAAACAGCAAAAGGTAAACTTAAATTTTTAATTCTTCGTGACGGTACAGGTTATTGTCAGTGTGTTGTATTTAAAGGAAATGTTAATGAGGAAATGTTTGAAGAAGCCGGAAATTTATCACAGGAATCTTCATTCCAGGTAACGGGAACGGTTAAAGAAGAGAAAAGATCTGTCGGTGGTTATGAGTTGGATGTGAATGAAATTAAAATTATTGCTAATGCCGAGGAATACCCTATCACCCCAAAAGAACACGGAATCGAATTTCTTATTGATCATCGTCATTTGTGGCTTAGATCTAAACGCCAGGTTGCGATAATGAAAATAAGACACAGAATTGTTAAGGCAGTACGTGACTTTTTTGACAACAAAGGTTTTACATTGATGGATCCCCCGATAATAACACCCAACGCATGCGAGGGAACTTCAACACTTTTTGAGATGGATTATTTCGAGCTCGGAAAAGCATATCTCACGCAATCAGGTCAGTTGTATGGTGAAGCCGGGGCAATGGCTTTCGGAAAAATATATACATTCGGGCCTACATTTCGTGCTGAAAAATCCAAGACACGTCGTCATCTTACGGAATTCTGGATGATTGAACCTGAAATGGCATTTTATGATCTTGAAGATGATATGGATCTCGCTGAAGAATTTCTGGAATATATTGTCGGATGTGTTCTTGAAGATAAAAAAGAGGAGTTGGAAATACTTGAGCGTGATACTTCGAAACTTGAGAATGTAAAACGTCCTTTCCCGAGAATTAGTTATGATGAAGCGGTTGAGATATTAAAGAAGAATAATATCGATTTTAAATGGGGTGATGATTTCGGCGGAACTGACGAGACAATTATTTCAAATCAATTTGACCGACCTGTTATGGTTCACAGGTATCCTTCTCAGATTAAAGCATTTTATATGAAACGTGATCCTGAAAGGGAAGAAGTTGCGCTTGCTGTTGATGTTTTGGCTCCTGAAGGTTATGGTGAAATTATCGGCGGCAGTCAACGCGAAGACTGTTTTGGAAAAATTAATAGAAAGAATTAATGAACATAAACTTCCCATGAGTTTCTTTGAATGGTATCTTGATCTCAGAAGATTCGGTTCCGTACCTCATTCAGGTTTCGGGTTGGGTCTTGAAAGATTAATTACATGGATATGTGGAATTGAACATATCCGTGAAACGATTCCGTTTCCACGTATGATTTTACAGGAACACTCCTTAAGTATCAGCCGGGATTTTCCCGGCTTCTTAAAATGAGTTTTGTTTTGGGATGTAAAAAGAGGGATAATTAACGATCTTAATGGTTATTTTTGTACAAAATACGGTATGATTTTATGAGAAAACTACTTTATTTATTTTTACTGTTATCAGTTCTGGGTTTTTATTCAAATAATTGTTTAGCAAATGAATTGCCTGAATCCGCGTCTGTTTCTATGGTATCAAACTCAGCTTCTGAACTTC
>CAXXLB010000019.1:0-4366 GCA_963664675.2 Petrotogaceae bacterium
AAAATTTATTTCTAAAGTATAAGCCTTTGATAAAACATGGATATATTAGTTCTCCTTTTTTATAAGAACCGATATTTATTTAATTTTTTTTATGTTTATAGTTTAATCGTCTATATCTAGCTGATTTTTTTATATAAGCGTTTTAATTATTCTTTTGTTTACTTTTTGTCACATTTACCATAAATATTTCCTAAATAAAAATTTTAAGGAGAAGAGCATCCAGATGAGATTTCACGAGTTCAGAGACATCATACGAAATAAAATCAATATAAAAAGAAGACTACAGATGATTTGCTTATGGTATATTCTATCAATAATGATTGAAACTCGTAAACATTCTCTGGGTTTTGCCTCCAAAGTCTCAGGCATGGATAAATCCGCCTTTAGTAAATTTTTGATGAATAATACCTTAAAGGTTGCCTGAAAATTTTATTCTAAACTGCAAAGCCTTGTTTGACAAGGGTTTATAAGTTCGCTATGATATAAGAACCGATTTTAATTCATTTTTATATATTTCAGTGCCTCCTATTTGAGTTAAGCGATGAAGAATACTTGCTGTTTTTTTATTTTCCAAATTTTTTGCAACTTTTTGCTGTTTTTCGGAAATGGTGCCTCCTTGTCCGATTCCAGGAAGGCCGGCGTGCAAGAGAATATAAGCACAGTAAACAAGCTTAAATGTTGCCCTAAAATTTATTTCTAAAGTATAAGCCTTTGATAAAACATGGATATATTAGTTCTCCTTTTTATAAGAACCGATATTTATTTAATTTTTTTTATGTTTATAGTTTAATCGTCTATATATGACTGATTTTTTTATATAAGCGCTTTAATTATTCTTTTGTTTACTTTTTGTCGGGTGTGTCCCACTTTTTGCACAGAGCTTTCTGATGGTAATTCTACCCCGGAAGAGGATTGAGAAAACGGGTTACATCCTCTGACAGATATTTGATGGTCTGATAAATTTTTATATAATTCTTCCGGGTGACTTCAGATCTGATACTCGATAATCAAGTTTTTTCACAAAATAGTAATTATTGCTCTTTGTCATAGATTTTTATATTTCAATGCAGGAGTTGGTTCAAGCCTTCCTAATTGTCTGTTAACCATATGCTTTTTTGAATCTGAAAGTCTGAAAATGTCATTTAGGGACTCCCTGAGCTTATTGAATTTATCTTCTGAATCTTCAGATAATACAAGCTGTTCAATGAAGGAAAAAAGACATTGTGCTTTGGATTTCTCTATCAGACTTCCGACGGTAATCGCGGGAAGATTGTTCTTAAACCTGGCCAGTTGTTCTGGATGAACGAGGAGACAAAGATCAGCCAACAGGCTCAGGATCAAGCTTCTGGTTGTTCCTTCTTCGCCGCGTTGTTTGGTCAGAGTTCTCCACCCTTCATAAGACTTCCAGTCCTGAATAAAAACCTCGATGAGCCATCTCAAAGTATAGGCATGTACAATATCTTCTGTCCGCCATGACATATCCGAAGCAACAAGATAACGATAATCTTGCTCACCTTCATATTTCAATGCAATGACGAAACGCTTTTTTTTATGTGAGCAGACATAAAGTCTGGCACTCCCGACATAAGCGGTAAGCTCTTGCTCTCCTCTGATTTTAATCTCTCGACATATTCCTGGATATGAAGAAAAATATTTTTCAACAAACCTGTCTTTATTTCGGTAACGAATATTTTGATTTTTTCTTAACTGGCTGATGACTTGAGTCTTTTTAGAAGGATTGTTTGTGTCTTCAAAGATATTCGACGCTTTGTTTAGAAAAACACCGCTGCAATAAAGATTATCAGCCAATATGCACTTTATTTTGATTGCAGGAAAATCAAAAGCAAATCGTTGCAGGAGTTTGAGTGCGATAGCTTGTTTTGTCGGATAATCCGGGTTCTTAGGCGGTTTCTTTGGGAGCTTGATTTTTTTACCAGATTTTTTATTCTGTTCTTTTAATTTATTCCATTTCGTCACTTCTGGATCCGGCATATACAGCATGAAACCCACAGGGATTGTTGCTTTTGATGTGATCAAAACAAGAAAAACGATGCATTGTCCCATGAAGTACCCTCCGGTTTTTTTATCCTTGAGTTTATGGACTTTGGGAATTTTTTTGGTATTTTTAGACCGCTGTTTCTCTGTATCATCTATGGCAAGAACCCCTTCTGTGATTCCATATTTTTGGAAAATGTATTTCAGGCTTGAATAAAGAAGAATACCCCAGTCAATCCCTGAATGGCGAAACATCCAACTCAAGGCGGACACTGTATATCTTCCCAGACTAGCTCTTTCATATTTCGCCCAACAGACTGTGTTGGTCATAAAAATTCCCACTATACAAAATCCGATCCAATACATCTGAAGCCTTGAAAGTACATTTTCAGGTTTGTGTTTTTTTATTTCTTCATTTACTTTTTCAACAAAATCTTTTATAAAAGGAAGAGGTTCACCAATCAGCATATATTGCCTCCGAAATCAAATTTCAAATTTATACAAAGCAATATAATACCGAATATTCATTTTTTCAAATCTTGACAGGCCAGTCTTTGGAACAATGACGAATTGAGTTGAAACGAAATTCCGAGTTCCTCTGACTGACCTGACCCAAAAACTTGATTATCGAGTATAAAAATTTATCAGACCATCAAATATCTGTCAGAGGATGTAACCCGTTTTCTCAATCCTCTTCCGGGGTAGAATTACCATCAGAAAGCTCTGTGCAAAAAGTGGGACACACCCAAGCATATCGAAAACCGGAAATGCTTTCTTTTATGTTTATGATTTAACTGGAAAAGAACTGGGATATAAATCTACGAATAACTTAAAGGTTGCCTGAAAATTTTATTCTAAACTGCAAAGCCTTGTTTGACAAGGGTTTATAAGTTCGCTATGATATAAGAACCGATTTTAATTCATTTTTATATATTTCAGTGCCTCCTATTTGAGTTAAGCGATGAAGAATACTTGCTGTTTTTCTATTTTCCAAAATTTTTGTAACTTTTTGCTGTTTTTCGGAAATGGTGCCGCCTTGTCCGATTCCGGGAAGGCCGGTGTGCAAGAGAATATAAGCACAGTAAACAAGATAAACATGGGACTCAACAGAAGAAAAATGCTTCGCTGCAATATCCCCAAATCCAAGGTACATTTTAACGTGCTTATGGAAAATTTCAATTTTCCACCGAAGTCGGTACATGAGGAGTATTTCTCGGGGGCTAATTTTCAGGTCACTGCATACGATATATTTGCGACGTCCATCGCGTTTTTTCTTAAATTCCGAGCATACCGCTTTTATTTTTCCCACACCTTTGAGAAAAATATCGCTATGTCTTATGCGGAACTCCTTCCGCTTTCTTTTTGGACCGTCCGTAAAAATACGCACGGTTTTCCATGCAAGCTTCCTGTATTTTTTGAAAAATTCTTCTATTGTATACCACCCGGAAGACTTAGGGGTCTTGGCGTATACTGCCTCCGATTTTACCCCTCGGGATTTTTTTACAGCGCTGATAAAATGCCATCCTTTATTCAGGACAGCTTTTTGGATTTTCTTGTTATCATAACCCGCATCGCTTACAACCACAACCTTCTCATTATCATGGACACCGATATATTCATACAAATTCAGCTCATTGATATATTCGATCACTCGGTCATGTTCGCTCATGTATGTCAGTCCGTTTTCCCGACAGTATTTTTTCGTATAAAATGGAATCGGAGGCAGAGGAATGATTATCTCATTAAAAAACAAAATGATATTCGTCCATTGATGTCCAATCACATATCCATGTCCGTGATTGAATTTCTGTACGTTTTCAGATTTCATATGGCAGCGATTCTGAACCGTGCTGTCAATGAGAATAAAAAAATGCCAGGGCAGCGTTTTGGTCTTTTTAACCATTTTTGAATATATTTTCGCCTGTTTTTTCGACAAATCTTTTAAACTATATTTGATAACTTCCGTATTATTCATCAAAAATTTACTAAAGGCGGATTTATCCATGCCTGAGACTTTGGAGGCAAAAGACAGAGAGTGTTTACGAGTTTCAATCATTATTGATAGAATATACCATAAGCAAATCATCTGTAGTCTTCTTTTTATATTGATTTTAGTTCGTATTACGTCTCTGAACTCGTGAAATCTCATCTGGATGCTCTCCTCCTTAAAATTTTTATTTAGGAGATATTTATGGTAAATGTGACAAAAAGTAAACAAAAGAATAATTAAAACGCTTATATAAAAAAAAATCAGCTAGATATAGACGATTAAACTATAAACATAAAAAAAATTAAATAAATATCGGTTCTTATAAAAAGGAGAACTAATATATCCATGTTTTATCAAAGGCTTATACTTTAGAAATAAATT
>CAXXLB010000020.1:0-151988 GCA_963664675.2 Petrotogaceae bacterium
TTCACGGGAAAGAAATCATGCAATACTGGAAATAGCGAATGGTTATATTGAATTAAATGAAAATGATAAAGCGATATCATTTTTAGAAAAAGCGGAAAGATTCACTTTGAAAATTCATGATTCACGAGAAAGGAAAGAAGAAATATTAGAAATAGTAAAAACTTATATTGAATTAAATGAAAGTAAAAAAGCAATATCATTATTAGAAAAAGCGGAAGAACTTGCTTTGAAAAATTATGATTCACGGGAAAGAAATTATGCAATACTGGAAATAGCGAATGGTTATATTGAATTAAATGAAAATGATAAAGCGATATCATTTTTAGAAAAAGCGGAAAGATTCACTTTGAAAATTCATGATTCACGAGAAAAGAAAGAAGAAATATTAGAAATAGTAAAAACTTATATTGAATTAAATGAAAGTAAAAAAGCAATATCATTATTAGAAAAAGCGGAAGAACTCATTTTGAAAATTAATGATTCATGGGAAAGAAATGAGGGAATATCAAAAGTAGTAGAGGTCTATATAAAATTAAACAAAAATGATAAAGCGATATCATTTTTAGAAAAAGCGAAAGAATTCATTTTGAAAATTGACGACTTATGGGTAAGAAGTGATTCAATATCAAAAGTAGTAGAGGTTTATATTAAATTAAACGAAAACGATAAAGCGATATCGTTTTTAGAAAAAACAGAAAAAATCACTTTGAAAATTGATGATTCACGAGAAAGAAATAATGCAATACAAGTAATAGTTATGGGTTATATCAAATTAAATGAAAATGATAAAGCTAAATTACTATTGGAAAAGACGAAAGAACTCACTTTGAAAATTGATAGTTCATGGAAAAGAAATTATGCAATACTGGAAATAGCAAAGGATTATATTGAATTAAATGAAAGAGATAAAGCAAAATCATTATTAGAAAAAGTGGAAGAACTTATTTTGAAAATTGATGATTTGCGGAAAAGAAATTATGCAATACTGAAAATAGTAAAGGATTATATTGAATTAAATGAAAGAGGTAAAGCAAAATCATTATTAGAAAAAGTGGAAGAACTCACTTTAAAAATTGATGATTCACGGAAAAGAAATTATGCAATACTGGAAATAGCAAAAAGTTATGTTGAATTAAATGAAAGTGAAAAAGCAAAATCATTATTAGAAAAAGCGGAAGAACTCACTTTAAAAATTGATGATTCAGAAAATAGGAATGAAGTAATTCTAGAAATATCTAATGCTTATGTTGAATTAAACGAAAAGGATGGCGCAAAATTACTATTAGAAAAAGCGGAAGAACTCGCTTTTAAAATTGTTGATACGGAGAAAATAATTAAGGCAATATTGAAAATTTCTAATGCTTATGTTGAATTAAACGAAAAGGATGGAGCAAAATTACTATTAGAAAAAGTGGAAGAATTCGCTTTTAAGATTGTTGGTACGGAGAAAATAATTAAAGCAATATTGAAAATTTCTAATGCTTATGTTGAATTAAACGAAAAGGATAGCGCAAAATTACTATTAGAAAAATCAGAAGAATTCATTTTGAAAATTGATGATTTATGGAAAAAAAGCAAAGTAATGTTAGAAATAGCAAATGGTTATATTGAATTAAATGAAAATGATAAAACTAAATTACTATTGGAAAAGACGAAAAAACTCACTTTGAAAATTGATAGTTCATGGAAAAGAAATTATGCAATACTGGGAATAATAAAAGGCTATGTTGAATTAAGTAAAAGATATGAGGCGATAATGTTTTTAAAAAAAGCGGAAGAACTCATTTTGAAAATTGATGATTCTTGGCAAAGAAGTGAGACAATATTAGAAATAATAAAGGGTTATGTTGAGTTAAATAAAAATGATAAAGCAAAATCATTTTTAGAAAAAACGGAAGAGCGCGTTTTGGAAATTGATGATTCATGGGAAAAAAATTATGAAATACTAGAAATAATAAAAGGTTATGTTGAGTTAAATAAAAATGATAAAGCAAAATCATTTTTAGAAAAAACGGAAGAGCGCGTTTTGGAAATTGATGATTCATGGGAAAAAAATTATGAAATACTAGAAATAATAAAAGGTTATGCTGAATTAAATAAAAACGAAAAATTAATATCGTTATTAGAAAAAGCGGAAAAACTCACTTTGGAAATTGATGATTCTTGGGTAAAAAGTAAAGCAATGTTAGAAATAGCTAGTGCTTATAGTGAATTAAATAAAAGAGATGAAGCAACATCTTTTTTAAAAAAAGCAGAAGTATTCGTTTTGAAAATTGATGATTCTTGGCAAAGAAGTGAGACAATATTAGAAATAATAAAGGGTTATGTTGAGTTAAATAAAAATGAAAAATTAATATCGTTATTAGAAAAAGCGGAAGAACTAGCATTGAAAATTGATGATTCGTGGGGAAAAAATGAAGCGATGTTAGAAATAATAAATAATTATATTAATATTACTGCTTCAGGAACGGAAAAAACTATAATAAATATCATTCATGGAAGTAATTGTAATAATGAAATTTTAGATATAATAAACAATGCAAAGAAATTGGGGAATAACAATTTATTCGAAGCATGTAAAAATAAAATTGAACAGATCACGGATAAAATCTTTTCGTTTTCAACTACGGTGGAATTAAATCGATCAATAAACGAAAAAATAGCATTATTGAAATACTCTCTCTGCTTTTGTTCAGATAGAAGAGATACAATCAATAAAATTCTAATTTCTATAAAAAACGATTTACTGATTTTACCGTCATATGATACCACCGACTATATACTCCTGCTGTCAAAAGTTGTTACTGGGTAAAAAACAAATTTCTCAACATTCAATCAGCTTTTTAGCGATAGCTAAACAGTAGAGAAGCAATAGCTGAACAATTGTTAAACAATGGTTAAGCAATGGGAAAAAAGTAGTGTCTGGTATTTTGTGTGTAGTGTTTGAAAAAGATAACAGAGAAGTAGAGAATGGAGAATAAAAGCAAAATACGGCGGAGAGAATAGAGAGTAGAGAAAAAGGGTAGAGGGCGCATAAAAACCCCCTAAAGGAGTGGGAATAAAATAGAACAGAATGTAAAATAAGAAAAAGGGGGAAAGCATTATGAATGGAGTAACACCAAGAAGATTCAGTACAGAGTTCAAAATTAAATTAGTTAAGGAATATCTTGAAACAGACTTAAGTTATCTTAAAATGGCAGCAAAATACAACATAGATTATGCTGTTATCAGAAACTGGGTATGTAAATACAAAGTTCACAAAGAAGCTGCTTTTGAAAGGAAACCCGGCAGAAGAAGATCGTTCATAGATAATGAGAATAATATTCCTGCTGTATTGAAGGAGGAAATTGGTTTGAATAAACTGAACAATAAAGAATCTGAAGATGAAAGAATTCAGAGAAGATTCGAAGAACTCAAAATGGATTTAGCTGAAAAAGAATTGAAAATCAAACTGCTTGAAGAAAAGATCAGAGCCATTGAAAACGAAGACAAAGCAAAAAAAAAGAAATAATCGTTCAACTCATTAAAAAGTATCTGAGTATGGGTTTCAGAATAACATTCTTACTCAAATGCATGAAGATTCCACAATCCAATTATTACAGATGGCTCAAACCAAAAAAACATTCAAATGCTAAACGTGGCAGGAAAGAAAGAGGTTTTTCATTCTTCAGTTATGGTGGTATATTTTCAGATTCAAAACTGGAATCATTACTCAAGTTCCTTTATTCATACGATGATCCTTTAAAAGAAGAATTTTACATTAAATTCCTCGGTGTGAAAAAGCTCAGTTCATATTTGAAAAAGGCATATGGAATCGTTGTAAATCACAAAAAGCTTGTAAAGATTTTAGATAGATTGGATTTGTCGAATAAATATACAAAGAAGCATTTGAATAAATGCATTAAAAGAAGCAGAGCCAGAACGATAAACAAACCCAACCAGTTATGGGAAGCAGATATTACATATGTAAGAACCATTGAGAACGGTAATATAGCAATTCTGAACATCATAGACGTCTTTGACAGAAGTATTGTCGGTACTTATATTGGAAAGCAGTGTAAAAGCAATCATTTTGAAGCAATCATGAAAAGGGCTATTGAGAAACGAGAGAAACCTGAGGTCTTAAGAACAGACAACGGAAGCATATTCAAATCATTTGAAACAGGCATGTATCTTTATGACGAGGATATTGTTCAGGAGTTTGGTTATAATCATAATCCTGATTCACAGGCTCATATTGAATCATCTTTCTCGTCTTTGAAAAGAGAGTTCGCTAAAAATAATATCTTTTTGAATCTCGATGATGTTTGTTCAAAATTGAAAGTTTACTTGTCTTTTTATAATAATTTAAGACCTCATGGTTCACTTAATTATGAATCACCAAATGATTTTTATGATATTTGCAGTAATTTACAGTATACCTACGTTAGAGCTTGATTTGTTCTATTTCTCTCCCATATTTAGGGGTCAGGCCGGGCGCAGAACGAAGGAATAGCGCATGGAAAACCATCATATAAAGAAAAAAAGAAAGGAAATCAGCAGATTTTTTCTCACCGAGCACTACGCACCAGAAACTATACACTGTCATTGTGAAGCGATTGGGAAACAATGGTTGAGCGATAGCTGAACGATAGTCAAACGGTTGTATAAGGATTAGATTTTTTGATTCCTGCTCTTGGTTTTTTGCTTTTTAAGCCTGTTATCTATTTGTCTATTCTCTGTTTTCTATCCCATTCCATTTCACCTATTATCAATTCTCCTGTTCTCTATTCTCTGCTCTGCTGCCTTTCACTACACACCAGACACTGTCTTTCAGGGCACCAAACACTAATTGATCGAAAACTGTGAAATATCTTTGGAACGTAGCTATTTCAAACCAATTTTCTCATAGGAGAGTGATTTTTATGTTTAATTTAAATATTTTAGCGAAGATAAGCGGAATACTTGCTATAGGAGCATGTTTACTGGAAAGACCCGGTGACGGGGAAAACAAGAAGGAAGAACTCAAGGAACTGGTATTTGAGACTGTGGGGCATATCAACTTCCCATTTTTCGACAAAATACTGGATCTGGCGATAGACATGGTCGTCAAATGGCTCAACAAAACCCTGTGGAAGAAAAAAGAAACTAACAACGGAATGGCGGTAGTCAAGCAGTAGCGGAACAATGGATGAGCGATGGGTAAACAATTGGGAAACGATAGTAAAGCAGTAGAGAAGCGGTTGGAAAGCAATAGGGAAGCAGTGGGAAGCGGTGGAAAAACCGTAGAAAAAGAGGGTAAAGGGTGCAGGGTTGAGGGTGCAGAAGAAACACCATAAGATAATAGAGAATTAGAGAACAGAGAATAAGATCAGGACATACGCAGAGGGAACGGAGAGTAGAGAATTAGATAATAGCGTAGATAGCATAAAAGAGATTGGTAATTGTCATTTTCAAAAATTCAATTTTTATGATTTTTTTATTTTATTTTTCCTGTTCTCTATTTGCCCGTTCTCTGTTATCTAAGCTATTTTTAAGCGATAGTTGAACAATGATTGAACGGTTGTATTATGAAGACCTTCATATAATCTTGAAATAGTTAAAAAAACAGAATTGAAATTATTTTGTATTAAACTACTATATGATGAAAAAAGTTTTGAGTTCTTTGAAAGTAGCCGTAATGTATTATATATTATAGATATTTGCAAAGTAATATCAACCAATAAAGCTTTAGATTTTACGTTAAAAAAATGAGGAATTTAAAATGAGAAAAATTGTATTTAAAACGAAAATCTACGAAATTAACTCCTGGAAAATTGCCCGTTTTCCAAAGGAAGCCAGTGACAAACTACCATCAAGGGGTATGGTAATGGTTAAATGTACTATAAATAATTTACAATTCGAAACAACTCTCGAGCCAGATGGTCTAGGAAGTCACTGGTTTAGAGTAAGCGATTCTTTATCTAAAGAAGCAAAAATAAGTGTTGGTGATACAATTTCTTTAGAAGTTGAATCAACAAATAATTGGATTGAACCTGAAATACCTACAGATTTAAAAAAAGAACTTGAAGAAAATAAAATCCAAAAAACATGGAATTCAATAACAACTAAATCAAGATGGGAATGGATACGCTGGATTAGATTTACAAAAAATCCTGAAACAAGAAAAAAAAGAATCGAATCAGCTTGTTCGATGCTTAAAGAAGGAAAGAAAAGACCATGTTGCTTTAATTACAGCATATGTACCTTAACTCAAGTGTCAAAAAACGGAAAATTAATTGAACTTAAATAATTCATCTCAGGGAAGTGCCGAAGAATCATAGAAAGGATCAGTTTCCTTTTACTTTTCATTGACTGTTTTTACTGCATAAATAGTTAGAAAGCCTGTGAATATATCAATATAGCGAGTTAAAAAACAACAATAAATGGTGTCTGCCCCTATTTATCCTATTTATCTGAAAAAGTACTAGAAATATTTAATTTATAATGTTAAAATATATACTATGAAAAAAGCGGGAAAAAAATTTTTATTTATATTATTTGCCATTTTAATAGTAACTGCAATATTTTTTATAGGTTTTAAAATTCCTTTTAATGGAGAAATATCTGGTGAATTGTTCGGCGAATGGGATGGAGTAAGCGAAGTTTTTTCGGATTTCAAACTTGGAGAATTTCCCAGTACTTTTTCTGATGACCTTATAAAAATTGAAATAATAATTAATGAGGATTACTCTGTTTCTGGAAATATTGGAGATGCAAAATTTCATGGCGGAGAAATTAAAAGAAATCGATCTGATTTTGGAAAAGCTATTGGAATATTTTCAGATTATATTATTTCAGATGTCATTTTAGAAGGAAAAATAAATGAAAATGATACTGATAATAAAAGAGACTTAAGCATTCCTTTAGATTTGAAGGATGGAAAATTAATAGGATCAATAAATATAAAACGGTTTTTAAATCATACCGATCCAATATTTCCAAGAGTAGAATTGACTAAAGAACTTAAATAATTCATCTCAGGGAAGTGCCGAAGAATCATAGAAAGGATCAGTTTCCTTTTATTTTTCATTGACTGTTTTTACTGCAGAAATAGTTGGACAGCCTGTGAATATATCAATATAGCGAGTTACAAGCAATAATAAATAGAGTCTGTCCCCATTTATACTCTCCTATTTATACTCATTTATACTCTACCTATTTATCCTCTATTTATCCTACTATTTACCCTCTCATGTGAAAAAATGATTTTTTTGAATTAAATTATTTCAAATATATCCGTCGTTTAACTGTTTGCTGTCAAAATTTAATTGTGCCTGATACAATTTATGATTTATGTTAATTATGTGCAATTAAAATGGGGCACTTCTAAAATTCAATACCACTTGTGTTTTTTCCGATTACTTTTACTAAAGGTAATTGATAAAATGGTTTTTTGTTTATATTTATTAAAAAAAAGTTTCTAGGGTTTAATTCATATTCTTCAGGATTTTCGCTTATTACTATTGATGCATAAATTGATTTAAATATTCTTATAGTGCAACATATACCTGTTTCACTGACAAAAAAGAATGCAAAATGATAATTTTCATCTAAATATTCAAAGAAATTATTAGAGGGTTTTAAACCTACCTCACTCCTAATTTTATATTTATAAATTAAAGATGCTTTTTCAATATCTTTATTATCATTTATTTCATTAAATATGTTCCTGAATTTTATTGCTGTTTCATCATATAAATATTTTTTTCCCAAATATAAATAACTTAATTCATAAACAATTTTCATAACCGCTATTTCTGGATCGTAAAGATTTACTATTATTTGTTTATGAATTTCTTTTGTTAATGTTTTTCGCTCTTCCATTTCTAATTTTACTTCATTATTTTTAAAATTCCCTTCCTTAATTAATTCACCATATTGTTCTTTAGTTAATTGAGAATACCCATTTCTTTTTAATTTTTTGTTTAAAGCAGGGAACATTTCATTAATTTCTGAAGCATCAAAACTTATCGTATTCTCTTCAGTTTTAGGTAAAAGAATCAGTTTTAATTTTTGCCCATTTGCTATTCTTGTTTTTCTGTTTTCTTCTACTAATTCAAAAACGCCTGAAAAAAAATAAGGTATTTTACCCTTTTTACCAGATAAAGAATATTCTTCTCTTTTAATCTGTATTGTTGGAAAATTTACTAGTAAACTATCGATATTTGAACCTAAAAATGAATTGCAATTTTTACATACGCTATCAATTGTTAAATTTCCTCCAATTGCTTCGGGAAAAATATGTTCAGTCGTTAATTCATTTTTATCAAATTCGCTCATACAAAATATACATTTTGACATTTGCTCCTCCGTTATGAAAAATTATTTTTATCTTCTAACGTAGATTTTTGCAGATTTCATAACTGGTCCTTCTAGCAATATGGATGTTTCATCACCTTTTTTTGCTATTTCCTGAGGGGTCCCTTTCACGTGGATTTTTTTAACAGTAGTAATTTCAAAATCCATCCCATTTTGAACAATTATTTCTTCCTCAACTTTCAGTTCATCTATTTCTAAATATAAACAAGCAATAGTATTATTTTGGTACATTTTTTCAATTTTTCCAATGCATTTCCAATTTGTTGGAATAGCTTTGAATAAACCCGGTGTATGGAGTGACTCGTCTATTTCTTCAAAAGATATAATTTTTTCCTCCAATAATCTTATCGCTTTAAATAATTCCCAGGTAGATACAAGCGTATAATCATCCCTTTCAGAATCTTCTATTTGCGCTTTTGTAAAAGCAGGATCTTTTCTTTTTAACGGCGGAAGATTTCTCTGGTGATTTATAATCAATATTCCGTGAACATCTGGTCTTTTTGTTTCCTTTCCTCTTCTATTAATATATTTCAAAAGAGCAGAACAATCATCTTCACTTACATTTCCCGTATGCCCTTTCACCTCAATAACAGTTATTCTTCCGTTGTCTCTTATTTGCAAATCTTCCTGTTTATTTCCTTCAGTCAATTCTTCATCCATATCTTTTACTTCTTCATATCCTATATGTTCCAGACACTTTTTTACATTTTTTACTAACTCTCCCGAGACTCCACCAAAAGATATTATGTTAGTCAAAAAATTATATTTTTCTTTTTCCCGCTCAATAGATTTTTCTATATCAGATAATTCTTTTTTATATGCAAACTGTTTTTTATTTTTTTCATCTTCGAGTTCTTTTACTTTTGGGAGTATATATTCTTCTTCACTCATCCAGATATTTTTTGAATAGTAAGGAAAAAGATCGGGTTTAAGATCCGGAATATACTCTTTAAAAAGATAATCCAAAATTAAATCTTTTTTCTTGAATTGAGGAAAAACAATTATATAACCATCTCCAACTTTTTCTATAAAAGCTACGTTTTCTCCATATTCAGTTTTGATAATAACATTCTCATCGGACACATTCGAAAAAGAACAGAGACAATCTATTTCCGAATTATTAATAACACTCTCGTCTATTTTCAAACTATTACTATCTACTCTTTTACTTTCAATATTTTCAATTCTTAAATTGTAATTTAACGGCAACCAGGAATAATTGTTTAAAGTCACTGTTTCTTCCGATTTATAATTATATTTAGATATAGTATATTCTTGATAAATCAATTCTGATGAGAAAACAATCAATATTCCTCCTTTTTTCAAAATTTTCTCAAATGATTTTTTATTATCATTAGCAAAAAATAATCTTGGATTAGATTCGCCTTCTCCTTTGGGACTATATATTTTTCTGTTACGCATATTATTAAAATCTTTTAATGTTAGTGGATTAATACTTTTCGTGACAAATTTTAAATCTACTACTACCAGTTGATAATCTTTCAAATATTGTAAGTTACCAGATAAAGCTATTTCTTCATCACATTCGCTATCTCCATGGTATTTATATCCAAATGTTCTTGTTTGAATAATATAATCTTTTTTGAATTTTTTATAAATTTTATCTTCTATATCAACAAACATTATTCTCGGTTCTTCATACATCAAAATCACCTCTAATAATTATTTCAATTCGTATCCAGCATTCTTTAATTCGTCAATAATTTTATTTTCAGCAATCTCAAACTTTTCAGAAACATCTATATAAAGCATTCCGTTAACATCAGTCGGAAATTCTTCTATTCCTTTATAAAGACAGCAAACTCTTTTTCTCCCAAGTTTTCCGACAAAATATCCAAATTCAAAAATAACATTCTGCCTCGCTCTAAGTTTTAAATCTTTATTCTCAATCTGTTCCCTTTTTTTACACCCTAAATCATCCGGAGTCAACAAGACAAATGCGTAAGAAGAATTTGAAGCATTTCTTTCAAATTTTTCTACTATCGTTGATCCTTCATTAACTTCCTTATGTAAAACAATCGGTTTCAATCCTTTTCTATATAAAAAAGCTTCTAATTTATCAGTTAAACTTTCATCGTGACCATGAACAATAAAAATATTATTGTTTGGTATTTTAGAGATATCTTCTGTTTTGTTTATTTCTTTATATCCATAAGGCCTTTTTATAAAATCATCAGTAACATCATCAGCTTTATAAGCTGCTTCCCATTCATAACTTGGTGCTGCTAAATCAATAATTGAACTATTTCTTCTTTCAATCTTTACTTCTTGAATTAAGATTTCAGATCTTTTTTCACTCTTACTGATCCTGATCCTGTCAAAATTGTCTTTATAAATCGTTCTTCCATTTAATGTAATTGGTTTTCCATTTTCGTATGGTTCAACAAATTGATTCATTAAGTTCTCAAAAGAAAGATCAACTTTTACTTCATCTTTTTTATCCGATTTTGTAGTAATTCTTACAAAATAATACATTTTTCCCCCTTCCAAAAATTCAATTTATTTTTCTCCTTCTTTCCGCTATTTGTTTACTCAGTTCAGTGATTATTGGATTTTTAGCTTTGCTGTCAAAGTGTTTTCGTTGTAATATGGTTCTTTTAGAATTCATCTATTTAAATATACTTGATTTTTCTTTTATTTCATGCCGAGTATTGGGTTATTCTTCTATTGAGTTCATCTATTTGCTTTATGATATCCTTTGCAGTGTCGATTTTCCCTTTGAAGAGATTTGTTATATTTCCATATTTAGTGAATGGATGCTGGTTAAGCATTTGTTTTTCTATTATTCCGTTTTTCTGTACGTAATTCACAATCATTTTTACAAACTCCATCTGATTGCTGTTCAGGGTTTCATCTGAGATAAATTTTGAAAATATTTCATTTACTGCTTTTTTATCCAGTCCCACTATATTGATGACCATTTTCAAAAGCGGTTCATCTCCAAAGCTTTTCCTGTAATCTTCTTCAGTTCCAAGGTCATGCCATAGGATTTTTTCAAGTTGTTTTATATCTTTTTTCTCAAGTTTCATATTATATCTTATTTTATTAATAACTGAATCATCCATATGCTCTTTCAGATATTGATTTACCTTCTTTCTATAATCTTTCATATCATTTACGGAGTATTCCCCTCTTGTTTCTTTTATTTGGAGTATTTCATCGTGAAAGTTTGTATAGTATATTGTTTTATCCTTAGAATCAATGAATTTTATCAGGTCTCTCAATGCCTTTCTTACCATTTCATGATCGAAAATATTAGCTTCATTCCAGTATTCGTCTGTCTGTACTCTTCGAATTATCTCCTGCTGATCCCTAACTTTTTGAATGCTTCCCTTTTCGGCTAATTTTTCAGCAGTTCTTACAACTTTATTTATATGCTTTCCAGCTTTTACTCCCTTTAATTCTCCCAGTTCTATTGAATACATTAAAAAGTCAAATCTCTTTGCAAATTCTTCTTCATCTATCGCCATAAGTAGCGGAGCTATGTTCTCAGATAATTCAACGGTATCTAATTCAGAAAGAATTTCAAATGCTTCATTTTTATTGAATTTGTGAATGTATCTCAATTTCATTCTTGCATGAAATTTTTCCTCATCTATTCCCTTTATTTCTTTTAAAACTCCTTCTATAAGTTCATCTCTATAATTTTTATATTCATCTGTCTGATAATCTAAATGCTGAAGTTCTCTTATAATATCAATTCTCACATTGAAATGATTCTCAGTGAGTGATTTATATAATTTCTCTTCCTTTCCGTTTTTATTAACTCTGAAAAATTCAAAATTCCCACAGTAATCAAATATTTTGAATTCAGTCTTATCAATTCCTGGACCAAATAAATCTTCACAGAGTCTTGTTCCTCTTCCAATCATCTGCCAGAACTTTGTTTTGGAACGGACTCTTTTGAAAAAAACAAGATTAACAACTTCAGGAATATCGATTCCAGTGTCGAGCATATCAACAGATACAGCAATTTGAGGAAGTTTTTCTTTCGTCGCAAAATCGTCCTTTGTGCTGTCAGCGTACCTGATTCCTGTATAAATTGATTTAGCAAAGTTTCCTCTATATTCTGGATAAAGGACATTAAATCTTTCTATTATAAAATCAGCATGTTTTTTATTCTTAGCGAAAATGATTGTTTTACCAAGTTTATCTCCGCCTTCAATCTTAATTCCTCTCTCCATTAAATTCTGCAAAACCATATCCACAGTTTCGTTGTTAAATAAGAATTCATTTAGAGCACCACTGTCGATATCCTTCACACCATCTTCGAATGTATCTTCAAACAATTCCTTTTCTTCTTCTGAAAGATCATCGTAATGAATTCCATCTTCAATGAATTTTATCTTAGTTTCCACCGTATGATAAGGAACAAGATACCCGTCTCTGATAGCTTCATCGAGTTCATATGCAAAAGTAGGGACATTGTTTTCAAGGTCAAATATTTCATAGGTATTTTTATCTATTTCATTTCTTGGAGTAGCAGTCAATCCAAGAAGAATAGAATCATAATAATCAAATATTGCCTGATACTTTTTATATATGCTCCTATGGCTTTCATCTACGATAATCATATCGAAATGTCCGTTGGAGAATATTTTATCTCCTTCGTTATTCAATTCTTTATCAATTGAATTCATCATAGTTGGATAGGTTGAGAAAATCATTCTACTTTCTTTCTTATCACTATCCTTCGAATCGAGTAAGTTACAGAGCGACAGTTCTGGAAGAAGGTTTCTAAAATTATTTTTTGCCTGTTTTACAAGCATTCTTCTATCTGCAAGAAACAAAGCGTTCTTTACCCAACCTCTGTTAATGAGGATATCTATTATCGATATAGCAGTTCTCGTTTTTCCTGAACCTGTTGCCATAACAAGCAGAGCTTTTCTTTCTCCTCTTCCAAGAGATTCACATACAGCATTTATTGCAAGTTTCTGATATGGTCTGTCTGTTATTGCTTCGTTTATCATTGGATTAATGTGTGATGATTTATTCTTTCTTTTAAAAATTAAATCCTGAAGGTCTCTTTTTGTATAAATACCCGATATTCTTCTTTCAGGATAATTAAGGTCATCCCATAGATAGTATTCAAATCCATTTGTATAAAATATCAGGGGTCTTTTCCCATGTTCCTTTTCAAGACAATTTGCATATAGCTGAGCCTGTGTTTTTCCAATGTTAGGATTAACACTCGTTTTCTTTGCTTCCAATACTGCAAGGGGTATTCCGTCATCTCCATAGAGTACATAATCAACATACCCTACGCCACTATCATTTGGCATACCACTCACTTCAACCTCTTCAAGACAGTCATCTCCAATAGTCCAGCCTTTCAACTGGAGTTCAAGGTCGATATAAAGTTTTCTCGTTTTGAATTCAGAAATTGATTCTACTTTGTATTCTCTATTCTTTATATTGTTAATTCGGGTTTCTTTGAATGATTCTCTGAGGGTTTCATTTTCTTTAATCAGTTTTTCTAGAGCTGTGTCCTTCTCGCTGAGTTTTTTCTCAAGTTCTTCCATTTCTTCTCTGCTGATTGATTCATTCTTTGATGATTCCAATAAGCCTTCATCGAATGGAACATCATGTAACTCTTCTGAATAGCAGTAATCAATCCATGAAACAAATTGATAGAGATTTCTAAGTGCGAGTACTGCCTGTCCTCTTGATATTTGGTCAGGTGTATGAGCTGCTCTGTTTCCAAGTTTTTGAATAAATTTTATTCTTGGAAAAAGTTCTGAATCAATTACCTTCCTAAAGGTATAGTCATAAATAAGAGAAGAGAGTTTATCCTGATAGGGTTCTTTGAGGTCGTTATCAAAACTATAAACCCATTTGATTGAGAGTTCGAGAGCTCTTCTCACCTGCACCGCAACTATGGAATAGGAAACAGCAATACTATTTTCAGCATCTATACAAGCCTGTGAAAATGAAATGTATTTATCTTCCTTTTTGAGAAACTCAAAATTATTACCCATAATTCAAATCACCCTTTATATTATACTATTGTATTTTATTATCACCTTTTTCTGAATCCTTTCCTACAGGAGAATTTTTAATCCTCTGTATTTATTCCTCCCCTCCGGGGAGGTTCATGCTTTAGCATGGGGAACAATGTTGTACTTTACATTGTGCTGGGGGTGAGAAAACGTTACTTTTACGAACGCTGTATATTTTAATTAGTTCTTCGATTGCGGCTATGTGTTTACCCCCTTCGCCTCATTCTTCGGCACTCCCCCGAGGGGGAGAATTTTATTTTAGAGTTATTTCAAATAACTTTTTTTATTTCTGATATTAAATAATCAATTACACCTTCGATATTTCTTTTCACATCTAAATCCAATACCCTTATTACTTTAATTCCAAGTTTATTCAAATATTCATCTCTTTTGTTATCTCTTTCTCTTTTTCCGTAGTGGCTTTCGCCATCTATTTCAATACAAATATTTTTTTCTTTGCAATAAAAATCTAATATATATTTTCCAATTGGTCTTTGTCTTAAAAACTTAAGTCCTAATAATTTTTTATTTTTTATTTCTTTCCATAGTAGTACTTCTGATAATGTACTGTTTTTTCTTAATTCTCTTGCTTTTTCTACCAAATCGCTTCTGTATTGATAAGACGTTGTTGATTCCTCCTTTTTTTGATTCTCACTTATCTTAATTCCTTTGTTTTTATTCCTCCCCTCCGGGGAGGTCCATGCTTTAGCATGGGGAACAATGTTGTACTTTACATTGTGCTGGGGGTAAACTTGTACTTGTATATGCTGTAAATTTCCACTGTTAGTTCTTCGATTGCGGCTATGTGTTTACCCCCTTCGCCTCATTCTTCGGCACTCCCCCGAGGGGGAGAATTTAGAATCATGTTGATTCGACTGGTTCTTCTTCAAATAATTCTCCTTTAAATGCTCTTTGTATTAGGCTGTTATAGTTATTCTCCATTTCTTTCAATGATTTTGTCATCTGTTCTCTCTGTTCTTCGATTTTCTCCACTCTCTTTGCGAATTCGTTTTGTAGTTCTATTGGGGGGAGAAGGATTTTTATTTTCTTTAATTCTTCTGCATTAATATTAGCCATTCCAACAATACTCTTAGCCATATTAAGTAGTACTAATTTTCCATGTTTTGAATTTAGATATCCAGAAATATACTCACTATTTCCATTATCATTTGGTACAAGTTTTACTAAATATCCCGCAAAGCACATCGGTTTATTATTTTTATATACTGCAGTTTTTCCAACTAATTCTTTGCTGTTTGTTCGATTAAATAAAAGTTCTCCTTTATAAACAAGATATTTAGATTTTTCTTGAAGGTTTAATTCAATAAATTTCATTTTTTCAAAATCCCAATTTCCTTTATAGGTAATATTATTCATTCTTAAGATTGGATAATTTCCATTATTTTCATCAGCTTTTTTACTAGTGCCATATTGAGTATAATGAGTTAAATCATTTATAATACCTCTATTAAATCCCTTTGGATTGGTGACGGGGTCGCCAAACATTTCATAGAATGTTGACTGGATTAGGTTATCAAGTAGGTCTATTTGTTTCTTCCTCAAGTCGATAACTTCCTGTGCCCTGTCGAGAACATAGACAATTTTCTTCTGAATTTCAAGAGGGGGGACTTCTACTTTTAAACTGTCAAATCTTTTTTTTGTAATATGTTTCATTGTTGAGCCATGCACATTTTTTAACATTTGATTTAATTCTTTACTTACTAAATATACAAAAAAATCCTTATTTATATCTATCTTATTAAATAGCACTTTAAAGATATGTTGATTAAGTACTGCTTTTTCCTTTTCCCATTTATAAACGCCTAATGAAGCAGACCAAGAAATTAAAATATCCCCTTTATTAATTTCATATTTAGGATTGTAATCGGAAGTTATATAATTATATGAAGCATTCTCATCATTTAGATTTTGAATTCTTATTATAGGAATACCTTTTGTTTTCCAATCTGATGGCTTAAAAGAATACCCATTTACAAATGTAGCTATTTCTCCTAAATTCATTTTGTTCCAGTTTTTTTTCACTTTATCATTTCCTCAATTTGATTAAGTCTCTCCGTTATTTCTTTTTCCATTTCTTTTATTTTCTGAATTATTACCTGAGGTTCTTCGTACTCAACTTCTTCGTATTCTATTTCTTTGTACCGGTTTATAGATAAGTCATAATCGTTTTTTACTATCTCTTCCTTTGGAACCAGAAACGATTGTTCCGTACGTTTTCTCGTTTCTTCCTCTTCCAAATTATGATATCTGGTTATTATATCGTCTATATCATTTGATTCCACAGGCTGTCTCTTGTCATCGAGTGATAAACCATCCGATTTCATGTCGTAGAACCAGACTTTATCCGTTCCTCCTGCTCCTGTCTTTGTGAATAAGATAATCGCAGTTGATACTCCAGCATAGGGTTTGAATACTCCACTGGGCATTGAAACTATTCCATGGAGATGATGATTCTCAACTATTTCCTTTCTTATTGCCCTGTGAGCCTTTGAACTCCCGAATAAAACTCCATCCGGAACGATAGACGCACATCTTCCTCCCTTTTTCAGAGAACGGAGAATGAGTGCCAGAAATAAAAGTTCCGTTTTCTTCGTCTTTGTGATCTTCAATAAATCTGTTGCTACGCCTTCATAATCAAGTGAGCCCTTGAATGGAGGATTTGTGAGAACAAGAGTGTATTTATCCCTGTCTTTGTTTTCTTCTGAAAGTGAGTCCTTGTATTCAATTTTAGGGCTTTCCACTCCATGAAGAAGCATATTCATAGCACCAATTCGAAGCATTGTGCTGTCCATGTCAAAGCCATGGAACATTTCGTTGTTGTAATGGTAGTTCTTCTCCTTTGAGCTGTATAATATATCGTAATTCTTCATAAGGTATTCTCCAGCTGCGACAAGAAATCCTGCTGTCCCCGCTGCGGGGTCTACAATGATATCTGAGGGTGTTGGAGCCATTAACTCTACCATCATCTTAATTATGTGTCTTGGAGTCCTAAATTGCCCGTTTGTGCCGGATGTTGCAACCTTAGAAAGAAGATGTTCATATAAATCTCCCTTATGGTCGCCATCACCAAGGTCAAGGCTGTCTATATTTGTAACTATCTTTTCAAGCATCTGCGGTGTTGGAATCATAAAAATCGCATCACCCATGTATTTTGAAAATGCTGAGTCTTTATTTCCATCCATATTTTTTATAAATGGAAAAACCTTATCTCTGACTGTTTCGTACATCTTAGAAGCACTGAGTTGTTTAAAATTTTTCCATCTTAAATTCTGTTGTTCATCTGAAAAAATCTTTTTACTCTGAATTCCAAGAATCTCATCATTTTTATCTAAATCTGTTTGCCTGTCATCAAGTCCTTTTATGAAAAGCAAATAAGTGAACTGCTCAATAACCGATAAAGGGTTTGTAATACCACCAGTCCAGAAAATCGCCCAGATTCCGTCAACTTTGTTTTTTATCTCACCTGTAATCATTATTAAAATACACCCCTCTTTAAATAAAAGTATAATCCAAAAAACCCGAATAAATTCACCTTTCTCAAAATAAAAATGATTTAAGAAATCTTCAGGTATAGAAACTAAAAAATATATATTAACATTTTACTACTTGAATCCATTCTATTTGTTAAAGTGATCGTGGTAAATTTGCAGAGAAATATATAAGATTTTTTATATTGAAGTGTTTTTTATTATTTTATGAAATTTTATTATTAGTAATCTATCACTTAAAAATCAAAAAGCTCAAGAACAGAAAAACGGCTGTGTGTGGTATTTTGGATTTGGTACTTAGTGAAAAAATCTAATCCTTATACAACTGTTCAACGATCGTTTCCCAACTGTTTCCCCCATTGCTTCCCAACTGTTCAATCACCGCTCAGCCATTGTATTTATTCTGTTTTGCATACACGGAAGCCGAGAATGAAGTAGCTATTAGTGGGCGAAATGCCGCCACGACCAGCCACACGACAATGGCTCGCATAATTGTACCAACTCCCACCACGACCGACACGACACGTGCCGCTTGTTGGGCCAACCAGATTTATTAGTTCTTCTGTATTTGAGTAATTTCCATACCAATCACTGCACCATTCCCAAACGTTTCCGCTAAGATCGAATATCCCTAATTCATTCGGTGCCTTTGTTCCCACTTCGTGTGTTTTGTCTCCTGAATTTCCATCATACCACGCAACTGTATTTATATCGTTGTTTCCCGAGTATTTGTAATTTTGAGTCTCGTTTCCTCCCCTGGCTGCGTATTCCCATTCAGCTTCAGTTGGCAGCCTGTATCCCACCACTTCTGTTATGTCGCAGGTTATGTTTCCATTCGCATCTAAGAATTTCCCGTTTTCATCATACGCAGCAGGAAGGTTTTCATTTTCACTCAACCAGTTGCAATACTCAATTGCATCGTTCCAGCTTACGTAAATAACCGGTCTTTTTCCCCTTCCCCATCCTTCATCTCCCGGTTTTCTCTTTCCCGTATCTTCACAATAAGCATCGTATTCTTCGAAGGTTACTTCATATTTTCCCATCATGAAGTTATAATCAAGAGTTACCTCATGAACCGGTTTTTCATTATTATCTCCACCCGTACTTCCCATCTGGAATGTTCCTCCCTGAATGAATACAACTTCCGGCAGTGGAATTGGATTATTTGTATATATAAAACTCCATGTGATTATATCCGAATATGACCCGTCGTCATCTTTTGCTCTCACTTCAAATGTATGTGAACCTTCTGTTGTGAGATTCCATTTGTATTGAGTGTTCGTCGTTGTTTGCCATTGTTCATTATCTTTTTTGTACTCATAACTGATAACTGTTCCATCCGAATCTTTTCCTTTCCATTCAAAGATTTTCTCATTTTCTCCTGCCTCTTCAACAGAGACATTTGTTTTTTCTATAGTTGGGCGAATGTTACTGTAAGGACTTATTGTCCTGCAAACGCGAAATCCCATATTGAAGAAGCTATAAGATGGTAAATTGCCGCCACGATTGGCAACACGACAACGGCTGGCGCCATCGTTCCAGTCACCACCGCGCAAGACACGCCAGGAACCGCCCGCCGGGCCAACAGGATTCAGTTCTTCTGCATTTGAGTAATTTTCATACCAGTCACTACACCATTCCCAAACGTTTCCGCTAAGATCGAATATCCCTAATTCATTCGGTGCTTTTGTTCCCACTTCGTGCGTTTTGTTTTCTGAATTTTCTTTGTACCATGCTACTATTTTTATATTACCGCTTCCCGAATATTCGTAATTTTGAGTCTCACTTCCTCCCCGGGCAGCGTATTCCCATTCAGCCTCGGTTGGCAGCCTGTATCCCACCACTTCTGTTATATCGCATGTTATGTTTCCATTCGCATCTAAGAATTTCCCGTTTTTATCATACGCAGCAGGCAAGTTTTCATTCTCGCTCAACCAGTTGCAATATTTAATAGCATCGTTCCAGCTTACGTAAATAACCGGTCTTTTTCCCCTTCCCCATCCTTTATCATTCGGTTTGCTTTTTCCCGTATCTTCACAATAAGCATCGTATTCATCGAATGTTACTTGGTACTTTCCCATTATGAAGTTATAATCGAGGGTCACCAGATGCACTGGTTTTTCATCGTCCTCTCCGCCGGTGCTTCCCATCTGGAATGTTCCTCCCTGAACGAATGCGTATTTATCCACATCCTGAGAGGGGTCATAGTTTATATCTTGTGTCGCTAAAACAAAGCTGAAAAGCAGAACAAACGATATTAAAATTAATGACAGTTTTTTCATTTCCCACCCCTTTTAAAAATATTAATAAGGTTTATAAAATAAATATATCACCGATCTCATATATAAATGTTAAACGTAGCCCTCAAATTATCAATATTGTATGGAAAAGAGAACGGAGAGTAGAGAATCAGATAATAGCGAAAAAACAGAAAAACAGTTGAGCGATTGGTGAACGATAGCTAATCAATAGCCCAACAATTGTCCCAACAGTTGCAAAACGATGGTTGAACAGTGGGCTAACAATGGAAAAGCGATTGGAAAACAGTGGGAAAAAGCAGTGCATGGTAGTTAGTGTATTGTGTCTGGAGAAAAAAGAAACATAAAACGGTGAACAATTGAGAAACAATAGAAGAGAACGGTGCCTGGTAGGTAGTGTATAGTGCATGGAAAAACACATAAAGAAAAAAAGAAAGAAAATTAACAAAATTTTTTGATTGGCAATTTTCTCACCAGGCACCAAATCCTGAACACTATGCACTAGGAACTGTCTTTCAGGCACCAAGCACCAGACACTATACACTGTCCTTGTGAAGCGATAGTAGAACGATAGCCTAACAATGGCTAAACAATGGTTGAACAGTTGCATAAGGATTAATTTTTTATGTGCGTTTTTCACTAGGCACCGGACACTACGCACTGTCTTTCAGCTTTTTTGCTTTTGAGCTTACAGATATTTGTAGCATCTCACGAAATGGTTTTTGCCCTGTTCTTTTTCTTCCGGGAATTTTGTTTTACAGACATCCATTCTGTAATCGCATCTGTCGTAATAGGGACACCCGGAAGATGACGGCATTCCATAATCGCTCATTTCGATTCTGAATTTGAAATTTTTAGCGGGGTCCGCTTCCGGTATTGAGTTTAGCAGTTTCTCGGTGTAGGGATGAAGATAACCGTTGAACAGATCTTCCGAACTGGCTCTCTCCAGAATTTTCCCGGCGTACATGACGATGATTCTGTCGCTTATCATTCTTATGATGGACAGATCGTGTGAAATGAACAGGTAGGTGATGTTCATCTTTTCTTTCAGGTCGGAGAGCAGATTCATGATTTTTGCCTGAACGGAGACATCGAGTGACGATGTTGGCTCATCCAGGACTACGAATTCAGGATTCGCTATCAGAGCTCTCGCTATCGCAATTCTCTGTCTCTGACCTCCGGAAAACTGATGGGGAAATTTCTCCCTGTCGCTTCCAGACATTCCAACCTGTGTCAGGACATCATCGATTCTCTTTTCGACACCGTTCTTTTTTCCAAAATTCATCAGTACCCTTTTCAGCAGTTTTCCCGTTTTCATCCTTGGATTCAAAGAGGAATAGGGATCCTGAAAAATCATCTGGATTTTTTCTCTCAGCTTTATGAATTCCCCGTCGCTCATACCGGTGATATTCTCACCCGAATAACATATTTCTCCACAGGTGGGGGATATCAGTTTCAGAAGCAGCTTTCCTATCGTCGTCTTGCCGCATCCGGATTCTCCAACAAGGCCGAGAGTTTCCCCTCTGTCTATATGAAAGGATACATTCGATACTGCGTAAAATTTTCTTTTTCTGTCTATATTGTATTGTTTTGATATATTCTCAACACTGAGCAATTTTTCCATAATCTTCCCGTCACAAAGGATTGAAACAGGCCACCTGCCTGTCTTTATCCATTTTTATCATTTTCGGTGCTTCTCTATCGCACTTCCCGTCTATATAATTCGGGCATCTCGGGTGAAATTTGCATCCGGACGGATAGGAGAAAACATCCGGAATGTCTCCCTCGATCACCGGAATCTTTTTTATCCGCTCGTTCACCGGTATCACGGAGTTTATCAATCCGTGTGTGTAAGGGTGCAGAGGATTTCTGAAAAGAGAATCGACATCGGCGTATTCCACGATGTTCCCGGAATACATGACACACACCTTTTCACACAGTTGGGCCACTATTCCCAGATCGTGCGTGATGAACAGTACGCTGTTCTTTTTTTCGCTCTGGATTTCCTTGATCAGTCCGAGGATGTTCGACTGGGTCGTCACATCGAGAGCGGTGGTCGGCTCATCGGCTATGATCAGATCCGGATTCAGGGATAACGCCATTGAAATCAGTATCCTCTGCTTCATTCCCCCCGACAGTTCGTAGGGATATTTGTTGAAGACACTATCCGGATAAGGTAATTTGACCCTCGCAAACATTTCGAGGGCCAGCTTTTTCGCCCTGCCGTATGAGATTTTCTTATGCGTTTTGATGACTTCCGTTATCTGCCCGCCAACGGAAAAAACCGGATTGAGTGAAATCATGGGTTCCTGAAAGATTATCGACAGATTTTTTCCCCTTATATCGTTCATTTCACTTTCCGAATATTTCAGAATGTCCTTCCCTCTGAAATTTATCTCTCCCCCGCCGATTTCGAGGGCATTTTCATCCAGCAGCCGCATTATTGCGAGTGCTGTGACTGTTTTTCCCGAACCCGACTCTCCCACCAGACCGAGAATCGAATTGGATTCTATATCAAAACTGATATTGTCCAGCAGATTTATTTTCTTCTTTTTGTTTTTCAATAAAATCGATAATTTTTTTACACTCAACAATTTTTCGCTCAATTTTAATTCTTTCCTTTACTCCTGGGATTCAATGATTTATTCAAACCATCTCCTATCAGATTGAATCCTATAACAACTAAAAAGATCGCAATTCCGGGGAATATTCCCAGATATGGGTAAACCTGAATATATTGGAACGAGAGGGCAAGATCCGTACCCCACTCGGGTGTTGGAGGCGGTACTCCAAGACTCAGAAATCCCAGCGCGGCGATGCTGAGAATCGCGGTGGCCATTCTGAGGGCGAACTGCACTATTATCGGCTCGAGGGAGTTCGGGAGTATGTATCTGATCAGGATGCTCCACTTCGATTCTCCCGATACTTTCGCGGCCTCGACGTAATCCTTCTGTTTTTCCGCGTACACGGTTCCCCTTGTGATCCTGGCAAATCTGGGAAGTGAATAGATCGAGATAGCCAGAATCAGATTGAGTTCACCCTGACCAAGAACGGCCATTATAGCTATCGCCAGAAGTATAGAGGGGAAAGCAAGGAGGATGTCGAAAAACCGCATAATGATCTCATCGACGAATTTGTTGAAATATCCTGCGATGGCCCCGAGAAAAACTCCGATCACCGCTGAAATCGCGACGGACACCGACGACAGATAGAGTGACATTCTCGCTCCGTATACGACTCTGCTGAAAATATCCTGACCGAAAATATCCGTTCCGAAGATATGTTTTGAATTCGGCAATTGCAGGCTCTCGAGCAGATTCTGACCCGTCGGGTTGTACGACGTGATCAGAGGTGCAAAGACGGCCAGAAATATGAAAAACAGAATTATCACCGTACCGATGAGAGTGGTTTTGTTTTCGAATATCTTCTTAATAATACTCATACGTTTTCTCCAGCAACGATTCTCGGATTTATTACAATCTGCAGTATATCAACTATCAGATTCACAAGGACGAAAGAAACGGCGATCACCATTATGCCGACCTGAACGACCGGATAGTCCCTGTAATAGATCGAATCCACTATCAGTCTGCCGAGTCCCGGCCAACCGAATACCTTCTCCGTCAGAATCGCTCCCCCGAGGGTGTAGCCAAACTCGAGACCAAGTATTGTGATTATCGGAGCCAGGGCGTTTTTAAGTGCGTACTTGTAAACAATTTTCCTCTTTTTTACACCGTAGGCCTTCATCGTTCTGATGTGTTCTTCTTTCAGAACCGTAATCATAGAGGTTCGCGTCATTTTTATCACCGTTCCGGAAATAATAAAACCCAGTGAGACCGAGGGAAGTATTATACTCTCAAAGCTCATCTTTCCCCCGGCGGGCAGAACGTTCAGATACACTGAAAAGAGCAGCATCATGAGTATTCCGAGCCAGAAAACCGGCATTGAGACTCCGAAAAAATAGATGCCTGAAATAATTTTGTCGAAGATTTTACCTTCATTCACCGCTGCGACTATTCCAAGCGGTATTCCGAAGAGTGTTGCGAACGCTATGGCGGCAAAGGACAGTTGTAGGGTGTTCAAAAATCTGGGGATGATCTCATCGAACACGTTCATCTCCGTCTTCAGCGAGATCAGATTCCCGGTTAAAACGTTTTTGAAGAATAAAAAATACTGATTTATGAGGGGTTCGTCCAATCCATATTTTTCCCTTATGTTTTGAATGTCTTCGTAGGTCGCATTTTCACCCGCAAGTAATCTTGCAGGATCTCCCGGAATCATGTGCATTAAAACGAATATTAAAATCGAAACACCTATAATAACAGGTATCAGAAGAAAAATTCTTCTCAAAATTATTCTTTTCATCAAAAATTAATTTTTTCTAATTTTTATTCAAACCAGCAATTCTTGACTATGACTATTTCGGTGGGGAGAACTTCCACACCCATCAAAGAATCATTATATGCCACGACCTGATTCAAATACCACAGATATCCCCACACCGTGTCCTCTAAAACAAGAATTTCCTGTGCTTCCTTATATATTTCCATCCTCTTATCGTAATCTACTTCGGCCGCTCCACTATCTATAAGTTCGTCGAGTTTTTCATTTCTGTAGAAGAAGTTATTATCTCCGTAGGGAATGATATTCTCGGAATAGAAATTCGGTCTCAAAACCCAGTCGGCATCTCCGGTTGATGGTGACCATCCTACGAAAAACACTTCGTACTGAGGATCGTCCGCCGAACCGTAGAGGTAAGACATGTAATCGGCCCATTCCATAGGCTTTACATTGGCCGTTATTCCAACTTCCGCCAGCATTCCCTGTATTGCCAGAACCGATTCGTAATCCTGGAGATATCTTCCCCTTGGACAGGACAGCTCAAAGGTGAGATCCTCCTGTCCCGCTTCCTTCAGAAGTTTCTTCGCCTTCTGCGGATCGTAGGGAAATCCTCCCGTGGGATAATATCCGACGGTGAGAGGTGCGAGGGGAGAATCGGAAAAATTTCCCATTCCTCTCAGAATGACTTCGCAGATTTTCTCTTTGTCTATGGCGTAGTTGATGGCTTTTCTCACCCTGTCATCGTCAAAGGGAGGTTTGTCGAAATTGAATCCGAGATACATGACCCTGAGGCTCGGCACAATGTCCACCGCCAGGCCGTCGGTTGATTCCAGCCTGTCTATCATTATCGGCGGTACCCTGCTCGTGATATCCGCATCGCCTGACTGAAGCTGAATTACCCTCGTTATGTCCTCGGGAATGACGTTGTATATCACGCTGTCAAGATAGGGACCTTCACCCCAGTAATCTTCGTTTTTCACCACCGTGATTCTCTCAGCCCTCTTCCATTCTTTGAGCGAAAACGGTCCCGTTCCGACCGGATGCTTTCCCAGTTCTCCGAGATCGTATCCGTACTCATCGATCGAATTCGGCGACATTATCAGCCCTGCCGAGTGTGCGAGGTTGTTGATAAAAAATCCGCCGGGAATTGTCAGTTTTATTTTGAATGTCAATTCGTCTATCACTTCTATAGATTCTATGAACGGCGAAAAAATCGATGCCTTTCTCGATTTGCTGTTGATTATAAATTCCAGACTCTTTTTTACCGCTCTGGAATTCAGTGGGGCCCCATCATGAAATTTTATATTCTCTTTCAGATAAAAAGTGTATTCTTTCCCATCCTCCGATAATTCCCAGCTCTTTGCGAGAACGGGGTGAATTTTCATGTTCGAATCGAATTCGACCAGTCCTTCAAAAATATTTCTGCAGACCATTTCGGAGGGGTTATCCGTGTTTCCCGGAAAAAGTGTCACAGCATCGGTACCCATGACGTATATAAGGTCGCCTCCGTAATTGATTGAAAAAGCCAGAACACTGCAAAAAAATATAAAAATGAATAACACACTTTTCTTCATATTGATCACTCCCCTTATAGAAAAATATACTTTAATTATATATTATTAACAAATCAAAACCTATTTTATGATTATACACGAGAATTCTCCGAATATTAAAAAGATGTGATAATATATTTATGATTATAACGAATTGAGGTGAGACGGATATAAACAAATTTTTCCTCTTTAACTACATAAAAGGAATATGTATTTTTCTCGTAATCGTCGGACATTCCATAGCGGCAGTAATTAACAATGCCTCTTATACTGAAGAGATCGTAAGTTATGCGATCGGAAAAGTGGCAACACCTTCCGTATTCATCTTCATATTTCTTTTCGGCTACGGTCAGGGGCTGAAAAGGAAGAGACTCAACAGGAACATAGTTATAAAACGAACGACAAATATTTTCACGCCGTATATATTTTTTGCCACCATCGCGCTGGTGATGTACATTATACTCGGTTCGCCATACGACAAGATGTGGATGTTAAAGGGAACGTTCAAAGGGCAATTGAATCTTATCTCGTATTTTGTTACGCTCATTTCCTTCACGGCTTCCTGGCAATACTATTTTCTGGTTTTGATATTCGCGTTTCAGGCATTCGGAAATATTTTCAGGAACACTTCGATCGAAACGCTGGAAAAGGCGACAAAAATACTTTTTATTTTTCACATAATCGAAATGACATTGATCACTTCATTCCTGTGGCTGGCTAATCCGCTGAAGTTCAACCTCTACATCATCGGGGGATTCATCAGTCCAAATCCGATTTTCTGGTTTTTCCCCTTCATGTGGGCATATACAATCGGAAGTAAAAAGGGCAAACTGCCGTGGGAATTGATAAAAAGAAGGGATTATTTCATCGGAGCAACGATTTTTTTCTTCAGCGTGGTGGAAATGACCCTTCTCGGAAACAAATGGAAGACTTTCTATCTTCTGGATCAATTCACACTTCTGAGTTTCTTTCTGAACATATATTTCCTGAAATTCATAGGAAAGATAGCGGGAAAAATCAACGTCAGAAAGCACAGAAGAATCAGCAAATTCTTCATGGCTTATGGAATATACTCATTCATAGCCTACATGGTTCATATGCCCTATGAATGGTTTTTATTCGTTGGATTGGAGAACATTACGGGTATAACATTCCCGTATTTCATTCAGGTTGCGCTGCTCATAGGATTCGGGTTCGGATTTTCAACCCTCATCATAACCGTTTCGAAGATCGTACCGAAAAAACTGAGACGTCTGATCACGGGTTTTTAGTTTTATCGGCCAGTTCAAGTTTGCTTTTTTTCAGTTCCTTTCTGAAAACTATCACTATACCGGAAAAAACGAAGAGACATCCTATATAAAAGAGCAGTCCGGGTTTGTTTCCGAACACCATAATTTCTGCGATAAAGGTGAATACGGGTATCGTATATATCCACAGGTTGGTCGTCTTTCCGCCGAACAGTCTGATTCCGTTTCCCCAGAATACGTAGCCCAGCGCGGAACACGGCACGCCCAGAAACAAAAGGTTAAAGATAACTTCGTGATTGAAGTTAATGCTCTTTCCCGTCAGCAGGTCAAAGACGCAGAAGGGTATCAAAAAGATCGTTCCCCATTTTATCAGCTCATAATTGGCGGTGATGAATTTTCCGTGTATTTTTTCAAAGTAATACGTATATAATACCCACGAACATGCGGAGAAAAAGGCGAGTATATTCCCCCAGAAACTCGAGGTCATGGAGAAAAGGCCGTTGAAAATAACAAAGCATATTCCCACCAAGGCGAAAAAACCCCCGAAATATTCGGAAGGATCGAATTTTCTGTTGACGATATCGTAAAAAAGAAGGGTGACTATCGGTGCCGTTGAAACTATCAGCGAGACTTCCGATGCGGAAGTGAACTTCAGGGCGTTGTTCTCGAAAAGAAAGTACAGGGTCACTCCCGCACCGCCGGCAATCATGGAATATATTTTTTCCTTTTTCACCAGTTTCTTTCCACTTTTTATTTTAAATGGCAGAAGAACCACCATGGCGATAGCGAATCTCAGAAATGCCACCAGCGATGGGGGAAGGTTCTCAACGGTCGCCTTCGTAAACAAAAAGGAAATCCCCCACAATATCGAGGTTATGGTCAGAAGAAAAATCCCTGCTACTCTATTCATACACGTTTATAAGGAGTATATACGGCCTTCGATCTGTCTATCTGCGGTTTCAGAATAAAATATTCATAAGGCTTCATCTCTATTTCAAGACCGCCAACCTGAGACATGAATTCTCTGGACGTGAACAGGTCCTTGAACGTGGTTCCATTCATCAAAAATTCCTCATCCGCATAAAACTTTATCGATTCCTTTTTATCCCTGAAATTCACAGCAACGATCAGAAGTTCATCGATCTTATTCGTGAATCTTTTGAAGACCATCACATTTTTTGAATCATTATGAAGAATCTCAAAATTTCCGTATGAGAGCGCTCTGTTTTCCTTCTTTATTTTATTGAGAGTCTTGTACAGATAATATCTGTCCTTTTTGTCATCCGATTTGTTCCAGTCCATAGGGGCACGGTTCTCGGGATCGTCTCCGCCTTTCATCTCCAACTCTTCCCCGTAGTAGATCATCGGGTTCCCCGGGAAAACGTATTGCATGAGTATGGCGAGAGCGGTCTCCTTTTCGTTGCTGAAAATACCGGATAATCTCGGAACATCGTGAGAAGAGAGCATGTTCCATGATCTCTGCAGATAGCCAAGATCACATTTTCCGACCATGTCAGCAAAAATCTTCGCACCCGTATGTGCTTCAATCTTTCTCTTTATGATATCTTCAACCAGAAATTTGAAAGAATAATTCATCAGCCCGTCTATCTTCGCCTTCTTATTCCAGCTTCCGGGAAAATTCCAGATCTCTCCGATTATTACAGCATCCTTCTTCACTTTCTTAACCGAATCGGAAATCTCCCTGAGAAACTCCGGTCCTATATCGAATGCGACATCCAGCCTCCAGCCATCCGCTCCCAGCTTAATCCATTTTTTGATTACGGAATCTTCTCCCGTAAAAAGAATTTCCCTGAGTTTCTCGTTCTCCAGTTTTAATTCGGGAAGATTTTTCGAGTTCAACCACCCGAGATAATCATGATTGTTCGAAAAAGTGAAAAAATCCCTGTACGGAGAACCTGTATCGCTGTAAGCTCCGCCCTTGAAGAACTTGCTCTTGTTGAACCATTTCGACGATGCACCCATATGATTGAAAACACCGTCTATGATTATTTTCATATTCTCGTCATGCACCCTCTTGCAGAGTTCGACGAAATCCTCTTCATTTCCAAAGGCGGGATCTATTGTAAAGTAATCGATGGTATCGTATTTATGATTCGTGTGAGCAAAAAATATCGGAGTCAGATATATGGTATTGACTCCAAGTTCCTTTATATAATCGAGTTTGTTGATTATTCCCCTGAGATCTCCCCCGGTAAAACGATACTGGTGATTGCCGCTCTTGGTGTGCTTTGGCTTAAAATCCCACGGTTCGACTTTCTGCCCCTTGAGGGAATATTTGTTTATCTTTTCATACACCGTATTTCCCATTCCTATCGAAAAACGGTCGGGAAAAATCTGATAGATTATAGCTTCTCTTTTCCAATCTTTCACATAATCACTCCCTTTAATAATATTTCACAATCTGGTGTTTTTTATGTATGACAGATACAGATAACCCAAAAAAATGTTTTTTTCTATCGCCCACAGATCATCCGCTGTATATTTGCAGCCTGTTGCCGGAGTTAGCATATGGTTGAGAGTCCATAATGTTATTTCATAAATCTGCATCAGGCCCCTGGAATATACAAACTCATTCTCGTCCAGCAGGCTTCTCTCTTCCGCGAGTGCATAGGGGTTGAATCCCGATTCGTACAGAATTACGGATAAAACCAGTTCCGGTTCAATTTCCGAAAAATTCAGAGTCACTTCTTTGCCGTTCAGGTTCACGGGAACCCTCAGCTTCGAAATTTTTTCAAAGGCTTCGATTATCCTGTCTCCGTATTCTTTTTTAAAAAATGGAGATCTACCGTTTATATCGGCACTCTCTATAACATAGCGTATCTTTTTGACCAGCAGGGGATTCAGTTTGCCTATCTTTCCTCCGTACGCATCCAGGCAGTCGTCGCTCTCGAAGAGCAATTTTTCGTCCACATCATGGGTTCTTTCCACAACGGGAATTTTTACGGTATTGGTCATTCCTGAAAAAAATCTGTAGTTCTCCCATATCCTGTCGTCATAAAAATAGTTTTTCAATTCCGATACTTCCTTCAAATTGCTGTTAGCACCGTGATTATACAGAGTGGAGATATCCTTTATATAACTCTCTCTTCCGGTACTCAGAAACACGCCTATGACCGTCGGAACCGTTATTAAAATCAGAAAAACAAATATTTTCAGCCTGTTAACTCTCTTCATATACCATATCTTATGTAATTCCCACCTTCTCCGTAAAAAATTTCATTGATTCCGATTTTCTTCAGAAGATCCACCGCCTGATAATAGCCGTACCCTATCGTTTTCTTATTGTGCGAATCGGATCCGATGGAGATGTACTTTCCTCCGAGTTCGAGATACTTCTCTATGATCCACAATTTCGGCTGCTGTTCCTTGAAGGGCATCCTCCATCCCGCGGTGTTTATCTCAAGACCAAGGTCGTATTTTACTATCCTTCTTAATAATTCTACAACTAAATGCTCATATTTTTTCGGTACTTCGGGATTATTTTTCAAATATCTTTTCATCAAATCCAGATGAGTGTAAAAACCTATGTGATCAATATCCTTTACCGCCTCCACCGCTTCCTCCAGATAGAGCTTCCACACCAGGTCCACATCGTCTCTCGGCAGGTCGGTGAATGTTTTCTTCGTGTGATGTACTGAATAAAGCAAAAAATCGTAATCGTCCTTCAATTCCTCAGAAATGTAGGATTGTATTCCGAATTCAAGTGACTTCAGAATCTTTATTTCACTCTCTTCCCTTTTATAATTATCGATAGTCTCATTGTATTTCTTCAGATCGGCTATCTTATTGAAAATGTAAGGACCGGCTACAAGATCGTAATGATCACTGATAGCTATTATGCCGACTCCGTTTATTTTCGACTGCATTATTACTTCTTCAATAGAATTTTTTCCGTCGGGGGAAAAATCTGTGTGAATGTGTAGATCAACCATTTGTTCTCCTTTTTAGTTTGCCAATAATCATTTTGACGTCTTTTACTTTTAAAATATGCGCGAAAAATAAATAAATAAAAACAGAAATAACGATATTCAGTAGGAGTCCCAGTGAGTTTCCCAGGACATACCGCCTGAACGTAAACATGAATATTCCCATCATGAAAGTGCAGACGGAAATCTTGGATGTATGTATTAAAAATGAGCTTCCGATTTTATATTTTCTGACAGTGAGGAAAAAGACTATCACAAAGCCCACACCACCGGCGATTGAAGTTGCGAGTGCAATACCCACCGGCCCCATTGAATAACCGAGCACGATGTCGAGCACTATATTCGTACCTACCATCAGAAACGAAACAAGGGTCGGGATCATCGGTTTCTTTTCTGCGAAAAAGGATTTGCTCAGAACGTTGTACCCGCTGTAAAACAGCAGACCGAGGGAGAATCCCATCAATATCGTACTCACCTTCATCGTATCGTCCGGGGTGAACATGCCCCTCTCAAAGAGTAAAACGATCATGTCCTTTCCCAGAAGGAAGAGGGCAACCGTGCTGGGGAAAATATAGAAAAACATCGTAGAAGTCGCCTCCCATATGGTCCTGGCAGCTTCCTTGATTTTTTTAGTGTTTATGAGTTCGGCGATATTTGGAAATGCGACCGTCGCCACGGCGACACCGAAGATTCCCAGGGGAAGCTGATACAATCTCATCGCATACTGCAGCGAGGAGACCACTCCAACACCCAGATCAGTTCCGACTTTGACGTCTATAAGACTGTTTATTTGGTTTATAGCCGGCGTGATGGATGATATGAGAAAAAAGGGAAGAAACTTCTTCACCATTCTGAAATTGAACGAGATTCTGTATTTGAAACTGACCTTTTTTCTTGCATAAAAGACCAGAAGTATCAACTGCAAAAAACCTCCGAGAATAAAACCGAAGGAGGGTCCCAGGATCGCCGGAGTGAAAAATTTCGATAAAAAAATACCCGTTATCGTAGATAAATTTATGATGAGCGGGGAAAGGGCTGGAATGAAAAAAAAGCTGAAACTGTTTAAAATGCTGCAATAGATGGCCCATAATGAGATGAACAGAACGAACGGGAAGGTGATTTTAATAAGCAAAGACGTCAGTTCTATTGCGCTTTCGTCGTATGATCCGGAAAAAGCCTGTGCTATCGAACCCGAGAAAGATACTCCGATGAGAGTCGTGATTATCGTCAGAACGGACATAAGGGTTATTATCGTCGAGGCGAATTCGGAAGCGCTGCGGTTCAGTCCGGTATATCTGCCCGAGCTTCTGCCCAGTCTGATCTTTCCATTGTAGTTTCTGTCATTCAGTTTTTCGTTGAACATCGGAATGAAAGCGAGTTGCATCGCGCCTTCAGCAAATATTTTCCGCAGGAAGAAGGGAATTAAAATCGCAATTAAATATGCATCGTATTGGCTTGAAGTACCAAAAATAGACGCAAAAGATATGTCCCTTAGTAAGCCTGTGATTCTCGAAAAAAAGGTCGCTATGGCGAAAATTATCGTTCCGGTTGCTAAACTCAAAGAAATTCATTCCTTTTCAATATTCAGTTAATCATAGCATAAAAAAAGGCGATAAGCATCGCCTTCGCCTCATCAATGACTGGTATCTTCCTTCGGAGGCTTCAGCCCCTTGATCTCTATGTTATTCTTTTGGGCGTAATCCCACAATGCCGCGTGAACCGCTTCTTCTGCCAGGACGGAACAGTGAAGTTTTATCGACGGCAATCCGTCCAGAGCCTCAACCACAGCTTTGTTTGTGAGCTCAAGTGCTTCCTGAACCGTTTTTCCGATTATCATCTGCGTGGCCATACTGCTCGTTGCTATCGCGGCGCCGCAACCGAATGTTTTGAACTTCGCATCCTTTATTATCCCGTCTTCTATTTTTAAGTACACCTTCATTATATCGCCGCATTTGGCATTTCCAACTTCACCTATTCCGCTTGCGTCATCTATCTCCCCAACATTTTGAGGATTCATAAAATTTTCCAATACCTTTTTACTGTACATTCTTATCACCTTCTCCCTTCAGAAATTCATCGTATAGAGGCGACATGTCCCTCAATCTTTGAACGATTCCGGGTAATATCTGGAGCAGATAATCCACTTCTTCTTCCTTGTTTTCATATCCAAGGGTTATACGCAGGGAACCGTGAGCGACCTCATGACTCAGACCAATCGACAGAAGCACGTGTGATGGATCGAGAGATCCCGAAGTGCATGCAGAACCACTGGAGGCGGCTATACCCCTCATGTTCAGCATCAGAAGCAGGGATTCCCCCTCGATGAACCTGAAAGAAAAATTGACGTTGTTCGGAAGTCTGTCAACGGGATCGCCGTTGAATTTCACATAAGGAATATTCTCCTTAATTCCATCGATTATTTTATCTCTCAATTTTATAATCTTTTTGTTTTTTTCTTCCATATCCCCGTACGCCAGAGATATCGCTTCCGCCATACCCACTATGCCGGGAACATTTTCCGTGCCGGCACGCCTTCTATTTTCCTGAGCGCCACCGTGCAAAAAATTATCTATTTTCGTTCCCTTTCTTATGAACAACGCTCCGACGCCCTTCGGACCGTTGAACTTGTGCGCGGAAATGCTCAAAAGGTCTATAGCGCTTTTTTTCAGGTCTATTCTTATCTGACCGACGGCCTGAACCGCATCGGAATGAAATATTATATTCCTGTCTTTACAGATACTCGAAATTTCCTCGATGGGCTGTATCGTTCCGATCTCATTGTTGGCATACATAACCGATACCAGAATAGTGTCCTTCCTGATCGCTTTTTTCAGCTCATCTGTCTTAACCTTTCCGTTTTCATCCACCGGCAGATATGTCACTTCAAATCCGTGTCTGGAAAGATACTCGAACGTATGCAGTACGGCATGATGCTCAACCGCGGAAGTTATTATATGTTTTCCCTTCTTTTCATTCGCAAGGGCCGTTCCGATTATCGCCCAGTTATCCGATTCGGTTCCACCCGAAGTGAAGAATATCTCCCCGGCATCCGCGTTGAAAACCGAAGCGATTATCTTTCTCGAATCTTCTATCGCGCTTTTCGAAACCGCTGCTATATCATAAATGCTGGAAGGATTACCGTAAAATTCGTTGAAAAACGGATACATTTTATCTATCACTTCTTTTCTAACTGGTGTTGTCGCCGCATGATCAAAATAAATTGTTTTCATTGAATCACCTTCTATACCCGATAATTATTATCGATATTATCTTATCACTATCGGCAGCTAAAGTCAAGACTCAAGAATATCCATTTTCTCAGTTCTTTTTATATGTCTTCCGCCTTCGAATTTTTCATTCAGAAACACTTCGACGATCTCATTCGCCAGTGCGGGAGAGACGAGACGTCCCCCAAGACAGAGAACATTCGCGTTGTTGTGATGCCTCGCCATGGTCGCCATGTATGGATAAACACACAGCGCTGCTCTGATGCCTTTGAATCTGTTTGCAGTCATGGACACACCTATACCCGTTCCGCAGAGCAAAATTCCCTTGTTAGCGGGGTCTTCAAGAACTTTCTTTGAAAGTTTTTTCGCTATATCGGGGTAGTCCACAGAATCGAGACTGTGAGTGCCGATATCTATATATTCGTATTTCATATTCTCCAGATATTTTTTTACTTCTTCTTTCAAAACATATCCCGCGTGATCCGAACCAACTATTATCATTTGATAACTCCTTTCGTAGATAAAATACATATAGATTTCAAAATTACTTCATCCTGTTCGGGATTGTCTGTAAATTGAAATTCCACTCCATTCTTTCTGATAAAAATATCTTCCGCCAGAAATTCATCTCCCTTGAGAAATGATTTCAAAATCAGCAGATCATCCTTTTCGTTATTCAGACCGTTCAAATTTTTTCTTCCCAGCCTTATGCCTACATAATTTTCCTTCATGGAAAGAAAGTCCTCATAAAATGTGTCGTCTAAAGGTTTCAATTCGAACATATCCAGGGTCTTGAACTCCATATCATAAAATCTGGCATCGAAGGTACTCTGGAACTCATCTTTCCTCTCCACGATCTGAATACCTCTCGAAACACTCTTTCTTATAATGAATCCCTTCTTTTCAAGGGCCTTCAGATGTTTGGTAACGGCGGAGGCACTCGAAATATTGAACTCCGCACTGATCTCCCTTATCGTGGGAGGAAATCCATTTTCTTCAATGAATTTTTTTATGTATTCCAGGACATTCTTCTGCCTGTAGGTTAAGTACTTGCTCATAACTGCACCAAATCGGTTACTATTGCAATAGTAGCTAACTCATCATCTTCTTTTAATTCAACAATTTTGACACCCTGAGTTACCCTTCCCGTGAATCTTATATCGGAAACAGGTATCCTTATGGACATCCCTTTCTTGGTTGCCATGATTATTTCCATATCATCATTAACTACCAGTGTTCCGACCACCTTTCCGGTCTTCTTTATATTCGAGAGGTTTTTAAGGCCTATTCCGCCCCTGTTCTGAGGTCTGTATTCCGGAAGCTTCGTCCTCTTACCGCTTCCGTTTTCAGTTGCCGTCAGCAGATATCTCTCATCTGATTCATGAATGACATTGGATGAGACTATGTAATCGTTCTTGCTCAGCTTCATGGCTTTCACACCCTGGGCTGTTCTCCCGATAGGTCTGATCGACGATAAGTCGAATCTGATGACCATTCCGTTGGCAGTTGAAATTATTATATGTTCATCTTTACATTCACTTATTATCGCACCGATTACACTGTCGTCATCACCTATATTGATGGCTTTTATACCGTTTATTCTTGTGTTCGCAAAAAGACTCAGCTTTGTCCTTTTTATCTTTCCGAGTTTGGTAGTGATAACGAGGAACTGCTTTTCCATATCTTCCTCTGAGAAAGGCAAAACCGTTCTCACATATTCGTCGGAATCGATTCGTATATAGTTCGAAATCAATTTACCCTTCGAGGTTCTGTTCGAGAAATCTATCTCGTGATTATTGAGGAAGAACAACTTTCCCTTGGACGTTATGACTATAGTCTTATTTTTCCTCGTCGTGGTCAGAATAGTCTCTACGAAGTCGGTATCCCGGGTAGTCACACCTTTAACTCCCACTCCGCCTCTGTTCTGCTTTTTATATATATCCACCGGAGTAGATTTTATATATCCCTTGCTGGTAACCAGAATGACTATGTCCTCATCTTTGATAAAATCCATAATATCGTAATCGTTGGCGCTCTCGGAAACTATTTTGGTTCTTCTCTTGTCTCCATATTTATCTTTCATTTCGGCCAGATCATCCTTTATGATATTAAAAATTTCATTTTTATCGGCCAGCAGTTCTCTGTAATGAGATATCTTTTCAACGAGCTCCTTATGTTCGTTCATGAGGTTCATAATTTCAAGCGAGGTGAGTCTCTTCAGCCTCATATCGAGAATCGCTTTGGATTGCTCTAAGGATATTTCCAGCACTCCCTGCAGATTCGTGGAAGCTTCCTTTTCATCTTTGGAGTTTTTAATTATATCAACAACGGTATCTATCGCTCTCGTCGCTTTTATCAGACCCTCAACAATATGGGCCCTCTTTGAAGCTTGCTCCAGAAGATATTCCGTTCTCTTGGTGATGATCTCAACTCTGTGATTCAAAAAGGAACTGAGAATCTGTTTCAGATTCATATAAACGGGTCTTTTCTTTTCATCTATAACGAGCATGCTCACACTGAAAGTGTTTTGAAGTTGAGAATGCTTGTATAAAAGATTCAATACAACATTTGGATCGGCACCTCTTTTGAGTTCGATCAGAACCCGCATACCCTTTTTATCGGATTCATCTCTGATATTCCTGATCTGAACGTCTCTGATATTATTCGCTGCCTTCGCAATCTGCTCTATTAAATCGGCCTTGGAAACATTGTAAGGAATTTCCGTTATGACTATGTTGTTGCCGGATTTCCCCTCGACTATCTCCGCCTCGCCTCTGAGTATGAGTCTCCCCTTACCCTCGGTGTATATTTTCTTTATATTTTCCTTCCCGACGACCATCGCGCCCGTTGGAAAATCCGGGCCCTTGACAACGGTGAGTAATTCATCTATGGAAACCTCGGGGTTATCGATGAGTATATAGAGTGCCTCCACCAGTTCGTTAAGATTGTGCGGTGGAATACCGGTCATCATTCCAACGGCGATACCGGAAGTCCCATTCATGAGAAGATTCGGGATCTTCGCTGGCAGAACATCGGGTTCCTTCAGGGTACCGTCAAAATTATTCGTCATTTCGACGGTATTCTTATCCAGATCCGTCAAAAGTTCTTCGGCCAGCGTCTGCATCCTGGCCTCCGTATACCTGTAAGCTGCGGGAGGGTCCCTGTCAATCGAGCCGAAGTTTCCCTGACCGTCAATCAGAGGATATCTCATCGAGAAATCCTGGGCCATTCTTACGAGTGCGTCATAAATCGCCATATCACCATGAGGGTGATATTTACCCATGACCTCTCCGATTATTCTCGCGCATTTCTTAAAAGGCTGGTTATGTCTCAGACTCAACTGTGACATACCGTATAAAATTCTTCTCTGAACCGGTTTCAATCCATCTCTGACGTCCGGTATTGCTCTACCCACAATTACGCTCATCGAATAGAGCATGTAAGAATCAACTAATTCATCATTTATAGCTCTTGGAATTATTTCCGACAAAATATTTTCTCCTTTCTAACTTAGCTTAAGAAATAACGGATCCGGAATCGATATCTCCATCGACGGTTAAAACTTTCAAAGTTTTTCCGTTCTTCGCGGCCAGAAGCATTCCCTGAGATTCCACTCCAAATAATTTCGTTTTCTTAAGGTTAGCAAACACAATTATTTTTTTATCTACTAATTCTTCGGGTCTGTAATGTTTGGCGATTCCGGCAACGATTTGCCTTTCCTCATCACCAATCTGAACCTTCAGCTTCATAAGTTTTTCAGATCCCTTTATATTTTCCGCACTTTTAACGAGCGCAACTCTGAATTGAAGTTTTTTAAAATCATCTATACCAACTACATTTACATTCTCTTCATCGACCTTTTCTTCCTCTGCGGTATTGCTCTTCATTTCTATAACTTTCTTATGTTTCTTGACGTCTATTCTCGGGAACAGGGGTATATCACTGTAAACATCCTTTCCGGACTCCAGTTTCCCGGTCGAAAGATCCGAAAAAGTTTCGCTGTCTTCAACACCTATTCTCTTGAAAATCTCCTGTGATGTCTCCGGCATGATCGGCTCGATCATGAGAGAAACGAGTCTTATCACATCGAGAAGGTTGTAAAGCACGGTGTTCAGCATTCCTTTATATTCCTGATTTTTCCCCAGCTTCCAGGGCTCGGTTAAATCTATGTATTTGTTATCGAATCTGACGAGTTCCCAGATGGTTTCCAGAGCATTCGAGAACTTCAGTTCGTCCATTTCCTTCTTGTAGTTTGCGATCGTTTTTTCTATTAAATCGTACAATTTTTCATCATATTCTGTGGGCATTTCCTTTTCGGGAATCTTACCCCTGTTGTATTTTTTAATCATGGCAACGGTTCTGTGAAGAAGATTCCCCAGATCGTTTGCCAGATCGGAATTGATTCTGTTTATCAGATTATCTTCAGAAAAATCTCCATCTTTACCGAACTGAATGTCCTTGAGAAGGTAATATCTTATCGGATCGTTCCCATAGGTTTTTATCAGAATTCTGGGATCGATGGCATTTCCAGCAGATTTTGATATCTTCTCACCGTTCACCGTCAGCCAGCCGTGGGCAAAAACCTTTTCCGGTAATGGAAGACCTACTGACATCAGCATTGCCGGCCATATGAGCGAATGGAATCTGTTGATCTCCTTGCCGATCAGATGCAACTGAGCGGGCCAATATTTGTCGAACTTTTCGGAATCATCCGGATACCCTATCGCACTTATGTAGTTCAGCAACGCATCCACCCAGACATAGACGACATGTTCCGGATCGCTTTCCAGGGGAATACCCCAATCGAAGGATGTCCTCGTAATACTGAGATCCCTCAATCCGGATTCAAGAATATTCAGCATTTCATTTCTCCTGAAAGTCGGCTGCGCGAACTCGGGATTTTCATAAAATAATTTTTTCAGGGGCACATTGTATTTCGAAAGCTTGAAGAAATAATTTTCCTCACTGACCCACTTCACTTCTTTTCCACAATCGGGACAGGTTTTACTATCTTTCAGATCTTCCTCAGTCCAGAAAGTTTCACAAGGGATGCAGTACCAGCCTTCGTACTTTCCTTTATATACATCACCATTTTCAATCATCTTGTTTATAAAGTACTTCACGGTTTTCATATGACTTTCATCGGTTGTCCTGACAAAATAATCGTATGAGAGATTCAGATCCCTCCAGAGACTTTTAAACTTTCCTGAAACCATGTCACAATATTCCTGCGGGTCCAGTTTCAGATCCTTTGCTTTGTTCATGACCTTCTGGCCGTGTTCGTCGGTTCCTGTCAGGAAAAACACTTCATATCCCAGCATTCTCTTGTATCTCGCGATCACATCGGCAACTATGGTAGTGTATGTAGTTCCGATATGCGGCTCGGCATTCAGGTAATATATCGGCGTAGTCAAAAAATATTTAGGCTTCATACGGGTTTCCTCCTTACAACCAAAAAAATCCCAGAGTCCCCTCTGAGAACAAAATCTACTTCACTATTATAACATCAAAAAACCCAAGATTTATTTAAGATTTCGATAAATCTGATTTTGTATTTATGAACTACAGAAGGCCATAATAAGAGGGGTCAAAACCGATCGTTTTATCCTTCATAAAAATATAAAACCGCACATCAAAAATTCTGTCGTCATTATTCTTATCGGAAATACCCTCAGGTTTTTAAATTAAAAATTATTCTTCTCTCTTGACATATTATACTATTTGTACTAATATAGTTCAAATAGTACATTTTATAGATAGGAGGTAACAAAATGAAGGTAACACCGAACACGGTAAAACAATTACACGATCAGACGGGCGCGGGATACATGGATGCGAAGAGAGCTCTCGAACAAACGAACGGGAATTTTGAAAGGGCGGTTATCGTACTGCGCGAAAAGGGTATTTCGATCGCAAAGAAAAAATCGATCAGAATAACTGGGGAAGGTACCATAGGATTTTATTCCCACTTCAACGACCGCGTAGGCGTGATGGTAGAACTGAATTGCGAAACCGATTTCGCCGCTTCCACGGATATTTTCAAAAATCTGGCTCACGATCTTGCGGTGCATATAGCGGCGATGAATCCGCTTTACATTTCTCGCACCGACATCCCGGAAGAAACTATTGAAGATGAAAAGGATATATACGAAGCACAAATCAAAAATAAAGAAAATACGGGGAATAATGTGAATTCCACCGTAGAGGAGAGACTTGAAAAATATTATCGGGACAACTGTCTTCTTGATCAACCATATTTCAAAGATCCGGATAAGAGTGTGAACGACCTCCTCGTGGAATGCATAACCGCGTTAAAAGAAAATATCACTGTCAAACGTTTCACGCGTTACGAAGTGGGAGGAGAAATATGAACAAAAAGGCGGATAAAATACTGAAAACTACGATAAAGTTGTTCATTCGTGATGGGATTAAAAAAATCACCATGGACGATATAGCTGAAAATTCAAAAGTATCCAAGGTCACGATATACAAGTATTTTAAGGATAAGGATTCGCTGTATCTCGAAGTCAGCAGACACATTTATTCGTATTATTTTGAAAAGCTGAGAGGTACGGTCGCTTCGGAGGATACTCTTATTGAAAAACTGTATAAATTCATGGATATCGTCTGTGATTTCACCGACACCGGAAAATTTGAACTGTGCAGGGATCTCGCTGAATACGACGATGCAATTGAAGATGAATACGAGAGGTATTTGCAGACGTACAGACGCTCCATGTTGACTCTAATCGATGAAGGAATTAAAAATGATCTCATAAAAAAGAATTTGGACAGGAACATGATTTTTCACTACATCGATATGGGTGTGAATTATTACCAGCAAAATCCCGAATACAGAAACAGGATGATCAGCGACGGAGAGTTCCAGAAACAGTTCATGCTGTTCTATATCGGTAACATATTCGTCGATGGAAAACAGATATTATCAGTTCAGTGAGATGCCACGATGAGACAGAGCAAATTACAATACTTCATCAATCTTGCAAAAACGGGTACTGAGGAATCGATCGGGGAAATTATGAGGCACCTAAACAAAAACATGACTCTGTCCGAATCGAAATTCATAGATTTCGCTCTGGGCAACGTGGAAAATGACACTGGAATAAAAACCATGGAATATTATTTGTTCAACGGCACCCAGATACAGAGGAACTACTGTGCGTTGTATTTCGGGAGACGTTGTGATTATCACATAATCAGAAAAGCGTACAACGCGGGTTTAATAGATGCGAAACAGGCCTTCTCAAGATGAGTTTTTGAGCTCGTGTGGGCGATGTTTCGTTTACAGAATTTTTCACATCAATTCACAGTTTGAAAATCAACGATTTCTCTGCGCTTCGATTTAAATTTCGGTAATGCTTTGATTAATTAAAAAAAGGACATGCTTTTTCGCATGTCCTCATCGTTTATAGATTATTCCTTAGAAATTGTATTCGTCAACGTTGTATCTGGTGAATACAAGTCTTTCGGGAAGAATGATCAATCCGTTGTCTTCTTTGTCATAAGCTGCATCATAACCCTGTGCGGAATTGTTGAGAATCGTGAATTCTCCAAGTGTTCCCGGCATTGCGAAAGAATCGCCGACTTTGTACTCAACACCGTTGGCGAGCATCTGATATGCTACATAAACCGAAGCAGCACCCTGAACTCCACAGTCCCAGAGACCTCCCTGCAAAACTGTTCCTCTTTCGATGTAGGGTTTGATAACACTCGGTGTAGTGAATCCAACAACCGCGATTTCTCCACTCTTGTCGAGATTTTCAATTGCTTTCGCCGTTCCGGGGAATGCCGTGGAATCGGGACAGATTATGGCATCTATATCCGGATATGTGTTGATTATCTGTTCAGCAACCGATACCGCCTTTGGGAAATTCATATCACTGTATTGTGTCGTAACGATTTCCCAGTTCGGGTGTTCATTGGCAATGACTTCCTTCGCATATGTTGTCCATGCATTCTGGTCCGTAACCGTTGGTGAGGAATAGTGGAACGCTACCTTCAACGTTTTTCCACTTGGAATCGAACCGATTTGATTCTCAACCATTTCAACCAGCAATTTTCCCAATATGTCCGGAGTACCCTGGTTGATATAGAAATCTCTGTAATCTGGAGTAACATCCGAATCCCATGTTAATACCAGAACACCTCTGCTTCTCGCTCTCTCCAGGGCTGAATTCAAACCTGTGGGTGAATTGGATGAAATCAGAATTGCATCCGCGCCGGTATTGATAGCGGTATTTATGAATCTGACCTGTTCCGAAACCGATGCTTCGGACGGTCCGTCATAAATAACATCCACTCCGAGCTCTTCCCCCATCGCTACTGCTGCTGCACCGGCAACTTCAAAAAAGTTTTCTCCTATAATTTTAGGAATAAAATAAAATTTCAATGAAAATCCCGTTGAGATCAAAAACAATGCTACTAAAACCAATAAAAATACTTTTTTCATAAGTTTCCCCTCCTATTTTATTAGGCCCTGCTTAAGGCTTTTTTATTTTTAACCTTGTTGGAATAAATGTTCGAGAAATAACGGACACTTATTGCCGAAATCAAAACTAAACCCATATAAACCTGTGTTGCCTGAGACGATACCCCGATCATCTGTAAGCCATATTTCAAATAACCTATAAATAAGCTCGCTATTATTGTTCCGATTATGCTTCCCGTTCCACCGTATATACTCGCACCTCCGAGCACCGCACACGTGATGACTGAAAGCGCTGATCCGCCACCCAGATCGGCTCTCGCGGAAGTGAAATAAGATGTCAGCATTATTCCACTGAAGGCCCCGGTAGTTCCCATTATCATATAAGTGGCTATAATATTTTTTTTGACACTTATTCCGCTGTACTTAGCTGCCTGGGGATTCGTTCCGATCAAATAAAGATTTTTACCGAACTTGGTTTTGTGAAGTATGATGAAAAATATTATTGAGACTATTATCAGAATCCACACGGGATTGGGAATATTAAAAATATATCCGTTCGCTATCTTTGAAAAAGCTCTGGGCAAACCGCTTATTCCTTCAAAACCGGTCGCCCCGGCCTGTCCCGACAGAATGAGTGATAATCCGGATATCAGAAAACTCGAACCGAGAGTTATTACCAGTGGATTCACTCCCGTTATCAAGATCAGTACCGCATTCAATAACCCTGCTCCTGCACCCGCACCGAGTCCGAAAGCCATTGCGATCCATATGCTCATTCCCTTGACCCAGAGTAATGCGGTGACTATCGAACCCAGACCCATTATTGCGCCTACAGAGATATCAATACCGCCGGTTATTATTACAAGGGTCATCGGCAACGCGGCGAGCGCTATGTATAAAAAGTCACCGACACTGTACAGCAAATTGTCAAGTATCAGAAAGTAGGGATTCAGAATTCCGAATATCGTGAACTCACCGACGAGTAACAGTATCAAAGCGAACTGCCAGTTGAGTATCTTTTTCATTTCGCATCACTCCCCGAAGCACCGGCTTCCAACAGTTTTTTTGTCTTGAAATACTCGGTTCTTATCTGTGCATCAAGGAATCTTTCTTTCTCTTTCCTCAGATAATTCTGTATTACGGAGCTCAAAACGATTATTGCCAGCAGCATGAATCCCGAAATGAAATCATTCCAGTATCCGGGAACTTTCAGATATACCAGTGAATAATTGACTGTCTGAAGAAGAATAGCACCGAGCAAAGCTCCTATTGCGTTTCCTCTTCCTCCACTCAAACTGACACCACCGATAACCGCCGCCGCTATCGCCTGAGTTTCCATCCCCGATCCGGCTAGATTCGGTACCGCACCTATCTGTGCTATATAGACCACACCAGCTATTCCCGCACAGAGTCCGGAAACGGTGAATGCCGACACGACTATAGGCTTGACTGCTATCCCCTGCATTTTCGCCCCTTCTATGTTGTTTCCCACCGCATAAAAGTATCTGCCCACTTTGAACATCGAGAAGAACACTATGAATGCCACTACGATTACGATCGTCAGCCAGATGGACAGATTGACTCCTAAAAATTCGGCTTTAGCGAGATTTGTGAAAGATTCCGGGACATTCTGTATCCATTTTCCCCCGGTGTATGTTATCAGAAGACCTCTGAATACGGCCATCGTTCCAAGTGTCATTATTATCGCTGTTACTCCCAGGTACGATACACCTATTCCGTTTATGAATCCGCCCAGCATTCCAACACCGATCGTAGTGATTATGGCCAGAAACATATTTCCGGTGAGATTCAGTACCGTTCCGCCCATCGTTGCAGCGAGTCCCATTAAACTTCCCACGGAAACGTCTATATTCTTGGTTATTATCACAGAGGACATTCCGATCGTGAGCACGAAAAGCATCGTTCCGTTGAACAGTATCCTTATGATGGTATCGAAATTCATAAAATCGTTGTTTACGGTACCTATTATTATGAAATATACGGCGATGATGATCATCGTGAAAATTTCCGGTCTTTTGACAAAAATATTTAAAAATCTTCTTTTCAATTTTTTACACCTTCTCTCTCATAGCCGAAGGAAGCGTACGTGATGTTTTCAAATGTGATATCATCACCTTTAAATTCATTAACAGTTTTTCCGTTGTACATAACAACGATCTTATCGGCTAGGGTTACCGCTTCCTCAAAATCCGAAGATATTACTATTACTCCTATTCCCTCCGTTGCTAGTTTTTTTATCTGCATATATATTTCTTCTCTGGAGTTGGCATCTATTCCCCTGGTTGGTTCATCGAGTATTATCACTTTGGGTCTCGCGGACAGCCATCTTCCAAGTACAACCTTTTGCTGATTTCCGCCGGAAAGCGATACAAAATTCTGATCGATCGAATTGCATTTTATATTGAGATCCCGTATGTTGAACTTCGTGATTTCCCTCTCTCTCTTTTTATTGAGAAAAAACTTACTCAGCTTATACAGAACGGCGGATGTAGAATTGTCATTTATACTGGAAATCAAAAACCCTCCATTCCTTCTTCTATCTTCTGGTAAGTAAACAAGGCCGTTTTCGACAGCTTTTTTTGGATTTTTGAAGACCGTCTCACGTCCACAAAAATTCATCTTTCCACTTATTATTTTTGTGATTCCAAAAACCGCTTCGGCAAATTCCGTTCTTCCCGCTCCCACGACCCCGGTAAGACACAAAATTTCATTTGCACATAAATTGAAGGACACATCGAAAAATCCTTTCCCACCCAATCCGGCGACGGAAAAGATCTCATTTCCCAGTACTTTGCAGCACGCTTCTTTTTTGATCTTCGATTTGTTATTCTCGTCCTTTATTTTAGGAACCATGATATCGAGTACCTTCTGAAGAGTGAATTCGGAAATATCACCGTTCGCGGCCACTTTCCCGTCTTTCAAAATAGTAAGTTCATCCGAAAGCTGAAATATTTCATTCATTCTGTGAGTTATATATACGAATCCGACGTTCTTTTCATTCTTCAATTTATTTATATTAGCGAAAAGCGATTCCACTTCCCTCTGTGTCAGAGCGGATGTAGGTTCGTCGAGAATGATCACTTTATTATCCCTTATCAATCCCCTCAACAACTCAACGAGCTGCTGTTTGGCTATTGTGAGCTCATCTGCCATTTGATTCAGTTTAAAATCACAATTGAGGACCTTCATCAATTGAATCAATTGCTGTCTGTATTCATTACGGTTATCCAATCCCAGCAATACATTCTCTTCCACTGTCATAAACGGATAAAGGAGAGGTTCCTGAGGAACGAGATATATTCCCAGCTGATGCGCATCGGAGGGTTTCCTCATATTCACCTTTTTACCCTCAAAAAATATGTCGCCCCCGTCATGAGTGTAAATCCCCGTGAGAATTTTCATCAACGTGGATTTACCCGCTCCGTTACCCCCTATCAAGCTATGAACAGTACCGGATCTTATGCTGAAAGAAACATCCTGTAAAACCGGAACGCCCGAAAATGCCTTTGAAATGCCCTTCATTTCTACAATGCTTTCCACTGGACCACCCCTAAAATTACTTTTGCGACAAACGATTACAAATGTTAATTAAATAGATTATAGTATTAACTCGTACGTATGTCAAGGTATAAAAATAAAATTCCGATATTTTTATTAAAAACCTTATAAAATAGGCATTTTTTATTCATATCTTATGAGAACTCCTTTCTATGGTTGACATAAAAAAGTCTTGGTGTTATTATTATTAGTATCAACAAATGTAATTTGATTTTACTTATGTATCGAGGTGTGTATATGGCAAAATCTTCAGGAGGAAACGGGAAATGGCTTGACAGCCATGAAATGATGGTTAGAGTCAGCTGGTGTTATTACAAACTCAAGATGACACAATCCGAAATAGCAAAAAAATTCAATACGAACAGAGTAAAAATCATGAAGATTCTTGAAAAAGCCGCGGACGAAAACGTTGTGGAAATAAAAATAAAGGATTCGTCGGTAAACCTTTTGAATATTGAAAAAAAACTTATAGATAAATTCAATTTAAAAGATTCCGTGGTCGTTCCCATCGAATCGAAGGATAAAAAAGTTATCAGCAAACAGCTGGGAATAGCCGCATCTCAATATATAAGTATGATATTACAGGACGATGATGTCATCGGAATCGGTTGGGGTGAATCCGTATCCAACACAATAAGGCATCTTGTTCTGGATCATGTCAACAATCTTTACATCGTTTCATTATCCGGTGGTGTATTACCTTTAATATCTGATACCAACTTTTTCGGGAGATACTCTTCAATTTTCAAGGTTCTGCCAACTCCGTTGATCTTTTCGAATCAAAAGATCGCCGAAGAGGTCTGCAAAGAACCGGAAGTCATAGAGATTTTCAATATGTGGGCACTCACGAACCATCTTCTTCTGGGTATTGGTGCTCCCGATAGTGATGCAACGATAGTAAAGAAGGGTTATCTCTCTGAATCGCAACTCGCACTGTTGAGACAGAAGGGAGCGGTCGGTGATATCCTGGGCCAGTATTTCGATCAGGACGGCAACATCATAGATTTTGAAACCAATCAAAGAATTATTTCTTTCGATATTTCAAAATTGAAGGTAAAACAAAATGTTATAGCGATTGCGGGCGGTCCAAAGAAGGTACCGGCCATCGCAGCAGCTATCAAAGGCGGTTATTTGTCAACGCTGATCACAGATGAACTGACTGCAAAGCAATTGCTTAAAGAATAGAGCGGGGTATTCTCATGGATCATTATATTATTGTTGATTGTGGTACGGGAAGCGGAAGGGCAATAATTTTTAACGAACTGGGAGAAGAGATTGCGATCTCTCAAAAAGAATGGGTACATAAAAATTTTACCGGAGTTCCCGGCGCGATCGATTTCGATACAAAAAACAACTGGACCGAACTCAAGAAAATAATTAAAGATGCACTGGATAAATCCGGAATAGACAGAAACACAGTTAAGGCGATTTCCGCCTCTTCGATGAGAGAAGGGATGGTTCTGTATGACTATGACGGCAGGGAAATATGGGCCTGCTCGAACATCGATGCCAGAGCGGGAAAAGAGGCCGAAGATCTCATAAAAAAAGGTATTCAGTTAAAACTTTACAATATAACCGGCCAGACATTCTCCCTTTCGGATGCTCCAAGGCTCCTGTGGGTAAAAAGAAATCTGCCGGACGTTTATGAAAAAGCGGCAAGACTTGGAATGTTGAGCGATTGGGTAATCTATAAATTGAGCGGCATTTTTTCCGTTGAACCCTCGAACGTTTCGACTTCCGGAATCTTCGATACCTTTAAAAGAAGATGGAACAGCGAAGTATTTTTGGATTTGGGTTTAAAGGAGAATATGTGTCCGGACGTCTATGAACCGGGAGACTTTTCAGGAAATATTCTTCCGGAATTGGCCGAAGAATTCTGTATTCCAAAAAACACCGCCGTCATTGTCGGTGGTGGGGATGTCCAAATCGGAACAATCGGAGTCGGCTCGGTAAACGAGGGTGACACATGTATCTTTGGAGGCACATTCTGGCAGTCGGAGGTCAACGTCAAAAATCCCGTTCCGGATGAAAAGGCCAAGGTCAGAATAAATGCCCATGCCATAAAAAATTTATTTCAGTATGAGGGAATCGCCTTTCAGGTGGGCCAGGTTATGAAGTGGTTCAGAGATTCCTTCTGCGCCGAAGAGAAACGAATCGCAAATCAGCTTTCTATCTCATCCTTTTCACTGTTATCCGAAATGACGAAGAAAGTTCCTGCGGGTTCCTATGGATTGATTCCAATTTTCTCGGACATCATGAACTATCAACACTGGAAACACGCAGCCCCCGCCTTTATAAATTTCGATATCAATTCTCCCGAAAAATTTGGTAAGGCGACCTTCTACAAAGCCCTGATGGAAAATGCCTGTTTTGCAACGAAGGGAAATCTTGAAATCATAAGTGAAACGTCGGGACATCGTCTGCAAAGGGCAACATTTGCCGGAGGCGGTTCATACAGTCCGGAATGGGCAAAAATACTTTCCAACATTCTGGGAATCCCGATCGATATACCGAAGGTTAAAGAAGCGACTTCGCTCGGTAATTTGATCGTATGTCTTGTCGCCACCGGAAAATTTTCAGATTTTAACGAAGCGGTTGATGCAATCTATAAAAGAGAAATGACTTGTTATCCGGATATGAGAACTCATAAAAAATATAAAGAATATTATGAGAAATGGAAAGAAGTATACAGGGATGCTTTGAAAATCACAGATGATAAAAAATTAAATCATATGTGGAAAGCACCCGGCGAATAGGGAGGTAAACGATGTTGTTGGTAAATGAAAATGATAAAGAATACCGTTTTGGTGAATCGGGTCCGAAGTATTTAATGAGAGGTCCGAACGTGGATTTTGGAATTGTCAGACTCAAACCCGGCGAAGGGTTTCCATGTCATTATCACGAAAGAATCGAGGAAGATTTTTTCGTTTTAACCGGGGAAATCGAATTCACAATAGACGGAGAAAAAAAATACATATTGAAAAAGGGTGATTTTATACACATCGAACCAAAGGAATCACACTATCTGGAAAATATCGGCTCAACGGCAGCAAAGGCGGCCTTCGTAAAGGCACCATACGATCCTTCAGATAAGGTTGATGTTGAATAGATATTTAATAAAGGAGGAGAAAAAATGAAATACCTTACAAAAATGAGTTATGGTAAAGAGAATAGAATGAACAAGATCTTTCAAAAAGATGGGAAAACCGTGATGCTGGCAATCGACCATGGTTATTTCATGGGACCGGTTACCGGAATGGAAGAACCGATAAAAGCCACGGAAAAACTGCTTCCGCATATCGACTCTCTGATGCTTTCCCCGGGAATTCTCAATTCGTGTGTTCCCACAGACTTCAACGGCGGAATCGTATTGAGATCATCGGGGGGTTCTTCTATAACACAGCCTGACATCTCGAATGAAATCATGACACTCGAAGCACTCGAAGCGGTAAAATTGAATGCATCCGCCATGGCTCTCTCATTCTATGTCGGAACGGAATTTGAAAAACAGACGATCGAGGCACTCGCCATGGCAATCAACGATGCGGCGAAGCTGGAATTACCCATACTGGCCGTCACAGCGGTTGGTAAGGCGCTGAAGGATAAAAAGGAACTGAGATTTCTTGGCCTTTGTTCCAGAATGGCCGCCGAATTTGGTGCGGATATAGTAAAAACATATTACTGTGACGGATTTGAAAAAATCGTCAGATCAACTCCAAAACCTGTCGTCATAGCAGGCGGAAAGAAACTCGGCAGCAACCGTGATGTTTTTGAACTCGTTTACAGCGCGATGCAGGCGGGAGCAGCCGGTGTCGATCTGGGAAGAAATGTATGGAAGAATGCCGATCCCGAAATCATGATAAAAGTAATCAATGCACTTGTCCACAAAAACCTTACCGCCGATCAGGCAGAGGAAATGTTCAGGGATCTGAAAAAACAATAATTTCTGATATTTGACCCATTATTTCAGAGGGATCCTCCGGATCCCTTTTTTTATGGCATATCATAACTTTAAAAATTGTATCGACCATAAATTGTACAAAAATGAAAATCCCCCTCTTTCCCCGTTATGACGGAAAATTTTTTCACAACAATTTTTATGCCTTTTCTATACATTATGCTAAAATATTAATGTATGTTTCAAAAACGGAATGATCTCATGAGTTTTTATTTTTATCGATTGGGAATTATCAACAGGATTTCGGAACACTCGCTCCTGTAAGGTGGAGAAAAGCATTACTGAGTTCTCAGATCAACGTGAAAGAGGGGGAAAAATGAAAAATTTTTTGTTTATTTGTCTTGGAATTTTGGTGGGGATATTGATCTTCGGTGCTCTTGGAATCTTATATCTTTCTTTGAACGAATACAAACCGAAAGATGTGACAGTTTTAAAAACTGAAGTTAATTCAGATGTGACTTCTCCTTCAACACTGACTTTGACATCCTGGAATATCGGTTACTGCGGACTCGGTGAAAATGAAGATTTCATAATGGATGGTGGAAAGTCTTCCTACCCGGTAAAAGAAAATTTTATAAAATATTTCAACGGGGTCCTGGATTCTCTGAGTGAGATGGACTCAGATATTTTACTTCTTCAGGAAGTCGATACGAATTCAAAAAGATCATACAGCGCCAATGAGTATCTCGCAATCCAAAACGTTTTCCCCGAATACAATTCGTGTTTTGCAATGAACTATAAAGCGATTTTCGTTCCATTCCCACTTTTAAATCCAATAGGTAAAGTCGAATCAGGAATCGCAACTTTCAGTAAATATGTGATTGATTCGGCGGAAAGATTTTCACTCCCCGGAGAATACAGTTGGCCGACGAGAGTTGTTCATTTAAAAAGATGTATGAGTGTTTCTGAAATTCCGCTGGAAAATTCTGATAAGTCCCTCATTGCCGTTAATATTCATCTGTCCGCATATGACAACGGGGATCTGAGAACCGTGCAACTGGATTTTCTGAAAAAATTCATCGTGGATAAATATGAAGAGGGTTATTACGTTGTTGTCGGTGGTGACTGGAACAACACATTGCCGGTTCCTGGAGCGGACGAATACGAGTTGAAGGAAGGCGAAAAATACTGGAAACCCATGGACATTCCCGAAGACTGGACGCCTGAAGGATGGGTCTGGGGTGCCGATGGAAGCATTCCAACTTACAGGTCTCTGGACGAACCGCTAGTAACGGCTGAAAAGGGTCAATACGGTGTAATCGACGGATTTTTGATTTCACCCAACATAGAATTGATAGATGTCGAAGGAATTGATTTGGGATTCGAAAATTCAGACCACAACCCGGTAAAAATAGAAATCGTTCTGAAGTGATTATTCTGAGCCTGTGTAGGCTATCGCGTCCATTTTAACCTGGATATTTTCTTCCAAAAAGTCCGTTATTAAAATGGCTCTTGCGGGGTATCCCTTTTTAAAATATTTATTAAAAATTTCATTTATTTTATATTTATCCTCTTTTTTCTTCAGATAAAGGGTAATTTTTACCACATCATCGAATGTTGCCCCCGCAGCTTTCAGCTCCTCCTTCAATTCTATAAAAGACCTCTTGAGCGCCTCGGGAAAATTGCCTGTATCCTGTTCCCCTATAGTAGAAGTGAAGATAAAATTATTGGCAATGACGCAATTCGATAATGAAGAATTCTTTTCAGGAAACAGATCTATTTTTTCTATCACCGATACCACCTCCCCCATTGTAAAATAAATACTAACAGAAATCCTTTAAATGAGTCAATGAAAAATAGTTATGTTATTGCTTAAAAATAAAAAAAGGAGAGATAGATTTGAAAAATAATGATTCCGTAATTGAAAAGATAAGAGACTGGGGAAAAGTCAGAAGAAATATTTCCGGAATCCTGCTTACGGGGTCAAGAGCAAATCCTGAAGCTGAACCCGATATATTTTCCGATTATGATGTCGTACTGATAACGAATGATTTGCCCTATTACAGGGATAGAGACAATTGGCTGGAAGATTTTGGAATGATCCTGGTTATGTTCAAGGACACTATCAAAAATCCCCGGATTGGAAATATAGACACGTATACCAGGTTGGTACAGTACAAAAATGGAATTAGAATCGATTTCAGTTTATGGTCCGTCGAATTTTTTTCACACTTAAAAAATATGGAGAAACTTCCGGATTTTCTGGATATCGGTTACAGGATCATACTCGATAACCGGACCATCTCAAAGGATTTTAAAAAACCGGAGTTCAAAGGATATAAGATAAAAAAACCTGAGAAAGAGGAATACATGAAAAATACAAATGATTTCTGGTGGGACTTAATATACGTGGCCAAGGCTTTAAAACGGGACGAAGTATACTTTTCAAAATTCATGATGGAAAAAATTCAATTTGAACTGGTTCTCAAAATGCTCGAATGGTACATATCAATGACAGGGAAATGGGAGATCAACCCGGGCAAATCTGGAAGACACCTGAAAAAACTCCTCCCAGAAAACGAATGGCACGAACTGTCTTCGACATTCACGGGTATGGACAAAAACGAAAACTGGAGATGTTTGTTCGAAACGGCAGATTTTTACAGAAAGATTGCAAAAAGAGTTGCCGATGAATTAAAATTCGTATATCCGGATGAAACCGATAAGGGTGTTATGAAGTATATATACGATATAAAAAATCAAAAAAATATTAAATTTTAGCTCCCCGGATACTTTGAAATCATTTTTTACGACCCAAACATCCCCGCAATTTTCCACTTCAAAGGCACCCGAACACATTCAATCTGAATATCACCAGATACTTCCACTCATGTTCATAATTGAAGAAAACATCGGGACATTCCGGTTTATTCGTTCATATAAAAATTCATAAAGTTAATTTCAATGTAGTGAGTATATCAATTCAAATAGGGTGGGTTGAGCAGGGGGACTCTGATTTTCAAAAAAACAAATGAATTTGAATTCACCGATTTTCAGTTTTATCTCTTCTTCTGAAAATTAAACCTTATCTTCCTCACGCGATTTATCGGGATAGATTTTCTGTTTTTACACCTAACTTTTGTCAACAATAAAAATTACCCGCATCACTTTATATAAAACTGGAAAATATTATAATTGTTTTAGGGAGGAATTAATATGAAGGTCAATATGAGAAAATACAAAAAACCTGAAGACTACGAAAAAGTGAATGAATTCCTGATCAGAACATTCAATAATTTGAAATATCCCAACTGGCCCCAACCGAGGTGGGAATATGCCTTATATCATCCATTATGGAAAGATGATTTCTACAAATATATCAATATCTGGGAGGATGGTGAAAAAATTGTCGGGATGGTCAACATAGAACACAGTCGCAGTGAAGCATTTATACAGGTTGATCCCGAGTACTCTTATATAAAAAGGGAAATGGTGGATTGGGCTTCCAAAAATATCTATGAAGTAAAAAGAGATAAAAAAAGGCTCGTTATTCAAATAAACGAATTCGACGAGGAATTAAAGGAGATAGCCGAATCGAAAGGCTTTGTAAAAATCGAAAAGGAAAGACCCTGGTTCACGATTTCCAAATTCACCATTCCAAAAAAATTTCCGGAAATTGAATTACCCGAAGGGTTCAAATTGAAAAGCCTGTCGGAAGAAAATGATCTTTTTAAACTCGACAGATGTTTATGGAGAGGATTCAATCATCCCGGCGAACCTGAATACAAAATAAAAGAAAGAGAAAAAATGCAATCCGCTCCGAATTATGATAAAGAACTGAACATAATCGCGGTTGCACCGAACGGTGAATACGTTGCATACAGCGGCATCTGGATGATTCCAGGCTACAAAACCTCGTATGTAGAACCGGTTGCCACGGATCCGGATTACAGAAGAATGGGGCTGGGAAAGGCTGCCGTTTTAGAATGTATAAGACGCGTTGGAATGAGAGGAGCGGAGTCGGCCATAGTTGAAACGGCACTTCAATTCTATCTTTCCATTGGATTCAGACCGATTTTTCAGAGATATCCCTGGAGAAAGATAACTTGAATCAAAGGGCTTTTTGATAAGGAAAAGATTTCAAATAAGAAAAAAAAGACAGATAACCCGGAAGATTATCTGTCTTCAAAAAGCTGATTTTTAAATATCGTCTTAAATTTCTATGCGATATCACTCTGCGACAATATTCAAATAAAAAGCCAGGGATTCACGAGGTGAATAATTATCACTACCCATGCGAATGCATCAACCAGTCTATGAAATATCCTCCATGACATTTTCATCTTTTTAACGATTTTTCCCAGAACAAACGTTGCCAGTATTCCCAATACAAACAAGTAAGCGAGCAGACCCGTATGCCAGTAGAGATTATTTCCAAGTGCTATAAAACCGTGAATAGGCGCGATGATTACGAGCAACAGGCCGGTTACGATGTGAAATTTCGTGAAAATTTTGTTCACCGGTCTCAATTTTTTCCATTTCGTCCTCTTTAAAATCTGTCTTATTACAAAAAGTGATGCATTAAAAACCGCGAGCGAAAATACTATCCATCCCAGAATCCTGTAAAAATTCATAGATACTTATCCCTCCTAATGTGCTATGTATGCTATTGTTACCTCTACTCTCCTATCCACAATCGTGTTGTCCACTCTCTCATAATTGCTCTCACTTTCGAGAATTTTGTCGACATTCTGCTCGAGAGCGATTAAAATTGCAAATAGTTTTGCTCTGTCGAGATTTGAAACAGAATGTGGAGCCTGTTCAACGAGCGCATATGTGAGTTCCTCTCCGGAATTGTGTCTGTTGTAATGTGTTCCCGTTCTCCATTTACTCAACTCTCCAACATCGTATACCTTTGCAAAGGCTGCCACTGAAATCGGTTTCAAGCTTTCTCCGTCGAAACCCGAAAGATTCTCAAAGGAAACTCCCATAAAAGCGATAGGATTATCCGGATTTAAAAGATCGTAAACGTACTGATCCCTGTTTTCGATGGTATCCGAAAATGTTTGAAACTCTCCCCACTCTATCACAAGCGGTCCGAGCGCCGTGAGCCCGGAAATTTTTTCGATCTGTTCGGCCGTCAGAGATTCTTCGGTCAGAACTGTACCGGATAATTCATAAAGCTGATCGTCTTCTGAAACTCCATATACCCATCCATTCACGGAAAAGTAACCGGGTTCTTTCCCTCCGTTCACTTTTTCCAGAGTCACGAAGCCATTCTCCGGGGGCTGTGAATCAAGTTTCAAATCTTCTATTGTGGGTAAAGCAAAAATTGATAATGAAATAAGTACGGTAAAAATTAATAAAAATATTTTCTTCATATAAATCCCTCCTTGAAAATAGTTTCTAAAATTATAACATTTTCAGAAGTTAATTAGAATAAGTCTAAATATTTTGATTGTTAATTTTTTCGAAAAGAAATTATTTTAAAAAATATGTTTTCATGTTCGTGTTCATTATTATTTCAAGACTCACATCCAAATTTTCATTTTCAAAATCGCAATCTACAAACGGAAGCTGCATGACCATCGAAAGAAATTGTACGTCCTCTGGAATTTCTTCGGGATTCTTATCAACATCATTTTGAATGACCATTCTCAGAGGATCCTGATTGCCAAAATAAAAATCTATGAATTTATTCCTCCTGTCTTCATCCAGCCAGTAGGTGTATTTTGCCACCTGGCCAACCGATGTATCCACCGGGAGCCAACCATAATTCGGCAAATAAAACTCGGCCCAGAAATGATCTCCTAAATTATTGAAAAAGATCTGAAATCCACCGGCTGCCCTGGATGGAATACCAACCGATCTGCACAGTGCGGAAAAAAACATGGATTGTGCTCCGCAGTCACCGAATCCGTTTTCAAAAACCGCCAGACTCTCGGGAATATTTTCAGCTTCAAGATAGGAATGTGCGATATGACTGTAAAAAATGTTGTTCACAACATAATAATAAATTTTCTCTGCCATCAAATACGGATTCGTTTCGCCATCGACTATGGACAATGCGAGACTTTTAATTTCATCATTGTAAAAAATATTTTTCGATGATGCCGTGTATTCTTTATAAAGCCATCCGTCTTTATCATATTCGCCGATATTATCCAAATTCACCGTGAATTCCTGCTGATAATGCATGAAAGTATACATTATGGAAATATCGATTTCACTGTATTTTTCAAGATCAAAATCATAATGTATATAGGCGATATCACCCGTGGTTTTAGGATAACCAACGATTGCTCCGAACGGTTCCGCCTTGATGATATCTATATTTTCCTGAAATGCGGTCTGTAGGGGAAGCGATATCCACAATTTCAGATGACCCCTGTCGGGCAGCTCATTCTCTCCGACATTTATCGAATATTCAACCAGGTATTTTCTCCCGTTGAAATAAGGGCTCAGATTGGTGTAGAAATCGGTTCCCTCAAGTTTTTCGTGATAATAATCTTTGAAAAATGATTCCACGAATATTCTGTAACCTTCTCCCCACCCATCCTTCTGCTTTATAAGTTCGATATCTCTGAAGTATAAATTATTTTCCAGATCGGCATAATAAAATATTTCACCGTCAACTTCACGTTTCTGGATTTTTTTATCTTCTATGAATTGTAATATTTCGTCATCCGTTTTCAAATCCGGATAGAGTTTAACAATAATTTCTTTGGCATCCTCATAACTAAGAGAAAAATCGAAAGACGCCTTGATTTCAGTCTGATTTTCCAAGTAATCTGCACCTTTTTCCATAGAATAGGCAAAACTTATGAAAATAATCGATAAAATAACCAGAAGTAACATTTTCTTTTTCATGTTTTCCTCCCATTTATATGTATTGTTAGCTTTGTAAGTATTCACTGAAATATTAACACAAATAATGTTCTGATTTGTAATTATAGATGAATTATATTTTTGTTCAATGTTCAAAAGGAACGGGAGAGTTATATAATTGAAGTGTGAGGAAGGTGCTGCTGTGAACGAATATTTTGATTTTTTATTGAGATTACTGGCTGCATTTGGCGCCGGACTTCTCGTTGGCTACACGAGGGAAAAATTGAACAGGCCCGCAGGGCTGAGAACACATTCACTCATTTCGTTGGGAGCTGCGCTGATCACTATTCTTTCCATATATTATTTTGGAAAAAACGGCGGGGATCCCGGGAGAGTTGCCGCGCAGATAGTATCGGGAATGGGTTTTCTCGGTGCCGGAACGATAATAAAAACGGGATTTTCAGTTAAGGGGCTGACCACAGCCGCCACACTCTGGGTAACCGCTGCCCTCGGTATGTCATTTGGAGCGGGCGAATATCTTTTGGGAATAACGGTCACGATTCTTGTGATAATCGTCGTCGTTACTCTGAGACAGGCAGAGGAATTCATGGGGAAAAAATCGATAAAAAAATGTATTATAATCTCCGGTGACTCGTCTGATTTTATCAATGAATTGAACAAATGGATTGAAAGTTTAAAAATTTCAATCAACATGATGAAATTTGACAGAGAGGAAGGACAGCTGAAAACAATTATCATTTTTAAATCGCACGGGGATTATTTAAAGGCACAGGCAAACGTTCAAAAGATTTCAAAACACGAAGATTTTAAAGGTATAGATTTTTTCTAGAAACGGCCGGGTTTCGTATGAGAAATCTCCGAATTCTTCAACTCTCTACCGTCCATTCATATATCAGAATATATTTTTTTAATTTCTCTTCTTAAATCACACTATATTTTTGGGATTATCCGGATAAATTCATCCGATCATTCCCGGTCTTTTTTTCTTCTTATAAATTTAATCACTTCGTAGATCCAGAGAATCGAACTGCCAAGCACCAGCGATAAGAACAATTCGAATCCGGAAAGAGCAACCGTTGAAAATGTCGTCTGTAAAAACGGAACATAGATCACCATCAGTTGCAATATGAATCCTAAAACGAGTGATAAAATAATCATTTTATTTTTCAATAATGATTCTTTGAAAATGGAATTCTTTGTTCTCACGCACAATGTGAAAAAGAGCTGCGAGAAAACCAGCGTCGAAAAAAGAACCGTTCTCCATGATGCATCATTTATTTCGTGAAAGAAAAATCCGTTACCCAGGGAAAAAACCGAAATCACAAATCCGGTTAATATAAGCAGCCACCAACTGGTTCCCAGAAGATTTTTCTTAGTGGAGTTCGGTGGTCTTTTCATTATCCCGGCCTCGGCGGGCTCAACGGAAAGGGCGAGTGCCGGCAATCCGTCACTGATCAAATTGACCCACAGAATCTGAAGCGGCATCAATGGAAGTGACATACCCAAAAACGGGCCGAGTAACATCACCCATATCTCGGCAATATTCGAGGCGAGAATATATTTGATGAATTTTTGAATGTTATCAAATATCACTCTGCCTTCCTTAACCGCCTTCACGATGGAAGAAAAATTATCGTCCAGCAGAACGATATCGGAAACTTCCTTTGAAACATCCGTTCCGGTTATTCCCATGGCTATGCCTATATCGGCGGTTTTCAAAGCGGGAGCATCATTCACTCCATCTCCCGTCATCGCCACAATATTCCCCTGGTCTTTCAGGGCATTCACTATCGTGAGTTTATTTTCGGGTGAAACTCTTGCATAAACCGATATCTCGTTTACGGTTTTAATAATTTCCTCTTCTGTCATATTATCCAGTTCATTTCCCTGAATAACCTTATTCCTGTTTTCAATAATCCCAAGTTTTTCCGCTATATATCCCGCTGTCAACGGATGATCCCCGGTTATCATTATCGATCTGATACCGGCCATCCTGGCGGTTTCAACCGCTTCTTTGACCCCTGGCCTGGCGGGATCCATCATTCCGAAGATTCCGAGAAAGGTCAGATCTCTTTCATCGACTACTTTTCCATCGATTATCTCATCCTGCTTTACGGGTCTGAATCCTATTCCGAGGATTCTCATTCCGTTTTTTGCAAGTTCATCATGCTGTTTCATGATTTTTGATTTTATTTTTTCGTTCATTTCGATCACATTGTCACCGTCGAGAACCTTCGTTGAAATGTTGATCAACCTATCCACGGCTCCCTTCGTGAAGGCGACGAGAGATTCCACTCCCTGCTCTTTTAAAAGTCCGTTCACATCCGATATTCTTTTATTCTGCGTATCTTTGAGCCTGTGAACGGTCGTCATGCTTTTCCTGTTCGAATCGAAGGGATATTCAGAGACCCTGGGCATCGCAATTTCACAGTCTTCCTTCTTTATCCCGATTTTCTCGGCTGCGAATAATAACGCACCTTCGGTTGGATCGCCTATTATATCGATCTCCTCTTTCCCATCCTTCGGAATCTGTATCTCTGCATCGTTGCACAGACTTCCACCGACCAGCATTATTTCCATAGCTCCAAGGTCATCTTCCGGTATATCTTTCGGATCCGGTTCATCTTCCTTTCCAAAATCGAGCTTTAAGCCGGCGAGCTCTATCACTGTAACCCTCATTTTATTCTCCGTTATCGTTCCAGTTTTGTCCGAACAAATTATATTAACCGATCCCAGAGTTTCCACTGCCATGAGTTTCCTGACGAGGGCATTCCTCTTCAGCATCCTCTGTGCGCCAAGGGCAAGTGCTATGGTCACCACGGTCGGCAGTCCTTCGGGAACGGCTGCGACGGCGAACGATACCGAAGTCATGAACATCAATTTCAGGTCTTCTCCCCTCAGTAAACCCATAACAAAAATAATCATCACTATCCCGAGTGATGCGAAGGCAAGCGTTCTTCCAAGCCTTTCAAGCCTCTTCTGCATCGGGGTTTGTTCTTCGCTGACGGTCTGTATCATCGTCGCTATTTTTCCTATTTCGGTTTGCATTGCTGTATTCACAACAACGCCTGTTCCCCTTCCATATGTCACTACAGTACCGGAGTAAGCTATATTTTTTCTGTCTCCGAGCGGCAGTATTTTTTTATTTATGATTTCATCAGTCTTTTCCACTGCTTCCGATTCCCCGGTGAGCGCGGATTCCTGAATTTTCAAATTCGATGTGAAGATGAGGCGCAGATCGGCCGGCACATAATTTCCCGCTTCAAGATAAACTATGTCTCCCGGAACGAGTTCGTTTGCGGGAATCTCCACGGTTTCGCCGTTCCTCTCAACTTTGACCTGAGGCACGGAAAGTTTTTTCAATGCGGACATCGCTTTTTCTGCTTTGTATTCCTGATTGAATCCCAGAAATGCATTCAAAAATAGAATCACACCTATTACGATCGTATCCTTTAATTCCCCTATGAAAGCGGTTATAACCGCCGCAATAAGCAGGACTATCACAATCGTGGAAGCGAATTGCAAGAAAAAGATTTTCAAGGGACTTCTCGACCGTTTTTCCTTCAATTCATTCTTTCCATATTTTTCCATTCTTTTTTTAACTTCTGAAGTATCGAGACCCTTTTTATAATCAACCTTCAATTCTTCACAAACTTTGTGTTTGTCCATCGAAAACCATTTTTGCATTCAGAATCACCTCATATATCATAAATAAATATATCTTCCATAACCGGTGGCTAAAGAGAATTGAATATTTCTATTATCTCTTCCCTCTTTTCCCCGCGCATTTCTATGAAAACCGGCACAAATTTTTCATTTGAATCATAAATATCCATATATCCGTAGTCCAGTTCATTCTTTGAAATCATCATTCTAGTATATTTTCCTTCTATACTCTCGGATTTCACAGAAAAACCCTTTTCTTTGAAAGCATCTTCTATCATCTCAATTTTAAGGCCGACCTTCTTTTTTGGTTTTCGCGTATCGGAAAAAAAATCCTCTTCCCGGATATTTCTTCCCTCAAATGCGAGTTTATCCGCCATTTCATTGTATTTATCGCCGGTGTGCGCATCGACTTTCACCCATTTTATTTCCAGATCACGGCTCCTGACAAATTCCTTGTATTTTTTTGTTGCGATCTTATTCGTTTTCCATTTTCCGGTTGCCCATTCTCTTATTCCAACATAATCATAATAAACAGTGATACTGTTGACACCGTTAGCTTCACACCACTGAAGTACCTTCATGGCAGCCATGAGTTCACCACCAACCTGTCTGTGATTCGAAAAATCTCCCGTCTGAATTCCTCCTGAAAGTTTCTTTATAACCTTTTCATCCTTCAGGATGACCGCACCGTATCCTATTTTTCCTCTGTTATATGAACCATCAACGAACGCTTTATACTCTATCAAAGAAATATCTCCCTTCATTCATTAATAATAAGATAGCATAACAAGCTGAACATTTTTTAATACATCTGCTCGTTATTTTAAAAAATTGATAAATTTTAATCCTGATTTTTTATAACACTCATCTCAAACTCAGGAACAGAAAATCTTCTTCTGTTTTTGAAGCAAAAAAGGGAAAAGGATGATTCAGAGTTTTTCTCAGGATAAGCAACAATAATTAACCCCATCTGCACGAAATGTACTGAAAGATAAATATTCCTGAAAGTAAAAACGCTTTCAAATTTTTAAACGTTTATTTATATCCTGAATTTCATCAACTCAATCTATTTTTAACTATAAAGAGGAATTATCGTCACCGAGTGCCAGGATTTCATCAACATTCAATCCGGAAGTACTGTCATATCTCAAATTCGCCTTTCCCACCCTCTCTTCCGGTCCGATGCCAACGGCATACATTCCACCACGGAGAGCGGCTTCCACTCCAGCTCCGGCGTCCTCTACAACGACACATTCTTCAGGTTTTACATTTAAATTTTCGGCTGTGAACAGAAACAAATCCGGGGCGGGTTTAGTCCTCTTCACACTGTAGCCATCGGCTATAAAATCGAATAAATCATCACCCTTGAGGCTTTTCACAACGGGTTTCGCATTTTTACTGGCCGAGGCGATTGCCGTTTTTATTCCCCTTCTTTTGAGCTCTTTTATCAGTTCCCTGGTACCGGGAAGGTAATCTTTATCGGTGACGTTATTCAAAAGTTCTTTGTAATACCCGTTCTTCCTGTCGGTCAGTTCTTTTATTTTCTCTTCGCTGAGATCTTTTTCATTATGGTTCAATATTATTTTCAACGATTGAATTCTCGACACACCCCTCAACTGTTCGTTGAGTTTTCTGTCGAATTTGAGATTCTCCTCATCCGCAAGCCTTTTCCATCCCTGATAATGATATTCGGCGGTATCCGTTATAACGCCATCGAGATCAAAAATTACCGCTCTGATCATGCAGTTACCTCCAGTAATAATTTATGAATAAAATAATCAAAGTTCCATCATTTCATTTTTTATGTTTCTGAACTGTGCGGTTTCTACTATCTTCTTAACTCTCCTGACATCATCCTGATTTTCTTCCGAAAGACTCTCCGGATCACTCTCCATTTTTTGAAGTATTCTATCCAGATCCTCGTAAGAAATCCCCAGAGCGAATTCATCGGTTATTCCCGGAATAAGGTCGGGCGAGGGAGATTTTCCGATAATTCTTTCGGGCACGTTCAACTCCCTGGCCAATTGCTTCACTTCCGTCTTGTAGAGATGCATGATCGGCTCAATATCGACCGAATCGTCACCCCATTTTACATAGAAGCCCGTTTTGAATTCACTCTTGTTCGTCGTTCCTACAACGGCGTAATTTCTTTTTTCCGCTTCGAGATAAAGGCAGCACATTCTTGCCCTGTGTTTCGCCCTGTAATAGGCTATTCCCCTGCGAAACTCATCGTTTCCGGAATTCTGGAGATCGTCTATGAAGGTATCTTCCTTGGGCAATTCCCTCCACTTATTCTTCACATATTTTTCCTTTATACTTCTCGGAATAAAAAGAGCGGGGGGTTCAAGAGAATAAACTCCCATAGCGCGAAGCAATTTGGATATCGGTTTGAGCTTATAATTTATTCCCAAAAAGCTGCATACAAATCTGGAATCCTCAAGAGTTTCGGACGCCGAATCCCTTTCAGGAAGCAAAAGTCCAAAAACTCTTTCCTTTCCCAGTGCCTCAACGAGCAGAGACCCAACCACGGCTGAATCTATCCCGCCGCTGATTCCTATAACCGCACCATCAAAAGAATACTTATTAATCGTAGTTTTTATAAAACTCTCAATCTTATTCTTCATACTAATATTATACAATTTTTTATAATTATTTTTCGTCCTGAATTCCGAGTTCTTCAAACGTTTTTCTCAACCAGGATAAAGATTTTTCTATCAATGGGCCGCCCTTACCTTCACATTCCATACTTATGTATTAATTATAATCGGTACTGATCACATAATTAATAATTCCTATTGTTTGATATATAATATACGGGATTTTTTGTTCTGTATAAATAATGAAATTCGTATTTATCTTTTAAATCTCACCGCTGCGGAGCAATTTTTATTTATTGTGATAGAATTATTTAGAATTAACAGGGAGGTGAAAGTCTTGGAAAGAAAGTGGTGGAAAGAATCCGTAGTTTACCAGATTTATCCAAGGAGTTTCAAAGACAGCAACGGTGATGGAATTGGCGACCTGAATGGTATTATAGAAAAACTCGATTACATAAAAGAGCTGGGAGCGAATGTCATATGGTTGAATCCGGTATATAAATCGCCGAATGACGACATGGGCTACGATATAAGCGATTATAGAAACATAATGGATGAATTCGGAACCATTGATGATTGGGAAAAATTGCTTGAAAAGGCTCATGAAAATGACATAAAAATCGTTATGGATCTCGTGGTGAATCACACCTCTGATGAACATGAATGGTTCATAGAATCCAGAAAGTCCAGGGAAAATCCATTCAGAGACTATTATATATGGAGAGATCCCGTCGATGGCAAAGAACCGAACAACTGGGCATCGTTCTTTGAAGGTCCCGCCTGGGAATTCGATCAGGACACCGGACAGTATTACCTGCATCTTTTCTCTAAAAAGCAGCCCGACCTGAACTGGGAAAATGAAAAAGTGAGAAAAGAAGTATACGATATGATGAAATTCTGGCTCGACAAAGGAATAGATGGTTTCAGAATGGATGTAATAAACATGCTGTCAAAGGTACCCGGATTGCCTCCGGTCAAAACCGATGAAAAAGGATTCATTTTTGGCGGTGAATACTTTATAAATGGTCCGAGGATCCATGAATTCCTGAAAGAGATGAACGATAAGGTTCTGTCAAAATACGATATAATGACCGTTGGTGAAACTCCGGGAGTAACACCCGAGATCGCGGCAATGTATGTCGGTAAAGACAGAAATGAACTGAATATGGTGTTCCAATTCGAACACATGGATCTGGACAAGGGGGAGAATTATTATAAATTCACCTGGGATCTTCTGGAATTCAAAAAAATAATGAAAAAGTGGCAGGAAGGTCTGTACGAAAAGGGATGGAACAGTCTTTATCTGAATAATCACGATCAGCCAAGGATGGTTTCAAGATTCGGAAACGATGGGAAATACAGGGTTGAATCTGCGAAAATGCTTGCCACGATGATTCACACACAACAGGGCACTCCTTACATCTATCAGGGAGAGGAAATCGGCATGACAAACATCAGTTTTCCCTCCATAGAAGATTACAGAGATATAGCCACAATAAACCTGTACTACAAAGCAAAAGAGGCAGGATTCGACGAAGATCTTATTATGAAGGGAATTCATTATCACAGCAGAGACAATGCGAGAACGCCGATACAGTGGAATTCGGAAAAAAACGCGGGGTTCACAACGGGCACCCCCTGGATAAAAGTTAACCCGAATTACGAAGAAATAAACGTTGAAAATGCTCTGAAAAACAAAAATTCGATCTTTTACTATTACAGAGATTTAATAAAGCTCAGAAAAAAACACCCCGTTTTAGTTTACGGAAAATTTGAAATCGTTAATGAAGATGACCCCGATATCTTTGCATACACAAGAACCGGTGAAAACGAGAAATTGTTCGTCATTCTGAATTTCACCGATAAAGAAAGAAAATTCAAACCTGAAGTTGAAGAGAGATACGACAATATTTTAATTTCAAATTATGAAAAAATCGAGCCAGGTAACGGCGAGTACAGTCTCAGACCATACGAAGCCAGAGTCTACATAAAGAAGATTTAAGTTACTTAATAAAGGTTTTTATCTCCGCCGGCATCTCACTGTTTTCTCATATGTGTCGGCGGATTATTTTTATCCTTCATGGCAATTCTCAAAATTCTTTCTTCAGATTGATCTGAAAATTCATTTGTAAAACCACATAATAAATACAACTCTGTAATGCTGCTTTGCAATGCACATGCATCTATTTTGTGAAATAATTTTCAGTATTCTCAAAGGCAAAGCAAAATTTTGTAAAGATATCTTTCCGCCACTTCAAATGTCAGGAAAAAATTATCAGGTATTATAAATTCCGACCCGCTTAAATATTCTGAAACACAGATAAGTTAAATACAGAGATGTGATTTTCTTCTGTCCGAAATCCCAATCTTTGAATTTTCGGTATACCGATTCCGGTGTGAAGTACCCTTCTTCGTTCTTCTTGTTGTATATCAACATGATCATCTCTTTAAAACGGCTGTCCTCTTTTACGGCTTCAAAATGACTCAAAACTTCTGTTACGCTCACAATGTCATACCACAATGAAGGTGCTTTCAGTTTTCGAAAATCCTTGCCCATATAGAACAGATATGGATGCTTTTCCAGACTATTTTCCCATAGAGACAGCAATGCAAACGCCGTTTCGTTTGCAATATCACTTTTTTCATATTCGGGAATGGCGGATAGCAGCTTCGCCATTATCAGTGTTGCATACGGACAACAATCGTCTTTCCTGCCCGGACCTCTGAATTTTCCCAGTTCCGGGGAAGCCTTACAGGGAAAACCGTTGTCTCTGTGAAAGGTCACAAGATAGTCGACTCCATTTTTGATATATTCATTATAATCATATCCCGCTTTTACAAGCGCAAATAAAAGCAGTGGAGCATCACATAAACACCAACTGAAAGTATCTTCACCACTCCCACCGAAATGTTTTGGGATGTTAATCAGAGAGCGGTAGACACCGTACTCATCCCTATGTTTACAGATCTCTTCCGTCGCATCTATGATTTCCGGTATTTCAACATCAAAACCGATATCGAGGAGAAAAAGCAACTTATGAATTGGTAAATTTGGATTTTTATGATTCGACACCAGAGTCCCGTGAAAATCTGTTATATCTTTCAACATTTCCTGGATTCTGCCGTCTTTTATTGCCTTTTCACGGAGTTGTGTTAAATTACCTTTTTTCTCGTTCAGAAGATTGATATAAATAGCATACTTCAGCCAATCGTCGCTGATGCTCAGTAATTTTTCAAATTCCATTATAATTCCTCCAAAAAAGATGATTTCACAAATATTTATGCGATACTGACCTTTTCATTATCTGTATTTCTAATTTAAAAAATCGGGTTCTTTCATGGAAAATATGAATTTATAATAATCTGATCATCGCACAATTGAGAACATCAATCGAAAAATAAATCTGATTGAAATATTTTATCACGAATAGATATCTCCATATCCCTTAATACAAGTATTTGGTCGATGTTTTTTAAAAGGATATTGGAAGATTGTTGACAGGTTGAAATAAAAAGAGTACACTGTACTTATAAGTACTATGTACTTTATTAAAATCATTGAAATGGAGAAATTCGATAATGCAAATACCAAAGGAAAAAATCAGACAAAATATTCTCAATGCGGCGAAGGATGAATTTTTAAAAAATGGGTTCGAAAGAGCATCGATAAGAAGAATATCCGCTAACGCCGGGACATCGAAAAGCAATATATACAATTACTTCAAAGATAAAAACACTTTATTATATACCTTGGTAGAAACCACACTGAATGGAATAAAAAAGGGCTTGAAGGGAATACAGGAAGAAAACAGAAAAAGAAAGGCACCATATACAATCGCATCTCAAAAGAAGGTTATGTGCTCAATTGTCAATTTTTTGTATTTGAATAGTGATGATTTTAAGTTACTCTTGTTCTGCTCCGCTGGTTCATCGCTGTCAGGGTTTAAAAATGAAATGATCGAACAACTCTCGAAGATTCTGATGGATTGGGTGCTCATAACAGCACCTGAAAAAGGAATATCCGAATTATTCGTCCGTTCGGTTGCAGGATTTTATATTGGAGCGATGGAGCGAATTCTTCTGGAAGAAAAAACGGCGGAGCAGGCGGCTCCCCATCTCAATGAATTTTTAAGTTTTGTTTATGGTGGTTGGAGTGCGGTACTCTGATTAATTATATTTGGAGGATATAAAAATGAAAGTAAAAACTGATACACCACAATATGGGAACTGGATATCAATTGAATTTATCGAAAAAATCTTTATTTTGTTTTTGATTTTTGGAACGGGCGGAACACTTTTATGGATATTTTTACCTGGATGGGTTCCATTGAAAATCACAATCACGTCAATAGCGATATTTTTTTTGGTGAGTACAATTTATTTTTACTATTCACGAAGACTTTTTTCTGAGAATGGCGGAAATATCCAGAATAAGGTATTGAATAAACTCATCGAGCAAATAGACTGGAAAGAAGAGGGAAATGTTTTAGATATAGGGTGCGGAAGTGCTGCGCTGACGATAAAACTTGCAAAAAAATTTGAAAAAGCGAACTTTACCGGCATCGATTACTGGACAGGAGCATGGGGATATAAAAAAAATCAGTGTGAAGAAAATGCTTTGATAGAAAAGGTAGACAGGAGAACGAAATTTTTAAAGGCGAGTGCTTCAAAACTTCCTTTTGATGATAAAACATTCGATCTCGTAGTCAGCAACCTCACATTTCACGAAGTTAAGGACAGTAAGAATAAACTCGCAGCCCTTGCTGAATCGATTCGTGTTTTGAAGAAGGAGGGACGATTCGTATTCCAGGATTTATTTTTGATCAAAGCGTATTACGGTAGCCCAGATGAACTCATAACCGCTGTAAAAAACATGGGAGTGAAAGAAGTTCATTTTATCGATACCAGCAAATCAGAATTCATTCCGAAATCTCTGAAGCTTCCATTTATGCTCGGAACGATCGGCATAATATATGGAGTGAAATAAAAATACAGCTACCTTCTATTTAACGAAAAAACACAATCTTTCAAAATTTCACAGAAAACAAATGACAAAAAAATCTTTATCACACAGAAGGAAAAATAAAATTATAAGATGGTCAATATTTAACATTTTCGTATAAATAAATTTTAAAAAATAAGTTCGAAAAGATAGTATAATTTATACCGCAGGAGGTAAAACCCATGATGAGCATTTTAAATTACTTCAAGAGAACAATTATAAATATCCCCCTTTTTGTCATGGGAAAATGCCGCCAGTTTTAACCTGAAAAGTCATTTATGCATAGCGCGGCGTGAAGCTGCGCTTTTTTATTTTTTAAGGGGGATAAGTAATGCAAATTTCAAAAGCACAACTGAAAAACAGAGTTCAAAAAAATATAAAAAAAGGATATATTTTCAATTTCATTTCCGGTATAAATTTGACCCATGGGCTGTGGATGATATATCTCGCTTATAAAGGACTATCACTCATAGAGATCGGGTTACTGGAATCGATATTTCACATAACCTCATTTGCTATGGAAATACCAACCGGCTCAATCGCGGACTTATTCGGCAGAAAAGTCAGCAGGATCCTTGGAAGAGCGGTTTCACTTGTTAGCCTGTTGCTTTTAATCTACTCGAACAATTTTTCCCTTTTTGCCCTCTCTTTCATATTTTCCGCATTGTCATACAATCTCGAATCCGGAGCCGGAGAAGCTTTAATATACGATTCACTCAAATATATCGGAAAAGAGAATAATTTCATAAAATTCAGCGGAATATCCGAAGCTTTGCTTCAATTTGCTTCAATAATTTCCTTTCTCCTGGGGGGCTTCATCGGTAAGAGCAGTTATTCAACGGCATTTTTTATAAGCGCCGGAATAACACTGTTTGCCTTTTCATTTTCGTTTTCATTCACTGAACCACCTATAAAGAAAAATGAAGAAAGCGGAAGAATGATAAAAAAATTCTATTATCAAATAGTCAACAGTTTCAAATTCATATTCAAAGAAAAAGCGGTTGGATTTCTGATACTCCTGATTCAGGTTTTTTCATCGTTTTCAACATGCACATTTTTTTATCTCCAGAACTACTGGAAATTTTCCGGAAAAAACGAATTCGAAATAGGTATATTTTTATCCGCCGCTTCACTCATTGCGGGAATCATCTCTCTTTTCATACCAAAAATTGAAAAAAAGATTTACGGCAAAAGACTCTTGCTACTGACTGTATTTTCAATGACACTCTGTATATGGGGCATCGCGCTTTTTGATTTCAAACTTCCATTTTTCATAGCAAACACCGCTCTTGAATCTATTCTTTTCGTCTCGGGAAGTAAATATATAAACAATCTCATACCCTCAAAATACAGGGCAACTATAATATCGGTCGGAAGCATGATGTTCAGTTTTTCAATGATTGCAATATTCCCAATATTTGGATATATTGCAGATACGATGAGTTTTTTTGCCGCGTTTATTTCACTGGCCGTTACTTCCAGTGTGTTATTTTTGTTTTTTTCTTTGTCAAAAGGAAAAAATAAACTGAATGACTGTTGATTTTTGTTCTTATAAAAATCTCCGGAAAGTATAATCGTATACAGGAGGTGCCGACATGTTGAAAAAAATTGAAGTGATCTCGATTCCCGTGAAAGACCAGGACAAAGCGATTGAGTTTTATGTCAACAAGATTGGATTCAAATTACTTGTTGACGTTCCCTTCGATGAAGATAAAAGATGGGTACAGCTCGGAATTTCAGAAAAAAACGAGACAACGATTGCCCTTGTGGATGATTCCGAAAAAATGTCTCCCGGCCATTTGCAGGGATTGGTTTTATATGCGGAGGGTATTGAAGAGACGACAAAAGAACTCAAAGACAGGGGAGTGGATATCTCTCCAGTTGAAAAAACCCCCTGGGGAAAATTCGCATACTTCAACGACATCGATGGAAACGAGTGGGCAATAAGAGAGGACTAAATGAATCTGTCAAGTTGCTTTTTTAAGAGCAGCTTGACACTTTATAATTTCTCTTTTTGTGTTATTAATTCTATGAGTTCCCTACAGGCTTTACAGATTCAAAGATTTATCATCGAACTCACTGTGAAGCTGTGACAGGACGAGATTTTTTAAATTGAAGATTTGTTTCCTGAAAAGGGGAAATAAAGATTCAGTTTATTATTGAAGAGCTATTAATCTGTAAACAGTGATTGTTGTTAACAAAGCCGCCGATCCCGATCCAATTCCGTGAATTATTTTGAGGGGCAATATGGGAAATTTATCAAAACTCAACAACGCTCCCGTTACCAGTACGATTGCAAGAGAAATACCAACGAAAATCAGTAAGAGTTTTATATTCGATTCAACCCCTCCGGCTTTTTTCATCAAATTAATGTATGAGATTATTGAGATCACGATCATACCAATTGCCACAAGTTTATGCACGGTAAAAAGCGGGCCGTTCAGCGGTCTGCCAATCACACTCAGAAAGATTCCCGTTGCTATAGTTGCCAGGAATAAAACTGAGATAAAAACAATTATTTGTGTATTACTCACATTTATCACTCCTTTATTTTTTGTTGATTCAATCTAAGATCAATTTTTTTGTTTTTTCAGAAAAATAAATTACATTTCATTCCTCAAAATACCTAATTAAATTTTTTTGAAAATCGACGCATTGTATATATCAATCAAAATATTTTTACATATGTATATCGATCACGGAAGAAATTGCAATGCAATTTCCTTCAAGCAGTTCCGAAAGCTTTCCGGCAACTACAAATGAGCTTCCTGTGCCTGAAAAGTAATATATCTCCGTCATACTATTCTCCTGTATTATCATTTTTTCTCAACAACTGAACAAAAAAATCAATATGTTTTTTTATTCTTTCATCTAAATAGCCAGTCTCAGAATTCCACACTTCTTTCAAAAGATATTCATCGAGTATTCCTTTCAACGAGTAGTAATACTCCATTGTTATGACCTTCACATCACATTTTCTGACTGCGCCGCTTTCGACCAGTTTTTCCAGTATCTCTTCCGTGTAACCCTTCCTGAGATAATAAAGATTCTCCCTCGCAATTTCGAAGGCCTGAGGTTTGATGTAACTTTCCATAAAAACTATCTGAAGGATCGTATGAAAAAATGGATTTCCCGTTATACTTGCAAACTTTTCCATATTTTTTCTGAAAAAATATTTTACGTCACCTTTCTTAACGATATCTTCCACTTCTTCTCTTGAAAATATCATTTTTTCTTTCAGTTCGCCGTAATAACCTAAAATATGTGAAAAAAGTTCTTCCTTGGATTTAAAATGACTGTAAAAGGTACTCGGCTTTATATTCACAGAGTTGCAGAGTTCTCTTATTCCCACATTATCAAATCCCTTCACGGAAAAGAGATACACCGCGCTGTATATTATTTTCGGTTTCGTATCTTTTTCTTTTTCTATCAATTTTTCAAAGTATTCCTTTTTATTCATAATCCGTTTTTCCTTTCAAGATTCTTACGGACGATCGTTCGTATGTCATTGTACAATAAAATTTTTTACCTGTCAAACGAAAAAATCAAAAATGTTAATTTGTTTTAAAACTCCATAGACAGGAATTGAAAGATATGCACTCTTTTTTGATCACATATTATATTATTCATTTTGTTTTTTATGTGTGAGATAATTCATCTGAAAATTAAAAACAAAAAACCGATCCAGTTGTGAATTTCCCCATATAAACACAACGAATAGCTTTATAATATATTGTGAATGCCAACACCATAAATTATCAAAGCAATTTTGGATCGGTTACAGAAAAACGGGAGTTATGAATAAGTATTATAAATTATGAATTAAAGCATCAGGTACTATTTTTTCATCGTATACATAAGCACTTTTTAAAAATAATTTCTTCAAATAAGTTCTCATGCCCTTTTAAAATTTTTATTATTTTTATCCACTTCAATAAACTTTTTTCAGGAGTTCAATCAATTCATTCAAATCATATTCTTTAGGATTAAACTTGTAAAATGAAAAATCTAAAGTTATTTCGGCTATATTCTTTATTTCCTCTTCTTTAACTCCGATCTCAGAAAGTTTTAAAGGCGCATCAATATTTCTATAAATCTCTTCAAGTTTTAAGGCAAATTCCTCAATACTTGAAAAATCCAGATATTTCAACAAATTTTCAAACCTTTCTTTATTATATGGATAATTTTCTCTCAAAACTTCAGGTAGAGCCAATGAACATGCAAAACCATGTTCTATTCCATAAATATTTGTCAGAGGAAAACTCATGGCGTGCAATACTGTCGTTCTGGATTGACTGAATGCCATCCCAGCAAGCATGCTCGCCAATGACAGTTCTTCCCTGGCATTGAGATCATTCGGTTCAAAGTATGCTTTCTCTATATTGGACAATATTAATTTCATGGCCTTCATGGAAAGAGCCTCGCTGAAAGGCTGGGAATTTTTTGACCAGTAGGATTCAATAGCGTGAATAAAAGCATCAAGAGCAGTCGCTGCCGTTGCTCTTTTCGGTAGGGAGACAGTTAACTGCGGGTCCACTATTGCGTAATCAACCCAATATTCACTCGTCATAAGGGCTTTCTTATTTTTATTCACTTTATCGGTGTAGACACCGACGCCGGTTACTTCACTTCCTGTTCCTGATGTAGTTGGCATAGCAATCAAAGTTACTTCCCTTTTTCCGAATGTTTTCTCTTTTTCAAGATATTCGAGCATAGTCCCTTCATTTGTGGTAAGACAGGCAATGGCTTTTGCCGCATCTATTGAGCTTCCTCCCCCAAAACCTATTACAATTTTCACATCATTTTTCCTGGCAATCTCCGCAGCCCTATCTATAGTTTCACACGATGGGTTTGGTTCTACTTCACAAAATTCTAAAATTTCTCCATTTATATATTTTTCCAGTCTTGAAACGAAACCGAGTTTTTTGAGTACCGGATCACTCACAATGAGCACATTGCTTTTTTCATCGTTTTCGGGTATTTCTTTCAGTTCTTTCAATCTTCCCGGTCCAAAAATTATCTTTTTAACCGGTAAACTTATATCGAAATTCATACTTTCCTCCTTCTTTATCTGATGGTCCAGTGAGTCCACTAAGAATTCAAATATATTTTTGATAGTTCACTTATATATTTGGTGTTTTATTTTGCATAACCCTACTAATTCATTTTTGACCATATGAACTCGCGATATAATCTCTCAATTCCTGTGCCTGTTTATCGGAAATAGGCGTCACATTTCCAAGAATTCTCGCAAGTATATACATCCTTGAGCTGTTTTCCAAACCGACACAGACCTTCAGTGCCTTTTCCAAAGTCACATCGACCGCGATCATTCCGTGATTTGCCATAATTGCTGCTTTTCTATTTCCCAATGCTGCCACAACATTATCAGCCAATTCCTGACTGCCATGCCTGGCATATTCAGCAACTTCTATCTGGCCTCCCATGAAAACTATCGCCGAGTCGGTCATTGGAAGGGGTTGTCTTGCAAGAGACATAGCCATAGAATACAATGAATGAGTATGTATTATCGCATTGACATCTTTTCTTTTTTTAAATATTCCTCTGTGCATACTGTGTTCGATCGAGGGTTTTCTATTTCCTTCAACTACTTTTCCGTCCATGTCCATAACCACTATATCGTCAACGTGAGTGTTATCGTAATCCATTCCACTCGGCGTCATCAAGTAAAACTGGCCCTCTTCTCCCACTCTCAGACTGAGATTTCCTCCGGTACCCTGTACCAATCCTTCTCTGAAAACTTTAATTCCAAAATTGATTAATTTTTGCTTTTCATTTTCAAACATAATCTTTTCCCTCCACTAATTTTTTCTATAAGCTACTTCTTTTTTATCTACATAATCATTCAAACTTTCCAGAACCATCCTGGAATGATGTTTTATAACATCACTACTGGCACCTCCAATGTGGGGTGTAATAATGAAATTTTCCAGTTTCAAAAATGGGTCATCTTTTGCAATAGGTTCATAATAAAAGACATCGACCGCGGCGCCGGCTATTGTTTTATCTTTCAACGCCTTATAAAGTGAGTTGTGATCAATCAGAGCACCTCTTGCAGTGTTTATTAAATAGGCGGTGCTTTTCATTTCATTGAGTTGATTTGTACTGATCATGTTTTCGGTTTCTCTAGTCACCTTGCAGTGAAGACTGACAAAATCGGAATTTTTCAACAGATAACCAAGATCGACTTTTTTAATTTTATCTTCTTCTGAAAAATTATCTATATAAGGATCATAAACGAGAATGTTCATTCCCAAACACAATGCTTTTTTTAATACTTTCTTTCCTATCGCACCCAGACCAATCAATCCCAGTGTTTTTCCCTCTATATCGAACCCTCTATATTCAAGATAAGGGGTAACCTCCAGGTTTTTGCTCGACCAGATCACATCTTTAGTATTTTTATTGGCATCTTCGATATTCTTCAAAGATACTTTCCCATTTTTCACAGCTTCAACCGAGAGAAAAATGTTTCTCGAAAGATTAATAATCATTGCTATAACCATTTCCGCAACACAATTCGCGTTTCTCGAGGGAGTATTTGTAACTATGACGTTTTTTTCAGAACAGGACTTCAAATCCACATTCACAGGGTTTCCCCTCGTTACGATGATTAATTTTACCGAATTACACGAATCAACCACTTTATGTGTTATTGGATCGGCGCTGATGATTAGTACTTCCGGTTCATATTTATTTATTTCATTGATCATTTCATCTTCGGAGAAAAAATTGGATGCTCCGGCTGCCCTCCCTGTTAAAATCACATCAAAATTGTTCTTTAAATATTCAAGCGATTCATTATCTAGCTCTGCAGTAATCAATATTTTTTTATTCATTTATATTACCTCCTAAATTTTTGAGGGACTTATAGAATTCTTTCCACTTTAAATATTTATTTTTATAATAATTCTCTTCCTCACCGGAAAAATCAACATCGATCTTTGAAAAATTATCCGTAGCGGGGAAATCCTTTTTGTTAATTTCTCTGAAGGCCAGCTTTGCTGCTCCAATTGATGTACTTTCCAGTTCATCGGTCAATAGAAATTCAACCGGTTTTATCAGTATATATAAAATCTTTTTTAAAAGATTATTTTTAAATGCGCCACCTGTTGCCACAATCTTTAAAATTTCGTTGTTATAAATTTCTTTTAATTGCTCAATGTTGGAAAAAATTGAAAACGCCAGATTTTCTATAAAAGCCGTAAAAACAGATTGAAAAATATTGGTTTTCGAAGAATCGTAAACGAGTCCATTAAAAGAAATCTCTCTCTGCGACACATCGAATATTCCAGGACCCATATATGCGAATAAATCATCTGCTCTCACATACATATTTCTTATTATTTCTTCAAGATCTATTTCGTTGTTATTCTGTTCCGGAAATATCATATCAATAAATTCCATCAGATCTTCTTTGAGTTTTTTGTAAACAACTCCCGTCTTTTTACAATTACTTTCCAAGACCCATTTATTTTTAAGATAAGGACAGGTCCACGTCCTGTAATACTTATCGAATATGGGTTTGTCAACCACTATCTGTACAGGTGTTGTGGACCCATTTACAATTACTACTGTCCCTTCATCAAACGCATCGGATCCAAATAAGGCAGATTGTGTATCGGCCATGCCCAAAACAATCTTAGTTTCATTACTCAAACCGGTCCTTTGTGATACATCGGCATCAATAGAGTTTAAAATAGTTCCTGGTTCAACGATTTTTGAAAATTTCAATTCCTCAAATCCGAATAATTCCCTCAGTTCCTGTGACCATTCTAAATCGTTCACATCGAAAAGCATAGATTCCGCCGCGTTCGTCCATTCGGAAACAGGGATCTTCAGGCTGCTCAGTTTAAAGGCAATCCATTCATTCAACATTAGAAAACTTCTGATTTTTTTAAATTTTTCCGGATAAAATTCCTTTATCCAGAGCAATCTCATGGCTGGAAAATAAGCGTCGGGCCAATGGCCTGTTATTCGATAAATTCTTTCCCCGTATCTGGATGAAATATCGTATGACACTCGTTTAGCTCTCAAATCTATATTGGGAAAGGAAAAAATCTCGTCGTTATTTTCATCTAAAAATACACTTCCCTCTCTTTGACTTGTGACAGATATCGCTAATATATTATATTTATTCTGAGCACTCTCATTCACTTCTTTTATAATGTCAGTAATTTTGCCCCATAGTCTGGTGGTATTTATTGAATAATATCCTTTAGGTCCATCTAAAATATATTCAATACTCTTCGAAAGGCTGATAGTAATTTTTTTATCTGCAGTTACTAAATTAGCGTGGATACAGCTTGTACTTACATCAAGAACGAGTACTGCATCTATCAAAATGTTTTTCTCCTTTCATATCTCTTCTTCATTACTGAAACCATCAGAATAACCAGAATAATCAGACCTTTCGCAAATTCTTTCCAATAAAATGGAATCCCCATCAATGTGAAACCATTTGCAACTGTAGCCATAACAAGAGTTCCAAAAAGAGTTCCAAAAACATTCGGTCTGAAATTTCTTCTCGACATTATAGTGCTCAAATATGCCGCACCTATTGCATCCCACATATAACTGTGCCCGACAAGGGGTTGGCCGGATCTGATCTGGGAACAAAGAATGACCCCGCCTACACATGCACAGATGGCAGCAAGAAAATAAGCCATTCCAAAATAAAACCTAACCGGAATCCCCGAGGCTCTTGACGCTTTTATGCTCTCGCCACAGGCATACATCTTCCTTCCATATTCGCTTTTATCAAGAAAAACGTATAAAACGAGCGTAATAATAATAAGAATTATTATCGGATTTGGGATTCCAAAAATGGTTCCTCTGTATATCGCATTGAGTGGTTTGGGGGACGGATAAATATAAATTGGTAATCCTCCCTGAGTCACTCCTTTTTCTATGCTGTTTCCAATAAAAAGAATCGCAATGGTTGCAATAAATGGATTGAGATTCGCCTTGGAAATTAAAAGTGCCGTACAAATTCCCACTAAAGCTCCTACTAAGAAAGAAAGAACGAGTGATACCCCAAAACTCAGCCCTGCGGTTATTCCTCCGGTGATAGTTAATCCAACTAATCCCATGGTCGTTCCCGGGGTTAAATCGATCCCTTTTACGATCAGAGCCAACATTACACCAAAAGCTGCCGGGGCGGTTATAGAAACCCTCATCAGAATATCCGAAATATTGTCAATACTCAAAAAAGAGGAATTTTTAATCGCAAACACTATAATGACACCTATAAAACCGATAACAATGCTACCGTTCACCAAGAGGTCCGCAATCTTTTTTAATATCTTATTTTCATCCGTTAACACATTATTTTTCAAGCTGGACAAGTTCACCACTCCCCATAGAATTAGTTATAACAACTATTATTACCAGGCATCCTTCAATTAGTTTGATCCAGTATGAGCTGATACCAGCAAGAGCAAGTCCATTGGCAAGCAATGCCACAAATATTGCACCTAACACAGAACCTGGAATCGTTATAATATTTTTCCTTGATATAGACATCCCAAAGAAAACAGATAAAATAACCTCATTCAAGTTAGTGTATGCTGCCTCCGGAGTATATCCCGAGAGTTGAGCCAAATAAACCAGGGAAACTACCCATATGCAAAAGCCCATAACTCCAAAGGATAAAAATCTCATCAAATCAACCTTTATACCCGCTTTTTTAGCTGTAATCTCATTTCCACCAATCGCATAAAAATGTAAACCAATAATAGTCTTATGCACAAAAGAATAAACAATAACAAACACAATAATTAAAATCCATACCGGAAGTGGAATTCCAATAAATGAATTGAATCTTATTCCTCCAAAAAAATCATTTGAAATAGTCAGAAAATATGCTTTGCTTATCGCTTTTTCCAATCCCAAAGTCGCCAGCATCGTCGCAATCGTAGTCAGCCACGGATGAATTTTCAATTTTACAATAAGAAATGCATTGATCAACTCTACACCGATTGCAATACCTAATCCACATAATAAAACCAATGGAATCGGAATAGCTGCTTCTATCATCCTGATCATTATTACTGAAGTCAGACCTATAATTCCCACAAAGGACAAATCGAAGGAACCCGCTAACATAACAGTACTCAGCCCCATCGCAGGAATAGCAACAAAGGCCGCAGAAATCAAAACATTCATTAAATTATCAAAGTGTAAAAATCCGGAGGCCGCGAAGATTATATAAATAATTACGGCGGCAAAAATGGAAAGAGTTATATAACTTTTCTTCGACGCTTTGTCAATTGACAGTTTCTTCATAATTTTTTCCTCCATTATTTGCCGAACCTATCGCATATTTCAACAATAAATCTTCTGTAATATCTTTAACATCAAGATTACCAATAGTCTTACCTTCTTTTAACACGAGAACTCTATCACACAAAATTTTTATTTCTTCATACTCAGGAGTGATCACTATTATCGAAGCACCTTCTTCAACGATCTTTTTAAGCAGTTTGTATATCTCAACTTTCGCCTGAACATCTACACCCATGGTGGGGTAATCCAACATTAAAATTTTCAATGGAAATGTCAGCCATCTCGCTATTGCCACTTTCTGTTGATTGCCTCCACTTAAAAAATTGACTATTGTTCTGGCACTTCTTGTGCTTATAGAAAGATCCTTGATCATCTTATTCGCTATTTTCAATTCTTCTTTTTTACTGATTATCCCTCCATGGGAATAATTGCTCAAATTTGATAAAGTTAGATTCTCCATCAACATGAAACTTTTGACCAAACTCTCTTCTTTCCTGTCTCTTGGAACATATCCTATTCCATTTTTTATAGAATCTTTTGGATGTTTTATATTTTTTTCTTTACCATCGATATAAATTTTTCCCTTTTTATCATTTAGACCGAAAAGAGATCTTACAAGATCCACCTGCCCCGCTCCTTCTGCTCCATAAAGCCCAAGAACTTCACCTTTGTGCAACTCAAAATTTATATCCTTCAAATATTCGTTCTTCAGATCCTTGACTTTCATAACTAAGGTTTCAGAAATTTTTGTTGTAGATTTTTTCTCGACAGTTTCACATTCACCACCGGTCATATGTCTGATTATTTCTTCTTCTGTCGTATCACACAAATTTAAATCTGAAATCTTCTTGCCATCTCTGAAAACTGTTACAGTATCGGCAATCTCAAATATCTCTTCAAATCTGTGACTTATATATATAATGGTTACACCAGACTCCTTCAGACTCCTGATTATTGTAAATAATCTTTCAATCTCCTTGGCAGATAAAGGTGCTGTTGGTTCGTCAAAAATCATTATTCTCGGTTTTTTCACAAGAGATTTGGCTATCTGGACCAATTGTTTTTCAGAAACATCCAATTCCTTTATCAATGAAGATGGATCGAGTGAAATTCCGATGTTTTCATCAAAAATCTTTTTGGTTTCCATATTCATTTTCTTTCTATCCAGAGCAATATTTATTTTGGTAGGTTCATTATTCAGCATAACCGATTCTGCAACAGAAAAATAACCGACTAAATCGTTTTCCTGATAAATTGCCTGAATACCCTCGGAATACATCTTTTTTGGATTGACATGTTCAATCTTCTTGTCATCAATAATAATTTCCCCATCATCGGGAGTATATATACCTGTTAAAACCTTAATCAATGTCGATTTTCCCGCTCCGTTTTTCCCCACCAATGCCCTTATTTCACCTTTGTTAAGAGAAAAATTGACATCATCCAGAGCTTTAATTCCGGGAAAAATTTTCGTTATATTTTTCATCTCAAGTATCACTTTATTCATTAAAACCACCCCATACACATCAAATAAAATAAAAGTCCCCCTCATGAGGGAACTTTTATTTTTCAAATCACTGATACTGACCTAATGTATTCAGAACTTCCTGAACATTTTGCCCTGTTACTAGAACATGAGGTACAAATTCCATAACAGAAACTACCTCGCCATTCAGGATGTCAAGAGCCACTTCTGCACATCTTTCACCAATCATATATGGCTGCTGTGCCACAGTCACTGCAAATGAAGATTCCGGATCAAGAATCATCTTCATAGCCGTGGGATCACCATCGAATCCATAACATTTTGCATCCGCACCTAAATCATCAATGGCCTGTGCAGAACCAATCATTGGCATATCAAATATGGACCAGAATGCATCGATTTCCGGATGAGCTCTCAGCATGTCTTTTGTTTTATTGTATGCATCAGGTACAGTTCCTGGAAGTACGTAAGCTTCTTCTGCAACTATTTTCACGTTAGGATATTCACTCAAAACTAAATCGAGACATTTTTTTCTCAATTCTGCCACAGGGCTACCCGGTCTATAGAAAATCCCAATTTCACCTGAACCTTTTAAATCCGCAACCATTCTGAGTGCCTGCTCAACCATAGCCGTCATGTTGTTAGTTGAAACATTACACTGGCTGTAAACTGACATAAAATCAGCCGTTACAACAACGATGCCCTTTTCTCTGGCTATTTTCAGCTCGGGTTCAATAACATCTGTATAACCAAGAATAACAATCAAAGCATCAACATTTTTCGAAATTAATGTTTTTACATCATTCAGTTGTTTTTCCGGTCTTCTTTCCCCATCAAATGCTATTACTTCCGCACCCAATTCCTTTGCCTTTGCTACTGCCCCATTATAAGCGTTAATATCCCAGTCATGTTCCGTTCCAATTACAGAAATACCTATGACGGGTGCTTCGGCAAAAATAAATACTGCTAAACTAACCACGATCAAAATAAATGCTAACTTCTTCACTATTTTCCCCTCCTTGTGTGGAATCTTTTCCAGATATTATTACATTGAAATTACTTTTTTGGCTGTTTCCTCGTCGGTTACTAAAATGTCAATATAATTACCTGCCAGAGCTCCTCTTATACCTTTTACCTTATTTTCCCCACCTGCTACTCCTATCGTCTTCCCCGGTGTTTTCACATCTGCGCTGATATATCTCTCATTCATTTCTTTCCAGACCATTTTTCCATTTATGTCATAGCAATGCCCTAAAATATCTCCAACTGAATTTCTTCTCTGTAATTCATCTATCTCCTCAAGAGTCAAACTTCCATGCTTAAAGTTCAAAGAATCAGTATCGATTACTCCTCCAATACCCACTATGGAAACATCAACATTTTCAATAATTTCAAAGGTTTTTTTAATCATTTCTTCTTCTTTTATCATCTTTGCGGTTTCTCTATTATTTGAAATACACGGGGACCACAATCCATAGAATGGTTTATTTAGTTTTTCAGCAATTTTTACTCCAATGGTATATGGATTTGATGAACTGTTTCTGAGCAAGTTTCCAAATAAGGAAACGATTTTAAGATCATTTTTTAGATTAATATTTGAATCTAAATATTCATGTAGATAGCTTATCGTTGAACCCGAACCCGTTCCAAGAATCGATATTTTGGGTAATAAAGTATATAAATAGTTGGCTAATCCCTTAGCTAAGTCTCTTTTAAAATTTTCCCCCTTTTTCCACTGTAGGTACAACAACTGCGTCCACCAAATTGAATTTTTCTTTCAGTTTTTTCTCAAGAGACATCAAATTATATGCTGGATTTGAAAGAGTTATTCTGACTATCTCTTTTTCCTTTGCTTTTACAAGCAGACGCTGAACCTTCTGCCTGGAAATATTCAACATTTTGCTTATTTCACTTTGAGTTTTGTTATCAAAATAATAAAGCCAGGAAACTTTTATTAAAATATCATTTTCGAGCATTTGCTCACCACCTATAACAATTGTTCAATATAAATTTATTTTAATCACAATAAAAGCAATATACAAGTCCAATTATTTGGCATAATATTCAACCACATGTATCCTGAAGAAAGTAGAGCAGATTAAATGAAAAAATCTAATTATTTCACAAAACCAGATATTTTTTCAAATAACTTAAATATAATTATCAACAAATAATTTTTTAATTTTAATCTATAAATTATAAACAAATTTGTGGCAATCTATATCGGGCAATATTCGTTGATATAAGATGGGCGAAAAAGAGATTTTTATTTTTTATAATCGCATGATAAAAAATATACTATTTTAACAAATCGGTCCATCAAATAATTATTATCAGTTCTCCGGATATTTTTCCAATCATCAAACGATTAATTTTCTAATCTATATCTTTCAACTCACAACTCCGGTATTCTTATCTGGGGTAACCGCTATTATTAAAATAGAAAAGAATTTTTCATTCTCTGATCCTTCTCAAGAAAAAATTGACAACGGAAAATCCTATGAATGTAATCCCCATTATAACGATCGATATAATTGATCCAAAATATTTTTCGAGTATTCCCGCCGAGGGCTTCGAACCTGCGGTGGACGAATCTATCAACAATGTAAAAAATGCATATTTCCCCTTTATTTCTTCTCTCGTGTACATCGTGTATATCTCTATCGCATATATCGTCATCACAAACGAGCTTATTATCCCACTCACAAAAAGTATTATCCCAAGCGGTACTATCCCGGGCCTGAACATAACTGTAAGGAGTAAAACACCACTGAGCATTATTCCAAACGGTGAATATATTTCTTTGTGTTCTTTCAGATGTTTTACGTTGACAAGCATCGATCCTATCGTTGCACCGCCAGACATCAGTGCCATCAATATCCCATAACTCTCTTCTCCTGCTTTGAGAAAGTTGATTATATACGATAGTGTGAGAAGTGATGTTATTCCCCCTATGAAAGATATTGCTGTAGTTCCTATGTATATATGGCTGTTGGAATTCAACAGTTTTGTTCTTTTCATTTTCTTCGTTTTTTCCTGTTTTATTTCTTTTTCACACTTTTCTGTATTCACAATCATTTTTTCTTCTTTATTTATTTTCAATATCACGAGTGAGGCAATTATGTATGTTATAAAATCGGTGATATAGATCGTTTCAACTGAAAAACACAAAAGAATATATCCCGCTGCGAGGGGTCCTATTATTTTTATGAATACATTCATCGTCCTCGATACACTCTGCATTTTATATATCGTTTCATCATCACTTATCACTTTCAGATATTCCGCTCTGTACATTTCGAGTATGAAGAATACGAATGAAAATATTGCATAAAATATCAAAAGAGCCGGTACACTTTTTATCCATATCAGACTTATCATTATCAATCCGGCCGTTATCTCCCCAAGTGAAAAAAATGTTCTGTACGATCCCTTTATCTTTATCCTGTTCATGAACGGTGTCAACAACAATTTCGGAAGTATACTTACGAGCGGAAACAGCGATGCAGTCAATAGACTATCGGATATTTTGAATATGTACATGGTCAAGGCAACGTTAGTCATATTCGAACCGAACGATGATATCAGATCCGCTGTTAATAAATACTTGAAATCTTTATTCAGCATATTTCGTGTAGAACCCATAATACTGCATCTCCTTTAAAAATTTTTTTCGGATAACTCCAGATTTATTATTTTTCATATATTTTTTATCCCATTTTCGGTCATTCTTTTTTCCGCATCGAAGAATTCCTTTAGTATCGTGCCGTCTCTCAGTGCCTTTTCTTTTTTATCGTCCAGCACCACTTTTCCTTTTTCTATTCCTATGATCCTCGTTGCCATGCTCAGTATGCTGAATCTGTGAGATATTATTATCAGTGTTTTGTTTTCTGTGTATTTTCTTATGTTTCCTATCACTTCTTCTTCTTTTATCTTGTCCACCCCTTCAAGGGGTTCATCCAGTATTATTATCTCCGGGTCGGATATCATCATTCTTGCGAGGGCTATTCTCACCCTCTGTCCACCCGAAAGATTGCTCCCGTTCTGTCCCGCATTTTTCTCAAGTCCTTCCTTTGTGTTATTCAGAAAACTTTTCACTCCGGACATTTCGAGCATTCTTTCAAATTTTTCTTCTTTCACTTCTCTTCCCATGGTTATGTTTTCCTTTATGCTCCTGTTGAATATGTGACTGTTCTGGCTCATTACTCCAACTTTTTCATATACATTTTCCACTCTGCATATTTCTTCTCCGTTCATCAAAGCTTTTCCCTTTTGCGGTATTTCACCCCCCGTTATTATCTTTACGAGTGTCGTTTTTCCCTCTCCGCTTTTCCCTATAAGCGCGACCTTTTCTCCCCTTTTTATCTTAATGTTCACTCTATCGAGTATTTTGTTCTCTCCATATGAGAATTCAACATCTCTTATCTCTATTTCTTCTATCTTCCCTTCCACTCTCTCTTTCTGTATTTCTGTTTTGTCTTTTGTATTTCTCATATTGTTTATTATTTTTTTGTAATATCCAATGTACTGACTGAAAGAAAAGGATGTTATGATGGGTGATTCCAGATTATCGTAATAACTTATCAGTGCGAACACCGTTCCAAGCAGATATCTGTTTTTGTAAAACCCGTAGAATGCGTATACTACGAATCCCACCATCGTTGCTATCTTCAGTATTTCGAACATCAAAAGATACACGTTTCTGTTTTTTATATATCTTTTCACTTTTTTGTACCAGACAGCGTACTTCTTCACGATTTTTTTCATTTCATATGTGAATGTTCCGGATATTTTTATATCTTCAAATCCCTTTATTGAGTCGTCAATAAATTGAAAGTTTTCTCTTTCGTTCGTTATTATTTCATCCTGATTTTTATCCACATATTTTCTGTCATATTTTATATACAATATCCACACTATTATCGTTGCGAGGCTTATAAAGAAAGCGGTTTTATCCAGTATAAAGATGAATATTAACGGTAAAGGTATCCTTATCAAATCTATTATTCCATATATTACGGACAAGAAATTCCCGAATGCAAGAGGGTCGTCTATCACCGCTTCGGGATTTATTGAATTTTTATTTTCGAGTCCCCAGGAGTAAGTTTTCTCCATATAGTATTTCACCGATCGTGTGCTTTCTGATCTGAATATGTATTCTCCGAGCCAGAAGAAGAAGGTACTCACCGCATTTATCAACAAATAATACATTATATTTTTCAGTATTCCTTCCGCATTATTCAGTTGAAATGAATCTATTATCGCTTTGTAGAACATGGGCACCGTCATCGTTATGAGTGATGATATGAGAATTAATATGAAACCCAGTGCATAGGCGTTTCTTATTTTGCGAGGCATAGTTCTGAAGAACCATTTGAATTCATTCATTTTCATTTTCCTCGTTGGTTTTTGTCATTCTTTTTTCAGCATCGAAGAATTCTTTCAGTATTGTGTTGTTTTTCAGTGCCTTATCTCTTTTATCGTCCAGCACCACTTTTCCTTTTTCTATTCCTATGATCCTCGTTGCCATGCTCAGTATGCTGAATCTGTGGGATATTATTATCAGTGTTTTGTTTTCTGTGTATTTTCTTATGTTACCTATAACTTCCTCTTCTTTTATCTTGTCCACGCCTTCAAGGGGTTCATCAAGTATTATTATCTCCGGGTCGGATATCATCATTCTTGCGAGGGCTATTCTCACCCTCTGTCCACCCGAAAGATTGCTCCCGTTCTGTCCTGCATTTTTCTCAAGTCCTTCCTCAGTATTATTCAGAAAACTTTTCACTCCGGACATTTCGAGCACTCTTTTGAGTTCTTCTTCTTTCACTTCTCTTCCCATGGTTATGTTTTCTTTTATGCTCCTGTTGAATATGTGACTGTTCTGGCTCAGTACTCCAACTTTTTCATATACATTTTCCACTCTGCATATTTCTTTCCCGTTCATCAAAGCTTTTCCCTTCTGTGGTATTTCACTTCCAGTTATTATTTTCACGAGCGTCGTTTTTCCCTCTCCGCTTTTTCCTATAAGCGCGACCTTTTCTCCCCTTTTTATCTTAATGTTCACTCTATCGAGTATTTTGTTCTCTCCATATGAGAATTCAACATCTTTCAACTCTATTTCTTCTATCTCCCCTTCCACTCTCTCCCTTTGTAAGGTATGTGCTTTTGATTCCACTATTTCTTTTATTTTGCTTATCGAAGGTGCGAAGTAGTTTCTGTTTTTGAACAGGTAGTTCATGAATGGTTCTATGTTACTGCTTATGATCCCTGTATACGTCAATACGAAAAATATTTTATCTATCGTCATGTTTTTATTTATCACAAACGATATGTAGAACCACACAAATATCAATGAGTAATACAGAAAATACAGAAATCTGTATGGAAAGAGAAAGTTTTTGAGTTCCTGTGTCCAGATATTTTTAAATCCCCCGTAGAGGTTCGTTGAAAGTCGTTCAAATTTTTCGTTTTCATAATTTTCCGTATTCGCGGCTTTTATTTCGTTTCTTCCTTCCATCGTATCGTTTACATAGCTCACCAGCCGTCTTGAATTTTCCATGAGTTTACTGTATTCTTCAAATCCGGGTATTTTCCCCTTATTCTTTTTCATCGATGGTCTCAGAAATATGTATATATAGAATACGAAATACACCAGAGATATCAACGCGGATCCGATATCCACGAGCCCGAGTATTATTATCGCGGTTGTCGCAACAAATATTGAGAATATACTGTTTATACTTTGAAAATTCAGTGCCTCGGACGATCTTTTTGTATCCGTGGCTATTATTTCCGAGTAATATGAGCTTCCTTCCTCGGATATTTCATCCTCTTTTTCTTCATATGTTTTCCGATATACTTTTTCTTTCAATGACTTTTCTATTCTGTAAGAGAGAAGTGATGAAACGTATTCGAATATGTAATTCAGGAGAAGACTCAGAGCATAGAGGCCTGAAAACAATATTATCAGCCTGACTGCAATTTTTTCCATCGACATCGCTATGAATTCTTTGTAAACGAAGGGAATGTAAAGATTTATCCCGAGCACCAGCAGTGTTCCTGCAAGAAGTATCAATAATACCATTTTTTCCTTCGTTTCTATGTTCCTCAACACCCAGAGGAGCGAACCCATCTCTTTTTTTGTTTTCTCAATAAACTCGTTTTTCATTTCTCTCCCGAACATTTTCATAATCCATACAGCCTGTCCAAATTCAGCACAACCGTGCCGGGAAATCGTTCTTTGTGATTTATAAAAATTATCGTTTTATTCTGTTTGTTCAGCATTTTCAGTAACTCATATATCCTGTCCGAATTATTATCATCCAGATTCGCATTGAATTCATCGAGTAAAATAATTTTATGTTTTGTAAAAAATGCTCTGGACAGTGCCACCCTTTTTGTTTCTCCCGTCGACAGAGTAGTCGATTTGCCGTTTATTATTTTCCCGATATTCATATCGGATACTATGCTGTTGAACTTCGTTTCGTCAGACTCCTTCCCCAGGAGGATGTTTTCTTTTACATCCAGATGAAACAACGAAACATCCGTCGGTAAAAAAAAGCAGACTTCATTCGTATTCACTTCCCGGGCATTCAAATTTCCTATGGCGACTGTCCCCTTCTGCTGTTCTATATTGCTCATGACCAGATTAAGCATGGTAGATTTTCCTATCCCTTTTGGTCCCCTTATTTCATAAATTCCACCCTGTCTGAAAACGTAATTGAAATCATTCAACACGGGTTTGTTTTCTTCGTACTCGAAACTCACATTTTTAAATTCTATTTCATAATTCTCCGGAATTTTCTTCGGCGATGTATTTTTTTCAGTGTAGCCTTTGGCGAAATATTCTTTTATCTTTCTGAGATTTTCTTTGAGAGATGTGACTGTTATACTCAAATAATTGAAGAAATTGAACGCGGGTCTGATAGCGAATATAATCCCCAGCTTATTAATGGGATTATCGGGTTCAAAAGAAAAGATGAACCATAGAATGAACAATGTTATCTCCGAAAGTAATGAAATGATCATCATCATTTTTCCCCTCACACTCAGATGCTTTTTGAAAGCCCGATAATCATTTTTATTGACGGTTTTGTAGAGGTCATAACTATTTTTTCCCGTTATCTTATTGACGTAATAGTTTATGTTTCTGAATATGAAATCGAAATTAATCATGAGTCGTTTTTTCATCATATATTTATCGTCTTCTGCCAGTTCAATCGATGAAGTGAAAAAGAATCTGATCAGCATAACAGAAACTCCCAGTCCCAACAATATGAGAAAGAATTTAAAATCCAGAAGAACGACGGATATCAAAGATCCTACGCCATAAATTAATCTGTAACCGATCTGACTCAGACTCTCGTTCAAAAAATCTCTCGTATAATTTTCCGCAATCTTCAAGTCCGCAGAGAATTTCTGAGGAGCATCAATATCACTTTCAATGTATTTTGAAACTTCTCCCACTCTGAAATTTTGCAGAAACTTTTTTATGTACGATCCGTTTTTTCTTCTCATATTAGGATTGAAGAGAATATCGAAAATACAAAATATTACCGTTACTCCGATTAAAATCAATAAAGCGGTGTTATTCTTCTCGTCGTAGTTGCTGAGTGTTATTATCAGTAAGAAGTTCGTACTGAATGCTTCTAAAAAAAGTCTGAAAAAAGTCAGGAAGAGAATTTTATCGTACAGGACCTTGTCAACTCTCCTTATACGGGATAAAATATTCAATTCATTTCCCTCCGTTCCAAATCTGAAAGCACTTCGGAATCATTTATAAGATCCTGATCATGTGTCGTACAGATTATTATTTTATTTTCCGACAACTCTTTGAGTACTTTTATCAAGTTGATTTTGGTTTTTTTGTCCAGGTTGGCAGTGGGCTCGTCAAGCAACAATACGTCACTATCACTCAGAAGTATGTGGCATAAATTTATCAATCTTTTCTGTCCGTCGGAGTAGTTGGAATAATAGTTTTCACATTTCTCTTCAAGCCTGCCCCTGAAATCGACCCCCGAAAGCTCCGTCACATAATTCACGATTCTTTTTACAGTTCGTTCATCCTTTCCCGTTGCTATTTTTAAATTTTCCAAAATCGTATCTTCCATGTAAAAGGGATTTATACTTATAAAATCCGGGGAATTTTTCGGATTCACATTTATAGTTAAATTCTCAGGTTTGTCGATCAATCCCGATAGGAGTTTTAAAACCGTGGTTTTTCCTGAGCCCGAACTTCCGGTGATAGCGTACAGACCGTTCTTTTCAATTGAAAACAAAACATCCCTTTTTACAAAGGGCAAGGTTCCGGACATGTGTATTCTGCCGTTCTGTTTTTTATTGAGTGCCTTTCCTTTTTTCTTCAGAAATGAAATGTACATATCCATAATTGGTTTTACTTCCCTCGTGCTGATTATGGTGTTGGATATGATCTTAGCGGAATTCGATATCCTCGGTGCCATACTTATGAAAAGAGGCAACAGTACCGGAGAACTCTTACCAAGTGAAATCAGTATTAACGATGTCATAGGTAAAAATACATTACTCATCACGAAACTGAATTCTTCAAATCTCCAGTAAGATTCTTTGATACTCTGTGTGACATTAAAACTGGACAGTTCTTCATTGAGTGAATCGCTGTATCTGGATAACAGATATTCTTTTGAATTCAGGTTGTTAATTATCCGTTTGTTGCCGATCAGATTATATTGAATATCGTAATTCTCACTCTGGTTCATATTTAAGCGTCTGCTGGTCTTGCTGAGATTTTTACTGATCACCGCAGAAATAACCGTGGTTAAAAATATGAATAAGATTAAAGCACTTATCATCCAGTTGTTTTCAACTATTATGGCGACGTTTAATATTACAAAAGATATGAATCTCACCACGGAATCCCATAATGACACCGTGTACGAACTCAACTTATTCAACTGGATATCGTGTAAGGTATGAGGATGAATACTCAGATCCATCCCCGGAGACTGTGTCATATTGAGTACTAATCTGCTTTTCAACCAGTTAAGCAACGATTTCTCCAGCGTCGGTTTCAGCAATGCATTGCTGTACAATCTCAGTATAAAGAATATAAAATATGCCACTACTATCAATATCGTTTCCATTTCAAGATTCTGGTTCAAAACCCTGTTTATCGCTATAACGAACAGGGCATCTGTGAATATTGAAAAGAATGAAAACAACAAATAGATGAAACAAATATTCTTATTTTCCCCGATATATAACTTCAATATTTTTCCCATTTTTAAAACACTCCAAAAAATTATTTTTTAATTCTTCATTTGTTGGCATTTCATCGATAAAATTTAAAATTATAGCGAACATCATCGCAAACATTTCAAAATCACCGAAAGTACGTAAGAGATGATACGTATTGAACTCAATCTTCATACTTTATTTATTTTCCGGTTTTCTATTCTGTACATTTTGTTGCAACAGCTGAATATATCGGCATCGTGCGAGATCATTATGAATGTCTTGTTTTCAAACTCCTTTTCGATGAAAGAAATGAATTCTCTTTTCCTTTGTTCATCTACATATGCGAGCGGTTCATCGAAAATATACATTTCCCCTCTCCTTTTCAGCCCCTCTTTTATCTGAATCGCTTTCTTTTCACCTCCGCTTTTACTCTTGTTTTTTATCTTTTCGTTCTTTTCAAAATCTTCAAAAACGCACAGTTCCTGAGGGATCAGTATTATCTTGTCCCTCAGTTCCGCCGGATTTATGTTCTTGTAATCCGTTTCGTTGTAACTTATCGTTCCATCGTAATCCGTGAATATCTTTACCAGAATATTCGCCAGTGTCGTTTTTCCGGTCCCATTTTCCCCTATTATTCCTATTCTGTCCCCCGGATTTATCTTCAACGACATGTCATGAAATATAGATTTTTCCCCATAGTGAAAGGAAAGGTTTTTTATCTCAACCTTTTCAAATTTTTCAGGAATTCTGACGAAGTTCTCTCCCGCTAATTCTTCTTTTTCGCTGAGGAGTTCTTCTATTCTGTTCAGTGATATTTCTTCCTCTTTTATCTTTTTCGGAAAATCCATGAAAAATTCCACAGGTGACCAGAGTCTTGAAAAATAAAGTGAGATCGCGGTGAGACTTCCAAACGTTATCGTGTTTTCAAAAACGAGGTAGCTTCCCAGCCAGTAAATCAATACACTGGATATATTCATTATCCCCGTCACGAGGAAAAAATCGTATGCTATTTCATATTTTATTTTTTCAAGAACCTTTTTGTAGATATCTTTCAGTTTTAATTCCGCATTTTTTCCGAAAACACCACTGTAATTTGAAACGCGTATAAAATAATTCGAGTTTATACTTTCGTTCATGTGTGAATTGAACTTTTCTTCCGATTCCATCAGTTCTTCGTTCACCTTTTTTATTTTCGGCATAAATTTTCTTGAAAGAAAATAAAAAACCGGAAACATCATGAGAAGTATGAGGGATATGAGTATATTTATTCTGAACATCAGTACGATTATTGAGATCATGTAAGCTATGTTTATTATGAACATCGATCCGTCCGATATCACTAGATCGCGTATCTTTTCGATATCCCTGTTTATTCTCTGTATGAAGTATCCCGGATCTTTTTTTAGGAAAACGGGGTAAGGAACTTTCAATACTTTTTCAGATATTTCAAACTTCAAATCATTCAACACTTTTATTTCAAGATTCGACTGATAATAATACCTCAGCGACAAAAAGAATATGAAGAGAACAGTGACACCCAGGAAAAGAAAACCGTAAAAATTCAATTCTTCAACATTTTCTCCCACAGCGGCGATATCCATTATTTTTTTGGTGAGGATCGGTATTATCAGAACACTCAATTTCTGAAGTACCTGCATGATAAAGGTTAAAAACGTTTCCTTCCTGTATTTTCTGTAATAACTTCTGAAAAATTTAAAAATCTTTCTCACTTTTCATCCCCTCCTCGTTATCTCTCTCACTGGAACAACAAAGCATGAACACTTTCTTGTGGAAAAAAATTGTCGTCATGTACCACATCCGGAATAATGTTTGCACCCCCTATTCCAGACACAAACCGATAATATGAGAAAAAGTGTTGAAATCAAAAGTCCTAACACTAAAGAAAGCCCTGTGGATAATACGTTATTCACTTTCAAAAGCGAACTGACGGGATAATACGCCGCAAACCCTATTGGAAATACAAAAGTAAAAATCAACTGCAGCCATCCCGGAAAGATTGTCATCGGATATTTCGCGAAATCACTTATTTCATAGGTCAGATTTGCGATATCTGCCTGCGCGACAGTGTAAAACGAAACGGACGAAAGCAGAATCGATATTCCACAATAAACGAGAAAGCTTATCAAAACGATTACAGGTATTGTAATTATTTCAATAAAGCTCAGATTCACACGAAATACGCTCCAGACAACTATTGCAACCGCTACTATCAGTTCACCCCAGGAATCGTCGTCAAATCCGTCACAGGCGATCTGTAAAAGCGGATGCAGGGGTCTGAGTAAAAATCTGTCAAATTCTCCACGTTTTATGTAATAGGGTAAAGTTATGAAATTTATACATAAAGATTCCCACACCGAAAATCCTAGCACCGACACCCCATATAGGAATATCAGCTGATTCGTGTCCCAGCCCTTTATATCTGGAACAAGCTGATAAATGTATGCAAAAATTGAAAATCTTATGAGTTGTTTAATCAAAAGGGCAATTATTCCGAATATAAAATCTCTGTCATAAATCGTCCTTTCTGCTATGTTCAATCTCATATATTCCTTCACTAGCTTCAAATAATACAAGATATATCAGCCCCCCTGCAAAGTGAGATGTTTTATCAATTTACGTTTGGCGGCATAATATATGGGAATTATTATGAATATTGAACAGATCAGTATCAATATATTCGTTAACGCCCCGCTCCTGTTATTCTCAGATATCAACTGTGACGGTATATAGAACATCGAAGAAAAGGGCAACATTTTTAACACCGGTCCTATGAAAGAAGGATATACCGAAAGAGGAATCCATTCCCCGGACAGAATGGCAACCAGTGTCGATCTGAAATTATCTATTCCCCATATACTGGTGGTATAAAAGCTGAATGTTCCCACGAACATTTCGATGTAAAAGTTGAATATATAATACAGTATGATAAAACATAGCGCTATCAGTACACTGTAAATATCAAAATTCTTATTCAACTTCGGAACGGCCGCATATCCCAGAACGAGTATCGGAAATCCGATTGTTATAACCTGATATAAACTTTTCCCAAGATTTTGTGTGAAAAATTGTATTTCTATATTAACAGGCTTCAAAAGCATCGCGTAAATATCACCGTTTTTTATAACGTTTGCATATCTTTTGGCAAGACCCGAAGAATAAAATTGAGACAATGCGAATGTGATAATATAATAAGACATCATCGTACCGTATTCAACACCCTTAATTTCATTGTTTCCACTGTATAATGCACTCCAGAGCAATAATGTCATTGCTAAAATCAATATCTGGGAAACGAGTTTGAGTGCCGTTGCAGCACGATAATAAAAATTTGAATAAAATGACAAAGATATATTTTTTATAGCGTAAGCCAGCGTGTCAACCACCCCGTTCACATTATTTTATTCGATTTCATCGAGTTCTTTCCATATCTTCTTTATCACATCGGCAAAACTCGATTCTTTCACAGTAACATCGACTATTTCATTATCAGAGCATATACATTTAATAACCCGGGAAACTTTCTCAATCGGGACCGAATTAAAAGATAATATATTGGATTCTTCGATGTATTTGTAGTCACCTATTTTTTCTGAGATAACCGGATTTGAATTCGTTGAGGTAAATCTCACATCTTTGAAGCGATTTCCAAGATGGACTATCTCAGATACATCTTTGTCAACGAGAACAACTCCTTCGTTCAATACAACAGATCTCCGACACACCTTAGCTATGTCGTTGAGATCGTGCGTTGTGAGGAGAATTGTTATTTTCTGCTCTTCGTTTATTTTTTTCAGAAAATTCAAAATGGCTTCTTTGCTCAGAATATCCAGACCTATGGTCGGCTCATCGAGAAACAGTATTTTTGGCCCGTGCAGTAGTGCAGCTATTATTTCACATTTCATCTTTTCACCGAGACTCAGGGTTCTGACTGGATTGTTAAGAACACTTCCAACGGTGAACTCTTTACTGAAATATTCAATTTGACTTTCATAGATGTCATCGGATACTCTATACATTTTTTTGAGAAGCTGGAAACTTGACATGGGGGACAAATCCCATCTCAACTGAGTTCTCTGCCCAAATACAACCCCTATATACATATTATTTTTTATTCGTTCCCTGAAAGGATTTCTTCCCAGAACGCTCACGTAACCGGAATCCGGAACAAGAATTCCCGTCAATATTTTAACGAGTGTGGATTTTCCAGCACCGTTTTTTCCTATTATCCCCACAGATTCACCACGTTTAACCGAAAAAGATATTTTTTTCAGAGCGGTTTTATTTACAGTATTTTTTCTCGATAAAAATCTTATGACTGATTTTGTATCCACTTTTTTTACACTGTATGTTTTGGAAAGATTTTTTACTTCTATAATGCCATCCGTTTTCAATATAAAAATTCTCCTCACCGTTAACCGATTTCAAAAATCTTTTTTTAAAAATCTCTTCGTTTTCGATTCATCAAACATTTTCATACACCCGTCATTTTTCAAAATGACGACACCTATTATTCGCGATGTTCCGTTTTTATTCTTCAGCAGAATATCATCAAACAGAGAAAATTCTGAACATTGTCCATATTCAAAAAAACCATTATTATTTAAAGATTTAAATTTTGTGAATGAGAATATCAAAAAAAATGTTAAAACAAAAATGTATATAAACTCCAAAAAAATACAGTCCCCCCACCTGAATATATGCCGATAAGCAGAGAAACTGTGTTTTCACTAAAAAATAAATTCTAACTCCCTATATTAATATAATAACACTTTTTCTTAATCCTTTATCACTATTCATAAATTTTCTAAAATCGATTTTCAAAAATTAATAATCAAAATTGTCAATGAAAATTAATAAGCCACCAAATATTTCGATCGATTTAACATTAATCACAAATATTCCGTTTAAGAACGTGTTTTTCCTTCATCACTTTACTCTTCTCAATCATTCAAAAGTGAACTTTTATAATTCAATTCGACATAATGTATAAAAAAAATAAGAATATTCAAAATAATCACCACTGATCCATATTAATCATCTCACATAGTCAATAAAGAGATATAAATGGACTTGTTTTTTTTCAGAATAAAAGTTTATACTGATAGGGAAACGTTTCCACATGGATACGTTTCCATACAATAAAAATGTTTTATATAAGGGGTTTATAGCATGAAGAAACCAACAATAAAAGACGTGGCCGCAAAGGCAAAATTGGGAATGGGAACTGTGTCTCGAGTGATAAATAACACGGGTTATGTTTCAGAGAAAACCCGGAGAAAAGTAAAAAAAGCAATAGAGGAATTGAACTATATACCTGATCCCACCGCAAGAGGATTGGTTTCCGGCAGCACCAATATGATATCTATTGTGGTACCAATGATAAGGACCGAGTTTTACGACAGAATGGTTGAAGCGATAGATGAATATGTTTCAGAAAAGTCATATGACACCGTTATTTTCCCCCTGTTATCGGAAAGAAGGCTGGAAAGATTTTCCGATAGAGATGCCTTTCTCTATAGAACCGATGGAATAATAATGGCCTCAATGCCTGTGCATAAACTCTTCAATGATGGAAAGATTCCAACAGACAGAGAAGTGGTATTACTTGATATGTATTCCAACAGATATGATTGTATGTACATAGACAATACGGAAATAGGTGAAACTTCAGCGGAGGTCCTCCTTAATCACACAGATAATTTAAAGGTTCTGACTTTCATTGAACCCGATAACGTTTTTACGACACATGTTTTTTCCAAGCGATTGAATGGATTTAAGAAAAAACTCAAAGAAGGAAACACAAAAATTCAAAAGGAAGATATCTATCATACCGAAATCGATCTTCATTCCGCCTTCAACACATCAATAAAATTACTGAAAGAGACAAAACAATTTCCCATAGGAGTGTTTGCCACCTGTGATTTATTCGGATATGGGTTAACCGTAGCGGCAAAAAATCTGAATCTTAAAGTCGGTAAGGACGTTTTCATTATAGGGGTTGACGATCAAATCTGGTCAAAGGATATCGGGTTAACCACGTTGAAGCAGCCTGTAGAAGATATGAGCAAGTACGCGGCAGAAATAATAATCAATAAAATAAATGGAACTCAGGAGAATCAGAAAATAGTCAGGGAAAAATTCGAATCCGTTTTAATAAAACGCGATTCAGCATAAATGGAGGTGTATTATGAAAAGAATCACTTTGTTGAGTATTTTATTATTCTGTTTAATTCCAATCCTGGGATTGAGCGTTGTAGAACTTGAATTCTGGCATTATTGGGATGGAACAAATGGTGAAAAATTAGAAGAATTAGTCGATCAGTTCAACGAAGAAAATCCGGATATTCAGATCAAACCCGTTTTTATTCCCGGATCTTCCATAGTTTCAAAAATCCAGACGGCGGCTTTGTCGGGAAGAACTCCCGCTCTGGCAATTTCGGACATCATAAAGATATCTTTGATTGAAGAAACAGGTCAATTAGTCGATTTGAATCCTTATATAATGGAAGATAACTACAACATCAAAGATTTTTACAAAGAATTATTGGTTTATGGAACTAAGGGAGACGAACTGGTAAGTTTGCCTGTGAGCTCGAGCAATTTAGGTTTGTTCTGGAATAAAGAATTGTTTGAAGAAGCCGGTCTGGATCCTCAAACACCACCGAAAACCTGGGAAGAAGTAGTGGAATTCGGAAAAATAATTAAAGAAAAAACAGGCAAAATGGGCATGGAACTCTACATAGAAGGTGGAGAAGGAACAACATGGCAGTGGCAGGTATATCTCTGGGGAGCCGGTGGTGAATTTTTATCACCTGAAACGGATTACAGATCCGCCGCCTTCAACAGTGAGGCAGGTGTTCAGGCACTTCAGTTCTGGTATGACCTCATCAACAAGTACGAAATAAGTTCTATCTCTCCGTGGGGATTGTTCGGAAGAGGAGAAGCTGCAATGGTTATGGATGGTTCCTGGATGGTACAGTTTTTCCCTTCACAGGTTAATTTTGAATTGGGATCGGCGATATTCCCTCATCCAGAAAATGGTTCTCCCGCAACCAACATGGGTGGAGAACAAATATTTATTTTCGAAAAATCAAAAGAAGTTCAGGATGCCGCCTGGGAATTCATAAAATGGTTCACAAGCACGAACGTACAGATCGAATGGGATAAAGCAACGGGGTTCATTCCGGTAAAAGAATCGGTTGCGGAGGATAACGGATATGTCGCATACATAAAAAACACGAAAAGATTGCTTTTACCGTTCGTTGAATCGGAAAAATACGCTCACGCGAGACCTCCAATAAAAGAATATCCCGAAATTTCAGATGAATTTGCAAGAGAAATATTAAAAGCTCTTCACGAAAAAGAAACTGTTGAAAACGCATTGGGTGCTGCAGAAGAAAAGGTGAATGATATACTGAAATAACGAGGTGAAAAGTGTTAAAAAGTAGTTTCAGAAGTGGGAGTTCCGCTCCCACTTTTTTAAAAAAAGAAAAATATATAGCATTTGTTTTCTTATTCCCTGCGGTTTTAATACTGGGAGTATTCAATATATTTCCCGCTATTTATTCGATAATATTGACTTTCTTCAAGTGGAATGGATTCTCGCCGGAAGTTCCCTTTATAGGATTCGATAACTACTTCAAATTATTTTCAAGCGGTGATTTTTATAACTCAATAATTGTGACAATAGTTTATTCAGTTGTCGTTACCTTCGGTTCACTGATTCTGGGGTTACTCGTGGCCGTTGCTCTGGATAGAGATATAAAAGGAAAAACCATTTACAGGATTCTTTACTTCCTCCCCGTTGTTACACCGACCGTTGCTTCAGGGGTTGTATGGAGATATCTGTTCGATCCAACGCAAGGAGTAATAAACAGAATTCTTTTCTGGTTCAGCATTCAGGGTCCTTCGTGGTTGACCGATTCCAACTGGGCACTGTTTTCGGTTTCTCTGGTTGGAATTTGGAAAAGAGTGGGTTTCTGCATGATAATTTATCTTGCGGCATTACAGAGCATACCTAACAATTTGTACGAGGCCGGAAGAATAGACGGAGCAACCGAATTCAAACTCTTGAAATCGATAAAAATTCCTTTGCTGGCACCTTCCACACTGTTTTTATCGATCACGGGATTCATCGATTCATTTCAGATCTTCGATCTTGTTTACGTCATGACCAACGGAGGACCTATAAATGAAACCGATGTACTCGGCTTGTTTTTGTATAGAAACGGCTTTGATTATTTTAAGCTCGGTTACGCATCAACAATAGCTGTGGCTATTTTTGTAATACTTTTTATCCTGTCTTTCCTTCAATGGAAATTCACCGGGGGAGGTGAAAGCAATTAAAAACGAATCCATACAGAAAAAAGTAACAAGACATATTTTTTTGATGCTGGGTGCTTTTATTTCGGTTCTGCCATTCATGTGGCTCATAACCACATCTTTAAAACCGCCCAATACGTTGTACTCATCGCCTTTGCTTATTCCAACCCATTTTTACATAGAAAACTACGTTGAAGCGTTGAAGGCCGCCCCATTCGCAAGATATTCTCTGAACAGCTTAATAATGGCCACCGGTATTGTGATATCACAGACTTTTTTATCCGCTTTGGCCGGATATGCATTTGCAAGAATCAAATTCAAATTCAGTAATCTGCTGTTCTTTATTTTTCTTGGAACCATGATGATATCAACATACGCCACCATAATACCAAATTTTTTAACAATAAACGCACTGGGCTGGTACGATACCTATGCGGCGCTGATTATTCCAAGAGCTGCGAGCGTCTTCTCCGTCTTTTTATTCAGACAGTTTTTCCTCAGCTTACCCGTTGAAATAGAAGATGCAGCTAAAATCGATGGATGTGGTAGGTTAAAGATCTTTTTCAAAATCGCCTTACCACTTTCAAAGCCGGTGGTAATAACGAGTGCTTTGTTCTCATTCTTGTTCGCATGGAATGATTTTTTGTGGCCATTAATAGTCACCGACTCCCCGGAAATGAGAACAATTCAAGTTGGACTTTCCGTATTTCAGGGAAGATATGGAATAAGATGGACATTGTTGTCTGCGGCAACAGTCTTATCAATATTGCCAACCATAATCGCCTTTTTGATCGCTCAGAAATATTTTATAAAGGGCATCGCTGGCACCGGGTTGAAGGGGTGAAGGCATGGAAGATTTAATTATTTATCAAATTTTTCCGGACAGGTTCGCTAATGGGAATAAAGAAAATGATCCAGCCAAAACAAAAAAATGGAATGAAAAACCCACCAGAACGAGTTTCTTTGGAGGAGATTTGCAGGGAATAATAAATAAAATTCCATATCTGAAAGAATTAGGTATCAACGCCATTTACTTAACTCCGATCTTCAAATCTCCGAGTACTCATAAATATGATACTGAGGATTATTTTCAAATAGATTCCGCGTTCGGCTCTGTCGGAATCTTCGAAGATCTTGTGAAAAACGCTCATAAAAACAATATCAAGATAATTTTGGATGGGGTATTCAATCACACCGGAATCAAGTTTTTTGCATTCAAAGACGTGAGAAAAAATGGAAAGAAATCTAAATATTATGACTGGTATACAATTTATAAAACACCCGTAAAAATTAAGCCCAAACCAACTTACGAAGATGCGGGCATATTTTATATTCCAAAACTTAATTATTCGAACGAGGAAGTGCTGAACTATTTCGAGGAGGTTGTATCTTTCTGGACGGATAAAGGTATAGACGGATGGCGTTTTGATATGCCCTGGTGTATACGCGAAGAAATCGTAAACGCGTTGATAAAAACTGCCAGGGATATGAACCCGGATTTGATATTTATCGGAGAAAGTTGGGAAAAACCCACTTTATTACTGAAAAAATACGATTTCGATGGAACGATGGATTACACAGTGAGGAAAAGTGTCATAGAGCTTCTCGAAAAAAATCTTCCCCCGGAAGAGTTCAGACAAAATCTCGTCCATAAAATTGAAAACATTCCAGATAGAAACTGGAACATGCTGGGAAGTCATGATACACCAAGAATATACGGAAAGCTTCATAAAAAAAGCAAGAAACTCATGATTGCACAGGCAATTCAATTCATTCTGCCGGGAAATCCCGTTATTTATTATGGCGATGAAATAGGAATGACGGGGGGAAATGATCCTCAATGCAGGAGTACATTCAATTGGAACAAAACAGAATGGAACCTTGAAATCAATCAAAATATAAAGAATCTGATTAAAATAAGGAAAAATAATCCGGAAATATTTCTCAGAGGACAGTGCGAAATTATTCCCGGAAAAGAGAAAATGATAATCAAAAGAAAATACAAAAATAATTCAATTGTATTGATAATCGATCTGGAAAAATACGATTACAATCTTCTGGTTGAAAATATTATTCACAGATAAAATCTCTCGTTCATCATCCACTTATATAATGTAAAAATGAGATAGAGAACCTCTTTCAATTAGCTCAAAAGAGGTTCTCGTTGATATTATATGTTTTTGGTATTCACTAAAAAATAATATAAAATTTTGACTTTTGAATAAGCCTTTCTTCTATCGGAATTTGATCAACAAAACATCAAAACATGATTTTGCTCTCTTTCATAAAGGAAGAAAGATTCTTCCAGATAAGACTCTCTCTACTGATGTCCTTATACTACAATGTTCTTCATTAACTCTCTCCTCTTTTCAAAGATAATACATGAAAGATTCAATCTTTATTAAATCATTTTCGTTTTTGTTCCCATCAAATGTAAGATTCAAAAGGGGTTTCGTATTTTCATCTTCAAAATCCTTTTGTAGCATTTCAAGTGCAATTCCCGTATTTTCATAAATAGATGCAACGGTAATGATTCCATCGATCATGTGAATCTTGCTGAGCTGTTTGGCCTGTCTATATCTCCCATGCGCTCCCGAAAAATAACCCAGTGTTTTGTCGGCATTTCGTATCAAATCATCCTGTTCTGCTTCGAAAGGACCCCAGTTCAGCATTACCCTGGAAACATCGTCAATATTTTCTTTTAACTTTTTCAACCTTTTCTCGACCATAAATGTTTTATCATTTTTGTTCTGAATTGTATAATCTTTCCACATCATCCACATTACTTCACTCAGTGGGCTGTACACCACACGATTCCCTTTGCTTTCAAGATTTCTGAATGTATAGTTGTTCAGTAATTGATCAAACAAGATGTTCAATTCTCCTACGGCCAGTATATTTTTACCAAAAATTTCTTTATCCAGCTCTTCCGATATTTTTTGTGCAAGTATTATCAACTGCTCCAAATCGAACTGTCCTTCTTTTATAAGATCAATAATTAAATCAAAATATTTCTCTCTCGACTTTGAGGGAGCATTCCAGATTATATCTCCCGCGAGCATGCTCAAACATATTTCATGAAAAATTTCTTCACTGTTTTCAGAAATAATATCTTCTTCAAAGGGAGATATGATATCAACGCTTTCAAACCCCTCCTCATCGAGCTTTGTCCTGAGTAATCTGCTGTATTGTCCATCAGTTTCAGCTCCCTCGTTCCGGGGAATGAGGAAAGCGATATTATCCAACTCATTTTTATCAAGTTTATGCAGTATTTTAAATATATTACCCAACAATGCCGTAAGAGAAAAATATTCTTCTGTGATTGTAAATTTACGTCCGGTTTCTATGGAAAATTTACTTGATGCGGGTAGTACCTTTGCATTAATTCCTTTTTTTAACATAAATTCTTTAATAATATGAGAGTAAGGATATAAACAGGGTAAATACACTACCTTCTTATCATCGATATCATCAAAATTATTTTTCACATTCGGTTCTTTATGCACAATATTGCTGTGATAAACATCAACATCGGAAGCCCGTACGATTTCAACATTTTTCAAACTGTTTATAAAGGCCTCAACACGGGTAATGATTCCAACACTGGAAGAGTGCTCATCGATTTCTATATGAAGATATGGCTTGTCTTTCATTTCGGCCCTGAAATAATGAGATAAAATTGAATCGGGACCACATCCATGATGAGTGAGAAAAATAGCAAATAAATTAGGATGTTGACAAATTAATTGCGTGGGTTCTAAAATGTGTTGTCCAAACGGCCAGAACATATTTGGGTACTCTTTGGATACATTTCCTTCCGGCAGATCATAAAAGGGAATGACCTTATAGCCCATTTCCCCGAGCTTCTCGGGTATACCCATATTGAGTATGGGATCAGCCACACCATATATTTTTGAAATCATGACAAATGCCCTTTCATCGGGTTTAAGCTGACTCATTACTTTTTTACTGTTTTCACTAATACGTTCCTCAAATCTTTCGATTTCCTGGAATCCTTTTTTTAATGCTTCTTTTGTTTGTTCGTGTGATTTTCCTAATTTCTTTCCAATTTCAAAAAAACTTTTCATGGCAACTTCGTTACCCATATGAAACACCATAGAAGGTGATAACAAACCGATTCCTTTTTTATCCAGCTCCATTGCTCTGTTCATAACCTTAAAAGCAAGTTGCATATACGCACATCCATAATTTTTCCGGCTTTCCGAACCGGGGTGATCTACCGTTACCAAATCAGGGAAAAATATATAGTCAACTTTTTTCTTCATTAATTCGGCGACATGTCCTGTAATGATCTTTATCGGATAACAGGTTTCTTCCATGGCATATTGCTGCCCCAGGGCAATCATATTTTCATTGGTTGGATTTGATAAAACAACATTCAAACCCAGTTCTTTAAAAAAAGTATTGAACATCGAAAACATTCCATAAGTGAATAAAGCCCTGGGAATTCCCACAGTTTTTTTCGCGGATTGCTCCGGAACATAATTTTTGAACATGAGTTTTCTTATATTTTCATTAAAATCGTCTTTATCAGCATTATTTACATCCTTTTTAGGACTAAGCGTCATTAAATTATCAGCGGTAAGATCTAATCCTTTAAAAGCACTTTCCTTTCCATTCATTTCTTCCATAGTGAGAATGGCGGCTCCATAAGCCCCGGTTACACTGAAAAATGGCGGAACAATTATTTCTTTTCCTGTAATAGCCCTGAATGCATTAATAACACCCTGGTTATAAGCCAGTCCTCCTTGAAAAAAGATTTTATTACCAATTTTCTTTTGCCCTACAACTCTATCAAGATAATTCTTAACGATTGAATAACATAATCCCGAAGCAATATCATTAATTTTTGCACCCTGTGACAAATATGAAGCAATACTAGTTTCAATAAAAACGGTACACCTTTCGCCAAGGCTTATTGGACTATCACTTGAAAGCGCTATGTCACCAAAATCATCGATGGGTATATTGAATTTTTTTGCCTGTTCTTCTATAAAGGAACCCGTACCCGCAGCACAAATTTTATTCATCTGAAAATCAATAACCGCTCCTTTTTTTATACTGATAAATTTTGAATCCTGTCCGCCGATTTCAAAAATAGTACCCACATCGCTATCGATTTGAACCGCGGCCTTCGCCTGCGCAGTAATTTCATCTTTAATTAAATCCGCTCCTATCATTTTGCCTATCATGTACCTACCGGAGCCGGTTGTAGCCGCGCCTATAATATTTACTTTTTCTCCACACTCTTCTTTTATTTTCTTAAAACCATTTAAAAGGGCTTCAACAGGATTGCCCAATGTCCTCAAATAATTATAGAAAATAATTCTCCCATCTTTATTGATCAATACCAGATTCGTGCTCGTTGAACCAACATCTACACCTAAATAACAATCTACTGTTCCCCTTCTCTCAGGAATATTTTCTAATACATGTTTATTCAAACTATCGTTATATCCATATTGTGACAGTTCGGGAAGTTCTATCTCGTCTTTATTGTTTTCACGTTTTTCATCTACTCTTTCAATCATTCGAAGAACATCATTCATGTTTATATGTAAATCATCTTTCTTAGCAATGACAGCCACACCCAGAGCACCAAGACTTCCAAAATATCGGGGGAAAATCAAATCTTCATTCGTCAGTTTTAAAATATCCTTTAAAGCAGTTATAATTCCCTCATTGCGAGCCACTCCTCCGGAAAACAAAACAGGTTTTTTAACGGTGAGCTTCTTCATTACCATCCCTTTGTAATTTCTGACAAAAGCGTACGCAAGTCCTAATAAAATATCGGGAACAGGAACTCCCTCCTGCTGGTGATGGGTAATATCTGTCTTTGCAAACACACTGCACCGGCCAGCTATTCTTGGAATGGTTTTTGCCTTCTTAACCAGTTCTGTGTAATCAGTGAGCTTTAAATTCAATCTGGACATTTGCTCTTCAAGAAACGCCCCTGTCCCTGAGGAACAGTTGGAGTTCATTGAAATTTCAATATGAGATTTATCACCGCTGCTTAACCCAGTTATAAATCTGGCATTTTCTCCTCCTATATCAATAATAGAACCTGTGACATTATTTTCCACCATGCTGCCCTCAACAACGGCCGTAACTTCGTTCACAAATGTAATTCCATTGTTTGAACTCAGGAATCTGCTTCCACTACCTGTAATAGCGCCATAACTGATTTCCTCCGATTTGAATGATTTCATCAAATCCTGAAGAATATTCATCAGAGTATCTTTTATCTTTCCTTTATGCAACTCATATCTGCTAAATTCGATCGCATTCCTTTTCCCTATCAATATAACTTTCACAGAGGAATAACCGATATCGATTCCTATACTGTACATTCATTTACCTCCACATTTTTTATCAATTCTCTCTGCGCATTTTTTGCAGATTCCAAAAAACTGTACTTTGTGATCTTTCACGGTGAACTCCATTTCCGATAATAGTTTCTCTTCTATAGATTCCAGCATATCCTCCTTTACATCTATTATTTCGCCACAAACTTCACAAATAAGATGATGATGGTGATGTTTTTCCTGGGAATCCGTGATTTGAAACCGCATTCTGCCGTCGTTCAGCGACATATGATCAATAAATCCAAGCTTTTCAAAGAGTTGCAGGGCACGATAAACTGTTGCGAGTCCAATTTTCGGATAAACCTTTTTTGCCTCACTCAATATTTCTTCGGTGCACAAGTGCTTCTTTTTTTCATTCAAAATAATTTTGAGTATGACTTGTCGCTGTGCAGTCATCTTGTAACCATTCAAATGAAGCATATTATCGAAATCGTTCATATTTTCATCCATAAAACATCACCAGCGTTCAAAATGTTATTGTACTGCAAAGCAAAAGAGAATGATTATCATTTGCTTTTCCATTTCATTTTAGTACAATAAAAACAATGAGATAGTATCTTGAGATACTTTTTTTAAAATATTTACAGATGAAAAAAATGAAATACAAATTACCCGTGCTTTTAAATTGCACTTTGTTCAAAAACAAAAATATTGATAAAACAAAAAATTGGCTTACAGAACTTTATTTTGGATTAGAAAACCGATGAAATAGGGATCCTTTCTCTGATTTCCATTCGAGAAAAACATCCTGACATCAGATCTATGACTAAAACTTGAACAGATCTCATACTATCACTCTACCCTTTCCAAAAAAGAGTAGGCAGAATATATAGATATTTCAAGAACATCGCTTTCAAGTGAATAAAAAAATTCAGGGCACGAAGGAACTTTATTTTTTATCAAAAGAAAATTGAAATCATTAATATAGGCAGGTTAAAAAAGAGTTTGTTATTTAATTTCACATTGCAGAATGATATTCGAAAATTTATGATTAATAATATTTATCTTTTTATACGCTAATACAATATAGATTAAAAATTCTTGTGCTTTTCATTTTTTTATTTTCTGCATACTTCAGCTCTTCAAAACGAATAATGTTTTATGGTAATATCTGCAGATTGGCCTCGTTTATTCCGGATATCACAATATCGGCCTCTTTCAGATTTTTTTGCTCTCCGATACCTATCGCATAGATTCCACCTCTGTGTGCTGCTTCGATTCCTGCTTCAGCGTCCTCAAAAACCACACATTGATCAGGTTCAGCTCCGGCAAGTTCTGCCCCTTTTAAAAACAGATCGGGAAACGGTTTTGGATTTTCAACACTTTCAATATCAACTATGTAATCGAAATAACTTTCTAAACTCAATATTTTTAGAACGGTCGGTGCATTTCTACTCGCCGATGCCAGGACCCTCTTTATATTATTTTCTTTCAGAAGTGTTAGATATTCTTTCACCCCGGGAAGAATTTCATCTTCTTTCATTTTCAAAAGATATTCTCTGTACCATTCGTTCTTTTTTGTTGCAAGTTCTTTCTTTTTATCTTCAGAAAAAGACAATTTTCCCAGATTGAGAATGATCTGAAGAGATTCCATCCTGCTCACACCTTTCAATCGTTCGTTATCTTTCAATGTGAAAACCACTCCCAATTCATCGGCCAGCCTTTTCCACGCCAGAAAATGATATTTCGCTGTATCGACTATCACTCCATCGAGATCAAATATACAAACTTTTGTTTTCATCATAAATCTCCTAATTTTATCCTTTCACTGCCGTTGAGGCACCCGTATCGACAAAGTTCTTCTGGAATGAAAGGAAAATCACTATCATAGGTATCGTCATCATTATTGTAGCAGCCATCATATACTGCCAGAAAGTATAGTAACTCGATTTAAAGAAATCCAATCCCACTGTCAACGTATACATGCTCTTGTCGGATGTCATCAGCAAAGGCCACAGGAAATCGTTCCATGTTCCAAGAAAAATGTAGATTCCCAGAGCCGTAATGGCCGGTTTTGCCATTGGAAGAATTATTTTAAAATACGTTTTCAGGTAACCCGCCCCATCGATCTTAGCCGCTTCCTCCAGCTCTCTTGGAATACTGGTGAAGAATTGTTTCATCAAAAACAAGCCGAAAACTCCCGTCAATTTAGGCAGTACAAGCCCATAAAAGGTGTTGATAAAACCAAAACTGACCATTAGATTGTACTGCGGGATCAGTGTCACCTGTCCCGGAATCATCATCGTTGCAAGAAAAAGTGTGAACCAGAAATTTTTGAGTGGAAATTTCAATCTTGCAAAGGCATAACCCCCAAATGCATCGAACAACAGATGTCCGAATGTCACTAAAACGGCATATAATACTGTGTTTATTATCCATCTTCCATAGGGAGTGATTTCAAACACTTTGGCATAGTTCTCTCCCGACGCGGGAGCCTTAAAAAGGGTGGGCGGAAGGGTGAAAAAACTTATGGAAGGTGGCCACTCCATTATATTGACCCCTCTTCGTGTCCCGGTTTCATCCGTATAGTTCATGGGAGTGAAGGAAACTAACGCTGACCAGAAAAATGGGAACAGCGAAATAAGTGCATAAATAATAAGAACTATATAAGCAATCGTCAATCCTATTTTGATTTTTTTCTTTTTCATACCAAATCACCCCTTAAAAATAGGACTCCGATTTAAAAAATTTCTTCTGCAACAGACTCAGCGCAAGAATTATCGCAAATAACACCACTGCTATTGCCGAAGCGTATCCCATCCTCTGGAATTCAAAAGCGTTTTTATATATATAAAATGCTATAGTTATATTTCTCATGTTTTTTATCAAAAAGTATATCTGGTCAAAAACCTGCATACATCCTATTATTCCCATGATGACAACAAACGATATTTGAGGTTTAAGAAGGGGAATAATTATTTTGAAAAGCTTCTTACCATAACTTGCCCCATCGATATCCGATGCTTCGAAAAGTGAGGTAGGAATACTCTGTAATCCAGCGAGAAAGGTGATCATGAAATATCCGGCCGTCGTCCAGATGTTCATCAGCATTATCGCCCCGAGAGCCGTATTAGGATTGTTCAGCCAGTCAATATTCAAACCCAGAAGTTTGTTCAAAACCCCCTGCTTTGAATAAATCAACATAAATATCATAGAAATCGCTGCCGAAGATGTTATCGATGGAATAAAAAAAACGAGTTTGAAAAACTTTCTTCCTCTTATTCTCGCGTTGGCTGCTACAGCAAGCAGAAGGGCCAAAAACGTCTGAACGGGAACGACAATAAGTGAAAAAATCACCGCATTTTTCAGTGAGATCCAGAAATATTGATCCGAAAACATTTCTGCAAAATTATCCAGCCCCACCCATTCAGCTATGTATCGGACAAATTTCTCCGAATCCGTTTTCATATATTTCTTAAAAAAATCTTTTGCGGGAATTTCAACGTTCAACTTTCTATCCACAAAATCTCTGAGTAGTTTTTCCTGGTCAAGATTTTTTACCAACGATTCATACTGTTCATCATTCAACTTAACTCCCAGATCATATTTTATGAAATCTTCAAGTACAAACCATTCTTTGACATCTTCGTATGTGACATCATCAACATCAAGAAGAACATTCAGATTTATAGAAAGCGCTTCTTCGGGATTGAATGATGTCTCAAATTTTTGTGATTCCGTAGGTTGGAAATCGGTGAAACTGTAGTAAAAAACCGCAAATACCGGATAGATAGTGAACAGTAATATACTTATTATTATCGGCGATGAAAAAAGATAACCTGCTACAGCTTCCCTGGTTTTTGCTTTCATTTTCAATTGAACCACTTCCTTACTTTTCGAAACATTGAATAAAAGAATGTGGGTATTTCAATAATACCCACATCATGCTCATTATTCTACCCAGCTATCGTAATTATTTACAATTCTTTCCAGCGCATCATCAATCGTTATTTTTTCGTAGAAAAGGTCTTTCAACATACTGTTGATCTGATCGTTCGCCATACTGAAAATTCCACTCGGTGTTTTTATTTTCCAGGCTGTTCCATATGCTGCACCTGCATAGAATGCTTCTTTCATTGGATCAGTATCCGTTTTTGCAATTGATTTTCTGGATGCCAGAACTCCTGCGCCTTCAACGAATTTTGCCTGTCCTTCATTCGTAAGATACTTCAGCACTTCCCAGGCTGCATCCTTATTTTCAGATTGTCTGTTGATAGACCAGCAAACAGTGTAGATCATCGTTGCTCTTTCCACATCCATAGGAAGCTCAACAACCCCGGTCTTTTCATATACATCAGGATATGTTCCCTCCAGGAAACCCAGAGACCACGGACCGGACATGGCCATAGCACATGTCTCTTTACCGAATGCTTCTCCTATCCATCCTGCACCGAGATTTGCGGGTTCATCCGCTACGTCGTATTTTGTGACCAAATCGATATACATTTCCCAGCCCTTTCTGGCCTCTTCGCTGGTCAGACCTGTTGTGAGATCTTCATTTACTATAACTCCTCCAGCCTGCTCAACAAACGGTAGCATTCTGTTCAAATCTGCTGCAAGTACAAGAGGGGTTTCAAGACCCGCTTCCTTTAATGCGAGTGCCTTGTTCAAAAAATCTTCCCATGTGTCATTACTCGTTGGATATTCAACACCGTATTCATCGAACATCTCTTTATTATAAAAAAGCGCCAGTGTTGAATAATCCTTTGGAAGTCCATAAAGTCTGTTGTTGAGTTTAAACCCTTCTATTAATGGCTCATAGAAATCTTCAATATCAAATCCATCTTTTTTGACATAAAGATCCAGTGGCTGAAGCATGTTGTTTATTGCAAATTCATCAAAGTAGGATACATCCACGTAGAAAAGATCGGGAGCAGTTCCGGCAGAAAACTGAGTGATTATCATCTGTCTGTAATCCCCGGGAAGGGGTTCCCAGACTGCCTGTATATCATCATGTGTTGCGTTGAATCCCTCAACAATATCCATTATCACCCCTTCTTCTGTGGGATTACCCGGCCATCCGGTTATTCTTACCGTTGTAACGGCGTAACTAAAACTAACAATAAAAAATATACACAATAAAACTAACAAAACTCTTTTCATATAAGTACCTCCTTTGTATTGGGTTAAGATATGTTTGAAGATTCTCTTTCGATTAATTCCACCTTTACCATTTCCGATTGAGGGCTTTCACCATTGATTTTCTGAATCAGTTTAGTTGCAACTTTTTCGGCAATTTTTTCAATCGGCTGTCTCACTGTTGTCAGAGTGGGTTCATATATCCTCGCGAGTGATACATCGTCGAATCCCACAACGGGGATTTTTATTTTCATGTGTTTGAGCATCTTAATCAGTCCTATTGCCGCAACATCTGAGACAGCGAAAACACCTTCAATCTTTTGATTTATAATGATTGTTTTCAAATCTGCAAATCTTTCAAAATTATCTTCAGGATTCCGCATGATCATACCGGTAAAATCTCCCGGATAAACATAATTTCTCCTGAATTTAATATTATTCTCTTCCAGAGCATTTCTATAACCCTGCAATCTCATCTTCGTATCACAACTCTCTAAAAATCCTCCGAAAAACAGAATTCTCCGACATCCCTTCTTTATTAGGTGATTCGTCGCCAGAAATCCTCCCTGCACATTGTCACAGTCAACCCACGTATAATTATCCGACAAAGGGTTTCTTCCGACAGTCACAAAGTTTTCATTCTGCTCGAGTAAAAACTTTATTCTCTTGTCATTTTCCGCCATTCCCATGACTATAAAACCATCCACAAGATTTTTCTGAACGAACGATCTATAGGTCATATGAGGTTTTTTATCCGATTCTTCGAAAGTCGTTATAGTGTAAATTTTTTCTCCCGACAATGTTTTCAAAACCTGATTGGAAAAGACAGAAAAGTATGGAAAAGATAAGAAAGATTCATGTTCTTTTTTCAGAATAATTGCGACAAGATTTTTTCTTTTACTTCTCAATCCTCTTGCGAGTTCATTGGGAACGTATCCATATTTCGTTATAACAGCCTTTATTTTCTTTCCTGTTTTCTCAGACAGTTTTTCCGGATGATTGAAGTATCTCGATATCGTTGTCGTTGAAAAACCCGTTATTTTAGCAATTTCTTTTATATTAGTCTTCAAAGAATCTTCACCTCTTTCGATTCTCCCACTGTCGCCTCGAAAATCTTTTCCGTGTACTTGAAAAAAATGCTTTCTTTCAAAGGTTTTATTCTTAATTTCTCATGTGTTATTTCAATTTCCATGGGATTTCCTCTCCAGATTATTTTGTAAGATAAAGAATTCCACTTTTCTGGAAGCCATGGATCAAAATTGAGCATATCATCTTTATCAATGTAGAATCTTCCAAACCCCATGACCGCAGCGAGCCATGCTCCTCCAGTCGATGCGGCGTGAATTCCCAGGGCACTATTTCCCTGATTATCGTATAAATCTGTTAACAGAGTTTTCTTGAAATATTCGTAGGAATGATCGTATTCGTGAACTGAAATACTCAACAGACAATGAATACTGGGACTCAAAGAAGATTTGTGCATCGTTCTCCTCTCATAAAAATCGTAATTTTCTTTCATCTCCTCAAAAGTGAATTGTTCAGGCATTAAATACATAAGCATCAACAGATCGGGTTGTTTCAGAAGCGTCGTGTTGTTCAGTTCATCAGTATCAAGATCGTCAGGCCATAATGGCATTCCATTTTCATCATGTTTTGTTATTTCGTATTCTTTAAGTTTAAAATACCCTTCAAATTGCTCTATGACTTTACTTTTCGGATCTCTTGGAATGTAAATTTTTTCTATCTTTTCCCTCCAGCCATCTACTTCGGAAGGAAATAACTTTATTTTATCGGTAAGTTCACGAAAAACTCTTATATTTTTCCGCTTCATCCAGAAATATATGTATGCCGAGTATTTCAGATTCCAGCGTGCCAGAAAGTTGGTGTAGACATTGTTGTCAACCTCTTCATGAAACTCATCCGGACCCATGACATTTTTTATTTCGTATCTGTCCATTGAATCGTTATATTGAAGTCTGCTGTTCCAGAATATTCCGGTTTGAAAGAGAATCTCTGCTCCGTACCTCATCATGAAATCATTGTCTAGCGTAGCTCTGTAATAGTGATAAATGGAAAGAGCAATATCGGCAATAATATGGTATTCATGGTCTCCGGTCAATATTCTCACTTTTTCACCCTTGTAACTCATTCCCCACTTCGGAGTGACTTCGATACCTTCCCTTTCGGACTCCCAGGGAAATCTGGCCCCTTTGTAACCGGTTTCAAAGGCATTTTTTATCGCTCCGGGAAGGGTACTGTATCTGTACATCAAAAGGGTTTTGGCGATTTCCGGATTGGTGTACAGAAAAAATGGGAACATGAATATTTCCGTATCCCAGAAAACGTGCCCTTTATATCCTTCCCCATGTAATCCTTTTGCACCTATTGAAGAGTATTCGTTGATTTTATATGCGCTCGAATTCAACTGAAATATACACCATCTGAGTGCTCTTTGAACTTCGTCATCACCATCAATTTTTATATCTATTCTATCCCAGTTATCTTCTATTTCCCTCCGGTGTTCTTTCAGCTCTTTATCATATCCATTTCTTAAAAAGAAATTCAGTTCTTTTTCAACCGCTTCCGGGGAACTATCTTCCAAATCATAATCCGAATAAATCACACCATATTTTGTAAAACAATATTCTCTGTTCTTATCACAATCAAAACAAAGAATCTCAACCGGCCGGTTCAATTCTTCTTTGTATTTGAGTCTATTCATCCGAAAGTTTTCCGGCACGGTCGAACACATCTGTATAATTTTTTTATTTGAATCTGTCAGATAAGAGACCATTCCTATTCCGTCCTGAAAATTAAGCGGCCGAAAATGGCCGAAATGATTCGTTTTATCAAGCGGATTCATTGAATTGTTGTAAATATTATTATTTATGGTATTTTCAATCAGTATTCTTCCGGAAAATTTTTCGACATTTATCCAATACTTTGCTGCCCATCTGTGCTTGTTTTTCCAACTTATAAATCTCTCCGATTTTATATTAACTCTATAACCATTTTCTGTTTTAAGGGAAACCGAATATAAAAATACTCCTCTTCGCATATCCAGTTCTTCACTGAAATCAAGAAGATTACATGAATTGAAGTTGACTCTCTGCAAACCTGCTTCATTTATTAAATAAACGTTAATAGATAAAGGATCGGGAAGATTAACGAGTTCCGGTACACTCATATCCCCCTTGTTGAAAACACCCTGTATGAATGTTCCGGATAATTCCGGTTCACAGAATTCGATTGTTCCCCTGATTCCCATATAACCATTCGCAAGGGCAAAAACCGTCTCCTTTGATCCCTTTTCCTTTTCTGAAAACAATTTGTTCGTTATTTTATAATTTTCCATAATTTATCACCTTATCTATTTATTTATAAGCCTTATAGCCTTGAAAACAATTTCATATGTTTATATAATACATTTTAATATAATATACTTCAAATCTGATTGTTACTGATGAAATCGTTACCATCTATTATTTCCTCTTTTTTTGTTCTGATTACTCTTTGATTTGCAAAAAAAAACATTTATATATCTCGCTTAATATTTCAAATTTACACATAAACTTTCTGAAGATTTTATTATGTCTCATGGTTTTTGAATCACTGAATATCTTTATGAGATAATTTAATAGATTTTTATTGGAGGTGAAACAATGAATTTTATAAAAAAGCTGGAAGATGAATTTTCAGGTTTTCGTTACATGGAAGAGAAAAAGAACCGTGAAAAACCCCCATTGACCACAAAAGAAGTCAGAAATATCTCAAAAAAATACTTCAAAGAAGTTAAAGGTCTCGAAAAAGACCGGGTACTTGATATCTGCGAAAAATTTCTTGACATTGAAAAATGGGAATACAGTACAGTAGGATTCGACTGGCCTATAAAAAAGGAAATTATTTTGAAAGAAAAGATTTCAAACGTTTCACTCTCTGGATGAAAAAATATGTGAAAAACTGGAATGCCTGTGACGATTTTTGCACTCATACTTTTGGATATTTTTTATATAAATTTCCGGAATTCTACGAAAAAACTCTTCACTGGACTGAAAGTGGTAATATGTGGTTCAGAAGGGCCTCTTCAGTTATATTAATATATTCAATCAGAAGAGAAAAACTTATACACGAAGGATTTAAAACGGCCGATAAGTTATTGACCGAGAATGAAGATCTTGTTCAAAAAGGGTGTGGTTGGATGTTGAAAGAAATATCGAATAAACGTCAGAGTTCGGTGTTTGACTATGTCCGGCAAAACAAAGAGATTATGAAGAGAACGATTCTCAGATACGCGATAGAAAAGATGTCTCCAAAAAAAAAGATGATCCTCATGGAAAGAAAATGATTTCATATATTTTTTTGGATCTAAAAAATATCAAGCTGATAAAAAATCAAAATATTTTTCCTGAATATTTACGAAAAACAAGAGGCATTCCTACTGAAGTAGGAATTCTCTTCTTTGGTTAATAATCAAGTTTTTAAACAATTTTTTTGATACCTTTATTAGAATTTTCTCTCAATAAATTCCAAAAATTACGATTCATTTTCGGGAAGCGTAACAATTGAAAACCAGAATTTCCCAAATACTTTAATGAGTTCAAAAAATTCATCCAGATTAACCGGCTTATTGATATAACAGCTGGCATGGAGTTTATAACTTTTTACTATATCCTGTTCAAGATTAGAAGTAGTGAGTATTACAACAGGAATATCTTTCAGATTATCCTCATTTTTAATATTTTGCAGAACTTCAATCCCCGACATTTCCGGAAGATTCAGGTCAAGTAAAATGATATTTGGCTTTACAGCAGCGGAAAAAGGTTCTTCTTTTTTTAAATATTTTAGGGCATCCATGCCCGTCTTGACTACATTCAATTTGTTTGCCAACCTGTTTTCTTCGAATGCTTCTCTCGTCAGAATAATATCGTCTTCATTATCTTCCACCAACAAAATTTCTATAGGATTGATGCTTTTCATTTTAAACTTCCTCCTTTTCACTCGGTATAGCAAAATAGAAAGTCGAACCCTTACCAAACTCCGATTCAACCCATATCTTTCCTCCATGATTCTCTATGACCTTTTTGCACATGGCCAGCCCAATACCCGTTCCCGGGTATTTATCCCTTGCATTCAATCGCTGAAAAATTTCAAATACTCTCTCTCTATATCCGTCTTTTATTCCTATCCCATTATCCTTAAAGGAAAAAATCCATTTATTACCTTTCATTTCGGTATTTATATCGATGACCGGAGTTTCATTTTCTTTGCGAAATTTAAGTCCGTTACCGATAAGGTTCTGAAATACGCTGAGCAGTTGGCTTTGGTTACCACTTATAACGGGGAGTTGTTCATAATTAATCTTTGCGTCACTTTCCTTAATCAGTACTCTCAAATTATTAACAGCATCATAAATAATTTCATTGCAGTCACACTTAGAAAATAGATCTCTATTTGAAATTACACGCGAATATTCAAGAAGATCATTAATCATGTCCTGCATTCTCTTGGCTCCTCTTATAACTCTTCTAAAATAGTCCTTTCCTTTTTCATCAAAGGATTCAAAATAACTTTTTCTCTCAATGAGCTGAAGATAACTGCTAATTGCTCTGAGAGGTTCCTGCAAATCATGAGATGCAATGTATGCAAAGTGTTCCAGTTCAGAATTCGAACGCTCCAGTTCCATTGCTTTGTTTACCAATTGCTCTTCTGCTAATTTCCTCTCAGAAATATCTATCAAACATCCTATGATTTCAACAGGTAAATCATTATCATCTTCATTTATCAATTTCAAAACATTTTGTACCCATATATAATCCCCATCTTTTCGCTTAAATCTATATTCACAGGTATAGTAACCTTTTTCAAACAGTTTGGGAAAACCAGAGAAAAGTTTTTCTATATCATCACTGTGAATACATTCAATCCACAATCCGGAATCTTTTATAAATTCTTCCGACTCATAGCCCAACTGCTCCAGAGTATTTCTCGTGGCAAAGGTTATTGTGAAATCTTCCGTGGCTTTCAACGTAAACATCACAATGGGCATAGAATTAAAAATAAAATTCAGCCTTTCGTTCGTGCTCTTCAGTAAATTGTATTTTTCATTCGATAAACTCAATTCCTTATTCATTTTTTCAGTCTGCAGTGTTACCTCATTCGTTTTAGCGTTCAGATTGGCTAATTTAACGAATACGGATACTTTTGCTTTAAGAATTTCAGGATTAATGGGGGCAAAAATATAATCCACGGAACCGAGAGAGTATCCCTTTTTAACATTTATTTCATCAGGACTGTAAGAAGTGATGAAAATAATTGGGGTGTTTTGAGATCTTGTTCTCTTTCTTATCAATTCTGCCGTTTCAAAACCATCTATTCCAGGCATTTTCACGTCGAGAAGAATAACGGCGAAATCATTTTTCATGAGTATTCTGAAAGCCTCATTTCCCGAATTTGCTTTCATGATTTTTATATCCAGAACCGATAGAATCTCTTCCATCACTTTCAATTTATTTTTGTCATCATCTACGATCAATACATTCTGTTTATATTCTTTCTCCATAATTTATTACCTCCCTGCAACTGAATATTATTTTTTACAGCAGACATCGGACAAAAATCTGCTCATTGATTCGAGCGATACAACCTTGTCTATTACACCGGAAAAAATTGCACTTTCCGGCATAACAGAGCATTCGGCAGTTTTAGGGTCCTGAGCAACTGTAAAACCACCGTATTTTTTAATTTCTTTCAACCCTTTGGTTCCATCCAGATTGGCACCGGTCAAAATAATTCCTATTGCTTTGTTTCTATAGGCAAACGCTGCAGACTCAAACATAACATCTATGGATGGACGCGAATAGCAAACCGGACCATCAGTTGACAACGAAAAAAAACCTTTATCAATCAAAAGATGATAATTTGCGGGTGCAACATAAACATGTCCGGGCAATATCTCATCTTTATCGCAAACTTCTATCACTTCAAGATCACAGTAATTCTGTAAATACACACTCAATGGCTCACTTGAATTTTTATCCCTGTGTTGAACGATTACAATGGGTAATAAAAAATCTTTCGGTAATTCTTTTAAAATTATACGAAGAGCTTGAAAACCGCCGAGTGATGTTCCAATAACAATTATTTCATAACTCATTTTATTTGAGCCTTCTGAAAAGCTTCATTTTTGCATCAAGTTCCTCATAAAACTTTTCAAATGCTGTAAACCTTAGTGATTCAGCAACACCAAGGCCGAGAATTCCACCTGTTTTCAGGCTGTTGTAAAGCAATTTCTGAACCTTGTTTTGCAGGGATTTATTGAAATATATCATGACATTTCTGCAAAAAATTACATCAAATTCATTAAATGATGAATCGGTAACCAGATTATGCTGGGCCCATACAATATTCTTTTTAAGATTAGCAGTCAGTGCTGCATTTTCATTATCCGTGGTGTAATATTCTGAAAAGGAACCGGCACATCCGGCTTTTATATAGTTATCCGTATACTCCTTCATGAGACTCAGTGAATATACACCTTTTTTTGCTTTTTCAAGCACAACCTCATTTATATCAGTCGCATATATCTTGGCTTTATCGTATAATCCTTCTTCTTTAAACAAAATTGCCATCGAATAAACTTCTTCACCGGTTGAACAGCCTACATGCCAGATTCGTATGAAAGGCAGGGATGAAAGAAGCGGACATATTTTTTCCCTGAAAGCGATATAAAAAGGAGGATCACGAAACATAGACGTTACGTTTATCGACACTTCCATCAAAAAACGTTCCATGGACCCTGAATCATGGAGTACTCTGTCCTGTAACTCGGATACCGTTTTGAGATTCTCGCGTTTCATCATATGTAATATTCTTCGCCTGATTGAAGAAGATGCATAATCTCTAAAATCATAACCATATAAACGAAACACACCTTCAAGGAACAATTGTATTTCAATATTCTCCAACATATCGTTCGTATTTTCGGTGTGTATCGTACTCATAAATTTCCCCTTTCTTTTGCTTACTTCTTATCTTCTTATTTATAAAGCCACACTCTTAATAAAGAGAGTAACTGTGCTGTGTCGACGGGTTTGGTTATATAGTCAGAGGCACCGGCATTTATACATTTTTCACGATCACCTTTCATGGCTTTTGCGGTAAGCGCTATTATCGGAAGGTTTTTAAATTTTGACATTTTCCTTATAACTTTTATAGTTTCATATCCATCCATTTCAGGCATCATTATATCCATGAGCACAACTTCAATATCCGGATTGTTTTTTAATGCATCGATGGCATTTTTACCATTTTCTTCAGATAAAACTACAACATCATGTCGTTCCAATACGCTGGTTAACGCGAAAATATTTCTCATATCGTCATCAACGATCAATATTTTTTTGCCCTTCAACACGTCGTCCGACTGATAAATTCTTTTTATAATATCCTTTTTCGAATCTGGCAAACTATCTATTATTTTATGTAGAAAAAGTGTGACTTCGTCCAACAGACGTTCCGAAGATTTCACTTCTTTCAATATCGATTTTTCGGCTAATTCATTCAACAAGAGTTCTTCATCTTTATCTATATCACCTTTTGCATAGACTACGATTGGAATCTCAGAAAGGGCAGGATTTTTTTGCAATGTAGTTATAAATTCAGTCATGCTCATATCTGATGGATCCGAATCGAGTATTATGCAATCTATTGATTGCTTTTTTAACAATTCAATGGCATCATTTCCCGAATTTTTGAAAATTATCTTTATATTCATATCATCGAATATTTTTTTCGTATCCCACTGTTTATATTTTTTTGAAAGGACGAGAAGATTCTGAACACTGACGTTCAGATGAGTTTTTATGTTATCAAAGGTCTTGTTCAGGTCCTCATTATTCACAGGTTTATGCAGATATGTCAAAGCACCTTTTTTCAGCCCTCGCAGACGTTCATCTTCGGCCGAAATTATATGTACGGGTATGTGCCTGATGTCTATATCACTCTTCATTCGCTCAAGTATTGTCCAGCCGTCAATATCCGGTAACCGCAAATCAAGCATAATTGCCACAGGCATATATTTATGCGCATATTCAACTGCATTGTTTCCCTTAAGTGTGACAATGACTTTAAAACCCTTTGATCTAGCCATAGTAGATAAAATATTTGCAAATTTGACATCATCTTCGATAATGAGTAGAGTTTTGTCATTCGGGAAAATGTTTTCCCTGTCATCTTTAAAATTATTTTCTGAAGTATTGATACCAGTTGTCTTTTTATAAAAATTTTCTGTATTTTTATTCGCATTTTTGAGTTTTTTTGTAGAATTTTTTATTTTCATATTATACTTATACGACTTTTTTGAGTCTAGAGGCAAATAGAGTGTGAACGTACTGCCTTCCTCAACCTCACTTTTCAAACATATTTCACCGCCAAGTATTTGTGCTATTTCTCTGCTGATTGCCAATCCCAGTCCTGTACCACCATATTTACGGCTGGTACTTCCATCGGCTTGCTGAAAAGCTTCAAAAATAATTTTTTGTTTATCTTCAGGAATTCCAATACCCGTATCAGCAACTTCAAAAGCCAAAACGCTTTCTGCATTGTCAAGTGTATCATTACCCTTTATCCACCCCTTAGATACAGGATTTATTTTTAAAGTAACACTTCCTTCCGACGTGAATTTGAAAGCATTGGAAATCAAATTTTTGAGTATCTGCAAAATTCTTTTTTTATCGGTATTAAAAGATTTCGGTGTACTCTCATCTATCAATATATCGAAATTCAGACCCTTATCCTGTGCCATATGCTGGAAGGTTCGTTCCATACTTTCCTGTATATCCGAAAGGAATACATCACTGTAGTTTGGTGTTACGATCCCCGATTCGATCTTTGAAAGATCGAGTATTTCATTGATCAGACCCAACAGATCGTTGCCGGAGTCATATATAATATTGGCGAATTCAATCTGCTTTTCAGACAGATTACCTTCAATGTTCTCCTTAAGTTGCTGTGCAAGTACGAGTAAGCTGTTCAATGGTGTCCTGAGTTCGTGAGACATGTTAGCAAGGAACTCAGATTTGTATTTCGATGTTATCGAAAGCTGCTCCGCTTTTTCTTCCAGAATGTGTCTTGACTCTTCTACTTCACGATTTTTTCGTTCTACTTCGGCTTTTTGGTCAACGAGCAAATTCGCTTTTTCCTCCAGTTCCTCGTTGGTCTGAGTGAGTTCTTCCTGCTGCTGTTGTAATTCTTCAGTAAGACTCTGCGATTGTTTAAGCAATTCCTCAGTACGCATGTTCACATGCACCGTATTGATAACAATTCCAATGCTTTCTGCGAGTTGATCGAGGAAATTCAAATACATATCATTGAAAAAGTTGAACGACGCGAGTTCAAGTACTGCATACACATTTCCTTCGAAAATTATCGGCAATATTACAATATTCAATGGTGCGGCTTCCCCAAGAGCAGAATTGATTTTCACATAATCGTCCGGAACATTCGTCAGCAGAATACGCTGTTTTTCAAGCAGGCATTGCCCCAAAAGTCCCTCGCCCGGTCTGAATTGATTAGCCATATGTTTTCTTTCCTGAAAACCATAACTTGCGTAAAGTTTCAACAACTGTCCCTCATTATCATTGTTCATTTCATATATATAAAAAGCCCCATGTTGAACTTTCACCATTGGTGCCAATTCTGTCAGAATTAGTTTGCTTACTTCACGTAAATCCCGTTGTCCCTGCAACATTCGGTTGAATTTTGCAAGATTCGTATTCAACCAGTCTTGTTCAGCATTCTTTCTGGTCGTTTCCTTTAGATTAACAATCATTTTATTGACATTATTTTTCAGTACCGCAACTTCACCTACGGCTTCCACCGTGACTGAGCTCGACAGATCTCCTTTTGCAACCGCAGTTGCCACCGTATTTATTGCACGCACCTGAACAGTAAGATTTTCAGCCAATTGATTAACATTGTCGGTAAGATTTTTCCATATTCCGGCGGCTCCCAAAACTTTTGCCTGTCCACCAAGTTTTCCCTCTACACCAACTTCGCGAGCAACCACAGTTACCTGATCGGCAAATGATGCCAGATTATCTATCATAGTATTTATCGTTTCGGTCAACTCAGCTATTTCTCCTTCTGCATCCACTGTCAGTTTCTTACTGAGATTTCCCCTGGATATAGCCACTACAACTTTTGCAATACTGCGGACCTGTTTCGTAAGATTTGCAGCCATAGTATTGACATTGTCGGTCAGATCTTTCCATATTCCTGCCACTCCGCTCACATGTCCCTGAGCACCGAGTCTCCCTTCAGTACCAACTTCGCGCGCGACCCTCGTAACTTCAGAGGCAAAGGAGTTCAACTGGTCGACCATCGTATTGATGGCATTTTTCAGTTCGAATATCTCCCCTCTCGCTTCAACATTTATTTTAGTGGAAAGATCACCTTTTGCTATGGCTGTTACCACTTTGGAAATATCACGCATCTGCACCGTCAGATTACTCGCCATAAGATTCACATTGTCCGTCAGATCTTTCCATATTCCTTCCACACCACTCACATGTCCCTGACCACCAAGTTTTCCTTCAGTACCAACCTCGCGGGCAACTCTAGTGACCTCCGAAGCAAAGGAGCTCAACTGATCGACCATCGTATTGATGGCATTTTTCAGTTCGAAGATCTCTCCTCTTGCATCAACGCTTATCTTGGTTGATAGATCGCCTTTCGCTATAGCCGTTACTACTTTGGAAATGTCACGCATCTGTACCGTCAAATTACTCGCCATAAGATTCACATTGTCCGTCAGATCCTTCCATATTCCTGCTACACCTTCAACATATCCCTGGCCTCCGAGTTTCCCCTCCGTACCAACTTCACGTGCAACTCTCGTGACTTCAGAGGCAAAGGAGCTCAACTGATCGACCATCGTATTGACGGTATTTTTCAGTTCGAGCATCTCACCTTTAACATTCACACTTATCTTAGTTGAGAGATCACCTTTTGCTATTCCCGAGGACACTTTAAAAATGTCACGCATCTGTATTGTCAGATTACTCACCATAAGATTCACATTATCCGTCAGATCTTTCCATATTCCTTCCACACCACTCACATGTCCCTGACCACCGAGCTTTCCTTCAGTACCAACCTCTCGGGCAACTCTCGTAACTTCGGAGGCGAAGGAACTCAATTGATCCACCATCGTGTTGATGGCGTTTTTCAGTTCAAAGATCTCTCCTCTCGCATCAACGCTTATCTTAGTGGAAAGATCACCTTTCGCTATAGCCGTTACCACTTTGGAAATATCGCGCATCTGTACCGTCAAATTACTCGCCATAAGATTCACATTGTCCGTCAGATCTTTCCATATTCCTTCCACGCCACTCACATGTCCCTGACCACCGAGTTTTCCTTCGGTACCAACTTCACGTGCAACCCTCGTAACCTCCGAAGAAAAGGAATTCAACTGGTCCACCATTGTATTTATGGTGTTTTTCAGTTCAAGCATCTCACCTTTAACATCAACTGTTATCTTTGTTGAAAGATTTCCCTTCGCAACGGCAGTCGTCACTTTGGCTGTATCACGCATTTGATCTGATATATTTTTAACCATTAAATTTATACTCTCAATTAAATCCTTCCATACACCTCTGACATTTTTCAAATGCGCCTGACTACCAAGTTTTCCTTCAATACCAACTTCATATGCAAGTGTCGAAACTTCAGATGCGAAAGCATTCAACAGGTCAACCATAATATTTATATTATTTTTGACTTCGAGAATCTCCCCCTTCGCTTCTATCGTGACTTTTTTCGTCAGATCACCATTTGAAATAGCTGACATAATTTCTTTGATACCCAACGTTTGACTGGATCTCACATTGGCCATTTCGTTAACGTTATCTATCACATCTTTCCAAGCACCGTACATACCCTTTACTTCCGCTTCAGTTCTCAATATACCGTCAATGCTCATTTCTTTAAGAATTCTTATCGTCTCAGTGGTAAACTTTTTGAGTTTCTCTAACATCTTATTAATCGTATTCGCCGTTCGCAAATATCTACCGGCTAATTTCTTATCACCATTTTCAGTCTCTACAATCTGGGAAAAATCACCCTTTGCAAGTGCATTTATCACACGCGAAATTTCGTTCAACGGCCAAATTAAACTATCAAAAAGATCGTTCATTGACTCTATTGAAGTAGACCATTTTGTTGTACCACTTTTATCCGAAACACGGTACGTTGTTTTTCCTTTATCTCCTATTTCTTTAGCGGCTTTTTTAAGTTCATCTGTGAAATCTTTATCGGAATCGATAATTTCATTCAGTGTATCAGATATTTTACCTGCTATTCCAGTTCTATCGACAGGCATTCTTTTAGAAAAATCACCCTTTTTCATGGCTAAAAGAACATCGAGTAATTCTCCCATATCAAGAATATTCGTGTCATTACTTCCCGGCGTTGTAACAGATTTATCCATATTCACTAGTCTCCTTTGCCTTTCACCTTATTTTCATAATATGATTACAATAAAAGATCGTTGTCTTTTACATCTTTATCAAAAAAGGCCATAAAGGCCTCTACCAGATTGGGGTCAAATTGTGAACCACTGCAATTTTTGATTTCATTGATCGCTTCACGTTTTGTTGCTACTTTTTTGTAGGGTCGTTTATGTGTCATAACATCAAAAGTATCAATTATTGATAATATTCTAGAGGCAAGTGGTATCTGTAAGCCCTTCAACCTCTTTGGATAGCCTTTTCCATCCCATCGTTCATGATGCGAAAGAATGTCTTCGGCAATAATATCCATTCCATGCATGGCTTTCGTTATTCTGTATCCCGTTTCGGGATGTTTTTTTATAACTTCCCATTCTTCATCAGTTAGAGGTCCCACCTTTTTAAGAATGGATTCTGGTATGGTGATTTTTCCAATATCGTGAAGTGAAGCCAGAACAGCAAGTTCATCGATATCGCTGCCTTTCAATCCAAGATAAGTTCCAAATCTGGTACCCAACTCGCGTACACGTACGGCATGATTTGCCGTTATATAATCTTTCTCGTATAAAGATTTTTCCAGTGTGACAATAAATGAACTTCGCATGCTCTTGCTTTCGGCAAACTTACTCGCATACATCCTATTATCCGCTAATTTTAACATGTCTGATATTGACAGTCCCTGCTTATGCTTAACAGCGACCCCCAGTGAAATAGAGACCGGGATGCTGTTTGAAATAATGCTTTCACAGGCGATTTTAATATCATCAATAATTTTCATAGCTGTTTTTTCATCACATTTAGGCAATAAAATTACGAATTCGTCTCCTCCAAAACGTACAACAACATCATTCTTTCTGCACGATCTTTTCAATATCTGAGAAACGATAACAAGTCGTTTATCACCCTCATCGTGTCCCAATGCATCATTTATAAGTTTTAAATTATTTAAATCGCCCATAATCAGGGATAATGGGAAATTTTTCTCACTATCCAATCGTTTTGCCTCTTCCTCAAAAAATGTCCGATTGAACAGACCGGTTAAATTGTCACGAAAACTCATCCGCATAATTTCATCTTGCTTTTTTTTACGTTCAGTTATATCCCTTATAGCAGCAAGATAGGCAAACGTATTTTTCCACGTTATTTCGACCGCCCGTAGTTCGGCTACGGTTTTCTTACCGTCTCTGCGAACAATATCAAGTTCCAGTGGCTTCCCTGTAATTACAGGAAATCCAAAATCCTGGTTTATCAGTTCTCCTTGTTCTCTGTTCAGGATTTTTGCTGCGGCAGGATTGGCGAATCGTATGATTCCCTGCTGATCTATAATAATTATTGCATCGGCATTATTGGAAACAATATGTTCCAAACTTTCCCTAAGGGATTGAATTTCTTCCGTTTTATGCTTCAGGCTGACGAGTAGCCTCTGACGCTCAATAGCATGATCGATAGAATGAACCAACAGGCCAGGCTCTATAGATCCTTTTACCAGATAATCCTGTGCCCCGTTCTGTAATAAATTACCCGTTACTTTTTCGTTTCTGTTTCCGGTAATCACAATAATAGGCGTTTCCGGTATTTTATCCCAAAGTTTATAAAACGTATTTGAACCCGAACTGTCGGGTAACGACATATCCAACAATACAATTTCAAAATTCTTATCTTCCAGAATCTCCAAAGCTGAAGAAAGTTCATCCGTATATACAAAATCGGATAGAGAGAAATTCGCCTCCGATAGCAATTCCTTCATTAACTCCACATCATCTGGATTATCTTCAATTAGTAAAATACTTATTTTTTTCACACGTAATTACATTCCTTTATAATTGAAATTTAAAAATTTGTTGTAAAATTTTTCGATTTCTTTCTAAATTATATATTTTCCCTCTCTGACTCGGGAATTATCTTATTTACCGTGTCGTCATTTTTAAAAAGGTTCCCCAAATTTTCCAATTCATTTTGAACAACGAATGTGGGATTTCCGGATAATATTCCCGAAATATTTCTGAAAGGTTTACCGATATGCATTCCTTCACCATCTATCGAAAATTCCCGTATTTCTTTATCATGCATAGATCCTCTCATTTTAAGAACAGTCAGTCCCCTCCTCATCTCGCCATATGCTTCAACATAACGAAGAAGAATAATGGAATCGGTGATTGTAGAAATATGAGTTTCGGTGATTGATGTGCCTCCCAAAAGTGATGGAGTAGTAGATGTGAATAATCCTACCGTTTCTTTCTGTTTTATAAAACCCGTTAATCCTATTACAAATTCACGGTAACTCTTAAGTGTTGATACTCTTTCAAGAGCAGAAAGACTGTCTACGGCAATTCTTGTCGGTTTGTATTCGGCTATAATTCTTTTCATTTCGATTAGATGATCTTCCAAACCTGCAGATTCAGGGTATTCACATATTACCATTATTTTTCCCTGATCTTCCAAACTTTCAAAGTCTATTCCCCAACCTGTGGCGTTACGGAAAAGCTGCTCACGGCTCTCTTCAAAAGCAAATAAAAGACTTCTTCCATTACCACTCAATGCCCCCTGAGCCATAAACTGTGTAACGGTGAGTGTCTTCCCGGTACCGGTGGCACCTGAAACCAGTACAATCGAATCCCGGAAGAAACCTCCTCCACACATATCGTCCAGTTTTTTATTTCCCGATGATATCCTGACATTGGATGATTTTTGCTTTAATTCCATTGCTGACAGAGGTATTATTATGATACCTTCACCAGGAGTCACTGTAAAAGGGAACTCTCCCTTTTGATGAAATGTACCACGAAACTTCAGAATCTCTATCGTACGGCGGCGTTTTTCATCTTCCAGCACATTCCTAAGTATGATCACGTTATCTGCAACAAATTCCTCAACGCTGTAGCGGGCAATCGATCCGTATTCATCTGTGCGCTCGGCAGTCATAATAGCCGTTACACCCATATTCTTTATAGCAATAGAAAGTCTATGGAGTTCGTTACGTACATTTGAATTCTCGGGAAGCATGGTAAAAATATTACCTATAGAATCTATAGAGACACGTTTTGCATTCACCTTTTTAATCGCATATTCGATTCGTGCCAATAATGCTCCAAGATCGTAATTTTCAGTATAAACAGTTTCAATTTCAGGTGAAGGCGTAGCATCTACAAATGCCCATTTTCTTTTTTCTTCCCAATTACGTATATCCCAGTTGAATCCAATCATGTTTTTGCATATCTCGGCCGGAGATTCTTCAAATGTGACGAATACTCCTGGCTCATCCGCTTTTAATATTCCTTCGGCCAAAAATTGTGAAGCAAAAATAGTCTTTGCGCTGCCTGCGGTTCCAGAAACCAGTGTAGTTCTTCCTTTAGGCAACCCTCCATAAGAAATGAGATCAAACCCCTCTATTTTGGTTTCTAATTTTTCAAATTCATTCATTCGATTTTTTTTACCAAACCCACTCATGTTTCTATACCTCTTCTTTCGACTTTGGTGAACTTAAATTCAACTTGGATAATAATTTTTTCTCATCGGACAGATCCCCTATTATTCGTCTGCATGGCGGGGGGAACTTCTTTTATCAGTGTAGGCGTCGCAAGTATTTTTTCGTCTTCGGCCATTTGAGGACACTCTAAAACATCTATGATCACGATATGATAATTTCCATCAAATTCTTTTTTACATATTCTTCGAAGATTTTCAATCGCGCATTCGGATGTATGTGTATGGCCTGTTATATACAATTTAAAAACAAATTTATTTTCCACCGTTATTTTCCCCTTGTGATCCACTGTTTTCAGCTGATTTTATCTCACGTAAGAAAGTCATATCTTTGCTCTCAACATAGTAATTACGATAAAACATAACTATGTATCCCATCAGTTCAATAAGTATAATTCTACCTTCTTCAACGTACGCCTGAACTTTCAATTGTGGAGCGCCACGGCATTTGTCTTCAAGAACCTTCGTATGTATTTTAATCAGGTCACGGGGTCCGGCTTTCAAAAAGCCAAGCAATTCCGAAAGCGATCTGAGATCTCCGGAAAGATCATATTCCACTTTATAAATACGTTTTTCAATAGAACGATCCAGAAGATTATTATAACGTTGAATAATTTCGGTATATGTGGTTGGAGAATATTTTTCTATAGATGTTATTCCAAAAAATTTAGCGGTTACCTCTGTCTGCGAAGATTTAGAAATCTTTTTGAGCGAATTAATTTCCATATCCTGACGCTCACGTTGATGTGCCTGTTCAAGCTGGATCTGCAATTTTTTACGATCTATGGCGTAATTTATGGATCGCCAAAGAAGTTCCCCATCTACCTGGCCTTTTACCAGATAATCCTGTGCACCTAGTGCACCGCTTCAGAAGCAAGGTTCTCGTCATTGTGTCCGGTCAAAACTATAATAGGTATTTCTTCTGATTTTGAATTGAGTTCTACAAGCGTTTTAAGACCGGAACTGTCAAGAAGATAAAGATCAAGAAGAACAACATCAAAAGTATCTCCTGATAAAAGTTTTATTCCATCGTCCAAGCGCCCAACATTTGTGATAACCAGAGTACCATTTTTTATATCAGAACCCAATATCTTTATAAGCTCTACATCATCAGAATTGTCTTCTACTAACAACACTTTAATTTGTTTTTTCAACAGTTCTTTACCCCTTAAGCAACATAAAAAATTCAGAAAAAACCCACCGGTATATCAAAATGTTATCTATTACTCAAATACATCCACCATTTTTGCCCCGTACTTGTTGAGATAAAACCTATTACACTACCTTATCAAAAAATTCAACTTAATAAATTAATTTTAAGTATCAAAAAACAATTGTATTAAAAATAACAAAGTTATTCTTTTAAAATTCTTTGACAATTATTATGGATTTTTCTACCACAACTAAAAATTCAAAAAAAAAAAAATTCTTTCTTTTCCTACTCAAAAAATACAAACTTCACAATATCACAAATATACCTCATACTTCTCAAAAAATCCCAATGATATCTGTAAAAATTCGGTGCTTTTTTTGCATTCTCAATAAGCACAATGAAACATTAATTCTTTAAATCTCTAAATACAAATTCCCCATAATCAATATAAAACTATTTTACTTTAAGCCCCATTAAATCCTACAACATAGCGTAACTTTTCATGTATTCGCAATTACAATTTAATTATAAAAAGATAATTCAATATTGTCAAGTCAAAACAAACTCTTTTTAACAACAATTTAACAAAATATCTGTTTGATAACAAATTTATTAATTTTATTTGAAATTATTTTGTCGCTAAACGGTATCGGTGTTAACATAAATCTCAAAAACTATTTTTCTCAATGCTCGTTTTATTTTTGCTAATATCATTTTCAAAAAAATTATTTGAATAAGTAAATTCAATAACGTTATATATCCTACACAAACGGGAGTTTTCATAAATATTCAAATACAAGCTTTTAAAGTATCGGCAATACTACCACATATGTTTCTATCAGAATCATTTTAACAAAGCGAATAATCAGAAAGTTTGAAATATTTACCCTTCCAAATTGCTATTTTAAAAAAGAATGTTCTTTTGTCGATTTTCTCGTTTTTAATAAACAATTCTTCATCATAAAATATTCCGTTTTATTCAATTTAAGAAGTTTATTATATCTCCACATAATATGGAAATATACATTATTTTATCTTGATTATCAATAAACTCTACAAAAAGATATGCAAATTTCTTTATAATATTACAAAATGAATTCTGGAACTGATAAAGCAAAAATTATTTCCCCGAACGATCCATATTATTCTCAATTCTTGTAAATGATATAATTTATATATACTCGTTCGAAGGAGATGTGTTATGAATAAATTATCCAAAGAACTATTCAAAAAATGCGGTAATTATATAACAGAAAGCGGCAGGCCACTTGAAAAATATTTGTTCATTGATTATTTTATCGAGCCATGCAAATTGGATATCATCAATGAACTGAAGAAATTTCAAAATCCGGACGGTGGTTTTGGGAATGGTCTGGAATCGGACTTCTGTCTGCCATCTTCTTCCACTATGGCAACTTCCATAGGCCTGCGTTATTTGAGTAAATACGACAAGCGGGAAGAAACCGCAGGGATGATTAAAAATGCCGTTAAATTCCTGGAAGATACGTATGTTCACAAACGCAAAGGATGGTTTGCGGTACCAGAAGAAGTGAACAATTTTCCCCATGCGCCGTGGTGGAATTACGATGAAGAATCGGGAATGACAATTATTGACAAACACTGGGGCAATCCAACTGCAGAACTAATCGGTTATTTGTATAAATACAGAGAATATGTCACCGGTCTGAACGTGTATGATATGCTCGAATATGCTATAAATTATCTCAACCGCAAAAGGGTTTTCGAATCACAACATGAAATTTACTGTTATATAGATTTGTATCATACTCTTCCAGAAGAACTGGCTGTTAAATTCAAAAATACTCTGAATATAGCCATCGGACAACTGGTAAACAAAAATGTTGGAGAATGGGAAGACTACGTGCCCAAACCTCTGGACTTTATCACAGATCCGAACGAAACATTCGGCATTGATAGTGAGTCTATAAACACAAATTTGGATTATTATATATGGAAAATAGAGACTGACAGCGTGATAATTCCAAACTGGTCATGGGGAAATTATGAAGAACAGTGGAAAACTTCCAAAGTGGAGTGGACTGCGCTCATCACCTTTAAAACACTGTGCATTCTGGATAAATTCAATCGAATAGAAAGATAAAAATTGATGGAATATAAATAAAAACAAATGGGATCGTGGGTATCCTTTTCAGTGCTGGGACCCTCTCGAATACCATAAAATTATTTTTATTAAGTATAATATAACTTTTTCTGGCTCAATAATATGTACAGAAAAAATTAATATGCTGTAGAAAATAAAAGAAAACAGGTATAATATTTTACATATAGGGGGGATTGATTTATGAATATAAACACTGTTTTAGCTTGTCCGGCCTGCAAAGAAGAACTGTCGATCGAGGATAAAATCTTTTTTTGCAAAAAATGTGGGAAAAGATTTGTTGCAAAAGAAGACATTTATGATTTTTTGATAAACGGTGAAGACGCCTGGAAATATTTCCAGGGTGGGCTCTTTGGAAACGATAAGGAATTGGAAGATAAATTTTTAAAAACATCCGATTCGGAACTCGCTCCCTCAGATTTGTTGTTAAAGGGATTGATATACTGGTATAAAGGTAATTTTGAGGCGTACGAAAAGATAATGAACAATCCTGAAGGTAAAAATTATTATACCGAGGATTATCAAAAAGCGATGCAAAGTTCTTTGGATTACACCAAAAATCTTCTCAAAAGAGAAAAGGGAATAATCATGGATCTGGCAACCGGCATGGGAGGATTGTTAATTCCGTTGGTCAAGGAAAACGATATGGAATTATTGTCGGTGGATATAAGTCCAACGAGCAGTTACGGATTAAGCCGGTATCTGAAATTTTTGAAAAAAGATCATCTTTTAACTCAGATCGTCGCCGATGCCAAATTGCTCCCATTTAAAAGTGGATCGATAGACGTGATTACAACAGCCGCAGGATTCCAGAACATGGAAGATGGTGAAAAGGTATTCAAAGAATTGAGGCGTGTATCAAAAAAACTAATCGGAATCTGTCTTTTCATGGAGGAAAACGATCCGAATCTCAAACCTGAAAAGGATAAAACTCTATATGTGAAAAAATATTTCAAAGATGGTCTGGAAAAAGCGGGATGGAAGGTGCATTTCGAAAATGAGATAATGGCAAAGGTTGAACCCACTCCCCGGTCTGAAATTCTGGGAATCAGACCGGATGAAATCCCGGAAACTCCCACAGTCGAAGAATTTGCTGTCGTTGTAGCGGAATAGATCGTTCTTTACTCGATTTTTTAAAAATGGATTTTCAGTGTGAATTAATCACATTGAATTCTATTTTTTGCCACAGTCAAAAATCATAAAAACCTATTTTTAAAATCCTCTTTCTCTTTTTTCCCTGAAAAAATGTTTGAGATCTTCCCTTTGTCTACGATGATTATGGAATCATAGAAATCTATCAGATCTTTATTCATCTTGTGCTGGATATTGAAAAGAGTTGTTTCCTCATCCTTCAGAAAATATTCTTCTATCATTGCGCTACTTTTCTGATCACAGGAGGATGTTGCCTCGTCAAGCATTACAAAATTCTTTTTATTCAACAATATTCTCGTGAGGTTGATTTTTTGCATTTCACCACCGGATATATTTCCCTTGCTGTCTGCAAAAGTTTCTCCTGAAAATATTTCTTCCTCTATTTTACCGAGTTTCAAAATCTTTATCACATCTTTCAATTTCTCATCTTTATAATCGTTGTACAGGGTCATGTTTTCTTTCAGGGTTATGTTGAACATCACCGGATGCTGTAAAGCTATTCCAACCCTTTCATAGAAAGAATTTTTATCTATGTCTCTTATTTCGGTTCCGTTTACGAGCACATTTCCGGAGTAACCACCGTAAATTTTCGATAGTATTTTCAAAATCGTGGATTTTCCACTGCCGTTGCTCCCATATATCAAATACTTCTTGCTCTTTTCAATTTTCAGTGTGACACCTTTAAGAATTTCGGAATCGTTCAGAGAAAATTTCAGATTCTTTATTTCAATTTCTTCTATCTCTCCATTCATTTTTTTCTTGCCATTATCGGTGTCATTGATCCCGAATTGTCTGAAGAAATTGTTTTTGATCTTTTTTATACTGTTGAACCTGTTTATTTCATAGGAGATCTTTGTGACTGGAATTACCAGGATCTCGGATACGGCTACCGCGGCGAGAAGTCCTCCTGCGGTCAATAAATTCTTATATATCAAATAGGCTCCGATCAGTATTATTGCGAAATAATTCAAATACGCAAAAAATCCCATTACTATCTCCGAAAATGAACGCGTGTTTTCATATTTTCTCAAATTGGCCATGTTCGATTCGGATGAATTTTCCATTCTGTTGTAAACGGGATTTTTTATTCTGTTTATGCGTATTGTTAAAAATCCTTTTATCATATCTCCGAGCCTGACATTGTATCTTTTCATACTTTTCAAATAATCGTCTTTTCTGTCCTGGAGTTTCCTTTTGAATATTATAGGTATGATCGGGGGAAGAAGATTCGTAAATATTACAACGATCGCCATTATCGGATTCAGACTGAAAAGTGATATCGAGTAAATAACGATGGAAAAAAAGTCGAATATTATTTCTATGAATCCTATATAATAATCGTTCACTATTTCCACTATGTCGTTATTATAAACAGATATGTATTCCTGGTTATTTTCTACCGAAAAATCTTCAAAACTTTTATTCAATATACCCCGCGTTGAAAAATTTCTTAAAGAGTTATATAAATCCGATTTGTAACCCGTAGTGAGTAATTTTCTGAAAGTTTCGGATACCAGCAATCCTAAAATAGTAAAAACAAGCAAAATGGAACTGTTGAAAATTCCCGAGGAATTTAAATCCAGTGAATAATCGAGTATGTTTTTCGCTATGAAAGGTATTTCTACGTTAAATCTGGCCAGAAATACGGAAGCGACGAGTATGAATACGAACTTTAATTTCATTTTTTTGCTGAAATTGAATTTTTCCATTTTTACACCCTTAGTGACATACCTCTCAGAGAAAATCTCTCTTCTGCAAGACAAAGCCACTCGCAGAATCTGAAAGATATGAATATACAGAATATTCGATTTCCATAAGTCGTAAGATAAAAAAGAAAAATAACAAAATTCCTGTATGATTATATCACCAATAATTTGGATATATTATATATTTTAAAAAATTCCTTTATCGGCACACCGATTCAATTTCTGTAAATATCCTTCACCACTTCTTCAATTCCAGGTTCCTGAATCTTGAAGTCTTCTATGTGAAATTTCTGGAAAAGTACTTTTGCCAGTTCTGCGGGATTTTGTGAATCGAAGAGTTTCAATGTTATTTCTCTATTTTCCTCATTATAATATCCGCTGTAATCATCCAGAATATTTTTCTGCTCCTCATTCAATCCGAATGAATCTTCTTTAAGTTTTATTTTGAGCAACCTCGGCAATCCGACCATTTTTTTGAGATCGTACATAGTGCCTTTGTATATGAGCTTCCCGTGATTTATTATGAGAATTTCTTTACACAGTGTTTCTATATCATTGAGATCGTGGGTCGTCAGGAATATTGTTTTACCATTTCTGTTCAACTCTCTTAGAAATTTCAGAACCCTATGTTTTGAAACCACATCCAGACCAATAGTCGGTTCATCGAGAAAAAGTATCTCCGGATCATGTATCAGAGAGGCGGCGAGTTCTGCTCTCATACGCTGGCCGAGACTGAGCTGTCTGACCGGTTGAGAATAAAATTCCGTGATTTCCAGTCTTTCAACCAGATAATTGAGCTGATTTCTGAATTTCCCATCGGGCACTTTATACATGGCCTTTAGAACAGTATAGCTGTCTTTAACCGGTAAATCCCACCAGAGTTGGGTTTTTTGACCGAAGATGGCCCCCAGATTTCTCACGTAGGCTTTTCTTTGTTTCCAAGGGCAGTACCCGGAGACAGAGACCTCTCCGGAAGTTGGTGTAAGTATTCCGGTGAGCATTTTTATTGTGGTGGATTTTCCCGCTCCGTTCGGGCCGATGTATCCGAGAAATTCACCCTTTTTTACGTTGAAATTCACATCTCTAACGGCTTCTATAAACCGTTTCTCTCTTCTCAATTTCTTTCTCTTGTAAATGGTGTATGTTTTGCAGAGTTTTTTTACTTCTATATAATCGGACACTTCTTTACCTCCTTTTAACTTCCGGTACTGGAATAATGCTTTTCTCCCTGTTTCCATAGCCAAAAACTCAGGGGCATGAACACAATAAGACTCAATATGGGCGCTATTAATGCAAATATCGAGTCGGTCTTTCCGGATAAGTAACTCATCGGATAATATGCCGCAGTTGCCATTGGAACTATGAAAGTCAGAACTATTTTCACAAAATCCGCATATATATTGAGCGGGTAATATGCCGCGGTACGCATCGAATATGAAGCAAGTACCAGTATATCTTCGTTTCGTATCGTCCAGAACGCTATTGCCGAAAGAATAAGGTTCACGTTGAATATCAACAGAGCAGAAAGCACTATGAGAATACAATAAACTAAAAAAAAGCCCGGGGAAGCCATATCCGCATACAACGCCCCAATGATACCAACAGCAACTGCTTGTCCTACCCCTCCCAGTCTTCTGAACTGAAATTTTTGAAGCAAAACCTGTTTTACGGTCGAGACAGGTCTTATCAGCATCACATCGAACCTTCCAGACAACGTTAGTTCCTGAAATTTGTGCAGTCCTTCTCCAAAGAGTCTGAATATTCCCCAACCGCCTTCAATAATTGAGTATATCAGCGCTATTTCTCCAAGATTCCATCCCGCCATATCTTTGAAATTTGAAAGAATCACCAGAGTAATCATAAAATCCGAAAATATGGCGAGGCCAGACAATATTAGGTCAATTATGAAATTGAATCTGTATTCCGTTTGTGTCTTGAGACTCGCAATGAAAAGCGCTTTGAATGTCTCCATCTTTTTTCCTCCTAACCGCCCTGTATTTGTAATGTTTTTTGTACTTTGACCGTGAGTACGTATGCAAGACATCCGAGTATTAATATCCAGAACCCCTGAATTGCAAGCGCACTGAGAAAGGGTATTTTCCCCAGATAAACGTAGGTTGGGATATAACTCGTTCCTGCAAATGGAGTCAGGGGCATAATCTGTTTTAAGATACCGGGATAATATTCCGCGGGTATCATACAACCGTTGAAAAAATTCATAAATGTATAGTAGATAGCCTGTCCACCTGTTATGTTAAGAAATTTCAAAGCCCATAATCCCACGAAGTAATTCAAAAAATAACAGATAACAAAACCGGAAAAAAGACTCAGAATATATGGCAACAGATGATTCAATGTGGGCAATTCCACACCCAGTATCAGAAAACCGAGGCAGAATATAGGTATATACCGGAAAACAAAATTGTAGCAAACGTGACCCAGCATCTCAAAAAATGTCATATAGATGAGGCCACAGGGTCTGAGAACATCGAAAGCTATCGTTCCATCATTTACCTTTTGAAAGAGAAAAGCGCCATAGGGCAGAAACATTGTTATCCAGACACCGGCCTGATTAACCATAACGTAAGTTACCATAGCCGAAGTTTCAGGGCTGTCTCCCAAAAGGGCTCTCCAGATACTAACCGCTATGTATCCGAATATGAAACTTCCCACACTGTTGATAATATGATTCAGTAAATAAATCCTGTTGCGTGAGAATGAGTTTTTTGAAATTGCAAGTCCCGCTCTGAAAGCTTTCACCTCCCTGTTATTCTGAATGCATTTTCAACTTTGTTATGAAACCGATAATGGAACAAGTTGAAAAATTAATTCAGATAAAATTTTGAATTTTCAAATTTATAACACCGCATTTCTTAAAAAACACGAATTTTATTTTAATATTTTTGCTTAAAAATTCTTTGTCATGACTATAAGAAACATCGAATGGAAATTTACAACGGGTATTTCTCAATCGAGAATAGAAGCAAGTCTTCGGTTTACAGATAAAATGTCATTCTGTATATTTCATTACTTTTAATGGATGTAGTTTCTAACGGCATACTTCATTTGATGATTTTTTGACAGCAAAACAAACTTTCAGTCGTAAATTCAACTGAAATTTTCCGATCTGTTTCTTAAATACCGAGATAAAGGTGGGCAAAATCTGCCCGGCAATTACAAATTATACCAACAATTTCAGAATTTGCAAGTCCTGTTTCACAAAAAAATATTTCACTATATAAGCTTATGATGATCTTTTTATACTTTTATCGTAAGCAAAAAAACTGATTACAGCTGTACGTTGCTGAAAATAAGCTTTTGTACTGAAAGAAAAAATTGTTGTTATCTTTCAGATAACTAAGCAGAAACCTTTTTAATTCACCGAAGAATTTTATATGGAAATATCATCGGGTTTATATTTTTTGGATGTTATGATCAATTTTACCGAAGGTTCCTGATCATTTCATACTGTTTAACAATTATTTTGAAATTCAACTTTTTCATAAATTCGGAGAACGGTTTATAATCCGAGTCTATATTCAAAAAGGAGAATTTGTATCCCTCTCTTCTGTTTTCGGAGGCCTTTTTTATCAGAGAAGATGCAACTCCCTTCCTTCTGTACTCTTTATGAATTGAAAGTTGGGGAACATCTCCCGTACCTGATTCAAGAATGAGATATCCTATACACTTTTCATCGTCAAATGCAGAAAATATTTCAAAATCTTCCATGATTCTTTTTACCGAATCGATGCTGTTCTGCCAGGAAGGATAGATGTTCCAGAATGTTTCAAATAAATCCCAATCCACATTTTCAATTTTCTTTATATTGAATTCCTTTTTATTTTCGGGAAAGGTTATATCCTTAACTTCCGCTCGGTAAACATCAAAGCATCTCGAAATCTCAAAACCCTTTCTCTTATAAAGTTCATAGGCTTTGGTATTGGTTTGTATAACCTCAAGAAGATAATTTTCGAATCCGAGTTTTTTAGAATTCTCAAAACTTTTCTCGATTAATTTTGTTGCGATACCCCTTCTTTGATAATCGGATGTCACCCCGGTGAAACAATCATAAATTGTATTTTTCCCCTGCCACAATCCACCTGCATTTACAACAAATCCTGCAAGTCTGTCTTCATCATATGCACCCATAGATATTTCATAGTTGGCTCCTCTTCGTTTTTCCACCTTCACAAATTTTTCATAGGGCATCTGAATAGGAATTTCATAATTCGAAAACGCATTGTTGAATGCTTCACAAACTTTCTCCGCATTAGTTTTTGCCAGTGATTTATATTCCATAAATACCTCCCGTCAATGTTTGTTCGTTTTTATGTCAGAACTTTTATTTCAAAAAATCAGGATTTTCAAAAATTTCAAATCCTCTCTTTTTTATCATCTCAACAAAAGTTTCATTCATGGATGGCATGAAATCGGCACTGTAATGCAAACCAAATCTGTATTGAAAAGTTGAAATTACACCGGTTTTCTCTATTTGATTCATCACTTCGTCAGCGAACTCTTTATTTTCAACTTTTTCACATACACTTCTTATTTTTTCAATGCGGGTATCATCGCCTTTTACCTTTAAAATTCTGTTCGAATATTTTTCATCTATAGCTTTTTTCATTTCTTCATCCGACGGCTTCCGGTATTTGTTTTCGTGAACCAGAGTAGAAATCTCGTATTTTTTTGCAATTGGAGGCTGGATTTTCGGATATCCCATACTCACGAGGACAACAGGAAGGACCCCTTCCGGTAATTCCAGAACCTCAACGCTTCCCTCAAGGGATTCGGGAATTGTGAAAATCGTTCCTATATAAACAGAACCAAGCCCCAGTGAATCGGCAGCTATACAAGCTGTCTGCGCGGCTATCATCGTATCCTGAAAAGCTATCCAGAAATGCGGAAAAGCTTTTTGAGCTGTGAATGGCGCCTTTTCAATCTGTGCCATTCTTTTTATTCTATAAAAATCGATGCAAAAAAGAAGATTGACGGGTGCGGTTTTTATAAAACTCTGATTTCCAAACGACACTATTTTTTCCATAATTTCCTTATCGGTTATTTTTATTATTGAAAATGGCTGCAAATTACCGCCACTGGCAGAATGTGTTGCGGCTCCGAGAATCTGGTTCATAACTTCATCATTTATTTCTCTGTCGGAAAAAGCTCTCAAACTGGCCCTTTCATTCAATAATTTTATAGTTTCATTCGAATATTCACTCATACTATCATCTCCCGTTTGTTTTTTATAGTAACCCATTCAGCGGATGCAGTCAAGGAATTATCATCAATTTTTTGAAAATCAGATTTTATTAAGTGAAATAAAGTATCTTTTATGGAGAGAAGAAAATACAATTCGGCCAGCATAAAAACTGACTTTTGGCTATCGTGTCCCTCGACTTTCAACACTATAATTTTATCAAATATTGAGCAGTGAAAGTAATACCGGAATAGATACCAAACTCAATATAGTGGATACCACTACACCTCTCGATCCAAGAATATAATCGGAGTCGTGCTTCATGGCAAACACCGAAACATTCGCCGCAGCGGGCATGGCGGACAGCACTATTGGAACTCCTTTAACCAGTGGTGACAGATCGAAGGGTAACAACAACAAGTACATGATGAAAGGTACAATCGCCAGTTTCACTACCGAATATATTATCAATCTGACATCCTTGAATGTATCCGAAAGTTTTGCCTCTCCTATAGTTGCTCCGATTATTATCATTGCAAGAGGAGTGGTCGAGTTGCCGAGAAGTTCCAGTGATTCCTGTAAGAATGACGGCAGCTTTATCGAAAAAAGGAAAAGAGAAAAACCTATCGCTATGGAAATGATTCCGGGATTTACAAATATTTTTTTCAGATTAAATTTGTTCTTCGTTCCACTCACAAGAGCTATTCCAAGAGTCCACATGAGTGCCTGTATCCATATATTCAATATTGCGGCATAAAAAACTCCAGGTTTTCCAAACACAATAGATGCGACCGGATAACCAATATATCCAACATTTCCAAAAATTATCATAAATTTGAATATAGCTTTTTCTCTGTCCGTTCCTTTTATTGTTTTGGAGAAGATCCAGGCAACAAGAAAAAGCATGCCATACATGACCGGACCCAGGGCAAATATCACTATGGCATTTGCCAGAAGATCATCCGAAAATTCGAAATTCATCGATACTATAACCATTGCAGGCAAAGTGATATAAAGAACCAAATTAGATAATTGTTTTGTGAAAGTCTTCCCAATGAGATTCAGTCTTCTTGCAAAAATCCCTACAGTAATTAAAATAAAAAATATTGCAATTTGATTCACCACCGTTAAGAAACTCAACATGATCCTCCTGCAACAGCACCGGTTAAATTCAATTTGCCAACTCAGTCCGATCCTCTACTCTATCATAACCATTTTCATGATATCACCAATCATGATCGATGAAAACAGTGAAAATAAAATTTACATTAATATAAATGTGTTGAAAGAATAATAAAAAACGAAGAATATAAATAAAATAGATAGTGGAGAAGATTGATATGATTATATCCGGATATTTTCTGCTAATTTCAGAATCATTATTCTCTCGGTATGGGCAAATTATGTATCCTGAGAAAAGACAGTTTATCCCAGTAACCCCTTTGAAATACTATTTTCTCATTTTGAATTCTGAAAAAACCGCATCCTCTCAACCCCAGAGGATCTTTCCATTCCATAATGGCCCATTCCCCATCCTGAAATATATTCACCACTATGCATGTCATCTTTGCGCGCGCAAAATCATCTTTAAAGAATTGCCTGATATTTTCTTTACCAACTATAGATTTTTCGGCTATCTGGCAATTTATCGCATCATCAGAATATAATTCACATATCGAATCGGCATCATTGTTATTGAACGCCTCAACCCATTTTTCTAAAGTTTCTTTTGGAGCCATTTACTTACCCCCCACATAAAAGCAATTTCAAAATATTATAATATAAAATCAACCATATTTGCTATTTCCGGTTTCATCAATGTTTTCCGATTCTAAGCTTTCCCGATTTAAAGCAAAAAATAATCGATATACCAAAGCTCGCAAAACATTTACTGGGATTCGCAAATTCCGGTGATGGAATTTCGATATTTGGGATTCTTGAAAATGATTACGGGTCGTTCGACTGCATCGGAGTCAAACAACTTCATGATAAAACGGATTTAAAGAAAAAACTGGAAAAATATATTCCTTATACTCTCTCATATGAAATTTATAACTTTTCTTACAAAGTCGAAGTTGAATGGAAAGAAATAAAAAACAGGAAATTTCAAGTCATATTCGTTGATAATCCCCAGAGCATCTTCCTTTTCTTTCTAAAAAGGGCCAGATAGTCATAGGGGTAAGTTCTCTCAATGTCCGGATCTTCTGGAATGGATAAACTGTCGGACGGACCCCAAAATATTGGACAAAAATAACTCGTATCAACGTTTTACTAAAACTTCCTTGCCAAAGCTCTGAATTGCATTAAATTGTTTGGGAGTTTTATAACCCAAAGATGAATGTGGTCTTAAGTTGTGATAATAATCCATATATACTAGATACTTTAAATACAAGTCTTTTACACTCTTAAATTTATTCAAAGCAACAAATTCTCTTTCCAGATTCGCATGTTGAGACTCAATAAATGCCTGGGAATCAGGATTATGTTTGTATCCAAATTCATGGATTATTCCTAATTCTTCCATTTTTTCTCTTGTTTTATTTGCTTTGAATTGTGATCCGTTATCTGTTCTTATCACCTCTGGTTTTTCTCCTCTTGCTTTTATCGCTATTTCTATTAGTTCCAGGAAATCTTCATGTGTACATCTCTTTCCTATGTGTGTTGCTACTATGTTCCTGTCATAGACGTCTATTATATCTAACAGTGGTACTATTCCATCTCTACCTGCATTAAAGAACTTTATATCTACTTCCCATAATTGATTCTGCTTTGTTATTGTTCTATTCTGTGCCCTTTTGACTGGGTGTTTTGTCCTGTTTTCATATTTTCTTATCAACCCTAATTCCTTTCTAAATCCATGTAACCTGTTGTGTCCAATATATATTCCATATTTGTAATACAGATAGCTTTTCATCTTCTTTGAGCCCATTGTTTTTATATAGTACTCTGGGTTCATTGCATCTTCATTCTTACACTTTTCCAGTATTAGTTCCTTTAACTCTTCATTCCTTATCTTCCCATTCATTGTATTCACAAATTCGCTTTTCTTTCTGCCTCTTTTCTTATATTCCTTTGCTTGATTCTTTTCTTTGAAATGATAATAATATGTGCTTTTCTTTATTTCCAACATCTCTATTATTCTTTTGAATGGATATCCTTTTTCTTTCAATTCTTTTGCTAATAGGTATTTGCCTCTTTTATTCATTCTTCCTTTTCTGTTTTTTTTAATATCTCTTTCAATATTTGATTTTCCATCATTAATGTTCCTAATTCATCTATTAGTTCTTCTTTTTCCATTTCCTTTTTCTTTTCTAATCCATATTCTTTGTATAATACCGGTGGTATCTTTTCTTTCTTTGTCCTTTTGTCTCCTAATACCCTTATTATTTCATCTTCTCCATTTATCCTGTATCTTCCTACCCAGCCTGATATTGTTGTTGAGGGTACTGCATACTTATTTGAGAGTCCTTCTAATGTCATTTCTGTCTCTCTGTACTCTTTTATTACTTTTATTTTTAATTCCTTAGAGTATTCTTTTTTCTTTCTCTTCATTCTTTCACCTCTTATCCTTTATTTTATTTTACTATTACTAGTTTCTTTGTCCTATTCTTTTTTGGGGTGAAATAGACTGTTTTTTGGATAGCGGATATAACAAAACGGATGAACTTCTGACAGAGTATATCGATTATGATCTGATCTCCGGGATTCTTACCCGGAAGAATGATGAGAAGGTTCCCGGTCCAATCTTTGAAGATCCATATCGATAGATAATACTTTTTCTTTTGATTTTTCTCGCTTACTTGTTTATAAGAAACAGTCAGAAGAAACTGGCAAAGGAGAGCGAAAATAACAAAGTACCTCACTGGCTTTGATCGATACAGAATAATTCCTCAAAATTTCAATTCTGGGCATTACTAAGAATTAAATGGTTTATCGTGTTTCGATTTACTTCTTTTATCATTATTTTCCACGTATTTTTTATGATCTAACTTTTATTTAAAAAACACCTATATAAAGTATATTCGTCAATCGCTCCTTTTTTTCCGGATTTATAAATTTTTTGTCAATTTAATAAAGAGAATGGAAAAAATGTATGAAAAATACATATTTGTGCTATAATTTTTATAACCCGTATACGGTAAGTCTTGAAAAGGGGGTGGTCAGCAGAGAATGGAAAAAATAGAGACTATTAATAGAAGAGGTGGATTCAAATAGGTCTGATGACCTTTTGTGCACGGGGTACATTTAAAGACCGTGAGAATTCACTGGAACAACGAAAAGCCTCCCTGATCGGAGGCTTTTCTTTTACGGATTTTTCTGCTTTTCATCTTTATTTTTAAATTATTTTTCGATCGTCGGAAAATCAAATTGAAATTCTATTTTGTACTTTCTCAATTCTCTGTGATGAAGTTAAGGGAAAAAATAGGATCACTACTCAGGATAATCGATGTTGTATTTTTTCATGAGATCTTTGAATGTTTTTTCATCTTTATATTTATCATAAAGTTTCTTTAGTTCTTCATCTTCAATAAACGCTATAAGCGGGTATTCTTTACTCAAAGCGATTTCCAGATATCTATAAAATTCTTCTTTCTTATTCATAACTGAATACATCCCCACTAAGGAATCATAAGTGTAAGAATAATCAGAGTCTATTTCAATGGCTTTATCAAAATCTTTTTTCGCCTCAACATATTCTCCTTTTTTATAATAAGTAAGTCCGCGATTATTATAAAAATCTGGATTTAATGATGAGATTTACCGACCCAATTTATTGTATTCTTCAAGGGATACATCGGTGGCAGTCACGGATATCTCATCGATGATATTCTCTATCTTTTCCAGCTCGACAAGAGTCTGCTTGTATTTTTTGTTCAACATCTCAGTTTAATTAACAGTCGATTTATATTTCGTCATAAGAGATACAATTACTATCCCTTCACCTATCAATATAGCGGTTATTACCAGAAGGCAAACAAAATATTTGAACTTGCTCGGAGCCTTTAAATCTTCGTCTTCTTTTTTATTTTTCTGTTTTTTATTCATATGAAACCTCAACAATATAAACAAACCTGATCATTTGTTTTAGTTTTTTATATTGTCGATTAAGATAAGAAAAAAATCACTTCACTCCTGATATAAATATATCACAAATCATACGAAATACGAATTTATGAGGAGCAGTGGCTAGTATATAAGTGTCTGGTGCCTTGTGAAAAAGCAAACATCATAAAACAAAAAAATTAATCCTTATACAATTTGTTTGTCCACCGTTAAGCCATCGTTCAACTATTGTTCTACAATTCCTTAAAAGCTTGAAGGTAAAAAAGCTGAAAGATCAAGAGCAGAAAGGCTAAAATTAAAATTAATTCTTATACAACTGTTTAACAATCGCCCGACTCTTATTCGACTATACTATAGTTTTTCAATTACAATGAAATAATACGGGATTTTATCAAAGAGTATTATCTTTTGAGTGTATAATATAGTCATGCAACTAATCACAACTAATCAAATGTTATTCGAGGAGGATTTATGAAAGAAAAAGATTTGATTATTAGTGAAATTGAAGATCTTCCTTCGGAAAAATTGTACGAAGTTTTGGATTTTATAAAGTTTCTCAAACAAAAATATAAAAAGAATCTTATAGAAACAGTTCTGGCCAATGAAAATTCTTTAAAAAAGGATTGGATGTCGCCGGTGGAGGAAGAAGCGTGGAAAGACTTATAAAGGGTGATGTGGTTGTATTACCCTTTCCTTTTACGGATTTATCGGATTCCAAACGTAGACCGGCACTGGTATTGGCTAATCTGTCGGGTGATGATATTATTTTATGTCAGATAACAAGCAAATTCAAACATGATTTTTATTCTATAAAAATCTTTAACGAAGATTTTGAGTCCGGATCACTGAAAATCGAGAGCAATATCAGACCTAATAAAATTTTTACGGCAGATGAAAGTATTATTCTTTATAAAATTGGAACTTTAAAAAACCAAACATTGAATTGGAAAACTTAATTTATCATTCTTTAAAACACTTTTTGAAAAATATAATATTTTCTAAGAGATGGAGTGATAATAATAGGTGTAAAACTTTACCGGATGCAAAACATGGGTAGACTAAAAATCGGAGAACAACTGATCTTTAAATAATAAAGAGGCGGGACACTTTTCGCCTCGCCTCATATAATGAATAATGCGAAGTGTCTATTTGATTGATCCTACGGTTATACCTCTCAGGAAATATTTCTGGAACGAGAAGAATACTATTATCATAGGTATGGCAGCGAAGGTAGCGGCCGCCATCAAATATGAATACTGCATAGGAACTTCTTCCTGTATCAGGGAGAGCCCAGCCTGTAAGGTTCTCATTTCATTTGTGTTCGTTATTATCAACGGCCAGAGGAAACTGTTCCACTGACCAACGAAGGTGAATATACCCAGCACCGCAAGCGCTGGCTTCGAAATCGGCAGAACGATTTTCATAAACGTTTTAAACTCACCTGCTCCATCAATTCGCGCCGCTTCGAGCATTTCGGATGGAACGGAAAGCATGAACTGTCGCATGAGAAACACACCAAACGGTGCCGCTATAGCCGGTAATATGAGCCCCGCATAAGTGTTTACAAATCCGAATTTTGCCACGATAATATAAAGTGGAACCAATGTTACCTGAGTGGGTATCATCATGGAAGATATATAAACAGCAAATATCGCTTTTCTTCCTGGAAATCTTTTTTTTGCCAGAGAGTATCCCGCCATCGCGCAGAAGAAAACCTGTACAACTGTTACCGTTCCGGCCACTATTACGCTGTTCAGGGTCCACCTGAATATCATTTTCCGGGAAAAGAGATTGGCAAAGTTTTCTACGGATGGATCTTTTGGAATCAACTCGGGTGGAAATTTCATAGTGAGTGTCGGTTGAGTAAAGGCCGTGATGACCATCCATAAAAGGGGAATAAAAGCCAGTAAACCCAGGATTCCCAGAATTATCAGTGAAATTGTCTTTTTTATATTTTTCTTAGTTTTTGCTTTCATAATCAAACCTCAATACTCAACATTCGAACCGAGCCACTTGAACTGGATTATTCCAAGAACGACCAGTATTACAAACATTATCATGGACATAGCTGATGCCAGTCCCAGATCATAATATTTGAACGCGGTTTCATACACCAGATAGGCTATGGTTAATGTCGAAAATTCGGGACCGCCCTGAGTCATAATATATATATTTGAAAATGTCTGAAAATTGGCTATTGTACCCATTATCATCGCATAAAGAATAGTCGGCTTCAAAAGCGGAAGTGTTATTTTCTTGAAGATAGCCCAGGATCCCGCTCCTTCTAATTCCGCCGCTTCAAAATAATATTCGGGTATGGAAGCCATGGCAGCCGAGAGCAGAACGATCGTGGAACCTCCCCCCATTATTACCTGCATCATAATCAACGAAGGCATAGCTGTCATACTGTTTCCAAGCCATATTACCGGATCAATTCCGAAAAAGCTCAGAAAATAATTCAAAAGCCCGTACTGGGGATTGAATACCCATAGCCATATCATAGCGATTATTACGGATGATGTTACATGCGGAAGATAGAATACCGCTTTAAAGAACGTCCTTATTTTTTTGTGGAAAGGGTATATAAGCACGGTTACTAACAGTGCCTTACCCAGCCATAAAGGGACCACTCCCAAAGTATATGCGAACGTATTTTTCAATGCTTTCCAAAACAATTCATCTTCAAATATATATTTATAATTATCTATACCGGTAAATGATTGCGAAAAGGCGTTGTAATCGAAGAAACTGAGATACATTCCCCACCCCACGGGAAGTAAAAAGAAAATGGCAAAAAGGGTTAAATGCGGGAGAACGAAAAAATATCCCGCCTTATTTTTCCAGATTTTTTTATACAGGGGGTATTTTGTTTTAACAATATTTGAATTCACGTTGTTCATTTCTTCCTCCAACCAGAAAAGTAAAACCTCTCCGGCGTATGCCGAAGAGGTAAGTTAAAAATTTTTTATTTCATTCTCTCAATTACTTTATTTGATTCTTCAACAAAATAATCCAACGCTTCCTGAGGTGTCTTTGTACCACCAAAGGCTCCCTGAAGTGCACTCGTGAAATATTTGCTTATCTGGCTCCATGGGAATTCCTGTGAACCGAAGAAAGGCACCCCATATTCGCCTATGATTTCTGCGAATGCAGCGGCCTGTTCATTTCTGTATGGATCGTCCTGATAAAGAATTTCATTCACCGATTTTCTGGCCGTCAGGTAATTCAACGTTTCCAGAAGAGCTGTATTTTCGGCATTTGTAAGGAATTTAACGAATTCAAATACCAGTTCTTTTTTCTCAGGATCATCCTGTTTGAAAGTTACGAATCCACCAGCACTCGAATATGCTGCAGGGTCTTCGCCCTCTAAGTGAGGGAATGGAGCTATAACGGGATAAAATTGTTCTGCTAACTGTCCTGAGTTTACATATCTTGTTATTCTGTTTATTTCGTAAGGTCCGCCAAATCCTATACTCGTTCTGTGAGAATGGAAATTTCCTATTTCGTCGTATACTCCCAAACCTTCTACACCCTTTGGAGCGTATCCGTATTTGTCCACCAGATCGACAACGAACTGCAATCCTGCAACCGCACCTTCGTCATTGAAAGTAACGATTGTTTCGTCTTCATTTGTCAATTTCCCACCGAAAGTATAGAGGAAGTTCATAACATTATGTATATTTGTATCCTTCGCTCCGAAACTTATCGCATAGTGATCCGTTTTACCATCGCCATCTTCATCCCATGTTAACTTATCACATGCATCGAGGAATTCTTCAATCGTCCAGCCTTCTTCCACAATTTTTTGCCAGTCGATTCCGGCCTTTTCAAAATCTGGTGTATAAAGAAGCATCGTGGCTCCCATCCCATTTGTTCCAAGATTCCATGGCCAAATATAATGTTCACCGTCGATTTCTCCCTCTTCGAGAGCCACTTCATAGTAATCCGCGAGATCTTCATCCGAGAGATACTCATCTATTGGTTCGAGCAATCCTGCTTTTGCCCATCTGCTGTCCCATACAGGTCCCTTGAATACATCGGGATTTGTTCCTGTGGCAATAGCCGCAGCCATTTTCTGGGAATATTCGGTATTACCGACAACGACATATTTAACCTCTACATCCGGGTGCAGTTTCATGAACTCTTCAGATACCCATTTTGGGAAGGCTTCACTATCTGCGGTCTGATCTGCGGGGAAACCGGGAGGTGTTATTCTCCAAGGATTAATCCACCACGTGATGGTTGTCTTACTGAATGCTAACCCTGTCAGAAAAATGGAAATCATAAAAATGACAATGAAAATTTTTAAACTTTTTTTCACATAATCACCCCTTTATCAAAGAATAAAATCACTCTCTAAATCTCTCTCTAATTCCTCCGGAGTTCTGAATAAATAAGATTTTATGTGCAGCTTTTCTGCTTTCTCAATATTCTCCCTTGTATCGTCAATGAAAACGGCTTCTTCTGCAGAGGAATTCTCGGTTTCCAGAATCTTTTCATAAAAATCACTGTCCGGTTTTGAAAAACCTATTAAATGTGACGCATAAACTTTATCGAACAGATCGTAATCCCCACGTTTTTTATGAATATTGTAGTGGGGAGTTATAGTATTTGTTCCGGCTATCACTCTGTACTTTTCCTTTAATCTTTTTATAACCTCCAGAGTTTTAGTATCAATAACAGGATTGAAAAAACTTTCAAACAGATCTTCATTAATACTTATCCCCGATTTTTTCTCAAAGTGATTCCAGAATTTATCCATTGAAATCTTTCCCGTTTGAATTCCCTTTAATTTTTCAACACCCGCATATTTGATGAAATCAGACTTTGAAATATTCAGTTTTTTGCAAATATCTGGAACTACGTTTGTGTTTTTTGCTAAAACCCCACCAATATCAAAAATTATTAAATTCCCTTTCATAAAATAAATTATAAACTACTCTAACAAAATTAATATTAAGGTAAAATAAATAAGTGTAGTAAATTTCAAAAAATATTTCTTTTGTTTGTATATTTTCAGCGCGGAGGCCGAACAATTGTGAAACAGTGTGAAAGAGAATGTGCAGAGAAAGAATCATAAGAGAACATAAAATAGAAAATAAAAGAAAAACATAGTTCAGTCAAGCTTCAGCAATTCAGTTTTTCGGCCTTTTAGCCTTTTTGCTCTTTAACTTTTAAGCCCTTTGGCCTTTCAGCTTTTTAACTTTTCAGTTTTTCCCGTTATCTATTTACCAATTCTCTGTTTTCTATTGCGCTTTTTCGCTCTTGAGCTTTTTCAGCCTGTTATCCGTTTACATTTCTCTGTACTGTTTTTCAGCTTTTAGGCTTTTGAACAATAGTTAAACAATAGGAAGCGATGAGAAAGAAGTTGGAAAACTATTGTACTAAAGATCAGGTGTTCTCCAATTTTTATTCCACTCCTTTAAGGGTTTTTATGATGTCTTTCTATGCACAATACACGAGGCACTAGACACTGTCTTACATGCACTAAATCCTAAACACTATATACTGTCGTTTTTCTTTTCACAGTCTTCTCTATTAAATTTAAATCCTTCGTTGAAAATATCGAGACAGGCTTTTACTACCCTTTCATCGAAGAGGATTCCCGCATTTTCTTTTATATATTCAAGCACTTCTTCAATTTTGAAGGCCGGTCTGTAAGGTCTGTGCGAAGACATCGCTTTTACTACATCGGCAACACAAAGTATTCTCGCCTGCAACAATATTTCTTCACCTGTTAATCCGTTGGGATATCCTGTCCCATTAACTTTTTCATGATGTTGCAGAATTATTTCTTTTACCGGTTGATCAAAATCTATATCACTCAATAATTCACAGGACTTAACGGGATGTTCTTTTATCATTTCATATTCAAGTTCCGATAAACCAGAGGCTTTATTTAATATTTCCGTTGGTATACGAAGTTTTCCTATATCATGTAAAACGGCCGCTATTTTTAACCCTTCGTGCTCTTCCGATGATAAATTCAATCTTTTTCCAATTTCTTCTGCTAAACAGGCCACTTCATTTTGATGCCCTGACGTGTATGGATCTTTCATATCGACTATTTTACTGTATGATTTTATGAAAACATCAAAATTTCTTTTCAATTTTTTGTATGCTTCATCCTTTTCCATTTTCTTAAAACTTATTTCTTTAAAATAAGTTTCTACTTTTTCAAAAAGGCTATTCAATGTCCATTTTAATTCGTAAAGAAAATCGTGTTCTTTCAACGGTATTCGCCTGAACTCATTTTTCTTAATATCTATATCGGAAATGGCATTACTCAATTCAATTATCGGTCTGAACATATATTTATTCTGGAGCAGGAGAAATACGCTGAATGTTCCTAAAAGCATCAACGAAACAATTATAAATATAAATGTTATCTGGTTTATTGAAACCATGTATTCTTCCACGGGTATATATCCAACTAGAACCCAGTTTGAATCTTCAACTGGCAAATAAGACAAATATCCTTTGTAATCTTTTTTATCGATGCTTATCAAATTATCTTCATAAGTATTTTCCACTATTCCTTCTAATTCATCTTTAAATTCTTCCGGAATTTGAATGAAAGAGAGTTCACTTTTATCGAAAGTTATCGTCGAATGAGCGATTATCTGCTCTTGATTATTTGTAATGAGTGTAAATCCATTTGGAGAAATATTTGAGGCTTTGACTTTATTTATAATATTTTGAAGTGATATATCTCCCCCGACTACCCCTATTATTTCTCCTTCTTTTTCAACGGGACTCGCAATGGTTATTATGATGTCATCTTTGCTCGCATTGTATAAAAGCTTCTGTCATGACGGTATATCTCTTTGAAATTGCCGATAAATACCATGGCCTATCGCGTAAATCAAGACCTTCCGAAGGAATCCAGCCGCTTCCATTGATCATTTTATTTTCGATACTCAAATAATAAATAGAGTAAAAGGCCTTATTTTCTCCCATTTTCAGCTTTAGAAAATTCAAAATTCCTGTTTCATCGAACTCCACATTTTCGATAAACCTTGCAGTTTCTTCAATTGTACCGATATTTTTCGAAATCCATTTATGAAGATCATCCTCAAGGAGGTTTATTTTTAAATCCATTATATACTTTGTTTCTTTTTCTACAGTATCTTTACTCCAATTATACTGAATGAAAAGAGACAAAAAAATAATCGATAATATTGATAAAATAAGAATCAGTTCAATTTTCAATATCTTTTTCATAATTCTTTATCGCCCACTCGCTAATAATCATACAAACAATGTACTGTATTTTATCACAATCTTAATTGACTTTTTCATCCGTCCATAGAGCATCGAATACAAAATAAAATGATAAATCCTCCTGTATTTCCCTAAGAACTCGTTATCTTCTTTATTCACTGTATACTGAATACTGTTTTGTTTTCTATTCTATTCTATTTCACATATACTTTTCTCTGTCATATTTTTCTTTATCTATATTATTTTTACCCGTTCTCTTGTAGATCATACCCGTATATCGGCTACCAAAAACATACACATTTTCCGGATCTCGCGCTTTCCCGCCTTCAATCAACAACATTTTTTAAATTTTGAGTAATGAAAGCAACACAGGAATTGATATCAGGCTCAATACTGTTGATACAACAACCCCTTTTGTTCCAAAAACATAATCCGAATCATACTTCATAGCGAATACTGTAATACTTACTGCAGCAGGCATAGCGGACAGAACAATTGGAATTCCTTTCACCAGTGGTGACAAATCAAATGGTAGCAATAACAGGTACATAATGAAAGGAACGATTGCCAGTTTTACCACAGAATACACAATCAATCGGGAATCTTTGAAAATATCTGAGAGTTTCGCACCTCCTATAGTCGCACCGATTATTATCATAGCCAGGGGAGTGGTTGAATTGCCGAGAAGTTCCAGTGATTCCTGCAGGAAAAATGGCAGTTTAATAGAAAAAAGAAAAAGGGAAAAACCTATCACAATAGAAATAATCCCGGGGTTTACAAACATCTTTTTCAAATTCAGTTTATTTTCAGATTTACTTATTAATGCTATCCCCAGTGTCCACGAAAGAATATCAAACCAGATATTCAATATTGACGCATAAAAAATACCAGATTTTCCGAATACGATCGATATGATAGGATAGCCGATGAATCCCACATTTCCAAAAATGACTATATATCTGAATATGAATTTTTCCTTGTCGGTTCCTCTCACTGATTTAGAAAAAATCCAGGATACAAAAAGAAGCATACCATACATAAGTGGACCAAGAGCGAATA
>CAXXLB010000021.1:0-5939 GCA_963664675.2 Petrotogaceae bacterium
TTTTATAACCTACTTGCATATTAAGATGTCGAGTGCTATTTTATAATCAGACAAAGCCTCCTCATTGTTTGCTAACAAATACCCGGATAATGTTTTCGCTCAACAAGAAATAAATTTTTTGATTATTCAATTTATTGTAGTAAAACGAAATCCAAGAAAAACAAATTTATATTTATGCAAAGTACACGGTATAGCGATTTACGAAAGCAGAGTTATTTATGAGCGCATATGAATATTTATTAAACAACAATTTAACCATTGGAGAAATAATCTCACGGGATTACAGATATGCTAAAGTGTTTGCTGACTTTGGAATTGATTTCTGTTGTACCGGAGATAAAAATTTTAACTTGGTGATTAAAACTCTCAACATCAATAAAGCAGAACTTATCGCGGAATTAAGGAAGGTGGATAGCCTGAGTCTGACCGAGCCTGATTATGATCATCTTTCTCTGCCGAGTCTGATGAACTATATTGTTGAGAAACACCATAAATATTTGCGGGAGGCTTTACCTTATCTGAAAAATTTAATCGAAAAAACAACCGAGACACACGCGCACAATCATGAATTTCTTGCTGATTTGAATGATGAATACAAATTGTTTCAAACTACTCTTACACAGCATCTTAATAAAGAAGAAGAAATACTTTTCAGAGTAATAAAATACATTTCTGATTGTATGTATTTCAAAGAAAAACCGAGAAACAGGGGATATAAATCAATAAAGGAAGTAATCGGAGTGTATGAGGAAGAACATAGAAACACAGGCGTATTCTTAAGGCGTTTTCAGAGAACTCACTACAAATTATTGTCTTCCCGAAAACGCAGACACAACCTTTGTTTTAACATATCAAAAACTTGAAGAACTGGAAAAGAATACCCATAAGCACATTTATCTGGAAAACAATATTCTTTTTCCGAAAGCTATCCGAATGGAAGATAATCTTGCATCAAATATTCATTAAATCAAAAAGTGCCGGTTAACTCATATCAGTAATAAAAAAAAATTCGTTGTCAAATAAATACCGGCATCTTAGTCTTCACATTTTTATAATAAATACTTTACGAAGAACCTCCCTAATTAATATTTTTGAATTTTCTTATTAATTTCTTCTCGGCATTCTGTCATCAGGCGGCGGAGGCATTTTAAGTCCCGGCGGTGGCGGACCCGGTCTGTCATTTGCCTGCGGAGGTCTCCTGTCACCTGGCGGAGGAAGTTGTTTTCCCATTCTGGACATCTCTTCATCGAATCGTTTTTGCTGTTCTGCACTCAGAAGAGATCTGATTTCAATCTTCATGGAGTCTATTAACACAGTAACTTTATTCATACCTTTCTTTGGATATTTTTTCCATCTTTTCATGATACTTCAAAAGAATGGAATTGATAAGCGGTTTCTGAAGACTGTCGGGTTTAATAATATCTTCGAAAACAGTAACAAAGCCTCTGGGTTGGCGAAATTCGTTCATTTCATCAAAGTGACCTCGGACTATAATTTCACCTATTTCAAATCCTATACCCATACCAATTATCAGAGTAGTAAGAATAATCAGAGTTGATTTTATCTGCAAAGATTTCATAATGCTCTCTCAAAAATATTATTAAGTGGATCGAAGGCATACTCTATGTTGGTCTGGGATTCGCCAAGTAATTTATTAATCGAATAATTGTTTCCGCTTCCGAGATTATATGTTAACAGAAGCAATAATATCAGGGCAGCAGCAACAGCAATTGGCCGGAACGAAATTGCTAAAGAAATTACCTGAGGATTATATTTTATTTTCCCGGTGCTATTGTGTAATCGATTCAATAACCGTTCTTCGAAAAAAGGTTTAAAAGATTTCTCTGCTCCTTTGTTAATTTCTTCCCGGAGTTTAATGGTATTTCGGTATTCACTTTCAAATTCCGCAGATCGTTCCAGCTCGTACTTTAACGATTCGGTTTCCTTATGAGTAAGTTTACCATCCAGACTTTTGTAAATCAATCTCTCGATTTTTTTCTTTTTCATGATTTTTACTTTAAATGTTGTAAATGTTCTTTTAATTTTTGCTGTGCTCTCATCAGGCGTGATAAGACTGTTCCAATAGGTATCTCCAGGATATTTGCCGTTTCTTCTGTCGAATAACCATCAATTAATCTAAGTACTAAAACACTGCGATATTTCGGGTTGAGTTTTTGCATGGCTAATCGTATAAGTTCATTATTTTCCTCAGCTAAAAATGAATTACTTTCCTGGGCAATATCTTGACCGTTTTCGATAATTTTTTCAAATGAAAAAAATTTTTTACGCTTTATTCTTTTTATTTCATTTAATGATAAGTTAATCGCAATACGAACCAGATAAGTACTTAAGGAAGAATCTCCTCTGAAATTCTCCATTGAATGATAAAATCTTATAAAAACTTCCTGTCCAATATCGTCGGCCGTATCACAATTGCCAACCATGCCGTTAATTGTAGACGCTACTATTGATTTATGTTTTTCTACAAGAATTCTGAATGCTGTTTCATCACCATTTTTTGAAAGATTTATAAGATCTAAATCTGTTCTATGTTTAACTTCGCTCGAAGCTACCAATCCTTTCCCGGTTCATATAGTTTAACAATCTTTAGACAAATTGAATATAATATTTATTCCCAAGTGAAGAAATATTTTTTAAAACAGATAATTATTTCTCAGAAGAAAAATATTTTGGAATATAGAAGGTTTTTCCATTGTCTAACATGAAAAATTTAATATAAAAACGGAGAAGTAAATGAAAAGAGCAGTTTTTCTACTTTTTATTGGATTAATATTTATAATGAATGTTTTTGCTCAAAAAGGCGGTCCTCCTGAGAGGAAAAATATGGTTGAGGAATTAAAAGAAGAATTAAATTTAACTGATACACAGGTTGCTAAAGTTGAGGTTATTTTTAATGCGAACAAAAAAAAGATGGATGCAATTTTTGAAAAGAAACAACAAGATGAATCGGAATTCAGAAAAACCATGGAAGAAGCAAGAGAAAATACCGACAAAAAGATAGAAAAAATTTTAACGGAAGAACAAAAAGTATTATTCAAACAATTCAAAGAAAAACATAAAAAGGGAATGGGTGAAATGCCTCCCCCTCCCCCTGGCCAGAAATTAGGTTTTATGGATGAATTGCCCTTGTTTGATAATTCCCTGATGTTGGATGATGTAAGATTCTTTCCGATTTGTTCTCCCGGATTTTTCCCACCTCAAGGATATGATGAATTTGAAGAGATGTCTCCTTTTTGTGATGACTATTTTGATCTGAGTTTTGAAAAGGAGGATTTCCACCAGGAATTTCTAAAAGAACTCCAAACCTGCAATAATATCAGCAGGTTGGCGAGAATTCTTAATTTGACCGAAGAACAATCCGAAAAAATAGCTTCAATAATTAGTGAACAAGAGGAGCAAATTAATTCTATTCTCAGTATGTCGGAAAACAAGATTGTAAAAGAGCTGAATGAGAATCAGAAATTTGTTTACCGGGAATTGACGGGTGAGAATAATCCGCTTTCGGAAATTCTCATTGAAGTAAAATCAGGGTATAAATAATGCCCCTATATTTTCCTGGAATAAAACAGTTCACTTATTTGTCAAACCTAAAAACTGATATTGAGAAAAATGAAAAAAAGTTCTTTGCTGTAATTACGATCCTGATATTTGCTGTAATTGTATTCAAACTCTTTTGGCCGGATAGTGAACAAACAGAAAATTATCTGTTTACGGAACTTACAAAAGGCGACTTAAATCTTATCGTTACCAGCACCGGTATTTTAGAAGCTAATTCTACTGTTGATGTGGGAACACAGGTCTCCGGGAAAATAGCAAAAGTTTTTGTCGATTTTAATGACAAGGTCGCTAAGGGAAGTTTGCTTGCCATTATTGATACTGTGAATCTTGTTGCCGAAGTAAGAGATGCTGAGGCAAATCTTGCCAAAGTAAAATCCGAGTACAAACAAAAAGCTGCTGTTCATGAAACAAATAAAATACTTTTCGATAAAAAAATTATTTCCGAATTGGATTTTATTAAATCAGAGTGTGATGTTGAATCTGCAGTTGCTTCTCTGAAATCATCGGAAAGCGCTCTTGAAAGAGCTAAAACAAACCTTTGCTACGCATACATCTATGCTCCGATATCAGGAAAAATTCTGGACAGAAATATTGAAGAAGGACAAACAGTCGCGGCTAATTTTTCGGCGCCCACATTATTTACAATTGCAGAAGATCTTTCTTCCATGAGAATTTTAGCCAGCATTGACGAAAGCGACATCGGTCAGATTAAAGAAGGTCAGAAAGTAATTTTTACCGTGCAGACATATATTGATAAAACATTTACCGGAATGGTAAAACAAATAAGATTAAGCGCTAATACCGTCTCAAATGTTGTGACCTACACGGTTATTGTGTCGGTTGATAATAATGAGGGGCTGTTATTACCCGGTATGACGGCAACAATGGATTTCTATATAGAGCAAAGAGAAAATGTTTTACTTATAGCCAATTCAGCGTTGAGAATAAAAGAATCAAAAGCGATGATGACTGAGATGAAAAATAACATGGATGAAGACCGAATTAATAGACCGGATAGTTTAAGGAATCCTCCGGGTTTGCCCTTTGGTAAAGATACCAACAAACCTCCGATGGGGATGAAGGATACTAAGAAGGTTTTTTATCTGGATACTTTCGGAAAATTAAGAATGGGTTTTGTTAAGACAGGTTTAACAGATGGAAAAAATACGGAAATAATAATGAGCCGGGAATTACACGAAGGAATGAAAGTGATTTCCGGAATACAGGAAGAAGAAGTCGTAAATAACGAAAACAAAAGCCCTGGGTTCCAAACTCCGGGGCAACAGGGCGGACCACCACCTCCACCTATGATGTGATGAGTTTTAAGGAGAGAAGTTTGGAGGAGAGAATAATACAAACGGTAAACATTACCCGGACATACCAGGTCGGGGGAGATTTCCGTTCAAGCTTTGAAGCCGGTTAATCTTACGGTTTTTAAAGGAGAATTCCTTGCTATTATGGGTGCGTCGGGTTCGGGTAAATCGACTTTAATGAATTTGATTGGATGTCTTGATAAACCGACGTCGGGGGAATATTGGCTCGAAGGTGAAAACACGAGTCTGTATACCAAAAATCAATATGCCGCTATCCGAAATAAAAAAATCGGTTTTGTATTTCAGGGATTTAATTTATTAGCGCGTACTACTGCGCTTGAAAATGTACAGTTACCGTTAATGTATAACAGAGGGACTAAGGATATCGATTATCAAGAGAGATCCAAAGAAGCTCTTGCGAAAGTCGGATTAAGCGATAGAATAAATCATATTCCTAATCAATTATCCGGTGGTCAACAGCAGCGGGTTGCAATTGCCCGTGCTCTCGTAAATAACCCCTCAATACTACTTGCCGATGAACCAACCGGAAATCTGGACAGTGTTAGTTCGCTGGAAGTATTTTCATTATTCCAAAAATTAAATAACGATGGAATAACGATTGTGGTAGTAACTCATGAAAGAGAACTGGCTTCGTTTGCCAAAAGAATTATTGAAATGAAGGACGGAAGAAAAATTAAAGATATGTCCTTGAAAAAATCGTTAATCGCTGAAGAGGAATTACAAAAAGTTACTGCACTCTCTTTTAATGAGGAAGTTTAGGGAATAGTATAATGCATATAAAGTTAGTATTAAAAGAGGCTGTGAAGAGTATATTAAAATCAAGGTTAAGAAGTTCGCTTACTGCGCTTGGTGTTATTATAGGGGTTGCGGCTGTAGTTATAATGGTGGCGATAGGCGACGGTGCGCAATTAAATGTTAAAAAACAGATAGACTCACTTGGTTCAAATTTAATAATCATTACACCCGGATCCTCGAATAGCGGCGGTATAAGAGGAGGAGCAGGAACGTTTAATAGAATAACACTGG